>NZ_CP075564.1:0-67500 GCF_020423125.1 Aeromonas media
AGGATCTTATTTGCTGGATCCGTGCGGCGGCAACTGGAGATCCAGCCACTAAAAACGTAGAATAGCCGGTCTTTACTTAATCAATTGACGGGAGTCTAGAGTGACTGCTTCGCTATGGCAGCAGTGCCTTAACCGGCTGCAAGATGAGTTGCCCTCGGCAGAATTCAGCATGTGGATCCGGCCGCTTCAAGCGGAGTTGAGTGACAATACTCTGACCCTGTATGCACCGAATCGCTTCGTTCTGGACTGGGTACGCGACAAGTACCTGCTCCGGGTCAATGGCATCATCAACGAGCTGTGCGGAGCCGATGCTCCCACCCTGCGTTTTGACATCGGTAATCGTCCCCATCCCGTCGCGGTCGCAAGAGCGCCGGCGCGCGGTGTCGATCCTGTGAATAACTCTCACAAGAGCTGGGAAAGCAAGGCTGAAACCAAGCCCGAGCCGAACCACAAGAGCAACACCAACGTGAACTACACCTTCGAGAATTTCGTCGAAGGTAAGTCCAACCAGTTGGCCCGAGCGGCGGCCCGTCAGGTGGCCGACAATCCGGGTGGCGCTTACAACCCGCTGTTCCTCTATGGGGGCACCGGTCTGGGCAAGACCCACTTGCTGCACGCCGTTGGCAACGCCATCAAGGAACGCAAGAAAGACGCCAAAGTCATCTACATGCACTCCGAACGGTTCGTGCAGGACATGGTGAAGGCGCTGCAGAATAACGCCATTGAAGAGTTCAAGCGTTATTACCGTAGCGTCGATGCCCTGCTCATCGATGACATCCAGTTCTTCGCCAACAAGGAGCGCTCCCAGGAGGAGTTCTTCCATACCTTCAACGCCCTGCTCGAAGGTAACCAGCAGATCATCCTGACCTCGGATCGTTATCCGAAGGAGATCAACGGTGTCGAGGATCGCCTCAAGTCCCGCTTCGGCTGGGGCCTGACGGTGGCGATCGAACCGCCCGAGCTGGAGACCCGCGTCGCCATCCTGATGCGCAAGGCGGACGAGAACCAGATCCATCTGCCGGACGAAGTGGCCTTCTTCATCGCCAAGCGGCTGCGCTCCAACGTCCGTGAACTGGAAGGCGCCCTCAACCGGGTAATCGCCAACGCCAACTTCACCGGCCGTGCCATCAACATCGACTTCGTGCGCGAGGCGCTGCGCGACCTGCTGGCCTTGCAGGAGAAGCTGGTCACCATCGACAACATCCAGAAGACGGTGGCGGAGTACTACAAGATCAAGCTGGCGGATCTGCTGTCCAAGCGTCGTTCCCGTTCCGTTGCCCGCCCGCGTCAGCTGGCGATGGCCCTG
The DNA here is from genome assembly GCF_020423125.1 of Aeromonas media. NCBI lineage: Bacteria > Pseudomonadati > Pseudomonadota > Gammaproteobacteria > Aeromonadales > Aeromonadaceae > Aeromonas > Aeromonas media. The sequence goes on from NZ_CP075564.1 coordinate 1,307, forward strand.
GCCAAGGAGCTGACCAACCACAGTTTGCCGGAGATAGGGGATGCCTTTGGTGGCCGTGACCACACGACCGTTCTTCATGCCTGCCGCAAGATCGAGCAGCTGAAGGAGGAGAGTCACGACATCAAGGAAGACTATTCCAACCTGATCCGTACCCTTTCGTCCTGATAACGGAACGGAGTGGACAGATGGGGCTCGAATATTCCAACCTGATCCAAAAATTTTCCTCCTAATCACAACGGAGAGCACAGATGCAGCTCGAAATTAGCCGTGAGGCCCTGTTACGTCCTCTGCAACTGGTGTCCGGTGCCCTGGGTGGCCGGCCGACCCTGCCCATCCTCGGCAACGTCCTGCTCGATGTCAGCAATGGCCTGCTGTCGCTGACCGGGACAGATCTCGAGGTGGAGATGATAGGCCAGGTCTATCTCAGCAGCGACAGCCAGGATGGGCGTACCACAGTGCCGGCCCGCAAGTTGCTGGATATCTGCCGCGGCCTGCCGGAAGGGGCGGATATCCGTCTCAACACCGAAGGCGAGCGGTTGATAATCCGTTCCGGCCGCTCCCGCTTCAATCTCTCGACCCTGCCGGCGACCGAGTACCCGAACATCGAGGACTGGGAATCCGTGCTCGAGTTCGACATCAGCCAGCTGGAGCTGAAGAAACTGATCGATGCGACCCAGTTCTCCATGGCCAGCCAGGATGTGCGTTACTACCTGAACGGCATGCTGTTCGAGAGCGAAGGCCATGGCCTGCGCACCGTCGCCACCGACGGTCACCGCCTGGCCACCTGCCGCCGTGAAGTGGTCGGGGAATCGCTGCCCGATCATCAGGTCATCCTGCCCCGCAAGGGTGTGCTGGAGCTGGTGCGCCTCCTGGAGGCGGAAGACAAGCCGGTGCGCTTGCAGGTCGGTCGCAGCAACCTGCGTGCCGCCCTGGATGGCTTCATCTTCACCTCCAAGCTGGTGGATGGCCGCTTCCCTGACTGGCGTCGTGTCATTCCCCGGGGGAGCGACAAGGCCCTGATCGCCGGTCGTGAGGATCTGCGCCAGGCCTTCGCCCGTGCCGCCATCCTCTCCAACGAGAAATTCCGTGGGGTGCGTCTCAATCTGCAGGAAAACCTGCTGCGCATCACCGCCAACAACCCGGAACAGGAAGAAGCCGAGGAGTTGCTTGACGTACAATATGCCGCTGGCGAGATGGAGATCGGCTTCAACGTCTCCTATGTGCTGGACGTGCTGAATACGTTAAAATGTGACCAAATCCGGATCAGCCTGAGTGATTCCATCAGCAGTGCCATTATTGAGGATTTTGACAGCCAAGATGCCCAGTATGTGGTGATGCCGATGCGGATCTAGTCGTGTCCCTGGTCAAACTCCAGCTCAGCGACTTTCGCAACATCCAGCACGCCAGTCTCGCGCTGTCCCCCGGCCTCAATATCCTGGTCGGGTGCAATGGCAGCGGCAAGACCAGCGTGCTGGAAGCCATCCATTACCTCGGTCTCGGTCGTTCTTTTCGTACTCACCTGACCGGGCGGGTTATCCGCCAGGGGGAGAGGGCGTTTACCCTGTTTGCCCAGTGCGAGCTGGAAGGGCGTCAGGTGCCCATCGGGCTTGCCAAGGACAAGGGGGGCGAGACCCAGCTCAAGATCGCCGGGGCCCAGGCCCAGCGATTGGCCGATCTGGCAGAGCTGTTGCCGGTGCAGTTGATCCACCCCGATGGCTTCAACCTGCTGACCGGCGGGCCCCAGGCTCGCCGGGCCTGGCTGGACTGGGGCGTCTTCCATCAGGAGCCGACCTTCTTCTCCCTGTGGGGACGGGTGCGGCGTCTGCTGAAACAGCGCAATGCGCTGCTGCGCCAGAGCAGCCAGTATCGCCAGCTGGCGTTCTGGGATCAGGAGCTGGTGCGGCTCGGGGGTGAACTGGCGGAGTTTCGCGCCAGTTATTGTCAGGCCATTACCCCCCTGATCAAGGAGATGACGGCGGATTTTTTGCCGGAATTCGACATCAGCCTCGGTTTCTATCGGGGCTGGGAGAGAGAGACTCCCCTCGGCGACTTGCTGGAGGCGGGGTTCGAGCGGGATCGTTCGCTGGGGTACACTGGGGTCGGTCCGCAGAAGGCGGATGTGCGGCTCAAGGCGAACGGGGTGCCCGCTCAGGATATTTTGTCCAGGGGTCAGTTGAAGTTGCTGGTCTGTGCCATGCGACTGGCTCAAGGGCTCTATTTGAATCAACATAGCAGCCGTGGCTGTATTTTTTTAATTGACGATTTTGCCTCTGAACTGGATGTCGACAAACGTCGCCTGCTGGCCGCAAGGCTGAAGCAGTGCGCGTCCCAGGTGTTTATCACCGCCATCGATACCGGTCAGCTCGCAGACATGATGGATGCGAGTGACTGCAAGCTGTTCCACGTGGAACAAGGCAAGATCTCCGAAACGTTAGAGAAGGCAGAGAGTAAGCTATGAGTGAAAATACTTACGACTCCTCGAATATCAAGGTGCTGAAGGGCCTGGATGCGGTCCGCAAGCGCCCGGGGATGTATATCGGCGATACGGATGATGGCTCGGGCCTGCACCACATGGTGTTCGAGGTCGTCGATAACTCCATTGACGAGGCTCTGGCTGGCTACTGCTCCGATATTCAGGTCAAGATCCATTCCGACGGTTCCGTCTCCGTGCGTGACAATGGCCGGGGCATCCCGGTCGACATGCACGAGGAGGAGGGCCGCTCCGCCGCCGAAGTCATCATGACGGTGCTTCACGCCGGCGGCAAATTCGATGACAACTCCTACAAGGTATCCGGCGGCCTGCACGGCGTGGGTGTCTCAGTGGTGAACGCCCTCTCTGACAAGCTGCTGCTGACCATACGTCGCAACGGCCACGTCTACGAGCAGACCTATCACCTGGGTGAGCCGCAGGCGCCGCTCAAGCAGATTGGCGACAGCACCGGCACCGGCACCGAAGTGCGCTTCTGGCCGAGCCCGACCATCTTTACCGATACCCTGTATCACTACGAGATCCTGGCCAAGCGCCTGCGTGAGCTCTCTTTCCTGAACTCCGGTGTCTCCATCCGCCTGCTGGACGAGCGTGATGGCCGCGAGGCGCATTTCTGCTACGAGGGTGGCATCAAGGCGTTCGTTGAATACCTGAACCAGAACAAGACCCCGATCCATCCCAAGGTGTTTCACTTCACCACCGAGCAGGATGGCATCGGCGTTGAAGTGGCGATGCAGTGGAACGACGCCTATCAGGAAGGGGTCTACTGCTTCACCAACAACATCCCGCAGCGGGATGGGGGCACTCACCTGGTGGGCTTCCGTACCGCGCTGACCCGTACCCTCAACTCCTACATGGATAAAGAGGACTACAGCAAGAAGGCCAAGTCTGCCGCCAGTGGCGACGACGTCCGTGAAGGCCTGATTGCGGTCATCTCCGTCAAGGTGCCTGATCCCAAGTTCTCCTCCCAGACCAAGGACAAACTGGTTTCTTCCGAAGTGAAGACTGCCGTTGAACAGGCAATGGGCGAGAAGTTGGCGGACTTCCTGCTGGAAAACCCGGGCGACGCCAAGATCGTGGTCAACAAGATCATCGATGCGGCCCGTGCCCGTGAAGCGGCCCGCAAGGCCCGGGAACTGACTCGCCGCAAGGGTGCGCTGGACATCGCCGGTCTGCCCGGCAAGCTGGCTGACTGCCAGGAGAAAGATCCGGCCCTCTCCGAACTCTACATAGTGGAAGGGGACTCTGCTGGCGGCTCCGCCAAGCAGGGTCGCAACCGCAAGAACCAGGCTATCCTGCCGCTCAAGGGCAAGATCCTGAACGTGGAGAAGGCCCGTTTCGACAAGATGATCTCCTCGCAAGAGGTAGGCACCCTGATCACGGCACTGGGCTGCGGTATCGGTCGCGACGAGTACAACCCGGACAAGCTGCGCTACCACAACATCATCATCATGACGGATGCGGACGTCGATGGTGCGCACATCCGTACCCTGCTGCTGACCTTCTTCTACCGTCAGATGCCGGAGATCATCGAGCGTGGCTACGTCTTCATCGCCCAGCCGCCGCTCTACAAGGTCAAGAAGGGCAAGCAGGAGCAGTATCTGAAAGACGAAGATGCGCTGCTGCAGTACCAGACCTCCATGGCGTTGGACGGTGCTACCCTGCACGTCAACGAGTCTGCCCCGGCTATCGGTGGCGAGGCGCTGGAGCGTCTGGTCAACCAGCACCGTGCCGTCTCTCACCTGATCACCCGCATGTCCCGCCGCGCCCCGGATGCTGTGCTGACCCAGCTGATCTATCAGCCTGAGTTGAACGAGACCCTGCTGGCCAGCGAGAGCGATCTGCTGGCCTGGTGTCAGGGGATGGAAGCCGTACTCAACGAGAGCAACCACGGCATCCAGTACCAGATCCAGGTTCGTCGTGACGAAGAGCGCAGCCTGTTCGTGCCCCACGCCGTGGTACGTCAGCACGGTGTCGACCGCGAATACCCGCTCAGCTACGACTTCCTGCAATCCGGTGAATACCGTCAGCTGGTCTCCCTGGGCAAGGAGATCGCCAACCTGATCGAGGATGGCGGTTTCATCAAGCGTGGCGAGAAGGTGAAGCCGGTGGCCAACTTCGTGGAAGCGGTCGACTGGCTGATGGGCGAAGGCAAGCGTGGCATCTACATCCAGCGCTATAAAGGGCTGGGCGAGATGAACCCGGATCAGCTGTGGGAAACCACCATGGATCCGGAAGCCCGTCGCATGCTGCGCGTCACCATAGACGACGCCGTCGGTGCTGACCAGCTCTTCTCCACCCTGATGGGCGATGCGGTCGAACCCCGTCGTGACTTTATCGAGACCAACGCCTTGCGCGTGGCCAACCTCGACGTCTAATCGACTCGGTCAGACAGTAAAAAGCCGCTCCTTGTGAGCGGCTTTTTTGTTTTCAGGGAGAGGGAAATAGCACGTTCCACGTGAAACATGAAACCACCTTGGTGTTGATAATTCCGACTCAGCCCAGTCCTGGTGCCAGGCAGTAGAGGCGCAGGCGATGGCCATCGGGATCAAGCGCCATGCCGGTATAGCCAAACTCCATCCGGGTCGGCTGCTGGATGATGGTCAGGCCGTGAGCCTGCCATTCGGCCAAGCCCGTATCGACACTGGTTTCGTCGGGCAGCGGGAAGGCCAGCTCCATGGCCCCTGCACTCTGGGTAGCTGCGGGGTCGACGGTGGCGCTGGACCAGAGCGCCAGTTTTGCTCCCGATTCGAACACGAACATGGCAAAGGTGGGGGACTCCTCTACCGGCGGGCGGCCGAATAGCTCGCGATAGAAGCGGGCGCTGCGCGCCGGATTGGCGACATAGAGAATGGTGAATGGCGGGACTAACAACATGGTGACGCTCCTTGTTTCGGGGAGGGCGCATCTGCGCCGACCCCGTCAGCATGGCGTCACCTGCTGTCAGTTTCTGTCAGCAATGAATTTGGGTTGCGGGATCTGCTGGGTAGCGCGCCACGCTTTCAGCAAGCTCTCTCTGTTTTTGGGATAGCGGCTCTCTTCCTGTTTCATCCAGGTGATGCGATCTACCCGAAAGTGACGAAAGCCCTGGCGCAGCTGGCACCAGGCGACAAGTACCCGCACCTGTTCGAAGTAGCCGAGGGCAAAGGGCCATACGGTGCGCTCCGAACTCTCCTCCTTGAGATCCCGATAGCTCAGGGTTACCTTGCGCTGCTGGCGGATGGCGTTGCGCAGTGGAGCCTCGTCAACGGGGCTGTCGCCGCGAGAGGTGCCGATCAGCAGGGCATTGGTCTGCAGTTGCTGGCGATAGTCGGCGGGCAACACGGCTTCTATCTTGGCCAGCGCACTGCTGGCCGATGCACTCAAGGCGCTGTCGCCGTGGGCGACCACCCAGCGCGACCCCAATACCAGCGCATCCAATTCCTCCTCGCTGAACATCAGCGGCGGCAGCATGAAGCCGGGGCGCAGTACATAGCCGATACCCGCTCTCCCTCGATATGGGCGCCTTGCGCCTGCAGGGTGGCGATGTCCCGATAGAGGGTGCGCAGACTGATGCCAAGCCGGCTGGCCAGCTCTGTGCCTGTGATGGCGTAGCGGTGGCCGCGTAGTAGCTGGAGCAGGGCCTGCAGGCGTTCGGAACGGGACATGGGATGTCTCCTCGGGATTTTTGGTTATCCTGCCATAGCGGGTTGAAAGGGTACAAAGTGCATCATCATGGCTTGTTGCCGCCAAATGCTCGGCGCCACTCGCTGGGAGAGACGGCGAAACGTGCCCGGAAGTGATTGCGCAGGGAGGTGGCGCTCTTGAAGCCAATCAGTTCAGCGATACGCTCAATGGAATGACCGCTCACCTCCAGCAACTCCTGACTGCGCCTGAGCCGCTCCGCCAGCAGCCATTCACCTACCGAAAGACCAGTGGCCTGATGAAAGCGGCGGGTAAAGGTGCGCCGGCTCATCAGGGTATGGGCCGCCAGAGTATCCAGGGTATGGGGTTCGGCCAGATGAGCGCGCAGATGATCGAGCAACTGGTTCATCCTGGTATCGCGGGTGGAGGCGGGAACCGGCTGCTCGATAAACTGGGCCTGACCTCCTTCCCGGTAGGGCGGGATCACCAGCCGCCGCGCCACCTTGTTGGCGATGGCCGAGCCGTAGTACTGCCGCACCAGATAGAGGCAGCAGTCCAATCCGGCCGCGGTGCCTGCCGAGGTGACCAACCCCTCGTCATCCACATAGAGAGCATTGGTATCGAGTTGCACGGCGGGAAAGCGGCTCATGAAGTCTTGCTCGTACTCCCAATGGGTCGAGGCCCTGCGTCCCTCCAGCAGGCCGGCATAGGCCAGTACATAGGTGCCGAGACAGAGTCCGACCAGCTGGGCGCCTCTGGCTCTGGCGGCGATCAGGGCATCGAGTAGCGCCACGGGCGGCCGAACTGCCGGATCGTGCCAGAAGGGGATGACGATGATGTCCGCCTCGGTCAGCCCCTCCAGCCCATAGGGTGCCTGAATGGTGAAGCCTTGTGCCGAATGGGAGTGGATGCTGGCGTCACCACAGCAGAGCCTGAGCCCGAACAGCGGCTGACCCGGCAGGATATCGCCGAAAATGAGGCTGGGGACTGCGCAGTGAAAAGGGCTGAAGTGATCGAAGGTCACCACGGCAACGATGGGGGAAAGCATGGCGTTGGCATCCTCTCTGCGCAGAGCAATCATCATAAGTGTTTGCAGCCGAAAGCCTAAGGGCCATGCTCGATATTCGCATGGCCCTGTCAGTTACAGTGAGAGAGCCTCGCCATCCTCCGGCACTCGTACCCGATCCGTCATGCCTCGATCTGTCAGATAGGTGCGCAGCTCCTGGCGTGACAGCACGGCGTGGTTGACCGCCTCCATGTGGCTGGCGATCAGGGTGGCCTGTGGTGCAGCCTGATATACGGCGGCGACATCCTCCTTGCCCATGATGATGGAGCCGAGCCCCGTTACCTGGGCATCGCCGCAGTTGAGGATGATCACCTCGGGCTGGTGCAGTTGCAGGGCCTGTTTCACCTGAGCATTCCAGACTGTATCACCGGCCAGATAGAGACTCGGCTCATCTGGGTGGGAGAAGACCACGCCGCACACTTCACCCATGCGCTCGCCCAGTACCGCCATCAGTTGATCGCTGCCGTGCTGGCCACCGGTCTGCTGCAGGTGTATACCGGCAAATTCGGCCTGCTCGCTCAGCAGGCGGACATCCTCAAAGCCACTGGCACGAATGGCATCGGCATCTCTCTGATGTTGTACAAAGAGCGGCAGATGCTTGGGGACCAACGTTCTGGCGGAATCATCCCAGTGGTCAGGATGATCGTGGGTGACAATAACGGCATCCACATCGACAAGCTCATCGATCGGCAGCGGCAGCTCGACCAGTGGATTGCGCAGCTGGCTGTTGGCGGTGCCCTCAAAGCCGGGGAAGGCACCCTTGGCCGAGAGCATGGGGTCGATCAGAAAGCGGGTGCCGGCATAGTCGAGCAGCAGGGTGGCGTTGCGAACCTGGGTAATCTTCATGGGATGGTTCCATATTGGCTGGTGTATATGCAACCCATTATGGGGGACGGAGCGCGTTGCCATCAGTGGCCCACGGGTCGATTATCATCACTATCGGGCCAACTGGATGGAGCGCCTCATAAGTAAAAAATCTTAAAAAAATCCCTTGAAAGGAAAAAGTGAGCCCCTATATAGGTAACAAGGCCGGAACGCTCGACAGAGGTTTCGACCAGGCGCCCGTCCATCAGGAGGGCAAACAATCCGTTATCGCTCACAAGAGGGTAATACTATGCGTTCTATCGACTTTTCTCCGCTCTATCGTTCTGCCATTGGTTTCGATCGTCTGGCCAATCTCATCGAATCTGCAGCCAGCAATGGCAATGCCGGTTATCCCCCCTACAACATCGAGCAGCTGGGTGACAACGACTACCGCATCAGCATGGCGGTGGCGGGCTTTACCCAAGAAGAGCTGGAGCTGAGCTTCCAGGAAAATCTGCTGACGGTGAAAGGCAACAAGCAGGCTGACACCGAGCGCCACTATCTCTATCAGGGCATCGCCGAGCGCGGCTTCGAGCGTCGCTTCCAGCTGGCCGACTATGTGCGGGTGAAGGGGGCCGATCTCAAGAATGGTCTGCTGCACATCGATCTGGCCCGTGAAGTGCCCGAGGCGATGAAGCCCCGCAAGATCGAGATCAACGGCTGACAGCTTGAACTCACTGCGATTTTCACATTTCCCGGGTGCTGATGACGGGCCTGTGGAGAGTCAAACCTGTTGCTTATTAGAAGGATAGGATTATGCGTAACCTCGATTTTTCTCACCTCTCTTCCAATGCCGTCGGCTTCGAGCGGATGGCACGCGAGCTGGAAGGCCTGTTCGACCAGAAGGCGGCGGCCTATCCCCCTTACAACATCGAGAAGCGGGAGCATGACGGCTACCGCATCACGGTTGCCGTGGCTGGCTTCGAGCGCGACGAGCTGGAGCTGGAGACCGAAAACGGCACCCTCAAGGTGAAGGGGCGCAAGGCCGCTGCGGCCGGTGAGCGTCAATTCCTCCATCAGGGGATTGCCGAGCGTGACTTCGAGCTCGCCTTCAAGCTGAGCCAGCACGTGGAGGTTAAGGGGGCCAGACTGGAGCATGGTCTGCTGACCATAGATCTCGCCCGCGAATTGCCGGAGGCACTCAAGCCCCGCGCCATCCCCATCGGCAAACCCGATCAGCTGGCGCTGCCGAGCTAAGCCGGGAATGTCAGGCCGGGGAGCCTGACACCAGAGACGAGAAAGGCCTGCGATTGCAGGCCTTTCTTTTATCTGCAAGCGAGTCAGCTGCCGCGGTAAATGGCGTTGATCTCGTCTGCCAGTATGGCGATGCCGCGCCGCACCAGCTCCTCGCTCTGGGAGTAGTTGAGGCGAATGCACTCCTGACTGTGGCGCCACTCGGGGTCGTCGATTCCGGGGAAGAAGTAGTGACCCGGCACTATCAGCAGGTTCTTCGCCTTCAGCCGCTCGTAGAGCGCCTGGCAGTGGATCGGCAGGCCTTCGAACCAGAGCCAGAGGAAGAGGGCACCTTCCGGCTTGTGGATGTGGAAGCGCGGATCGGGAATGGCTTCTCGCAGCAGTTGCACGGCGAAGTCGGCCTTCTGCTTGTAGAAGGGTTTCACCACCTGCTCGCTCAGGGCGATGATCTCGCCGCTCTCTATCATGGGGATGGTGATGGCGGGCCCCAGGCTGCCAGGCGCCAGGTTGATGATGCCGCTCAGGTTGGTGATGGCCTGGATGATCTTCTCGTCGGCGATGACGATGCCGCAGCGGGTGCCCGGCAGGCCCAGCTTGGAGAGGCTCATGCAGAGGATGGTGTTGGCATTCCAGAACGGCTTGGCCTCGCTGAAGATGATGCCAGGGAAGGGCACGCCGTAAGCGTTGTCGAGCAGCAGCGGGATCCCCTTGTCGCGGGCGATCTGATCCAGATGCTCAATCTCTTCATCGGTCAGCACGTTGCCTGTGGGGTTGGTCGGACGGGAGACACATATCACTCCGATGTCGTCGCCCACCTCCAGGCTCTCGAAATCCACATGGTATTTGAACTGGCCGTCGGCCAGCTTCTCTATGGTGGGCTTGTAGGCGACGAAGTGATCCTCCGCCAGGGCCGAGTCCGCATAGCCGATGTATTCGGGGGCCAGGGGGAAGAGCACCTTCTTCTTGCGGCCATCGGCGAACTCGCCGGCCAGCAGGTTGAACAGATAGAAGAAGGCATTCTGGCTGCCGTTGGTCAGGGCTATGTTGCGGGCCGAGATGTCCCAGCCCAGCTCTCTCTTGAGCAGGGCGGCCAGCGCCTTGGTGAACCTGTCCTTGCCTTGCGGGCCATCGTAGTTGGCCATGGCCTTGATCAGCTCGCCATTGTCAAGCAGCTGCTTGGCCTCGGTCTGAAAGCGTTCCAGCATGGCGGGGATGGGGGCCGGATTGCCGCCTCCCAGCATGATGGCGTCCGGATTGAGCAGCCCCTGATTGAGGTCATCCATGAGTTGGGTAATGCCGGCGTGGCGAGTGAACTTCTCGCCGAACAAGGAGAATTCCATTCGGTGACAGATCCAGAGTCAGTTACGGGGGAGCTAGCACCATAGCTCAGTTTAAAAGCGGGTGTCGATCAAAATCATGGGACGTTCCACGTGGAACGGGCTTCGGAAAATGGATGTGGTAAAAATAACCACTTATGGGTTTCAAAATAACCAATAGGATGGTCAGTAATGCCTGAAATGGCATCAAAAATTATTTTACTTAAACATAATCAATTGCTTACATAATTGGCACGACTATTGGAATAACTCTCTGGTCATCTCAATCATACCGGAGCAAGCCAGATGAAGACCCTGATCGCCACTCTGATAATGAGCACCCTGAGCCTGAATGTCATGGCAATTGAAAACCTCAGACCTGAGCTGGATACCGCCAAACTGGGGCAGGAGATGCTGGCCCAGCAGCAGCAGGCATCCCGGGCTGTGGTGCTGGATGCCCTCAGCAACTTGAAGCCACTGGCACTGGATACCCTGGTGGTAGAAGCTAGCTCGGCTGATGCGACTCACCCCGAGAGTTGAGGTAACGCAGGGGAGTTTGCCCCGTGTGTTGCTTGAAGAAGCTGATGAAGGCGCTGTCGCTGGAAAACTCCAGCGCAGTGGCAATCCGGCTGATGGGCACGGCCTCGGCCAGCAGCTCCATGGCGCGCAACAATCGCCACTGCTGGCGCCAGGCCTGATAGTTCATGCCGGTCTCCTTCATGAAGATGCGGCCTATGGTCTTGTCACTGGCACCCACCCGCTCGGCCAGCCGGTTGAGCCGCTCGGGCAGGATGTTGCCCCGCTTTATCTCCTGTAGCCAAGCCCCCAGTCGCGCATCCGTTGGTAGTGGCAGTTGCCAGGTTTCCCGCGGTGCTTGCGCCAGCTCCTCCATGAACAGCGCCAATGTCAGGCGCTGTTCCGCTTCAGGCTTATTCCATGGCCAGAGCGCCATTCGTTCAATGATTTCCCGCAGCAGTGGATTGACTGCCACCACCTGCACACTGGCTGGCAGCTCTGGCTGTGGCGCGAAGTAAAGGGAGCGATAGGCCACCACACCGCGCATCAAAACCTGATGGGGCACACCAGCCGGCAGCCAGGCCGCCCGGCTGGGTGGCAACAGATAGACCTGGTTGCCCAGCTCTATCGTCATGCACCCGGCCTGGGCAAACAGCAGCTGGTGGCATTGATGCACATGTTGGCCGGAATCATGCCAACCCAGTGCGGAGGCAATGCCGATCACGCCGCCATTCAGGCGGTCGGGGTCGAAAGGGTGATCGGGAAGAATAAAGGCCATGTGTCCGATTCTTGATGTATATAGTCCTGCTTATTGTAATCAGACAATCGGCATCTCTCTAGAATGACGACCTCTTGTGAAGGAGGTTTGTCATGAACAACAAGTTGCCACCGCTCTGGCTGGTGGTGGGATTGATGATGTTCCCCCAGATAGTGGAGACCATCTACAGCCCGGCGCTGACCCAGATCGCTACCCAGTTCAGGGTGAGCGACGGGCAGGCATCCCAGACCCTGTCGGTCTATTTTCTGGCGTTTGCCGTGGGTGTGGTCTGCTGGGGCAGGCTCTGTGATTTGATCGGGCGGCGCCCGGCCATGCTGGCCGGTCTGTTGACCTATGGACTCGGTACCTTGCTGGCGTTGCTGGCGACCGAATTTGAAACCTTGCTGCTGGCCAGGATCATCTCGGCCTTTGGTGCCGCCGTGGGATCGGTCGTGACCCAGACCATGCTGCGTGACAGCTACCAGGGCAGTGATTTGGCCAAGGTCTTCTCTGTGATGGGGGCGGCCCTGTCCATCAGCCCCGTGCTGGGGCTGGTGAGTGGTGGTCTGCTGGCCGAGCAGTTTGGTTATCTGGGGGTCTTCAGCGGCCTGATGGTGCTGGCCCTGGTGCTGGGATTGATCGCCAGCTGGCGGTTGCCGGAAACCCGTCCAGAAACCACGACCAGTATTGCCCTTTGGCCACTGGCGTGCCGGATGGCTCGGGATGGTGGACTCTGGCGCAGCGCCCTGCTGGTCGCCCTGTTCAATACCATGCTGTTCGGTTACTACAGCCTGGCGCCCTTTCTGTTCGCTGAGCAGGGGTGGAGTGCCAGCGAGTTTGGTTATTCCGGTGCCGTACTGGCGTTGGCGACCCTGCTCGGCAGCCTGCTGAACAAGCGCCTGCTGGGCAAAGGGTGGCAACCGGCCTCACTCATCCAGTTGGCCGCATCGCTGGCACTGGGAGCGGGTGCTGCAGTGTGGGCGAGTCAGAGTTCGCTCTGGTTCCTGCTGCCCATGATGGGCGTTGTGGTGGCCTACGGTATCGCTATCCCCAACGTATTGAGTCAGGCCTTGCTGGCTTATCGGGAGGTGGCAGGCAGCGCCGGTGCCCTGTTCGGACTGGCCTACTACCTGCTGCTCAGCCTGGGGTTGGCGTTGGCGGCCGGCTTGCAGGATCTGGGTCTGCTGATCCTTGGCTGTGGTCTGGTGGCCGTACTGTGCAGCGGACGGCGTTCCACGTGAAACATCAGCTACCGATAAAACGGTAGCCGATGCCGGGTTCTGTTTCGATCAGACTGGGTTGCTGGGGGTTATCCCCCAGCTTCTTGCGCAGGCTGGCAATGACGATGCGCAGATAGTGGGTATCTTCCTTGTGGCTTGGCCCCCAGATGTCGTTGAGCAGCTGGGTCTGCATCACCAGCTTGCCGGGGTGACACACCAGGGCCTGCAGCAGGGCGAACTCCTTGCGAGACAGGGAAATCTCTTCATCCTTCATGGTCACCTTGTGACTGCCGGTATCCAGGCTCAGACCACATTGCGGGAAGTGGCGGCATTCGCCGCTGCTGACCCCGGCTCGCTGGCGCAGCAAGGCGCGGATGCGGGCCATCATCTCCCTGATGCCGAACGGCTTGCTCATGTAGTCGTTGGCCCCCGCATCCAGCAGCCGTACCTTCTCCTGTTCCGAATCCCGAGCCGACAGCACCAGCACTGGGTTGGGGTGATGTTCGCGGATGGCCTGCAAGATCTGGATGCCGTCCCCGTCCGGCAGGCCGAGATCCAGGATCACCAGATCGGGGTTGAGGTGGCGGTACTGCGCCAGCCCTTCGTTGACGCCCACCGCCTCGCTCACCTGGTGCCCTTCGGCGACCAGGCTGATCCGCAGAAAGCGGCGAATGGCCGCTTCATCATCTATGACCAGGATATGGGCCATCTAGCCTCCAGAGGCGAGTGTTGGGGGGCTGGGGATGGCTGACCCCAGGAGCCCGGAATGTGCACATCATACCTCAGGTGCGTTGAGGGAGAGCGGCAGAGAGATGCGCATGCAGGTACCGTTGCCGTTGGGGCCGGAGAATGCCCAGATGCGACCACCGTGGGCCTCTATCATGGCGCGGGAAATGGCGAGTCCAAGTCCGGTGCCGCGACTGCCGCAATCCCCCACCGGCTGGGTGTAGAAGAGGTTGAAGATCTTGTCCCGATCCGACTCCGCGATGCCAACCCCGATGTCGATGATGTCGATGATGAGGTCCGGGTCCGCCAGCATCACCTTGAACTCGATGGGGGTGCCGGCTGGCGAGTAGCGGGAGGCGTTGTCGAGGATGTTGACCAGCACCTGCTCGATCAGGGCACCGTGCACATAGAGCTGGGGGATCTGCTGATCGAAGTGGATCAGCAGCCTGTGCTGGCGCCAGGAGGAGTCCAGCCGCTTGCGGGCACTCTCCACTAGGTCGGCGAGGTCGACCCACTCCCGCTTCAGCTGGAAGTCCGGGGAGCCGATACGGGTCATGTCCAGCAGGTTCTGCACATAGCTGTGCAGGCGGCGCGCCTCCTCCTGCACCGAGTGGAGCAGCTCGTTGCGATCCTCGGCACTGATCCGGTCACCGTATTCCAGTAGTGTGCTGCCGGCCCCCATGATGGTGGCGAGCGGTGTCTTCAGATCGTGGGAGACCGAGGAGAGCAGGGCGGCGCGCATCCGATCCGTCTCCGCCTGCAACTGGCTGTCGGCCAACCGCTCGTTGAGATCGATCCGCGCGAGGGCGGCGCGGATGTCGGTGAGCAGCGCCTGCAACTGGTGTTCGGCGGAGGAAGCGAGCGGGCTGGCCAGCCGGATCCCCAGTACCAGTTCATCGGTGAGGTGGTGGTACTGGGCCTCGGCCGCATTGAGGGTGGCGGTGTGAGCCCCCGCGCTCTGCTTCTGGGCCAGGCACCAGTCGATGGCGGCCTTGTCGGTCTGGCCAGGTCCCCGTACCTCGTCTCCGGCCCTGTATTGGTACTCCTCATCCAGGGCAAACACGGGCTGCCCCAGGGCTAGGGAGATGGCCTGGGTACCCTGCCTGAGCACCTCCACCGGGCTGCTGGCGGTGGCCAATCCCTGGCTGAGAGAGAGCAGGGCGTTGCCAAGCTGCTGGGTCTCGCGCAAGCCCACCAGTTGCTGGCGCTGGCGGGAGGCGAGCCGCCCGGCCGTCATGCCGACGATGAGCAGCACGAACAGATTGAGCAGGTCGCTGTGGTTGGCGACGCTCAGGGAGAAGTAGGGGGCGGTGAACAGCAGGTTGTGGCCGACGAACCCCAGCACGGCCGCCAGGATGGCGGGCACCAGGCTGGTGGAGAGGGCAGTGGCGAGCACCCCCAGCACGAACAGCAGTGGCAGGGAGGCGGAGGGTAGCCAGTGAGAGAACCCCCAGGCGATGGCCGAGGTCGTTCCCATGATCAGCAGGGCCAGCAGGCTTTGGCGGATCTCCCTGGGGCCTGCAGGGTGCAGCTTCAGGCTGGGTTTGCGCTTCCCGGTGTCCACCAGTGTGATCTCGAATCCCTGAGCCTGTTTCAGCAGGTGTTGCACCAGGGAGAGGCGCCAAGGCGGGCTGTGGGGCTTGCCAAGCAACAGTTGTGAGACCTGCTGCTGTTCGGCTGTCTCCAGCAGGGCATCGGCGACCGCCGGGCTGGAGAGCGTCAGCACCCTGGCACCCAGCTGGGAGGCCAGCGCCAGCGCCTGCTCCAGCTCAGGGGAACGCTGCCCCTTGCTGTCGATGTGTACCACCAGCCAGGGCAGCTGGCGACGCTGGGCGAAGCGGTGGCCGTAACGGACCAGGGCGGCGCCGTGCTGATCCCCGAGGCAGACCATCAACTTGCCCCGCAGCGGTAGCGTGGTCTTGCCCGCCGCCTGCCACTGCAGTTGCAAATCCCCTTCCACGTGGCTGGCGGCAGTCTGCATCGCCAGCTCGCGCAGGGCGGTCAGGTTGTTGAGGGAGAAGAAGGATTGCAGGGCGGCCTTGGCCTGATGGGGCACATAGACCTTGCCCTCCTTGAGCCGGCCGAGCAGCTCCTTGGGGGGCAGGTCTATGAGGACTATGCTGTCCGCCTCCAGTAGTACCTGGTCGGGCAGGGTCTCCTTGACCCTGACCCCGGTCAGTTGCCACACCAGATCGTTGAGGCTTTCCAGGTGCTGAACATTGAGGGTGGAGTAGACATCGATGCCGGCGCCGAGCAACTCCTCCACATCCTGCCAGCGTTTCTCGTGGCGGCTGCCGGGAGCATTGGTGTGGGCCAGCTCATCCACCACTACGATGGCGGGCTTGCGTTCGAGCAAGCCATCCAGGTCCATCTCCTCCAGTCGTTGCTGGCGGTGGTGATGCAGTTTGCGTGGCTGGATGGCGAGCTTGTCGAGCAGCGCCAGGGTCTCCTGGCGCCCGTGGGTCTCGACCACGCCGATGAGAATGTCGACTCCTTCCCTGGCCTGTTCCCGCACCGCCTGCAACATGGCGTAGGTCTTGCCTACGCCGGGGGCGGCGCCGAGGAAGACCTTCAGCTTGCCCTTGTGTTCCTGTTCCAGGCTTGCCAGCAAGGCGTCGGCCCGAGCCTCATCACGCATCCATGTACTCCTGCTTCATGCCTGCCAGCAAGGCACCCGCTTTTACCACGTCACGCATCATCATCCTTATGGAGCAACTGCCGGCTCGGTTCGAAAATCTGGGTCGCCCTCCAACTCGGGCCAGCCAGGCGCGCCATCATGCGTCCTTGTGCTGATCGAGCAACAGATTCAACTGGAGGATGTTGACCACCTGAGGGCCAAGGATACCAGCTTGTGTCGACGACTTGACCTGCTCCGTCAGGGAAGCGGGATCCAGCCCGCGTTGCTTGGCGACGCGATCCACCTGGGCCAGCACGGCATCCAGGGGCAGGTGGGGATCCAGGCCCGAACCTGAGCGGGTCAGCATGGCGGGGGACTGGTAGTTACCCTGGGCCTTGGCAAATTCGCTGCGCAGGGGGGAGCTCACCCCCAGGTTGCTGGCGCCGCTGCCTATGGTGGTGAAGTCGCTGGCGGAGGGGCGGGAGTGGAAGTACTCCGCCCGCTCGAATTTCTGCGCCAGCAGGGCGCTGCCGACCAGCTGCTGCTTGGCATCGGTCAGCTGGCTGCCGTTGGCCTGCCAGGGGAAAAACAGCTGGGCCAGCCCGGTGACGGCCAGGGGGTAGCCGACACCCAGCAGCAGGGTCAGGGTCAGCAGGGTTCTGATTGCTATCATGATTCTCTCGCTCCAAACAGATTGATGGGGTGCAGGCCAGGCTTGCACCCGTTATGTGGTTACACCAGACCCAGGCCGGTGATGACCAGATCGGTCAACTTGATGCCCATGTATGGGGGCACGATCTGGCTGTGGATACCATCGTGCGGCGTTTTCATCACACCAGCCCCAGGCCGGTGATGACCAGGTCGATCAGCTTGATGCCCATGTATGGGGGCACGATCTGGCTGTGGATACCATCGTGCGGCGTTTTCATCACACCAGACCCAGGCCTGTGATGACCAGGTCGATCAGCTTGATTCCAATGAAAGGCACGATCAGGCCACCGAGCCCATAGATCAGCAGGTTGCGGCGCAGCAGGCTGGCGGCGGAGCCCTTCACGTTGACCCCCCGCAGCGCCAGCGGCACCAGCGCCACTATGATCAGGGCGTTGAAGATGATGGCCGACAGGATGGCGCTCTCTGGACTGCCGAGTTGCATCAGGTTCAGCGCCCCCAGCTGCGGGTAGGCGGCGATGAAGAGGGCCGGCAGTATGGCGAAATACTTGGCCACGTCGTTGGCGATGGAGAAGGTGGTCAGGGCGCCCCGGGTGACCAGCAACTGCTTGCCCACCAGCACCACGTCCAGCAGCTTGGTGGGGTTGGAGTCCAGATCCACCAGGTTGCCCGCCTCCTTGGCGGCCTGGGTGCCTTCGTTCATGGCCAGACCCACGTCCGCCTGGGCCAGTGCCGGTGCGTCGTTGGCACCGTCACCGCACATGGCGACCATGCGGCCATCGGCCTGCTCCTGGCGGATGTAGGCCAGCTTCTTCTCCGGGGTCGCCTCGGCGATGAAGTCATCCACCCCGGCTTCGGCGGCAATGGCGGCGGCGGTCAGCGGGTTGTCCCCGGTGATCATCACTGTGCGGATCCCCATGTGGCGCAGGATCTGGAAGCGGGCCTTGATGCCTGGCTTGATGATGTCCTTGAGGTACACCACCCCCAGCAACTGCTCATGGGTACAGACCAGCAGCGGGGTGCCGCCCTGACGGGCGATGTTGTCGACCGACTTCAGAATGAGCTCGGGCACTCCCTTGCGATCGAGGGAGAGGTAGTTGAGCACCGCATCCACGGCCCCCTTGCGATATTGATGACCGTTGCGATCCAGACCGCTCAGACGGGTCTCGGCGCTGAAGGGGATCACCTTGTCGCTCTCGAGCTGGCTCGGCTTGGCCATGCTCTTGCCGGCCAGGGTCAGGATGGACTTGCCCTCGGGCGTGTTGTCGCCGAGGGAGGCCAGCATGGCGGCCTGGGCCAGCAGGGAGGGATCGACACCGGGGGCCGGGATCAGTTCGTCAGCCATGCGGTTGCCGAAGGTGATGGTGCCTGTCTTGTCGAGCAGCAGGGTGCGCACGTCACCGGCGGCCTCCACGGCACGACCTGACTTGGCGATCACGTTCAGCTTTACCAGCCGGTCCATGCCGGCGATGCCGATGGCGGAGAGCAGGCCCCCTATGGTGGTTGGGATCAGGGTGATGAAGAGGGCCAGCAGGTAGAGGCGCGGTACCTGGGTGCCGTTGTAGTCGAGGAACCAGGGCAGGGTGGCGACCACCAGCAGGAAGATCAGGGTCAGACCCACCAGCAGGGCATCGAGCGCCATCTCGTTGGGCGTCTTCTGGCGCTTGGCCCCCTCGACCAGCGCTATCATTCTGTCGAGCGTGCTCTCCCCGGGATTGTTGGTCACGCGGACCCAGATCTCGTCGGAGACCACAGTGGTGTTGCCGGTCACGCCGCTGCGGTCGGTACCGGACTCGCGGATGACGGGGGCGGATTCCCCCGTGATGGCGGCCTCGTTGACGGAGGCGATACCGGCAACGACCTCACCGTCGGCCGGGATCATCTCGCCGCTGCGCACCAGCACCAGATCCCCTTTTTGCAGGCTGGTGGCCGGGATCCACTCGCCCTGGCCATCTTTCGGATCCCGCACCTTGCGTGCCTGAAGCTGGCTCATGCCCGCCTTCAGGCTGTCGGCCCGCGCCTTGCCGCGGCCTTCTGCCAGGGTCTCGGCGAAGTTGGCAAACCACAGGGTCAGCCACAACCAGGCCGTCAGCTGCCAGGCCAGGCTGGGGGTGACTCCCGACAGGGGTTGACCCAGCAGGGACTCCAGGGTCGCCATCACGGCAGCCAGCCAGAGGGTGAACAGTATGGGGCTGCCAAACAGCGCCCTGGGGTTGAAGCGATAGAAGGCTTCGATCATGGCCTGCACGACTTGTGAGGTCTGTTTCTTGCCCTTGCCCTTCACCTTCTCGGTACGGGCAGGGATGGAGATGGACTTGCTCATTTGAATGCTCCCAGCATCAGATGTTCGACCATTGGCATCGGTAAAGTGACTGACATGAACAGGGTCATCAGAGCGCTCCCAGTATCAGGAGATGCTCGGCGACGGGGCCCAGCGCCAGTACCGGCAGGAAGGAGAGACCGCCTATCAGCAGCACTGTGATGATCAGCAAGGTGATGAACAGCGGACCGCGGATGGGGAAGTCACCCTCGCCGGCATCCTGTTGGGAGGCGCGCGAGAGCTGACCGGCGATGGCCAGTACCGGAATGATGTAGCCGAAGCGACCGAGCAGCATGGCCAGACCGATGGCGACGCACTGCCAGTTGTCTGCGGCGGCGAAGCCCCCGAAGGCCGAGCCGTTGTTGCCGGCGGCCGAGGCGTAGGCATAGATGAGGCGTGACAGACCGTGAGGACCGTCGTGACCCATGATGGTGGTGGCATCCGGCATCAGCAGCGTTACCCCGCCGATCACCAGAACCCCGACCGGCATCACCAGCATGCTGGCGACTACCCATTTCATCTCGGTGATCCCGAGACGCTTGCCGAGATAGGTCGGGGTGCGTCCAACCATCAGGCCGCACAGGAACACGGTCAACAGCACGAATAGCATCATGCCGTAGATACCGGCACCCACGCCGCCGAAGATGACCTCACCGAGCAGCATGTTGATCATGCCGACCATGCCACCCAGCGGGGTGAAGCTGTCGTGCATGGCGTTTACAGAGCCGTTAGAGGCCGATGTGGTCGCCACTTCCCAGATGCTGGAGAGTACAGGGCCGAAACGGCTCTCCTTGCCTTCCCAGTTGCCTGCCTGGGTGGTGAGCTGGGCGAGCGCCGGATCCGGTTGCAGTTCCTGATAGACGGACAGACCGAGCCCCAGCACGAACAGCAGCGTCATGGCGGTGAGGATGGCGCGGCCGTGGCCGGTATCCTTCACGTAACGGCCCAGGGTACAGACCAGGGCGGCGGGAATGGTCAGCAGGGCGACCATCTCCAGCCAGTTGGAGAGGGCGGTCGGGTTCTCGAACGGGTGGGCCGAGTTGACGCCGAAGAAACCGCCGCCGTTGGAGCCGAGTTGCTTGATGGCGATCTGCGAGGCGGCAGGGCCGAGCGGCAACAACTGCTCCTGACCTTCCAGGGCGTGGAACGGCAGATAGGCCGACAGACTCTGGGGAACCCCTTGCGACACCAGCAGCAGCGCCATGAGCAACGCCATGGGCAGCAGCACATAGAGGCAGAAGCGCACCAGATCCTGCCAGAAGTTGCCAAGGTGTATGGTCTGCTGGCGGGAGAGGCCGCGAAACAGTGCGATAGCGACAGTGGCACCGGTGGCGGCCGAGACGAAGTTCTGGGTAGTGAGTCCCACCATCTGGCTGAAGTAGGAGAGGCTGGCCTCACCGGAATAGGCTTGCCAGTTGGTGTTGGTCATGAAGCTGACCGCGGTGTTGAAGGCGAGTTGCCAGTTCAGGCCCGGCAGCTGTTGCGGGTTGAGGGGCAGCAGGCCCTGGGCCATCAGGATCAGGAACAGCAGACCGAATCCGGCGCCGTTGAAGGCCAGCAGGCTGAGGGCGTAGGACTTCCAGTCCTGCTCCCGTCCGTCCGTGCCACAGCAGGCCAGGGTGGCGCGCTCGACCGGCGCGAGCCAGCGGCTCTTGCCCTCGAACACACGATACATATAGCTGCCGAGCAGGGGTGCCGGCAGCAGGACCAGCAGCACGAAGGCCACCGGATAGATTATTTCTTGCCACATGTTCTAGTTCCTCACTCGTGACTACGCGTGAGTGCGCGCATCAGGTAACCCATCAGGGCAAGGACCAGCAGCAGATATAGCCAATTCATAACGACTCCGTTGAGATTATTAGCGCCGAGAGTCGATGCAAATCCATATCGACTCCGTTGGTGTCATTGACGCTGAAAGGGTATGTAAAACGGCCGTAAAGGCGCCATAAAGGGGCATTTGGGGAACGTAAAATCGGCGTAAAGAACGGCGGTTTTGCGAGAGAAATGGCGAGGAGGGATCAAAAAAACCCAGCCTGAGCCGGGTTTGGGTGAAAGACGATGCGAGTGTCAAATCATCGGTCAGTTTTCATCAGGCATCACCACGCGCAGCGGGCGGGTCCCAATCTTTGCCCCGGTCACTTCATCGACCACGATGGCCTTGATTTCTGTGCCGGCCTCCATATCGAAGAAACGGATCATGTTGTCGTCGCCCCGATATTGGCGACCCCACTCACCAATCATGAAGAGTATCGGTAGAAAATCGCGACCGGCAGCGGTCAGCAGATACTCCTCACGGGGTGGATGTTCAGAATACAGCCTTTTTTCCAGCAAACCCTCTTCGGTCAACGTCGCCAGTCTGCGGGTCAACATCGTGGGTGCTATCCCCAGACTTTTCCGGAATTGGTCAAAGCGAGTGAGACCGGCATGGGCATCGCGCAGGATCAATATGCTCCATGCATCACCAGCAATCGCCATGCTGCGCGCGATTGGGCATGGGGTATCGTAACTTTTTTTCATGTTCATACTGTTTTGATAGTGACTTGGTTGTGAATTGATAGTAAGTTGATATCAATTTGATAGTAACACTGCAACCACAAACAATCCACCCAACACGGAGATCTCGGACATGGTTACAAAGAAGATGGGGATCGCCTCGATAACCGGGAGATCTGCCGGTCACCGCCCGGTGACCACACTACGTCAGACAGGGCATATGCATTGGAAAGATGTGCCGACCCGCACCCTTGATGTGAACGGAACATCTTTTGCCTATCGGGCGCTGGGCCCCGACACCGGTGTGCCGGTGATCTTTTTGCACCATCTGATGGCGGTACTCGATGACTGGGATCCCGGTGTTATCGATGGCATCGCGGCGAAACGCCGGGTTATCGCTTTCGATAATCGCGGAGTCGGCGCCTCGGGGGGATCGGTGCCACATACCATTGAGGAGATGGGACGTGATGCCATCGCCTTTATTCGCGCCATGGGATTGTCGCAGGTCGATCTGCTCGGGTTTTCGTTAGGTGGTGGTGTGGCGCAAATGGTGGCTTTGCAGGCGCCGGATCTGGTGCGCCGGATTGTGCTTGCCGGAACCGGGCCGCGGGGAGGTGGCGGTATCGACGAGATCAACAAGATTGCCGCCACCGCCTACCTCAAAGCGGCATTGACGCTGAAGGATCCGCGGCACTTCCTGTTTTTTCCCCGCACCCCGGATGGCAAGCGTGCGGCAAAAGAGTATTTCTCTCGTCTGAAAGCGCGCACGACTGACCGTGACCAGCCCATCTCCCTGCAGGCCAGATATGCCCAGCTCAAGGCGATCCGGAGTGCGGGATTGAGTGCGCCGGATGATCTTTCGGTCATCACGCAACCGGTGTTCGTGGCCAATGGTGACCATGACCTGATGGTCGATAGCCGACTGTCAGCGGACATGGCTCGCCGGCTGCCGAATGCCCGACTGACGATTTACCCCGACTCGGGGCACGGTGGCATTTTTCAGCACTATCGTGCCTTTGTGCCCGAGGTGCTGGCCTTCCTCGCGGATGACGCAGACCTGACCCCGATGCACAGCCAAGGATGAATGACCGAATCATGAAAGCACTCACATTCAAACGTTACGGCAAGTCGCCGGAGATTGGGATCACGGATCTCCCCCGTCCTGCACTGAAGGCGGACGAAATGCTGGTTCAGGTTTATGCCGCCGGCCTGAACCCGATCGACAACATGATTCCGACCGGCATGTTCAAACCGGTGCTTCATTTTCAGCTTCCCGCCACATTGGGCAGCGATCTGGCCGGTGTCGTGACCGAGGTTGGCAGTCAGGTGACCCGTTTCAAGCCGGGCGATGCCGTCTTCGCCAGTATTTTCGATCACGGTAGCGGATCGCTGGCCGAATTTGCGGTGGTGCCTGAGCGCGCTGCGGCGTTGAAACCTGCCAATCTGGACTTCGTGCAAGCTGCCTCGATCCCGATGGTCGGACTCACCTCATGGCAAGCACTGAAGGAGCGCGCCAATCTGCAGGCTGGCCAAAAGGTGTTTATCCCTGCCGGATCCGGTGGCATCGGCACCTTTGCTATCCAGCTTGCCAAGCTGCTGGGGGCCAAGGTGGGCACCACCGTCAGCACCGGTAACATCGAGCTGGTGCGCGAGCTGGGGGCCGATGAGGTGGTCGATTACAAGCAACAGGCATTCGAGCACCAACTGCACGGCTACGACACCGTGCTGGGGACAGTCAGGGAAGATGCGATCGAAAAAGCCATCGATATCCTCAAACCGGGAAGCAAGATTATCTCCCTCACCGGCCCGCTGGATGCTGCCTTCGCGCGTGCCCGGGGGCTGAACGTATTGCTCCGCCTCCTGTTCGGGCTGATGAGCCGAAAAATCAGGTCGCGGGCAAACAAGCGGAACGTCGCCTACTCGTTCCTGTTTGTGCGTCCCGATGGCGACCAACTCACCGAAATCGGCGAACTGCTCGACGCTCAACGCATCAAGCCGGTCATCGACAAGGTATTCCCGTTCGACCAGGCCAAAGAAGCGCTGGAGTATCTTGCCAAGGGCCACGCCAGGGGCAAGGTCGTCGTCAGCATCAAGCCGTGATCACGGCCGCATTGGCTCGTTCACCCACGCCATCCATATCAAGGAAATAACATGACCACACTACCGACAGTCTTTATCACCGGCGCCTCCAGCGGTATCGGTGCCACCTATGCCGAACGTTTTGCTCGCCGTGGCCACGATCTTGTTCTTGTTGCGCGCAACAAGTCGCGCCTGGATGCGCTGGCCATGCGCCTGCGTGAGCAACACCAGATAGCCGTTGAGGTGCTGCAGGCTGACCTGACCAATTCGGCAGAGCTGCCGGCACTGGAAACTCGCCTGCGGCATGACGCACGTATCGGCATCCTCATTAACAATGCCGGTATGCCGCAATCCGGGCATTTTCTGGAGCAATCTCCCGAGGCCATCGAATCCCAGATCGCACTGAACATAACCGCATTGACGCGGCTCGCCGCAGCGATCGCACCGCGCCTTGCGCAATCCGGCACGGGGAGCATCGTCAACATTGGTTCTGTGGTGGGATTTTCGCCCGAGTTCGGTATCTCTCTCTACGGTGCGACCAAAGCCTACGTGCTGTTTTTGTCGCAGGGGCTGGCTCATGAACTGTCACCCAAAGGGGTCTACGTGCAAGCCGTGTTGCCGGCCACAACCCGCACCGAAATCTGGGCGCATGCAGGTGTGGATGTCAACACTCTCCCCGAGGTGATGGAAGTGGGCGAGCTGGTTGATGCCGCATTGGTCGGGTTCGATCGCCGCGAGCTGGTGACGATTCCGCCACTTCATGTCGCCGAACGCTGGACCGCTCTGGATGATGCACGTCAAGGGCTGATGTCGGATCTTCGCCAAGCTCATGCGGCCGAACGATATCAGCCGCAAGCCTGAACACCTCAATCCGCCAGATTGGACTTGGATGCAATGCGAGGAGATCCGCTCGTCATTCCATCCAACCTGACAGCCCACAGTGGAAGAACCGCAGTGTGATGGCGGTACTGATGCGCAGACCGAGGTCGAATCTCGCCGTGTGGTGATAGCGCTGCTACTGGAAGTAGTTGGCGTGTGGTGGCCCACTCTTTCATGCAGTCGGGAGGAGGGAAGGAAAGCGGCACTCAGTTGTCGAAGCCGGCCTGATGGTGATCAGACCGGCTTCGACGTGCTTATCGCCTTATCGCATGGTGACAAATTCTTCCGCGCTGGTGGGATGAGGCGTGGGAACGCAGTTGTTGAAGCTGGCCAGATAGTGACAGGCCAGCTTCAAACGTGCTTATCGCATTGTCACAAACTCTTCCGCACTGGTCGGATGGATAGCAACGCAGTTGTCAAAGTCCGCCTTGGTGGCGCCCATCTTCATGGCGACGCCGAAACCTTGCAGTATCTCGTCCATCGCAAAACCGATGCCGTGCAGGCCGACCACCTTCTCCTCCGGCCCGACACAGACCAGCTTCATCCGGGTGGGCTGGCGATGCTGGGTCAGGGCCGAATACATGGCGGTGAACTGGCTGCGGTAGACCTTCACCTGGCTCTCGCCATATTCGGCGATGGCTTCCGGCTCGGTCAGCCCTATGGTGCCGATGGGCGGGTGGCTGAACACCACGGTCGGTACCAGATCGTAGTTGAGGTGCTCGTTGGGCTTGTTGTTGAACAGCCGCTCGGAGAGGCGACGACCGGCCGCGACGGCCACCGGGGTGAGCTGGATGCGCCCCGTGTTGTCACCCACCGCATAGAGGTTGGCGACGGCGGTGTTCTGGAACTTGTCGGTCGGGATGAAGCCCTGCTCGTCCAGGGTGATGCCGGTGGCGGCCAGATTGAGGTTGTCGGTGGCGGGCATGCGGCCGATGGCCCAGATCAGGCAGTCCACCGTGAGATGGCGGCCATCTTCCAGTTGCAGGGTCAGGCTTTCGTCGGCGTTCTTGACCACGGCCTTGGGCACGGCGTGGGTGTGCAGCCTGGGCCCTTCCTGGGCCATGATCTCCACCAGGGTCTCGTGGATCATGGGATCGAAGTTGCGCAGCGGCGCATGCTTGCGCACCACCAGGTGGGTCTCGGAGCCGAGTGCCTGCATCACGCCGGCGATCTCCACGGCGATATAGCCGGCGCCGACCACGGCGACCCGCTTGGGTTGGGCTTGCAGCTCGAAGAAGCCGTCGGAGTCGATGCCGAATTCAGCACCTGGTATGGTCGGAACCTCGGGGCGGCCGCCGGTGGCGATCAGTATGTGATCGGCGCTGTACTGCTCGCCATCAACCTCGATGGTGTTGCTGCTGACGAAACGGGCAAAGCCCTTGATGACGGTGATCTGGTTCTTGCCCAGCACGTTCTCATAGGACTTGTGGATGCGGCCGATGTAGGCCTGACGGGACTCGACCAGCCTGGCCCAGCTGAAGTGATTGAGGGTGGTATCGAAGCCGTAGTCGGATCCATACCTCAGGGCATCGGCGATCTGGCCGGCATACCACATGGCCTTCTTCGGCACGCAGCCGACGTTGACACAGGTACCCCCCAGCTCTTTGGCTTCAATCAGGGCGACTTTCTTGCCATACATGGCAGCCCGGTTGGCCGAGGCGATGCCGCCGCTGCCGCCGCCGATGGCGATATAGTCAAAATGCTGTGCCATTGCGAGGTTCTCCGCTCGTTAAGAATGCAATCACAGCATGATGGGGACAAAGTGGCCGGCTCACAAGAGCCGACGCTCAGTTCTGCTGGATGGGCAGGCGAATATGGAACTGGGCTCCCTGGCCCGGTTCGCTGGCGCAATGGATGCGGCCACGGAGCAACTGCACCACCAGGTTGTAGATGATGTGGGTGCCGAGCCCGCTGCCCCCCTGGCCCCGCTTGGAAGTGACGAAGGGATCGAAGATGCGCGGCAGTATTTCCGGGGGGATGCCGCGGCCGTTGTCACTGTAATCGATGACCAGCTCGTCACCCTGCTGCTCCACCCTGATGGTGATCTTCTTGGGCCTGTCCCAGCCGTCGAAACCGTGATGGATGGAGTTGAGGATCAGATTGGAATAGATCTGGGTGAAGCTGCCGGGGAAGGAGTAGATGGCCAGCTTGGGATCGCATTGAATGTCGACTTCGCACTGGGCCTTCTTCAGCTTGTAGCCGAGGGAGACCACCACCTGATGCAGATTGTCGGCGAGGCTGAAGTTGTAGCGCGCCTCGGACGACTGATCCACCGCCACCTGCTTGAAGCTGGCGATGAGCTCGGAGGCTCGCCTCAGGTTGCCCTGCAGCAATTGCATCGACTCGTCGAGATTCTGGGTGAACTCGTTGAGATAGGAGCGTGACAACTGCTTGGCTTCGAGGTGCTGCTTGAAGTCGGCCACCTGCTCCTGCAGATAGGAGGAGGCGGTCACGCTGATGCCGATGGGAGTGTTGATCTCGTGGGCCACGCCGGCCACCAGGGAACCGAGGGAGGCCATCTTCTCCGACTCCACCAGGGTCTGCTGCGCCTGTTTCAGGTCGTCATAGGCCTTGCCCAGCTGGTCGTTGGCATCGCTCAGGCTGCGAGTACGCTCCACCACCTTGCCTTCCAGCTGTTCGTTGAACAGGGTGATCTCCCGCTCCACCTTCTTCAGACGGGTGATGTCATAACCGAAACCAATCAGATACTTGAGATTGGGTCCCTCGTAGAAGGGGGCGAAGGTCCACTGCAGGACGAGCTCGTGGCCCTGCTGGTCATGCATGATGATCTCCCTGTCATCGAGAGAGCCCTGGTCCGACAGGATGGCTGCCAGCTCGGCCCTCTGCTCCTGGCTGACGAAGAGATCCAGCCAGTTGTGCTGGAGCAACTCCTCATGATGGTAACCGGTGAGCAGGATGGCGGCCGGGTTGATGCTGGCGATGTTGAGATCCGGTTCCATGCAGCAGATGACCATGTTGGCCGAGTTGATCAGGGTGGCGGAGAAGTCCCGCTCCTGCTGGAGTTGATCCGCCGCCTGATGGCGGGCCGTGAACTCGTCGTTCAGGCGGGTACGCATCTGGTTGAGGGTGGCGGCCAGCGCATCGAACTCGTCCGGATGCTTGCGGGGCAGGGGGCGCCCCTCCAGCGTCAGTTCCACCGCCAGCCGATCCAGGCTCAATTTCTGGGCGTAGCTGACGATGCGGTTGATATGACGGATCACCAGGTAATAGATGATGACCAGGATGCAGAGCGAGACAACCAGGGTCTTGATGGTCTGGCTGACCAGGATCAGCACCGACTTCTCGATCAGTCGCTGGTAGACCTGCTCCAGGGTGGCGGCGACGAACAGCTTGCCGACCACTTCCCCCTGATAGGTGAGGCTGAATTCGCGGGAGATGTCGTATTGCGCCTGCTCCACACCCTGGGTCAGCAGCGGCACTTCCGAGTTGCCCAGCATCTCCTTGACCATGACGAACTGCATATTGGGCAGGTTCATGATGCCTTCGATCTGCACCTTGACCTGCTCCTCATCCAGGTTCCACAGACTGGCGGAGATGGGTTGCAGGAAGGAGGCCTCGATCTGGTCGATGCTGGCCTCGATGACGGTCACGTCCTTGTTGTAGTCCCAGGCGAGCTGCAGCACCGTGATGACCAGCGCCAGCACGGTACTGCAGATCAGAATGTAGGAAAGCAGACGATAAGAGAGTCCGTTAAGGCCGAAGGCCTTGGAGAAGATTCCTGACATGGCATCCTTGCGGTCTGGATTGCGAACGGCTTAGTTTAACTGCTTCATGGACTCATGTCGTGGGTCATGAAATGGATAAAAACAAGGCCCCTTTCGGGGCCTTGTTGGTGTCGGCTGAGGATCAATGACTTCCCTTTGCCTTGGCCGGAATGGACTCGTCGAATTCCGGCAGCGGTTTGTGTTCAGAGGCCAGGAAGGTGTAGATCACCGGCAGCACGAACAGGGTGAACAGGGTGCCGATGGCCAGACCCGCCACGATCACGATGCCGATGCTGAAGCGCTGGGCCGCGCCCGCACCTGCCGCATAGAGCAGCGGGATCAGACCGGCGATCATGGCCGCCGTGGTCATCAGGATGGGACGCAGACGCACCTTGGCGGCCTGCATCACGGCCTGCATCCGGTTCATGCCGTGCAGCAGCTGCTCCTCCTTCGCCACCTCGCAGATCAGAATACCGTGCTTGGTGATTAGACCAACGAGCGTGATGAGGCCCACCTGGGAGTAGATGTTCATGGTGGCCATGCCCCATGCCAGGGCAATCAGCGCCCCGCTGATGGCCAGCGGCACCGACACCATGATGACCAGAGGATCACGTACCGACTCGAACTGGATGGCCAGCACCAGGAAGATGATGGCCAGCGCCAGTGCGAAGGTGGCGTACAGGGCGTTGCCTTCGGTCACGAACTGGCGGGCTTCCCCCATGAAGTCGTAGCGATAGCCTTGCGGCAGCTTCTCTTCGGCGGTGGCCTTGAACCAGTTGATCGCATCCCCCATGGCCACACCCGGTGCCGGTACGGCGCCTATGGTGGCGGAGTTCAGCTGGTTGAAGTGGGGCAGGGCGCGGGGCTCGCCAACCACTTCAATCTTGATCAGACTGCCCAGCGGGATCGACTTGCCGTCGGCGGCGCGCACGTAATAACCCTTGATGGACTCGGGGTTGAGGCGATACTTGCGTTCCACCTGCGGGATCACCTCGTAGGAGCGGCCATCCAGATCGATCCGGTTGACGTAGCCGTCTGCCATCATGGTGCCCATGGTGGTCCCGATGTCCTGCATGGTGATGCCGTAGGCACCCGCCTTGTCCTTGTCGATGCTGATCTTCATGGTGGCCGAGTCGTAGTTCAGATCGAGATCCGAATAGACGAACTGGCCGTTGGCCTGGGTCGCCGCCAGCATCTCACCCGCGATCAGGAACAGGCTTTCGAAGCTGTTCGGGGTGGTGATGACGAACTGGATGGGCAGGCCGCTGGAGGCCCCCGGCAGTTCGGGGAACTGGAAGGTGGTGATGGCCATCCCGGGGATGTCCTTCACCAGACCGGCCACTCGATCCAGCACCTCTTTCTGGCTCGCCTCACGCTGGCTCCAGGGCACCATGGAGGCGATGCCGAAGGCCTGGTTGGCGTTGAACACCCCGGAGAAGACCTGGGAGTAGGCGATTTCTGGCTGGTCATCCAGGACCTTGTTCACGTCCGCCATGGTGTTTTCGATGTAGTCCAGGTTGGCATTGGACGGTGCCGTCCCCAGCACGGCCATGACCCCCTTGTCCTCGGACGGGGCCAGCTCGCTCGGGATGAACTTGAACAGCAGCGGCAGGCTGCCGAACACGATGACGGCGAACAGGATGACCACGATGCGCTTTTGCATCACGGCATGCAGCATGCTGTCGTAGCGGGCCGTCATCCGATCCAGCAGGTGATGTACCGTGCTCTCGAACTTGCTCGGGGTCTCGTTGGCCCTGAGCATCTTGGCGCACATCATGGGTGACAGGGTCAGGGCGATGATGCCGGAGACGAACACCGCCCCCGCCAGGGTCAGCGCGAACTCCTTGAACAGGGAGCCGGTGATGCCCCCCATCAGGGCGATGGGCGCGTACACCGCAGCCAGGGTCACCGTCATGGCGATGACCGGCACGGCGATTTCACGAGTACCTATGATGGCGGCCCGGAACGGCTCTTCCCCCTCCTTGATGTGGCGGTCGACGTTCTCCAGCACCACGATGGCGTCATCCACCACCAGGCCGATGGCGAGCACCATGGCCAGCAGGGTCATCAGGTTGATGGAGAAACCGAACATGTCCATCATCATCACCACGCCGATGAGGCTCAGCGGTATGGTGATGATAGGGATGATGACGGCCCGGAAGGAGCCGAGGAACAGGGTGATCACCACCAGTACGATGGCGGCCGCCTCCAGTATGGTCTTGATGACCTCGTGGATGGACTCGTTGATGGCGATGGTGGAGTCATACAGGATGTTGACCTGCATGGTGCTCGGCATGTTGCTCTTCAGGCTGGGCAGCAGCTCCAGCACATCGTGGGCGATGTTGATGGGGTTGGCGGTCGGCGCGGCATTGATGGCAAGCACCACGGCCTCACGGCCGTTGGCGCTGGCGCGATAGATGTCGTGGCTCTTCTCCAGCGACACTTTGGCGATGTCGGAGAGGCGGATCACCTTGCCATCTCGGGTCGCTACGACCAGGCGCTTGAGTTCATCGGTATTGCTGACCTGGGTCTCGGCATTGCCGTTGAACAGGGTGAAATAGCCGGTGGCCTGACCGGTGGCGGACTGATAGTTGTTGCTGTTGAGCACCGTCATCACGTCGCTGGCGGTCAGATCGAAGGCGGCCATCTTGGCCGGATCCAGCCATACCCGCAGGGCAAACTCGACCCCGCCGTAGAGGTCCACCTTGGACACCCCGCCCACGGTGAACAGCTGGGGCTTGATGACCCGCTCCAGGTAGTCGGTGATCTGGCTGGAGTTCAGCTCAGGGCTGGTGAAGCCCATGTAGAGTACCGCCGTGGTGGAACCCGTGGAGGAGGTGACCGAAGGGTCTTCCGCCTCTTTGGGCAACTGGGATCTCACCGAGTTGACCTTGGCCAGGATGTCGGACAGCGCGGCGTTGGGGTCGGTGTTCAGCTTCATGTAGGCCGTCACCGTGGAGCTGCCCAGCTGGCTGGAGGAGGTCATGAAGTCGATGTTGTCGGCTTGCGCGACCGCCTGCTCCAGCGGCTGGGTGATGAAGCCCTGGATCAGATCCGAGCTGGCGCCATAGTAGCTGGTGTTGACCGTGATGACGGTGTTGATCACCTCGGGGTATTCCCGCACCTGCATCTTGAAGATGGCCTGGAAGCCCAGCAGGGCTATCAGGAAGCTGAGCGAGATCGCCAGCACCGGCCGTTTTATGAATATGTCAGTAAATCGCATCGCAGATCTCCGCGCTTACAGCATCGGGGTTTGTGCCGGAACGGCAAGGGCATCGTTGTCGACCACGTGCACCTTGGTATCGTTGCTCAGGCGAACCTGGCCCGACAGCACGATTTGATCGCCAGCCTTGATGCCGGACAACACATGGACATCATTGCCGCGACGCTCGCCCGCCTTGACTACCACCTGCTTGGCGCGTTTCACGCCGTCTGCCTCATGGATGACATAGACGTTCTCCCCATACAGGGTGAAGGAGATGGCAGACTGCGGGATCACTATCTGGTCTTTCACCGTGGGCAGAATGATGCTGGCACGGGCGAACATGCCGGAGCGCAGTTGGCCGCCGTTGTTCGGGATGTTGGCCTGTACCTGGATCAGGCCGCTCTGGTAGTTGACCGCTGGCTCGATGGCGGTGATCTGACCGTCAAACTGGGTCTGGGGATAGGCATCCACGTTGATCTTGATGGTCTGGCCGAGGGAAATCTTGGAGATGTCGGTCTGGGGCACGGTGAAGCGCAGGCGCATCACGCTGGTGTCTTCCAACCGCACGATCTCGGTGCCGGGTTCCAGATACTGGCCGAGGAAGACGTTGCGCAGACCCACGACGCCACCGAAGGGGGCGCGGACTTCGCGGCGGTTAATGGTGCCCTTCAGGCTCTCGATGTCCGCTTCCAGGGAGCGGTAGCTCGCTTCGGCATCATCCAGTTGATCGCGGGAGATGGAGTTTTTCTGGTACAGGTTCTGATAGCGTTGGAACTTGGCTCGAGCCGCAGGCAGTCTGGCCTGGGAGGAGTTCAGGTTGGCTTTTTCCACGCTGGAATCCAGGCTCAGCAGCAGTTGATCCGCCTTGACCTGTGCCCCGGATTCGAAGCTGATCTTGTCGATGGTGCCTGCCAGCTCACTGGAGAGGGTGACCCCCTGGTTCGGCTCGATGAAGCCGATCGCTTCTATGGTGGGGACCCAGTCTTGCGCCTTGGTCACCATGGCGGTCACCGGGAACTCTGGCTCGGGTCGATTGGCCATGAACTCTGCAATCTTCTTCTGTTTGAACATATTGAAGCCGATGACACTGCCGAACAGGGCGAGTGCTATCAGCAACATGATGGCCATCCACTTTTTCATGAACAGGCTCCTGTGATGGAATGATTAGGGTTTAAAATAGCATTCCAGCTGGCTCGGATGACCGTCTCCAGCTGTTCTTGCGTCAATACAAAATCGTGAACCCGGCGTTGCTGTGCCAGGTTGGCCACGCAATCCAGACTCAATGCCTGTAGCACCAGGACGGGGAGATCAATGAACAATCCCTGCTGGCGTCCCTGCTCGAAGAAGCGCTCAAGTGGCGCCCACGTCGCCATTATGACCGGATCCCGCTCCAATTCAGCCCCCAATGGAGAACTTTCGTACTGCAATTTGCACTTGAGTGCGTTGGGATAGTTGGTGAAGATGGCGTCGATATTGAGCCAGAGGCGTCGATACTGACGATATGACACCTCCTCTATTTGCACCCCCTCCATGATCTGGGGATGACACTTGAGAATGGTGTGCAGGTAGAGTTGGCGGACAAGATCATCCTTGTCGCTGAAGTAGCGATAGATGGTCCCGGCCGCGACCCTGGCTTTCTTGGCAACCATGGCGATGGAGAGGCCGTAGAAGCCCTGCTCGCCGAGGATCTCGTGAGCCGCCTCGAAGATGCGTTCTTTCTTATCCATGGTGATCAGATTTCGGTGACTGAATGAACGTTCATTCATTCTAGGTGTAGGAGAGGACAAGTCAAGGGATGCCAGTCAGTTTACTGCAAGTTGAGTATGCACAAGCGGGTCACGTGAAGATGATTTGGCTCGAAAGCGTGAAGAATAGGTATAAAACTGCACAAAGAGATTGAAAAACAATCGCTTGATTCCTTGTGACAAAAAAAGAGTAGACAAGGTGGGCGCCATCATCAATAATGCGCCCCGTTCGACAGCGTAGCGCCCGTAGCTCAGCTGGATAGAGCGCTGCCCTCCGGAGGCAGAGGTCACAGGTTCGAATCCTGTCGGGCGCACCATAAACGTGCGCCGGTTAAGCGGGCGTTGTTGTGGAACAAAACAGCTGTGGTGGCTGTAGCTCAGTTGGTAGAGTCCCGGATTGTGATTCCGGTTGTCGTGGGTTCGAGCCCCATCAGCCACCCCATTTTACAGCTTGTCAGGTATGCGAAGGTGGCGGAATTGGTAGACGCGCTAGCTTCAGGTGTTAGTGCCCCCCGGGTGTGAGGGTTCGAGTCCCTCTCTTCGCACCATACTTGCTGTATGACGAGGATGACCAGATGGTCATCTTTGTATTTTGGAAATATCCATCGGTGATTAGCGCAGCCCGGTAGCGCATCTGGTTTGGGACCAGAGGGTCAAAGGTTCGAATCCTTTATCACCGACCACATTATGAAAACCCCGCTTCGGCGGGGTTTTTGCTTTTCTGCGTATCTATGTCTTTGTCACCTCTGCTTACATTTCTGCAGGCGCCTGTTCGCCATGGGTTCGTTATGCTTGGCCGGGAGCCACGAGAATAGTGGGCACCCGCGACCCACCCAGATACAGGCCTATGCATCTCATGCCCTTTCATATCCGATTGCTCGCCCTGATGGCACTGCTGCTCGGCGGTTGTGCCTTGCCGCCGAGACCAGAGAACCTGCTGCTGGAGGCCGCCTCCAGCTCAACACCGATTCCCCCGGCCACCCTGGTGACCGACGGTGGCTTCTGCGTGGCCCTGAACGAGCAGGGCCACCTGCTCACCCAGCCTTGCGATCAGGGGCCCAACCAGCTGTTTATCTGGGATGCGGGAGCCTTGCTGCTGGCGCAGGGCTGCCTGATCGCCACGGGCACAGACGGCCTTGTCGTGGGAGGGTGCGAGAATGACAGCCACCAATGGCAGTGGCAGGGGGATCGTCTGTTCAACCGACAGGTGTCACTGTGCCTGGATGTGGCCGGTCGTCGCCACAGATCCGCCGTGCCGTTGCGGCTGGCCGAGTGCTACGGTGGCGCCAATCAGAGCTTTACCTGGACGCCAACCGGCAGCCTGCTGGAGCGTCTGATGCCCCCCAGCTCGATATGGTGAGGATACCAAGAATGTAAGAAGGGTGGTCTATAGACCACCCTTTTGCACTCATGGCGAGGAGATCAGGCGACAATGGGGGCGAATAGTCGCTCCAGATAAACGGCGACGCCATCCTCGTCCGAGCTCAGGGTTTGATCATGGTTCGGCAGGGCAAGCTTGAGGCGATCATGGGCGTTGCCCATCACCACACCGCGGCCCACCATGCTCAGCATCTCGAAGTCATTCATTCCATCCCCGAAGGCGACCGCCTGGGACATCTCAAGCCCATGCTGCTCCAGCACGGCACGCACGGCATTGCCCTTGTGTACCCCGGCGTGCATCACTTCGAGGCAATCCGGCAGGGAGAAGGTGACGTTGATCCGATCACCATAACGCTGGTTTAGCTCTGCCTCTATCTGCAGCAGTTTCTCGTGTTCGCCGATGTAGAAGACCTTGTTGATCTTGTCCAGCGGGTGGCTGGCGAGATCGGTCAGGCGATAGCTGAAGCCGGAGTCGTGATGGAACTGCAGCAGCCAGGGCATCTCCTCTTCCACCAGCCACTCGTCGCCGTAGTAGACGTTGATGTGGATGGAGGGGTCACGCTCCAGCGCGATCAGCTCGGCCGCCACCGTGCTCGGCAGTGCCTGGTTGAAGACGAGAGAGTCCTGCTTGTCGTGCACCACGGCGCCGTTGGAGGTGATGAGGTAGATATCCAGCCCCAGCGCATCGCGGATGCTGCGTACATCCACATGGTGACGGCCGGTGGCCACCACGAACTTGATCCCCTGATCCACCAGACGGTGCAGGGTATCCCGGGTGCGGGGGGAGATCTGGTGCTGCCCGTTGAGCAGGGTACCATCGAGATCGGACACAACTACCTTGAACATCATTACCTCGGCATCAGTGGAACGCCGGGGCAGTGTACCCCAGCGTCCGGTGTGACCCCATTTATTTAGGGATCCAAAAAATAACCAGTCCTGGGGTCTGATGCCGTGCCGGTGCAGACTGCGCCTGGATGGCAAGTGACGCCATACTGGACGCAGGACGCTGGCCACGCCCCTGGCAAGTCATGCAACTGGCCACTAGAAGCGGGCGAAGAAGTCCAGGGTCGCGGTCAGGGCTGGCAGGCGCTGGGCATCGGCCTCGATGAACAGCTCGTGCCATGCCCCCTCGATCCGCAGCGGCTTGCCCCCTTCACATTGGAGCCGGTCACAGAAGCTGTCCTGGGCCTGGTTATCGACAATGCCGTCTTCCCCGGCCTGGATCAGCAGCAGTGGCGTCTTGATCCTGTCTGCCTCCGCGATGGCGGCATCCCCGGCCTTGATGCCCTCGCGGATCCAGTGGGCCGTCACCCCACCCAGCTTGATCTGCGGATGCTGCTCATAGAGCTGGCGGAATGCCTGGTAGCGGGACTTGCTGTGGCTCAGGCCGTTGTCGGCAAATTCATGGGAGACATAGCCGGTCTGGCCCGGGCCATAGGGGGGCTCGCCCCACCAGCTGCCGACCGTATCCATGGTGGCCGCCAGCCCCTGGGCCAGCCACTTGGGCAGGCCGCCGAGGTTGATGCCCATCATGGGGGAGGAGAGCACGGCCGCCTCGACATCATCTGGCCAGCGCTCCAAATAGCGCGCCGAGATGGCGCCGCCCATGGAGTGGGCCAGCAGGAACAGCTTGGCGGGTTTGTCCGCCAGTATGACCTCGTCATGGAACTGCTTCAGATCCAGCACATAGTCGTCGAAGTCGGCGACATAGCCCTTCTCCTTGTCGGCCAGCAGGCGATCCGACAACCCCTGGCCGCGGTGGTCGATCAGATAGAGGCTGTAGCCCTGACGCCACAGATCCCAGGCCAGCTCCTGATACTTGAGGTAGCTCTCGACCCGGCCGTTGACGAGGAGGATGGCTCTGTCCACCTTGGCCTGGCGCAGGGCGGCATAGCGGATGGTCACCCCGTCCTTGCCCTTGAACTCCCCCGGGGCGGCATGGTCGCGCCAGAAATCCGGCAGCGTCTGTTGATGGAGGGCGGGGACGTCGGCTTCCGTGGTCAGCTGATAGGGATTGGTCACGGCAAGGGCTCCGGCAGAAAACAGGGTCAGGGCCAGCAGGGGCAGAGCGTTAAACTTCATCGGTTGGATACTCCATATCCAGGGGATCGTCCTGTTGTGCGGCCCAGCCCTTGCGGGTCAGCTGCATCCGTTGCCACCAGGCCTCGTCCGCCTGGATCTCGCCGGCCGGGCCGAGCTGGGGATAGGGCATATCTTTCTCTTTGCAGAGCTGGGCATAGATGGGATACCCCCCCTCGAACAGTATGCTGTTCTGCTCCTCCAGGTCGAGCGGGCAGCCGCGCTGATAGCAGCCGGCCAGCTCGCGCTGGCGCTGGGCTTCGTACAGTATGGCGGCGGCGGCCACCGAGACGTTGAGGGACTGCACCATGCCCACCATGGGAATGACGATATGGTGATCGGCCAGGGCTAGCGCCTCTTCCCCTATGCCGTGCTTCTCCTGGCCCACCAGGATGGCGGTCGGCTTGGTGTAGTCGATGGTGCGAAAGTCCACCGAGCTCTCCGAGAGGTGAGTCGCCAGGATCTGCATGCCGGAGTCTTTCAGTTCGGCCACGGCACTGCCGATGTCCGGGTGCAGCTTGACGTCGACCCAGTTCTGGCTGCCGCGGGCGGTGCCCTTGCGCTTGTGGATCCAGGTCTTGGGCCAGACGGCGTGGACCCGGTGAATGCCGATGGCATCGGCGGTGCGCACGATGGCGGCCAGGTTGTGAGGTTTATGCACCTCTTCCATGCAGACGGTCAAATCGAGTTGGCGCTGTGCCAGCATGTCGGAGATCCGTTTAAAGCGTTCAGGAGTCATATCGGTTTCTATGTCGTGAGGCTGGTGCACGCAACAAGGCTGGTGGCCTGCTGCATGGGGCCATGAGTGTCTCTTGAAAAGCAGCAGGCGGCTTGCGCCGCCTGTGTTCAGTTTTTCTGTCGGCTCACCCTGAGCACATTGGGCATCACCCGGATCTTGCGCATGATGTTGGCAAGGTGGATACGACTCTTGGTGGTGATGAGCAGGGTGACCAGATAGACCCGGCCATCCTTCTCTTCTGTGCTGATGGCGTGGATGTTGGCGCCGGTGGCAGCAATCACGTTGGCCAGCTCCGCCAGGGCACCCTGGTGGTTGACGATCTCGATGCTGATGCCGGTACGGAATTCCTGTTCCTGCTCCTTGTCCACTTCCCACTGCACCGGCAGGTACTTGTCCGGTTCGCGGCTGTAACCCTTGATGTTGCGGCAGGACTCCTGGTGAATGACCAGTCCCTTGCCCGGGCTGATGTGGGCGATGATGGCATCCCCGGGGATCGGACGACAGCAGTTCGCGAAGGTGACCAGCATGCCGTCGGCCCCCTTGATGGGCATCTTCTTGCTGCTGGATTTCGGCTGTTCTTCCGGGGGCAGCTCGTCACCCAGCATGCGGCGCGCCACCATGACGCTCATGGCATTGCCCAGTCCGACGTCGGCCAGCAGGCCCTGCAGGTTCTCGTGCTTGGTGTCGGCCAGCACCTGCTTGATGCGCGGCTCGGGAATGTCTTCGATGTTCTTGGCGCCCAGTGCATGGTTGAGCAGACGACGACCCAGCACCACCGACTCTTCGGTGCGCAGGTTCTTGAGGAACTGGCGGATCTTGGAGCGTGCCTTGGTGGTCACCACGAAGTTGAGCCAGGCTGCGTTGGGGCGGGCGCCCGGCGCCGTGATGATCTCCACCGTCTGACCCGAATGCAGCGGGCTGCTGAGCGGATAGGGGTGGCGGTCGACCCGGGAGCCGACGCAGGCGTGACCGATGTCGGTGTGCACCGTGTAGGCGAAGTCCACCGGGGTGGCGCCGGCGGGCAGCTCCATGATGCGGCCCTCCGGGGTGAACACGTAGATCTCGTCGGGGAAGAGGTCGGTCTTGACCCCTTCGATGAATTCAAAGGAGCTGCCGGCGCTCTGTTGCAACTCCAGCAGGCTCTGCATCCAGCGCTGGGCGCGGATCTGGGCCGTGGTGCCCGAGCTGTCACCATCCTGCTTGTAGGCCCAGTGGGCGGCGACACCCTTGTCGGCCATCTGATCCATGAACTCGGTACGGATCTGCACCTCCACCGGCACCCCGTGCGGCCCCACCAATGAGGTGTGCAAAGACTGGTAGCCGTTGCTCTTGGGGATGGCGATGTAGTCCTTGAAGCGACCAGGACGCGGTTTGTAGAGGCTGTGCATCTGCCCCAACACCCGGTAACAGGTATCTATGTCCTTCACTCTCACTCTGAAAGCATAGATATCCATCACTTCGTGGAATTGCAGTTCTTTCTTCTCCATCTTGTTGTAGATGGAGAACAGGTTCTTCTCACGGCCGCTGACCTGGGCATCTATGCCGGCCTCGCGCAGGCGACCCTCAATCTCGCTCTGGATGGAGTCGATGATCTCGCGGCGGTTGCCGCGGGCGCGGCGCACCGATTCGCGCAGCACGCGGGATCGCATCGGATAGAGCGCCTCGAAGCCCAGCTCTTCCAGCTCGTTCTTCATGGTATGAATACCGAGGCGGTTGGCGATGGGGGCGAAGATCTCGAGGGTTTCCCGGGCGATGCGGCGACGCTTGTCCGGCCGCAATGAGCCGAGCGTGCGCATGTTGTGGGTGCGGTCGGCGAGCTTGATCAGGATGACCCGGATGTCCTGGGTCATGGCCATCACCATCTTGCGGAAGTTTTCGGCCTGGGCTTCCTTGCGATCGCGGAACTTCAGCTTGTCGAGCTTGGAGACGCCGGAGACCAGCTCTGCAACGGCGTTGCCGAACAGCTCGGCGAGATCGTCTTTGGTGACCGGGGTATCTTCGATGACATCGTGCAGCACGGCGGCCATCAGGGTTTCGTGATCGAGTCGCATGTCGCCAAGAATGCGAGCAACCGCAACCGGGTGGGTGATATAAGGCTCGCCGCTGGAACGCATCTGTCCCTGGTGAGCGTCACGGGCCACCACATAGGCTTGCCTGAGCTTCTCAACCTGCTCGGAAGGCAGGTAGGAACTGGCTATTTCTTTAAGGTTTTCAAATAAATACAAGACAGTCCCCGCAGCGGTGAAACGACAATCCGTAGAATTGAGGGTATGCCCTCGAGTTTGCGAGGTTTTCGAGCGGTTGTAAATGGGAAGAACAGTCGGCGCCCGGGCGGGTGCCGACCATGAGAAATGACTGACTTAACCGCGGCCTTCGGCGATGGCAGCAACGGCAGCCAGCTCGGCGGCTTCCTGCTCTTGCTGCTCGTAGCGGTCCTGGGTATCCATCACCTGGTTGTTGACCAGACCCAGTTCGATCTCGCGCAGGGCGATCACGGTCGGCTTGTCGTTCTCTTCGTCGACCAGGGGATCTTTGCCTTGTACCGCGATTTGACGGGCGCGGCGTGCGGCGACCAGCACCAGGTCAAAACGGTTACCTACCTGTTTTACAGCATCTTCTACAGTAACGCGTGCCATGCAGGACTCCAGTGTTTGGGCTTTCTGTGTTTGAAAAAGCAGTGTTTAAAAATGACGCAAAAGTTTACTTGTTTTTGGCCTATTCTGCCAGTAGCTGTTGCAGCAAGTTTTGTTGGGCCTGCTGTTGCTGGCGCAATTCCAGCCGCTGGCACTCTATGATGGCCCTGAGCTGGAACAGTGCCTGCTCAAAGTCTTCATTGATAATGACATAGTCATACTCGTCGTAGTGCACCATTTCGGCAATGGCTTTCGCCATCCGGCCGGCGATCACATCGCTGCTGTCCTGGCCGCGGCCGATCAGGCGGCGTTCCAGCTCTTCCCGGCTCGGGGGCAGGATGAAGATAGACTTGGTCGGCATCTGCTCGCGGATCTGACGGGCGCCTTGCCAGTCGATGTCGAGGAAGACATCGATGCCTTGGGCCAGACAGGCCTCGATGGCGGCGCGGGAGGTGCCGTAGTAGTTGCCGAACACCTCTGCCCACTCCAGAAAATCGCCGCGCTCGATCAACGCCTTGAACTCTTCCACCTGCACGAAGTGGTAGTGCACACCGTGCTCTTCGCCGGGGCGGGTGGCGCGGGTGGTGTGGGAGACGGAGAGCTGCATCTTGCCGGCGTCGTTGTGCTGGGTCAGCAAGGCATTGAGCAGGCTGGACTTACCGGCCCCGCTCGGGGAGGAGATGATATAGAGAGTGCCTTGTTGCGCCATGTCTGTACCTTTAAGCGATGACCCGTGTTTTGGTTGTAGCAGAGGCTGCCGTCATGTGCCCGAAAGGGAGACAGTCGCTCGCAAAACGCGGGAAATTCTTGAGTCAGGGGGTTGTAAAGGCGGCGAATATTAGCAGATGGGGGCGGATAAAAAAACGGCCGGAATCATATTCCAGCCGATCAAAGTATTCGTTGCTTGCTGCGGGAGCGTTACCCACATCGGCCGCTATTTTGCCCCCGGCACCCGGCTCGGGCCATCAGATTATCCCTGCCTCAGGGCTCGGAATTTCCGAGTTGCCCCTCAGCCCGGCAGCTGGCGCTCGGCACAGAGCCTATCGAAGGCGGCGATGACACGTTCGCTGGTTATCTTGCGCATGGCGTCCGGATCCTTGAGACGGGTACGCCAGTCGAGTGCCGCCAGTGGCTTGCCTGTCTCTTGCTCGATCAACTCCTGGTAGACGCTGACCGCATGTGCGCGGCACAGATAGGGGCCGGTGCGATCCGGGTTGTGATGGGCGTAAAGGCCGATCACCGGCGTGCCCGTCAGGGTCGCCATGTGGGTGGGGCCGGTATCGGGGGCCAGCACCAGGCTGGCTTCCTTGATGAGTGCCAGCAGTTGCTTGAGGTTGGTCTGCCCCACCAGATCCACTGGCTTGCTCTGGCTCAGGCGCTGGATGTCGGCAGCCAGATCCCGCTCCAGCCTGGCCGGCCCGCCGCAGAGATAGACCTGAAACCCCTTGCTGGCGGCGTGATCCGCCAGAGCGGCATAGCCTTCGGCGGTCCAGTTCTT
Organism: Aeromonas media; assembly: GCF_020423125.1. Classification (NCBI taxonomy): domain Bacteria; kingdom Pseudomonadati; phylum Pseudomonadota; class Gammaproteobacteria; order Aeromonadales; family Aeromonadaceae; genus Aeromonas; species Aeromonas media. Next base: position 43,139 of record NZ_CP075564.1, read on the forward strand.
GAACGCCTTGCTGGCGGCGGCGCAGATGAGCAGGGTCGGTTTGCCGCCAATCTTCTCCTTTGCCCACGCCTGATGCTCGGCGCTGATGGGCAGTTGCCAGTCCGGGGTCAGATCCCGGATGCCGAGCTCTTTGGCGAAGGCGAGGAAACCATCCAGCACATGGGGGGAGGCGGGGGAAGGCACTTGATGGTTGGTGAACAGCCACTGGCCGTCGTTGGCCCGCGCCTTGTCGAACCCGAGTTTGATCTTTGCTCTGATGCCCAGGGTGGCGATGCTGGCACGCAGGGCAGCCTGCAGGTGGAGCAGGGCATCGAATTTGCGCCCCTTGAGGGTGCGCCAGAGATCACGGTAGCCACGCCAGCCCTTGCTCTTGTCGAAGGGTATCACCTCCACCCCGGGCAGATCGGCAAACAGGGTCGCCTCTATCTTGCCGGTTACCCAGGTGATGCGAGTCTCTGGCCACTCCCGCTGGATGACGCGCACCAGCGCCAGCGCATGGCAGCAATCCCCGATGGCGGAGAGGCGCAGGATGCAGATAGAGGAGGGCGGCGTTTGGAACAGCGGCATGATGTGGCGCAACGATGGCAAAATGGATGGATGGCATTATGCAAACTCCCTTGTGGATTGTAAAATTGCGCCAGCTGCCCGACCGGCACAGTCCCCATGACGGGGTGCATTGCGCCCCACTATCGACCGGAATACTCATGATGCTGACACAGACCGCCCACAACCAGATCTGCTGGTATGCCGAAGGCGCCTTCCGCGACCCTTCCCCCGCGTTGTTCGATCCGGCCTGGTGGCAGACCCATCGGCAGGTGGTGGGCTCCGCCATCGGTCGCGGGGTGACCTGGTTCGTGAAGGACGAGTCGCGCCACCTGGTGCTGCGCCACTACTATCGCGGCGGCATGGTGGGCAAGCTGGTGCGGGATCGCTTCTGGTTCGAAGGGGTGGAGTCGAGCCGCGCCATGGCCGAATACCGTCTGCTGGCCCGGTTGAGCGAGCAGGGGCTGCCGGTGCCACGACCGTTCGCGGCCCGCATGGTCAAGCAGGGGCCCTTCTATCGCGCCGACATCTTGATCGAGCGCATTCGCGGTGCCAAGGATCTGGTGGCCCTGCTCAAGCAGGGGCCCCTCGCCGACGCGGTGTGGCACAAGGTGGGTCAGACGGTGCGTCGGCTGCACGAGGCCGGGGTCTATCATGCGGATCTCAACAGTCACAACCTGCTGCTCGACAAGGAGGGCAAGGTGTGGGTGATCGATTTTGACAAGGGGGCTATCCGCTCCCCCGGCAGCTGGCAGCAGGCCAATCTGGAACGGTTGCAGCGCTCCTTCAGCAAGGAGTCCCAATTGCACACCAGCTTCCATTTCGTGCCGGAGAACTGGCAAGAGCTGATGAAAGGCTATCAGGGCTGAGGGCGTGGCGGGTGCGGATAAAAGGGCACTAGGGAAAAGCGGGTTGACGCTGTTGCTCGGCGCAATCGCCAATGTTACTTATTGAGTGCTGCTGAATGGGCAGATAGTCAGATCCGGTGTCGAGGCGCGTGATGGAAAGGTATGAGACTCCCGGGGTTGAGGTCATTACCCCGCTTGAGGTGACGCTGATGGCAGCAGCCATGGCGATGCTGGAGGCCGGGATCTGGACCTGGTCGGCCGAACAGGGCTTGAGGCGCGATCCCTCCTGCCTGCAACTGCTGGGACTGGCGGGGAACGAGCTGGATGACCTCGGCTGGCTGGATAGGGTACACCCGGATGACGGGCCTCGTCTGGTGGAGGCCATCGATGCATGCCGGGAGGGGCGCAGCAGCGGGTTGCGGCTCGAGTACCGCATCCTGCACCATCAGGGCCACTACATCCGGCTGGAAGAGCGGGTGCGCCGTGACGAACGGGGCCAGCTGCTGGGGGTGGTGCGCCATCTGGACGCGGCCATTCCCCAGCTGGACGATCGCCACGACACCGACCCCCTCACCGGGCTCGAGAGCCGCAGCCACTTCGAGTCTCTGCTGGACGAGCGACTGGCCAGCGAGAGCGGCAGCTTCTGCCTGCTGCAGTTCACCGTGGATCACCGCAGCAAGATATTGCAGCTGTTTGGCGAGGCCGCCTGTGACGCCATGCTGGCCAAGCTGGCCCGTATTGTGCGCCGCGAATTGCGGCGGGAAGATCCCTTCGCCCGCTGGGACGAGGACGGTTTCATCCTGATGCTCTCCCAGACCGATCGGCTGAGCGGCCTCGAGATTGCCGAACGGCTGCGTCTCGAGATCGCCGATGCCAGCCTGTTGCCCGAGCGGCCGGTGACCGTCAGCATAGGTCTGGTGCAGAGCCAGAACGCCGAGCAGCTCGATCACCTGCTGGCCCGGCTGGCCTCCTGCCACGGCCAGGCCAGACGGGAACGCAACACTGTGGTTGGCTGATTTTTAGTCAGCGCTCACTCACTCGCTGACGCCTGTGGGTCAAAGGAGGCCTGTACCCGCAGGCCTGGTGGTTCGTCAGTCCGCGCTATGCGCCGGCTGACGCTGGCAGACCCAGAGGGAGGCCAGCATCAGCAGGGCACCGACGCTGAGCCTGAACAGATCCGTATCCTTGCCCCAGAGCACCAGATTGACCAGCAGACCGGCGGGGATCAGGGCGTTGTTCATGATGGCCAGCACGCCGCTGCTCACCAGGGTGGCCCCCTTGTTCCACAGGAAGTAGCCGAGCCCGGATGCCCCCACCCCCAGCCAGAGCAGTATGCCCCACTGCAATCCACTCGTCGGGTATTGTGGTTGGCCCAGCAGCCACCAGGCGGGCAGGGCGATCACCAGGGCCCCCAGATAGAAGCAGCCGAACACCGCGAGCTGGGGCGGTTGCTGCGCCTCTCGCGCCAGCAGCACCTTGTAGCCAACCTGACCCAGGGCGAAGCAGAGGTTGGCTCCCTGCACCACCAGGAATCCCATCACATAGCTCTCGGTCAGGCCATCGAAGCGGATGACGGCCGCCCCCAGCACCGCCAGCAGCGCCCCCCACAGGTAGGTCGGCTTGAAGCGCCCTTCCAGCAGATCGTGGATCAGGGTGACGTAGATGGGGGTGAAGATGGTGAACACCAGCACTTCCGGCACCGTCAGCAGCAGGAAGGAGTGGTAATAGAACAGATACATGATGCCGAGCTGGATGGCGCCGAGTGCCATCAGCTTGGCCACCAGATCGGGGCGCAGCCAGCGGCGGCGCAGGAAGGGCAGGAACACCAGGCTGGCGAGGGCGATGCGGGTCAGCACGGAGAAGTAGGCGTCCACCTGGCCGGCGAGGTAGACCCCGATCAGGCTGAAGGAGAAGGACCAGAGCAGGGTAACCCCTATCAAGTAGTTCATGTGATTGAATTGTCGTCAGTTGTCAATTTGGAGGGCGCTATGATGGCCGAGTTGGAAAGCGCGATCCAGCGTTTATGGGAACAGTTGCCACAGATCGGCGCTTTTGCCTTCGAGGCGAGCAACGGAGCGGGCTCCGCGACCGACTGGAACGGCCGTGGGGAGGGGGAGGTGCGGGTGACCGATCATCAAGGTGGCTGGCTGTTTACGGAGCAGGGGCGCTATACCACGCCCCATGGCCGGGTGCTCGCCATGCACAACAGCTTCTGGTGGCGGCGCGGCGAGCGGGGGATCAGCCTCTCCCACCTGCGCCACCAGACGCCGGTGCTGCTGTTTGAGCTGCTGCCCCAGGGGGACGGGCGCTGGCTCACCGCCGAGGCGCACCTGTGCGGCCAGGATCACTACAGCGCCGGGCTGACCGAAACCGGCGAGGGCTTCCTGCTCGCCTGGCAGATCACGGGGCCGCGCAAGAACGAGCGGCTCAGCTACCGCTACTGGTCGGAGGGCGGAAAACCGGCATAAAAAAACCGGCGCAGAGCGCCGGTAGCGGGGACAAATCGGAGGTTTTTTTAAAACGGTCCCAAAAACAGGAGAGACATACTCTCGTCACACATTAGAGATGGCATTCAGGCATTCAGGCATTCAGGGCATAGCTCAGCATGGCCTGCAGCTTGCTGTCGAAGAACCAGGGCAGGGTCAGCATCAGCAGGCCGAGCAGTCCGGCCAGCCGGTGGCGATATTGCCAGCCGGCTATCAGCACCAGACCGCCGCAGAGTGTGGTCAGGATGCCTGACATAGGGCAGCCTCCCGCTGTTGGCGGCGCTGCTGGGCCCACTGGTTCAGGGCGACCGAACCCAGGATCAGCGCCAGTGCCACGCCCGTGGTGGACTGGATCTGCTCGCCGAGGAAGAGGGCACCCAGCATGACGCCGAACAGCGGCACCAGGTAGTTGCTGAAGGAAGCGAACGTCGGGCCCGCCTTCTGGATCAGCGCCATGTAGAGGAAGTAGACCAGACCGGTACAGAACACCCCGAGCACGGTCACGGCGCCGATGGCCTGCTGGCTTGGCAGGGTGAGCGCGCTCAGATCGGTGACGAAGGGCGCGGCCAGCAGCAGCTGGATGGCTGACGAGATCAGGATGTTGCGGGCCACCACCACGGGGTGGTCCTTGGCGAAGCGCTTGATCATCAGCAGGCCGATGGCGAAGCAGCTGGCGCCGAACAGTATGGCCATGGCACCGAGCAGACCGGCGTTCATGCCGTTGGCCAGTTTCGGCCAGAACAGCACCAGCACGCCGACGAAGCCGATGGCCACTGAGAGAAGACCGCCCTTGGTGATTCTTTCACCAGAAATAAACAGGGGCGCAGCCAGAATGGTCACAAAGGGGATACAACCCATGACCACGGCGGCGATGGCGCTGTCCACATACTGCTGACCCCAGGCCACCATGATGAAGGGGATGGTGGCATCGAGCAGGGCGATCAACATATAGGTGCGCCAGGGGGTGTGCTCGCTCTTGAGGCGCATGAACAGGCAAAGCAGACCCAGGGTCAGGCTGCCGCACAGGGCACGACCGGCCGCCACCATGATGGGGGGCAGTTCGGTGACGGCTTGATGCATGAAAATGAACTGGGAGCCCCACAACAGGCCAATTGCCAGCAACAACAGATAGCTACGCATTTTAATCTCCGTGTAATTCGCCCGCGCATTCTATGCAATCTGCTACTATGCCAAAAATGAATTGTCGTCATTCAGCTATGGCCAATATCGATGGAACTTCCCCTTTCCCGCCTCGACCTCAACCTGCTCAATGTGTTCGACATGCTGATGCAGGAGCGCAATGTCACCCGTGCCGCCGAGCGGCTGCACCTCTCCCAGTCCACCGTCAGCCATGCACTGGGGCGGTTGCGTACGGCGCTGGATGACCCCCTGTTTGTCATGAGCCGGCGCGAGATGATGCCGACCGAGCGAGCCAAGGCGCTGGCCGGGCCGGTGCGCCAGGCGCTGGCCATGCTGGAGCAGGGCTTGCGCCAGGCCAAGGGATTCGATCCCGCCAGCGCCCAGCGGGTGTTTCGCATCGCCACCCCGGGCTCGGTGGAGCACGGCCTGGTGCCGACCCTGGTGGAGCGCATGGTGCAGCAGGCGCCCCATTGCAGGCTGGAGGTGTGCGAGCTGGCGGACAGCGACTACGAGCGGGAGCTGGAGAAGGGGGAGCTGGATCTGGTGATCGGTTTTGCGGGCGCCAACCATCTCTCCCCTCGCTTGTGGCGCGAGGAGTGGTTCAGCAACCCCCTGGTCTGCCTGTCACCGCTCGGCAGCGAGCTGCCCGATGAGCTGGGGCCGGACGAGCTGGTGAGTCGCCCCCACATCCACACCTCCAGCTGGGGGCACAGCCAGGCCATGGTGGATCTCTGGCTGGCCCGCTTCGGGGTGGCGCGGGAGCTGGGGGTCAGGTTGCCGAGCTTTATGGCGGTGCCGCAGCTGATGGCGACCGGCCGCTATCTGGTGGTGGTGCCCGAGATGATCGGGCGCCACTTCTGCCGCTACTACCCGTTGCGGCTGCATCAGCTGGAGCCCGCCATTCCCATCGTCTATCTGATGGCGGGCCACCCGCTCAGCGCCCACGATGAGGCGATCGGCTGGTTCAAGGGGCTGCTGCACCGGCTCGCTTTCGAGCGCTACGGTGCAGACGCGCTGGGGGCGCCGACTCAGCGCAACCCGGCGAAGTAGTCCAGCCCCATGGCGCTTTTGACTTCTGCCAGCACCTCGTCGGTGAGGGCGCGTGCCTGCAAGGTGCCCTGCTGCAACAGGCGCAGCAGCTGCTCCTTGTCGGCGATGGCCGCCTGACGCCGCTCCCGCATGGGGGCGAGCAGGGTCTGCAGGCAGTCGTTCAGCACCTGCTTGCAGCGCATGTCGCCGAGCCCGCCGCGCTGGTAGTGGGCCTTCATCTCGGCCACCAGCGCCTTGTCCGGGTGGAAGGCATCCAGATAGGCGAACACAGTATTCCCTTCGACCAGGCCCGGATCGCTCACCTTGAGGTGGTTGGGGTCGGTATACATGGCAAACACCGCCTGTTTCACCTCATCGCTCGACATGCCTAGCTCTATGGTGTTGCCGAGGGACTTGGACATCTTGGCCTTGCCGTCGATGCCGGGCAGGCGGCCGGTGTCGCTCAGGATGGGCTGACATTCGGTCAGCACTTCCTTGCCCACCAGGGCGTTGAAGCGGCGCACTATCTCGTTGGTCTGCTCCAGCATGGGCAGCTGATCCTCGCCGACCGGCACATGGGTGGCGCGAAAGGCGGTGATGTCGGCGGCCTGGCTGACGGGATAGACCAGAAAACCGGCCGGCAGGCTGCGCTCGAACCCTTTCTGCTGGATCTCGGCCTTCACCGTAGGGTTGCGCTCCAGCCGGGCGACGCTGACCAGGTTGAGGTAATAGGTGGTGAGCTCGGCGAGGGCGGGCAGGGCGCTCTGCAGGCAGAAGGTGGTCTTGGCCGGATCCAGGCCGGCGGCCAGGTAGTCGGCCATCACCTCCAGCACGTGGTCGGTCACCTTGGCCGGGTTGTGGCCGTTGTCGGTCAGCGCCTGCAGATCGGCGATCATCACGAACTGGCGGTAATGGTGCTGGGCCTCGACGCGCTGGCGCAGGGATCCGACGTAGTGGCCTATGTGCAGTTTACCGGTGGGGCGATCGCCGGTCAGGATAACGGGGTCTTGCATGTCACTCTCTCCGGGTGGGGTGGGCCGGGAGGCGACAAAGGGATGAAAACAATGACCGCCTCTCGGCGGTCACGGTGTTTTCTTCTGGGAATTTCACATAGAAAAGCGGTGCCGCCCTGTTTATAAGCAGCACCACCAGTTGTTGTGATTGAAAGCTGTGATGTTCATGGATAAACAAGCTACGCCTGTTTAATCACTTCTGCAAGGGCACCACCAGCAGATCGCAGGGCACGGTATTCATCAGCTGGCGGGCGCTGGAGGTGAGCAGGCTCCAGAAACTCTGGCGATGGCCGCACACCAGCAGGTCTATCTGGTAATCCTTGACCGCCTGGTTGACTCGCTCGCTCAGATCGCCGCAGATCACCAGCTTCTTCTCGATGGGGTAGTCCACCGAGGCCAGGAAGGTCTCGAGCTTCTCTTTCGCTTCGGCGATCACCTGATCCTGCACGTTGTCGATGTCGATATCGATCATCTCGGTGTAGAGATCCTTGAGGTCCACGTCCACATGGATCACCGACAGCTTGGCGCCATTGGAACGGGCCCGGTCGACCGCCTTGTCGATCACCTTGCGGTTGTCTTCCGACAGGTCGATCGCCGCCAGTATGTGCTTGTAATAGGTTCCACTCATGGGAATTCTCCTCACTGATCCTGGGTTCACTATACCAATGTCCGCTGAAACTAAAACGGCGATGTCACCACAGTTTCAGGATTTGCATGGAAAACCCGTACGCCCCGGTTGCCATCCCAGGGGCAGAGTCGCACATATTTTGAACAGGAGTTTGAAGCCGATCACAACCGGTCTATTGCCCCGATCCAGGGAGAAGAATAGGATGTGCCCGTGCTTCGCAATGAACACAACACAACAAAAAGCATCTGAATAACGCTTTGGGGAGCCTTGTGCTCCCTCTTGTTTTTATGCCCCCTTTCTTGCCCATATGCCGCCCGACATCAAGGTAATCACCGGCTTCTTGGTTATGCTCTAGCCAATTCCCGTGGAGACGCTGGCGATGATCGATGTGCTAGCGGCCGCCGCTCCTCGTATTCCATCGATTCCTTGGAGATTCATTCATGATCATTCATCCCCAGATCCAGGGCTGCGTCGCCCGCAACTGCCACCCCATCGGTTGCCGTGCCGCCGTGCAGCAGCAGATCGCCAGCGTCAAGGGGGCGGGTCTCTTCAACGGGCCCAGGCGGGTGCTGGTGCTGGGTGCCTCCTCCGGCTTCGGGCTGGCGTCGCGCATCGCGCTGACCTTCGGCGCCGGCGCAGATACTCTGGGCATCTCGTTCGAACGCGGACCCTCCGACAAGGGGCTCGGCAGCGCGGGCTGGTACAACAACATCTGGTTTCGACAGGCGGCGGAGCAGGAGGGGCGCATTGCCATCAACCTGATCGGCGATGCCTTCTCGGACGCCATGCGTCAGCAGGCCATCGACGCCATCCGTCAGCAGCTGGGGCAGGTGGATATGGTGATCTACTCCCTGGCCAGCGGCATCCGGGTGCTGCCGGATGGCCGGCAGGTACGCTCCGTGCTCAAGACTACCGGACAGCCTTTCAGCGGCTGGGGGCTGGATCTGGAGCAGGACACCCTGGTGCAGCAATCCCTGGCGCCTGCCACTCCGGAGGAGATCCGCGACACCGTCACAGTGATGGGGGGCGAAGACTGGCAGCTCTGGCTGCAGGCGTTGCAGCAGGCCGATTGTCTGGCCCCAGGGGTGCAGACAGTCGCCTACTCCTACATAGGCCCGGAATCCACCTATCCCCTCTATCGGGATGGCACCATTGGCTACGCCAAGGAGCATCTGCACGCCACCGCAGAGACCATCAACCTGCAGCTGGCCGAGCTCGGCGGCCACGCCTGGGTGTCGGTCTGCAAGGCGTTGGTGACCAAGGCGAGCGCCTATATTCCTGTGTTGCCAGTCTACCTCGGCCTGCTGATGGGGGTGATGAAGGAGCGGGGCGTGCACGAGGGTTGCATCGAGCAGATGCAGCGGCTGTTTGCCACCAAGATGTACGGTCCGCAAGGGGTGGTGGCCGACGGCAACCGGCTGATCCGGATGGATGACCATGAGCTCGACCCGGCCATTCAGGCCGCCGTCTCGGCGCTCTGGCCCAAGGTGACGCCGGACAACTTCCATGCCCTGGGGGACTTCGCCGGGCTGCGCCAGGACTTCATGCAGCTCAACGGCTTCGAGCTGCCGGGCGTCGACTATGGGGCACCGGTGGATGTCGCCTCCATGACCGAGCTGCTGCCCTGAGTCAGTTACCTGCCTCAGGCAACATGGCAGGTGAGTTCGGCGGGTTGGTTGGGGCCTGGCGCCAGCATGGTCTGGTTGCGCCCCTGGCATCTGTTGTCTGATGCACGATCATCAAGCAGTCACGATGGCTTCCCGCCCCGGCCTCAGGCGACGTTGCTGACGGGCTGGTTGGGGGTCGGTGCCAGTATGGTCTGGTTGCGTCCCTGACGCTTGGCCTGGTACATGGCCATGTCGGCCCTGTGGATCAGCTGGCTGAGGCTGTCGTCGTCCGGTGATCGCTCTGCCACCCCAATGCTGATGGTCATGTGAGGGGCGGCCAGGTAGGCGATCCGGTTTCTCAACTGCTCGGCCAGCCGCCAGCAGGTGATGCCATCCTGCGCCATGGCCACCAGAAACTCCTCTCCTCCCCAGCGCCCGACCTGTTGCAGATCCGGTGCCCAGTTCTTCAGTTCCCGGGCCAGTTGCCGGATGGCCTGGTCGCCGGTCTGGTGGCCGTGGCGGTCGTTGATCTGCTTGAAATGGTCGATGTCGATGATGAGCAGGGTCAGCGGCGCATCCAGCTGCCACTGCTGTTCCAGCCGCTCCAGCAGGGCGCGCCGATTCGGCAGCCCGGTCAGCTGATCGAAGGTGGCGAGCTTGTAGAGGTGGCGCGAGCTGCGGTGCAGCCTGTGGGTGGTGAGTCCGAGCAGGATCAGGGCACCGATCAGCAGGATGACCAGCATCATCTGGTAGTAACGGGCGCTCTGTTGATACAACAGTTGCTGGCGCTTGTTCTCGTTCTCCTGCTGCAAGGCGAGGTTGCTGGCCTCGCTGCGGGCCAGGTCCATCTCGACCTGGAAGGCGGCGGCATGCTGGCTCAGGGTCTGGTTGAAGTGCTGTTTGTAGTGCTGCATGTAGCGGGTCATGACCCCGTAGGCCTCGGAGTAGCGCCCCAGATCGGCCAGCAGTCTGGCCTGCATCGCCTTGCCCTCTATGCTGACCGGGCCTGGCTGGGTCGTCAGCAGTTGCAAGGCCAGCTGGGTCTCCCCCCGTCCCTGCAGCGTTCTGGCACGGATCTCGGTCAGCCGGGAGGCCGCCTGAGGGTAACCCAGCCCCTCATAAATGGCCTGCGCCTCTTCCAGACTCTGCCAGGCCGAGTGCCAGTCTCGCTGTGCATTGAACACCATGGCCTGATAGCCGAGCACGATGGCACGATAGTGCGGTGACAGCCCCGGGGTGGCCAGCAGGGCATCGAGCAGCTCGCGCGCCCGATCGGGGCGTGCCATGTCGATGTAGAGCCGCGCCATGTTGGCACGGATGATGACCTGGCTGTTGGGCTCGTTCAGTCGCACCATCTGCCCGAGGGCATCCTGATAGTAGCTCTCGGCCTCCCGGTGGAGGCTGAGATCGGCATAGAGGTTGCCAAGGGTCATCAGCAGGCGGGCACGCTGCAGGGTGGCGAGGGCGCTTCTTGGCCCTTTCTGCTTGAGCTGGAAGGCGGTCTTGAGCTCGGCGATCGCCTCCTTCAGCTGCTGGGTACGGTAGAGTGCGAGGCCATTGAGGGCACGCCATTCGGACTCCTGCTGGGCATGGCCCAGGACGGCCGGCCTGAGCTGGGTCAGCAGGTGGAGGGCCTGCTCGGGGGCCTCGGTATCCAGGGTCAGGGCAATCTGCTGCAATCTGAAGTCGAGCAGGCGCCGGAGCTCCTGCTGGGCACTGGCCAGCCCGCGGGCGCGGGCGTTGTCCAGCAGGGCCTGCTGGTAACGGCCCAGCGCGGCCTGGGCCAGGGCTCTGGCGTAGAACAGCTCCATGTTTTGCTGCGGGCTGGCGTCGAGGCGTTGCAGGTAGCCGACGGGATCGCGCGCCGCCTGCAATTCTGCCTCTTCCAGCAAGGAGGGAGTGGCATGCAACTGGGTTATCCAGAGCAGCGCCAGTGCCATAATGAATTTCATTGAATCCTTTCCCCGACCACTGGCGCCATCATAATGGCTGACGCTACCTACACCATGTTTCTTTGCTTCTCTATAACCGTATGGGTGACAGGATGAGATGCGTCCGGGTCACAACTGCGAGTGCTGGCCGTCGTATCTGGTTGCGTCAGACTGCAACAGTGGCGACAATCGTGACCAAATCACAGTGGAGAATCATCATGTTGGCCAAAGCCATGATCGAGAAGTTGAACGAGCAGATTAATCTTGAATTCTATTCCTCCAATCTCTACCTGCAGATGAGCGCCTGGTGCGAGGACAAGGGCTTCGAAGGGGCCGCTACCTTCCTGCGCAAGCACGCCGCCGAGGAGCGCCAGCACATGGAGCGCCTGTTCACCTACGTGAGCGAAACCGGTGGCATGCCGCTGCTGGGTGCCATCGATGCGCCTCCCCACGAGTTCAACTCGCTGGGGGACATCTTCCGCACCACCCTGGAGCACGAGTTCCACATCACCAAGTGCATCAACGGCCTGGCCCATGTGGCATTCACCACCCAGGACTACTCCACCTTCAACTTCCTGCAGTGGTACGTGGCCGAGCAGCACGAAGAGGAGAAGCTGTTCAAGAGCATCGTCGATCGTCTGTCGCTGGTGGGCGAGGATGGCAAGGGTCTCTACTTCATCGACAAGGAGCTGGCCGAGCTGGCCAAGGGCGCCCCTGCCAGCATCATGGACGGCAACGCCTGATAGTCGTGGACACTTAGTGTTCAGCCAGTACAATACGGCCCCCCTCGTGGGCCGTTTTCGATTGATGCAGCCATGAAACCGCCGCTGTGGTTTCTGCCGGATGCGATGACGGTCCCTTGGCAGGGGCCGTTTTTCTTTTAATGGGTGAGTGACGATGAAGCAGGTGGATGTGGTGGTGATCGGAGCCGGGGCGGCCGGCTTGATGTGTGCGGCCCAGGCCGGTTATCGGGGGCGATCCGTGCTGCTGCTGGACAACGCCAAGAAACCGGGGCGCAAGATCCTCATCAGCGGCGGCGGTCGTTGCAACTTCACCAACCATCAGGCTGGTCCCCACGCCTTCCTCTCGGGCAATCCGCACTTCTGCAAGTCGGCGCTGGCGCGCTACACCCAGCAGGACTTCATCGATCTGGTGGACAGGCATGGGGTGAATTATCACGAGAAGACCCTGGGCCAGCTGTTCTGTGACGAGAACGCCAAGGAGATAGTCGAGGTGCTGCTCACCGAGTGTGACTGGGCCGGGGTGACCCTGCAGTGCCAGACCGAGATCCTCTCCGTCAACAAGACGGATGACGGCTTCCTGCTCGACACCAGCAAGGGCGAGATCCGTTGCCACTCCCTGGTGGTAGCCACCGGCGGCCTCTCCATGCCCAAGCTCGGCGCCACTCCCTACGGTTTCAAGCTGGCGGAGCAGTTCGGCCTCACAGTGCTGCCCACCCGCGCCGGTCTGGTGCCCTTCACCCTGCATCAGGAACAGAAAGAAGCCTTCGCCGATCTCGCCGGGGTCAGCCTGCCGGTGGCGGTGACCGCCGAGGATGGCACCCGCTTCAAGGAGGCCATGCTGTTCACCCACCGCGGCCTCTCGGGCCCCGCCATCCTGCAGATCTCCTCCTTCTGGCTGGCGGGGGAGAAGATCCACATCAACCTGCTGCCCGAGCTGGATATACCGGCGGCCCTCAAGGCCTGGGCCCAGGCGCACCCTGCTCAGGAGCTGAAGACGGTGCTGGGGCGCGAGCTGCCCAAGCGCTTCGTCGACAAGCTGGTGGAGCTGGGCCAGCTGGTCAGCAAGCCGATGCGCCAGTACAACGAGCGGGAGCTGGACGCGGTGGCCACCCTGCTGGGGGATTGGCAGATACTGCCGAACGGCACCGAAGGCTATCGCACCGCCGAGGTGACCCTGGGGGGGGTAGATACCAACGAGCTCTCCTCCAAGACCATGGAGGCGCGCAAGGTGCCCGGTCTCTACTTCGTCGGCGAGGTGGTGGACGTGACCGGCTGGCTTGGTGGCTACAACTTCCAATGGGCCTGGTCTTCCGGCTGGGTAGCTGGCCAGTACTGCTGACCTACCCTTGCCTTCATCAACTTCAGACGCGGCCTGCTCAGGCCGCGTTTTTTATAGGCGGTATCCCTCGCGGGGCGGCCCACTATCCCTTTCTAAGGGTTGGCAAGAACGCGGTCAGCAGGCCGATGAGCGGCAGGTAGGCGCAGAGCTGGTACACGGTCTCTATGTTGGTCGCATCGGCCAGCTGACCCAGCAGGGCGGCGCCTATGCCCCCCATGCCGAAGGCGAAGCCGAAGAAGAGGCCGGAGATGGTGCCGACCTTGCCGGGCACCAGCTCCTGGGCGTAGACCAGGATGGCTGAGAAGGCCGACGCCAGGACGAGGCCGATGATCACCGAGAGCACCGAAGTCCAGAACAGGTCGACGTGGGGCAGCAGCAGGGTGAAGGGGGCGACGCCCAGGATGGAGATCCAGATCACCCGTTTGCGGCCGATGCGGTCACCGACCGGCCCGCCGAGCACGGTGCCAGCCGCGACGGCAAACAGGAACGTAAACAGATGGAACTGGGCGCTATCCAGCGACAGGCTGAACTTGTCCATCAGATAGAAGGTGTAATAGCTGCTCAGGCTGGTCATGTAGAAGAACTTGGAGAACATCAACAGACCGAGGATGGCCAGCGACCAGCCGACCTGGCGGCGGCTCAGGCCACTGCCAGCATGGACCTTCATCCGCTTGTGGAAGTTGGCCCCGTGATGGCTGGACCAGCGCCCGACCAGGCAGAGCACCATGACACCCACCAAGGCGAACAGCGAGAACCAGGCGGCGCTGCCTTGTCCCTGCGGCACTATGATGAGCGCGGCGAGCAGCGGGCCTATGGCCGAGCCGAGGTTGCCGCCGATCTGGAACAGGGATTGGGCCAGACCCGGCTGGTTGCCAGCCGCCATGCGGGCGACCCGGGAGGATTCCGGGTGGAAGACGGACGAACCCATGCCGATCAGCATGGCCGACAGCAGCACGGCGCCAAAGCTGCCCGCCTGTGACAGGGAGAGCAAGCCGATCAGGGTGAAGCCCATGCCGAGGGGCAGCGAATACGGCATGGGTCTGCGGTCGGTGTAGAGGCCGATCAGCGGCTGCAACAACGAGCCCGTGAACTGGTAGGTAAGGGTGATGAGCCCTATCTGGGTGAACGACAGATCGAGCCCCAGCTTCAACAACGGATAGATGGCCAGCAGCACCGACTGCATCATGTCGTTCAACAGGTGCGAGAAGCTGATGGCGGCAATCACCGGATACGCGGTGGTGTTCAGGGGGTCGGCTGAGGGTGTCGCGGCGATCGGCGTGTCGGTAATCAAGGTCTTGTCCATGGGTGAGGTATCTGCGGTTTCATACTCCCTCTACCATGCCCTATCCCGGTGTATCTGGACATAACCAAAGTGGGCGAACGCCAGGGTGGCTATCGATCGGTGTGCAAGGCGTTCATCCTGAAGGTGTGTGGATGGCAGGTCAGATCTTGTGCTTGGCGCGCGGCGGATTAGTATAGAAAGCCTGCCGCCGCTATCCGGCCCATCGCCCGCCATGGAGGGAACATGTTCGAAAGCCTGGGAGTCATCAACGTCTGGACCTATCTGGTGGGACTCTTCTTCATCATCATTGCGCCGGGACCCAACTCCATTTATGTGCTGCGTACCGCCACCGTACGGGGCATAGGACCGGGCTATCGCGCCGCCCTCGGCGTCTTTGTCGGCGATGCCATCCTCATCTTCTGCGCCTACCTGGGGATCGCCTCCCTCATTCGTACCACCCCCCTGCTGTTTACCCTGGTGCGTTACCTCGGCGCCATCTACCTGCTCTATCTGGGGGTGAAGATCCTCCATGCCAACTTCATTGCCCGGCGTGAAGGGCAGGAGTCTGCGGTCGAGCTGGGGGAGCGTTATTTCTCCAAGGCCCTCACCTTGAGCCTCACCAACCCCAAGGCGATCCTCTTCTACGTCTCCTTCTTCGTGCAGTTCATCGACTTCAGCTATGCCCACACCTGGATCTCCTACCTAGTGCTGGCGGGCATGCTGGAAGCCATGAGCTTCGTCTATCTCACCCTGCTGATCTTCGGCGGCACTCTGGTTGCCCGCTTCTTTCGCCGTAAACAGGGGCTTGCCCGGTTGGGCAATGGCCTGATCGGCCTGTTTTTCATGGGCTTCGCCGCCAGGCTGGCGACCCTGTCGTCCTGATGCCGTCCTTGCCTTCTCCATCGGGCTGAATATGGCAGCCCGATGCCTCTCTGGTACCTGCCTGCGGTACACTGGGGCCCGATGAGAGGGTCCCTCTCTTTTCAACCCTGCCGTTGTGGTCTCATGTCCCTGATTTGATCGGGGTCAGCCGTCCATGGCCAGATTCCTTCTATAGTGCGCCCCTCGTGGCCATAGGCCGGAGGCCCCATGCTCGAAAATCAGATGATGTTGTTGGCGGTGTTTGAGCGGGCGGCGCTGATGCTGATGACGCTCTTTCTCCTGACCCGCACCCGGCCGTTCCAGCGACTGTTCCAGAAGCGGGATCACACCCCGGCGGAGCTGGTGCTGGTGGCTTCCATCTTCTGCCTGTTTGCGGTGTTCAGCACCTATACCGGCATTCCGGTGGAAGGGGCGCTGATCAATGTGCGGATCATCGCCATCATCTCGGGCGGCATCCTGTTCGGCCCCTGGGTCGGCATTCCGGCCGGGGTCATCTCAGGCCTGCACCGTTACCTCATCGACATGGATGGTCACACCTCGATCCCTTGTCTCATCGCCAGCATCATCGCCGGTCTGCTGGCAACCTGGTTGCACCTGCGCTGCCGCAAGTCGCGGCTCTGGCTCTATGGCATATTGGCGGGCATGCTGTGTGAGGGGCTGACCATGTTGCTGATCTGGCTGCTGACCGAACCCCATGAGGTGGGGGTGGAAATCGTCAGCCACATCGCCTATCCCATGATCGCTGGGGCGCTCTGTATCGGCCTCATCATCAAGCTGGTGCAGGATCTGGATGACGAGAAGGAGCTGATTGCCGCCAAGCAGGCCAAGCTGGCGCTGGACATAGCGAACCAGACGCTGCCCTTCTTCCAGAAGGTTGATCGCCACTCCCTCGGTCAGGTGTGCGGCGTGATCAGGAGCGAGATCCATGCCGATGCGGTGGCCATCACGGATACCCGTGACGTGCTGGCCTACGTGGGGGTCGGCAAGGATTACTACGAGCTGGACGAGCACCACGCCATTAGCGGCATGACCCAGCAGGCGGTGCTGCTCGACCAGATCATCATCAACAACGATCTGCGCCAGTATCACCTCTCCGATTTCCACTCGGTCATCATTATTCCGCTGCGGGAAAACGGCTCGGTGAGCGGCACTCTCAAGATCTACTATCGCCGCACCCACAGCATCACCAGCTCCCTCAAGGAGATGGCGGTGGGCCTCTCCCAGCTCATCTCCACTCAGATGGAGGTGTCGCGCATCGAGCAGCTCAAGGAGATGACCCGCAAGGCGGAGTTCACCGCACTGCAGAGCAAGATCAACCCGCACTTCCTGTTCAATGCCCTCAACGCCATCTCGTCGCTGATCCGCATCCGGCCCCAGCAGGCGCGCCAGCTGATCGCCAATCTGGCGGACTACCTGCGCTACAACCTCAACAAGGGGGATGAGCTCATCGATATTCAGGAGGAGCTGCAGCAGGTGCGTGACTACGTGGCCATCGAGCAGGCCCGCTTCGGCGACAAGCTGGAGGTGGTGTTCGAGGTGGACGACGTACACATTCAGGTGCCGAGCCTGCTGTTGCAGCCCTTGGTGGAAAACGCCATCCTGCACGGCATCCAGCCCCGCAGCGCCCCGGGCCGGGTCATCATAGAGGTGAAACAGCTGGCGGGCGGTATCCGGGTGGCGGTGCGGGACACCGGCTACGGCATCAGCCAGACGGTGATCGACGGGGTGGCCGCCGGCCGGGTGGAGAGCCGCAGCATAGGCCTGATGAACGTGCATCAGCGGGTCAAGCTGCTGTACGGTGACGGCCTGCACCTCAAGCGGCTGGAGCCGGGTACCGAAGTCTGTTTCTATCTGCCGGATCAGGAGGCGATGCCATGTTGAGGGCCATCATGGTTGAGGATAAGGGTGTGCTGCGAGAGGTGTTGTCATGCTGACAGCCATTATTGTCGAAGATGAATGTTTGATACGGGAGGAGCTGGCCTCTCCTGCGTGCCTTCAGGGGGCAATGCCATGCTGAAAGCCATCATAGTGGAAGACGAATATCTGGCTCGGGAGGAGCTGATCTATCTGGTGAACCAGCACAGCCAGATCGAGATAGTGGCGAGCTTCGAGGATGGGCTGGAGGCCTTCAAATACCTGCAGGATCACGAGGTGGACGTGGTGTTCCTGGATATCCAGATCCCCTCCATCGATGGCCTGCTGCTGGCCAAGAACCTGCACAAGTCGAGCCATCCGCCCCACATCGTCTTCGTCACCGCCTACAAGGAGTTCGCGGTGGAGGCGTTCGAGCTGGAGGCGTTCGACTATATCCTCAAGCCCTACAACGAGCCGCGCATCATCAATCTGCTGCAAAAGCTCGAACATGCAGGCAAGTCGCAGGTGGGGCAGGGGAGCGAGCCGGGCACGCCGCACAATCGCACCGTCAATCTGGTGAAGGGGGAGCGCATCATCGTCACCCCCTGCGAGCAGATTTACTATGCGGAAGCGGACGAGAAGCTCACCTATGTCTACACCCGCACCGATCGTTATGTGATGACCATGGCCCTCAGCGAGTTTGTCAGCCGGTTGCCGGCGGAGGGTTTCTTCCGCTGCCACCGCTCCTACTGCGTCAACATCAACAAGATCCGCGAGATAGTGCCCTGGTTCAACAGCACCTATCTCATCCGGCTCCATGATCTGCCGTTCGAGGTGCCGGTCAGCCGCAGCAACATCAAGGCGTTCCGTCAGCTGATGCGCCTCTGATTGTCATTCATGCCCGCCGATCTGCATTTCATGCCTTAATCGATCGGCGCGAGCTGCGTCTTGCCTATAGTGGCCTCAATTTCCTTATGGCCATTCCCCGAGACGCATCATGACTAAAGAGATGAATCGCACCCGGTATCTGACCCTGATCGGTACCATCATCACCCAGTTTGCGCTGGGCTCCGTCTACACCTGGAGCCTGTTCAACGCCCAGCTCTCCGACAAGCTGGACGAGCCGGTCAGTCAGGTGGCGTTTGCCTTCGGTCTGCTCAGCCTCTCCCTGGCGGTGGCCTCCTCCCTAGCAGGCAAGCTGCAGGAGCGGTTCGGGGTGCGCAATGTCACCCTGGGGGCCGGCGTGCTGCTCGGCATCGGCTTCTTCCTCACCGCTCACGCCAGCAATCTGGCCATGCTCTATCTCTGCGCCGGCATTCTGGTGGGCTTCGCCGACGGGACCGGTTACCTGATGACCCTCTCCAACTGCGTGAAGTGGTTCCCGGAGCGCAAAGGGCTGATCTCCGCCTGCTCCATCGGGGCCTATGGTCTCGGCAGTCTCGGCTTCAAGTACATCAACCTGCTGCTGCTCTCCAGCTCCGGCCTTGAGACCACCTTCCAGCTGTGGGGGCTGATTGCCATGTCCATGGTGCTGGTGGGCGGCATGCTGATGAAGGATGCGCCCCAGCAGGCTGCCTCCCTGCAGCAGACCGAGAGCCGCGACTTCACCCTGGCTGAGGCGATGCGCAAGCCGCAGTACTGGATGCTGGCGCTGATGTTCCTCACTGCCTGCATGAGCGGCCTCTACGTCATCGGGGTGGCCAAGGACATCGGCGAGAAGATGGTGGGTTTGCCTGCCGTGGTCGCCGCCAACGCCGTCGCCATCATCGCCATGGCCAACCTGGGTGGTCGTCTGGTGCTGGGCATTCTCTCCGACAAGATGTCCCGCATCCGGGTCATCACCATCGCCCAGCTGATTACCCTGGCGGGTATGGTTCTGCTGCTGTTCGTGCCGCTCAATGCCAACCTGTTCTTCGTGGCGGTGGCCTGTGTGGCCTTCAGCTTCGGCGGCACCATCACCGTCTACCCCTCCCTGGTGAGCGACTTCTTCGGGCTCAACAACCTGACCAAGAACTACGGCGTCATCTATCTGGGCTTTGGCCTGGGCAGCATCATAGGCTCCATCGTGGCTTCCCTGTTTGGCGGCTTCATGGCGACCTTCAACCTCATTCTGGTGTTGCTGGTGGTGGCCCTGGTGCTCTCTCTCACCATACGGCTGCCGGCCCCCGTTGCGGTGGCGGCGGATCGGGGCTGACCTGGTCCCCACTGCGGTAAAAAAGAAGACCCGGGCCTTGGCCCGGGTCTTTTCGTTGGTACCAGCGACGCTTAGCGCGGCGGCAGTCCCAACAGGGTGCGCAGCTGGCTGGCGGTGGCCTCGACCGTCGGCCAGTTGCGGCCGGTGACGGTGACATGGCCCATCTTGCGTCCGGGGCGGGCGTCGCCCTTGCCATAGAGGTGCAGGTGCACGCCGGGCAGGGCCAGGGCGCCGGCCCAGTCCGGCGTACCGTCTTGCCACAGATCACCGAGCAGGTTGAGCAGGATGGCGGGTTGAACCTCAGCCTGTGCCGGCAGGGGCAGATCGCACAGGGCGCGCACCTGCAGCTCGAACTGGCTGCAGCCGGCGTTGTCGATGCTGGGGTGGCCCGAGTTGTGAGGGCGGGGCGCCATCTCGTTGACCAGCAGCGCGCCGCCGACCAGGAAGAACTCCACCGTCAGCACCCCCACATAGTCGAGGGCGGCGATGATGTGCTCGGCGATACGCTGGGCCTCTGCCTCCAGGGCGGGGACATTGGCCGGGGAGCGGGTCTGATCCAGGATGCCGCCACTGTGCCAGTTCTGCACCAGAGGCAGGGCGCTGATGGCACCGCTCGGGCTGCGGGCCAGGGTGAGGGCAAATTCCCCCTCCAGCGGCAGGCGCTTCTCCAGCACGCAGGGCACGCCGCTGGCAGCCAGGGCCGCTGGCAATTCGCCCGCATTGTGGATAGTCCACTGTCCTTTGCCGTCGTAGCCTTCGCGGGCCGTCTTGAGAATGGCGGGGAAGAGGTCGCTGGGCAGGGCCGGCAGCGGCTCACCCGGCAACAGGGTCAGGTTCGGGGCGACCGGCACCCCGGCGCGGGTCAGGAAGGCTTTCTCTTCCCGGCGATCCTGACAGACACGCACGGCACTGGCAGCAGGGCGTACCGGCAGGTGCTGTTCCAGCAGGGCCAGGGAGGCTGCCGGTACGTTTTCGAACTCGCAGGTAACGGCATCACAGCGACGAGCCAGCTCGGCCAGTGCCTCGGCGTCGTCATAGGCCGCCACTATCTGGGCGTCGGCCGCGGCGCCGGCGATGCTGGCGGGATCCGGATCCAGCACTATCACCTGATAACCGAGGCGATGGGCCGACATCACGAAATAGCGGCCGAGCTGGCCGCCCCCTAGCATGCCGAGGGTAGCGGGGGGCAGTATCATGCCGGGTCCTCCAGTTGCAGGGCCAGCACCCGATCGCGCTCGTTGGCGCGGAAGCTGTCGAGCTGCTGGTGATAGCGAGGGGCGTCGCCATCCTGGGCAACCGACAGCAGGGAGACGGCAAACAGACCGGCGTTGGCGGCACCCGCCTCGCCGATGGCGAAGGTGGCGACCGGCACCCCTTTGGGCATCTGCACTATGGAGAGCAGGGAGTCCATCCCCTTGAGCTGACGGGTCGGGATGGGCACACCGAGCACAGGCACTGTGGTCTTGGCGGCCAGCATGCCCGGCAGGTGGGCGGCCCCGCCAGCCCCGGCGATGATGGCGCGCAGACCGCGTTCGCGGGCACTGGCGGCATATTCGAACAGCAGATCCGGGGTGCGATGGGCTGAGACGACGCGCGCTTCATAGGGCACGCCGTGCTCCTTGAGGATGCGGGCGGCCGCTTGCATCACGGGCCAATCGGAGTCAGAGCCCATTACCAGGCCGATCATTGGGGGGGTCGTCATTACGGCTTCCTCGGGGGTGTCAAACGTTTGCCGCATGTTACCAAAAAGCCGTGGGACCTGGCTCAACATTTCTTGCGTCTGACCCCTTCAGATTGCGCCCAACGGCAGCCATGACAGAGGTGCAGGGCGGTAATTGTGCCACTCGACACCCTCTTGTGGGAAAAATGATGACAGAAATCCAGATGCCTATACATCCAATCCTGCTCTGCCTATAATCCCCCCGCTTTGGCGCATCATGCTTAAAAGGGAATCCGGTGAGAATCCGGAGCTGGCGCGCAGCGGTAAGGGGGAACGAAGCGACATCAGGGCACTGCCGTCAGGTGGGAAGCCGTCGCTGTAGGCCATCAGCCCCCAAGCCCGAAGACCTGCCAAAGTTCGTATTTCGGGCCGAGAGAAACCGGCCACGAAGTAGATGCTTACGCGAACTTAAGGATCTCTCATGTCCAAGAAATTATTGGCGGCTGCCCTGTTGCCAACGGCGGCCTTTGCCCAGTCTTCCCTTCCTGCCAATGACACCATGGTGGTCACCGCCAATCGGGTGGAACAACCCGTCAGTTCTGTGCTGGCCCCTGTGGTGGTGATCGATCGCGCCGAGATTGAATCCCGCCAGGTATCGAGCCTGACGGATCTGCTCAAGACCCTGCCAGGGGTACAGATCACCACCCTGGGTGGCCGGGGTCATATGAGCAGCCTCTTCATCCGCGGCACCAACTCCAACCACTCCCTGGTGCTGATGAATGGCCGCCCCATCGCCGCCATGGTGGCTGGCACGCCGGATCTCAGCCAGATCCCGCTTGGCAACATAGAGCGGGTCGAGTACATCCGCGGGCCGCGCGCCGCCGTCTACGGCTCGGATGCCATAGGTGGTGTCATCAACCTCATCACCAAGACCTCAGCCAAGAATGGCAGCGAGACCCACCTGAAGGGGGGCGCAGGCAGCCATGGATATGGTCAGGGCCAACTGCGCACCGTGCAGGCCCTGGGTCAGCAGACCGACATGAACCTGCTGGTGGGCTATGAGCGGACCGATGGGTTCGACGTGGTGGCCGGTGCCCAGCAGCCGGATCGGGACGGTTTCGACAGCCTCAATGGCCAGGTCGGGATGAACCATGCCTTCAACGACGCCTGGAGTGCCGATTTCAACGCCCAGGGTTATGACAACCAGACCGAGATGGATGACGCCTATCAGTCGGCCGACCAAAGCCGGGTGAAGGCCTTCCAGTACGACGGTGGCCTCAAGTTCCAGAGCGCGACCCTGACCAGCCGGCTGGAAGCCAGCTACGGCGAGAACAAGCTGAAGAGCTGGCTGGAGAGCCAGGGGGAATCCAGTGCCCAGCCGATCCACACCGGCTTGACCCGCTTCTCCTGGATCAACAGCTGGAGCGGCATCGAGGGGCTCAACCTGACCGGTGGCGCCGATTGGCAGCAGGAGCAGATGAAGTCCGATTCGCGCAGCTATGGTCAGGCCTTCAATGCCCCGGATCGCGACAATACAGGTCTGTTTGCGGTGGGCAGCTATCGCTGGCAGGCCCTGCTGTGGGAGCTGTCCGGCCGCACCGATGACAACGAGCAGTATGGTCGTCACAACACCTGGTCCGCCGCCAGTGGGCTGGACATCGACGACAACCACAATGTGCGGTTGAGCTACGGCACCGGCTTCAAGGCGCCGACCTTCCTCGATCTCTACTATCCCGGTTATGAGAACCCGGATCTGAAGCCGGAAGAGAGCAAGAACCTGGAGCTGGACTTCTCTGGCCGTTATACCGCTTGGGATTGGTCAGTTAACCTCTATCGCAACCAGATCCAGAACCTGATTTCCTGCCAGAGCGCTTTCTCCAGCTGCAAACCGGACAACACGGATGCCGAGATCCGCGGCGTGGAGGTGGCGCTGGGGCTGGAAACCGGTCCGCTCCATCATGATCTGAGCTTCGATTACACCAAGACCGAAGACAAGAACGACGGCGATCAGCCGCTGCTGCGCCGCGCCAAGCAGAAGGCGAGCTGGCTGACACAGGCACAGCTGGGCCCGGTGGATCTGTCGACCGAGCTGCTCTACGTGGGCAAGCGTGACGACAAGAACTTCAGCAGCTTCCCCGCAGAGCGGGTGGTGCTGAGCTCTTACACCCTGGTCAATTTGGGGGCCAGCTACGGGGTGACACCTGCGCTGACCCTGGGCGGTCGCATCGACAACCTGTTCGATCGTGACTATGTTCCGGCCTATGGCTATGCCTCACCGGGCACCGAGTTCAAGCTGACCGCCGACTACCGTCTCTGATCCGCTGCTCTACTTATATAGAGAGGAAAAAGCGAGGCCCCGTCTTGTACGGGGCCTTTTCTATTGGCCGTTGGCGGGAGTATGATCGCCGCCTCGCATCCAAGGGGGAGCTCTGGTGGCCAATATTCTCGTGTTCGACTCCGGTATGGGCGGCTTGACCGTCTATGGGGAAATCCGTCGCACCCTGCCGGCACACAACTATTTCTACTGCTTCGACAACGCCCACTTCCCCTATGGCGAGTTGAGCGAACCAGAGCTGATTTCTGCCTGCACCGGCTTGGTCAGCCACATGGTGGCCGCACACGCCATCGATCTGGTGGTGATCGCCTGCAACACGGCCAGCACCATAGCCCTGCCATCTCTGCGAGCCACCCTGAGCATTCCTGTGGTAGGCGTGGTTCCCGCCATCAAGCCTGCCGCCGCCCTGACCCGCAATGGCTGCATCGGTTTGCTGGCAACCCCGGGCACCGTCAGCCGTGAATATACCCATGAGCTCATCACCCAGTTCGCGCCGGGCAAGCGGGTGTTGCTCAAGGGGGCTACCGAGCTGGTGATCGAGGCCGAGCGCAAGCTGGCGGGACAGCCGGTCAACATGGCTCTGCTGCGAGAGGTGCTGGCTGACTGGATAGAAGGGGAGGAGAGACCGGATACCCTGGTACTGGGTTGTACCCATTTCCCGCTGCTGGGGGATGAAATCCGGCAACTGATGCCGGAGTGCCAACTGGTGGATTCGGGTAATGCGGTGGCAAGGCGGGTGGCCCATCTACTGGCCGCGCTTCCATCCACCCTCATCGGTGAAGGACAGGGCCATGCCTATTGCAGCCTGCTGGATGCCCGGGCCCAAAAACTGACAGCCCCCTTGCAAG
>NZ_CP075564.1:72500-112500 GCF_020423125.1 Aeromonas media
CCTGCCCGGTGCCGGAAGGTTAATTGATGGGGTTAGCGCAAGCGAAGCTCTTGATCGAAGCCCCGGTAAACGGCGGCCGTAACTATAACGGTCCTAAGGTAGCGAAATTCCTTGTCGGGTAAGTTCCGACCTGCACGAATGGTGTAACCATGGCCATGCTGTCTCCACCCGAGACTCAGTGAAATCGAATTCGCCGTGAAGATGCGGTGTACCCGCGGCTAGACGGAAAGACCCCGTGAACCTTTACTACAGCTTGGCACTGAACATTGAACCTACATGTGTAGGATAGGTGGGAGGCTTTGAAGGCGTGACGCCAGTTGCGCTGGAGCCGTCCTTGAAATACCACCCTTGTATGTTTGATGTTCTAACGCAGGGCCCTGAATCGGGCTCGCGGACAGTGCCTGGTGGGTAGTTTGACTGGGGCGGTCTCCTCCCAAAGAGTAACGGAGGAGCACGAAGGTTGGCTAATCCTGGTCGGACATCAGGAGGTTAGTGCAATGGCATAAGCCAGCTTAACTGCGAGACGGACAGGTCGAGCAGGTACGAAAGTAGGTCATAGTGATCCGGTGGTTCTGAATGGAAGGGCCATCGCTCAACGGATAAAAGGTACTCCGGGGATAACAGGCTGATACCGCCCAAGAGTTCATATCGACGGCGGTGTTTGGCACCTCGATGTCGGCTCATCACATCCTGGGGCTGAAGTCGGTCCCAAGGGTATGGCTGTTCGCCATTTAAAGTGGTACGCGAGCTGGGTTCAGAACGTCGTGAGACAGTTCGGTCCCTATCTGCCGTGGGCGTTGGATGATTGAAGGGAGTTGCTCCTAGTACGAGAGGACCGGAGTGAACGAACCTCTGGTGTTCGGGTTGTCACGCCAGTGGCACTGCCCGGTAGCTAAGTTCGGAATCGATAACCGCTGAAAGCATCTAAGCGGGAAGCGAGCCCTGAGATGAGTCATCCCTGACCCCTTGAGGGTCCTAAAGGGCCGTTGGAGACCACAACGTTGATAGGTGGGGTGTGTAAGCGCGGCGACGTGTTGAGCTAACCCATACTAATTACCCGTGAGGCTTAACCATACAACACCCAAGAAGTGTTCTGGGCCTTGTAGCAAGTGCGAGACTACTTACAAATTCAGTGATAATGACAAGGCAAACCAGCCGTGTCGTTACTCACGTCAGCTTTCTAGATTAAGAATTTGCCTGGCGGCCATAGCGCCGTGGAACCACCTGATCCCATGCCGAACTCAGAAGTGAAACGCGGTAGCGCCGATGGTAGTGTGGCATTCGCCATGCGAGAGTAGGACACTGCCAGGCACCCAATTAAACGATGATGTGCAAAATCACATCATTGGCCGAGAGGATGACACCTCATTGAAACGGCAGACAATTTAGCAAAAAGCTAACCAGACAGCGGAGCGGTAGTTCAGTCGGTTAGAATACCGGCCTGTCACGCCGGGGGTCGCGGGTTCGAGTCCCGTCCGCTCCGCCACTAACAAGAAGCCCAGTCTCACGACTGGGCTTTTTTTCGTTTCAAGCATGCCGACGCCGCACTCATTTCCCCCTCGCATCAACACCGTCATCATCTGATGATCGCCGCTGGCCGTCGTTGCCGCTATAATGGCCGCCCTCAAGCAAGGTGGTGGTATGAAAGCAGAATATCTACAGCGATTCGGGGGCATTGCCCGTCTTTATGGTCAACGCGCGCTCGGTTCCTTCAACCAGGCGAAAGTCTGCGTGGTGGGGATAGGCGGGGTCGGCTCCTGGGCGGCGGAGGCGCTGGCCCGTGCCGGCATCAACCAAATCACCCTGATCGACATGGATGATATCTGCATCACCAACACCAATCGCCAGATCCACGCCATGCAGGGGACTGTTGGTCGCCTCAAGACCGAGGTGATGGCCGAGCGCATTCGCGCCATCAATCCGGACTGCGAAGTGATCGAGGTGGATGATTTCGTCACTGCCGACAACCTGGGCGAGCATATCAAGCGGGAGTTTGACTATGTGGTAGACGCCATCGACTCGGTCAAGGCCAAAGTGGCGCTGATTGCCTTCTGCAAACGCAACAAGATCCCGGTGATTGTGGCGGGTGGTGCCGGTGGGCAGATGGATCCGACCCAGATCACTGTGGCCGATCTGGCCAAGACCATTCAGGATCCGTTGGCTGCGAAGGTGCGATCCGACCTGCGCCGGTTGTACAACTTCAGCAAGAATCCGGCGCGCAAGTTCGGGGTTGAGTGTGTCTTCTCGACGGAGCAGCTGAGTTATCCGGATGGTAATGGTGGCACCTGTCAGGCCAAGGCGGCCAGCGATGGCAACATGAAGATGGATTGCGCCTCCGGCTTCGGGGCCGTGACGCCGGTGACGGCAACCTTTGGATTGGTGGCCGCTTCCCGGGTATTGAAGAAGATTGCCGAGCGGGGTGCCCGCGCCGAGAAAGAGGCCGGAAATGAAGAAGTAGGGTCGATTAGCGAAGCGTAATCGACCACTGAACAAGGCGGGTTAGACGGCCTGCTCCCGGATCGCCAACACGATCGACCTGAGCCCATTGCCCCGTGACGGGCTCAAGTGTTTCTCAAGCCCGAGTTCGGTGAAATACCCTTCCATATCAAAAGCCTGGATCGCCGCAGACGGTTGGTGGTTGAGCGCCGCCAGCACGATGACGATGAGGCCGCGTACGATGCGGGCATCGGAGTCGCAGGCAAAGTGCCAGCAACCATCCTCGCTTTTCTCTCCCTTCAGCCAGGCCTGGCTCTCGCAGCCTTTCAAGCGGTGCTCTTCGGTCTGCCACTCGGGGGGCAGTACGGGTAGCTGTTTGCCGAGCTGGATGATGAGCCTGTACTGGTTCTCCCAGCCGTGGGCCGCAGCAAACTGCTGGCGGATGGTGTCGGCGTCGGGCTCAAGGCCTATCCGGGTATAGGTTGCGAGGTCACTCATTCGGTTGTCTGCCTTAGAAGAAGTCACTGAGTTTGTGCAGGGCTGCCAGCAGGGCTTCCACATCGTCCCGGTTGTTGTAACAGGCCAGGGAGACCCGCAGGGTGCCGCCTATACCTAGGCTGTCCATCAGCGGCATGGCGCAGTGATGGCCGACTCGCAGCGCTATGCCCTGCATGTCGAGCAGGGTGGCGGCATCCTGTGGGTGGATCTCGTCCAGCAGGAAGGAGACGGCGCCAGCACGCTGACCGGGTTCACCGACGAGGTACAGGCCCGGCACCTGTCGCAACCCTGCCACCAGATAGTCGGTGAGTCTGTGCTCATGCTGTGCCAGTGCGTTTCTGTCTTGCTGCATGACAAAGTCGATGGCAGCGGCGAGGCCGATGGCGCCGGCAATATGGGGGGTGCCGGCTTCAAACTTGAAGGGCAGGGTGTTGAAGGTGGTGCCGCTGAAACTGACCCTGTCGATCATCTCGCCCCCCGACTGCCAGGGGGGCATCCGCTCAAGCAGCTCGGTCTTTCCCCACAACACGCCGATGCCGGTCGGGCCATAGAGCTTGTGGCCGGAGAAGGCGTAGAAGTCGCAGCCTATGGTCTGTACATCTACCTCGAGGTGGGCCACCGCCTGGGCGCCGTCGATCAGGGTCAGGGCGCCAACCGCCTTGGCGGCGGCCACCATCCGGGTGACCGGATTGACGGTACCGAGGGCATTGGAGACATGGGTCACGCTCACCAGCCGGGTGCGCGACCCCAGCATCGCCAGGTAAGCCTCCATATCCAGATCCCCGCGCTTATCCAGCGGAATGACCCGAATTACGGCGCCGGTGCGTTCGGCAATCAACTGCCAGGGGACAATATTGGCGTGGTGCTCCAGGGTGCTGAGGACGATCTCGTCCCCTACCTTGAGTTCGCTCATGCCCCAGCTCTGGGCCACCAGATTGATCGCCTCGGTGGTGCCGCGGGTCCAGATCACCTCGTGGCTGCGGGGCGCATTGATAAAGCGGGCGACCGTCTCGCGGGCTGCCTCGAAGGCGCGGGTGGCGCGGCCGCTCAGGGCATGGGCGGCGCGGTGCACATTGGCGTTGTCGGCCCGATAGTAGTGAGCGATGGCGTCCAGCACCGCCTGGGGCTTCTGGGTGGTGGCGGCGTTGTCCAGATAGATCAGAGGGTGGCCGTTCACCTCCTGCGCCAGGGCCGGAAACTGGCTACGCAATTGGGCGTGCTGTTGCTGATTCATGCTCCCCTCATCTCCTCTGGAAAAGTCGGCCATGATCCGGAAAATGACGGGCAAACACAAGGCGAAGTGGCGGGATCCTGTGTCCGGTTTCGGCTGCCCGCGGGATCTCTGTTACAATGCCGCCCCTCATCATAAGCCAAGAGATCCGGCCCATGAAGCTCAACCCCAATCAGAACGAAGCGGTCAAGTTTGTCTCCGGCCCTTGCCTGGTGCTGGCGGGTGCCGGATCGGGCAAGACCCGCGTCATCACCAACAAGATCGCCTATCTGGTGCAGCAGTGCGGCTATAACGCCCGCAACATCGCCGCTGTGACCTTTACCAACAAGGCTGCGCGGGAGATGAAGGAGCGGGTCGGCCAGACCCTGGGTCGCAAGGAGGCGCGGGGGCTCATGGTCTCCACCTTCCATACTCTGGGGCTCGACATCATACGTCGTGAGCACAAGAGCCTGAATCTGAAGGCGAACTTCTCCCTGTTCGACGACACCGACCAGCTGGCGCTGCTGAAAGAGCTGACCGAGGCGGAGCTCGACAACGACAAGGACAAGCTGTCGGCCCTCATCACCCAGATCTCCAACTGGAAGAACGACCTCATCCTGCCTGCTCGGGCCATGCGTATCGCCCGGGGGCCGGAAGAGGTGTTGCTGGCCCAGCTCTATGAGCGTTATCACCGCCAGATGGTGGCCTACAACGCGCTGGATTTTGACGATCTCATCGTGATGCCGACCCTGCTGCTGAAGAACAACGAGGAGGTGCGGACCCGCTGGCAGAACAAGATCCGCTACCTGCTGGTCGATGAGTATCAGGACACCAACACCAGCCAGTACGAGCTGGTGAAGCAGATTGTCGGCGAGCGGGCCCGTTTTACCGTGGTGGGGGACGATGACCAGTCCATCTACTCCTGGCGCGGTGCCAAGCCGCAGAATCTGGTGCTGCTGAACGAGGATTTTCCCTGCCTCAAGCTCATCAAGCTGGAGCAGAACTACCGCTCCAAGAAACGCATCCTCAAGTGCGCCAACATTCTGATCGCCAACAACCCCCACGTCTATGACAAGGCGCTCTTCTCCGAGCTCGACTACGGGGTGCCGGTCAAGGTGCTGTTTGCCAAGAATGAGGAGCACGAGGCGGAGCGTATCGCCGCCGAGCTGATGGGCCACAAGTTCATGAACCGCACCCGGTTTAAGGATTACGCCATCCTCTATCGGGGCAACCATCAGTCGCGCATCTTCGAGAAGGCGCTGATGACCAACCGCATTCCCTACCGTATCTCGGGCGGCACCTCGTTTTTCTCCCGCACCGAGATCAAGGATATCATGGCCTACCTCAAGCTGCTGGTTAACCCGGACGAGGACACCGCCTTCCTGCGGGTGGTCAACCTGCCGCGCCGCGAGATAGGCCCCACCACCCTCGAAAAACTGGGCCAGTACGCCAACCAGCGCGGCAAGAGCCTGTTTGCCGCCAGCTTCGAGCTGGGGCTGGAGCAGCACCTGTCTGGTCGTGGCCTGGTGGCCCTGCAGGCCTTCACTAACTGGCTGGTGCGGCTCGGCGATCAGGCGCTGCGCGGCAATCCGGTAGAGGCGGTGCGGGACATGATCAAGGAGATCCACTACGAGGAGTGGCTCTATGAGACCTCTCCCAGCCCGAAGGCGGCCGAGATGCGGATGCAGAACGTCTCCACCCTTTACCGCTGGATCACCGAGATGCTGGAGGGAGATGAGCTGGAGGAAGCGATGACGCTGGCTCAGGTGGTCACTCGCCTCACCCTGCGTGACATGATGGAGCGCAACGAGGGAGAGGACGAGGCTGACCAGGTGCAGCTGATGACCTTGCACGCCTCCAAGGGGCTGGAGTTTCCCTACGTCTACATGGTGGGCATGGAGGAGGGCTTGCTACCCCATCAGACCAGCATCGACGAGGACAACGTGGAGGAGGAGCGGCGCCTCGCCTACGTCGGCATCACCCGTGCCCAGACCGAGCTGACTTTTACCCTCTGCAAGGAGCGGCGCCAGTACGGCGAATCGGTGCGCCCGGAGCCGAGCCGCTTCCTGCTAGAATTGCCCCAGGACGATCTGGAATGGGAAAACCAGAAGAAGGTGACGGCCGAGGAGCGCCAGCAGAAGGGGCAGGTCGTGGTCGCCAACCTGAGAGCGCTGTTCAAGAAGGATTGAGGGAGGACTCGGCCGGCGGGTCTGCCTGAGTGAGCAGCGGTATGATGTCGGATCCTGGCAGGGGCGGGGAGATGTGGCGTCCCTGTCCCTGGGCGCAGCCCAGTTCGATCAGCTTCTGCAACTGCTGCTGGTTCTCGATGCCTTCGACCACCAGAGTGAAGTCGAGATCCTGGCAGATGTCCCGCATGGCGCGGATCAGCGCCAGATCCTTGGGGGAGTTCAGCATGCGATGGGTGAAGCTGTCATCCACCTTGATGTAGTCCACCGGAAAGTGGAACAGGGCATTGAGGGAAGAAAAGCCGGTTCCGAAGTCGTCGAGGCTGATCTGGATCCCCTTGGCCCTGAGTTCATGCAGGGAGGTGAGGGAGTCGGCACTCTGCCTGGAGAGCTCCCGCTCGTTGAATTCGAAGATGAAGTAGCCGGGTATCACCCCTTCTTCCTCCATGATGTGAACAAGCGCCATGATCTGCTCGCGGCTGGCCAGGTGCTTGCCGGACAGGTTGAGCGATATCTTGAAGCGGCCGCCGCCCGAGAGCTGTAGCCAGCTCTTCAACTGCTGGCAGGTGCGTCTGAGGATCTGGCGATCCAGATCCTGAATGAGGCCGCACTGCTCGGCCAGTGGAATGAAATCGAAGGCATCTTTCAGTTCCCCCTCCTCCGTGATCCAGCGCGCCATCACCTCCAGACCGACCAAGCGGCTGTCACACAGCCTGATCACCGGCTGGAAATAGGGGACAATCCGCCCTTCCCGCAAGGCCCTGAACAGCCGCTCCTCCGGCGAGCCTGAGTGCTCCATGCAGGCGTCGGAATACATGACGATGCGACTGCGGCCATTGCGCTTGGCCTGGTACATGGCGAGATCGGCCTGGTGCAGCAGCTCGCTGATGTCCGTGGTCTGCTCCGAGACGCTGGCCACCCCCAGGCTGACGGTAACGGTCAGCTCATTGCCCTGAAGCCGGAACGGGTGGGCGATGCGGCCTACAATGCGGTTGAGCACCGGGCTGACGTCCTCCTCCTGCTGACTGTTGTCCAGATAGATGACGAACTCGTCGCCCCCGAGCCTGGCCACCATGTCATTTTGCCGGATACAGCTCTGCAGGCGTTTGCCCAGCTCCAGCAGCAACTGGTCGCCGGCACTGTGGCCCAAGGCATCATTGACCTGTTTGAAATGGTCCACATCGGCGAAGATCAGGGTAAAGCCGGCCGTCTGATAACGGCGATAGCGGGTCATGGCATGATGGAGGTGATTCATCAGCAGGGCCCGGTTCGGCAACTGGGTCAGCGGATCGTGCAGTGCATTGAACTGGAGTCGCCGCTCCAGCTCCTGATGATGCCTGAGTCGTTTCTGCAACCGCAGGTTGGTCTGGCGCAACTGCTGGAGTCGCTGGTTGATGGACTCTTCCGAGTTGAGCTCATCCAGCTGCTGCCTGACTCTCTTGAGCTCCAGCAGCAGGGTCAACTGGTGGCGCAGGAAGTCGAGGAACAGCCTGTCATCGGCTTCCAGGGGTTGGGTCGTGTTGATGAGGAGGTGGGCGAAATACTGCTGCTGCTGGCGCAGGGGCAGGCTGTACCAGAACAATCCGGCCTCGCTGCGCTCTATGCTGTTGGTGCTGTGGCACAGGCCCCTGATGACGTCATCATCGTAGGTGAGCCGTGTCGGATAGAGTCTCTCCAGTCGCTGGTTGTCGAGGCGGATCAGCAGCATGTCATTGACGGCCAGCATCTGGCGCAGCACCGCCTCCAGCTGGGAAAACAGGGCATGCTGCGGCAGATTGTGGGCCAACCGCATGATGCGGCCGATCTTTTCTATCTTCTGCTGCCAGTGAGGATCCCGCTGCATGAGGGGGGAGGCTTGCCCTGCCAGCTGGGTGCCGGTCTGGGTTTCGTGCAGGCGCTTGGCCAGACACTCCAGCAACAGTCTCAGGGTCGGGGTCTGTTCGGGGGCGCCGCGGGCCAGCACCCATTGCACCTCATAGTGCTCCACTGCCTCCACGCACCATCCCTGCTGTTCATCGAGCTGAGTGAGCTGTTCGGTAAGGCGGGGTTCTTCACGCCCCAGTTGCTGTTTGAACGCCTCGGGCAGCTGATGTGCATACAACCAGTGCAGGCCTCCATCGGCCAGCCCCAGCATGGCAAAGTGCTGCAGGGGGCAGAGTCTGCCCAACTGCTCTACCAGTCTGGCGTAGTCCTCAGGAGAGGCGATGCCGGGCGCGGGAAAATCCATGATGGAAGAAACGACCGCCAGCAAGGGGGGGGGATCTGGCGGTGTGAGGGGCTGGACTGACATGCAACACTCCCGAATTAGCTCACCTACAAGCGTAGTCGGAAGTGATTGGATTTAAAGGGCTGCAATAGGAGCCCTTTCAACCACTTAGAGCTTGTCGATCATGTAGTGAATGGCGTTTTCGATCTCTTCGTCACTACAGGCTGCGCAGGTTCCCCGTGCCGGCATCATGCCAGCTTTGCCGGTGAAGCCTTCGATGGCATGCTTGCGCAGGGTCTCGAACCCCTGGGCAATGCGTGGTTCCCAGGCGGCCTTGTCCCCGCGCTTGGGCGCACCGGCCGCGCCGGTATCATGGCAGGCAAAGCAGGCGCCCTTGAACACAGTCTCGCCATCACGGGGACCGGACGAGGCAGCAGCCGGGGCGGCCGCGGCCGTCGCAATGCCTTCCAGATCCTTGGCGGTGTAGACCTGACCGACCGGTGCTATGCGCTCGGCGATGGCTTCCGTCGACATCTCATCGGCGGCAAAGACGGCGCCGGACAGGGTGGCGGCAGCCATCCCGGCAGCCAGCAAATAGCTCAGTTTTTTCAACACGCTCATGTACTCCCAGCAGGCTCTTATTATCCCTAGAAAACGACGGGATTATAACCGAATAGTTACAGGCATTTAAACGCTTGTGTGTGAAGTGTTAAGCAATCTGCGAACAAAGTTTCTGCGGCGGCAGTGGCCGCAGGCAAGGCAAGAGCAAAAAGAAACCCGGCTTTCGCCGGGTTTTTGCAATCAGCCGTGAAAAAGGCTGACTTGTCTCCACTCAGGATCCCGGTGCCGGACCGGGCCTTCGCACCTGACATCCACAAGCCGTTGTCCAGGCTTCTCAATCCCAGTTCAGGATCACCTTGCCGGACTTGCCTGACCCCATGGCTTCGAAGCCCTGCTGGAAGTCATCGATGTGGAAGTGATGGGTGATGATGGGGCTGAGGTCCAGGCCAGACTGGATGAGGCTGGCCATCTTGTACCAGGTCTCGAACATCTCGCGGCCATAGATCCCTTTGATAAACAGTCCCTTGAAGATCACCTTGTTCCAGTCGATGGCCATGGTGGAGGGGGGAATGCCGAGCATGGCGATCTTGCCGCCGTGGTTCATCTTGTCGATCATGTCCTGGAAGGCGCTGGGCACGCCGGACATCTCCAGCCCCACGTCGAAGCCTTCGGTCATGCCGAGTTCGGCCATCACATCGGAGAGCTGCTCCTTGGCCACGTTGATGGCGCGGGTGGCGCCCATCTTGCGGGCCAGCTCCAGCCGGTACTCGTTGACGTCGGTGATCACCACGTGACGGGCGCCCACATGGCGGCAGACGGCGGCAGCCATGATGCCGATGGGGCCGGCGCCGGTGATGAGCACGTCTTCACCCACCAGATCGAAGGAGAGGGCGGTGTGCACGGCGTTACCGAACGGATCGAAGATGGCGGCCAGCTCGTCGGGGATGTTGTCCGGCAGCTTGAAGGCGTTGAAGGCCGGGATCACCAGGTATTCGGCGAAGGAGCCCGGGCGGTTGACGCCGACCCCTATGGTGTTGCGGCACAGGTGGGTGCGGCCGGCGCGGCAGTTGCGGCAGTGGCCGCAGGTGATGTGGCCTTCGCCGGAGACGCGATCGCCGATGGCGAAGCCGCGCACTTCCTGGCCGACGGCGACCACCTCTCCCACATATTCATGACCGACTACCATGGGGACCGGAATGGTCTTCTGGGCCCACTCATCCCAGTTGTAGATGTGCATGTCGGTGCCGCAGATGGCGGTCTTGCGGATCTTGATCAGCAGATCGTTGTGGCCGAGCTCGGGAGCCGGGACGTCCGTCATCCAGATGCCGGCTTCTGATTTGAGTTTGGAGAGTGCTTTCATGACAGATTCCTCACGGCGCTGTGCCGGGTACAGAGGGTAATAAAATGGGGCCCAACCTTGGCCCCCGTTTTAATCAGCTAGCCATGTGATCAAATCACACCGAGCTCGCGGCCGATGCGGATGAAGGCATCGATGGCCTTGTCCAGCTGCTCGCGGGTATGGGCGGCAGACATCTGGGTTCGGATGCGGGCCTGGCCCTTGGGCACCACGGGGAAGGAGAAGCCCACCACGTAGATGCCGGCGGCCAGCATGCGGCTCGCCATCTCGGCGGCCAGCTTGGCATCTCCCAGCATGACCGGAATGATGGCGTGATCGGCACCGGCCAGGGTGAAGCCGGCGGCGCTCATCCGGGTGCGGAAGTACTCGCTGTTCTCTTTCAACTGAGCGCGCAGCGCGTGGCCGTCGGCCAGCATGTCGATCACCTTGATGGTGGCCGAGACGATGGAGGGAGCCAGGGAGTTGGAGAAGAGGTAGGGACGGGAGCGCTGACGCAGCCAGTCGATCACCTCTTTCTTGCCAGAGGTATAGCCGCCGGAGGCGCCGCCGAGCGCCTTGCCCAGGGTGCCAGTGATGATGTCGACCCTGTCCAGCACGCCGCAATATTCGTGGGTGCCGCGGCCGTTCTCGCCGATGAAGCCCACCGCATGGGAGTCATCCACCATGACCAGAGCATCGTATTTGTCGGCCAGATCGCAGATGGATTTGAGATCGGCGATGACACCATCCATGGAGAAGACACCGTCGGTGGCGATCAGCTTGAAGCGGGCGCCGTCGGCATTGGCCTGCTTGAGCTGGGCTTCCAGCTCGGCCATGTCGTTGTTGGCGTAGCGATAACGCTTGGCCTTGCACAGCCGCACGCCGTCGATGATGGAGGCGTGGTTGAGTGCATCGGAGATGATGGCGTCTTCGGCGCCGAACAGGGTCTCGAACAGACCGCCATTGGCATCGAAACAGGAGGAGTAGAGGATGCTGTCCTCGGTGCCGAGGAAGGCGGACAGCTTCTGCTCCAGCGCCTTGTGCTGATCCTGGGTGCCGCAGATGAAGCGCACCGAGGCCATGCCGAAACCGTGGCTGTCGAGCCCCTGATGAGCGGCGGCGATGAGGTCAGGGTGGTTGGCCAGCCCCAGGTAGTTGTTGGCACAGAAGTTCAGAACCTGTTCGCCGCCCACCGCAATCTGGGCCTGCTGAGCCGAGGTGATGATGCGTTCCTGCTTGTATAGCCCTTCCGCCTTGACCTGTTCGAGCTGTTCGGCCAGGTGACGATAGAATCCGTTAGACATCCTCGGTCCTCATTGACTGTGTCGACTGTGTTATCAGGATCTGGGGCCGTGCGAGGCGCACGGACTGACGTCGTCGTGGTCATGACGAAACGTCGACAGACCCTGGAATGGGCAACATTTTACTGCAATCGTTGCGCACCAATTCAAATTATTATGCTGATATTCAACAATTGTGAAACAGATCTCACCCTGCTGGTTGGGCCAGTTGGTGGTAGTGCTGCTCCAGTTGACGGATCTGGGCGGTCACCTGGGGCTGCACATAGGGGCGCAGCAGGAAGAGCACCCGCAAGACCCCCTGATAAAGCAAGGGCTTGGTGATGCGGGTATGGGGGGCCTGGGCAATCTGGAACGGGATCCAGCAGGTGACCACCATCTTGATGGTCTGGCCCAGGTCCGGCAGGTCTTCGTCGCTGACGTCTATGATGCCCCCCTCGCGCAGGCTCCTGAGCAGCGCCTCCACGGCGGCGCGCAGCTGCTCCTGGGCCTTGAGGTACTTGTGCTGCAAGGGTTCGTCGCGACTCAGGATGTCCGGCAGGTTGGCGTAGAAGAAGCGGAACTGCCACATCAGATAGAAGATGGCATCCAGATAACCCATCAGATCTTCCAGCTTGATCTCGTGGCTGCGGGCCGGAGTGAAGCTCTCGCTCAGGTGGCGGGCGTATTGATCGAAGATGGAGTGGATGATGTCTTCTTTATTGCGGAAGTGGTAATAAAGGTTGCCCGGGCTGATGCCGAGATGGGCGGCAATGTGGTTGGTGGTGATGTTGCGTTCACCCTGATCGTTGAACAGCTCGGTGGCGCTGTGGATGATCC
Organism: Aeromonas media; assembly: GCF_020423125.1. Lineage (NCBI taxonomy): Bacteria > Pseudomonadati > Pseudomonadota > Gammaproteobacteria > Aeromonadales > Aeromonadaceae > Aeromonas > Aeromonas media. The sequence continues at coordinate 85,051 of NZ_CP075564.1, forward strand.
TGTCTCTGGTCTTCATCGCTGATCCCTCTGCCGGGCCCTGTGCGCCGAGGTCGAATCCCCTGGCGGCCCGTGATAAACTTTTCGGCAATTTCAAATTGGCCCACTATACACAGCTTTAACAGGCAGTCACACGGGGCCATCAACGTACGCGAGGCAAACTCCATGATCGTAGTAACTGGCGGTGCTGGCTTTATCGGCAGCAATCTGGTCAAGCAGCTGAACGCTCAAGGACGGACCGATATCGTGGTCATCGACGACCTGACCGACGGCACCAAGTTCGTCAACCTGGTCGATCTCACCATCGCCGACTACATGGACAAGGACGAGTTCCAGGCGCGGATCGTCTCCGGTGACGAGTTTGAAGAGTGGGATGGCGGCATCGAGGTGATCTTCCACGAAGGTGCCTGCTCCGCGACTACCGAGTGGAACGGCAAGTTCATCATGGAGGTCAACTACGAGTACTCCAAGGATCTGTTCCACTACTGCATCGAGCGGGAAATTCCCTTCATCTATGCCTCCTCTGCCGCGACCTATGGCGGCCGCAACGACAATTTCATCGAAGATCCCAGGTTCGAGCAGCCCCTCAACGTCTATGGCTACTCCAAGCAGTTGTTCGATCAATACGTGCGCCGCTGGCTGCCGGAGATCGACTCTCAGGTCGTTGGCCTGAAATACTTCAACGTCTACGGCCCGCGCGAGCAGCACAAGGGCTCCATGGCCTCCGTCGCCTTCCACCTCAATACCCAGGTGAAGCAGGGGGACAATCCCAAGCTGTTTGAGGGCTGCGACGGCTTCCCGGACGGCGGCCAGATGCGCGACTTCATCTATGTGGACGACGTCTGCAAGGTGAACCTCTGGTTCTGGCAGAACCCGCAGCACTCCGGCATCTTCAACTGCGGCACCGGCCGTGCCGAGCCGTTCCAGAACGTGGCCGAGGCCGTGATCAAGCATCACCAGCAAGGCGCCATCGAGTACATCCCCTTCCCGGATCACCTCAAGGGTCGCTATCAGAGCTTCACCCAGGCCGATCTGACCCGCTTGCGCGGCGTCGGTTATGACGGCGAGTTCAAGACGGTGGCCGAAGGCGTGGCCGATTACATGGCCTGGCTGAACCGGGCTTGATCCGGTGGAGACGACAGCGCCGGGTAGCGCATTGCAAATCTGTCTCTCCCAGGGTTGGGGGGGGCTGGAGATGTACCCCATCCGCGTTGGCAAGGAGCTGATCGAACGAGGTTGGCACCTGTTCGGGCTGGCGCTGACGGGCAGCCGGGTCGCCGCTGACATGAAGGCTGCCGGCTTCGGGGTGATTGAGGTCCCATCACGCAATCAGGCCATCTTGCGCCTGCCTGCGCTGCTGCGCTGGATGAAGCAAAGCGGCATCGAGATCGTGCACTGCCACAAGTCCAGCGATCTGCTGTTGGCCGCACTACTTGGCACTTTTTCCTCGTTTCGCCTCATTTTCACCGAACATATGGGCTCGAAACGGCCGAAGAAGGATCCACTGCATCGCTGGATCTACGGCAAGGTCGATAGGGTGCTCTCCATCAGCGATGAGACACTGAGGCGCAATCGCGCCGCCTTACCGCTCCCCGCCGAGCGTATTCAGCGGCTGTGGCTGGGCACCGAGTTGACCTCTTGCAAGGAAGAGCCAGCCCTTATTCGTGGTGAGCTGGGTATTGCTGATGGCCTCCTGATTGGCATGGTTGGACGCTTCAGCCCCGGCAAAGGCCAGCGTGAATTGCTCGATGCCTTCGCGCTGCTGCGCGCCGAATTTACCGATCTCCAACTGCTGCTGGTGGGGGGGACGCTTGCCACCGAGGGGGCCGATGAGCCCTTCGTCGCCGAGCTGGAGTGCGACATTGCCCAGCGTCAACTCGGTGGTGCGGTGCATTTTTCCGGCTTCCGGCGAGATACCGCCCGCATGTTGCAGGCGATGGATGTGGTGGTGATCCCTTCTCACAACGAGGCCTTCGGCCTCACCGTGATCGAGGCGATGGCTGCTGGCAAACCCATCGTCGGCGCCACCACCGGCGCGGTGCCAGAAGTGTTAGGTGGCGTGGGGCTGTTGGCCGATCCATTGCAGCCGCAAGTTATCGCTGGGCAGATCAAGGTACTACTGCGAGATCCTGAATTAAGTGATCGCCTGGGGAAATTGGCTCGCGAGCGGGCCGAGCAAGAATTTGATATGTCCCAGCATCTGGAAGCATTGTGTGTACACTATCGGCAAAGATGACATTTTCTAGGAATACACTTTCATGACATTGGCTAGCCCTATTATTTTGCCATTGCGTATAAATATCCTTCACAACCTGGTTCAGGTGTCCGCATTTTTATTTGGCGCATTAACATTAGCCATTCCCAGTGGATATTCCTACGGGCCTGCGATATTGCTGCTAGCGAGCCTCACCGTTTGTTGGCGGCCATCTTATTGGATGAATATGCCAAGGGAAGTAAAAATATTGGCATTGATCTTTTTCGCTTACGTCTTTGTGCAGGGCCTCTCTATATGGCTGGATGGTGGCAAGTTACGTGAATTTGACCGTCCCAGTCGTGTGCTAATGGCGGCAATGACCTTACCTTTACTATCTCGGTATCCTGCTCGTCTCGTTAGCCTGATTTTTGGGTTTGCGGTGGGGGCTTGTATTGCGGGCGCTATTGCAATCTACGATAAGTTTTATCTGGGAATGGAAAGAGCATTTGGCGATATTATGCCTATTCAGGCTGGCAACATCAGTATGACGCTGGGCTTACTCTGTCTGTGTGGCTATTTTTGGTATAAATCAAAGGGTAATGTTAAAACAGCAATGTTTATGTTGTTTGCTTGTGCCATGGGAATGCTCGGGAGTTTTTTGTCTGGTACTCGTGGTGGTTGGGTCTTGTTGCCTCTAATTATATTAACCATCATTAGTCACTTCAGAGGTAATCTCTGCCGGATAGATAAAATAGTCGCAGCGGTTTTTGGGTTAGGTTTATTAGCGGTTGTCGCGATACCACAAACAGGTGTTGCTGAACGTATTCAAGTTGCGCGCAGTGATATTGTGCAGTTTGTGGATGGTGGAAATAAAAATACATCTATAGGGATTCGTTTTCAGCTTTGGTATAGTGCTCTTGATGCATTCCAGAAAAAACCATTATTCGGTTGGGGAAATAATGGTTTGCAACAGGCACATGCAGCTCAGTTAGCGGCTGGTGAAATATCAGAATTTCTATATAATTTTAATTTTCATGCACACAATCAATTTATAGATGAAATGGCTAAACGAGGATTGATTGGGCTATTAGCGTTATTAAGTATGTATCTCTACCCGTTGTATTTATTCTACAAACATAGGGGGGGCGACTCTCTTTTCCCAATCATGCTGGCCGTTACGTCATTAACGCTGATTGATTATAGCCTCAGCCAGGCATTTATAAGTCATAACTCAGGAATTACGTTTGTATCGTTCTTGTTTTTGGTGGAAATAACCATGTTAAATAACAGTGCAGAAATTAGGAAAAACAATGAAGAATAATGAGCATGTGGCAATTTTATGCTTTTCTCATTTTAGTGGGGGCATGGAGTTGGATGCCTTAAAATTGGCAAATGCTTTTGATGAGTATGGTATTAAGACAACGTTAGTTTGCCGTGAAGGTACGTTTATAGAGGAAAAAGCGATTTCTCGTAACATCACTCATTTTTCAATAAATTTTAAATTTAAACTCAGCCTTGCCATTATGCTAAAGTTAAGAAAATTTATAATTGAGCAAAAAGTCTCAAAAATAATATTCTTAGGGACATCTGAAATAAAGTCTATTTATTTCAGTCTCTTTTTTTTAAATAATAAACCAGATTTTATTGTTAGGTATGGCACTACAAGAAGTTCATCTAAGAAAGATTTTTTTCATAAAATACTCTATAGTTGTGTAGACTACCATGTTGCAATCAGTGATCACCTGTTATCTAACGTGAGTGATGTTATTCCTGTGTCTGCGACAAGTCGCTCGTTGAGAATTTATGGTAGCACAGACTTCAAATATTCTGAATCAAATAGTTCGTATACGCCAAATATCGTTCACGTTGGGCGAATAGCAGAAGGGAAAGGCCATTTAGACTTGGTCAATGCAACGATAAATAAAACTGTTCCTGTAACATTTATTGGCAGTGGTGAACAATATATTGTTGATAAAATATCCGAAATTACGCATGCTCATAAAAAAGATGGCCAATACAATTTCTTAGGGTTCGTTGAAGATGTGCAGTTTGCGTTGCAAAATTACAGCATATTTATTCTGCCAAGTACTGGAGAGGGATTGCCAAATGCACTTATTGAGGCTCTGGGTAGTGGATTGATTTGTATCGTGTACGATAATACTGTCTTCCCTGAGTTTAAAGCAATGGGATTTAACATTCACATTGTGAAAAATGCTGATGTTTCTGCGCTTAGCTATGAAATCTCATCAGTTATCGCTAATTTTGATGAAGAATTTAAGTTGGCGCAGAGGAATATTTCTTTGGCAAGAAAATTATTTTCTAAAGAGGTTGAAATAACAGCTTATTTAAATTTGTGATATTAACAATATGCCAATAAATTGGCTTTGGTAGAATTAACGGCTTAGTTTTAAATAAACTGTATAATTCATTGAATAATAACTCGAACTCTTAACAATGTATCAAACCCGCCTTAAAAAATTATTACCCCTGATTTGGTTCCAACTCATCTGGTTGGCATTGCTCCTCATGGTCGCGCGCTTTGCCATGTTTTGCTCCTTCGTCGAGCCTGCTCAGGTGGCCGACAAGGGGGGCGATCTGTTGCGCATGTGGGGCACGGGCTTGCGCTACGACCTGCGAATCGCAGGGATGACGGTCGTGCCTTTCCTGGTGTTGGGGCTGGGGCTCGCCGGTTGGAATAGGGGCTGGGGGTATTTGTGGCGCAGTTTGCCAACATTGGTGGGAATAACGGCGTTTATCGTGGCCGGCGTCGCAATCGGCAATTACTTCTATTACCAGACCTATCACAACCATATCGATGTGTTCGCCTTCGGTCTGGTTGATGATGATACTCGCGCCGTGTTGGCTAATTTGTGGCAAGACTATCCGGTTATCAAGGGTGTCCTCGGTGCCATCCTGCTGGCGCTCCCTCCGGTCTGGTTCAGTTACCGCACTCGCGCCATGACGCTGCGACCCTGGCCGGGCACGCTGTTCTGGGGGGTATTGGTTCTCTCTGTCGTGCTGGTCGCCATTGCTGCGCGAGGCAGTGTGGGGACGTTTCCCCTTCGCCGTGGCAATGCGCAGGTTTCCGATCTGACGGTGCTCAATAAATTGACTCCCAACGGTCTGATGGCTATCGATTGGGCCATCAAGGATCACAAGGAAGATATTCGTTTCGAGAAGGTTGATGCCGCAGAGGGAATAAAACTGCTCGGCGCCACCGGGCTCGATTCACTGGCTGGCCGAACGCCGATCAATACCTGGTTGGCCGACCATCAGCCCCATGTGGTGATGAGCCTGATGGAGAGTTTTGGCAGCAATATGCTGGCGCTGGATGAACCGGGTAAAAACGATCTGCTGGGGAGTTTGCGCGAACCGTTCCGTCAGGATTTCGTCTTCAAGCGTTTCGTGTCGGAGGGAAATGGTACCGCTCCTTCCCTGGCTGCGCTGTTTTTCCACAGCCCCAGGGAGAACCTCAGCCATTCCTCGGCGCAATCCAAGGCGCTGACGGATACACCATTCTCCACTTATAAGCAGGCGGGTTATCGCGTCATCTTCATCTCGCCGGGCAATATGATGTGGCGCAATCTGGTCAATTATTTGCCGGTGCAGGGGGTCGATGCGCTATATGACCAGAATGCCTTGTTGGAGATGTATCCAGAGTCGGTCAAGGAAATGACGGATTGGGGTGTGCCTGACGAATATGCCTATCAGCTGGCTGAGAAGTTGCTCAAAGAGGCGAAACAGCCGCTCTTTATCAGTATTTTGACCGTGACCAATCACCCGCCTTATGTGGTACCGTCTCATTATGTTTCGCAGCCGGTGGCCGTGACCGACGGGGTGCGACGTCACGCCGAAGATGGCCAGATCGATCAGCTCAATATCTTACGCACCTACCAATATGCGGCGGATGCCTTGGGGCGTTTCGTGGCCGATATCAAAAAATCTGCGCTCGGCACCCACACGCTGATCGCCGCCAGCGGCGATCACCAGATGCGCAGGATTAAGGCTTACTATCCCGCCGAGCAGATGCTCGATCGGGCGGTGCCTTTCTATCTCTATGTGCCGAAAGCCATTCTGGATCGGGTACCCTGGCGTTTTGAGTCGGCGCGCCCAGGCTCCCACAAGGACATCTTCCCGACGCTCTACGCCTTCAGCCTCTCGGACATGCCCTATCAGGCGCTCGGTGGACGCAATTTGCTGGCGCCACAGGACGATCCGACGCGGGCGTTTGGCTACAACGAGACTGTCTGGATCGATGCAGATGGCGCCTATCCCCTGACTGGCAATCCCGTCAGGTATTCCTGGGTCTCGGGAGAGAATTGGTATCTGGATGAGGCCGCACAGCCGATCGATGAGGCGCAGCGGCAGCGGGTGCAGGCTTATCCTGCATTGCTGCGCTGGCAGCTTAATGCCAGAGTCGCGGGCGTGATCGCTGATGACGCGAGCGAGTGAATGTTTCCCCTTAACCCATAGAGAGGCAAGCATGTTCAAGGTTCTGTTACTGGAAAACCAAGACGGCAAGACGGTGCCGACCCTGACCCGGCTGGACGAGAGCCAGTTACCGGCGGGCGAGGTGCGGGTGGCGGTGAGCTACAGCTCCCTCAACTACAAGGACGGGCTGGCCATCACCGGCAAGGGCAAGATAGTGCGCCAGTGGCCGCTGGTGCCCGGTATCGACTTCGTCGGCACTGTGCTGGAATCGGCCGACAGCCGCTACCAGAGCGGTGACAAGGTGGTACTGACCGGTTGGGGTGTGGGGGAAGGACACTGGGGCGGCATGGCCGAACAGGCGCGAGTCAAGGCCGACTGGCTGGTGCCGCTGCCGGCCGGGCTGGATGAGCGCCAAGCCATGTGCATCGGCACCGCCGGCCTCACCGCCATGCTCTGCGTGCTGGCGCTGGAAGAGGCGGGCATAACCCCCGACAGTGGTGAGGTGCTGGTGACAGGTGCCGCCGGTGGAGTTGGCACCACAGCCGTCGCCCTGCTGTCTGCACTGGGATATCGCGTCGCGGCCCTGACCGGCCGTCCCGAGGAGCAGGGCGCCATGCTGACGGCGCTGGGCGCCAGTCGCATAGTGCCGCGCAGCGAACTGCTGGAGCCTGCCAAGGCGCTGGAGAAACAGCTGTGGGCCGGTGCTATCGACACCGTCGGCAGTCAGGTGCTGGCCAAGCTGCTGGCCCAGATGAACTACGGCGGCGCCGTGGCGGCCTGCGGCCTGGCGGGTGGCTTCGATCTGCCGACCAGCGTCATGCCCTTCATCCTGCGCAACGTGCGGTTGCAGGGAGTGGATTCGGTGATGTGCCCGCTGGCGCGCCGTCAACTGGCCTGGCAGCGACTGGCGCGGGATCTGCCCGCCAGCTTCTTTGAGCAGGCGGTCACCGAGATAGGGCTGGAGCAGGTGGTGGAGGCCGCCGAGGCCATTACCCTGGGTCAGGTGGCTGGCCGTACCTTGGTGAAGCTCTGAGTGGAACCACTGGCGAGCCTCATGTTTCTGGATAGACTTTGAAGGCCGGTGCACTATCCAAGGAGAATGAGCATGGGTACGCAGACGCCGGATTTCGAGCTCGACGATGAGTGGGAGCCGGAATCCTGGGAAGACGAGCTGGAGGAGCTGGACGACGAGGACTGGCAGGACTATGACCCCCTCGACGATCGGTGACTCCCTGTAACGCATGAGGGCGGGCCTGGTGGCCCGCCCGATTTTTTGTGCGTTCGGCAGCATGCCCCTTGGTTGCCGCGCGAGGCTCTGGTTAGAATGAACTGCTCAAATGGCGCTGTGGGAAGAGGGATGCCCGTCAGGCCAGAGACGCCATAAACCACTCAAACAACGTCCAAGGATGATTATGCGCTCACTCGTCATCATGCTCTGTGCCACCCTGCTCGGGGGCTGTGTCTCCAACTCGGACGATCCCTGCGAAAAGGTGTGGAGCGACGTCGGGGAAGCCGATGGCAAGCTGGGGTTTGCCGATGACAGGGTGGCATTCCACCAGACCCAGTGCGGTGACAAGGTGGACGTTGCCATGTGGCAGCAGGGCCGCCAGAAGGGATTGGCCTGGTATTGCCGCCCGGAGCACCTCTATCTGGCCGGGCGATCGGGGGAGGAGTACCGTGGCGTCTGCCCCAATGACGTTCAGGCCCGTCGCCTGGTTGAGCAGGGCCGCCATGGCTGGACCGATCAATAGGGCGCGGCCCGCCGAGTATTTCTCCCCAGACCCCGCAGAAGCGGGGACCTACTCCTCCTTGTTCTTCAGACGCAACGGCTGACACAGGTAGTCCTTGTCATTGGCGCTGCGGGCGCATTTGCCGCACACGAACTTGGGTTTGCGCAATATCTTGCGCAGCGTCTTGAGATCGGCGGGGATCTCGTGACGGCGCCATTCACACAGCGTCTTGTGGCCCATGACGATGACTTCCTCGACAGTGAATGGGAGCGGTAGGGAGAGCAGACTGCCGGTCGGCACCCTGCCCGTTGTTCATTACTGATAAAGATACTTGGTGAAAATGAGCTCGCGTACCGCCTTCTTGCCGGTCTCTCTGACCAGCAGTTCGTTGACCTTGCCCTCGCACTCCTTGCGCAGCTCTTCCCGGCTCACCAGGGACTTGATCTGGGCGCCCGTCTTGCTGCCAATCAGGCGGATGATGGCGTCGCGGATCAGGGGGTCGTGCTGCTCCAGCAACTTGAGATCGGCGGCATTTTCGGCCATCAGCTCCACCGTCACCCGCACATACCCCAGGGTTTTGCCATCGCCGAGGTAGTTGGTGATGATGTCCGGATCCAGCGCATGATAGGCGAATCCCGGCTGGACGGCGGCGGAGGCCGGATCGGCGGCCGCGTCCTCATTGGCGAAGGCGTGGGTATTCAACAAGGTACAGCCCAGGGATAACACCAGCAGAATTCTGAAGATCTTCATCAAGATGGCTCGGCAGCGACGGATGCCCCATTTTTGATGCTGCCATCGGGGCCGTCAAGCACGGATGTTCTTACAATTCGCCATTGATTTACGGATAATAAACGGGATTTTAACCTGACAACGGAAATCTCCGGATGGTGAAGCTGTGAAGTCCGAGTTGACTGTTCCCCTCATCCAGCTCGTCCCCTGGCGGACACCCGCAGAGTGTGACCCCCCCGAGGCACTGTGCCCCTGGTTGCTGGAGGCCGACTCCATGACCCGGCGCCTGCGGCGTTACAATAGTCACCTCTCGGTGCAACTGCTCGGCAATCGTAGCGTGTCGCTGGGAGCGGACGAACAGGCGCTGGTGGCCGTTGCCGATCCCGTGGGGATCTGCCGCGAGGTTATCCTGCACGGTGATCATGGGCCGGCCATCCTGGGCTGGACTCTGTTTGCCGAGGCGGCGCTGCAGGCGGGCGGTCTGCAGGATCTGGGGGAGCAGCCATTGGGGGAGCGTATCTTCGGTGATGCACCGGCACGGCGGGATCACCTGCAACTGGCCTGCTTCGAGATCGCGAGCAATCCCTGGTGCCAGGCCGCGACCGTCTGGGGGCGCCGCTCCCGTCTCTATCTGGGGCAGTGGCCCTTGCTGGTCCACGAACTCTTCCTGCCCTCGCTATCGTCTCATTCGCTGCCATCGCATAAGGAGCTGGAGTGAAGCTGTTAACCAAGGAGCGGGGACTGGCCTATGTGCAGTTGGCCCGCATCGACAAGCCCATCGGCACCCTCTTGCTGCTGTGGCCGACCCTGTGGGCACTTTGCCTTGCGGCGGGCGGGCTGCCGGACCCCTGGATCCTGACCGTGTTCGTGGTGGGGGTCTTCCTGATGCGCTCTGCCGGCTGCGTCATCAATGACTATGCGGATCGCAACTTCGACGGTCACGTGAAACGCACCGCCGGGCGACCACTGCCCATGGGGCGGGTCGACGCGCGGGAGGTGCTGATACTGTTCGCCGTGCTGGCGCTCGTCTCGTTCGCCCTGGTGCTGACCCTGAACCCGCTCACCATAGGGCTGTCGTTCGCCGGCCTGCTGCTGGCGGTCTGCTACCCCTTCATGAAGCGCTTCATTCCGATCCCGCAACTGGTGCTCGGGATGGCCTTCTCCTGGTCCATTCCCATGGGCTATGCGGCCCAGGCCAACGCCCTGCCGCCGGTTGCCTGGCTGCTGTTTCTCGCGAATCTGCTGTGGACCATTGCCTACGACACCCAGTACGCCATGGTGGACAGGGACGATGACCTCAAGCTCGGACTCAAGTCGAGCGCCATCCTGTTTGGCCATCACGACAAGCGGATCATCGGCGTGCTGCAACTGGCGACCCTGCTGATCCTGTTGGGGGTGGGTCAGCTGATGGCGCTCGGCTCGGGTTATTACTGGGGTCTGCTGGGGGCGGCAGCGCTGTTCGTCTATCAGCAGCGGCTGATCCGGGAGCGCCAGCGGGAGGCCTGCTTCCAGGCCTTCCTCAACAACAACTATGTGGGAGCCTTGGTGTTGCTCGGGGTGATCGTTCACTACCTGTAGTCCTGCCCCGCTCAGATGAAAAAGGCCGCATGATGCGGCCTTTTTGTTGACGGTTCGACGGTGATCAGAGCCGGTTGCCCGCCTGTATGGTGCGGCGGATCTTGTTGCTCAGCAGCGGCACTATGTTGTCGGCCAGCGCCTGGAAGCGGCCGAGATCCGGCTTGCAGCCGGTGTCCAGATAGCCTTCGCTGCGCAGGGTGTGGATCAGGGTGCTGAACAGCTTCTGGTCGAAGAACTCGGGGGCGTTGATGCCGTGCAGGGTGCCGAGGCGCTCCGCCATCATCAGGCCGTCCGCCTCCAGCTGCTCTGCCTCGATGCGGGGCTGGGCCAGCACCCGGGTCAGCACGATGGCGTAGCGCTGCAGCGTCTCCTGAATGCTCTCGGCCAGCAGCAGCAGGCGGGTCTGGTTGACCGGATTGACCCAGAAGCCACCGTCGCGGGCCTCGATCAGCTGCTGGCGTTGCAGCTCGGCCAGCAGGGCATCGACCAGCTCTGGCAGCTCCTCCTCTTGGTAGCGCAGGAACAGCTCCGTCTTGAGCAGCGGGTAGATATCGATGCAGCGGGCAACGAGTTCGCTGCGGGAGATCCCCTCGCAGCGTTCGATCAAGGCCGCCACCAGGGAGGGCATGGCGAACAGGTGGAGGATGTTGTTGCGGTAGTAGGTCAGCAGGATCGCCTGATAGCGGTCCAGGCTGATGATCTGCCCGAGCTTGTCCTCACTCACCTCGAACTTGTTGAGCTCCATGGCCTGCTCCAGCAGGGTCTTCGCATCCTCACCCGGTAGGGTGCTCTGGGGGCTATAGGGCACCTGCTTGAGCAGGTCAAGATAGGTATTGAGCTGGGCCTGCAGTTCGTCCCGGGTCAGGGCGTGGCGCTCGGCGGCCAGCAGCGCCAGGGCACTCAGAGTCAGGCCGTTGACGGCGGCGGCATCGTTGATGCGGGTCATCATCAGCTCGGCCAGCTGGTTGACGGTGGGGGCCATCCACTCGGGGCGCTCCTCGCGGCCAATGCTCTCCTTCCAGTGCGGCACGTGCTCGCCGAGGTAGCTGTTGAGGGTCAGCGGCTCGCCGAAGTTGACGAAGCCACGGCCGTAGTTGCGCAGCTTGCGCAGTATGCCGAGCACCTGCAGGAAGCTCTCCTTCTCCTTGCGGCTGCCCTTGAGCTCGTTGTGGTAGGTGTTCACCTCCATCACGTGCTCGTAGCCCAGATAGACGGGCACCAGGGTCACCGGCCTGTCCAGCCCGCGCATCATCGCCTGCAGCGTCATCGCCAGCATGCCGGTCTTGGGGGGCAGCAGACGGCCGGTACGGGAGCGACCCCCTTCGGTGAAGAACTCCACCGAGTAGCCCTTGGCAAACAGCAGGTTGAGGTATTCCCGGAATACCGTGCTGTAGAGCGGGTTGCCCTTGAAGGTGCGGCGAATGAAGAAGGCACCGCCGTGGCGGAAGATCGGGCCCGCCGGCCAGAAGTTGAGGTTGATGCCCGCCGCGATATGGGGCGGCACCATCCCCTGATGGTAGATGACGTAGGAGAGCAGCAGATAGTCCATGTGGCTGCGATGGCAGGGGACGTAGACGATCTCGTGCCCTTCCTGGGCCAGCTGGCGTACTTTCTCGGCGCCGTTGACCGAGAGGCCGCGGTAGAGCTTGTTCCACAGCCAACCGAGGAAGCTCTCGCCGAGGCGGATCAGCCGGTAGGAGAAGTTGGAGGCGATCTCGTCCATGTAGCCATGGGCGCGCTTCTGCGCCTTCTCCAGGCTAATCCCCTCCCGCCTGGCCTCTTCTTCGATGGCCTGCTGGATCACGCTCGACTCCAGCAACTGCTTGAACAGCAGGTTGCGGTTCGGCAGCTTGGGACCTGTGGCGGCGAGCTGCTGGCGGCTGAAGTGGGTGCGGGCCACCCGCGCCAGCTTGTGGGCGATGGCCTCGTCGGTGCCGTGCTTGTCCGCCATGTAGCGCAATGAGAGCGGCGGGGAGAAGCGCACCAGGTTTTCACGCCCCTTGAGAATCACGATCAGCGCCTTCTTGAGCCGGTTCGGGGCCAGACTGCTGATGATGTTCCAGCCGGAGGCCTCCTCGCCTTCCCGGCCGGGGGCTCGGCCCCAGAACAGGGTGACGGGCACCACCTGGATATCCAGCTCGGGATCCTGCTTGTGCAAGTCCAGCAGCTGGTGGAACTCCTGCAGGAAGGGCAGTGGCTTGTTGCGCGTGCCAAACAGAGGAGGTGGACGATCCAGACAGACGTAGCGCGGCAGCAGCTGGCCACCCAGCTCCAGCGGCGTGAACGGGCCGGGCAGGCCGAGATCCTCACAGCACTGTTGCAGGGTCATCAGGTCGGTGCTCGAGCTGGTCTTCAGGGCATAGACGATGGGTCTTGCCGGATCCAGCTTGAGCTCCGTGATGGGATTTTCCGGCAGGCTCTTGTGATTGACCAAGCCACGGACCGGCCATTGCAGGATGGCTCTGGAAATGTTCTGTCCAAGGGACATGTGCGTCTGCTCTCCAAAAAAATGCGGCGTGAGCATAGCAAATCACCGACGGCTTGTCGCCGAGAGGTAGGATGAGTGCCTTTTCAGGATAGAAGGTGCGGGATTTTTGCGACAAGGTGAGGACAAATATCAGCAACGCCTTGCCTTGGCCACAGCACTGTATATACTGCCAGTGTGCTGTATAAAAAGACAGGTGCCTATGCTATGAAACCCCTTACCCCCCGCCAGGCTGAAGTGCTGGAGCTTATCAAGGCGAACATGAGCGAGACCGGCATGCCGCCGACTCGCGCCGAGATCGCCCAGAAGCTTGGCTTCAAGTCGGCCAATGCGGCCGAGGAACATCTGAAGGCCCTGGCCAAGAAAGGGGTCATCGAGATCATGCCCGGCACCTCCCGCGGCATCCGTCTGCTGCTCGAGGAAGAGGAGGCCGCGCCAGAAGAGAGCGGCCTGCCGCTCATCGGCAAGGTCGCGGCCGGTGAGCCCATCCTGGCCCAGGAGCACATCGAGAGCCACTATCAGGTGGATCCCGCCCTGTTCCACCCGCGGGCAGACTTCCTGTTGCGGGTGCAGGGCATGAGCATGAAGAACATCGGCATCATGGACGGGGATCTGCTGGCGGTGCACAAGACCCAGGAGGTGCGCAACGGCCAGGTGGTGGTGGCGCGTCTCGATGAAGACGTCACCGTCAAACGCTTCCAGCGCAAGGGCAGCCAGGTGTGGTTGCTGCCGGAAAACGAAGATCTCTCCCCCATTGAGGTGGATCTCTCCAGCCAGCATCTGACCATCGAAGGGCTGGCGGTCGGGGTGATCCGCAACGCCGACTGGATGTAGGCATCGAACATGCCAAGGGGCCTCCTGCGGGAGGCCTCTTCGTTTTTGCGCTTTTCCCCGCTCCCCTTTTCTCCCCGATCCCCGCCATTGCCACCGCCCAGATTCGCCGCAAACAGTACCGCCACGCATCATGCATTTCGGATATATCCTTTGAGAAGGCCCGCAGTGTCATGGCCGGATAACCGCCATGACCTTGAGTGTACTGCCAGGTCAGCATGGATCGCAGGGATGCATCACCGCTGAGTCGGTGCGGGACAAGAAAGGGAGAGTCGTCAGGCAGTTGGACGACTCAATACAGTCAGTACGCGACGGTGTTCGGTCTGCCTCCTGATGGCGGGAACACTGGTCGGCGTGGCCTGTTGAGCAAGGAGGACAGGTATGGCTTCAAGCTCACCGTGGGATCCGGGTCCGGCTGCACCCCCCGTATCCTCCATCACCCGATTCATCAAGGGCAGTCGGATGACGTGGTTTTATGCGCTCTGGGTGTATCACAAGGGAGATGGCTGGACCATCTGGCTGGGGTGCCCCAAGGACAAGATTGTCCGCCTGGTTCGTCTGTTTCGCCGCCACCACGACATCGGTTTGCCAGATGCACCCTGGACGGCCCCGGTCATCCCGCTGCGCGCCACGATCCGACGCCCCCAGGGGCTGCGCAGACTGCGACCCTGAGCCCGCTCTCCGAACCGTGTGTGAGCCCCACCTGGTGTGGGGCTTTTCTTTATCTTGTGATTATCGGGAGATAGCACCTGTTTCGTCCCTGTAAGGCCCTTTCCGGCCCGGTATCCGGACTCGGGACTAGGCAGAAACGGGGCCGAGCGGGTTACAATAGCCCTTCATTGGCCCCGCCATTCGGCTGGTTGAACTAGCAAGGTTTTGTTTTATATGGTTAAACCACGTTTTTCTCTGCTGTTGTTGCTCTTCGTCGGCAGCATAATGGCGGCCTATTACTGGAGCCAACCCTCCCTGCCTGAGCAGGCGGATTATTATCCGGTAGGACGTGACATCAACCCCTTCACCCTCACGGATGGGGATGGGGAGCCCTTCACTGCCGCCAATCTGGCAGGGCACTGGACCTTCCTGTTCATTGGTTACACCTATTGTCCCGATGTCTGCCCGACCGCCCTGGCGGATCTGCGTTCCATCTACCCGGATCTCAAGAAGATCGAACCCAGCAGCCAGGTGGTCTTCATCTCGGCGGATCCCCAGCGGGATGACAGCGCCCGTCTCAAGAGCTATACCGCCTTCTTCCATCCGGAGTTCAAGGCGGCGACCGGTACCCACCGTGCCCTCTTCCCCCTGGTGCGCAACCTTGGTCTCGTCTATTCCATTGTGGAGAGCGAGCGCAAGGATTACCTCATAGACCACTCGGCCTCGATCGTGCTGATCAATCCCGAGGGGAAGCTGGTGGCCATGTTCCGCCCCAAGGTCGCCCCGGGTGAAGTGGCCCATGTGGATATGCAGACCATGGTCTCCGACTTCGCCCGCATAGTGCGGCTGGCCGCCGAGTGAGTTGCCAGTCTCGATCGTGCTTAGCTTGATGCCGTCCTGGCTCAGGGATCCTCGCCGCCACCGTGCCGTGTTTGCCCTGGCCCTGCCCATGGTGTTCTCCAACGTCACCACCCCCTTGCTCGGCCTGGTGGATACCTGGGTGATCGGTCATCTCGGGCAGGCCTGGTTTCTCGGAGGTGTCTCGGTCGGGGCGACGCTCATCAACCTCCTGTTCTGGCTGCTCGGCTTCCTGCGCATGTCCACTACGGGTCTGACCGCCCAGGCCCAGGGCGCCGCCAGCGCCGAGGGGCAGCTGGACACCCTGGCGCGGGCGCTCGGCCTCGCCGTCGGGCTGGGGCTGGCTCTGCTGTTGCTGGTGCTGCCTTTCTTGCCGGCCATCATAGGGCTCAGCGGGGGATCCCCCGAGGTGCAGGTCTATGCCGGAGACTATGTCTCTGTGCGGATCTGGAGCGCGCCGGCGGCCCTGTGCAACCTGGTCATCATGGGCTGGCTGCTGGGCATGCAGGATGCGCGCAGCCCCATGCTGCTGCTGATCCTGAGCAACCTGGTGAACATGGTGCTGGACGCCTGGTTCGTGCTGGGGCTGGGCTGGCAGGTCAGGGGGGTGGCTGCCGCCTCCTTGTTGGCGGACTACTGCTCGCTCGGGGTGGGACTCTGGCTGGTGAGCCGCCGTCTGCGCCATCTCCCGGCCGAGGTGTGGCAGAGCGCCTGGCCGCGCTGGTGGCAATGGCCTGCGGTGCGGCGGCTGCTCGGCCTGAATCGGGACATCTTCATCCGCTCCCTCTGCCTGCAACTCTGTTTCGCCTTCATGACCCTGCAGGGGGCCAGGTTGGGGGACGTGGCGGTAGCCGCCAATGCGGTGCTGCTCAACTTCCTGATGTTGATCTCCTACGGGCTGGATGGCTTTGCCTACGCGGTGGAAGCCATGGTGGGGC
Source organism: Aeromonas media (assembly GCF_020423125.1). NCBI lineage: Bacteria > Pseudomonadati > Pseudomonadota > Gammaproteobacteria > Aeromonadales > Aeromonadaceae > Aeromonas > Aeromonas media. Next base: position 101,473 of record NZ_CP075564.1, read on the forward strand.
GCGCCATAGGACGGCGGGACAGGCAGGGGCTGCGGGAGGCCATAGTCCTCAACCTGGGTTGGGCCTTGCTGATCGCGCTCGCGTTTGCTCTGGGGTTTGCCCTGGGGGGGCGGCAGCTCATCGCCCATATCACCGACATCCCTGCGGTGATCGCCGAGGCGAACCGCCAACTGCCCTGGCTCATTGCCATGCCCTTGCTGGCGGCCTGGTGCTTCCTGCTGGATGGGGTCTTCATCGGGGCCACCCGGGCTCGCGAGATGCGCAACAGCATGCTGGTGGCGGTGTTTGCCGGCTTCTTCCCGATCTGGTGGCTGTGCCAGGGATGGGGAGTGGCGGCCTTGTGGGCCGCCATGGCGGCGCTGATGACGGGGCGGGGCCTGACCCTGGGCTGGCTATGCTGGCAACTGGAACGTGACGGCCGCCTGCTGAGTCAAGGTCGGGAACCCGCCTGACGGGGTCTCATGGTCTACACCGTCTCTGAGGGGGCGTCGCTCCAGCGAAGGCCTGGTTCCGGCTTAGAGGGAGCCCTCATAGCCAAACTGGCGCCAGCTCTCGTAGACGAAAACCGCGACCGCATTGGCCAGATTCATGCTGCGACTCTGGGGCAGCATGGGAATGCGCAGCCGCTGCTCGAACGGCAGGCTCTCGATGATCTCCGCCGGTAATCCTCGGCTCTCCGGCCCGAACAGCAGGGTATCCCCAGGGGCAAACTGCGCCGCCGAGTGAGCGGTGCGTCCCTTGGTGGTGCAGGCGAATACCCGCTTGGGAGCCACGGCCGCGAGGAAGTCCTCATAGCTCGGCCAGCGCTTCACCTCGGCAAACTCGTGATAGTCGAGTCCCGCCCGCTTCACCCGCTTGTCATCCCAGGCGAAACCCAGGGGCTCTATCAGGTGCAGCCGATAGCCGGTGTTGGCACAGAGGCGGATGATGTTGCCGGTGTTGGGCGGGATTTCCGGTTGGTAGAGCACGATGTCGAGCATGACGGGATCCTGATGCGGGGCTGGGGTGGTGCGAAACGGGCGCCAGCATACCCAGCGCCCATGCCGATGAAAAGGGGTGGCTCACACCATGGGCAGGCGGATGGTGATGACGAGCCCGGTCGGGTGATTGTTGCTGGCCTTGATGGTGCCGCCATGGCGCTGGATCGCCTCGGCGGCGATGGCGAGACCGAGGCCGGTGCCGCCGGTTTTGGCGTTGCGGGCATCGTCGACCCGGAAGAAGGGCAGGAACAACATGGGTTGCTGCTCCACCGGCACGCCGGGGCCGTCATCCCGTATGGTCATCACCCACTCCCGTCCCTCCCGATACCAGTCCACCTTGATGAACTCGCGGGCATACTTGAGCGCATTGCGCAGCGGGTTCTCCAGGGCTCTCGCCAGCAGTTCCGGCCACATCCTGAGGGTCTCGGTCGGCAGCGGTGGCAGCCTGAGTTGCTTGCCGTTCTGATTGGCCTCGAACATGGCGTCGTCCAGGATGGGCTCCAGCAGCTCCGCCAGCGGCAGTTCCACCGGGGCTTCCACATGCTGCTGAACCCGCGACAGATCCAGCAGGTCCCCGATCAGCTTGTCGAGCCGGGCGATTTCGCTTTCGATCCGCGCCAGCTCCGAGCTATCCCCCTGCTTGCGGCGGATCAAGGCCTGCGCCAGCTGAATGCGGGTGAGGGGGCTGCGCAGCTCGTGCGAAATGTCGGACAGCAACTGTTTCTGCTTCTGGATCATGCGCTTGAGGGTATCCACCATGTGGCTGACATGATCCGCCAGCTGACCTATCTCGTCCCGCCGTCCCAGGTTGGGGATCCGCGTCTCCAGCTTGCCCTGCGCCAACTGGGAGACCGACTGCTGCAGCTGCAGTATGGGGCGGGTCAGCCGCCAGGCCAGCAGCAGACAGAGCGGGGTGCTGACCAGCATGGCGATGCCCAGGATCTGGATGGGGTGATCCAGGATCTGGATAAACAGGAACAGATAGGAGTTCTCGACGTTGAGCCCGAAGTAGACGTGATAGGTCTGGCCGTGGTGCTGCATCTGGAAGGGGCCGGCGATGGCCCGCTGGTGTTCGCTACCCAGCATGGGCCTGGCCGGGTCGTCGGCGTCCAGCATGAAGCGGATGACGAACTTGCTCAACTGGGTGGTGGATTGCATCTGGCCCTTGGCATCACGCAGGTAGACGTTGTCCACCGGCAAGAGACCTGCCACCGTGATGGCCTGTTGCAGATCGAAGTCCTGGTTCGGGTCGGCTCCGGCCTGCAGCGCCCGCAGGTTGTTGTTCATCCTGGCCATCTCGTGCTCGGGCAGGGGGATGGTATTGCGGGGATCCAGGGTGGGCAGTATCACCACGGCGGCCAGCACGAGCAGCAGCATGAACCAGAACCAGAGGAAGATCTGGGTGGAGAGGCCATTGAAGGTGCGGGCCGTTCTCATGCCTGCTCCAGCCAGAGGTAGCCTCGCCCGCGTACCGTCTTGAAGCGGGGCTGACCGTCTGCTCGTTCGGGCAGCTTCTTGCGCAGGTTGCTCAGGTGCATGTCGATGGCCCGATCGAAGGGTTCGAGCTTCTTGCCAAGCACCTGTTCGGACAACAGGTTCTTGCTGACGATCTGACCCGGGCTGCGCAGCAGGCACTCCAGCAGGCCGAACTCGGTGGCGGTGAGCTCCAGCAGTTGATCGTCGCAGCGGGCTCGCTGCAGGCCGGGTTGCAGCACCAGATCCATGAAGCGCAGCTCATCGGACGCGCCGCGCTGGGGTGAGGGATGCTGGGTGCGGCGCAAGATGGCGCGCACTCGCGCCAGCAGCTCCCTGTCATCGAAGGGTTTGGCCAGATAGTCATCTGCGCCCGCTTCGAGCCCGTTGACCCTGTCCTGGCTGTCGCCACGGGCAGTCAGCATCAACACCGGGGTGTCGTGGGTCTTGCGCAGCCTGGTCAGCATGGCGAAGCCGTTGAGTCTGGGCATCATGACGTCCAGCAGCACCAGATCGAATGCCTGCTCTGCCAGCCGCAGCAGTCCCTCTTCCCCATCCTCGGCGACGGTGACCTCAAATCCTTCCAGGGTCAGGATTTCGGTGAGCAGCTGGGTCAGCTCGAGATCGTCGTCGACCAGGAGTATTTTGTTCATTCGGGGTCACTCCGTTGATTTTGCGCGCCAAACTGACGTTCGGGTCAGGGTATAATAAGTTTTTACGCGTCAGAGGAAAGCCGGTTTTGAGCCATCAACATTATTCCCGCTGGGTCACCCTCGCCAGCACGGCGGCGGTCGTCACCGCCACCCTGCTGATCCTGGGCAAGCTGATCGCCTGGTTGATGACGGACTCTTCCAGCCTGCTGGCGTCCCTCACCGACTCCTTCATGGATGTGAGTGCCTCCATCATCAACCTGCTGGCCATTCGTTACGCGCTGGCGCCAGCCGATGAGGAGCACCGCTTCGGCCACGGCAAGGCGGAGTCCCTGGCGGGTCTGATCCAGTCGGCCTTCATCTCGGGCTCTGCCCTGCTGCTGATGATGCACGGCATCTCGTCGATGCTGAATCAGGTCCCCGTGGTGCGGCTGGAGGCGGGGATCTGGGTCAGTGCCGGCTCCATCCTGCTGACCCTGCTGCTGGTCAGCTTCCAGAGTCTGGTCATTCGCAAGACCAACAGCGTGGCCATCAAGGCCGACATGCTGCACTACCGCTCGGACTTGCTGCTCAATGCCGGCGTGCTGCTGGCGCTGGTGCTGGCGGGGCAGGGGTGGCACTGGGCCGATGGCCTGTTCGCCATCCTGATTGGTCTGTTCCTGGTGTGGGGGGCCGCCCATATTGGCTACGAATCCGTACAGGCCCTGCTCGATCGTCAGTTGCCAGAGGAAGAACAAGCGAGAATAATGGCGCTCTGCTGTGCCGTAGAGGGGGTGCATGGCGTACATGATCTGCGTACCCGCCAATCCGGGCCGACCCGCTTCGTGCAGTTACATCTGGAGCTCGACGATCAGCTCCCCCTGGTCCAGGCCCATCAGATAGCCGACGAGGCTGAACTGGCGGTTCGCCAGTCCTTCGAGCGGATGGAGGTGATCATTCATATGGACCCCATCTCGGTGCTGACAAAAGAACAACAAGGCACTCACCCTGAACAACAGTAGGCTGCAACATGGATGATCTGGTTGCCCAAACGTGGCAAAAAATTCAGCAGGAAGCGCAGAGCATGGCGGCCCAGGAGCCCATGCTGGCCAGCTTCTTTCACTCCACCATTCTCAATCACGGTGATCTGCGCTCGGCTCTGAGTTTTCAGCTCGCCAACAAGCTCGACAGCACCACCATGCCAGCCATCGCTCTGCGCGAGGTGATTGAACTGGCCCTGCGCAGCGAACCCGAGCTGCTGGCCGCAGTGGCGGCCGACATCTGCGCCGTGCAGGACAGGGATCCCGCCGTCGACCTCTTCTCGACGCCGCTGCTCTACCTCAAGGGGTTCCATGCCCTCCAGGGCTACCGGGTTGCCAACTGGCTGTGGCGCCAGGGGCGTCGCTCGCTGGCGCTCTACCTGCAAAACCAGATCTCCGTGGTGTTCGGGGTCGACGTGCACCCGGCCGCGCGGATCGGCAAGGGCATCATGTTTGACCACGCCACCGGCATAGTGGTCGGTGAGACCGCAGTGATCGAGAACGATGTCTCCATCCTGCAGAGCGTGACCCTGGGGGGCACCGGCAAGGAGAGTGGTGACCGCCATCCCAAGATCCGCGAAGGGGTGATGATAGGGGCGGGCGCCAAGGTGCTCGGCAACATCGAAGTGGGGGTCGGCGCCAAGATAGGGGCCGGCAGCGTGGTGATCAACCCGGTGCCGCCCCACACCACGGTCGCCGGTGTGCCCGCCAAGATCGTGGGTCGGCCCGAGTGTGATAAACCCTCCCTGGACATGGATCAGTGTCTCTGATCCCCTGACCGAGGCCGCCGTATGGTCAAGCGCTGGTCAGGCTATCTGATCCTGGGGATGTGGCTGCTCAACCTGCTGCACCTCTATCTGGGATTCTCCCCCTGGCCAGCCGCCGTCGCGGCCTGGACCGCCTCCCTGCTCACCTGGCCCTGGCTGGTGGGAGCCGCCCGTCGTCAGGCGCTGGCGCTCTATGGGGCGGCACTGCTGCTGCTGATCTTCTCCTGGTGGCGTGGCGCCAGCCTCAGCCCCGGGGACTGGCTGCTGCCCAACATCAACATGCTCACCATGTTTGCCGCCGTCAGCACCCTCAACCTCGCCACCTCGGGTCTGCTGACAGGCACCGCCTCCTGGTCCGGTCGCAAGGGGCTGTGGAGCACCATGGCCAGCCTCAATCTGCTCGGTGCCGTCATCAACCTCTCGGTGCTCTTTATCATCGGTGATCGGCTGGAGCGCAATGGTACCCTTGAGCGGCGCCAGGTCATGGTGCTGAGCCGGATCTTCTGCGCCGCGGCCTTCTGGTCCCCCTTCTTTGTCGCCATGGCGGTGGCCCTCACCTATGCACCGGGTCTGCAACTGGGCAGCATATTGCCTTTTGGCATACTGGCAGCCTTGCTGGCCATGGGGCTGACGGCCTGGCAGGTAGAGCGACTCGGCGTGGAGACCTTTGACGGTTATCCGCTGCGGCTGCAGACCCTGGGGTTGCCGGTGACCCTGGCGCTGCTGGTGCTGGTGATCCACCGTTTCTGGCCCGGGCTCAGCATTCTGGCGGTGATCGCCCTGGTGGCCCCCTTGCTGGCGCTGCTCTTCATGCCAAGCCAAGGGAGCGGGGCTGCGCTCAAGCGACAGGTGGTGGAGCGTTTCCCCGCCATCGGCGGCCAGCTGGTGCTGTTTCTCGGGGCTGGCCTGTTGGCTGCCGGCATCAACAGTGCCCTCTCTGTCATCGACTTCGGCGCCGGTCACGGTCTGCCGCTATTCAACCACTTCGGCTGGCTTGAGGCATCCCTCACCCTGCTGCTTATCTTCCTGGTCGCGATCATAGGCGTGCACCCCCTCATCAGCATCTCGGGGATGGCCCCCTTGCTGTGGGCGCTGTCGCCGGATCCCAGCCTGCTCGGCATGTGCTTCCTGCTGGGATGGGGGCTCGCCACCGGCACCAGCCCGCTATCCGGCTCCAACCTGGCGCTGGCCTCCCGCTACAACCTGAGCGCCGGTTTACTGCTGCGCTGGAACCTGCTCTATGGGCTGCTGATGTACGGGGTGGCCTGTCTGCTGATGGGGGGCTTCATCGCCCTGCACGGCTGATGCCAGCGGCGGGAGAGGAGGCGGTTCGCAGGGGGCCGTGACGCCGTGGCGAGCGTCCCGGATCGCGGTTCCTGCCGCCTGCGAGAAAAACCGACGCATATTTAAGCAATACCGGCACGGAGGGCGCATTTTGCAACGCGCTGGCTTGTTTGTGCCGAGCGCATCAGGGTATGCTGGCTTCACGCGCTTGAATCGCCCCCTGTGGGGCATCGCAATTGAACATACAGGTATGCATATGTCACTAGAAGTCCTTGAGCAACTCGAATCCAAAGTACAATCCGCCGTCGACAACATCTCCCTGCTGAAAATGGAGCTGGACGAGCTGAAAGAGCAGAACAACAAGCTGCAAGACGAGAACCATCAGCTGCGCAACGAACACGTTGCCTGGCAAGAGCGTCTGCGCGCCCTGCTGGGCAAGATGGACCAGATGGGCGATGCCATCTGATCCCGTCTTGACTGACTGGAATGAAAGCGGGCCGCTCCTTGAGCGGCCCGCTTGTTTTGGCAGGGGAGGGATCACAGGGCCAGCAACTGCTTGACCGTCTTCTCGATGCCGTCGGCGGCCTCGACGATGTTCTGTGCCAGCATGTAGGCCGGAGTCGAGATCACCTTGCGTTCCTGATCCACCACGAACTCGCTGACCGGGCAGTTGAGATGGCTGCCCCCCATGGCCTCGATGGCATTGGCGGCGCCCTCGTCATGGCCTATGGTGGCCAGGGTGCCGGCGCCATAGATGAGGGGTATCATGGCCGGCGCTATGCAGATATAGGCTGCCGGTTTACGGGCTTCGGCAAAGCTTTGGCAGGCTTTCAGCACATCGGGCTGGATCTGGCAGTTGGCGCCCTGAACGGCGAAGTCGCACAGATTCTTGGCGGCGCCAAAGCCGCCGGGCACCAGCAAGGCATCGAAATCGGCCGCATCCAGCTCGGCCACATTCCTGATCTGGCCGCGGCAGATGCGGGCAGCCTCGACCAGGACGTTGCGGCTCTCCCCCTCGCTCACCTCGCCGGTCAGGTGGTTGATGACGTGCAATTGAGGCACGTCGGGCGCGAAGCACTGGACGGTGGCGCCCTGACGGGCCAGTGCCAGCAGGCTGATGACGGCTTCATGGATCTCGGCGCCATCAAACACGCCACAGCCACTCAAGATCACGGCCACTTTTTTCATGGCAGACTCCTCGTTGTTGAAAATGTGAGCCAGGGTAGATTGTTGTACTTTTGTATGGTTATCGTTCGGCCTCCACTGGTCAAGTCATCTTGCTGTGCTAGGATTGTTTCGTTTTGGATCCTGCCTCGTTGACCCCCTTGAATTTTTTTCCACATTGATCGAGATCATGATGAAGGCATCATGGTTTGTTTTTACGATCTCAACATGCTGTTTTATATGCTGTTTTTGTTTTTAATTCACAGCTTTGTCACCATGGCGCAGCCATGAGCCCATTTTTGAGCACAGAGTTATCCACAGGCCATGGGGCGGTTCGTGGCACGAATGGGAGGGGGCCAGCCCCTTGGTGTGCCGCGGGCCCTGTGGCATCCTAGCGACTGTTTATTCCTGGCAGGACGATTTCATGGCCCCTAGCAATCCCCTTATCTTGGTCGACGGCTCTTCATATCTTTACCGCGCCTTCTTCGCCTCCCAGCAGGCCGATCTGCGCACATCGACCGGTTTGCCAAGCGGCGCCGTCCGGGTGATGGCCAACATGATGCGCAGCCTGCGCAAGCAATACCCTGACTGTCATGTGGCCGTGGTGTTCGACGCCAAGGGCAAGACCTTCCGTGACGACATCTACCCCGAGTACAAGGCGACCCGCGCCAGCATGCCAGACGATCTGCGCAGCCAGGTTGCCCCCATTCACCAGATGATCAAGGCGATGGGCTTCCCCTTCCTGATGGTCGAAGGGGTCGAGGCCGACGACGTGATCGGCACGCTCGCCCGCCAGGCGACCGAGAAGCAACTGCCCGTGCTCATCAGCACAGGCGACAAGGACATGGCGCAGCTGGTCTCCGACCATGTCACCCTGATCGACACCATGAAGGATGTGAAGACCGATCGGGAAGGGGTGATCGAGAAGTTCGGCGTGCCCCCCGAGCTCATCATCGACTACCTGGCCCTGATGGGGGACAAGGTGGACAACATTCCCGGCATGGCAGGGGTGGGCGAGAAGACGGCCCAGGCGCTGTTGCAGGGGATAGGCAGCATCGATCAGATCGCCGCCAACCTCGACAAGGTCGCCGCCCTGGGCTTTCGTGGCGCCAAGACGTTTGCCGACAAATTCCGCGAGCAGGAGGATCAGGTTCGCCTCTCCTACCAGCTGGCGACCATCAAGACCGACGTCGAGCTGGAGCAGAGCCTCGAAGAGCTGTTGCTGGGCCCGATCGACAAGGAGTCCCTGCTGGCGGTCTACCGGGAGTACGAGCTGCGCAACCTGATCAAGGAGCTGGAGTCCGGTGGCGAAGAGAGCGCCGGGCAGGAAGGAGCAGCTGATGACGCTGCTGCCCCCGCTGCCGCCATCGAGACCAACTACAGCTGCATTCTGGAGGAGGCCGAGTTCGACGGCTGGCTGGCACAGTTGCAGGCTGCACCACTGTTTGCCTTCGACACCGAAACCACCAGTCTCGACTATATGGAGGCGCGAGTGGTCGGCGTGTCGTTCGCCATCGAACCGGGCAAGGCGGCCTATGTTCCCTTCGGCCACGACTATCTGGGGGCGCCAACCCAGCTGACCGAACAGCAGGTTCTGGGCAAGCTCAAGCCGCTGCTGGAAGATCCGGCCCGCCTCAAGGTGGGGCAGAACCTCAAGTACGATCGCAACGTTCTGCAGAACCACGGCATTGATCTGCAGGGCATCGCCTTCGACACCATGCTCGAATCCTATGTGCTCAACTCCACCGCCAGCCGCCACGACATGGACTCCCTGGCCAGCAAGTACCTCGGGGTCGAGACCATCTCCTTCGAGGATATCGCTGGCAAGGGGGCCAAGCAGCTCACCTTCAACCAGATCGAACTGGAGCAGGCCGCGCCCTATGCGGCGGAAGATGTCGACATCACCCTGCGTCTGCACCAGACCCTGTGGGGCGAGTTGAGCAAACAGCCTGAGCTTGCCAAAGTGTTCACCGAGATCGAACTGCCCCTGCTGCCGGTGCTGGCACGGATGGAGCTGCTCGGTACCACCATAGATCCCAAGTTGCTGCACCAGCAGAGTCAGGAGATCGAAGTACGTCTGGCGGAGCTGGGGCGGCAGTCGCACGAGCTGGCCGGGCAGGAGTTCAACCTTTCCTCACCCAAGCAGCTCGGCGAGATCCTGTTCGTCAAGCTGGGGCTGCCGATCCTCAAGAAGACCCCCAAGGGCGCCCCGTCCACCGCCGAAGAGGTGCTGGCGGAATTGGCGGAGACCTATGATCTGCCGCGCCTCCTGATGGAGCACCGTGGACTGGCCAAGCTCAAGTCCACCTATACCGACAAGCTGCCGCTGATGATCAAGCCCCAGACCGGGCGGGTACATACCTCCTACCATCAGGCGGTGGCGGCGACCGGCCGGCTCTCCTCCACCGATCCCAACCTGCAGAACATCCCGGTGCGCAACGAGCAGGGACGCAGGATCCGGCAGGCCTTCATTCCTAGCGCCGGTTACAAGCTGGTGGCGGCGGATTACTCCCAGATCGAGCTGCGCATCATGGCGCACCTCTCCGGTGACCAAGGCTTGCTGACCGCCTTTGCCGAGGGCAAGGACATCCACAAGGCGACTGCCGCCGAGGTATTCGGTGTGGCGCTCGAGGCGGTGACCACCGACATGCGCCGCAGCGCCAAGGCGATCAACTTCGGCCTCATCTATGGCATGAGTGCCTTCGGTCTGGCCAAGCAGCTGGGGATCGGCCGTGCCGAGGCGCAGAAGTACATGGATCTCTACTTCGAACGCTACCCGGGCGTGCTGGAGTACATGGAGCGCACCCGCCAGCAGGCGGAAGCCCAGGGTTATGTCGAGACCCTGTTTGGTCGCCGCCTCTACCTACCGGACATCAAGTCCCGCAACGCCGGTCTGCGCAAGGCGGCGGAGCGGGCGGCGATCAACGCCCCGATGCAGGGCACGGCCGCCGACATCATCAAGCGCGCCATGATCGCCGTCGATGGCTGGATCCGGGGCATTACCGATGGCTCCATCCACATGCTGATGCAGGTTCACGATGAACTTGTGTTCGAGATCCGCGAGGAGAAGCTGGAGGAGTACATAGCGCTCATCAAGGAGAAGATGTCGGCGGCGGCCGAGCTGCACGTGCCGCTGGTGGTGGAAGCCGGGACTGGCGACAACTGGGATCAGGCCCACTGATCCTGACCACAGCGATTGGCTAGCTATATAAGCAGAGAAGCCCGGCGCATGCCGGGCTTCTTGTTTTCGTTCTCTGTCTGCCTCAAGCCTCTTGCAGATACTCATCCTTGAGCAGGACATAGTTGTCGGCCGAGGTCTTCAGAAAGACAATCTCTGCCGGCTTGAGCGGCCGAGCCTGCTTGACCGGGTTCCCCATATAGAGGAAGCCGGATGCGAGCCGCTTGCCCGGCGGCACCAGAGAGCCGGCGCCTATCATCACATCATCCTCGACGACCACCCCATCCAGCAGTATGGCCCCCATGCCGACCAGCACCCGGTTGCCTATGGTGCAACCGTGCAGCATGGCCTTGTGGCCTACGGTGACGTCTTCCCCGATCAGAAGGGGGTAACCATCGGGATTGGCGGCGCTCCTGCGGCTGAGGTGCAGAACTGTGCCGTCCTGCACATTGCTGCGGGCGCCGATACGGATATGGTTCACATCCCCCCGTGCCGCTACCAGGGGCCAGATGC
>NZ_CP075564.1:115000-242500 GCF_020423125.1 Aeromonas media
AACATGCTCTTTAACAATCTGGAAAGCTGATTTAAAAAGTAGTTCTCAAACATTTGTTACAAGTGCTTTGGAAACTTCTTGGCGAAAACCAAAATTTATTTTGGTCCTTGTTGTACAACAACAAGTCGCGTCGTTTCGACGACACTTCTTGGGGTTGTATGGTTAAGTGACTAAGCGTACATGGTGGATGCCTTGGCAGTCAGAGGCGATGAAGGACGTACTAACCTGCGATAAGCTGTGAGAAGTCGGTAAGAGACGCTATTACTCACAGATTTCCGAATGGGGAAACCCACTTAGCATAAGCTAGGTATCGTTGCATGAATACATAGTGCAACGAGGCGAACCGGGAGAACTGAAACATCTAAGTACCCCGAGGAAAAGAAATCAACCGAGATTCCCTCAGTAGCGGCGAGCGAACGGGGATTAGCCCTTAAGTTTCTTGGAAGTTAGTGGAATGGTCCTGGAAAGGCCAGCGATACAGGGTGATAGCCCCGTACATGAAAACGACCTTGAAGTGAAATCGAGTAGGGCGGGACACGTGACATCCTGTCTGAATATGGGGGGACCATCCTCCAAGGCTAAATACTCCTGACTGACCGATAGTGAACCAGTACCGTGAGGGAAAGGCGAAAAGAACCCCTGTGAGGGGAGTGAAATAGAACCTGAAACCGTGTACGTACAAGCAGTGGGAGCCCTTCGGGGTGACTGCGTACCTTTTGTATAATGGGTCAGCGACTTACATTTTGTAGCGAGGTTAACCGTATAGGGGAGCCGTAGGGAAACCGAGTCTTAACTGGGCGTCTAGTTGCAAGGTGTAGACCCGAAACCGGGTGATCTAGCCATGGGCAGGTTGAAGGTTGAGTAACATCAACTGGAGGACCGAACCCACTAACGTTGCAAAGTTAGGGGATGACCTGTGGCTGGGGGTGAAAGGCCAATCAAACTCGGAGATAGCTGGTTCTCCCCGAAAGCTATTTAGGTAGCGCCTCGGACGAATACTACTGGGGGTAGAGCACTGTTTGGACTAGGGGGTCATCCCGACTTACCAACTCCATGCAAACTCCGAATACCAGTAAGTAATATCCGGGAGACACACGGCGGGTGCTAACGTCCGTCGTGAAGAGGGAAACAACCCAGACCGCCGGCTAAGGTCCCAAAGTTCTGGTTAAGTGGGAAACGATGTGGGAAGGCTCAGACAGCTAGGATGTTGGCTTAGAAGCAGCCATCATTTAAAGAAAGCGTAATAGCTCACTAGTCGAGTCGGCCTGCGCGGAAGATGTAACGGGGCTCAAACCAGGCACCGAAGCCGCGGATTCACACTTATGTGTGAGTGGTAGGGGAGCGTTCTGTAAGTCTGCGAAGGTGTATCGAGAGGTATGCTGGAGATATCAGAAGTGCGAATGCTGACGTAAGTAACGATAAAGGGGGTGAAAAGCCTCCTCGCCGGAAGACCAAGGGTTCCTGTCCAACGTTAATCGGGGCAGGGTGAGTCGACCCCTAAGGTGAGGCCGAAAGGCGTAATCGATGGGAAGCAGGTTAATATTCCTGCACGACTTGTAATTGCGATGGGGGGACGGAGAAGGCTAGGTGGGCCAGGCGACGGTTGTCCTGGTGAAAGTGCGTAGGTGGTGTTTCTAGGCAAATCCGGAGACACAACACTGAGACACGAGACGAAGCCACTACGGTGGTGAAGCCATTGATGCCCTGCTTCCAGGAAAAGCCTCTAAGCTTCAGATTACAAGTCATCGTACCCCAAACCGACACAGGTGGTCGGGTAGAGAATACCAAGGCGCTTGAGAGAACTCGGGTGAAGGAACTAGGCAAAATAGAACCGTAACTTCGGGAGAAGGTTCGCTCTTGACAGTGAAGTCCCTTGCGGATGGAGCAGTTGGGAGTCGCAGTGACCAGATGGCTGGGACTGTTTATCAAAAACACAGCACTCTGCAAACACGAAAGTGGACGTATAGGGTGTGACACCTGCCCGGTGCCGGAAGGTTAATTGATGGGGTTAGCGCAAGCGAAGCTCTTGATCGAAGCCCCGGTAAACGGCGGCCGTAACTATAACGGTCCTAAGGTAGCGAAATTCCTTGTCGGGTAAGTTCCGACCTGCACGAATGGTGTAACCATGGCCATGCTGTCTCCACCCGAGACTCAGTGAAATCGAATTCGCCGTGAAGATGCGGTGTACCCGCGGCTAGACGGAAAGACCCCGTGAACCTTTACTACAGCTTGGCACTGAACATTGAACCTACATGTGTAGGATAGGTGGGAGGCTTTGAAGGCGTGACGCCAGTTGCGCTGGAGCCGTCCTTGAAATACCACCCTTGTATGTTTGATGTTCTAACGCAGGGCCCTGAATCGGGCTCGCGGACAGTGCCTGGTGGGTAGTTTGACTGGGGCGGTCTCCTCCCAAAGAGTAACGGAGGAGCACGAAGGTTGGCTAATCCTGGTCGGACATCAGGAGGTTAGTGCAATGGCATAAGCCAGCTTAACTGCGAGACGGACAGGTCGAGCAGGTACGAAAGTAGGTCATAGTGATCCGGTGGTTCTGAATGGAAGGGCCATCGCTCAACGGATAAAAGGTACTCCGGGGATAACAGGCTGATACCGCCCAAGAGTTCATATCGACGGCGGTGTTTGGCACCTCGATGTCGGCTCATCACATCCTGGGGCTGAAGTCGGTCCCAAGGGTATGGCTGTTCGCCATTTAAAGTGGTACGCGAGCTGGGTTCAGAACGTCGTGAGACAGTTCGGTCCCTATCTGCCGTGGGCGTTGGATGATTGAAGGGAGTTGCTCCTAGTACGAGAGGACCGGAGTGAACGAACCTCTGGTGTTCGGGTTGTCACGCCAGTGGCACTGCCCGGTAGCTAAGTTCGGAATCGATAACCGCTGAAAGCATCTAAGCGGGAAGCGAGCCCTGAGATGAGTCATCCCTGACCCCTTGAGGGTCCTAAAGGGCCGTTGGAGACCACAACGTTGATAGGTGGGGTGTGTAAGCGCGGCGACGTGTTGAGCTAACCCATACTAATTACCCGTGAGGCTTAACCATACAACACCCAAGAAGTGTTCTGGGCCTTGTAGCAAGTGCGAGACTACTTACAAATTCAGTGATAATGACAAGGCAAACCAGCCGTGTCGTTACTCACGTCAGCTTTCTAGATTAAGAATTTGCCTGGCGGCCATAGCGCCGTGGAACCACCTGATCCCATGCCGAACTCAGAAGTGAAACGCGGTAGCGCCGATGGTAGTGTGGCATTCGCCATGCGAGAGTAGGACACTGCCAGGCTTCAATTAAGCAACTACAGCGATGTAGTTGGTCGCGATACAACGTCAGGTTGTGTTGGACAAAAGATTTAGATAGCGCACACAGTGCGGTCTTTACCGGTTAGTGTGCTGATATGGCTCAGTTGGTAGAGCGCATCCTTGGTAAGGATGAGGTCCCCAGTTCGACTCTGGGTATCAGCACCATTATTAAGTAATACAGCTTTTGCCTGACGGCAATAGCGCCGTGGAACCACCTGATCCCATGCCGAACTCAGAAGTGAAACGCGGTAGCGCCGATGGTAGTGTGGCATTCGCCATGCGAGAGTAGGACACTGTCAGGCACCTATTTAGAAGAGGCCTCCCATTCGGGAGGCCTTTTTGCTTTGGGATTTTTTCGATGCAGTCCGGCTTCTTTTAGTAAAAATGCTGGGCTGTCAGCGGCTTGCCCGTTACTCTTGGTCAGGTATTGTCGGGAGTCATCGCCAGAGGAGTATGCATGGCCACGTTGAAGGAAATTGCACAGGAGGCGGGGGTGTCCCAGGCCACTGTGTCGCGGGTGCTCAATGAAGATCCGACGCTGAGTGTCAAGGAAGAGACCAGGCAGAAGATCTTCGAGATTGCCGAGCGGCTGGAGTACAAGACCAGTAGCGCCCGCAAGGGGGTGCACAAGAGCAAGCTGCACTTTCTGGCGGTCTATGCCTACCCCCAGAGCACAGAGGTCAACGACCCCTACTATCTCGCCATTCGCTATGGCATCGAGACCCAGTGCGCCCGCTTCAACATAGAGCTGACCCATTTCTACAACGGCGCCGAGGGGCGTGAGCTCTCCGCCGTCGACGGCATCCTGGTTATCGGCCACCTGCCTGAGGAGCGCCTGGCAGCGCTCCACTCTCTCTCTGCCCAGCTGGTGTTCGTGGATTGCCGCTCCCAGGGGGAATGTGACTCCGTGGATGTGGATCTGGCGCTCATCAGCCAGCAGGTGGTGGACTTCTTCATCGCCCAGGGGCATGGCCGCATCGGCTATATAGGGGGTCAGGATGAGGCGCCGGATCTCCGTGAACTGGCCTTCCTCGACTACGGTCAGCGGCTGGGGGTGGTGCAGGAGAGCGATCTCTATCGCGGGGACTTCTCCAGCGCCTCCGGCTACCGACTGGCAAAAGAGATGCTGGCAGGGGACTGGCCCAAGGCGCTGTTCGTCGCCTCCGACTCCATCGCCATTGGGGTGCTGCGGGCCATCCACGAGAGGGGGCTGGCGATTCCCCAGCAGATTGAGCTGATCAGCGTCAACGACATTCCGACCGCCAAGTTCACCTTCCCGCCGCTCTCCACTGTGCGGATCCACTCCGAGTTGATGGGCTCCCAGGGGGTCAATCTGCTGGTCGAACGGCTGCGTGACGAACGTGATATTCCTCTTCGGGTACTGGTGCCGAGCCGCCTGACCCTGCGTGGCACCACTCGTTGATTTTAGTAAAATAAATTCTGTTTTAGTCGCGTCATCTTGCGGTGGCGCGGCCTCATCCCTTCATAACTCTCTCTCTTATTTCTACTGATAAATTCATAATGCATTGTTTTACGGTGGTTTCAGCCATTTTTTGCCTGCATTTATCAACATCCATGCCATCGCTGCCTGCCTTATCCCCTTTTATCCTCCGATTCTGATCTCACTCACAAAACCATCCAGCCATTGTGATTAGGTTAAAACTTTACCGATCCAAAACTGATATTTAGTAAATGTTTATCTAGAGTTCACCCAGTCAAAGTTGCCTTGTTCCGGGAGGACATGTGAATAACTGGGAAAACGTCCAATTCGTTGGTGAAAACAGACTGGCTCCGCGTGCCTACTTCTTCTCTTATGCCGACCACGCGCTGGCGGCCACCATGCAGCGCGAGCTGAGCCGCCGTTTTCTGAGCCTTAGCGGTCAGTGGCAGTTCCACTACTTCGACCACCCCCTGCAGGTGCCGGAGGCCTTTTACCACAGCCCCATGAGTGAGTGGGGCCAGATCACCGTACCCAACATGTGGCAGATGGAAGGGCATGGCAATCTGCAGTACACCGACGAAGGTTTTCCCTTCCCCATCGACGTGCCCTTCGTGCCGACCAACAACCCCACCGGCGCCTATCAGCGCAGCTTCACGCTGAGCCCGGCCTGGGATGGCGAGCAGGTGATCATCAAGTTTGACGGGGTAGAGACCTACTTCGAGGTCTATGTGAATGGTCACTACGTTGGCTTCAGCAAGGGCAGCCGCCTCACCGCCGAGTTCGATATCAGCGCCTACGCCAAGGTTGGCGAGAACCTGCTGTCGGTGCGGGTGATGCAGTGGGCCGATTCCACTTACATCGAAGATCAGGACATGTGGTGGATGGCGGGGATCTTCCGCGACGTCTATCTGGTGGGCAAACTGGCCGCCCATGTGCAGGACTTTTTCATTCGCACCGCGCTGGCCGATGATAATCAAAGCGCCACCCTGAGCTGCGACATCCAGCTGGAAAATCTGGGGGCGCCCGCCCGTGATCACCGTCTGGTCTGGTCGCTGCTGGATAAGGGCCGCGAGATCGCCAGCGGCTCGCTCGACCATCTCTCCATCGACGGCAAGTGTGATTGCCGCTTCACGCTGGATCTGGCCAACCCCCATCTGTGGAGCGCCGAAGACCCTTACCTCTATCAGCTGCAACTCTCCCTCTACAACGGTCAGGGCGAGCTGCTGGAAGTGATCCCGCAGCGGGTTGGGGTGCGTGAAATCAAGGTCAAGGATGGTCTCTTCTACGTCAACGGCCACTACCTCAAGTTGCACGGGGTGAACCGTCACGACAACGATCACCTCAAGAGCCGAGCGGTCGGTATGGACCGTGTTGAACGCGATATCGTGCTGATGAAGCAGCACAACCTCAACTCGGTGCGCACCGCCCACTACCCGAATGACCCGCGCTTCTACGAGCTGTGCGACCAGTACGGTCTGTTCGTGATGGCTGAGACCGACGTGGAGACCCACGGTTTTGCCAACGTCGGCGATCTCAGCCGCATTACCGACGCCCCCTTCTGGGAGCCGGTGTTCGTGGATCGCATCGAGCGCCACGTTCACGCCCAGAAGAACCACCCCTCCATCATCATCTGGTCGCTGGGTAACGAGTCCGGCTATGGCTGCAACATCAGAGCCATGTACCAGCGCTGCAAGGCGATCGACCCGACCCGACTGGTGCACTACGAAGAGGATCGCGATGCCGAGGTGGTGGATGTGGTGAGCACCATGTACTCCCGCGTCTCGCAGATGAACTGCTTCGGCGAGTTCCCGATGGAGAAGCCGCGCATTATCTGCGAATACGCCCACGCCATGGGCAACGGTCCGGGTGGCCTCAGCGAATACCAGCAGGTGTTCGACCGCCATCCCCACATTCAGGGCCACTACATCTGGGAGTGGTGTGATCACGGCATTCTGGATCAGGACGAGCAGGGGCGTGCCGTTTACAAATACGGTGGCGACTACGGCGACTACCCCAACAACTACAACTTCTGCATGGATGGCCTCATCTATCCGGATCAGACCCCGGGGCCGGGCCTGCGCGAGTACAAACAGGTGATCTGCCCGGTCAAGGTGCGGGCGCTGGATTTGGTCAGCGGCAAGCTGGCGGTGGAAAACCGCTACTGGTTCTCCACTCTCGACGATATCCGTCTGCTGGTTGAAGTGAAGGCCGAGGGCGAGCTGCTGGCGAGCCAGCAAATCCGGCTGGAAGGGGTGGCTCCCGGTGCCATCACCGAACTGCAGCTTGAACTGCCCACACTTGATGGGCGGGAAACCTTCGTCCAGCTGCGGGTCATCAAGGCCACCGCCACCCGCTACAGCGCGGCGGAGCACGAGCTGGGCCAGTATCAGTTCCAGCTGAAGGCATCGACTCGTCAGCTGCAGCCCTTTGCCAATCCCAACGCCACTGCGTTGCAGATTGTCGATGAGCGGATCGATTTGACCCTGAGCGGCAGCGGCTTTGCCCTGCGCTTCTCGCGCCTCGACGGCAAGCTGGTGAGCTGGCAGCAGGACGGTATCGAGCTGATTGAACGGTCGCCGCGCCTTACCTTCTTCAAGCCGATGATCGACAACCACAAGCAGGAGTACGAAAGCCTGTGGCACCCGAACCACCTGCAGATCATGCAGGAGCACTTCCGCACTCTGAGCTGGCGTCAGCTGGGTGATGCGGTCGAGGTGACAGTGGAAAGCCTGATCGCGCCCCCGGTGTTCGACTTCGGCATGAGTTGCCGCTACGTCTACACCCTGAGCCCGAACGGCCAGCTGCATGTGGCACTCTCCGGTCAGTCCTACGGCGGCTATGACGACATCATTCCCAAGATCGGCTTCGAGCTGGGTATTCGTCAGGATCTCGACCGGGTGCACTACTACGGCATGGGACCGGGTGAAAACTATCAGGACAGCCGCCAGAGCAACTGGATAGACCGCTTCAACAGTACGGTGGGCGAGATGTGGGAGCACTACCCCTTCCCGCAGGACAACGGCAACCGCCAGCAGGTGCGTTGGGCAACATTGACCAACCGCCACGGCGCCGGTCTCTACGTGCGGCCCGATGCCCCCATCAACCTGAGCGTCTGGCCCTACAGCTGGGAGCATATCCATGCGGCGCAGCACATCAACGAGCTGGAGCCGAGCGGTTATCTCACCCTCAATCTGGATCACAAGGTGTTGGGGCTCGGCTCCAACTCCTGGGGTTCCGAGGTGCTGGACTCCTGGCGGGTGCGCTTCGAGCCGTTCAGCTTCGGCCTGACTTTGCTGCCCATCGACCGTGGCAACCTCAATCCGGCTGCGCTGGCCGGGCTCGATCTCACCATCAACGGCGGGAGGAACCTCGCATGATCACCCTGGACAACCTGACCCTGTTCAAAAATATCTACCGGGAGGGCAAGAAGTGGGGCCGCTGCGTGGAGGCCATCAACAACCTGGCCAACCTCAAGCCCGGCATCTGCCACTCCATCGGTGACTCCCTCACCTACCGTTTGCAGGAGGGGGCTAGCCCGGCCACCTCCCTGTTTGAGGGGCAGCGCCGCTACTTCGACGTTCACTACTACCTGGAAGGGACAGAGACGGTGGAGTGGGCTGCCAAGCGCGAGCTGGGTGTCGAGCAGGGCTATGACGACACCACGGATCGCGAGTGGCTGGCCGGTGAGGTGCGTGAGCGCCAGAAAGTCGGCAACGGTCAGGTGGTGATCTTCGAGAACGACGAGGCCTACCGGTTCGTCGGCGACGGGCCGGTGCGCAAGCTGATCATCAAGGTCACCGTCGAAGGCGGCTACTTCAAGAACAAATAACAAGCCGCTGGTTCTGCACTGATAAAAGCCGGAAGGGCGGGGCACACCCTACAAACCACGCCCCGCTCTTTCGCTGAGATAACTACAGGTCTGGAGATGCACCATGTCTGATTCCAAACGCAATACGATAGGCAAGTTTGGTCTGCTGTCGCTCACCTTCGCGGCGGTATTCAGCTTCAACAACGTCATCAACAACAACATCGAAATCGGTCTGGCCTCGGCCCCGATGTTCTTTCTGGCCACCATTTTTTACTTCATTCCGTTCTGTCTGATCATTGCGGAATTCGTATCACTGAACAAGAACTCCGAAGCGGGCGTCTATGCCTGGGTGAAGAGCTCCCTCGGCGGTCGCTGGGCCTTTATCTCCGCCTACACCTACTGGTTCGTGAACCTGTTCTTCTTCACCTCCTTGCTGCCGCGGGTCATCGCCTACGCCTCCTATGCCTTCCTCGGCTACGAATACATTTTCACCCCGCTGGCGACCACTTTCTTAAGCATGGTGCTGTTTGCCTTTGCCACCTATGTCTCCACCAATGGCGCCAAGCTGCTTGGCCCCATCACCTCGGTGACCTCGTCCCTGATGCTGCTGCTGACCCTCTCCTACATTCTGCTGGCAGGTGTGGCGTTAGTCGGTGGTGTACAACCGGCTGACCCCATCACGGTAGAGGCCATGGTCCCCGATTTCAGCTGGGCCTTCCTCGGCATCACCACCTGGATCTTTATGGCGGCCGGTGGCGCCGAGTCGGTGGCGGTCTACGTCAATGACGTGAAAGGGGGCTCCAAATCCTTCGTGAAAGTGATCATCGTCGCCGGGCTCTTCATTGGTGTGCTCTACTCCATCGCCTCCCTGCTGATCAACGTGTTTGTCCATAGCGACACCCTGAAATTTACCGGTGGCTCGGTGCAGGTGTTCGAGGGGCTGGCGGCCCATTTCGGTCTGCCCACCGTGCTGATGAATCGCTTCGTGGGTCTGGTCTCCTTCACCGCCATGTTCGGCTCCTTGCTGATGTGGACGGCGACCCCGGTGAAGATCTTCTTCTCCGAAATTCCGGCCGGCATCTTCGGCAAGAAGACGGTCGAGCTGAACGAGAACGGCGTGCCCGCCCGCGCAGCCTGGATCCAGTACCTCATCGTGCTGCCGCTGATGGTGATCCCGACCCTGGGCTCCAACACGGCGCAGGATCTGATGAACACCGTCATCAACATGACCGCCGCCGCCTCCATGCTGCCGCCGCTGTTCATCATGCTGGCCTACCTCAATCTGCGCCTGAAGCTGGATCACCTGCCACGGGATTTCAAGATGGGTTCGCGCACCACTGGCATCGCCGTGGTGTCGGTGCTGATCGCCATCTTCTCGGTGGGCTTCCTCGCCTCCACCTTCCCGACCGGCGCCGACATCATGACCATCATCTTCTACAACGTCGGCGGGATCGTGATTTTCCTCGGCTTCGCCTGGTGGAAATACAACCGCTACGAAGCCTCCCTGAGTGCTGACGCGCGCGCGAAAGAGGCCCAGCCGGCGGCGCAGGCCGTCATCCAGACGCCATAGGCACTGCATTGGCTCCTCATCAAACCGGGTGGCCACTGGCCACCCGCAAACTGTTGAACCAGAAAAGGAGAAGAGCATGAGCGAGACGATCGAGTTTGCCGAATTCAAACGGGTCGAGATGAAGGTGGGCAGGGTGCTGGAGGTGGTGCGCCACCCCGGTGCCGACAAACTCTACATCGTCCAGATTGACGTGGGTGGCGAGCGGCCACTGCAGACCGTCACCAGTCTGGTGCCTTACTACAGCGAAGATGAGCTGATGGGCAGCGAGGTGGTGGTGCTGACCAACCTCAAGCCGACCAAGATGCGCGGCGAGCGATCCGAATGCATGTTGCTCTGCGCCGAGACCCCGGACGAGAGCCAGAGCGTGCTGTTGCAGCCCCGGGTGCCCATGGCGCCGGGCACCCCCATCGTTTGACTGGTATTGCGAGCCGGTACGGGAGACTGCACCGGTTCACCAACGAGGCCGTCCAAACGGCCCGATCATAACAAGAGAGTAAAGCGCGGGGCCGACAGACCCTTGCCGAACACATCACAGAGTCACAGCGTTACCCGCAGGGAGCGCGAGTCCATTGGAGGACATATGTCTGAATCCGTACGCGGCACCATAGGCAAGTTTGCCCTGTTGTCGATGACCTTTGCCGCCGTGTTCAACGTGCGCAACATTGTCAACAACAACATCGAGCTGGGGCTCAGCTCGGCCCCCATCTTCCTGCTGGCGACCCTCGTCTACTTCATCCCCTTCGTCTTCATCATCGCCGAGTTCGTCTCGGCCAACAAAAACTCCGAGTCGGGGATGTACGACTGGCTCAAGAAGCCCCTCGGTACCCGTATGGCCTATCTGGGCTCCTTCCTCTACTGGTTTGTGAACCTGTTCTGGTTTGTCTCCCTGCTGCCCAACGTCATCGCCTACGCCTCCTACGCCATGCTGGGATATGAGTACAGCTTCTCGCCGACCGTCACCTCGATCATCTCCATCGTGCTGTTTGCGGCGGCGACCCACATCTCCACCAAGGGGGCGAGCTGGCTTGGCAAGATTGCCGAACTGGTGGCCTACGGCGTCTTTGCCCTGTTCGCCATCTATGTGCTGGGTGCCCTGATGGCCCTCGGTGGTGACCATGTGGCGGCACAGCCCATCACGCTGGAGGCCATGACTCCCACCGTCAACTGGGCGACGCTGGGCATCATGTGCTGGATCTTCCAGGCGGCGGGCGGTGCCGAAACAGCAGCGGCTTATCTCAATGACGTGAAGGGCGGTCAGAAGTCCTTTATCAAGGTGATCATCACCGCCGGTATCGTCATCGGTGCCATGTATGCGCTGGGTTCCCTGCTGGTGAACGTGTTCGTGCCGCGCGAGAGCCTCACCTATGCTGGCGGCATGGTGGAGATCTTCACCGGCATGGCCCAGTACTTCGGGCTTTCCGAGACCCTGGTGGGCCGCGCAGTCGGGGTGGTGCTCTTCATCGCCATGTTCGGCTCCATGATGATGTGGACCTCGGCGCCGGTGAAGATCCACTTCTCCGAGATCCCGCAGGGGGTTTACGGCGAGAAGACCACCCAGCTCAACGAGCACGGCGTGCCGGTGCGCGCCGCCTGGTGGCAGTTTGCCTTCGTGTTCGCGATGCTGGTGGTCAACGGCTTCGGTTCCGAGTCGGTGCAACAGATGATGAACACCGCCATCAACCTCACCGCCGGTACCGCCATGTTGCCGCCGATCTTCATCATGGTGGCCTACTTCGTGTTCCGCTGGAAACATGACGACACCCCCCGCGACTTCCGCATGGGATCGCGCACCTTCGGCATGGCGGTGGTGTCGGTGCTGATCGCCATCTTCGTGGTGAGCATGAGCGCCTCTGCCTTCCCGAGCGGGGTGGATCTGGTGCGCGCCTTCTTCATCAACGTCTTCATGACCGCGGTCTTCTCGGCGCTGGCCTACTGGTGGATCTCCCGTTTCGAGAAGCGCCAAGCCTGCAAGCAGGCAACCGGAACAGCTGGCGGCAAGCTGGCCAAGCAGAGTTGAAGCACAAGGCTGGCCGGATCCGGTGGCCAGCCGGGCTTGCTTAATTTCCGGCAGATAAAGGGGAGTCGCTCAACTTTGCGCCTCCCCTTTATCGGGGTAAGCTGGGGATTCGTTTCAACAGGAGCTGTGCCACAGCTCCTGTTGTGTTTCCTGTCGTCCCCGATCACCGGCCCCGCGAGGGGACGGGATCTGCTTTCACCGGAGACCGCTCGTGCGTCTGGATCCCTTTACCTCTGTACTGATTGTGGTGGTCGCCCTGGCCTCCTTCTTCCCCTGCGAGGGCCAGGTGGCCGTCTGGTTCGCGCTGCTGACCAAGCTGGCGGTGGCGCTGCTGTTCTTCATGCATGGCGCCAAGCTGTCGCGCCAGAACCTGCTGGCAGGGCTCGGTCACTGGCGGCTGCATCTGGTGGTGATGGCGAGCACCTTCCTGCTGTTCCCGCTGCTCGGGCTCTTGCTCACGCCGCTGGTGCCCCAGTGGCTGAGTCCGGCCATCTACCTCGGTTTCTTGTATCTGTGCGCCCTGCCCGCCACCGTGCAGTCGGCCATTGCCTTCACCTCCATGGCGGGGGGCAATGTGTCGGCGGCGGTCTGCAGCGCCTCGGCCTCCAGCATCCTCGGCATCTTCCTCTCGCCGGTGCTGGTGGGCTTGATGATCCAGGTGCAGGGGGAGGGGGTCGACACCTGGCACTCCATTCAGGCCATCATGGTGCAGCTGATGCTGCCCTTCGTGGTGGGCCATCTGTCGCGGCCCCTCATCGGCCGCTGGGTCGACAGCCATCGGCCGCTGATCGGCAAGCTGGATCAGAGCTCCATCCTGCTGGTGGTCTATGTGGCCTTCAGCGAGGCCGTGGTGCAGGGGATCTGGCATCAAGTAGGTTGGTATGACTTGGCCAGCATAGTGCTGCTGAGCTGCGTATTGCTGGCCCTGGTACTGGGCTGGAACGTCTGGATCAGCCGCCGCCTCGGTTTCAACAGGGCGGACGAGATCACCATCGTCTTCTGCGGCTCGAAGAAGAGCCTCGCCAATGGTGTGCCCATGGCCAACGTCATGTTCCCCGCCGCCAGCGTCGGGGTCATGGTGCTGCCGCTGATGATCTTCCACCAGATCCAGCTGATGGTCTGCGCCGTGCTGGCCCGCCGCTACCGCGAGCAGGAGGCCCTGCCCCAGATCCAGGAGGGATAAGATACCCGGATAAAAGAGAGGGAGGCCATGGGCCTCCCTCTTTCGTTTGCAGCGTAGTCAGCGTTTACGCCAGACGGTGAGCTGGGCCACCGTGTGCTGGTGCTTGCGCGCTGTCTCGCGGATGACGAAGGGGACGTCTCTCGGTGGGCACAGCTCCTCGAACTCCGCTGCCAGCAGCCGTTGCAGCGCCTGATGGGTGGAGAGGGCCTCGCCGTTCTCCCGGATGCCGCCGAGCCAGTTCGCCTTGGGGGTGTAGTCGGTCAGCCAGGTGTAGGGGCTGGTGAGTACCAGCAGGCCGCCGCTGCGCAGTCTGGGAGCAATGTCGCGCAGGAAGCGGGCGGGCTCCCGCAGCCGGTCTATCAGATTGGCGGCGAGCACCAGATCGTAGTGATCGTATCTGGGCTTGAGGTTGCAGGCATCCCCCTGGCTGAAGTGGACCCGCTCGGCCTGCTCGCGGCCGAGATCATGGCGGGAGAGGCGTGCCTCGCAATACTCCACCAGCTCCCCCTCCAGGGGCAGGGTATAGCGGAAGCTGTCCTGATTGGCGAGTGCGAGCGCCACGTCGATGAAACGGGCCGAGTAGTCCACTCCGTCCACGTGCTGGAAGTGGCGGGCCAGCTCGAAGCTGGCGCGGCCGGTGGCGCAGCCGATGTCCAGCGCGCGCTGGTGGTTGCTGCACAGCTCGCTGGCAAGGCTGGCCAGGGTGCTGGCGTAGTTGGCTACCCCGAAGTGGGTCGGGCCGTACTGGAAGTCGAGGTATTGCGCCACGAGCGCGTCGGTTTCATAAGGATTCACGATAACGGGTTCCTGATAACGGGAGACCAGATAGCGGAAGCCCGCATGCTGGAAGAAGTGGCGGCGGAAGGCGTAGCGGGACGACTTGAGCGCCTCGTTGCCAGTGCTTATCCAGCTGCCGCCCTTGATGAGGGTGTGCTTGCCATCGAAGGTGGGGGTGGAGAAGTCGTCGTAGAGCGGATGCACCTTGAACCCCTCGAAGCCGTCGATGGCGGTGCTGGTCCACTGCCAGACGTTGCCCACCAGATCGAAGAAGCTGCCCTGCGGAAAGGCATCCACAGGACAGGAAGAGGCGAAGCGGGCCAGGTTGATATTGCCGGGGGCCTCCAGCCAGTCCGGTTGATCCCCGGGCACCTGCTCGCGCAGCAGCGCCCACTCTCCCTCGCTCGGCAGCTGGATGGGCAGCCCGGTCTGGGCCGCTTTCCAGCGGCAGAAGGCGGCAGCTTCCAGCTGGTTCACCTCCACCGGCCAGTCCCAGGGCAGGGCAACCTGCTCGGTCATCAGCCGCAGTTGCAGTTGCTCGGGCTCGCCGGGGTCGCCGACCCAGAAGCTGGGCATGCGCGCCCTGGCATACTGGCACCAGCCCCAGCCCTCGTCGTCCCACCAGGCCCGGGTCTCATAGCCACCCGCCTGCACGAATTCGAAGTACTCGGCGTTGCTCACCAGCATGCGGCTGGCCTGGAAGGGGGCAAGCTCGATGTGGCGCTCGCCATATTCGTTGTCCCAGCCGTAGGTGGCATCCTGTTTGCCGAGGCGCACCCTGCCCCCCGCCACCGGCAGCAAGCCGTTGGTGGGTACCTCGTCACGCCGATGGCGTGCCTCGGTACAGGCGGGCCAATAAGGTTGTTGCTGCACCCAGGCCAGCGGCAACTGGCGGATCAGCACGCTGGAGGTCTCCAGGTGGATGCGCTCATGCTCTATCCCCATCAGGATGACCCAGGCCGGGCTCTGCCAGTCGATGGGCAGGGTGAGCGGCATCCGCCGGATGAAGTCGCAAACCAGCGTGCGGACTTTGGCCCGATAACTGCGCAATTCGGTGACCTTGGGCCAGTCGTAGTGGGTCTCGTCCAGATCGTCCCAGCTCATCTCGTCCACGCCGATGGCGACCATGGCCTCGATGCGTGGATCGAGACGGCTCTCGATGAGGCGCGCCGCCAGCAGCTTGTTGACGAAGAAAGCGGCGGTGTGGCCGTAGTAGAAGATGAGGGGGTGGCGCAGGGGGATCGCCTTGTTGAACCAGGCCCGCTCATCGGCCAGGCAGTCAAACAGGCTGTCGTAGAGATCGAAGGTCTGACAGAAGTAGTTGAGCAGCTCGTGACGCTTGTGCTCGGGATCGTCGCCGTCGAGCCGCAGGGTACGGGTCGGGGCTGGCAGGCCGCCTGGGCTGGCGAATGGGTGGCTGACTTGGGTCACGCTCTGACTCCTTGTAGGCAGTGACAAATGCATCGGTGGAGAGCTCTATACGCACAAGGTATCACTATTGGCTCAACAGACCGGGGCGGCAACCAAAAACTTCCTCTCCCGGCTGTGGGCAACCCTGTCAGCAGGCAGGATCCCCCCGTTCGGGTATGGTGAGTTTGACCAACATATGGTCTGAATGGCTCTCAAAGATGAAGGGTGTAGTGAACATGAAATCTGATTTTCAGTTGAAATTCATAGCCTTGGATCTGTGGCATGTGGTTTGCAATTGCCCCTTCACCGGGCTGCGCGGACCAAGAATCGCGTTTGCCAACATACAACGAGGAGAGTGGCGATGAAATGGATGATGGGAGCCGTGCTGGCCCTGGGGCTGGGTGGTTGCAGCTGGCAGGATGACGTCAAGGTGAGCGGGGCCGGGGCCCTGGTGGAGCAGCAGCACCCCCTGGGCCGGGAGGTGACCCGGGTACTGGCGGGGGTGCCTGCCAACATCCAGCTGGTGGCGGGGGAGGCGCGCGGCATCCATATCCGGGGGCAGGAGAACCTGTTGCCCTACCTGACGCTGAGCGAGAAAGACGACAAGCTGGAGATAGAGGTGAAGGAGGGTTATCGACTGGCCCCCAGCGAGCCGCTGGAGATCACCATCACCCTGCCCGAGCTCCATGAGCTGGCGCTGGCGGGCATCGGCAATGGCGAGCTGCGTGACTTCAAGGGGGATGAGCTGGTGCTGTCGGTGGCAGGCACGGGTGATATCGTCGCCAGCGGGCTGGTGCTGAACCGGCTGGAGGGCAACATCGCCGGTCTGGGTAATCTGGATCTGGGGGAGGGCTCGGTCAGGGCCATGGAGCTGAACATCGCGGGAGCCGGTGGCGTCAAGGGAGCCGGGCTCGCCAGCGAGGAGGTTGAGGTGAGTATCGCCGGCAGTGGCGAGGTCGAGGTGCGTGCCCAGTCGCGGCTCAAGATAGAGATCGCCGGTTCTGGCTCGGTCAGCTACTGGGGGGATCCCGAGCTCAAGAGCGAGATCGCGGGCTCGGGTCAGGTGAGCCGGTTGGGGAGCTGAGCTCCGGCGATGAAAACCAGCAATAGAAGAAAGGCCCCGCAGGGCCTTTTTTGATGTGTTTTGGCAGGCCTGTGGCTCGCATCACTCCCGGGCCGGGTCGCCGAGGTGGCTGGCGTGAAAGCGCAGGTGCGCCTCGATGAAGCTCGCCACGAAGTAGTAGCTGTGGTCATAGCCGGCATGGCGATGGAGCTCGAGGGGCCAGGCCTTGGCGGCCGCTATCTCGGCCAGGGCATCGATGCCGAGCTGTTCCGTCAGGAAGGGATCGTCCAGCCCCACTTCCACCAGCGTTGGCAAGGGCTGGCAGTCGTGGTGGCGCAGCAGCTGGCAGGCATCCCACTCCTGCCACAGCAATGGGTTGTTGCCGAGATAGGCCCCGAGCGCCTTCTGGCCCCAGGGGGCGCGGCTCGGGTGGCTGATGGGGCTGAAGGCCGACACCGAGCGGTAGCGGCCGGGCTCGCGCAATGCGGCGATGAGCGCACCGTGGCCCCCCATGGAGTGGCCGCTGATGGCGCGCCTCGTCGAGACCGGGAAGTGGGTCTCGATGAGCTCGGGCAGCTCCCGGGTGACGTAGTCATACATCTGGTAGTGCGCCCGCCAGGGGTGCTGGGTGGCGTTGACATAGAAGCCGGCCCCCATGCCGAGATCGTAGCCGGGGTCGTCCGGTACGCCCTCGCCGCGCGGACTGGTGTCCGGCGCCACCAGGGCGATGCCGAGCTCGGCGGCGATGCGCTGGGCCCCCGCCTTCTGCATGAAGTTCTCGTCGGTGCAGGTGAGGCCGGAGAGCCAGTAGAGCACGGGCACTTTCTGGCCGGTGAGGGCCTGGGGCGGCAGATAGATGGCGAAGCGCATCTCGCAGTCGAGTACGGTGGAGCGGTGGCGATACTGCTTGTGCCAGCCACCGAAGCTCTTGTTGCTGCTGATGATGTCCAGATTCATCGACGAACTCCTCTGCCCCGCACATTCATCGATGGGCGGGGCTCTCATGGGATCAGTAGTGGATGACGGTGCGGATGCTCTTGCCTTCGTGCATCAGATCGAACGCCTCGTTGATCTGCTCAAGCCCCATGGTGTGGGTGATGAAGTCGTCCAGCTTGAACTCCCCCTGCATGTAGCGCTGCACATAGCTCGGCAGTTCGCTGCGACCGCGCACTCCGCCGAAGGCGCTGCCGCGCCAGACCCGGCCGGTGACCAGCTGGAACGGACGTGTGCTGATCTCCTGGCCGGCACCGGCCACACCTATGATGACGGATTCACCCCAGCCCTTGTGGCAGCATTCGAGCGCCGCGCGCATCACCTTGACGTTGCCGATGCACTCGAAGGAGAAGTCGACGCCGCCGTCGGTCATCTCGACGATCACCTCCTGGATGGGCTTGTCGTAATCGTTCGGGTTGATGCAGTCGGTGGCGCCCAGCTTGCGGGCCAGCTCGAACTTGCTCTCGTTGATGTCGATGGCGATGATGCGGCCGGCCTTGGCGAGACGGGCGCCTATGACGGCGGAGAGGCCTATGCCTCCCAGCCCGAAGATGGCGACGCTCTCACCCTCCTTCACCTTGGCGGTGTTCATCACGGCGCCGATGCCGGTGGTGACGCCACAGCCCAGCAGGCAGACCTCTTCCAGGGGGGCGGCCGGATCCACCTTGGCGATGGAGATCTCCGGCAGCACAGTGTATTCGCTGAAGGTGGAGGTGCCCATGTAGTGATAGATGGGCTGGCCATCTTTCGAGAAGCGGGTGGTACCGTCCGGCATCAGCCCCTTGCCCTGGGTGGCGCGGATCTTCTGGCACAGGTTGGTCTTGCCGGACTTGCAGAACTTGCACTCGCCGCACTCGGGGGTGTAGAGCGGGATCACGTGATCGCCGACCTTGACGCTGGTGACGCCCTCGCCGACGGACTCGACGATGCCACCCCCCTCATGGCCCAGGATGCAGGGGAAGACCCCTTCCGGATCTTCCCCTGAGAGGGTGAAGGCATCGGTGTGGCAGACGCCGGTGGCGACGATCCGCACCCGCACCTCGCCAGCCTGGGGCGGCATGACCTCGACCTCTTCGATGGAGAGGGGCTGACCCGGTCCCCAGGCGATGGCGGCTTTACACTTGATGCTCTGAACCTGTGCCATGAATGATGTCCTCGTGGTTGTGTGGGTGAACGGAAATGAGTTCGGACATTCAGTGTAGTTTCCCGCCGATTTGGTGATAATAAGGCTAAATATCAAATCACTTTTACACACAGGTAATAATGTTCGGCTGGGAAGGGGTCTGTGAATTTGTCAGCGTGGCGGAGCAGGGGGGCTTTACCCCGGCGGCGCGCAAGCTGGGGGTGTCGGTGGCGCAGGTCAGCCGTCAGGTGGCGCAGCTGGAAGACAGGTTGCAGGCCAAGCTGCTGCTGCGCACCACCCGTCAGGTGCGGCTCACCGAGCTCGGCGAGATCTACTTTCGCCACTGTCGTCAGTTGCTGGACAACCTCTACGAGGCGGAGCTGGCTCTGGGGCGCCATCAGGCGGTGCCGCAAGGGTCGCTGCGCATCACGGCCCCCGTCTCCTATGGCGAGAGTCGCATCGCCCCCCTGGTGAACGACTTCATGGTGCGCTTCCCCCAGCTGGAGGTGACCCTCAACCTCACCAACCAGTTGCTGGATCTGGTGCACGAGGGGTTCGATCTGGCGATCCGTCTCGGCCACCTCAAGGACTCGACTCTGGTGGCCCGCAAGCTGGCCCAGCGGGTGCCTTATGTGTGTGCCTCCCCCGCCTATACCGCCCGTCACGGCATCCCCAACAGCCTCTCGGAGCTGGCCCGTCACACCTGTCTGGTGGGCAACGGCGACGAGTGGCACTTCACCCTGGACGGTCGTCCCCACAGCGTGCGGGTGCGCGGCCTGCTCCACTGCAACAGCGGCCACGCCCTGCTGGACGCGGCGCTCAAGGGGATCGGCATCATCCAGCTGCCGGACTACTACGTGAGCGACCACCTCGTCCGGGGGGATCTCATCGAACTGTTGCCGGAGCTGCGGGCGCCAGAGGAGGGGATCTGGGCCCTCTATCCCCACAATCGCCACCTCTCCCCCAAGGTGCGGCTGCTGGTGGACTACCTCGCCGAACGGCTCAGCGATCCCGCCCAGCCGGCGCTGGTGCGCCCCATAGGCTGACGCCCGGATGACAACACGCGCCTCATAAAAAAGGCGCTGTCTCCATTGGGTATTGGAAGGACAGTCCTGAAGCAGGTCATCACTGCAAGGGGCGTCATCATGGATGCCCCCTCGGCTATCCGCGCCGATATGGCACAGTTTGACTCCCTTTGTCAGCCCCCCAGCCTGGGCTGTCATCGTCCTGTCCGGCGAGCACTCCGTATGGAACCCCCTCGCCAGCACAAAGCTCCGTCCGCCCCCCCGGTACCGGCGCAGTAGACAGCAGATCCTGCAGCGGCCCCCACCGGACGGGGGGACGGCCGCACCAGACGGGCAAATTCGCCGCTCAGCCTCCTTGGCTAGACTGGACCGGTCGTCTTATGACACCCATTTGGCACATTTGCCCGCCACTCTATCTGGAAGGATCCGATATGAAACCCTTGTTGACCGCCCTCTTGCTCCCCCTGCTGCCCTTCGCCGCACAGGCCGCCGAACCCGTCTGGATCACGGTCGGTGCCGACAGCGGCGTCGAACTCAAACAGGTCAAGGCCAGGCTGGCCCCCCTGTTCAGCGCCAGCGGCGCCCCTATCCAGCTGGCCCAGGTCGAGGCGAGCGAGCTTGGCACCCTCTCCCACCTGATGCACGAAGGGCACCAGCGCTGCGGCGGTTACGTGGTGCACAGCACCCTGGCCGACGCCCTGCAGAGCATGGCCCAACCCATCAGCCAGAACCTGTTCAGCGCCCCGCCGCTGACCCAGGGGGCCAGCGTCAACCGGCTGCTGCCCCATCTGGATCAGGGCAAGATAGTCGGCACCATCAGCCAGCTCTCGAGCTGGCGCAACCGCTACTACACCACCACCACAGGGGTGCAGTCGGCGGACTGGGTAGCCGGTCAGTGGCAGACCCTGAGCGCGACTCTGCCCTGGGCCAGCGTCAGCCGGGTCAAGCACAGCGGCTATCCGCAGCAATCCGTGGTGCTGACCTTCAAGGGCAGCCGCTACCCGGACGAAGTGGTGGTACTCGGCGGTCACCTCGACTCCACCGCAGGCTCCGCACCCAACAGCCGCACCCTGGCACCGGGCGCCGACGATGACGCCTCCGGCATCGCCACCCTGACCGAGGTGCTGAGGGTCATCGCCGAGCAGGGTCGCCAGCCGGAGCGCACCCTGCAGTTCATCGGCTATGCGGCGGAAGAGGTGGGGCTGCGCGGCTCCAAGGATATCGCCACCCGCTACAAGTCGGCCAACACCAAGGTGCTGGCGGCACTGCAACTGGACATGACCAACTACCAGGGCTCAGCGGAAGACATCGTCTTCATGACCGACTACGCCGACCAGGGGCTGACCGGCTATCTGGCCCAGCTGCTCGACGCCTATCTGCCCCAGATCCGCTACGGCTATGACAGCTGCGGTTATGGCTGCTCGGATCACGCCTCCTGGCACAATCAGGGCTACCCGGCCGCCATGCCGTTCGAGTCGCGCTTCAACGACTACAACCCCAAGATCCACACCGCCCAGGACACCTTGCAGAACTCGGATCCCTCGGCTGCCCACGCCCTCAAGTTCGCCCAGCTGGCCACCAGCTTCGCCATCGAGATGGGCAAGATAAACTGAGGCGCCAAAGCGCGATGAACCACACAAAAAAAGGCCCACATTCGTGGGCCTTCTTGCATTTTTGGTATGGGCGGAACGCTATTCCCGCTCCTTGACGTAGGGGGTGCCGAGCGCCTTGGGCGCCACCGCCTTGCCGATGAAGCCGGCGAGCAGGAAGACCGTCAGGATGTAGGGCAGCGCCTCTATGGCCTGCACCGGGATCGGGAAGTCGCCGATACTGACCCCCTGCAACCGGATGGCGACAGCATCGAGGAAGCCGAACAGCAAGCAGGCCGCCATGGCGTTCCAGGGGCGCCACTTGCCAAATACCAGCGCCGCCAGCGCCATGAAGCCTTTGCCCGCGCTCATGTTGGGGATGAACTGGGCGGTCTGGGCCACCGCCAGATAGGTGCCCCCGATCCCCGCCAGCAGGCCGCCGATGATGAGCGCCGTGTAGCGCATCCGCACCACGGAAATACCTGCGGTATCCACCGCCGCCGGGGCCTCGCCCACCGCCCGCAGCCTCAGGCCGAAGCGGGTACGGAACAGCACCCACCAGGCCAGGGGCACGGCGGCGAACGCCACGTACTCCAGCAGGGAGTGACCGCTCAGCAGCTCGCTGTAGAGCTGGCCGATGACGGGCACGTCATAGAGCTCCTTGGCGAAGGGCAGGTCGATGGGGGCGAAGCGGGCATCGCCGGAGAGTGCCGGGGTCTGGCCCCCCTGATCGAACCAGTAACGGCCCAGGGTGACGGTCAGACCGGCCGCCAGTATGTTGATGGCCATGCCGCTCACCACCTGATCACCGCGGTGGGTGATGGTGGCGAAGCCGTGCAGCAGGGCGAACAGGATGGAAACCCCCACACCGGCACCCAGCCCAATCCAGGCGGAGCCAGAGATGGCGGCCGCGGCCGCACTGGCGAAGGCCGCCGCCAGCAACTTGCCTTCCAGGGCGATGTTGACCACCCCGGAGCGCTCGCAGAACATGCCTGCCATGGCCGCCAGAATAAGCGGCGGCGCGGTACGTATGGTCGCGTCCAGCATCAGGATCAGCATTTCGAACATGATCAGACTCCCTTCACTTGTGCGGTTGAGCGGTTGGCAAACGCCAGGTAGGCCTGCTCGATGCGCGGACGCAGCATGTGCTCGAGGGCGCCGCAGAACAGGATCACCAGACCCTGCAACACCACCACTATGTTGCGATCCACCCCGAACTCGAAGCTGAGCTCGGCGCCCCCCTGATAGAGGAAGCCGAACAGCAGGCTGGCGATGATGACGCCGACCGGGTGGTTGCGACCCATCAGGGCCACCGCTATGCCGGTGAAGCCGAAGCCTTCCACGAAGTTGAGCTTGATCTGGTGCAGCTCACCCTGCAGCACGTTGAGGGCGAAGAAGCCCGCCAGCATGCCGGAGATCACCATGGCCAGGATCACCACCTTGGGGTAGGAGATGCCCGCATAGGCGGAGGCGCTCTGACTGGCGCCGACCGAGCGGATCTCGTAGCCCCAGCGGGTATGCCAGATGAAGACCCACACCAGGGCCGCACAGATCAGCGCCCAGACGAAGCTGATATTGAGGGGGCTGTTCGGCATCTCCACACCGAACCCGGCAGCCAGCTCGCTCATCTTCGGCAGCCAGCTCGCCACGGCGAACACCTTGCTCTCTGTGGCCATGGATCCTGGCGGCTTGAAGACGTCGACCAGCAGGTAGGCCATCAGGGAGGCGGCGATGAAGTTGAACATGATGGTGGTGATGACGATGTGGCTGCCCCGCTTGGCTTGCAGCCAGGCCGGGATGAAGGCCCAGGCCGCACCGAACAGGCCACCGGCTATGATGGCGAGCGGCAGCAGCAGGGCGAACGGCAGCACGTCCCCGAGCAGCAGACAGACCAGCCCCACACCCAGGCCGCCGATATAGGCCTGGCCCTCGCCGCCGATGTTGAACAGGCCGGCGTGGAAGGCCACCGCCACCGCCAGACCGGTGAAGATGAAACCGGTAGCGTAGTAGAGGGTAAAGCCTATGCCCTCGCCGGTGCCGAAGGCGCCGTACCACATGATCTCGGCGGCATCGACCGGGTTGATGTCGAGGTAGTAGAACAGGATGGCCGACACCAGGAAGGCCAGCAGGATATTGACCGCGGGCAGCACGCCCACGGAGATCCAGGCAGGAATACGTACTTGGCTCATCAGTGGGCCTCCTTGGCAATCTCGTCAGGCACTATGTTAGCCATCATCAGCCCTATGGTGCGCTCATCCGCCTTGGCGCCGTCCAGCTCGCCGACGATGCGGCCGTCGGCGATGACCAGGATGCGGTCGGACAGGCTCATGATCTCGTCAAGCTCCACCGACACCAGCAGCACCGCCTTGCCCTTGTCGCGCATGGCGATGATCTGCTGGTGGATGTACTCGATGGCGCCGATGTCGACGCCCCGGGTCGGCTGGCCGACCAGCAGCACATCCGGGTCCTGCTCCACTTCCCGGGCGATCACCAGCTTCTGCTGGTTGCCGCCGGAGAAGTTCGCGGTCTTGTGCTCCGGGCTCGGCGGGCGCACGTCCCACTTCTCCATCTTGGCCTGGCAATCCTGACGGATCGCCTCCTTGTCCTGCAGCCAGCCCTTGTTGTATTGCGGGCGGCGGTGATAACCGAGGATGAAGGCCTCTTTCGCCTCGAAGCGATTGATGAGCCCCATCTTGTGGCGGTCTTCCGGGATGTGGCCGAGGCCGAAGTTGCGCACCCGCTCCGGATCGGCCGGATGGCTCAGGCTCACCTCGTGGCTCTGGGCTCCGGCGATGGTGAAGCTGCCCTTGCTGGGCTTGAGGATGCCGCCGAGCAGGCTGAGCAGCTCGGACTGGCCGTTGCCGGAGACCCCGGCGATGCCGACCACTTCCCCGGCGCGCACTTCGAAGCTGACGGACTTGACCCGCTCCACCCCGGCGTCATCGACATAAGAGAGGCCATCGACCTTGAGTTTGGCCTCGCCCGGCTGGGCGGTGCCCTTGTCGACCTTGAGGCGCACCTTGCGGCCCACCATCAGCTCGGCGAGCTGCTCCTTGTCGGTATCCTTGGTGGCGACGTGGGCCACCATCTCCCCCCGGCGCATGATGGAGACCTGATCCGTGATGGCCAGGATCTCCCGCAGCTTGTGGGTGATGAGGATGATGGTCGCGCCCTGATCCCGCAGCTTTTTCAGCACCTCGAACAGGTGATCCGCCTCTTGCGGGGTCAGCACCCCGGTGGGCTCGTCGAGGATCAGGATGCGGGCGCCGCGATAGAGCGCCTTGAGGATCTCGACCCGCTGTTGCAGGCCCACCGGCAGATCCTCGACTTTCTCGTGCAGCGGCACCTCGAGACCATAGTCCCGGGCCAGCTCGCCGAGCAGTTTCTCGGCCGCCGCCAGGCTCTTGCCCAGGTGCCAGCCGTTTTCCGCGCCGAGAATGACGTTCTCCAGCACGGTGAAGTTGTTCACCAGCATAAAGTGCTGGTGCACCATGCCCACCCCTGCGGCAATCGCATCTTGGGAGCCATGGGGTTTGAAGGGGTTACCGTCGATCAGCATCTCGCCTTTGTCGGCGTGGTAGAAACCGTAGATGATGCTCATCAGGGTCGACTTGCCGGCGCCATTTTCGCCGACGATGCCGTGAATGCTGCCTTTACGAACCTGAAGGTCGATCTGCTTGTTGGCGTAAACCTCGCCAAAGCGCTTATCGATACCTCTTAATTCGATGGCATAGCGATCTGTCTGGTCCATGATGCAGTCCTTGCGGGTCATGAAGTAGAGACTAAAAACCGGCCCGTGCGGGCCGGTCTGGGTTGAGAGTCGTAGCAGAGACTTGGTACTCGCAGTATCAGTACTTACAGGAGTTGTCGCTCATGTAGTCGTGCACCTTGATCTTGCCGGCGATGATGTCGGCCTTGATGCTCTCGACCTTGGCCTTCATCTCCGGGGTGATCAGCTTGGCGTTGTTTTCGTCCAGCGCCCAGTCAACACCGCCTTCGGCCAGACCCAGGGTCTGGATGCCCGGCTTCCAGCTGCCCTTGGCGGCGTCATCCCAGCTCTTGTACGCGGCCAGGCCAACATCCTTGACCATGGAGGTCAGCATGGTGCCCGGTTGCAGGTGGTTCTGGTTGGAATCCACGCCGATGGCCAGCTTGCCTTCATCCTTGGCAGCCTGATAGACACCGATACCGGTACCGCCGGCGGCGGCATAGACAACGTCGGCGCCCTTGGCGAACTGGGACTTGGCGAGCTCGGCACCCTTGGCCGGGTCGGCGAAGGCCGCCGGGGTGGAGCCGGTCATGTTCTGGTACACGTCGATCTTCGGATTGATGTACTTGGCACCCTGCTCGTAGCCGCACTGGAATTTGCGGATCAGCGGGATGTCCATGCCGCCCACGAAGCCGACCTTGCCGCTCTTGGAGGCGATGGCCGCCAGGGCACCCACCAGGAAGGAACCTTCATGCTCCTTGAAGATGAGGGACTGGACGTTCGGCTTGTCGACCACCATGTCGATGATGGTGAACTGGGTGTTCGGGAACTCGGTGGCCACCTTCTCTACCGCGGAACCCATGTTGAAGCCGACGGCGACGATGGGGCCGTTGCCACGGCTGGCCAGACGACGCAGACCCTGCTCGCGCTGGGCTTCGTTCTGGGGCTCGAACTCCTTGACCTTGACGCCTTTGTCCTTGTTGTAGACTTCGACGCCGTTGCGGAACACGGCTTCGTTGAAGGACTTGTCGAATTTGCCAGCGGTGTCATAGATGACGGCGGGCTCGGAGGCTGCCTGGGCAGAAAGGGCAGCGAGGGTGAGGGCGGCCACGGTGGCCAGCTTGAGCACTTTAGTCACGATCGTATCCTTGATTGTTATGTGAGGGTCCACAACCTGTCTTGGCAGGTCATAAAGCACGCTGGCTAACTGTAAGTGAGCCAGCCTGTGGGTCAAGGGGATCATAGAGGAAAAACGTTTGCGTTAACGGTTTGAAATATAAGCAAATTGCTTTATAAGTGTTTGTTTTTAGGTTTGTTTGCAGAGTTAAATGCTGTGATTAATAGGCTTCAAACGACATTTGTGTTTCTATTCATGAGGTTATGCGCAAGCGTTTTCCTCTTTCGATGAAAAAAGTGGTTTCTATCGGCACCAAATCCAGCGGCCAGACCGCTTCTGTCGGCAGGGGCGAGCCGGTGCCGCACCTCGACTTGGTCTCTGACGCCTCAGGCCGTATAATCCCCGCCTGTATAAATAAACAGGAGTGGTGATGGACGTTTCAACCCTGCTCGACGGGCTCAACGACAAGCAAAGAGACGCGGTGGCGGCCCCTCGCAGCAATCTGCTGGTGCTGGCGGGCGCCGGCTCGGGCAAGACCCGGGTGCTGGTGCACCGTATCGCCTGGCTGATGCAGGTGGAGCGTTGCTCACCCTTCTCCATCATCGCCGTGACCTTTACCAACAAGGCGGCGGCCGAGATGCGCGGCCGGGTCGAAAAAGTGATAGGTGACGGTGTGCGCGGCATGTGGATAGGCACCTTCCACGGCATCGCCCACCGCCTGCTGCGGGCTCACCATCTGGATGCGGGTCTGCCGCAGGATTTCCAGATCCTCGACTCCGATGACCAGTACCGCCTGATCCGCCGCGTCATCAAGGCGCTCAACCTCGACGAGAAGCACTGGGCCCCGCGCGCCGTGATGGGCTACATCAACGGCAAGAAAGACGAAGGCTTGCGCCCCGGCGACATCGACCTCTACGGCGACCCCGTCACCCGCACCTATCAGCAGATCTACAAGACCTATCAGGAGACCTGCGATCGCTCCGGGCTGGTGGACTTTGCAGAACTCCTGCTGCGCGCCCACGAGCTGTGGCTGAACAAGCCGCACATCCTCGAGCACTACCGCGACCGCTTCCAGAACATACTGGTGGACGAGTTCCAGGATACCAACGGCATCCAGTACGCCTGGCTGCGGATGCTGGCTGGCGACACAGGCCGGGTGATGATCG
Source organism: Aeromonas media (assembly GCF_020423125.1). Lineage (NCBI taxonomy): Bacteria > Pseudomonadati > Pseudomonadota > Gammaproteobacteria > Aeromonadales > Aeromonadaceae > Aeromonas > Aeromonas media. The sequence continues at coordinate 142,296 of NZ_CP075564.1, forward strand.
TCGGCGACGATGACCAGTCCATCTACGGCTGGCGCGGCGCCAAGATAGAGAACATCCAGCGCTTCCTGACCGACTATGAGGGCGCGCAGACCATACGCCTGGAGCAGAACTACCGCTCCACCGCCAATATCCTGAAAGCCGCCAACAGCGTCATCGCCAACAACTCGGAGCGGCTCGGCAAGGAGCTGTGGACCGAGGGCGCCGAGGGCGAGCCGATTTCGCTCTACGCTGCCTTCAACGAGGTGGACGAGGCCCGCTTCGTGGTGGGCCGCCTCAAGGATTGGAAAGAAAAAGGCGGCTTGCTCGCCGACTGCGCCATCCTCTATCGCTCCAACGCCCAGTCCCGGGTGCTGGAAGAGGCGCTGATGCAGGACGCCATGCCCTACCGCATCTACGGCGGCCTGCGCTTCTTCGAGCGCCAGGAAATCAAAGACGCCATGGCCTACCTGCGCCTCATCAACAACAGAGGCGACGACGCCAGCTTCGAGCGGGTCGTCAACACCCCGACCCGCGGCATCGGCGATCGCACCCTGGAAATTCTGCGCAACAACGCTCGCGATCAGGGCCAGAACCTGTGGCAGTCCGCCAAGACCCTGCTCAACGACAAGGTGCTGACCGGTCGCGCCGGTAACGCGGTGCGCGGCTTTGTCGATCTCATCGATGCGCTGGAGGAACAGGTCGGCATGCTGCCCCTGCACCAGCAGGCGGACATCGCCATCCAGAATTCCGGCCTCAAGGCGATGTACCTGGCGGAGAAGGGCGAGAAGTCCCAGGCGCGGGTAGAGAACCTGGACGAACTGGTCACCGCCTGCCGCCAGTACCAGCGCCCGGACGAGCTGGAGGAGATGAGCGATCTGTCGGCCTTCCTCGCCCATGCGGCGCTGGAGTCCGGCGAGAATCAGGCGGACGAATACGCCGATGCGGTGCAGCTGATGACGCTGCACAGCGCCAAGGGATTGGAATTCCCCCTGGTGCTGCTGGTCGGCGTGGAAGAGGGCATGTTCCCCAGCCAGCAATCCACCGAGGAGTCGGGCCGCCTGGAGGAGGAGCGGCGCCTCTGCTACGTGGGCATGACCCGCGCCATGGAGAAGCTCTACATCTGTTATGCGGAGAGCCGCCGCATCTACGGCCGCGAGATGTTCCACAAGCCGAGCCGCTTTATCCGCGAGATGCCCGCCGAGTGTCTGGAAGAGATCCGGCTGCGCACCCAGGTCAGCCGCCCCACCCAGTACGGCCGCTTCAGCCAGAACGAGGTGCAGCAGAGCTTCGACGCCAGCGGCATCAAGCTCGGCCAGCGGGTGCTCCATCCGAAATTCGGGGAAGGCATAGTGCTCAACTTCGAAGGGGTCGGCCAGCAGAGCCGGGTGCAGATCCAGTTCGACGACGTCGGCGCCAAGTGGCTGGTGACGGCGTATGCCCGCCTTGAGGCGCTGTAAGGCGCAGCGCACCCGCCATCAATAGCAAAAGGAGCCGATGGCTCCTTTTTTGTCAGGACTGTAGGTTCGATTAGCGAAGCGTAATCGGACGTTCGCGTCATGGGTATATGGTATGGCTGGCTGTTGGCAGCACGGCTGGCGCCGTGCAGGACGCGAGGGCGTGGCCCTCGACAGGGTTTCGCCCGCCCTTCGGGCTGGGGCGAGTAACTTTTCTTTGCGTGGCCAAAGAAAAGTCACCAAAAGAAAGGCCACCCCCGCCAATCCGCTGGCTTCGCCAGTGCCCTCAGTTCAGAGCCAACGTCGGACGGGCCGCCGCAGACGGCACATCCCTGTGCCGGCTGCGGCTACGCCATCATCCCTGATGGCGTCCCTGACGTTGCCTCTGATCCTCGGCGGTTAGGAGGGGGATCAAAACCGTGCCTGCCTTTGAGTTGGAGGTATCCTGTATGGTCGCTTTGGTCAGAACGAAGTGCAGCAGAGCCAGTTCGATGACGTCGGCGCTAAGCGGCTGGTGACAGCCTACGCCAGATGGAACGCGTTCTGATCTTTTTGCCTTTTAACTACACCAACCCGGCTTTAGGCTGGGTTGATTTGATCTATCGAACATTGCGACATTCTTAATGAAAGCGATCGTTTGAATGTATTTCGCTATTCGATCTTACGACTCTAGATTATTGATGTTGTTTATTGATACTCTTAGTTGATAAGACCAAGGGATTCTTAACAGGAAGGCTTAACTCATGTCTAATTATTGTTTTTATTCTGATGAAGCTTTAGTTCTTGCAGAAAAATCAGGTATTAAATCTGTAATTGACCATTATGCCAAGTCTAAGAAAAAGCAAACATATGTCCTTTGTCGTCCTCTTTCAAAAGATGACTCCAGTTATGATTATGAAAACGCAATTGTAATTTTTTCTGCCGGTATTAAGCCCTGCTTTGTAAATATTGATGGTAATAAGGATGCGTTTGAAGAGTACGTGGATGATTTTCTTGAGGACGTCGCATATCTATCTGAAAAATTTAAATACCGAGATAAGATAGGTAGAAAGAAAAAGTGGGAGGATTTGTTTGAGGCGGTAGAACTTCAGGGTTTTTCATTTGAAAATTTAAAGTTAGATAAAAAGGAAGCTCGGATTGTAGACTTAATTATATCATTAATAGTGGGAAGTATTAATGATATGTCTAAGGTTAATTTGGATGCAGATAACATTTTAGACTCTGTAAAATCAAAGATAATTCTATTTGACACAGACCAGACAAGTTTCGTATTCAAGGCTGGATTTGGCAAAAAATATGTTATTCAGGGGCTTGCTGGTTCAGGAAAAACAGAGCTGTTACTCCACAAGCTTAAAGAAATATATTCAAAGCACTCTGAAGCAAAAATTGCATTTACGTGTTTTAATAAAATTTTAGCATCTACGATGAAAAGTAGGATACCTGAGTTTTTTGACTTTATGAGAGTCGAAAGACAAATAGATTGGGGCAATAAACTTTTTTGTTTCCATTCTTGGGGGAGTGGGAGGGATCCTAGTTCAGGCATGTATCGCTACATCTGTCATTATTATGACATTCCTTTTGGAACATTTTCATCTGGGACATTTGAATGGCTTTGTAACAAAGCCATTGATGATATTAAAGCGAAGAGATGGGACAAAGAGAAGGCTTTCGATTATATTTTTATTGATGAAAGTCAAGATTTTCCACAAAGTTTTATTGAACTGTGTGAATTAGTTACTGAGAAAAAAGTTTTTATCGCAGGCGATGTTTTCCAGAATATATTTAGACCAATAGCAGACAATGTTAATCGTGCAGATATGGTGTTGAAAAAATGCTATAGAACTGACCCTAAAAACCTCATGTTTTCACATGCATTAGGTATGGGGCTGTATGAAAAACCGGTACTTCGTTGGTTAAAAAATCCTGAATGGGATGCATGTGGTTATAACCATAGAGAGCTTAATGGGCGTGTTCATCTTTCGCGGGATCCTCTAAGACGCTTTGAAGACATACCACAGGACTTTAAGAGTACATCATTACATGGAGTTGATGGTGACGATGATTTATGTAATAAATTCATTGAGATAATAAATGGAATAAAAATCAGACATCCTACATTAACACAAGGGGATGTTGCAGTAATATTTTTAGATACAGAAAGATATATTTATGATGAGGTTTCCAAGCTTGTTAGGAAGGTAAAATCAAGTCTTGGGTGGGATTCCAATGTTTCATTTGAGAGCAAGTCAAGACAAGCTAATAAGTTTTTCATATCCAACATAAATAATGCTAAAGGATTGGAGTTTCCTTTTGTTATTTGCTTTGCAAAAAATCTGAGTAGAAGCTCTTCTTTTAGAAATGCATTGTACACAATGATGGCTCGCTCTTTCTTGGAGAGCCACTTGATTCTTGGTAATGCCACAGACAAGGTTGTGCTGCAAAACATTAATGATGGCTTGGATTTTCTAACCAAAAATAACTATATGGATGTTAGGCTTCCAACTCAAGAAGAGATAGAAAAACAAAAAGATTTCATTGTCTTAGATGAAGCGCTTTCATTAGAGACACTTGTTAGAAAATATTGTTCTGGACGTAAGTCAACACCAAGACTTATCGCCAAAATAATAAGCCGTGTCTCAGCAATGCTGTCAGAAATTGATGACTATGATACTGAATATGTTCTTGGTTTAATCGAACTTGAATATCAAAGGAATAAAGTGTTATGAGTACATATTTCTTTGGTGGTATATCTCAATCTCACATGACACGGTTTGTTGCCGTGAGAGATACTTATAGTAATTTAGAAAACTTATTAAATGTTATAGACATAATAAATAGTAGCCCTGATTCTCGTGTTGATAACTCAATGGGTTTTGATTTAGCAATATTCACCGGGGATGTTAAGAGGGTATTGGTAAGGAAACCTGATGGTTTCTTTACCATGAGCTTACCTTTTCAATTAATTGATCATGGTTATAACATTGTTTTTAATTATGATGAATTTGGGCTGACTATGGACACTGCTACAATCTTTTATCTAAGAAATGCTATAAATACTTGTCGAGAAGGGACATACTGTAATGACAGCGTGGTATATTCTCTTCATGAGAGTTTTGGTCTTGACTTTAATGAGGCTATAATATATTCAGACATGCTATCATCGCTTCTATTAAAAGAGCACGGATACTTTAGATTTGATGATGATGTTGTTAATTCTAATGCAAAGATTCATCCGCGCTATCACTTTGACTTTTTTTGTACAAATTCCTCCGGCATTAAAATCGGCATTGAGAGAAATATAGATGGTCCTTTTTTTATTAATTTATTCGATTTAACAAAAGACAGGCCATATATCCTTAAATAAGAACATATATTCAATTAGTAAAGAGTAATTGGATGATCTCGATGGAAAATTTCTTTTCAGGGTTTACTCCAATCCCCCCAACGGCCCATCCACCGACCCGCACCAATCTGGTGGATAGATGCCACTCGCCACATAACGATGGCAGTAAAATCTGGGACACCCACCTTTTTGAGTAAGCCGTATCCAGATTGGTGATGCGATGACGGATAGTTGGCTCGAGGGTTGGATCGGGAGAAAAATCTGGGACACCCACCTTTTTGAGTAAGCCGTATCCAGATTGGTGATGCGATGACGGATAGTTGGCTCGGGGGTTGGAGCGGGAGCCAAAAAATCTGGGATACCCACCTTTTTGAGTAAGCCGTATCCAGATTGGTGATGCGATGACGGATAGTTGGCTCGAGGGTTGGAGCGGGAGCAACAAGGTGGCTGTTCTGGCCTAAACAGGCAACGTCATGCCCGGCATCGGGTGACATGCCGGGGTGTGATGTGACGCGGGAGCTAGCGATTCAAACAGGCAGCTGGTGACATCGCCGCTGGCCGCAGTGCTGTGCGAACGGCAGAAATTTGGGACACCCACCTTTTTGAGAAAAAATATGGGACACCCACCTTTTTGAGTAAGCCGTATCCAGATTGGTGATGCGATGACGGATAGTTGGCTTGAGGGTTGGAGCGGGAGCAACAAGGTGGCTGTTCTGGGCTAAAAAGCCTCTTGTTCAGGCAATGTCATGCCCGGCATCGGGTGACATGCCGGGGTGTGATGTGACGCGGGAACTAGCGATTCAAACAGTTCAAACAGGTAGCTGGTGACATCGCCGCTGGCCGCAGTGCTGTGCGAACAGCCGGCAATGTTCTCTGTCACCCACCACTCTGATGCCCTGCCGCCGAAACAGTGTCACCTGTTTCAGCCAGCGAGCTTCATCCAACCCCAGCCGCACCAGTATGGGCGCAAGGTGAACCGGAATATGACCGCGCTTGTCGCTTCTGATGGCTCGCCCTGTCCAGTCGACCAGCGCCAGATAATCGAGAAAGGCATAGGGCAGGTCATCTGGCTTGCCTTGGCTGGAAAACGGCAGCAACAGAGGTGGCAACGATGCTGCAGGTTGTTGGTCCACGAGGCGCTGCTTGATGCTGGTGTAGTCGCTCTCTTCGGGTCTGTCGGCAATCGCTGCCCGTATCGGATTGAGGTCGACGTAAGCCATGCAGGCCAGCAGGGCTGACTCGGTGAGCAAGGCCTGGCTCTTGAAGCGCCCTTCCCAGAAATGGCCCTTGCAACCATCCTCCTGATTGGCCTGGCGGGCCAGGTTTTCATTGAGCAACCGAACAAACCAGCTGATGGAATGCAGTCGCTCACGCCATTGGGCGATTAGCTGTTGTACGACCATCAGCTCCGGTTCAATCAGGGATTCTCCTTGGTACCAGCGTCGCACCAGCAGGGGCCACTGAAATAGTGCGGCCCAACGCTCGGCCACTTCCTGCTCACTCCAGTGGATGGCGATATCTCGTTCAACCTTGAGCACCAGATGATAGTGATTGTTCATCACCGCGTAGGCACAGACACCGATGGCAAACAGCCGTGACAACTGCCCCAGCTTGTCGACCACCCATTGGCGCCTGTGCTCGTAACTCTGGCCGGAATGGGCATCTTCGCCGCACAAGAAGGCCCGTCGCACGCAGCGACTGACCACGTGGTAGTAGGGCGTATCTTGCAGACTGATTTGACGGGAACGGGCAATGGTCATGGCAACCTCCTGCGATTTCCCTTTCAGTCAAGAACAGAGGTAAAGCGCTGTCAAAAAGGTGGGTGTCCCAAGAAAAAGAGTTGCTGAACTGCACCGAGACAAGGTCACCGGCGAAGGTGTTGAAAGAGAAGGCCGAGGCGAGGGTGCCAGCCAGCAACGGGATATGGGTGAGTTTCATACAAGACTCCTCGTTAAGGTTCGAGAAACAGTCTAGGGCGGTGGGGTGTTCACTGAAATGGCACTCGGTTGATATGAAAATTCACTGGCAGTAATGAATGGTAGGGGGAGAGGGGGCAGGAACTCCCGCTATGTGAGCGAGGCGCTCTCTGCTGGCGTGACAGGGCCTGGAGCGGGGAAGGGGATGTCTGCCGTCCATGCCGCGCCACCGCCTGAGCAAATAAAAAGCAAAGGGTGATGATCCAGTCATTAGCGAGCTGCATATGCCCGTGGGGACCAACCAATGGAGAATGACCAGATGAAATGGATTCGACGTTGTGCCGCACTAGCTATGGTATTGGGTCTGGCCGCATGCGGAGGCAGTGAAAATGACAGCAGTCCGCCCAATGCCGCCATCAGGATCAGCCACTTAGCCCCTGATGCCCCCAAGGTGAATGTCAATGTCGATGGGGCTGCCTTCCTGACGGCCGTCGACTATGGCTCAAGCAGCGGGCTCAAGCCGGTTGCCGCTGGCAGCCACGAGGTGGCGGTGGACGGGATCTTGCCGAGCGGCACCTCGACCGTCATAGGCCCGGTGTCCCTCGACCTCAAACCCGACACTCAGTACGACGTGTTGGCGGTGGGCAAACTGGCGGGGAGCGGGGATACCGCCTTCGGCCCGTTGGTGATTGAGCGGCCGAACCAGGCACCAACGGGAGGCGATATTCGTGTGCAGGTGGTGTATGCCGCACCCGGTGCACCGGCCGTCGACATCCATGTCACCGCGCCGGGGGCCACCCTGACCAGTCCGACGCTGGCCAATATACCGTTCAAGACCTATAGCGACCCCCTCACCCTGCCAGCAGGCGAATACCAGATCAGGCTGACGCTACCGGGCAGCAGCGATGTGGTGTATGACTCTGGCCCGCTGACGCTCAACGCGGGTACCGACTTGCTGATGGCGGCGATCGACAACCTGGGGGCGGGGCCAAGCCCGGTACAACTGCTTGCCATCGGTGATGCTGGCGCCACCCCCATCTTGTCTACCGATGAGCAGGCTCAGCTGAGGGGGGTCCATGCCGTCGCTGATGCCCCTGCCGTCGATATCTGGGTGAAAGGCGTTGCGCCGACTGCGGCCCCGCTGCAAGGACTGGCCTTCAAGGCGAACACCTCCTACCTGAGCCTGGCCGCCGGCGATTATGACTTTGTGGTCACGCCAACCGGAGCCACTACACCGGAAGTCATCAATGCCAGCGACGTGCCGCTCAAGGCGGGTGCCCGCTACTCCCTGTTTGCCGTGGGTCAGTTGCTGGACCCATCCGGTGAAACCATAGAGCCCTTGCTGCTGACCGACAGCGGTCGTGTGGTGGCGACAGAGGCACAACTGCGTGTGCTCCATGCCGCCCCCACGGCACCGGCGGTGGACGTCTACCTGACTGCGGGGTCGGACATCAGCGGTGCGTCACCGGCGCTCAGCGCCGTACCCTTCAAGGCTGACAGTGGTTATCTTGCCCTTGCTGCCGGGGATTACTATGTCACCGTCACGGCCTCGGGTGACAAGACCCCGGTCATCGGTCCCCTGCCGGTCACCCTGGTCAATGGTCAGGTGCTGACAGCCGCGGCCCTGTCTGACAGTGTCGGTGGTGTGGATCCCGAGCTGCTGATCCTGGACGATATCAGCAGCAAATGATGACCCTCTGCTAGTCAACTGACTCGCAACCTGACCCAGACTGAGCCCTTCAGTTTGGGTCTTTTTATGGCAGGAGATCTGGGAGGCGGAAGTCCGGGTCTCCCATCTTTTTGAACAGGAAATCTGGGACACCCATCTTGTTGTGCGTGTTGCAGTGGTTGGCGGTCGAGCTCAAAAAGGTGGGTGTCCCAAGATGAAGAGTGTCGGCGAGGCGTTCGCCGACAGGTCAGTCAACGGCAAGCTGCCCAGTCGCCGGCGAGATCAGGCCCCCTGCCAGCGCTTGAACAGCACGCTGGCATTCACGCCGCCAAAACCGAAGCCATTGGAGATGGCGTGCTCGATCCCCATGTCACGGGCCGCGCCCCGCACTATGTCCACGCCGTCGGCGAGGGGGTCGGCTTGTTGCAGGTTGCGGGTCGCAGGCACTCTCTGATCACGAATGGCAAGCGCGGTGAAGATGGCCTCTATCCCCCCGGCGGCCCCCAGCAGATGGCCGGTGGCGGACTTGGTGGAAGTCACCGCTATCTGGTTGTTGTCACCAAATACGCGCTTGATGGCGGCGAGCTCCCCCCTGTCACCCACCGGGGTCGAGGTGGCATGGGCATTGAGGTGCTGGACATCCGCAGCCTGGATGCCGGCCTGAGCCAGGGCCGCCATCATGGCGCGGCGAGCGCCGTCTCCATCCTCCGGGCCGGCGGTGAGGTGATAGGCATCGGCGCTGGTGCCATACCCCACCAGCTCCACTATGGGGGTGGCGCCCCGGGCCAGGGCGTGTTCCAGGGACTCAATCACCAGGATCCCGGCCCCTTCGCCCATCACAAACCCGTCGCGGTCGACATCGAAGGGGCGGGAGGCCGCTTCGGGGTCATCAGCATAGGCGGACGACAGCGCGCGAGCCGCGGCAAACCCGCCCAGGCTGACGCGGTCTATGGTGGCCTCGGCCCCGCCACAGATGGCGATGTCGGCCTCACCGCAGCGAATGAGGCGGGCGGCGTCGCCAATGGCCTGCACCCCGGCGGCGCAGGCCGTGACCGGTGCTCCGAGCGGGCCTTTGAAGCCGAAGTTGATGGAGACATGGCCCGCCGCCATGTTGACCAGGAAGGAGGGGATGGTGAACGGGGACAAGCGACGCGGTCCCCGCTCATCCGTGGTGCGCACCGCATCGACGATGGCGGGGAAGCCGCCGATGCCAGAGGCGATGATGGTGGCGGTGCGCTCCTGCTGCTCCGCCGTCTCGGGGGCCCAGTTGGCTTGCGACAGGGCCTCCTTGGCTGCGGCAATGGCAAACAGGATGAAGCGATCCATCTTCTTCTGCTCCTTGGTCGACACCACGGCATCGGGGTCAAACCCGGCCAGGGGATCCTCGGCCAGGGTCGGCACCATGGCGCCCACCTTGGCGGCCAGCCCTTCGGTGAAGACCTCCGGCAGGCGGCGCAAGCCGGACTGGCCCGCCAGCAGTCGCTGCCACACGGTTTCCACCCCATATCCAAGCGGGGTCACCGCTCCCATTCCCGTCACCACGATACGATGTGCGTTCATGACTCTGATTCCTGTCTCGAAGGGTTATCGCCGCTCATCACGCCATTGCCATGGCACAGACGCTGCTTCATGCCGTCACTGGCGGCCGGTCCCGGCACCAGTGTGTGGCGCGAGGGTGAAATTTCCTGGCCGGTGCGCCTGTCCACTAGCATGGGCTCGACCAGTTCGCCCGTCTGGGCATCCTTCAGCTGGATGCTGGCCCCCTCGGGCGCCAGGTGGTTGTTGCCCCAGGTGAGCAGCGCGATCAGCACGGCGCTGAGATCCTGGCCGCGGGGGGTGAGTGCATATTGATAGCGAGGGGGGCGCTCGGAGTAGAGCCGCTTCTCCATCAGGCCCCCCTCGACCAGGGCGGTCAGGCGTCGGGTCAGTATGTTGGGGGAGATGCCAAGGCTCTTTTGAAATTCATCGAAGCGCGACAGGCCATGCATGGCATCGCGGATAATCAGCAGACTCCACCATTCGCCGACGTGATCCAGGCTGCGGGCGATGGGGCACTGCTGTTCACTCAGACTCTTCTTGCGCATGTTGTGCCATCAGGTTACTTGCATAATGGAAGTAACCATACGGTCCTTACTTCCATTATGCAAGTGACTCGTGCCGTCCGGTGGCGGGCAACATCCTGGGGAGCGGGGAAGCTGGGGCCTCCACTCTGTTGGATAAGCCATCGACGCCAGATAACGGGAATATGACGCGAGCACATCTCGAAGAAACAGATGGGAGTCAGAAACCCGGCCACCGACAGGGCGCGGCGGCCGGGTGAATTGTAAAGAGTAGGGTGACGGAAAGCGGGATCAGCCTAGTCTAATCAACTCGATGGGGGCGTAACGCTCCTGGCTGTTCGCCAGCAGCACGCACTTCTCATGCTCCGCCTCATAGGGGGTCAGGTTGTCGGTGTGCGCCTCCTTCAGGGTGTCGACCGCACCGGTGGCGGCAATCATAACCCGTTGGCCCAGGGTCAGCACATTGCGGTTTCGATCGTAGATCTTCATGGCATTCTCCTTGTGGGATTGGCGCCCCGGCCCGTGCCGGGGCAACGGGCTCCAGACTACGCCCATCGAAAAACGAGATGCCTGTCACAGATCAAAAAAAGGGGAAAGAGGGACTCGGGGTGGCGGGCAGCCCGGGTGCGCTGGCAACGGGTGCCTCGCCGAGGCCGCCACTGCCTGTCGCAGGGCGGGGAGGGTGCCCCCGCTTTTCATCTCTCCGGGCTCGAACTGCGAGGGGGATGCGCTATAGTGGAGTCGCTCGTTTTACCGCCTTCAACCAACCGAGAGTGCATTATGAATCGTGATATCGCCGCCCAGTTCATCAAGATGCTGACCAACCTGGACCAGTGTCTGGCCAAGGCCGAGGCCCACGCCGAGGCGAAGAAATTCAATGTGGAGAACTTCTTCAATGAGCGCCTCATCGTCGACATGCTGCCGCTGGCCAAGCAGGTGCTGATCTGCTGTGACAGCGCTCGCGCCGTGGTCGCTACCGCCAGCCTGAGCGAGCCGCCGGTGCTGGGGGATGATCCCAAAACCATGGCGGATCTGCGCGCCCACGTGGCCAAGACCATCGTCTATCTGCAGAGCAAGCTGGAGGCTGATTTCAGCCAGTATGCGAGTGGCCACTACTACCCCTACTGGGCCGGTGGCAAGGGGATGGACGGTCACAGCTGCGTGCACGAGTACGGCATCCCGAACTTCTACTTCCACCTGACCATGACCTATGCCCTGCTGCGCCAGGCCGGGGTGGATCTGGGCAAGCGGGATTACCTGGGCGGCCTGAACCTGCAATGAGTGCTGGGCATTGCACATGAAAAGAGCCTGCCATCCGGCAGGCTCTTTGCTTTTTTGCGGGCCCGACATCCCCGGGATGGTGCCGGGTTATTCGTTCGGGATCTCGGGTTCGACCAGGGCGGCGAGCTGGGTCAGGGACTCCTGCCAGCCGAGGTAGCACATCTCGACCGGTATAGCTGCCGGGATCCCTGCCTGTTCGATGGCGAGATCGGTGCCGCACAGCACCTGGGTGAGGGTGATGGTGACGTGCATCTCCCCCGGCAGATTGGGGTCGTCGAAGCGATCCGTATAGTGGATGCGCTTGCCCGGTTCCAGATCGAGATACTCGCCGCCGAAGGCATGGCTGTGGCCGTTGCCGAAATTGAAGAACGCCATCCTGAAGGTGCCGCCGACGCGGGCCTCCAGCTGCTCTACCCGGCAGGTGAAGCCATGGGGCGGCAGCCACTTGGCCAGGGCGTCCGCCTCGATAAAGGCTCTGTACACCCGCATCGGCGGGGCCTTGAGTACGCGGTGCAGGGTCACAATTCCTGTCGTCATGAGGGGCTCCTCCTCGGTTGGTCCGCAGCAAGAATAGTCGCCCATGCCGAAGTTGGCCGCTGGCCGGATGGGGAACAAGGGGCAAGCCTCCCGCCGCGCTTCTCCTCAACCGCCCAGGGCGATGGTGAGCAGTACGATGGCGACGCCCGCGACTGCGAAGATCACGCCGATCAGCAGGGGGCGTGGTGAACCGGCATAGCGGGCCAGCCCGTAGCCAATTCCCATCAGCATCAGCAGGGCGATGGTGTGTGAGAGGCGCAGGGCCGGAACGGGATCCTGCATGAAGAAGAAGGGCAGCAGCACGGGGAAGGTGGAGAGGAACACCATGAAGAAGACCCCCAGGCTGTTGAGCAGGTCATTCCAGCGCCAGATGCCCCCCTGGCCCAGTTCGGGGTGTTGCTGCAAACGCACCTGCCAGTCCCTGAGCTCAGGGTCGCGGCAGATCGCCGCCAGCGGGCCGGGCAGGGCGTCTCGCAGCGCCGTTATGCCCCTCTCATCACCGGGTGTCAGCAGGCTCAACTGCTGCAACAACCGCAGGGCTCGGCCCCGCTCGGTCAGGGTGGTGATGAGGTAGACGATGGCATCGATAATGCCCCAGGCGATGTTGCAGCCGATGCCGGCGATCAGCAGATCCCTGACCTCGGCGCGCCCCGCCTCGAACGCATTGAAGCAACCGGTAAAGGTGAGCACCATCAGCAGGCCGAACAGGATCTCCGAGTAGCGGGAGATGGGATCTATGGGGGAAAAACGGGGTGAGTTCATAGGTGGTTCTCTGGATGCACGTTGAAACATGAGCATGGAAGCGGCCCAGTGCAAGATCAAGGAGACCCGATGCGCCAGTCAGCCACCGTCAAGTCTGGCACAGCGGAGCGTTCTCAGCGGGGACAAACGGCGTAAGGTGGCAGGGGGAGGGGGACGTTTCGGGCTCTGGCCTTGCCGTGGCCATGATCGCGGTCCTGCGTCGCACTTCTTCGCTAACACAGTGATTTTTCAGCGTATTGGTAAGGAGTTGATCAAGGTTGAGGTTATTGTCGCCGTTCGCTCATATAATCGCCGCCATGCAAGCGACTCGGAAGGATTCGATGACAAAGCTGATGGTGGCCCTGCTGGGGTTGTTTTACGCCTGCCTGGTGTGGGCCAACCCCGTTCCCTTCGTGGCCAGTTCGTCGCCGGTGCAGGGGAAGATGGAGCCGCTTCTCTCCTGGTTTACCGGTGAGTTCTCCAGCCAGGAGCAGGCCGGTTACGACCCGCGTTTCACCAGCGCCGAGCTGCGTCTGGTGGAGATCTGGCCCGGGGAAGGCCCCTTTCGCTGGGTCTATGCCGAGCAGTTCCTGAGCGAGCGGGCGGTGCGCCCGTTCCGTCAGCGCATCTACCGCTTCTCCCCGCTGCCCGATGGCCGCATCCTGATGGCCGAGCTGACCATGCCGAGGGCCACCGACTTCGCCGGCGCCTGGCGTCAGCCCGAACTGCTCGACTCCCTCACCCCGCAACAACTCTCCCTGCGCCAGGGCTGCGAGATCTGGCTGACCCGTCAGGCCAGCGGAGAGTTCGCGGGCCACAGCAAGGTCGGCAGCTGTGCCACCGACTTTGGCGGCGCCACTACCCTGGTGCAGTACCTCTGGATAGGCCCCAACAGCGTCAGGCTGCTGGACAGGGCCTATGACAACGGCGCCCGCCAGCGCTGGGGCAGCCCGGGGGAGGGATATCTCTACCTGCGCAAGGTGAAGCGACGGGGGGAGTGACCAGGGCGGCGTGTCCAGCCTCTGGCGCCGTAATTGGCGGGATAAAGGGGAGGGAGATTGACGGGATGGCGTCAACCGCGCCATCCCGTTACTGCATCAGAGTTTGAACAGGGGCCGCAGACGTATGCCTATGATGCTGCCCGCCAGGGCCATCAGCATCCAGACCCAACCGTGCAGGCTGCCCGACGCCGTGCCGTCGAAGAAGCCGCCCAGGTTGCAGGCGCTGTACATGGCCCCCATCCCCATCAACAGACCACCTATGATGGCCGCCAGGCTGTTGCCTATGCGGATCGGGGTGTGATTGCCGCCGCCGCTCAGGCAACGGGCCAGCGCCGCCCCCAGGATCCCCAGCCAGAACATGCCGACCATGGGGTTGATGAAGAGCGGCTGGGCCAGCTTGGGGTTGCCCTCGAACAGGCCGAACAGGGAGGCGCCGCGCAGCGCCATGTCATAGACGGCGCCCGTGATGGTCCAGGCCGAACCGTGCAGGGCCACCACGGCAGAGTTGAGCAGGGCGATAAGGATGCCGCCGGTCAGCACCGTGAAGCGGCCGTCGCGCCAGAACAGGTTGCCGCCGCCGAAGATGGGCTTCACCTCACCGGTGCGATTGAGTTCGCTCTTGCGAAACAGCAGGAAGAGCAGGGCGACCAGCGCCAGGTTGAGCAGCATGCCGCTCCAGAGATTGCCGGTCAGATCCCGGGCCAGCACCACCTGGCTGGAGAAGCTGGCCTCCAGCTCGGGACGAAACTGGTTGCTGATGAGGGTGCCTATGCCGTAGCAGACCAGCACCAGCCAGAAACGGGGTTGCCCCTCGCCACAGCAGTAGAGGGTGCCGGTGGCGCAGACCCCCGCCAGTTGCATGCCGATGCCGAACAGGAAGGCACCGACGATGAAGGGGACGCCAATGGCCATGACGTTGCCCACCATGGCATCGCCAAAGAGGGCGTGAGTGAAGGAGAGGAAGGTGGTGAACAGCAGGATCTCGATGGCGATGGTGAGCAGGTGCACCCGCACGTAGTAGCTGTTGCGCCTGGTCAGCATCTCGCGCCAGCCGAATACAATGCCGAAGCGGCTGAAGGAGAGGGTGAAGCCGAAACCGAAGCCGATGAGGGCCATCAGGGCCCACTTCATGTCGAAGGTGGTGCCGAGCCAGAGCAAGGCTCCCCCCGCGAGTGCCACTATGGGAAGCGACCATTGTCGAGTCATGCCGATACATCCGTAACGTTATTGTGGTGAAGGCGTGCATCCTAATCCCACAATGAGTCCGATACCACCCCGCTTGACGGCGGGCTTGGCCCGCATGGCTCAGATGTAGGCACTCACCTCCCCGGCCAGTTCCTCCAGGATGGAGAGACTGGGCCGGTGATACCGAACAGCAGGCCGTTGTACTCGGCCGAGCCGCTGCTCGCCCCGCTCGGGGATGGGGGTGGCTTGCATTGCTCAGATGTAGGCGCTCGCCTCACCGGCCAGCTCCACCAGGATGGAGAGGCTGACGGCGCCGAACAGCAGCCCTGTGACCAGGTTCAGGGGCCGTTGCACCCGGCTTAGCAGGTGCTGAGCCCGGGCGGTGGAGAGGCTCCAGGCCAGCAGCCCGAACCAGGCCAGGGAGAGCAGGAAGAGCTCCAGGATCAGCAGGCCCCGGGTCAGGCCATCCACCTGGGGTGTCACCATGGCCGCCAGCAATCCCATGAAGAACAGCAGCGCCTTGGGGTTGAGCAGGTTGGTGGCGATCCCGGCTCTGAGCCCCCGGTTCCAGCCCTGCAACTCACCGCCAGCCCGCAGTGCCTGGGTGGCGGAGTTGCGGCGCGCAGCCTTGATTGCTCCCCAGCCGAGCCAGCCCAGATAGAGGGCACCCACCACCTTCACCGCCAGGAACAGCCAGGGTTGGCTCGCGATCAGCAGGCTGATGCCGGTGAGGCTGAGGGTGGCGTGCAGCAGGATGGCGATAGCGATGCCAAGCGCGGCCCCGAGCGCCGTGGGCCTGTGCAGGCTGGTGCGCAGGATGAGCGCGAAATCCGGGCCCGGGCTCGCCAGAGCGATCAGGTGGATGAGACCTATGGTCAGAAACAGGCTGGTGAGCATGGCATACCTCGCTACAAAGATGAGGCAGCAGCATGGGGGATGGGGGCAGGGTCTGGCTTGTAAAAGATTGCAGTGGGGTTGGTCAGCTGGGGAGCATCTGCTGACGGTAGTCCGCCGGGGTCAGCCCGAACGCCTGGCGAAAACCATGGTGGAAGTGGCTCTGATCGAAGAAACCGACCGCCAGTGCCACCTCGCTCACCGGCAGGCCACGGGCGAGCAGGAGCTTGCCGCGCTCGAGACGCAGCCGCTTGAGCCAGGCGTAGGGGGTCATGCCGGTCTTCTTCTTGAACTGACGGAGGAAGGCGAAGCGATCCAGCCCGAACAGGGCGGCCAGATCCTCCAGGCTGTGGTGCCCGTCCAGCTGGCCCAGCAGATGGTCGCGCAGGAACCTTATCTGGGGATCCGCCAGGGCATGGCGCTCCGGTGCCAGGTGCAGCAGCTCGCCGAGCAGGGCCAAGAGCTGGCTCTCCGCCAGCAGGGCATCGGGCTCGGGTTGATCCAGATACATGTGCAGCCGGGCGAAGCCCTGATAGAGGTCGGGTCGGCGCTGCAAGCCCTGATCGAAGAAGGGCTCCGGGCTGTCCGGCAGCCAGCGGGCCAGCTGCTCAGGGGCGATGGCGAACACCCGTACCTCGTACCCTTCCGGCAGCAGGCTGAGGCCGTCGTGCATCTCGTCAGGGTTGACGGTGGAGAGCTGGCCGCGCACCAGGTTGTGGCTGCTGCCCTTGTGGATGAACTTCTGGCCGCCCTGCTGCACCAGACCTATGTGGTAGTCCAGGTGCACGTGGCGGCCATAGCTGAACTCCCTGTGATGGGAGTGGGAGAGTTCAACTCCCGGCAGCAGCCGGGATTGCCAGTAATGGATGCGGGATGGAGAGGCGCTCATGGCCTATTGATAACCCGAAAGCCGACTCCTGGCTTGTAGATTATTGCAGTGGCCGGGCATTCGGCTGCTCAACCGGCCCCCTGACGCCGCTTGCCGCTGCGCAACCCGTCCAGGCTGAACAGCATCAGAGCGCTCCAGATGCAGCCGAAGGTGATCATCTTGTCCAGCGCCAGCGCCTCCCCGTAGAGGGTGACCGCCAGGATGAACATCAGGCTGGGGCCTATGTACTGGAAGAAGCCCAGGGTGGAGAGCTTGAGCCGGGTGGCGGCGGCGGTGAAGCAGAGCAGGGGCGCCGTGGTCACGACCCCGGCGGCGATCAGCAGCAGGTTCAGGTGCCAGTCGTTTTGCGTGAGGTGGCTGGTGGGGCTGTCGGCGAATCCCCAGAGGTAGATGGCGGCCGGCGGCAACATGATCATGGTCTCGATCAGCAGGCCGGTGAGGGCATCCAGGGCCAGCTTCTTGCGGATCAGGCCATAGATGGCGAAGCTCGAGGCCAGCACCAGGGCTATCCAGGGCAGGGAGCCGAAGGCGATGAGCTGGACGGCAACCCCTATCACCGCCAGTCCCACCGCCCACCACTGCAGGCGACGCAGCTTCTCGCTCAGAAACACCATGCCGAGCAGCACGTTGAACAGCGGGTTGATGTAGTAGCCGAGGCTGGCATCCAGCATGTGACCGTTGTTGATGGCCCAGATGAACAGCAGCCAGTTGCCGCCGACGGTGACCGAGGTGAAGGCCAGGGTGAGCAGCACCCTGGGTTGGCGCAACACCGCCTGCACCTTGTGCCACTGGCGGCCGATCAGGGTCAGCACCATCAGCAGGGCGCAGGACCAGATCATGCGGTGGGTCAGGATCTCGGCGGCCGGGACGGCGGAAATGGTCTTGAAATAGATGGGCGCCAGGCCCCAAAGGGTATAGGCGCACAGGGCATAGATGATGCCCTGGCGCTGGATCTGTTGCTGCATGCGGATAACCTTCACTGGAGAGTCGGATGTTGGAAAACATCGCAAAAAGTCAGTGTAGCGATCCTTTTGGGGGGAAAGAAGTTAATAAATGCCGTTTGGCGAGATTTTTACAGCATGGAATCGACTCAGCGCCGACCGCCGCGGCGGATCTTCTCTACATCCATGAGCAGCCACAGCATGAGTGCGATGGCGGAGATCCAGGGACCCCAGGTCACATAGGCCTCACCCTCGCCCAGCATGAAGAAGAGCAGCGGCAGGCCCACCACCAGAAACAGTACACTTCCCAGAAAAAACAGCATTTTTATCTTTATATTTAAGGGCTTGTCTATTTGATGATTATATCGATTGAAGCTGTTGAGGAAAGGGTAAAAATGAAAAAGGGGGATTTCTCCCCCTTTATTGCCTGATCTCGTCATATTCGACGTTAATCGAGCTGGATCCAGGTACTTTTCAGCTCGGTATATTTCTCCAGGGCGTGCAGTGACTTGTCGCGACCGTTACCGGACTGCTTGAAGCCGCCGAACGGCATCGTCATGTCGCCCCCATCCCAGTTGTTGACGAACACGGTGCCGGCGCGCAGGGCGCGGGAGCCTTTCACCGCCTTGTTGAGATCCGCCGTCCAGATCGCGGCGGCCAGACCGTAGTCGGTGTCGTTGCCCAGCGCGATGGCTTCTTCCAGCGTGTCGAAGCCGGTCACCGCCAGTACAGGGCCGAAGATCTCCTCTCGGAAGATGCGCATCTGCGGGGTTACGTCGTCGAAGATGGTGGGCTCGATATAGAAGCCGCCGCTCTCTGTGTGGGTGCGCTTGCCCCCCAGCAGCAGTCTGGCGCCCTCCTGCTGGCCGATGGCGATGTAGTTGAGCACCTGCTCCATCTGAATGCCGTCCACCATGGCGCCGATGCGGGTGGCGGGATCCAGCGGGTTGGCGGTTATCCACTCGCGGGCATGGGCCAGCAGGCGCTCCATGAATTGCGGCTTGATACTGTTCTGCACCAGCAGGCGGGAGGCGGCGGTGCACACCTCGCCCTGGTTGTAGAAGATGGCGCCCACGGCACTCCTGGCGGCGGCGTCCAGATCAGGCGCGTCCGCCAGCACTATGTTGGGGCTCTTGCCACCGCACTCCATAAAGGCGCGTTTGAGGTTTGACTTGCCGGAGCACTGCACCAGATGCTTGCCGATCTTGGTGGAGCCGGTGAAGGTGATGCAGTCCACGTCCATGTGCATGGCCAGCGCCTCGCCCACTGTGTGGCCAAAGCCCGGCAGCACGTTGAAGACGCCGTCCGGGATGCCAGCCTCCTTGGCTAGGCCGGCGATGCGCAGGGCGGTGAGGGGGGATTTTTCGGACGGCTTGAGGATGACGGAGTTGCCGGTGGCGAGCGCCGGGCCCAGCTTCCAGCAGGCCATCACCAGGGGGAAGTTCCAGGGGACGATGGCGGCCACCACCCCGAGCGCCTCCCGGGTCACCAGGGCCAGGGCGGACTCTTCCACCGGGGCGACCTGATCGTAGATCTTGTCGATGGCCTCGGCGTTCCAGGCGATGCAGTTGGCGGCGGCGGGGGCGTCATAGCCCATGGCATCGCCGATGGGCTTGCCCATGTCCAGGGACTCCAGCAGGGCCAGCTCCACCTGGTTGAGGCGCATCAGTTCGGCGAAGCGCTGCATGATCAGCTTGCGCTGTTTCGGGGAGAGCCCGCTCCAGCGCTTGTCATCGAAGGCGGCGCGGGCGGCCTGCACCGCCAGCTCGGCGTCGGCAGCGTCGCAGGAGGCCACCTTGGTCAGCAACTGGCCGTTGGCCGGGTTGATGCAATCGAAGGTGGCGCCGTTGACGGCATCCCGGTAGCTGCCATCGATAAAGGCTTGCGAGGGCAGGGTCAGATGGGCGGCCTTGTGTTGCCACTGGGCCAGGGTCAGGTCACTCATGTTCACTCCTTGAACCGGCAAAAAACGTCTTCGCGTATCAATATGCTAAACATCCTGCCGCTTGTAAATCCATCTTGTAACAATTCATTAAACACTTGCCGCTCCGTGCTCGAGAAAAGGCCCCGATCTGCGGCGGACCTTACCCAGGCTGCAGGGCCGTCTCGTGGAGGGGCGAGCGGCCCTGGCCACCCATGGGGATCAGAAGCTGGCCGGGGTGTTGGCCGAGATCAGCACGCACTCCTGCTCCCCCACGTTGCGGAAGCGGTGCGGGGTGCGGCTGTCGAAGTAGTAGCCATCCCCGGGGGCCAGCAGGTGTACCTGCTCGCCGACGGTGACCTCCACCTGTCCCCTGATGACGATGCCGCACTCTTCCCCCTCGTGACTCAGCATGTCGTCGCCGGTGTCGGCCCCCGGGGGCAGTACCTCCTGCATCATGCCGATGGCGCGGTTGGCCCGGCTGTGGCCCACCAATCTATAGCTGATGGGGTGGGTGCCGAGATCCGGCATGTCATCCGCGCGGAAGATCACCTCGGAATCCATCTCCGTCTCATCGGTGAAGAAGCTGGCGAGCGACATGGGGATGCCTTCCAGCACCTTGCGCAGCGACGCGACCGAGGGGCTCACCTGATTTTTCTCGATCTGGGAGATAAAACCGTTGGTCACACCGGAGCGCTTGGCCAGCTCGCGTTGGGAGAGGGCCGCCTTGGTGCGAACCGCCTTGAGGCGGTGACCGATATCCATCGATAGACACTCCTTGACTGTTTACTATTATTAAAATTGTGTTAAATATCTTATACCACCCCGAGGGGGTGACACCAAGCAGGGGCGATAAACCGCCCCTTTTTAGGAACTCAGGTGTTTAATTTAATAGGCATCAGCCAAGTGTTACTAAACGCCTTAAGGATGAGGTGACCATGAAACCGATTAGCGACATCAATACCCCCGACATGTCCGCCTTCTGGATGCCCTTCACCGCCAACCAGCAGTTCAAGGCGGCGCCGCGCATCCTGAAGTCGGCAGAGGGGATGTATTATCACTCAGAGGATGGCCGCAAGATACTGGATGGCACTGCCGGGCTCTGGTGTTGCAACGCGGGCCATGGTCGACGCGAGATTGCCGAGGCGGTATCCCAGCAGATCTCCCATCTCGATTTCGCCCCCACATTCCAGATGGGACACCCTCTGCCGTTCGAGCTGGCCAACCGGCTGGTGGAGATAGCCCCCAAGGGTTTCGGCCACGTCTTCTATACCAACTCCGGCTCCGAATCCGTCGACACTGCGCTCAAGATAGCGCTGGCCTGGCAGCGGGCCCGCGGTCAGGGCACCCGTACCCGGCTGATCGGCCGCGAGCGCGGTTACCACGGGGTCGGCTTCGGCGGCATCTCGGTGGGGGGCATTCCCGGCAACCGCAAGTGGTTCGGCTCCCTGCTTGGGGGGGTGGATCACCTGCCCCACACCCTCAACATAGGGAAAAATGCCTTCACCAGGGGTTTGCCGGAGGAAGATCTCACCCTGGCCGACGAGCTGGAGAAGATCGTCTTCCTCCATGACGCCAGCAACATAGCGGCCGTCATCGTCGAGCCTATCGCTGGCAGCACCGGCGTCATCATGCCGCCAAAGGGCTACCTCAAGCGGCTGAGGGAGATCTGCACCAAACACGGCATCCTGCTGATCTTCGACGAGGTGATCACCGGCTTCGGTCGCCTAGGCTCCGCCTTTGCCGCCCAGGAGTTCGACGTCATCCCCGACCTTATCACCTGCGCCAAGGGGCTCACCAACGGCGCCATTCCCATGGGCGCGGTGCTGGTACAGAACCACATCTATGACGACATGATGGCCGCAGGCAAGGGGGCCATCGAGCTGTTCCACGGATACACCTATTCCGGTCACCCTGTGGCCGCCGCCGCAGGTCTGGCGACGCTCGAGATCTACCGCAACGAGAATCTGCTGACTCGCGCCGCCGATCTGGCCGGCTACTGGGAGGGGGCGGCCCATTCCCTCAGGGGCTGCAAGCATGTCAAAGATGTGCGCAACTACGGTCTGGTGGCGGGCATAGAGCTCGAATCCCTACCAGACGCGCCGGGCAAGCGCGCCTACGAGGTGTTTGTACGCTGCTTCGAGAAGGGGGCACTTATCCGGGTGACCGGCGACATCATAGCCCTGTCGCCACCCCTCATCATCGAGCGCAGCCAGATTGACGACCTCTTCACCCTGCTGCAGGACGTGTTGCAGACCCAGGAATAACGTTTCACCCGATTGCATGGCGCCCGTCGGGCGCCCTCTTCCTGTGCCTGATGCCCACGGCCGCGCGCAGGAATGACGCGAATGACCCATCACGGAGGATTTATGAGTTACAGGATCGACAACTTCATCGACGGCGAAACCACAGAGAGCCGCAGCGAGCGTTTCGGCGCCATCTTCGATCCGGCCACCGGCCAGCAGCAGGGCACTGTGGCCCTCTCCACCGCTGCCGAGTGCCTCGATGCCATCGCCAGCGCCGAGCGCGCCTTCGCCGATTGGTCCCAGACCCCGCCGCTGGTGCGGGCACGGGTGATGTTCCGCTTCAAGGAGCTGATGGAGCAGCACAGGGACGAGCTGGCCCGCCTCATCAGCCGCGAGCACGGCAAGGTGTTCTCCGACGCTCAGGGGGAGCTGACCCGGGGGCTGGAGGTGGTGGAGTTTGCCTGCGGCATTCCCCATCTGCTCAAGGGGGAGCACTCCCTCAACGTAGGCCGGGGGGTGGACAGCCACTCCATGATGCAGCCGGTGGGGGTCTGCGCCGGCATCACGCCGTTCAACTTCCCGGCCATGGTGCCGCTCTGGATGTTCCCGGTGGCGCTGGCCTGCGGCAACAGCTTCATCCTCAAGCCGTCAGAGAAGGATCCCTCTCTGGCCCTGCGCATGGCCGAACTGCTCAAGCAGGCGGGTCTGCCGGACGGGGTGCTCAATGTGGTCAACGGCGACAAGGAGGTGGTGGATGTGCTGCTGACCGACCCACGGGTACAGGCGGTGTCTTTCGTCGGCTCCACCCCCATCGCCCAGTACATCTATGCCACCGCCTCGGCCCACGGCAAGCGGGTGCAGGCCCTGGGCGGTGCCAAGAACCACATGCTGGTGATGCCGGATGCGGATCTCGATCAGGCGGTTTCCGCCCTGATGGGGGCGGCCTACGGTGCGGCCGGCGAGCGCTGCATGGCGATCTCGGTGGCTCTGGTGGTCGGCGATGCCACCGCCGATGCGCTGGTCGCTAAACTCTCGCCTCTGGTGGCGGCCCTGCGGGTCGGGCCCGGTCTGGGTCAGAGCCCGGAGAACGAGATGGGGCCGCTCATCAGCCGCGAACACCTGGCCAAGGTGCGCGGCTACGTGGATCAGGGGGTGGCAGAGGGGGCTGAACTGGTGGTCGATGGTCGCGGTGTCAGTCACGGTGAGGGCTACTTTATCGGCGGCAGTCTGTTCGACCGGGTCGGCCCCGAGATGCGCATCTACCGGGAGGAGATCTTCGGCCCCGTGCTCGCCATCGTGCGGGCGCCGGACTACGAGACGGCCCTGCGCCTCATCAACGAACACGAGTACGGCAACGGCACCGCCATTTTTACCTGCGACGGGGATACCGCAAGGGACTTCACCACAAGGGTTCAGGTCGGTATGGTAGGGGTGAACGTACCCATTCCGGTGCCCATGGCGTTTCACAGCTTCGGTGGCTGGAAGCGGTCCATCTTCGGGCCGCTCAACATGCACGGGCCGGACGGGGTGCGCTTCTATACCCGGATGAAGACAGTGACAGCACGCTGGCCCCAGAGCCTGCGGGCCGGTGCCGAGTTCTCCATGCCGACCATGAAATGATCAACATGCAGCAGCTAGCCCTGGCATGGCCCGGCGGAAGGAGTCCGCCGGCGTGTCTCGCTATCCCTGTGAAGGAGTAACAGATGCGACTGGGAATTCTCGATTGTGACCGGCTGGACCCCGACTTGGTTGGGAGTTTTGGCCCCGTTTACTCCGAGATGTTTATCAAGGGATTCCGGGCCCTGGCCCCGGCGTTGGAATACAGGGTCTGGTCGGCACTCGACGGCGAGCTGCCGAGCGACTTGAACGAGTGCGATGCCTGGCTCATTACAGGCTCGCGCCACGATGCCTACAGCGACATCCCCTGGATCCTGGCGCTGCGCGACTGGATCCGGCGGGCCCACGATGCCAACGTCAAGCTGGCTGGCATCTGCTTCGGCCATCAGGTGATCGCCCAGGCGCTGGGGGGAGAGGTGGTGAAGTCCACCAAGGGCTGGGGGCTGGGTGTCTCGGTTCACCCCATGCAGGAGGCGAAACCCTGGATGCAGCCGGGGCTCGAAACCATACGGATCCTGGCCAGTCATCAGGATCAGGTGGCGCAGCTGCCCCCGGGGGCGACCCTGCTGGCGGGCAACGACTTCTGCCCGAACTTCATGTTCCTGCAGGGGGATCACATAGTCGCCATCCAGGGTCATCCGGAGTTTTCGGTGGAGTACAACCGGGCGCTGATCGAGCGGCGGCGGGATCGGTTGCCCGACGAACACTACCAGAGCAGCCTCTCCTCCCTGGAGGGAGAAGTGGACTCGGCCACCATGATGCAGTGGCTGCTGCAGTTCCTCGGCATGCTGCCGGTCGGGCCTGCCGTGCGCTGAGCGTCCGTTTGTCATAACCACCCTGCAGATGCTAGATTTTGTGGCAAAATGAAGGATCAAGCGGTGATATGCCGAGTTCGGATGGTACACTGGCCGCCATTTGTGGCGGCCTTGTCCATCTGACGACAGCCGCGCCAGCCTGTGAGGGTGCAACCTTGAAACTACAGCAGTTGAAGTATCTGATCGCGGTGCGGGACCACAATCTCAACGTCTCCGTCGCTTCCGATGCGCTCTATACCAGCCAGCCTGGGGTGAGCAAGCAGATCGGCTTGCTGGAGAGCGAGCTGGGGGTGCGCATCTTCGAGCGTCGCGGCAAGCACCTGCACAGGATCACCCCTGTGGGGGAGGAGATCATCAAGTGCGCCGAGGCCATGCTCAACATAGAGAGCAAGATCAAGGCCATCTCCCGGGAGTATCTGGACCCGACGGTGGGCACCCTCAACATCCACACCACCCACACCATAGCCCGCTACCTGCTGCCGAAAAGCGTCACCTATTTCACCAAGAAGTACCCCAAGATTTCGTTCCACCTGCACCCCGTGATGTCGGCTACCAAGGAGCAGATCAGCAAGGGTTACTCGGATTTCTCCATCGTTGCCCACGAGATAGGCTTCGACAAGGAGCTGATCGCGCTGCCCGCCTATCTCTGGACCCTGTCGCTGGTGGTGCCCCAGGATCACCCCCTGGCCAAGGTGAAGAAACCGACCCTGGAGCAGCTCTGCCAGTACCCCATCCTCAGCTACGAGAGTGGCGCCACCGGGCGTCAGGTGCAGGACAGGGTGTTCCAGGCGGCCGGCCTCAGTCCCAACTACTACATGACGGTGATGGATGCGGGGGTCATCAAGCGCTACGTGGAGCTGGGCTTTGGCATCGGCATCATCTCGTCGCTGGTGGCCAACGACACCGATGCCCCCGGCCTAGTGGCCATCAATCTGGAGCACCTGTTCGAGCCCTGCCCGGCCCAGCTCTGCTTCAGCAAGAGCATCCTCTTGCAGAACTACATGTATGACTTCATCAGTTCCTTCTCCCCCCATCTCACCAAGGAGATGATCCAGAACGTGATGCAGCAGCCGACCCAGGCGCGCATCGACGAACTGCTGGTCGGGGTGGAGCTGCCCGTCTACTGAGTCGTCTTCCGTGACAGATCCGGTGCCGCTGGGTGCCGGATCCTGCCCGCCCTGCCGAGGTCCCCATGTCCCGCATCCTGCTGCTTGCCAATCTCAACTGTGATCATGTGCTCTCCCTGGCCGAACCCCTGGTGGCCGGGGCGCGCCTGCAATACGTGGATCAGGGGCGCAGGCTCGGCGGCGGCGCCGCCAACACCGGCATAGGGCTGGTGTGGGCTGGGCACGAGGTGATCATTGCCTCCCGCATCGGGCTGGACGATACAGGCGACTGGCTGCTGGAGCAGGCGGCGGGCCATGGGCTGGACTGCTCCCACGTGGAGCGCTTCGGCGGCGAGACGGGGGAACTGCTGGTGCTGGTGGATTCCACCGGGGAGCGGACCATTCTGAGGCGGCCACGTCGCCCGGATCTGCCCGGCGACATGCCGCTGGAGGGGGTGGACTGCCTCTATGTGAACTACCCCGGCACCGCCATCATCGGCTACATGCGCCAGATGCTGGGCAAGAGTTTCGTGGTGGCCCAGTATCCCAAGGGCGGGCAGGCTCGCCGCCCCTGCCATGTGCTGGTGGCCTCCCGCGCCGATCTCGCCGAGGTGGGCGACCCCTGGCAGCATGCCCGCCAACTCGCAGGGGATCAGCTCGAATGGCTGGTGCTGACCGAGGGAAAGGCAGGGGCCGTTGCCATCCACGGCGAGGAGCAGGTGCGGGTGGCGGCGCGGCCTGTGTCCGTGGTCGACACCACGGGGGCGGGGGATGCCTTTGCCGGCGGCCTTATCCACGGTCTGGCCCGCGGCATGGCGATGAGGGATGCCCTGCAGTGCGCGGTGGACTGGGGCGCCTTCGCGGTGGCCTCCGAAAGCTCCATCCCCTCCCAGGCCCTGAAAACCTGGCTGAAGCATCCCCACTGACAGCCGCAAACCGTCCCGTTCGCCGGACTGTAGCCCTGTGCCTGCCAATGGAATTTAGCCGCCGGAAATGGCCAAAACCCCGCCCCGAGCCGGCAAGTTTGCGATCAATCAAAGAAAGTGTCGATTTATGTACATCTTCGTCGACACCCGCCAGAGCTGCTCTTAACCTTGTCACTCCACGACCCGGCTGAAGACGCGACACCTGTGCGGGCGCACGTGCAGTCTCACCTCTCTGGCCACTGGCTGTCGTCCTGATTTCTGGCTTGTAGTAAGAGGCAAGTGCGACCATGCAACTCACACGATTTACCGACTATGCCCTGCGTACCCTGACGTTTCTGGCGATCCAGCCCGGTGATCGCCTGTCGACCATCACGGAAGTGGCCGACACCTTCGCCATCTCCCGCAACCACGTGGTCAAGATAGTGCATCAGCTCGGCATCAAGGGGTACATCGAAACGGTACGTGGCAAGCATGGCGGCATCCGTCTCGGCCGCTCCGCCGTTTCCATCAACCTGCGCGATGTGGTGATGGACATGGAGCACGTGCTATGCCCGGTGGACTGCAAGCGCGAGAACTGCCGCCTCTCCGGCGGCTGCCGCATTCAGGGCATCTTGCGCCGCGCCATGAACGCCTTCCTCGAAGTGCTGGGGGAATACACCCTGGCGGATGCGGTGCGGGATCCGACCCGGCTGTGCCACCTGCTGGGGATAGAGCAGGATAACATCCTGACCATGGCCTGAGGGTCATGACGGTGAAAGGGCCCCGAGGGGCCTTTTTGCTGTCTGGCATGCATGCTGGGGACGGATGTGGGGGCGTCGGGATGCCGGAGCCGTCAGAGCTGGGGGATCAGAGTGATGGCGCCGTGCAGGCAGGCGAGGCCGCAGGCGCCGCAACCGTCGCAGGCCGCCATGTTGACGCTCACCCCCTCGCTGCTGGCCTTGATCGCCTGCTGGGGGCAGGCATCCTCGCACAGCAGGCAGTAGAAGCCTTTACGGGCCTGACAGCTCGCCTCTATCCGCACTCGGGTCTGTACCTGGCGGCCGAGCCGCAGATCCAGCGCCCCGGTGGGGCAGGCTCTGGCGCAGCTGCCACAGTAGCTGCACTGGCCACAGGCGAGATCCAGCACAGGGGTGCCGGCGATGGGGGTGCCTGCATATTCGGGCTGGTCGGCAGGCTTGAGCAGGCCGTTGGGGCAGGCCTTGAAACACTCGCCGCAGCGGCGGCAGAGAGAGAGGAATTGCGACTCTTCGATGGCCCAGGGCGGGCGCGCTTCGTGGCAAACCATGTCCGGTTTGCGGGGCCCCCCCAGTGCGTGCGTCAGCCAGCGACAGAAAAAATGAGTCATGCCCACCTCTATACCTATTAGGGGTTAATTTTAGCCAATTTTCTGCCGGCAAGCCAGAGAATAGCGCTGGTCAGGATCGCAAGCCGGGTTGCCCTTGTGTAAGCTAGGCGAGTCTTTTTGCGGGATCTGATGAACTCATGTGGTTATTTCTGTGGCGTGCTTCTCTGCTGTATATTTTCCCCCTGCTGATGTGGGCCTATTGCCGCATCAAGGAGATCGAGTTCACCGAGCTCGACACCGGGGTCAATAGTCACAAGTGGGTGGTGCTGGCCGCCTATCTCATCTATGTCCTGTTCTGGTTGCTGCTCAACCGTTACCTCGAACTCTTTCTGCGTCAGCGGAGCCGGCGATGATCCCGATGACGACCTGGCTGCCTGCGTTGCTGGCGGGTCTGCTCGCCCTGCTCCTCGGCTGGCTGGCGGGGCGTCGCGCAGCCCGTGAGGAGACCCTGCTGACCGAGGAGCGTCATCAGGCGCTGCAGGACAGGTTCGACGAACTGCAGGATGAGAAGATGCTGGGCCAGCAGAAGCTGGAGCAGCAGCAGGCCTTGCTGCTCAAGCTCACCGCCCGCCTCAAGGATGCCGAAGCCACCCTGCGCAGCGAGCGCATCGCCAGCGCCGAGAAGCTGCAACTACAGCAGCAGGCGGAGGCTCGCCTCAGCCAGCAATTCGAAAACCTCGCCAATCGTATCTTCGAACAAAACTCAGGTAACTTCCGCGAACTGAACCAGAACAGCCTGGATCTGTTGCTGACACCGCTGAAAGAGCAGCTCGAGGGCTTTCGTCGCCAGGTGGGGGAGACTCACGCCCAGGAGACGGCCCAGCGTCACAGCCTCAAGTTCGAGCTGGAGCGCCTCGCCGAGCTTAACGCCCGCATGACCGAAGAGGCGGCGGCCCTGACCCGGGCGCTCAAGGGGGACAGCAAGCAGCAGGGCAACTGGGGGGAGGTGGTGCTGGCGCGGATCCTCAGCGAATGCGGCCTGCGGGAGGGCCACGAGTACCACACCCAGGTCAACATCGAGGTGGACAAGGGCAAGCGCTATCAGCCGGACGTCATCGTTCACCTGCCCCAGGACAAAGACATCATCATCGATGCCAAGGTGTCGCTGACCGCCTATGAGCGCTGGTACAACTCGGATGACGAGCTTGAGAAGGCGGTGGCGCTCAAGGAGCACGTCACCTCGGTGCGAAACCACATCCGCGAGCTGGGCCGCAAGGATTACCAGCAACTGCCCGGGGTGCGCACCCTCGACTATGTGTTGATGTTCGTGGCGGTGGAGCCTGCCTTCCTCACCGCCCTCGAAGCGGACCCCTCCCTGGTGCGCTATGGGCTGGATCACAACATCCTGCTGGTGAGCCCCACCAACCTGATGGTGGCGCTGCGCACCATAGAGAACCTGTGGCGGTACGAGCGGCAGAACCAGAACTCGCGCCAGATAGCGGAGCGGGCCGGTCGCCTCTACGAGAAGCTGCGGCTGTTCGTGGAGGAGATGCAGCAGATGGGGGGCAGCCTGCACAAGGCGCAGGAGAGCTACGACAAGGCGATGGGGCGACTGGTCAACGGCCGTGGCAACCTGATCGCCCAGGCCGAGCGTTTTCGCGAGCTGGGAGTCGAGGTCACCAAGCCCCTGCCTGAGTCCCTGGTCAACCGTGCGCTGGAGCGGGAAGAGTCCGCCGATTGAGGTGGTCGAAAGCAGACAAAAAGGGCAGCCTGCGGTCTGCCCTTTTTGTCGTCCCGTGCCGGTGAGGTCCTACTGCTTCCAGAAGGAGGGGAAGAAGATCACCGCCACGGTCAGGATCTCGAGCCGTCCCAACAACATGCCGAACGACAGTATCCACTTGGCCGAATCCGGCAGGCTGGCAAAGTTGGTGCTGGGACCAATGACCGGTCCCATGCCGGGGCCCACGTTGGCCACCGCCGTGATGGAGCCCGAGATGGCGGTGAGGGGATCCAGGCCGATGGCGGCCAGCAGGGCGGCGATCAGCAAGATGATGGCGAAGTAGGCCAGCACGAAGGAGATCATGGAGCGGATGATGGCGTCGTTGACCGGGCGGCCGTTGTATTTTTGCGGGAACACGGCTGAGGGGTGCATCAGCTGGCGCATCTGCTTCTTGAACAGGGCGAAGGCCACCTGCACCCGGAAGATCTTGAGGCCGCCGGAGGTGGAACCGGAGCAGGCACCGAGCGCCAGCAGGATCATGAAGATGATACTGGTGAGGGGCCCCCAGGTGCCGAAGTCGCCGAGGCCATAACCCGTGGTGGTGAGCACGGAGACGATGTTGAAACTGCTGATGCGCAAGGCATCCATGAAGCCGTAAATATCCCTTACCCAGAGATAGAAGGTGACGACGACCGTCACCCAGACGATGAGCCAGAAGAAGCCCTGCACCTGTGCATCCCGCAGCAGGCTGTTGTCACGGCGGGAGAGCGCCTGCACATAGAGCAGGAAGGGCAGGCCGCCGAGGAACATGAAGAGGGTGCCGATCCAGTGCGCCGAGTTGGAGAAGTGGGACATGGACTGATCCGAAGTAGAGTATCCCCCGGTGCTCAGCGTCGTCATGGCGTGGTTGACCGCCTCGAACAGCGTCATGCCGCTCACCCAGTAGGCGAGGAAGCAGAGCATGGAGAGCACCAGATAGACCACCACTATGTTGTTGGCGACCGTCTTGGCGCGCGGCGCGCTCTTGTCGGACCAATCGGAGCTCTCGGTCTGGAACAGCTTCATGCCGCCGACGTTTAAGTAGGGCAGCACGGCCACCGCCATCACGATGAAGCCCACGCCCCCCAGCCACTGCAGGATGGAGCGCCACAGCAGTATGCTGTGGGCCATGCCGTCCAGCCCTGACAGCACGGTAGATCCCGTGGTGGTGACGCCGGACATGGTCTCGAAGTAGGCGTCGGCAAAGTTGATGTGCGTGATGAAGACGAACGGCAGAGCGCCGAAGATGCAGGCAACCACCCAGACCGAGGTGGTGAGCAGGAACATCTCCCGTACCCCGAGATGAAACTCCACCTTGCGCCCGTAGTGCAGGCAGATCAGGGCGGCGCCATGGGTGATCAGCACGGATTTGAGAAACTCGACGAAGCCTTCTGAGCCGGTGAGCAGTGCCAGCAGGGTGGGCAGCCACATGAACAGGGCCAGCTTGGAGAGCACCAGCCCGAGGGTGAAGACGATGGGACGCAGCTTGATCATGCAAGATAACCTGGTCGTTGATTGAAAAAAGACCCGGACCTTCCCTCTGGGAAATGTCCGGGTCTGAATGTCGTTGCCTGTTGCATGTAGGGCTTACAGGAAGAAAGGGCTGGGTTGGAACAGGCGTTCCACTTCCGGGATGTACTTCTTGTCCACCAGGAACATCACCACGTGGTCATCCTGCTGGATCTGGGTGCGATCGTGGGCGATCAATACCTCATCTCCGCGCACGACAGCGCCTATGGTAGTGCCGGGCGGCAGTTTGAGCTCACCCACCGTCTTGCCCACTACCTTGGAGGTGTTCTCGTCACCGTGGGCGATGGCCTCGATGGCCTCGGCGGCGCCGCGGCGCAGACTGTAGACGTTGGCGATGTCGGCACGGCGCACGTGGGTCAGCAGGGCCGAGATGGTGGCCTGCTGGGGCGAGATGGCGATGTCGATGGAGCCTCCCTGCACCAGGTCAACGTAGGCGCCGCGCTGGATCAGCACCATTGTCTTCTTGGCACCCATCTTCTTGGCGAGCAGGGCCGACATGATGTTGGCCTCGTCCTCGTTGGTCACCGCGATGAAGACGTCGATCTGGTCGATATGCTCCTCCGCCAGCAGCTCCTGATCCGCCGCGTCGCCACAGAAGACGATGGTGTTCTCCAGGATCTCCGAGAGCTGCTCCGCCCGTTTCTGGTTGCGCTCTATCAGCTTGACGCTGTAGCGCTTCTCCAGCTGGCGGGCGAGGCCGGCACCGATATTGCCGCCACCGACGATCATGATGCGACGGTAGGGGCTCTCGAGGCGTTGCAGCTCGGACATCACGGCGCGGATGTGACCGGCGGCGGCGACGAAGAACACCTCGTCATCCGCTTCGATGATGGTGGTGCCCTGGGGGCGGATGGAGCGGCCCTGGCGGAAGATAGCGGCCACCCGGGTCTCGATATTCGGCATGTGATCCCGCAGGGTGGAGAGGGCATTGCCCACCAGCGGGCCGCCGTAGTAGGCCTTGACGGCCACCAGACCCACCTTGCCACCGGCAAAGTCAACTACCTGCAGCGCGCCCGGATACTCGATGAGGCGACGCACATAGTCGGTCACCAGCTGCTCGGGGGCGATCAGGTGATCTACCGGCACGGATTCCGGCAAGAACAGGCGATCCCGTTCCACCAGATAGGCGGGGGAGCGGATCCGCGCCACCTTGTTCGGGGTGTTGAACAGGGAGTAGGCCACCTGACAGGCGATCATGTTGGTCTCGTCACTGTTGGTGACGGCGACCAGCATGTCCGCATCCTGGGCCCCCGCCTCGCGCAGCACCCTGGGGTGGGCGCCGTGGCCGTTCACCACCCGCAGGTCGAACTTGTCCTGCAGCTCCCGCAGGCGGTCGCTGTCGGTGTCGACTATGGTGATGTCGTTGTTCTCGCCGGCGAGGTTTTCCGCCAGCGTGCCACCCACCTGACCTGCACCCAGAATGATGATTTTCATATGGACATCTTACTCAAGATTGTTGCTTCGAAACGAGGCAAGCCAGCCTGTCGCCCGGACTCATCATCCGGCTGCACGGCCTACAGCTTGATCAGCTTGGCATAATAGAAGCCGTCCATCTCCGCCTCGCCGGGCAGGAACTGGCGACCCGGGCAATCCGGGTTGTCCTGCTCGTGCAGCGGCACCAGACGGGCGTCCTTGGTGTCAGCCAGGAAGGCGCGGATCTGGTCGCGGTTCTCTTCCGGCAGCACCGAGCAGGTGGCATAGAGCAGGGTGCCGCCGCTTTTGAGCTTGCCCCAGAGGGCGCTCAGGATGCGGCGCTGCAGCTCGGCCAGCTCGCGGATGTCCTGATCCCGGCGCAGCCACTTGATGTCGGGGTGGCGGCGGATGACGCCGGTGGCGGAGCAGGGAGCATCCAGCAGGATGCGGTCGAACTGGCCCTCGGGCCACCACAGATCCGGTGTACTGGCATCCCCGTGGATCACCCGGGCGGTGAGACCGATGCGGTCCAGATTTTCCTGCACCCGGGTGAGGCGGTGTTCGTCGGCATCCACGGCGACCACACCGGCGAGGGCGGGTTGCAGCTCAAGCAGGTGGGCCGTCTTGCCGCCGGGGGCGGCGCAGGCGTCCAGCACCCAGTCACCCGGCTGGGGATCGAGCAGGCGGGCAGCCTGCTGGGCGGCGCCGTCCTGTACCGAGCAGTCACCGGTTTCGAAACCGGGCAGCTTGGTCACATCGCAGGGGCGCTCCAGCAGGATGCAATCCTCCCCCTCTTCGCCTGCCACCGCATTGATGCCCACTTCGGCCATGCGGGCCAGCATCTGTTCGCGGCTCTGGCGCTGGCTGTTGTTGCGGATCCACATGGGAGGGCGCTGGTTGTTGGCCTCCATGATGAACTCCCAATCGTCGGGATAGGCCTGACGCAGGCGCTTGGTGAGCCACTCGGGGTGACCAAGACGAATGCTGGGAACCCGGTCGATGCGCAGCAATATGACTTCGGCGCTGCGCTGGAAGTTGCGCAGCACGCCGTTGATGAGGCCACGTAGTGAGGTGCCCTTGAGCAGCTTGACGGCATTGACGGTCTCGGCCACAGCGGCATGAGCCGGAATGCGGGTGTAGATGAGCTGATAGAGACCGACCAGGATCAGATAGTGAAAGATGCGACTCTTGTTCTTGAGCGGCTTGTCCATCATCTCGCTCACCGCCGCATCGAGGCGAGGCAGCCAGCGCAGGGTGCCGTAGCAGAGTTCTTGCAGGAGGGCGCGATCGCGAGGCGCCACCTTCTCCTGGGCAGCAGGCAGAACAGCGGAGAGGGATTGGCCCTGATCCAGCACCTGTTGAATAACGAGAGCAGCCTGTGCACGTGTTTTCATAGCGTTACCTTAGATGCGCAAGTCGGGGCCTGGGCCCCGCTTGTGTCAATTCAGTTCAATTGCGTGCCGGGTGCAAACCAGTCGCGGCGAGAGTTGAGCAGATCCGGGACGGACATGGCCTTCTTGCCGGGCGGTTGCAGGGTCAGCAGACGCAGCGCCCCCTTGCTGGTGGCGACGTCGATCCCCTGCTTGTCGGCCTTGAGCAGGGTGCCGACGGGTTGGCCATGGTCGCTGTCGATGACCTCGGCCTGCCACACCTTGATGGTCTGTTCCGCGACCTCGAACCAGCTGATGGGCCAGGGATTGAAGGCGCGAATGCAGCGTTCGATGGCGACGGCCTCCATGGACCAGTCGATGCGGGCCTCTTCCTTGGAGAGCTTCTGGGCGTAGTTGGCCAGCGCGTCGTCCTGCACCTCGGCCGCGGTGTTGCCGGCGGCCATGGCATCGAGGGTGTCGACCAGCGCCTGCGGGCCCAGCTCGGCCAGCTTGTCATAGAGGCTGGCGGAGGTTTCATCACTGGCGATGGTGCAGCTCACCTTGCGGATCATGGCGCCGGTATCCAGCCCCACATCCATCTGCATTATGGTGACGCCGGTTTCGGCATCGCCCGCCCAGATGGCGCGCTGAATAGGTGCGGCACCACGCCAGCGTGGCAGCAGGGAGCCGTGCACGTTGAGACAGCCCAGCCGCGGGGTGTCGAGTACCGCCTTGGGCAGGATCAGGCCGTAGGCCACCACCACCATGAGGTCGGCGCCGAGGGCGGCCAGCTCGACCTGCGCCTCTTCATTGCGCAGGGACGCCGGCTGGTAGACAGGCAGAGCGTGGGCCAGCGCCAGTTCCTTGACCGGGCTGGCGGTCAGTTTCTGGCCACGGCCAGCCGGCTTGTCGGGCTGGGTGTAAACGGCAACGACCTCATGGTCGGAAGACAACAACGCCGCCAGGTGACGGGCGGCGAAGTCGGGGGTGCCGGCAAAAATCAGTTTCAGCTTGTTCAATGGTGCAGATCCTCAGAGGACTTTGCGATCTTCACGGGCCATTTTTTCCAGCTTCTGACGGATGCGCTGGCGCTTGAGCGGGGACAAGTAATCCACAAACAGCTTGCCGACCAGATGATCCATCTCATGCTGGATGCAGATGGCGAGCAGATCGTCCGCTTCCAGCTCGAATGGCTTGCCATGGCGATCCAGCGCCCGGACCTTGACCCACTCTGCGCGTGGCACCAGAGCCCGGCTGCCGGGCACGGAGAGGCAACCCTCTTCTATGCCGGTGCTGCCTGACTGCTCGAGGATCTCGGGGTTGATCAGCACCAGCTGATCTTCACGGTCTTCAGAGACGTCGATGACGATGATGCGCTGATGAATGTCGACCTGAGTCGCGGCTAGGCCTATGCCTTCCTCCGCGTACATGGTTTCGAACATATCATCTACAATCTGTTGTAACTCGGGTGTAATGGTCTCGACAGGGGCTGCGACTGTACGCAGGCGCTCATCGGGGAAACGCAATACATCTAGAATGGCCATAGTTTTTTCTTTAGTTTCATATAAACGCAGTCAATATTGACGTAATTCTAGTCATTTACGTCGACAAAAAACAGCAACACTTTGCGTGCAGAAGTAACAGGGAGTGTTATGCATCTGAAGCAAATCATCCTCGCCTGCCTGGCGACAGCCCTGGCCAATGGTGCCATGGCACAGCAGTTGACACTGAAATCCGGCTATCCCGAGAGTTATGTGGTGCAGAAGGGGGATACTCTCTGGGATATTTCGGGTCAGTATCTGGCCGAACCCTGGCTCTGGCCACGGCTCTGGAACATCAATCCCCAGATTGCCAATCCACACTGGATTTACCCAGGTGACGTGCTGCAACTGAGCTGGGTCAATGGCGAGCCGCGTCTGGGTAAGGCCAGCCAGGGCGGCAAGCAGGTTATTCGCCTGTCCCCTAGGAATCGCTACGAGAACAAGGCCAACCCCATTCCGACCCTGCCTCTCAGCGAGATAGTGCCCTTCCTGCAGACCGATCACATTCTGGCCGACAGCCAGCAGAGCAAGGATCTGCCCTATGTGCTTGGCAATAACGACAAGCATATCGGCATGTTGGAGGGGGACACCCTCTATGTGCAGGGGGCGCTGAATCTGGGTCAGAGTTATGGTATCTATCGCCCTGGGGTGACTTACAAGGACAAACTGACCGGCGAGCAGCTCGGTCAGGAGGCGATTTTCGTCGGTACTGCGCGCGCGGAGGACCGCTTGGCGAACGACAGCACCAGAGTCACTCTGACGCACAGCAGGCGCGAGGTGTATCAGGGAGACAAGGTCATCCCGTTGCCACCGCAGGAGAGCCTCTCTGCCGTCTTTATGCCAAAGGCGGCGCCGGTTATTTCCCCCGGTTATGTGATCGAGTTGCCGAGCAAGGTGCGCGGGGGAGGCAAGTTTGACATTGTCCTCATCAACAAGGGGTCGCGCGATCAGATAGCTCCTGGCGATGTGCTCGAGATCCTGCGTCCCGGTGCCGAGATGGTGGACAAGAATGGCAAGGTCTCATATCGGGAATATGCTTCCGTCTATGACAAGGCGTTTCACTCAGCTGGCAAATCGACCCTGCCTGCCGAAGCGATTGCCCGGGTCATGTTGTTCAAGGTGTATGACAAGCTGAGTTATGGCCTCATCCTGCAGAGCCAGGATCTGGTCAGCTCGGGTTATCAGGTCAGCAATTTCTGACGTGCCACTTCCACTCGGGCGGCTGTCGCTGTGGCTGACGCTGGATGCGGTGACCGGTATCGGTCCGGTCACCGCCTCCCGTCTGCTAGCGCATTTCGACGGCGACATCGACGCCCTGTTTGGCTGTGATGATGGTGTACTGAGATCGCTTGGCCTGCAATCTGCCCAACTCCGGCAGCTGAGATGGCCGTCACCCGTGGTGGAGCAGGGGCTGAACTGGGCCGAAACGCCTGGCAATCACCTCCTTTGTCTCGATGACCCCGCCTATCCTGCTTTGCTCAAAGAGATCCCCGCCGCCCCCTTGCTGCTCTATTGCCGTGGGGATCTCGCAGCCCTTTCCCTGCCACAGCTGGCGATGGTAGGTACCCGTCATCCCACCTATGCCGGCAAGGACAACGCCGCCCGTTTGTGCGCCAAACTGGTGGAAAACGGCCTGGCGATCACCTCAGGATTGGCGCTAGGTATCGATGGAATCTGTCACCAGCAGGCCTTGGCATCGGGCGGTGTGACGTTGGCGGTGCTGGGCTCCGGGCTTGACCGTCTCTATCCAAAGCGCCATCAGGGCCTGGCGATGCAGATCCTCGAGCACGGCGGCCTGCTTGTCTCCGAGCTGGCGCCTGACCAGGGACCGCTGGCTGAACATTTCCCTCGCCGCAATCGCATCATCAGTGGCCTGTCGCTGGGCACGCTGGTGGTGGAGGCGGCCGAACAAAGCGGCTCACTCATCACGGCCCGCTATGCGTTGGAGCAGGGCCGTGAGGTCTTTGCCGTACCGGGTGCGCCGCAAAATACCCAGGCCGCGGGGTGCAATCGTCTGCTTCAGCAAGGGGCCAAGCTGGTATTGAATGCGGCTGATGTCATGGAAGAGCTGCCTGCCCTTGTGCCATTAAAGAGGCTGGCGAACCCTTCTCCCGAGCCATTGCATAATAGCGAATTGCCTTATGCTGATTTGTTGGATAACGTAGATTATGAGACCACGAGCGTGGATACCGTGGCCGAGCGGGCCCAGCTTCCTGTCGAAGTGGTATTGGGCAGGTTGGTAGAGCTGGAGCTGGCCGGTGCAGTGATGGCGGTAGCCGGTGGATACGTCAGAGCGAGGAGGGCGAATCATGTTTGATGTATTGATGTACCTTTTCGAGACCTACATCCACAGCGATGCAGATGTGATGGTCGAGCAGGATGAACTCACCGACGAACTCAGCCGGGCCGGATTCAATCAGGAGGAGATTGAAAAGGCGCTCAACTGGCTGGAACGACTGGCCAATCTGCATGATAGCGAGCGGGAGGTGTATGTCACCGCCAGTGCGCAAGGTTCGATGCGGATCTACGCCCCGCAAGAGCTGGCTCGCCTCAGCACCGAGTGCCGTGGTTTCCTGCTGTTCCTGGAACAGGCCCAGGTGCTTAACGCCGAAACTCGCGAGATCTGTATCGAGCGCTTGCTGGAGCTGGACAAGCCGGATATCGAGCTGGATGACCTGAAGTGGGTCGTCATGATGGTGCTGTTCAACGTCCCGGGCAGTGAGAATGCCTACCAGCAGATGGAGGAGCTGGTGTTTGACGAGTCAGACGGTGTCATTCACTGACAGTCCGGTGCCGCGCTGGTAGAATTCAGGCCATCTGGATTCCAAGGCGCGGCCCATGTCAAAAATCGATCATCACCTCTTTTCTGCCCACGAACATGCATTCGAGCGCGAGCCGTGCCCGCAGTGTGGTGCCGAGCTGGTGATCCGTCAGGGCAAGCATGGCCCCTTCCTGGGCTGTTCGGCCTACCCCTCCTGTGATTTTATTCGTTCCCTGACGTCCTCCGGCCGCGACATCGAAAAGGTGCTCGAAGGATCGGCCTGCCCAGATTGTGGCCAGCCACTGGCAATCAAGAAGGGGCGCTACGGCCTGTTCGTGGGCTGTACCCTGTATCCGGCCTGCCAGCATATCGAGTCCCTGCAGGAGAGCGACGATACCCAGATCCTCTGCCCAGAGTGTGGCAAGGGCCATCTGGTGAGCCGCACCTCCCGTTATGGCAAACAGTTTTACTCCTGTGATGCCTATCCTCACTGCAAGTACGTGGTAAATGACAAGCCTGTTCCCATGCCCTGCCCAGAGTGTGGCTGGGGCATCATGATTGAGAAGAAAGTGAGAGGGAGTCTGCGCTGGGTCTGCCCGCAAAAGAAATGCTGTCATCAGATTGAGCGGGTATAATCCTGCCGCCATAAGCCCGCAGGCAGCTTGCTGGCAAGGGAGTGTTTCATCTGGATTTATCACCTTGCCGTGAACCGCCCCTTTACGGCCGTGTCGTTGGGCGCCGATCCTCGCCGCCAGCCTCTTGGCCTGCGCATGTGGCTCGGTATCACAGGCGTTGCAGTGGCCGGTGATGAGCTGGCGCTCTGGCGGGTCAGACGTCCGAATGTACTGAAGAGGTGAGGGCACCAGGGTGCCCTCATGTCGGTTCAACTTACAACCTAGTGATGAGAGGTGGCAGCCCGGCTGTCGCATTTTTTCTATGCCAAACGAATTTGAACAAGCGATGGCCGCCCTGCACCGCGAAGGGGTGATCGCCTATGCCACCGAGGCCGTCTTTGGTCTGGGATGTGATCCCGACTCCGAGGCTGCGGTACGGCGCCTGCTGGCCATCAAGCAGCGTCCGGTGGAGAAGGGCCTGATCCTGATCGCCGCCGATCTGACCCAACTGCAGGATTACATCGACCTGAGTCAGCTCAGCAGCGAGCAGCTTGCTCGTGTGCAGGCGAGCTGGCCCGGCCCCTTCACCTGGATCATGCCTGCCCGTGCGACCACGCCGGCCTGGCTGACGGGTCAGTTCGATACCCTGGCTGTGCGCGTTACGGCCCATCCTCAGGTGCAGGCCCTGTGCCGTGCCTTTGGCAAGCCACTGGTTTCTACCAGTGCCAACCTGACCGGCGAGGAGCCTGCCCGTCGGGTCGTGGACATTGGTGATGCGTTGGCAAGTCAGCTGGCCTATATCCTGCCCGGTGAGGTAGGGGGGCAGGCCAATCCATCCGAGATCAAGGACGCCCGTACCGGCGCCATCATTCGTCCCTCCTGAGGGGTGGCAAGTGCCTGATTTGCAGTCATGACGGGCGATGTGCTCATGGCGTGACACCACAATATAAAATGGACGGGACGATCAAGATCCTGCCTGACTGGAGACAAGATGAGCAAACCGGATGTAGCCCAGGTCAAGGCCTTCCTGCTGCAGTTGCAGGACGAGATCTGTCGGGGACTGGAGCAGGCTGACGGCGCCGGACACTTTGTGGAGGATGCCTGGCGCCGCGAAGGCGGTGGTGGAGGCCGTACCAGGGTGCTACGCCATGGTGCTGTGATCGAGCAGGGCGGGGTCAACTTCTCCCATGTCTATGGCGATGCCATGCCGGCGTCGGCGACCGCTCACCGCCCCGAACTGGCTGGCCGCAAGTTCGAGGCCATGGGGGTCTCGCTGGTGATCCATCCACACAACCCCTATGTGCCGACCAGCCATGCCAACGTCCGTTTCTTCATCGCCGAGAAAGAGGGCGAGGCGCCCATCTGGTGGTTTGGCGGCGGTTTCGATTTGACACCCTTCTATCCGTTTGCCGAGGATGTGCAGCACTGGCATCAGGTCTCCCGTGATCTCTGCCATCCCTTTGGTGCGGAGATCTATCCCGAGTTCAAATCCTGGTGCGATCGCTACTTCTTCCTCAAGCATCGCAACGAGACCCGGGGGGTGGGTGGCCTCTTCTTCGATGATCTGAACCGCTGGCCCTTTGCCGACTGCTTCGCCTTTATGCAGGCAGTAGGTCGGGGTTATCTCGATGCCTATCTGCCCATCGTCGAGCAACGCAGGGCGCTGCCCTATGGCGAGCGAGAGCGGGCGTTCCAGCTCTATCGCCGCGGTCGTTACGTGGAGTTCAATCTGGTGTATGACAGGGGCACCCTGTTCGGGCTACAGACTGGTGGACGCACCGAGTCGATCCTGATGTCGATGCCACCCCTGGCCCGCTGGGAGTATGACTGGCAGCCGGAGGCGGGCAGCCCCGAGGCCTTGCTCTATACCGACTACCTCACACCACGAGAGTGGCTGTGACTCAAGGGGCCATGACGGGCCCCTTTTTACTGGCCGATATTCGGCTTGTTCCCGACTGAGAAAACCCGTTAAATCGGGTGATGACCCTCTGATGGAACTCTTTGATGGATCGTTATCTGGTTTTTGGCCACCCGGTGCGCCACAGCAAGTCCCCCTTCATTCATACCCTGTTCGCCAGACAGACCCAGCAAGAGCTGGAGTATGGGCTGGCCGAGCCCGCCGTCGACGAGTTTGCTGCTACCCTGCGCAGCTTCTTTGCCCAGGGAGGCAAGGGGTGCAATGTCACAGTGCCCTTCAAGGAGCAGGCATTCGCCCTGGTCGATCGACTCAGTCCAAGGGCCAAGCGGGCAGGAGCGGTCAATACCATCAAGCTGACGGATGATGGTGTGCTGCTGGGGGACAACACCGATGGCGCCGGGCTGGTAGCCGATCTCAAATCCCATGGGGTGACGCTGGCAGGCAGCCGGATCCTGTTGCTGGGGGCCGGCGGTGCGACTCGCGGTGCACTGGCGCCACTGCTGGCGGAGAGGCCGGGCGAGTTGGTCATCGCCAACCGCACGCACGCAAAAGCGGAGCAGCTGGCTGCCGAATTTCACGATCTGGGGCCCGTGACCGCCCAGACCTATGAGCAGTTGACTGGGCCGTTCGATCTCATCATCAATTCCACCTCCGCCAGTCTGCAAGGGGAGCTGCCACCGCTGGCGCCTGCCCTGATCCACGTTGATATCGCCATTTACGACATGATGTACGGTGCGACGGACACGGCCTTCATCGGTTGGGCCAAGCAGCATGGTGCCCGTCAGACCATGGATGGGCTCGGCATGCTGGTGGAACAGGCCGCCGAAGCCTTTACCGTGTGGCGCGGCATCCGGCCTGGTACCAAGCAGGTGTTGAGAGAGCTGAAGCGCAACCTGGGCACCTTGTAGGTCGGTTCGCTTATCAATCCGGTGGGGAGTGGAACAACCGTGAATGTGCAGTCCGGCAGACGGGCTCTGGCAACTTCACCCTCTGGTTTCTGAACAGAACATCTCTCTTCCTCGGGGAGAGTGCTCCCCGCAGGTAGGGGCGTGAAGTTGTCACCATTTTAAGTGGGATTTAAATCGATAAATAACAATGGGTTACTGTGCTTTCAAGCTTGCATCGTTCGCGGTTATCAAGTTTTTTCTCAAAGCAGCGGAACTTGTGCGAAATGGTGCTGACTAACTAGATAGTTGAGGAAGTGCTAGCTAGTCACCTTTATAACTCCCCGGTATTTATACTGGGGATTTTTTTATCCATTTGAAAAATATAGAAATTTACCCCCGCCCATTTTAAGTGAAACTAAATTACATAAATTACTTTCACTTTCTGCTGCTTTGCTGTACAGTTATCAGCGTAGGGTACAGAGGTAAGATGTTCTATCTTTCAGACCTTTTATTTCA
This sequence comes from Aeromonas media, assembly GCF_020423125.1. NCBI lineage: Bacteria > Pseudomonadati > Pseudomonadota > Gammaproteobacteria > Aeromonadales > Aeromonadaceae > Aeromonas > Aeromonas media. The sequence continues at coordinate 184,411 of NZ_CP075564.1, forward strand.
CGTAATTGAATGTGGCTGAATAGCAGCCCCGATGAGTCATCGTCGGGGTGTTTTTTTATGCAAATCTTTTAGAGTAAATGCTTTAAATTGAGTAATCTTTTGTTAGAATAGGGATGTTTCTTGAGGGAAACCAATCGTCTTTGTTCTCGAGAACTCGCTTTTTCCCAATTTTTTGAACTCATTTCTTCAGGCCGGCCCGCGACAGCGAGACTGGCCTCATTTTTATCCCTTCCTATTCCTTTCTTGTAATAAATTTTCAGTTTTGTTGATGCTCGGTATTATTCCCGGCTTGTCTGGCGGGAACAAAGAAAACGGTGTCAAGGAGGGGGAAAGTTAATTTTTACAACAGCCTAATTTCTATCTCTCTGATTAAAAAGACTTATAAGCTATAGGGATGGGTTGTAACAGAAGGGGACGTGGGGGCTAGCCCGGGCAGGAGAAAACTGAAAGTCTTTCAATCAGCGGAGGGCCAACTCCGCTCATTGCAGCAAGAAGAGGAGTGACTTACTCCTCGATCTGGTGGTCTTCTTCTATGTCGGTCTGAGTGGTTTCGGCATTGGACAGATACCAGCCGCTCAGAGTCTGGGCCAACTTCTCGACACCTATGTTGTTGAGGGAGGAGAAAGCTTCAACCTGGATCTGCGGACCCAGTTCGGCTACTGCCTGGCGCACCTTTATCACCTGATTGTTGCGGGGACCCGGGCTCAGTTTGTCTGCCTTGGTCAGCAGCAGCATCACCGGCAATTCGCGGTGTGAGCTCCATTCCAGCATGTTCATGTCGGTCTCTTTGAGCGGATGGCGAATGTCCATCAGGATCACCAGACCTTTCAAGGATTCGCGGCGCTGCAGGTATTCAGCCAGTGACTTCTGCCACTTGAGCTTCATTTCCAGCGGAACCTGCGCATAACCGTAGCCCGGCAAGTCGACCAGGCGCTTGCCCGGCTCCAGTTCAAACAGGTTGATCAGCTGGGTACGACCCGGTGTCTTACTGGTCCGTGCCAGGTTCTTGTGTTTGGTCAAGGTATTCAATGCAGATGATTTACCGGCGTTGGAACGCCCGGCAAACGCAATCTCGACACCCCCATCATTTGGCAGGTGACGGATGTCGGGTGCGCTGGTCACAAAATGCACCTTATTGAAATTCAGAGTTTGTGTATCCAACGTAAATTCCCCATAGAGATAGAGGGTTATAGAGTTACTTTTTTGTGAAATCGTGTAAAATGGCGTCGCTTAAACGCGTTTATTTTAACATGCCTTCAGCGGCATGGGATCTGGAAGTCTAATAACGAGAAAGTTGGAACGCCATGAAGAACCTAGTCATTACACTTGCTCTGATGGTTGGCGTAACTGGGATGGCACAAGCCAAGGGCGATGCCGCTGCGGGACAAACCAAGGCTGCCGTCTGTGCGGCCTGTCATGGACCGGACGGCAACAGCCCAGTCGACATGTATCCCAAGATTGCTGGTCAGCACGCATCATATATCAAAAAACAATTAGTTGAACTGAAGGCTGCAGCTTCTGGCCAAACTGGTCGGGTTGCTCCCATCATGGGACCCATGGCGTTGCCTCTGTCCGATCAGGACATGGACGACCTGGCCGCCTACTTCTCCAGCCAGAAGGTGACTCCGGTTGCCGTGCCCGATGACGTGGTTGCCGCAGGCAAGGCGCTCTATATGGGAGGCGACATGGAACGTGGTCTGGCCGCTTGTACCGCCTGCCATGGTCCGCGCGGTTCCGGCGTCGAGCAGGCCAAGTATCCCAGCTTGTCCGGGCAGCACCCTGCCTATATCAAGGCGCAGCTCACTGCCTTCCGTGCGGCAGCCCGTGACAATGACCCCAATGGCATGATGCGGGATGTAGCCAAGAAGCTGACGGATCAGGACATCGAGGCGCTCTCCAAATACGTGGCGGGTCTGCACTGATAGGGTCCTGAATCTATCTTGTTGAAAATAACAGGGAACTATCAAGGTTCCCTGTTATTTTTTGGGACTTCCGGCGCCATGTCTGCAAATGCCCTGCATTGTTGTAAGAGATCCCCCATTTCCGAGTCCGGTCGGGGCTGAAACAGTGTTAAGCCTTCGATGCAGAAGCTATAACTTTCAATACGTTAAAAATGAGATGGCCACTTATCTTCGTTTGAAAGAATGCCGAGTGGATTGAGCCCTACTGCGAAATTGTTACAGTGAGCGTATGGAATGACCGGACGAGCTGTCGGTTCGTGCCGGGGTGGACAGGGAGTCGGCTCAGCAGGCAAGTGATGAGCTACGGAGTCAAAGACCAGGATGGTGACCGCCAGGGATGAGCGGGGCTGCGGGAGGCAACCACCCCAGAAAGATGACCGGATGTTGTCAGCATGGGTTAGACAAGCACACGCACATTCAGGATCGAGCAACAAGGGTCAGGAAGACCCAACGACATGATGCGCAGAGGTACGCCCAGGGATAAGGCGATTTGCAGCAAGGAAATGGGACTCGCATGACAGGATCAAGGCAGCTTAGGCTGCCTTTTTTCTGTTGAGTCATTAACCCGCCAAGGCATTCTGTGTCAAAATACCAGCAACATGCCCAGAGGATGCCGATCCTGCGGTGTTCAGTGACCCAATATGGTCGAATTGGTGCGGGATCCCACTCTTGTTCCAGATTTACTGTTCCCCGCTTCAGCATCCTCCCCGGACGAAACAATCCCGGGGGTTTCAATCCAGTTATTTGTCGGAGTCATTCATGTCGGCCAAACAACCCACCCGCAAGCCTACCGGCAAGCGTAAAGAATCAGATGCCAGTGCCCTGGAAGGCCGTGAGCGCAAACGCGCCGCCAAGCGCAAGGGCTTGAAGGCGGGCTCCCGTCAGCAGGTCGAGCAGGGCAACAAGGGCGGCAATGGCAAGCAGGCCAAGGATCCGCGTATCGGCTCCCGCAAGCCGGTTGTGCTGATCGTGGAAGAGAAGCAGAGCAAGCCGGTGGCCCCCAAGCCGCAAAAAGAGAAGAGGTTGGTGATGACACCCGAGCAGGAGCTGGCCTCCATCGAGAATGATGATCGCCTGAACGATCTGCTGGATCGACTTGATGCCGGTGAAACCCTGGAAGCGGCCGAGCAGGCCTGGGTCGATCAGCGTGTCGATCGCTATCAGGAGCTGATGGACGAGCTCGGCATCATAGACACCGACGAAGATGACGACGGTGATTTTGATGACGTCGAGTATGAAGAGCCGAGACAGCCGGCCTCCGAGGAGGAGCTGTGGGAGCGTTTCAGCCAGGTTGACTATCAGCCTGAACCCAAGCCCGAGCCGAAGAAGAAGTGATGAGTGGATGGATGCTGGCCGCCCTGCTGGGGGGCCTTGTCTTGCTGGGGCTGGCTGTCTATGCCGGCACCCTGCTGGCGCGTCTCAAGCGTCAGCACAACATGCAGCGACAGGCCATTGCGGCCCGCAACGAGCGCATCCTCGACAGCGTCAGGGTGATCGCCCATGCGGTACGGGATGGTCAGTGCGACTACTCGGAGGGAGCCATCCGGCTGACCAACCTGCTGGATGCCTTGCAGATCAAGGAAGGGCGAGCCTTCGCCAGTGAATTCCCCGGTCTCTATGGCCTCTACGAGAAGGTGAAGGAGATGCCGACTCACGAGGCGAGGCGAGCCCTCAAGCGCAACGAAGTGATGAAGATGGATCTCGAGCGCAGCGGCTACGAGGCCGAGCTGGAGGCGCAGATCCTCAAGGATGTCGCCCGACTGAAGGACTTTCAGTTAAGCCGGTGAGCCCTGGATAACAAAGAAAGAGGAAGCAAGCGTGCAAGCAGAACAGATTGTGTGGGATCAGGCCCTGATCGAGAAATATAACTACAGCGGCCCACGTTACACCTCCTATCCCACCGCATTGGAGTTCAACGAGGGCTTCGGTTATCCGGACTTCGTCCAGGCCGCGGGCCAGTATCCGGCGCGCAATCTGTCGCTCTACGTGCACATCCCCTTCTGCCACAAGCTGTGCTACTACTGCGGCTGCAACAAGGTGATCACCCGTCACCAGCACAAGGCCGATCAATACCTCGATTACCTCGAGCAGGAGATCAAGGCACAGGCCCCCCTGTTCAAGGACCGGCTGGTGACCCAGCTGCACTGGGGCGGCGGTACCCCCACCTACCTGAACGAGGGGCAAACCCGTCGCCTGATGGCCATCTTGCGGGAGCACTTCCAGTTTGCGGACGCAGGGGAGATCAGCATCGAGGTCGACCCGCGCGAGATCGAACTCTCCATGCTGGATGTGCTGCGGGAGCTCGGTTTCAACCGCATCAGCCTCGGCGTGCAGGATTTCAACAAGGCGGTCCAGGTCGCGGTCAACCGTGAGCAGGACAACGACTTCATCCGCGCCATGCTGGAGCGCGCCCGATCATTGGGGTTCCGCTCCACCAATCTCGACCTCATCTACGGCCTGCCGCACCAGAACCGGGAGAGCTTCCACCACACTCTGGAGGAGGTGCTCAAAACGGATCCGGCTCGCCTCTCCATCTTCAACTATGCCCATCTGCCGAGCCGCTTCGCCGCCCAGCACAAGCTGAAGGAGGAAGACATGCCGGCCCCCCGGGAGAAGCTGGCCATGCTGCAGGACACCATCGCCTTCCTCACCGGTCAGGGTTATCAGTTCATCGGCATGGATCACTTCGCCAAGCCCGATGACGAGTTGGCGGTGGCCCAGCGCGAGGGCAAGCTGCATCGCAACTTCCAGGGCTATACCACCCAGGGGGATTGCGATCTGCTGGGGCTGGGGGTCTCTTCCATCAGCATGATGGGGGATGCCTATTCCCAGAACCAGAAGGATCTCAAAACCTATTACGCCCAGGTTGACGAGCTGGGCCATGCCCAGTGGAAGGGGTGCTCCCTCAACCGGGACGATCTGATCCGCCGCGAGGTGATCAAACGCCTCATCTGCGACTTCTCCCTGAACTTCGCCGCCGTCGAGCAGGCCCATGGCCTGGTCTTCAAGGAGTATTTCGCCGAGGACCTCAAGCTGCTGCAGACCTTCATCGATGATGGCCTGGTGCGTATGAACGACGACGGACTGGAGGTGGTCTCCACCGGTCAGCTGCTCATTCGCAACATCTGCATGTGCTTCGACGCCTACCTGCGCAGCAAGGCGCGTCAGCAGCAGTTCTCCCGGGTAATCTAAGCCGTTGGTCGGCGCTGAACATAAAAAAACCGCCTCTCGGCGGTTTTTTTATTTGGCTTGCCAGCACTCAGCGCTGAGCCGCGCCGGCGCTCAGTTCGGCCTTCTCGGCCTCGCTCAGGAAGGCCAACATCAGACCATTGCGCTGTGCGGTGCGGATTTCATCCGCAGTCATACCGGCGGCCGGGGCGGCCACCTCGTATTCGTGGGGCAGGTCGATGCCTTCCACAGCGGGATCGTCTGTGTTGAGGCAGGCCAGCACGCCAGCGGCCAGGAACTGGCGGATCGGGTGATCGCTGAGGCTGGCGACCGTGGTGGTCTGGATGTTGGAGGTAAGGCAGGACTCGATGCCGATGCGGTGCTCCGCCAGATAGGCCATCAGGGCCGGGTCCTGGATGGCCTTGACGCCGTGACCGATACGCTCGGCGCCGAGATCGCGAATGGCCTGCCACATGCTCTCGGGGCCGGCCGCTTCACCGGCGTGCACCGTCACCCGCATGCCCGCATCCCGCACCTTGCGGAAGTGGTCGGTGAACAGTTCCCCCGGGAAGCCCAGCTCATCACCGGCCAGATCGATGGCGACCAGCTTGTCGCGATGGGCCAGGCAGGCTGCCAGCTCCCTGTTGCACTGTTCGGTGCCGAAGGTGCGGCTCATGATTCCGATCAGGTTGGTCTTGATGCCGAAGTCGCGGCTGCCGGTGGCCACGCCGTCTATGATGGCTTCCACCACCCCCTGCGGGTGCAGCTTGTGGGCCATCGCCATGTAGGCGGGGCTGAAGCGCAGCTCGGCATAGTCGATACCCGCACGCAGCAGATCTTCCACGTTCTCGTATGCGACTCGGCGGCAGGCGTCGTAATCGGCCAGCACGGCCACGCCCCAGTCCAGTTTCTTCAGGAAGGCCACCAGACTCGGCTCGTTCTCGACGATCTGCACGTGAGGGCGCAGGGCTTCCAGCTCATCGGCTGGCAGCGGGATGTTGTGCAGGCGACCCAGCTCGAGAATGGTCTGCGGACGGATGTTGCCATCCAGATGGCGGTGCAGGTCGGTCAGGGGGAGGGATCTGTCAATCATGGTGGCGCCTTCTGCGAGTCGGGTTGGAAAGCCTGTCATTCTAGGCGGGGATCTTGAAAAAGATACCCCGTTTGCGGGCAAACGGGGTGTGATTGGTCAGGCTTTCCCTCAAGGCGTGATGGGAATCGTTTTTCCCGAGAACTCAGGGAATGTCGAGTTCCTTGAGCTTGCGGGTCAGGGTATTGCGACCCCAGCCGAGCAGGCGGGCGGCCTCCTGCTTGTGGCCATGGGTGTGCTCCAGCGCCGTCTCCAGCATGATCCGCTCGAATTGGGGCATGGCATCGGCCAGGATGTCGGTCTCCCCCAGCGCCAGCTTGGCGCCCACCCAGTCCTGTAGTTGTTGCTGCCAGCCACCGGTCAGCGCGGGCTGGCCTGGTTCCGCCGTGCTGGTAATGGGGGTCAGCAGCTCTGTGGGCAGATCGCCGACCAGCACCTCCTGGCCCGACGCCATCACGGTCAGCCAGCGGCAGACGTTCTCCAGCTGGCGCACGTTGCCCGGCCAGGGCAGGCGGCTGATGTAGGTCTGGGTATCGGGGTGCAGGCTCTTGGCCTCCACGTTCAGCTCCTTGGCGGCTCTGAGCAGGAAGTGCTGGGCCAGCTGAGGTATGTCCTCTCGTCGCTCCTTGAGGGCTGGAATGTGGATGCGGATGACGTTGAGGCGGTGGAACAGATCCTCCCGAAATTCGCCGTCGGCGACCCGCTTCTCCAGATTCTGGTGGGTGGCGGCGATGATCCGCACATCCACCTGCACCGGTTGATGGCCGCCTACCCGGTAGAACTGGCCGTCCGCCAGCACCCGCAGCAACCGGGTCTGGACGTCCAGGGGCATGTCACCTATCTCATCGAGAAACAAAGTGCCGCCGTCTGCCTGCTCGAAGCGGCCGTGACGTATGTTGTTGGCGCCGGTGAAGGCCCCCTTCTCATGGCCGAACAGTTCGGATTCGATAAGATCCTTCGGGATGGCGGCCATGTTGAGGGCGATGAAATTCTTGTGGGCGCGCGGGCTGTGCTTGTGCAGAGCATGGGCGACCAGCTCCTTGCCGGTGCCGCTCTGGCCGTTGATCAGCACCGAGATGCTGGAGCGCGACAGTCGGCCGATGGCGCGAAACACCTCCTGCATGGCGGGGGCCTCACCGATGATCTCCGGGGTGGTGGTGGCCTCCTGCTGGCGCGCCTTGCGTTTGGTACGCTGCTCTTTCAGATGATTTTCGGCGCGGCGCACCAGGGTGACTGCCTCGTCGATGTCGAACGGCTTGGGCAGGTATTCGAAGGCGCCGCGCTGGTAGGCGTTGACCGCGCTGTCCAGATCCGAATGCGCTGTCATGATGATGATGGGCAGATCCGCCTGACGGCGATGGATCTGCTCCAGCAGGCTGAGGCCGTCGATGCCGGGCATGCGGATATCGGAGAGGATCACGTCCGGTGAGCGCATCTCCAGCGAGCTCAGCAGGGCTTCGCCGTCAGCAAAGCTCTCGCATTCGAAGCCTTCGCTGCCAAGGGTGCGCTCCAGGACCCACCGGATGGAGCTGTCGTCATCGACGATCCACACTTTTGCTGTCATGAGGTTCCCTTACTTGCGAAGTGGTAGGTAGATGGTGAATTCGGTGTGGCCGGGCCAGCTGATGCAATCTATGCGTCCCTTGTGCTGATCGATCAGATTCTGGGCGATGGAGAGGCCGAGGCCTGTGCCTCCCTCCTTGCCGGTGATCATGGGGTAGAAGAGGGTGTCGCGAATGGCATCGGGAATGCCGGGACCGTTGTCGATGATCTTGATCTCGGCGGCCAGGCGGTAGCGCTGACCGTGGATGGTGATCTGGAAGGCGGTGCGGGTCTTGATGCGGATGAGCCCGGTCTGATCGCCGAGGGCCTCGGCGGCATTGCGGACTATGTTGAGAAACGCCTGCTGCAGCTGGTCCGGCTCCATTTCGAACTCGGGAATGCTGGGGTCGTAATCCCGCTCGATGCGGATCTGGGGCGGCAGTTCCAGATCCACCAGGCGGCGCACCTGCTCCAGCACCGAATGCACATTGTGCATCTGATGGCGTCCCGGCCGCTGGGGGCCGAGCAGACGATCGACCAGCACCCGCAGGCGGTCGGCCTGCTCTATGATGATGCCGGTGTATTCGCGCAGAGCGGGGTCCGGCAACTCCTTTTGCAGCAACTGGGCGGCGCCGCGCAGGCCCCCGAGGGGGTTCTTGATCTCGTGGGCCAGCCCGCGCACCAGCTCCTTGGCGGCTTGCTGCTGGGCATGTTGCTGCAGCTCCTGGCTGATCTTCTTCTGCTGATCGATCTTGCGCAGCTCCACCACCATCAACCGCTGCTCGTGGTCGGCCATGGGGCTTACGCTGATCTCCACCAGCCTGGGCTCTCCCTCCACCACCAGGGTGACTTCGCTGTCGGTGAAGCCCTGCCCTGAAATGAGGCACTGTTTGAATCGTTGCAGGTCGAGGGAAATGTGCTCCAGCAGATGGGGCAGTTCGATCCCGATCAGTCGCCGTTCGCTGAGGGACAGCAGCTGTTCGGCCGCCGGGTTGACGAATTGAATGCAGAGCCGTTCATCCATCAGGATGACGGCGGTCAGCAGGTTGTCCAAGAGTGTCTTGGCGTGATCCAGGCGGGTTGGCACAGGTTTCTCCCTAAAACGGTGCTTTACACCTATTGTGCACCGATATGGTGCATTGAGTTTACCCGCATCGGTGCGTCACATCACCCCTAATTGGCCTTGGGGGTGGCTTTGGGAGCCTGATTCACAGTCGTTCTATGCAGGTAAAAGGTGGCTGCTTTGGATTTAGCAAGGATCGTACCGTCTTTGGCGAGCAGCTCGAGCCGCGCCTCGTAGGCGCCACGATCCAGGTTCTCCACCCGGATGGCCAGGCTGTTGTGAACGAGGGGAATGGCCTTGTCGTTCAGCAGCAGGCGTACGTCATATTGCACCGGCGCCTGGGGATGGACCTGTGCCTGGAAGACGATGTTGCCCGTGTTGTCGCGCAGTGTGCTGCCCGGCTCGGGGGAGAGCAGCTCTATCTCCAGAGGGGCGGCTTCCAGGGCCTTCCTTGCATCGACACCGGTCAGATGGTTGAAATCATCAACCTGAACCGAATGGGGTGAGGTGCCGATGAGGGGGGAGACCCGCAGGTCGATTTCCCTGGCGTTCTTGCCGGGGGGAGGGGCGTCTGTGTAATGGGTCACCCCTTGGGAGTCTATCCAGGAATAGACTCTGGCCGCCTGGGCGGTGCAGGAGATCATCAGCAAGAGGCCCAGCGTCCATGTCGGGTGTACTTTTTTCATCCATCTCTCCTTGACGGGGTTCACCTTAATCCTATCAGAGAAAAAAATGTCGGGCCTATTGTCGGATGTGCGGTGAAGCATGGACTCGATGAGCCGGACGACTCTGAGGCATCATGCCATGAGTCATGATATTTCAGCCCCTTAGATAAAAAACCCGCCAGATGGCGGGTTTATCATGATGAAGCAAGGACACCGGATTAGACGGAGTAGTACAGCTCGAACTCCAGCGGGTGCGGGGTCATGCGGACACGATCCACGTCATGCTGTTTCAGCTCCAGGTAGGAGTTGATGAAGTCGTCGCTGAACACACCGCCACGGGTCAGGAACTCGCGATCAGCATCCAGTGCGGACAGGGCTTCGTCCAGGGAACCGGCAACGGTCGGCACTTCTGCGGCTTCTTCCGGCGGCAGGTCATACAAGTTCTTGTCCATGGCATCGCCCGGATGGATCTTGTTGATGATGCCGTCCAGACCGGCCATCAGCTGGGCTGCGAAGGCCAGGTAGGGGTTGGCAGCCGGATCCGGGAAGCGGACTTCGATGCGGCGAGCTTTCGGGCTCGGCACCACCGGGATACGGATGGAGGCAGAGCGGTTGCGGGCAGAGTAGGCCAGCATCACAGGGGCTTCATAGCCCGGCACCAGACGCTTGTAGGAGTTGGTGGTCGGGTTGGCGAAGGCGTTGATGGCCTTGGCGTGCTTGATGATGCCGCCGATGTAGTGCAGTGCCATCTCGGACAGACCGCCGTACAGGTCGCCGGCGAACAGGTTGACGCCGTTCTTGGCCAGGGACTGGTGGCAGTGCATGCCGGAGCCGTTGTCACCGAACATGGGTTTCGGCATGAAGGTGACAGTCTTGTTGTAGGCGTGGGCCACGTTGTGGATCACGTACTTCAGGACCTGCACTTCGTCGGCCTTCAGGGTAAGGGTGTTGAAGCGAGTGGCGATCTCGTTCTGACCGGCAGTGGCCACTTCGTGGTGGTGAGCTTCAACGACCTGGCCCATCTCTTCCAGCACCAGACACATGGCGGCGCGGATGTCCTGGGAGGAGTCAACCGGCGCAACCGGGAAGTAACCACCCTTGACGAAGGGACGGTGACCCTTGTTGCCGTGCTCGTACTCGGTACCCGAGTTCCAGGCAGCTTCTTCGGATTCGATCTTCACGAAGCTGTGGCCCATGGTGTTGGAGAAGGTGATGTTGTCGAACATGAAGAATTCCGGCTCCGGCCCGAACAGCACGGTGTCAGCGATGCCGCTGGCTTTCAGGAAATCTTCGGCACGCTTGGCGATGGAGCGCGGATCGCGGTCATAGCCTTGCATGGTGGCAGGTTCAAGCACGTCACAGACGATGTTCAGCGTGGTCTCTTCGGTGAACGGGTCCAGTTTGGCGGAGGCCGGATCCGGCATCAGCACCATGTCAGACTCGTTGATGCCCTTCCAGCCGCCGATGGAGGAGCCATCGAACATCTTGCCGTCTTCGAAGAAGTCTTCGTCGACCTGGTGGGAGGGAATGGATACGTGCTGCTCTTTACCCTTGGTGTCGGTAAAACGCAGATCAACAAACTTGACTTCGTGTTCCTGGATCAGGGCCAAAACGTTCTGGGCTGACATGCTAAGTAACCTCCGGTGTTAAAACTCTTTGGGTGAATGCGTCATCACATTCACATAAGCCAGTATCGTGCCAAGTTTGTGACAGCTTGATTTCAGGGCATTTGCACCGTTTCAGGCTGCCGGGACACCCGCTTTCATGCTTGGTTGCGCTTCAAAGTGGTGCAACCTTGGATCGTTTTGGTGCACCATCGTGGTGCGCCAGCACGATCAGCCACCATCTAAGCAGGCTTTCAGCATGGGGTCTATGATCCTGATCCCCTGTTGTGCGCGAATGGTCTGCAATTATGCTAGGCAGATCACAAAGGCGAGAGTACAATTAGCGCCCAATTTTACCCGGTGATTGAGGCGAGAATGTTAGAGAATTTACGCAATATTGCGATTATTGCGCACGTAGACCACGGCAAAACTACCCTGGTTGATAAGCTGCTGCAGCAGTCTGGAACCCTGGACCGTACCACTGATGGTCAAGAGCGTCTGATGGATTCCAACGATCTGGAAAAGGAACGTGGTATTACCATTCTCGCCAAGAACACTGCGATCCGCTGGAATGACTACCGCATCAACATCGTCGATACCCCGGGTCACGCCGACTTCGGTGGTGAAGTTGAGCGCGTCATGTCCATGGTTGACTCCGTGCTGCTGCTGGTCGACGCCGTTGACGGTCCGATGCCGCAAACCCGTTTCGTGACCCAGAAAGCCTTCGCCCAGGGTCTGAAGCCTATCGTTGTCATCAACAAAATCGACCGTCCGGGTGCGCGTCCTGACTGGGTAATGGACCAGGTATTCGACCTGTTCGACAACCTGGGTGCCACCGATGAGCAACTGGACTTCAAGGTTGTTTACGCCTCTGCACTGAACGGTTGGGCCACCCTGGACCAGAGCGTCGAGTCCGATAACATGGAACCCCTGTTCCAGGCCATCGTTGACAACGTCGAGCAGCCGAAGGGTGACCCCGCCGGTGGCTTCCAGATGCAGATCTCCCAGCTGGACTACAACTCCTACGTGGGTGTTATCGGTATCGGCCGCATCACCCGTGGTCGCGTCAAGACCAACCAGCAGGTCACCATCGTCGGTGCCAACGGCAAGAACCGTACCGGCAAGGTTGGTCAGGTGCTGGGTTACCTGGGTCTGTCCCGTACCGAAGTGGCCGACGCGCAAGCGGGCGACATCATCGCCATCACAGGTCTGGGCGAGCTGAAGATCTCCGACACCATCTGTGACAACAATGCCGTCGAAGCCCTGCCGCCGCTCTCCGTTGACGAGCCGACCGTGAACATGACCTTCCAGGTCAATACCTCACCGTTCGCCGGCAAAGAAGGCAAGTTCGTGACCTCCCGCAACATTCTGGAGCGTCTGAACCAGGAGCTGGTCCACAACGTGGCCCTGCGCGTGGAAGAGACCGAAGATCCGGACAAGTTCCGCGTCTCCGGCCGTGGTGAGTTGCACCTGTCCATCCTGATCGAAAACATGCGTCGCGAAGGTTACGAGCTGGCGGTATCCCGTCCGGAAGTTATCCTGCGCACCGTTGACGGCGTTCTGCACGAGCCGTTCGAAACCGTTACCGTGGACGTAGAAGAGATCCACCAGGGTTCCGTCATGGAGCAACTCGGCCTGCGTAAGGGCGAGATGACCAACATGACCCCGGATGGCAAGGGTCGTGTCCGTCTCGACTTCATGATCCCGAGCCGTGGTCTGATCGGCTTCCAGACCGAGTTCCTGACCATGACTTCAGGTACCGGTCTGCTGTACCACACCTTCGACCATTACGGTCCGCACAAGGGTGGCAGCATCGGTGAGCGTCAGAACGGCGTGCTGATCTCCAACGCTACCGGCAAGGCCCTGACCTTCGCCCTGTTCGGTCTGCAAGACCGTGGTCGTCTGTTCATCGGTCACGCGACCGAAGTGTACGAAGGCCAGGTGATCGGGATCCACTCCCGTTCCAACGACCTGACCGTCAACTGCCTGAAAGGCAAGCAGCTGACCAACATGCGTGCCTCCGGTACCGACGAAGCCCAGGTGCTGACTCCGCCGATCCGCATGACCCTGGAGCAGGCTCTCGAGTTCATCGACAACGATGAGCTGGTCGAGATCACGCCGAAGGCCATCCGTATCCGCAAGAAACTGCTGACCGAGATGGATCGCAAGCGCGCCGGTCGTGCTTGATCGATAGCTGTTCATCGACAGACCAAAGAGAGGCCTTATGGCCTCTTTTTTTATGGTCGCGTGGTAGCTTCTCGCCTCCGGGATGACACCGAACCGGCTCATGGGTGGTCAGATGGGCACCCTATCTGACACAATATCTGCATGATGACGCTTACGAGAATCAAGATGCAGCAGCAAATCCGCGGCCGCCTGGCCCACGCACTCTCCTTCTTGCGCCACGATGGTGCCCATTTCGCCCAGTTTGTCTGGGGCCGTTTCCAGCAGGACAGGCTGACGGTCACCGCCGGCTACCTGGCCTATGTGACCCTGCTCTCTCTGGTGCCCATGGTTGCCGTGGTGTTCGGCATGATGTCGGCCTTCCCGGTTTTCCAGACCCTGAAACAGCAGATGGAACAGTTCGTCTATCACAACTTCGTGCCCACCGCCGGCGAGATGCTCAAGGAATACATAGACGGCTTCGTGGCCAATGCCACCAACACCACTGCGGTCGGCATCGGCGCCCTGATAGTGGTGGCCCTGATGTTGATCTCGGCCATCGACAAGAACCTCAACTACATCTGGCGCTCGACCCAGAATCGACCGCTGGCTCAGGCCTTCGCCATGTACTGGATGATCCTGACCCTAGGCCCCGTGCTCATCGGGGCCAGTCTCGCTATCTCCTCCTACATACTGTCGCTGAAGCTGTTTGCCGCTGACAGCCTGTTTGGCGCCGGCTATCTGGTGCTGCGCAGCCTGCCGTTCCTGTTCTCGGTGTTCGGCTTCCTGCTCATCTACACTGTGGTGCCCAACTGCAAGGTGCGGCTGACCCACGCCTTGATCGGCGCCCTGGTGGCGGCAACCCTGTTCGAACTGGCCAAGCGCGGCTTCGCCATCTACATCACCAACTTTCCCTCTTATCAGGCCATCTACGGCGCCCTGGCGACCATCCCCATTCTGTTCGTCTGGGTCTATCTGAGCTGGTTGGTGGTGTTGCTCGGCGCCGAGACCACCGCCTGCCTGGGGGAATACGAGAAACCGGGAGCAGAGGAGCTGGCCTGAGGCCTGCCTTCCATCGTGTGCCGGACCCCGGGTGGGAAAGGCGTTGGCCCGGGCAGGGTATTTATTGGTAGCATCAACGACCGCTCCCGTCATGACGACGGCGGCGGTCGTTCTGTTTTGAGAGGAGAGGGATGTGATTGCATTGATTCAGCGGGTATCCGAGGCCAGCGTGACCGTCGAGGGAGAAGTGACCGGGGCCATAGGGCAAGGGCTGCTGGTACTGCTCGGGGTAGAGCAGGGGGACGATGAGGCCAAGGCCGACAAGCTGCTGCACAAGGTGAGTGGCTATCGCATCTTCTCCGATGCAGAGGGCAAGATGAACCTCAATGTGGGCCAGGTCGGGGGCAGCTTGCTGGTAGTCTCCCAGTTCACCCTGGCGGCGGAGACCGGCAAGGGGATGCGACCCAGCTTCTCCGGCGGAGCCCACCCGAGCGATGCCGAGCGGCTCTACGACTACTTCGTTGCCCGGGCCAGGGAGAGCGGCGTGCCGACCGAGACGGGACGCTTTGCCGCCGACATGAAAGTCAGGCTGCTCAACGACGGTCCCGTGACCTTCTGGCTGCAGGTGTAGGCGTCATTGCTGGCGCCCGGGTTGCGCTAGCTGTTCACCCTGCCGAGGGCTCTCGTGGCGACCCGCCAGCAAGAGTGAGGGCTCGCAGCAGGTCCTAGGTGCCTAGATTGGTGGCGTGCAGTATGACGTTGCGATAGCCCGGCACCCCGTGGGCCGTGGTGGGGCCTATCCACTCCTCGGCCAGCTTTTTGGCCTGCGCCAGTTCGAGATGGGTCCGTGGCAGCAGATTGATGATGAGGGTGCCGCACAGGCAGTTGGCCAGCGCCTGATAGATGGGAGCCTGGAACAGCAGCAGGGGATTGCCGTCCTGGCTGAACAGGTCCAGCAGCACCAGGTCGTACTGCTCCCGACTCTCCAGCAGGAAGTGCAGTGCATCGGCGTGGTGCAACCGTGGCGCACCTCCAGTCGAGGGCAGGAAAAACTGCTGGAACAGGGTGAGGATCTCGGCGTCCAGATCCACGCAGTCGTGGCGTGCCTTCGGCCAGCGCACCGCCAGATGACGGGTGAGATCCCCGCCTCCCAACCCCAGCTCCAGGATCCGGCTCGCCTGTGCGGGCAGCCGCTCGGCGATGCTCTGCTGATGGGGCAGGCAGAGGTATTCCGGCTGGCTCAGGCTCATGGCGGATTGCACCACGCCGTCCATTTCCAGCCAGCGGTGGCGGGCATTTTCCAGGATGGAGAGGCGGCGTTCGGGTTTGGCGCTGAGGTGCAATAAGTGATCGGCTTGGTACGCTTGCAGATTGAAGTCCATGAATTTGCACGGCAAGATGGCTTTCGACCAGTGTAACTCAAGGATGTCGCTATGTACCGGGTGGTCACCCCTCAAACACCAGCGGAGCTGGATGCTTGCTACCCGCTGCGCCGGGCGGCATTGTTGCGCAAGCCCTTCAATCTGCCCGTCGGCGCAAACTCAAGGATCTCTTTATGTACCGGGTAGTCACCCCAGAAACACCAGCGGAGCTGGATGCCTACTACCAGTTGCGCTGGGAACTACTGCGCAAGCCTTTCAATCTGCCCGTGGGCTCCGAGCGTGACGAATACGATACCGTCGCCATTCATCGGCTGATGCTGGCCGAAGACGGCACCCCCATCGCCGTCGGCCGCCTCTTCATCGGGGGTGACGAGGCCCAGATCCGCTTTATGGCGCTGCGTCCGGAGTTTCGCGGTCAGGGGCTGGGAGCCCGCATGGTGGAGGATCTCGAACAGCTGGCCCGTGACGAGAAGGTGAAACGGCTGGTGATGAACGCCCGCCAGGAGGCGGTGGAGTTCTATCGCAGGTGCGGTTTTCTCGAGGTGGGTGAGGGGCCCGTCTCCTTCGGCCGCATTCCCCATCGTCAGATGATCAAATCCATCAGTCCGCTGCAGACCATACAGTATCGCCCCGAGTGGTGTCAGGATCTCACCACCCGCTGGTCGAGAGGGATCCCCATCAGCGAGAAGATGGGGGTGCACATCACCCACTACGATGGCCAGACCTTCCACCTCAAGGCCAACCTGGCGGCCAACCTCAACGTCCACGACACCATGTTTGCCGGCAGCATTTACAGCCAGTGCGTGCTGGCGGGCTGGGGCCTCATCTGGCTGCAACTCAAGGAGGCCGGTCTGGGCGGGGATACTGTGCTGGCGGAGGGCAACATCAAATACTACAGACCCGTGAGCGAGGAGCCTGAGGCCAGGGTCGCCCGGGAGGGGATGCCCGCCGTGCTGGCGCCGCTAAAGAACGGGGAGTCCGCCAAGTTCAGCCTGCGGGTGCAGCTGTTCAGCGGCCGCAAGCTGGCGGTGGAGTTTGTCGGCCAGTACGTGGTGCTGCCCATCAAGCGGGCGGGGCACTGACCCCGTCGTCTGGCATCCGTTAGCAACAAGGCCTCATGATGAGGCCTTGTTCGTTATTGCGCTGCCGGCTTGGGCTGTGGTGGACGCCAAAGCGGGCCGCTGCGTCCCTGGGCCGGGTAGCGTACGCCCGCCTCCCAGTCGCAGTATGCCTCTTGGGTCGGGAATCGCCATTCAAGGGCCGGGCTCTCAAGGGGGCCTCGCCATCGCGCCAGCAGCTCGGCGCAGCGCCGCTTGTTCAGCACGCCGAGATCCAGCTGCCACTGGTCGCTGGCCAGATCGATCCCGCCCTGCAACCCGAGCAGGTGGGTGATGGTGGAAGCCCCGCCCTGCTCGATCTGCAGCTTGCCCTGCTCAGCCCTGGCCTTCAGCCTGATGTGGTAGAAGGGGGTATCCCCCTGCTGCATCGCCTGCCACAGGGTCTCGGGAGTCAGGGTGGGCGGGGTCGCCTCCTTGAACCAGTTGTCCAGCAGCGGGTCTATCCCGACCTTGTCCCAGAAGGGATCCCTGGCCTCCAGGCTCAGGCTGCCCTGCAGGGTGCGGCGCCAGTTGCCGGGAGTCTGCTCCGGCTGGGGGGCCAGATCGGCCTGCAGATCCGTCTCCAGATCCACCTTGCCCGCCAGCGAGACGGGGGCATGGAGCAGTTCGCCCCACTTCTCCAGATCCAGCTGCTTGCCCTGCAGTTGCAGGCGGCTCTCCTGCCCGGGCACCTTGCCCCATTGGCCGCTGAGGCTGAGGGAGCCCTCATCCGGCAGCTCGCTGCTTAGCCTGTTGAGCTGCCAGGTGCTGGGGGTCAGCTCCCCGTCCAGCACGCCGTTGCGGGCACTCAAGCCGTCCCACACCAGCTCGAACCACTTGCTCTCGATGCGGGTACGGCCGAGCAGCGGGCCCGGCTGGGTGCCTCGCAGGCTGAGATCGCTCAGATAGAGCTGCCAGCCAGTCAGGGAGAGGGGCAGTGCATCGTCGAAGGAGAGCACCTTGAGCTTGTCGAAGGCCAGCTTGCGCACGTCGATCTGCTGGGGGCGCCAGCCCTGCCACTCCTGCCACCATCCTTCCGGCAGGCTGATGTCCATGCCGCTCAGGGCCATGTCCTTGAGGGTCAGCTTTTGCAATTGGGTGTCGAGGGCAAACTCGACATTGAACTCCCCTTCGTATGCCTTGCCCTGCAGCTCGGCATCGATCTGCCGGGGGGAGAAGGCGAGCTTGCCCTCGATGGCTTCCAGCTGGAACAGGCCGCGGCCGAGATCCGCCAGGGTGCCGGAGAGATAGCCGCTTGGCTGGTTGCCGGCCTGCCAGTCGAAGGCGGTGAGCTGACCGCTGAAGTTGTTGATGGAGAGCTCCTGCTCTATGGCATTGACGCTGATCCGATCGAGCTGGCCCCGGTCCAGGGTGATGCGGCGCAGGGGAAACTCACCCTGTGGGAGATCGCCGAGCTCTACCCGCATGCCACGGGCCTTCAGATCGTGCAGTTGCAGGCTGCGCTCTGGCCAGTTCAGCACCATGCCGGTTTCCAGCAGACCCTCGAACAGGTTGGTGGTCAGCTTGTCCGTGCTCAGCACCTGCCCCTCCAGTCGCCCCTTGAGGCTGAGGCGGGCCAGGGTGAGCTGCGGCGTCTCCAGCTGGTTGATGCCCAGGGTCAGGTTGGCCTGGGGCTGGCGTTTCGGATCGATCAGCTCCCAGTCGCTCAGGGTGGCGCTCAGGCCGCGCAGGTTCAGGGCCTCGCTGTACAGGCTCAGGTTGTCTATGGTGCTGTCGCTGATGGTGAGGGAGTGCACCGGCAGGGTCGGCAGCTGGTTCGGCAGCGGCAGCTTGATGACGGGGCGGATGAGATCCAGGTGGGCGATGCGCACGTCCCGGTTCAGCCAGTCGATGTTGTCTATCTCCAGATAGATCTTCTCCAGCTGCACCGCATCCCCGTATTGCACCTGCTCCGCCAGCAGGGTGTAGGGGTGAAGCGGGTTGAACACCAGCCGGCCTATGGTGACAGGCACGCCGGTCTGCTGGCTGATCCAGCCGGCGATGGGGCCCTTGGCCCGTTCGGCGTCGAACAGACCGAGGCCGACCCAGACGAATAGCAGCAGGAAGGCAAACAGATAGAGCAGGGCGCGTAGCCAGGAATTCATGGATGCTTTCCTCCTGTTTTGGGGTGTGTTGTCAGGCGTTTGAGTAGTGATCCCGCAGGCCGAGCCAGCGGCGGATCAGCGGTTCGACATGGTTGGGATGACGGTCCATGAGGAAGCGTGCCATCTTCTGCACCTGGGGAATAAGCGGCTGATCCCGCACCAGATCGGCGATCTTGAGATCCGCCAACCCGGTCTGGCGGGTGCCGAGCAGTTCCCCCGGGCCGCGCAGCTCGAGATCGCGCTGGGCGATCAGGAAGCCGTCGTTGGTCTCCCGCAGCACCCCGAGCCGGCTCTGGGCCGTCTTGGAGAGGGGGGCATGGTAGAGCAGCACGCAGTGGGAGGCCACAGACCCCCGGCCGACCCGGCCGCGCAACTGGTGCAACTGGGCCAGCCCCAGCCGCTCCGGGTTCTCGATGATCATCAGACTGGCATTGGGCACGTCCACCCCCACCTCGATGACGGTGGTGGCGACCAGCAGTTGCAATATGCCCGCCTTGAACTCCTCCATCACCCTCTGCTTCTCGACCGGGCGCATCCGGCCATGGACCAGGCCTATGTGCAGGCCGGGCAGCCTGGCTTGCAGCTCGGCGGCCGTGTCTTCGGCGGCCTGGCACTCCAGCACCTCGGACTCCTCGATCAGGGTGCAGACCCAGTAGGTCTGCTTGCCCTCCTCGCAGGCGAGTTTGACCCGCTCGATCACATCCTGACGGCGGCTGTCGGGCAGGGCGACCGTGGTGATGGGGGTACGACCGGGGGGGAGTTCATCGATGACGGAGGTATCGAGATCCGCATAGGCGGTCATCGCCAGGGTACGAGGAATAGGGGTGGCGGTCATGATGAGCTGATGGGGATGCACCCCCTCCCGCTCCCCCTTCTCCCGCAGGGCGAGGCGCTGGTGCACCCCGAATCTGTGTTGTTCGTCGATGATCACCAGGGCCAGGCGCTGGAACACCACCTGCTCCTGGAAGATGGCGTGGGTGCCCACCACCATCTTGACGCTGCCGTCGGCAATGGCGGCCAGCGCCTCCTCCCGCGCCTTGCCCTTCTGCTTGCCCGCCAGCCAGCCCACCTTGATGCCGAGGGGTTCCAGCCAGTGGGCGAAGTTGATGGCGTGTTGTTCGGCCAAGAGTTCGGTCGGCGCCATCAGCCCCACCTGGCAGCCGTTGCCTATGGCTTGCAGGGCCGCCAAGGCCGCCACCAGGGTCTTGCCTGAGCCCACGTCCCCCTGCACCAGCCGCATCATGGGATGGCTGCGTTGCAGATCCTGGCTTATCTCCGCCACCACCCGGTTCTGGGCGCCGGTTGGGGTGAAGGGCAGGGCGCTTAGCAGCTTTTCCACCAGAGCCGGGGCCGGCTTGAGGGTGCGGGCCAGCTGGGTCTGCGCCTGGGCGCGCACCTTGAGGACGGAGAGGTTGTGGGCCAGTAGCTCTTCCAGCACCAGTCGCTGTTGAGCCGGATGCTGACCGCTCTCCAGCAGGGCCAGCGCCACCGAGGGGGGCGGGCGGTGCAGCAGCTTCAGGGCGGCGGCCAGATCGATCTGCTGGGGGTAGAGGCCGGCGGGCAGCAACTCCTCGACGCCATAGAGGTCGAGCTGGGCCAGCGCCTGATCCGTGAGGCTGCGCAGGCTGAGCTGGCGCAAGCCTTCGGTGGTCGGGTAGACGGGGGTGAGCGCCTCTTCGGTCTGGCCGGCCTGCTCCTCGCCGAGCAGCTTGTACTCGGGGTGGGCCATCTCCAGTCCGTACTTGCCGGGACGGGCCTCGCCGAAGCAGCGGATCAGGCGGCCCTGGGCCAGGCTGTTTTTCTGGGCGGCGGTGAAATTGAAGAAACGCAGGGTCAGGCTGCCGGTGCCGTCGCTGATGCGGCACACCAGCATGCGGCGGCGCCCCATGACCAGCTGGGTGTCCTGGATTTCGCCCTCGACGGCGCCGTGCAGCCCGGGGGGCAGATCGCCGATGGGCCACACCTGGGTGCGGTCCTCGTAGCGCAGGGGGAGGTGGAACAGCAGATCCTGTACCGTGGCCAGCCCCAGCCGCTCGAGCTTCTCCAGCATCTTGCTGCCGACACCCTTGAGGCTATCGAGAGGAATTTTATCCAATTTCATCAATTAGATGCCCGAAAACACTGTAAATATGTCCAGATGATAGGGGTTGTTGCTGCCTCGATGCAAGCCGCGTTGCAGCGGCAGGGGCTCCCCGGGCGGGGCGAGAGGGCGCATACGACAAAGGCCTGCCGAACACGGGAGGCCTTTGGAGGGGCAGACAGGGGAGGCGGACAGGGCTTAGATGATCCGCTTGAGCAGAATATGGGCCCTGACCCTGTGGATCCTGGCCAGCAGCTTGCGTACCTGCTCGGGGTAATCCTTGATCTGCTCGATCTGATCGAAGTGGCTGATGCGACGGGTATGGGCCAGGATGCAGTCGCGCTCCTCCTGGAAGCGCGTGCGCAGGTGGTGGTGATGGTCGTGCACCAGCAGGCCGTTCTCCAGATCCAGCGCCCAGGCGCGGGGATTGAGGTTGTTGCCGGTGAGCAGGGCCCACTCCTCGTCCACGAAGATCCCCTTGAGGTGATAGGAGTTCTTGTCACAGCACCAGAGCATCAGATTGAGACGGCCGCTGTCGATGTGGTGCTGGTTGCGCTCGGCAAACTTACGCAGATTGGTCTCGTAGAGATAGGGCAGGCCGCCTATGGTGGAGAATTTCTCCTCCGGCGGGATGAAGAAGTCGTTGGCAGTCTTGTCGCCCACCACTATGGTCACCTTGCAGCCGCGCTTGAGCAGCGCTTCCACGTCCTTGTTCAACTCCTTGGGGGGGTTGAAGTAAGGGGTGCAGATGAAGATCTCCCGCTCGGTGGCCCGCACCAGGTTGCGGATCATCCGGTTGAGCTGGTTGCCGCGCTTGCCCAGGCCCACCATGGGGGTGATGGCGATCTCCTGGCTGTTGGCCGGTATGCTCTCGAATCGGTACTGGCTGGTGCGCAGGTTGTGCTTGAAGCGGCGGATCTGCCCCTTGAGCTGCTTGGCGCCCGGGATACCAGGGCGATCCAGCCGCTGCACGGCCTCGCTCTTGAGGAAGACGTCATCCACGTAGTTGACCATGCTGCGGGTCAGGGCCTGGCTGTGGATCTGGTGATAGCGATCGAAGCGATAGCGCTCCTGCTGGTGCAGATAGATGTCGTTGAGGCTGGCACCTGAGTAGAGCAGGATGTCGTCGAAGATGAAGCCCTTGAGGTGCAGGACGCCGAGCAGCTCGCGGCCTTTGACCGGCACGCCGTAGATCTCTATCTGGTGTTCATGGCGGGCGGCCATGGCCTGATACATCAGGTGGTTGCCCCCCTGTTTGCCCTTGCCGATCAGACCGCGCTGGGCACGGTGGAAGTCGACGAAGACCTTGATGTCGAGGGCGGGGTTGCGCTGCTTGGCGGCGTAGAGGGCGGAGAGGATTTCCCGTCCCGCCTCGTCATCTTGCAGGTAGAGGGCGATCAGATAGATACGCTGGGTCGCGCCCGCGATGAGCGAGAGAATACGGCTCTTGAAATCCTTGGCGCTGTTGAGTACCTGGAACTGATCTGCGGCAACCGCGATCTGGGGTAAACGTGCCAGCAACTGTCGATAATGTGCCGATGAATGCATAGAGAAGCCTGAAATCACGGGATGAAGCGTTCCACTCGGGGCGATGAATAGGCAATTCTAGCAATCTGTGGCGACGGGCCCAAGCAAGAATCCGTAAAAAGTCGATGCAACGCCATATCGGGGCCGGCAGATGCGGCCCCGATATGGTGGGTTTAGAAGACGATGCTTGCCATGGCAACGATGAGGAAGGCGATGGTACCGAGCAGTGTCTCCATCACGGTCCAGGTCTTGAGGGTGGTCTTCTCGTCCATGTTGAGGAAGCGGCTGACCAGCCAGAAGCCGGAGTCGTTGAAGTGGGAGAGCACGGTTGCCCCACCGGCGATGGCGATGACGATGAAGGTCAGGTCCAGATCGCTCAGCCCGGCCGTGGCCGCGACCGTCGGCGCCATCAGGGCGGCCGTGGTGGTCAGGGCTACAGTGGCAGACCCCTGGGCCACCCGCAGCGCGGTGGAAACCAGGAAGGCGGCCAGGATCACCGGCATGCCGGTGTCGGAGAGCACGTCAGCCAGGGCCGTGCCGATGCCGCTGGCACGCAGCACGCCGCCGAACATGCCACCGGCACCCGTCACCAGGATGACGGCGCAGACCGGGGCCAGCGCGTCGTTGCAGAACTTCTCGAGCTGCACCTTGCCCTGGGTCTGACGGAACAGCCAGAGGGCATAGAGCACAGTGATGAGCAGGGCCACCGGGGTCTTGCCGACCATGCGCAGCACGTTGACCCAGTCCGCACCCTTGTCGATGACACCCATGACGCCCAGGGTGTTGAGGCCGGTATCCATGAAGATGAGTACCAGCGGCAGCAGCAGGATGGAGATCACCTGGCCGAAGCTCGGCGCCTTGTCGGAGAGTCGCTCGGCGGTCTCGGTGAAACTCGGGGGCAGGGGCAGCTCAAACTTCTTGCCGGACCAGAGCCCGAACAGATAGGCACCCAGATACCAGGTCGGCAGCGCGACCAGCAGACCCACTATGGTGAGCAGCCCTATGTTGGCACCCAGCAGTTCGCTGGCGGCCACCGGGCCCGGGTGCGGTGGCAGGAAGGCGTGCATCACCGCGAACGCACCGGCGGAGGGCAGGGCATATTTGAGGACTGAGCCGCCGAACTGCTTGGCCACGCTGAAGATGATGGGCAGCATGACGATGAGGCCGGCATCGAAGAAGATCGGGAAGCCGAACAGCAGGGAGGCGACCCCCAGCGCGAAGGGTGCTCGGTGGGAGCCAAAGCGGTTGATCAGGGTGTCGGCAAGCACCTTGGCGCCCCCCGTCATCTCCAGGATCCTGCCTATCATGGCCCCGAGGCCGACCAACAGCGCGACCGAGGCCAGGGTGCCGCCAAAACCGGTCAGCATGGTGGGGATCACCTGGTCATAGGTGACCCCGGTGGCCAGGGCCGTCAGCATGCTGACCAGGGTCAATGCCACGAAGGCATGTACCTTGAATCGCATGATCAGCACCAGCAGCATGACGATAGCGCCAGCGGCTACCGAGAGCAGGTAGGCGACATCGGGTGTGTTCA
The DNA here is from genome assembly GCF_020423125.1 of Aeromonas media. Classification (NCBI taxonomy): domain Bacteria; kingdom Pseudomonadati; phylum Pseudomonadota; class Gammaproteobacteria; order Aeromonadales; family Aeromonadaceae; genus Aeromonas; species Aeromonas media. The sequence goes on from NZ_CP075564.1 coordinate 208,394, forward strand.
TCGCTCCGTCCATAAAATGTCCTCAAATGGTTCTAGTAGTTGTTCTGCACATTTCTGTGCTCCACTTCACATTGCACAACGTTACCGGTAACATGTTACCGGTAACGTGATAACTTAGAACCCATCAGACAAACGTTTTTTGAAAAGTGAGAGAGAGGTCAAATAATGACGGGCAAGAGCATTATCGTGATGGGTGTGTGTGGCAGTGGTAAGTCCAGCATAGGCCTCAAGGTGGCCAGCGCCCTGGGCGCCAAGTTCATCGACGGTGATGATCTGCATCCCCGCGCCAACATCCAGAAGATGGCGGGCGGCAACCCTCTCAACGACGAAGACAGGGCGCCCTGGCTGGAGCGGATCCGCGATGCGGCCTACAGCCTGGAGCAGAAGAACGAGCTTGGCGTCATCGTCTGCTCTGCCCTCAAGAAGCAGTACCGCGACCAGATCCGCGAGGGCAACGAATCGGTGCACTTCCTGTTTCTGGACGGCAGCCAGTCCCTCATTCTCGACCGGATGCGGGCACGCCAGGGTCACTTCATGCGGGAAGGCATGGTAAAAAGTCAGTTTGAGACCCTGGAGCGGCCGGATGGTGAGGCCGGTGTGTTTCGCGTCGACATAGATGGCACCTTCGAGCAGGTGGTCGACCGCGCTGTCACCGCCCTGGCACAGGTGCAATGAGCCATTTCGCGCGCCCGGCCCCGGTCGATCGCGTCCGTATTTCCGTGTTGGAGACAATCCTATGACCCATCCCGTGATCACCGAAGTGACCAACCGCATCCGCGAGCGCAGTGTCGCTCGCCGCCAGGCCTTCCTGGCCCGCATCCAGCGCCAGGCCGAGCAGGGCAAGACCCGCGCCTCCCTCTCCTGCGGCAACCTGGCCCACGCCGTGGCCGCTTCCAGCTGTGATGACAAGGGGCGCATCCTCGACATGACCCGCGCCAACGTGGCCATCGTCACCGCCTACAACGACATGCTGAGCGCCCATCAGCCCTATCAGGGCTACCCGGACATCATCAAGGGGGCGCTGGCCGGACTCGGCCACAGCGCCCAGGTCGCCGGCGGCGTGCCCGCCATGTGCGACGGCGTGACCCAGGGCCAGCCGGGGATGGACATGTCCCTGTTCTCCCGGGATCTCATCGCCCAGGCCACCGCCGTCTCCCTCTCCCACAACACCTTCGACGCCACTCTGCTGCTCGGCATCTGTGACAAGATAGCCCCGGGCCAGATCATGGGGGCCCTCTCCCACGCTCACCTGCCCACCGCCTTCGTGCCCGCTGGCCCCATGGCGAGCGGCATAGGCAACGACGAGAAGGTCAAGGTGCGCCAGCAGTACGCCGCCGGCGAAGTGGGCCGCGATGCCCTGCTCAAGATGGAGTGCGGCGCCTACCATTCGGCCGGCACCTGCACCTTCTACGGCACCGCCAACACCAACCAGCTGGTGTTCGAGGCCATGGGGCTGATGCTGCCGGGCTCCGCCTTCGTCCACCCCCACAGCGAGCTGCGCCACGCCCTCACCGAGGAGGCGGCCCGCCGCATCAGCGCCATGATCCCGGGCTCCCCGGCCTACCGCCCCCTGAGCCAGGTGCTGGACGAGCGCGCCCTGGTCAACGGCCTGGTGGCCCTGCTCGCCTCCGGTGGCAGCACCAACCACAGCATCCACATGGTGGCGCTGGCCCGCGCCGCCGGCCTGGAGCTGACCTGGGACGACTTGAGCGATCTCTCCGACGTGGTGCCGCTGCTGGTGCGCATGTACCCGAACGGCCCGGCTGACGTGAACGCCTTCGAGCAGGCGGGGGCCGTGCCCGGCCTGATGCGCCGTCTGGCGGAGGCGGACCTGATCCACCTGAATGCCACCCCGGTGTTTGGCGAGATGCAGGATTACCTGAGCCGCCCCGCGCTGGTGGAGGGCAAGCTGGTGTGGCAGCCGGTGGGGGAGAGCACGGATCCGAGCGTGTTGTCCGTCGCTGGCAGCGTGTTTCAGGCCACAGGTGGCACCAAGCTGCTCAGTGGCAACCTGGGCCGCGCCGTGGTCAAGGTCTCGGCGGTCGCCCCCGAATACCGGGTGATTGAAGCGCCGGCCCGGGTCTTCTCCTCCCAGCACGCGGTGGAGGCGGCCTACAAGGCCGGGGATCTCAATCAGGACGCCGTCATCGTCGTGCGCCACAACGGCCCGGCCGCCAACGGCATGCCGGAACTGCACAAGCTGATGCCGGTGCTCGGCAACCTGCAGAAGGCGGGCCACAAGGTGGCCCTGGTCACCGATGGCCGTCTCTCCGGCGCCTCCGGCAAGATCCCGGCCGCCATCCATGTCACCCCGGAAGCGCTGCATGGCGGGGCCATAGGCCTGTTGCAGGATGGCGATCTGCTGCGGGTGGACGCCGACAGTGGTCGCCTCGACTGTCTGACCGATTTGAGCGGCCGTACCCAGGCCGAGATCGACCTCACCCTGGAACAAGAGGGGTGGGGCCGTGAACTGTTCAGCGTGATGCGTCGCGCGGTATCGAGCGCCGAGTGCGGCGCCACCATCTTTGACTGAGGAAGAGCTATGCAGAACTGGAAAGTGACCCCTGCCGAGGTGTTTGCCGCCTCCCCCCTGGTGCCCGTGATGGTCATCAACGACCTGGAGCAGGCCCTGCCGATGGCCAAGGCGCTGCTGGCCGGCGGCATCTCTGTGTTCGAGATCACCTTGCGCACCCCGGTGGCCCTCGAGGCCATCGCTCTGATCGCCAAGGCGATGCCGGATGCCATGGTCGGTGCCGGTACCGTGCTCAACTGCGCGCAGTTTGACGCCGCCGTTGCCGCCGGTGCCCGCTTCGTCATCTCCCCGGGTATGACCCCGGCCCTGCTGGCCCATGCGGCCAGGAGCACGGCGCCGCTGATCCCGGGGGTGGCCACTCCGTCCGAGGTGATGCAGGCGCTGGAAGCGGGTTACGACCACCTCAAATTCTTCCCGGCCGAGGCGAACGGCGGCACCAAGGCGCTCTCCGCCATCGCCGCCCCCCTGCCCCAGGTACGGTTCTGCCCCACCGGCGGCATAGGCCCGAAGAACGTCGCCGACTACCTGGCGCTGAAATGCGTGGCCACGGTCGGCGGCTCCTGGATGCTGCCCGCCGATGCGGTCAAGAGCGGCAACTGGGACGAGGTGACCCGTCTCTCCCGCGAAGCGGTTGAAATGGTTAAACGCTAAGCATCAGTTGTGCAGAAAAACCAAACAGGCCACCCTTGGGTGGCCTGTTTGCTATCGGCGTGACTCTAGTCTGTGAGGGAGGGGATTATCCCAGACTCTCCCCAACATAGAGGGAGAAGCCAATATCCTTGCAGGTTTCTGGCTGGGGTTGCCCATTGAGCCGGGCCAGCAGCATGGCGGCCGCCTCGCGGCCGATGGCCTCGCGCGGAGTGCTGATACTGGCGAGCTTGGGGGTCATGGCGTGGCCGATGTCGAGGGCGTTGCAGCCGGCAATGGCGATCTGCTGGGGTACGGGTATCCACTTGGCCTGGCACTGCAGCAGGGCACCGACCGCCACGTCGTCGTTGGTGCAGAACAGGCCGTCCAGATCGGGATAGCGGGCCATGGCCTGCTCCAGCAGTTGGCCCCCCAGGGTGAAGCTGGAGGACTGCTCGGTCAGCAGGTGCTGGCCATTCAGGCCGAAGTCCGCCATCGCCTGGTAGTAGCCCTCCATCCTCAGCTGGGTACGCACGTCGAGGCGCGCCCCCAGATAGACCACCTTGCGCCGTCCCCGGCGCAGCATCTCTGTTACCATGGCCCGGGCGGCGGCCCGGTGATCCATGCCGACCACCATGTCGATGGGGGAGAGCGGCAGATCCATGGTCTCTACCACGGGAATGCCAGCGGTGGCGATCATCTTGCGGGTGCGATCCGTGTGCTGGGTGTCGGAGAGGATGAGGCCATCCACGTTGTAGGAGAGCAGGGAGGCGACCTGCTCCTCTTCCCGCTCAGGGCTGTAGCCATAGTGGGCCAGAAGAGTCTGGTAGCCGGCGGGCCGGGTCACCGCCTCTATGCCGTGGATCACCGCCGAGAAGACCTGGTTGGAGAGGGAGGGGATCAGGATGCCGATCGCCTTGCTGGTGGCATTGGAGAGCATGTCCGGTGCCCGGTTCGGGATGTAGCCGAGTTCCTCCACCGCCGCGGCGATTCGCTCACGGGTGCCTTCGGCCACGGCGGACGGGTCACGCAGGTAGCGGCTGACGGTCATCTTGGTGACCCCGGTCAGGTCGGCGATGTCCTGCAGTGTGGGGCGGCGCTTGCGGGTGTCGTTCATCTCGGGATCCGGCAAAGAATGTTACAGGTAACATTACCGTTTTTGCGCAAAAAAGTCAGCATATGACGCCATCACAGGAGAGGCTGGGGATGATCAAGGGCAAGTGCTTCGAGGGGAAAAGGTTCGAGCAGCAGGAGGTGGAGGGGCAATCGTTCTCGGAGTGCCGCTTCGTCGGCTGCAATTTCTCCTGGCTGGATCTGGGGGAGAGCCGCTTCGTCGACTGCAGCTTCTATGAGCGGGAGCGCGAGCTCGGCTGCCAGTTGCAGGGCTGCGATTTGCGGGAGGCGAGCTTCCTGCGCTGTGACCTCACCCTGGCTGACTTTAGTCGCAGCCAGTGCCTGGGGCTGGAGATGCGCGACTGCCAGGCCATGGGCATCAACTTCGCCCACGCCAGCTTTGCCAACCAGATCACCGTCAAGAGCTACTTCTGCGAGGCCCATCTGACCGGCAACAACTTCAGCTACGCCAACTTCGACGGCTGCCTGCTGGAGAGGTGCGCGCTCGGCGGCAACCGCTGGCAGGGGGCCAGCCTGCTGGGGGCCTCATTGGCGGGATCCGATCTGAGCGGCTCCGAGTTTGGTCAGATCGACTGGACCAGCTTCAACCTGCAGGGCTGCGATCTGCGCCAGTGCGACCTGCCCGGGCTGGATCTGCGCCGGGTCAACCTGGATGGCGTGCAGATCAATGAAGAGCAGCAGCAGGGGCTGCTGGAGCAGATCGGGCTGGTGGTCTTCCCCTGAGCGGGGTGGAAAAGAGGTAAGTTTTCATCAACGGGGGTGGGCGGCGTTGCTCTTCCCCTGTAAAGCAAAAAGCCTGCGAGATGCAGGCTTTCTGTTAGGTGAAGTGGTAAACGAAGCGATGTTGCCGACTTTTGCACCCTTCTCCCCTCACGGGAGAAGGGCTGGGGATGAGGGGGCTGGCTCAGCGTCTGGCCAGCCACTTGGTCGGGTTGATGGCCTCGCCCTGGTAACGGATCTCGAAGTAGAGACCGGGTCTGTCCTGACCGCCGCTGTCGCCGACCAGGGCCACGGGTTCGCCCTGTTCCACGCTCTGGCCCACCTGACGCAGCAGCGACTGGTTGTGACCGTAGAGGCTCATGTAGCCGCGGCCGTGATCGATCACCAGCAGCATGCCGAAGCCGTCGAGCCAGTCCGCATAGACCACCTGGCCAGGGGCGACTGCCTTGACCTGGGTTCCCTCGCTTGCGCCTATCAGGGTGCCCTTCCACTTGAGCTCGGCGGTGCGCGGCGAGCCGTAGGAGATGAGGATGGGGCCCTGTACCGGCCAGCGCAGGCTGCCGTTGGTGCTGAGGCCGTTGTAGCTGCCACTTGCCTTGGTGCTGCTGCTGCGTGCGGCGGCTTGTTGCTTCGCCACCCGGTTCTGCTGTTCGGTGACTCTCTGTTGTTCGGCGGCGAGCCTTTGCTGTTCGCCGGCCTGTCGCTGCTGTGCCGCGATCCGTTGTTGCTCGGCAATCCGCTTCTGCTCGGCGGCCAGTCGCTGCGCCTCCAGGCGGCGTTGGCGCTCCTGCTCGGCCTTGATCTTGGCGAGGCGCTCCCGCTCGGCGCGCTCGCGGCGTTCTTGCTCTTCCCGCTGACGGCGCAGCTCTTCCAGCCGCGCCTTCAGGGCCTTCTCTGCCTTGACCAGCTTGGTGAGCTTCTGTTCGTCGTTTTGCACCGACCGCTGCAACTGGTTGCGCACCTTGGCACGGCTCTGCTGGCTGGCCAGCAGGCTCTGGTGATGCTGCTGCTGTTCACTCAGCAGGGTCTGCAGCCTAGTCTCGGTCTCTTTGGTGGCCAGCTGGTTTTTCGCCAGCTTGTTGCGGGTGGCGCGCAGGGCGTCTATGGCCTCGATGCGGGCCTTGTTGAGGTAGTCGTAGTAATCGAGAGAGCGGCTCAGCTTGGCCGGGTCCTGCTGGTTCAGCAGCAGCTTGAGGTAGTCGTGGTTGCCCGCCTGGAAGGCGCTTTCCGCCTGCTTGGCCAGCAACTGTTTCTGGTGTTTCGCTTGTTGTTCCAGCGCCAGTTTGTCCTGCTGCAGCTCGGCCAGCTTCTGCTGGTTCTGCTTCAGTTGCAGTCTGGTCTGATCCAGCTTGGCGGCGGCGGCCGAGATGGCCTGCTCGTCAGCCTTGAGCTGGGTGTTGAGCTTGGCAAGCTCTTGCTTGCTGAGCTTGAGGGTCTTCTGCTGTTCCTTGATCTCGGACTGCATGGCCCCCAGCTGCTGGTTCGCAGCCTGGGCCGTGCCGGCGCCGCCGATCAGGCAAAAAAACAGCGCGCCGGCCAACAGGCCGACGCGACTGGTTTTCTGTGAAATAACTTCGCATCCCCGCATGGGGCAGGATTATTTCAGAATCATCAGGGGCTTGCCAGTCATTTCCGGCGGGACAGGCAGACCCATCAGAGTCAACATGGTCGGGGCCAGATCGGACAGTTTGCCGCCTTCCTGCACCTCGGCCTTGCGACCGAAATAGATGAGGGGAACCGGTAGATTGGTGTGGGCGGTGTGCGCCTGACCAGTCTCTTCGTCCAGCATCTTCTCGGCGTTACCGTGGTCGGCGGTGATCAGGCACTCGCCACCGACTTCGGCCAGGGCCTCGGTGACGCGACCGATGCAGTGGTCAACAGCTTCGCAAGCCTTGACGGCCGCATCGAACACACCGGTGTGGCCAACCATGTCGCCGTTCGGGTAGTTGCAGATGATGACGTCGTACTTGCCGCTCTTGATGGCGCCGACCAGCTTGTCGGTCAGCTCTTCGGAGCTCATCTCCGGCTGCAGGTCGTAGGTGGCCACTTTCGGGCTGGCGACGATCTCGCGATCTTCGCCGGTGAAGCAGGACTCTTCGCCACCGTTGAAGAAGAAGGTGACGTGGGCGTACTTCTCGGTCTCGGAGATGCGCAGCTGGGTCTTGCCCTGCTTGGCGAGCCATTCACCCAGGGTGTTCAGCAGGGCAGTGGGCGGGTAGGCGCAGGCAGTCTTGATGTCGGCCGCGTACTCGGTCAGCATCACGAAGTTCAGGGCCGGGGTGGCGGCACGGGCGAAGCCGGTGAAGTCGCTGTCGACGAAGGCGCGGGTGATCTCGCGGGCACGGTCGGCACGGAAGTTCATGAAGATCAGCGCATCGCCGTCTTCCATCGGGGCGGCGTCACCGATGCGGGTGGCCTTGACGAACTCGTCGTTCTCGTCGCGGGCGTAGGCATTGGCCAGGGCTTCGCTGGCGCTGTCGGCGGTGAACTCGCCCTTGCCCTGGGTCATCAGGTCATAGGCTTGCTGCACGCGATCCCAACGATTGTCACGGTCCATGGCGAAGTAACGGCCGATCATGGAGGCGAAACGACCCTTGCCCAGACGGGCGAACAGGGCGTCGAACAGCTCGATGGAGGACTGGGCGGAGCGCGGCGGTACGTCACGGCCATCCAGGAAGGCGTGGAAGTAGATCTTCTCGGCGCCACGCTTGGCGGCCATTTCGATCATGCCCATGATGTGCTCTTCGTGGCTGTGTACGCCACCCGGGGACATCAGGCCCATGATGTGCACGGCCTTGCCTTTGGTCACGGCGGTGTCAACAGCCTTGCCCAGCTCGACGTTCTGGAAGAAGTCGCCGTCCTGAATGTCTTTGGAGATGCGGGTCAGCTCCTGGTAGACGATGCGACCGGCGCCGATGTTGACGTGGCCCACTTCGGAGTTGCCCATCTGGCCGTCCGGCAGACCCACGTCCAGGCCGGAGCCGGAGATCAGGGTGCTGGTGTAGTCACGGGCCAGGCGATCCAGATTCGGGGTCTTGGCGGCGGCAACGGCGTTGTGCTCTTGCTTGGTGCTGTAGCCCCAACCGTCCATGATGACCAGAACCAAAGGTTTCTTAGCTGTTGACATAAGACTATGTCCTCTCGGATAGGAATGAATTGCGGGAAGTGAAACTAGCGTAATATTACTACATCTGCCGAAATAGTCACCTGATAGCCAAGTCCCTCTTCCACCTCTGTTTTTACCTGTTATCCCACTGTTTTCGGCATGTTGCCGGCTTGTCTTTGTGCAGGGTTCTCCCCCTGGCGTCTCTCTCCCGAAGCGGGTGGCAGCCCTTCCCCAAGCCGGTTTTGGGACGGGCCATCCCTGATGGGAGCTTGCTCTCGCTTTGCCGCCAAGATGGCTGATCTTATCAAGGGCCCCATGTATACTCGGGCCCTTGTCTTGGTCCCTGGATAGTAGAAGATGCAAGAGTATTTGGATTTTGCGGCCCGCAACCCGCTGCTGGCAGCAGCCTGGTTCGGCCTGGCAGGCACCCTGGTGTATACCACTGTGCGTGCTCGTTTTTCTCCGGTGAAGGCGGTGAACAATCACGGCGCCACCCTGCTGATCAACCGTGAAAATGCCATCGTGGTGGACATTCGCAGTCAGGATGAGTTTGCCAAGGGTCATCTGGCCGGTGCCCATCACCTGCCCCTCACCCAGATCCAGGCGAACAATCTGGGCCCGGTTGAAAAGCACAAAGATGCCCCCATCATAGTGGTGTGCGAGTCGGGGATGACCGCTGGTGGCGCGGGTCGCCAACTGAGCAAGGCCGGTTTCAAACAGGTATATGTGCTCAGCGGTGGCATGGCCCAATGGCGTGCAGATAATCTGCCGGTGACCAAAAAACGCTGATTTAAGGGCCTGCGCCCACCTATTTTCTTAAAAAGGAATCAAACGAAATGGCTGACGAAATCAACAATCAGGAAGTGCAACCGGAATTCCACATCCAGCGTGTCTACACCAAGGATGTCTCCTTCGAAGCCCCCAATACTCCGCACATCTTCCAGAAAGAGTGGCAGCCGGACGTCAAGCTGGACATGGACACCAAGACCAATGTCCTGGCTGACGGCGTGTACGAGGTCGTGCTGACCCTGACCGTGACCTGCAAGCTGGAAACCGAAACTGCCTTCCTGTGTGAAGTGCAGCAGGCTGGTATCTTCACCATCGGCAACCTGCCGGAGCCGCAGCTGGCACACTGCCTGGCCGCCTTCTGCCCGAACATTCTGTTCCCCTATGCCCGCGAAGCCGTGGCCAACCTGGTGAGCAAGGGTTCCTTCCCGCAGCTGAACCTGGCACCGGTCAACTTCGACGCCCTGTTTGCCCAGCACATGGCACAGGTTCAGGCCCAGCAGGCGACTGCGGAAGCCTGATAATGGCCGACCAGATCGCAATCTCGGTCTTGGGGGCGGGGTCTTATGGCTCCGCCCTTGCCATTTCTCTGGCGCGCAACGGCCATCCGACCCTGCTGTGGGGTCACGATCCCGCCCATGTCGCCGAGCTGGAACAAGATCGCTGCAACAAGGCGTTTCTGCCTGATGTTCCTTTTCCCGCCGATCTGCAGCTGACTGCGGATCTGCAAGCGGCGGTGCAGGCTGCACCCGTGCTGCTGCTGGTGGTGCCGAGCCATGTGTTCGGTCAGGTGCTGGCCCGGGTCAAACCCTTCCTGCGCCCCGATACCCGTATCGCCTGGGCCACCAAGGGGTTGGAGCCGGACAGCGGCCGCCTGTTGCAGGACGTGGCCCGTGACGTGCTGGGGGAGACTATCCCGCTGGCGGTGATCTCGGGTCCGACCTTCGCGAGGGAGCTGGCCGCCGGCCTGCCGACCGCCATCTCGGTTGCGTCGACCCACGACGACTTTGCCGATGATCTCTCGCAACTGCTGCACTGCGGCCGCTCGTTCCGGGTTTATACCAATCCGGACTTCATCGGTCTGCAGCTGGGCGGGGCGGTCAAGAACGTCATCGCCATCGGTGCCGGTCTCTCCGACGGGCTGGGCTTTGGTGCCAACGCCAGAACCGCGCTCATCACCCGGGGCCTGGTGGAGATGCAACGCCTCGGCGCCGCACTGGGTGCGGATGCCAAGACCTTCATGGGGATGGCCGGGCTCGGGGATCTGGTGCTGACCTGCACCGACAACCAGTCGCGCAACCGTCGCTTCGGTCTGGCCCTTGGGGCCGGCAAGTCGGTGGAAACCGCCATGACCGAGATCGGTCAGGTGGTGGAAGGTTATCGCAACACCAAGGAGGTGCATCTGCTGGCGGCCCGTTGTGGCGTCGAGATGCCCATCTGCGAGCAGATCTTCAAGGTGCTGTACGAAGGCAAGAACCCGAAAGAGGCGGCCATCGCCCTGCTGTCGCGAGACAAGAAGGACGAGTGATCAGCCCGCCGCAGAATGCAAAAGGCCCCGCCAGCTGGCGGGGCCTTTTCTTTGCGCCGAAATGGCAACAAATCAGTAGTAGGAGTGATCGCCACGCTGGTGCTCGGTGGCATCCTTCACGCCGTTGAGCTCGCCCGGGAATTTCTCCAGCAGCTGCTTCTCGATCCCCTCTTTCAGGGTGTAATCCACCTGAGAACAGCCGTTGCAACCACCACCAAACTGCAAAATCGCCAGCTTGTCGTCGGTAATGTCAATCAAGGTCACCTTGCCACCGTGACCGGCCAGCATGGGGTTCACTTCAGACATCAGTACATACTCGATTCGGTCGGCCAGGGGCGCATCGTCGGCCACCTTGCGCATCTTGGCGTTTGGCGCCTTGAGGGTGAGCTGTGAGCCCATCTGATCGGTAACGAAATCGATGGTGGCATCGACCAGGTAAGGGGCGCTCAGGGGATCGACCAGGCAGTCGAAGCCGCTGAAGGGCAGGTGTTGATCTTCCGGATCGACCGCGTCGGGTGGGCAATAGGATACGCCGCACTCGGCATTCTGGGTTCCCGGATTGACCACAAACACCCGGATGTTGGTGCCATCAGGCTGCTTTTCCAGCAACTTGCGGAAGTGGGCCTGGGCGGTGTCGGAAATGCTGATCATCACTATCCTCATAAACCTGAGTGTACGACTAGGGTATTCATGATAACTCGCTTGGCGGGGCTTGGGTAGCGTGTCGATGGTCACGGCATCCGGCCTTGAGCGTAACTGTCTCGTGACGAGGTGGCAGGGCGCCGCCTATCGTTCCCGTTGCAGTCCCGGCTACTTGATGTGTCTCAGGGTGCGGCAGATGGCCCACACCTCTACCCTGGCGATGCCGCTCTCATGGAGCAACCGGGTGAGCTGACCTGCGGTGGCCCCCGTGGTGACCACGTCGTCGAGCAGGGCCACGTGACGGTAATGGTGGGGCGCTATCTGGAAGGCGCCGCGCAGGTTCCGCCGGCGCTGGCCGGCACTGAGCCGGGTTTGCTGCGGAGTGGCCCTGATCCTGCGCAGCAGCCGGGTGTCGCAGGGGATGCCGGTGAGCTCGCCGAGGGCGGTTCCTATCTCTTCTGCCTGATTGAAGCCGCGCCACCACTGGCGCCACCAGTGCAGGGGAACGGGGATGATGGCCTCGGGAGGATCGTCTCCCTCCAGATGGTCGGCCAGCAGTTGGGCGAGCAACGGCGCCAGCAGGATCTGGCCCGAGTATTTCAGTCGGGGAATGAGCAGGGAGTAGGGGAGCTGATAGTCGCCTATCACCTGCAGCCGCTCCCAGGGCGGGGGCCTGCGCTGGCAGCGTCCGCACAGCAGCTCGTTTCCTGCATGGTGCTCTGGCAAGGGGGCCGCGCACAGCCTGCATTTGCGGCAAGGCTGGTGCAGGGACTGCTGGCACCAGCTACACAGCAGAGGCTGATCATCACAGGGCTGGCGACAGAGCAGGCAGAGGCCGAGCCAGTCGGACCGGCTGCCGAGGATCGGACTTGCTTTGGCGAGCAGCCGCTTTAACATGCAGGCTCCAAGCAGATGAACAGGGATCTTGAGTCTAGATGAGCGTATCGGTTGAGCGGTTTGGCCAGGGTCAGGACCTGGTGTTGTTGCATGGCTGGGGCATGAATGGTGCTGTTTGGCACGGTATTGCCCAGCAGTTGGCGGCCCACTATCGGCTGCACCTGGTGGACTTGCCCGGGTTTGGCAACAGCCCTCTGCACGAGGGGAGTGAGTACACCCTGCCTTGGCTGGCGGAGCAGGTTGCCACAGTCCTGCCGGAAAAATGCCATCTGCTCGGCTGGTCCCTCGGCGGTCTGGTGGCGAGCCAGCTGGCCCTGACCCGACCTGAGCGCCTCCACTCCCTCATTACTGTCGCCAGCTCCCCTTGCTTCATGGCCCGCGAAGACTGGCCCGGGATAGCCCCCAAGGTGCTTGCTGGGTTCAACCAGATGCTGGCGGGGGACTTCATGCAGACCATAGAGCGCTTCCTGGCGATCCAGGCCATGGGCAGCGAGCATGCCAGAAACGACATTCGCCAGTTGCGCCACTGGCTGGCAGAGCGTCCGGCTCCCCGGCTTGCCGCGCTGGAGGCGGGTCTCGGCCTGCTGGCCGACGTGGATCTGCGGGATGAGCTGGTCGGTCTGGATCTGCCCTGGCTGCGCATCTATGGCAGGCTGGACTCCCTGGTGCCCAAGGCGGCCATACCGCTGCTGGACGAGCGTTATCCCGCGAGCCGCAGCCTGGTGCTGGAGAAGGCCTCCCACGCCCCCTTCATCTCCCATCCAGAGCCTTTCATCACCCTGTTGCGACAGTTCATTGGCTGATCCTTGAGCGACATGCTTCAATAACGCCTCGAGGTGGTGGATAATTAGCCAACCATGAAAGGAGTGAGCCGATGCGTATCGATTCTGCCATGACCACGGGCGTACAGGGATTCCAGCGGGCCGAGCAACTGGCCGGTCAGGCATCCGGTCAGCTCGCCCGCCTCAACACCCCGGCGGGTGATCAGGTACAGGTGACAGACGAGCTGGTGAATCTCAAGGTGGCCGAGCTGCATGCCGGCGCCGCTGCCAAGGTGATCCAGACCGCTAGTGACATGCTGGGTACCCTGATCGACATCAAGGTGTGAGATGAACATCAACGTCAGCCTGCCGCCCATCATTCCGAATCAACTGCAACCGCAGACGGAATCGGCGCAGACTGATAACCGCCGCGCAGAACTGGTGCCTCCCAGCCGCCAGAGCGAGGCGTCCAACGCCGAGTCCGGTGTTGCTTCCCAGAAAGAGAAGTCCAGAGCAACCCAGGCCAATCCGCCCGCCGCTTCGACCCGGGATAATGCACAGGCCAGCCCGGCGACCCCGTCCCATCGCTTCGTCGAGGCCACGGGGGAGGATAGCCAGAGGAGGCAGCAGCAGGATCCCGAACAGCAGGAGCAACAGAGGCAGCAACGCCAGCTGGCCGCGCTGGTGGAGCGGGATCTCGAGGTGCGCAAGCACGAGCAGGCGCACCAGATGGCAGGCGGCGAGCATGCGGGCAGCCCCAGCTACCAGTTTTCCCAGGGACCGGATGGCAAGCGTTACGCCACCGGGGGTGAAGTGGCCATCGACATCGGTGTCGTCCATGGCGATCCGGCTGCCACACTCGCCAAGATGCAGCAGGTGCGTGCCGCCGCCCTGGCACCGGCGGAACCCTCGTCACAGGATCTGAGCGTGGCCCGCGCCGCCACCGCCAAAGAAGCTCAGGCCCGCAAGGAGCTGATGGACGCCAGAGGCGCTGCCATTGGGCCGCTTGGCGCCTACATGGACAGGCGCAATCAGGTGATAGCCCAGCACTACCAGCAGGCCGTCAGACCCGCCCCTCGTCAGACCTTCAGCCAGGACATCTGAGAGGCCGGATCCGGTGGATTCAAAATCCGTCGCCTGCCTGACGCCCAGTAAAAAGCCCCTCGCGGGGCTTTTGTCATTCAGGAACGTCACTTCTTCATCTTGGAGAGGGCGGCGGCGAAGGCGTTGCCCATGGCACCACCGGCAGGGGCGCCCTGTTTCGGCTCCTGCCTGGGTCTGGCGCTGCTTGTACCCGATGGGCGGGATTCCGTCGGCTTGCGGGCGGGTTGTCCCGCTTTCTCGTCGAGGCGCATGGTCAGGCTGATGCGCTTGCGCGGTGCATCCACCTCCAGCACCTTGACCCGGACGATGTCGCCCGCCTTGACCACCTCGCGGGGATCCTTGACGAAACGGTTGGTCAGGGAGGAGATGTGCACCAGGCCGTCCTGATGGACGCCGATGTCGACGAAGGCGCCGAAGTTGGTGACATTGGTGACCACCCCTTCCAGTACCATTTCGGGCACCAGGTCGCTGATCTGCTCAACCCCCTCCTTGAAGGTCGCGGTCTTGAACTCGGGGCGCGGGTCGCGGCCCGGCTTGTCCAGCTCGCCGATGATGTCGGTGACTGTGGGCACGCCGAATTGCTCGTCGGTGTAGTCGGCCGGCTTCAGGCTGCGCAGCAGGCTGCTGTTGCCGAGCAGGCTCTCCACTGTCTGTTCCAGCTTGGCGAGGATCCGCTCCACCACCGGATAGGACTCCGGGTGCACCGCCGAGCTGTCGAGGGGATTGCTGCCGCCGCGAATGCGCAGGAAGCCGGCGCACTGCTCGAACGCCTTGGGGCCGAGCCGGCTCACCTTTAGCAACTGCTGGCGGCTCTTGAAAGCGCCGTGCTCATCCCGGTAGGTGACTATGTTCTGGGCCAGCGTCTGGGAGAGGCCGGAGACCCGGTTGAGCAGGGCGACCGAGGCGGTATTCACATCCACACCGACCGCGTTCACGCAATCCTCGACCACGGCATCCAGTCGGCGGGCCAGCTGGCTCTGGCCGACGTCGTGCTGATACTGGCCCACCCCGATGCTCTTGGGATCGATCTTGACCAGCTCGGCCAGGGGGTCCTGCAGGCGACGGGCGATGGAGACGGCGCCACGGATCGAGACGTCGAGATCCGGGAACTCCTGGGAGGCGAGCTCGGAGGCGGAATAGACAGAGGCCCCCGCTTCGCTCACCACGATTTTCTGAGCCTTGGCGGCGGGGTAGCGCTCGAACAGATCGCTCACCAGCCGGTCGGTTTCCCGGGAGGCGGTGCCGTTACCTATGCTGATGAGCTCCACCTTATGCTTCTGGCACAGCTCGCTCAGGGTCTTGAGGCTCTGATCAATCTGGCGTTTCGGTTCGAACGGATAGATGGTGGCGTGATCGACCAGCTTGCCGGTGGCATCAACCACGGCGACCTTGACCCCGGTGCGGATACCAGGATCCAGCCCCATGGTGCAGCGCATACCGGCCGGAGCCGCCATCAGCAGATCCTTGAGGTTCATGGCGAACACCTTGATCGCCTCGTCCTCTGCCGACTCGCGGATGCGGCCGATCAGTTCGGTCTCCATCTGGAGCGACAGCTTGATCTTCCAGGTCCAGCTCATCACCCCCTGCAGCCACTTGTCCGCCGGGCGGTTCTGCAGATTGAGCCTGAGGTGGTGGGCAATGATCCCTTCGCAGGGGCTGGCACTCTCATCGTCACCTGTGACCAGCGCCAGATTGAGGATCCCCTCGTTGCGCCCGCGCAGCATGGCCAGCACCCGGTGGGAGGGGGCCTTGTGCAACGGCTCGTCGTGCTCGAAGTAGTCCTTGAACTTGGCCCCTTCCTGCTCCTTGCCCGCCACCACCCGGGCGCGCAGGGTGGCGTTCTGCCACAGGTAGTCCCGCAGCTTCTCAAGGAGATCCGCCTGCTCGGCGAAGCGCTCCATCAGGATGTAGCGGGCGCCGTCGAGGGCCGCCTTGCTGTCGGTGATCCCCTGTTCGGCATTGAGGAAGCGGGCCGCCGCTTGCTCCGGATCCTGCATGGGGTCGGTGAGCAGCAGGTTGGCCAGCGGCTCCAGCCCGGCTTCGATGGCCATCTGCCCCTTGGTGCGACGCTTGGGCTTGTAGGGGAGGTAGAGGTCTTCGAGCCGGGTCTTGCTGTCGGCACCCTTCAGCTCGCGCGCCAGCTCAGGAGTCAGCTTGCCCTGCTCCTCGATGGAGCGAATGATCACCTGACGGCGATCCTCCAGTTCACGCAGATAGCCGAGGCGGCTCTCCAGGGTACGCAACTGACTGTCGTCCAGACCGCCGGTCACCTCCTTGCGATAACGGGCGATGAAGGGAACGGTCGAGCCTTCATCCAGCAGGCGCACGGCGGCCTGCACCTGTTCCGGGCGGGCATTCAGCTCACCGGCAATCTGTCTCTCAATTACATGGCTGTGCATCTGTGGTCTCTGTGGTCGGGTCCTGGTCAACGGGCAGGCGCGAGGCGATGTCGCCGGGCAGGGGGTCTGTCCCGGCGGTACTCAAGGTACCAGCCGGGCCACTGTCGCGCGGGCCGGTTGGCGCCACAAGGCGCCGGGTGTGAGCACTATATGGGGTCGGGCTGCGGGATGCCACTCCGGCAAAAATGACACGAATCGCATCCTGTGGCCGAGCATGCTGTCCATCTTGGCCTCGTCAGCCGATTTGGCAGCCTGGGCCAGCGCTGGCTTACTTGGGATAGCTGATCTCATTGATGTACCAGCAGGCGTCACCCACTGGCGTTCGCACCATGGCCTCGTCCCCCACCTCTTTCTTGAGCAGGGCGCGGGCCATGGGGGAGTCGATGGAGATGTAATCCTTGCGGCCGAAGATCTCGTCATAGCCGACGATGCGAAAACGCTTGGTCTCACCCTCGTCGTTCTCCACCTCGACCCAGGCGCCGAAGAACACCTTGCCCTCCTGGGAGGGGGAGTAATCGACTATGGTCAGCTCCTCCAGGCACTTGCGCAGGTAGCGGACCCGGCGGTCTATCTCCCGCAGCCGCTTCTTGTTGTACTGGTAGTCGGCGTTCTCGCTGCGATCCCCGAGGCTCGCCGCCCAGGCCACCTTCTTGGTGGTCTCGGGTCTCTCCTCGCGCCACAGGGTGTCGTGTTCCTGCCGGAGCTGGTTGTAGCCTTCACGGGTGATGAGTTTGGTTTTCATGGGCTTATCAGTCCCTGCTGCCTGGATGGCGGGTTGCGTCGTCTTGCTCGGGATCTTAGCCATTGTCGTCTGACTGTCGAGCAGAAACACGTGGTGAGAGGCTCGTTGGGAGCCTTCCTGTCCCTGGGAACCCCCGGCCAAGGGTAATAACCGGTAACATATTTATGCTTTGTGGTTGCCAGAGCGGGCCCTAGTATTGGGAGGAGACAGAGAAGAGAGGTGGCAATGAGTCAGCAATACAAGGTCCTGGTGGTCGACGACGACCTGAAACTACGCTCCCTGCTGGAGCGTTACCTCACCGAACAGGGATTTGTGGTGCGGGGCGTTGCCAATGGCGAGCAGGCTGATCGCTTGCTGACCCGCGAGAATTTCAGCCTGATGGTGCTCGACCTGATGTTGCCGGGGGAAGACGGCCTATCCATCTGCCGCCGTCTGCGCGAGGCCGGCAACCAGATCCCGGTGCTGATGCTCACCGCCAAGGGGGACGAAGTGGATCGTATCGTCGGGCTGGAGATGGGGGCCGATGATTACCTGCCCAAGCCCTTCAATCCCCGTGAGTTGCTGGCCCGGATCCGCGCCGTGTTGCGACGCCATACCGTCGAGCTGCCCGGTGCGCCGTCCGCCGCCGAGAGGATGGTGAGCTTTGGCGCCTATCAGCTCAACCTGGCGACCCGGGAGTTGAGCCGGGACGGCGAGCCGGTGGCCCTGACCAGCGGCGAGTTCGCCGTGCTCAAGGTGCTGGTGAGCCACCCTCGCGAACCGCTCTCCCGAGACAAGCTGATGAACCTGGCCCGTGGCCGGGAATACACCGCCACCGAGCGCAGTATCGATGTGCAGGTCTCCCGTCTGCGCCGCCTGCTGGAGCAGGATCCGGCCCAGCCCCGTTACCTGCAGACGGTGTGGGGCCTGGGCTATGTCTTCGTGCCGGACGGTGACGGGGAATGAAAAAAGTGGGTAGCATGTTCTCCCGCATGCTCTGGTTCCTGGCCGCCGTGCTGGTGGTCTATCAGGTTGTCTCCTACGCCACCTTCTACAACTATCTGCTGGCGCCCACCGTCAAGCAGATCAGTCATCTGCTGGCCAATCAGGTCAAACTCATCTTTCCGGTTGAAAGCAACCAGCTGGCGCTGAGCGAAGATGCCGAGGCACTGGTCTATGTGGCGACCGGCAGTGACATCTATACCCAGACCGAGGCGGAGCAGCACGGACTCAAGGAGTCCAAACCCTACCCCTATCTGGAGGAGAGCATCAGCCGCGAGCTGGGGGGGAAGACCAAGGTGAGGGTAGAGATTCAGGATCACTACATCATCTGGATCCAGCCACCCCAGGCCAGCCAGATGTGGGTGCGCATCCCCCTGACCGAGATCGAGGATGACGACATCGAGCCCCTCATCATCTACATGAGCGTGCTGCTGGTGGTGACCCTGTTTGCGGCATGGCGCTTTGCCCGCCAGCTGGTGCGACCGCTGGAAGATCTGGAGGCGGGGGCCGTGGCCGTGGCGCGGGGCCAGTTCCCCGATGCTCTGGGAGAGCACGGCTCGCGGGAGGTGCGCCGCCTGACCCGCACCTTCAACCACATGTCGCACTCCATCAAGGGCCTTATCGAAGAGCGCAACCTGATGATGGCCGGGGTCTCCCATGATCTGCGCACGCCCCTGACCCGCATCCGGCTGGCGACCGAGATGATGTCCTCCGGGGATGAGTATCTCAAGGAGAGCATCAATGCGGACATCGACGAGTCGAACGGCATCATAGATCAGTTCATCGACTACATACGCCCGAACGAGGGACTGGATGCCCATCCCATCGACCTGACCCAGCTCATCCACGATGCGTTGCTGATGCAGACCGATCAGGGGCTGGAGGTGGAGCTGCTACTGCCGGAGCAGGCGGTGCGGGTGGCCTGCCATCCCATCAGCATCCGTCGCATCCTCAACAACCTGTCGGGCAATGCGCTGCGTTACGGCGCGACCCGGCTGCAGGCCGAGCTGAAGGACGATGGTCACTGGGTCCGGCTGCGGCTCTCTGACAATGGCCCCGGGATCGCGGAGCAGGACTACTCCCGGGTGCTCAAGCCCTTTACCCAGGGCAATGTGGCACGTACCGGCGGTGGCAGTGGCCTGGGGCTGGCCATAGTCGCCAAGATAGTATCCCAGCACCACGGCACCATCAGGCTGGGCCGCTCCGAGCTGGGAGGCTTGCTGGTGGAGATCCGGCTACCCAAGCACCAGCCGCTGGAGTGGATGGATTGAACGAAGGGCGCATCCGTGGATGCGCCCTTCAGCATTGTCAGGCTTGTGGCTCGGCCGTCTTGCGGTAGCGCCTGCCGTATTTGAGTTGCTGGATCAGCAGGGCGGCGACGATCAGTGCCAACCCTATGGGGGTGGCGGGGTGGATGCTCTCACCGATCAACAGATTGAGCAGCACCAGCGAAGCAAACGGCGAGATAAAGATAAGGTTGCTGATGGGAGCCGTGTTGGTGGCGTGGCGCAGGGCCATCAGCCAGAGCACGAAGCCGAAGCCCATCTCGAACAGCCCCACATAGATGGCACCGAGCCAGCCCTGCCAGGCGGTCATGGCAAAGTCGGCGAGCAGCCAGGTCGCCACCACGATGAATGGCAGGCTGATGAGGAAGCCGAGCAGCAGGCTGACGATGGGGTCCCCCTGATTGCGGGTATTGAGGATCCAGTAGCCTGCCCAGATGAGGGTCGAGACCAGGGCCAGCGTCACACCGAGCGGGCTGTCAAACTGCAGGCCGAACACATCTCCCCTGGTGGCGATCACCAGGGCGCCGAAGTAGCCAAGCACGATGGCCACACCGTCACGGCGACGCAGTTTCTGGCCGAGGAAGGGGACGGCTAGCAAGCTCAAGGTGATGGCCCAGGTGTAGTTGAGGGTCTGGGCCTGTTGCGCCGGCAGCAGATCATAGGCCTTGAACAGCAGCAGGTAATAGAGGAAGGGGTTCAGCACCCCCAGGGCCAGATAGTAGAAGGGGCGGGCCCTGAGATAGCTCAACAACAGTGGCAGCTTGCCCTGGATCGCAACGATGGACCCCAGGGTCAGGGTCGAGGTGATGGCGGCGACCAGCAGCAACTGCACAGGCTCGAAGTAGGCGAGGGATATCTTGAAGGCGGTGGCTACCGTCGACCAGAGGGCGACGGCGCAGAGTCCGTATTGATAGGCTTTCTTCTGATTCTTGAGCATCGGGGTCGTTCCGCTGACTGAGGCAAGGGGGCAGTCTATCAGCCTGTTTGCAACATTGTCGTTACCGCCTTGTAGCGGGCAGGGGAGCGATCGCCGGCGAGATCCATCCGCCACACAAAATTGCGCACAATCTGTCCGCCTTCTCTTGCGCGAATTGAAAAAATCCGTATAATGCCCTCCGCTTGCCCATGAGGCATGCCAGACGATATGTCTGCTTGCTGAGCTTCCCGTTTACGTGTCGCCAGCCATACAGTCCTCCCGATATGGGGGGAAACGTGAAAAATCGCACCTCTGGCGGGAGTAATCTCGGTCGGGCGGTGTTGATTTATGTTCTTTTATCTATTGGAGCTCTGTCAATGCAGAACCAAAGAATCCGTATCCGCCTGAAGGCTTTTGATCATCGCCTGATCGATCAATCCACTGCGGAAATCGTTGAAACTGCAAAGCGCACCGGCGCGCAGGTTCGCGGTCCTATTCCGCTGCCGACTCGCAAAGAGCGCTTCACCGTCCTGATCTCCCCGCACGTCAACAAAGATGCGCGTGATCAGTACGAGATCCGCACTCACAAGCGTCTGGTAGACATCGTTGAGCCGACTGACAAGACCGTAGACGCCCTGATGCGTCTGGATCTGGCAGCTGGTGTAGACGTCCAGATCAGCCTGGGTTAATTACGGAAAGAGGTTGATAACAATGACAATCGGTCTTGTAGGTCGCAAAGTGGGTATGACTCGCATCTTCACTGAAGATGGCGTTTCTATCCCGGTGACTGTTATCGAAGTTGAAGCTAACCGTGTAACTCAGGTCAAATCTGTAGAAACCGACGGCTACAACGCTATTCAGGTTACCACTGGCGCCAAAAAAGCCAGCCGTGTGACCAAGCCGGAAGCTGGCCACTTCGCCAAAGCTGGTGTAGAAGCCGGTCGCGGTCTGTGGGAATTCCGCCTGAACAACGGTGAAACTTTCACTGTTGGTAGCGAGCTGAAAGTAGATCTTCTCGCTGACGTTAAGATGGTAGACGTTACCGGCACATCCAAGGGTAAAGGTTTTGCGGGCACTGTAAAGCGCCACAACTTCCGCACCCAGGATATGACCCACGGTAACTCCCTGTCCCACCGTGTACCTGGCTCCATCGGTCAAAACCAGACCCCGGGCCGTGTATTCAAGGGCAAAAAGATGGCTGGTCACATGGGTGCTGAGCGTGTAACGACTCAGAACCTGGAACTGGTTCGTGTTGACGCTGAACGCAACCTGCTGCTCATCAAAGGCGCAGTACCGGGTGCAACCAACGGCAACGTGATCGTCAAACCTGCCGTCAAAGCGTAACGTCTGAGGAGATAGTAATGGAATTGGTAATGAAAGACGCCAAGAGCGCTCTTGAAGTTTCCGAGACTACCTTCGGGCGCGAATTCAACGAAGCTCTGGTTCACCAGGTCGTCGTTGCATATGCCGCTGGTGCCCGTCAGGGTACTCGTGCGCAGCTGACTCGCTCTGAAGTGTCTGGTGGCGGCAAAAAGCCGTGGCGTCAGAAGGGTACTGGTCGTGCCCGTGCTGGCTCCATCCGTTCGCCCATCTGGCGTTCCGGTGGTGTGACCTTTGCTGCTAAGCCGCAAGATCACAGCCAGAAAGTAAACAAGAAGATGTACCGCGGCGCTATCCGTAGCATCCTGTCCGAGCTGGTACGTCAAGAGCGCCTGATCGTTGTCGAGAAATTCGGCATCGAAGCGCCGAAGACCAAAGAACTGATCGCCAAGCTGAAAGAAATGGAACTGACTGACGTTCTGATCGTGACTGCTGAAGTCGATGAGAACCTGTTCCTGGCTGCTCGCAACCTGTACAAGGTCGACGTGCGTGATGTTGCCGGTATCGACCCGGTCAGCCTGATCGCTTTCGACAAGATTCTGATGACTGCTGACGCAGTTAAGCAAATCGAGGAGATGCTGGCATGATCCGCGAAGAACGTCTGTTGAAAGTTCTGAAGGCTCCGCACATCTCTGAAAAGAGCACCATGGTCGCAGAAAAGCAGAACACTATCGTGTTCAAAGTTGCTGTTGATGCCACCAAGGCGGAAGTCAAAGCTGCAGTTGCGAAACTGTTCGAGGTCGAAGTTGAGACCGTCCGTACCCTGAACATGAAGGGTAAGACCAAGCGCTCAGGTGCGCGTGTAGGCCGTCGTTCCGATTGGAAAAAGGCTTATGTGACCCTGAAAGCTGGTCAGGACATCGACTTCATGGGCGCAGCCGAGTAAGAGGAGTTCTCAAAAATGGCAATCGTTAAGTGCAAGCCTACTTCTCCGGGCCGCCGCCACGTCGTCAAGATCGTCAACCAAGAGCTGTACAAGGGCAAGCCCTTCGCCGCTCTGCTGGACAGCAAAAGCAAGTCCGGTGGTCGTAACAACAACGGCCGTATCACTACCCGTCATATCGGTGGTGGTCACAAGCAACACTACCGTATCGTCGACTTCAAACGCGACAAAGACGGCATTCCGGCCAAAGTAGAGCGTCTGGAATACGATCCTAACCGTACCGCAAACATCGCCCTGGTGCTGTATGCAGACGGTGAGCGTCGTTACATCCTGGCTCCGAAAGGCCTGAAAGCAGGTGATGCTATCGCTTCTGGTGCTGATGCTGCGATCAAGGTAGGTAACTCCCTGCCGATGCGTAACATCCCGGTTGGTTCTACCGTTCACGCCGTAGAAATGAAGCCTGGTAAAGGTGCTCAGCTGGCTCGTTCCGCTGGTACTTTCATCCAGATTCTGGCTCGTGAAGGTAACTATGTAACTCTGCGTCTGCGTTCCGGCGAAGTACGTAAAGTTCTGGCCGAATGCCGCGCCACCATTGGTGAAGTGGGTAACTCCGAGCACATGCTGCGTCAACTGGGTAAAGCCGGTGCAAACCGCTGGCGTGGTATTCGTCCGACCGTTCGCGGTATGGCGATGAACCCGGTTGATCACCCGCACGGTGGTGGTGAGGGTCGTAACAAGGGCATGCAGCCTGTGTCCCCATGGGGCCAGAAGGCTAAGGGCTTCAAGACCCGTAAGAACAAGCGTACCGACAAGTACATCGTACGTCGTCGTAACAAGTAATTGTTAACATAGAGGAATCACCATGCCACGTTCTCTCAAGAAGGGTCCATTTATTGACCTGCACTTGCTGAAGAAGGTAGAGAAAGCGGTGGAAAGCGGGGATAAAAAGCCGGTTAAGACCTGGTCCCGTCGTTCAATGATCATCCCGAACATGATCGGTTTGACCATCGCTGTCCATAATGGTCGTCAGCACGTTCCGGTTTTCGTTACCGAAGAAATGATCGGTCACAAACTGGGTGAATTCGCACCGACTCGTACTTATCGCGGCCATGCTGCTGATAAGAAGGCTAAGAAGCGCTAAGGGATAAATGATGGAAGCTATCGCTAAACACCGTTATGCCCGTACTTCTGCCCAGAAAGCTCGTCTGGTAGCCGATCAAGTACGTGGTCTGTCCGTAGACAAGGCTCTGAACATCCTGACCTTCAGCCCGAAAAAGGCTGCAGTTCTGGTGAAGAAAGTGCTGGAATCTGCCATTGCAAACGCTGAGCACAACGAAGGCGCCGACATCGACGCCCTGCGTGTTGCCACCATCATGGTAGACGAAGGTCCCTCCATGAAGCGCATCCGCCCGCGTGCCAAAGGTCGCGCGGATCGTATCCTCAAGCGTACCGCTCACATCACTGTAGTGGTATCCGACGCTAAGGCTGGGAGATAAGCAATGGGTCAGAAAGTACATCCTAATGGCATTCGCCTGGGTATTACCAAGCCTTGGAATTCTACCTGGTTCGCGAACACCAAAGACTTCGCTGACAACCTGTACAGCGATTTCCAAGTACGCCAGTTCCTGACCAAGGAGCTGAAAAACGCTTCCTTGTCCAAGATCACCATCGAGCGTCCGGCCAAGAGCATCCGTGTGACCATTCACACCGCTCGTCCGGGTGTCGTGATTGGCAAGAAAGGCGAAGACGTTGAGAAACTGCGCAAAGCCGTAGCCGCTATTGCTGGCGTGCCTGCTCAGATCAACATTTCCGAAGTCCGCAAGCCGGAGCTGGATGGCAAACTCGTTGCCGACAGCATCACTTCTCAGCTGGAACGTCGCGTAATGTTCCGTCGCGCTATGAAGCGCGCCGTACAGAACGCCATGCGCCTGGGTGCCAAGGGCATCAAAGTAGAAGTGTCCGGTCGTCTGGGCGGCGCTGAAATCGCGCGTACCGAATGGTACCGTGAAGGTCGTGTGCCTTTGCACACCCTGCGTGCCGACATCGACTACGCAACTTCTGAAGCCCACACCACTTACGGTGTGATCGGCGTCAAAGTTTGGATCTTCAAGGGCGAAGTTCTGGGCGGTCTGGCTGCTGTTAACGCTGCCGCTGCTCAAGAGCAAGCTCCTGCAAAGCCCAAGCGTGACAACAAGCGCCGCGCTGCTAAGTAAGGAGATTCGGTAAATGTTGCAACCTAAGCGTACTAAATTCCGCAAGACCCATAAGGGTCGTAACCGCGGTCTGGCCAACTCTGGTAACGAAGTATCCTTCGGTACCTTTGGCCTGAAGGCGACATCTCGTGGTCAACTGACTGCTCGTCAAATCGAAGCAGCCCGTCGTGCCATGACCCGTCACGTAAAGCGTCAAGGTAAGATCTGGATCCGTGTGTTCCCGGACAAGCCCATCACCGAAAAGCCCCTCGAAGTTCGTATGGGTAAAGGTAAGGGTAACGTGGAATATTGGGTCTGCCCGATCCAGCCTGGCAAGGTTCTGTACGAGATGGATGGTGTACCTGAGGCTCTGGCGCGTGAAGCGTTTGCCCTGGCCGCAGCTAAGCTGTCTGTTCAGACCACTTTCGTAATTAAGACGGTGATGTGATGAAAGCCCAAGATCTGCGTCAAAAGAGCGTCGAAGAACTGAACCAGGAGCTGCTGGGTCTGCTGCGTGAGCAATTCAACATGCGCATGCAAGCTTCCACCGGCCAACTGGCTCAGACTCACACTCTGAAACAAGTGCGTCGTGACGTCGCACGTATCAAGACTGTACTGACTGAGAAGGCAGGTGCGTAATGACTGACAAGATCCGTACTCTGCAAGGTCGTGTAATTAGCGACAAGATGGACAAGTCCATCACCGTCGCTATCGAGCGCAAGGTAAAGCACCCGATCTACGGTAAGATCATCAAGCGCACTACCAAGCTGCACGTACATGACGAGAACAACGAGTGTAAAGCTGGCGATCTCGTGGAAATCCGCGAATGCCGCCCGCTGTCCAAGACCAAGTCCTGGACCCTGGTTGCTGTCGTAGAAAAGGCCTAATTCGGTACTTTTTAGCCCAAACGGCCCCCCATCGGGGCCGTTTGTTTTTTAGGCTACCTTTTCAAAAATACCTGTGTTATAGTTTCGCGCCTTTTGAAGGCAGCCAGATCCCATCAGGGATAAGAAGTAAACAAAGCGGAGCACTAAGATGATCCAGATGCAAAGTATGCTGGGTGTTGCCGACAACTCCGGCGCTCGCAGTGTAATGTGTATTAAGGTTCTGGGTGGTTCGCACCGCCGTTATGCCGGCATCGGCGACATCATCAAGGTTTCCATCAAGGAAGCCATTCCTCGCGGTAAAGTGAAGAAAGGTGATGTGTATAACGCGGTGGTCGTACGCACCCGTAAAGGCGTTCGTCGTCCGGACGGCTCAGTCATCCGTTTCGACAACAATGCGGCTGTGTTGCTTAACAACAACCAACAGCCAATCGGTACTCGTATTTTTGGCCCGGTGACCCGTGAACTCCGTAATGAGAAGTTCATGAAGATTGTGTCCCTGGCACCCGAAGTACTGTAAGGAGTCGAACGATGGCAGCTAAAATCCGTCGCGAAGACGAAGTAATTGTTCTTACCGGCAAAGACAAGGGCAAGCGTGGCAAAGTCACTCAAGTCCTGATTGCAAAAGGTAAGGTAATCGTGGAAGGCATCAACCAGGTGAAGAAACACCAGAAGCCGGTACCCGCATTGGGTCAGGCTGGCGGTATCGTCACCAAAGAAGCCCCCATCGATGTATCTAACATCGCGCTGTTCAACTCTGCCACTGGCAAGGCTGACCGCGTTGGTTTCCGGATTGAAGACGGCAAGAAAGTCCGTTTCTTCAAATCCACCGGCGAACTTGTGAAGTAATTGGAGTTTAACGATGGCGAAACTGCATGATTACTACAAATCCGATGTAGTAAATGAACTGTCCAAGCAGTTCGGTTACAAGACTATCATGCAAGTCCCTCGGATCGAGAAAATCACCCTGAACATGGGTGTTGGTGAAGCGATCTCTGACAAGAAGTTGCTGGAAAATGCTGCTGCCGATATGGCTGCCATTTCCGGTCAGAAACCGCTGATCACCAAAGCACGCAAATCTGTTGCGGGCTTCAAGATTCGTGAAGGCTACCCGATAGGTTGTAAAGTAACCCTGCGTGGCGAGCGTATGTGGGAGTTCCTGGAACGGCTGATTTGCATCTCCGTACCGCGTATCCGTGACTTCCGTGGTCTGAACGCCAAGGCGTTCGATGGCCGTGGTAACTACTCCATGGGCGTGCGTGAGCAAATCATCTTCCCGGAAATCGACTATGACAAGGTCGATCGCGTCCGTGGTCTGGATATCACCATCACCACTTCCGCGAATACCGACGAAGAAGGCCGTGCTCTGCTGGCTGCCTTTAACTTCCCATTCCGCAAGTAAGGTTAGGGTTATGGCTAAAACATCCATGAAAGCACGTGAAGCAAAGCGTGCGAAGCTGGCAGCCAAGTTCGCGACCAAGCGTACCGAGCTGAAAGCTATCATCGTTGATATGAACGCTTCTGAAGAAGCGCGTTGGGATGCTGTCTTGCAACTGCAACAGCTGCCCCGTGATTCCAGTCCGTCCCGCCAGCGTAACCGTTGCAACATCACTGGTCGTCCGCACGGTTTCCTGCGGAAGTTTGGCCTCTCTCGCATCAAGGTGCGTGAGCATGCCATGAAGGGCGAAATTCCGGGCCTCAAAAAGGCCTCTTGGTAAGAATCTCGGGAGTTAGACTATGAGCATGCAAGATCCGATCGCGGATATGCTGACCCGCATCCGTAACGGTCAGGCGGCGAGCAAAGTTGCGGTTTCCATGCCTTCTTCCAAGCTGAAAGTGGCTATTGCCAAAGTGCTGAAGGAAGAAGGTTACATCGCTGGCTACTCCGTAGCAGGTGATGTGAAGCCGGAACTGGAAATTGAACTGAAATATTTCCAGGGCAAGCCGGTTGTAGAACTGATCCAACGCGTGAGCCGTCCCGGCCTGCGTATTTACAAGCGCACTACTGATCTGCCGAAAGTCATGGGCGGTCTCGGTGTTGCTATCGTGTCCACGTCTAAAGGTGTGATGACCGACCGTGCTGCCCGCAAGGCAAGCATGGGTGGTGAGATCATCTGCTACGTCGCTTAATAGGAGGTCGGAAATGTCTCGCGTTGCTAAGGCACCCGTCACTATTCCTGCTGGCGTA
Organism: Aeromonas media; assembly: GCF_020423125.1. Classification (NCBI taxonomy): domain Bacteria; kingdom Pseudomonadati; phylum Pseudomonadota; class Gammaproteobacteria; order Aeromonadales; family Aeromonadaceae; genus Aeromonas; species Aeromonas media. The sequence goes on from NZ_CP075564.1 coordinate 236,083, forward strand.
GAGGTGACTCTGAACGGTCAGGAACTGTCCATCAAAGGTGGTAAAGGTTCTCTGGTTCGTTCCATCCACGCCGGTGTAGAAGTGACCAAAGAAGACAATGTACTGAAGTTCGCCCCGCGCGACGGCATCGCTGGTGCTGACGCTCAGGCCGGTACTGCACGTGCATTGGCTAACAACATGGTAATCGGTGTTACCCAAGGCTTCGAGCGCAAGCTGCAGCTGGTTGGTGTAGGCTACAAAGCCTCCATCAAGGGCAATGCTGTCGCGCTGGCTCTGGGCTTCTCTCACCCGGTTGAGCATGCGCTGCCGGCTGGTGTCACCGCTGAATGTCCGTCCGCCACAGAGATCATTCTGCGTGGTGTGGACAAGCAGCTGGTTGGCCAAGTCGCCGCCGATATCCGTGCTTACCGCGCTCCGGAGCCCTACAAGGGCAAGGGTGTACGCTATGCCAACGAGCAAGTGCGTACTAAAGAAGCTAAGAAGAAGTAAGGTAACACTATGGACAAGAAAGCAGCTCGTCTCCGTCGTGCTACTCGTGCTCGGAAAAAGATGCAGGAACTGGGAGCTACCCGTCTGGTTGTTCACCGTACCCCGCGTCATATCTATGCGCAGGTTATCGCAGCCAACGGTTCCGAAGTTCTGGCCTCTGCTTCTACAGTAGAGAAAGCCATCAGTGAAGCGCTCAAATCTACCGGTAATGCTGATGCAGCTACCGCAGTAGGTAAAGCAATCGCTGAGCGTGCTATTGCCAAAGGCGTTCAGAACGTATCTTTCGATCGTTCCGGTTTCAAGTATCACGGTCGTGTAGCCGCTCTGGCTACCGCTGCTCGTGACGCTGGTCTTCAGTTCTAAGCTAGGAGTCGAAGATGGCTAAAGTCGAATCTCAAGCCGGCGAACTGCAAGAAAAGCTGATTGCAGTAAACCGTGTTTCGAAAACTGTTAAAGGTGGTCGTATCATGTCCTTCACCGCGTTGACCGTGGTGGGTGATGGTAACGGCCGTGTAGGTTACGGTTACGGTAAGGCCCGTGAAGTTCCAGCCGCTATTCAAAAAGCGATGGAACAGGCTAAGCGTAACCTGAACAAGGTTGAACTGAACAATGGCACTCTGCACCACCCGGTGCGCGGTGTTCACTCCGGTTCCACCGTGTTCATGAAGCCGGCCTCACAAGGTACTGGTATCATTGCAGGCGGCGCCATGCGTGCCGTACTGGAAGTTGCCGGTATCCACAACGTGCTGGCCAAGACCTACGGTTCCACCAACCCAATCAACGTTGTTCGCGCAACTGTAGACGCTCTGGTTCACGGTCAATCACCGGAACAGATCGCTGCCAAGCGTGGTCTGCGCGTTGAAGAAATTCTGGGGTAATGCGACATGGCTAACACTGTAAAAGTAACTCAAACTCGCAGCTCTATCGGCCGTCTGCCAAAGCACAAGGCGACTCTGCGTGGTCTGGGTCTGCGTCGCATTGGTCACACCGTTGAGCTGGAAGATACTCCCTGCGTACGCGGTATGATCAACCAGGTTTATTACATGGTTAAGGTGGAGGGCTAAGCATGCGTCTGAATACTCTGTCTCCGGCCGCTGGTTCCAAGCGTGTTAAGCACCGTCCGGGCCGTGGTATCGGTTCTGGTCTGGGCAAGACCGGTGGTCGTGGTGTGAAAGGTCAAACTTCTCGTTCCGGTGGCGGTAAAGTCCGCAACGGTTTCGAGGGTGGCCAGATGCCTTTGAAAATCCGTCTGCCGAAGTTCGGTTTCTTCTCTCGCAAATCTTTGGTTTCTGCCGAAGTGCGCTTGAACGAAATCGCCCTGGTAGAAGGTGATGTGGTCGATTTGAGCACTCTGAAGCAAGCCGGTGTTGTTACCAAGAACATCGTTTTCGCTAAAGTTGTTCTGTCTGGCAACATTGACCGTGCTGTGACCGTTCGTGGTCTGTCCGTCACCAAAGGTGCACGTGCAGCCATCGAGGCCGCTGGCGGTAAAATCGAGGAATAATCAGTACAATGGCTAAGAAACCAGGATTGGATGTTAAAGCACAAGGTGGTCTGAGTGAACTGAAGAGCCGTCTGCTCTTCGTTCTCGGGGCAATTATCGTGTTCCGCGCAGGCTCTTATGTGCCGATTCCTGGTATTGACGCCGCCGTACTGGCCGAGTTGTTCCAACAACAGAAGGGCACCATCATTGAGATGTTCAACATGTTCAGTGGTGGTGCACTCTCGCGTGCTTCTATTCTTGCGCTGGGGATCATGCCGTACATTTCGGCGTCGATCATTATCCAGCTGCTGACTGTGGTTCATCCTGCTCTTGCTGAACTCAAGAAAGAGGGTGAATCCGGCCGTCGCAAGATTAGCCAATATACCCGTTGGGGCACGCTGGTTTTGGGAACGTTCCAGGCCATTGGTATTGCAACCGGTCTGCCGAATATGATGCAAGGACTCGTGACTCATCCGGGTTTGGGCTTCTATTTCACAGCCGTTGTGAGTCTGGTCACCGGTACCATGTTCTTGATGTGGTTGGGTGAACAGATTACCGAGCGTGGGATTGGTAATGGTATCTCGCTGATTATTTTCACGGGTATCGTTGCTGGTCTGCCTCATGCCATTGGCGCTACGGCCGAACAGGCACGTCAAGGGGAATTGCACATCCTGCTGTTGTTGTTGCTGGGCTTGATTGTTTTCGCAGTGACTTACTTTGTGGTGTTCGTGGAGCGTGGTCAGCGTCGTATCGTCGTTAACTATGCCAAGCGTCAACAAGGTCGCCAGGTATTCGCCGCGCAAAGCACACACCTGCCGTTGAAAGTGAATATGGCCGGTGTGATTCCTGCGATTTTCGCATCCAGCATCATCCTCTTCCCAGGGACCATTACCTCTTGGTTTGGTCAGGGCGAGGGCAAGGTGGCTGATGTCCTGCAACAGGTCTCTATGGTCCTGCAGCCGGGTCAACCCTTGTATGAGATGCTCTATGCAGCAGCCATTATCTTCTTCTGCTTCTTCTATACCGCGCTGGTGTTCAACCCCCGCGAGACAGCAGATAATCTGAAGAAGAGTGGAGCCTTTATCCCGGGGATTCGCCCGGGCGAGCAGACAGCACGTTACATCGATAAGGTTATGACTCGCCTGACATTGGCAGGTGCGCTCTATATAACCTTTATCTGTCTGGTACCCCAGTTCTTGATGACTGCCTGGAACGTACAGTTCTACTTCGGTGGCACTTCGCTGCTGATTATCGTGGTAGTTATCATGGACTTCATGGCTCAGGTTCAGACCCATATGATGTCTCATCAATATGGCGACGTCCTGAGGAAGGCCAACCTGAAGGGCTACGGCCGCTAAAGGTCGGCGTAGTTACGGAGTTAAGCAATGAAAGTTCGTGCTTCCGTTAAGGCAATCTGCCGTAACTGCAAAATCATCAAGCGTCACGGTGTGGTGCGTGTGATTTGCAGCGAGCCAAAGCATAAACAGCGCCAAGGCTAATTTTTTACGGTTAGTACTTGCAACAAATAGTTGTGCTGGCTAATATAGCCAGCCAACTTTTGTTGTGTATTGGTTGACCGCCACGTATCCGCTCACGGGCTTTGTGGTGGTCGTTATCTACTATATGTAGGAGTGAATAGTGGCCCGTATCGCTGGCATTAACATTCCTGACCATAAGCATGCAGTCATTGCGTTGACTGCGATTTATGGCGTCGGTCGTACCCGCTCCAAGGCCATCTGTGCCGCAGCCGGTATCGCTGAGAATGTGAAAATTAAAGACCTGGACGAAACTCAGATCGAGAGTCTGCGTGAACAAGTAGGTAAATTCACCGTTGAAGGTGACCTGCGTCGTCAGATTTCCATGAACATCAAGCGATTGATGGATCTGGGTTGCTACCGTGGTTTGCGTCACCGTCGTAGCCTGCCTGTTCGTGGTCAACGTACCAAGACCAACGCTCGTACCCGTAAGGGTCCGCGCAAGGCTATCAAGAAGTAACGGGAAGGTAGAAAATGGCTAAAACTCCGACTCGTGCTCGCAAGCGCGTTAAAAAGCAAGTGAGCGACGGTATTGCGCACGTTCATGCATCTTTCAACAACACAATCGTGACCATTACTGACCGTCAGGGCAATGCTCTGTCTTGGGCTACCTCTGGTGGTTCCGGTTTCCGTGGTTCCCGTAAGTCCACTCCGTTTGCTGCCCAGGTAGCTGCTGAGCGCGCTGGTGAGATCGCCAAAGAATACGGCGTGAAGAACCTGGAAGTCATGGTCAAAGGTCCGGGTCCCGGTCGTGAGTCTTCCATCCGCGCTCTGAACGCGGCTGGTTTCCGCATCACTAATATTACTGATGTGACTCCGATCCCGCACAACGGTTGTCGTCCTCCCAAGAAGCGCCGCGTATAACGCTGTAGCTACTTGGTCTAGGATTGTTGGAGAAAGAAGATGGCAAGATATATCGGTCCTAAGCTTAAGCTTAGCCGTCGTGAGGGCACCGACCTCTTCCTGAAGTCTGGTGTTCGTGCGATTGATTCTAAGTGCAAGATTGACACCGTTCCTGGTCAACATGGTGCGCGTAAAGCGCGTCTGTCTGACTACGGTGTGCAACTGCGCGAGAAACAAAAAGTACGTCGTATCTACGGCGTATTGGAAAAACAGTTCCGCAACTACTACCGCGACGCTGCCCGTCAAAAGGGTAACACCGGTGAAAACCTGTTGCAGCTGCTGGAAGGTCGTCTGGACAACGTCGTCTACCGCATGGGCTTCGGCGCCACTCGTGCTGAGTCTCGTCAGCTGGTGAGCCACAAAGCCATCATGGTAAACGGCCGCGTTGTGAATGTTCCTTCTTTCCAGGTATCCCCTGAGGACGTGATCTGCGTTCGCGAGAAGGCTAAGAAGCAAGCGCGTATCAAAGCTTCCCTGGAAGTTGCTGGTCAGCGCGAGAAGCCGACTTGGGTAGAGGTTGACGCTGCTAAGATGGAAGGTGCCTTCAAGCGCCTGCCAGAGCGTTCCGACCTGTCTGCCGACATTAACGAACAGCTGATCGTCGAGCTTTACTCCAAGTAAAGCTAGCTTCTAAAGAGAGGACACAATGCTGGGTTCTGTAACAGATTTTCTTAAACCGCGGCTAGTTGACATCGAGCAAGTTAGCCCGACTCACGCGAAAGTGACTCTCGAGCCGCTTGAGCGTGGCTTTGGTCACACGCTGGGTAATGCCCTGCGTCGTATTTTGCTGTCATCTATGCCCGGTTGTGCAGTTACTGAAGTCGAGATCGACGGAGTACTGCACGAGTACAGCAGCAAAGAAGGTGTACAGGAAGACATTCTTGAAATCCTGCTCAACCTGAAAGGTATCGCTGTGAAGCTGGAAGGCAAGGACGAGGTAACTCTGTCCCTGACCAAGTCTGGAACAGGCCCCGTTACCGCTGGTGATATCACTCACGGTGATGAAGTCGAGATCGTAAACCCGGAGCACGTAATCTGCCACCTGACAGGCGCCAATGCTGAGATCAGCATGCGTCTGAAAGTTCAGCGCGGTCGTGGTTATGTGCCTGCTTCTGCTCGTGTTCACAACGATGATGAAGAGCGTCCTATTGGTCGCCTGCTGCTGGACTCCGCGTTCAGCCCCATCGTTCGCATCGCCTACAATGTTGAGGCGGCACGTGTGGAACAGCGCACCGACTTGGACAAGCTGGTTATCGACATGGAGACCAATGGTACTCTGGATCCGGAAGAAGCCATTCGCCGTTCTGCCACTATTTTGGCCGAACAGCTGGAAGCCTTCGTGGATCTGCGCGATGTCAGCGTGCCCGAGAAGAAAGAAGAGAAACCCGAGTTTGATCCGATTCTGCTGCGTCCTGTCGATGATTTGGAGCTGACAGTTCGTTCAGCGAACTGTCTGAAGGCAGAAGCTATCCACTATATTGGTGATCTGGTACAGCGTACCGAAGTTGAGTTGCTTAAAACTCCTAACCTCGGTAAGAAGTCCCTGACTGAGATCAAGGACGTGTTGGCCTCCCGTGGTCTGTCTCTTGGCATGCGCCTTGAGAACTGGCCGCCCGCCAGCATCGCTGACGAGTAATCCAGATTACGGGTTTCACAGATTTAGTTAGAAGGATAAGGTCATGCGCCATCGTTTGAGTGGTCGTCAACTGAACCGGAACAGCAGCCATCGTCAGGCTATGTTCCGCAACATGGCCAGCTCCCTGGTTCGTCATGAGATCATCAAGACGACTCTGCCTAAGGCAAAAGAGCTGCGTCGTGTAGTTGAACCGCTGATCACCCTTGCCAAGACTGATAGCGTTGCTAATCGTCGCCTGGCATTTGCCCGTACTCGCGATAACGCGATCGTGGCTAAGCTGTTCAATGAACTGGGCCCGCGCTACCTGGAGCGCGCCGGCGGTTATACTCGCATTCTGAAATGCGGTTTCCGTGCAGGCGACAACGCCCCTAT
>NZ_CP075564.1:247500-595000 GCF_020423125.1 Aeromonas media
CCCTGAATCGGGCTCGCGGACAGTGCCTGGTGGGTAGTTTGACTGGGGCGGTCTCCTCCCAAAGAGTAACGGAGGAGCACGAAGGTTGGCTAATCCTGGTCGGACATCAGGAGGTTAGTGCAATGGCATAAGCCAGCTTAACTGCGAGACGGACAGGTCGAGCAGGTACGAAAGTAGGTCATAGTGATCCGGTGGTTCTGAATGGAAGGGCCATCGCTCAACGGATAAAAGGTACTCCGGGGATAACAGGCTGATACCGCCCAAGAGTTCATATCGACGGCGGTGTTTGGCACCTCGATGTCGGCTCATCACATCCTGGGGCTGAAGTCGGTCCCAAGGGTATGGCTGTTCGCCATTTAAAGTGGTACGCGAGCTGGGTTCAGAACGTCGTGAGACAGTTCGGTCCCTATCTGCCGTGGGCGTTGGATGATTGAAGGGAGTTGCTCCTAGTACGAGAGGACCGGAGTGAACGAACCTCTGGTGTTCGGGTTGTCACGCCAGTGGCACTGCCCGGTAGCTAAGTTCGGAATCGATAACCGCTGAAAGCATCTAAGCGGGAAGCGAGCCCTGAGATGAGTCATCCCTGACCCCTTGAGGGTCCTAAAGGGCCGTTGGAGACCACAACGTTGATAGGTGGGGTGTGTAAGCGCGGCGACGTGTTGAGCTAACCCATACTAATTACCCGTGAGGCTTAACCATACAACACCCAAGAAGTGTTCTGAGACTTGTAACAGACCCCAAGAACTACTAACTAATTCAGTGATAATGACAAGGCAAACTAGCCGAGTTGTTATTCACGTCAGCTTTCCAGATGAAGTTTTTTGCCTGGCGGCCATAGCGCCGTGGAACCACCTGATCCCATGCCGAACTCAGAAGTGAAACGCGGTAGCGCCGATGGTAGTGTGGCATTCGCCATGCGAGAGTAGGACACTGCCAGGCACCCAATTAAACGATGATGTGCAAAATCACATCATTGGCCGAGAGGATGACACCTCATTGAAACGGCAGACAATTTAGCAAAAAGCTAACCAGACAGCGGAGCGGTAGTTCAGTCGGTTAGAATACCGGCCTGTCACGCCGGGGGTCGCGGGTTCGAGTCCCGTCCGCTCCGCCACTAATTTGAAAGGCCTTCCCTCTCGGGAAGGCCTTTTTACTATGTGCATTCAGCATCCCAAGAAGCCCAATCTGTCGACTGGGCTTCTCTCGTTGTGCCTTAACACGGCGAAAAATGGACTCCCCTAGTAGTAGATGCAGAGCCAGACGGTCGTCTCGGTAGGGTGGGTCCACTCCACCCTGTGCTGAAGGTGCGCCGGAATGTTGATGTAATCGCCAGGCCCAAGGTGGACGCGCTCCTGGACCCCGGTATCCGGTGTGATGAAGACCAGGATGGCTTCGCCTTGCATCAGCGCTACCCACTCGTGTTCGTCCTGATCGAACCATTCCCCCGTGGGGGTTTGTTGTCCCTGGGAGAGGATGCGCCCGATGCGAAAGTGATTGGTGCTGACCAGGTCGGTAAACACCTCATTGGGCAGGGGGGAGGGGATCTGGCCAAGCAGGTTGCCTGTGTGCATGGGCTTGTCTCCGGCTGATGGGGGCTAGCTAAGAGTGTAGAAGCTGATGAGGTGCTTCCCATGTGGAAGTTGAGGCCTCCAATGAGGCTTTAAATGGAAAAGTTCGGGAAAATGGTGCCTGATCCGCTGCAATCTAGCCAAATTCTTGCTATTTTGCGCGCCATCACGCAAACGATTTCCTTCACACATTCAGGATGAGTTATGGCAACGCAAGAAATGACGGCCCGCACCGGCAATAGTGGGTTTCTGGACTCCTATTTCTCCATCACCCAGCGTGGCAGCACTGTCCGCCAGGAGTTGCTGGCCGGTTTGACCACCTTCCTGGCCATGGTCTACAGCATCATAGTGGTGCCGAATATGCTGGGTGCCGCTGGTTTTGAGCAGGGCCCCGTCTTCGTGGCAACCTGCCTGATCGCCGCCTTCGGCTCCCTGTTGATGGGTCTGTGGGCCAAGCTGCCGATGGCCATCGGTTGCGCCATCTCCCTCACCGCCTTTACCGCGTTCAGTCTGGTACTGGGTCAGGGACTGAGCATACCGGTCGCGCTGGGCGCCATCTTCCTGATGGGTGTGCTGTTTACCCTGATCAGCGTCACCGGCGTGCGCCAGTGGATCCTGGATAACCTCCCCTCCGGCATCGCCCACGGCACCGGCATCGGTATAGGTCTGTTCCTGCTGCTGATCGCCACCAACGGCGTTGGCATGGTGATCAAGAACGAAGGAGCCGGTCTGCCGGTTCAGCTGGGGGAAGTGACCTCCTTCCCTGTCATCATGACGGTGCTGGGTCTGGCTGCCATCTTCGGTCTCGAGCGTCGCAAGGTGCCGGGCGGTATCCTGATGGTGATCATCGCCATCTCCATCCTCGGCCTCATCTTCGACCCGAAAGTGACCTGGCAGGGCTTCTTCGCCATGCCGAGCCTGACTGGTGAGAAAGGTTCGCTGGTAGGCAGCATGGATCTGCTGGGCGCCCTCAATCCGGTGGTGATTCCCACCGTACTGGCACTGGTGATGACCGCCGTGTTTGACGCCACCGGCACCATCCGTGCCGTGGCCGGTCAGGCGGGCCTCATCAACGAACGTGGCCACATCATCAGCGGCGGCAAGGCCCTGACTGCCGACTCCGTCAGCAGCATGGTCGCTGGCGTGGTGGGTGGTGCTCCGGCGGCCGTCTACATCGAGTCTGCCGCAGGTACCGCCGCCGGTGGCAAGACCGGCCTGACCGCTGCGCTGGTCGGCGTGCTGTTCCTGCTGATGATCTTCCTCTCCCCGCTGAGCTATCTGGTACCGGCCTACGCCACCGCACCGGCCCTGATGTACGTCGGTCTTCTGATGCTGGGCAACGTCACCAAGCTGGACTTCAGAGATTCGGTCGATGCCCTCGCCGGCATGCTGTGCGCCGTCTTCATCGTACTGACCTGCAACATAGTCACCGGTATCATGCTGGGCTTCGTGGCACTGGTCGTTGGCCGCATCTTCGCTGCCGAGTGGAAGAAGCTGAACGTCGGCACCGTCATCATCGCCCTGGCGCTGGTGATCTTCTATGCCGGTGGCTGGGCCATCTAACCCATCCGGTTATTCCGGTTGTTGCGAAGGGCCCCTCGGGGCCCTTTTTCATGGCTGTGAGGCCGCTAACAGTTTCCCGCCCGTTTGCCCCGCGCCGTTTCAGATTGAAACGCCAACCTCCCTTCAGCTGTTTCAAATCCGAACCAAACCGACCGTCATTTTTATCCCTTTTTCTGTCGTTAGACTGGCTTCATCAACCATTTGCCCACCCGTGCGGTGGCAAGCCAAGGAGTGAGCCATGAAGAAGCTGATCAATGCCGTCGATGCCGTGGTCCGTGAACAACTGATGGGGATGGCGGCCGCCCACCCCGAGCTCAAGGTACGTATCGAACCCCACTACATCACCCGCGCCGACTCCCCCGTGATGGGCAAGGTGGCGCTGGTCTCCGGCGGTGGCAGCGGCCACGAGCCGATGCACGGCGGTCTGGTGGGCAAGGGGATGCTGGATGGCGCCTGCCCCGGCGAGATTTTTACCTCTCCGACCCCGGATCAGATGTACGAGTGCGGTCAGGCGGTCGACGGCGGCGCGGGCGTGCTGTTTCTGGTGAAGAACTACACCGGCGACGTGCTCAACTTCGAGACCGCGGTCGAACTGCTGCACGGCGACGGGGTCAAGGTCGGCTTCTCGCTGATCGATGACGACGTGGCAGTCAAAGACAGCCTCTATACCGCCGGTCGCCGTGGTGTCGCCACGACCGTGCTGTGCGAAAAACTGGTGGGTGCCGCAGCCGAGGCGGGCTACGATCTGGCACGCTGCGAGGCACTGGCTCGCCGCATCAACAACCAGAGCCGCACCATAGGCGTTGCCATGCACGCCTGTACCGTGCCTGCCGCTGGCAAACCCTCCTTCACCCTGGCGGACAACGAGATGGAATTCGGCGTGGGCATTCACGGCGAGCCGGGCATCGAGCGCCGCCCCTTCACCGACCTCAATACCCTGGTGGACGACATGTTCAGCGAGCTGGCTGACAACACCCCCTATGGCCGCACCCTGCGCCACTGGGACAGAGCCTCCGGCAGCTGGCAGGAAGAGCACACCTTTATCGAGCCGCTGAATGCGGGCGATCGAGTTATCGCCCTGGTCAACAGCCTCGGCGGAACCCCCATCTCCGAGCTCTATGGCGTCTATGGTCGTCTCGCCACCCTGTGCGAAGAGGCAGGCATCCATCTGGTGCGCAACCTGATTGGCCCCTACTGCACCTCCCTCGACATGACCGGCATCTCCATCACCTTACTCAAGGTGGATGACGAGCTGATGACCCTGTGGGATGCCCCCGTCCACACCCCTGCCCTGCGTCGCGGCTGCTAAGGAGAACCCATGTTAAGCAAGCATCACATCGTCAACTGGCTGCTCGACTGCGAACACATCTTCACCGAGCAGCGTGACTACCTCACCGCGCTGGATACCGACATCGGCGACGGCGACCACGGCCTCAACATGCAACGCGGCTTTGCCAAGGTGGCCGAGAAGCTGCCTGTGGTGGCGGACAAGGATATCGGTCAGGTGCTAAAAACCACCGGCATGACATTGCTCTCCTCGGTCGGTGGCGCCAGCGGCCCGCTCTACGGCACCTTCTTTATCCGGGCGGCGGCCAGCACCGATGCCTGCCAGAGCCTGAGCCTCGGCCAGCTCGGCAAGATGCTGAGTGATGGGGTGGAGGGGATCGTCTCTCGTGGCCGTGCCGAGCCGGGTGACAAGACCATGTGCGATGCCTGGTGGCCGGCGCTGGCCGCCCTGCAGCAGGCGGAGCAACAAGGCTTGCCGCTGCCCGAGGCGCTGGACAAGGCGGTGGCCGCCGCCGCCGCCGGTACCGAGGCCACCATACAGATGCAGGCCCGCAAGGGGCGCGCCAGCTATCTTGGCGAGCGCAGCATCGGCCATCAGGATGCCGGGGCCACCTCGACCCTGCTGCTGCTGACCGCCCTGCGTGACAGAGCGAGGTTGTGACATGATCGGAATCGTAGTGGTCTCTCACAGCGCCATGCTGGCGGCCGGATTGAAAGCGCTGGCCGACCAGCTGGGCAGCTCGGCCAGATTGCTGCTGGCGGCCGGGGTCGATGATCCTGACCACCCCATCGGCACCGATGCCATCGCCGTGATGAGTGCGATAGAAGAAGCGGACGACGGCAGCGGTGTACTGGTACTGATGGACTTAGGCAGCGCTCTGCTCAGCGCCGAAACCGCCCTTGAACTGCTGCCCCCCGAGTTAAGCGCTCGGGTGCGGCTCTGCCCCGCCCCGCTGGTCGAGGGCACCCTGGCCGCCGTGGTGGCTGCAGGTTCAGGTATGAGCCTCGATGAAGTGGCCGCAGAGGCGCTCGGCGCGCTGGGCCCGAAACAGGCGATGCTGCCTGCCAGCCCGGCGCAATCCGCCACTGAGACGGCCCCCGTTGCCGACGACGGCTGGCTGCGCTGCGAGGTAGTGGTGGATAACCCCCACGGCCTGCACGTGCGCCCCGCTGCCCGCTTGGTGGCCGCCCTCAAGCCCTTTGCCGCCGAACTCTGGCTGCAAAAAGAGGATAAAGAGGCCAACCCCCGCAGCCTGACCCGGGTGACCATGCTCAACGTGCGTCAGGGAGACCGGCTCACCCTGCTGGCGCGCGGGGAAGATGCCGAGGCCGCCTTGGCCTGCTTCCAGCAGCTGGCAGCGGAGCGCTTCGGCGACTGAGGTTCACATCATACGGACAAGGCCCCGCCGGTGCGGGGCCTTGTCTTTTTAATGCTTGGGGCTTCTTGCGCGCCAGCGCCTCACCCATCACAGCTATCCGTGGTAGTCCGCAGGATCGATCTCGAGCAGTTTAAGCCGCCGCCACAGGGTGGTGCGACTGATGCCAAGTTGCCGTGCCATCTGACTCACCTGCCCCTTGCAGGCGTGGGCGCAGCGCAAGATGGCCTGGCGCTCCAGCTCGGCCAGCGTGAGCAGCGGTTGCCCCACCACCTCGTCCGCCACCCGCTGATAGCCGTGCCGAATGGCGGCGGGCAGCGCCTCCGGCGGGATCGGCCCCTGACCGGCGTGAAGCAGCGCATGCTCGACCGCGCTGCGCAGCTCTCCCAGATTGCCGGGCCAGGGATAGGCGAGCAGACAGTCGAGGGCCGCCGGGCTGAACTGGCGCACCGGCTCGCGCCCCTGCGCCGCCAACTGCTGGCTGATAAGACCGGGCAGATCCGCCGTGCGCTCCCGCAGCCCCGGCAACCAGAGCTCGCACGCCTGCAAGGCATAGAGCAGCTGGCGGCCAAACAGCCCCTCCTGCACCAGCAGCTCAAGCGGGGCGCTGCTGGTGGCGATGATCCGCACCTTGAGCGGCAGGATGCGGGCCGAATCGAAGCGCTGGATGCGACCGGTCTTGAGCAGTTGCAGCAACGCAGCCTGCATGGGGGCAGAGAGGCACTCCACCTGTTCAAGCACCAGGGTGCCACCGTGGGCCAGCTCGAATTTGCCGGCCCGCTCCTGTCCCGCCTCGTCGGAGCCCATTAGTTCCAGTGCCATCCTCTCGTTCGGCAGCGCCTTGCAGTTGAGGGTAATGAGCGGCCCGGCGGCCCGTTCGCTGCCAAAGTGGATGGCCTCCGCCAGTTGGGCCTTGCCCACCTCCTCCTCGCCGCGCAGCAGGATGGGGCCCGTGCTCTGGGCCGCCTGTCTGGCATGGCGCAGCAGCTTGCGCATGGCGCTCGACTCCCCCACCAGGGCCGAGAGCTCGGGCACCGTCTGTCGCAGCTGGTGAATGGCCCGCAGCCGATCGACCGGGTGCAGCAGGGCGATAAAGCTGACCCCCTCCGGCCCCGGCAGCGGCTTGAGGCTTATCAGCGCATTGATAAACTCCCCCTCCTGAGCACCGAGTCGCTCCAGCGTCACCTCCACATGACTGAGCGGCGTCTGCCCCTTGATAGCCAGCTGCAACCGCTGGGGCAGCAGCAGGTGCTGCTCCAGGGGCTGGCCGAGACAGAGCGCCGGATCGAGCCGCAGCCGGCTGGCCGCCAGCGCGTTGAGGTAGCGCAACCGGCCCTGGGGATCCCAGGCCAGCACGCCGTCATCCATGCCGTCGAGCAGGGCGTAGAGCTCGCTCAGATGGTGCTGGGACTCCTGCATCAGGGTCTCCATCTGCAGTAGATGGGCCAGCTCGCGCCCGGCGCTGACGGCGAGCGCCAGATCCCCGACCGTTGCCTCCTCCACCCGGCAGACCAGGGCCATGATGGCGACCTGACGGCCGTTGCTGTTGTAGACCGGGCTGGCGCAGCTGTGCCAGGGGTGCAGGGTCTGGTTGAAGTGCTGGGGGCCGCTGACGCAGAGCGGCACGCCCTCCAGCGCCGCCAGATTGATGGCATTGGTGCCGATGCGCCCCTCGCTGAAAAAGGCGCCGGGGCCAAAGCCCAGCGCTTCGAGTTCTGCCAGTGTCTCGCGATGGCCGGTGCGGGCCAGCAGGCAGCCGCTCTCGTCGGTGAGCAGCAGGGCGCAGGGGCGCCCCTCCATAAATTCGTAGAGATCCTCGAGGGCCATCTCGCCGGTGGTGAGCAGATCCCGCTTGCGCTGACGCAGGCTCTGCAAGGTCTGTCCCTTGGCGCGGTGAGGCGGATGCCAGAGGGTGGCGCTGGTCTGGTGGGCGCAGCGCAGCCAGGAGGCCTGCAGATAGTCAGGCCAGGGCTGGGAGGGTGGCATGGAGAAGATCCGGCAAGGAAACGAACCCCCATTTAACCACCCTTGCTGGCCAGATTCAGTGACCTGTCTCAGAGGGCTGTGATGCCATTGGCCCCCGCTCAGATCCCCGTCATGCCGATCTCGTCGAGCTGGACATGGGCACCCTGGCGCAGGGTGTAGAGCACGGCCTCGGCCAGATCCTCCACCTGCAGCCAGCCGGGCTTGCGATCCCCGGGGCAGGCCGGGGGCGGCACCTGGACCAGACCGGGGCAGAGGGTATGAACCCGGATGCCCTGATGCTGCACCTCTTCCCGCAGCGCTTTGGCGAACCCCAGCACGGCAAACTTGGCGGCGCAATAGACGCTGGCCCTGGCGTAGCCGTGCCTGGCGGCCTGGGAGGCGATGTTGATGATGGTGCCGTGACGGTGGGCCAGCATGTCCGGCAGGCAGGCCTGGGTCAGCAGAAAGGTCCCCTTGGCGCAGGTGTCCATGACCCTGTCCCACTCCGACTCCGGCAAGTCCTGCACCAGGTAGTCGCTGCCGACCCCGCTGTTGTTGACCAGCAGGTCGATGGGGCCGAGCTGCTCCCGGGCCTCGGCGTGGCAGGCGCGCACCTGATCGCTGTCGCAGAGATCCAGCGCGAGCGGCAGTACCCTCACCCCGTATCTGCCCTGAAGCCGCGCCGCCTCCTGTTCCAGCAGCCCCAGGCGGCGCGAGACCAGAATCAGCTCCACCCCCTGGCTGGCCAGGGCCTCGGCGATGGCCAGCCCGATACCACTGGCGCCACCGCTGATCAGGGCGCGTGTTGCTCTCAGTTCTTTCATCTTGTCTCCTCCTTCAATAGAGCAACCATTGTGTCGGCAGGGGCTAGGGAAGCCTAGGGGAGGGAGGGGGTGGATTCGAACCCAGGTTCGTGTTTTGACGCGCTGATTCGAACTTTGGTTCTATGTTGGCGCAACCGGGCCCAAGCTGTGCGAAAAAAGACGCCGCCCAGTGGGCGGCGTCTTGCTTCTCTTGCGGGTGGGTCACTCCACCGGGGGGGATGCGGGCGCTTCTGCGGCGGGCGTCTGCTCCCCCTCTTTTATCCAGGCATCCAGCAGGGTGTAACCCACCGCCAGCACCACGGGGCCGATAAAGAGCCCGATAATCCCCAGCGCCAGCAGGCCGCCGATGACGCCCACCAGGATCAGGATCAGCGGCAGGTCGGCGCCGCGCTTGATGAGGAAGGGGCGCAGGAAGTTGTCCATGGTGCCCGCCAGCAGGGACCAGACCAGCAGGAAGGTGCCCCAGGTGGTATCACCGCTCCAGTAGAGGTAGCCCACGCTGGCTAGCAACACGGGGAAGGGGCCTATCTGGGCGACGATCAGCAGGAACATCAGCACCACCAGGATCATGACGTAGGGAATGCCGGCAATCAGCAGGCCGATTCCGGCCACCGAGGATTGCACCAGGGCTGTCACCACCACCCCCATGGCGACGGCGCGGATGGCCTGGGAGGCGAGCACCACGGCGTTGTCGCCGCGCTGGCCCGCCAGTCGGTGGGCGAAGCGGCGAATGCCGTCGGCGGCTTTTTCCCCGGAGTGGTAGAGCAGGCCGCAGATGGCCACCGTCAGCAGGAAGTGGACGAACAGCAGGCCGAGGTTGCCCGCCTGGGCCGCCAGCCAGCGGGCGGTCTGGCCGAAGTAGGGGGCCAGCTTGGCGAACAGCACCTGACCGCCGCTCGCGAGGATCTGCTGCCAGAACTCGAACAGCTTGTCGCCGACCAGAGGCACCTGTTGCAGCCAGAGCAGCTCGGGGGGCGGCGAGTGGCTCAGTTCGGTGCCGAGATCGATCAGCATGGGGGCCTTCTCCGCCACGTTTGCCAGGGCCATGAACAGCGGAATGACGAACATCAGCAGTAGGATGCAGCTCATCAGCAGCGCCGCCAGGGTGCGTTTGCCCCACAGCAGGCGCTGGGCCATCTGCATCAGCGGCCAGGTGGCGATGGTGATCATGGTGGCCCACACCAGAGCGGGCAGGAAGGGGCGCAGCACCATGAAGCACGAGATGATGAGCAGGCTGAGAAACAGCAAGCCCAGGGTGATCTTGGCCAAATCCACTTTTTTCATATGCATTGCGTTCCCTTTAGCGAGGGGGAGAGCTCCGTGGTCCGGAGCCCGTATTGATAAAAGACAGCAACCACCAGAGCGCGGCACTCAGCCAGAATCCCAGGCAGCCATAGAGTAACCCTTTTCCCACCAGGATCAGCACTGAGCTGTCGGTGAGCATCGGGAGCGCCAACAGCAGTCCCCCAATGAGCAGACCGCCCGCCAGGGCCAGCACGGCGGCGTGGAGGGCGGGAGCTGGGTGTCGTTCGAGTTGTAGCAGATTACCCGATACCAGTCCCAGGGTGAACATGGCGAGCCCCGCCAGGGCGGTGGATTGGGTCAGCCAGCCCGCCAGGGCGCAGGCCAGCAGCATGAGAGCCCAGGGAGCTTGGCGCTGCGCCAACGTCGCCAGAGGGGCGCGCAGCGCCAGCAGCAGGGCGCCGAGACCCAGGCCGGCCGCCACATCCGAGAGGAAGTGCACGCCGAGCCAGATGCGGGCCAGCCCGGCCAGGGCTGCCAGCAGCAAGGCCAGCGCCATGCCCTGCCAGGCTCTGAGGGAGGTCAGGGCGCCGAGCAGCAGGCCCCAGAACAGCAGGGTCGAGGCGGCGTGGCCGCTCGGCATGCCAAAGCCCTGGGCGCTCCTTTGCCCCAGCATGGGGTCGAGGTGGAAGGGTCTGGGCCAGGCGATCCCCTCCTTGAGCAGCTGCACCAGCAGGGTGAGCAGCACCATGGCAAACAGCAGGTTGCGCAGCCTTGGCCAGCCCAGCAGGGGGAGCAAGAAGGGGATCAGGGCTAGCTGGAAGGCCGCGGATCCCAGCAGATTGCCGACCTCAAGCCAGCGCGCGTCTGGCCCCAGCCACTGCTGCAGGCGCTGGATAAGCGGCAGCTCTGCCCTGTGCAGGGCGCCGCCTTCGAGACTGAAGTCCGGCACCCACTGCACCTCGCTCTCGGGCACCTCGGCCAGCCGGGGGGCGAGCCAGTCGAGCTGCGTCGGGAAGCGGCGCTGATCATGGGGCAGGCTGGCGACGTCGATCAGCCTGGCGTTGAGGATCTCGCCGCCGAGGTTCGGGGCCTCAAGCAGGGAGACAAAACCCGAGCCGCGCTGGGCCCGGATGGGGGTCAGCGTCTGGCAGGCGAATACAGTGGCGCGCTGCCAGCGCCCCAGCTCCCCGGTGATCCGGCCATGGAGCCCCGTCTCCTCAAACAGCTCCCGCAGGGCCGCCTGGGCGGACGTCTCGCCCCCGTCTATGTAGCCGCCACTCAGGCTGTAGCGATCGGAGATCCTGTCTTGCACCAGCAACAGCGTCTGCTGGTGGCGGATCACGCAGGCGGCCGCAGAGGGGGGGGATTCGGCGGCAAACAGGGAAGATGACAGGGTGCCGAGCAGCAGAAGCAGGAAAAGAGCGGGTCTGAGCATGATGGCGCTAATAAGGGAATAGATGGGGACAAGGGTCACAGAAATCAGATACTTGGGCAATGACCTCCGGTGGATGGCCGGCGCCGGCAGGGCAAGCGTCGATCCAATCTGGGGTGCAAGGATTGCCGTTGGCCCGGGCAGTCCCTAGTATTGGCGGCTATTGTTCTTCTCATTCAACACATCTTGGGGCCTTTCATGCGACAGTTCGGTTTCTTCCTGGGGATTGCCATCGGCGTCATCCTGATACTGTTTGGCAGCATCGTCATCTTCCAGGCCTTGCCTGCCGCACTGGACGTGCTGGAGATGCCGAGCCGTATCCCCTTCGTGCGCGAGGTCTACACCTGGCTGATGAGCAGCGCCAATGGCCTCACCGCCCAGCTGGAGCAGAACTTCCTGGAAGCCTTCCAGACAGTGCTCAAGCTGATCCTGCTCATCACCTTCATGTGGGTCTGCGTCAAGCTGGTCAACATGGGGGTGCTGATCATCCGGGCTGGCGTCGATCTTATCCGCACGGCCATCGAACACAGCGAAGACAAGGTGGCAAAGCCAACCGAGCAGGATCGCCACTTTTAAGGCTCCCCTGCCCATTCGCAGATAAACAACAGGCCATCCTCGGATGGCCTGTTTGCATGGTGAGCGGGTTCGCCATCTTAGTTGAGCAGCTTCTCCAGCTCGGCCTCGGCATCCGCCCTGGCCTGATCGCTCTGCTTGATCGCCTTGTCTGCTCCCGCGTCGGCCTGTTTGTGCACAGTGCTGACCGCATTGCTGACGACCTTGTCCGCCTGCGGCTGCACCGTGGCGGAGGCGTCGCTGACGGTCTTGTTCGCTTGCTGCTGTACCGTGGTGGTGGCACTGCTGGCGGCCTGTTTGGCTGAGTCGCTGACGGCTTTGCTCGCTTGCTGCTGCGCCGTGGTGGCGCTGCTGGCGGCCTGTTTGGCTGAGTCGCTGACGGCCTTGCTCGCTTGCTGCTGTACCGTGGTGGTGGCACTGCTGGCGGCCTGTTTGGCTGAGTCGCTGACGGCTTTGCTCGCCTGCGGCTGCACCGTGGTGGCGCTGCTGGCAGCCTGTGTGGCTGAGTCGCTCACGGCCCGTTTGGCAGAATCCGTAACGGCCTGGTTGGCCTGCTGCAGGGTGCCGGTGACGCTCTTGTTCACCTGCTGGGTCGCTGCGCTGGTGGCGCTGCTGGCAGCCTGTGTGGCTGAGTCGCTCACGGCCCGCTTGGCAGAATCCGTCACGGCCTGGTTGGCCTGCTGCAGGGTGCCGGTGACGCTCTTGTTCACCTGCTGGGTCGCTGCGCTGGTGGCGCCGTTGACCGCCTGGCTGGCGGAGCTGGAGATCGCCTGGGTCGCGCTCTGCTGCAGGCTGCCCACCATGTTGCCCAGCAGGGAAGTGCCGGACCCCGTCATCGCCTGCCCGACGCCGCTGAGCGCGGTGGCGGTGGGGTTGCCGGCCTGCCACTCCTGCATGGTGCTCGGCCAGGTTGGGGTCGCCGTCGTCAGGTTCTCGCCAAACACCTGAGTCGCGCCGTCTCCCTTTTGCAACATGACGGAGAGCTGGTTGGTATCGGCGTTCCACACCATGCCGGCCTGTTTGGCTACATCCGGTACCGGGGCGTAGCGGGAGACCACGTAAAACAGCGGCCCCTCCTGCTGCAACTCGTTGGCCGTCTTGAGCAACTGCATGGTGCTGTCGTAGTTGGGTCCCAGCATGGCGGTCATCCTGTCCTTGATCAACGGCTGCTCGAACAGGTTGGCTTCGTTCGGATCGAATCCGACCAGGGGTTTGAGCAGGGCCCACATCAGCTGGCTGGTGGGGCTCATCATCAGCAAGGGGGCCACACAGGCGGACAACATCAGGCTCAGGCAGGCGGCCTGGAGCAACGGCATGATACGCATCGACAACATATCCAAGTAATTATTTGATTAATGAGGTTATATGCTGTCTTTTCCCGACAGCATGACCCGAACTGGCCCGGTTTCTCACCCATGGGATCGGCGGGCGCTGGCAGGCTATCATATTGCTTCCGGAATGCCAGATGAGCCGACATTTATTGGTCAAGTTGGCGACACCTGTGGTCGCTTTAGGGGATCACTCTCTCGTTGTCACAGGTGTCACCCATGATCCGAACCGTGTTTTGTCTGTTTGCCCTCGGCGGCCAGCTCCCCGTGCTGGCGGCCCCGGCATCGAACCCCCTCATCCATTCGGTGGGCACAGATCTGGTGCTGCCCCTGGGCTCATTGCCCGAGCGGGTCTGCTGGTATCAGGATCAGAAATATTCCCTCGGATCTCGCATCCAACAGGGGGATCTCTGGCTGGAGTGCGGCCCGCAAAACGACCAGGAGAGCAACGGGCCCCTGGCCTGGCGCGAACCCGCCATGTATGGGCCGGTCGACGAGGGGGCGACCGGCAGGGAGACGATCAGGGTGGGTCAGTGAGCCTTTTCTTGATCCAGCTACAGACACGGGCGTGACCCCTGTCGCATAATGCAGCTCCTTTCTTCTTTTGGCTGGAACCTAAGAAATGGCTCGTCGCTCTTCCAATGCACAACGTCGTCGCAGTAGCTGGTGGTACAAACGCTTGTTGGCAAGGGAGCGGGAAGAGCGCGAAGCGCGTTCCGTCCGGGATTGATACTGCATTGAAAAACGGAGCTTCGGGCTCCGTTTTTATTCATCACCGTGGGTGGATAATGGTTCCGCTCTGCCAATGCACAACGTCGTTGCCGTAGTGAGCTGGTGGTACAAACGCTTGTTGGCAAGGGAGCGGGAAGAGCGCGAAGGCGCTGCGTCCGGGATGGATACGGCATTGAAAAAACGGAGCCTCGAGCTCCGTTTTTATTCATCACCGTGGGTGGATAATGGTGCCGCTCTGCCAATGCACAACGTCGTTGCCGTAGTGAGCTGGTGGTACAAACGCTTGTTGGCAAGGGAGCGGGAAGCGCGCGAAGGCGCTGCGTCCGGGATGGATACGGCATTGAAAAACCGAGCTTCGGGCTCCGTTTTCTATTTATCACCGTCAACATCACGACAACGGGGGCCATCGGGCCCCCGTTTTGCTTTTGCAGATATTGCCTGCTTGCGGCTTAGCGCTGCAAGGCGGCCAGTGCCAGTTCGACCCGTTTGGCGTACTCGGGGTCGGCCTGCTCGAAGTGCTTGAGCTGGGCCGCGATTATGGCGTCATCCTCCACGTTGATCAGGGATCGCGCCAGGTTGGCGGCGAGCCGTGAACGCTGCCCCTCGTCCATCAGGCGGAAGAGATCCCCCGGCTGGCTGTAGTAGTCGCTGTCATGGTCACGGAAGTCGTAGTGCAGGGCGGCCCCTTCCAGACTCAGCGCCGGTCCGTGCTGCTCGCTCGGTTGCTGGGTACCGAAGCGGTTCGGCTGGTAGTTGGGGCTGGCGCCGCCATTGCTGTCGCTGCGCATGGCGCCATCACGATGGGCACCGTGGTGGAACGGGCAGCGCGGAGCGTTGACCGGCAGCAGGCCGTGGTTGACCCCGAGGCGATAGCGCTGGGTGTCGCCGTAGGAGAAGAGCCGCCCTTGCAGCATGCGATCCGGCGAGAAGCCGATGCCGGGCACTACGTTGGCCGGGGTGAAGGCGGCCTGCTCCACGTGGGCGAAGTAGTTGTCCGGGTTCTGGTTGAGCTCCAGCACCCCCACCGGGATCAGCGGGTAGTCGCCGTGCGGCCACACCTTGGTGAGGTCGAACGGGTGGATCTTGTAGGTCTGGGCGTCGGCCTCCGGCATCACCTGCACATAGACCTTCCAGCGCGGGAAGTCGCCCCGCTCGATGGCGTTGAACAGATCCGCCTGACTGGTCTCCCGATCCTGCCCGACGGCGGTGGCGGCCTCTTCATCGGTGTAGAAGCTGTGGCCCTGCTCGGTCTTGAAGTGGAACTTGACCCAGAAGCGCTCGTTGGCGTCGTTGATGAAGCTGAAGGTGTGGCTGCCGTAGCCGTTCATCTCCCGCAGGCTCCTGGGGATGCCGCGATCGCTGAACAGTATGGTGACCTGATGCAGGGACTCGGGATGGCGGGACCAGAAATCCCAGGCGGCGGTGGCGCTGCGCAGGTTGGTGCGCGGATCCCGCTTCTGGGTGTGGATGAAGTCGGGGAATTTCAGCGGGTCGCGAATGAAGAACACCGGGGTGTTGTTGCCCACCAGATCCCAGTTGCCCTGCTCGGTGTAGAACTTGAGGGCGAAGCCGCGCACGTCGCGCTCGGCGTCGGCGGCCCCCTTCTCACCGGCCACGGTGGAGAAGCGCAGGAAGACCGGGGTCTGCTTGCCGACGGCGCTGAACAGGTCGGCCTTGCTGAATTGGCTGATGTCGTGGGTGACGGTGAAGGTGCCGTAGGCGCCCGAGCCCTTGGCGTGAACCACCCGCTCGGGAATGCGCTCGCGGTCGAAGTGGGCGAGTTTCTCCATCAACCAGATGTCTTGCATCAAGACGGGGCCGCGGGGGCCGGCGGTGAGGCTGTTGTTGTTGTCGACGACGGGGGCGCCGTTGGCGCTGTGCAGGGTCTTGTCAGTCATGGGGCATCTCCTTGTGATGAGTCGCCAGACTAGGGGAAGGGCGCGCCCGGCTCCAATGGAGTGTGCCTAACCCTTTGATTGGTTTCGCTGATGGGGGGTGGAAACGAACGCCAGCCTTGCGGCAAGATGGGACTCAGCCAATCAGGAGGTCTCATGTCCATCACCATTCGCCGCGCCGGGCCGGAAGATGCCGCCCCCCTGCGCGATCTCTACGCCATGCCCAAAGCGCAGGCCGGCACCCTGCAACTCCCCTTCGCCTCGCTGCACCACTGGCAGCAGCGACTCGAGCCGCGGGACGGGGTCACTGTGCTGTTGGCCGAATCCGATGGTCTGGTGGTGGGTAACCTGACCCTGTGGCAGGAGCCCAACCCGCGTCGACGCCACGTGGCGAGCCTCGGCATGGCGGTGCGTGATGACTGGGTCGGGCGCGGCGTGGGCACGGCCTTGATGGCGGCCGCACTGGATCTGGCGGACAACTGGCTCGGGCTGACTCGCCTCGAGCTCACCGTCTGGAGTGACAACGAGGCGGCGCAGGCGCTCTACCGCAAGTTCGGGTTCGTGCAGGAAGGCGTCGCCCGGGATTACGGCCTGCGCCACGGCGTGCTGGTGGACACCCTCTATATGGCCAGGGTGCGCTCATGATCGACTATCGCGAGCGCCTGACTCCCGTGCTGCGGGCGCTCGAACAGGAGCCGGATCTCTCCATCGAGGAGCTGGCGAGCCGCGCCTGCCTCTCCCTCTATCATTTCCATCGGGTGTTCACCGCCGTGGTGGGGGAGGCGCCAGGGGAGATGTACCGGCGGCTGCGGATGCAGCGGGCGGCCTGGCAGCTCTGCTACACCGACGCCAGCGTCACCGCCATCGCGCTGGGGGCTGGCCTGGCCAGCTCCCAGGCCTTTGCCAAGGCGTTTCGTCGTCACTATGGCTGCACCCCGGGAGCGTTTCGCCGTGACAAGAGCAAGAATGGACACCTGATGAGCAAGGATGGACACGCATTTGCGCAGCCGGATCCTTATGCTGAGGGTCACTCATCAGCAAGGAGCAACACCATGAAAACCATCGAGATGGACGCCCGTACTCTGGCCTATGTCCGGGTCACCGGCCCCTATGGCGAAGGGTATGACGCCGTCTGCAACCACCTGCACCAGTGGGCCGCTACCCGCGGGCTCGAGCAGGGGGAGTGGATCTTCATCTACCACGACAACCCCGAGGTGACGCCACCGACCCAGTGCCGTACCGACATCGGCATCACAGTGCCGGTGGGGACCCAGGGGGCGGGGGAGGTGGAGACCCAGCTCATCCCAGCCGGGCGTTACGCCCAGTCCCGCTACCTCATCACGGATCGCAACCAGTACGGGCCGCGCTGGCAGGAGCACATAGGCGACATCGTTTCCGCCGGGCTGGCGTTCGGCGACGGCCCCTGTTTCGAGCTCTATCACAGCATGAGCAATGATCCCCTGCAGGATGACGTGAGCTTCTGCTCCAGCGTGCGATAAGCGCGTGGCAATGAAACGAGGCGCCCTTGGGCGCCTCGTTGTATTGGGGGGGGATGGCGCCATGCCTACATCAGGGCTGGCTGGACACCTTGTTTCGGCGGGACTTCCACCACCAGCGCAGCCGGATCTGGGAGATGAGCATGCCCGCCAGCATCAGGGCGCAACCAACGATGGCCCTCTCGTCCAGATGCTCTCCCAGCAGCAGTACCCCGCCGATGGCGGCGAACACCGTCTCCAGACTCAGGATGATGGCGGCGTGGGCCGGGTGGGCACCGCGCTGGCCGACCACCTGCAGGGTGTAGCCGATGCCGACCGAGACCAGACCCGCGTAGAGCAGGGCCTGCCAGCCCGCCATGGCGCCGCCGAGGGTCGGAGTTTCGATGACAAAGGCCGTGCCAAGACTGAGCAGGCCGCACACCACGAATTGCACTCCCGCGAGGCGAATGGGGGCGACCCGGTTCGAGTAGTGATCGAGCACCAGCAGGTGAATGGCCCAGAACAGGGCGCCGATCACCTGCAACAGATCGCCGTAGCCTATGGTGAACTCTTCGGTGACGCTGAGGTAGTAGAGGCCGGCCATGGCGATGAGGGCGCCTACCCAGGTGTTGGCCCCGGTCTTGTGGCGCAGTGCCAGGCCGATGACGGGCACCAGTATGATGTAGAGACCCGTGATGAAGCCCGCCTTGGCGGCCGTGGTGTAGAGCAGCCCCACCTGTTGCAGGGAGGCGGCGCTGAACAATACGCCCCCGGCGATCAGGCCGCCGACCAGCAGCAGGCGGCGATCACCGGATGGTGAGCCTGGTTGCGGCCTGGGCTGACGCGATTTGAGCCACCACAGCAGCGGCAGCAGGGAGAGGGCGCCGAGCAGGAAGCGCAGGCCGTTGAAGGTGAAAGGCCCCATGTGATCCATCCCCAGGCGCTGGGCGACGAAGCCCAGTCCCCAGATGGCGGCGGCCATCAATAACATCATGTTTGAACGCATACGGATTCATCCCTGAGAGAGCAGTCAAGGGAGCACTCTGGCCCCTGTCAGTACGATACCCGCCTGCGGGGGGCTTTGTCGCCGGTGATTTGTGATCCGGCGTGGTCCCTGGATGAGGGAGGGGCGCCGGTGCTCAGTCGCTTGCCAGCCTGGCGAGCAGGGGCAGCAGGGCGAGCAGCAGCAGGTTGCCCCGAAGGATCCAGATCACCCAGAACTGCTGCTGGATGGAGACGATGGGGGCGCGCCCCTGACGCAGAGAGCGGCGCCAGTGATGAAACAGCCGGCTGGGGTAGCCGAAGCTGAGGGCCATGGCGAAGAACAGCAGCAGCTTGGTGCGATAGCCGGGATTGGCCAGCAGGGCCGCCGGTTGCAGCGGGTGGGCGAGCACCATGAGCACGCCGGTGATGAAGATGAGCAGCAGCGCCAGCGCCGCCAGGCTGTCCGCCAGCAGCAGCTTGCGCACCTGTTCGATGGACATGCCACGCCGGAACAGAAAGTACTCCGAGGTGATGGCGCCGGTCAGGGTGATCACGGCGCAATAATGGAGCGCGGTCAGCAGTTCCGGGTTCAACATCCGAGCCTGTTCCTTCTCGTTGGCCACATGGCAAGCTTCCTTTTGGACGCCATCGGGCGGGGCTGATATTCTGACACTACACGACCTCAGGGGATAGCAGGAGTCAGGGTTGGATAAGCGAGCAGTCTCCAAAAAAACCTGGTCCCTGGTTGCCCGGATGCGTCTGGGCCTGCTGCTGCTTTTCATTCCGGTACTGGTGCTGGGAGGCATCTACTACCTGCACATGGAGCGCAGCCTGCAACACGAGTTGCAACAGCGCCTGCTCGCCACCAACCACCAGTTGCGTCACGTCTTCATCGAACCCTATCTGCACGAGATGGAGCGCGAGTTCACCCTCATCTACAACCAGGTGAAGGTGGAGGACATCAGCGGCCCCCGGCTGAACCATGCCGAAACCTACCTGAAGGAGTGGCAGCTCTACAAGGGGGTGATGGCAGACCTCATCTATATCTATGTCGGCACCGCCGAACGCCAGATGTTGATCTATCCCGAATGGCAGGCGGATGCCGGCTTCGATCCCCGGGAGCGCCCCTGGTATCAGCTGGCCAGCCAGCATGTGGGCAAGATGGTCTGGACCGAGCCCTATTACGACTACACCAACGGCAATCTGGTCATCGCTCTGGCGCGGGCACTGACCGACAAGGAGGGCAGAGTGCGCGGGGTGTTCGCGGTCGATGCCGTGCTGGCCCCCTTCTCCGCCCAGCTGAACCGGCAATTGAACAGTGGTTACCAGATGATCGTCAATCAGTCCGGCAAGGTGCTGGCCCACCCCGATCCTTCCCAACTGCTCAAGTCCATGACCCACCCGAGCTGGCTCTCCCGCTTCAGTCGGGAGGATGGCATCTTCCTGGATCAGGATTCCCGGCAGTTTGTGGCCTACAGCCACTTGCCTGATCGGAACTGGGTGCTGATCAGCGTGCAGCCGGCGTCGAGCATCCAGGCCGTGGTGGCTCGGGCCTTGCTCAACGTGCTCGGGGTGGTGCTGCTGGCCAGCGTGCTCTACATGGTGTTGGCGCTGGTCTGGTCCCGTTATTTCAGGCGCATGCTGGACGAGATCTCCACCATGATCCGCGCCAGCCGAATGCAGCCTGACGAGGTGCCCCATGGGGGCATGCACGAACTCAGGCATGTCTATGCCGAGCTGGCGGAGGTGAGCAAGGATTACCACGAGGCGCGCCAGCAGGCGAACCTCGACAAGTTGACCGGCCTTTACAACCGTCGCTTTTTTGACGAGCGAGTCAATCGCCTGCTGCTTGAGCACCAGCCGTTCTGTCTGGCCATGATCGATCTGGATGATTTCAAGCGGGTCAACGATACCTATGGTCACCAGACCGGGGACGTAGTGCTCAAGCGGGTGGCCAACTTTGGCGCCAAGCTGCTGGAGGATCACGGCTGGGTCTGCCGCTATGGTGGCGAGGAGCTGGTGGTGCTGCTGGCCAACCCGGATATTCACTTCTGTCAGATGCTGCTGGAGCAGTACAGGATCGGGGTCGCGTCGCTGGACTGGCGCGAGCCCGGCCTCGGGATCACCTTCAGCGGTGGTCTGGTGGCGAGCGCCCCCGGCCTGGATGCCAAGGAATTGCTCGATATCGTCGATGCCGAGGTGTATCGCGCCAAACGGGATGGCAAGAACCGCATCTATCTGGGGGGAATCGCTCCCTCGGCACAGAACGAGGTGCCGCCGGAAGACGATGGGATACTGAGCAAAGAAGAGGCCTGAGGGCCTCTTCTTCATTCAGCAGTTCAAGGGAGTAACTGCCATGCCCACAGGGGCCAGCCCAGCTCAGAGGCGCACTGGCGCAGCGCGGGGGCCGGATTGACCGCGTGGGGATGGGTCACCGCCCGCAGCAGGGGCAGATCGTTGTGGGAGTCGCTGTAACCAAAGCTCCCCTGCCAGAGCTGCTCCCGCCCGGCAAACAGCTGGTTGATACGGGCCACCTTGCCTTCGCGAAAACTCAGGGTGCCGCGGGTCTGACCGGTCAGCATCCCCTCCTCCTCATCGAGCAGGATGGCCACACAGTGATCCATCCCCAGCATCTTCGCCATGGGGGCCACCAGATGCTCGCCAGAGGCGGAGATAAGTACCAGCTCGTCACCCCGTTCCCTATGCCACTCGATACGTGCCAGCCCCTCGGGGTAGAGGCGCTCACGCAGCACCTGCTCGGCAAAGTGGTGGCACTGCTGGCTGAGCCACTGGCGCGACTTGCCCACCAGCGGCTGCAGGGTGAAAGCCATGTACTGGTGCATGTCCATCTTGCCCTGATGGTAGAGGGACATCATCCCCTGCTCTTCGGCCACCATGCCCGCCGGGGCCAGCTCCTGGGCCACCATGTACTCCAGCCAGAGGCTGGCGGAATCCCCCGCGATCAGGGTCTCATCCAGATCAAACAGTGCCAGTGCCATGCGGGCTCCTTGCGGTAACAACGAAAATGAAACGAGGCGTCATGCTACCTCACAGAGTTGATCCCGGGCCACCGCCAGGGTCACGGCACTGCCGGTGGCCAGCAGATCGCGAGCCGAACGGTTGAGGCAATCCACCGTCAACAGCCCCGCCTCGCACTCCACCTGATAGCGGATGACGTTGCCGAGCAGCTGTTGCTGGCGAATGATGCCGGGCAGGCTGGGCTCGCTGCTGGTCGCCCCTGCGGGCAACAGGGTGATGGACTCTGGTCGCAGCGCCAGCTTGCCCTGAAAGCGGGGGCCGAACAGCGACTTGCCCTGCTCGGAGCCGAGCAGGTTGTAGTTACCGATAAAGCCCGCCACAAACTCGCTGGCGGGACGGGTGTAGATCTGCTCTGGCGTGCCGCTCTGGACGATGGATCCCTTGTTCATCAGGAAGATCCGATCCGACAGGGTGAGCGCCTCCTCCTGATCGTGAGTCACGAAGATGGTGGTGAGCTCGAGGCGCTGCTGGATCTCGCGGATCTGCTGGCGCAGGCTGCGACGGATACGGGCATCCAGCGCCGAGAGCGGCTCGTCCAGCAGCAGGATCCGCGGCTGCACCACCAGGGCCCGGGCCAGTGCCACCCGCTGTCGCTGACCGCCGGAGAGCTCCCCCGGATAGCGGCGCTCGAAGCCGGTCAGCTCCACCAGTTCCAGCGCCTCCTGCACGCTGGCGGCCAGCTCCCGTCCCGGCTGGAGCTTCATCTTGAGGCCGAAGGCGACGTTGTCCCACACCGTCATGTTGGGGAACAGCGCATAGCTCTGGAACACCATGCCGATGCCCCGCTTCTGGGGCGCCTGCCAGGTGATCTCCTCACCGGCCACCCGCACCTGACCACCATCCACCGGGGTGAGCCCGGCCAGCGCCCGCAGCAGGGTCGATTTGCCACAGCCGGAGGGGCCGAGCAGGGTCACCAGCTCCCCCTTGCGGATGCCGAATTCGATCCCCTCGAACACCGGAGTATCGCCGTAGGATTTGTGCAACTGATTGACTTCTAAATGAAACATCTTGGATCACCGATGAAATCTGTTGGCCGCCCAGGTGAGCAGCAGGGTCAGCAGGAAATAGCTCATCACCAGCGCACTGGTGAAGTGGCCCGAGGTGGCGCGCATGTTGTAGAGGTAGACCTGCAGGGTCTCGTAACGGGTGCCCACCAGCATGTTGGCAAACACGAACTCACCGAGCAGGAAGGAGAGGGAGAGAAACAGCGCCGCCAAGAGCCCCTTGCGCAGGCAGGGGATCACCACCAGCAGGAAGGCGCGCCGACTGCTCGCCCCCAGCAGATGGGCCGCATCCATCAGATCCTTGAGCGGCACCCCCTGCAAGCTGTTGGCCAGCGCCCGGTACATAAAGGGGAGCACCACGGTGAACCAGGTGCCGATCAGGAGCCACGGCGTGCCGATAATCGGCAGCGGGCCATCGGCGTAGATCTGCAGCAGCCCCACCGACGAGACCACAGGCGGCACCGCGAAGGGGAGCAGGATCAGCAGGTTCATCCAGGGATCCAGCTTGGGGAAGTAGTAGGCCACCACCAGCACGGTCGGCACCAGCACCAGCGTCCCCAACAACAGGGTGGCGAAGCAGACCAGGAGGCTGCGGCCAAACGCCGCAAGAAAGCGCGGGTCGCCCCACAGTTTGAGATACCAGTCGAGGGTAAAGCCGTCCGGCAGCAGGGTCGCCCCCCAGCGGGTGGAGATGGAGTAGAGAAAGGTAGCCAGCAGCGGCAGCAGCAGGGTGGCGACCAGGGCTCCCCGCACCCACTTGGGCCAGCTCGGTTGCAAATCATGCATGGGATTGCCCCTTGTTCACATAGCTCTTTTTCAGCAGCCACTGGTTGGCGGCCGTCACCACCCCCAGCAGCACCATCAGGATCACCGCCAGCGCCGCCGCCAGGTTGGGCTCGAGGAAGATGTCGCCGGAGACCAGACTGGCCACCCGTATGGTCACCAGATTGAAGTTGCCGGTGGTGAGGGCGTAAGCGGAGGCATAGGCCCCCACTGCGTTGGCAAACAGGATGATCAGGGTGCCGAGCAGCGCAGGAGTCAGCACCGGCAGCGCCACGTGCCACACATACTGCCCCTTGCTCGCCCCGAGCAGCGCTGCGGCCTGGGGCCACTCATCCTGCAAGGTATCGAACGCCGGATAGAGCAGCAGCAGGGCGAGGGGGATCTGGAAGTAGGTGTAGATGAGGATAAGGCCGCTGCCCGAGTAGAGGTTGAATCCGTCGATCAGCCCCCAGGATTTCAGCAGCAGGGTAACGGCACCGTTGATGCCGAGCACGATGATGAAGGCGAACGCCAGCGGCACCCCGCTGAAGTTGCCGGTCATGGTGACAAAGGCCAGCAGCAGCCGTTTGACCCGCTCGCCGCTGTGGCGCAGCGCGGCGGCCCCGAGCGTGCCGATGGCAAGCCCCGCCAGACTGGCGATACCGGCGATGCGCAACGAGTTGCCGAACGATTGCAGGTAGAAGGGGGAGCTCAGGATCTCCCGGTAGTAATCGAGGCCCCAGCCATCCGGGGTCTGAAAGCTGCCCACCAATACCCACACCATGGGGGCGAGCTGGAACAGGATCATCAAGAGGACAAAGGGCAGCAGCACCAGGGCCGGCAGCCAGTGACGGTGTGCCCTGCGCCGGGTTGCCACGGGTTGATCCGCGAGGATCTCGGTGGTTGCAGGCATCATCAGTGCACCTCGCGCATAAAGGTCGCCTTGAGCAGCGGCGGGCCGCTCGGCTTGTCGTGGGGAATGCCCAGCAGATCGGCCATCAGGGCGCATAGCTGGGTCTGGGCAATCGCCACCCCATCCGGCCAGCGCTCGATAAAGGCATCGCCAAACAGCCAGAGCGGCACTGTGCGCTCCTCAGGCAGGGTGCCACCGTGGCTCAGGTCATTGTTCATGCCGTGATCCGAGGTGATCACCACCTGATACCCCTCCGCCAGCCACTGGGGCAGCAGATCGGCCAAGAGGCTGTCCATGCGGCGCGCCTGATTGCGGTACTGGCGTGAATCGAGGCCAAACTTGTGGCCCGCATCGTCCACCCCCATGGGGTGGATCAGCAGAAAGTCGGGGTCGTACTGGCTGCGTAGCCATTCGCCATCCATCAGCAGATGGCTGTCGGGATAGGCGTCATCCCAGTAGAAACAGCCGTGCTGGATCGGCAGTTGCTCGTCATGGGTATAGCGATCCCGGGCCGCCAGCCAAGGGCTCTGGTTGTAGAGTTCGCTCACCCAGTAGTAGGCCGCCGCTGCGGTGCGCTTACCCGCGGCACGGGCCAGATGGAAGATGGCGTCATGCTGGCTGAGGCGATTCACCCCGTTGTGGGTGATGCCGCTCACCACCGGTGGTACGCCGGTCAGGATGCACTCGTAGAGGGGGCGGGAGAGAGAGGGCAGGGCAGCATTCAGGGTCGTATGCAGACCCCGCCCCGCCTCCACCATGCCGAATAGGTAGCCCATGCAATGGGCTACCTCGGCTGCCAGACCATCCACAAGTACCACTATCACCTTGTGTTGCACTGGATTCCCTTACTGCATGTTGATCATGACGGTTTCCTGCCACTGGCGCGGCAGGGCCTTGGAGCTCTGCTCCCAGGCAGCGTGGTCGCTGACCGGCTTGGCATTGGCATACTGCTCGGCTGGCAGCAGCTTGGCCTTGACGTCATCCGGCAGGGTCACATTGCTGCGGATGGGGCGGGCGTAGCCACGGGCCAGGTTGATTTGACCGGCATCGGAGAGGATGTATTCACGGGCCAGCTTGGCGGCGTTGGGGTTCTTGGCCCACTTGTTGATGATGGTGGTGTAACCGGCGATGACGGAGCCGTCGCTCGGGATCACTACCTCAAACTTCTTGGGGTCGATCTGGTCGCGGTAGTTGAGGGCATTGAAGTCCCACAGCACACCCACTTCCACTTCGCCCTTCTCGATATTGGCGATGGTCGGGTCGTTCAGCGACAGGCGGCCCTGCTTGGCCAGCTGGCCGAACAGATCCAGCGCGGGCTTGAGGTTCTTCTCGCTGCCGCCGGTGGCATAGGCCGCTGCCAGCACGCCGTTGTTGGCCTGGGAAGCGACGCCCACGTCACCCAGGGTCACCTTGTAGTCACCGCCCAGCAGGGATTGCCAGCTGGTGGGGGCAGCCTTGACCAGATCCTTGTTGATCAGGAAGGCGATGGTGCCGGTATAGGCCAGCATCCAGTGACCGTCCGCATCCTTGGCCCAGTTCGGAATGTCCGCCCAGGTGGAGGGTTTGTAGGGCTGGGTGACCCCCTGCTTGACCGCCACCGGACCGAAGGCGCCGCCCACGTCGCCGATATCGGCGGTGGCGTTGGCCTTCTCGGCGGCGAACTTGGCGATCTCCTGCGCCGAGCTCATGTCGGTATCCTGATGCTTGATGCCGTGGATGCTGCCCAGCTGCTGCCAGGTATCCTTCCAGTTGGCCCAGCTGTCGGGCATGCCGATGCTGCTGAGTTGCCCTTCACCACGAGCGGCCTTCTCGAGATCCGCGATATTGTCGGCGGCAAACAGCGGTTGACTGATGGCCACCAGGGCCACTGCACTTGCGATCACGCTTTTCATCATCCCATCCCTCTGGACTAGGTCAGTTAAGGTTCGAGAGGGATGCTAGAGGGGAAATATGACGATGGCGGGGCGCTTTGATGGCGTTTTCGTGACAATAGTCCTGTCATGGCGCTGTCATCCACAGCGGTTACAACTCGGGACCGACAGCCGCTGGTCTACTCCAGGGGGCGCACACCGGAATGACCGACAGGGACGTGATAGTGACAGAGCGATTGAGTGAACAGGGGCTGACCGATGGCCGCAGCCCCTCCAAGTGCGAACAGATTTGCCGGACCCTGCGCCGCTATATTGGCAGCGGCCAGCTGGGGGCCGGGCAGCAGTTGCCCGCCGAACGAGCGCTGAGCGAGCGCTTTGCCACCACCCGCATCACCATCAAGGAGGCGCTCTCCAGCCTCGAGGCGGATGGTCTTATCTACCGGGCCGAGCGACGCGGCTGGTTCGTGGCGCCGCCCCGCCTCACCTACGATCCCGCCATCCACACCCACTTTCATCAGTGGATCGGTGAGCAGCAGCGCACTGCCGAAACCCGGGTGCTGGCTCACGGCGGCGAGCTTGCCAGCAGCGAACTCTGCCGCTGGATGGGGTTGGTGCCCTTCACCCCGCTCTATGAGATCCGCCGCCAGCGACTGATCGACGGCCGCCCCGTGCTGCACGTCAGCCACCATCTGCTGGCGAGCCGCTTTCCCGATATCGCCAGCGCCCCGTTGGCCAGTTCCCTCACCGAGCTCTATCAGCAGCGCTATGGCATAGGCCAGGGTGGGGCGAGCCTGGAGATCGCCCCCTCGGCGGCTCGCGGAGAGATAGCCCGGGCCCTCAATCTGGCAGAGGGGAGTGCCGTGCTAAGACTGGTGCGGGTCAACTATGACGAACGGGGGGCGCTGGTGGATTGCGATATCGAACACTGGCGACCGGATGCGATCCGTATCTGTCTGGATACGCGCGTCTTGCTGCCGCTCTCAGGCACACTGCAGCAAACCCGGCTCGTTGACTAGGGAATATCCAGAGCACTGACGGGCACAGTGGCGCTCCGTATCGGTCTCGATACACGGGCACTGCATCCGAAGGCGGCAAGAGGGTCTGAATGGCCGATGTAAGGCTAACGACCGAGCCAGCGAAAACGGACGGACCCCACAGGATCCGCCGGGATCAGTTGTCGATATTGGGGATAAGGTCGTCGAAGCTCTGGTAGCCGCAGTCCGCCAGTTGCAGCGACATGGTGTAGGTCTTGCTGCCCTCCCGCTGGCCGATGGCGGGGCGGTTGAGTTTGAGCTCCTGATGCCAGTACTCCTTCATGCGATCGATCAGGGCCATGGCTTCGCTCTCGTCCAGGTGGAGCTGGCACAGCGCCATGTAGTTGTTCGACTTGTGCATGTTCTCCACCAGATAGTCCCCCAGCACCGACATGGCCTGGCGTGCCTGCTGGCGGGCGAAGCGACTGTGCTGTTCGAAGCTGATGCGCTCGCTGATGAGGAAGTGGTAGCTGTTGTCGATGCCGAGCTGCAATATGCCGAGCTTCTCCAGCTTGCGCAGATAGAGGTAGCAGGATGCATCGGTCAGGCCGTATTCGCGCTTGAGATCGATGAGGGTCTTGTCGCGCCAGAAGATGTTGGCGAGGAAGGCGTAGAGGCCGGGCTCCTTGTGAAACGCCTCGTCCTGCTCCTGGGTGAAGACGGCGCGGCGGCTCTGGGCATCCTGGGTGCGATCCAGCAGCTCCTCGAACGAGAGGCCCACCAGATGGCAGATCTCCAGCAGGGTATCGAACGGCAGGGAGGGTTTGTTCATCATCCGCTTCACGGTGGCGATGGAGACCCCCATGGCTTCCGCCAGGGTCTGATAGCGGATCCCCTTGTCGGTCAGGGTCTTCTTCAGGGTGTCGAGAATGTGGTTGGCCAGGGTCTGGCTGTAGGTCATGCAACTATTCCTTTATCTGCATTTTTAGTCGTGTCAAAAAGTGAGTGATTTATCTGTATTGGGCTCAGTTTTTGACACCTAGAAAAACCAGAGGAGAGTAACCCGGTTATAACGGCTGAAATGGCCTGACCAGTTGTGGTGCAAGGTGGCAGATAATGACACTCGGTGGTGCATATCCTTCAACCTTCCAACATTTTGCTGGTGATGCATATTACATCGCACATAATCCAACACGAATCGGATTCAATACCTTCCTGGTTGAGAAAACGATTGTTTGCTTCCAATTTAAGGGTTTTTTTAACCGCAAGGTTTTATTCTTTCCTGGCATTGAGCGGAACTCGCAAGAGGTCCGCTTTTTTTCTTTTCTCCGAATTTGAGCCCGCCGTCAAGGAAGGGGCGCATTTTTTGGCACCTCCTGCGCCACCCTCCCGAGGGGCTATTCCCCCTTGCAGGGGAACAGCTTGGGGATCTCCCGTACCAGCCAGCTCTTGGCCTTGCCCATGGTATCTCGCCGCCACGCCAGCACGACCTGCACCTGATGGCGATACTCGGGGCCGATCACCTTGAGGCGTCCCGCCTTGATGTCCTCTTCTATCCAGCTCAGGGGCATGGTGCCGACACCAATGCCCGCCAGCAGGGCATCGCGCTTCTCCCCCATAGTGCTGACGGTCAGGCGCGGCTGCTTGTCCAGCAGGCGATAGGTGAGGGCGGGCTTGCGCCGCGCCGTGTCGGCGATGGCGATGGCGCGGTAGCGGCGCAGTGTCTCGTCCGCCAGGGGCTCGGGCTCCCCGTGCAGGGGGTGATCAGGGTGGGCGACGTAGAGCATCACCTCCTCCTGCAAGGGCTGGTGCTTGATGCCGGTCAGGGTGATGTCGGGATTGAGGGAGGAGATAAGCAGGTCGGCGCGGCCATCCTCCAGACACTCCCAACTGCCCGCCAGCACCTCGGCCCGTAATCGCAGCCGGGTATCCGTCAATTCGGCCAGCCGCTCCACCAGGGGGTAGAGCGCCTGCAGCGGCACCAGGGCATCGACGGCGATGGTGATGTCGGTTTCCCAGCCCCGGGCCAGGGCCCGGGTCTCTCCCACCAGATGCTCGGCGGCCTCCAGCAGCAGACGGCCCTGCTCCAGCAGCATGCGCCCGGCGGGGGTGAATTTGGTTCTGTGGCCGCTGCGATCAAACAGCATGGCGTCCAGCTCGTCTTCCAGCTTCTGCACCGTGTAGCTCAGCGCCGAGGGCACCTTGCCCAGCTCGTCGGCCGCCGCCGCGAAGCTGCCACGACGGTCTATGGCGTCCAGCACCCGGATCGCCTCCAGGGTCAGCGCCCGCTCCTTGTTCGATTCCTTGGCCATATCTAACCTTCAATTTTTTTGAACATGTTTGCCAGATTATCTCGCTAACAACTTAGGGCAAGTGACTTTAATATTCAATCAACGCTTAGGCAGGAAGGCCAAGCGGCCAAATAAAAGGTAGTTCCAGGCTGAGACATCACAAAAACGATGTCTGCTGTAGGTGAAAGAACAACACACTATTTGAATAACCTCTTGCATGGATGCATTGATTCGGGCCAGACCGGCCTTGGCAATGACATAAAAACCAAGAGAGTGAATGAACATGAAAAACGTAATCAAGATGCTGGCCGTTGCAGGCCTGATGACCGCAGGTTTCGCCCAGGCTGCCGTACCGGCCGACCTCAATGCCGCCCCGGGCGTGCTGTTCGTGAACTGGAACGCGACTGCCGCCATGGCTGGCAAGGCCAACCCCATGCTGGAGGTGCGCGATGAGTCTGGCGATCTGCTGGCCTCCGTTCACGCCAACCTGATGGGCACCCAACAGGTACAGATCCCGAGCCGCACCCAGGGCAACCTGACGGTCAGCCTGGGCAACGAGAGCAGCAGCTACCGCATCCCGTTCGGTCTGGGTGACGGTCGCCAGCGCTAATCAACCGTTTAAAGGTATTGGAGGAGCACACCATGATGAAATTGAGAGCCGCAGCAGAACGGGGCCATGCCAACTTCGGCTGGCTGGATGCACGCCACAGCTTCTCGTTCGGTCACTACTATGACCCGGACTGGATGGGGCACTCCGTCCTGCGGGTCATCAACCAGGATCTGGTGTCGCCGGGTGGCGGCTTCGCTACCCACCCTCATGCCAACATGGAGATCCTCACCTGCGTGCTGAGCGGCACCATAGAGCACAGGGACAGCCTCGGCCATGCCGAGCAGATCCCGGCGGGGGATTTCCAGCTGATGAGCGCAGGGTCCGGCATCCGGCACAGCGAGTACAACCCCTCGCAGACCGAGCCCCTCTCCCTGTTGCAGATCTGGATAGAGCCGAACGAAGTCGGCACTACCCCGGGTTATCAGCAGAAGAAGATAGCCACCCAGCCCGGGCTGACGCTGGTCGCGTCACCGGATGGGGAGGAAGGATCCTTCAGGATCCGCCAGCAGGCCCGCATCTGGCGACTGCAACTTGCCGCAGGGGAAACCCTCGAATGGGCATTGCAAGGGCGTCATGGTTACCTGCATATGATTTCAGGGGAGCTGACTGGCAACGGTCTGGCTGCCCGACCCGGCGACGGCCTGCTCAGTCGCGATGAGGCGTCCTGGATGCTCACCGCCGCCGAGGGGAGTGAAGCCCTGCTGTTTGACTTGCCCTGATAGATAAATCACGGCGAAATGAATGAGTTAACAATTAGCTCTTACACTGTTATTACCAAGATGGGTAATCAAAGGAATCTGACGATGGACAAGATGAAAGATGTGGCACTGCTGGCGGGTCGTGTTCTGCTGGCGCTGATGTTCGTGATGGCAGGCTGGGGCAA
Source organism: Aeromonas media (assembly GCF_020423125.1). NCBI lineage: Bacteria > Pseudomonadati > Pseudomonadota > Gammaproteobacteria > Aeromonadales > Aeromonadaceae > Aeromonas > Aeromonas media. Next base: position 278,095 of record NZ_CP075564.1, read on the forward strand.
GATCGGCGGTTACGCCGGTACCCAGGGTTACATGGAAGCCATGGGCGTGCCCGGGTTCATGCTGCCCCTGGTGATCCTGCTGGAGCTGGGTGGCGGTCTCGCCATCGTGCTGGGTCTCTTTACCCGCAGCCTCTCGGTGCTGCTGGCCGGTTTCACCCTGATGGCCGCCTTCATCTTCCACTATCAGCCTGCCGAACAGATGCAGATGCTGATGTTTATGAAGAACGTCTCAGTGGCCGGTGGTTTCCTGGCCCTGGCGGCGGCTGGTGCGGGTGCCTTCAGTGTGGATGCCCGTCTCGGCAAAAACTGGTAATGCCCTGAAGATTCAAGTTTTCCAATGCCTTTTGGCCGGTGCAACTGCACCGGCTTTTTTCTGTCTGCGTTTTCCGGGTTGGTGAGGCGGCGCGCCAAATCTGCGGCGCCCCTCATGGTTCGGCGGTTTGCCCGCCTGCTGGCCGCAAGAGCCTTTTGCATCTTCCCCCCCGATCCCTGACAATTCCCACTCCTGTGAAGTGACGGAAATGGCTCGTTTTTTCCGGCGCTCATCCCCTCTTGTGAATTGGCGGGAGTCGTCCATGTTTACCCTCTACCACTCCAATCAGCTGGATCTGCTCAAGGAGCTGCTGGTGAGCCGCATCCGGCAGGCGCCCCTCTCTCACCCCTTCGATCGGGAGCAGATCCTGGTGCAGAGCCCGGGCATGGCCCAGTGGCTCAAGCTGGAGCTGGCCAAAGCCTTCGGCATCGCCGCCAATATCGACTTTCCGCTGCCCGCCAGCTTTATCTGGGAGATGTTCACCCGGGTGCTGGCGGATGTGCCGCGCCAGAGCCCCTACAACAAGGGCTCCATGAGCTGGCAGCTGATGACCATTCTGCCTGCCTTGCTGGATCGCCCCGCCTTTGCCCCGCTCGCCGCCTATCTGGGCGGTGGAGAGGACGAGGATCCCGCCAGGGATCCCGAGCAGGTGCGGTTGTGGCAGCTCTGTCAAAAAGTGGCGGATCTCTTTGACCAGTATCTGGTCTATCGGCCGGACTGGATCGCCCGCTGGGAAGAGGGGGAAGGACTGGTCGGCACAGGCAGTCAGGAGCTGGCCGGGGTGAGCGGTCAGGATTGGCAGCCGGAGTTGTGGCGCGAGCTGGTGGCCCGCACCCTGGCGCTCTCTCCGAGTGGCTACCACAGAGCCAACCTCTACGAGGAGTTTATCCACGAGCTGGAGCGTACCGCCGATCTGCCGGGCAAGCTGCCGCAGCGGGTATTCGTGTTCGGCATCTCGGCGCTGCCGCCCCGCTATGTGGAGGCATTGCTGGCCCTCGGTAGCCGGCCCGAGGTGGAGGTGCATCTGTTCGTCACCAACCCCTGCCGCTACTACTGGGGGGACCTGCTGGATCGCAAGACCCTGGCTCGGCTGGAGAACAAGCTCAAGCCCGGCACCGATCTTGAGACCCTGCAGGGCCCCGCCAACCCGCTGCTCGCCTCCATGGGCAAGCTGGGGCGCGACTACCTGCACCAGCTGATGGAGCTGGAGGTGCCGCAAATCGAGGCCTTCGTCGATATCGACGAGGTTGATGGCAAAGGCAATGTCAGCCTGCTGCGCGCCATCCAGAAGGATGTGCTGGAGTTGGCCGAGAGAGGCGCCGGTCAGTTCGATCTCGACAGCAGCCACCACAAGAGCCCGATCGATCCGGCGGATGGATCCTTGCAGATCCATGCCTGCCACGGCCCGATGCGCGAACTCGAAGTGCTGCACGACCGGTTGCTGGCGCTGTTCGAACAGGATCCCGCCCTCACCCCGAAAGATGTGGTGGTGATGATGCCGGATGTGAACAGCTACGGCCCATACATTCAGGCAGTGTTTGGGGCGCGCGGTCAGATCCCGTTTGCGGTATCGGATCGGGCGGCGAGTCAGGAGAGCCCGCTGCTGCAAAGCTTCCTCGCCCTGCTCAGGCTGCCCAACGCCCGCTTGGGTGCGGGGGAGCTGCTCGCCATTCTCGAGGTGCCCGCCGTGCTGCGTCGTTTCGAGCTCGATGACGACGAGTTCAACCAGCTGCGGGTCTGGGTGCAGGAGACCGGTATCCGCTGGGGTCTGGATGACGGCTACCCCGTCCGTTTCGAGCTGCCGCCCATGTCCGGCAACAGCTGGCTGTTCGGCCTGCGCCGCATGCTGCTTGGCTTTGCCATGGGCGACGGCGAACCGGTGGCGGGTATCTTGCCCTACGCCGATATCGAGGGTCAGCAGGGGCTGGCGCTCGGCAAGCTCGCCTGGTTTGTCGATTCGCTGGCCGAGTTTTTGCCCCGGCTGCAGCAGGCCCAGCCGCTGACCGAGTGGCACGCCTGCCTGCTGGCGCTGCTGGAGCGCTTCTATCTGGCCGACGAGGATGAAGAGCGTCAGCTCCAGCTCATTCGCAGCCAGCTGGTCGAGTGGCAGACCCGGCTCGGCGAGGCTCGCTTCGAGCAGCCCATCACCGCCGACCTGTTGCAGGATTACCTCGGCAGCGTGCTGGGGGAGTCCCGCTCCAGCCAGCGCTTCCTCGCCGGTCAGGTCAACTTCTGCACCCTGATGCCGATGCGCTCCATCCCCTTCAAGCAGGTCTGCCTGCTTGGCATGAACGACGGCGTCTACCCGCGCACCCTGGCTCCCATGGGGTTCGATCTGATGGCGGTGGCATCGCGGCGGGGGGATCGCTCCCGCCGCGATGACGACCGCTACCTCTTCCTCGAGGCGCTGCTGAGTGCCCAGCAGGGGCTCTATATCAGCTATCAGGGATTCAGCGCGCAGGACAACAGCGACAAGGTGCCCTCGGTGCTGCTGGCGGAACTGATCGACTATGTGCGGCAGGGCTTCGTGCTGGCGGGGGATGAGGATCTGGACGACGAAACCTCCGGCAAGCGGCTGCTCAACCACCTGATGGTGGCGCATCCGCTCACCCCCTACAGCCGCAACTACTTCTACCCGGAGGCGGGTTCGCGCCTCTTTACCTATGCCGCCGACTGGCTGCCCGCCCTCAATCCGGTGCGCGGCGCGGCCAACTTCCAGAGCGGCGAGCTGCCGCTGCCTCCCGAATGGGGCAAGGAGCAGGGGCTGGAGCTGGCGGAGCTGCTGCGCTTCTATCGGCAGCCCACCAAGTATTTCCTCAACCGTCGCCTCAAGGTGTGGTTCGAGCTGAACGAAGCCAACATCGAAGACAGCGAGCCGTTCGAGCTGGACGGCCTGCAGCACTACCAGCTCAAGGCCCTGCTGCTCGATGCCCATCTGGCACAGGGGGATAGCACAGTGCGGCGCGAGCGGTTGCAGCTCACCGGCCTGCTGCCGCAAGGGTGGTTCGGCAGCCTGCTGCTGGAGGATCTGGACGCCGAGATGGGCAAGCTGGCGGATCGGCTGCGCCCCTGGGTTGCGGCCAATGAGACAGAAAAACGGGCGGTGGAGATCGATATCTCCCTGACCCAGGGCCAGCTGCAGGGGTGGATAGACACCCAGAAGGGGCGCTTGCTGGTGGTGAAACCCGGCAGCTTCAACGGCAAGGATCTGCTGCTGGGCTGGGTTCAGCATCTCTGCCTCTCATTGAGCTGCGCCCCCGGCGACACCCTGCTGTTCGATGCCAAGCAGAGTCTGCGGCTGCCAGCTCTTCCGGCCGAGGAGGCGCGCCCCAGGCTGGCGGCCCTGGTCTCCCTCTGGGCCCAAGGGATGAAGCGGCCGCTGCCGTTTTTCCCCAATACTGCCTGGGAGTGGTTCAGGGCGATCGAGAAGGATCCCGACAAGCCGGAGGCGGCCGACAAGGCGGCCCTCACCCACTTCAACGGCGGCTACATGGTGACGGGGGAGGGGCAAGATCCTTATGTCGCCCGCTGCTTCCCCGAGCTGGATGACGCCGTGCTGGGCCAGTTGCAGGCCCTGGCCCGCGAACATCTGACCCCGTTGCTGACCACCCTGGAGATGATGTGATCATGGCCAACCCGCTCAATACCCTGCGTTTTCCCCTCCACGGTGAACGACTGATCGAGGCCTCTGCCGGCACCGGCAAGACCTACACCATAGCCGGCCTCTACCTGCGCCTGCTGCTGGGCCACGGCCCACTGATCGAAGAGGGCGCCGATGTGGGTCAATCCAGCGCCCACGAGCGGCCGCTGTCGGTGACCGAGATCCTGGTGGTGACCTTTACCGAGGCGGCCACCGCCGAGCTGCGGGGGCGGATCCGCGCCCGCATCCACGAGGCGCGGCTCGCCTTTATGCGTGGCCACAGCAGTGACACCCTGCTGGCCCAGTTGCTGGAGGAGGTGGAGGATCACGAGCTTGCGGCCCGCCGCCTGCTGGCCGCCGAGCGGCAGATGGACGAGGCGGCGGTCTTCACCATCCACGGCTTCTGCCAGCGGATGCTGAAACAGAACGCCTTCGAGTCGGGCGCCCTGTTCGAAACCGAATTTTTGACCGACGACAGCCAGCTCAGGCTGCAGGCGGTGAGTGACTACTGGCGCGCCGAGTTCTATCCGGTGGACAAGACCCTGGCGAGCTCGGTGCGCGCGCTCTGGCCTAGCCCCGCCGCCCTGCTGCGGGAGATGAACGGTTGGCTCGACAACAGCGAGCTGGAGATCCACCCCGCCCTGGGGGACGAGACCCTGGCCGAGCGGCACCGCCTGGCCATGAGCCGCATCGCTGCGGTGAAGCGTGAGTGGCTGGCGCAGACGGACGAGATCCGCCGCCAGACTGAGGGGCAGATGAAGCTCTATACCGGCAAGAACTACGAAGGCTGGCTCGCCAAGATAAGCGACTGGGCGCAGGACGAGGGCAGCGGTTACGAGCTGCCCAAGGATCTCGAGCGCTTCGGCCAGGAGACACTGGAAGCCAAGCTGAGCAAGGGGAAGGCGTTACCAACCCTGCCACTGTTCAGCCAAATCGATGAACTGCTGGCGAGCCGCCCCGGTATTCGCGATCTCATCCTGCAACGGGCGGCCAAGGTGGTGCGCAGCCGGATGCAGGCGAGCAAACGGCAGGCCCATCAGCTCTCGTTCGATGACTTGCTGAAAGACCTCGACGGGGCGCTTGGCTCCAGCCTGGGCGAGCGGCTGTGCGAGCGCATTCGCGCCACCTATCGGGTGGCGATGATCGATGAATTTCAGGATACCGATCCCCAGCAGTACCGCATCTTCCACCGGCTTTACGGTGGCCATAAAGACACGGCGCTGTTGATGATCGGTGACCCCAAGCAGGCCATCTACGGCTTTCGCGGCGCCGACATCTTTACCTACATTCAGGCGCGGCGAAATGTGAGCGCCCACTACACCCTCGGGCGCAACTGGCGCTCCAGCAGTGCGCTGGTGGGGGCGGTCAACGGCCTGTTTGAGCGGGCCAAGGATCCCTTTATCTACGAGGCGGATATCCCCTTCCTGCCGGTGGAGGCGCAGGGCAAGAGCAAGGCGCTGCTGCTCGATGGCGCCACTGCCCCTGTGCTTCACTGCTGGCAGCTGAGCGGCCAGCCCACCTTCAACCGGGGGGATTACCAGAGCAAGATGGCCCGCGCCACCGCCGCCGAGATCCACCGCCTGCTGACCCTGGCCCGTGAAGGCAAGGCGCTGATCGGTGACAAGGCGGTGAAGGCCGGAGATATCGCCGTGCTGGTGCGTACCGGAGCCGAGGGCAAGCTGGTGCAGCAGGAGTTGGCGCGGCTCGCCATCGCCTCCGTCTATCTGTCGAACCGCGAGAGCGTGCTGGAGCAGGTGGAGGCGCGGGAGATCCTGCTGATCCTGCACGCCTGCCAGAACCCGAGCGAAGAGCGCAGCCTGCGGGCGGCGCTCGCCACCGGCCTGTTTGATCTGGATGCCAAGGCGCTTGATGGGCTGGCCAGCGATGAACGGGCCTGGGAGAGCGCGGTGCAGGAGTTTATGGAGTACCGCAAGATCTGGCATCGCCGCGGCGTGCTGGCGATGCTGCGGGCCCTGCTGCACCGGCGCAATCTCGCCTCTTCGCTTTTGGCGAGCCCCTATGGCGAGCGGCGGCTGACCAACTTCCTCCATCTCGGCGAGCTGCTGCAACAGGTGAGCAGCGAGCTGGACGGGGAGTACGCCCTGTTGCGCTGGCTGGGGGAGGCGGTGAGCCGCCCCAACGGCCAGGATGCGGAGCAGGTACTGCGCCTCGAATCCGAGCGGAAATTGGTGCAGATCGTCACCATCCACAAATCCAAGGGGCTGGAGTACCCGCTGGTGTTCCTCCCCTTTATCTGCAGCCACAGAACCGCCGAGACTCCGCTCTATCACGAGGCGGATGAGGCGGGCAATCGTACCATTCTCGATCTGACCGGCGCCGAGGGTTCCTTGGCCGAGGCCGACCGCGAGCGCCTCGCCGAAGATTTGCGGCTGCTCTACGTGGCGCTGACCCGGGGCGTCTACGCCACCTGGCTGGGGCTGGCGCCGGTGCGGGCAGGGGCGGGCAAGTCGGAGAAGACCGATCTGCACCACACCGCCATCGGCTACCTGCTGCAAAAGGGCGAGGAGGGGGATGCGCAGACGCTGGCGACCGCTCTGACCGAGCTGTCGCAGGCGCTGCCCGGGGTGGCTGTCGGTGAGCCCTCGCTCACCCGTCCAGCCCCGCTGCCGCCAGAGGAGGAGCAGCTGGGCGAGCCGCAGGTGCGCCACTTTAGCGGCTCTCTTGAGCGGGACTGGTGGATCAGCTCCTACTCCGGGCTGGCGGCGCAGGGCCACGGCCACAGCAAGGGCGTACTCGCCAATCCCGGCTTCGATGACGAGGTAGTGACCGAGGCGGCCGCGCTGGCTTCCGAACAACCGGAGGAGGCGCCCCAGCCCTCCATCTTCACTTTCCCGAAAGGGGCGCGCCCCGGCACCCTGCTGCACAGCCTGTTCGAGACCATAGACTTCGAGAGCGCCGCTGGCGAGTCGCTGGCGCAGCATATCGCCACCCTGTTGGCGCAGGATGGCTTCGACGAGAGCTGGGCCCCGGTGCTGCAACAGCAGGTGGAGGCTGTGCTGGAGACTCCCCTTGAGACCGGCCTTGGCGAGCCGGTGCGGCTGCGGGATCTGGCGCCCGAGCGCAAACAGGTGGAGCTGGAGTTCTTCCTGCCCATGGGGCGGGTGACGGCATCGGCGCTGACCGCCCTCTGCCAGCAGCACGACCCCCTGTCGCGGGACAGCAAGCCGCTCAGCTTTGCCACCGTGCAGGGGATGCTCAAGGGCTTTATCGACCTGGTGTTCGAGTGGCAGGGGCGCTGGTATCTGCTCGACTACAAATCAAACCACCTCGGCATGAACCCCGCCGATTACAGCCGCCCGGCGCTGGAGCAGGCGATGGCGGAGCATCGCTACGACCTGCAATACCAGCTCTACTCGCTGGCGCTGCACCGGCTGCTCACCCTGCGCCTGCCGGGCTACGACTTCGAGCAGCACTTTGGCGGGGTTTTCTATCTGTTCCTGCGCGGCATGCCGCAGGGGGGCATTTTCCATACCCGCCCGAGCCGTGAGCTGGTGCTGGGGCTGGATGAGTTGTTTAGAAACGGTGATCGCTCTGGCGGTGTGTCATCAACAGAATTAAACGAGGTAGAGGCATGAGCGGCACCATGATCAGCACCGCAACCAGCGCAATGATGGTTGAACGGTTGAAAACACTGGCGCTGGCTGGCCGCATCCGCCAGCTGGATCTGCAATTTGCCAAGCTGGTGGCCGATCTGGGCGGCAGCCCCGAGCTGGTGCTGGGGGCGGCGCTCGCCTGCTTCGAGCTGGGGCGCGGTCATGTCTGCCTGCCGCTGGAGATGCTCGCTGCCGGATCACTGCGGCCGTTCGGGCTGGATCCCCAGCAGAGCCGGGATCTGTTGCTGGATCTGGCGGATCCTGCCCGCTGGCCCGCCCTGTTTGCGGCAAGTCCCCTGGTTGGTACCGAACAGGATGAGGGGCTCACCCCGCGCTGGCCGCTGCGGCTCTGGCACGGGCGGCTCTACCTTACCCGCTACCACGATCACGAGCAGGGGGTGGCCCGCCATCTGCGCGCTTTGAGTGAACGCGCCGAATGGCCGGAGATCGCCCCGGCCCTGTCGCGGCTGTTTGCCCGCGACTACGGGCTGGTGTTCGCGGCTCTGCTGAAAGCCCGCCTCGCCCCCGACTTCTCGGCCTGCCACTTTATCGAGAAGTATCTCGATCTGGTGTTCCCGAACGAAGTGGATTGGCCCGCCATCGAGGCATTGCTGGCCAGCGCCCAGGCGGCGAGCGACCTGAGCAAGCTGGATACGCTGGTGCTCGAGGCGCTCTGCTGCAACGGCCAGAAGCTGGCGGCAGCCACCGCGGCGGCGCGCCCCTTTGCGGTGATCTCCGGCGGCCCCGGCACCGGCAAGACCACCACGGTCGCCAAACTGCTCGCCATTCTGGTGGAGACTGGCCTGCAAGCGGGCAAGGCCCCGGCGATCCGGCTGGTGGCCCCCACCGGCAAGGCGGCGGCGCGCCTCACCGAGAGTATCGGTTCTGCCCTGCAGGCCCTCGATCTGCCCCCCGAGTGGGTCGAAGCGATCCCCACCGAGGCGGGCACTCTGCATCGGCTGCTCGGGGTGATCCCGGGGCGCAGCCAGTTCCGCCACCACGCGGGCAACCCGTTGCACCTCGACTTGCTGGTGGTGGATGAGGCCTCCATGGTCGACTTGCCGATGATGGCGTGCCTGCTCGATGCGCTGCCGAGTCACGCCCGCCTGATCCTGCTTGGCGACAAGGATCAGCTCGCCTCGGTGGAGGCGGGGGCTGTGCTCGGCGATATCTGCAGCTTTATCGAACAGGGCATCAGCCCGGCGCAGGCGGATTGGCTCTCCCGCCAGACCGGCTACCGCCTGCAGGGCACGCCCGCGGGGGCACCGGTGCGCGACAGCCTCTGCCTGCTGGCCAAGAGCTGGCGCTTCGATCAGCATTCGGGCATCGGCCAGCTGGCGCGCGCCTGCAACAGTGGCGATGCCACGGCAGTGGAATCAGTCTGGAGCGCAGGATTCGCCGATATCAGCCTGCACCCCTGGGCGGGGGAGGCCTACGACGCCCTGATTGCCCAGGGGGTGGCCGGTTACGGCAGCTATCTGAAGGCGGCCCGCGCGGGTGAAGCGCCCGCCGCCGTGTTCAAGGCATTCAACAGCTTCCAGATCCTCTGCGCCCTGCGCGATGGCCCGTTCGGCGTGCTGGGGCTAAACGAGCGGCTCGAACTGGCCCTGTCACGGGCTGGTCTGATCTCCCGTGATGGCGACTGGTATGCGGGCCGCCCGGTGATGGTGGTGCGCAACGACCACGGCGTCGGCCTCTATAACGGCGATATGGGGCTCTGCCTGCCCGATGAAACTGGTCGGTTAAAGGTATGGTTTGAGCAGCCGGACGGCACCCTGCGTGCCTTGTTGCCCAGCCGCCTGCCACCTCACGAGACCGTCTACGCCATGACCATCCACAAATCCCAGGGCTCAGAGTTTGCCCATACCGTGCTGGTGCTGCCCGACAGCCCCAGCCCGCTGCTGACCCGCGAGCTGGTCTATACCGGCATCACCCGCGCCAAGGCGCGCCTCGATCTCTATGGCGATCGCGCCCTGCTGGCACAGGCCGTGCGGAAAAAGACCGAGCGTTATTCCGGATTGGCGGAGAGGTTGGGGGCTGGGATTCTTTTTTGACAGCATTGTATTTTTTATTTCGCACTAATAGGTTTGTTTTTAACTTATTGTTTTATATGTGAAAATTCATCATGGTTCGCTATAGTGCTATGTTTTATATGGATATTGAGTTGCTACATCTAAGGTAGCGAAGCCCAACGTTTACCGCGTAATCTCTTTTTTCCTCCCCCTCATCCTCAGCCTTTCTCCTCCTTTTCTAATAAACGGAAGAAGGGAGTAATAAAGTGACCTTCGTCCGATTACGCTTCGCTAATCGAACCTACGTGGCTGACTATTTTTACGTCAATCGAATCGCCATGGCTGGCGATCATATCCCCGGTGCCGCTTTATTCCCTCTCCCGTTGGGAGAGGGCAGGGTGAGGGGAGCATTCAGGTATTAGATGGTGAGCTCCAACCGGTTGCCTTCCGGATCGAGGAAGGTGCTCTCGTAATAGCCGTCGCCGGTCCAGCGGGGGCCGTCCAGGTGTTTGACCTCGGCGCCCTTGAGCAGCTTGAGGCGGGCTGTCATCTTGTCCACCGCCTCCACGCTGCCGAGGGAGAAGGCGAGGTGGGCCAGCCCCTGCAGCGGGTGCGGCAGACTGAGATCTACCGGAAACAGTATGGGGGTGTGCATCAGCTCCAGGCTGGCGCCCCCTTCGAAACGCACGAAGTAAGAGCTGAACTGCTTGGCTTGATTGTGGTAGCGCTCATTGGCCTGCCCGCCAAACAGGGTGCAGTAGAATGCCTTGAGTGCCTCCAGATCCTGCGCCCAGATGGCGACGTGATGGATATGCATGGCTGGTCTCCTGTGACTTGATGCCCTCAATGCTATGCTGGGGCCTGTCCCTTCGACATGGCTGAGCCCGTCCTGATGATGTCTGAAACTGCCAACACCGATCTTGTCGATGTCTCCCCCGACTGCCGCGAGCAGATCTGCTGTGACAGCCTGTTGCCGGCCCTCGCACAGGAGCAGGTCTGGCTGGCGGGTTATTCCCGTCTCAAGACCCGTTATCGCATCGCGCGCCGCTTTGCCGATGTGCACTGTTTTCTGCTGACTCTGGGGGGCGAGGGGGAGGTGCAGGTGGGGGATCGCCGCGAACGGCTGCAGGCCGGCGAGTGGGCGCTGATCCCGGCCGGAGAGCCGCTCTGCTACCAGCTTAGTGAGCAGGTGAACGAGCCGTTGGATCTGCCGTTGAGTGAGACGGGTGAGTGGGAGCTGGTGTGGCTGCTGCTGCACAAGGATTCCCCCTGGGATGCCTTCGCCAGCCACCCCCGGCTCGGTTGCACCTCCCAGCAGGGGACTCTGCTTCGCACCATCGAGAACCTCTATGCGGAGCAGGAGCGCCACCAGGACCCGTTGCTCAGTGCGCTGCTGGTGGAGCAGCTCGGTTTTTATCTGCGCCGCCTGCTGCAAAAGGGAGAGGGGCAGAGTCGCGGCGAGCGGCTGGCGCTGCGCCTCGAATTGCTGCTCAAAGAGGCGCTGACCGAGCCGTGGGACATAGCGCGCATGGCCGGCGCCCTGCACCTCTCCGAGCGTCAGCTCCATCGGCTCTGTCAGCAGCACTTCACGCTGGCGCCCATGGCGCTGCTGCAACGGTTGCGTTTGCAGCGGGCGGCGCTCTTGCTGGCGAGCCGGGCCGACTCGGTGAAGCTGCTGGCCGCCCAGTGCGGCTTCAAGAACGAGTACCACTTCTCCACCGCCTTCAAGCGCCAGCATGGGTTGGCCCCGAGCCACTACCGCCAGGCTCACCATCCCGCCTTCAAGGGGCGCTGAGGGCGCCAAAAAAAACGGGGCCCGAGGTGTCCCCCGGGCCCCGCAAGCAGATGGCGTGCTTAGATGCTGGATTTGATGCTGACGAACTCGGGGTAGGCATCGACACCGCACTCGTGCATGTCCACGCCCATCAGCTCTTCCTCTTCGCTGACCCGCAGACCCATGGTGGCCTTGAGCAGGCTCCAGACGACCAGAGAGACGACAAAGACCCAGCCGAAGATGGTGGCGGCACCGAGCAACTGGGCGCCGAAGGTGGCGCTCGCGTTGGAGAAGGGCACCACCATCAGGCCGAACAGGCCGCACACCCCGTGTACCGAGATGGCACCGACCGGATCATCGATCTTCAGGCGATCGAAGGCGACGATGGCGTAGACCACCAGGGCCCCGGCCAGGGCGCCGATCAGGCTGGCAAACAGCGGGCTGGGGGAGGCCGGGTCGGCGGTGATGGCGACCAGACCGCCGAGGGCGCCGTTGAGGATCATGGTGAGATCTGCCTTGCCCCAGGTGAGCTTGCTGACCAGCAGGGCGCCAACCACACCGGCGGCAGCGGCGGCGTTGGTGTTGACGAACACGGTGCCGATGGCGGTGGCGTCAGCGGCGCTGGAGAGCGCCAGCTGGGAGCCACCGTTGAAGCCGAACCAGCCCATCCAGAGGATCAGGGTGCCCAGGGTCGCGAGCGGCAGGTTGGAGCCGGGGATGGGATGGATCTCCCCTTGCTTGCCATATTTGCCGCGACGGGGGCCGAGCAGCAGCACGGCGGCCAGGGCGGCGGCGGCACCCGCCAGGTGGACGATGCCGGAGCCCGCGAAGTCGGAGAAGCCCGCCTCTTTCAGGAAGCCGCCGCCCCAGCTCCAGTAGCCCTCGACGGGGTAGATGAAGCCGGTCATCACCACGCAGAACAGCAGGAAGGACCAGAGCTTCATCCGCTCGGCCACCGCCCCCGAGATGATGGAGGTGGCGGTGGCGACGAACACCACCTGGAAGAAGAAGTCGGCGTGCAGGGAGTGGCCCGCGTCGTCCGCCTGGCTGCCCATCAGGCTGCCAAAGCTCGGCAGCCAGCCGCCAGCGCCGTTGTCCACGTACATGATGTTGTAGCCAACCAGCAGGTACATGACGCAGGCGATGGCATAGAGCAGGATGTTCTTGGTCAGGATCTCGGTGGTGTTCTTGGCGCGGACCAAGCCCGCCTCCAGCATGGCGAACCCGGCGGCCATCCACATGACCAGCACGCCGGAGATCAGCAGGTAGAAGGTATCGAGCGCATAACGCAGCTCGCTGACGGATGTGATCAACTCTTCCATGTCGTATTCCTCGGTTCCAGTCGTATCAAAGGGCGTCTGCGTCGGTCTCGCCGGTGCGGATCCGCACGGCTGCCTGCAGGTCGTAGACGAAGATCTTGCCGTCACCTATCTTGCCGGTGTGGGCGGCCTTGCTGATGGCGTCGATGATCTGCTCGACGTTGTCGGCCAGGGTGGCGATCTCCAGCTTTACCTTGGGCAGGAAATCCACCTGGTATTCGGCACCCCGATAGAGTTCGGTGTGCCCCTTCTGGCGGCCAAACCCCTTGACCTCCGAGACCGTCAGCCCCTCGACGCCGAGATTGGCCATGGCTTCGCGAACGTCATCGAGTTTGAATGGCTTGATGATGGCGGTGATTAATTTCATGCAATATCCCCAATCCTTGGTGGCTCACTTAGACAAAAGGCAAATGTTGGGCCAATATTTTTCTCCCATTTATTCAATATCTTATTCATTTTGTGTCCGGAGGTGGGACGAGAGACGCCCAATTTTGGCAGGGCTGCGCCAAGGGTGCGCACCGCTTTGGTGCATGCGGCGAACAAACAAAAGAGGGTCGGCTTGACGGCGCTCAAGACCTGCGAAGAGCCCGGCTGCTACTGTTATTCAGGGGAGCTCGGGAGTGGCCGATAACCTTGTCATGGCAGGGTGTGAAAGCCGTCCACCGCCATCGGCGACTCCCGGCAGGCCAGGCGCATGTTTCAGTGATGTTCAACAATCGGATGTGAGTCACCGCGCAGTGACGCGGGGTAGCAGAACAAGGATGGTTCCCATGCTGCAGGACAATGACACGATCAGGATCTCGGATCTCAATGACGCCGCCGTACGCGGCATTCTGGAGGTCATCAGCGACGGGGTCTGGGACTGGAATGCCAACACCGGTTTCGTCTATCGCAACCCGGGCTGGTATCAGATGCTGGGCTATGAGCCGCATTCTCTCAACAATACGGTGTTCACCTGGGAGAACGTGATCCATCCGGACGATCTGGCGCGGGTGATGGCCTGTTTCGACGCCTATCTGAGCGGGGTGGCCCCTGACTACCGGGTCGAGTACCGCTGCCGCTGCCGCAACGGGGACTTCATCTGGATAGAGGATCGTGGCCGCATCATAGCGCGCAATCCGGATGGATCCGTGGCCAGGATGATAGGGGCGCATCGGGATATCCATGCTCAGCGTGAGCTCTATGCCCGGCTGGAGCTGCACAATCGCTCCCTGGAGCAGCAGGTGGCGGAGCGCACCGCCGAGCTGGAGCGGCTCAATCTTACGCTGCAGCACCAGGTTGAGGAGAACCGTCGCCTGGCGGAGACGGACTCCCTGACCGGCGCCGCCAGCCGCTATCGGCTGGAGCAGGCCGTCCGGCTGGAATATGAGCGTGCCCGGCGTTTCAAGGAGCCCTTCGCCGTGATCGCCATGGACGTGGATGACTTCAAGCAGATCAACGATCGCCATGGCCACGGGGTGGGGGATCAGACCCTGATCGACATAGTGCGTCTGACGCGAGGCTCCATCCGCGAGATCGATCTGCTGGCCCGTTGGGGCGGAGACGAGTTCATGCTGGTGCTGCCCAATACCCGTCTGCCGGAGGCCCAGGTGGTTGCCGAAAAGTTGCGACAGCGATTGGGCTACGCCAGGGTCAAGGGGGTGGAGCCCATCACCCTGAGCTTCGGCCTGGTGGAGTCCATGCCGGATGAGCCCCTGAATCAGCTGATGGCGAGGGTGGACAGGGCGCTCTATCGAGCCAAGCTGGCGGGCAAGGATCAGCTCTGCGGCTAGGCCAGCCCGATATCCGTTCCCGACCACCATCTTCACCTAAGGGGATTGCCCCTTGCCCCCCGAATGAGGCTTGACCTTGGGATCACCTTGACTCCAGTCAAGCTCACTGGTCTGATGCGCGCTCTTTCATTCCTGTGAGATGTATCTTAATGAAAAAGTGCCTCCTGATTGCCCTGACCGCCCTGCCTCTGGTTGCCCAGGCCGGCCTGATGGACTCCCTGACCGACTCCGTGACCAGCAGCGTCACCAGCACCGCCAAAGAGATGGCCGGTACTGCCATGGACAGCGCCTCCAACGAAGCGATCAAAAAGGCTCTGGATATCAAGGAAGGCGGTTCCAACAAGCAGGCCATCAAGGACAAGCTGGGCGCCCCGGCCAGCACCAAGACCGACGCCGGTCTGGAAGTGTGGACCTATGATCTGGGCGCCCTGAACAAGGCTTCCCCGCTGCTGGCCGAGACCACCAAGTCCCTGCTGAAGGATTCCGAAGTGGCCCAGAAAGACGTGGTCATCAAGTTCGAAGGCGAGACCGTCAAGACCCTGAACCTGGCCAACAAGGCCTGAGTCACGGCGAAGTGAATGAGAAAGGGGCCCGCGGGCCCCTTTTTGCTGGCTGACGTTCACCATCACACCTTGAAGCGGCGCACCAGGGCCAGCAACTGGCGGTTGGAGCCGAGCAGGGTGGCGGCGCTCTGCTCGGTCTGGCTGCCGTTTTGCACCAGCAGGCTCAGCATGTCGCGAATGCTCACCATGTTGCGGTTGATCTCCTCGGTCACCCGGCTCTGCTCTTCGGCGGCGGTGGCTATCTGGCTGCTGAGATCGTGGATCTGCACCACGGAGTCGGCCATGCTGTCGAGCCCGCCGGTGACCTGACCCGTGGTGTCGGCTGCGGCCTGGCAACTGTGCTTGGTCTGCTCCATGGCAACCACGGCCTCTGCCACCCCCTGGGTGAGACGTGACAGCATGCTGCCCACCTCGGCGGTGCTGTTCTGGGTACGGGCCGCCAGGGCACGCACCTCGTCGGCCACCACGGCGAAGCCACGTCCTTGCTCCCCGGCCCGCGCCGCCTCGATGGCGGCATTGAGCGCCAGCAGGTTGGTCTGGGCGGCGATGCCGCCGATCACTCCGAGTACGCTGCCGATCTGCTTGGCATCCTCCTGCATCTCCAGCACCTTGGCGGCGGCGAGATCCACCTCGTCGATCAGGGCCACCACGCTGGCGGAGGCCGATCCCACCACCTTGCGTGAATTGGCGGCCTGGCCATTGGCAGCCTCGGTGAAGCTCGCCGAGTCGCTGGCGTGCTGGGCCACGCTGTCGGCGGTGGAACTGAGCTCGGTGAGGGCGGTGACCACCTGATCCGTCTCGCTGGCGTGTTCCCCCAGGATCCGTCTGGCCTGACCGGTCTGCTGATCGAGCTGCGCCAGCTCACGGGTGATGAGGTCGGTGGCATCGGTCACCTGCACCATCATCTGCTGCAGGTAGGCGATGAAACGGTTTACCGACAGGGCGATGTTGTCCAGCTCGTCATGGCCCTTCACCTGGATGCGGGCGGTCAGGTCGGCATCGCCGGCACTGAGGGCATCGATGTTGAGCTTGAGGGTCTGCAGCCGGCTGCCGAGCTGGCTGATGGCCAGCACCATGAGCACGAACAGCAGCCCCACCAGGGGCAGCTGGATACTGGCCAGGGTGGCGAGCACGTCCCGGCTGTCCTGGGTCAGGGTGCTGGTCGGCAGTGCGGTGGCGAGCAGCCAGGGGGTGCCTTCAATGGCCTGCATCAGCAAGGTCTGCTCCTGCCCCTGATCCTGGAAGGTGGTGCGCAGCAGCCCCTTGCTCGCGTCCTGGCCGAGCAGGCCGGCGATGGCCCCGGCGAAGGGGTAGTCGGCGTGGGCGGAGAGGTTGCCGAGCACCACATCGCCGCCGAGGCGGGCGTTCTTGCTCAGGATCTTGCCGTCAGCCTCGACGATCATCACCTGGCCACCGATCTCCTGCTCCTTCCTGGCCACCAGATCGTTGAAGAACCCCAGGGTCACGTCTATGGTCGATACCCCGTACAGGGCGCCGTCCTTGTAGATCCCCATGGCGCAGTTGGTCCTAGGCTGCTGACTGGCGCCATCCTTGTAGGCTGCGGCCCAGACGCACATGCCGCGAGGAGCCTGCTGCCCCGCCTTGTGCCAGGGTTGCTCGAAGTAGTTCGGCGCCTCGGCCGAGTTCCAGTAGGTATTGGGGATGAGCGCGTTGGCCGCGTCCCTGTGATAGAAGGTGCTGAACTTGGCGCGGCCCGCCTCCCGCTTGTTCGGCAGGGGCCAGATGCCGCCGCCGAAGACCATGGCGTTGCCGTATTGATCGATGAGGGCAGGCAGCAGGGTGTCTATCTGCTCGCTCGGCAGCTGTGCCACCAGCTGGGTGATGCTGCGGGACTGGCTCTGCACCCCGTTGAGCTGATCGCGGATGTCGGTGGCTATCTCGCTGACCCGCATCGCCACATTCTGCTCACCGGCCTTCTGCAGCGCCGGCTTGATCCAGAACTGGATGCCGATCACCGTCAGGGCGCACACCAGCGCCATGAATCCCACGAAGACGGCGGTATAACGCCCCTTGATTGTGCCCAGATTCCATCCCATAACGACTCCTGTCCACTGTTGTCGGGGCCTTGCCCGATCCTGTTGTTTGAGTCGCCATTATTAGCCATTTCGAACATAAAACGTTTGTTATCGCTCACATAACCCGGAGCAGATGATAAGGGAAATAACGGATGCCAGGGGCGAATCGCAGAGGGTGGCAGGCCGAGCGGGAGAGACAAAAAAGGGTGGCCGAGGCCACCCTGTTGCGGGTCTAGAAGCGTTTACTGGTGCGCCTCGGCGAACTGTTTCATCGCTTCGGCATGCTTGGTCATGCCGTCGGCACGCAAGCCAAGGTTCTTCACGAATTCGGCCTTCTTGGCCGGGTCTTCAATCTTGTCATAGCGCTGTTGCAGGTGGGCCTGGATCTGCTCCGGGGTCATGTTCTGCATGCGGGCCATCTTGTCGTGGCGGCCGCCGTGGTGCTTGCCGCCCATCATGCCGGAGCCGTCCATGGGGCAACCGGCCGCCATGGCCTGGGTCGGCTGGGCGGTGGAGACGGCTTCGCTGGCGGCATAGGCGCCGAGCGGCAGGCCGAGGATCAGGGTGGCGGTCAGCAGGGTCTTGGTCAGGTTTTTCATGGGTCACTCCTGTCTAATTGGTACGGGTACAGGCTGTTTCGCCTTGGTACCCAGTAAACACCGTGGAAGTGTCTGAACTTTGCCAGTACCGGACTATTTTGTAGCAGAGTGTGGCATCTTGGCGCTCTGGCACACTTTGACACAACCCGCCCGGTTGATTTTCGTATAATCGCTCCAGCTCGATAACGGGAGAGACGATGATGAACCAAGGCAGCCCTCATATTCTGGTGGTCGACGACCACAGTGAGATCCGCGATCTGCTCAAGCGCTTTCTGGAGCAACACGGCATGCGCGTCAGCTGTGCCCGTGATGGCAAGGAGATGAAGCGGCTGCTGGACGAGCGGGAGTTCGATCTGCTGGTGCTGGATCTGATGATGCCGGGGGAGGATGGCCTCACCCTGTGCCGCGAGCTCAGAGTGAAGTCCCGCCTGCCCATCATCATGCTCACCGCCATGGGGGAGGAGACGGATCGCATCATAGGGCTGGAGATGGGGGCCGATGACTACCTCGCCAAGCCGTTCAATCCCAGGGAGCTGCTGGCCAGGATCAAGGCGGTGATGCGTCGAACCCAGGCCGAGATCCAGCCCGTGCCCGAGACTCTGACCCGGGATCTGCGCTTCGATCGCTGGTTGCTCGACATCAATCGCCGCGAACTGGTGGACGAGGAGGGGGTGGGGATGAGCCTCTCCACCGCCGAATTCGATCTGCTCAAGGTGTTTCTGGAGCGCCCCCAGCGAGTACTGAGCCGGGATCAGTTGCTGGATCTGGCCCGCGGCCGGGAGGCTGTGGCCTTCGATCGTGCCATCGATACCCTGGTGAGCCGGCTGCGGCGCAAGCTGGAGCGGGATCCCAAGAACCCCGAGCTCATCAAGACCATCTGGGGCGGCGGTTATCTGTTCGCCGCAGACGTGACTCAGGAGTGAGGCCAGCATGATCAAGGGCTTCTTCGCCAGGCTGCTGCCCAAGGGGCTGACCGGCCAGATAGTGCTGGTGGCACTGGCGGGACTGGTGTTGATCCAGTTGCTCAGCATCCAGATCTACCGCTCGGACCGGGAGGAGGCGCTCGGCTACGTCAACAGCCGCAACGCCATGCAGCGGATCATCTCCGTGGTGCGGTTGCTCTCCCTCTCGCCCCCCTCCCTCTATCACGAGATCCTCAAGGCGAGCCGTAGCGAGACCCTGCTGCTGCGCCTCGCCGACGAGCCGCTGCAACCGGACAACCGCAGCCCCCGTTTCGAGAAGTTGGTACGCGCCAAGCTCGGGTATCCGTCGTCCCTGTCGGTGGAGATCAGCGCCGAGCTGAAGCAGGACATCCAGCGCAGCCGGGCCTGGCAGCACCACAACCGCATGATGAAGGATCGCAATGGCATGCCGCCCCCCCAGGACATGCGGCTCTATGGCTCCATCCAGTTGCCCAACGGCGGCTGGCTGCAGTTCAGCTCCCTGGTGGACAAGGAGTCGGCGAGCTGGTCATGGCAGACCACCCTCAACCTGCTGCTGGTGGCAAGCCTGGTGATCGGCCTGATGATCTGGCTGTTCCGCCGTGCGACCTTGCCCCTCAAACAGCTGGCTGCCAACGCGGACAGGCTGGGGCGCGGCGAGAACATCGAACCCCTGCGCGAAGAGGGGCCCACCGAGATCCGAGAGTCGATCCAGGCCTTCAATCGCATGCACACCCGACTCGATCGCTTCGTGCAGGACAGGACCCGCATGCTGGCCGCCATCTCCCACGACCTGCGCACTCCCATCACCAGCCTGCGGCTGCGCAGCGAGTTTCTGGCGGACGGCGAGGACAAGGATCGCTTCCAACAGACCCTGCAACAGATGGAGCAGATGCTGGCGGCGACCCTGAGCTTCGCCCGGGAGGAAGGGCAGCAGGAGGCGACCCGGGAGCTGGACCTGGTCAGCCTGCTGGAGAGCCTGTGCGACGACTATGCCGACATGGGGCAACCCGTCACCTGCCTGGCCGAGGGCAAGCAGGTCTATGCCTGTCGTGCCAATACTTTGCGCCGGGTGCTGCAAAACCTTATCGGCAACGCCATCAAATACGCGGGGGGCGCCGAGGTGTTACTGGTGCGCACCGAATCCGAGCTGCTGATCCTGGTCTGCGATCGGGGGCCTGGCATCGCCGAGGGTCAGCTGGAGGAGGTATTCAAACCCTTCGTGCGCCTCGATGAGGCCCGCAACACCGAATCGGGCAGTGTGGGGCTGGGGCTCGCCATCGCCCGCACCCTGGTGCACCAGCACGGCGGGGAGCTCAGCCTCCACAATCGCCCCGAGGGTGGCCTGGAGGCGAGGATCAGCCTGCCGTTGTGAGGACGCTCGCATTCATCCATCAGTAACGAGGGCGCCATGTTGGCGCCCTCGTTGTATCCGGTGGTGTTTACAGGGTGCTTGCGGCTGTGGGACGACGGTGAGGTGGGATCTGGGAGGGGATTGAGAGAGGCGAAAGGTAGAGAGGTAAAAAGCAGGCAACAAAAAACCCGCCTAGGCGGGTTTTTTTAATTCTTGCAGAAGGACTTTCCGGTTGACGAAAAGGCTTCCTGGCTTGAATTACAGACCAACTACGTTGGCAGCAGCCGGGCCTTTCTGGCCTTGCTCGATGGTGAACTCAACGCGCTGACCTTCGTCCAGGGTTTTGAAGCTGGTGGACTGGATAGCGGAGAAGTGTACGAACACGTCTTTGCCACCGTCAGCCGGGGAGATGAAGCCAAAACCTTTCTCAGCGTTGAAGAACTTTACGGTACCAGTCATTTTGTTAGACATAATAATTTCCTTGAATAGTGATGTTGAAACGCTACGTTTGTAGCAATCCATGATTTTTCGTCAGCAATACGTATGGGGAGCACTAAAGAAGGAGAATTATTTGGCGAGAATCATCTGGGACAACTCTATGCACAAATCACTGCTTTAAAATGACTGCCTAACATAATCAGGTCTGAACTACCGAACCATCGAAATCGATTAGAACACGCTCACTCCGTCATGGCAATCTTTATCTTGGTATTAATTCCGGCCCGACGAGGAGACGTTAGCGTTTTATTTTGATAAAATCGTTTTATACCAGAAGGTTATCTATCAATTTCCGGTATGGGAAAGGGCAGTATGCAGGCTCATGTCCGGGTGACAGCACAAGCATCCGGACATGGGAGACGGAAATTATCGCTTGCTGCGGTACTTGTTGCTGACGGAATCCGCCCAGTTGAAGGTTTCAGGCAGCACCTGATTCTTGGCTCGTTCCTTGGCCTTCTCCCGTGCCAGTGCGGAGGCCGCCTTGGCTGCCTTGGCGCGATCCTCTGCGATTTTCAGGCGTCCCTCTTCACGGATCTTGTTGCGTTCCCCGTTGGTCAGGGTGTGATCGGCATTGGCCTGGGCCTTCTGCAGCAACAGGGTGATCTCGGCTTTTTCGGCCTCGGTAAGATCTTTCATTTCCAGCTTTTTCATGGCGCACTCCTGCGGCAGGTGATGGTTCACCCTAACACACTCCGGAAGCCGACTCTTATGTAATCGTCCTCTTGACCCCAAAAGGGCAACTTGAGTGCGTTTTCTTGCCGGTTTTCGCCCTGATACAAGCCGGTTATTGCGGTTTGTCGGAACGTAGATGACGAGGTCCACGCCCTGCGCGACACTGCCGTCCAGTGAGGCTGGATCCCGATGGAGGGTGGGGGTATGCTGGTGCCAGTGCGATCCTCGATCGTCACTGCTAGCGTACTGTGATCTATGATTCGGATGACATGCTGGAATCTCATTCCAACTGTCCTGGTAACATTTTTGGAGTCTGATGATGAGCAACAAAGAACAGCATCACGGCAAAGATGCCAAGAAAAAACCGCAGATGTCACTGAAAGAGAAGCGCGAGGCCAAACGGCAGAAAGCCGACCTGAAAAATGGCGGCGCGATGAAGTAACGCTCCACTACACTGTTGTTCCTCTGGGGCCAGTATCAAGCCAGTCCGTCATGGGCTGGCTTTTATGTTTCTATACGATGACGACGCGCCATAGGCGGCAAAGATCCGTTCATAGCGCCCATCTTCCTTCATCCTGCTCAACTGGCGATCGAACCACCGCTGCGCCGTCGCCTGGCGAAAGGCGAAGTGGTACTGGGTTGGGGGAAAGAGATCATGTTGTCTGACCCGATCGGAGGAGTAGCGTACGCTGCCCTCTGTCTGCCCGAGCAGTTGCGTCATGTAGTAGTAGAATACCCGCTGCTCCAGGATTACGGCATCCGTACGTCCCAGCAGCAGCTTCTGTACCTGCCCCTCCTGCCGTGCCACTTCCTCGTAGTGGGGGTTCTGGTCGACCAGCTCGGCAAACTCTTTTCCCAGTATCTGCCGTGCCCGCTGGAAGGCGCTGACGCGCAGCGTCTGCAGATCCCTCATGGTGTGAAATGCCGTCTTGTCGAGGGTAAAAACCCGATTGTGAAAGGTGATCACCGCCTGTGACAGGTGGGCATTGTTAAGCATGCCTGGCTTGACGTTGATGATGGCATCCAGCTTGCCTTCCTCCAGCATCCGGAAGGTCCGCTCGAGAGGCAGATAGGTGAACTCGGGCACATGATCGCTGCCAGCGAATGCCTCGCGCAGGAGATCGAGCTCGATACCGCGATCTTCGTGAGTGATCACGTAGGGAGGGATGGCGAAGCTCACTCCCACTCGTAGCGGCTCGGCGACCAGAGGGGCAGCAAACACCAGCAAGATGAGGCGCAGCAGGCGACCAGGATAACTCATGCTTATTCTCGGAGGAGTGTTACGTCCCGATGATAGCGACAAGTCGGGGCGAGGAAGAGAGGAGGGGCCGGATCGTCGCAACAACATGATGAGGGTGGAGGTGAATGCGTCAGAAACAGACAAAAAGGCCCTGAGTGATCAGGGCCTTTTTGTAGATCAGAACGGTAATACATGTAAAAAATCGCTGCTGAGTGAGTGACTGAGTGAGTGGCAATGAATTTTTTACTATATATTTCAATGCATAACACCTTTTCTTACACTTCTGGTTGCTCACCTTAAAATGACACTTTTTAAAGATATGTAAGAAAAGGTATGAAAATGCGTGTTCATACCTGTTTATTCTTACACTTTTTGGTTGTCCTCACCAGAACCCTCACCACATGAGCCTTACCAGCTCAAAAGAGAGAACCACGCACCGAGTTGCTGAGTGACCTTCTCGCAAAGCTGTTCGCACCCGTCCCGGTAAACAGACGAAGCTTTTGCTGAGCTGAGTGAGAGTTGGGCGGGTGACCTAGTGGCATATGGACGCCAGATCCGGGAGCGGGTACAGCAGTGGACAGGGCTGACGGTCGGTGTTGGTATCGGCCCCACTAAAACCCTAGCCAAACTCGCCAACTATGCCGCAAAAAAATGGCCCGCCACCGGAGGGGTGGTCGATCTGCGCGATGAAACACGCCGCGCCAAACTGATGGCGATCACCCCGGTAGACGAGGTCTGGGGAATTGGTCGCAAACTCACCACCAAGCTGTCAGCTCAGGGCATCAACACCGTGGCTGATCTGGTAGCGGCTGATGCTAAGAGTCTTCGGCACCGTTACGGGGTCGTTGTCGAGCGCACGGTGCAGGAGCTGTGCGGGATCCCCTGCGCCGAGCTGGAGCAACTGGCACAGGCCAAGCAACAGATAATTTGCAGCCGATCCTTTGGGGAGCGCATCACCGCCTTCGGCCCCATGCG
The DNA here is from genome assembly GCF_020423125.1 of Aeromonas media. Classification (NCBI taxonomy): domain Bacteria; kingdom Pseudomonadati; phylum Pseudomonadota; class Gammaproteobacteria; order Aeromonadales; family Aeromonadaceae; genus Aeromonas; species Aeromonas media. The sequence goes on from NZ_CP075564.1 coordinate 301,417, forward strand.
GGAGGCTCTCGCTGGCTACATGGAGCGGGCAGCTGAGAAACTCAGGACAGAGGGCATGTGCTGCCGCCATGTCACAGTATTCATTCGTTCGAGCCCGTTTGCGGAGCGGGAAACACATTATGCCAACCAGATCTCCATGCTGTTGCCGATACCCACAGCCGACACCCGTGAGTTGCTAGCCCAGATCGAGCCGCTGCTGAGCAGGATCTGGTTGGATGATGTTCGCTATATGAAGGGCGGCGTCATGCTGGCGGACTTCTCCCCGAAAGGCATGCAGCAAGGGGGTCTATTCGGCAGCGAACAGCAGGATCCCCGTAGCGATGCACTCATGCAGGTGATCGATAGGATTAACCAGGGGCGGTTGGGAAAGGTCTACTTTGCATCCCGAGGCCGAGATACCAGCGAATGGATGATGAAACGCGAACAACTCAGCCCCCGCTATACCACCAGTATCAAAGGGATCCCGGTGGTGAAGGCATGAGCACAACCATGAAAGTTAACCTCCTCTCCTAGCTACAAACCACTATCAATGCGTTGCAAACTTCTGGTGGTCAATCCGCAACATGAGCAGGTATCTTACTTAGCGGTATCACCGTTTATTTTCACGTAGCTTAAAGAGAAGATCTAACTTTTCATCCTCATCAAGTTGCTCAAATAGACAAACCAATTCCGCACTAAGATCATCTTCGCAAAAAAAATAACTCAGCGGCTTTCCCAGTACATTGGCAAGTTTTCGCATTGTATCAATGTCTGGAACGTGGCGACCTCTCTCATAGTGATTCATGCGACCACTAGCAGAACTATCATCCATACCGGCCCTTACCCCAAGCTCCTTTTGGGATATACCTGCTTTTTTACGCGCCTGCTTGAGTCTCTCTGGGAATGGGTTTTTGTACAATGTTTGTTCATCACAAAGTTCTCATATGTATAGATTGTCTAAGTTTCACCTGTCTCTGTATACTTAGCAATCCTAAGTGTTGTGGTTGTGGAAATTTTATGCAGAATAAAAATGTTTACAAAATCAGTAACAAGTTTTATCAAGTTTTACTCAAAATGACTGGTCTAAAAATAAGCAGGAAAGAGCTGATACGATTGGCTATGGAGGTCAATGACTTGGCTGTGTATCAGGCATCAGGCTTGGTTGACCGCCATGTATATAGCTTGAAAAAACAGGATGCAGTGAAAGCTAATGGGCCAAAAAATAATCGGCATTATATTTTTTCAGATGATCTTCTGGGCAGTTTACAAGCATCAATCAAAGGCGATAATTATGATCTAGCAAGTGAGTTGAGGTCTCTGGAAGAAGAGCTTCTGTTGACTCGTTATGAGTTACAAGCCTACCGCGAGATACTTGAAAAACTACCTCAAGAGAAGCAAAAAATTACTTGTTTGCATAAAAATGCATCAGAAAAAATCTACCGGTTGAATGGGAAAATTAGAGCGGTAAGTCAATTGGTGATGATGTAATTAAAAGGTATAAATGAAAGAGGCGTTTTATCGAAAAGAAGCATACCTGAGTCGGCCATAGCGCAAGAAGCGATGCCGCCAACGGAAGGCGGTGGCCAATAGATACTGTGTTCCTAGGCGGCTTATTGATTTGAACAAATTATGTGCATTTTGTGCTGAGCTACTAATGAAAATACCTGCTGTTACGGCTCAACGATAAGGATGACCCGATGCAGAATCTTGTATTGAGGAAAGCAACGCATGAAGATATGGACGACATACTGCGTTTGCAAATTCCCGTGTTCAAGGGAGAGCAGGGGATCCCTGACGAATTGATCCCTATTCCAGCTGAAAAATCGCCACAATGGTGGTGTGCAATTATGAACTCCACAATTGTTGGTGCCGTTGCAGCCTGGAAATAATGCGATGAAACTCATTGGGGGCGATTTGCAACAATGCAAAATTTCAGAGGGTATCAAATAGGTTCTAGCTTGGCTCGGTTTTCACTGCACGAACTTTTCGCACAATCTGTAGATGAAATCCATATGGATGCAAGAGATATCATCGTTAAGACCTTAAACCGAATGGGTGGCTTAGTTGTGGGAGACTCAATGCCATTTTATCGAGGGACGGTGACACCCATGATATTAACCAGAAGTGGTTTAATATTTAATAGATAAAATACTGACGATACATGTATATATTTGAAAACACTATCCATAACTATAAATTAGAGTTGACACATAGATAGCATCATTTATTACCATCCTCAATGGGTGTATGCTTTTTTTCATCTAACTGTGCAGAAAATCCAAATATTAATGATTTCAGCCCGAAATGGAAGGCCATTTCAGCAGAGGTTCTCGCCTGAATATTAAATGCCTCTTGTAATAATGGTGGTGCAGCGTCTATCACATGATTATTTTCTATCTGGTTTGTTGCTTGCTCCTCTAATACTGCACCCAACGTAAAATGGCTGATAGATTGCAGAATGAAAAGAGCCTCCTCGACCGAAAACCCTGCATCGCATAGACAGCGTAGTTGCGCCTCTGCTTGTTCAAACTGGGGGGGCGTAGGAGAGGTCCCTATATGCAATCGGGCTCCATCACGATGGACCAGTAATGCTTTACGGAAACTCAGAGCATTTTCCTGGAGAAACTGCTGCCAACTCTCAGTCGGTAACGGTGCTGAACGGGTGTGATGCTTCGCCAGTATTGCCTCTGAAAGCATGTTCATAAGAGTCTGCTTGTTGCGCACGTGCCAATACAGAGTCGGTTGCTCAATTTTTAGGGACTGCGCCAGCTTACGCGTAGTCAAGCCCTCTAGCCCTTCGCTGTCCAGCAGGGTGAGCGCCATTGAAATTACGTCGTCCAAGCTTAGTCGTGCCATCACTATCTCCTTTTGCTGTTGACAATCTATCACTGATAGAGTTATTTTTCAAACCCTATCATCGATAGAGAACGTTAACTATGAACCGCACTGTGATGATGGCACTGGTCATCATTTTTTTAGATGCTATGGGGATTGGCATAATTATGCCTGTCTTGCCGGCGTTATTACGGGAGTTTGTTGGAAAGGCTAATGTTGCAGAGAACTACGGTGTTTTATTGGCGCTGTATGCAATGATGCAAGTGATTTTTGCCCCTCTTCTCGGCCGCTGGTCAGATCGCATAGGTCGTCGCCCTGTATTGTTACTTTCACTTTTAGGTGCAACACTGGACTACGCATTAATGGCAACAGCCAGCGTAGTGTGGGTGTTGTATTTGGGACGCTTAATTGCTGGTATTACCGGTGCGACTGGAGCTGTTGCAGCCTCAACAATTGCCGATGTCACACCTGAGGAATCCAGGACACATTGGTTTGGTATGATGGGTGCCTGTTTTGGTGGCGGTATGATTGCTGGACCAGTCATTGGTGGTTTTGCCGGTCAACTTTCGGTACAGGCACCGTTTATGTTCGCTGCTGCTATTAACGGGCTGGCATTTCTGGTCTCCCTATTCATTTTACATGAGACCCATAATGCTAATCAGGTTAGTGACGAGTTAAAGAATGAAACAATCAATGAAACCACATCCTCCATACGCGAGATGATCTCCCCATTATCGGGATTGTTAGTTGTCTTTTTCATCATTCAATTGATTGGCCAAATCCCCGCAACATTATGGGTTTTATTCGGAGAAGAGCGCTTCGCATGGGATGGCGTAATGGTCGGTGTTTCATTGGCTGTGTTCGGGCTGACACACGCACTGTTTCAAGGACTTGCTGCTGGTTTTATCGCTAAACATTTGGGAGAACGGAAAGCTATAGCGGTTGGCATTTTGGCTGACGGTTGTGGCCTATTTTTATTGGCGGTCATTACACAAAGCTGGATGGTTTGGCCGGTTTTGCTGTTACTAGCTTGTGGTGGCATCACACTTCCCGCCTTGCAGGGAATTATATCTGTTCGTGTCGGTCAGGTAGCACAGGGACAATTACAAGGGGTGCTGACCAGTTTGACCCACCTGACAGGTGTAATCGGTCCACTTGTTTTTGCATTTTTGTATAGTGCAACCCGCGAAACGTGGAATGGATGGGTATGGATAATTGGCTGCGGATTATATGTAGTTGCATTGATTATACTGAGGTTTTTCCATCCAGGTAGGGTAATCCACCCGATAAATAAGAGCGATGTACAGCAGAGAATTTGAGCAACAATGCTGTACAGCACCGTAAATTCTGGCGCCCTACTCGGTGGATAGAGGTGAGCTGGTAGGTGGGTCTGGGATTGCGATCCATTAATCATCCTTTGGCAGCAACCGAGATAGGCCCACTTGAGCCGGTAGTTCCCCGATGACCTCAATCTTCCAACCCGTCATATTGGCCCGACACATGTGATAATGGTGCGCGATGTTGGCCTGCGCTTGCAAGGCGTGACGGGCTTTATCTAGTGCCTCAGTTGCATTGATGCCAATGCGGTTTAGCAGGAGTTCAACGCGGGTCTCCAGTTGCCTGCGTTCATGGGGGGAGAGTACCCCGGCCATTACCTTTGGCGCTACGTAAAGGCGGGCGTCGTCTTGCGAAATAGTCTTCAAGACACCGCGAGCGTACTCATTGGCGAGAGTGACCTCCTGGGCCATGTATTTGTGCATGAGGTGACCCTCTTCGAGGCGCATGATCACCTCGTTGACGTTGTAGTGACTGTGTTCCTCCAGATAGTCACGGACAAGGAGCTTATGGGCCAGCGCGATGACATCAGCCCGCTCGATATCGTTAGTGAGCCGAAGGCGTAATTCGGTTGCGCTGGCTAATTTGCCCATCGCGGCAGAAAGCAGACGACCACGTTGCGCCTGACCGGGGGACTCATCGCGACCGATAACTCCGGTTGGCAGGAATTTATCGGCTATCTCGCGGCTGACGGTGACGCGAATGCGGCTATTTTCCACGGTGAGGGTTTGATGCTTCATGTTACTGCTCCTGAGTCTGTCCGATGCCCGCGCCCACGGGGCCATGCCTATCATAATTGCGAGAGGCCTTTCGTGGGTAATTACACTGACTTGACCACTTACTTTGCACCCAGCCTTTTTAGAGAAGGTTCTTATGGCTGGATTTGCATCAGTGGTTAGGGGTGACGGCCATTGCCGACCTTGGGATAGATGGGCGTAATGATGACCAGCATCCAGGGCCAGGGAAGCAGTTACTCTATTCAAGAGAGGAAAACTTCTTTACGGGTCTGGCGGCGTTTGCTGTTGAACTCGTAATCAGCGAAGGTCAATTGATGACTCACGTTGGAGTTCGTTCTTGGTACAAAAGAGACTCTGGTGGTACTATGTCAAGGCCTTGTAAGGTATTGATTTTTAAGGTTCTAGCCCTTCCGATCGCTCAGCTACGGGCACATCTTGCTACGCAAGAGCACGGAATAAGCCGTGGACAACGCTGCGCGTTGACGCACCGCTTATCTCCGCTTGTACCCGTAGTCGCTCCCCAAGGGAATCAATCTCCTCTCATTTCTTCAACAGATCACGCAGATAGCTGTTCCGGTTATGGGCATTGCTGGGCGCTTTGGTGATGGCTGCAAACTCAGCTGTGCTGCCCACGATATGGACCTCATGCTCGGCCCTGGTTATTGCGGTATAGAGCCAGGCCCTGTCAACGATCCTCCCCTTTTGCAGCGCGATGATGATGCGTGGGAACTGCGAACCCTGAGCTTTATGGAGTGTGATGCAGTAGCCCAGCCTCATACAGTCCAGCAGGGATTGGGTGACATACACGCTCTCGCCTGTGTCCAGTTCAACCACTCCGTAGTCATCTCCAGCCCCGACAGCGCGAGTTAGCGTTCCGAGCGAGCCATTTTGAATGCCTTTCTCGTAATTGTTCTGAGTGAAGAGGATCACATCTCCTTGGCGCAAATCGTTGCGGCGGTAGGTTTCGCCATACATCTCAAATATCATCCGAGCACCATCAGGGTTGACGGCCTCCTGAATAAGATTATTGATCTCCGCCACCATAGCGGTGGTCGCACCTACCACTCGGCTGTTCTCGGGGGATTGCTGATATAACTCGGCACAGACTTGGGCGATCCTCTCTTTGGATGTTTCGTGGAAATAGACGTTACCCATGCTCAAGTGCTCCGGTATGAGACCTTGATTGACCTGCATAGAGTATTCAGGAATGCCTGTGGCTCCCTTCTGACGTTTAACGATGTCCAGGGTCACGTTCGCAATGGCCTGTGATGCAACGATATCGGCTAGCACCTTGCCACATCCTATCGGAGGTAGCTGGTTTGGGTCACCCGTGAATATGATCCGCACGGCGGGGTGCAGATGGTTGGTGAGCCGATACATGGTGGGCAGGTCGATCATGGATGCTTCATCGATCACTAACAGATGATTGGGAGACCCATCAGATGGCTCTATGGGCTCGTGCCGCAATAAGGCGGCAATAGTCATAGTCTTAAAGCCTATCGACTCATGTAGGCGCATTGCAGCGCGTCCAGACAGGGCGACAGCATGCACCTCAAAGCCCATTTTGCCATAGGCCCGCAGTGCAGTTCTGAGCACTGTGGTTTTGCCAGTTCCTGCGCCCCCCGTGATGCAACTCACCGCATTGTCTAGCGCGGTGAGCACCGCTTCATTTTGCATCGCGGTCAATTCATAGGGCAGCTCATTAACCGCAGCGAGAAACGCAGCATTGGTGGACTCGTCGTAACGATTTTGCTGTTTAGCAAGTTTCAACAGCCGCTTGGCAACAACAGTCTCCATCAGCAATTGTGCGGTAGGGTGATAGGTGCCTGCTTCATGGTTCAGCACATACTGGGCTTGGTGGTAACCGGCCTTGAATGCTTGTGCTGCCAACTCGCCGTCACCAAGCAATTTGGTCAGCAGGGGGCGAAGCCTGGCCTGCGTGGTGTAGGTGTGGCCTTTTTCCACTTCCGCGTGGATGGCGAACTCTAGGGCGGCACTCAGTCTCTTCGGATCTTTTAGTTCTACCTCAAACTTCGTTTGAGAAAGGGTATCCACTTCTTCAAACTCCATTCCGAAGCCGACCAACAAGTAGGGATTATCTTTGATTGCTTCAACGGATCCTTCGCCATGGAACTTCAATAGGCGCTGCTGAATGGACGAGGGGATCCGACACTCTGCCATCCAATTGCAGTGGCTCAGATTTTTGTATTTTGCATAGCCGTTGAACAGGGCATTAATAGATACATCACTCAGAATACCCTTGAGGCGCTCTCTGGACTCTGGTGTGTCGGTGCGCAGGGTGGTGTGAAATTGCTCACCGAGTAGTTGCCATAACGCCCTGGCTTTACCGAGGCCAATTCCCTTGAAATCAGGCTCCTTGGCAATGAACTGGATCAGCTGCTCACCTGTCTCTGGCAGGGTGCATATTACGTGCTCAGGTGATTCATAGGTGTGTTGCCGCATAACAACGTCACCAACCTCAACCCTCTCAATGAGGGGCTTTCCATGGACTGTCCATTGCTGGCCCTGTGACGGTTGTGCCGGAAGGGTGTCAGGCCGCGCCTTAATGGTCACATAGTATTTGCCGTCCCTAATCTGGCTGGTGTCGCCATGGAGTGGGATACCAGAGAAGATCACGTAGCCGGATGAGCTATATGGGATACTGGTGACACGAATTTGCTCGGAATGCAGGGATTGGATCATCGTGGCAAGATCCCCATTTCAGCCAATGTCTCAGATAGCTCACCAAAGCGCTCAAGTTTGGTTTTTAGTTCTTTGAGTTGCGCTTTCAGCTCAATGTTTTCCTGCTCCAATGTCGATACACGTTTCGCATCGAGTTGGCGTCGATGAGCCGTAGGGTCATAAGTCTTAGGGTTATCGGAACTGGCTTTGGCCTGAGCGGTTAACGGTGGCAGCACCCCTTGTGTTCTTAAACCGTCCTCTAATTGTTGTAATTGTCTGCGCAGCTCAGGATTCTGGGCCAAGGCAGAGCGGCCACAGCCAATGGCCTTGGCGATTTCACCTCGGCTGAGATTGCCTCTGTGAATTATCTGCCGGTAGCTCTCGTCAGTTTGTGTTGCCGTCCATAGCTCAAACGTCCTGACGAACTCCTTGGCTTTCTCCGCACAGCTCCCCATCATTGACCTCCTGTTCGGCGTTTAACTTCTATAAGCGGCTTTCCAAGCATATCCTGTAATTTTTTTAGATCGGCACTATCTGTTGGGAAGTTATCAATTGATGTCATTCTGACACCATGCATGTAAGCATTATATTGCCATACTATGAAACGCTGTTTGTATGCATCATTCAAACTATTTAATCTGGCCAATTCATTCTCTAAAAGAGCAACCTTTTTTATAAGATACTCAAGCGTTACATCACGCTCTTTGGTAGGCTCAGGTTGAGAAAAAAGTTCTTTTAAAAATGTCTTTCTTCGCGAGTATGCATCTTGAATATCTTTGTAAGAGGATAATGATTGACGTTGGACGCCACCTTTAACATCAATCATTATGGCAACTTTTTTACAGAGCAAGTCCCAAGTTAACTTTCCTTCCCAAGTATTAATTAGACCTAGTATATTAGGCAGATTTTTTTCTGTGATAACTATTTTAGGCATAACAAATCACCCATAATATTAAAAGCTTTAGAATCGATAGAGTCAGGCGATTGAACTTCAATATTAAGTCCCTTCTCTAAAAGAACAACCTTGGCTGGCGATGGATCATATACATCAGGAATACGAATGGGGGTGCCATCAAGAACATTTTCATCCTCTAATAGCCGGATCTTTGTTCTAATATGAGCAAGTCGCCAACCGTGTGAGCTAACCCAGCGGTCAGCACCAAAGGCCCCCATTTTATGGCTTTGCTGTGCTTTTTCGAGTTGAGCTGCCACTTGAACTTCTCGTACTTTCAACAGCTCCAATGAGCTACGGAAGCCTTTGATACAGACCAATTCTTTGCAGGTTTCACAGTCACCGTTTCGCTGACATGGAATCATGGCAAAATCATGCTCACACACGCCTAGCTCTGTTACTATCGCTGCACCAGTAAGGTTCTTTCCGATTTCCTCGAAACTAATTGGAAGGTTACATTTTATTTTGTCCAACGTGTTTGCATTTTCAGGGATAGTAATAACTGCAATTGCATTGGACTTTTCTTCTTCTGTGCGATGATCATAGCTGGCATTATCAGCAACTCTTGCTCTCCCTGCCCAGTTTGCAAGCGTCAATTCATCCATCCCACCCCGTTCAGCTTTGGTACTTAGCCAATGCCTAGCTTGATGGGATGTTATATCGGGTTGTGAGCCATCCTCTCGTAATATGTTATGTTTCTTCCAAAGGAGGCCTCCTTTTCTGGCCTCAGACCTAGAAATCCTTGCATTAATTATGTTCACCGTAGGTAAAACAAACGAGTGTTGAATAACATCATGTTCCGCATGTAACTCACGGTCTCTATATAGTAACAAAGCCTCTGAGGCCTTAACTTTTTTTGCGTTATCAACAAAAGGCCAGTTAACCAATTTACTGATATACGCCATACTCCCATTGTTATCTGGATGCGTTTCTGCATACATCGCTGCCTCCCGTGCAGGCATGCTAATTTTTTTCAATCGTTCGATAGCTTCCAAAGCTACATCTTGCATGACAGTAGGAACCCATTTAATCCCTTCGTTGCCATTTTTGGCAGGCACCCAACGTATTCCAAGTTTAAGTTCTCCACTGCGATTCTCCTCCCATACAGTACAATCTATAGGCAATGAGAATAACTCAGAGCATCGGGATGGCGCTTGCATGAGCAATGCTATTACAGAAGTAAAATATTCTGCTTCAATACCTAATGAAGGCGCGTCATGAAATAACTTAGCAAATAACATCATATCCTCTTCTGAGGGCAATTTATTTTTACGATGTTCTTTTCCATTCTCATCAAGTTGAATAATTAAATCTTTTACTTTTTGATATGGATTTGACCACCCAGGAAGACTCGGTGTTATAAAATTGTCACGGCAGAAATTAAGAAGAAGCTCCATTTGATAGCCCGCTTTATTTCGACCTGCCAGATTTGATATGCGTCTATTAAAGATATCGCCTAGCCTTTCTAAAACTAGGCCATCGAGCATCAGAATATCTGCTTTATGTTTTGATTGAATCAATGCTTCTTCAAGTATTCGAATAGCTTCGAAATGTCTGTGAAGATTTGTTATGGGTTTTAATGCGTAAATGTAGCGAATGTATGCTTTTGCAAAATCAATAAATGGTGCACCTAGGGGAGAGAAACTATAGGAAGTTGATGGCTCTAAATTTGTGGAGAAACGGGCAACAACACGGCGAGTATTGTGAAAAGTGTGCCATAAATTATGATCCCAGCAATCTTCACCGAAAACAGTTAATTTGTTTTTGCTACTTTGAATGAACTTTTCTAGGTTCGCTTCTGAATTCAGTTCTATCGCAGGCTTAAAATGAAAAATGTTACTGTCCACTGATTATCCTCATGCTCGTTGTTGTTTCAGTTCAAAGCATTTCTGCACAACCCATTCAACTGCTAAAATTAGCCTATCTTTTGTTGCCGCGTACTCTTCACTTTTTGTCGTTTTCAACCTTACCTCTTTCTCCGCATATAGATGGGATAAGAATTTCTCGTGAGGAGCATCTAATAATGGTCTGAATTTTTCACAAGTGTAACAACTTTCATACCCCTTAATGCAAAAGTCATTGGTGCCGCATGCTCCTACGATATCGTTATCCTTGTTTGGTATGCGAGCAGCAAGGTCATGTCCTCGCTCACCCTGCTCTAAGTCAACGATAATGCGACCTAGGAATGCATTAGCAAAGGGAGCCAGTTGTTTACCAATAGCCTTGTCAATATAGGTCACGGTATCTGCGGTATTTTCTGTATAGACCTTAACATTTTGTGTATCGTTGTGATCCAATGCCTCCGCTATGATCAACGGCCCCAAACCTTTTCGACCAAGGTTTGTTCCTCTTGTATGACGAAACCGCCGAGCCGTTATATGAATATAGTCTCCTGTTCTTTCAGAAATAGCTTTTTGTTTTCTTTGGAAATTTTTTAGCAGGTGATTTCTTAGATCTATTGATGACATATTGAAAATGTCAGTTTCTAATAACTCATCAGTCAATGATGTTCTTTGCGCCGCTAACTCAAAAACCATTTCCCAATCAATAAATAATGGGATTTTTGTTGCTTGAGAAGCAGTCAATTTTATTGAGAATTTTGATTCAAACTTCTTTGTTTCATCTCTAATTAAATTACGCAACGTTAGATAGAGCTCTTCCGTAATTGGAAATTTTTTAAAAGAGAAACGGAACCCACCACCGCGCTGCTTTGCTCTCGGTATATTGAGGTAAAAATTTGTCACATTCTTACTGTGATCATGTTCTTTAAATAAATCGGCAGCCTTTATTTGTCGTAACTGTGTGGGGCGTCTAGCTGTAGCTTGCAATAAGCTCACATATGCATAGCATTGAAATGAGATATAGTTATCCCTGAATAAGCGAATAAGTTCATGATTTAATGCAAGTACCTCATTGTTAGTAAAGGCACCTGTTTCAGGGCAACGATTAGCAACAGATACTCCTTTCTTGTTTCCTGATAGAGTTAGTATTTCTAGTGTTTTCACCATCTCTGTTGTTACACCATAATAGCCATATTCATTCCAGCTAACAAGAAAGCCACGGAGTGAACCTAAGTACCATTCATGACTTTTATCAAGCATTGCTCGCCAATTGAGTAATACATCCTCATCTAGTTTTTTGAATCTAGTGTCTCGCAATAGTCGTTGGAAGCGTAGATACATATTGGATGTATGGTGTGCTGATTGTTCTTCAGCATAGGTTGCTAGTGTTTTTTTAAATCCATCTAGCAGTTTTGGTTCCATAGATAAAACATCCGGCATGAATGCAATGCTGACATCTTTATTCAACATCCAGCGCTCTGAGTGAAAATCAAAGCTGTAACCATCTTTTGATACTAATTTTTTTGAGCTAAACCTTGATGGGAAATCGTCATTTTCTTCCTCAATGTAATCATATTTATTCATTTGTACCCTCTATTCTTTGAGATTCAATAAGTTGTCTCTGTAGTTCTTCTTGCTCTTCGAGTACGAGCTTGTTTGTTTTTTTGCGAATATGACGTTCAACATATGGTTTGGCAGAACTTTCTGATGTGTGCCCCATTTGATGCATTCGGCTTTTTGCTTCTTCACTAGGTGAAATAAACGTACGGTTGTTGTTCGGGTCTTTAGATAGAACATTGTTCTTGTCAATTATTTCTGAGAACCACTGGTTCCAGTTATGCCTAAAATAATGTGGGTGTATTGATTTGAACCGCTCATCTACAGATTTCATTGTTGGCACGATGATACTATCAAATGTACTGGTCGAGATTGGCAGTCCTTGCGTTTTTCCCTTCCTATGTGTAACAAACAAATATGGATGCTTGTTCGCGTTAGGAGTCTTTGCTCGTATATTTATGATGTAGTCATCAATGAGGGCCGCAGTTTCATCTCTAATTCGCAACATTCTTTCTTTCGTTTTTGCTACAGGCTGATTTTTGCGAGGATCATATATGTCATCATGGTGACGTTTTACCCATATGAATTTATTTGGCCCGTGAAGCATTAAAAAATTCGATTCAATAGATAGTGAGAGTAACTCACCTCTCCGTATGCCTAGTTCTTTTAAAAGTAAAAACATAAGATGATTTCGTTTTTTTGTCGAAGCATGTTTGAATGGATTCTTTGGATGGTCGAATTGTGCCACAGCCATAAATTCCTCAATTAATCCATCAGGCAAATCTTTACCATCCAGTTTGTCTACAACATTCTTACCTTTGCCTTTAGGGCGAACATCCAGTATGCGCTTATTCATACTGTTAATTTCTGTGAGTAGTTTAGTGCTATTACAGTTCTGTACAGCTACTCTAGCAATGAAATCTAAATAACCTGCAATAGCTGTCACTCGATTGTAAATGTTGTTACGTCCCACAGTGGGGGTGACACTGATTAGTCTTGGGGTATTAAATAAATCAATGACCTTATCTCTGGTTTTTTTACTTTTAGCTAAGCCTTTGACATGAGAAATATCATGACTGAGATGTTCTTTGATGTTGTCAATGTCAGTGTCGCTAAGAAACTTACCTTTCTGAAACTCGGAGAACAGGTCTCTGTGTTTATTTTCTTCCCATTGAAGAAACCACTTTAATGCACCTAGGCGATTTGAAATGGTATTCACCGACAAGCTGCTACGAAGTTTTGTTGTCACCCAGAGGGTGGCAAGAAAATGAGGCATACCATCATTGCCCATTAAGACAGGGTAACGTTCACCATTTGCAAAAATCAATCTATCTAGCTTATACACTGTGCATCCTAATCTTACATTTTCCTCATACATAAAGTTATAGTGCTGAAAATCGCGATGGCAAGTGAAATGCAAAAATAAAAAAAACCCAGCATTTCTGCTGGGTTGCTTTGCACTCAAGATGGTGAAAGTGATTTATTCTTACACTTTCATCTTTTACAAGATCTAGAACGGGATATCGTCATCGAAATCCATCGGCGGCTCGTTGTAGACCGGCGGTGCAGACTGAGGCTGCGGGGCAGGACGACCGTAACCACCCTGCGGCTGCATATTCAGCTGCGGGGCGGCGGCCGGGCGTTGCATCGCTTGCTGGGGGGCGGCCTGTTGTGGCTGACCCCAGTTGCCCTGGGACTGTTGGCCACCCATGCCCTGGCCTGCGCCGCCTTGCGGACGGCCGCCCAGCATCTGCATCACGCCGGTGAAACTGTCGACCAGCACCTCTGTGGTGTAGCGCTCCTGACCACTCTGATCCTGCCACTTGCGGGTCTGCAGCTTGCCTTCGACATAGACCTGGGAGCCCTTCTTCAGGTATTCGCCGGCCACTTCGGCCAGCTTGCCCATGAACACCACGCGGTGCCACTCGGTTCGCTCTTTCTGCTCACCGGTCTGCTTGTCGCGCCAGGTGTCGGAGGTGGCCAGGGTGATGTTAGTCACGGCACCGCCGCTCGGCATGTAGCGCACTTCCGGGTCTTGCCCCAGGTTACCGATCAGAATGACTTTGTTGATGCCTCGACTGGCCATAATCTCTCTTCCACCCTTATGTATACCGGCCAGGCCAAATGCCTGGGCCCATTCAATATGTCGTTTGTTTGCAATGAGATGTGCGCCACGGATGGGCCTCATCTTCACGCATGTCACGGCTGTGCCAGATTCAACCGACGCGTTTATCGGCCACCGCCGCAGCGTTTGCCCGCAATAATACCAGTTGGCGAAGATGAGCGCACACCTTCCTGTCCCGGCGAGCACCAAACCCCGCCGCTGGCGTCCGAGTAACTTACCCGAGGTTGGGGCCCACCAGCAAGGGGACGGCGGAGCAGAGTGCTGCAACGACGGCCAAGGCCTGTTATGGTGGTGGTCGGCACTACCTGACCCCCCAAATGGGGGGGGCGTGCTAGTCATTTGTATTGGCTGGAAAATTGCTGAGCTTCAAAGGAATCACAACGGCGTCTAATACTTTTTTAATGCTGCAGCCAGGAGGGGGATTGGTACTCTTCCTTGCCGAAAACCCCGACTCGAATGTGCAAGGAAGTTCTCTTGATGACGCCCGAATATCCCCTAGTGCTGATCACCGAAAATAATGCACAAGCCACCAGTTTCCAGCGTCACCTCAGCGAACAGCTTGGCTTGTCCATCTTGCTGGTCGGGGAGCTGGATGCCTTGCCTGAGCCCTCCGAAACCGGAGCTCAGACGCTGCTGCTGATCGATCTGGACTATCTCAAGTCGGCTCAGCAGGCAGACTGGAGCAAGGCCATCTGCAGCCGTTTCGGCGAGGCCAGTGCCGTGCTGCTCAATGCCCCGACCAGCACGGATCGGGAGCTGCTGCTGATGTGGCCTCATACCAGTGGGCTCTTCTTCCGTCAGGACAACCTGGACAGGCTGGTGATCGGCATCCGCAAGGTGTTGCAGGGGGAGTACTGGATCCCGCGCCATCTGCTGTGCGATCTGGTGGATTACTACCGCAAGGGAAGCGGCCAGCCCCTGCGCAACCAGACGCTGCTGACGGCCCGTGAGCAGGAGATAGTCCGCCATCTGATGACGGGGGCCTCCAATACCGAGATTGCCGACAGCCTGTTCGTGAGCGAACACACCATCAAGTCCCACCTATATAACGTGTTCAAGAAGTTGAACGTCAAGAACCGCCTGCAGGCGGTGAGCTGGGCCAAGGAGTATCTCTGAGCGCCGGGATGGGATGATAAAAGGCTGTCTATTCATCCAGTAGTCTCTATGCCATACTGGCCCGCTCTGGTTCCCGTATCGAGCGCGCAACAAGATGGAAAAAATCGTGATCCGGGGTGCCCGCACCCACAACCTCAAAAACATCAATCTGATTCTGCCCCGCGACAAGTTGATCGTGGTCACCGGCCTGTCCGGTTCCGGCAAATCTTCCCTGGCGTTCGATACCCTCTATGCCGAAGGCCAGCGCCGCTATGTGGAGTCGCTCTCCGCCTATGCCCGCCAGTTCCTCTCCCTGATGGAGAAACCGGACGTGGATCATATCGAGGGGCTCTCGCCAGCCATCTCCATCGAGCAGAAGTCCACCTCCCACAACCCGCGTTCGACCGTCGGCACCATTACCGAGATCTACGACTACCTGCGTCTGCTGTTTGCCCGGGTCGGCGAGCCGCGCTGTCCGACCCACGCCATCCCGCTCGCCGCCCAGACCATCAGCCAGATGGTGGATCAGGTGCTGGCCCAGCCCGAAGGCACCAAGCTGATGTTGCTGGCGCCCGTGGTGCGCAATCGCAAGGGGGAGCACACCAAGCTGCTGGAGAACCTGGCGGCTCAGGGCTACATTCGTGCTCGCATCGATGGGGAGGTGTGCGATCTCTCCGATCCTCCCCCGCTGGAGCTGCACAAGAAGCACACCATCGAAGTGGTGGTTGATCGCTTCAAGGTGCGTGATGACCTGGCGCTGCGTCTCGCGGAGTCCTTCGAGACGGCACTGACCCTCTCCGGCGGCATCGTGCTGGTGGCGCCCATGGACGGGGAGGAGGGGATTGCCCCGCTGATCTTCTCCGCCAACTTCGCCTGCCCCGAGTGCGGTTACTCCATGTCGGAGCTGGAGCCACGCATCTTCTCCTTCAACAACCCGGCCGGCGCCTGCCCCACCTGCGACGGTCTCGGGGTGCAGCAGTACTTCGATCCCGCCAAGCTGATCCACGATCCGGGTCAGAGCCTGGCCGGTGGCGCCATCCGCGGTTGGGACAAACGCAGCTTCTATTACTTCCAGATGCTGAAATCCCTCGCCGAGCACTACAAGTTCGATCTGGAGGCACCCTGGGAGGATCTGCCAGCCAAGACCCAGGAGGTGATCCTGCGCGGCTCCGGCCGCACCGAGATCGAATTCCGCTACATGAACGATCGCGGCGATGTGGTGGTACGCAAGCACCCGTTCGAGGGGATATTGCACAACATGGAGCGCCGCTACCGGGAGACTGAATCCAACTCGGTGCGGGAAGAGCTGGCCAAGTACATCGCCAACAAGTCCTGCACCAGCTGCGGTGGCAGCCGGTTGCGGGAAGAGGCGCGCCATGTCTTCGTGGACAACCGTAATCTGCCGGCCATCGCCGAACAGTCCATCGGCGATGCGCTCGCCTTCTTCGAGGGGTTGAACCTGAGCGGCCAGCGCGCCCAGATCGCCGAGAAGATCCTCAAGGAGATAGTCGAGCGGCTCGGCTTCCTGGTGAACGTCGGCCTCAACTACCTGAGCCTGTCTCGCAGCGCCGAGACCCTCTCCGGCGGCGAGGCGCAGCGGATCCGGCTGGCGAGCCAGATCGGCGCCGGTCTGGTGGGGGTGATGTACGTACTGGATGAGCCCTCCATCGGCCTGCACCAGCGGGACAACGAGCGGCTGCTCAAGACCCTCACTCATCTGCGCGATCTGGGCAACACCGTCATCGTGGTGGAGCACGACGAGGATGCCATCCGCCTCGCCGATCATGTGCTCGATATCGGCCCCGGGGCCGGCGTGCACGGTGGTGCCATCGTCGCCCAGGGGACACCGGAAGAGATCATCGCCAACCCCGAATCGCTGACCGGTGACTACCTCTCCGGTCGCAAGCAGATCGCCATTCCGGATGAGCGCACCCCGCTCACCGGCAAGTGGTTGAAGCTCAAGGGGGCGAGCGGCAACAACCTGCGCAACGTCAACCTGGATCTGCCCATCGGGGTGATGACCTGCGTCACCGGGGTCTCCGGCTCCGGCAAGTCGACCCTGATCAACGACACCTTGTTCCGCATCGCCCACCGGGAGCTCAACAAGGCCACCGAGTCCACGCCGGCCCCCTATCGCGAAGTGGAAGGGCTGGAGCACCTTGACAAGGTGGTGGACATCGATCAGAGCCCGATCGGCCGCACCCCGCGCTCCAATCCGGCCACCTATACCGGCCTGTTCACTCCGATCCGCGAGCTGCTCTCCGGTACTCAGGAGGCGCGCTCCCGCGGCTACCTGCCGGGTCGCTTCTCCTTCAACGTCAAGGGGGGCCGCTGCGAGGCCTGTCAGGGGGATGGCGTCATCAAGGTGGAGATGCACTTCCTGCCGGATGTCTATGTGCCGTGCGACGTCTGCAAGGGCAAGCGCTACAACCGCGAGACCCTGGAGGTGAAGTACAAAGGCAAGAACATCCACGAGATCCTCGAGATGACGGTGGAAGATGCCCGCGCATTCTTCGATCCCGTCCCTGCGGTGGCGCGCAAGCTGCAAACCCTGATGGACGTGGGCCTCTCCTACATCCGCCTCGGCCAGTCCGCCACCACCCTGTCGGGTGGCGAGGCGCAGCGGGTCAAGCTGGCGCGGGAGCTCTCCAAGCGCGACACCGGCCAGACCCTCTACATCCTGGACGAGCCGACCACGGGGCTGCACTTCCACGACATCCAGCAACTGCTCAAAGTGCTGCACCAGCTGCGGGATCGGGGCAATACGATCGTCATCATCGAGCACAATCTGGACGTCATCAAAACCGCCGACTGGATCGTCGATCTGGGGCCGGAAGGGGGCGCCGGTGGTGGCCGCATCCTGGTGACCGGCACGCCGGAGGAGATGAGCCGTTGCAAGGAGTCGCACACCGCGCGCTTCCTGGCCCCCTTGCTGAACAAGTAAGGGCACATCAGACAGACAAGGGGCCTTGGCCCCTTTTTTGTGGGCGATCGAGAGGGACGCGAGGGATCTTTCCTCGGGCCGGCGTCAGCGACGGGCGCAGACACTGAGCCTGGGAGTGGCTGAATGTGGCATTGGATCGGGCACGGCAGGACAGTCACCGGGAGTATGAGCGGTGACGGCGGAGTGTCAGTGAGCCAGCATCAGGAAGGCGAGGGCAAACAGAAAGCCGAGCAGGATAAACAGGAAGGAGCCGATGCCCCAGATGGCTGCCAGGATGCCGATGATTTTGTCTTTGCGTGTTTGTGGTTTCATAAAGATTAAATTACAGCATGGCTACATTGCTTTAATAAAATACGCTGACCGGCATAATTAAACAACAGTTAAAAGGCAATGTGAGCGCGTTTAAGGTGTATTTATTTGATATTTTAAGCCTGTTCTCATGGTGTGATTATATTTCAATATACTGTATTTAAATGGTTTTTTAGTATTTTTAGTTGATTTCATGATTGTTAGAAGCTGTTGTGTACATCCATCTATTTCTTGATAACTATTGAGCCAAATCAATAACCAGTCATTCACATCCTTTTATAGTTTTCGGGCTTACAACATAGAAAGAAAACAAAAAGGAAATATGTGATGAAAAAAGTCCTTCCTCTCCTGATCGCAGCCGCTTTTGCTTCCCCCACCGTCCTGGCCCACCAGGCTGGCGACATTCTGGTGCGTGGTGGTCTGGCCTTTGTCTCCCCCCAGACCAGCAGTGACGACGTCCTCGGCACCGGCGAGCTGGATATCGACAGCAACATGCAGCTGGGGCTGACCCTCTCCTACATGCTGACGGACAACTGGGGTGTCGAGCTGCTGGCGGCGACTCCCTTCTCCCACTCGGTGTCGACCCCGGGGCTGGGTGAAGTCGCCAAGGTCAAGCACCTGCCACCGACCCTGATGGCGCAGTACTATTTCGGTGATGCCAACAGCAAGGTGCGTCCTTATGTCGGTGCCGGTATCAACTACACCACCTTCTTCGATGAAGAGGGCCGTGGGGCCCTGGCGGGCACGGATGTGAGCGTTGACTCCTCCTGGGGGTTGGCGGGTCAGGTGGGGCTGGACATGGCGATCAATGACCGCTGGTTCGTCAACGCCTCCGCCTGGCTCATCGACATCGACACCGACGTGCACACCGCAGTGGGCACCATCAACACCTCCATCGATCCGGTTGCCTTCATGTTTGGCGTCGGCTATCGCTTCTGATGACAGGGTTGGCCGCCTCAAGGCCATGACAACCAAGCATGTCTCTTTGGCCCGGCTCTGTTCGGGCCCTTTTCTGTCTGGCTCGGGGCAATAACTGTGATCCGGCCCCTCATAGTGTCACTTATTGCTCTTCCATTGCCTCGGCGTGCCGATAGCCTCTGCGTTAACCCCTTTATTTCCCAACGAGTGAGGATGTCTCCATGGGTTTATCTATCGTGCAGCGGATCATCGCCGGATTTGTGCTGATGTTGCTGCTGCTGGTTCTGCTGGGCTTCATCAGTATTCTGAAGATCCGGGGGATCAATGAGGGACTGTCCCAGGTATCGGATCGTGCCACTCCCCTGGTGATCGCCGTCGCCGGGCTCAAGGGGGCACTGCAGGACAGCAACCGCTGGGTGCTGACCTACAGGACCAGCGAGGATGCCACCCAGTTGCCGCAGCTGGCCAGCCAGTTCAAGGCGCAGCAGGCGCGCTTCGTTGCCCAGAGCAAGGAGATGGTCCGCTTCAACGATGTGGCCGAGGCGGGCGAGCGCTTTCGTCAGGTCGATGGGGCCACCCGGGAGTTCTACGGTCTGGCGGATCAGGTGCTGAGCCAGCATGGTCAGTGGATAGCCGCGCTCGATCGCCGTCATGAGCTGGAGCTGGCCTTTATCAGGCTGGAAGACACCTATCAGTGGGCCGCCGATCTGCTGTTGCAGCAGACCGCCAGCAAGCGTTCCATGCGCAACAAGGCCGAACTCATCACCTCCGGCATCGCCCGTGATCTGAAGAACATCCGTCGAGCCGACGCCAAGACAGATCTCAACGAACTGGAGAAGGTGCTCGCCAAGGACATCGAGATGGCGCGCAAGCGGCTCGAGCGGGTGCTGGTACCCGATGACGTGAGGCAGCGCTTCGTCGTCAATCTGGACAGGATGCAGGAGCTGGCGCTCGGCCCGCAGGGGCTGCTGGCCACCATGCGCCATGCCCAGCAGCTTGCGGCCTCGCTGCAAACCTTGAATCAGCAGCTCGATACCAGCCTGGTCAACAGCCTGGCGCTGCTGGACGAGATGGGCAAGTCGGCGGGCAGCATCGCCAGCCAGAGCCGGATCGGGGCCGATGACGCCGTCAGCAGTGCCAGCTTCTGGATCCTGATCGTCTCCGCCATCTCCGCCGCCGCCGCGCTCATCATCGGTTACACCACGGCACGCAGCATACAGCGCCCGCTACAGCTGATCGATCGGGCACTGGATCGCATGGCCACCGGTGACATGACCCGGCGCATTGACTACCAGAGCCCCTGTGAGTTCGGCAGCCTGACCCGTTCCATCAACACCCTGGCGGACAAGACGGGGGAGTTGCTCTCCCAGATCAACGCCGGTTCCCGCCATCTGGTGGAGGAGGCGAGCCGCGCCGCCGAAATAAGCGAAAGGGCCATGTCCAGGGTGCAGGATCAGAAGAGCCAGACCGATCAGGTGGCCGCCGCCATCACTGAACTGGAGGTGAGCGCCACCGAGGTGGCCCGCTCCACCGACGGCACCAAGCGCGAGGTGGATCTGGCCGACGAGGAGGCACGCGCCGGTCGCAAGCAGGTGGCGACCACGCGCCGGATCACCGAACAGCTGGCGGGCGCCATGGAGGAGGCGGTCGGCATCACCCACAAGCTGGGGGAATTCAGCAACAACATCGGCAGCATTCTGGACGTGATCCGCAGCATTGCCGAGCAGACCAACCTGCTGGCACTGAATGCGGCCATCGAGGCGGCACGGGCCGGTGATGCCGGCCGCGGCTTTGCGGTGGTGGCGGACGAGGTCAGGGCGCTGGCGAATCGGACCCAGACCTCGACCGAAGAGATCCAGGCCATGATCGAAAACCTGCAGAGCTCCAGCAAGCAGGTGATGGAGGTGATGGGACGCAGCCAGGAGCAGACCCAGGGTTGCGTGTCACAGACCCGGGCCATGGATCAGGCGTTGCAATCCATCGCCGAGCGGATGAGTGCCATCAAGTCGATGGCGGATCAGGTCGCCCATGCGGCCCAGGAACAGATCTCGGTCAGTCAGGGGGTGGCCCGTCATATCGCCGGCATTGCGGACGTGGCCTACGAGACCGAACGGGAGGCCCGTGAATCGGCAGGCAGCAGTGAAGTGCTGGCGGATCTGGTCGCCAAACAGCAGCAATTGATCGCTCATTTCAAGGTGTAGGAGGACTTATGGCTAACAAGTGGATCGGGGCCCTGAGTCTCCTGTTGTGTGGCCAGCTGATGGCCAGCGAGCTGGTGATCGAAAGCTGGCGGATCGATGACAAGGCCCTGTGGGAGGAGAAGATCATCCCCGCCTTCGAGGCCGCTCATCCGGGCATCCAGGTGAGCTTCAACGGGGTGCAGAACGTCGACTACATGCCGACGCTCTGGGCCAGTTTGAAGGAGGGCAAGGCCGGGGATCTCATCACCTGCCGCCCATTCGATGACTCCCTGGCCCTGTTCAAGGCGGGTCATCTGGCGGAGCTGAGCGAGATGGCCGGGATGGAGAATTTCCCGAGCTTCGCCCAGTCCCCCTGGCAGACCGACAGCGGCGCCCAGACCTTCTGCGTGCCCATGGCTTCCGTCATTCACGGCTTCTTCTACAACAAGCAGATCTTCAGCGAGCTGGGGCTGGCCGTGCCCCAGACCCGGGACGAGTTTTTCGCCGTGCTCGACAAGGTGAAGGCGGATGGTCGCTATGTGCCGCTGGCCATGAGTGGCTCCGAGAGCTGGGTCGCCTCCGAGCTGGGCTTCCAGAACATTGGCCCCAACTACTGGAAGGGGGAGGATGGCAGGCTGGCGCTGATTGGCGGCCAGGAGCGGCTCGACAACCCGCAATACGTCAAGGTGTTCGAGGAGCTGGCCCGCTGGCGCGCCTATCTCGGCGAGGGGGGCGAAGGCCGTGACTACGCCACTACCAACGAGCTGTTCACCTCCGGCAAGGCTGCCTTCTATGCGGCCGGCTCCTGGGAGATAGCCCCCTTCACCGGCAAGGTGGACTTCGGTGTCATGCGCCCCCCTGTGGCAAAGCAGGGTGACGGTTGCTTCTTCACCGATCACACCGACATCGGCATGGGGATGAACCCGGCCAGCAAGAACAAGGAGGCCGCCATGACCTTCCTGCAGTGGCTGACCACCTCCCAGTTTGCCGAGCTCTATACCAACTCGTTGCCGGGGTTCTTCTCCCTCTCCAACCACTTCTTCGAGGCCACCAACCCGGCGGCCAAAGAGATGATGGAGTGGCGAGATCAGTGTGACTCTACCATCCGGGTCGCCACCCAGATCCTCTCTCGCGGCACCCCCAAGCTGGGGGATGAGCTGGCCGAGGTGAGTCAGAGTGTGCTGCTCGGCACCATGGCGCCGCAAGCCGCCGCCGACCGGCTGGAGCAGGGGCTGAAGGGTTGGTATGCCCCGCATCAGGGCCAGCAGGCCAAGGCCGTGGACTGCCAATGCACGGCTCCCGCCGCCGTCTCTGCCGCGCCCGCCACGGTTGAGGCTTCCGTTGCTACGCCATCCGCGGCCATCTCGACCGCGCTGAGCGCGTCCCCCGTGTCTGCGGCTGTGGCTCCCTCGGCTACTGCCGCGACCGACGTCGAGCAGGCGCTGGCCAGCGAGCTGGAAGCGCCGCAGCCCTGAAGGGCGGCACCATGAAAAAAAACGGGAGGCATCAGCCTCCCGTTTTCATTTGCGCCAGACGGCTATGGCTGGTGAGTCCAGCGGCACAGGCTGCCGATACGTGCCACCGGGACGAAACCCAGGGCGCGGTAGACCCGCTGGGCGTGGTAGTGCTCGTCGGCCACTATGATGAGCTGCCTGGCTCGCTCGAACCCCTGACGGGCGACCTGGCTCAGCAGTTGACGGCAGAGGCCCCGGTTGCGCCAATCCTGATGGGTACGAACCAGCTGGAAGCGCCCCATGGCGCCGGTGAAGAAGAGGCCGCAGCTGGCGACCAGGCGACCCTGATGCCAGATCCCCCACCACTGTCCCAGTCCGTCGGCGATCATGGCCTGATAGAGGTCGCGCCGTGACCGCAGGTAGGCGAGGTAGCTATCCTCCTCATGGCCCGAGTCCCTGTCATCGAGCTCCAGGGTCAGCCAGTCATCCCAGTCTGCGGGGGTGAAGGGGCGGGCCGGGGCGAGGTCCTGGTCGCTCGGGGCCTTACGGTCGGCCGCCTCCAGTGCCAGCACCACGCACTCCATGTACTGGTATCCCGCCGCCACGAAGCCGGCGACCCGGCTGTTCTGTCCCTCGGCCAGCGGCCACTGGAAGGTGCGATGGCGGATCCTGGGATCCTGGCCGATCAGCTTGTCGAAGCTGGCTTCGAGCCAACCCTTGTCACGGTCGCTGGGCGGAGTGGGGAGCAGCAGATAGTTGCCGAAGTAGTAATCCGGGGCGGTCGGGGTGCGCACGGTCCAGAACCCTTCATGGTCCGTCACCTCGCCCTGATAGCGATCGAACAGCAAATCGGTGGCAAAACCGGGGTGATCTTCCATGACAAGGCTCCTGCAAATGCTTGAATTGATTATCGGCAGGGAGGGGGAGAAGTTAAAAAAAGGCCGGGAAACCCGGCCAAACAATCACACGCAGATTCAGAACGTCCAGGACGATCCGCCCGCATCATAGCGTGCCTGAGGACATTTTGGGATGGGGCCGCTCGCGACTTGGGTTGAATTGCAAAATAAAAAAAATCGCTTATCCCGCCTTCGTGGGTAAATCGAGGTTGACTTTGAGCCGTTTTCTCATAAAGATAGAAAGACGTTTAGACGTCCAAACATCCGTTTTGACGTACAGGAATCGGTTGTAGGACAGGGAGAGAGCAGATGGGATTTCACAGCGCGCGTCAGGTCGAGGCACTCAACCAGAGTCTGGCTGACTTGGGTAACAACATTTCGGTCAGTTTCGAGTTTTTTCCACCCAACAGTGAAGGGATGGAGAACACCCTCTGGCAATCCATCGAACGACTGCAGGTGCTGGAACCCAAGTTTGTCTCCGTGACCTATGGCGCCAACTCGGGCACCCGGGATCGCACTCACAAGGTGATCAAGGACATCAAGGAGCGCACCGGCCTCATCGCCGCGCCGCACCTGACCTGTATCGATGCCAGCCGCGACGAGCTGAGAACCATTGCCCGTGACTACTGGAACAGCGGCATTCGCCACATAGTGGCACTGCGTGGTGACTTGCCCCCCGGACTCGACAAGCCGGACATGTATGCCACCGATCTGGTCGCCCTGCTCAAGTCCGAGGCCGACTTCGACATCTCGGTTGCCGCCTATCCGGAAGGCCACCCCGAAGCCAGGAGCGCGCAGTCTGACCTGCTCAACCTCAAGCGCAAGATAGATGCCGGTGCCAACCGCGCCATTACCCAGTTCTTCTTCGATGTGGAGACCTACCTGCGTTTTCGTGATCGCTGCGCCGCCATCGGCATCGATGCCGAAATCGTGCCCGGGATACTGCCGGTCTCCAATTTCCAGACCCTCAACAAGTTTGCCGGCTTTACCAACGTGAAGATCCCGCGCTGGATGCACCAGCGGTTCGAGGGGCTGGATAACGATCAGATGACCCGCAACATGGTGGGCGCCAGCATCGCCATCGATCAGGTGCGGGTGTTGAGCCAGGAAGGGGTGAAGGATTTCCACTTCTACACCCTGAACCGATCCGAGCTGACCTACGCCATCTGCCATACCCTGGGTGTGAGGCCGAAAGGCCAGGCCTGATCCCCATCAGCCCATATCCGCTTCGGCAGTGGATAGACCTCATTTCAGCCAGCCTTGAGCCCCCGATGTACCGCACCGGGGGATCCTATTTCAGAGAGGAAAGGTGGGGCCATATTCAGGATGAGGCAGCAAAAACGAAAAAACCGCCAGCTGGCGGTTTTTTCGTTTCTTCATCCCTTCAGTTGAGGGCGAACCTGTCGTCCGGCGCCGTCTGGTAGAGGCCCTGCTGGTAGGCCAGGTTGCCCCAGAGCACTAGGCCCAGTGCGGCATCCTTCATGGTATCCGCTTGCGGGGCCGGGGTGAGGGTCTCGCTGGCATCGTCATAGATGAAGCCTTCCGGCGCCCGCTCCGGCTGCAGTATCACTACGTCCTTGCCCCGCATCAGGGCGAAGTTCTTGTCGTACTGCATGATGGCGCGCCCCGGCCAGTCTGCCGGCATGCTGGTCAGATCCTTGCCCAGCATGGGGTAGTCGGCACTTATGCCCATCAGGGAGAGCAGGGTGGGCGCCATGTCTATCTGGCTGACGATGCGCGGATCCTGTTTCGGCGCTATGCCCTCTCCCACAATGACCCCCGGGATATGGAAGCGGGGGATGGGTACCAGGCTGGCGCCGCCGACCCGGCTGTCGTGATCGGCGATGACCAGGAACAGGGTGTCCTTCCAGTAGTCCGATGCCTTGGCTTTCCTGAAGAACTCGCCGACGGCGTAATCCGCGTACTTGGCGGCGTTGTTGCGGGTCGCCTTGGGCTGTTCATAGAGGGAGATACGGTCGTCCGGGAACTCGAAGGGATCGTGGTTGCTGGAGCTGAACACCAAGCTGAAGAAGGGTTTGCCCTGCTTGTGCAGTGCTTCGAAAGTGTCGTTGGCCTTGGCCATGAGATCTTCATCCGAGGCGCCCCATGAGCCCTCGAACACCGGGTTCTTGAAGTCCTTCTGCTCGACTATGGTGGTGAAGCCATTGCCGAGGAAGAAGCTGCGCATGTTGTCGAAATGGCTCTCGCCGCCGTAGATGAAGCTGGTGTCATAGCCCCGCTGCTTGAGCAGATCCGCGATGGTGAAGAAGTTGGTCTGGCTCTTGCCGAGCTTGACCACGGCCTGGGCCGGGGTCGGGGTGAAGCCGGTCAGCACCGCCTCTATGCCGCGCACCGAGCGAGTTCCAGTGGCGTAGAGCTGCTCGAACGCCCAGCCCTCCCGGGACAGCGCATCTATGTTGGGGGTCAGCGGCAGGCCGCCGAGGGAGCCGACAAACTGGGCGCCCAGGCTTTCTTGCAGCAGGATCACAAGGTTCTTCGGCTTGCCGCTATGGCTGGCTGAGTTGAAGGTCTGGCTGGGCAGGGTCTCGGAGCTGAAGTCCTGGTCGGGGCGGCCGCTCTCCTCGCGCACCAGCGCCAGGATCCGCTCCTTGGGCAGTTCCCCGTAGAATTCGCCGGCACTCTCCTCGTTGCTCATCTGCTTGATGGCGAAGAAGAGGGAGTAGGCGGAGTTGACCGTCAGGGCGTTGACCAGGGGATCGCTTGCGAATGCCACCATGGCCGGGTTCAGGGCCCGGTGCCCCAGGCTGGAGCGTGCACCGAGGAAGCCGATGGCCAGGATCAGCAGGGCGAAGGCCGGGCGCAGAGTCCAGCGTGGGAAGCTCAGGTGCCGCATCAGGCGCCCGCTCAGCCACCAGCCGCCCCCCAGAGTCAGCAGGCTGAACACCAGGGCCAGCAGCAGTTCGCCCTTGCGGCCCGCCCACAGCATGGCGAGCACCTCCTTCGGGTAGATGAGGTATTCGATATAGAGGCGATTGGGGCGCACCCCGTATTCGGTGACGAAGGCGGGGGTGGAGATCTCGAGGAAGAGCATCAGCCAGAGCCCCAGGGTCAGCCAAACCCGGATGAGTTGCATCCAGGCGCGGCCCAGGGCGTGGGGGCCGGCCAGCAGCATAGTGAAGACGGCGGGGACACCCCACAACCAGCAGAGGGTGGCAAGGTCGACCCGGATACCTTGCAGCAGCAGTTGCGACCAACCGGCGACGGCGTCGACCCGCTCTTGTTGCCAGAGCCCCAGGCCTGCCCGGCTGGCGGAGAGGGTGATGAGCGCGATCACTGAAAAAATGGCGATGGGCCAAAATGGACCCAGCCAATGTCTTATTTTTGTCATTGTTTTTCCTGATAAAGCCTGTTCTTTGATGCCCATCCGAGGACAACTTTTTTATATTGCAGGGTTATGACAATGGGGGCGGAGAAAGGTTGCGGCGCAGGGCCCTACTGGACTCTATTGATAACATTGATTTTTAAATGAGGGCTCCTGGGTCGCCAAAAGACAGCATAAATGACTGGGCATTGTGTGATCCTCATTGCAAAGCGGGGCGGGAGGCTTGCCTATAATGGCGCCGGATTTTCTCAATCGGAGCCGAAGGGATGCCGGTCTTCATCGATGTGGAGTATGTGCATGACTGGTGCCTGTTCGTGGTGCTCTCGGATGGCACTACCGGGGTGCTGGACCTGACCCCCTGGCGCAGCCAGCCCCTGTTTGCCGCCATTGACACCGAGCGTCGCTTCGCCCGGGTCTTCATCAATCGCCGCCACCAGCTGGAGTGGCCTGGAGGTTTCACCCTGTCGGCCCAGGAGGTCTATCACCTTATCAAGCCCATCGACGAGCGCGACGCCTTCCACGATCGCAATACGCATTGAGCCTTGCCTGCTAACGCGTTGAGTCAGGTAACGTTTTCAGTCACAGACCCGCTTTGGCGAGGCCGCTATCATGGCCCCAGGGTGGCGTATTTTGCGCCAGCACCATCACAGCGGGAAGATAACAATGAAACAAGGAAGGTTGCGCCATGGCGGCCTGATCGGGGCCGCCTTGTTACTGACAGCGTGCGGCAGCGGCGGCGGGGGCTCCAGCAGCGAACCCCAGCCCCCCGTGGTCAATCCGCCCCCCACCTCGGACAGCCGCGCCTGCTACGGCGATGATCAGCCCGCCTGCAACCTGCGCACCTATCAGGTGATGGTGGAGTCCTTCGTCGATGGCGACGGCAGTGCCAACTACGGTGTCGGCTACGGTCCTTCCCGGCACAACGGCGATCTGCAGGGGATCATCGACAGCCTGGACCACATCAAGAGCCTCAACGTCAACGCCATCTGGCTGACCCCTGTGTTCGACTCCTGTGCCGGTCAGACCGGGGACGATCGGCTGGATGCCACCGGCTACTTCGCCTGCGACTTCTTCAACGTGGACCCGAACTTCGGCAGCAATGCCCAGTTGAAAAAACTGGTCGAGGCAGCCCATCAGCGTGGGCTGCATGTCTTCCTGGACGGCGTGTTCGGCCACGTCAACCGGGTCGGGGTGAGCAAGCCTTCGCCGGAGGGGCGTCTGCCCGCCCTCAAGAGTGGCGGCGCCGGCTACCCTGGCCAGCTGGTGGATTACGATCAGCCCGAGAGCCTTGCCTACTTCAAGGAAGTGGCCCGCTACTGGGTCGAGCAGTACGGCATCGACGGCTGGCGCCTCGATCAGGCCTATCAGCTAGGGCTGGACGAGTGGCGCGCCATTCGCAGCGAGGTGGAGCAGGCCAGTGCGGCGCGCAAAGCTGCCGGCCAGCAGTGGGGCACCCTGGGCTACATGGTGGGGGAGGTGTGGAAAGGGGCCGACGACATCCGTAACGAGGCCTACGGCAGCAGCGACAACCCGGCGCTCTCCTCTGCGTTCGACTTCCCGCTGCGCTACGGCCTGGTGCAGGCGCTGGCGGTGGAGGAGTCCGGCAAGGGTGGCCAGGGGGCCAGCGTGCTCGATGCCAGCTGGAACAAGGTGGAGAACTACCCGGATCACGCCATGCCTAACCTGATGCTGGGCAACCACGATCTGGTGCGTTTCGGGGATCTGCTGGAACGCGGCAACTTCAATCCGGCGGACTACTGGCAGCGTCACAAGGCGGCCTTCAGCTTCCTGGCGGCACGCTCCGGCCCTATCACCCTCTATTACGGCGAGGAGTTTGGCGACGAGGTGCCGGGCTTTGCGGCCCAGGTGGGTGGCGACTGTGCGGCCCAGGGGCTGTGTGACGATCACGTGGCCCGCAGCGACGGCAAGGTGCCCGGTGTCACCGGCTTTGCCCCGAGCAGCGAGCAGGCCGAGCTCAAGCAGTGGCTTGGCCAGCTGTTGGCCCTGCGTGCCGCCCACCCCGCCCTCTATCAGGGGGAAAGGATCAAGCTGGTGGCCGAGGGCAGCGTCTACGGCGACATCAAGCAGACGGCGGCGGAGCAGATAGTCTACCTGCTCAATGTCTCCACCACGCCCCAGAGCTATGCCGTGCCGGTTGGCAAGCTGCGCAGCGGCAGCGCCCTGGTGGATCTGCAGAGCGGCGAGCGCCTGGCCATGGGAGGCAGCAGCCTGACGGTGGACTTGCCACCCCTCAGTGGTCGCTTCCTGCAGTTGCAATAACGCCTGTCCCATCACAAAGAGGGCCCCTGCACGGGGCCCTCTTTGTTTATGGTCGGTCAGGGGTGCTCTGCCCCCGGTTCTCCAGCCGTTGCCGGAAGGCCCTGGCCAGGCGTTCATAGAGATCCCTGGCCTCTCTGTCTTCGATGTCGCCACGGATCCAGGGGTTGTCGATGATTTCCAGCAGCACGCAGCCCTGGCCCTGCTGGCGCAGATCCACCCCGAACAGGCCGTTGCCGAGCTGGTGCACGGCACGGCGGGCGGTCTGCAACACCCGTTCCGGCACTTCGGTGAGCGGCAGCGCCTCGATCCGGCTCATGTCGAGGGGGTGCTTGCGGCGGCGGATGCGGTTGCCGGGCTCCGGCCGGTAGCGGCGGCAGGCGAACAGCGGCGAGCCGTCGAGAAAGCCGATGCGCCAGTCGAACTCGGCGGGGATCCGGCTCTGCACCAGCAGCAGGGCGGAGCGGCCCAGCCCCTCGTCCAGCAGGCGGGCGAGCTGGGTCTCGTCGCTGGCCATGGCGAGATCACGGCCCTGGGCACCGTCGGGCACCTTCACCATCAGCGGCAGACCGAGGCGCTGCACCAGCTCGTCCACCTGGTGGCGGCCACGGCGGGTCACCACCATGGTGGGCGGCATGGGCACGCCGCTGCGCACCATCAGCTCGTAGAGGTAGAGCTTGTTGCTGCAGGCGAGGATGGCGCGGGAACTGTCGATCACCGGCATCTTGAGCTGCTCGGCACGGCGGGCGAACTCGAAGGTGTAGTGGCCCACCGCGGTCTCGGCCCGCAGCCAGAGGGTGTCAAACTCCGGCAGCCGCTCGATGGCGGAGGGCGCCAGTATCTCGGCCTGGATCCCCTGGGCGGCGGCGGTCTGGATAAAGCGCTCGATCGCCAGGGCATCGCTGCTGGCCCGGCCATCGTTCTGATCCATCAGGATGGCGAGCTGATAGAGCGGCGCCGTCTGCTCCTCGTCCCCTGTACCGACCAGGGCCTGGGCGTGCTGCAGCATCAGCTCCCGCTCTCGCGGGCTCAGCACCAGGGGGGAGAGGCTCTGCTGCTGGCGCACCGACCAGCCGTGACGGCCTCGTTTCAGCGTCAGCTCCTGCAGCGGCAGCTGGTTCAGGCCGTAGTAGTAGCGGGACAGCCCCGCCAGCTCGCTCTGTTCGCACTGACCGAAGATGGCGCGTACCCGGATCCTGTCCTCGCTTTGGCGGGCCAGCCAGCCCTGCAGCTTGCGCCACAGCTTGGCCGGTGGCTGCTGGGGTTGCTGCCGGCTGATGGCCTGCAGTCCCGGCAGGCAGTGGTGGCTGCGGGCCTGGGCCAGCAGGGAACAGTAATAGCCCGCACTCAGGTGCTCCAGGCTGCGGCAGAGATTGATGATGCGGGGACGGCCGCCGGTGGTGGGCACGCCGTGTTGCAGATAGGTGCGGGCGGTCAGCAGATAATCGGCACGGCAGGGCCAGTCGCCCGGCTCGTCGACGATGACATAGGTACTCATATTTTCGGCTCCACAGAAAGGACTGCCTGAAAAGGCAGGATCCCCAGTGGGCTTCGATGCACCGACAAGCACGACAATGGCGCGAGGGGAAACAAGAGGTTACAGTGCCTAATATTCTGCCTTGGTAACTTGTGATACAAGTCGCATTTCTGGTGCTGAGGATAAATAACCGAACAAGGACTCCCCGTGTTGACCGTGCGCGCGGCCCGAACCGATGATTTGGGCGCCATCGTGAAGCTGGAACGCTACTGTTTTCCCCCCGAGGTCGCCTTCGGCCGCAGCCGCTGGCACTACCTGCTCAGCCATGCCAGGGGGCGCACCCTGCTGCTGCTGGATGAAAAGGCGCAACTGATGGGCTACCTCAGCGTGCTGGAGCACAGGGGCTGGAACAGGCTCATCATCCAGACCCTCGCCATTCGCTGGACGGTGCGCCGCCAGGGTTGGGCCCGGCGCCTGCTGGAGCAGGTGATCCGGGAGGGCCGGGAAGCGGGCTGGGGGGCTATCCGGCTCGAGGTCGCCGATGCCAACCCGGAGGCCCAGACCCTCTACCATGGGCTGGGGTTTCGCCCCAGGCTCAGGTTGCCGGACTACTACGGCCCGGGCCAGCACGCCCACCGGCTGGTGCTGGCGCTGAAGCAGGCTTGAGAGAGGAGAGAGGATGAGCTGCGACAACTGCCTCGCCACCGCCATCAGGGTCAGCATGAGCCGCGTTGCCTCGACATCGAGGGGCAGCCATGAGCTGTGACGACTGTCTTGCCAACGCCTTCGGGGTCAGCATGAGCCGCGCTGCCGCGACATCGAGGGGCCGCCATGGGCTGTGATGACTGCCTGGCAACCGCCTTCTGGGTCAGCATGAGCCGCGCTGCCGCGACATCGAGGGGACGCCATGGGCTGTGACGACTGTCTTGCCACCGCCATCAGGGCCAGGCTGGGGCGCTGCCCGCTCTGCGCCATCCAGACGCTCGTCATCGGCTTGGTGGGCTGGCTGGTCTGGTGGTGGTGTGGCGCCGACACCTCGGTCAACGCCCTCACCGGCCTGCTGTTTGCCCTAGGGGGCAGTGGCCTGTTGCTGCTGCATCTGGCGGTGTTTATCTGGCGAAAAGCGACGGGCCGCGAGCTGGATGATGAATGAATTCTTTTTGTTTCAACAAGATAAATCACAATGGAGGTTCAGATGATCGCAATGGTAACGGGCGCCTCGTCCGGGTTTGGTGAGGCCATCAGCCGTCTGCTGGTGCAGGCTGGTTACAGGGTGATAGGCACCGGTCGCCGCGCCGAACGGCTGGCCGCCCTGGCCGACGAGCTGGGTGAACAGTTCCTGCCGCTGGTGTTCGACGTGCAGGACAAGGTCGCCACCCGCGCCGCCATCGAGGGGCTGCCGGCCGCCTGGCAACAGGTGGATCTGCTGGTCAACAACGCAGGGCTGGCGCTGGGGCTGGAGCCCGCCCACAAGGCGGATCTCGAAGACTGGGAGCAGATGATAGCCACCAATATCAGTGGCCTGACCCTGCTCACCCGCCTGCTGCTGCCGGGCATGGTGGCGCGCAATCGCGGCCACGTGATCAACATCGGCTCTATCGCTGGCACTTACCCTTACCCGGGTGGCAACGTCTACGGCGCCACCAAGGCGTTCGTGAAGCAGTTCAGCCTGAATCTGCGCGCCGATCTGGCGGGCACCGCCATCCGCGTCACCAACGTGGAGCCGGGTCTGTGCGGTGGCACCGAGTTCTCCAACGTGCGCTTCCACGGTGACGACGCCAAGGCGGCCACCGTCTATCAGGGGGTGCAGGCCATCCAGCCGGAGGACATCGCCAATACCGTGCTCTGGGTCAGTCAGCAGCCCGCCCACGTCAACATCAACAGCATCGAGATCATGCCGGTGGCCCAGACCTTCGGCCCGCTCCATATCAGTCGTCGCTGAACCCCGTCTTGCCGGGACGAGAAGAGGCACCCCTGGGTGCCTCTTCTCGCTCTGTTTTCTATCCTGCCCGCCGCCCCCGTCTGGCGTCATCCACCCTCTATCCCAGATCGCTGCCAGCGAGTGGTCAAGTTGGCCTGCAACTTGCTGAGTCATGGTGATTGGCGGGGAGTGTCTCCCCGGACGCCGGCTCGGCCGGCAGCAGCGTGGAGCCTTCATGGATATCAAACCCTATGGTCAACAACTCGCCCAGAGTGCGTCCCACAGCCGTGCCCTGGCTACCCTGGGTGGCGACGACAGCCAGCAGGGGAGCTGGGATCAGCAGGTCAGCCTCTCCAGCCAGGTGCTGACCGGCAAGGCGCAACAGGTACTGACTTACGAGCATCTGGCCAGAAGCGGCAAGAGCGCCTCCCTGGCCGGGAGCGCCAGCAATACGGTGGTGCAGCAGTTGGTGGACAAGGCACTCGGCTTCGATCGCAAAAAATTTGACGATCTCGAGAGCCAGATCAAGGGGGTGGCCGACGACAAGACGCTCTCGGCCGAAGAGCGGGAGACCCAGACCCGGGCCCTGACCGAGCAGCGTGATGCCATGCTCAAGGCGGCCATGGACAGGCTCACCGGCAAGTCGTCGAGCGGGCAGAGCGCCCAGGTCTGAGACCAATGACTCGAACGGCAATCTTTGGTGCCAGCCGGGCAAGGTTTTGCCCCGGATGCCGGGGAAGGATGAAGCAGGGAGCGCCAGTGCCCTCCCTGCCGTAGAGGGCGTGCCTCAGGGCTTTGGCACTATCCCTATGGCGATTGCCGTGGTCTGGACCGCCTTGATCTGATCCCCCTTGGCGATCAGGGCGAACTGGGCCGGATCCTTCACCTTGAGGGTGAGGGTATTGTCCACGCCCTTGACCCTGATGGTCTGCTGCGCCTTGTCGACGTCGATGACGTCGGCATAGATGGTCACCTGCATGCCGGCCCCGGCGCCCGGTTGCTCACCGGCGGCCGCCTTGCTCCCGTCTACTTCCACCACCCGTTTTCTCACCCCGGCGGTGCCCTTGAGCAGCTCGAGATCCAGCAGTTGCAGGTAGCGCAGCGCCACCACGTCCCCCACCTTGAGATTCTGGAGGTTGGTCACCTCTTCCCCGGCAACCAGATCGAAGGTCTTGCCTTCGGCATTCTTCAGGCTGACCTTGCGGGTCGCGAGATCGATGGCGGTAACGGTCGCCTCGGCTTTCACCTCTTCGGCCAGGCTGGCCTGGCCCGGGGTGACGGCCACATTGGTGGTGACCTCGGCGGCCTGTATCAGGGGATTGACACAGAGAGTGAGCACTCCTGCGATCCATGCGTGCTTCAGTTTCATGATTAGACCCTATGGCTGGAAAACAGAACCCCGTGAGAGGCGTCAGGATGACGACATGGCGCGGCGCCATGATGGAGCAGGGGAGTGACCCCTTCTCCAGTGACACCATAGCAAAGTCACACCTGAGTACCATCATGCCAAAGGAGGCGGATCACCATTTTGATGGCTTGCTCCCGTTTTTTGACCCGATGGGCCGGCTGGCGCACAATCCCCCTGCATGCATTCAACCGAGGGCTCTGCCGTGTACAACTTCCAATATGCCAATCCCACTCGCATCTGTTTCGGGGAGGGCCAGATCGCCACATTGCCGGAGCTTGTCCCTGCAGGCAGCCGCCTGCTGGTACTCTACGGCGGCGGCAGCATCAAGCAGAACGGTGTCTATGAGCAGCTGACCCAGGCGCTGGCGGGCAGGGAGTGGCTGGAGTTTCCCGGCATAGGTGCCAACCCTCAGTACGATCAGTTGATGGAGGCGGTGGCTCTGGTCAAGCGCGAGCGCATCGACTTCCTGCTGGCGGTGGGCGGCGGGTCCGTGGTGGATGGCACCAAGTTCGTGGCCGCGGCGGCCTGCTTCGAGGGCGAGGATCCCTGGGAGATCCTGCTGGACAAGGCACCGGTCAAGGCGGCCTTGCCGCTCGGCTGCGTGCTGACCCTGCCAGCCACTGGATCCGAGAGCAATCCGGCCGCCGTGGTGAGCCGGGGGGAGGCCAAGCTCTCCTTCTACAACCCGTTGGTGCTGCCCCGGTTTGCGGTGCTGGATCCCACCACCACCTACAGCCTGCCACCGCGCCAGGTGGGCAACGGCGTGGTGGATGCCTTCGTCCACATCCTGGAGCAGTACCTCACCTTCCCGGTGGGGGGCGAGGTGCAGGACAGGTTGGCGGAGGGCTTGCTGCAGGTGCTGGTGGACAACGGCCCACGGGCGCTGACGGAGCCCACCAACTACCAGGTGCGCGCCAACCTGATGTGGGCCGCCAGCTTGGCCCTTAACGGCCTCATCGGGCGCGGTGTGCCCCAGGACTGGTCCACCCATGCCATCGGTCATCAGCTCACCGCCCTGCACGGGCTGGATCATGCCCAGAGCCTGGCGGTGGTGCTGCCTTCATTACTGCGGGAGCAATCGGCCCAGAAGCAGGAGAAGTTGGCCCAGTTCGCCGAACGGGTGTGGCACTCCGGCCGCGAGGACAGGGCGCTGCGCATCGAGGAGGCCATCATTCGCACCGAGCAGTTCTTCCAGCAGATGGGGGTGGGCACCCGCCTCGCCGACTACGGTCTGACAGAGAGCTGCATCCCGGCTATCTGCTCCAACCTCAAACGCTTTGGCCTGACCGCCCTCGGGGAGCAGCAGGATATCGATCCCGACAAGGTAGCCAGGATCCTGTCCCACGCGCTCTGATCATCTGGCTCCCGAGCTGAAAAGAAAACGCCCCGATTGTCGGGGCGTTTTGCATTCCGGGGTGGGGCGGGAGAGGATCAGGCGATCTTGTCCAGCTCGCACTCCAGGGCTGCCGCCTTCTGGCGGGCCGGATGGGTATTGAGCAACTGCCAGTAGGCCTCAAGGTGCGGGAACTGCGCCAGCTGGCCGCCCTGGGCCAGCAGATCCACCAGGAAGGAGTTCATGATGTCGGCGCCGGAGAGGCGCTCCCCCACCAGATAGCGGCGGCTTGCCAGCACCTCGTTGAGATAGCCCAGCACCTTGGCGCACTCCGCCTTGGCGTAGTCCGGCAGGAAGCGCATCGGGCTGCCATCTTTTCGCACGAACATGTCCAGCAGCAGCGGCAGGATGCCGGAGCTCTCGGCGAAGTGGATCCACTGCAGGTATTCGGGATAGTCGGGGCTATCGGGGGCCGGCGCCAGCCGCTCGGCCGCATGGCGGGCGATCAGGTATTCGGTGATGGCACCGGATTCGGCCAGCACGCGGCCGTCGAACTCGATGACGGGTGACTTGCCGAGGGGGTGAATGGCCTTGAGCTCGGGGGGCGCGAGGAAGGTGGTGGCGTCGCGCTGGTAGGCCTTGAGCTCGTAGGGCAGGCCCAGCTCCTCGAGCAGCCAGATGATGCGTTGGGAGCGGGACTTGTTCAGATGGTGCAGAACTATCATGGGAACCTCGATGGGGAGCGGAAACGGCTGATACGTGCTGGCGCGGTGAGTGGTTCACCAGGAGACAAAAAAGAGCGGGCTAATGCCCGCTCTGTGCTGACTCAGGCTTCCAGCGCCTGATCCAGATCCGCCAGTATGTCTTCGATGGCCTCGATCCCCACCGACAGCCGGATCATCTCCGGCTTGACCCCGGCCTTGGCCTGCTCGGCTTCGCTCAGTTGGCGGTGAGTGGTGGAGGCGGGGTGGCAGGCCAGCGACTTGGCATCGCCGATGTTGACCAGCCGCTTGAAGATCTTGAGCGCATCGTAGAAGCGTACCCCCGCCTCATACCCTTCCTTCAGACCGAAGGAGAGGATGGCCGAGGGACGGCCGCCCATGTACTTCTCCGCCAGCGGATAGTGGGGGTGACCCGGCAGACCGGCATAGCTGACCCAGGCCACCTTGGGGTGATGCTTGAGGTGGTGGGCCACCCGCAGGGCGTTGTCCACGTGGCGCTCCATGCGCAGGCTCAGGGTCTCCAGCCCCTGCAGCAGCAGGAAGGCGTTCATGGGCGCCAGCGCCGCCCCCGTGTTGCGCAGGGGCACGGTGCGCACCCGGCCGATGAAGGCGGCCGGGCCAAAGGCGTCCGTATAGACCACTCCGTGATAGGAGGGCTCCGGCTGGGTGAGCTGGGGGAAGCGCTCGGCGTGATCCGCCCAGGGGAACTTGCCCGAGTCGACGATGACGCCCCCCAGGGAGTTGCCATGGCCGCCCACGTACTTGGTGAGGCTGTGTACCACTATGTCGGCGCCGTGCTCTATGGGTTTGCACAGCACAGGGGTGGCGACCGTGTTGTCGACGATGAGCGGCACGCCACGGGCGTGGGCCACCTTGGCGAAAGCCGCCAGATCGACGATGTTGCCCGCCGGGTTGCCGATGCTCTCGCAATAGACCGCCTTGGTCCTGTCGTCGATGAGTGCGGCGATGGCCTCGGCGCTGTCATCCTTGGCAAAGCGCACCTCGACCCCGAAACTCGGCAGCATGTGGGCGAACAGGGTGTAGGTGCCGCCATAGAGCTGGGGGGTGGAGACGATGTTGTCGCCGGCGGCGGTCAGCGCCTGAATGGCGTAGGTGATGGCGGCGGAACCCGCCGAGACCACCAGCCCGGCTATGCCTCCCTCCAGGGCGGCCATCCGTTGCTCCAGCACATCGTTGGTGGGGTTCATGATGCGGGTGTAGATGTTGCCTGGCACCGCCAGGTTGAACAGATCCGCCCCGTGCTGGGCGCTGTCGAACTCGTAGGCCACCGTCTGGTAGATGGGCACGGCCACCGCCTTGGTGGTGGGGTCGCTGGAAAAGCCGTGGTGCAGGGCCAGGGTCGCATCTTTCATCACACACTCCTTGTTGGATGTTGCTGGGTAGCAGTTATAGATGGATAGACGTCCAATCTAGCAGGCCCTGCGCCGATGTAAACCACCCAATCCGGCAAAGCAATGCCAGTGGGGTTGTGATCCTGCTGCGCCCTTTCCCGTCCTGAGTCCTGGCCCATTCAGAGGCGGCGACGATATTCCCTGTCGTCTATCTGGTGCATGTCCCACTGCATCAGGCGGTTGAGCTGATGCATGGGATCCTCGATCAGGGTCAGTGTGCGAGGCAGGATCCGGCGGAAGTAGCGGCGCAGGATCTGCTGGATCCGGTTCGGTGCATGGGGGGTGGTCTGGCTCATGATGGTGCTCCTGTGCTGTGGTGTTCACGTTCGCCAACAGTATTGAGCTAAAATGAGGAAGTAAAAACTGACAAACTTCATCAAAAGGATTTCCTCTTTTATGCCCAGCAGCCGCCTCTACCAGCAATTTCAACGGCTCGCCCAGCAGCTTGGCTGCGATGAGCGGGAGATCAGCCTCGCCGAGGTGGCGGATCTGCTCTGTTGCACCCCGCGCAACGCCCGCCTGCTGCTGCGTCGCATGCAGGATCAGGGCTGGCTCAGCTGGTCGGCCGAGGCGGGCAGGGGACGACGTTCCCGGCTCATCCTGCTGGACAATCAGGAGAGCCTGACTCGTCGCCGGCTGCGGAATCTGCTGAGTCAGGGGCAGCTCACCCAGGCGGTGCGGCTGGCGGAGGGGCGGCTGGATTTGCTCACCCCGCTGCTCATCGAGCAGCTCGGCCAGGCCACCCGGGAGGGGCGCCAGATCCTGCGGGTGCCCTACTATCGTCCGCTGCCCCAGCTGTTGCCCACGGATCCCCTGCGCCGCTCCGAAATTCACCTGAGTCGGCAGATCTTCAACGGACTGACCCGGCGAAATGAGGAAAATGGGGAAATCGAGGGGGATCTGGCTCACCACTGGGAGTGCCTCGGCCCCTGTCACTGGCGCTTCTATCTGAGGCCGGCGGTGCGTTTTCACCATGGCCGCGAGCTGGGGGTGGAAGATGTGATGGAGAGCCTGCATGCCTTGCGCGAGCGCCCGCTGTTCGCCCATCTGGCACGGCTGGAGAGCCCCTGGCCGCGCACCCTGGATATGTATCTCGACAGTCCGGATCCCCTGCTGCTCCATCTGCTGGCGGAGCCGGTGGCGGCGATCCTGCCGCGCGAGCTCAAGGAAGAGGCGGGTTTTGCCCTGCAGCCGGTCGGCACCGGCCCCTACAAGGTGGTGGCCAACGATCCCCTGCAACTGTGCCTCGAGGCCTTCGACGACTACTTCGGCCTGCGGGCTCTGCTCGACGAGATCGACATCTGGATGCTGCCGGAGCTGGCGGAGCGGCTGGAGAGCCACCTGCAGCTGGGGCGCGACAGCCCCGAGCTCGGCACCATGCGCGGCGAGTCGGAGCTGGAATCGGGCTGCTACTTCCTGCTGCAGGACGACAGATCCCCCCCGCTGCAGGATCCCGCTCTGCGCCAGTGGCTGACCCGGCTGCTGAACCCCATCGCCCTGATGGGACGGGTCGCCCCCGAGCTGCAACGGGGCTGGACCAGTGCCCTCGGCCTGCTGCCCCACTGGCGCGAGACACTGCCCGCCGAGGAGCCAAGGCCGGCACAGTTGCCGACCCGGCTGGTGCTGGCCTGCTTCAACCAGCACCTGGAGTTTGAGGAGTGTGCCGGCGCCATGGCCAGCCTGCTCGGGGAGCAGGGGATCCGGCTCGAGGTGCGCACCCTCGATTACGGCCGCTGGGTGAGTGGGGAGGATGAGGACGTGGATCTCTGGCTCGGCACCTTGAACCTGGAGCATGAGCACGCCTTCGCCCCCTATGCCTGGCTCCAGGGCACCCCCTTGCTGCGCAAGGTGTGGGGCGGCCAGCAGCGTTTGTGGCAGGGATTGACGCAGTGGCGCGCCAGCGGCGCCGAGCCCGGCCCGCGGCCCTTGCTGGCCGAGGTGCAGCGCCAGGGCTGGTTCGTGCCGTTGTTTCACCACTGGCTGGAGCTGGAGAGCCGGGTCGGCGTGCACGGGGTGCGCATGACGGCCCTCGGCTGGTTCGATTTTCGCAGCGCCTGGCTCAGACCCGAACAGGGGATGGCGGCAGCGGAAACCGGAGACGGCTCCCACCCGGATGCCGGGACGCTTGAGTCATGAGGGTTGGCGCGCTAGCCTGTGCGCGGTCCCACGACAAGGAGTCGATATCCATGCTGGAAATGCAGATCCAACCCCGTTTTCAAGAGACGGACGCCCTCGGCCATATCAACAACACGGTACCGGCGGTCTGGTTTGAATCGGCCCGTGATCCCCTGTTTCGCCTCTTCTCTCCCGAGCTGGATGTGCACAACTGGCATCTGATCATCGCGGGTTATGCGGTGCAGTTCAAACGGGAACTGTTCTATGGCCAGCAGGTATTGATCAAGACGGGGGTACGGCGCATCGGCACCAGCTCCTTCACGCTCTGGCAGGAAGCCTGGCAGGGCGGCGAGCTGGCGGTGACCGCCGAGACGACCCTGATCCATTTTGACTACCAGACTCGTCAATCCCGTCCCCTGAGCGACGCTCACCGGGAGGGACTGAGGACCTGGCTGGTAGAGAGTTAACCCGGCCTTCGGGCCCATCACAGGACACTTATGCGCAATACCCTGATCGCTCTGACCCTGGGACTCTGTTCCTTGCCTTCGCTCGCCACCACCCTGGCCGAGCAGTTCGCCCTGATGGAGAAGGGGGCACAGAGTGCCCTCGATACCCGCCAGTTCAGTCATGACGGGGTAGATATCAAGGCCTGGATCGACGGCGCCCCCGTCATTATCGCCGTGCCCATCCTGAACGAGCAGGGCAAGCAGGAGGGGGAGAGCCGTTACTACTTCAAGGGAGGCAAGCTGTTCGGGGTGAAGGAGCCCGCGGCCCAGTTCGCCTTCGATGACCAGGGCAAGCTGACCCGCTGGCTCGATGACAAGGGCCAGCCGGCAGAGTTCGTCAGCAAGATGAGTATGCAGCAGCGCGAAGCCTGGCTCACTCGGCGGGCAGCTGAACTGAGCGCGCTGTTCGTGCCGAGCCAGGCGGAGCAGAAGGCCAGCGAAGGAGGCGCCAAACCGAAGGGGGCGGATCTGGCCCGGTGGCTCTGCAACGACAAGCTGATGGCGCTCGCCAAGGGCGACAAGGTGATCGCCGAGCAGGCGAAACTCAAGACGAGCGAGCAGGGCATGAAGGGAGAGGTCTCTCTGCGCCAGGAGAAGGGGTGGCAGGATCTTTGCCTCACCTGCGAGGTGCGGGGTACCCAGGTGACTCGCCTCACCTGGCAGCCGCTGCCGGGCGCCAACAAGCCGCAATAAAAGAACCAGCAAGAGGGGCCCATTGCGGGCCCCTTCTCATTCGGATGCTGGCTCCCCCAGCCTTATCCGGGTGAGAGCCTCTACCCGCCGCCACTGTCCGGGATCGAACCAGCGCGCCAGGATCGTCCGTTGCTGTTCGGCACGATCCCGGGGGCGCAGTGGCTCGAGTTCCGCCAGATAACCCGCCAACTGCTGCTCGAACCCTTGCTGGCTCTGCGCCAGCTGGTGCAGCCGATCCACCGCCTCCGGTCCCAGTTGCTCCAGCAGCACGGCGTCCCGCTCGGCGGGGGAGATCTGCTCCAGGCGCTGCAGATCGCCGAGCAGGCGGCCATTGGCCTCGGCCTCCCGAAACCACTGGGGCTGCTCCGTCAGCCAGAGAGCGAGCTCCTCACCGAGTGCGTCCCTGTCGGCGTCGTTGGCCTCCGCCAGTGCCTTGCGCCTCAGGGTCCACTGCTCCATCAGCCGATCTTCGGCAAACAGCTGCTCCTGCTCGGCAGGGGTGAAGCTCTGCTGGCGCAACTGTTCGCGCTTGTCAAACAGCTGTTGCAGGCTGGCGAGGCCGGGATCCGTCGGCACCGTCAGGCTGGACTCCGCCGCCAGGAAGCCCTGATAGCGACTCAGCAGCGGGTCCTCTTCGTCTGTCTCGCCTCGCTCCAGGCGCTGGGCCAGCTGGTGGCGCAGGGCTCCCTGCTCGGGGGTGGCATCCAAGGGTGGCTCCGCACTCGGGCAGAGCGCCAGCACTCCAAGCAGCAGGGTCGGGCACAGCAGTGCCAGTATCAGCACGCCCCTGTTCATAGCCCCAATCCCTGCAGGCGGTTGGCGTGCTGGCGGTACAGGGTCACGGGGTCGGTGTCGAACAGGTGATGGATGCCAAACGACTGGTTCACTTCGTCCAGGTGGTTCATCCGGTAGCCGGTGCCGATCACCTTGCCGAGGTGGCTGCTGCAGACCCCGACCAGGCCGTCATTGGGCTCGCGGAAGAAGGTGCCGGTCAGGGCCAGCGCCGGATCCACCGGATCCAGGATGTTGGTCATGTTGCCGCGCCCGCTCCAGGAGAAGTAGTAGACGCCGTTGGCGGCGCGCAGCGGCCCCTCGCCACAATGCTGGCTGGGAAGCCCTTCCGGATAGCGCTGGTTGAAACGCTGGGCACCCGAGCTGGTCAGGGCATCGAGGGAGGCGAGGGGATCCTGGGGCAGGTCGCTGCCGCCGGAGAGCAGCGAGATGATCCCGGAGAGCGCCGAGGCGGCGGCCACCGCCAGTTGCTCGGCTGGCGATCCCGGTTCCACCCTGGCGCGTACCAGATCGGCAATTTCCGAACCCTGGTTGACGCCCCCCACGCTGGTGGCGGAGGCGACCAGCTCGGGGGCGACCGAGGCCACATAGCGAATGGTGGGACCACCGTGGGAGTGACCGATGAGGTTCACCTTCTCCGCCCCTGTGATGGCGAGCACCTGCTGCACCTGTTTGAGCAACTGTTCGCCGCGCAGCTCCGAACTCTGGGTGGCGGAAACCTGCGCCACATAGACGCGGGCGCCATCCCGGGTCAGCGCCTGGGGGATACCGTAGAAGTAATCGACCCCGAGCAGCTTGTCGAAGCCGAACAACCCGTGCACCAGCACTATGGGGTAGCGGGTCTGGGTATAACCGGCGCCCTGGCCCAGCATGGGCAGGGCGCACAACAGCACCAATAGCCATCTTTTCATCTTCACCATCCTTGTGAAAAAACCGGCTGCACTCTGATCGTCGATCGTCACCGGGGCAGCCACCGGCCTCATGCCAGTAGCAGCATGGTAGCTGAACTCATATGTATCTGTGGAGGGGATCACTAAACCGGGGATTGCAGAAAAACCCTACCCATATGGGCAAAAAAAGGCTGCGCCAACTATTCCTTGTGTCCGCCCATCAAATAAGTTAAATAATAATTATTATCATTTGAGTGTCTGAGTCATGACGGGAACCTGGGTGAAGGGATGGGTCGGTACCACCGACGGGGAGAGCAGCATGGCGCACTGGAAGGCGCAGACCCTGAGCGGCAATCGTCACTTCGACGCGGGAGAGCACGCCAGGGCGCTCGACTATTACCAGCAGGCCCTGTGGCTGGCCCGTCAGCAGTTCGCCTGCTGGCCGGATGCGGACGAGGCCGTGGCAGCCCTGGTGGTGGCCCACCACAACCTGGCGGATCTGCTGGTGGCCATGACGCTGCCGGACAGGGCCGCCGACATGTTGTGCCATGTCCACGACTGCCTGCTCGCCACCAGCCAGTCTCCCGCAAGCCCGGACCCCCTGCGGGCGGCGGCCCTGCGCCATAGCCGCGGCACCCGCACCGAGCTGCTCGCCTTCGAGCAAAAACACGGTCATCACGACGGCATTTTGCGCTGTCTCGGTCAATGTCAGTGCCAGACCGAACCCGCCCATCGATTGCATTGAGCCCAACAAGAGAGAGAACGAACATGAGCCATACCCTGCCTGCCCTCGGCTACGCCTATGACGCGCTGGAGCCTCACATAGACGCGCTGACCATGGAGATCCACCACAGCCGTCACCACCAGACCTATATCACCAACCTCAATGCTGCCCTGGTCGAGCTCCCCGAGCTGGCTGCCCTGCCGGTGGAGGAACTGCTCGCCCGTTTCGACAGACTGCCGGTGAGCGTGCAGGGGGCGGTGCGCAATCACGGTGGCGGCCATGCCAACCACAGCCTGTTCTGGCAGGTGATGAGCCCGCAAGGGGGCGGTGAACCGGGCGGTGAGCTGGCCGAGGGGATCACGCGGGATCTGGGCGGGCTGGAGGCCTTCAGGCAGAGCTTCACCCAGGCGGCACTGAGTCGCTTCGGCAGCGGCTGGGCCTGGCTGGTGGTGGACAAGGCGGGCCACCTGCAGGTGGTGAGCAGCGCCAACCAGGACAGTCCCCTGATGGAGGGGCTGGTGCCCATTTTGGGGCTGGACGTGTGGGAGCACGCCTACTATCTCAAGTACCAGAACAAGCGTCCCGACTACATAGCCGCGTTTTACAAGGTGATCGACTGGGCCGAGGTGGCACGCCGCTACCGGCAGGCGCTGGCCTGAGCCTTTTCCTTTTTTCTTCCGTCATAAACAAGAGACCCGCCATCAGGCGGGTCTCTTGTTTCTGTCTGTTCAGGGGGCGGTGGCCGTTGTCGCACTGGTTGCCTTGTCGAGCGGCTTCTGCACCGGCGCCACTGGGGGAATCGGCAGGCAGGGCTGGCTGGCCCCTATCGTGCTCAGGGGCTGGCAGGGGATGGGACCACCGATGACGATGGGCTCGCCGAGGAACTTGGGCCCCTTGTCCAGCACGTAGAGATCGAGCAGCCCCATCAGGCGGGCGAACACCTCGCGCACCCGGGTCTTGATGCCCTGATAGGCGCTGGGATCCAGGGCATTGAAGCCGACCGCCTCGATGCCGAAGTGGTGGGCGATGAAGATGGCGCGCTCGTTGTGGAAGGCCTGGGAGACCACGGTGAAGCGGGCCTGACCGAACACCTCCTTGGCGCGGACTATGGAGTCCAGGGTGCGGAAGCCCGCGTAGTCGCTGTAGATGGCGCTGGCGGGAATGCCCGCCTGGATC
Organism: Aeromonas media; assembly: GCF_020423125.1. NCBI lineage: Bacteria > Pseudomonadati > Pseudomonadota > Gammaproteobacteria > Aeromonadales > Aeromonadaceae > Aeromonas > Aeromonas media. The sequence goes on from NZ_CP075564.1 coordinate 346,045, forward strand.
AGGGCGCGCCGCATCTGGCGTGGTTCGTTGTACTGGACGGTGGCGTTGTCGCCGGAAACCAGGATGTAGTCCACCTTGCCGTTGTTGTAGAGCTCGGCAGCGGCCTTGATGCGGTATTTGAAGTAGTGGTTCGGGCTGCCCCCGATCAGATACTTGGAGGTGCCGAGCACCAGGGCGACCCGATTGTAGGGCACCGCATCGACGTCGTCGTAGGTGTAGTGACGGGCGTCCGACACGGTCCACTCGCTGTAGCCCAGCAGTGCGGCAACGGAGGCCAGCAACAGGCAGAGGCAGGCGAGCAGGATCTTGGCAAACTTCTTCATGCGCGGTGCGGTTCGGATCTGAAGTAAGAGATGACAGGGGGCCATTCTATTACAAGTTGCCGTGGCGCGTCAGGTTTGATGCGCCCCCATGGCGTCACTCGGGCACAGGCTGTCGCAGAGCCCGGCGCGATCTTGAGTCCATCAAGGGGCGCCATAAACAAGGGCGACCATGGCCGCCCTTCCTCATTCATGGCTCACCCTCAATGGGCTGAGTCGTTCGCCTTGCACTCCTCAGACTCCTTGTTGGCTTCCCACCAGGGCAGCAGCTCACGGCCGAACCACTGCTGGTAGGCCTCGCTGTCATTGGCAATCAGCTGGTCCAGCTCGGCTTCGAAGGCGCTCATGGCCTGCTGCTGATCCGGGTTGCGCAGGGCCCGGGCCATGGCCAGCCAGCTGGCGCTGCGGCCGGTCTCGCTGAGGAAGCGGTGCACAGTGTAGGACCAGGAGTAGACCATCTCACCGCCCTTGTCGTAATCCAGGTGCAGGATGTCGGCCAGGGCCGGACGATCGCTGGCCGGACGACCGGCGACGTTGTCCAGGCCGCGGGCGAAGCACTGGCCGTGGGCGATGAACTCCGCCAGCCCTTCCGACCACCAGGTAGTGCGGTTGAGCGGGTAGTGGCCGAAGCTGCCGTACTGGTTGAAGCGGCCGTCCAGGTAGTGCACGTACTCGTGGCGCAGGTTCCACACCTGGAAGGCGGGGCGCTTCCACTCCGCCTCGTAGGCGAAGAAGCGGGCCTGGTTGCCGGGACGGGCCGGATCCCCCTCGAGGTAGATGCCGCCGTTGTCGGTGGCGACACCGCCAAACAGGGCGCTGCCGTAGCGTTGCCAGTCGGCGGAGGAGTCGAAGATCACCAGCTCCAGCGCCTCGTTGAGATCGTCCGCCACCGGCTGACCGCCGGTTTCCATCTGCTGATGGAACTGCTGCTCTTCGGCACCCAGTTCACGGCAGATCCCCTCGGCCTGATCCATGGTCAGATCCTGGGCCCGCAGGCGCAGGGTCGGCGAGCAGGTGTGCTCGAACGGCAGCACGTCCTCCACCCGGACAGGGGTGCAGAGCCCGGCGAAGTCACCGCTGATGCAGGCTTCGCTGGTGCGATCCGTGTAGGTCAGGTAGTAGGTGGAGAGGGTCAGTGACATGTCTGCCAGCAGATCCTGGCTCTGCTGACCGCCGGGGATCAGGTCGTGGTGGCGAACCAGTGCGATGACGGAGTCATCCAGCAGCTTGCGGTAGCCGTCGAGCTCGTCCGGGCGGGTATAGCGGGCGACCCGGTAAAGGCGGGTGTAGGCATCCAGCACGTTGTTGAGCAGGAACAGATCGGCACCATCCCGTCCCTTCCACAACGCGAGCTCGCTCATGCCGAGGGCGTGCAGCTGCTTGCGCAGCTCGCCATCCTGCTGGCGGAAGTCGTTGGCGAAGGGGTCGCTGTAATCGCTGGCGAAGTCGAGGAAGTTGAGCAGATCGAACAGGCCGGTCGCCCAGGTGTGCTGACCGTTGATCTCGCCGGCATGGCGGGTGGCGTAGGCCAGCATCTGGTTGAACTCGCCGAGCAGGGTGCCAAAGCGGCTCTGCACTGCCGGGCTCTTGAACTGGCCGTGCAGGGCGATGCTCCAGGCCCCCATGACGGTACCTACCTCGTCGCTGGCCTGCTCCGGGAAGAGCAGCGGATGGGCGCCGAGCGCCGTCAACGCCTCGGCCAGTGCCTCGGCGGCAGCCGGGCCGTCCTCCTTGTGCTTGCCGTAGTTGTGGTAGTTGTGGGCGCGCACGTATTCCAGCAGCAGCTTCATGGCCGGATGAGCCGGCTGATTGGCCGCCAGCAGGCGCTGGATGCCGCGGGACACGGCCAGCAGCTTGCGGTCATCGTGACCATAGTTCTCCTGCCAGACCGGCGCGGGCTGGCCACTGGCATCCTGCACTATCCTGGCCGCTTCGGCGTCCAGCAGCTCGGTGCCCGGCAGATCCGGCTCGGAGCAGGCGCGGCCGTCGGCACGGCGACAGTCGAGCTGCTCTTCCTTGCTGGCCAGCACGATGGGGCGGTTGAGCACCCGGCTCTCCTGCCACTCGGTTGTTTCCGGCAGGGTCTGCCATTCGCTGCCCCCCACCGGGTATTGATAGCCGGTGTCCTTCAAGACCACCTGCACTTCGCTGCCGGCGGGCAGGGTCTGGCGGCATACCCGGTAGCTGATGGTCTTGTCGCCCTCCTGCCGGTTCTGGGGTTCATCGCACTCCTGCTGTGCCTTGGTCTCGTCCAGTTGCCAGCTGTACTGGCGCCAGACGTGCAGCTCGCTCACCTGACGGGCGGCCTGGCTGCCTGCGATGGGTTGCAGGCGGAAGAAGATCTGCTCGAGCCGGCCATCCCGTTCGTTGGGGGTCTCTTCCAGCACCTTCAACTGCTGCCAGTCTCGGGGCTGGTACTGCCATGCCTGCTCGGCGCAGCGCCCCTCGGCGTTGAGCTCGCAGCGATCCAACTCCTGCTCGCTGTGACCCAGGATGACCCGCTCCGCCAGCGGCAGACGATCCTGACGCGGCGCGGTCGGGGTGCCTGCCAGTGGCTCCCAGCGGCCCTGCTTCATGCCGTAGCCAAAGTCATAGCTGCTGGCCGGGACGGCCTTGCCGGCCGGCACCACTTCTTCACAGCTGAGGTAGCGGATCTGCCAGCCCTGCTCGATCTTGAGTTGCGGTTCACCACACTGCCGCTCTGCCAGGGCCGCCAGGTTGGCCTCGCGCCAGTCGAAGCGGCGATACACCCTCAGCTGCTGATAGGGGGCGCTGCCGTTGCGAGCGCTCAGCTCATAGGTCACTTCGGTGAGACGATCCCCCAGCTGACGGCTGGCTTCGCCCATGAGTTGATACTGTTGCCAGTCGGGGGAGTAGCTGGCCAGCGCCGAGGTGGCGAGCAGGCCGGGGGCTGCCAGGAGCAGCAGCCGGGTAGAGAGGTGATTCATCATAATCCCTTTGGTGGATGGAGTGACGTGGGGACCAGACAGGGTATTGGGCTCCAAAAGAATATCAACGAGCCAGGTGGCGCCGAGAAATCATGTATTCGGGAGCAAACAACATAAAAACAGCCCCAAAGGGGGCTGCATTGATAGCAAGGACTCAGCCCCATATGGGGGGCTACGTCACTCCTCTTGCCGCAGGCTCTGGGCGAGCAGGGTGCGGGAGGGTTTCAGATTGCCGCCGAGATCCGGCCAGGGCAGCCAGCGGTCCGGCACCATAAAGCCAGGCAAGGAGTGTCTGATCCAGGTCGCCAGTTCGTCGTGGGGCACGGGCTCTGCCAGCCAGTCGATAAAGGCGGCGGGCCTCTGCCCCCACTCATCGCTCGGCACTGGCACCACCAGGGCCTGGGCCACGGCGGGGTGATCCACCAGCCGCTGCTCTATGGTCTCGGGTTGGATGTTCTCCCCTCCCGAGATGAAGAGGTTGTCGAGCCGCCCCTCCACTACCAGCTCGCCGTCCGTGGTGAAGTGGCCCTTGTCCCGGGTGTGAAACCAGCCCTCCTCATCCAGCGGCAGCACCAGCGCTCCGGCCTGGAAATAGCCGGCAAACAGGGTGTCGCCGCGCACGCAGATCTCTCCCTGACGGATGCAGACCTCCCGCCCGGGCAGGGGCCTGCCCACTACCCCGGCGCCGGCAGGCTGGCCGGTGCAGACCTGGCTACCCATCTCGGAGAGGCCATAGCTCGACTTGGGGGTAAACTCCAGTGCCTTGAGGTGGTTGACCAGAGGCTCAGGGATGGCGGCCCCTCCGAGCAGCAGCTCGCGCAAGCGGGTGCGAGCGGGGTCGAAGCCTTGCGCCAGCAGGCGCCAGAGTTGGGTCGGTACCAGCGAGAGGTGCGTGATGGGCTGGCGCTCGAGCCGTTCCTTGAGGGGCTGGGTACGATCGTCTAGCACCAGGCTGGCCCCCGCCAGGAAGACCCGGAACAGGATGGCGTAGCCACCCACGTGGAACAGCGGCAGGGAGAGCAGCCAGCCGCAATCGCCATCGAGGGGGATCAGGGTGGCCGAGCCCCGGGCCGAGGCGAGGTGGTTGGCGAGGCGGTGCACCACGGCCTTGGGGCTGCCGCTGGATCCCGAGGTGAGGATCATGTTGCTCGGCCGGTTGGGATCCAGCCACAGGGGCTCGGGGGTGGGCTCCCCCTCGGCCTCGAACTCCAGTTGCAGCCGCCGCCAGGGGCCGGGTGGCATCTCTCCCGCCGACCAGCAGGCGACCACCTCGAGTTGTCGCGCCAGCTCGGCCTGTCTGACGAGGGGGAAGGCGGGATTGAGCGGGCAGAAGACGAGGCCGCTGCGCACGCAGGCCCAGGCCAGCAGCACATCCTCCAGGGCGCCGCGCACCACGGCGGTGAGGCGATCACCCGGCTTCAATCCTGCCTGCGCCAGCTGTTGGCACAGGCCGTTTAGCCGAGTATCCAGCTGCCGATAGGTGAGAGAGATATGGCCGTGGATGGCGATGCGCCCGGGGGCCGCCTGTGCCCAGTGGCGCACCGGGCAGGCTGCCAGTGAGGCATCAGCTGCACGGGCGGGCGGCATGGGGGCTCCTTCAGTCACGGTGAAACAGAGGTTCCATCAGGCTTGGGTCGGGTTGACCCTGTTTGTCCAGCAGATCCCTTGCCAGCCAGCGTCGGGTGTCCAGCCCAGGGGCCTGATCCGGCGCCCACTCCCCCGCGAGGCGGGCGAGCTGACCGAGGCCGATACCGGACTCGAAACAGGAGGAGACGATCACCTTCAGCTTAAGCTCGCGGGCGCGGGCCACCAGGGCCTCGCTGTTGGCCAGGGAACCGAGCAGGGTCGGCTTGAGCACCAGGGCTTTCAGCTGGGGGATGGGTTCCCAGGACTTGCCCTGGGCCAGCAACTCGTCGAGGGCCACCGGCATGCCGGTACGACTGGCGACGAAGGCGATGTCCTCGAAGTCGGCGCACAGATCTTCCAGGTATTCGATCCGGTTCGGATCCAGGTGGCCGCAGAAGGCCCAGGCCTCCTCGCGGGTCCAGCCCTGGTTCGCATCCAGCACCAGCTTGAGATTGGGGCGCCTGTCGAGCAGCAGGCGGATCAGCGCCAGCTCGTCCCGCATGGGGTAGCGAGCCACCTTCAGCTTGGCCTTGAGGGGTGTCTCGTGCAGCCACTGCTTCCAGTTCTTGAGCAGTTCCTGAGGGGAGCCCTGAATGAGGGGATAGGGGTCGGGCAGTGCCGCCGTTTGTTCCGGCCAGACCCGCCGCGCACAGTCCAGACCAAATTGAACCGAGGGCAGCCGGGGGGTCATGGTCTGCCCCCGGGCCAGTTGCGCCAGGCAGGCGAGGCTCTCGGTTTGCGCCTCGGCCAGGCTCTCCCTGGAGAAGCCGGGCAGGGGGGCTATCTCCCCCCAGCCATCGCCAATGCGCACCAACAGGCCCTCTCGCGCCACCTCCACCTTGCCGTGAAAGGTCAGGGGCTGGGTAAAGGGCAGTTGGTAGCGATAGAGGGCGAGTGTCATCAGGGATTCCGCTTGTATTTGGAGAAGTCGGGACGGCGTTTCTCGTTGAACGCGTTACGCCCTTCCTGACCCTCTTCGGTCATGTAGAACAGCATGGTGGCATTGCCCGCCAGCTCCTGCAAGCCGGCCTGGCCGTCGCAGTCGGCGTTCAGTGCGGCTTTCAGACAACGCAGCGCCATGGGGCTGTTTTGCAGCATCTCGCGGCACCAGCGCACGGTTTCCCGCTCAAGCTCGGCCAGGGGGACGACGGTGTTGACCAGCCCCATGTCGAGCGCTTGTTGGGCATCGTACATGCGGCACAGGAACCAGATCTCGCGGGCCTTCTTTTGACCGACGATGCGGGCCATGTAGGAGGCGCCCCAACCGCCGTCGAAGGAGCCGACTTTTGGACCTGTCTGGCCGAACTGGGCGTTGTCGGCGGCGATGGTCAGATCGCACATCATGTGCAGCACGTGGCCGCCCCCGACTGCATACCCGGCTACCATGGCGACCACGGGTTTCGGGCAGGTGCGGATGTCGCGCTGGAAGTCGAGTACGTTGAGGTGGTGAGTGCCCTCGTCGTCACGGTATCCACCGTAGTCGCCGCGGATCTTCTGGTCGCCACCGGCGCAGAAGGCCTTCTCGCCAAAACCGGTGAGGATGATGGTACCGATATGATCGTCATAACGGGCATCGGCCAGGGCCTGCAGCATCTCTTTCACGGTGCGGGGGCGGAAGGCGTTGCGCACCTGGGGACGGTTGATGGTGATCTTGGCAATGCCATCCAGGGACTTGTGATAGAGGATGTCCTCGTAACCGGCGGAGCAATCCTGCCACTCAATGGGAGCGTACAGTTCCGCTTCCGTCATTGCCTCAATCATGGTGTTTTCCTTCTGGTGTGGTAGCAGTCAGCCGGGCAATCCTGTCAGGGGCGACGGTTGCATGGGGTTGCGCATCCGTCATTGCGTCAGTCATGACTCTTCTCTTCTGGTTGGTTGACCCACTCCCGCAGGAGCCGGGCAAAGGTGTCGGGCTGGCTGGCGTGCAGGTTGTGCCCGCCATCCAAAGCCAAGTGATTGATATTGCAGCCTTGCTTGACCAGCTGGCAAGCCAGGCGATGGAATTTGTGATCCCGGCTGCCGGAGATCCAGCGCACCGGCAATCGGGTATGGCTCAGCCAGGGGACGAGATCCGGCTGTTTGGCCAGCGACGTGGCGCGCAGCATGGTCGCGATGGCAGGGCCCTCGTTGCCCAGGCGGCGGGCTGCCTGGCGGGCACGGGCGGTCTCGTCGAGATCGGCGAACACCCCCTGCCGGTACCAGTCCGCCAGTACCAGGGGCAGGGGTTCCTGCTCGAAGCGCCGGGCCCAGCCCTCATCGTGGGCGAGTCGGGCGGCCCGCTCGGCCTCCGGCAGGCCCGGATGGCAGTTCTCCAGCAAGAGCGCCTGCAACCCGGCGGGGGACTGGCTGGCATGATAGAGGGCGAGCCGCCCCCCCAGGGAATAGCCTGCCAGCCGGTAGTGCTCGATATCCCGTGCGGCCAGCTCCTCACAGAGCCACTCATGGGCCTGCTCGAAGCCGGTCACCCGCCGCGCCTTGCTGCGGCCGTGGCCCGGCAGATCCAGCGCGTGGCATTCGATCTCCGGCAGGGCTGTGATCACCGGCCGCCAGTCGTCGGCATCGCCGAGCAGGCCGTGCAGCAGCACCAGCGTCGGCTGGTAGACACTAGCTGCCACGGATTACGCTTCCCAGTGCCTTGAGATCCTCGGCTACCTCGTTGCTCGGCACCTTGATTTCAATCAGGGTTGCCCCGGTTTTCAGCGCGGTGGCGTAGTCCCGTTCAAATTCGTCGAGGGTAGCCGGTGCCCGATAGTTCAGGCCGAACATGGCGGCGGCGTGCTCGAAGTGCAGGCCGTGGGGCAGGCAGTAGTAGGTCTCCAGCAGCGAGTCCCTGGTCGGTACCGGCAGCATGCGGAAGATGCTGCCGCCGTCGTTGTTGAGCAGGATCACCACCAACGGCCGGCTCCCCTTGCCAAGCAGGGCCAGGCTGTTGAGATCGTGCAGAGCGCTGAGATCGCCGAGCAGCAGGGTGGTCGGCTCATCCCTCGACAGGGAGAAGCCGAAGGCCGTGGCGATCAGGCCATCAATGCCGGAGGCGCCGCGGTTGGTCATCACCCTGCTGGGGCCCGTACCGGTTTCGCCAAGCATGTCCATCAGCCGGGCCGGCATGCTGTTGCCGACAAACAGCTGGCCCTGGATGAGCCGGTTCAACCGATGGCAGACCCCGAGTTCGGAGAAGCGATCGCAGGCGCTGCGCACCTGCTGGCTGATGCCCTGCTGGCGTTCCGCCAGCCGGTGCCAGGGCAGATGGCGATGGTGCACCGGATGAGCCGTGGCAAAGGTTCTGGGTGTACACACCAGCCGGCGACGCAGCCGGTAGTCCGGATCCAGCCTGGCCGGTTGTGGGTCTACCAGCCAGTAATCCTGCCAGGGGTGCTGCTTGATGAACTGCCCGAGCCGCTTTGAGATGAGGCGGGCACCGAACTGCAACAGCGCCTCGGCCCGGGCCAGCTCGGTCACGAAGCCGCTGTTTTGCAGGGCGAGATCCATGTGGATGAGATTGCGGCTGTCGAAGCGGATCTGGCTCTGCAAGTCCGCCAGCAACGGCCAGCCGAGGCGCTCGGCCAGCTGGATCACCCTATGCGCTTCGGCCGGATCCTGAATGCGGCCGGCGATGATGACGCCGCGTTTGCCCTGCAGCTCGTCCCAGTCGGGCTGGTGTGGGCAGTGTTGTTCGCCCTGTAGCCAGGGGCTCCAGGGCTCGCTTGAATGCAGCCAGTCACCGAGCGGCGCCAGGTAGTCGGAAAAGTCCAGGTACGCCTCGCCGGGATAGAGGGGCTCGGGATACATGCAGTTGAAGTGCACCGGCCCGGGGGTCAGTGCCTGCTTGGCCAGCGCCTGATCCACCGAGCTCAGCACGAAGGCGGCCGGAATACTGGGGGTGGGGCTCGGCAGATTCTGCTGATGGACGGGGTAGCGCCCGAAGATCCCCTGCTGATCGATGGCCTGGTTGGCGCCGTTGTCGATGAGTTCGGGGGGCCTGTCGGCGGAGAGGATGATGAGCGGCACACCGGTCAGCTGCGCCTCGGCCACGGCGGGCCAGAGGTTCGCCACCGCGGTGCCCGAGGTCATGATCACCGCCACCGGTCGACCGCTTCCCTTGGCCAGCCCCAGCGCCATGAACCCGAGGCCGCGCTCGTCGAAGTGGAGATGACGGCGAAAGCCGGGGTGGGCGGCAGCAGCCATGGTGAGCGGGGCCGAGCGGGAGCCGGAGGCCAGCGCTATGTCGCGCACGCCGAGGCGATGGAGCTCTTCCAGCAGGAGGGAAGACCAGACGTGATTGAAGGTGGCATGCTGGCTGGTAAACGCTCGGTGCTCAGGCAATTGGCTGGCGGGCATAAGGCTCTCGCGGTGAGGGGTCGATGAAAAACGCTATCCCAGCAGGGAGAGCACGTTGGCGATCTTGTTGTCGAGTTCGGCCCATTCGGCGGCGGGCTCCGAGCCTGCCACTATGCCGGCGCCGGCAAACAGGCTGATGCCCTGTGCCGTGATGCGGGCGCTGCGGATGGCGACCGAGAACTCCGAGGTCTCCCGGCTCAGCATGCCGCAGGCGCCAGCGTACCAGCCGCGATCATAGGGTTCGCTCTCGCGGATAAAGGCGAGCGCCGCCTCGCGGGGGGCACCGCCCACCGCCGGGGTCGGGTGCAGGGCGGCCAGCAGTTGCCAGTCGCACACGCCGGGTTTGAGCTCGGCCTCGATGTCGCACTTGAGGTGCTGCAGCAGCCGCAGTTTCAGGATGCGCGGCTCGGTCAGGGTGGCGTCCGTGGTGAGCGGCGCCAGTCGGCTGAGGATGTCGGCGTGTACCAGCCGGTTTTCCAGCCGGTTCTTGCTGTCTGCCAGCAGCTCGGCGGCCAGGGCCGCGTCGGTCGCCTCGTCCCCGGAACGGCGAATGGTGCCCGCCAGTGCTTCGGTGAAGAGGTGGCACTGCTCCCGGCGATAGAGGCGCTCGGGGGAGCAGGCGATGAAGCTCTGCTCGGGGGAGAACTGGAAGCCGAAGTGGAAGCACTCCTGGGCGTGACGGGCCCACTGGGTCAGCAGGGACCAGGGGCAGAGGGGGGGAATGCTCTCCTCGCTTTCGAGCAGGCTCTCCCGCGACAGCACCACCTTGGGGGTGTGGGCCTGAAAGGCGGGGTCCGTCACCCGCTCTACCAGGGTTTGCCACTGGGCCGGGCCCGGGACATCCCGGCGCTGCCACGACCGTTTTTGCAGTGAGGGCAGGGGCGCTTCCGGTTGCAGGGCGTCGAGGGCAGCCTCGGCCGCCTGCAGCTCGGCATCGAACTCGTGCACCTTATCCTGGGCGGGCAACCAGAGATTGAGGCAGAGACTGATGCACTCCCCACGGCGTACCAGCTCGATACGGGGCAGCACGAAGCGGCAGGGACCGAACCCCTGCCAACCGGGCTGTGCCGGATCGAACGCCAGGCCACCGTAGTAGCGGGGGCTGTCTTCACTGCTCGTATTGGCGAGATCGCAGACTCGCTGGATATCCTCTGGCCGGGTCAGCTCGTGGATGGCGCCGAGCGCCACATACTCCGGGCTCTTGGGGCCACGGGCCTGCCAATAGATGCGGGGGTAGAGGGTCTGCGCCGCCAGCCAGCCCGGGAAGAGGTCGACGTTGGCCGCCACGCGCAGCCGCACGAAACCGCTGACAGTGCTGTGACGCAGGGCGTCCAGTTGTTGCTTGAGATGGGTCTGAGCCAACATGGATGTCTTGTCTGAGCCGGATAGTCGCAATCGCTCCGGGGGAGGATGGCGCAGGTTGATGCCAAAGGGCGATGATTTCCTATATATTATCTGCCCATTCTTCCATGTAAATCGCCCGGGGAGCTACCTCCCTAGGGGCCAAGTATACCGAAATCCGGTTCGATAACCCTTAACACGATCAATATCTGATTGTTTGGCCATCACAATATGACAAATACCTTCTCTGTTTGGTTGCTGGCGGCGCGTTTGCGAACACTGCCTCTGGCGTGCTCCTCCATTTTGCTGGGCTCGGGGCTCGCAGCCAGCCGGGGGGCCTTCGACGGCGCCATCATGGGTCTCTCCCTGTTGACCGCCATCCTGCTGCAGATCCTCTCCAACCTGGCCAATGACTATGGTGATGCGGTCTCCGGTGCCGACAACGGGGAGCGGATCGGGCCCCAGCGCGCCGTGGTCTCCGGCCTCATCACCAGGCACCAGATGTGCGTGGCCATGGGATTGACCGCGCTGGCGGCCGTGGTGAGCGGGCTCTCCCTGCTGGTCTGCGCCTTCGGGGAGGCCTGGCAGCAGATCCTGACGTTCATCCTGCTGGGGGGCGCGGCCATCGTCGCGGCCATCACCTACACGGTGGGCAAGACTCCTTATGGTTATCGGGGGTTCGGGGACATCTCGGTATTCCTGTTCTTCGGCCTGCTGGGGGTGCTCGGCTCCTACTACCTGTTCACCCATAGCCTGGAGTGGGACCTGTTGCTGCCTGCCACCGCCTGTGGCCTGCTGGCGACCGCTGTGCTCAACATCAACAACGTGCGGGACATCGAGACGGACGCCGCCAGCGGCAAGATCACTCTGGCGGTGCGGCTTGGCCGCCACCGCGCCATCGCCTACCACTGGGTGCTGCTGGGGGCGGCGCTGCTGGCCACCATCGCCTTCCTGCTGACTCAGCCCGCGAGCGTCTGGCCCTGGATCTTCCTGCCCGCCATGAAGCCGCTCACCGATGCCGCCCGTACCCTGCGGGAGAGCCTCGATGGCGAGGTGTTGACCGGCGCCCTCAAGAAGACCGCCATCAGCGCCTTCCTGTTCAGCCTGCTGCTCTCAGCGGGGCTGGCCCTCTCCTGACCCAGTGGCATGCTATCGGTCATGCAAAGGGCTCCCGAATGGGAGCCCTTTTTGCAGGCTGAGGTATGCTGTCCGCCATTTCACTCATCAGGCAGGAACGTCACCATGCGCGACTCGCTCAAGCAGAAAATCATCCAGGTCTGCCACCAGAAAATTGCCCGGAAGGGGGAGGGGGTGGGAGTCTCCTTCTATGCCTTTTTCGCCAACAGGAACGACGACCCCGAGCTGCTGATGGAGGCGGCGACCTGGTGGATCCAGACCCATAGACTCGACCACTTCGAGAAGGCACGGAAGATCATCGCACTGGTCGAGGCGATGAGATAGGGCGGGGAAGAGACCAGAAGGGCTCCTGATGAGGAGCCCTTCTGGTTGTTTGCCGCCCGCAGGGGAGTGATCTCAGTTGGCGGGTGCCACGGCCGTGCGGCGAGCGAAGAAGAGGCAGTCCAGCAACCAGATGACCAGCATGGAGGCGCCCACCAGCGGGAAGCAGATCCCGAGCAGCACCAGCACGGCGATGGCACCGCGCATGGGAGGCAGCTTGGCAGGCAGCGGCGGGGCGGCGAGCCTGCCCCGGGGACGGCGGCTCCACCAGATCCAGAGCCCGCTCACCGAGCTGGCCAGCACCATCAGGCAGATGAGCAGCATGACGAGCTGGTGGGGCCAGCCGTAGAGCTTGCCGGTGTGCAGCATGACGCCGGTTTCCACCGTCTTGGCGACCGCGCCATAATCCTGCCAGCGAACGTCGGCCAGCACCTTGCCGCTGTACTGATCTATGTGCAGGGTGGCGTCGTTGCGCGGATCGTCGGCGAACAGGGCTATGGTGTAGACGCCGGTGTCACCGGCCGGCGGCGTGATGCTGTAACCCGGATGAACCCGACGTTCGGTGGCGATCTCCACCACCCGTTGCAGGGGGATGCGGTGGCTGGCCATGACCATGCCGTCGTGCTCTCCGCCATGGTTCATGGCGCTGTGATCATGATTTTCCGGAACCGGCTGCGAGCTCGGCATGGGAGTGCTCTCGACGGCCCAGGGCACCGTCTGTTCATGGGCATGGTTGAGGGTGCGGGCGAGAGGAGCGGATTTCGGTACCTCGTTCCACATGGCGGCCGGGAAGCGGTTCCAGACGGCGGCAAACTGATCGCCCCAGAAACCGGTCCAGGTCATGCCGCTCAGCAGCAGCAACAGCAGGAAACCCGCGCCCCAGAAGCCGACCACGGCGTGCAGATCCCGCCACCAGAGGCGGCCGCGCTGGTGCATTCTGGGCCAGAGGATGCCACCCACACCGGGCCCCCTGCGGGGCCACCACAGGTAGAGTCCGCTGACGAGCAGCACGATTCCCCAACCGGCGGCCAGCTCGATCAGGCGATCCCCCGTGGTGCCGAGCAGCAGTTCCGCATGCAGGGCGCGGGCCACCGCCTGCAGGTTCCACTTGTTATCTATGGTGCCTAGCAGGGCGCCGCTGGCGGGATCCATGAACAGGGTCAGCTCGCGATCCCCCTGGTTGACGACGAGCTGGGCGCTCGCGTCAGTGGCCGCCGGGGGCAGGTATTTGCGCAGGCTGGCATCGGGCATGGCGATCGTCGCCTTGGCCAGCAGTTGATCGGCGCTCAGGGTCTGGGTGGCGGGGGTTACCTTCATCAGCTCAGGGTACAGCAGGTTGTCGAGCTGGGGTTTGTACAGATACAGGATGCCGGTGAGAGAGAGCAGGATCAGAAAGGGGGCGACGAAGAGACCGGCATAGAAATGCCAGCGCCAGATCCGCTGGTAGTGACTCGAGTCCCGGTTTTTCATCTCTGATCCTTGTGTCAATGACCAACGTTTCAGTTGGTGGAATGTTGGTGGCGGCGCGGATGATAGCAGCAACGTTTTATTAACTGCAACAGAACATGGCGAGAGGGGAGACCAATCCATACTGGCGGGGTCGCCAGGCCAGTCATGGGCGATCTGGTGGTGGAGCAAGGGCTTGGCCATGCGGGGTGGCATGGACTTTCTGTAGATAAATCCTTACCTTGTTGCAACATCAGGCGGCGCCGGCGCGGCGAAAAACGCATGGGAGGAGGGGGCGTGCACTTGCAACCACACGGTCATTTCGAGATGCAGCGACAGGGGCAGGTGCTGATTTGCCGCCCGAGCGGCCCTTTCAATCTGGCGGGCGCCATGGCCTATGAGGCGGCGTTCAGCCAGCAGATCGCAGGATTGCGCGATGCGCCCTGGGGTATTGTCGAGGTGGCGACCGAGTTCGAAGCCGCCGGTCCCGAGGTGCTGGCGCGGTTTCGTCGTCAGTTTGGCTGGTGTACCGCCAATGGCTGCGCCTTTCTGGCGGTGGTGGCGGTGGGTGGGTTCAAACGCTATCTGGCGGATCAGGTCTTCAGCGATCTGCCGTTCAGGGCGGTGCGTTACTTTGAGCAGGAGGCTGCGGCCATCCACTGGTTGGGGGAGCGGCTCGGCGGCGACGTCACACCGGTGAGCTGACCCGACAGCCCGAGGCTGTTCTGTCTGCCAGTCTCATTCCAGCTTGATAAACCACTTGTCCCGTTCGTCGACGCAGTCGGGCTCGCCCATCTCGAATTCACGGCAGATCAGCGGTCGTACCTCATAGATGCGGCACATCATGGTGTTGCGGTCGAGCGCCGCACACCAGCCATCTTCCAGCCGGCGCATCACGGGGATCTCCCCTTCCCGATCGAGTACATAGCGATCCGGCACGCCGGTGTCGGTAAAGAGCATCACTTCGAGACGGCAGCAGCAGGCTTCACAGTTCTGGCAGCTCACATCGGTTTGGATTGCTTGGGTCATGGTGCCTGTCTTGCCGCATGGCGGCATCCAAGTATATGAAACAGGCGCCTGTCAGGCGCCTGTGGTCTGGCCAATGGCTTGTAAAGAACCTTAGCCCAGTTTGCGGGCACGGTAGCTGCGCCCCTTGATCTTGCCTTCCTGCAGTCGCTTGAGGGCGGCGCTCGCCACCTGACGCTTGACCGCCACGTAGGAGTACTGCTCGGAGATCTGGATCTTGCCCACGTCGGCACCGGCAATGCCGCCTTCGCCGGTCAGCGCACCCAGGATATCACCGGCCCGCACCTTGGTCTTGCGGCCCGCATCGATGGAGAGAGTCACCATCTGCGGTGCAATCGGCTTGATCTCGCGACCTATGCTGTCGAGATTACCCAGCGGCATCGGGGCCTGCTGGTACTCCTCGATCAGGTTGACGCGTTGCGCTTCGCTGGGCTGATACAGGCTCAGGGCCAGGCCCTGCTGGCCGGCACGACCGGTACGGCCGATGCGGTGCACATGCACCTCGGGGTCATAGGTCAGCTCGTAGTTGATGACGGCGCCCAGCTCCTTGATGTCGAGGCCACGGGCCGCCACGTCGGTCGCGACCAGGATGGTGGCGCTGCCGTTGGCGAAGCGTACCAGCACCTGATCCCGTTCCCGTTGTTCCAGATCGCCGTTCAGCGCCAGGGCCGAGAAGCCCTTGGCGGCCAGGTGATCGGCCACGTCGTTGCAGGCGCGCTTGGTGTTGCAGAACACCACGCAGGAGCCCGGCTGATAGTGGCTCAGCAGCCAGGTGAGGGCGTCGAGGCGCTGACCGGCCGGCACTTCATACAGCTTCTGTTCGATGGCACTGCCCTCGTGCAGGGACTCCACGCTCACCTCGACCGGGTTGCGCTGCACGCCGCGGCTCATCTGGGCGATCCCCTCCGGATAGGTGGCGGAGAACAGCAGGGTCTGACGGCGCTCGGGCGCATAGCTGATGACCCTGTTGATGTCTTCGCCAAAGCCCATGTCCAGCATGCGATCCGCTTCGTCCAGCACCAGGGTCTCCAGGCTGGAGAGTTCCAGGGTGCCCTGCTCCAGGTGCTTGAGAATGCGGCCCGGAGTGCCGACGGCGATGTGGGCACCGAAGCCCAGGGTGGCAGATTGCGGTGCGGTCGGGGTGCCGCCACACAGGGTCACCAGCTTGACGTTCGGCAGGGCGCGGGCCAGACGACGGATCTCCTGGGCCACCTGATCCGCCAGCTCGCGGGTCGGACAGAGCACCAGGGCCTGTACGTCGACACGGTTGATGTTGAGGCGGGAGAGCAGGCCGAGGGCGAAGGCGGCGGTCTTGCCGCTGCCGGTTTTTGCCTTGGCAATCAGGTCTTTGCCTTCGAGTACCAGAGGCAGGCTCTGAGCCTGGATCGGGGTCATCTGCAGATAGCCCAGGCTGGTGAGGTTCTCTTGCAGGGCGGGGGAGAGATTGAGGCTGCTAAATTCGCTGTTGTTCACAAAAGGACTCTATTTCGGAGAAAACGGGGATGCGCGAACGCTAAGGCCGCGCATCATACCAGAATGTGACACCGGATGTGGCGGATTTTTGAACGGTTGACCCAGCGCAACCTCAACGTGGGCTCATCCGTCGCCATGGCGACAGAGAGGTGCCACGGGGATGGCTCGAGGTGAATGTTTACGGTATCCAGGTAATTATTTATCAAGGGTAAACGTTTTCTGTTCTGGTTGATTAAATATCATGGCTGAAACATGAGTAATATTTTAATACGAATGTTGCGGGAGTGATAATGAAATATTGATCGGCACTGCTGCCGCAACCGGAATAAATATAAATTAATGTTTTTTAAGATTATTTTGATTTTTCGTTGCGCGATTAATATCCCGTTTCCGCTTAATTAATTTAAAAACGTTTGTATTATCTCGCATACATATTATTGAGTCGGATTGTGATGGCTATCTGATTTTTAAATATACGATTCTTTATGATGGCGCCGGTCAAAAATAACAATTCACTGGGTGCTACTGGTATGGAATACGTTCACTTTGTGCTTGGACTCGTGATGGTCCTCGCGCTGGCGTTGCTGGCAAACCGCCACAACTGGAAACAGATTAAACTGCGCTACATCGGCCAACTGCTGGTGGTCGAACTGGCGTTGGCCTGGTTCATGCTGAACTCCGAAGTGGGTCTGGCTGTGGTGGGTGGCTTCGCCGCCGGCTTCACCAAGTTGATGGAGTTTGCCAAACAGGGTACCGACTTCGTGTTCGGTGGCCTGGTCAACGAAGGGGCCTTCTCCTTCTTCCTGATGGTGCTGATGCCCATCGTCTTCATCTCGGTGCTGATCGGCATCCTGCAGTACATTCGTCTGCTGCCCATCGTCATTCGTGGCATCGGTACCGTGCTGGCGAAGATCAACGGCATGGGCAAGCTGGAGTCCTTCAACGCCATCAGTTCGATGATCGTCGGCCAGTCCGAGAACTTCATCGCGCTCAAGAACACACTGCCGCACCTGAACGAGAAGCAGATGTACACCCTGGCGGCGACGGCCATGTCCACCGTCTCCATGTCCATCGTCGGTGCCTACATGCAGCTGATCGAGCCCCGTTACGTGGTGGCCGCCCTGGTGCTCAACATGTTCAGCACCTTTATCGTGCTGTCCCTGATCAACCCGTACGAGCCGGACAATACAGTGACCGACGCCAAGGCGCTGGCCGAGGGTGACGAGCACCACACTCCGAAGAAGGAGAACTTCTTCGAGATGCTGGGGGAGTACATCATGGCCGGTTTCTCCGTGGCCGTTATCGTGGCTGCCATGCTGGTCGGGTTCATCGCCCTGATCGCCCTGGTCAACTACCTGTTCGAGCTGGCGTTTGGCGTCAACTTCCAGTACGTCATGGGTTACCTCTTCTATCCGATCGCCTGGATCCTGGGTATTCCGAGCGGTGAAGCGCTGCAAGCCGGCTCCATCATGGCGACCAAGTTGGTGACCAACGAGTTCGTGGCCATGATGGATCTGGGCAAGATTGCTGCCGGGCTCTCCCCGCGCACCGTCGGCATCCTCTCCATCTTCATGGTGTCGTTCGCCAACTTCAGCTCCATCGGCATCATCGCCGGTGCGGTGAAGGCACTGAATGAAGAGAAGGGCAACATGGTCTCCCGCTTCGGTCTGAAGCTGGTGTACGGCTCCACCTTGGTGAGTCTGCTCTCCGCCGTGATCGCCGGTGTGATGATCTGAGCGCGCCTCGCCATCACCACGACAAACCCCTGCCTCGGCAGGGGTTTGTTTTTGGCTATGTCCCAATTACGTGTTGCATGGGGCGCCCTAGCGCCTCATGCAAGCAACACCTGACGTCTATCCCTCGTTGATAACGCTCCAGCATCCGCCGCCAACCCAGATAATGCTTCAAGTAAGACGTCGCGACACCGTGAAATCGCTCCATCCATTCCTTTAGCCTGCGGTGATACCCGTTCACATGCTGGATATGGTAAGCACCGCTTATCACTCGCTGTCCCGCCCGGTTATGCAGCACCTGATGGCTCAATCCCTGGCTACGGGCAAAGCTCGCATACACGCCTGCCCCATCACTGCACAGCACCGCATCCTTGTCGACTAGCGGCGCCAGGACCGCCTTCACATGCCTGGCATCCAGTTGCTCCAGTTGGAAATCGGCCAGATGGCCTTCCCTGTCTTGCACCACGACCACCGGGATGTAATCCGGTCCCGTTCCTCGGGTTCGCCCTTTGCCACCTCGCTGTCGGGCTGGTCGTGACCAGACATGCTGGCCTTTGAAGGACTCAAGAAAGAAGGTCTCATCCACTTCCACAATCCCGCCTTCATGGTCGGCCCGATGCTCCGCCATGGCACGCAAAAAGCGATGGCGCCACAGGAAGGCGGTGTTCTTGCTGACCCCACAGCGCCGAGCCGCTGCTCTGACGGTTAGACCGTCGATGAGCGCCTGGGCATAGGCTTGCCAGCATTGGGATTTTCTCAGGCGTGCCAATGGCGTCTTGGTCAAGGTAGAGCAGGTCCGCAAGCATTGTTTACAACGGTAACGCCGTAACCCCCGAGTCCAGCCCCAGGGAGCAAGCTGGTCTGGCTGTGCATGACAATGGGGACAAGCAGGGCAATCCGGTAGCAAGGCGTTAATGCGAGAAGGCAAGCTGGGTTGCTGCAACTCACGTTGAGCGATATGTCGTTGTCGGACAGAGAGTTGCGGGAACAGGGTAAGGAGATGTTGGAAGGCTTGGGTATCCATGATGGAGGCCCTCAAGGTGATGACCTACTCCAAGGTTAGTCTTCCAACACGTAATTGGGACAGCGCCTTGTTTTTGGGACGACCCGGCCGCCGGTCGCGGTGCTTGAGGGGCCAGAACAACCGTAGGCTGGCGAAAGTGGGCTTGTCTCCCGACCGGTGGCTGAGGTGGCCAATAATGAGTGCATCCTTGCCCCCGGTTTGCAGCGGGGCGCGGGGCGGCGTTGTGGGTATGGGTTGTCACGGGCTGGCGTCGGCCAGGGCCGGCGTCAGCAGGAATATGTGGGGGATCAGGGGCTGGTGACGGGCAACAGCAGGTACCTTGGGGCTGTCGTGATGGTCAGCACGGGGGCATGGCGGCGCATCTTTCCTGTGTCGCGGGCCATTGCAGCAAAAAACCGGGGCCGGGGGCGGCCCGGTCATTCGCTGCGCGGATCTTCCACCTTGGCATCGGCGGGTACCCGTTTTTTGCCCAGTACCATGGCGCGCACCAGGTCGCTGCGGGTGAGACGATCGGTCAGGATCACCACAGCCGCATGGACGCCGACGGCGGCCATCAGGGTGTTGGCAATGGTCCCGTGCAATTCCTCCAGCCAATCCTCACCCCAGAAGGCATCCCAGGTGGTGAGCCAGCCTGTGACGACGGTACCGACCAGCGACAGCAGCAGCAGCCAGATCATCAGAGCCCCGACCGGGTTGTGGCCCAGGTAATAGGGGTGGCGACCTTGTGCCAGCTGGCGCAGGTAATAACGAATGCGGGCTGGCGTCGGCCACCACTGGCCGAAGCGGGCGTAATGGGGGCCGACTATGCCCCACAACAGGCGGATGATGAGCAGGATGCCCACCACGTAGCCGGCATATTTGTGGGGCTTGCTGCCCTCTTCCAGGATGAAGAAGTTGAGCAGGCAGAGGGTGACGGTGGCCCAGTGAAACACCCGGATAAGGGGATCCCAGACTCTCACTTCAGACGGGGTTGTCATGGCAAGGTTCCATCAAAGGGGTCGGAGACAGACGAGCCCATGGCAGGGTTATTCGTCAATCTCTTCTTTCACTTTCTTCAGATCGGTCGGGTCGAAGTAGATCTCGACCTTGCGTTTGTCCTTGTCCCAGCCGTAGATCTCGTAGCAACTGGTCTTGGTCACCTTGAACTTCTTGATGTCGTAGCCCATCGCCTTGATCTGCTGTTGGGCATCTGCTTCGCTCAGCCACTTGCTCTTGTCGGTCTGGGTACACTGGGGGTCGGCCAGAGCGGCGCCGCTCAGCAGGGGGATCAGTAACAACAGAGGGGTCAGTTTCATGTGTGCTCCTTGGGGTGGTTGGGTCAACAGCCACAAGGTTAGTCCACAAGCCTTAAGAAAAAATTAAGCGAAAAGGGAAATGAATGAGCCTCCCCTGCGGCAAGCCGGGGAGAGGCATCAGCTGAGCTTGCCCTTGAGCAGCCATTTGTCGAGGGCATTGGCGAAGCGCTGTTTGTCGGCGGCGTTGAAGGGGGCCGGGCCGCCGGTCTGCACCCCGGCCGAGCGCAGCTCTTCCATGAAGTTGCGCATGCCGAGCCGGGCCTGAATGGTCTCGCGGGTGTAGATCTCGCCACGGGGATTGAGCGCCTCGCCGCCGGCATCGATGACCCAGGAGGCAAGCGGAATGTCGCCAGTGATCACCAGATCGCCGGGCTGCACCTGCTGGGCAATGACATGATCCGCCACATCGAATCCCTTCTCCACCTGCTGGGTCTTGATGAAGGGAGAGGGGGGAACCCGCAGCCCCTGATTGGCCACCAGGGTGGTGACAACCTGGGCGCGGTGGGCGGCGCGGTAGAGGATCTCCTTGACCGGAATGGGGCAGGCATCGGCATCGACCCAGATGGGCATGGCATGGTTTCCTGTAGTTGAAACGGGCATAACACGAGAGCGGCCATGGTAGCACAGACGTACCCTTCCCGGTGCGAAGCTGAGTCGGCCCCCGCTTTCGTGTAAGCTGGGGCCTGAGCATGAAACGAGAAGGAAACGAGATGGATCGGGTGCCCAGTGACGTAATTTATGGCCTGACCCTGGATGGCAAGGGGGGGATGACTCCGCTGGCCACAGGCAGCGAGATCCCGGCGGCGCAGCCCAGCTGGGTGCATCTGGATTACGGCAATCCAGAGTCGGCGCGCTGGCTGTTGCAGACGCCCTTGCTCAATGACGCCGCGCGCGAATCCCTGCTCGGCCAGAGCAACAGACCCAAGCTGGTGCGGATGGGGGAGACTGTGCTGCTGATCCTGCGTGGCATCAATCACAACAAGGATCACAGGCCAGAAGAGATGGTGGCGCTGCGCATCTACATCACCCCGGATTTCATTCTCAGCAGTCGCCGTCGCTCCCTGTTGTCGGAAAAAGATGTCTTCCAGCAGTTGGTGCTGGGGGGCGGCGCCATCTCGAGCGCCGACTGGCTGGTGGAGATCTGTGATGCCCTGACCGACAGGGCGGGGGAGTTTGTCGAGGAGCTGCACGATCAGATCCTGGAACTGGAAGAGATTGTGCTGATGCGTGAACTGCCCGCCAACGGCCGGCTGGCACGGATCCGCAAGCAACTCATCATGATCCGTCGTTACCTCTCTCCCCAGCGGGATCTGGTGGCGCGCCTCGCCAACGAGAAGCTCAGCTGGCTGGATGAGGATGACCGCCGTCGTCTGCTCGACATCGCCGACCGGTTGCGTCGCTGGCTGGACGATCTGGATGCCGGGGTGGCCCGCTCCGCCGTGCTGGCGGACGAGATCAACAACCTGACGGCAGAGGCCACCAACCGCCGTGCCTACCAGATGTCGGTGATGGCGCTGATGTTCCTGCCGGCCAGCTTCCTGACCGGCCTGTTTGGCATCAACCTGGGTGGCATTCCCGGTGCCGAGAGCCCGACTGCCTTCTGGGTCTTCTGCGGCTCCCTGCTGGCGCTGGCGACCGGGCTGGCGGTCTGGCTCAAATATCGACGCTGGTGGTAAGGAACGCACATGACGACATGGGAATCCTTTGGCGTGACCCTGCTGCTGTTGCTGGGACACACCCTGATCCGCGGCCTCATTCACAAGAGCCTGATGGCGCTCGGCCAGAGCCGGCAGGTGAGCGAAAACCGGGTGCTCTACGTGGAGCATGTGTTCCACTTCCTGCTCGGCTGCGCCACCCTGCTGATCCTGGCGGGGGTGTGGGGGCTCGACTTCTCCCGGCTGGTGGTGCTCGCGTCTTCCTTCTTCGCCGTGCTCGGTGTTGCCATGGTGGCCCAGTGGTCGATCCTCTCCAACATCACCGCCAGCATCACCATCTTCTTCGCCTTCCCCTACAAGATAGGTGACCGGATCCGCATCCTCGACAAGGACGATTCGGTGACCGGCGTCATCACCGAGATAGGCCTGTTCTACCTGAGGGTGCGGGATGACAACGGTGATCTGGTGACCTACCCGGCCAACCTGATCCTGCAAAAGCCGGTCAGGCGGCTGGAGAGCAAGGACGCCGAGCCACTGCAGCCGGAATGAGAAAAGGCTCCCTCGGGAGCCTTTTTGCTGGCATCTGTCTCAACGCTCGAAGAAGCGATAGAGGTGCTCTACCTGGATGGGGCAATCGGCCACGAGGTGGATATGGTCGCGGGCCTCCTCGGTTGAGGAGAAACTCATCGGGCAACCCAGGGTGTCCGTCATCATGTAGAGATGGCCGTCCTGACCCCGAAACTCCACTACCCAGCCGGGAGAGATGATGTCATGCATGATCTCCGCCTCCCTGAACCTGTGCTGCTGATGAAACGCACGCAATTCGCTGACTGTCATGACACCCTCCTGTGACTCATGGCGCCACCCTCAAGTCTAGTCGCCCGCAGTGATTGCAGGTGCCGAGAGCCGGCTCGCCGGATGGCGCATCAAGCCGCCTGGGGCTCCCGTGGTGGCTGCAGGGCGATCAGCAGTTCCCCTGCCAGGGGGACAACGGGACCGGTGACGACCCTGGGCTTGCCCCTGGCATCGACGATGAACAGGGGAATGGCGCCGGGATTGGCGTCCTGATACTGGCTCCAGTCAAAGGCGTCGCTCAGCCGGGTCGCCCTGATCTGGCCGCCCCGGCTCAGCAGGCCGCTCAGGCGGGCGAAATTTATCTCTGGCCCGAACAGATCCTGGCGTGCGCGGAAGGTGGCGCTCTCCCGGTTCGCCTTGCCGTGCTGCTCGCTGGAGCGCAGGGAGTGGACCTTATCCTCCCCGTACAGGTGGGCAAAGTGCAGCACCCCGAGGGCGTTGTTGTGACGGTTGGGTGAAAGCGCCAGCACCGTATGAATGCTGGTGAGAGGCAGGTGCAGCTCGGCGTGTTCCGATTGCGGATTGCCAAAGTAGCAGGGCAGGCCGCTCATGCGGGCCAGCTTGCAATGTTCCCAGGCCGGATCGGAGAGATGGACCGGGATGCCCTGATCCGCCAGTGCCCGGCCTATGGCGCGGGCCACCGAATTGGCACCGATCAGCAGCCAGGTGTCGGGAGCGCTCTGGCGCATGCCGAGCAGTCTGGCCAGCGGGGTCGCCGTCAGGCTCTGCAACACCACGGTGAAGATGATGACGGCAAACACCAGGGGCACCAGCTTGTCGGCATCTTCAATGCCTGCCTCGTGCATGCTGATGGCGAAGGAGGCGCTGACCGCCGCCGCCACTATGCCCCGGGGGGCTATCCAGCCGAGCAGGGCCCGGGCGCGCCAGGGGAGATCCGATCCCAGGGTCGAGACCAGGATGCAGAGCGGGCGGGCCACGAACTGCACCACGCAGAGCAGCGCCAGCACCATGGGGCCGAGTTGCCAGAGCTGCGCCAGATCGAGGCGGGCCGCCAGCAGGATGAACAGGGAAGAGATGAGGATGACAGCGAGATCCTCCTTGAAGGCCAGCACCTCCTCCAGATCCAGTCCCTCCTGGTTGGCGAGCCAGATGCCGAACACGGTGACCGCCAGCAGCCCGGATTCGTGACTGAGCCAGTCCGACAGGGTGAAGGTGACCAGCACCAGCGCCAGCACCCCGAACTTGTGCAGGCTGACCGGCAGCCAGTCCTTGCGCATGATCAGGGTGGTGATCCAGCCGGCTGCCACCCCGATGAGGGAGCCGACCCCCACCGTCTTGGCCAGGGCCAGCAGGGTGTGATCGATGAGATCCCCCTGGCTGCCGATGCGAACCGCCTCGAACACCAATACCGCAAACAGGGCACCGATGGGATCGATGACGATCCCCTCCCAGCGCAGGATCTTGTCCACCTCCCGCACCGGCCTGATCACGTTGAGCATGGGGGCGACTACGGTCGGGCCGGTCACCACCAGCACGGCGCCGAGCACCATGGCGACCCGCCAGTCCAGGCCCAGCAGCCAGTAACTGGCGGCGCCGATGACGGCGAAGCTGACCAGCATGCCGGTGGAGCAAAGGTTGCGCACCACCTTGCCTATCCCCTTGAGTTCGGTCAGGTGCAGGGTCAGCGCCCCTTCGAACAAGATGATGGCGACCGAGAGCGACACCAGCGGAAACAGCAGCTCTCCGAGCAGGGCGTCGGGGTCTAGCATGCCCGTCATCGGGCCGAGCAAGAGGCCGCTCAGCAGCAGGAACAGGATGGCGGGGACGCGCAGTGACCAGGCGAGCCACTGTGCCAGCAGCGAGATCAGGGCGATCCCGGCCAGGGAGAGTGCAATCATGCCAACCTCGAGTGGGTGATGGGGTTGGACCTAGTGTAGCGGGGAAGGAGAGCAAATTGACACCCGGTAGAGGTGGCCTCGGGGAGGCCGGGATCTCGGATGCCTGGTCAGATCCTTAGCGGACTGGCCTGATCAGATGGGGCTCTCTTTGTGGAGTTCGGTGACGCAGTCGGTCACCGCCAGCACCAGTGCGGAGCGCACCATCTGATCGAGCCGGTTGAGCTGCATTTGATAGAGGGGCCAGTCCTCCTCATTGGCTGGGGGATCCTGCGGCATCATGCTGGTCTGATGGATGGCATGCAGGCGGCCTAGCAGGTCGCGGATCGGCTTGTCGCTGAAACGGTAATCCTTGGGGTCGCGTACCAGAAAATCGCGGATCTTCAGGTAGGCTTCGAGATCCTGATAGCGCTCGAGGGAAATGAGGCCGAGGGCGAAGATGAGCTTGAGGCGCACCTCCAGCTGGCCGAGGGGGCCGCTCTGGTTGAGCAGGGGCTCGATGGCGTATTTGACGGCATACTCCTCCTGGCGGAACGCGCGCCGCATCAGGGAGTCGACCGCCTCTTCCAGGATGGTCACGACCTCGAGAAAGAAGCCACGGGGGCCATCCTGCTCGTTCAGTCGCTCCAGTACATCATCTTCCTGGTGTGTGGTCATAGGTGTTCAGGGTCCGGCTGACTGGGAGAGAGCCAGGCTCTCTCCCGGTTTTTATCATATGGGGCATAGTGACCATTTCGCCGTGTGATGGCGGTTGGCCCTTAGGCCCCATGGGGTCACTTCAAATTGTCATAACGGGCGACGATGGCGCGCACGATCTCGCTCTCTTCCTCCAGCCCGGTCACCCGGGCCAGGGTCCTGGCAGGGCCCAGCTCTGCCAGCAGGGCCTGCAATTCCACCGCCTGGGGATCATCATCGTTGCGATAGAGCAGCGCCGCGGCTATGCCCTCCTGCAAGTGATCGCTGGGCAGGCCGTACTCCAGGGTGCCGAGCAGCGGCTTCACCAGCCTGTCCCCCGCCGCCAGCTTGCGCAGTGGCTGACGGCCGACCCGGTCGATTTCATCCACCAGATAGGGGTTGGCGAAGCGGGACAGAATCTTCTCGATGTAGGCGGCGTGCAGGCGCGGATCGAAGCCGTAGCGTTTCACCAGCACAGCTCCGCTCTCCTCCATGGCGCGGCGCACCTTGCTGCGGATCACCGGATCCTCGATCGCCTCGCGCACGGTGCGGTAGCCTCTCAGCTTGCCGAGGTAGGCGGTGACGATGTGCCCGGTGTTGAGGGTGAACAGCTTGCGCTCGACGAAGGCCATCAGGTTGTCGGTGGGCTCCATGCCCGCCACCTGGGGCAGCTCGCCCTTGAACTGGGTCTGGTCGACGATCCATTCGCTGAAGCTCTCCACCGTCACCTCCAGCGGATCATCGTTGGCCGCGGCAGGGGGCACGATGCGATCCACCGCCGAGTCGACGAAGCCGACGCAGTTGTCGAGGGTGGCATGATACGCGACCGGCAGGTACTTGAGTACCTCCTGCTTGAGGTGGCTGGTGCCGCGTACCATGTTCTCGCAGGCGATGACGTTGAGGGGGGTCAGGTTGCCGGCATCGAAACGAGCCTGCAGCCCCTTGGCCAGGGTGCTGGCAATCTTGTCCAGGATGTTGGGCCCGACCGCAGTGGTGACCAGATCGGCGGTGATGATGCGGGCGATCACCTCGTGTCCGGCGGAGCTGACCGCCGCCACGTTGCGTACCACATCCAACTTCTGGTCCGTGCCCACCACGTGCACCTTGTACTCCTGACGGTGGTTGAGCTGATCGATCAGGGTTTCGTTGACGTCGGCGAAGGTGACCTGATGGCTGGCGTCCGCCAGCAGTTTTCCGATGAAGCCACGACCGATATTGCCGGCACCAAAATGCAATGTTTTCATGATATTAACCTCTACAACCAAAGACGATGAAGGATGACTACGCGGCCTGTTCGGCGCCCAGCAGATCCAGGAACTCCTGGGGATCCTGGGTACTGGCCAGCCGGTCGATGAGACCGGGTTCATCCAGTGCATTGGTCAGACGGGTTATGACCTGCATGTGTTCGTCATTGCGGGCGGCGATGCCGATCACCAGGCGTGCCACTTCATCGGCGTCCTCGCCAAAGGCGACCCCGGCCGGGTACTGGCAGATGACGATGCCGGTACGCTTCACGTGTTCCTTGGCGGCTATGGTGCCGTGGGGAACGGCGATGGACTCGCCGAGGTAGGTGGAGACCAGTTGCTCGCGCTCCAGCATGGCGTTGACGTAATCCGGCGCCACGTAGCCCCGCTCCGCCAGCAGCTTGCCGGCAGCCCGGATGGCGGCCTCCTTGTTGTCGGCCTTGAGGCCCAGGTGCACGTCCTGCAGGCTCAGGGTGAAGACCTCGGCTGCCTGCGGCTCGTAGCTGTCGTCGTTGGCCGCCACCAGCAGTTGCGGGTTGGCCACGTCGTCGTTGGCCGCGTTGGCCAGGCTGAGGTTTTGCACCAGCTCCTGATAGAGGGCGTTGTCGAGGAAGTTGGAGAGGGAGATGTGCTGCGCATGCGGTGCATGGCGACGGGCACGGTCGGTGAGATCCTTGTGGGTGATGACCAGATCCACCTGATCGTCCAGGTTGTTGATGGCACGGTTGGTGACGCTGATGTCGAGACCGGCAGCCTGCACCCGCTTGCGCAGCATGCCGGCGCCCATGGCGCTGGAACCCATGCCCGCATCACAGGCGACCACGATGTTGCGCACTGCGGTCAGCTCGGCACCCGGCTTCTTGGCCGCTGTGGTCTCGGGCTTGGCACCCTTCATGGCCTTCATCTTGCGAGTGGCTTCACCCAGGGCGTCGGCCTCGTCGGCTTCCGGCTGCTGGGCGCGAACGAACACGGCGGCGACCAGGAAGGAGACGGTGGCCGAGGCGATGATGGAGAGCAGCACCCCGATCAGAGAGGCTTTCGGTGTCATCAGCAGCACGGCGAAGATGGAGCCCGGGGAGGCGGGGGAGACCAGACCTGCGTTGAACAGGGTCAGGGTGAAGACCCCGGTCATGCCACCGGCAATCACCGCCAGGATGAGGCGCGGGTTCATCAGCACATAGGGGAAGTAGATCTCGTGGATGCCACCGAAGAAGTGAATGATGGAGGCACCGGCGGCGGACTGCTTGGCGGCGCCACGACCGAACACCATGTAGGCCAGCAGCACGCCCAGACCCGGACCCGGGTTCGCTTCGATCAGGAAGAAGATAGAACGACCCTGTTCGGTGGCTTGCTGGATCCCCAGCGGCGAGAAGATGCCGTGGTTGATGGCGTTGTTGAGGAAGAGGATCTTGGCCGGTTCGACGAAGATGGAGGTCAGCGGCAGCAGGCTGTGGGCGACCAGGAAGTCGACACCGCCGGCCAGGGCGCCGGAGAGCACCTTGACGAAGGGACCGATGACGAAGAAGGCGAGGATGGCGCACAACATGCCGATGATACCGGCGGAGAAGTTGTTGACCAGCATCTCGAAGCCGCTCTTGACCCGGCCCTCCATCGCCTTGTCGAAGCGCTTGATGGCCCAGCCACCGAGCGGGCCGACCATCATGGCGCCCATGAACATGGGGATGTCGGTCCCCACTATGACGCCCATGGTGGTGATGGCACCGACCACGGCACCCCGCTCACCCCCGATCAGCTTGCCGCCGGTGTAGCCAATCAGCAGCGGCAGCAGGTAGGTGATCATGGGGCCGACCAGCTTGGCCAAGGTTTCGTTTGGCAGCCAGCCGGTGGGGATGAAGAGGGCGGTAATGAAGCCCCAGGCGATGAAGGCGCCTATGTTGGGCATGACCATATTGGACAGGAAGCGTCCAAAATTCTGTATCTTGACTTTGGTATCCGGTGATAACATGTCGGGACCCCGTTTTAAGCCTGTGTGATTAAAAGTGGTAGTCGGGATGACGGGTTTTGCCGAACCCCCATCCCTGTCGTCTAAGCAACTTCAATCTACCAGCTTGTGATCAAATTAGGCTGAAAACGGGGCATCTTGTGATGCACCTCTCGTTTACCCCCATTCCCCCCCTTCAACAACAGAGATCTCGATCACATTCGAACGCTGTGCTTCGGCTACATTTCGATCTTTCTGGTCAAAACATCGTTATTTTTGTGATGAATATCACTCTTTGTTGTTTGCGCAAATGTCGTGTCAATGTGATGTTAATCACAAATATTAATTTTGCATTCAAATGAGTCATGTGGTGATGAGGGGAATCCCGGGGTCCTGACGATGGATCTTGCCCATATTGATGGTCATGAGCGATGAATGATCTATTTTGTAACCCACTTTCAGGCTTCCGCCACATGAGGTGGTGCATCAGCCTCTCATGCGGGCGTGGAGCGCCATCGAGCTGGAATGGCAAGCCGACGACGGTCGTAACCAGCAGCGTGTCAGGGTGCCCTGCCAGGGGAAGCTAACTACAAGGCGCAGGCGTGTGAAAAAAAGCCCGCAAGATGCGGGCTTTTTGGTGGTCAGCGGCTGGTGGGCAGGCTTATTCGCTCTTGGGGTCAGCCTCGGTCGACGCCTCTTCTACGGCCGGGGCGACCGGTGCAGGGCCAGGTACCAGAGCCACCGCCGGTTTGGCGATGAGGGAGCGGGTCTCTTCCACCGCCTCGCTCAGCTTCACCTCGATGATCTGACCAAGCTCATAGACCACCTCGGTCTTGTCCAGGTAGACGCGACCGTTGTCCCAGTTGCACTCCAGCCTGTCCTTGTTGTCCAGGATATGGCGAGCGGGCATGAAGACCACGGCGCCGTTCTCCTGAAGGCGCAGCTTGAGGCCGGCCCGCATCACGTCGATGATCTCGGCGTTGAACACCTGATCGGTGCCAGCGGCGGCCTGGAGGTAACGGACATAGAGCCAGTCGCCGATGTCGCGCTCCACCCTGCGGTGCAGGCGGCGACACTCAGTCAGGTGCTCGGTCAGCTCCTGGCTTGGGCGCATCCCCGGGGTCTTGCCGGCGATGACGGCCTTGAGCAGACGATGGTTGACCATGTCGCCGTATTTGCGGATAGGCGAGGTCCAGGTAGCGTAGGCATCCAGCCCCAGGCCGTAGTGGGCACCCGGCTCGGCGGACATCAGGGCATAGCTCTGGAAGCGGCGGATCTTGCCGTCCAGCCAGCGGGTGTCCAGGCTGTCGATCCAGCGGCGCAGGGCACAGAAGCCGGACAGGCTGGCGATATCTTCCTTCTCGAACGGTGCCTCGGCGCTCTTGAGCAGATCGATGGCGCCGTCGAGCGACTCCTCGTCAAAACCGGTGTGGACGTTGAAGATGCCGTAACCGACGCTCTTGCCCAATACACGACCGGCGCAGATGTTGGCGGCGATCATCGACTCTTCGATCATCCGGTTGGCGATGCGACGGGGCTCCACGTGGATGGCCAGCACGGCGCCGTTCTCACCCAGCTCGAAGTCGTAGTCGGGGCGGTCCGGGAACACCAGGGCGTGCTCGGTACGCCACTTGATACGCGCTTCTGTCATGGCCTTCATCAGGGGCAGCTGGGCCATGACGCCTGCGTCTATGTCCAGCGCCTTGCCGTGCTCTGCCCAGTCGGAGACCTCGTCATAGTTCAGACGAGCGTGGGAGACGATGCGGGCGGCGAAGAATTCGGTCTCTTCCAGCAGCAGGCCGTCCTCGGCGATCAGCAGGCGGGCGCACAGGGTGTTGCGCTCCTCCCCCTCTTTCAGGGAGCAGAGCTCGTCGGAGAGGGTGCGGGGGATCATGGGCACGTTGCGGCCCGGCATGTAGACGGTGAAGGCGCGCTTGGCGGCTTCCTGGTCCAGTTCGCTGCCTTCGGCCACATAGGCGGTCGGGTCGGCGATGGCGACCAGCAGCTCCCAGCCGTTGTCCAGCTTGGTGATGGCCAGGGCATCATCCATGTCCTTGGTCTTGGCGCCGTCAACGGTGAAGAAGGGCACCTGGGTCAGATCGCGACGGGGCAGCTCTTCCTCTTCGATCACCTTCCACTCCGGCAGATCAGCGGGCTCTATCTGAGCCAAGCTGTGGCGTGCCAGCACCACCCACCAGGGCACATTGTGATCATCCTTGTCGGCGATGAGCTGGGTGATCTCGGCGGAGAAGTTGCCATCTACAAGGGCGTGGCGCTTGAGGGTCGCCACCACCCAGTCCCCTTCCTTGAAGGACTTTTCGTCCAGACCCTTCTTGGCGCGGGCCTTGATGGCGTCTTTGATGAGGGGGTGATCAGGCACCACGTTGAGGCGGTCGCGGAACATCTTGACGCGGCCGACGAAGCGGACCACGGCCTGCTCCAGCAGGGCATCCGGCTCGGCCACTTCCTTCTCTTTCTCGGTACGGATCAGGGCGCTCACCCGGTCACCGTGCATCACCTTCTTCATGTAGGGAGGCGGCACGAAATAGCTGGTCTTCTCATCGACCTCCAGGAAGCCGAAGCCCCGATCGGAGGCGCGAATCACACCCTCTTTCTTGGGGATGTTTTCGCGGATTTGTTGCTTGAGCTGGGCCAGCAGCGGATTGTCTTGGAACATAAGTGAGGAACCTGAGTGGAGACCTGATGAAGAATCGCCCAGCACTATACGTTTTTACCCCTCCAAAGCCAAGGTGAATGGCCTGCTCAGCGGGGTTGCAGTGCCCGGCGACCCTGCTCGATCAGGCGTTGGGAGATCTGCTTGTGCAGCCCCCGCTCCAGCACCCAGCGGTGCCAGTAGAGGCGCTCGATGAGGTGATTGTCCGGGCTGAGATCGAGCAGCAGTCCCTGTGCCAGCTGCTGGCGGATCTGCAACTCGGGGATGAGACAGCAGGCGAGCCCCTGCTCGGCCATGGCGACGAAGGCTTCCGACGAGCGCACCGTGTGGCAGGGGTAACCGCCGGGGGCCAGCGCGAAGTGACGGGCCATGAAGCTGACGTGCATGTCGTCGCGCTGATCAAACGCCACTGCCGGTGCCTTGGCCAGCGCCGCCGGGGTGAGCCCGCGGGGAAAGTGGCGGGCGACGAAGGCGGGGCTGGCGGTCAGCAGGTAGCGCATCTCGCCGAGCTCGTCGACGCAGCAGCCTGCCAGCGGCTGGGGTTGCAGGCTGACGGCGCCGAATGCCTGGCCCTCACGCACCCGGTCCAGGGTGCGGCTCTCGTCATCCACCAGCAGGTTCAGCTCTATGGGGTGCTGCTCCAGCAGCGGCGCCAGGGCGGGCAGAAACCAGGTGGCCAGGCTGTCGGCGTTGACGGCTATGCTGATCCGGATCGGCGCCTGGGGTTCGCTGGGGGAGAGTTCCCCCGCCAGCTCCAGCTCCAGCTGGCGTACCTGGCGGTAGTGGGCCAGCAACTTCTGTCCGAGGGCGGTGGCCTGCAAGGGCTGGCTGCGAATGATCAGCGGCTCTGCAAACTGCTGCTCCAGCTGCTTGATGCGCTGGGAGATGGCGGACTGGGTGATGTGCAGACGCTGGGCGGCGCGCTCGAAGTTCTGCTCCTGCATCACGGCATCCAGCGCCAGCAGCAGCTTGTAGTCCAGCGTCTTCATCAGCATTCCTTATCAGAGAAGGGGATTGAACAAGGATGCTACTGGAGTGATGGCGGCAGGACAACCTGGCCGACACTGGCGGGTGCCCCGTGCGGGGTATCCCGGGCCTGTCACTGTGAGATGTGACAGTAGCGACAGGGTGAGATTCATAAGATACTCATTTGGTCCGTTTTTGCATGGGGTGGAAACGGGCCATAGCGAGAGTTTTGGTCCCGGGTGTCAGCCCGGGACTTTTTTATGGGGTCAGCTCATGCCGAGCAGCTCTCCTGCCGGTACGTACTCCCCCCGCAGTGGGCGGTTGACGGCGCGTTCGAAGCGCTCGTCCAGATGGAAGCGGATCCCGACCCCGCGTACCGCCCCCAGATCCACCGCCTGACGGTGGCCGAGCCGCTCGATGGGCAGGCCGAGGCGGCGGAAGATGCGCTCCACCGGCAGGCTGACCACGGCGACCAGCTCCCGGATCCCTTGCTCCCTGGCGAAGGCATGGACCTCCCGAAAGATGACGCAGGTCAGTTCGCTGATGCCGTTGTCGAGCATGGGCGCGCGGCCGGCATCGATGGCGAGGCGGGTCAGCTCCCAGACATCGGCGCCACAAGGGGCCCGTTCGCCGGCGAGGGCACCGGGAAAGATGCTGGGCAGCATGTAATCCTGGGCACAGCTGAGCAGCCTGATGCAGCCGCACAGACCCTGCTCATCGTCAATCAGCACCCAGTGGGTATCGGGTTTGTCGAAGCTGTCCCGCTCCAGACCCCGGTGGGACTCCACGTCCCAGCCGAGCCGATCGGAGAAGACTCGCTTGCGAAAGCGATAAAGCTCGTTTTCGACCTCCCATCTGGGGTGTTCTTTCAATTTTCCTTTGAAAACAAGCATTCATGTCTCTCCATTTCATGGTTAGGCGCTATAATCCAAGGCCTTGGCCAGGGGAGGCTAGCCTATGACACGCGACCAACTGCTTGAGTATCTGGAACATTTCACGCTGGTAACGGATGGAAACCGGCTGGCCGAGCTGATCGGCCGCTTCACCCTGGGAATGGGCTACGACTACTATCGCTTTGCGCTCATCCTGCCCATGTCGATGCAAAGGCCCAAGGTGGTGTTGTTCAACCAGTGCCCGGACTCCTGGGTGCAGGCCTACACGGTGAACAACATGCTGGCTTGCGATCCCATCATCCAGCTCGCCCGGACACAGACCCTGCCCATCTACTGGAACCGGCTGGACGAGAAGGCGCGCTTCCTGCAAGAGGGGAGCATGGATGTGATGGGGCTGGCGGCGGAGTTCGGGCTGCGCAACGGCATCTCGTTTCCGCTGCACGGGGCGGCGGGGGAGAACGGCATACTGTCGTTCATCACCCGGGAGCGGGCGTCCAGCGACCTGCTGCTCGAGTCCTCGCCCATTCTCTCCTGGATGTCCAACTACATCTTCGAGGCGGCGATCCGGATAGTGCGCCAAAGCATGAGGGAAGATGATCCCCAGGAGGCCCTGACGGAAAGGGAGACCGAGTGCCTGTTCTGGGCCAGCGACGGGAAGACATCGGGGGAGATCGCCTGCATCCTCGGGATCACCGAGCGCACAGTGAACTATCACCTCAACCAGGTCACCCGCAAGACGGGGTCGATGAATCGCTACCAGGCCATCGCCAAGGGGGTCAGCAGTGGCATCCTGCTGCCGAATCTGGAGCAGGTCGTGGTCACCAACTTCCCCAGACTGTTGCAGTGAATACAGGCCCGGCGGCACCGGCTCGTCGCCTGGCATCCCCTCTGTCGCCATCACAGCTGTCCTGCGCCGTCCAATCCTGCCGCCGATTCTCGGGGCGGGGCTGTGGCCCCACAATTGTCAGATCCTGCAATTGACAGCCTGCCAGAAGTTGTTTTTTGCCCCGCCTTATCAGTTTTTTGAATGCATCAGAAAATGAATGAATTTCTCTGATTTCATGCCTCCCCTTATAGTGCGGCCAGATCTCCCACTCAAAGGTTTGTCCATGTTCGCGACCACACTGCAAGGCTTTACCCTCGGCCTTGCCATGATCATCCCCATCGGTGCCCAGAACGCCTTCGTGCTGAGCCGGGGCATTCACCGCAACCACCATCTGCTGGCGGCGACCCTCTGCTGCCTGTGCGATCTCGTGCTGATCGGCATAGGAGTGTTTGGCGGTGCCAACCTGCTGGCGGCCAGCCCCATCGGGCTGGCGCTGCTGACCTGGGGCGGCGTGCTGTTTCTCGGCTGGTTCGGGGTGCGATCCCTTGGCAGTGCCTGGCGCGGGCAGGGTGCAGCCCTGGCGGACTCTCCCCAGCTGATGGGGGTCAAGAGCGTGCTGGCCATGACGCTGGGGGTGACCCTGCTCAACCCCCACGTCTATCTGGATACCCTGATGCTGCTCGGCTCCTTCGGCAGCCAGTTTGCCGAGGATCTGCGGCCCGCCTTCGCGGCCGGAGCCATGCTGGCCTCCCTGGTCTGGTTTTACGGGCTGGCGGTCGGGGCGGCGGCGCTTTCCCCCTGGCTTGCCCGAGGCCGGGTACAGCAAGCCATTGATCTTGTTGTCGGTCTCATCATGCTGGTGCTGGCGGTCAAGCTGGCCAGCGGGGCATGGATGGCCTCATAAGGCTATTTTTGTGCCGTGCTTCATAAAAATGAGTCCCGGCTTCATCTGCTGACATATTCGTCTGTTAAATTCCCGCCGCTGGTAAAGCGTTACTCATAATAAAAGGGAAAATACAGTGAATAACTCCATGAAGCTGGGGGCCATCGCCGCCATCGTGCTGCTAACTGCCTGCAGCAATGAAAACGACAGCAAGGCGCAGCCGGGGACCGTCTCTCTGCGCCTGATCCAGACCTCCGACATCCACTCCAACGTGCTGGGGTATGACTACTACCAGAACAAGGAAGACCGCAAGTTCGGCCTCTCCCGTACCGCCCTGCTGATCCGCGCCGCGCGCGCCGAAAATCCCAACAACCTGCTGCTCGACAACGGTGACCTGATCCAGGGTACGCCGCTGGCGGACTACATCTTCGAGCAGTCCGGTGCCGGCTACCTCGAGAAGCAGGCCCACCCGGTGTTCAAGGCCATGAACGAGCTCGACTATGACGCGGGCAACCTCGGCAACCACGAGTTCAACTACGGGCTGGATTACCTCGGCAAGGTGCTGTCGGGGGCCGAATTCCCCTATGTGAACGCCAACGTGTTCGAGGCGGGCGCCTTCAAGCGCGACGCCAAGGGACAGATTGACTGGAGTGGCAACAAGTTCACCCCCTACCTGCTGCTGGAGCGCCAGGTCACCGATGACAAGGGCCAGCTGCAGACCGTCAAGGTGGGCATCCTGGGTCTGACGCCGACACAGGTGTTGCAGTGGGACAAACGCCATCTGGAAGGCAAGGTGGTGGTGGCCGACATGGTCGAGACCGCCAACCACTATGTGCCAGAGCTGCGTGCCAAGGGGGCCGATCTGGTGGTAGTGGTTGCCCACACCGGCATCAACGCCAACAGCTATGAGGCCATGATGGAGAACTCCGCCTGGCATCTGGCCAAGGTAAAGGGGATAGATGCCCTGATGCTGGGTCATGCTCACAAGAACTTCCCGGGTGATTTCCCTGACTTGCCAGAGGTGGACAATCAGGCCGGTACCCTGAGCGGTATCCCGACCGTGATGCCAGGCTACTGGGGCAACCACCTCGGCATCATCGATCTCAAGCTGGAGCAGGTGGATGGCAAGTGGCAGGTGAAGCAGAGCCAGGCCAGCCTGCGCAAGATCGACTCCAGCGAAGGCAGTGCCGTGGATCAGCGGGTGGTGGATCTGGTGCAGGCGGATCACGACGCCACCAACCAGTGGCTGGACGAGCCCCTTGGCAAGATCACCTCTCCCATCCACAGCTTCTTCGCCCTGGTGCAGGACGACCCTTCGGTGCAACTGGTGAGCGATGCCCAGCGCCGCTACGCCGAGCAACTGCAACAAGACGGTCTGCTCAAGGAGCCCTACCCCATCCTGTCGGTGGCGGCCCCCTTCCGTGGCGGGCGCAACGGTATCAATGACTTCACCTATGTGGCTCAGGGGAACATCTCCCTGCGCAACGTCTCCGACCTCTACATCTACCCGAACACCCTGCAGGTGGTCGAGGTGAACGGGGCCACGGTCAAGGAGTGGCTGGAGATGAGCGCCGGCCAGTTCAACCGGATCGACACCGGCAAGACAGAGGTGCAGTGGCTGGTGAACGAAAGCTTCCCCACCTACAACTTCGATGTGATCGACGGGGTGAGCTACGAGGTGGACATCACCCAGCCGGCCCGTTACAGCAAGGAAGGGCTCAAGGTCAGCGACGGTCAGCGCATCAGCGGGCTCACCTTCAATGGCCAGCCCATGGATCCGGCCCAGAAGTTCTACGTGGTGACCAACAACTATCGCGCCAGCGGTGGCGGTCACTTCCCGGGCATCGACGGCAGCAACATAGTGCACGAAGATCCCTCCGAGACACGGGAGATCATCGCCCAGTACCTGAAGGCCCAGTCTGCGGAGAATCCGGCTGGCTTCAGCCCGGCGGCCAACAACAACTGGCACATGAAGGCGCTGCCCGCAGGCGTTGACGTGCGTCTCTACTCTTCCCCGGGTGAGGAGGCCAAGGCCCTGGCCGGTGCGGATCTGGCGTACCAGTCCACCCTGCCGATGGATGACGCCAAGCACCCCGGTTACGCCATCTACCGCTTGGTCCGCCAGTAATTCGGTGGTGAAAAGCAGATAACAAAAGCCCTCGCACTGCGAGGGCTTTTTCATTCCTGACCGAAGGGGGTTATCTCAGTAGTCACCGGGTTCCTCTGGGTCGGAGCGGGTCTTGAGGGAGCAATGCATGCCTCTCAGTAGTAACCTGCGTCTTCAGGGTTGGGGCGGGTCTTGAAGCGGCGATGCAGCCACATGTACTGCTCGGGGGCCTTGCGCACGGCGGCTTCAATCTCTCGGTTGGCGCGGGCGGCATCGGCCAGGTCGTCGCCGCTCGGGTAGTCTTCCAGCGGCGCCCCTATGTGCAGGGTGTAGCCGTCCTGGGTGCGGATGTTGTAGCAGGGCAGGGTGACGGTGTTCTTGACCCGGGCCAGGGTGGCGGTACCGGTGATGGTGGCCGCCTGCTCCACCGCGAAGTAGGGCACGAAGACGCTGGCGTGGCTGCCGTAGTCGTGATCCGGCGCGTACCAGAGGGCGTCGCCGTTGCGCAGCGCCTTGATCATCCCCTTCACGTCCATGCGATCCACCAGGTACTTGTTGGAGGCGCAGCGACCGTGGTACTGGGCATACTCCAGCACCGGATTGGTGTTGGGGCGATAGACGCCGACCCCGGGCCGCACCAAACCGAAGCAGCGGGCGTTGAGCTCAAGAGTGAGGAAGTGGCAGGAGAGCAGCAGCATGCCCTGACCCTTTTCGATGGCGTCGATGACATGCTCTTCCCCCTCCACCTTCATCAGGCGGCGCATCCGCCAATCCGGCCAGAACCAGGCCATGCCCACCTCGAAGATGGCGCAGCCCACGCTCTCGAAGTTCTGTTTGAGCAGGGTTTCCCGCTGATCCCGGCTGAGCTCGGGCATCGCCAGCTCCAGGTTGCGACGGGCAATCTTGACGCGGGATGTCAGTACCTTGCGGGCCAGGGTGCCGAGCTGACGACCCAGCCACATCTGGCTGCGCCAGGGCAGCAGCACCAGCAGCCACAGCAGGCACAGGCCGAACCAGCTGCCCCAGTAACGGGGATGGAACAGACGGGGTTCGAGGCGGGGAGCATGTTCTTGGGCCATGAAGAGTCTCTTGTTCACAAAGGCAAGGAAGGGAGCCCAGCCGACACGGGGGTATCGGAGCCCGTGGATAGGCTGTCACTCGCAATCTGGGGATTCTATCCGAAAAACGGGGGCGGGTGCGAATCGCCATCACCTGGTCAGAGGGGTCAGGCGGGGAGCACCATGGTGGTCATGGCAGTGCTTTTTTCACGTCCTGGAAAAGAGTGTGATAAAATCGCCCGCTGAAATTTTCAGGTTTTGAGAGCCGATACAGATGAAAATCACCCTGCCCGAGTTTGAGAAAGCCCGCGTTCTGGTCGTTGGCGATGTCATGTTGGATCGCTATTGGCATGGCCCCACCGGCCGGATCTCGCCGGAGGCACCGGTGCCCGTGGTCAAGGTCGAGCACATCGAGGAGCGCCCGGGTGGCGCCGCCAACGTGGCCCTGAACTCCGCAGCCCTGGGTGCCCAGGCCGTGTTGCTCGGGCTGACCGGTCAGGATGAGGCCGCCGATGCCCTGGCCGGCCAGATGGCAGGGGTCAAGGTCGCCTGTGATTTCGTTCGTCTGACCGACTACCCGACCATCACCAAGCTGCGGGTGCTGTCCCGCAACCAGCAACTGTTGCGCCTCGATTTCGAAGAGGCCTTCCACGACGTGGACGCCAGCCTGCTGATGGGCAAGGTGGAGCAGGCGCTGCCAGGGGCCGACGTGATGATCCTCTCCGACTACGGCAAGGGCGCCTTGAACGACGTGCCTGGCATGATTGCCCACGCCCGCGCCGCCGGTATCCCGGTGCTGGTGGATCCCAAGGGGACGGAGTTCGAGAAGTATCGCGGTGCCACCCTGCTGACCCCCAACATGTCCGAATTCGAGGCCGTGGTGGGCAAGGTGAAGAGCGAAGAGGAGCTGGTCGCCAAGGGGCTGGAGCTGGTCAAGCGCTTCGAGCTGGACGCCCTGCTGGTGACCCGTTCCGAGAATGGCATGACCCTGATCCGCGAAGGGCAGCCGGAGCTGCACCTGCCGGCCCAGGCTCACGAAGTCTATGACGTCACCGGTGCCGGTGACACCGTCATCTCCACCCTGGCGACATCCCTTGCCGCCGGCATGAGCCTGGACGAGGCCTGCGCCTTGGCCAATACCGCCGCCGGCATCGTCGTTGGCAAGCTGGGGACCTCCACAGTGAGCCCGGTGGAGCTGGCCAACGCCCTCTACACCGAGCAGGAGACCGGCTTTGGCGTCATGTCCGAGGCCCAGCTCAAGGTGGCCGTGCAGGCCGCCCGCCTGCGCGGCGAGAAGGTGGTGATGACCAACGGCTGCTTCGACATCCTGCATGCGGGCCACGTCTCCTACCTCGCCAATGCGGGCAAGCTGGGGGATCGCCTGATCGTTGCGGTCAACACCGATGAGTCCGTGCGTCGTCTCAAGGGGCCGGGCCGTCCGGTCAACCCCACCGAGCGCCGTATGACTGTGCTGGCGGCGCTGGGTGCCGTGGACTGGGTGGTGCCCTTCGCTGAGGACACGCCCCAGCGGCTGATCGCCGAGATCCTGCCGGACCTGCTGGTCAAGGGGGGCGATTACAAGCCCGAAGAGATCGCCGGTTATGCCGAAGTGACCGCCAACGGCGGCGAGGTGCGGGTGCTGAACTTCGAGGATGGCTGCTCCACCAGCGACATCATCAAGACCATTCGCGAGCGCGGCTGAGGCGAACTAACGTGACCATTGTCGGTGCCCTCGGGAGTCGGCAATCAGGCAGCAAAAAGGCGACCCGGGGGTCGCCTTTTTTCATGCCGTGAATCCGGCTCAGGACTTCTTGGTGACCTGGGCGGCGGGCATCAGGCCCTGGTTCACGTCTTCCAGATCCTTCTGCTCCAGTATGCCGGCGGCCTGCTTGAGGGAGAGGATGCTGAGGATGTAGTTGTAGCGGGCCTCGGAGAGCTTCTGCTTGGCCTGGTACAGCTTGCGGGTGGCGTCCAGCACGTCGACTATGGTGCGGGTACCCACTTCATAACCGGCTTCGGTTGCCTTGAGGGCGCTGTCGGCGGAGATGACGGACTGGCCGTAGGCACGCACCGAGCCGATGCTGGCGTTCACGTTGTTATAGGAAGAACGCACCGTGCTCTGCACCGAACGGAAGCTGCGCTCCAGCTGCTCGCTGGCAGCCACGTAGTTGAACTGGGCCTGCTTGACCTGGGAGGTGGTAGCACCCCCGGTGTAGAGCGGCAGGTTGAAGTTCAGGCCGATATTGCCCTGATTGCTGTTGCTCTCGGGGTTGCGGATCTCGTCCTTGTAGTCGTTGTAACCGGCGGAGAGGCCGGCGCCCAGATCCAGGGTCGGCTCGTGACCCGTCTTGGCCAGGTCGATCTGCTCCTTGGCAATGTCCTTGCCGATGCGGGCGTTGTGCAGCTCCAGGTTCTTGTCCAGTGCCAGCTCCAGCCACTTGTCAGAGTTGAACGGCGTCTTCTGCGGGGCGAAACGCTCGGTGTTGAGCACGTCCAGCTGGCGATGATCGATGCCGGTCAGCTCGCGCAGGCTCTCGTAGCTGTTGTCCAGGGTGTTCTCGGCATTGATCTCGTCTGCCAGCGCCTGATCGCGCTCGGCCTCGGCCTCATGCACGTCGGTGATGGCGGTCAGGCCCACTTCGAAGCGCTGCTGAGTCTGTTCCAGTTGACGCTCCACCGCGACCTTGTTGGCGCGTACAAATTCCAGGGTGTCCATCGCCTTGAGCACATTGAAGTAGGCCTGGGCGGTACGCAGCATCAGATTCTGGTACTCGAGGTTGTAGCTCACGTCGGACTGGGTGGCGCTCTTCTCGGTCAGGTCCAGGTTGACCCAGTTGCTGCGACGGTAGATGGACTGATCCAGTGTCACTGAGCCGGTGGCGCCGCTGTTGGTCTGGGTATCGTCCTTGTTCTGCAGATAGTTCAGGCCGGCACCCAGATTGATCTGTGGCAACAGGGCTGCGCGGGATTCGTTGATCCTCTCGAAAGCCTGGTCTCGCTTGGCCTTGGATTCCAGCAGTTGGGTATCCTTGACTTGGGCTTGTTGGTAGATTTCGAGCAGGTTTTCGGCATGAGCGGCACTGCTCACACCCAGCATCACCATGACTGACAAGAGTGTTCTTTTCATATGATAGTTTTAACCTTATATATCAACCCAAAGCTGTCCGCTGGATGAGGGGGGATTGTCATCGACCAAGCTTGATTTCAGCTTAACCACTCTACTATAAGCAGATTTCATTGCGAACTGTCTCTTTTCCAGCGACAGAAACGTCAAGAGTCAGGGCGAGTTTTCTCGGCAACGCGCCTAGCCAAATGTCCTGTGGCTGCTAAAATCCATCCCTCATCGTCGGCGAGAGCGAGTGAATGAATGTTCATTCATGCCCCCGAATATTATGGTCAAACCAAGCCAAGTCAAGCTGGTAGGAGTCTCGTATGTCACAGCAAGCCTTGCCTCAAACCAGTCATTATTCCGGTGATGATGTGAAAATCATCGATAAATCATCGGGATACAACGGCTTTTTCAAAGTGAACGTCTATCGACTGCAACACAGGTTATTTGCCGGCGGCTGGAATGAGCCCATCGTCCGCGAGCTGTTCGAGCGAGGCCACGCCGCCGCGCTGCTGCCCTACGACCCCGTGCGCGACCAGATAGTGCTGGTGGAGCAGTTCCGCATCGGTGCCATCGAGACCAGCCCGACTCCCTGGTTGCTGGAACTGGTGGCCGGCATCATAGATGAAGGGGAGACCGCCGAGGCCGTGGTGCGCCGTGAGGCGGTGGAAGAGGCGGGCATCGAGGTGGGTCGCTGCGAGCATGCCATCAGCTATCTGGTGAGCCCGGGTGGCAGCACAGAGCGGATCGAGGTCTATGTGGGGGAGGTGGATGCCAGCCAGGCGGCGGGGATCCACGGTCTGGCGGAAGAGGGTGAAGACATCCGGGTCCATGTGGTGAGCCGCGAGCAGGCTTACGCCTGGCTCAAAGAGGGCCGCATCGACAATGCCGCCTCCGTCATCGCCCTGCAATGGCTGGCCCTCAATCATGGCGAGCTGCAGGCCCGCTGGCTGGCGGGGCGCTAAGGTGTTGTTCGTTCAATATTGCCTGCGGGTTGTGACTGATGGAGCTGCGATATGCCATTAGTCCAGAGCCCGATGAAGCGCTATGTACCTGATTTGATGTCCTTGCAGCGTACCTGCGAGGTCAATTACATGGCCCTGATGAAGCTGTTGCCTCCCGGTGGTTCCGTGGGGGCCGAACGCCGTTATCAGGTAGGCAACGGCCTGCAGTTCCAGCTCACCGTCACCGAGGAGAGCCGCTTCACCAGCCAGGTGATCCTGGCCCAGCACAATCCCGAGTTGCCGAGCTACTTGCAGGCTCGTATCGAGATTCGTTTGTATCACGACGTGCGGATGGCGGAAGTGTGTGCGGCGCAACAGATTTCAATGTTGCAACCACGTTATGATTATCCCAATAAAAAAATGCATCACAGGGATGAAAAAGAGCAGGTAAATCTATTCCTGGCCGATTGGCTAAGATTTTGTCTCAAACATGGCACCAGCCTGATCAACATCCTCTAGTCGAACCCAATAAAAAAGAAGCGTGATTTTGGAAACAGAGCTACCTCAGGCGCCGGACGGCAGTGTGCGCCTGTTACAGATTACCGATACCCATCTCTTCGCCAGTGCCGAGGGACGACTGCTGGCCGTGCGCACCGCAGAGAGCCTGGCTGCCGTGCTGGAGCAGGTGCAGGCCAACGCGCATCCGTTCGATCTGATCCTCGCCACCGGGGATCTCTCCCAGGATCACAGCCCGGAGTCTTATCAGCGGTTTGCTTCCATGATGGCGCCGCTGGCGCGCCCCATCTACTGGTTGCCCGGCAACCACGACGACGGCCCCCTGATGACAGAGTACCTCCACGCCGCCGGGATCAGTGAAGCCAAGCAACTGGTGGGGGACCACTGGCAGGTGATCCTGCTCGATACCCAGGTGCGCGGCAAACCCCATGGTGTGCTCGGCGATCACCAGCTGGCGGCCCTGGATCAGGCGCTGCGTCAGCATCCCGAACGTCACGCCCTCATCGCCCTGCACCATCAGGCGGTGCCGGTGGGCTGTGCCTGGCTGGATCAGCACAATCTCAAGAATGCCGACGATCTCTTCGCCGTGCTGGCCCGCCACCCCCAGCAGAAAACCATTTTGTTCGGCCATGTGCATCAGGAGTTTGACGAGGTGCACCAGGGGGTGAGGCTGATCGCCAGCCCCTCCACCTGTATCCAGTTCAAGCCGCTGTCCGATGGTTTCGC
Source organism: Aeromonas media (assembly GCF_020423125.1). Classification (NCBI taxonomy): domain Bacteria; kingdom Pseudomonadati; phylum Pseudomonadota; class Gammaproteobacteria; order Aeromonadales; family Aeromonadaceae; genus Aeromonas; species Aeromonas media. The sequence continues at coordinate 389,002 of NZ_CP075564.1, forward strand.
CCTGGACGAGTCCGGTCCGGGCTGGCGCTACCTCACCCTGCATTCGGATGGTCGCATTGCCAGCCAGGTGTGGCGTCTGCCGGTGGGGCAGTTCGTGCCTGACCCCGATGCCACCGGGTATTGAGGAGTCCGTCACCATGACCCCGGTTCTCCTTTATCTGCATGGTTTCAATTCCTCGCCGGGCTCCGCCAAGGCGCAGCAGATGGCTGCCTGGGTCGCCGAACACAGGCCCGACATCGAGGTGCTCATCCCGGCCCAGCCCAATACGCCGGCGGCGGCCTGGGAAGCCATAGAGCGTGTCATTGCCGAGGCCAGGGCTCGCCATGATGGCCAGCTCAGGCTCGGTGCCGTGGGCAGCTCCCTCGGCGGCTTCATGGCAACGAGAGTCAGTGAGTTGTATGGCTGCCGCGCGGCCCTGATCAATCCGGCGGTGCGCCCCCATGAACTGCTCTGCGATTACCTGGGCCCCCAGGTCAATCCTTACACCGACGAACGCTATGAGTTGCTGCCAACCCACATGGACGAGCTGCGGGCGCTGGCGGTGCCGGTAACCGCCCCCGAACGGCTCTGGATCCTGCAACAGCAGGAAGATGAGGTGCTCGACTATCGAAAGGCATTGAGGGAATACGAGTTTGCCCGCTTGTCGCTGGAGTGCGGTGGCAACCACGCCTTCGTTGGCTTCGAACGCTATCCGGCTCAGATCATTCACTTCCTCGGGCTCTAGCCGTGCAACCGCCGTTGGCCACCTTTCTGGAACAGGTGCTGGCCACGGCCCAGGCCGGACTCACCTACTCCAACGATCCCTTCGATATCGCCCGCTTCGAGGCGCTGAGAGCGGCCACTGCCGCCCTCATTGTCAGCCAGAGCGAGCTGGCGCCCGAGGCCATCGCCCAGTGGATTGCCCTGGATAGTGGCTACCCCACCCCCAAACTGGATGTGCGGGCGTTGATCCAGGATGACGCGGGCCGGCTGCTGCTGGTGCAGGAGTGCAGCGACGGGCTCTGGACCCTGCCGGGGGGCTGGTGCGACATCGGCGACTCGCCGGCGGGTGCAGTGGTACGCGAGGTGAGCGAAGAGACCGGCCTCGAATGCCGGGCCGTGCAACTGCTGGCCTTGTTCGACAAGCTCAAGCACCCCCATCCGCCGCAACTGCCCCATGCCCACAAGGCCTTCTTCCTGTGCGAGGTGACGGGCGGATCGCTGCTCACCGAGACTGACGAGACCCAGGGTGCGGCTTATTTCCCCATCGATGCCCTGCCCGAGCTCTCCCGTCACCGGGTTGTGGAGTCCCAGCTGCGCAGCCTGCACGACCATGTGCGGCAGGGGCGGCGCCACACCCTGTTTGACTGACACACCCGGGACGCTGAGCCCGGTGGCAAGGAGGCCATATGATCAAGCGCATCGGCAACACCCTCATCCAGGGGAAACACAGGGCCAGCTGTCATTGCGGCGCCGTGGTGCTGGAGCTCAGCCTGCCGGACGGCGTGGTGGATCCCCGCCGCTGTGACTGCTCGCTCTGTCGGCGGCGGGGGGCCATCGTCGCCTCGGTGCCGCTCTCGGGCATCCGCATCCTGCAGGGAGAGGCCGAGCTTCGCTGTTACCAGTTCAACACCCATACCGCCAGGCACTACTTCTGCGGCGTCTGCGGCATCTACACCCACCATCAGCGCCGCTCCAATCCGGCCGAGTATGGTTACAACCTCGCCTGCCTGGAGGGGGTCAATCCGTTCGCGCTCGGCGAGGTGCCAGTGCTGGACGGGGTCAATCATCCCGCCGATCGTTAAAGCAACGCCGGCCCCGGCCCGGCCCTTTCCCGAAAAATGGCAGGGTACCTGTCCAGATCAAGCTTTCTGTGCTGGGAGTTTGTTCTGCCTCCGCCGAGCAGTTAAGATTCCCCCCAAACGTCAATTCGCAAGGCCCTCCATGTCCACTCAATACAATGCGGATGCCATTGAGGTCCTCAATGGCCTCGAACCGGTGCGTCGCCGCCCCGGCATGTACACAGACACCACCCGGCCCAATCACCTCGGCCAGGAGGTCATCGACAACAGCGTCGACGAGGCGCTGGCGGGCCATGCCCGCACCCTGGAGGTGACCCTGTATGAAGATCAGTCCCTCGAGGTGATCGACGATGGTCGTGGCATGCCGGTCGACATCCACCCGGAGGAAGGGGTATCCGGGGTGGAGCTGATCCTCTGCAAGCTGCACGCGGGGGGCAAGTTCTCCAACAAGAACTACCAGTTCTCCGGCGGTCTGCACGGGGTGGGCATCTCCGTGGTGAACGCCCTGTCCGATCGGGTCGAGGTGACGGTGCGCCGGGACGGCCAGGTCTATGACATCGCCTTCGAGCGCGGCGACAAGGTACAGGAGCTGACCATCACCGGCACCTGCGGGCGCCGCAACACCGGTACCCGGGTGCGCTTCTGGCCGCAGGCAAGCTATTTCGACTCGCCCCGCTTCTCGGTCTCCAAGCTGGAGCACCTGCTCAAGGCCAAGGCCGTGCTCTGCCCCGGCCTCACCATCAAGTTCCTCGACAAGAACACCGGCATCAAGCTGGAGTGGTGCTACGAGGATGGCCTCAAGGATTACCTCATCGATGCGGTCAAGCAGTTCACCTGCCTGCCGGAGCAGCCCTTCGTCGGCGCCTTCAGCACGGATCAATCCGCGGTGGACTGGGCCCTGTGCTGGCTGCCGGAAGGGGGAGAATGCCTCGCCGAATCCTATGTGAACCTCATTCCCACTGCCCTCGGCGGCACTCACGTCAACGGTCTGCGCCAGGGCCTGCTGGACGCCATGCGCGAGTTCTGCGAATTCCGCAACCTGCTGCCTCGCGGGGTCAAGCTGACCCCGGAAGACATCTGGGATCGCTGCGCCTACATCCTCTCGGTCAAGATGCAGGATCCCCAGTTCGCCGGTCAAACCAAGGAGCGGCTGTCGTCTCGCCAGAGCTCGGCCTTCGTCTCGGGTGTGGTGAAGGATGCCTTCAGCCTGTATTTGAACAGCAACACCGAGCTGGCGGAGCAGATAGCCGAGATCTGCATCAGCAGCGCCCAGCGTCGGATGCGCGCCGCCAAGACGGTGGTGCGCAAGAAGATAACCCAGGGCCCGGCCCTGCCCGGCAAGCTCACCGACTGCAACTGCGCCGACCCCATGCAAGGCGAGCTGTTCCTGGTGGAGGGTGACTCCGCGGGCGGCAGCGCCAAGCAGGCGCGCGACCGCGAGTTTCAGGCCATCATGCCGCTTCGCGGCAAGATCCTGAACACCTGGGAGGTGGAGGCCGGTCAGGTGCTCGCCTCCCAGGAGGTGCACGACATCTCGGTGGCCATCGGCCTGGATCCGGATTCGGACGATCTCAGCGGCCTGCGCTACGGCAAGGTGTGCATACTCGCGGATGCGGACTCGGACGGTCTGCACATCGCCACCCTGCTCTGCGCGCTGTTCGTGAAGCACTTCCGTACCCTGGTCAACAAGGGCCACGTCTACGTCGCCATGCCGCCGCTCTACCGGATCGACATCGGCAAGGAGGTCTTCTACGCCCTCGACGAGGACGAGAAGAACGGCGTGCTGCAACGGGTCGAGGCGGAGAAGAAGAAGGGCAAGGTGATGGTGACCCGATTCAAGGGGCTGGGCGAGATGAACCCGAAACAGCTGCGGGAGACCACCATGGACCCCAACACCCGCCGCCTGGTGCAGCTCACCATGGACGAGCAGGGGGAAGATACCCTGCAGCTGATGGATATGCTGCTGGCCAAGAAGCGCGCTCCGGATCGCCGTGAATGGTTGGAAGAGAAGGGCAATCTCGCCATCATCTAAGCCATCGACTGGCCCGCGCGGGTCAGCAAGTATCAGCCGGAGTCGCCCAGGGGCGGCTCCCGAACCGAAAGAGATAATCACATGAGTGATGCTATCGAGCTCAGTCTGTGGATGAAGTAGAGCGCCAACCGACTCTATAACCGAAAGAGAACAAATCTATGAGCGATCTAGAGCTCAGTCTGGACGGGGTAGAGCGCCAGCCCATGCGCGCCTTCACCGAGCAGGCTTACTTGAACTACTCCATGTACGTCATCATGGACCGGGCGCTGCCGCATATCGGCGACGGCCTCAAGCCCGTGCAGCGGCGCATCATCTACGCCATGAGCGAGCTGGGGTTGTCGGCGCTGTCCAAGCACAAGAAATCCGCCCGTACCGTGGGTGACGTGCTGGGTAAATACCACCCCCACGGCGACAGCGCCTGTTACGAAGCCATGGTGCTGATGGCCCAGCCCTTCTCCTACCGCTACCCGCTGGTGGACGGTCAGGGCAACTGGGGGGCGCCGGACGATCCCAAATCCTTCGCCGCCATGCGTTATACCGAGGCGCGGCTGTCGCGCTTCTCCGAGCTGCTGCTCTCCGAGCTCGGCCAGGGCACGGTGGAGTGGACACCGAACTTCGACGGCACCATGAAGGAACCCGTGGTGCTGCCCGCCCGCCTGCCCCACATACTGCTCAACGGGGTGACCGGCATAGCTGTGGGCATGGCGACCGACATCCCGCCCCACAACGCACGGGAAGTGGCCCTTGCCTGCGCCGAGCTGCTGGACAACCCCAATGCGGGGCTCGATGCCTTGATGGCGCACATCCAAGGGCCGGATTACCCGACCAACGCCGAGATCATCACGCCGCAGGGCGACATCCGCAAAATCTACGAGACCGGCAAGGGCTCCATCAAGCAGCGGGCGGTCTGGAGCGAGGAGGATGGCGACATCGTCATCACGGCGCTGCCCCATCAGGCCTCCGGCGCCAAGATCATGGAGCAGATCGCCGCCCAGATGGTGGCGAAGAAGTTGCCCATGGTCACCGACCTGCGGGACGAATCTGACCACGAGAACCCGACCCGTCTGGTGATCATTCCCCGCTCCAACCGGGTGGATGTGGAGGGGCTGATGGCCCACCTGTTCGCCACCACGGATCTGGAGAAGAACTATCGGGTCAACCTCAACATCCTGGGGCTGGACAACAGACCCCAGGTGAAGACCCTCAAGATGATCCTCTCCGAGTGGATCGTCTTTCGCCGCGAGACGGTGCGTCGCCGTCTGCAATATCGCCTCGACAAGGTGCTGGCCCGCCTGCACATCCTCGAAGGCTTGCTGGTCGCCTACCTCAACATCGACGAGGTGATCGAGATCATCCGCACCGAGGATGAGCCGGGCAAGGTGATGGTGGAGCGCTTCAACATCAGCGAGACCCAGGCCGAGGCGATCCTCGAGCTCAAGCTGCGCCATCTGGCCAAGCTGGAAGAGTTCAAGCTGCGTGCCGAGCAGGAAGAGCTGGCGCAGGAGCGCGACAAGCTGGAGCTGATCCTGGGCTCCGAGCGCCGCCTCAACACCTTGCTGAAGAAAGAGCTGCTGGCGGATGCCGAGAAGTACGGCGACGATCGCCGCACCCCCCTGGTGGAGCGTGCCACCGCCGTGGCCCTGACCGAGAAGGAGCTGACCCCGAGCGAGCCGGTGACCGTCATCCTCTCCGACAAGGGCTGGGTGCGCGCCGCCAAGGGCCACGATGTGGACGTTATGGGGCTTTCCTACAAGGCGGGGGACGGTTATCTCGCCCACGCCTGCGGGCGCAGCAACCAGCAGGCGGTGTTCCTCTCCAGCCTGGGCCGTACCTATTCCCTGGAGGCGCACACCCTGCCTTCCGCCCGCAGTCAGGGGGAGCCGCTCACCGGTCGCTTCGCGCTGGGGCCGGGGGAAGAGGTGCGCCATCTGGTGATGGGCAACGAGGGCGAGCCGTATCTGATCGCGAGCGACGCCGGCTACGGCTTCGTCTGCAAATATGACGACCTGATTGGCAAGAACAAGAACGGCAAGGCGCTGCTCACGGTGCCGGAAGGGGGCCAGGTGATGGCCCCCCAGAAAATTGGCTCGCCAGAGACCGATCTCTGCATGGCCATCTCCAACGAGGGGCGTATGTTGCTGTTCCCGCTCAGCACCCTGCCGGTGCTCGGCAAGGGCAAGGGCAACAAGCTTATCAGCATCCCGTCCGCGCGGGTGAAGGCGCGGGAAGAGTTTATGGTGATGGCCGCCATTATCCCGCAAGGGCAATATGTCACCCTGTTTGCCGGCAAGCGCAAGCTGACCCTCAAACCGTCTGATCTCGACTACTACCGTGGCGAGCGCGGCCGCCGCGGTGCCAAGCTGCCCCGCGGTTTGCAGCGGGTGGATAGGATAGAGATAGAAGCCACCGCTGGTGCAGAGCCGGTAGCCGGGGAAAATCAGGAAGGGTAAAGGCCAACTACCAATAGAAAGGAGCGATCAAATCGCTCCTTTCTTTTCTAAATCAGGTGACAGGAGATAAAGACAGGTATTCATCTTTGACCCATCCATAAATTCCTCTCTTACTGACATAGGCCCACTTTCCTTCCACTTTATATAGCAAAACGAAGTCACCCTTTATAAGTCGCGTCGCTATATATGATGATGTGTTTGGCTTTGCACGAACATTTAATTTCGAGGGGATAACGTATCTGACAAGTACATTACTTGACTTCAAAGTTGTCTCTTTTCTTTCATAAACCGTTGGTGTCGTTGGTGTCGATGAGGTAGATGAGGTAGATGAGGTAGATGAGGTAGATGAGGTAGATGGGGTAGATGGGGTTGCCAATTGGTAGCTATACGCGTTCCTGATTACCCATGACCCTCAGCCAGCTTCAAGAGCCGATATGGCATCGGAGGGCTTGCCACGACTGCATGCCCCAATTCAACCAACATGCTCTTGAGGTCAAAACGATGATTAAACCGGAAGCAGTATTCCGCAAGATGCCTTGGTAAATGCTTCGCTCCGAGCGTATGGCAACTGCCCCGCAGCGAGTTTTTCACATTTCCTATCATCGTGTTTACCCAGTTGAATGCCGGATGATCCAGCCAGTCCAGGTTGCCCCCGGTGACAACACCCAGGTGCTCACAATTGGCCTCCTTGACCGCTTTGAAACAGGCCAATCCATCGGATATCACCGCGCTACCACTGGCAATATGCCGTTTTGCCCAATCAGCAACGGACTTGGTTTTGAAACCATCGACCACCGTCATCCGCATCTTGATTGGATGTCCTTCCTTGTTCAGGGCCACTGCTGCCACAAACGGCGTCTTGCCTGCCGCGCCCCGACCCCGTTTGCCACCACGGCGCTCGCCACCCCAGTAGACATCATCGAGCTGAATGATGCCGCTGATGGGCTGCTTGTCATCGGACTCTTTCATGGCTTGCAGCAGCTTGTGCTTGAGCATCCAGGCGGTGTCATATTTGACGCCCAACTGGCGCTTTAGCTCCATCGCTGACAAGCCTGTTTTGGTTTGTGACAACAGGTGCATTGCCAGAAACCACTTGGTCAGTGGGAGCTTGGTGTTTGCGAAAATCGTGTTTCCAGTCAATGACATCTGGTGACGGCAGTGATTGCATTGCCACACACGTGGCCGCCTTCTCAGGCGACAACAGGTCTTGTTGGCACATTCAGGGCAGACAAAGCCGTTAGGAAAACGCCAAGTGAACAGCGCGTTTTCGCACTGAGCCTCAGTGCCATAGTCCTTGAGAAACTCAAACAGGCTGTAGCCTTTCTGGAATTGGATTTTGCTTTTGGCCATGATCTCGCACCTCGATAACTGTACGTAAGATCAGTATAGTTCGTGGTAACTGACTGCTAATCATGGGTAATCAGGTACGCGTTTATACGGCATGTTTTACTCCATGAAATACATGAGTTTCCGCATGGCTGTCCCTTTTTGCAGTTTTTGGCGTGAGCCGGGATGATCAATGAAATAAACAATGACAGTAATAATACAGTTCTATTAATTGCCACCTTTACTCGCTCCTAAATAAGATCTCTCATCGGGCATCGCACGACAATTTTCATTACACAATTAAAAGATTAAAGAATTAATATATATGACTGCAGGCTAACATAACCAAGTGAGGCTCTTCGTGATCTAAGTCTATTTTATGTCTAGCGTCATATGGTTCTTGAAAACCGAGTTGATAAATATAAAAGAAGTCCAAGCAACATCCCCCTCATCCCCAACCCTTCTCCCGCGAGGGGAGAAGGGAGTGCTGGTCGTAGATATACCGGCTGGCGGCGACAGAAGGGGGGATGCGTGGTTTAGCTGAAGACAGCAAGAGCACTAGAGTGGTGCGATATGTTCCCTCTCCCCTTGGGAGAGGGCAGGGTGAGGGGAGGTAATTGTTGGGTGCAATCAACAAGGTGAATTGCACCGCCACATCTTAGTTATCGAAATTCCACTCGATGGGCAGCTCAAGATCGAAAACAAGCTGCTCCCCCTCGAGGGTAAATGCCACACTGGTCTGGTGCTGATCGTATTCGTCGATAAGACGGCAACTCTCGGCGAAGTTGGATTCGTAGTTGAGGCGGGCGCGGCCCCCGGTGCGAGTCTCGTCGAGCTCAACCCCCAGCACCCGCAGCGGGTCTTTCTGGCTCAGCTTGACCCGGCTGTCCCCCACATCTACCAGCCGCTCCACCGGGGGGGGGAAGAAGTCCTGCTTGTGGGCCTCGATGGCGTAAGCAATGGCCTGCTTCAGCTCGGTGCGGCTGGCAAGGGGGCCTACCAGCGTATAGCGGGTCTGTATTCTTCCCTGGGTCATGATCTGCTCCTCTCGGGTGTTGCCTGTGGCGGGATGGTTCGGCCTTGCTGGCTCCCGTTACGCCCGGCAGCGACTCGGGCTCTCAGGCGGGAAATACGGCCATTGTGCACCAGTGATTCGCGAAGCGTAATCAGAGGTTCGCGAAAACCGGCTGCTGCGGCCCTGCTGGTAACCCCTCTTGTCTCCCTTTGCCAATTGTCATGGATCAAGGGTGTGGTTGGTGATGTCCCGCAAGTGGCCCCCGCTCGCTAAGCTTAAAGGGAGCAGCACAGTGCCAGGAGGCCAAACATGGAAACGGAGAAAGCCATCGGGCTCATCGAGGCCCACGGGGTCTTTCACGGGGATCACTACAGCTTCAACAGCGACGAGTTCGTGCAGTGGTGCGAGCAGGATGCCCACCAGACCCTCAGCCTGGAGCAGGCCAATCACGAGCTTGCCCCCTTCTGCATCCGGGTCGGCTACGCAGAGCCGATCAGGTCGTGGCGTTACTATCTCACCTGACGCGGGCAGGGGGGTCGCAACCGCCTCGCCTGCCATCTGCGGGAGCATTGAAAAAGGAGCCGGCAAGGCTCCTTTCTTGTGATGATGCCAGGCGAGATCGCGAACCCCTCAGTTATTGAAATTCCAGGCGATGGGCAACTCGATATCGAACGTCAACTGATCCCCTTCGAGGCAAAAGGGCAGGTCGATCTGGTGCTGATCATATTTGTCGACGATAAGGCAACCCTCGAAGAAGTTGGACTCGTAGCCGAGCTGGGCCCGCCCCAGGATACCACTCTGGTCAAGTTCGATGCCCAGCACCCGCGGCGGGTGCTCCTGGCTCAGGTGGACACCGGGGTTCCCCTCATCCACCAGCCGCTCCAGCAGGGGGAAGAAGTCCCGCTTGTGGGCCTCTATGGTCAGGGTGATGGCCTGCGCCAGCTCGGCCTGGTTGGCGAAGGGGCCACCGAGTCGGTATTGGGTCTGGATCCTTTCCTGAGTCATGGTCTGCTCCTTGGCCCCTTCGTCGGAGGGCCGTCTATGGGTGATCAAGGCGTATGCGAAATCAGGCGGGGATGCGGCCGTTGCGCACCAGGGCCCGGCGGATGTTCTTGCACATCTTGCCGAAGCGCTGGATCTCGTCGAAGCTGGGCGGGATGCCGCGATCGATCTGGTATTGCCAGTAGGAGAGGTCGGTGTCCACCAGCTCCATCAGCTTCTTGGGGCAGCCGATGCAGGTGTTGTCCGGTCCACATTTGAAGGTATCCGGCTGATAGAGCGGGAATTCTTGCTTCACGGCGTCGATGATCTGCTGCATCGCGGTGATCCTGTCCGGCTTTCTGCCCATGGCTCTTCCCCTGCGGTCGTATAGGGGAGTCATTATATCCCTGACAAAATGTGCGCCAATGACGCTTAGGAGGTAGTCCGGCTGCGCCTACTGCCAGGCAGATGGCCCAACGCCCGGCAAGCCGGGCGTTGGGGGACTATGGTGTGAGCGGTGAAAATGCGCCCTAGAAGTCGTGGTAGAGCGGCCAGCCGGGCAATGTGTTCGAGTACGGCGGGAGCCAGGAGTTAGTCATCAGCATTGATAATGGTCATAGGCTTCGCCCGTGTTGATTTTGTTTGGCGATAAACGAGATCACAAACGAAGTGTTTCTATATCTATTTCAATTGGTTGAATCTGAAGATCCTGTATATGACGCACTCATTTCGGCGCGTCTTCCAAGAGGTGATCGTCGACACTCTTCATGGACAGGGCTTCAATGAGAACCTTCTCCAGGATGACAAAAAAACATTTGATGTGAGCCTGTTTCAATACCTGCGGCCGGGTCACCAGATAGACCTCCATATCTGGAAGCTGGAGTTCCGGGAACAATTCGATCAGATCCTTCGCCAGAATACGGGGCAGCACCGCCACCCCCATACCTCGCCTCACCGATTCGAGTTGAACCGAAAACGAGTTCACGCTGATCGGCGTGTGGTCCAGACCTGCGGCCTTTGCCGCACGCATTTGAGGCAACATGTCCAGCGGAGGAAGCAGGCCAATATTGACCGCAGTGGCTGGCGTCAGCCCCGGAAACCGCTTCAGATAAGCCTCATCGGCGAAGACACCGTAAGCGAGCCTGTCTATGAAGCGATAAATAAGCGAAGGTTCGCTCAGATGAGTCGTGCGTACAGCAATGTCTGTGGCGCCGCGGACGATCTTGTGAAAATCGGCTGTGACCAGCAACTCCACCGAGCATCGCGGATGCAGAGTGGTGAAGCGACTCGCGGCCTCCAGCACGCAAGACGAGAACCCCTCTCCTGCGCTGACCACGATATTGCCAGATAGCTCTGTGTGCGGATCAGATATGCCCGTAACGGTTTGACGTCTCAAGCCTGCTTCTGCAGCCAGGGCAACGTCCACGAGGGATTGGCCTCGTGGGGTCAACCTGCATCCTTCAACTCCCAGCTCGACGAGTGGCTCGCCCAGTGCGCCTTCAAGCTGAGTCAGCCGTCGCGCCACAGTAGAGGCTGCGATCCCCAGCAATTGGCCAGCCTGAAGAAAGCTGCCACGTCGCGAGACTGCCAACAACAGGCGAAGATCATCCCAGTTTGCTTGCAAAGCCATGCTCCATATCTTGCCTGAACTGCAAATTTGCAAAGCCATTATGCAGTAGTCGCTGTTTTTAGATAGCGGCGTCAACGGTATATCTACACTCCCTCGAAAAGAATGGAATGGACTGTATGACAACTGGTTCCAATGGCTATGCGGCACGCGCCGCCAGCGCCTTTAATCGCCGAGACCTGGAGGCGATGCTTGCACTGGTTTCCGAAGACGTTGGCTACTTCGATGGCATAGGGATACAAACAGGTCGTGAGGCCATGCACAAGCGAGAGCTTGCGCTACTCGAAGCATTCCCCGATGCCAAAGTGATCTTGAGCCCATTTGTTGTCACTGACGATCGTTTGGCACTGATCGTCTTCCTGACCGGCACCTTCACGGCACCATTAGTGCTGTCAGACCGGGTGATTCCACCTCATGGGCGCCACATTACCTTGTATTACGCCGCACACCTCACCTTCAGAGACGGCTTGGTCATACGTGAAGAAGTTTTCTTCGACCGTGTGGTATTGATGCCGTTAGCCGATCAGAGTGAGGGGTAATGCATGCATAACACATTTGTCACTGGCGCGACCGGCTTGCTGGGCAACAACCTGGTGCGTGAACTGGTCGCTCGTGGTCACGCAGTCAAAGCCCTGGTTCGTTCAAGAGCCAAAGGTGAACAACAGTTCAAGGATCTGCCGGGGGTGGAACTGGTGGTGGGCGACATGGCTGATGTCGATGCGTTCGCTGCGTCGCTACAAGGCTGTGATACGGTGTTCCACACTGCAGCGTACTTTCGCGACAGCTACAAGGGCGGCAGTCACTGGGAGGAGCTCGACAAGATTAATGTGTCCGGTACACGAAACCTGCTTGGCCAGGCCTACAGCGCTGGTATAAGACGGTTTATCCATACGTCTTCCATTGCCGTGCTCGACGGCGCACCCGGCACGTCAATTGATGAAAACTGTCTGCGGGCCGACGCTGACGCGGATGACTATTACCGCAGCAAGATCCTCGCCGACCGTGTCGTCCTGTCGTTCCTGGAAACCCATCCCGAGATGCATGCCTGCATGGTCCTGCCTGGCTGGATGTGGGGTCCTGCCGACATTGGCCCGACCTCCTCGGGACAGTTGGTCAACGATGTCGTACGCGGCAAATTGCCCGGACTTATCCCCGGTAGCTTCTCCGTTGTCGATGCTCGCGATGTGGCATTGGCGCTGATCGCTGCAGCCAGGTATGGGCGCCGGGGTGAGCGCTATCTCGCGGCTGGCCGGCATATGACAATGCGTGAGCTGATACCTGTTCTTGGGCGTATCGCTGGCGTCAAGACACCCGTTCGACAACTGCCGCTGCCCTTTTTATACGCCTTGGCGGCGGTGCAGGAGGTCTACGCGCGTATTACTGGCAAGCCCATTCTGCTGAGCATGGCTACGTTGCGCCTGTTGATACGAGAAAAGGACCGCACCTGTTTCAATCACGGCAAGAGTGAGCGAGAGCTTGATCTGCGTTTCCGGGCGTTGGAGCAAACCATCACCGACACAGTGGTGTGGTACCGTGATCATGGTTGGTTTGGAACACATCAGGACAAGGGCGTAAACGGACAGTGAGACAGTGAACAGAAAAATAATCCTGATACGTCACGGCCAGCCCAAGCTGGCCGCAACCGACAAAATGTCAGCGCTCGAGATGAAAGATTGGATCGAGCAGTACGACAGCTCCGACATTACCAAGCACCCCGTCCCGGAAGCCAGCAAGCAACTCGCCGCCACCGCCAAGGTGATAGTCTCGAGCAACCTGCCTCGTGCGCTGACCTCAGTTCAGGCTCTCGGCCTGAAGCCCGCCCTCGTCGACGGGCTATTTCGTGAAGCGCCACTGCCTTATGGCCACTGGAGACTGCCACGGCTATCGCCGTTTGTCTGGGCGTTTATCCTGAGAATCTTATGGTTGCCTGATTACCCATGATTAGCAGTCAGTTACCACGAACTATACTGATCTTACGTACAGTTATCGAGGTGCGAGATCATGGCCAAAAGCAAAATCCAATTCCAGAAAGGCTACAGCCTGTTTGAGTTTCTCAAGGACTATGGCACTGAGGCTCAGTGCGAAAACGCGCTGTTCACTTGGCGCTTTCCTAACGGCTTTGTCTGCCCTGAATGTGCCAACAAGACCTGTTGTCGCCTGAGAAGGCGGCCACGTGTGTGGCAATGCAATCACTGCCGTCACCAGATGTCATTGACTGGAAACACGATTTTCGCAAACACCAAGCTCCCACTGACCAAGTGGTTTCTGGCAATGCACCTGTTGTCACAAACCAAAACAGGCTTGTCAGCGATGGAGCTAAAGCGCCAGTTGGGCGTCAAATATGACACCGCCTGGATGCTCAAGCACAAGCTGCTGCAAGCCATGAAAGAGTCCGATGACAAGCAGCCCATCAGCGGCATCATTCAGCTCGATGATGTCTACTGGGGTGGCGAGCGCCGTGGTGGCAAACGGGGTCGGGGCGCGGCAGGCAAGACGCCGTTTGTGGCAGCAGTGGCCCTGAACAAGGAAGGACATCCAATCAAGATGCGGATGACGGTGGTCGATGGTTTCAAAACCAAGTCCGTTGCTGATTGGGCAAAACGGCATATTGCCAGTGGTAGCGCGGTGATATCCGATGGATTGGCCTGTTTCAAAGCGGTCAAGGAGGCCAATTGTGAGCACCTGGGTGTTGTCACCGGGGGCAACCTGGACTGGCTGGATCATCCGGCATTCAACTGGGTAAACACGATGATAGGAAATGTGAAAAACTCGCTGCGGGGCAGTTGCCATACGCTCGGAGCGAAGCATTTACCAAGGCATCTTGCGGAATACTGCTTCCGGTTTAATCATCGTTTTGACCTCAAGAGCATGTTGGTTGAATTGGGGCATGCAGTCGTGGCAAGCCCTCCGATGCCATATCGGCTCTTGAAGCTGGCTGAGGGTCATGGGTAATCAGGTATGGTTGTGGGGTTACTCACATGGAGTCGAATCTGTCGGCACTGCGAAGAGGCGCGCCAGCACTGCTGCTCAACGACTTCAATCCCTTGCCAGCGAAGGACCGGTGCTGCTGCTCGGTCATGGCTTTATGAATCGAATGATCGCCAGACAACTGGAGGCAGATGGATGGACTCGCCAAACAGGTAACGGCAGCCAATATTGGAGTGCGACTGTGTATCAAAATGACAGTATTTAAGAGGTGAGCGCTTCTGTTATACAGAGATCGGCGATCCCCCTTCGAAATTGACTGGGCCGATACGGGTATGGTTGCAATGACCTGCGAGCGTTCCCGAGAGAAGCGCTCGACGCCTCACAATTGGGTTGGTTGTACGTTAGTGCTTATATAGGGGCGTGTTCTATTGGCAGTGCTTGTTCGGCGGCGCCTACTGCCAGGCAGATAGCACAACGCCCGGCAAGCCGGGCGTTGTGGGACTATGGTGTGGGCGGTGAAAATGCGCCCTAGAAGTCGTGGTAGAGCGGCCAGCCGAGCAGGGGGTGCCTGAGGCCGGCGCGCATCTCGATGTTGTCGAGCTTCTCCGGCGAGGCGTTGTCCCGTTGCAGTTGCTGATACTGGCGCACAAACCCCAGGGTGTGCAGCAGGTTGGGCACGAAGCCCGGGCTCAGCTCCTGGCGCAGGGCGGCGGCCATGTCGGCGGGCAGTTCGGCGAGCATCAGGACAAGCTGGGCGGCGAGATAGTCGGTATCGTACCAGGCCTCATCGAGTTCAATCTCCCGCGCCAGCTTGCGCTTGAGATCCTGCTTCACCTTCAAGGGCGCGGCGCCGCTGCCCTTGCCGCAGAGGATGCGGTAGAGCAGGGCCTCGGCCAGCTTGTCCTCCATGGTGGGGTGATCGCTCTCGCTGGCGAAGAAGTGCTGATCGATGAGCCCCATCAGGCGGCTCTTGTTGTGCTCGGCCAGCGCCTTCTCGTACTCCTGCCACCCTTGCCACTCCTCGATGTCGGGGGGGCTCGAGATCTTGTCCAGCAGCCTGGCATCCACGTCGCCATAGAGGCTGTTGCCCGTCTGCCTGGGGCTGACGGAGATCAGCATGGACCAGCCCTTCTGGAACGGTTTGATGGGCCCTTCCGGTGCCTGCAGCAGGGCCAGCGCCTTGGCCGGATCCCGCGCCGAGAGCTCCTGCAACCCCAGGCTCACCACGCCGATGACGTCGTGGGCGGCCTGTTCCAGCAGGTGCATCTTGTACTTGTTGTAGTACTTGTCGGCGAACTTCAGGCTCATCAGCACCGCCTTGCCCTTGATGGCGGCAAGCTGCTGGTCGCTCAGGCGTTCGTTGTCGCGGCCAAAACGCAGTACCTGGGTGAGGAAGGGGCCTTCGTTGGCCTCGCGGATGACTAGTTGCATAGGGCTCTCCTCAATCCAGGAAGCTGAACATGTCGTCCACTTCGTCGTACTCGTCGCTGACCTGGTTCTTCTCCTTGGCCTGCATCACCAGCTCGTTGGCGAACTTGTTGATGATGCCGTCCCAGGTGGCGTTCTCGCTGCGCAGCAGCGACTTGATCGCTTTCTCCACCTCGGGAGCCTGCTCGCGAATGAGCATCAAGAGGCTTCTCGGGTCATCCAGCGGGTAGTCGTGGGCATCTTCGCTCTGCTGGCGCTCGCTGTAGGCGAGGGACTCCTCGAGATCTTCCTCTTCGGCGTGCAGGGCGTCGCGATAGCCCTCTTCATCCTCGTAGCGATCGCCGCGATAGAACTCGATGAAGGGGATGGCGAGGTAGAAGAGCCCGGCGGGATCGTCGGCGATGCACTCCAGGATCTCGCGCTGCTTGGCCTCGCTGTCCTGGGTGCGGATCAGGTAGTTGAGGAAGTCGAAGGTGTGCTGCTGCAGCTCTTCGGCATTGTTCTTGATGGCCTCTTCCCAGTAGAGCGGCTGCTGGCAGACGATGTCGCGGATCCGCTCCGGGGTCATCAGCTCGGAGATGATGGACGGGAAGGAGATGTCGTGCTGGCCGTTGATCTGGGTCAGGGTGACGATATCAATGTTTTCAATCACTTCGGCCAACTGCTCGTCGGACATGGTCTTGGCGATCAGCTCGAACTTCTCGCTCGCCTGTTTCGGTTCGACCACGGCCAGCTCTTTGATCTCGATGGCGGTAATTTCTATCAGACTATTGCTCATGCCTTGCCCCAATTAGAAACGTACTTCGTCGTACATGTCCTGATCGTCTTCCTCACCCTCGCCGCCATGATAGTCGGCGTCGGCATCTTCCCCGTCTTCCTCTTCTTCGTCCCGCAACTCGTAGTCGTCATCGACACGGCGGCCACCGCGGGGCAGAGGATTGTCCAGCAGATAGAGCACGGCGCAGGCTTCGATCAGCTGATCTTCGCTCTGGGCCCGCACCGCCTTGACCAGCGGCAGATCGGCGTTGTTGAACGCCACCGATACCTTGAACGCGTCCCATGAGGGTTGTACGCCGTCGGCGAGCCACCTGGCCCACTCCGGTTTCGCCTTGGGCGGGAACTGTACCCGGCCATAGAGGGCGAGCGGCAGGTATTCGGGCATGAACTCCAGCATGCTGATATCGGCCAGCAGCAGGGCCTTCATCTTGCCGGTGAACTGCTCGAGCGCCTTGGGCTGATCCTGATCCCGGTAGGATTCGATGTTCTCGCCCGCGTCACTCATCAGCGCTTTGATGCGCGCCTGGTCCCATTTTTTTTGCATAGCGCCCTCAGGGGTAGAATTGGTCCCACATCTCCTGCATGGCAGCAGCGGGATCGGTCACGATGACGTTGTTGAAATCCTTGATGAAAGCGGCTCTCGCCTTGGGATCGGAAAGCACCTCGTAGGCCTTCTTCACCTGATGCAGCTTGATGGCTGCCTGCTCTTTCTCTTCTTCGCTCGCCCCGTGCAACTTGTCGGGGTGGTACTGGTTCGAGAGCCGTCGATAGGCTTTCTTGATGTCGTTTTCGCTGGCGTTGGACTTGACGCCCAGCACCCGAAAGTAGTTGTTCATGGCAGATCCTGCATCACTGGCATCATCAGAGTCACAATGCTGGCGCCTGATGGGGCTTGGGGGAACCAGGCACGGTAAAAACCCGTCATTTTAACGGAAACTACCGGCCACCGCCATGAATAGGACACGAGATGACGGCAGCCCGGGACGGGCACGGATCCCGCTCGTCACAGAGCGGCTTGTCAGCCCTGCAGACATGGAGGGCCCGGCATGGGGACTACACTGACAGAGGGTATCCGTGACGGGCGACAGTGTACTCATGCTGGAACCACATCGTCGGGCGTGCATGTGACAAGGATCCTGCCCTGGGGATAGGCATCAGGACCCGGCAAGGCCGGGGCCATCACAAGGAATAGACATCATGTTCAAACGTTATCTTCTGCCTCTGGTACTGCTGGGCGGTGTCGCCATCGCCGCCGATGAGAGTCTCGATGAGCCGCTGGTGATGCTCAAGGGGGATATCACCAAGGCCCAGTTCATGGAAAGAGCCGAGCAGCGCTTCGCCCGGCAAGACAGCAACGGTGATGGCACCCTGTCGGTTGCCGAGAAAGAGGCCGCCATGGCCAAGATGCAAGAGGCGATGAAGCAATCGGGCAAGGCCATGCCGGGCAAGATGGGCAACATGAGGCCGATGCAGGATACGACCAAGGCGCAGTTCATGGAACGCCATGAGACCCTCTTCACCCGTCTGGACAAGAACGGTGACGGCGTGATCGACGAGGCCGAACGGGCAAACGTCAAGGCCCGGCTCGGCCAGGGGATGATGTCCCCGGCGCAATAGGTCTGAGCCTTAAGTGCAGGGAACCACCTTCAAGATGAAAAAAGAGCCCGGTAGTCATACCGGGCTCTGCTCATTGTGATGGGGCTCAAGCCAGCCAGCTGGCCCACAGCAGCCGTAGCTGCAAGCCCCAGCGACTGCTCCAGCCCGTGGTGCTGCTCACCACCTTGCCGTCCTTGAGGATGAGGAAGCTGGGGGTGACGTTTACCTGCCAGCGGGCGGCGAGCGTCCCCTGCTCATCGTTGTGGGTCGGGAAGCTGAGCCCCTTTCTGGCCATGCCCTGTCGCAGTCTGGTGTTGTCACCGGAGCGCAGCGCCACCGTCAGCACGTTCTCGCCGTCTTGCCAGAGCTGCTCCACTGCCGGGGTCGTGAAGCGGCAGACGGCGCACCAGCTGGCCCAGTAGTAGATCAGCAGCGGCCGCTCCCGGCTCATGGCCTGCAGGTCGGCCCGGGTGCCATCTTGCAGGGTCAGCACTGGCAGCGGGCTGCCCTCCGGCAGCGCCGGGCTGCGCCACAGATCCAGCACGGTCGAGAGGATCAGGGCAAACAGCAGCAGCCAGAGCGCCTCCTTGCCCCAGCGTCGCCAGCGGGGTTTGGGGGTTGCCGTCTCGGTCATTCGTTACCCCAGTTTCGCCAGTTCAGTTTTCACGAGCTGTTCGAGCTGCTCGTAGGGGAGGGCGCCCGGCACCAGCTGATTGCCGATCAGGGTCGCCGGTGTGCCCTGCACCCCCAAGAGGGTGCCGATACGCAGACTATTGCGCAGCTCCTCTGTGGCCTTGCCCTCGGGTTTGAGCGCCACATTGCCGGTGGCCGCCAGCGCCTTGTTGATGTCCGCCTCGGTCAGCATGCCTTGCTTGCTCATCAGCTTGTCGTGCAGAGCGAGGAAGCGGGCCGGATCCTGCTGCCACAGGGTCAGGCTGTACTGGGCCGCCTTGGCGGAGGTCTGCCCCTTGAACGGCAGCAGCTTGATCACCAGCCCCAGATCGTTCGGGTAGGCCTTGAGCAGCTTGGCCACCGCAGGATCGAACTGCTTGCAGTAGGGGCAGTTGTAGTCGGTGAAGAGCACCAGGGTCAGCTTGGGGTTCTTGGCCCCCAGGCGCGGGCTGGTGGCGCTGTTGAACAGCACGTCCTGGTTGCCCTTGATGAAGTCGCCGAGCTGGGCCGCCTGATCCGCGGCGTTCTGTTTCTCCCAGGATTCGGCCGCCTCATCCAGGATCTTCGGGTTCTGGACCAGGGTCTCGCGGATGAGCTCCTTGATGCGGGCCTCCTGCTCCGGGGTGAAGGGGGCGGAGTGCAGGGCCGGGGTCAACAAGGTGCCCAGCAGGGTCAGGGCGAGCAGGGTCGGTTTCATTTGGTTTCTCCTTGAGAGGGGGCAATACCGGCTTGTGCCAGGGTGGCAAGCAGGGTCGATCGGTCCAGCAGGGGGGAGAGGATCTCGCCATCCGTCAGGCCGGGCCCGTAGATCTGGTTGAAGGGAATGGCCACGCTGCCGCGCTGGCGCAGGAAGCTGGCGATGGTGTTGGAGGGGCGGCTCCAGTCCCCGCGCAGGGCCACCACATCGGGGGCGCTCAGGGCCTGTTGCACATCATCTCGCAGTAGTACGTTGAATTTGTTGGCCTTGCAGGTGATGCACCAGTCGGCGGTCACATCGACGAAGACTCGCTTGTTCTGAGCCAGTGCCAGCGCGATGGCCTGCTCCGAGAGCGGCTGCCAGTCGACCCTGTCCTGCTGGGGTTTGCCGTCCAGGGTGAAGGCGCCACCGAGCAGCATGGCCCCGCCCAGCAGGCAACTCAGTGCCAGCCCCAAAGTCAGCGTGCGTATGCCATGGCGCCACACCACGGCCAGCAGCAGGGCGATCAGCATCAGCGCCATCAGGATCAGCATCCAGAAGGGGCCGACGTGGTTGCCGAGCAGGCTGAGCAGCCAGAGGCTGGAGCCCAGCATCATCAGGCCCAGCAGGGTGCGCAGGCGTCCCATCCAGCGGCCCGGCTTCGGCAGCCAGAGCGCCAGGCGGGGGATGGCGGCGATCAGCAGCCAGGGCAGGCTCATGCCCACACCGAGCGCAGTAAAGATGAGCCAGAGCTGACCGAGCGGCGCCCCGAGCGCAAAGGCGACCGCAGTGCCGAGGAAGGGCGCTGAGCAGGGGGTGGCCAGCAGGGTGGCAAAGCAGCCCTGCAGGAAGTGACCTCCCAGCCCCTGGCCGCCGCTGGTGGCCAGGCGGGTATTGAGGTTGCTCGGCAGCCGCAGCTCGAACAGCCCCAGCAGGTTGGCGCAGAACAGCGCCGTCACCACCACCATGAAGCCGATAAACCAGACGCTCTGGAACTGTATGCCCCAGCCGACCACTCCCTGGGTGGCGCGCAGCAGGGTGCTCATCAGCGCCAGCGCCCAGAAGGAGACCAGGATGCCGGCACTGGCCGCCAGGAATTGCAGGCGCACCGGACGGCGTTCCCGGTTCTCGAGCTGCAGCACGGATCCCAGCTTGAGGGCCAGTACCGGCAGCACGCAGGGCATCAGGTTGAGGATGAGGCCCCCCAGCAGCGCGGCTCCCAGCAACCAGAGCAGCGACTGGCCGCCGCTCGGCAGGGTCAGGGGGTCACCTATGCTGACCTCGCTCTGCCAGGCCTGCTCGCCGCTCGCCAGCACCAACCCGAGCCGCTGATGACGGATATCGGGGGCATCCCCCTGCCAGCCATCGCTGACCGGAATGCGGGCGATCAGGGTGTTGCCCTGGACCTCCAGGCTGGGCTCGCCAAATTCGGCCCCCTCCAGGCGTTGGAGGAAAATCTGGGGATCCTGCCAGCCCTGGGGGTTGTCGGCGGTCAGTTGCAACTGGTTCTGCCGGTAGCCCGCCTTGAGGGTCACCGTGTCCGGCATGGCCTGTGGCAGGGTGCTCATCGCCTTCGCATAGGCAAGGTCGAACCCGTCAGGGGCAGCGCCGTCCAGCGCCAGGGTGAAGGGGTAGTCGGTCAGGATGCAGACGTTGCTGCAAGTCGAGAGGCGCAGGGTACCCGTCAGCGCCTCGCCGCCGCTGCGGGTGAGGCTGATGGGAAGGCTGACGTCCCCCTGGTAGCCCTGGGTCGAGATGCCGCTGACGTCGAACCGTCTGGGCACTGGCCAGTGCCACTGCGCCGCCGGCTCGGGCTTATCCCAGAGGATCTCGGGGGCTATGCCGCCTTCCCCCGGGTTCTGCCAATAGGTTTTCCAGCCGGATTCAAGCTGCAGGCTGAGCAGCACCCGTGGGGCGGCGGGATCCCGGGTGTCAGCTTGCAGCCGCACCTTGGCGTGATCGTTCTGGGGGCTGGTGAGCCAGCTGGTGTCGCTGGCCAACCCAAAGGATTGCCACAGCAGACCGCTCAGCAACAGGGCGGTCTTGATGATGTTTGACATGTGTTTGTCTCTTGAAAATGAAAGTCAGGGTGGAGAAAACCGCCGCAGACTCATTCCCGCCAGACGCAGAGGGTGAGGTGCAGTCGCCGTTCGGGGGGCGAGATATTGATGGGAGGGGGAAGCGCAGGGGCGCGGCGCGACAGGGGCGCCAGCAGGGCAATCACGAAGGCAATGGCAAAGAAGATCTGCTCGGCGCAGAGCAGGTTGGCGGCACTGAGCCACTTGCCGTTGAGCTGGCAACTGCTGGGCTGGGGCGTCGCGGTTTGCCCCTCGTCGGCATCGGCGCTGGGCGAGGGGAGGGGAAGAGCCTGGCAACTCAGGGCCTGGTCAAGCTGTGCCAATCTGGCCAGCGGCTGGGCCGCACAGTTGAGCACCAGAATGCAGACCAGCAGCAGGAGTCTTGTCGCCACGCGTTGTCGCAAAATCATGCTCGTCCTACCCTGTTGAATGGGGCATATCCTATCGATCAATGGTGGCGTGAGCAAGCCAGCGGGATTCGATGAGAGCACGTGCTCCATTGGGGGTGGTCGGTTCTGTCTGGCGAACGCTTGTTCGCTAAAAGGGGGACCAGTATACTGCGCCGAGTCAAATTCCGAGGTGTTCGATGCTCAAACTTGCCCGTGTGCTGCTGCTTACCCTGCTGCTCATCTTCTGGTTCGTGTTTGGTCTGTTGCTCTGTCTGGTGCGTCCGCGCCACCCCAACAACGTCTATGTTTTCGCCCGCATGTACCATGCCGTCTGCCCGCTCATCGGGCTCAAGGTCCGGGTCACCATTCCGGACGAGGTCAAGTCGGTGGGGCCTGCCGTCTATGTCTGCAATCACCAGAGCAATTTCGACATCTTCACCGTGACCGGTGCCGTGCGCCCCGGCGTGGTGGCGGTGGGCAAGAAGAGCCTGCTGTGGCTGCCTTTCTTTGGTCTCATCTTCTGGCTCTCCGGCAACGTGTTGATCGACAGATCCAACCGCTCCCGCGCCATCGGCACCATAGGCCAGGTGGTGGATCGCATCAAACACCACGGCACCTCCATCTGGATGTTCCCGGAAGGGACCCGCTCCCAGGGCCGTGGTCTGCTGCCATTCAAGGCCGGCGCCTTCCACACCGCCGTCCAGGCCGAAGTGCCCGTGGTGCCCATCGTCTGCTCCAGCTACTTCGGTCAGGTTGACCTGAACCGCTGGGATAACGGCGAGGTGCTGCTGGAGATGCTGCCCCCTCTGTGCAGCAAGGTGCACGGCGCCGCTGGCATCCGCGATCTGTCGGATACCTGCCGGGCCAGGATGGAAGCCAAGCTGGCGGAGCTGGATGGCAAGCTGGGCCATCGCCCGGCCGCCTGAGGTTGAACCCAACTGCATGAAGGGAGCCGCTGGCTCCCTTTTTTATTGGTTAAAATCACCACGCTGTTGGCAATTTTCACCAACTCATGGCCTTGAGATGGCAATGCCAAGTCTCCATCTATCTGTAAAACAACAATAAATTATCTTGGCACGGCTCTTGTAATGCCATGGGAAGAGAGTGACATCCCATGAACAAGGAGCCAGACCATGAGCGTATTCAGCCGCCTGACCGACGTGATCAATGCCAACCTGCACAGCCTGCTCGACAAGAGTGAAGAGCCGGAGAAGATGCTGCGTCTGATGATCGAAGAGATGGAGCAGGTGCAGATCGAGATGAGAACCCAGGCCGCCCGCGTCATTGCCGAACAGAAACAGCTGGAGCGCCATCAGCAGGCGCTGCGCCACCAGATCCAGGAGTGGTCTGCCAAGGCCGAGCTCGCCATCCAGAAGGGACGGGAGGATCTGGCCCGTGCCGCCCTCACGGAGAAGCTGGCCGAGGTCAAGAAGTGCGATCAACTGGAGCAGGACAAGGCCCGGGTGGCCGAGGTGCTGGCCCAGCTCACCGCCGACAGCGAGCGGCTGGCGACCAAGCTGACCGAGGCCCGCGAGAAGCAGAAGATGCTGACCCTGCGCGAACAGACAGCCCACAGCCGGATCCGTGCCCGCGCCCAGGTGGACAACCAGCGCATGCATGAGTTGATGGCCCGCTTCGACGGCTTTCAGGGTCGGGTCGATCAGCTGGAAGCCCAGCTGGAGGCAGCCACTCTGGGGCAGAATCCCTCCCTGGAGGCCCAGTTCCGCGAGCTGGAGTTGAACGACGAGATTGAGTGCGAGCTGGCCCGCCTGAAAAGCCGGAAGGCGGAGGCATAACCATGACGCCCTGGCCGAAGGATCTTGCCCATCGCAAGCTGACCGGGGTCTGTGCTGGCATCGCCAACGGGCTGGGGCTCTCCAGGGTGACGGTGCGGGTTGCAGCCCTGATGGCGCTGATCCTGATGCCGCCCCTGGCCCTGGCCCTTTATCTGCTGGCGGTGCTGGTCATGCCCCCCCGTCGTGAATTGAAACGCTGGCTGGACTGATCCCCCGGATCAGACCCGCTGGCCACTGCAAGCCTGTGAGGAGCACAACATGCTGGAATTTATCGTCTTGATGCTGGTGCTGGTGACCATGGCGCTGACCGGTTTTACCGTGCTGGCCATGCTGCTGGTGAGCGGGGTCTTCGTGCTGTTTGGCGCCCTGGCCGGCATGTTTGCCCTCATCATCAAGCTGGCGCCCTGGCTGCTGCTGGTGCTGGCGGTGTGCTGGTTGCTCAGCAACAGGCGAAAGCAGTCGAACACCTACCGTTAAGCCTCCCTGCTATCGAATCCTTCCTTGGCCGCTGCTCCCAGCGGCCTTTTTTATGGTGGAAGCGACTGGTTCAGGGGGACGGATCGATGGGGGCCGTATCGGCGCTCAGCCAGGGTTGGCTCCAGTCGTGCCAGAGTCCGGGGTCGAGCACCAGGCGCTCCTTGAATGCCTTGCTCTGCTGCTTGAGGCGATACTCGAGGCGCAGCGCCTCGCCCTTGTCCACCACCCCCTGGCGCCACACCAGGGTCAGCGGCCCCTTGCCACGCAGCGCTCGGGCACCCTTGCCGCTCTGGTGCTGGCGCAGTCGCCGCTCGGGATCCGTGCTGATCCCCGCATAGAGCGAGCCCGCGCCGGTACGCACCAGATAGATAAACCAGTTAGTTGCAGGCTTATCGGCACAGACGTCCGTCATCATGACTCTTTCCACAGGACCCGGCCGCGCCTGAGCCGATGCAGGGGCAGCAGGCTCACCAGCAGGCCGGCCCAGACGAAGGCGAAGCCCACCGACTTCACCGGATCCGGGATCTCCCCAAACCAGAAGATGGCGAGCAGGAAGGCGAGGCTCGGCTCTATGTATTGCAGCAGCCCCACCGTGCTCATGCGGGTACGTGCCACTGCGTAACAGAACAGACCTACCGGCAACAGGGTCGCGGGGGCGCTGCCCATCAGCAGCAGCTTGTCGCTCCAGTCCCCGGCCATGAACTGGCTCGTGCCGTGCAGGCCTAGCCAACCGAGGATCAGCAGGGCGACGGGAAGTTGAACCAGGGACTCGAGATAGAGGCTGATACCTGCATCGTGGCGCACCTTCTTCTTGATGAGACCGTAGAAGGCGAAGCTGGCCCCCATGATGAGGGAGAACCAGGGTAGCTCGCCGTAGGAGAACAGCATGTAGGCCAGCCCCGCCAGGGCCAGAGCGACCGCCAGATGTTTCTGGGGGGTGAGCCTCTCCTTGAGGAAGAGCACGGCGAAGGCGATGTTGAACAGCGGCGTCATGAAGAAGGCGAGGCTGGTGGCCAGCACCTGGCCCGTGGTCAGGCACCAGGTGAACATGCACCAGCTGATGGACATGATGGGGCCCGCCAGCAGGATGAGGCCGAGCTGGCGGGGCTCGCTGTGCAGGCGTGCCCAGGGTACCCGTACCCCGAGCAGCAGGAAGAGGCCGCCCAGCAGGACAACAGACCAGAGCACCCGGTGGGAGAGCAGCTCCCACATGTTGATCTCGGGCATGAACTGGTAATAGAGGGGCAGCATGCCCCAGAGCACGAAGGAGAGGGCCGCACTACCGGGGCCCAGCCAGTTCTTCATCGCTTTCCGTTTATTAAATTAAACAAATGTGGCCGCATGATAAGTATCTGCCGCCGGTTCCACAAGCGGGATCCTGCCGGAAAGTCTGTTACCATCGGTACCATGAACCGACTCGATATCCTGTTTGAACAGATCCGGGCCTGCCGCCTGTGCGAGGCCCACCTGCCGCTCGGGCCCAGGCCGGTGATCCGCGGCAGCGAGCGCGCTCGCCTGCTGATCATCGGGCAGGCGCCCGGTACCCGTGTCCATGCCAGCGGCATCCCCTGGGATGATCCCTCCGGCGATCGGCTGCGCCACTGGCTCGGGGTGGACAAGGCCACCTTCTACGACGAGTCCCGCATCGCCATCATGCCGATGGGGCTCTGCTACCCCGGCAAGGGCAGGTCGGGGGATCTGCCGCCGCGCCCAGAATGTGCGCCCACCTGGCACGACAAGGTGTTGATGCTGTTGCCCAACATAGAGCTGACCCTGCTTATCGGCCAGTACGCCCAGCACTACTACCTGCGTGATGCGGGCAAGGACTCGCTCACCGAGACGGTACGCAACTGGGCTGACTATGGCCCGTCCTGGTTGCCGTTGCCGCATCCGTCCCCGCGCAACACCTTCTGGCTCAAGAAGAATCCCTGGTTCGAGCAGGAGGTGATCCCTCATCTGCAGCAGAGGGTTGCCCCCTTGCTGCTTTGATTCAGACTGCCGGCTCTGCCAGCGGTTTTGACTTGCCGCGCGCCATGGCGACCAGCGGCAGTATGATGCACAGGCACCCCAGCAGCAGTGGCAGACCGGGCTGCTCGTCGAACAGCCAGACCCCGATGGCGACCGCCATCAAGAGGCCGGTGTACTCCGCCGAGGCGATCTTGCTCGCCTCCGCCTTGCGATAGGCCACCACGCACAAGCCCGCATAGACCATGATCAGTGCAGAGGAGCCGAAGGCGGGCCACCACATCTGCCATTGCCAATACCCCCCTTCCCACCACGCCAGCGCCAGAATGAAGGGCATGCTCAGCACGTTGGTGAAGAACAGGGTCTGGGCGATGGGCTGCTTGAGCGGGATCCGCTTGATCAGCAGGTTGTTGACCGCCATGGAGAGCGCCACCCCGAGCGCCGCCAGGGCGGCCCAGTTCACCTCGGTCGGGCGCAACACGATCAGCACACCGATGAAACCGAGCATGGCCGTCAGCACCTTCTGGCGCGACAGTGCCTCCCCTGCCAGCCACACCGCCAGCGGCACCATCAGCAGGGGGGCCGCATAGAAGAGGGCGTTGGCGGTGGCCAGTGGCAAGCGGGTGAGGGCGACCACCATCAGGCAGACACCGACCGCCCAGATATGGGCCCGCAACAGGTGCCACTTGATGGCTACCGGCGGGTTGCGCCGCCAGGACCAGAGCAGCCAGGGCGCCAGCAGGAGGGCGGCGGAGAGCTGGCGGAAGAAGACGAACTGGAACACCGGCTGGCTCGGCTCCAGCACCTTGACCAGCGCATCGGAGAAGACCGCCACCATGTTGCCCAGCACCAGATAGAGGATGCCTATTCCGACTGCGTTCATACCACCTCCAGATTCAGATGAGGTGAGGGTAGCCCGCGCCTAGTTATCCAGTAAAATGATAAAAAGTCACCATGCATGAGAATTTTGGATAATGAAGCTGCCCCCCCTGCGTGCCGTTCAATACTTCGAGGCGGTTGCCCGCCTGCTCAGCTTCTCCCGCGCGGCCCTGGAGCTGAATGTCAGCCAGAGCGCGGTCAGCCACCAGATCCGCCTGCTGGAGGACTTTCTGGGGGAGCGGCTGCTGTTGCGCCAGGGTCGGCTGTTGTCGCTGACGCCTCAGGGGGAGATTTATTTCGAGGGGATCTCCGCCGGGCTCGGCCAGATCGCCCAGAGCAGCGAGCAGTTGCGCGGCGGCGGCGAGATGCGGGTGCGGCTCGCGGTCTACAGCTCGTTTGCGGTGAAGTGGCTGATCCCCAGGCTGGCCGGGCTGCGCCAGCTCTACCCAGAACTGGATCTGAGTCTGGAGATGGTGGCGGAGGACCCCGAACTCTCCGATCGGGTGGCGGATGGTTTCATCACCGTCTCCCCCGAGGGGCCCGGCTACCTGCACGATCTGCTTTACCGGGAGCGGCTGATGCCGGTGTGCAGCCGGCGCCTGTGGCAACAGGTGGAGGGAGAGTGGCCCGCGGCCTTGTGGCAACTACCGCTGCTCTCCATCCAGGCGATTTACAAGGAGAAGGGGGAGGACTGGCGGCGCTGGGCCGAGGTGGGCGGGCTGACCATCCCCCCCGAGGCGAGGATGCACCATTTCAGCCACATCCTGCTGGCGCTGGAGGCCGCCAGCTGGGATCAGGGGGTGGCGCTCATCAACGACTACATGTTGCAGCCGGAGGATCCCGGTCTGGTACGATTGCCGCTGCACGCCCTCGAAACCGGCGACAACTTCTATTTCGTTTGCAAACGCTCGCGCGCCCATGAACCCGCCATCAGCCGGCTGCGACAGTGGCTCTGGCAGGAGGCGCAGGCGAGCCTGCGTCCCGGGGAGAGCGAGCCCCTCAGACGTGTTTGACCTGGCTCGGGATAAAGAGGCTGGTGGTACAGACCTGGATCAAGGTGCCGTACTTGGGAGTCTCCTGATAACGTTGGAGAGCCCACCGTTATCAGGAGCTTTGGTGTTTAAGCTCGTTTGAACTGGCTCAGGATGAAGAGGCTGGTGGCGCAGACCACCACCGAAGGGCCTGCCGGTGTGTCCTGGTACCAGGAGAGGGTCAGCCCACCCAGCACCGCCAGACAACCGATCAAGGCGGCAAAGCCGGCCATCTGCTCTGGCGTCTGGCTGAAGCGCCGGGCGGTGGCGGCGGGGATGATCAGCAAGGATGTGATGATGAGCGCCCCGACGAACTTCATCGCTACCGCTATCACCAGGCCAATCAACAGCATCAGCACGCAGCGCAGCACGTCGACCCGCACCCCTTCCACCCGCGCCAGCTCCTCCGAGATGGTCATGGAGAGCAGGGGATCCCACAGCCGCCACAGGGTGAGCAGCACCAGGGCTCCGCCGCCGTAAATCCAGAGCAGATCCATGGGCTGTACCGAGAGCAGGTCGCCGAACAGGTAGGCCATCAGATCCACCCGCACGTTGTCCATGAAGCTCAAGGTGACCAGGCCCAGCGACAGGGCGCTATGGGCCAGGATGCCGAGCAGGGTATCGGTCGCCACCTGCTGGTTGCGGCTCATGATCACCAGCAGCATGGCCATGGCGAGGCAGCAGACCACCACCGCCAGGGTGAGATCCACCTGCAGCAAAATACCCAGCGCGATGCCGAACAGGCAGGCATGGGAGAGAGTGTCGCCGAAGTAGGCCATCTTGCGCCACACCACGAAGCTGCCGAGGGGCCCGGCCAGCAGGGCGATGCCGAGGCCGGCCGCGAGGGCATATAACAGAAAGCTGTCCACTTGAATGTCCTTAACTGCGCTTATGGATTGCGAGACGGCAGGCGGATGACGGGGGCCTGCGGCTCATGATGATGGTGTTCGCCGTCGCAGTGGTGATGGTGGGTATAGACCGCCAGCACCTCCCGCTCCGGCCGCCCGAACAGGCGGGCAAACTCGGGGTGACGGGCCACGCTTTCCGGCTCGCCGTGGCAGCAGACGTGGCGATTGAGGCAGATCACCTCGTGGGTGCTGGCCATCACCAGGTGCAGATCGTGGGAAACCATCAGCACGGCGCAGTTGAACTCGGCGGCGAGCTGGCTGATGAGGGCGTAGAGCTCGATCTGGCCCGTGATATCCACCCCCTGGACAGGCTCGTCCAGCACCAGCAGCTCGGGCTTGACCAGCAGGGCACGGGCCAGCAGCACCCGCTGCATCTCGCCGCCGGAGAGCTTCTGCATCCGGTTGTCCAAGAGCTCCTGGGCGCCGACCCGCTCCAGCGCTTCCTCGATGGAGAGGCGGCTGTTCTTGCCGAGCTGCAGGAAGCGGCGCACCGTCAGCGGCAACGTGGGATCCAGATAGAGGCGTTGCGGCACATAGCCGACCCGCAGATCGCGACGGCGAATGATCTTGCCGGAGTCCGGGTTGAGCAAACCCAGCACCAGCTTGCTCAGGGTGCTCTTGCCCGCCCCGTTGGGACCGACCAGGGTGGTGATTTTGCCTTTGTTCAGGGTAAAGGAGACCTTGTCGAGCACGGACCGTCCGTCAAATGACAGACAGACCTCTTTCAGCTCCACCAGTTGGGTCATGACAGCTCCGGGGTTTACAGCCTGTGAGAGTTATAATATAACAACAGTATTGGTTTGTTATATTATCACACACTCACTTCCTGACGAGATATCTATGCGAATTCTTACACTGATCACTGCCCTGCTGGCGGTGAGTCTGCCTGTCCGTGCCCTCGAGGTGCTGACCACCATCAAGCCCCTTGGTTTTATCGCGGCCGCCATCACCGATGGCGTGAGTGAGCCCAGGGTACTGCTGCCAACCGGCGCCTCTCCCCATGACTTCTCCCTGCGTCCTTCCGATATTCGCAGTATCAACGACGCCGATCTGGTGGTGTGGGTCGGCCCCGAACTTGAAGGTTTCATGACAAAGCCTCTTGCAAAGCACCCCCATGCGCTGACCCTGACTCAGGTGCCGGGCATGCCCCTGTTCAACTACGTGACTCAGGAGAGCCACAACGACCACGATCATGAACACGAGGCCCAAGCACACGGTGATCATGATGAAGGGCATGAGGGACATCACCATGAGGGGGTGGATCCCCACCTCTGGCTGGGTCCGACCCAGGCCAAGGTGATTGCCAAGGCGATCGCGACCGAGCTTGGCAAGCAGGATCCGGCCAATCAGGCCCGTTATGCCGCCAACCTCGCCGCATTCGATGCCAAGGTGGACGCCAGGGACGAGGTGATCGCCGGCCAGATGAAGGCGGTGAACCAGAAAGGCTATTTCGTGTTCCACGAGGCCTATGGTTACTGGGAGCGTCACTACGGCATGAGTTCCAAGGGACACTTCACTGTGAGCCCTGAGCGTCGTCCCGGCGCCAAGACGCTGGTAGAGATCCGCAAGGCGCTGGAAGAGAAGCAGGCACGCTGCATCTATGCCGAGCCGCAATTCTCGCCAGCGGTGATCGAGTCGGTTGCCCGTAACACCGGAGCCAAGGTGCTGTTGCTGGATGAAGTGGGCGAGGGAGTTCCGCTTGGTCCTTATTCTTATCTGCAATTCATGCAACAGCTGGCCGACGCCTTCGCTCAGTGCCGTTGAGTCACCCCCAGGCTTGCCCGATGGGGTAGCCGCGGCCAACTATACTGACCTCCAGCGTCTGATATGGAGTGTCAGTTATGAGATGGTTGCTTGTCCCCACCTGCACGCTGGTAGTGTTGAGTGCCAACGTGCAGGCCTCCCGCCTCTCCGAGCACCTTGCCAGCCCTGAGCTGAAGGTCAAAATGCAGGAAGTGTATGGTGCCCGGGCCATCCAGCGCGCCGAGGCCTTTTCACGCCTGCTCACACCCAGGGCGGGTACGACGGATCAGCAGAAGCTGGAACTGGTCAACAACTACTTCAACAATCTGACCTACAGCGAGGATCCCAGGCTATGGGGAGATGAGGACTACTGGGCCAATCCACTGGAATTTATCGGGGCCAGGGGGGGGGACTGCGAGGATTACAGCATCTCCAAGTACTACACCCTGATGGAACTCGGCGTCGACGAGAAGAAACTGCGGCTGGCCTATGTGAAGGCGATCCGCTACAACCAGTTTCACATGGTTACGCTCTACTTCCCGACGACCAAGTCCGATCCCTTGGTGCTGGACAACATCAACGGTCGTATCCTGCCCGGCAGCCAGCGAAATGATCTGCAACCCGTGTACAGTTTCGATGCCAAGAGCATCTGGGTCATGAAGTCACGTCGTGAGGGAACCCTGGCCGGGAGTGCCGATCGCCTGACCCAGTGGACGTCGATGCAGAGCCGCTTCTCCAGCGAGCATCTGCGTGCTCCCCGTCGCCAGCTATAGCTTGCCTGCGGCTTTCAACTCCTCGAAATACCTCGCTGCCCCCGGATGCTGAGTGACGCTGAGCACCGGGCCTGTTTTGTTGCGCGCCTTGTGAAACAGGTTGGCATAGCCATAGGTCTGCTCGTTGAAGCTGGTCTGCTGGCTCAGCATCGCCTTGGTCAGGCGATAGACATCCTTATCCGGCGTGATGGCATTGGTCACCAGAGTGGCGGCGATGGCAAAGGTGGGGGTGGCTTTCAGATTGCCGGGATAGATGCGGGCCGGTATCTGACTGCGCTGATAATATTTGACGCCTTGTAACAATTGCTCCCGGATTGTGCCCTCGACGGACATGAAACGGATGGCACAGCGCTTGGATGTCTCCAGCACGATCCGGTTGGGGTGACCCATCACCAGTCCATAGGCATCGATCTGTTTGCTGCACAAGGCTTCGGATAGATTGGCCACGCTCTTCAGATCGAGATCCTGTTCCTTTGCCCCCAGCACGCTGAACAGTGCCAATGCTGTTTGACGGGTACCCGAATTCTTCAGCCCCATGTCGATGGGGGCCAGCTTGAGTTGCTCCAGAGTGGTGATATCGCCATCGGCCCGCACCACTATGGTGAAAGGCTCGGCATGGGTGGCAAAGAGGGTTCTCAATTCGGGCTGGGGTTGCCTGGCAAATGGCCCCGTGCCCTGACTGGCCTGATAGAGCCAGTCAGACTGGACGAGGGCGTAGGGGATCTCTCCGGCTTGCAGCAGACGTAGATTTTCGATGGAGCCCGAACTGGCCTGCGGTTTGCACTGCACTGTGGGGTCGCTCTTGTGAGCCAGCCGGCAGAATTCCTTGATGACCTGGTAATAGATGCCCTGTTCTCCTCCCGTGCCAATGGTCACGGATGCTGCGTGCAGACTGGGCTGCCACAGCAGGGCAAGCAATAGGATGGGGAGTTTCATGATGCCTCCTGGCTGGCATAGCCATCGATGCCCCAACTGCGCAGGGTGTCCACGTCGTTGATGTCACCGGCTTCTGCCAGCAGGGTATAGCCGGAGGCATGCAGGCACTGGGAAAGCAGGTTCCAGTAGAGGGGGGCCTGAGTCAGCTGGCAACTGATGAAGACTGGCTTGATGGGGTCGAGCTTTGTCAGGTTGTCGTTGTTCATGGGCACATTGCTGAATGCCATCTCGATCCCCAGAGCCTGAAGTGCACCCAGACGCTCCTCAGCCATGGGAGGGAAGCTTGTCAGATCCCAGCGCCAGTCCAGAATTTTTCCCCTGGCGCTGGCCAAGGAGGATGAAAACTGTGTCCAGTCGGGATGATTGATCAGGCTGAGGGGGAGCTGGATCCCTTCCGTCTTCTGGGTCAGCCAGTCGTGGATCAGCGTCCGGATTTCATCCGGCGAGCTGTCTGTGGTGGGGGGGGTCTTGGGCAGCAACCGGCTATACAGTCGGATGTGTCCTTGAGTGGAGAAAAAGTGTTGCAGATACATGCCGTTGGCGATGTCGGTCAACCCAGTGAGTTTCTGATGAGCCCGAAGACTGTCATGTTTGCCGAGCTGGGTGATCTTGAGTCTTTGCTGCAGCAGATCTCGTTTACGCTCGGAGACCAGTTGATTGATGGAAGCCACGACCTCCTGCAGCTCACGAAGCCATGGAGTTGGCAGAGTACCGCTGAACTGGCGTTTGCGGATCTGCACCAGTTGCAGGCTGACTTGTTCGAGAGGGCGCAACAGGCGGTTGCACACCCAGGTGATGACCAGAGTGAATACCAGCAGACCCGCGAGCAGTGCCAGCCCGGTGCGGCTGATGGCGTTCCAGAGGTGCTGGTAGGCATACCCTTCGTGTCCTTCGAGGGTGAGGGTGCCCAGAATGCGCCAGCCATCGGTGAGTTCCTGCTCGACCTTGACCGGCGGCATGTGGACGACAGTCGGCAGCCAGACGGGAATATTTTGCTGGGCCGTGTGGAAGACTTTCTGGAACAGCAACTGGCCATCGGGATCCAGCAGTGTGACCGAGCTGACGAAACCGCCATCGAACATGGCGTTGA
The DNA here is from genome assembly GCF_020423125.1 of Aeromonas media. NCBI lineage: Bacteria > Pseudomonadati > Pseudomonadota > Gammaproteobacteria > Aeromonadales > Aeromonadaceae > Aeromonas > Aeromonas media. The sequence continues at coordinate 422,357 of NZ_CP075564.1, forward strand.
CGATGGTTTCCGCCAGCACCTTGTCGTCGTTGAGCAGGGTACCTTGCAGCACCAGGCCGAGTGCCGTGATGGCCGTCTCCAGGTTGGCCGACATCTGATCGAGGATGGATTGCCGTACCGTGGTGATCTCCAGCATGAGCAGCAGGATGGCACCTATGGCGAACAGGATTAGAATGATTACATTTAACAATCTTGCCAATGACATACCCACTCCCTGGAAATGTTTTTGCAACATCTGGCCGCCCGGGGGTGAACGCACCCGGACTTGGTTCTTAAAAATAGAAAAAATTGGCTGAAAAAGGCGATCATTTCTGCCCATGCGAGAAGGTTATGCATAAAATGTGAGTTTCGTGCATATCGTGATGAACTTTTTGTAAGTATTTGGGTCTAAAACCCAGATATTCGGTTTTCATAATAAAAAATCATAAAAACAGACCCACAACTACCACCCTTAGATCTAATAACAGGATAGCGGATGAAACGTCTCCGTCCCTTGGTAGCGCAGGCTGCCAACTGGGAACCCCCGGTTCCCCGCAAACATTTTTATGCCATGCTATTGCTCACGGCCATGACGCTGTCAGCGGTAGCCGTATTGCCGGCTCCAGGTGACATCCTTGAGCGGCCATTGCGTCTGGAGTTGCCCATTGCCACCACTGGTACCGCAACCAACGAAGACAACACCGACTTCAACGATATCCCCGACCACGAACTGGTGGAAGCAGCGGCGCCGGAAGATGACATTCCGGCCGACGGCACGCCCCAGTGGCAGGATTATCGGGTACGTAACGGCGAGAATCTGACCACCATCTTCAACAATCTCGGCCTCTCCACCACCACCCTCTACAAGGTGCTGGATGCGGATGCCAAGAATAATCTGGCCCGCCTCAAGCCCGGTCAGACCATCGAGTTGCTGATCGATCAGGACAACATACTGCAGCAGCTGAAGATCCGTCTGAATATCAAGCAAACCCTGGTGCTGGAGCGAACCGATGACACTTACAGCGCCAACATGCTCAATGAAGAGGTTGAGTGGCAGCAGAAGAGTTATGACGGCGTCATCAATGGCAGCTTCTACGTCAGCGCCCGCAACGCGGGGATCCCGGCCAACCACATCCAGAAGATTGCCAACCTGTTCCAGTGGCGCCTGAATTTCGCCAAGGATCTGCAAAAAGGCGACAAGTTCAAGGTGTTGGTGAGACAGGAGACGGTCGAGGGCAAGAGCACGGGCAACACCCAGCTGCTGGGAGTGGAAGTGTTCAGCCAGGGTAAGACGGTATCGGCCTGGCTGTCGGAAGATGGCAACTATTATGACGGCCAGGCGAACAGCCTGGAGCGAGGTTTCCGCCGTTACCCGACCCATAGTCGCTATCGGGTCAGCTCCAACTTCAACCCGGCCCGGCGCCATCCCATTACCGGCCAGGTTCGCCCCCATGAGGGGACTGACTTTGCTCTGCCGGTGGGGACGCCCGTGATGGCGACCGGCGACGGTGTCGTGCTCAAGGCGACCCGTCACCCCCTCGCGGGAACCTATGTGGTGATCAAGCACGGTCGTACCCTGATGACTCGCTATCTGCATCTGAGCAAGCTGCTGGTCAAACCCGGCCAGAAGGTGAAGATGGGAGACAAGATAGCGCTCTCCGGCAACACGGGCCGCTCTACCGGCGCTCATTTGCACTATGAGGTGCGGCTCAACAACCGTCCGGTGGATGCCATGAAGGTCAAGCTGCCGATGGCGGAACCGCTTTCCGGCAAAGACAAGCGCCAGTTCCTTGCCAAGGTGAAGAGCTATCGCAAGGAGATGGAGGCGGGTTAATCCCCTCTCTCCGGATACCAAAAGGCCCTGCCAATCTGGCGGGGCCTTTTTGCTGGAGGCCTGGGCTCAGTAGCCCTTGTCGAAGTCGATGCGGCCATCGAGCTGTTGACCGTCGATGAAGCGGATGTAGTTGCGGATGAAGATCTGGGCCACATCTTCCGGGAAGCTGTAGGCGCTGTTGTGGGGAGTGAGGATGAGATTGGGCTGATGCCAGAGCGGGCTGTCGGCGGGCAGGGGCTCCTGCTCGAACACATCCAGCACAGCCGTACCAAGCTTGCCGCCGTGCAATGCTGCCAGCAGGTCGCCTTCATGGACGGCATTGCCCCGGCCGACGTTGAAGAAAATGGCGCCCGGTTTGCAGTGATTGAACCGATCGGTGGTGAACAGATGGCGGGTCTCGCGGGTCGCTGGCAGTACGCTGACGATGACGTCTGCCTGGGCCAGCATCTTGTTCAGCGCCGGCAGCTGATACACCTGATCAAAGCCCGCGCGCTCATTGCCACCGTGGCTGATGCCGAGCACTCGCATGCCGAAGTGCTTGGCGGTGTGTGCGATGTGCTGACCTATGCTGCCGGTGCCCAAGATCAACATGGTGCGTCCCTTGAGCCCCAGGTAGGGATGGCTCTGCCACAGTCGCTGCTGCTGCTGTTCGCGGTAGAGTGGCAACTGTCGCGACAGGCTGAGCAGGTGGCCGAACACATACTCGCTCATCAGCGGCCCGAAGATGCCGCGCACATTGGTGAGCAGGTAATCACGGCGGCAGCTGGCATCCAGCAGCACGTCGACCCCGGCGTAGGTAGACTGGAGCCAGCTCAGCCTGTCGGCTTTGGCCAGCAGGGGTCTGGCCCGTGCCGGCTCAGCCATCAGGATATGGGCATCACCGATCAGCTTCTCGGCGTCGCTCTGGTTGTCGGCCCGCAGTATGTGCAGATGAGGAAGGCGGGCGGCCTTGAGCAGGCGTTCATAGTGGTTGTTGTCCTGGCTGAGCAGAAGCAGGGTACGTTGACTCATACTCTTGTTCCTTATCATGTTTACGGCACGGAGGAGGAGGGGTCTGTCCTCATCTTACCCCAGTTGATCGGGCAAGATAGTCGACCAGGGCGCTTTTTCGTTTTCGCCACGCCCCTCGTGGGCTACAATCTGCCCCACATTTTGCAAAGGATCCGACTCCAGTGTTTGGTGACAAGTTTTATAAGCGACTGGCCGAGCTACAGCCTTGGCAGCAGACCGTCTACACCCTGGCGCTGGCAGAGCGCATGTATCCCAACTATGCGCTGTTTACCCAGGCCTCCGGCTTCGGGGATGCGAAGGCATTTCGCCACGCGTTGGATCAGATGTGGAATTACCTGACGGTTAAAGGTTCCCGCGTCAATCTGGGAGCAATTCTGGAGGCGTTTGAAGTCTATATTCCCGAGCCTGGCAAATTTGAGTCTTACGGTGCCTATCCGGCGCTGGATGCCTGTGTGGCGCTGGGTTGTGCCTACAACTCGGTGATCTGCCGGGTGGGTGAAGAGGCCAATGATGCCAGCCATGCCTCGGTCGGTACCGTGGCCGGTTTCATCGAGATGCTGGAAGAGCGGGATCTCAGTGACGAAGAGCTCTACGAGCATGAATACATGGAAGCCGAGCTGGAGTTCCAGGTCGAGTTGCTCAAGCGGGTCGCCCATGAGCGCGACAGTGATCGTATCCTGGCCATTCGCACCTTCGCGGCCCAGGACGGCGTCTCCAACATAGGCATCAGCCTGGAAGAGTGATCTCTCCGTCCGCTCCCCATAAAAAAAGCTCCCATTCGGGAGCTTTTTTTATGGCCGTCGTTTGTTCAGGCGCGCTCTTCGGTGAGCGGCCTGACGCTCAGCACGGGCGCCGCGTCGATGCCGTCGGCATTCATCATGGCCGAGATCCGTTGCAGGGAGGAGAGTAGCAGTCCCTGTTCCCAGTTCTCCAGGGCCTGGAAGCGCTGGATGAAGCTCTCCTGCAGCGGGGTAGGGGCCTGGGCAAGCAGGGCGCGCCCCGCGTCAGTCAGTGTCGCATGCACCTTGCGTTTGTCGGTCTCACTGCGAATGCGCTGCACCAGCTGGCGGCTCTCGAGCCTGTCCATGATGGTGGTCGCGGTGGCCTGGCTCATGTTGGTGTGATCGGCGAGCTGGCGCATGGAGATCTGGCCAAGCTCGTTGATCCCCTTTAGCAGCAGGAGCTGCGGCGAGGTCAGCCCGGCCTCCTTGATCAGGCGCTTGGAGTGCATGTCGATGGCACGGATGATCTGGCGCAGAGCAACCAGCACTTCATCATGTTTTTCCATGGAGTCGGGGTCATCGCAGGGCAGTTGAGAGGCGCAAAATTCTCCGCCTAATCCACAACAAGGTCAATATGGTTTTTGGTGTAATCATTTCTGCTCTAATGAATTTTATGTTAGGTTATTGGACAATTGCCGCATTTAAACCCGATATTTGAGGAGTGACATCATGAATGACGACCTGGATATCAAGTCCCTGGTTGCCGATCTTCGCGTGGTCAGGGTCCGCTATGAACTGCCTGACACCTCGGCTTTCGTGCGTTATCAGCCCGCCTATGACGAGGATCCCAACAACCTGCAAGTGCATCACTATGATGGTGAGCTGCCGCTCTCCTGCAGCGACACAGGTTCTTTTAGTCTAAAGGAGTTGGTGAACGAATTGCGCTACGCCTATGTGCTGGTGCACCTCTTCCCCGACGAGAGCGCCATGAATTTCTACCTGGCCGGTCTGGACAATGGTCTGGCCCAGCTTGAGTTCATCGGCGGCTCCTATGACTTCAACCGGCTCTGGATCACCAGCGGTGTCTCCAGTCTGGGGGTGCCCATGGCCATCTTCCTCGGCAAGCGTCACGCCGTGAACGGCCAGCCTTCGGTCACCCTGGTGGATCACCGCGAGCGGGTGGCGGGTCGACTGGTCTATCGCGCCATCGGTGGTGCGGGGGATCACGTGGGTGAAGATTTTTTCAACAATGACTAAGGAGGCCAGATGAGAGCAACCAAAGGGCTATTGAAAGGCCTCAATCCCACTATGGCCATGACGGCCCTGACCGTCGTGACCCTGTTCCTGTTGTTCGGGGTGTTTGACCCGGATACCGCGGGAACCTGGTTCACCGGCGCCAAGGACACCATCATTGCTGGCTTCAAGTGGTACTACATTCTGGTGGTTGCCCTGTTCCTGTTCTTCGCCGTCTATCTGATGTTCAGCCGTTTTGGCAGCATTCGACTGGGCGACGACGACCAGGTACCGGAGTTCGGCTACTTCGCCTGGTTCTCCATGCTGTTCAGCGCAGGCATGGGCATAGGCCTGGTGTTCTGGAGCATCGCCGAGCCCATGTATCACCTGCAGGGCAACCCCTTCGTCACCGAAGGGATGACGCCGGAAGCGGCCCAGATGGCCATGCGCCTCACCTTCTTCCACTGGGGTCTGCACCCCTGGGCCATCTATGTGATCGTCGGCCTGTCGCTGGCCTTCTTCAGCTACCGCCGCAAGTTGCCGCTGGCCATTCGCTCCGTGCTCTACCCCATTCTCGGCGAGCGGATCTACGGCTTCTGGGGCCATGCCGCCGACGTGCTGGCGGTGTTCGGTACCGTGTTCGGGGTAGCGACCTCCTTGGGTCTTGGCGTCTCCCAGATGAACACCGGCCTCAACCAGATGTTCGGCATGGAAGTCTCCCAACAGAGCCAGCTCTGGCTCATCGGCGGCATCAGTTTGATCGCCACCCTGTCGGCCATCTCCGGCGTGGGGCGCGGGGTGAAGATCCTATCCGAGCTCAACATCTGGCTCAGCGCCTTCATCCTCGCTCTCTTCCTGGTGCTGGGACCGACCACCTACATCCTCAATGCCTATGTGCAGAACATTGGCGACTACCTGCAGAACATCGTCAAACTGAGCTTCTGGACCAACACCGAAGCCAACGGCACCTCGGCCTGGCAATCGAGTTGGACCGCCTTCTACTGGGGCTGGTGGATAGCCTGGGCCCCCTTCGTCGGCATGTTCATCGCCCGCATCTCCAAGGGGCGCACCATTCGCGAGTTCGTGCTCGGCGTACTGCTGGTGCCCTCCCTGCTCGGCATGTTCTGGCTCACAGTGTTCGGCGGTACCGCGATGCATCTGGAACTGTTCGGCGGCGGTGGCGTGGTGGTGGCAGTCAATCAGGACGTGACCCTGGCGCTCTACAAGACGGTGGAACTGATGCATTGGGAGACCTTCGGCTGGATTGCCAAGGGGGTGCTGACCCTGCTTATCTGCACCTACTTCATCACCTCCAGCGACTCGGGGACGCTCGTGATTACGACGCTGCTCTCCATCGGCGATCAGGATCCCCCCGTATTGCACCGCGCCATCTGGGGACTGGGTCAGGGGCTGGTGGCTGCCATCTTGCTGGTCTCCGGCGGCCTGGCGGCCTTGCAGGCGGCCAGCATCATAGCCGCGCTGCCCTTCTCGCTGATCATGCTGGCCATGTGCTATTCGCTGATGCAGGGGCTCAAGCAGGAGAGTCAGCACCAGTTCGAATACCGGCAGAAGCTCAAGCGCCATCCCGGCTCGGTCAATCTGAGCCTGCTGGATCGCATAGGCCCGGGCTGATGGCCCACTGCCAACCAGGAAAAAAAGGGGAACCTCTCGGTTCCCCTTTTGCATGCTTGCGCGGCAGTCGGTGCTTATAGCATCTGTTTGAGGCGATAGAGCAGGTCGAGGGCCTGACGGGGGGTTAGCTCGTCCGGGCGCACCGCTTCCAGCTCTTCCACCACCGGATGGATCTGCGGGGTGAGAGCCACCGGGGCCGGGCGGCTTTCACCGGCGGCCACCGGAGTGGCGCTCTCCAGCTCATGCAGTTTGTGGCGGGCCTGCTGGATCACCGATTTCGGCACCCCCGCCAACGCCGCCACCTGCAGGCCGTAGGAGCGGCTGGCTGCCCCCTCCTGCACCGCATGCATAAAGGCGATGGTGTCGCCGTGCTCCACTGCATCCAGATGGACGTTGGCCAGCCCGCTCATCAGCTCGGGCAGGCGGGTCAGCTCGAAGTAGTGGGTGGCGAACAGGGTATAGGCGCCAATCTTGCTCGCCAGCTGTTCGGCGCAGGCCCACGCCAGCGAGAGGCCGTCGTAGGTGCTGGTGCCGCGGCCAATCTCGTCCATCAGCACCAGACTGCGGGCGGTAGCGTTGTTGAGGATGTTGGCGGTCTCGGTCATCTCCACCATAAAGGTGGAGCGGCCGGAGGCGAGATCGTCCGATGCCCCGATCCGGGTGAAGATGCGATCGATGGGGCCGATGCGGGCGCTGTCGGCGGGCACGAAGGCACCGATATGGGCCAGCAGCACGATCAGCGCAGTCTGGCGCATGTAGGTCGATTTACCGCCCATGTTGGGACCGGTGATGATCAGCATCCGCCGTTCCCGCTCCAGCCGGATGGGGTTGGCGATAAAGGGATCGCTCATCACCTGCTCCACCACCGGATGGCGGCCCGCTTCGATCAGGATCTGATCCTCGTCGATGAGCGTCGGGCAGCGGTAGTCGAGGGTCTCGGCCCGCTCGGCCAGATTGGCCAGCACGTCCAGCTCCGCCAGTGCGGCGGCGGACTCCTGCAGATCGCCGAGGTGGGGTAGCAGGGCATCGAGCAGCTCTTCGTAGAGCCGTTTTTCCAGCGTCAGCGCCTGAGCCTGTGCTGTGAGCACCTTGTCCTCGTACTTCTTCAGCTCATCGATGATGTAGCGTTCGTTGTTCTTGAGGGTCTGACGGCGGATGTAGTGGGCCGGCACCAGATGGCTGTTGGCCCGGCTTACCTCGATATAGAAGCCGTGCACCTTGTTGTAACCCACCTTGAGGGTGTTGATGCCGGTCAGCAGCTTCTCCCGCTCCTCGATGCGGGCGAGGCTGGCGGTGGCGCCGTTGGCCAGATCCCGCAGCTCGTCCAGCTCCTGATTGAAGCCGTCACGGATGACGCCGCCATCGCGGATCAGCACCGGTGGCACCTCCATGATTGCACGCTCCAGCAGGTCGAGCAGTTCAGGGAAGGTACTGGCGCGCTCGGCCAGCTGTTGCACCGCTTCGTGCTCGTTATCCGCCAGCAGGCGCTGCAACTCGGGCAGCTGGGCGAACGCCTGCCGCAGGCGGGTGAGATCGCGCGGGCGAGCCGAGCGCAGGGCGAGACGGGCCAGTACCCGCTCCACGTCGCCCACCTGACGCAGCAGGTTGCCCAGCTCATCGTAGAGGTTCTGCTCGATCAACTCCTTGATGGTGCTCTGGCGGCCTTTGAGGATCACCCGATCGCGGATCGGCTGGTGGATCCAGCGCTTGAGCAGGCGGCTGCCCATGGGGGTGGCGGTGCGATCCAGCACCTCGGCCAGGGTATTTTCATAGCCTCCGGCCAGATTCTGGGTCAGCTCCAGATTGCGGCGGGTGGCGGCATCCATGATGACGGCATGATCCGGCTGCTCGAGGCGCACGCTGCGGATGTGGGGCAGGGCGGTGCGCTGGGTGTCTTTGACGTACTGCATCAGGCAACCGGCGGCGCACAGGGCGGTCTCGCTCTTGTCGACGCAAAAGCCCACCAGATCCTGGGTGCCGAACTGCTGGCAAAGCAGCTTGCGGGCGGTGCCCAGCTCAAACTCCCACTCCGGGCGGCGGCGCAGGCCACGGCGACCCTCGATGTGGTGCAGGAACTCGAATGATTCGGGATAGAGCAGCTCAGCCGGATTGGTGCGTTGCAGCTCCGCCAGCAGGGTCTCCTCTTTCTCGAACTGGTTGATGAAGAAGCGGCCGGAGCCGATGTCCAGGGTGCCGTAACCGAAGCGGCGGCCATCGTGATAGACGGCGGCGATCAGGTTGTCCTGCCGCTCGCTGAGCAGCGCCTCATCGGAGACGGTGCCCGGGGTGATGATGCGAATGACCTTGCGCTCCACCGGCCCCTTGCTGGTAGCGGGATCTCCCACCTGCTCGCAGATGGCTGCGGATTCACCGAGCTGTACCAGCTTGGCCAGATAGCCCTCGATGGCGTGATAGGGCACCCCCGCCATCGGGATGGGGCTGCCCGCCGACTGGCCGCGCTTGGTCAGGGAGATATCGAGCAGTTGGGACGCCTTGCGGGCATCGTCATAGAACAGCTCGTAGAAGTCGCCCATCCGGTAGAACAGCAGGATTTCCGGGTTCTCGGCCTTGAGGCCAAGGTACTGCTGCATCATTGGTGTGTGATTGTGAAGATTCTCTATTGCTGACATGCAGTTGTCTCGTCATAAATGCTTAATTAACAAGGTGTTGTGTTGATTGCATGGTATCTTGTTTGCTCTGAGAGTCTCACTCGATCTCACCCAATCGCAGGCGAAAGTGTAGGTTGAAATGTAGGTTTTTGTTTTGTAGCCTACAGTGACATTGAGCCCTATGCATACGGTCAGGTTAGGAACCCGTATGCATCAGCCACAGGAGGCCGGTTATGTCAGCGGATAAGGGTAACAAAGCACTGTCCTTCAGGGCAATTGAAGTCATGAAGCCATCAGATAGCGATAAGGCTGACAATGGGGTCAACAGAGGGCTTCGTGTTACCTGTGGGAAAACAGGTAAAAAGACATTTTTCTATCGTTATACGAGTCCAGTAACACATAAGTTAATTCAGATCTCACTTGGCGTATTTCCAGCCGTATCCTTAGAGCAGGCCCGTATTAAACTTCGGGAGCTAAAGCTCATCAGGCAACAAGGCCGATGTCCGGCTACCGAGGCTAGGGCGACAGCACTTGAGCTTAAACAGCAAATCAAGAATGAAAGCGAACTGGGAAAGTTTACCCTTCAAGCGATGATCGAGCTTTATCTACAGAAGCATATAGAAGATCAAGTCTTGCCTAATGGCACGATAAAGAGCGGAGCAAGGAAAAAGAAGGGACAGGATGAGGCTAGGCGCACTCTTTACGGTGATGCTGTCCCGAAGCTTGGTGATCGATTAGCTCGTGATGTGAATCGGCAAGATGTTATTGATCTTGTTATGTCCATCGTGAATCGAGGCGCTAATGTTCAGGCTGGAAATGTATTGCGCGAAATTCTAGCTGCTTACGATTATTCGATGGGGATGGGAAAGTTTGACGATCAATTTATCAACCCTGCACTCCAAGCAAAAGTGAGTTTGGTTCGAACTAAGGTGAAGCTGACATCAAAAAAAGGCAGTCGTTTTTTGAATAACGATGAACTTAGACTTTTTTTGACTTGGCTGCCTAGTTCAAAATTCACTGAAGTTCAAAAAAATATATTTAGAATGACGTTGTGGACCGGATGTAGAACTGGGGAAGTGTGTGAGGCCGCTTGGCGAGATGTTGATCTTGATGAGGGTGTATTTCATATCAGAGAGTCAAAGACCGGTGTGGCAAGAGAGGTTCAACTTCCCCGTCAATGTATAAATTTTCTCAGCGTAAACAAAATAGGAAATAAAGTTTACTTGTTCCCGTCCCAGAGAACTGGAAAGCCAATAAAACAGAAGCAGTTGACGGAAAGTGCATGGGCAATGAGAGAGGGTAATGTGATGCTAGATATACCACGATGGACTCCTCATGATCTCCGTCGAACAGTTAGAACAGGGTTGTCTCGTCTGCAATGTCCCTCTGAAGTTGCAGAAGCAATTCTCGGGCATACTAAGAAAGGTTTGATTGGTACATATGATCTTCATCGATACACCGAGCAAAGCCAAGAGTGGTTACAGCGCTGGGCAGACTATCTGGATACGTTGATGACTTCATCGTAGTGTAGAGAACCGGATTTGGAATCAAGAATCTGGTCGGTCGCATCTGCAACGTTACCCTGTTTCTCCCCCCTTGGCTTGCTGATACAGCTATAGCAAGTGGGCAGAGCGAGACAGGAGGTCCATCGGTACGATTGCACCTTCTAAGGCGCGTAATGACACTTGAATGTCCTTCTGGACATCAAGGAGAGCTCGGCAGTGCTGTTGCGGTGAAAGTCGAACCATTCATATCGGTCATAACGGATCCGTCGTGCAATGATCCAAGTGATCGTTCCATCCAGTGGGCTAGGGAACTACGCCTGAACCAGATCTTGGCCGCACACTTAGCACTTGAAGCCACAGGCTGTTGAGCCCCATTCCCACTATACAACGTAGCCAAATTTCTCAAAATGTGTTACGCGCGCGGGCGCGTTATTACGCGCGTAATAACGCGCGCGCGAACTGCCTCGGGTACGTTGTACGTTGTAGTTCGTATAGTACGTTGTGATGGGGGGAGCATGAGGGACAGTCTGTAGCTGGAGTTAGTGGTCCTTGCTGTCTGCTATGCCCCACGACTCGCCAACAGTGAGGCTGGGTGCAGATATCCCTCGACATCATCGTTACAGAACATGACATCTGATGCGATGAGCGGATTCAACACGTCTCTGATAGTTTGGGTATCCATCTTGCTATCTAGTTGGAAGCTGGCCAGAGGACCAATCATTGTCTTGCTCCACCGAGAACTGGTTCGCCCAATGTCACTACAGCGTCTAGCAGGATGGGATGGTCATGATAGAGGACCTCAAGCTGACGACCTTGCTTCAGGCTCCCTCCTGCTCGTAACTGAAACATAGCCACTATGAAGCTTTCTCCGTGATTCTGTACGTTCAACTAACGACATTGAGGAGAAGAGAATGCGTCACGCCACCCCTGTTTTCGAAATCTGTAAATGACCTTCGACCATTACGAGGAGTCATTTATGAAACATGAAACACGTTTGCTGAACCTGGCCGAAGTTATCGAATGTTGCACCATCTCTCGCGCAACGATCTATCGTCTGATAAAGAAGGGTGACTTTCCAAGTTCAGTTCAACAGAAGGGTTGTCGTCGAGTGATGTGGCGTTCTTCTGATATACAAGGCTGGATGAATGCCCTGCAATATACCAAACCAGAGTGAGTCTTGAATCCTGTTAGTGAATGAACATGCAACATAGAGTGTTGCGCTTGATTGTCCTCTTCACACCCTCAACCATTACCGACGCCCTCTAGTTAAGTTCACTGTTTCACAACAGATCGCTTGTTTCTACTCAATGAGGTTAGAACATGTAGCTGTGCTGGCACATGGGTAGTCTATGGCCTTGAGAACGTACACCACGAATCATTAGGTATTCATAATGAACAAGTTCATGAATGCAAAGATAAGCGATCTTATAGACGTTGAATCATTGCTGCCAAATTTTGAAACTCTCGAAGCATGCTTAAGAGAGAATAGCGTGCGAATAGGCAAGCTTTCTAGATCGAGTAACTATAAAGCGAGGCAGCTTGCTGAAAAGCTATTAGATTGTGATGAAGAGGAACCTTGTTATAGTTTGGCATGCCATGAATGCGTAAGACGATTACGACTAAGGAAGATAAGCCAACTAGTACGTTTTAGTGAGGATTACACTGAGTGGAACATTGCAACCTTCATCTATTTTGATGAAATGGTTCGTGAGTTAGAACACCTCAATATCAAGCGTTTGAAAGGCCGGCTTAGTAAACAATTAGAGCGTGCAGGTGTGAAAGATGTTTTTATAGGCTATTTTGAAGTCGACTATCAAACAGCATATCGCCATTGGATGCCCCACTTCCACCTCCTTGTCAGATGTAAAGACGCCTATTCTCCAGAGTGGATGAGGTTGCGGAGCTTGTTTCAGAAACAAGATGTGCCAAGCAACGTTAACATTCGAAAACACAGCCCTGTTGTGGTTCAGAAACTCGAAGACCCGTTGGCGCAAATTGCTTATATTTGTAAGTTTATGTGGCACCGTGCGGAGTCGTACGTCGATACTAAAGGCCGCAGAAAAACCAAAAAGTATCGATTATCAAACAGTCAATTTGTCGAATCATTACTGAAGTTGAATTCATTGAAATTAGTGGATTTGGAGTTCATGGATGGGATGCGGCAATACGGAACAACGCTGAAGGAGTCTGTCCGTGGTAACAGATGACGGTTCGCGATTCTACCTGGTTGGATTGGCTATACACAGCCATGGAACTGTCTATTCACGTATCTAAGTGGCTAACACTAATCATCAGCCTGCTCAGGCTGGGTTCGCAGGATCGGCGCAGCTTGCACTGACCGATTCGGTTTGGGTGAACTGCGCATTCGATGGTGGATCGTAGCCGCATACTCAGCCGATACCGTGAATGGCGACATCGAACTGGCGTTGCTTGCACAGTAGGGGCAGGATTGTGTATCTGGCGGGCTAAGTAGGTAACATGTCGTGCATTCGACAGCATTGCCTCCCCACTCACTGGCCGCACGAAGTACCTGACTAACGAGCAGTTCTGAACGTTGCAGGCATGCATCTTGGTTCATGGCACGTTGGGCCTCAACAGCCGCCGACAGTAGCTTCCTTTGCGCCGAAAGTGCTTTGGCGGCTGCTACAAACTTGACCTCGTGTTCTGCTCGTCGGGCCTCTTCCAGCGCCCGATGGCGAGCCCTTTCCTGCTCCCATCGGACATTGTCGGTTGCAACTTCAGCGGCCATCTTCTCTGCTGCTCGTTCCCCTAACCTCTCCCCTCGCAGAGAACGGATCCAGGATCTGTTGTCGGAATTGGATAGGACCGCATACTCGAATGTTGCTGGGTCATTGATCAGCTCAAGTGTCAGTCGACTGAGATCGATCTCTATCGCTGAGGCCCCAATGCTGGCAAGGTGCTGGTACCGTTCATGTTGGGTACGAGATGATACCTTTATCTATACCAGCAGTTGACGCTCTGCCTTGGTAACCACCGCATGTGCCCTTACCGTCCCGAGATCCACGAACCGTACAACGTTGTCGGCGAGGATGACCTCTGAGGGGAAGGTGACATCGCTTCGCAAGGTGGATCCGGAGTGGGTCGTGGCGTTGATCTGGTGGTAGTAAGCCGGGAGTGTAAGGCGTTGTTGGGTTGCAATCAGAGCGACTGCTGCGCGTCGCACACCTTCCTTATAGCCTCGGGAACAATCTTCGGCTTGGGCATGCCGGAAGTGAGGGATAACCTTCAATCCCCCGTTGGCGGCAACCAACGGTTTCCGGCATCCAGGACAGATACAGTTGCATGCGAGCCCGTTTGCAACCTCGAAGGCACGCAGCAGAACATCGTCACGTTCACCGAAGGGGATCTTGGTTCCTTGCATGGTTCTTACCTATCTGTATGCAGCCCGCGTAGCCAGTTGATACCATGCACTAACTGTTGGGGTCATGACAAATGCCCACTAACAGTTCAGAGTGCGCAGTACGAGCCTGTTACTGTAATGCCCTGATGTGACTCACTCCATGTTACTATCAGGTTGATTTGTATAGACTCAATACCCTGTTAGCGATGGGCCACAACGTTGCCGTTTCGGTGCTCTTCTATTCATCGCCCATCCACCTGTTTCGTTGTCTGTGCCCATCGGGTGCAGCCATTGTCGGAGTAGTTCATGCTAGACCCCCAGACCCTTTCCACCGCCCTGCTGGCCGCCGTTCCCGAGGATGGTAGCAGCATCGGCAACCAAGCCTTGCAGGACCAACTCAAGACGCAGTTCGCCGGGCTGACCGAAGCGCAGTTTATGGCGGCCCGTGATGCACTGATCGAGGCGGGGCAACTGCGCAAGGGGCGGGGGCGCGGCGGCTCTGTGCTGCGTGCGGATGGTACGGCGCCTGCAACGGCTAAACCCGCCGTCAAGGGCAAGAAGGTCACCCCAGCCAAGGAGGCCGCCCCGGCAGAGACCGGCATCGACGCCATCAAGCGCACCCTCTGGGCCTCGGCCGACAAGCTGCGCGCCAACATGGACGCCGCCGAGTATAAGCACATCGTGTTGGGCCTCATCTTCATCAAGTACGTCTCCGACACCTTCCAGGCGCGCCGGACAGAGCTTGAGCGCCGCTTCGCCGACGAGAGTGATGACTATTACCTGCACGATGCAGATGCGGACTTCCTGGCCGAGGAGCTGGAAGAACGCGACTACTACCGCGAGGTCAACGTGTTCTGGGTGCCCGAGGGTGCGCGTTGGGAGGCGCTGCGGGCGAGTGCCAAGCAGGCCGACATTGGCAAGCGCATCGACGACGCGCTGGTGCTGATCGAGCAGGAGAACCCGCGCCTCAAGGGCATCCTCGACAAGCGCTTCGCCCGTGCCCAACTGCCCGATGGCAAGCTCGGCGAGCTGGTGGACCTGGTCTCCACCATCGGCTTTGGCGACGAGCCGGGCGCGGCGCGCGACGTGCTGGGTCAGGTCTATGAATACTTCCTCGGCGAGTTTGCCAACGCCGAGGGCAAGAAGGGCGGCCAGTTCTACACCCCTGCCAGCATTGTGCAGACCCTGGTGGCGGTGCTCGCCCCGCACCATGGCCAGGTGTACGACCCCTGCTGCGGCTCGGGTGGCATGTTCGTGCAGAGCGAGCGCTTCATCGAGTCCCACGGTGGCAAGCTGGGGGATGTCTCCATCTACGGCCAAGAGTCCAACCCCACCACTTGGCGGCTGGCGGCCATGAACCTGGCCATTCGCGGCATGGACTACAACCTAGGCAAGGAACCTGGCGACACTTTCACCCGCAACCAGCACCCGGACCTTCGCGCCGATTTCGTGCTGGCTAACCCGCCGTTCAACATCAGCGACTGGTGGCACGGCAGCCTCGATAACGACCCGCGCTGGGTCTATGGCACCCCGCCCACCGGCAACGCCAACTACGCCTGGTTGCAGCACATGCTCTATCATCTCAAGCCCGGCGGCCGCGCCGGTATCGTGCTGGCCAACGGCTCCATGAGCTCGAGCCAGAGCGGCGAGGGGGAGATCCGCGCTCGCATGGTGGGGGCGGACGTGGTGGAGTGTATGGTGGCCCTGCCGGGCCAGCTGTTCTTCAACACCCAGATCCCCGCCTGCCTCTGGTTTCTCGCCAAGCGCAAGCGCAGCCGCCTCGGCGAGGTGCTGTTTATCGACGCCCGCAAGCTCGGCACCATGGTCAGCCGGGTGCAGTGCGAGCTGGACGCGGCCGCCATCGCCAGGATTGCTGATACCTTCCACGCCTGGAAGTCAGACGGCGAGACCGCGCAGGTCTATGAGGACGTGCCGGGCTTCTGCCGCAGCGTCACCTTGGCCGAGATCGCCGAGCACGGCCATGTGCTGACCCCAGGCCGCTACGTGGGGGCCGAGGAGGTGGAGGACGATGACGAGGCCTTTGCCGACAAGATGCAGAAGCTCACCGAGCAGTTGGGCGAGCAGATGAGCAAGGGTGCAGAGCTGGACCTGCTAATTCGCCAGAAGCTGGGGGGGCTGGGGTATGAGTTCTGAGTGGTCAGAAACAACCCTCGGTGGGTTCGTCCGACTACAACGAGGTCACGACCTAACGGCTAGCGAACAGCAGCCAGGTCCATATCCTGTAATGGGTTCAGCGGGTCAAAACGGCAGTCACAACGTCGCCAAGGCGAAAGGGCCTGGCGTGGTGGTTGGCCGCAGTGGCGCGTCCATGGGTAGGGTTCACTACTCGGAAAGCGACTACTGGCCACATAACACTTGCCTCTACGTCACGGACTTCCAAGGCAACAACCCACGGTTCGCGTACTACGTCTTGGGCTCGCTTGACTTGGCAGGCTACAACTCGGGTAGCGCGCAGCCATCGTTGAACCGGAACTACATCTATGGCATGCCGCTTAAGATTCCATCGCGTGCGCAACAAGACTCAATAGTCGAAGTTCTCAGTGCCCTCGACGACCGCATCGCCCTGCTGCGTGAGACCAATGCCACGCTGGAGGCCATCGCCCTGGCGCTGTTCAAGTCGTGGTTTGTCGACTTCGACCCGGTTCATGTCCACGCCCGTGGCGAAGAACCCGCCGGTCTCGCCCCCGAGGTCGCCGCCCTGTTCCCCGATAGCTTCGAAGAGTCCGAGCTTGGCATGGTGCCGAAGGGGTGGCGGGTTGGCGCATTCGGTGATGTATGCGCCCGTATAGAAAGTGGAGGTACGCCGAAACGTTCGGTGCCGGAATACTGGGGTGGAGGTGTTCCATGGCTTAGCTCTGGAGAAGTGCGCAACCCTATCGTTTTTGATACTAAAGAAACCATCACTGACTTGGGGGTGAGGGAAAGTGCGGCCAAATTGTGGCCACAGGGAACGACCGTGGTTGCTATGTATGGTGCAACTGCCGGTGAAGTCTGTCTATTGGCAAAGCCAACGACAGCCAACCAAGCATGTTGTGGCCTGATACCGAAGTCACAGACCCGAGCATTCATGTTCATGTGCGCTAGACGGGAACGCGTGGCACTTGCTTCAAAATCTTCCGGTTCCGCACAGCAGAATCTGAATAAGGGCCTCATAGAGAGCCACTCATTGGTGCTACCGCCAAATGAAGTCCTTAATGCGTATGAGGAGTCTGCGGGGGCATTGCTGAACTCCTGGATCGCAAATGATCAACAAGCCCAAACCCTCGCTGCCTTGCGCGACACCCTGCTGCCCCGCCTGATCTCCGGCCAACTGCGCTTGCCGGAGGCCGAGGCTATGGTTCGGGAGGCTCAGAAATGACGCTCGCATCAGACCCATTCTCTACAGCACTTGTCGTCACCTTGACCCAGGGCGCCATTGATAATGGCTATATCAGCATCGGGCGTGGGCAATTTGCCTTCTTTCCGGCGGATGCGGTGGCTAATGAACAAGGTGAGGCTCACGCGGCCATTACGCTGCTGCTGCCGACCGGTGAGCAGGTCACTACCTGTGTATTGAGCAAGTTTGGCCGCCTTCAGAAACGCCTTGGCTCCGTGTTCAAGCAGTTGTCCGTGCGTTCAGGCGATCAACTTCAGTTGACACGGATAGGCTCTGACCCCTATTGCTACCAACTAACCCATATTCCGAAGGGCTCGGTTATGACCCCTCCCACCCCATCCGCATCGCAGCAGGACGCTCCTATGCCACAATTCGTACTATCCCCCCTCAACCAGATCCTGTTTGGCCCACCGGGCACCGGCAAGACCTACCATACCATCAACAAGGCGCTGGCGATTCTCGCCCCCTCCTGGCTGGCGGAGCACGAGACGGATCGCCAAGCCTTGAAGGCGCGTTTTGATGAGCTGGTGAAGGAGGGGCGTATCGATTTTGTCACCTTCCACCAGAGCTTCAGCTACGAGGACTTTGTGGAGGGGATCCGGGCCGAAAGTGATGCAGAGAGTGGCCAACTGACCTACGAAGTGGTTGATGGCGTGTTCAAGCGCCTCTGTGAGGTGGCCGCAGCCAGGGTCACTCGCAGTGATCACCATGAGGCGATGACGCTGGATGGGCGGCGGGTCTGGAAGATGTCACTTGGCAATACCAAGGGGGATGATGCCCATATCTTCGATGATTGCATCGAAGAGGGCCTGATCCGTCTGGGGTATGGTGGCAAACATGATTACAGCAAGTGCAAGAGCCGTGAAGATGTTCAGGCTCTGCTGGAGCAATCGGCTGGCAAGATAGACAACGCATATGACTACACAGTGACCAGTGTGGTCACCTTGGTCACCCGCATGAAACGGGGCGATTTGGTAGTGGTCACCGATGGCAATCTGAAGTTCCGAGCCATTGGCGAAATCATTGGAGACTACCAATGCAAGCCGCACCCCGAGTACGGTAATAGTTATGCTCAGGTTCGCCCGGTTAAGTGGCTGTGCCAGTACACACCCTCTCTACCGAGTAGCGAGCTGATCAACGGCCGCTTTAGCCAGATGACGCTCTATGAGCTGCGTAGCCCGACTCTGAACCGGGAAAAGTTGCAGGTGCTGTTGGGGGCTCAGGTAAAGGCAGGTGGGGAGCGTACCTTCAGTCCCGGCCAGGTCTTCGGGCGTGACTACCAGGTGGTACGCGCTAGTGCTGATTTATTGGAATTGAAAAAGCCCAATGGCAATCGGCTTGGTTTTGCCCTCAATCTGCTGCAGGAGTTGGCTGATGCGGTTCGTACTGGGCAGATCACGGTGCAGGACATTCGTGAGAAGACGGTAATCGACAAGCTCCCTAATGCCAGCCTGGAGCCATATTTAGTGAATGGCTATAACAACATCTTGGCGCCTTTGGTCGAGCATCTATTGAGTTCTGAGGGGGGATCACGCGAAGCAGAGCCCAGCTCGGATGCGCGTGTACTGATCATCGATGAGATCAACCGGGGTAACGTCTCGCGTATCTTTGGCGAGCTTATTACTCTGATCGAGCCCTCCAAGCGGGCCGGGGCCGCCGAGGCGCTGAGCACGACCCTGCCTTACTCCAAGCAGCCGTTCAGCGTGCCGGACAACATCTACCTTATCGGCACCATGAACACCGCCGATCGCTCCCTGGCCGGGCTGGATATCGCGCTGCGTCGCCGCTTTGTGTTTGAGGAGATGGCCCCCAACCCCAGCCTACTCAACAGCGTGGTGGTTGAAACGGACGGCGTGCGCGTCGATGTGGCGCGGCTGCTGGCGGTCATGAACGAGCGTATCGAGTTGCTCTTGGACCGCGATCACTGCCTCGGCCACGCCTACTTTATGCCGCTCAAAGGCAACTCAACGCCAACCCTGGCGCAGCTCGGCACTGTCTTCAAGACCCAGATCCTGCCGTTGTTGCAGGAGTACTTCTTCGAGGACTGGCAACGTATCGCCTGGGTGCTCAACGACCATCGCAAGGGCAAGGCCGACCAGTTCTTGCAGGCTCCCCAAATCGATGGAGCGGCGCTGTTTGGCGACCAGGTGAAGGTGGGGAGTCATCGGCAGCGCTGGACCCTCAATGAGGGGGCCTTCGCGCGCATCGGGGCCTACGCCGGGATCATCGAGGTTGTGGCCAAGGGCGGGCATGCCGAGGGGCCGAGGGCGGCAGCTCCCGAACCTGCGTTTGAGGAAGAACAGGTGACACCGTGACGGCGCCCATCACCGTTCGGGAATACGCCAGTCTGACCACCCTGCCGGTGTCGAGCCCAACCTTGGCGCGCGCCCATATCAGCGCCGATGACTTCGATTGGCTGTGCCAACAGAGCCGCCGTTTTCGGATCACTCACGGGGTGTTGGCGGCAGAGGGGGAGGATGGAAGTTCATCCAAGGAGGCGCAGCTGGTCGAGGTACTCGACCGAAGGTGCCTGCGGCTCGATAACTACGTGGGGGTCATTGAGCTCCCGAGTGGTCAACTCATCGAGATCCTACCCAAGACGGTCAGTGATGGGGACAGTATTGAGCAGGGGCGTCAGCTGCTGCGCCAGATGCTGGAGTGCGCTCTGGACCTGCCTGCCCGCACCATGCCGGAGGCGGCGCTACAGCGCTTCGATGCCCCGCTCAGCGAGTGGGTGATGGCCCGTTTCCTGGCGACGTTGCAGCAGCTATTCAAGCGCGGGGTCCGCTCCGACTACCAGCGTATCGAGGGGGAGGAGCGCTTCTTACGCGGCCAACTCGATGTGGCGCGTCAGATGCGCCAGCCGCCGGGCAGGGCGCATCACTTCGCGCTGCGTTATGACCTTTTTCTTCCTGACCGCGCCGAGAACCGCCTGCTCAAGTTGGCGCTGGAGCAGGTTGCGCTGGCGACCCAGCAGCCGGATAGCTGGCGCCTGGCCCAGGAGCTGCGGCATCTGCTGGTCGAGGTGCCTGCGAGCCGCGACGTGGCGGGGGACTTTAGGCAGTGGCGTGATGACCGTTTGATGGCGCACTACCGGGATGCGCGCCCCTGGTGCGAGTTGATCCTCCATCGCATCATGCCGCTGGCACTGCGAGGGGAGTGGCGCGGTATCAGCCTGCTGTTTCCCATGGAGCGGCTGTTCGAGCGGTATGTGGAGGCGTGCCTGCGTCGACAGTTGCTGCCGGGGGCCGAACTAAGCAGGCAGGCTGCCAGCGAGTCGCTATGCACTCATCAGGGCAGACCTATGTTTCAGCTTCAGCCTGACCTGCTGCTGAGCCATGGCAAGCAGCGGTGGGTGCTTGATGCCAAGTGGAAGCGGCTCGATAGCGGTGACCGAGATGACAAATATGGTCTCAGCCAGGGTGACTTCTACCAGCTGTTTGCTTATGGCCACAAGTACTTGGGCGGGCAGGGGGATCTGGTGTTGATCTACCCGGCATGGCAGCGTTTCAAGGTTCCGCTCGCCCCGTTTTGTTTTGATAACGATAACCGGCTCAGGCTGTGGGTACTGCCGTTCGAGCTGGACGCGCAGGCAACGCATCGACTGTTGTTGCCCGAGTGGCCTGCGGGAGATGGCGTTTCAGGATTGGCGCTGCCACTGCGCACCAAGTTGATGGCCAGCCTGGTGTCACGCGCGTGACAGAACGGGCCGTGCGCTTAACGAACCAGAGTGATGGAACATGACCGAAGACCAATTAGAACAAGAGGTTATGGGGTGGCTGGCCGAGGTGGGCTATCGCACCGTCTGCGGCTACGACGTGGCCCCGGATTCGGATAACCCCTGGCGCAGCGACTTCCGCCAGGTGGTGCTGGAAGATGTGCTGCGTGAGGCGGTGCAACGGCTCAATCCCAAGGTGCCAGCGCAGGCGCGCGAGGACGCGGTGCGCCAGGTGCTCAACCTAGATACCCCGGCTCAACTGCTGGCTAACCGCCTCTTCCATCGCCTGCTAGTGAACGGGGTGAAAGTCGAGTACCAACGGGGCGGAGAGACGGTGGGCGACTATGTGCGGCTCGCCGACTTCGCCAATCCGATGGCCAATGTGTGGCTGGCCATCAACCAGTTCTCCATCAAGGGGCCCCACCATACCCGCCGCCCCGACATCATTCTGTTTCTCAATGGCCTGCCGCTGGTGGTGCTGGAGCTCAAGAACCCCGCCGATGAGCAGGCAGACATCTGGAAGGCGTTCGAGCAGTTGCAAACCTACAAGGCGCAGATCCCGGACCTGTTCCAGTACAACGAGATCCTGGTCATCTCCGATGGCAGCGAAGCGCGCATGGGGTCGCTGTCGGCCAATGCGGAGCGCTTCATGCAGTGGCGCACGGTGGATGGGGTCACCCTCGATCCTTTCGGCCCGTTCGGTGAGCTGGAGACACTGGTGCGCGGCATCCTGCCCCCGGCCCTGCTGCTCGACTACCTACGCTACTTCGTGCTGTTCGAAGAGGACGGCGCCCTGGTCAAGAAGATCGCGGGTTATCACCAGTACCACGCCGTGTGCTTGGCCATCTCCCAGGTGGTGCAGGCATCGCGCCCCGAAGGCTCCCGCAAGGGGGGGGTGGTGTGGCACACCCAGGGCAGCGGCAAGAGCATCACCATGACCTGCTTCGCGGCGCGGGTCATGCAGGAGACTGCGATGGATAACCCGACCATCGTCGTCATCACCGACCGAAACGACCTCGATGGCCAACTGTTCGGGGTCTTCTCGCTATCCCAAGACTTGCTGCGCGAGGAGCCGGTGCAGGTCGGCACACGCGGTGATCTGCGGGCCAAGCTGGGCAACCGGCCCTCCGGCGGCATTGTCTTCACCACCATTCAGAAGTTCATGCCGGGAGAGGACGAGGATCTGTTCCCGGTGCTGTCCGAGCGCCACAACATCGTGGTGATCGCCGACGAGGCGCATCGTACCCAGTACGGCTTCGGTGCCACCCTCAAGGTGGCCCAGTCGGGCGTGGCAGAAGGTGCGTCACGGTATCAGGTGGGTTATGCCCAGCACCTGCGAGATGCGCTGCCCAATGCCACCTTCGTGGCCTTTACCGGTACGCCGGTCTCAGGCGAAGATCGCGACACCCGTGCGGTGTTTGGCGACTACATCCACATCTACGACATGCAGCAGGCCAAGGAGGACGGGGCGACCGTCGCCATCTATTACGAGTCGCGGTTGGTCAAGCTCTCCCTCAAGCAGGAGGAGCTGCCCCACATCGACGATGAGGTGGAGGAGTTGGCCGAAGACGAGGAAGAGAGCGAGCAGGCCAAGCTCAAGTCGCGTTGGGCGGCGTTGGAGAAGGTGGTTGGCAGCACGCCCCGCATCAGGCAGGTGGCCGCCGATCTGGTCGCCCATTTCGAGGAGCGCTGTCAGGCGCAGGACGGCAAGGGGATGATGGTAGCGATGAGCCGCGAGATCTGCGTCCATCTCTATGATGCCATCGTGGCGCTGCGCCCTGACTGGCACGATCCCGACCCCGAGAAGGGCGCCATCAAGATCGTGATGACTGGCAGCGCCTCGGACAAACAGCTGCTGCGCCCCCATATCTATCCGGGCAAGGTCAAGAAGCGGCTAGAGGCGCGCTTCAAGGACCCGGCCGATCCGCTCAAGCTGGTGATCGTTCGCGACATGTGGCTGACCGGCTTCGATGCCCCCTGCATGCACACCCTCTACGTTGACAAACCGATGAAGGGCCACAACCTGATGCAGGCGATTGCTCGGGTCAACCGAGTGTTTCGTGACAAGCAGGGTGGGCTGGTGGTGGACTACATCGGCATCGCCAACGAGCTCAAGGCGGCCATCAAGGAGTACACCAGCAGCAAGGGACGTGGGCGGCCAACGGTGGATGCCCACGAAGCCTACGCAGTGCTGGAGGAGAAGCTCGATGTGCTGAGGGCCCTACTGCATGGCTTCGATTATGGCGACTACCTGACCGGCGGCCACAAGCTGCTGGCCGGGGCGGCCAACCATGTGCTGGGGCTGGAGGATGGCAAGAAGCGCTTCGCCGACAACGCCCTGGCCATGAGCAAGGCGTTCAGTCTCTGCTGCACCCTGGATGAGGCCAGAGCCATGCGCGACGAGGTGGCCTTCTTGCAGGCGGTCAAGGTGCTGCTGACCAAGAAAGAGATCTCGGCCAAGAAGAAGAGCGACGAGGAGCGGGAGCTGGCCATTCGGCAGATCATCGGCAACGCCGTGGTGTCGGGCGAGGTGGTGGATGTGTTCCAGGCGGTGGGGCTCGACAAGCCCAACATCGGGCTGCTCGATGACGACTTTCTCGCCGAGGTGCGCAATCTGCCTGAACGCAACCTGGCGGTGGAGCTGCTTGAGCGGCTGCTGGAGGGGGAGATCAAAGCCAAGTTCGCCACCAATCTGGCACAGGAGAAGAAGTTCTCCGAGATGTTGACCAAGGTGATCCAGCGTTATCAGAACCGTTCCATCGAGACTGCCCAGGTTATCGAGGAGCTGATCGAGATGGCCAAGAAGTTCTCCAGCGCCAGTGAGCGCGGGCAGCAGCTCGGCCTCAACGATGACGAGCTGGCGTTCTACGATGCGCTGGCTAACAACGAGGCGTCGGTCAGGGCGCTTGGGGATGAGATCCTGGCCAAGATTGCCCACGAGCTGACGGCAAGTCTGCGCAGCAGCGTGACAGTGGACTGGAACAACCGGGAGAGCGTGCGGGCCAAGTTGAGGCTGTTGGTCAGGCGTATTCTGCGCAAGTACAAGTATCCGCCCGACAGCCAGGAGGAGGCCACCCAACTGGTGCTGGCCCAAGCCGAGGCGCTGTGTGAGGCGTGGGTCTGAAGAAAAAGAATGGCTATAGGCGGTGGCCAGCCTTCGCACATCATTGATGTGGCAGGGCTTTGATAAGCTGATCATCAGTGGTGAAGACGCACAAGTTGCTCGAACGGTTTTTTAGCAAAAAAAACGGCCCCTTTGGAAATGTTATGCAGTTCAAGGATGACCCTCTCATATGAATACTCTGCACGCAGAATCGGCCCAGACACCACATAGCGATGCGTTACCAGCCGGTTTGCCTTCGTTGCTACAACGTTGTGATAACCGGTTGATGAGCTTGTGCCAGCGGTTGTGTTATTGGCTCGGGCGGTTTCTGCTGTTGGGCCTTGGGGGAGGCTACGTTGTGACGTTCTTTTCGGCCATCTTCGAATATGGCGAGGGGATAGCTGATATGGACATTGTTGAGAAGGGAACGTTGCTGTTACTGAGCTTTTTGCTTTGGCGTCATTGGCGGTACTGCCAGTATTGTTCAACGCCCTACAGGCAGAGATTGTTGCGACCATTGCAATATTGGGGGTGGGTATACGTGGTCGAGCTTGCAACAGTAGGCATCATCTTTGTTGCTGATGCAACGTTGCTTGTAGGCGATGTTAGCGAGTATCACGGCGATGCAATCTATGAACGTTTAGATTGTTTGTTGTTACTGGTAGCGCTCTATCTGGCAGCTCCTAGTTTTCAATCCCTTCGTTCTACCCCAACCGTTGAGCAAGCGCGATGATGCTACGTTATGTCCCAATGTTACTCATCCTGATGTTGTCCAAGATGGTGATGGCTGAGACTAATCGGACAACTTTGATTGAAGGTTGCGTTGAAGCTATCCAGATCTATGAGAACAATCAGCAGTACACGTTCAAAGCTGCCTTGATAACGTCACTTTCTGAAGCATTACGTGCTGGTTACTGCAAGGGTGTGATCGATGAATATGACCGTGGTCATGATTGTAAGGGGGACTGGTTAAAGCGGGCACGGTACGTTGCAGGTTACAAAGATGAGAAGAGCTTGCCGCCATCAACCGAGTCGTTGTTACGGGGAGCTTGTCAATCATGAGCTCGCACACCTTAGCAGATGCACTAAGGGACCTGTTTGGGGTTAAGTTGGCGAACTACCCCAAGCTCAAAGATCAGCTGAACAGTTTGGTTCGCAATGAACTGATACGTATGGATGTTCAACGTATCTCTCACCGAAATCACAGAAGCTTACCAACGTGCGAGCTAACAACATTGTTCAATGCAACGTTGTTGCTGGCGATCTTCCCTGATCCCGCCAAGGTTAAGCTAATCTTTGATGATATAGAGGTGCGGCAGAGAGCAGCCAAACTTGCTGGCCTGATTGTGATGAATCGGCAATCGTTGCTGGAGCTTGTCCATCTGAACGTGAATGCGGCAACCTTCGTTCATAAACTTGCGACACCTGATATAGATCTCCGAAAACACAGGTTGGATAACCCATTTGAGGTGTTACCTCAGATCTTATTGAAGGGGGATGTGGGGCTTCTGGACTGCAATGTTGCTCGTAGTGCCAGCCTTGCCAAGGCTGATCCCATGCTACGTTGCTACTTGGATGGTGAACTGGATGTTGCAGCGCAACATGCGGTTCGTGTCACCTTGGCTGCTGAAAATGAGCCAATTGAACTAGTTAAACTCGCTCAACATATCGAGGCAGAATTTGGCGCTGCAAAAGAATTCTCTGCAACAGTCGACTTTTTGTTTGGAAGGGCTTTTTAGTGCATTGCACTGATTGATGATGAGTCTTGTCAGCGCAACGTTGCACTGACGACCATCAACGTTCAAGGAGTCTTCTATGTCAAAGCAATCCCCCATCAAACCAGCCGATAACAGTGCCAACATGCAGAATCCGAATCGTGGCACTCCTGGCACTAATCGTCAGTACGATCAAACTCAGGGCAACAATGGTAAAAACTTGAATCCAAATCGCAAGTAATAACCGTGACTATCTTGGTTCACTGCAAAGCATAACAAGGGCTTTGCCGTGTGATGTTCTGGAGGCTGTGATGTCAAAAAAAGATGATGATGACAACCGTTCCCGCCAGTTAAACCCTGAGCACGATGCCTATTGGCAGAGCCGCGGGTATGACGAGCATCCAGAGGAAGAGGACGAATGATGTGTACGCAGTGGGGGCCAAGGAGCCCCCATTTTCTTTGCTTTTTGGTAAGCGGTTCTGATTGAGGATGTTGGCTGATGGTGACGTCCTAACCCTGAGACAATGCCATCTATAGAGGGGCTGCTACAAATATAGGTTAAAGTGTAGGTTGTTATGATTCACCTTTAAATATCCTTGTAAATCAACAAACAAACACCCATGCATCATGGGGGTGTGGGCGCTCAGGTTGGCGCTGGTGGCTTGGTGCTGTGCTGTCATGTTCTATTCCAGAAGGTGCTCTTGCGGGCAAGCGTCTGCCGTAATGGGTCTGAATCTGGTGGCCATTCTACATGGTCGGGCCGAGATGGTGAGGGGTTATCTCGCTTTGGGGAAGGCTGTCCTGGGGTTTCACTGGCGTGGGAGGGGAGTGACAAGCCGTGTCGGGAGGGCGGGAGCGGGGCATTGTGCGCAAGGCGTGGAAGGGGAAACAAGATCCCCGCCATCAGCGCGGGGATTGGCATCACAGAAACGGGAACCGTCTCTCAATACATGGCTTCGTTGCCACTGAGCATCTCGTGCAGCTTGGTTTTCTGCTCCGGGGTCAGCACCTTGCTGACTTCGAACAGGTAATGGGCACGGTAGTAGCGGGCCTCGGCCTGCACGTTGCTGATGGTTTGCAACTGCTTCTTGGCGGCCGCCTCGTCCCACTTGCCAGTCTTGATCATGTTGATGATGACGTCCTGACCGATGGCGTCGAGCTTGACCGCGCCGAGCTCCTTGGCCGCCTGCTCACGCAGGCTCTTGATCTGTTCAACCTGTGCGCTGGAGAGGTTCAGCTCTTGCGCCAGGGTGGTTTCGCTCTGCAGCTCGGGGGCGCTCTCGGCGGCGAAGGTATTGGTGGCAAAACAGATCGCCAGGGCAGTCATGGCGACTTTAAATTGATGCTTCATCTGCTTTCTCCAGTATCCAAAAAGATAGAAACCGCATACAGGGCGGTGCCTGCTGATTATAGGAAGCCCCCATGTACTGGAGCTTAAGCGTGGGTGACTTGCCACTCTGGCGCGCTTGCGCCAAATGCTCGACAGGGCCATGCCGGTCGCTGACGCAGCCGCTCCCGGGTAGGTTGCTCGTGATTCGGGGCAACTGCATAATGACCCCCATGTTTCCCCCGAAAGGGATCAGAGAGGGCATGAGGATGGGGCTTGAGGCAGAGATCGACCGTCTATCCCGGGAGCTCGGCGAGGCATTGCTGGCGCGAGGCTGGCTGGCCGCAACGGCGGAGTCCTGTACCGGGGGGGGCGTCGCCACGGCCATCACGGATATTGCGGGCAGCTCAGGCTGGTTCGATCGCGGCTTTGTCACCTATACCAACGAAGCCAAGCAGCAGATGCTGGGGGTGAGCATCGACAGCCTGCTGCGCCATGGCGCCGTCAGCGAGGCCGTGGTGCTGGAGATGGCCAGAGGGGGCCTCGCCCGTTCCGATGCCGGGATCTGCGTCGCCATCAGCGGCATCGCCGGGCCCGGTGGTGGCAGTGACGACAAGCCGGTCGGCACCGTCTGGTTCGCCTGGGCGGATCGCACAGGCCGTCATCACTCCCTGCTCGCCCGTTTCGATGGCGACCGCCATCAGGTGCGCCAGCAGGCGGTCAGGCAGGCCTTGTCCGGACTGCTGGCTCTGCTCAGATAAATTGGGCTTGATACTGTATGCATAAACAGTATACTTAGCCCAACTTCACTTCTTCATCACGATTCCCAGCGGAGATTGGCATGGATCAGAACAAACAGAAGGCACTGGCGGCTGCGCTGGGCCAGATCGAAAAGCAGTTTGGCAAAGGCTCCATCATGCGTCTGGGCGACAGCAAGACCATGGACATCGAAGCCATCTCCACCGGCTCCCTTTCCCTGGACGTGGCGCTGGGCATCGGTGGTCTGCCGTGCGGTCGCATCGTCGAGATCTACGGTCCGGAATCGTCAGGTAAAACCACTCTCACCCTGCAGGTGATCGCGGAAGCCCAGAAGAAAGGCAAGACCTGTGCCTTCGTCGATGCGGAGCACGCGCTGGATCCCATCTATGCCGCCAAGCTGGGGGTCAACGTCGACGACCTGCTGATCTCCCAGCCGGATACCGGTGAGCAGGCGCTGGAGATCTGCGACATGCTGGTGCGCTCCAACGCTGTTGACGTCATCATCGTCGACTCGGTGGCAGCCCTGACGCCGAAAGCGGAAATCGAAGGCGAGATGGGGGATTCCCACGTCGGCCTGCAGGCCCGCCTGATGTCCCAGGCCCTGCGCAAGCTGACCGCCAACATCAAGAACGCCAACTGCCTGTGCATCTTCATCAACCAGATCCGGATGAAGATCGGCGTCATGTTCGGCAGCCCCGAGACCACCACGGGTGGTAACGCGCTCAAGTTCTACGCCTCCGTGCGTCTGGATATCCGTCGCATCGGTGCCATCAAGGAAGGTGACGAAGTGGTCGGTAACGAGACCCGCGTCAAGGTGGTCAAGAACAAGGTGGCCCCGCCCTTCAAGCAGGCCGAGTTCCAGATCTTCTACGGTGCCGGCATCTCCAAAGAGGGCGAACTGGTGGACTTGGGCGTCAAGCACAAGCTGATCGACAAGGCCGGCGCCTGGTACAGCTACAACGGCGAGAAGATCGGCCAGGGCAAGGCCAACGTGATGAAGCTGTTCGCCGAGAACAAGGTGATGGCTGCCGAGGTGGAAGCCCGCCTGCGTGAACTGCTGCTCTCTGGCGCCGTGCCGGTCGAGAAGCCGGTGGCCGCGGTCGCCGAAGAGTTTGAAGACGAAAGCGAACAAGAGTTCGAATAAGGAACAAGGAAGGCCGGGTTGATACCCGGCCTTGTCATTTATGGTCGATGAATCTTCCCCCGAACCCGTTGAACTCTCCTTTGAAGAACGGTTTGCCGCCGCCCGCGCCTTTGCCATGCGCAGTCTGGCTCGCCGCGAGAGCGCCGAGTCGGAGCTGGCCAAGCGGCTGCGGCTGCAGGGCTTCAATGAAGAGGTGATCGAGGCCGTTGTCGAGTATTGCCGTGGCTACAACTGGGTCAATGACGATCGGTACGGCGCCATGGCGGTGC
This sequence comes from Aeromonas media, assembly GCF_020423125.1. Taxonomy (NCBI): domain Bacteria; kingdom Pseudomonadati; phylum Pseudomonadota; class Gammaproteobacteria; order Aeromonadales; family Aeromonadaceae; genus Aeromonas; species Aeromonas media. The sequence goes on from NZ_CP075564.1 coordinate 451,675, forward strand.
GGGCCGGTGCGGCCAAGGGCCATGGTCCCATCAAGATCCGCTTCGATCTGCGCCGCAAGGGGCTGGATGATATGCAGATCGACGCCGCCTTTGACCAGCCCGAACTGGACTGGTTCGAACTGGCGTTCGTCCTGCTCGAGCGGCGTGCCAGAGTCGCCGATCTCGGTGATTTCAAGCTGCGGATGAAATGGCTCAAGTATTTGCTTGGGCGGGGTTTTACCCAGGAGCAGGCGCGTTACGCCATCTCTGCCATGCAGCAGGGGGACGAATAACGGGTTGGTTCTGGCCATGGTGCTGTCTGGTGGCGTGATCCTCCGGCGCGTGAGATGGGAGGGGCATTTCCCCCGTTTTATCCTGCCTCTGAGGGCCATGGCGCCATGATCCGCCACCCAGCCGACTCCCCTTTCCGCCTGCGCTTGTCAGGTGTTCTGCTGCAGCCCCGTCCATTGGGGGCTTTTTCACCCGTGACGGGCCCGCGCGTTTTACTTTACCCCGCAGAAAACTTACATTATTGCGATTAAAAGTCCGTATCCGAATCAAGCAGGATTTTCCATGTATATGTCCACGTCAGAGTTACGCTCAGCGTTCCTCGAGTATTTCCGCTCTCAGGGGCACCAGGTTGTCTCCTCCAGCTCGCTGGTGCCGCACAACGATCCGACCTTGCTGTTCACCAACGCAGGGATGAACCAGTTCAAGGACGTGTTCCTTGGCGCAGACAAACGTGGCTACAACCGTGCAACCACGGCCCAGCGCTGTGTACGGGCTGGCGGCAAGCACAATGACCTGGAAAACGTCGGCTATACCGCTCGTCACCACACCTTCTTCGAGATGCTGGGCAACTTCAGCTTCGGTGACTACTTCAAGCAGGACGCCATCCGTTTTGCCTGGGAATTCCTGACCGGTACCCTCAAGCTGCCCAAAGAGCGCCTGCTGGTGACCGTCTATGAAACGGACGACGAAGCCTTCAACATCTGGGCCAATGAAATCGGCGTGCCCACCGATCGCATCGTGCGCATCGGTGACAACAAAGGCGCCGCCTTTGCCTCCGATAACTTCTGGCAGATGGGCGATACCGGCCCGTGCGGCCCCTGCACCGAGATCTTCTACGACCACGGCGACCACCTCTGGGGTGGCCCTCCCGGCTCACCGGAAGAAGACGGCGACCGTTTCATCGAGATCTGGAACGTGGTCTTCATGCAGTTCAACCGTCAGGCCGACGGCACCATGGAGCCGCTGCCCCGTCCTTCCGTGGACACCGGCATGGGTCTGGAGCGCATCTCCGCCATCATGCAGGGTGTGCACTCCAACTACGAGATCGACATCTTCCAGGCGCTGATCAAGAAGGCGGCCGAGATCGTCGGCACCGAGGATCTGAGCAACCAGTCCCTGCGCGTCATCGCCGACCACATCCGCTCCTGCGCCTTCCTGGTGGCTGACGGCGTCATGCCTTCCAACGAAGGCCGCGGCTATGTGCTGCGCCGCATCATCCGCCGCGCCGTGCGTCATGGCCGCAAGCTGGGGGCCACCGAGATCTTCTTCTACAAGCTGGCTGCCGAACTGGCGGTGCAGATGAAGGACGTGGCTGCCGAACTCATCGCCCAGCTGCCGCTGGTCGAGCGCGTGCTGCGCATCGAGGAGGAACAGTTCGTCCGCACCCTGGACCGCGGCCTGCTGCTGCTGGAAGACGTGCTGGCGAACCTCGGCGATGCCAAGGTCATTCCGGGCGAGGTGGTGTTCAAGCTGTATGACACCTATGGCTTCCCGGCGGATCTCACCGCCGACGTGGTACGCGAGCGCGAGATCGGTATCGACGAGGAAGGCTTCAAGGCCGAGATGGAGAAGCAGCGCGCCCGTGCCAAGGAAGCCTCCAGCTTCGGGGTGAACTACAACGAGGTGTTGAAACTCGATTTCGAAACCCCATTTACCGGTTACAAGCAGCTCAGCGAAAAGACGACCGTGGTCGGCATCTACAAGGATGGCGTCGAGGTGAACGGTCTCATCGCTGGCGAAGAGGCTGTGGTGGTGTTGGCGGAGACCCCCTTCTACGCCGAATCCGGTGGTCAGGTGGGCGACAGTGGCATTCTGAAAGTGGATGACGGCATCTTTGCCGTGACCGATACCCAGAAAGCTGGCAAGGCCATCATTCACAAAGGTTATCTGGAACTGGGCACCCTGGAGAAGGGCGCAGAGGTGGAAGCCGTGGTCGATGGCGAGCGCCGTCAGGCCATCGCCCTGAACCACTCGGTCACTCACCTGCTGCACGCCGCCCTGCGCCAGGCGTTGGGGGACCATGTGACCCAGAAGGGTTCCCTGGTCGGTGCGGAGCGCATGCGTTTCGACTTCTCCCACTTCGAAGGCCTGACCATGGCGACCATTCGCCGGGTCGAGGAGCTGGTCAATGCCCAGATCCGTGCCAACCACGATGTCAGCACCGAGCTGATGGATCTGGAGGCCGCGAAGTTCGCCGGCGCCATGGCCCTGTTTGGCGAGAAGTATGAAGATGATGTCCGCGTCGTGCGTATGGGGGATTACTCCACCGAGCTGTGTGGCGGTACTCATGCCAAGCGCACCGGCGACATCGGCTTCTTCAAGATCATCGCCGAGAGCGGCATCGCCGCAGGGGTGCGTCGTATCGAAGCGGTCACCGGCAAAGGTGCCATCGATTTCATGCACCAGCTGGGCGAGCAGATCGAAGAGGCGGCAGCCCTGGTGAAGGGGGATCAGTTCTCCATCGCCGACAAGGTTCGCCAGATGATGGACAAGGCAAAGCTGATGGAGCGCGAGCTGGAACAGCTCAAGGCCAAGCTGGCGGCGCAGGCCGGTAGCGACCTGCTGAGCCAGGTCATCGAGATCAATGGCCAGAAGGTGCTGATTGCTGCGCTGGAAGGTGCCGATCCCAAGTCCCTGCGCGGCATGCTGGACGAGTTGAAGAATCAGATGAAGTCCGGTGTCGTGCTGCTGGCAACCAGCAGCGAGGACAAGGTCAACCTGATCGCCGGTGTGACCAACGATCTGACCGCCAAGGTGAAGGCTGGTGAGCTGGTCAATCTGGTGGCCCAGCAGGTGGGTGGCAAGGGTGGTGGTCGTCCTGACATGGCGCAGGCGGGTGGTACCCAACCTGCTGCGGTGCCGGCGGCCCTGCAATCCGTTCACTCCTGGCTGGAAGAGCGCCTGTAAACGGGCGAGGTGATCTGTGGCACTCTATGTACAGAAGTACGGCGGCACCTCGGTCGGCACGCTGGAGCGGATCGAGGCGGTGGCTGATCGCGTTCAGCTGAGCCGCGCCCAGGGGCATGATGTGGTGGTGGTCGTCTCCGCCATGTCGGGCGAAACAAACCGGTTGCTGGGCATGGCCCAGCAGCTGGATCCGGATGCCAACCGGCGCGAGATGGATGTGCTGGTCTCGACCGGTGAACAGGTCACCATAGCGCTGCTGGCCATCGCGTTGAACAAACGGGGTTGTCCTGCGGTCTCAATGACCGGTGATCAGGTTCGTATCCACACTGATTCCGCCCATGGCAAGGCGCGCATCACCCAGATCGACACCGAGCAGGTTCAGGCCGAGCTGGGTGCGGGCAAGGTGGTGGTGATCGCCGGCTTCCAGGGCCGTGATGAGCACAACGCCATCACCACCCTGGGGCGAGGTGGTTCGGACACCACGGCGGTTGCCGTGGCGGCCGCCATCAAGGCCGATGAATGCCAGATCTTTACCGATGTGGATGGGGTCTATACCACGGATCCGCGCATCGAGCCCAAGGCACGCCGCCTCTCCACCATCACCTTCGAGGAGATGCTGGAGATGGCGAGCCTGGGGGCCAAGGTGCTGCAGATCCGTTCGGTGGAGTTCGCGGGCAAGTACCGCGTACCGCTGCGGGTGCTGTCGAGTTTTGTCGACGGAGAGGGAACCTTAATCACATATGGAGGTGAGAGGATGGAAGCACCCCTGGTATCCGGCATTGCGTTCAACCGCAACGAGGCCAGCCTGACCATTCTGGGTGTGCCGGACAGGCCGACGGTGGCCGCGCAGATCCTGAATCCGATCAGCGACGCCAACATAGATGTCGACATGATAGTGCAGAACACCATGGGGGATGGCACCGCCGACTTCACCTTCACGGTGAATCGCGATGACTATCGCCGGGCCCGCGCCCTGCTGGAGGAGACCGCCACCCTGTTGGGGGCCGCCTGTGTGCAGGGTAACGGGGAGATCGCCAAGGTCTCCATCGTCGGGGTCGGCATGTGGAATCATCCCGGGGTCGCGCGCACCATGTTCAAGGTATTGGGCGAGGAGGGGATCAACATGCAGTTGATCTCCACCTCTGAAATCAAGATATCCGTGGTGATTGACGAGAAGTACCTGGAGCTGGCCGTGCGTTCGTTGCACTCAGCGTTCGGGCTGGATAATGAGCCTCATGAGCAGCCCTTGGGGAACAATCCCTGATTGATTTAGTTTCAACCATTTACCATATCGGTATCTTTGTAAGATAATGGCGCATATCGATATAAATACAAAACAGGATACAGGAGCAAGCGAATGCTTATTTTGACTCGTCGTGTAGGGGAAACCCTGATGATCGGTGACGAAGTGACAGTCACCGTGCTGGGCGTTAAGGGTAACCAGGTTCGTATCGGTGTGAACGCACCCAAAGAGGTCTCCGTGCACCGCGAAGAGATCTACATGCGGATACAGGCCGAGAAAGTACCGGGCCAACCGAATTTCTAAGCCATCCCATTGGCAGCCTCAAGGCGACATCTCAGGTGTCGCCTTTTGTTTTTCCGGGCCCTGCAAATCGGCTTGCGAGGCGCGGAACCAGGGGGTAAGTGTCGATATTGCTTGAATATTCCACGCTTTGGCCAAATGCTGAGCGAACACGCTGTTTTCTCCAAAAAAGTGTTTGACTAAAAATCCCTGTGAAGTATTATCAGCCCCGCAAACGGAGAGGTGGCCGAGAGGCTGAAGGCGCTCCCCTGCTAAGGGAGTATGCGGCTTATACCCGCATCGGGGGTTCGAATCCCCCCTTCTCCGCCATTTTGCGCCCGTAGCTCAGCTGGATAGAGTACCTGGCTACGAACCAGGTGGTCAGAGGTTCGAATCCTCTCGGGCGCACCATATTAGACTCACGATGAGTCATGTATCGACCGTCAGCAAGTCGGTACGCTAGAAAAGGCTTACTGTTGAGTAAGCTTTTTTTATCGCTTTAAATCAGGGCGCCCGTAGCTCAGCTGGATAGAGTACCTGGCTACGAACCAGGTGGTCAGAGGTTCGAATCCTCTCGGGCGCACCATTTAAAGTGAAATCAAAGATTTATGAGCGCCCGTAGCTCAGCTGGATAGAGTACCTGGCTACGAACCAGGTGGTCAGAGGTTCGAATCCTCTCGGGCGCACCATTTTAGCAGTATCAAAAGTTTGTGAGCGCCCGTAGCTCAGCTGGATAGAGTACCTGGCTACGAACCAGGTGGTCAGAGGTTCGAATCCTCTCGGGCGCACCATTTTAGCAGTACCAAAAGTTGATGAGCGCCCGTAGCTCAGCTGGATAGAGTACCTGGCTACGAACCAGGTGGTCAGAGGTTCGAATCCTCTCGGGCGCACCATACAGACAGCCTCGACATTAGTCGGGGCTGTTTTTTTATGGGCGCCATTCTCCCGGTCCTGGGGAGCTGCGGCCCTGATGGCGATCGATGTGCCGCCGTATTGAACGACACTTGCTATTCCCGCCACATCACTCCCTGTCTTCGTCCTATCTTCCCCCTATCCGGAACCAGACCCAGCCACTCAGCGTCTTGTCATCCCAGCCCCATGCCACCTCCAGCTGCTCACAGCGCTGCTACAGGCTCGTTGGCACCACTAGGGCGGCATGAACCCAGGCTCTGGACGTTGAACGCCTTGGTGGCCGACAGCAGCCTTTGGCGGGCAATAAAAAAGGATGCCGCGGCATCCTTTCTTGTCTTCGTGGAGAGAGTCAGCTTTTCAGCCACTTGCGAATGCGATTCGCATCGCCGACAGGGGTGCGTTTGCCCACGGAGTTGAGCAGCACGATGGCGAGCTCCTGCTGGTCCGGCTTGGCGCGCATCAGCAGGCAGCGGCCCGCCTCGTCGGTGTAGCCGGTCTTGGAGAGGCGCACGTCCCAGTCCGAGTTCTTCACCAGGGGGTTGGTGTTGTTGAACATCAGGCTGTAGGCGGGCGTGCTGAAGCGCATCTCCTTGTTGGTGTCCTGGGTGAACTGGCGGATAAGCGGCTGGCGATAGGCGGCGGCGATGAGCTTGGCGAGATCCCGGGCGGTGGAGACGTTACGGGTCGACAGGCCGGTGGAGTCGTAGAAACGGCTGTTGCGCATGCCGAGCTGCCTGGCCTTGTTGTTCATGGCGCGAATGAAAGCCGAGCGGCCACCCGGATAGTGGCGGCCGAGGGCAGAGGCCATGCGATTCTCGGAGGACATCAGCGCCAGATGCAGAGCGTCACGGCGGGTCACCTTGGTGCCCATGCGCACCCGGGAGTAGGTGTGCTTGAGGTTGTCTCTGTCGTTCTGATCGATGGTCAGGGTCTGATTCAGGTTCTGGCGGGCATCCAGCACCACCAGGGCTGTCATCAGCTTGGTGAGGGAGGCGATGGGGCGCACCTGGGCAGGGTTCTTCTGGTAGAGCGTCTTGCCCGTGTTGATGTCCATCACCAGGGCACTGCCCGATTTCAGTTGCAGCTTGGCCGGGTTGGGCGCCGCCAGGGCTGCCTGCGATCCGAGCAGTCCCATCAATCCACATACCAGCGCGATTGCGCGAATCCGACACCCCATACAACCGACTCCATCCACAGCGAAAAAAGGCGCTAGATTCACTCATTTTTGCCCTCGCTTTACAAGAGCGAGAAGATGGAATTCGTCACTATTTCCATAAAAAAGGGCCGCCTGCCGGCGACCCCTGTGATTTGTCTCAATCCCTTGAGACGTGGACCTTGCGTTTGCTCAGCCAGCGCCAGACCAGCGCTATCAAGCCGCCCACCAGCAGCACCAGCGGCAGGCAGAGGATGATGCTGAGGAACTGGGACTCATACTGCGCGGCCAGCTTGGTGTGGCTCAGGTAGTAACCCAGCCCGACCAGAGGGCAGATCCACATGATGGAGCTGATGAGGTTCACCACCAGGAAGCGACCCTGGGGTATCTCGTTGGCGCCGACTATGTAGGGATAGGCGGTGCGCACGAAGGCGATGTAGCGGGCGGTGATCAGGGTGATGATGCCGTACTTGTTGAGCAGGTAGTGCACCTTCTCCTTGTGCTTCTCGTCCAGATGGGACATCAGCCTGTGGTACATCTGGGTGTGGCCGAGGAAGCGCCCCTGCATGTAACCGAGCCAGGTGCCGAAGAAGGTCGCCAGGATCAGCAGCGGGATGACGGCGAGCGGCAGTACCCCTTGATAGATGAGCACGCCGGTCAGGATCAGCAGGGTGTCACCGGGCAGGAAGGCGGTCGGGATGAAGCCATTTTCCAGCACCAGGAAGGTCAACAGGACTATGTAGACCATGAAGACCATCTTGGGGTCGGACAGGGTCGCCAGATCCTGATGAATGAAGGCGTGAGCCAGGTGGTAAAACTGCTCCATACATGCAAACTCCGCAGGTTAGCTGGGTTGGTCGGTCAAGGGCATGGCAAGCACCTTGTCGATGCGCAGGCCGTCCATATCCACGATTTCCAGTTGCCACTGTTCCAGGGTGACCAGGTCTCCGGTCTGGGGAAGGCGGCCAAGGAGCAGCATGATAAGCCCTCCGAGGGTGTGATAGTGATGTTTTTCTTCTTCCGGCAGGCGAACCAGCTCCAGACAGTCCTTCAATTCCGGCAGCGGGATCAGGCCGTCGAGCAGCCAACTGCCATCGGCACGCTGGAAGGCCCAGTTGTTCTCCCCGTCTTCCTGCTGGAAGTCGCCCGCCAGGGTCTCCAGCAGATCCTGCTGGGTGACCAGCCCCTGCAGCTCGCCATATTCGTCCACCACCAGCACCATATGTTCGGCGTGGGCGCGGAAGTGGTTGAGCAGCTCCAGGCCGTTGAGGGTCTCCGGCAGCAGGCTGCCGTCCTGGGTGAGGGCCGCCAGATCGATGGGCTCCCCCTTGATGTAGGCGTGCAGCACCTTGCTGACGTTGAGGATGCCCACCAGGTCAGAGAGGCTGCCGTCACAGACCGGGAAGAAGCTGTGGCGATACTCCACCAGTCGCTGCAGGTTGGTCTCCAGCGGCAGGGAGAGATCCAGATAGCGGATGTCGCTGCGGGGCACCATCAGGGAGGAGAGGCTGCGCTCGTCGAGGCGGAACACGTTCCGCAACATAGTGTGTTCGTGATCCTCGATGATGCCGGCCTCTGAGCCCTCTACCAGGATGGCGTGGATCTCCTCCTGGGTGACGTTGTTGCTGCTGCTCTGATCGACCCGCAGCAGGCGCAGGCTGGCGTTGGTGGAGGCGGACAGCAGCCAGACGAAGGGGCGGGTCAGGGTCGCCAGCCACAGCATGGGGCGAGCCACCAGGCAGGCGATGCGTTCGGCATTGAGCTGGCCGAGGCGCTTGGGCACCAGTTCCCCCACCACGATGGAGAGGTAGGTCACCAGCACCACCACGATGACGGTGGCGAACAGGCTGCTGCTCTTGGGGGAGAGACCCCACTCCTGCAGCCAGAGGGCGAAGGGTTGGGCCAGCAGTGACTCACCGTAGATACCGTTGAGCAGGCCTATGCTGGTGATGCCGATCTGGACGGCGGAGAGGAAATGGGTCGGATCCTCTCCCAGCTTGAGGGCGATGGCGGCAGAGCGGCTCCCCTCGCTTGCCATCTTGCTGAGACGGGCCTTGCGTGCGGTGACGATGGCGATTTCCGACATGGCGAAGACGCCATTGAGCAAAATCAATCCAAACAGGATCAATATTTCCATACTGCAGCAGCACTCCCGGTAGAAAAGATCGCTGGCAGTGTAATGAATTTGCGGGCGCAGCGCTTGTGAAAGGAGGTGATGTGGCTCGTGAATTTTTCAATTCAACGTTGGGCTGCGGGGCATCCGTCCATCACGGACTCGTCGTCATCCAGGCATCGGGATGATAGCCGCGGGTTTGCCATCCGGGGGTGGAAAATGAAAAGCCCCCGATAGACGGGGGCTTTTGGGGTTGGCGAGGAGCACTTAGAGGGCGGCGATCTCGGCCTGCTGGGCTTCCAGCTTGGTCAGCTGGAGACGGTAATCTTCCAGCTTCTCGCGCTCCTTGGCGATGACGGCATCCGGTGCCTTGGCGACGAAGGCCTCGTTGCCGAGTTTGCCTTCGATGCGGCCGCACTCGCCGACCAGCTTGGCCACCTCTTTGGCCAGACGGGCCAGTTCGGCATCCTTGTCGATGAGACCGGCCATCGGGATCATCAGCTCGGTAGCACCGATCAGCTTCTTCACCGACAGGGGGGCGACTTCACCGTCCGCCAGCACGCGGATAGATTCCAGACGAGCCAGGGACTTGAGGAAGGCCTCGTTGTCACCGGCGCGCTGGGCGTCCTTTCCATCGCACTTGAGCAGCACGTTCAGGGCTACGCTCGGAGCCACGTTCATCTCGGCGCGGATGTTGCGGATGCCGACGATGAACTCCTTCACCCACTCCTGATCCGCCATGGCGGCGTCGTCTACCTTGGCGGCATCGAACTCCGGGAAAGCCTGAATCATGATGGTGTCGGCGTGCACGCCGGTCAGCGGAGCCACCGACTTCCAGATGGTCTCGGTGATGAAGGGAATGATGGGGTGCGCCAGACGCAGCAGGGTCTCCAGCACAGTGACCAGGGTGTGACGGGTGGCGCGCTGCTCGGCCTCTGAACCCTTGCCCAGCACCGGCTTGGTCAGCTCCAGATACCAGTCGCAGAACTGGTTCCAGATAAATTCGTACAGCACGCCGGCCGCGATATCGAAGCGATAGGTATCGAGCGCGGTGCGGAAGTCGCGGATGGCGACCTGCAGCTGGGACTGGATCCAGCGATCCGCCAGGCTGAACTGCATCTCGCCGCCGTGCAGGCCGCAGTCCTGATCTTCGGTGTTCATCAGCACATAACGGGAGGCGTTCCACAGCTTGTTGCAGAAGTTGTTGTAGCCGTCCAGGCGCTTCATGTCCCAGTTGATGTCACGACCGGTAGAGGCCAGCGCCGCCAGCGTGAAGCGCAGGGCGTCGGTGCCGTGGGCCTCGATCCCTTCCGGGAACTGCTTGGCGGTGCGCTTGCCAATCTTCTCGGCCATCTGCGGCTGCATCATGTTGCCGGTGCGCTTCTCCAGCAGATCTTCCAGGGAGATGCCGTCGATCATGTCGAGGGGGTCCAGCACGTTGCCCTTGGACTTGGACATCTTCTGCCCTTCTTCGTCACGGATAAGGCCCGTGATGTAGACGGTTTTGAACGGGACTTGCGGCTGACCGTTTTCGTCCTTGATGAAGTGCATGGTCATCATGATCATCCGGGCAATCCAGAAGAAGATGATGTCGAAGCCGCTCATCAGCACGTCGGTCGGGTGGAAGGTCTTGAGCGCCTCTGTGTTGTTCGGCCAGCCCAGGGTGGAGAAGGTCCACAGGGCGGAGCTGAACCAGGTGTCGAGTACGTCTTCGTCCTGACGCAGGGTGGTCACGGACGGGATGCTGTGCTTGGCACGCACTTCCGCCTCGTCACGGCCCACGTAGACGTTGCCGGCGTCGTCATACCAGGCCGGGATGCGGTGACCCCACCACAGCTGGCGGGAGACGCACCAGTCCTGAATGTCACGCATCCAGGAGAAGTACATGTTTTCGTACTGTTTCGGCACGAACTGGATGCGGCCATCTTCCACCGCCTCGATGGCGGTCTTGGCCATGGGGGCCACGCGCACGTACCACTGGTCGGTCAGCATCGGCTCGATGGGCACGCCGCCGCGATCGCCGTAAGGCTGTTGCAGCACGTGATCCTTGATCTCGGCCAAGAGGCCCAGCTCGTCCAGTTTGGCAACGATGGCCTTGCGGGCGGCGAAGCGCTCCATGCCGGCGAACTCGCTCGGTAGGGCGGCATCGTAGGCGGTGCTGGGGTTGCCGTTGGTGTCGACCACTTCGGCCTCGGCACGCACGTGGGCGTCCAGGGTGAAAATGTTGATCATTGGCAGGTTGTGGCGCTTGCCCACTTCGTTGTCGTTGAAGTCGTGGGCCGGGGTGATCTTCACGCAGCCGGTGCCCTTCTCCATATCGGCGTGTTCATCGGCGACGATGGGGATCAGGCGGTTCACCAGTGGCAGCAGAATGTGCTGGCCGATCAGCGCCTTGTAACGGGGGTCTTCCGGGTTCACGGCGACGGCGGTGTCACCCAGCATGGTCTCCGGACGGGTGGTGGCGACGATCAGGTGATCCTGGCCCTCGGCTGTCTTGGCGCCGTTGGCCAGGGGGTAGCGCAGGTGCCACATGTGGCCCTTGATCTCGCGGTTTTCCACTTCCAGATCGGAGATGGCGGTGTTGAGTTTCGGATCCCAGTTCACCAGGCGCTTGCCGCGGTACATCAGGCCATCTTCGTAGAGACGGACGAACACTTCCTGCACGGCGGCGGAGAGGCCTTCGTCCATGGTGAAGCGCTCGCGCTCCCAGTCCACGGAGTCGCCCAGGCGGCGCATCTGGCGGGTGATGGTGCCACCGGACTCTTCCTTCCACTGCCAGATCTTGTCGATGAAGGCTTCACGGCCGTAATCGTGGCGGGTCTTGCCCTCTTCGGCGGCGATCTTGCGCTCAACCACCATCTGGGTGGCGATACCGGCGTGGTCGGTACCTGCCTGCCACAGGGTGTTCTTGCCCTGCATGCGGTTGTAGCGGATCAGGGTATCCATCAGAGTCTGCTGGAAGGCGTGACCCATGTGCAGGCTGCCGGTGACGTTCGGCGGCGGGATCATGATGCAGAAGGAGTCTTTGCTGGTGTCGCCGTGGGGCTTGAAGTAACCCTGGGCTTCCCAGTGCTGATAGAGCGCCTGTTCGATGGCGTTGTGATTAAAAGTCTTTTCCATGGTCTCGCCGTATTCTGGATGGATGGAGTCTGGTGTTGAGTCGTCGTGGATCGAGGGTGGCGCAGTCAGGGCTGCGCCGGATCCGGTGCGGCAAGGACGGGCTGATCCCTCATCTCGAGGGTGTGGCCCGCCTGGCGATAGTGCTTGTAGCGCTCGCGGGCTTGCTGCTTTTGCGTTTCGTCAGTGGGGACAAAATCTACCACTTGAGCGAAGTGTCCTGCAAACAAAGGTGTCTGCTCGGCCAGGTTGATGAGGCGGGCATAGCGCCGCTTCGGTGGCTGATGGCCTATCTCCACCGGGGCCTGGCCGCTCTCCCCCTGCAACTGGTGCGGCACGAAACGATCCGGCGGCAGTTGCCACAGCAGTTCGTCCAGGCGCAGAGCCTGGGCCTCGTCGTTGCAAAACAGATAGAGGTGGCCGGCACTCCAGCCATCGGCCGCCAGCTGGCAGGCGAGGCGTTCGACCGCAGACGCCTGAGCGTCGTCAGGCTCACTCATCAGGTAAAAGGTCACTTGGCTCATCAGGTTGGTCCCGTTTGGCTGTGACGGACAGCGATTGGCCGTCTGCGGGGCGCCGTGCCAGGCACGGTCTTCCCGGATTCTCTCAATGAAACAAGGAAGAGGCGAGCCTCTTCCTTGTGGTACCACTCCCCTGATGCGGGCATCTGAAGAGAGGGGTTACTCCTTCTCTTCGACGTCCGCCACACCGGCTCGATTGAGCAGGAACTGGGTCAGCAGGGGCACGGGGCGACCGGTGGAACCTTTATCCTTGCTGCTCTTCCAGGCGGTCCCTGCGATGTCCAGGTGGGCCCAGTTGTACTTCTTGGTGAAGCGCGACAGGAAGGCGGCGGCGGTGATGGTGCCGGCCGGACGGCCGCCTATGTTGGCCATGTCGGCAAACGGGCTCTCCAACTGCTCCTGATACTCGTCGAACAGGGGCAGGCGCCAGGCGCGATCGCCGGCCTGCTCGGAGGCGTTGAGCAGCTCGTGGGCCAGGGGGTTGTGGTTCGCCAGCAGACCCGAGGTGTGGTGACCCAGGGCGATGATGCAGGCGCCGGTCAGGGTCGCCACGTCGATCACGGTTTCGGGATCGTAGCGGTCCACATAGGTGAGGGCATCGCACAGCACCAGGCGACCCTCGGCGTCGGTGTTGAGCACCTCGACGGTCTGGCCGGACATGGTGGTGAGGATGTCACCCGGGCGATAGGCGTTGCCGCCCGGCATGTTCTCGCAGCCTGCCAGCACGCCGATGACGTTGATGGGCAGCTGCAACTGGGCCAGGGCATGCATGGTGCCGAGCACGGAGGCGGCGCCGCCCATGTCGTACTTCATCTCGTCCATGCCGTCCGCCGGCTTGATGGAGATGCCGCCCGAATCGAAGGTCAGTCCCTTGCCCACCAGTACGATGGGCTTGGCGTCGGCGTTGCCCTTGTATTCGATGATGGCCATCATGGCTTCGTTCTCGGAGCCGCGGGCCACCGCCAGGTAGGAGTTCATGCCGAGTTCTGCCATCTCCTGCTCGCCGATCACCTTGGTGGTGATGTTGTCATAGGCATCCGCCAGACGGCGGGCCTGGGAGGCGAGGTAGGCCGGGTTGCAGACGTTGGGCGGCATGTTCGCCACGTCGCGGCAGATGCGTACCCCTTTCGCCACGGCCAGGCCGTGGGTGATGGCGCGCTCGCCTATGGTCAGTTCCCGACGCGTCGGCACGTTGAATACCAGCTTGCGCAACGGGCGGCGCGGTTCGGCCTTGTTGGTCTTGAACTGATCGAAGCTGTAGAGGCCCGCCTTGGTGGTTTCTACCGCCTGACGCACCTTCCAGTAGGTATCCCGGCCCTTGACGTGCAGCTCGGTCAGGAAGCAGACCGCTTCCATGGACCCGGTCTCGTTCAGGGTGGTGATGGTCTTGTTGATGATCTGCTTGTACTGGCGTTCGTCGAGTTCCCGCTCCTTGCCGCACCCGACCAGCAGCACGCGCTCGCTGAGCACGCCCGGTACTTGATGCAGCAACAGCATCTGGCCTGGTTTGCCTTCCAGATCGCCGCGGCGCAGCAGCGAGCTGAGGTAGCCGTCGCTGATCTTGTCCAGCTGTTCGGCAACCGGAGAGAGGCGGCGAGGCTCAAAAACGCCGACCACGACGCAGGCGCTGCGTTGCTTCTCAGGACTGCCACTCTTTACACTGAACTCCATGGAATCTCCTACATCCTAAAGACAAAAGGCACCATTTATTGAATAATGCGGTGCTTGTTGGGGTATCAGAGGCGGAGCGAACAGCCACAGGCTCCGCAGTTCAAACTGGTAAAAATCCAATATAGGGCCCTATTTTTCAGGCATTCGACTAAAAACACAAGTTTACTTGGGAATGACTGTGATCGTTTTCCGATATTTGTTCAGGGAGACCCTGAAAACCCAGCTGGCGGTGCTGTTCGTACTGCTGCTTATCTTCGTCAGCCAGCAATTTATCCAGATCATCGGCGATGCTGCCGATGGTGAGGTGCCGACGCGCCTGGTTTCCACCCTGCTGCTGCTCAACCTGCCGAATATGGCCCTGTTGATGCTGCCTATCAGTCTGTTTTTAGCCATTCTGTTTGCTCACGGTCGTTTGTATGCGGAAAGCGAGATGACGGTGATGCATGCGGTAGGCTTCAGCCACCGCTTCGTGATGGGCAGCGCCCTGCTGCTGGCTCTGCTGACAGCAGCCGTCGCCGCATTCAATACCGGCTGGATCGCCCCCCAGGCCAAGGAGCGCGAGTATCAGGTGATCGACGAGTTCAAGGCCGATCCTGGCATCTCCTTCCTGCAGGCCGGCCGTTTCATGGAGCTCGACAAGGGGCGCCTGGTTGCCTACATCCAGGATCTGAACGACAAGGGATCCGAGTTGCAGAAGATCTTCGTGCTGCAGCGTGCCGAAGGGAGTTCGCCCCCTTCCGTGGTGGTGGCCAACGAGGGACAGGTGACCGCCGACAGCAATGGCCTGCAATGGCTGACTCTGAAGGACGGTTCCCGCTATGAAGGTCAGTTCACCGGCAAGCAGTTCCAGGTCTCCGAGTTCAGCGAATACAGCCTGGTGATCCGTCAGCAGGAGATGGAGCGCTCCAACCGCAAGGCGGCGGCCAAGCCGACCATGGCGCTGCTGGGTACCCAGGACAATCAGCTGATGGCCGAGCTGCAGTGGCGTCTGTCGCTGCCCTTCTCCATCCTGGTGCTCACTGTTCTGGTGGTGCCTCTGGCCCGGGTCAACCCGCGCCAGGGGCGTTACGCCAAACTGTTGCCGGCCATCCTGCTCTATCTCTCCTATTTCCTGCTGCTCAGTGCCGCCCGTTCAGCCATCGACAGCGGGCGTCTGCCTCACTGGCCAGGCATGTTCCTGGTGCCGCTGGTCTATCTGCTGCTGATCGGGGTGCCGCTCAACCTGCAGGGCACCAGCTGGTGGAACGGGGTCAAGGGCCACTTTTTCAAAGGCAAATCAGCATGATGCTGCAACATAGGAGTTTCTGTTGATGTTCGGCATTCTCGATAGATACATCGGCAGGGTCATCTTCATGTCGATCCTGCTGTGTGAACTGACCCTGGTCGGGCTGGCGGCGCTCATCAAATATGTGGAGCAGTTGAAAGCCGTGGGGGAGGGCAACTACGACATGCTCAACGCCCTCTATTTCGTGCTGCTCTCCATGCCCAAGGAGGCGGTGCTGTTCTTCCCCCTGGCGGCCCTGCTGGGTGGCCTCATCGGCCTGGGTCAGCTCGCCACCAGCTCCGAGCTGGTGGTGATGCAGGCATCGGGTCGCTCCAAGATCAGCATCGTGATGGCGGCGCTCAAGACGGCGATCCCCCTGATGCTGCTGGTCGGTCTGATGGGCGAGTACGTCGCCCCGGCCGCCAAGCGGATGGCGGATGACATCAAGGCGGGTGCCATGTCGGAAGGGCGACTCACCGTCTCGGCCTACGGTGTCTGGGCGCGGGATGGCAACAACTTCGTCAATATCAACGGGGTGCGCAACGACGGCGCCCTGACCGGTATCACCCTGTATCGTTTCACTCCGTCCCGCAACCTGATCGACGTGGTCCAGGCGCAGGAAGGGGTGTTCGAGCAGCATCACTGGCTGCTCAAGCAGGTGCACATCACCCGCTTCGACGATCCCAAGCAGATCCTGGACGAGAAACATGCCCAGATGCAGTGGCAGTCCGAGCTGACTCCCAAGCAGCTGGGGGTGGTGAGCATTGATCCCGAAAACCTGCCCATCTCGGGACTGCGGGATTACATCGGCTATCTGGACGCCAACAAGCAGGACGCAGGACGCTACAAGCTGGAGATGTGGCGCAAGCTGCTGTCGCCGCTGTCGGTGGTGGCCATGATACTGCTTGCGTCTTCCTTCATTTTCGGCCCGCTGCGCTCGGTGAGCATGGGGGCCAGGATGCTGATGGGGATCATGACCGGCTTCGCTGTCTATGTGAGCGATCGGGTATTCGGCCCGGTCAGCCTGGTGTATGCGGTACCGCCCATCCTGGCTGCCATTGCACCCAGCCTGCTGTTTGGTGGCATCTCCTTCTATATCCTGAGCCGCAAGCAGTGACACTGGCTGTGGTGTGAGACGACAAGAAACAAGAAGGGCACCCAGTGGGTGCCCTTCTTGTTTCTTGTCTCGTACTCGGCTGGTCACTTGTTCAGCTGCTCCAGGTTCTCCTGCTTGCTCAGCACCACCACTTCACATTCGGCCCAGATGTCCTGGAAGGCGCGGGGCCGTGCACGATTGAACACGCACATCAGGTTGCCGAGACCGAAGGCCGAGGTCGCGAGCCGGATCAGGGCCTGGGTGATGCGAATGTTGCTGCCGTCCAGATTCTGGATGCGCAGGCGCCAGGCGCGCATACCGATGGTCTGGCCGGCGCGGGTCCAGAACCAGGTGTAGAAACCGCAGATCACTAGGGCGAGCCAGGCGCTGTAGAGGGGACTGGTCAGCAGCCAGGCCGCATCCTTGCCCTCGGGTACGGTCGCCATGCCGGTGGCCAGCAGCAGTTGCGCCACCCCCATGCCGATGAAACCGGCGATGATCAGCAAGGCGATGACCACCAGGTAGTCATAGAGCAGGGCACCCAGGCGCCGCAGCAGCCCAGCCGAAGGGTGCTGGTGCTGGGGGGGAGGCTGGAGAGAGGAGGGGGTCTTGCGCTTGGCCATGATGATTATTCCATTAATATGATGCGGGCATTCTATGTAACTGGCCGAACATCGGCAAGGCGTTGAATAATTGAGCAAACGGTGGCCGTGCAAGAAAAACACCTTGCATGCCAAAACGCCATTCGTATAATCCCTCGCAGTTGCCCGGGTGGCGAAATCGGTAGACGCAGCGGATTCAAAATCCGCCGTTGCAAGACGTGTCGGTTCGAGTCCGACCCCGGGCACCATCAACTAATTCAATGACAAAAGGCCATCCTCGCGGATGGCCTTTTGTTTTTCAGCACTCGCGGCCCCTCAATCGATGCTCTGGCTGATCCGTCACAGCACGTTTGAGAGGTCGTAGGGACAGCACTCCTTCATGTGCCACGGCTGGGTGGCGATCTCCGTGACCCTGATGCCGTAACGGGGGTGATCTGGCTTTCCTCTCCGTGAGCCCACCAGGCGGCCACGTCCTCCATCAGGATGAGCATCATGAAGTGCTCGGCCAGCGCCTCGTGGTAATGGTCCTGCAGCAGGAAGCTCACCGCCCCGAAATGGAAGTAGGCCGGAGGCCAGGGTGAACCCGAGATCCTGATAGAACTGCCTGGAGAGGCTGACGTCGCGGGCAGGCACGAACGCCTTGATTTTGGGCATGGCGAGACAGGGCATGGGCTCCTCGTTCGGGTGACAGGGCAAACCTGGTCGCGCCGGTATGGTCAGGAAGATCGGGCTCAGACCAGATCAGGCGGTGAATCCCCTTCTGCGCTCCCATCCTCTCCCTCAGAGGAATGATGCCCAACCTACGCCATCATGTGACTTCGTCATGCAAAGGCGTTTTTCATTTGTTCAATAAATGAGCGTCAGGGCCAGCCGGGCCCCCGTTGCCCCGGGATTTTTCCCGTTTGGTATGCCCAGGTGCCATCCTGGTGCAACGCCCGGCACTGCACAGCCGAAGTGCGCCTCCCTGCCTGATTGTGGGCGGGATGCGCCAATATGGTGCATCAGATCGCACAATCAAATTCAAGTAATTGAAAATAAAGAATTATATTTTCTGGCCTGCTTTATGCTTTAGATAAATCAGGTCGCCATGAAGAGCCCGCAGAGTCATGCCCGAGGGGGTGGCACGCTGGATGTGACGATGCGTGCAAGTGGCCAAGTTTGACATTCATATCAGGAAATGGACCCGGCCGGGTGCCGGGACGACAAGGAGAGGGCTGTATGTTCAAGAGACTCGTAGTGACTGGCCTGCTGGCGCTGAGCGCCACCATGGCCACCCCAGGTTGGGCAGAAGAGGTAGCCGCTCAGGCCGAGGTGGTGCAGGCTGCCGCGACCGTGACCATCAACAAGGGAGACAACACCTGGTTGATGCTGGCGTCCGCCCTGGTGATCCTGATGTCTATTCCGGGGCTGGCCCTGTTCTACGGTGGCCTGGTACGCGCCAAGAACATGCTGAGCGTGCTGATGCAGGTGTTCACCCTGTTCTGCCTGATCACAGTGCTCTGGGTCATCTACGGCTATTCACTGACCTTCACCGAGGGGAGCGCCTTTTACGGTTCGTTCGACAAGCTGCTGCTGGTCGGGGTGACCCCCGAGTCTATTGCCGCCACCTTCAGCAAAGGGGTGGGGATCAGCGAGTTCATCTATGTGGTGTTCCAGGGGGCCTTTGCCGCCATCACCTGCGGGCTCATCGTCGGTGCTTTCGCCGAGCGGATGAAGTTCTCGGCCGTGCTGCTGTTCGCCGTGATCTGGTTCACCTTTGCCTACATTCCGATGGCGCACATGGTGTGGTACTGGGCCGGTCCGGATGCCTACACGGATGCCGCCGCCGCCGAGGCTGCCGGTGCCACCGCAGGCTATCTGTTCCAGCACGGCGCCCTCGATTTCGCCGGCGGCACTGTGGTGCACATCAACGCGGCGGTCGCCGGTCTGGTCGGTGCCTTCATGGTCGGCAAGCGGGTCGGCTACGGTCGTGATCCCATGGCTCCCCACAGCCTGACCATGACCATGATTGGCGCCGCCCTGCTCTGGTTCGGCTGGTTCGGCTTCAACGCCGGCTCCGCGCTGGAAGCCAACGGCACGGCCGCCCTGGCCTTCGTCAACACCTGGTTGGCGCCGGCAGGTGCCGCGCTCTCCTGGACCTTGGCCGAATGGATGATGAAGGGCCGTCCCTCGCTGCTGGGCGCCGTGTCCGGTGCAGTGGCGGGTCTGGTGGCCATCACTCCTGCCGCCGGTTTCGTCGGTGTCGGTGGTGCCCTCATCATCGGTCTGCTGAGCGGTGTGGCCGGTCTGTGGGGGGTGCATGGTCTCAAGCGCCTGCTGAGGGCCGATGACAGCCTGGACGTGTTCGGCCTGCACGGGGTGTGCGGTATCCTGGGAGCCGTGCTGACTGGGGTGTTCGCCAGCCCGGATCTGGGTGGCACCGGGGTGTGGGACTATGTGACCAACCAGGTGGCCGAGGGCTACTCCATCCTGACCCAGGTGAAGATCCAGGTCATCGGTGTGCTGGTGACTGTGGCATGGACTGCCCTGGTCTCCGCCGTGGCCTACAAGCTGGTGGATCTGCTGATTGGCCTGCGGGTCAAGGAAGATGCCGAGCGGGAAGGGCTGGATGTCACCAGCCATGGGGAGAAAGCCTACAGCCTGTGATCCCCTCAGGCTCCCGTTGACTACCTGCCGCCGGCCTTGTCCGGCGGTTTTTTTATGGTGACCCATGAGGCGCCCCCCATCCAGCGAGCTCTGATCCTGCCTGCCGTTATTTCCTTCAAGGGGCGTTTTATGCCTGCAATTTGGCCGGATCTCCGCTAAACTCTGCCACCCTTTATTTGGGGTAGCTGGGTCATCCCTGCTTCCACCCTTTCTTCTATGCCTTCGGAGCCGCTCATGCCGTTAGTGGGACACCAACATCAGATCGATATTCTGGAACTGACCGACAAGGGGGATGGCAAGGGTCGCCTGTTCGATCGCCCCCTGTTTGTCGAGGGTCTGCTGCCCGGTGAGCAGGCGCTGGTCGAGTTGACCGAGGTCAAGCCGAACTATCTGCACGGCAAGCTGGTCGAGCTGACCCAGCCGTCCGCCGACAGGGTTCCCGATTTCTGCCCCAACACCGAGTGCGGCGGCTGTCAGGTGCGCCCGCTGGCCTATCCGGCCCAGCTCAAGCTGAAACAATCCCTGGTGCAGAGCGCGTTGGAGCAGGTTGGGCTGGGTGAGACCCAGGTCAACCCCATCCTCGGCATGGACAGCCCCTTCGCCTACCGCAACAAGGCGCAGTACGCCGTGCGTGGCAGCGAGGCCGGCGCCGAGATCGGCTTCTATCGCAAGCACTCCCATGATCTCATCACCGCCGACGACTGCGCGGTGCAGGACTCCCTGCATGTGGAGCTCAATGCCCGGGTGCGTGGCTGGATGCGTGAGCACGACATTGCCGCCTATGACGAGGTGGCCCACACCGGCTGCGTGCGCAACCTTATGACCCGCAAGGGCTTCAAGAGCGGCGAGCTGATGGTGGTGCTGGTGACCCTGGGCGAGGCGCTGCCCTTCGAGGCCGAACTGCTGGCGGCCCTGAGGGTTCTGCCCATCACTACCCTGGTGCAGAACATCAATGACGAGCGCACCAACCGCATCCTGGGGACGAGCAACCGCGTGCTGCTGGGGGAAGGAGTGATCCGCGACAAGATCCACGAGCTCGCGTTCGAGATCTCGCCGCTCTCCTTCTTCCAGAACAACCCGAGCCAGACCGATGTGCTCTACTCCAAGGCGCTTGAATACAGCGAGCTGACCGGCAACGAGACGGTGTTCGACATCTATTGCGGCATCGGCACCATTTCCCTGTTCCTGGCTGGCAAGGCCGCCAAGGTGGTGGGCATCGAGTCGGTGGAGAGCGCCATCAGCGATGCCCGTCGCAACGCAGCTCTCAACGGCATAGAGCACACCGAATTCCACGTGGGCAAGGCCGAGCAACTGATGCCCGAGCTGCACGCCCAGGGCGTGACTGCCGATGTGGTGGTGATGGATCCGCCCCGCAAGGGCTGTGACAAGGCGGTGCTGCAGACCCTGGTCGCCATGGCGCCGCGCCGGCTGGTCTATGTCTCCTGCAACCCCCAGACCCTGGCCCGGGATCTCGCCTGGCTGGTCAAGCAGGGCTTCGTGCTGGACGAGGTGCAGCCGGTGGACATGTTCCCGCACTCCATGCACGTGGAAGCGGTCGCCCGCCTGAGCCTGCCAGCGAAAGCCTGATCGGGCTGCTGCGCCATAAGGGCATGGCATTAGCCAGATGGCTCTGATAAAAACGACTCCAAATGGAGTCGTTTTTTTATGGCCGTGGACCGGCATGACAACCAGGCAGGGAGAGCGGGGTGATGATTCGTTTGGCGGACGTGGAGGATGCAGCGGCGCTGGATCACTTCTTTGGGCAGCTGGATCGGGAGACCCGCTTCATGCTCTATGAGGTGGGGGAGCGACCCTCAAATATCGAGGGGCAGCGCCAGCGGCTCGAGGCCATGGCGGCGGTCCCCAATCAGGCCATGTGGCTGCTGGTGCTGGCCGGAGAGGTGCAGGGGTTTGCCGTGCTCATCGGCGGCGGCCTGGCGCGCAACCGGCACTGTGCCCAGGTGGTGATGGGATTGCGGTCGAATGCGCGCGGCCAGGGCTGGGGCGAGCGGCTGCTGCGTACCCTGATCGCGAGTGCGCCGGATTGCGGCATCAGCAGACTGGAGCTGGGGGTGATGGCCCATAACGAGGCGGCTCATTCACTTTATCGCAAGTGCGGTTTCCTGGATGAGGGGTTGCGGCGACAGGCGTATCGGCTGGACGAGGGCTATGTCGACGAGATCAGCATGGGGCTGCTGTTGCCGTTCACGGCCCCATGACGCCGCTGGGCCCGTGAGGCTGGCCCGGCGCGCGCGATTGGGGCAGGCTGTAGCGGGAGAATAATAGAGACGAGGAGGGCCCATGAAGGGGATTTTGCTGCGTTGGCTGGCTCGCTACGATGCCTGGTGCCAGGAGTGGGGACTCACTCCGGAGAACCGGCTCTGCTGCGCGCCGGTGCGACATGATGAGGACGAGCAGGAGGAGCCTACGTCGGAGGGCGATGCCTCGCCACTCAATCAAAATTGCGCGTCACGGCCCCGGTAACGCTGTTGTACTCAAATCCCAACCCGTCCGGATAAGCGGGGAAGCGGCCGATGGAGTCGCGCAGGGTATAGCTGCAGTTGCTGTGTTCTAGGCCTCCAGCCTCTGTTTGATCGTATGCAGGGATGAGTTGCGAAATATAATCTGGTTCGGCACCTGTTTTATCTTCATCCGCCACTGTTTGTTCTGTATCGAGTAGTCCGGTGAAGAGAAGCTCGCAGTCTGCTCTGCTGTTGACAGATATTTCATTGCTTTTTCCGCCAGGGAAAATGGTGTCAATCCCCATACCAGGTCGATTTTCATCGGTCCCTACTGGCCAGCCATAGTGGTTGATGTCGAGATCCTGCTTGCCCATGCCGCTAAAGTTATAGAGTGCCAGCGGTTCCCCCTTCACCTTGACCGCCCAGCCCGCATGGGCGAGCTGCACGGCGCTGGCAAAACCGCCCGCGGTCGCCGAGACGCTGCTCTTGAGCCCGTCGTCCTGGATATTGATGAAGCGGGGCAGGGCGGTGACCGCCAGGATGGCCAGCACGACGATGACCAGCACCAGTTCGAGCAGGGTAAAGCCGTGGGAAAGGTGTTTTGGCATGGAATCACCCATTGAGTACGACAAACAGGTAAGCGCGACATGGAACTGATAGACACCCACTGCCACCTGGATTTTCCGGTGTTCGATGACGATCGGGAGGCATTGCTGGCCCAGTGGCGCCAGCTGGGGGTGGGCGAGTATATCATCCCCGCCGTGGGAGAGGAAAACTGGGGGCGCGTGATGGCGCTGGCCGAGCACCATCAAGGCATTCGTTATGGTCTGGGGGTGCATCCCTGGTATGTGGGGGCCCAGACGGAGGGGGCGCTGGCAAGGCTGGAGGCCCTGCTGGCGGGCAAGCCCAGGGGGCTGGTGGCCATCGGCGAATGCGGGCTGGACTTGCGCACCCAGGTGCCCCAGGAGGGGCAACTCGCGCTGTTCGAGGCGCAAGTGAGGCTGGCCATGGCTCATGATCTGCCCCTCATCGTCCACTCGGTGCGGGCCAACGACACTGTCGCCAAGATCCTGCGGCGCTTCAAACCGGCGCGAGGCGGTGTCATTCACGCCTTCAGCGGCTCCCTGCATCAGGCCGAGGCGTTCTGGCAACTGGGTTTCAGGCTGGGGATCGGTTGCGTCATCAGCTATGAGCGGGCCAACAAGACCCGGGAGGCGATCCGCGCCATGCCGCTGGAGGCCTTGCTGCTGGAAACCGATGCCCCCGACATGCCGCTGCAGGGGCGCCAGGGGGAGATCAACACCCCGGCCAGCCTGCCGAGCATAGCCCTGCTGTTGGCGCAATTACGGCAGCAACCGCTGGCGGATGTTATTCCGGTGTTACATGAATCCACTCTGCGGCTTTTCCCGCGTGCGACCATGAATTTAACAGCGGATTAACGACTGATGCCGGTGTGATAAAAAACAGGACCCATAAAAATCGTTTGCGGTCTAATTAAACGACGTTCAGCCCATTTCAGGCTTATAAAATGTGACCAGTATTCTATTTTGTCGCACCGTAATTAGTATAATGCGCACCCTTGATTAGCGGCTTTCATACACAAAACGTTAACAAGCTGGCAGGTGCTACCAAAGAGGAAGTGTTAATAATGAATCTGATAATGGGTCTGGTGGGGATGGCAACGCTCATCCTTATCGCGGTGCTGTTCTCCAGCAATCGCAAGGCAATCAAAATTCGTACCGTGGGCGGTGCCTTTGCCATTCAGGCAGGCCTGGGTGCCTTCGTGCTGTATGTCCCGGTTGGCCGGGATATTCTGGTGAGCGTGTCCAACGCCGTCTCCAGCGTCATCGGTTATGGTCAGAACGGTATCGAATTCCTGTTCGGTGGTCTGGTCAGCAACAAGATGTTCGAAGTGTTCGGTGGCGGTGGCTTCATCTTCGCCTTCCGTGTCCTGCCTGTCATCATCTTCTTCTCTTCCCTGATCGCGGTTCTTTATTACCTCGGCATCATGCAGTGGGTGATCAAGCTGCTGGGTGGTGGTCTGCAGAAGGTGCTGGGTACCTCCCGTACCGAATCCCTGTCTGCCACTGCCAACATCTTCGTCGGCCAGACTGAAGCCCCGCTGGTGGTGCGTCCCTTCATCTCCAAGATGACCGACTCCGAGCTGTTCGCCGTCATGTGTGGTGGCCTGGCCTCCGTTGCCGGCTCCGTGCTGGCCGGTTACGCCTCCATGGGCGTCAAGATGGAATACCTGATCGCCGCCTCCTTCATGGCTGCCCCGGGTGGTCTGCTGTTCGCCAAGCTGCTGGTACCGGAAACCGAGACCCCGAGCTACGACGAGAACTCTGCCGATGGCGATCTGGACGACAAGCCTGCCAACGTGATCGACGCCGCCGCTGCCGGTGCCTCCGCCGGTCTGCAGCTGGCCTTGAACGTGGGTGCCATGCTGCTGGCCTTCATCGGCCTCATCGCCATGATCAACGGCATCTTCTCCGGCGTGGGTGGCTGGTTCGGCATGCCTGAGCTCTCCCTGGAGCTGCTGCTGGGCTGGTTGTTCTCCCCGCTGGCCTTCCTGATCGGTGTGCCCTGGAGCGAAGCGGTCGTGGCCGGTTCCTTCATCGGTCAGAAGCTGGTAGTGAACGAGTTTGTGGCTTACCTGAACTTCGCTCCCTACCTGAAGGATGAAGTGCTGATCAACGGCGTGGCCATGTCCGACCACACCAAGGCCATCATCTCCTTCGCCCTGTGCGGCTTCGCCAACCTGTCCTCCGTTGCCATCCTGCTGGGTGGTCTGGGGTCCATGGCACCGAACCGTCGCGGCACCATCGCCAAGTTCGGTCTGAAGGCCGTACTGGCCGGCTCTCTGTCCAACCTGATGTCTGCCACCATCGCAGGCTTCTTCCTGGCACTGACAGCCATGTAATGCTTGTCTGACAGACAAGTTGAAACGAGCGCCACAGCGAAAAGCTGTGGCGTTCTCGTTTGGGGCGGTGACAACCGTTTTCCTTTCTAGACTAATAATAAAATGAGTCAAATCGGAGGTTTTATGAATGAAGTGCTACTGGCGATTGCTGCCGGCTTTATCGTTGGCGTGTTGTTTTCTTTCCTCAAGTTGCCGATCCCGGCACCTCCCGTACTGTCCGGGGTAATGGGGATTGTGGGGGTCTATCTGGGGGGGATTGCCTACTCCTGGATCCTGACCCGCTTCTTCTCTTAAGCACCTACCAGTGCTGGATTTGCCGGGTGTGAGGTACCTCTGAAATTGGCAAATCCGGCTTGCAAACAAGGGGTATCTCGGCTGAAATAGGCGATGCCAGCAGGGTGCTGGCATTGACTAATGCCCACATGAAGTGGGTGTTGGCGGTCAAATGGAATTGATTGGGAAGTCGGGTCTGCGGTTGTCGGCCTTTCTCAAGTCTTCATGGAACCAAGTCCGCACTTTTGTAAGAAAGTGACAGGGCTCTTGCCTTATTTGCAGCCGTATTGCCTGTGCATTTGCGCTGTAATTCCATATCCCGTTCGTCCGGGATCTTTCCTCGCCGATCCTGTGTGTTCGGTGGCGGCGGATCGTGGGTGAGGGGACTTATCGAGACTTTGGAGACATAGCATGACTGATCTGAAACTGGCCGCCCAACGCGCCCTGAACCTGATGGACCTGACCACCCTGAACGATGACGACACCGATCAGAAAGTCATCGACCTGTGCCGCAAGGCCAAGTCACCGGCCGGCCTCACCGCCGCCGTTTGCATCTACCCCCGTTTCATCCCCATTGCTCGCAAGACCCTGCGTGAGATCGGTGCCGCCGACGTGCGCATCGCCACCGTGACCAACTTCCCTCACGGCAACGACGACATCGAGATCGCCGTGGCCGAGACTCGTGCTGCCGTCGCCTACGGTGCCGATGAAGTGGACGTGGTGTTCCCGTACCGCGCCTTCATGGCCGGCAATGAACAGGTCGGCTTCGATCTGGTCAAAGCTTGTAAGGAAGCCTGTGGCGACAAGGCGCTGCTGAAAGTGATCATCGAGACCGGCGAGTTGAAGGAAGAGGCGCTGATCCGTCGCGCCTCCGAGATCTCCATCGACGCCGGTGCCGACTTCATCAAGACCTCCACCGGCAAGGTGCCGGTCAATGCGACCCCGGAAGCTGCCCGCATCATGATGGAAGTGATCAAAGCCAAGAACCCGAAAGTCGGCTTCAAGCCTGCCGGTGGCGTGAAAGACGCAGCCGTTGCCGGTCAGTACCTGGCCATGGCCGAAGAGATCCTGGGCAAGGAGTGGGTCTCCCCGCGCACCTTCCGCTTCGGCGCTTCCAGCCTGCTGGCCAGCCTGCTGGCGACCCTGGGCCACGGCGACAAGCCAGCCAACACCAGCGGTTACTAAGCGGTGACAGGGGGCTGCATGCCGTCCCCTGTTCGGTCTGTGTTCGTGCACGGCGCACGGAGGGAATGAAAGATGTTTTTGCCTCAAGAAATCATTCGCAAGAAGCGCAACGGTGAAGCGCTCAGTACCCAAGAGATTCAATTCTTCGTCCAGGGCATTACCAACAACACCATAGGCGAGGGCCAGATTGCGGCGCTGGCCATGGCTGTTTACTTCAAAGACATGACCATGGATGAGCGGGTGGCCCTGACCTGTGCCATGCGCGACTCCGGCATGGTGCTGACCTGGGATCATCTGAACCTGGGCGGCCCGATCGTCGACAAGCACTCCACCGGTGGCGTGGGTGATGTGGTCTCCCTGATGCTCGGTCCCATGGTCGCCGCCTGCGGTGGCTTCGTGCCCATGATCTCCGGCCGTGGCCTGGGCCACACCGGCGGTACTCTGGACAAGCTGGATGCCATCCCCGGCTACCAGACCTCGGTCGACAACGATCGCTTCCTGAAAGTGGTGAAAGAGGCCGGCGTGGCCATCATAGGTCAGACCGGCGATCTCGCCCCGGCCGACAAGCGGATCTATGCGGTACGGGACATCACGGCCACCGTCGAATCCATCGCCATGATCACCGGCTCCATCCTCTCCAAGAAGCTCGCCTCCGGGCTGGAAGCCCTGGTGATGGATGTCAAGGTGGGCTCAGGCGCCTTTATGCCGACCTTCGAAGCATCTGAGGAGCTGGCCAAGAGCATAGTCGCCGTGGCCAACGGTGCCGGCTGCCGCACCTCGGCGCTGCTCACCGACATGAACCAGGTACTGGCCTCCAGCGCTGGCAACGCGGTGGAAGTGCGCGAGGCGGTACGCTACCTGACCGGCGAGTATCGCAACCCGCGCATCCACGAAGTGACCCTGGCGCTGTGTGCCGAGATGCTGATCTCCGCGGGCCTCGCCAGCGATGAGCATGACGCCCGTGCCAAGTTGCAGGCGGTGCTGGACAACGGCAAGGCTGCCGAGATCTTCGGTCGTATGGTGACCGGCCTCGGTGGTCCGGCGGACTTCATGGAGCGTTACGACAGCTATTTGCCCAAGGCTGGCATAGTGCGCCCCGTGTATGCCGCGCAGAGCGGCTTCGTGACCGCCATGGATACCCGCGAACTGGGCCTGGCCGTGGTCGCCATGGGCGGTGGTCGCCGCGCTGCCGGGGACAAACTCGATTATGCGGTCGGTCTGACCGACTTTATCCGCCTGGGGCAGAGCGTCGAGGCTGACAAGCCGCTCGCGCTGATCCACGCTCAGACAGAAGCTCAATTTGCCGAGGCCGCCCGCATGGTGCAGGCAGCCGTCAAGATCGGTGACACTCGACCCCAGGCACTGCCCGAGGTTTACCGTCGCATCGGTCTGGCCGATTTGTAACAAGGGGAAGACCCATGAAACGTACCTTTATTCTGATGATGGACTCCTTCGGTATTGGCGCTGCCGCCGATGCCGAGAAGTTCGGAGATGTGGGCGCCAACACCCTTGGCCATATCGCCAAGGCCTGCGCCGCCGGTGAGATCGAAGGCCGTGGCGCCCTCAACCTGCCCAACCTCAACAAGCTGGGCCTGGGCCACGCGGGGGAGCAGGCTTCCGGCTACTTCCCGGCTGGCTTGAAGAAGGATATCGAGGTGATCGGTGCCTACGGCTTCGCCCAGGAGCTCTCCTCCGGCAAGGACACCCCGTCCGGCCACTGGGAGATCGCCGGTGTGCCCGTCCTGTTCGAGTGGGGTTACTTCCACGATCACCACAACAGCTTCCCCCAGGAGCTGCTGGATGCCATCGTCGAGAAGGCCGGTCTGCCGGGCTACCTCGGCAACTGCCACGCCTCCGGTACCCAGGTGCTGGACGATCTGGGCGAAGAGCATATGCGTACCGGCAAGCCCATTCTCTACACCTCTGCCGACTCCGTGTTCCAGATTGCCTGCCACGAAGAGACCTACGGCCTCGAGAAGCTCTATGAGCTGTGCCACATAGTGCGTGAGCTGCTGGAGCCCTACAACATAGGCCGCGTCATCGCGCGTCCGTTCGTGGGCAGCGGCAAGGGCAACTTCAAGCGCACCGGCAACCGTCACGACTACTCCGTGCTGCCGCCGGCGCCGACCGTGCTGGACTACATGAAGGATGCGGGTGGCCAGGTGGTCTCCATCGGCAAGATCGCCGATATCTATGCCCAGCAAGGCATCACCAAACAGGTGAAGGGCACAGGCCTGACCGAGTTGTGGGACAGAACCCTGGAAGAGGTGAAAGCGGCCGG
Organism: Aeromonas media; assembly: GCF_020423125.1. Classification (NCBI taxonomy): domain Bacteria; kingdom Pseudomonadati; phylum Pseudomonadota; class Gammaproteobacteria; order Aeromonadales; family Aeromonadaceae; genus Aeromonas; species Aeromonas media. The sequence goes on from NZ_CP075564.1 coordinate 480,593, forward strand.
TGACAACACCATCGTCTTCACCAACTTCGTGGACTTCGACTCCTCCTACGGCCACCGTCGTGACGTCAAGGGCTACGCCGATGCGCTGGAGTATTTCGACTCCCGCCTGCCGGAGCTGTTCGAGATACTGCAAGATGGCGATGTGGTGGTGTTGACCGCCGACCATGGCTGCGATCCGACCTGGAATGGCACCGATCACACCCGTGAATACATCCCCGTGCTGTTCTACGGCAAGCCAGTCAAGGCCGGTTCCGTCGGCCGCCGCGAGACCTTCGCCGATATCGGCCAGAGCATAGCGACCTATCACGGTCTGCCCAAGCTGCAATACGGCACCAGTTTCCTGTAACTTACCCGCCCGCCACTTCGGCGGCGGGCAATTTTATAAAACAATAAAACTCAACCTAGTGTGAAGGAATCAAGAGAATGGCAACTCCTCATATCAATGCGAAAGATGGCGCCTTTGCGGATACCGTGCTGATGCCAGGGGATCCCCTGCGTGCCAAGTACATCGCCGAAACCTTCCTGGAGAACGTCGAGCAGGTGTGTGACGTGCGCAGCATGCTCGGCTTCACCGGCACCTACAAGGGCCGTCGCATCTCCGTCATGGGCCACGGCATGGGCATCCCGTCCTGCTCCATCTACGCCACCGAGCTCATCAAGGACTATGGTGTGAAGACCCTGATCCGCGTGGGCTCCTGCGGCGCCGTGCGTGAAGACGTGAAACTGCGTGACGTGGTGATCGGCATGGGTGCCTGCACCGACTCCAAAGTGAACCGCCTGCGCTTCAAGGATCACGACTTCGCGGCCATCGCCGACTTCGGTCTGGTGGCCAATGCCGTGCAAGCCGCCAAGAACAAGGGTGTGGCCGTGCGCGTGGGCAACATCTTCTCCGCCGACCTGTTCTACACCCCGGATCCTTCCATGTTCGACGTGATGGAAAAATACGGCATCCTGGGTGTCGAGATGGAAGCCGCCGGTATCTACGGCGTGGCCGCAGAGTACGGTGCCAAGGCACTGACCATCTGCACCGTCTCCGATCACATCCGTACCGGTGAGCAGACCACCTCCGAAGAGCGTCAGCTGACCTTCAACGACATGATCGAAATCGCACTGGACTCCGTGCTGCTGGGCGACTGATCCCGCGGCTTCGGCTCCATGCAAAACGGCGACCTTGGGTCGCCGTTTTTTATGCCTCATTGGGGAAGGAAGCCCAGAGGCTGGGTGTGCCGTTTATCCTTTCTGGCCGCCCACCACGAGAGCAACACCATGAAACGACGGCATATTCTGACTCAGCGGCGCTTCATTCTGATGCCGAACATCGCGTGGGCCAGCGAGAGGTGAGGCAAGGGTTGGCAGATCCGCAGATCGACAACGATGTCCTTTCTGTTGGCCGACGGCGGAACCGGTTGGCCCCGCATCACCTCCTGTGATCTCAATCACGCTGCGCTCGCCATGCTAGTCGCCAAGATCCTGTGGTAGATAAAGAACCCTAATCACCTTCTTCGCTAACCACCAGCGACCAGCTCTTGTCGGGATCGAACAGCTGGATCGCCTCAACGACAGTTGCCGTTTCGGCGCCGAGATCCTTTTGGTAAACCCGCCCCTCGTGATTCACCATGAAGGTCATCACCCCGCTGTTGGCATAATCGGCTGGCCAGGCGATCAGGGCGACACCGTCTCTCAATTGTCCTTCGACAAAGTACTCTTTACTCCCCCCATTGGCTGCGGCCCCTTGGGCATACAGGATACGGTAGTAGTAGCCATGATAGGGTGTGCGTTGACCGACCACAGTCTTGTAGCCCTCTGCCGCGGCACTGACGACTTCCTCTCCGGCCGGGCTTGCTGGTTCCCCCTCGCCTACAGGCCAATAGAGTCCATTTTGTTGTCCTGCATCACTACGCAGTTTTGCCGCAAAGAGCCCCGCAGTTTGGCCATCATGCCCCATGGCGGCGTATTCTATCTGCGCGTCGATAAAGCCACGGCACACCGCAATCGCCCCCAGCTCATTGCGACCGATGCGGCGATAGGCGATCTCTTTGGCACCGGCGGCACCATCGAGATACCACTTGCCATCTGCGGCCACGAGGGGGATGGGCAGTGGCCAATCCGACTCCCCCACGACCAGTATCATTTTATCCTTACCTTCGGCCATCAGTTGGTGCTTGCTCTTGAAGCTCGCGACGAAGGCGGTGCGATCATTGGCATCGGCCACCTCATCCCCCGAGGTAATGGCCTCCTCACTATTTTCGCCGAGCAACAGCGTCAGTGCGGTGACATCATTCCGCTCCAGGGCCGAGATCAGGGCCTGCACCGCTTCATCCGGGGTGGCGAAGGTGCGCTGTGCCATGGCGCTTGCGTCGCAGGCAACGGTCAGAGCCAGCAGGGCCAAACCCCATGAGGGGGCCCAACTCCATTTCAACAAACGCTTCATTATCGCGTACTCCGTCTGGGTTGAGTGGTGCGCCCGGCACGCGCGCTGCTAGCCACACTTTCACGCCCACGTTGGCTGGCGGCGCGCTCGGTTCTACCCGAATTCTGTACCCCTTGGAAGGCACTCTTTGAGGCAGCAGGTGCTCTGCGCGTCGCCGTCTGTGCTGCGTTTTTGCTGTGAGTGGCGCGTGGCTGGACATAGCCGCGATCACGTGCGCCAGCGGTCTGTGGCGTGATTTGCTGCCGCCTGACCTTGTCTCCTGCGTAGTCGCCCTGGCGCGGCGTGCGTTGGGCCACATTTGCTTCCCTGTTTGCCTGTCTGGCGTCGCGCGTCACCTTGGCATTGTCGCTCTTGGGTTGGCGGTTGGCTCCTGTGTAGCTCCCCTTCGGCGCGGTTGCGCGAGCCTCCCTGTTCACCTCATCGACAGCGCGCGGGGCGCCAGCGTATTCGCTTTTTGGTTGGCGATTGGCCCCCGCATAACTCCCCTTCGGTGTAGCATCTCGTCGCCCCCCCCCTGCCTCGTTATTCAGCGAGCGTTGTTCCAGGGTAGTCAGCTCAGCGCGCTGGGGGCGCGCCGCCGTGATGGGGCTGTTGGCCTGGCGCAGGTAGTTGTTGGGGCCGCGCTCAAACTTGTTGAAGTAATCGTTCCCCTTGGCGTTGATATAAATATTGTTGTTAGAGCCCCGCTGATAGTTGACCGGACGGTTGTAGCCATTGGTGGGACGAAAACCATTGCCATAGTTGGGGTTATAACGATAGGGAACATAACCGTCGGGATAACCCGATCCCCACCGCGGGTAATAGTAATCGCCCTCATCATCATCGTCGTTGAAGACCTCGTTGACCAACATGCCAGCACCAAAGGCGAGCAAGCCCGTCAAGACCATATCACCGCGGTCGTATTCATCATCGTCGTCATGTTCAACCACTGTCGTGGCGGTTGTCGCAGGCGCAGGCGCAGTCGTTGTCGTGGTTTCCGTGGTTTCCGTGGTCACCGGCGCGGGAGCTGGCCCGGCAGCTGGCGCGCTATAGGCGGCGGTTGGGTCGTATTGCGGGACGTAAATGACGTCAGGGTTGGCAGGCGCAATGGTGACGATCTGCTGATTGTTCTGTTCATCCCTGGCCACTTTCATCTGCTCTGAGTCTTTCAGGTTGCCCACCGCCATCGCCTGTTGGCGCAGGCGCTGAACGGCTGCCAATACGCCCGGTTCATCGGCCAGGAAGGCACTGCCCAGCTCGGTCGTCCACTCCATCTTCAAGCACATCATGTCCATGACGGTCGGGAAGTGCATCAGCGACATGGTGGGCGGTGTAAAGCCCAGCGGCGCAATGGCAGCGGTCAGCTCTTTCCCTTTGAGATCGGGGTGGGCGACCAGCCAGTTGCCGGCATCGAGCACCTCTTGCGGATTGGTGGCGCTGGCCAGCACCTGAGCCAATACCGCATCAGGGTAAAGGGCTATGGGCGCAAGCAGGGTCTCGAGAGCCTCCGGGGTATATTTCGATGCTTGGGTGCCAATAGGTTGCGCTTGTGGTGCGACCGCAGCGCTGGTTGTGCTGGAGGCCGCGCTGGGCTGGACACTTTGCGTGACGGGGGGGGGCTCCTCCTTGCAGGCAGCCAATACCGTGCCGAGGGCAATCACGGCCGCCAACACGCTACGGCGAAATCGGGGTTGCTTCATGACCTTGTTTCCTTCTGCTGGAGTGGCTGATGCGCCTCTTGCCTGAAGATGTCTACAAACGTTGTATCTCATTGCATTCAATGCGGGCGTCTCATACCGAAAACATAAACCACTAATCGAGATCACACCCCAAACCGGCTGGAAAGGTGTGAAAAATTCGTTTGCTTCAGTCTCAAGCTACGCCTGAACCCCAGGATGTCACCAAAGTCAGGTGGGCAGACCTGAGAAGTTAAGGGCTATGGGATACCGCCTTCTGTGGGCTCGAGATTCAATCAATGCACTTGGGGATGGAGAAGAACTAGGCGCAGTACAGTTGGATGTCGATACAGCGAAAATGGCTGGATAGGCTGCTCAAGCAACTGCGGCATGAAGTGATCGTGGATCGTCACTTCGTTAACGAGCGCCTCAGCGATGACGCGATGCCAAGTGTCTCGATACTCTGTTCGATCAGAAGCTCGAACAGTTGGGGGGGGATAACATGAGCAACGCGTTTTGCGAACTGCGCCTTATTCGATGCCGGGCGGCGGGGCGTGATCGGCGGAGGCCTGGCTCTGCACCGATCTCTTCTTGTGCTTGCGTACCCGCATGTAGTTGCGGCGCACCCCGTAGGAGATGAGCAGGCCGGCCAGCAGCATCACCAGCAGCATCAGCCGCTGTTTCTCCTGACTCACCTTGAGGTGGGTGTCTTGCGCGGCGATCAGCGTCTGCTCCTCCAACGTGATCCTCAGGTAGCCCAGGGTCAGGTTACCCTCCTGGATCTCCTGCACGAACTGGGTGCGCCCCTTGCCCTGCTCCGGCAGTGACTTGTTGTCGGTGCCGATGGGCAACAGGCTGTCCAGAGGTACCGCTTGATCCGATTGGGCGAGCGGGATACCACGGGCATCATAGAGTGTGACATCGAGGATCTCGGGTTCGGCGGCGAGATCCTGTGCCAGCCGCTCCAGCTCGCTCTCCTTGTCCTCCTTGATCCAGCGCCGCATGTCCCGGGCGGCGTAGGCGACCAGCGCCTGGGCTCTGTCCCGCGCCGCGCTGTGCAATGCGGCCTGGCTTGCTCCCTGCATGTGGATCATCAGCGCCAGCACCCAGAGGGCGAGCAGGATCCCTGCTGCCAGGCTGATAACACGTTTGATGGGGAGATGACGCACAGCGCTGAGCCTCTTGCGGTGAATGAACAATGGTGGGGGATCTTGGCGCTTGCCTGTACAAAAAGCAATACGCTACTCTGGGCCCGCATGATGAACCCCGTGATCTCCAAGGAAGGCGTCTCTCTTATGTTGTTGTCCCAACTCCCCCGTTCCCCGCATGACTGGGCCAAGGCCCTGTGCAGTGTTCCCTGCTGGCAGCTTACCCCTGAAGCCCTGTTGCCCGCGGCCAGTGCCCACGATGGCGCCTGGCTCGTCATGTTTGGCAAGGCGCTGGATGCTCGCCACCTGGCACAGGTGGCGAGGCTGCTGGCAGACCATGGGGTCGAAGCCAGCCTCTATCCCCTGGGGGAGCAGGCCGGTGTTCCTCTGCTTCTGCTCGGCGCGAACCGCTTCTCTCCCGAGCTGGTGCAGGCCATCAAGGGGCAGGAGTGGGACATCGATGTCTGCCATCTTGCCATCCTGCCGACCCTGGGAGAACCCGGGTTGCTGGTGATGGACATGGATTCCACCGCGATCCGGATCGAGTGCATCGACGAAATAGCCCGTCTGGCCGGAGTGGGCGATCAGGTGGCGGCGGTGACGGCGGCGGCCATGCAGGGCAAGCTGGAGTTTGCCGACAGCCTGCGCAGCCGGGTCGCGCTGCTGGACGGTGCACCGGTCACCATCCTCGATGAGGTGGCGGCCGCCATGCCCTGGATGCCCGGCTTGCAACTGATGGTCGATACCCTCAAACAGTCGGGTTGGACCGTGGCGATTGCCTCGGGCGGCTTTACCCGTTTCGCCGGCGAACTACAGCAGGCGCTCGGGCTGGACGCCATCTTTGCCAACGAGCTGGCGGTGGAGGGAGGCCTGCTGACCGGCAAGGTGAGCGGGCGCATCGTAGATGCCGCCGTCAAGGCCGAGGTGTTGCAGCAACTGGCGCGGCAGCATGAGATCCCCGTAGCCCAGACGGTGGCGGTCGGCGATGGCGCCAACGATCTCAAGATGATGGGGGTGGCCGGGCTCGGCATTGCCATCCACGCCAAGCCATTGGTACGTGCCCAGGCGGCCGCCACCCTCAATCACCATGATCTGGAAGGGGTGCTCTGCCTGCTCGGCGCGCTGGCCTGCCGCGACCGGCGCTGGTGTTGAGCCCGCTCAAGGAGGAGCAAAGAACAAGATGGAACTGTTGCAACAATCCCTGTTTGTCCCCTGTGGCGAGCATCGGCTGCATGTGCGTCATATTCAGCCCGGTGTCGCCGTGCATGCCGATCCCATCCTGATGGTGCACGGCGCCATCGAGAACGGACGCATCTTCTACACCGAATCCGGCAAGGGGCTGGCCTGTTTCCTGGCACGGCACGGTTATCAGGTGTATGTGGCGGATCTGCGCGGGCGGGGCCAGAGCACGCCGGCCATCGCCGAGCGGGCCGGCCACGGCCAGCATGAGCTGATCACCGAGGATCTGCCGGCCCTGCAACATTGGGTCGGTGCTCGTCATGTCGGCGCCAGGGTGCACTGGATGGCCCACTCCTGGGGCGGGGTCATCATGGCCTCGACCCTGGTGCGCTTCCCGGAGCTGGCCGACCAGATAGCCAGTCTGGTGTTTTTTGGCACCAAGCGGGGGGTCTCGGTACAGAACCCCGAGCGCTGGTTAAAGGTGGATCTAATCTGGAACCGGCTGGCACCCTGGCTGGCGCGAAACCGCGGTTTTCTGGCCGCGCGCCGGTTGCGGATTGGGGCGGACGATGAGCCGCTGCGCTACCTGCAGGAGACCATCCCCTGGGTGAAATGCGGGCCCTGGCAGGATCCCCACGATGGCTTCGCCTACGGGGAGGCCGCAGCCAGGGTCAACTGGCCGCCGCTCTGGATGATCTCGGCCAAGGCAGACAAGGTGCTGGGTCATCCGACCGACGTGCGCCGCTTCAGCGACGAGATGGGCTCCGCCGCGCGTCATACCCGCCTCGGCCGGGACAACGGTAACCGGCTCGATTACGATCACATCAACATGCTGACGGCCCCCCAGGCCCAGGAGGATCACTTCCCCGAGATCCTGGCCTGGCTGCGCAACCCGCAGGCGGCCTGACATGGACAAGGGCGGCCACATGGCCGCCCTTGTCGTGGATGGCGCTCGTCCCGCCAGGGTCAGAGCGCCGGGATGCCGAGCCGGAACAGGGTGGCCTCTGTGGTGTCGGTCAACTCGCCCACCCCCACCACGCTCCACAGCTCCTCCTCCAGTTTCTTGGCCTTGTGAATGGCGAACTTGGCGATGTAGTCCAGCTCGCCCGCGATGAAGCTGGTGTCGGGGCGGCCGGTGCGGGAGATGCCGACCAGCACCGAATAGAACTCACCCTGCTGCCGAGCCAACTCGATGAAACGGCGCTTCTGCTCAACCGATGCAAAACTGCTGGCAAGCTGGCTGCGAAACAGGGGAGTGCCACTCTTGGTGTGCAGTCCGGCGATATAGACCTCTTCCTCTTCCGGCTTGTCTTCCCGCTCTATGGTGCGCAGGGGGTTGAGCAGCAGGGTCTTGAGCAGCGTTCCCTGGAACAGGGGGTAGAGGTTCAGGTGTTTCTCTTGTTCGGCGCAAGCCTGCAACAGTCCGGCGAGGCTGCGCGGTCTGGGCGCCAGCCCCAGGGCGGCGGGGCGAGGTGGCCCGTTGAGTTTGTTCACATAGACAGGGGTGTTGAACAGGTGGTGGGTATAGAGGTTGCGCAGTGCCCTTGCCATGCCACGATAGCGTTTGTGCTCCTTGGTGGGCTTGAGCTTGTTCTGGTTGCTCTCGATCAGCAGGCTGAAAAACTGGTGGCCGATGTGGCGCTCTGCCGTCCCCTCGATGCACAGGTGCAGCACGGTACGACTCAGGTTGAGGCTGACCAGCCGATAGGGGAGGTGCTGCAGATCCATGTTCCTGGCGAGATCCTGCAGGCGGGGCAGGGCGACCTGGATGATGTCCCCCTTCTCGCCAGAGAACGGCTCCTCCAGCTCTATCTGCATGCCGTGGGTCGAGATGTCGCGGGTCCAGCCGAGCCAGGCGCGATCCTGGTGGCGGATCACGATCGCCGTCTTGTGGACGTAGCGTGCCTCCTTGCGCAGTTGCACGTAGTGCAGCGTCTCTATCTCGAAGGGGATCGCATGGATGTCGTGGCCGAAGCGTTGCAAGGCGTTGGCGTTGTGCGTCTGACTGCTGTCGAACCGGAACTCGCCGCGCTGGTTGTCGAGCCCGATCTCCTGCAGCATGCCCACATAGCCCAGCTGGCCGAGCCGCTCGCGCAGCAACATGTCCTGCAACTGGTGCGCCCCTCCCGGCTGGCTGTCGAGATCGGCCTCGGCCAGGGTGCAGGCCTCCAGGCTGAATTTGTAGACACGCCAGCTGGGGCGGCGAGCGCCTATCTGAAAGAACAGGGCAGTCAGCCCGCTCTGCTCAAGCTCTTCCCGGGTAGCGGAGAAGAAGTAGAGGTGGCTGCGCACCGAGTGGGTGAAGCTGTAGATCAGGGTTTCGCGAAGCCCCCCTTTGGCGGGCAACAGTGACGGCATGCGCGCTGGCGTGAAGAGGCTGGCGAGCATGTCGCGGTTCTTGGCGTCGCGCCAGTATTCGAGGATGTGCTGGTTGTTCTCGGTACGCAGGGCGATCTCCAGGTCAGGGGTTGCACCCTGGCCGAAGAAGAGCGGCATGCCGGTCATGCGCGGCAGGTAGAACTGTTCGTACCCCTTGATGATGGCGGCCGACAGCAGGTAGTCGACGCTGACCCGATAGCGGCTGCGGTTGCGCTCGATGAAGTCGCGCAGGAACGCATCGAAGGCGGGATGATCGTCACTCTTCACCAGCCGCAGCCAGAATTTTCCCTCTTTCTGCTCCTTCCCCAGGATCTGATAGTCGATCGACTGGCGCAGCATGGGGGTGGGGTGCTCGCGTTCCAGGCCGGTGAAGAAGACCTCGATGTGGTCGCCGGTCTGGTAGTCGGGCAGATAGGGGACCAAGACCCGGATCCCGCCGAGAGAGATGTCTGAACTCTTGGCCTGCAGCTTCTCTCCGCTCGCCAGCTTGAGCACCATGGGTGAGCTGAAGTGCATCCGCTCCTCCTGCCGGCCGTAGTGGCTGGCGAAGGGAATGGCATTGACATCGAAGGGGCGGAACGGGCTGACGGGCAAGGAGAGGCTCTCGCTGCGCCCCTGATTGAGCTTGCACCAGGCTTGCAGCGCCTCGTAGACCCCCAGGGTGTAGCTGTCCCGGTAGAGGTAGCACTGGGACTGGAACTGCTCGATGGCCTCGGCGGGCATGAAGTGGGTGACACCCTCAAACTCGTGCACCTGACAGAGGGGCCCCAGTTCGTTGCGCATGTCGATCACGCGCCGGCAGGGAGTGCACTTGCGCTTGAGTTCCATCTTCAGCAGGAAACGGCCGTTGGTATTCTCGTTCTGGGTCAGGCGGTTGAAGATCTCGTCGAAGTCCTTTTCCCGGAGCAGGGAGACCAGTTGTTCTATCAGGTGGAGTGGTTGTTCTGAATCCATGTATTCCTGCCGCGGAAAGTCACTTTTCCGATTCTGGGTTTGATCTGTCGGTCGCAAACCAGTATATCAAGCAGGAATTCATCCTGTCCCCGAGTTATCCATGGCCAAAAACAAAACCGCCTATGTTTGTTCCGAATGTGGCGCCGACTTCTCCCGCTGGCAAGGCCAATGCAGCGAGTGCAAGGAGTGGAACACCATCACCGAGGTCCGGTTGGGCGTCACGACACCGGGAAAGAGTGCCCGCTACACCGGTTATGCCGGTGCCATCGGTAGCCAGGTGCAGACCCTGGCCGAGGTCGCGACCACCGAGATCCCCCGCTTCAGTTCGGGCTTCAAGGAGCTGGACCGGGTGCTCGGTGGCGGTGTGGTGCCGGGCTCGGCGATCCTCATTGGTGGCAACCCGGGGGCAGGCAAATCGACCCTGCTGCTGCAGACCATGTGTGGTCTGGCACAGCGGATGAAGACCCTGTATGTGACCGGGGAGGAGTCGCTGCAACAGGTGGCGATGCGGGCCGGCAGGCTGGGCTTGCCCACCGACAAGCTGCGCATGCTGTCGGAAACCAGCGTGGAGCAGATCTGCCTCATTGCCCAGCAGGAGCAGCCGCAGATCATGGTCATCGACTCGATCCAGGTAATGCATGTGGCGGATGTGCAGTCATCCCCCGGCTCCGTCTCCCAGGTGCGCGAATCTGCGGCCCTGCTCACCCGCTATGCCAAGCAGAATCATGTCGCCATCTTCATGGTGGGCCATGTCACCAAGGACGGCACCCTGGCCGGTCCCAAGGTGCTGGAGCACTGTGTCGACTGCTCCGTGCTGTTGGACGGTGCCCACGACTCGCGCTTTCGGACCCTGCGCTCCCACAAGAACCGCTTCGGTGCGGTCAACGAACTCGGTGTCTTCGCCATGACGGGGCAGGGGATGAAAGAGGTGAGCAATCCCTCCGCCATCTTCCTGAGCCGTGGCGAGGAGCAGGCACCCGGCTCCATCGTCATGGTGATCTGGGAGGGGACGCGACCCCTGCTGGTGGAGTTGCAGGCGCTGGTGGATTACTCCCAGCTCTCCAATCCGCGCCGGGTAGCGGTGGGCATGGATCATAACCGTCTCGCCATGCTGCTGGCGGTACTGCACCGTCACGGCGGGTTGCAGATGGCGGATCAGGATGTCTTCATCAATGTGGTTGGCGGGGTCAAGGTCGAGGAGACCAGTGCTGATCTGGCGCTGCTGCTGGCCATGGTCTCCAGCTTCCGGGATCAGGCCCTGCCCAAGGATCTGGTGGTGTTCGGCGAGGTGGGGCTGTCTGGCGAGATCCGACCTGTACCCTCTGGCCAGGAGCGGTTGCAGGAGGCGGCCAAGCACGGTTTCCGCCGTGCCATAGTGCCTCATGCCAACGCACCCAAGCATCCTATCGAGGGGATGGAGGTGGTGCCGGTGAAGAAGCTGTCCGATGCCCTGGAGGCCTTGTAACAGCCCAAAAGAGAACAAAAAAGGAGCGTATGACGCTCCTTTTTCACTGATGGTGAGTCAGGTGGGAGGATTGTGTTCCTTGTGCTCTTGCAGCAACTGCTCCAGCTCGCGATACAGCAGCTGCTCTTCCCCGATGTTCAACTCCATCATCCGCTTGAGGTGGGTGGCGCTGTCGATGTCGATGTGGTGGCAGTAGAAGCCCAGCTTCTTGCTGGCCTCGTGGGTTAGCTCCACTTGCATCCTGATCTCGATGTCACTGCCGCCGAGCATGAAGCAGATCTCGTACTCCTTGTCATCGCTGCCGACCCAATCCTCGGGCCTCAGCAGCAGGGCGCCCTGCAGGGAGACATCCACCAGTTGGGTGTGCCACTGGTGTACTCCCTGCGTCAGTTTGGCGGCGGTCAAATAGAAGACTCGTGTAAAGTGGCGGCGCTCGGCCATGTTCATCTCCGGTCTGCGTGCGAGCACAGTGCTAACCATCCATGCCCCAGAGTGTAATGTAGCTGGCGCATCAGGATGTTGAACTGGCTCCGATATTGGACATCAGACCCGCTGTTGACTGAGGGATTCGACCACCTGAAGTGCCTTGACCAGCCTGTCTTCCTGCTTGAACCTATCCTCCAGCACGGGCCCCAGCTGATTCAGATCCTCATCGAGCTGCAACAGCTGGGCCTCGTCGGCATTGCTGTATTTGTCGTTGAACTCCAGGGCAAACTCGGTGCAGGCACGAATATGGGGATAGATGCGTTTGGCCAACTCCAGTTTGTCACCGCTGGCTTGTTCGAAGGCGGTGACCACGTGGTTGTAGATCTCGAAATGACCGGCGCTGACGTAGTCGACCAGTTGCTCGCAGAAGCGCTGCAGTTCGACGTGACCGGGAAGGGAGCGCTGCTTGGACTTGGTGGGCATGAGCCCGGCCAGCCGCATGTATTCGACCAGCAATGCCTGCCTGGCATCCAGCCAGTCATCGATTGCCCTGTGCTTGCCTGCCAGCGCGCGCTTGGTTTGTTCCAGTTCAGTTAACATAGTCCCTCCATGGGCATGGCATGAAGCGCGATGGCTGCAGGCCTTCGGTCATTCTCATCGACTGACGACACTCCTATAACTAGGGAAAATCCTGTTGACCGTCAATAGGAGTGTGGGGATATTGTTACATCAGGCGGGGGTTTGCATACAAGTCTCCGTCGGTTTCTCGTCCCGTGTCGCCAGTCAGGAGGGCGCGGGGACGAGATATGTGACTATTTCCGCAGATCTTGATGAAAACCCCAGCATTCAAGCCAATCCGGCTGATAAAGCCTTTGCCTGAGTGTTTTTTTTTGAATAGAGTGGCCCGGTGCTAAATGCCCGATCATAAAGGAAATGTTATGAACAAAGCTCAACTTGTCGATGCAATTGCCGCCAAAGCAGACCTGAGCAAAGCTCAGGCCAAAGTCGCTCTGGAAGAGATCATCAATGGTATTACCCAGAGCCTGAAAGAGGGCGATGCCGTTCAGTTGGTGGGTTTTGGTACCTTCAAGGTCAACCATCGCGCGGGCCGCACCGGTCGCAACCCGCAGACTGGCAAAGAGATCCAGATTGCAGCCGCCAATGTGCCGTCCTTTGTGGCAGGCAAGGCGCTGAAAGACGCCGTCAAGTAATCGCGTAAAGTAATCAAATGAAACCCGGCTTATGCCGGGTTTTTTCTTGCCATCTTCGTTAAAATTTGTTTCAGATACACTCAGGATATGGCATGCGCTGTAGTGAGGTGGATATGGAACAGAAGAATGCCATCCGGCAGGTGGCCGTGCCTTGGGCACCCTCCCGCCAACTTCCCCCCGGCCTGGTTGTAGCCGAACTGCATCAGGATATCTGGAGCGACAATCTGACGATCGTGTTGGGCCGCGCCCGCAGCATAGATCTGCCGCCGCAGCCGCTGTGCCGGGTCAGTTTCCGCCATATCTTCGCCGTGCGGGTGATGGAGGATTGCGATCTGGCGGAAGGGCGGGACAGCCACGTCATCGAGGAGCAGATCCAGCTGATCACGCCGTCCCGTTTCGCCAGCTGGTTCCATCAGGAGTCCGATGGCCTGCACCTGGACGAGGACTTGCAGCACTATCGCATCTCGACCTGGGATTATTGCGCCGACGTGCTGACCTCCTCCCCTCCGGAATTGCAGTTTGTGGCGCTGGAAGAGTGAACGGGCGCCATCATCCAGATAAAAAAGCCGGAACATCGCTGTTCCGGCTTTTTCTTGCCTGAGTGGCTGGCGGGATCAGCCGAGCAACTGCTCCCTGTGCAGGCCAAGCACGATCAGCAGCCCGATGAAATAGAAGACGCTGAGCTTGATGCCGAGGATGGCGAGCAGGCCGGCGCAGAGGCGTACCAGCGCCTTGTGCAGCCAGGAACCGGTGAAGCGATACATGGTTACTCCACCGACTCGGCGCTGACGAATTCCGGCACCTTGGCCATGGCGTCCAGCACCACCTGGATGCCTGCACCCGGTTTGCAGGCATTCTCGCTCAGGTGACGACGCCAGGCACGGGCTCCCTGCATGTTCTGGAACAGGCCCAGCATGTGGCGGGTCATGTGGGAGAGGTAGTTGCCCTTGGCCAGCTCCTGCTCCATGTAGGGCAGCATCATGCGCACCACCTCGTGGCGGCTCGGCACCTCACCACCCAGACCGAATACCCGGTTGTCGACCTCGGCCAGGATGTAGGGGTTCTGGTACGCCTCGCGCCCCATCATGACCCCGTCCACCTGCTGCAGATGTTCGAGGGTCTGCTCGAGAGAATTGACCCCGCCGTTGAGGGCGATGGTCAGCTCGGGATAGTCCTGCTTGACCTGATAGACGCGCGGGTAGTCGAGCGGCGGGATCTCGCGGTTCTCTTTCGGGCTCAGGCCGCTCAGCCAGGCCTTGCGGGCGTGAACGATAAAGGTCTCGCAGCCGGCATCGCGCACCTGCTCGATGAAGGCCTGCAAGAATTCGTAGGAGTCCTGCTCGTCGATGCCGATACGGGTCTTGACCGTCACCGGAATGTTCACCACGTCGCGCATCGCCTTGACGCAATCGGCCACCAGGGCGGGCTCCCCCATCAGACAGGCGCCGAAGCGGCCATTCTGGACGCGATCCGACGGGCAACCCACGTTGAGGTTGATCTCGTCATAGCCACGCTCTTCGGCCAGCTTCGCACAGCGGGCCAGATCCGCCGGGTTGCTGCCTCCCAGTTGCAGGGCGAGCGGGTGTTCCTGCTCGCTGTAGCCAAGATAATCTCCCTTGCCGTGGATGATGGCGCCGGTGGTCACCATCTCGGTATAGAGCAGGGTCTGGCGGGTCATCAGACGGTGAAAATAACGGCAATGCCGATCGGTCCAGTCCAGCATGGGGGCGATGGAGAAGCGCTGCGCCTGCATAAAAATCATCCGGGTTGGCAAAAGAAGGGGCCGGATTCTACCACAACGTGAGACAGCCTCAGAAAATGAATTTTGTCGCCGCGCCAGCGAGGCCCTGTGATAGTATCCGGCTAATTGACAGGGTATCTGCGTGATCATGAATCAAGACCTACTTCTACAACGAGCGGAACGTCTCTGCGACCAGCGGGGGATCCGTTTCACCCCGACCCGGCGCCAGGTGTTCCGACTGCTTGCCGCCCATGGCAATGCCATCAGCGCCTATGATCTGCTGGCCCAGTTGCAGCAGACCGAGGCCCATGCCAAGCCCCCCACCGTCTACCGGGCACTCGACTTTCTGCTCGAGCAGGGATTCGCTCACAAGGTGGAGTCGCTCAATGCCTTCATCTTCTGCTGTCACTTTGACCATGCCCATCCCATGCAACTGCTGATCTGCGATCGTTGCAAAGAGGTGGTGGAGCTGCATGACCCAGCCATCGACAGCGCCTTTTCCGAGCAGGCTCATCTGCATGGTTTTACTATTACCAACAAGACCATAGAGGCTCATGGCCAATGTGCTCGTTGCTCCGACACCGTAGGAAGTGAAGATGAAGGCTGATTTCGTAAACCCGTTCCTGCTCTCTTTGCTCAACGTGCTCTCCACCATGGCACAGATGGAACTCAAACCCGGTGCTCCCAAGCGCAAGACGGATGAGCTGGCGCGGGGGGATGTCTCCGGCCTCATCGGCATGGTGGGTCCACAGACCCGGGGGTCGCTCTCCATCAGCTTCGAGAAGGGGCTGGCGCTGGAGATCATGCGCCGCATGCTGGGGGAGGCGCCGGCCACCATCAATGAAGAGGTGACCGATATGGTGGGCGAGATCACCAACATGGTGACCGGTGGCGCCAAGCGCATGCTGGGGGAGAAGGGCTATGAGTTCGACATGGCGACTCCCATCATCGTCTCCGGCCCCAACCACACCATTACCCACAGGGCCGATGGTGCCAAGATCATGATGCCGTTCGATTCCGAGTATGGCCGCGCCACCATAGAGATCTGCTTCGAGTAACCGCCATGTGGAAGATGCTGAAATGGAGTGTTATCGGGGGGGTAGTGCTGCTTATCCTGTCGGATATCGAGATCAGCACCTCCCTCTACAAGTACGAAGACAACAGCGTGCAGATCAACTTCCCGCGCTGGCAGGGCGAGCAGCCCTGGGGCACCCTGCGCTGGCATGCCGGTCAGGTCGAGAGCCACTGGTACGGCCTGGCAGGCAAACCCAAGCCGGCATCCGTGCTCTGAACACGAAACCACCTTGCAATGCACTCGTTGCACAAATGAAAGAGGCCAGCAAATGCTGGCCTCTTCTTTTATGTTGTTGGGGTGACGATCAGGCGGCTTCGGCAGCCAGCTTGTCACCACCACGTACCATGGTGCCCAGGCCGCAGGCCAGCAGGGTGGGCAGCAACCAGGCCAGGCCCTTGTCGAACAGCGGCAGGAAGGCGAACGCATCCATCTTCATGCCGGCCGCACCCAGACCGTCCAGGCAGCCGAACAGGAAGGCAACCAGCAGGACGGAGCGGAATACCAGACGAGGACGTCCGAAGTAGCTCTTCAGGAAGGTAACCAGCACCAGCGCCACGGCAACCGGATAGATGGCGACCAGCACCGGGATGGAGAGACTGATGAGCTGGCTCAGACCGACGTTGGCCACCACGGCACAGACGGCCCCCAGCAGTACGACCAGCTTCTGGTAGCTCATACCGGTGAGATTGTGGAAGAAGTCGGAGCAGGCGGAGATCAGGCCCACGGCCGTGGTGAAACAGGCCAGAGTGATGATGGCCGCCAGAATGAACTGACCCGGCTGGCCGAACAGGCTCAGGACATAGGCGTTGACGATGGCGCCGCCATTGCTTATGTCGGTGGCGACCCCGCCGGCGGTGTTACCCAGCTGGAACAGAGAGACATAGACCACGGACAGGCCGATGGCGGAGATGATGCCCGCGATGGCCAGGTACTTGAACTGGCTCTGGTAATCGTGGATGCCTTTCTTGCGCAGCAGATCGACGATCAGGGCGCCAAACATCAGGGACGCCAGGGTGTCCATGGTGTTGTAGCCTTCCAGGATCCCTTTCACCAGGGGGCTGTGCTGATAGTCGCCTGACGCGGCGGGCATGGAGCCCTGGGGTGCGACGAAGACGCCGATGGCCAGGGTCAGCAGCAGCAGCATCAGTACCGGGGTCAGGTATTTACCGATGGCATCCATCAGCTTGCCCTGATTGAGGGAGACCAGAATGGCCACGCCGAAGAAGACCACGGTGTAGGCGGCCAGTCCGGATTGACCCATGTCACCGAGGAAGGGCTTGAGACCCATCTCGTAGGCTACCAGGCCGGTACGGGGGGCGGCAAAGGCCGGGCCTATGATGATGTAGATGGCGACGGCCAGCGCGGTGGCGATGCCGGTGGGCAGCAACTTGGTCATGCCGGCCCAGCCATTGCCGGCCTTGGCGACGGCGAGAATGGTGATGAGGGGCAGGCCCACGGCAGTCACCAGGAAGCCCAGCATGGCCAGGGAGAGGTGTTCACCTGCCATGTAACCGGCCAGGGGCGGGAAGATGATGTTGCCTGCGCCCAGATAGAAGGCGAAGGTCATGAAGCCCAATCCGAGTACATCGGACAATGTGAGTGATTTCGTCAAGTTCAACCTCGTCTGTCTTGTAAACTATTGCTTGTTATAGTTTTTTATTGGTCAGTGACCGGCGTTGTTCAGGGGTAAAAAAAAGGAGCCCCGCTGCTTTTTTCATCGCCACCAGTGGTTTGAGCTGGTCTTGAGCGGGCGCTCGTTTGATAGCCAGCATAATGATGTGAAAAAATAGTTCAAGGCGAAATTTACATCTTCAAATAGAAGGGGTGGGTTAGTTGGATGTATCTGTCGGAATAGCCTCCAGCAGTAGAATGGATCACAATTTCACCCTGCTCACACCTGCTTAATCCTCTGCCAAGTAGCAATAAAACGCGATTTGCCTCTTTCCCCTCTCTGGTGATAACAGCTGTATAACAAAGGCTGTACAGATCATAATCTGCCGAGATGCATAAAATTTCATCTGCCATGGCGGTCGGCAGCACCAGTGCCAGCCGTCCATCCTGACTCAGCAGGCGACGGCTTGCCGCCAGCAGCGCATGGGGACCGAGCGCACCCGTGTGACGGGCGAGCGCCCTGGCCGGATCGCTAAATACCTGACCTGCCAAGAAATACGGGGGGTTGGAGACGATGAGATCGTAAGGAACAGCCTGATAGTCCTGAATGGCATTCTCGATAATGGTGACCCGGGAGGCCCAGGGGGAGGCCGCCACGTTATCCCTGGCCTGCTCCGCTGCATCCTTATCCAGCTCCACCCCGTCGATCCGGCAGTCGTTCGTGCTGCGCTGGGCCAGCATCAGGGCGATGAGGCCGCTGCCGGTACCGATATCCAGTACTCGACGCGCATCGGCGACAGGAGCCCAGGCTCCCAGCAGGATGCCGTCTGTGCCCACCTTCATGGCACAGCGGTCATGGTCGATATGAAATTGTTTGAAGGTAAAACCGCTGCTACACCCCATCTGACCCTCGTTGCTCGTCCGCCATAGCGAAAATGATCGGCGATTATAGCGGCTAAGCCACAGTCGCCATAGGAGCTGGCGGCATAATCGCCTATAATCTGCCGTTTCCTTAATGACCGAGTATTGCCATGAGCCAGTCCTTTGATGATTTCGACCTGAATCCAGCCCTCAACCGGGCCTTGGCCGAGATGGGTTTCACCCGCCCCACTACCATTCAACAGATGGTGCTGGAGCCAGCCCTGGACGGCCGCGATATTCTGGCATCCGCGCCGACCGGTACCGGCAAGACCGCCGCCTTCCTGCTGCCAGCCATGCAGCATCTGCTGGACTTCCCGCGCCGCAAGCCGGGCCCGTGCCGCATGCTGATCCTCACCCCGACCCGCGAGCTGGCACTTCAGGTCAGTGCCCATGCCAGGGCGCTGGCGGTACATACCCATCTCAGTATCGAGACCATCATCGGTGGCGTCAGCCATGAAGAGCAGCTGCCGGCCCTGACCAAGACCACCGACATCGTGGTGGCCACTCCGGGTCGCTTGCTCGAGTACATCGAGAAGGAAGAGTTCGAGAGCCACGACATCGAGGTGTTGGTGCTGGATGAAGCGGACCGCATGCTGGACATGGGCTTCATCAAGGATGTGAACCGCATCGTGGAAGAGGCGCGTTACCGCAAGCACACCATGCTGTTCTCCGCCACCCTGGAAGGAGCCGGCCTGACCAAGTTTGCCAATGAGATCCTCAATGATCCGGTCGAACTGCACGCCGAGCCGCCCCGCAGCGAGCGTCGTCCCATCACCCAGTGGGTACACCTGGCCGATGACGCGGCCCACAAGCTGGCGCTGCTGATCCATATTCTGAAGGATCCGCAGACCCAGAAGGCCATTGTCTTCGTCAAGACCCGCGAGCGGCTGGCGGAGCTCTCCGGCCAGTTGCAGGCGGCCGGTGTTTCCTGTGCCTGGATCCGTGGCGAAATGGAGCAGAGCAAGCGCGTCGAGTCGATCCGCAAGTTCCACGAAGGTGAAGTGCCCTTCCTCATCGCCACCGACGTGGCCGCCCGGGGTATCGACTTGCCCAACGTCAGCCACGTCATCAACTACGACATGCCCTACGGTACCGATGTCTATGTTCATCGCATCGGCCGTACCGGCCGTGCCGGCAACCGTGGCTGCGCCATCAGCCTGGTGGAAGCCCACGACATGGCCATGGTGGCCAAGATCGAGCGCTACACCGAGGAGCGGCTCAAGCGTCGGGTGATCGAGGAGCTACGCCCGAGGCACAAGGAGGCGCGAGTGCCGGTGAAGAAGAAGAAACCGAAGGATGGCAAGAAAAAGAGCACCAAGAAGAAAAAGAAGTAATGCCCCATTGACGTTGAAACGGCCATCCTCGGATGGCCGTTTTGCTGCCGGTCTTCCGGGCCCGTGTGGTGAGAAGCGCGCAGAAAAAAGCCGACGCATTAACGTCGGCCAACAAAAAGTGCTTACAACAGAGGATTCATAGGTTCAGACCCGGAGATCCCGAACTTGGTTCCCTCCATTTGTAATTAATTTTCAGTGCGCTTGAACATCAGCGTGTGATCGTCGGACTCTTGTGGAACGAAATAGTAGCCAGCCTCATTGAACCCGGTCAATTGGGTTACCTCGGTCAGCCGGTGCTTGATGATGTGGCGGGCCATCATGCCGCGGGCCTTCTTGGCGTAGAAGCTGATGATCTTGAACTGGCCGTTCTTCTCGTCCTTGAACACCGGCGTCACTATGCGGCCCTTCAGGGCCTTCGGGCGAACCGACTTGAAGTATTCGTCAGACGCCAGATTGATCAGCACTTCGCTGCCCTGTGCAGCCAGCACCTTGTTCAGGTGCTCGGTGATGATGTCACCCCAGAACTGATAGAGATCCTTGCCGCGCTCGTTGTCGAGGCGGATCCCCATCTCCAGCCGGTAGGGCATCATCAGATCCAGCGGTCGCAGCACGCCGTAGAGGCCGGACAGCATGCGCAGGTGCGCTTGGGCAAAGTCGAGATCCGCCTCGCTGAAATCCTCCACGGCGAGGCCGGTGTAGACATCACCCTTGAAGGCCAGCAGGGCCTGGCGGGCATTGTTAGGGGTGAAATCCGGCTGCCATTCGGCAAAGCGGGCGGCGTTGAGTCCCGCCAGTTTGTCGCTGATCTTCATCAGGCTGGCGATCTGATCCGGGGCCAGTTGCCTGGCCCGATGGATCAGTAGGGCGGAGTGATCCAGCAGCTCGGGCAGGGTGAAACGGGAGGTCACCAGCGGCGACTCGTAATCCAGCGTCTTGGCCGGGGAAACCACAATCAGCATAACTGTCCTTTACTAGCGGTGACGCACGTCCCTCATTCATCCAGGGTCACGTTGTCGAGTGTGCCTGCACCCAGCTGCTCGCGACCCGACAGCTTGATCAGCAGTCGCAGGTCGTTGGCGGAGTCGGCATGGGCAAGAGCCTCACTGTAGCCAATTTGGCCGGCGCAGAACAGGGTGAACAGCGCCTGATCGAAGGTCTGCATGCCGAGCTCGCCGGATTTGGTCATCACCTCCTTGAGCCTGTGCATCTCGCCCTTGCGGATGATGTCGGTGATGAGCGGGGTGTTGAGCAGGATCTCGAAGGCGGCGATCCGGCGGCTGCCATTCACGCTGGGGAGCAGTTGCTGCGCCACGATGGCGCGCAGGTTGAAGGAGAGATCGAACAGGAACTGGCGGTGTTTCGCCTCCGGCACCAGATGGAGGATGCGATCCAGCGCCTGGTTGGCGTTGTTGGCGTGCAGGGTGGCGAGGCAGAGGTGGCCCGTCTCGGCAAACTGGATGGCCAGTTCCATGGTTTCCTGGGTACGGATCTCACCGATCAGGATGACATCCGGAGCCTGGCGCATGGAATTCTTGAGGGCCACGTCGAAGGAGTCGGTGTCTATGCCGACCTCCCGCTGGGTCACCAGGCAGCGCCCATGCTGGTGGACGAACTCCACCGGATCCTCCACCGTCAGTATGTGGCCGTCGCCGTGCTGGTTGCGATAACCGATCATGGCCGCCTGGGTGGTGGACTTGCCAGCCCCCGTGGCACCGACGAACAGCACCAACCCGCGTTTGGCCATGGCCACATCCTGCAGGATGGGGGGCAGTACCAACTCCTCGAAGGTGGGAATACGGGTCTCGATACGACGCAGCACCATGCCCGGCATATCCTGCTGCCAGAAGGCGCTGACCCGGAATCGGCCAAGTCCTTCGCGGTGGATGGCGTAGTTTGCCTCCCGGCTATGCAGGTATCGCTCGAAGTGCGTCTCGTCCAGGCTATCCCTGACCAGGGCCAGCGCCGCCTGCCTGTCCAGCGGCCCCCCCTCGAGCGGTACCAGGCGTCCATTGACCTTGAGGGTGGGGGGGGCATCGACCGTGATGAAGAGATCCGATCCCTTTTGTTCAACCAGTGCAGCGAGCAGAACATCCATGTTCATAGTGTCTCCTTGGGTATGAAAGCATCTTAAATGCTGTTGGGATCGGCCGCCTTGGCCCTGGCATCGAGGGCGGCAACCACGCCCCGGTTGACGAGCTGCTTGAGGCTCTGATCCATGGTCTGCATGCCGTGGGTCATCCCGGTCTGGATGACGGAGTAGAGCTGGGCGACCTTGTCTTCCCGGATGAGGTTTCGCACCGCCGGGATCCCCAGCATGATCTCGTGGGCTGCCACCCGGCCACCGCCGATCCGCTTGAGCAGGGTCTGGGAGATGACCGCCCGCAGGGACTCTGAGAGCATGGATCTCACCATGTCCTTCTCCGAGCCGGGGAAGACGTCGATGATCCGGTCTATGGTCTTGGCCGCCGACGAGGTGTGCAGGGTACCGAATACCAGATGACCGGTCTCTGCCGCCGTCATGGCGAGGCGGATGGTCTCGAGGTCGCGCATTTCACCCACCAGTATGATGTCCGGGTCCTCACGCAGGGCCGAGCGAAGGGCGTTGGCGAAACTCTTGGTATCGCGGTGCACCTCGCGCTGGTTGACCAGGCAGCGCTTGTTCTCGTGTACGAACTCGATGGGATCCTCAATGGTGAGGATGTGGTGGTGGAAGTTGTCATTGATGTAATTGACCATGGCCGCAAGCGTGGTGGACTTGCCTGAACCTGTCGGGCCCGTGACCAGCACCAGGCCGCGCGGAAACTCGGCTATCTTGCGGAACATCTCGGGAGCTTCCAGATCCTCCAGGGTCAGAACGGTACTGGGTATGGTGCGAAACACGGCGCCAGAGCCCCGCGCCTGTTGAAAGGCGTTGACCCGAAAACGCGCCATGCCGGGTACCTCGAAGGAGAAGTCCACCTCGAAATTCTCCTCCAGCTCCTTGCGCTGATAGTCGTTCATGATGTCGTAGATCAGGGCGTGCACTTCACGGTGATCCAGGGCGGGTAAATTGATCTTGCGAACCTCTCCATCAACCCTGATCATCGGGGGAACCCCGGCTGAGAGGTGTAGATCCGAGGCCTTATGCTTTACACTGAAAGCCAATAACTCTGTGATATCCATAGATTTGTTATTCTCCCATCACAAGATCACGAACGAAATATGAGCCAGATTGCCCAGCACCTGCTTCAGGTAAAGGAACGTATTGTACAGGCCGCCAGGCGAGTTGGCCGTGGCACCGATCATATCCAGCTGCTTGCGGTCAGCAAGACCAAGCCGCTTGAAGATATCCAGGCCGCCTATGCCGCCGGTCAGCGCCGCTTTGGCGAATCCTATGCCCAGGAGGCCGCCCTCAAGATTGATGCCCTGCGTGAGCAGGCTACCTGCCAAGACATAGAGTGGCACTTTATCGGCCCGCTGCAATCGAACAAATCCAGGTTGGTGGCGGAGCGATTCGATTGGGTGCAAAGCGTCGATCGTGACAAACTTATCGAGCGCCTCAACAACCAGCGTCCAGCCGGGTTGTCACCGCTAAATGTCTGTCTGCAAATCAATATTAGCGGAGAGAGCAGCAAATCCGGTACGTCGGAGCAAGAGATTTTCCGGTTGGCCGCCCTGGTTGCCCAGAGCGAGCGACTGGTGCTGCGTGGCCTGATGGCCATCCCGGAGCACACCAGCGACGAGGCGGTTCTGGCTGTGCAGATGCGGCGCATGCAGGCTCTGTTCACCGAGCTTGCGCAACAATACCCGAGCGTCGACACCCTTTCGATGGGCATGACCGAGGATCTCGAGGCCGCCGTCGCCCATGGCAGCACCATGGTCCGGGTCGGCACCGCCATCTTCGGTGCCCGTGATTACTCATGAACAGAAGCATGCGGTGTAGCCTGTCCTCGCCTTCGTCGGCCCGGCACACCGCCGCATTGGAAGCCATTAACAGGAGTGTGTGATGCAACATAGAATTCTCGCCTTTATTGGGGCGGGCACGCAGGGCTCCGCAGTCATTTCATCAGCAGGAGTGCAAGATGCAGCATAAGAGAACCCTCGCCTTCATCGGGGCGGGCAACATGAGCCGCAGCATCATTGCCGGCCTGATCCAGGCCGGTTATCCGGCCGGGCGGATCATCGCTGCCAACCCCAGTCGGCCCAAGCTGGACGAACTGGCTGATCAGTTCGGCATTCGCATCACCCAGAACAACGCCGAGGCGGCCCGTGAGGCCGACGTCATCGTGCTGGCGGTCAAACCCCAGCTGATGGCGGCCATGCTGGAGGCGCTGGTGGCCGAGCTGGGGTCGCTGGCGGGCAAGCTGCTCATCTCCATTGCCGCCGGTATCAAGGTCGAGCGGTTGCAGGAGATGGCGGGGGGGCACTCCCGCATCATCCGCACCATGCCCAATACCCCCTCCCTGCTGGGCTTGGGAATGACCGGGCTCTATGCTCCGACCGGCATAGAACAGGCGGATCGCGACTTCGCCGAACAGATGATGCAGGCCGTCGGCAAGACCCTCTGGGTCGCGCAGGAGAGCGGCATCAACGGCGTCATCGCGGCGGCTGGCAGCGCCCCTGCCTACTTCTTCCTGTTCATGCAGGGGATTGCCGAGGAGGCGGAGGCCATGGGTTTCACTCCCGAGCAGGCCCGTCTGCTGGTGCAGCAGACCGCCCTTGGCGCCGCCGCCATGGTGGAGCAGAACCCCGAGCTCTCCCTCCAGGCCCTGCGCGAGCAGGTTACCAGCAAGGGCGGCACCACGGCCGAGGCCGTCAAGACATTCCAGGAGCAGGGGCTGAAGCCGCTGACCTCACGTGCCATGCAGGCGGCCGTCACCCGGGCTGCCGAGATGGAAACCCTTTTCTGAACCTTTTGTAGCAAGGAGCCCGGATGAACACGGCTTACTTTTTGATTAATACGATTTTTGATCTCTACCTCATGGTGGTGCTGCTGCGAGTCTGGTTGCAGTGGGCCCGCGCCGATTTCTACAACCCCATGAGCCAGATGGTGGTCAAGGTGACCAACCCCCTGGTGATCCCGCTGCGCCGCATCATCCCCGGCTTCGGCGGGCTGGATATGGCCTCGGTGCTGCTGGCACTCATCATCGCCTTCGCCAAGCTGGCGCTGCTCAAGAGCATGAACGTGCTGCTGACCGACTGGCTGACCCTCAGCCTGTTTGCGGTGCTCACCATACTGAAGAAGACGGGATCCATGATCTTCTGGGTGCTGCTGATCCGTGCCATCCTGAGCTGGGTCAGCCAGGGCCGCAACCCCATCGAATACGTGATGCATCAGCTGACCGAGCCCTTCCTGGCACCCATCCGCCGCATACTGCCGGCGCTGGGTGGCCTGGATCTCTCCGTGCTGGTCGCCTTCATCGCGCTGCAGGCCATAAACTATCTGTTGGGGGATCTGTTCGGCCAGCTGTGGTGGATGATCTGATGCCCGCCGTCCTGCTGGAAGAGGACGAGCTGGTGTTGCACCTGATGATCCAGCCCAAGGCGAGCCGGGATCAGATCGTCGGCTTGCACGGGGACGAGTTGAAAGTGGCCATCACGGCACCGCCGGTGGATGGTCAGGCCAACAGCCATCTGATCAAGTATCTGGCCAAGCAGTGCAAGGTGGCCAAGGGGCAGGTCCGCATCGTGCGGGGGGAGCTGGGACGGCACAAGACGGTCGCCATCGAGGCACCAAGACAGATCCCCGCCGAGATCGCCGCCCTGCTGGAGAGTGGAACACGAGAAGGATGACATCATGAAAACAGTCTGGATGAGCTGCCTGCTGGCACTCTTGATGACACTGCCACTGCGGGCGGAACAGATGAAGGAGCTGGGCCCCTGGCAGGTGCACTACAGCGCCTTCAACTCCAGCTTCCTCACCCCTGAGGTGGCCAAGGCTTACGGCCTGGAGCGCAGCCGCTACAACGGCATCGTCAACATCGCGGTGCAGAACAAGCAAGGGGTGGCTCAGGCGGTGGGCATCAGCGGCGAGGCCAAGAACCTCACCGGCACCATCCGTACCTTGAGCTTCCAGGAGGTGAAGGAGGGGGACTCCATTTACTACCTGGCGGTGCTGCCCTACCGGAACGAGGACACCTACCAGTTCACCCTGAAGATCATGGGGGAGGGGCAGCAGCAGACGCTGACCTTCCAGCAGACCTTCTACGTCGACTAGCTGTCTGGATGTGATGAAAATGCCCCGAACCCACAGGTTCGGGGCATTTTTTTATCCGGCGAGAACCTGCCTACACCAGTTAGCGGCTGGCTAGCGGGTAGGTGAACAGGGCCAGGTGGGCGAAGTTGAACAGGAAGTGGATCGCGATGGCGACGCTCAGGCGCCCGCTCAGCAGGAAGGCCAGGCCATAGCAGGCCCCCGCCAGTGCGGCAAACAGCATCAGCAGCGGGCCGCCGGCCAGGTGGGCGGCCCCGAACAGCAGGCTGGCGACCAGGAGGCCGAGCCAGGGCTTGCTTCGGCTCGCGACCCCTTGCTGGATGAGGCCGCGAAACAGCGCCTCTTCCGCCACGCAGGTGAACAGCAGGTTGTTGAGAGCGAACAGCCACCACCAGTGGGGCAGCCCCACTTCGGGCTTGAGGGCCCCCAGTTGCCAGGCGGTGATCAACAGGGCCGCCAGCGGCAGTATGAGCAGAGCCAGCGGTCGCCAGCGTATCGCGCCGCCCGGGCCGAGCAGGGCGGGCCAGGCCAGCAGCAGGCCGAAGAAGATGAGCGGCTTGTCCAGATTGAGGTAGAGGGTGAAGGGGACGCTGGCGGGACTGGCCTGCACCCGATCCAGCACCTTGAGGTTGTCAAAGCCCGGCACCAGGTGCAGCGTCAGGGCCAGGGCCCACAGCAGCACCAGTGTCAGTGCGACGCCACGCCAGGGCTGGGGGAGGGTGGGCGTGCGCCAGGCCAGCAAGAGACCGGCGAGGCTGACCAGCGCGGCGACGGGGCTGAGTCGCTCCAGCCAGAGTGCGGTCAGCAGGGCAATCCCCAGCAGGATCAGGCTGCTCCTCTGCTGGCGGGCCAGGCAGAGCAGCACGGCCAGTCCCAGGGCGAGCCAGATGAGGGTGTCAGGGAGTGGTAACATTGAGTCTCCTTGTGGGTTGCAAGGGGCGCACCTTAACGAGCCTTCGCCTCTCGCACAAGGCGCAATGGACTGGTCGGAGCCCAGGCGTGCTCCTTCTTGCCGCCGGTGCTGACCAAAGCGGACAATAAAAAAGCCGGAGCAGAGGCTCCGGCTTTGGGGATAGATGGTGGCCCGAATGCACGGGCCCAGGCCATGTCAACGGCCGGATTCGGCAATCACGCGGGCGATGATGTCGGCGCGCTTGGTGGCTTCCAGCTCGCCCAGGGCGATGAGGCCGGCCTTGAAGATGACGTTCTTCGGCAGGCTGACATCGTCCAGGGTGGTGATGGCTTCCACGTGCAGGCCGTTCAGGCGGCTGGCATCGCGCGGGCTCAGGTTGACCTGGGTATTCATCACCTGCTTGCCCTTCTTCTTGGCAGGCACGGCGGCTTTCTGGCTGGATTCCTGTTCTTCGTCTTCCGGCAGTTCGTCATCAAAATCGTAAATGGACATAGTCAATCCTGTTGGGTTGCAAGGGGCATGCTCGCCCGAAATGTGGGTATTCAGCCCATATCCTCGTTGCGGATAAAGGCGCGCCAGGAGCCGAGCACCTGGGCAAAGTCTTCCAGTCCGCACATGGCCAGCTGCTCATCATCGTAGTAGGCGAGATCGTCGAGATCCTCATCCAGCTCGATATTGAGGACGTTGGCTTTCACCTCGGCCTCCTCAGGGGTGAGCAGCAGTGAATAGTCACCGCCATGACGCTGGTACTCAGTGCGGGTTCGATTGGATAGCTGGTCAATGATGGAGAAGAGCTCGTCGAGCGTCTCCTCATCCTTGCCAACTTCATCGATCAGCCACTGACCGATGGCCTCGTGGCCCATGGAGAACCGGGCGCGATAGCCACCGAACGGGTCGCGGCGAAATTCATAATCCATAGCGGAGTCCCTATCGGAAGGGTGGAGCCACCACAATAGGGAGCGGCATGACGCCGGATCCATGATCCATGGTGGGGCACAGATAGCGTAAAGTGGCCTATTCTAGCGATCCCCCCCGCGCTTGTCTTGATGATGTGGGATCTTTAACGGGTCTGTCCCCCGGATCCAGGCCACCCGGGTGCCCTGTCAACGAATGATATGGAGATATGATGCAACGCAATGACACGCTCCCCCGGCAGATCGTCAGCAAGGTGATGCAGAGACGGTCGTGCTCGGCCAAGGTGATGGAGGAGCCACATCGTCTGGGGATCGCCTCCGGAACCCCTCGGCTATCTATCCGGAGATGTTATGCAGCTCAATGACGCGCTCGCTCATCAGATTGTCAGCCGGGCCATGAAGATACTGTCGTTCTCGGTCAACGTGATGGACGAGCGGGGCCTCATCATCGCCTCCGGCAACCCGGAGCGGCTCCATCAGCGCCACGAGGGGGCCGTGCTGGCACTGACCGAGAACCGGGTGGTGGAGATCAGCGATGCCACTGCCCGGCAGCTCAAGGGGGTGAGGCCCGGCATCAACCTGCCCATCTCCTATCAGGGGGAGTTGCTCGGGGTCATCGGCATCTCTGGGGATCCGGAGGAAGTGCGTGCTTACGCCGAGCTGGTGCGGATGACCGCCGAGCTCATCCTGGAGCAGGCGGCGCTCACCGAGCAGTTGCAGTGGGACAAACGCCACAAGGAGGAACTGGTGCTGCAGCTCATCCGCGGCGAGGGGCGGGTGGATCAGCTGCAGCAGGCGGCCCGCTTCCTCGATCTCGATCTGGCGCAGCCTCGCGTCGTCGCCGTGCTGGCACTGGAGGAAGCGGAGCCCGCCCGCCTGCGGGAACTGGTGCACCTGCTGGAAAACCCGGAGCGGGACAACCTGGTGGCCATCAACGGTCTGGACGAGATAGTGGTGCTCAAGCCGGCGCAGCTCTGTGACGGCGTCTGGCAATCGGCGCAGGAGCGCAGCCGCATCAAGCAGTTACTGGCCCGCATTCCTCATTTCAAGGTACGCATAGGGGTGGGTGATTACTTCGCCGGGACGGGCGGATTGGCGCGCTCCTACCAGACCGCCCGTGACACCCTGCGCCGTGGCATGAGCCAGGCGCCGCGCAAGCAGGTCTACTTCTTCGAGGATTACCGCCTGCCTGTGCTGCTCGGCAGCCTGGCGGACTCCTGGCAGGCGGATCAGCTGCGGGCCCCGCTGCTCAGGCTGGCAAAGGAGGATGCAAAAGGAACGCTGCAAAAAACGCTGCGCCAATATTTCTTGCAGGATTGTGATCTGCATCCCTGTGCCGAAGCGCTCTTCATCCACCCCAATACCCTGCGTTACCGGCTGACCCGGATAGAGCAGATAACAGGCTTGAATTTCAACAAGTTAGATGACAAGTTCCTGCTCTATCTCGGGCTCAATCTCGACGGCTGACTTGTTCATATGAACAAAAATAAAGGCTGTTGAAACGCAAGTTTTGGCTTTTAAGCCAAAGCATTCCGGGTTGGGATCACCATAATGGCCACCACTCACTCATTTGAAAGGTGCCCGTCATGATCCCTGTATCCGCGCTCGGTGCTCTCGCTGCGCTCTCCATCGCCATCTTCCTCATTCTGAAGAAGGTGCCGCCTGCCTACGGCATGATAGTCGGTGCCCTGGCCGGTGGCCTGATCGGCGGCGCCGACCTGACCCAGACCGTCGCCCTGATGATCGGTGGTGCCCAGGGGATCACCACGGCCGTGATGCGGATCCTGGCGGCCGGTGTGCTGGCCGGCGTCTTGATCGAATCCGGTGCCGCCACCACCATCGCCGAGACCATAGTCCGCAAGCTCGGCGAGACCCGTGCCCTGCTGGCCCTTGCCCTGGCGACCCTGATCCTGACCGCGGTCGGCGTCTTCGTGGATGTGGCCGTCATCACTGTCGCCCCCATAGCGCTTGCCATCGCCCGTCGCGCCGATCTCTCCAAGGCCGCCATACTGCTGGCCATGATAGGGGGCGGCAAGGCGGGCAACGTCATGTCCCCCAACCCCAACGCCATCGCCGCGTCCGACGCCTTCCACCTGCCCCTCACGTCCGTGATGGCGGCTGGCATCATCCCAGGCCTGTTCGGACTGGTGATGGCCTACTGGCTCGCCAAACGCCTCAACAAGCGGGGCAGCAAGGTCGCGGCCGACGAAGTGGTGAACTTTGACGGTGGCAAGCTGCCCGGCTTCTTCGCCGCCATCAGCGCCCCCCTGGTCGCCATCTTGCTGCTGGCCCTGCGTCCGGTGGCCGGTATAGTTGTGGATCCGCTCATCGCCCTGCCCCTCGGCGGCCTGGTCGGTGCCCTGATGATGGGCAAGTTCAGCAAGGTGAACCAGTTTGCGGTCTCCGGCCTTGCCCGCATGGCGCCGGTCGCCATCATGCTGCTGGGCACGGGTACCCTGGCGGGCATCATTGCGAACTCCGGCCTGAAGGACGTGCTGATCAGCGGCCTGACCGCCTCCGGTCTGCCTTCCTACCTGCTGGCCCCCATCTCCGGTGCCCTGATGTCGCTGGCGACAGCCTCGACCACGGCCGGTACAGTGGTGGCCTCCAATGTATTCAGCTCCACCCTGATTGAACTGGGCATCAGCAGTCTGGCGGGGGCCGCCATGATCCACGCCGGTGCTACCGTGTTTGACCACATGCCCCACGGCTCCTTCTTCCACGCTACCGGTGGTAGCGTTCACATGGGCGTTGGCGAGCGCCTCAAGCTCATCCCGTACGAAACCGCGGTCGGTCTGACCATTGCGACTGTCTCCACCCTGATGTTTGGCGTGTTTGGCCTCGCCTAAGGAATTGATATGAAAATTGTTATTGCACCCGATTCATTCAAGGAGAGCCTGAGCGCCATGGCGGTGGCCGATGCCATCGAGGCGGGTTTCAAGCAGGTGTTGCCGGATGCCACCTACGTCAAATTGCCCATGGCCGATGGCGGCGAGGGTACAGTGCAGTCGCTGGTGGATGCCACCGGTGGCCGCATCCTGCAGGTTGAAGTGACTGCACCGCTCGGTAACAAAGTGCAGGGCTTCGTCGGTCTGCTGGGGGATGGCGAGCGGGCCGTCATCGAGATGGCCGCTGCCTCCGGCATTCATCTGGTGGCACCCGAGCAGCGCAATCCGTTGCTCACCTCCAGCGTCGGTACCGGCGAGCTGATCCTGGCGGCGCTGGAGATGGGGGTGAAGCACCTCATTCTCGGCATCGGTGGCAGCGCCACCAACGACGGCGGCGCCGGCATGATCCAGGCGCTCGGTGGCAAGTTGCTCAAAGCGGATGGCTCTGCCATCGAGTTGGGGGGGGGCGGCCTGGCCGAGCTGGCGACCATAGACCTGAGCGGGCTGGATCCGCGCCTGAGCGAGCTGGTCATCGAGGTGGCCTGCGATGTGAACAATCCGTTGTGCGGCCCGAAAGGCGCCTCCGCCGTGTTCGGCCCGCAGAAGGGGGCGACTCCGGAGATGGTGGCCCAGCTGGATGCCAACCTGGCCCGCTACGCCGACTGCATCGAACAGGCCCTCGGCAAGCAGGTGAAGGATATTCCGGGGGCGGGCGCCGCCGGTGGCATGGGCGCCGCCCTGGTCGGCCTGCTCGGTGCCGAGCTCAAGCCCGGCATCCAGATCGTCATCGACGCCTTGAAACTGGCCGATGAAGTGGCCGATGCGGATCTCGTCATCACCG
This sequence comes from Aeromonas media, assembly GCF_020423125.1. Classification (NCBI taxonomy): domain Bacteria; kingdom Pseudomonadati; phylum Pseudomonadota; class Gammaproteobacteria; order Aeromonadales; family Aeromonadaceae; genus Aeromonas; species Aeromonas media. The sequence continues at coordinate 511,872 of NZ_CP075564.1, forward strand.
GCGAAGGGCGCATCGACAGCCAGACCATCCACGGCAAGACGCCAATTGGTGTCGCACGCTGCGCCAAGCGGTTTGGCAAACCGGTGATCGGCATCGCCGGCTGCCTCACCGACGATTGCGGCGTGGTCCATGACCATGGCATCGACGCCGTGTTTGCGGTGGTCAACCGGGCCATGTCACTGCCGGAGGCGATCGCAACCGCCACCACCAACCTGCAGCTCACGGCCCGTAACGTCGCCGCCCTCTATCTGCTGCGTCGTTAACCCTCTTCTGGCCGGTGCCCGTCACCGGCCACACCCAGCCCCGTGTAGCGGATGTGGTTGCTCGCCTGAGGGCGGACCCTCTGACGCACCTTGCCGATCCCAGGATCGGCTTTTTTATTATCCTGCTGTCTTCTATATGGTTTTTGTATTCTGCCGGGGACCTTTGCGGCATAGTGATCTCCCCATCCCGTGAGGGGCAACGTGCGAGAAGACGCCCATGATCCTGCTGACCCTGGGGGTAGTGCTATTTACCCTGATCCATCTCTATCCCTGCTTCGCCGCAGCGCACCGTGTCCGGCTGCGCGATCGGTTGGGGGAGAACCGTTACAAGGGACTCTTCTCGCTGCTGGTGTTCGTCGCCATCGGCTGCATCCTCGCCGGCTGGCGAAGCGCCAGCCCCATGCCGCTCTACTTCCCGCCCGCCTGGGGACCCATGCTGGTGATGGCGGCCATGCCGGTCGCGCTGATCCTGCTGTGCGCAGGGCAGGGAGCGAACCACCTGCGCCGCTGGCTGGTACATCCCCAACTGCTCGGTACCCTGCTCTGGGCCTGCGCTCATCTGGCGGTCAACAGCGAGGCGCGTTCCCTGGTGCTGTTCGGAGGGATAGGCGCCTGGGCGCTGGTCAGCATCGTCTGGATTTCGGTGCGGGACTGGCGCACCAAGCCCCGGCCGGCGGCCACCTGGCAGGGGACGGGGATCAGCGTGGGCGCCGGTCTGATGCTCACGGCCCTGCTGGTCTTCTGGGGCCACGGCTGGTTGACCGGGATCCCGCTGCACTGATCTCTGAACCTTGTTCGGGGTTCTCGCGTATGATGGAGAAAACCCGAGGAGTCACGTCAATGAAATGGTTCACCCTGCTGCTGTTGCTCGGATCTGGCGCGGCATCTGCCGCCTGTCCCGACTACTTCAATGTGGAGATGCGGGAGCTCAACAACACCCAGCGTCACAACCTCTGCCAGCTGACCGAGGGCAAGGTGGTGCTGGTGGTCAATACCGCCTCTTATTGTGGTTACAGTGGCCAGTTCCGGGATCTGGAGGCGCTCTATCAGAGCTACAAGGACAAGGGCTTGATGGTGCTGGGGTTCCCCTCCAACGACTTCTGGCAGGAGGCGGGCAATGAGAACAAGACCGCCGAGGTGTGCCGCCGGGATTACGGTGTGACCTTCCCCATGTTCAACCGGGTCTCGGTGCGTGGCGCCGATGCGGTACCCCTGTTCAAGGGGCTGGCGGCCGCCGCCGATGGGGATGCGCCCAACTGGAACTTCCACAAATACCTGGTGGGCCGCGATGGCAAGCTGATTGCGAGTTATGGCGCCAACCAGAATCCGGCCGATGATCCCCTCAAGGAGCAGTTGATCCAGGCGCTGGGACGCTGACCCTACCCCCTGGCGGGCGGCTCTGGAATAATGGGGGCCCGCCACCCACTCTGGTTATCCCGTGCTGCAACGTCTTCCCCAAATGGTGATCTTCGATGCCCTGGTCCGCGAGCAGGGCATCTCTGCCGCTGCGCGGCGGCTCGGGGTCTCCAAGTCCCACATCAGCAAGCAGCTGGCCCAGCTTGAGACCGAGCTCGGGGCCCAACTGGTGCAACGCACCACCCGCCGCTTCTCCCTGACCGAACTCGGTCAGGAGTATGCCCGTCACTGCCGCGCCCTGGTGGCGGTGGCCCTGGAGGCGGACTCCATGGTGGCGGAGCGACGCGGCAAGGTGAGCGGCGTGCTGCACCTGGGGGTGGGCCAGTCCTTCGGCCGCTTGCACGTGATCCCGCGGCTCAAGGCATTCCAGGCGCGCTACCCCGATCTGGAGCTGGAAGTCTCCCTGTTCGATCACAGAACCAACCTGGTGGATGAGGGGCTGGATCTCTGGATCACCACCTACGAGAACAAGCCCGAAGCCCTGGTGGGGCAGCGGCTGGCGGACATCGGCTTCGTGCTGGTGGCCTCGCCGGACTATCTGTTGAGCCACGGTACCCCGCTGCACCCCAGGGATCTGGCCAGGCACAACTGCATCACCTACCAGAGCCGGGAGCGGCGCTACCACGAGTGGTCGTTTCGCCAGGGCAAGGAGCGCCAGACGGTGCAGGTGGCCGGCAACTACAGGGTGGATCTGGCGGAGGCGGTGCGGGATGCCGCCCTGGCCGGGCTCGGCATCGCCTATGTAGCCAACTACCTGCTGGACAAGGAGCTGCAATCCGGCCAGCTCATTCCCCTGCTGCCCCAGTGGCGCCCGAACCAGAAGATGGCGGTGCACGCCGTCTACGCCAGACGGGAGCACCTGGATCCCAAGATCCGCCTCTTCATCGATTTCCTCAAGGAGAGCTTCGGCCCCGAACCCTACTGGGCGCAGCGGCTGGCCCCCTGGCTGGGAGGCAGATTGTCCGGTGTGGAGGAATAATCGTTTCCATATTGAAACACTGACTTTCGCCTGATACCAAAAACGAGCCAAATCAGCAAGTTGACGCAACCGATATCGTGCAAACGTTTTTGCTAACAGGGCTGTAACTAGGTGGACTTGCAGTGATGGGGGCAGGGGAGCAGAATCCGCGCCCATCTTCAGCCCAAATAGATGGAATCCCTATGATCGCCCTGCTCGGCATCTTGAGTATCCTGGCGCTAGCCGCACTCTGCTCTGATAATCGTCGTCGTATCCCGCTGAGAACAGTGGGTCTCGCCCTCTGTCTGCAAGTCATCTTCGCCGCTCTGGTGCTCTGGCTGCCTGCGGGTCAGCAGGTGCTCAACGGCATCAGCGAGAGCGTCAGCAGCGTGATCGGCTACGGCCAGGAGGGGATTGCCTTCCTGTTCGGGGATCTGGCCAAGTTCAAACTGGGCTTCATCTTCGCGTTCAACGTGCTGCCGGTCATCATCTTCTTCTCCGCGGTGATCGCCATCCTCTACCACATCGGCCTGATGCCGCGGGTCATCGCCCTGCTGGGCGGCGGTCTGCAGAAGCTGCTGGGCACCGGCCGTGCCGAGAGCCTCTCCGCCACCGCCAACATCTTCGTCGGCATGGTGGAGGCCCCCCTGGTGGTCAAGCCCTACCTCTCCAAGATGTCTGACTCCCAGTTCTTTGCGGTGATGAGCTGCGGTCTCGCCTCGGTGGCCGGTGGCACCCTGGTGGGCTATGCCAGCATCGGGGTCGAGCTGAGATATCTGATCGCCGCCGCCTTCATGTCGGCACCTGCCGGTCTGGCCATGGCCAAGATCCTGGTACCGCCCGGTGCCGATGAGGAAGATCATCATGAAGATGTGGTGATCCCGCGCGCCACCAACGTGATCGAAGCGGCGGCCGATGGCGCCATGTCCGGCCTTAACATCGCTGTGGCGGTGGGCGCGACCCTGTTGGCGTTCGTCGGGGTGATCGCCATGCTCAACGGCCTGTTGGGCTGGGCCGGTGATCTGGTGGGGCTGGATCTGAGCTTCCAGATCATCCTGGGCTGGCTGTTCGCCCCCGTCTCCTGGCTGATCGGCGTGCCCTGGGATCAGGCTCAGGCCGCCGGCGCCTTGATCGGCACCAAGATCGTCATCAACGAGTTCGTCGCCTTCATCGCCCTGGTGCAGGATCAGACTCTGAACGAGTCGAGCAAGGCCATAGTCACTTTCGCCCTGTGCGGCTTCGCCAATATCTCCTCCATGGCGATCCTGATTGGCGGCCTGGGGGCCATGGTGCCGGAGCGCAAGTCCTTCATCGCCCGTTACGGTATGCGGGCCATACTAGCGGGGGTGCTGGCAAACCTGATGAGCGCCTCGCTCGCTGGCCTGTTCCTCGCCCTCTGAGTGACCTAGAGGCTCGCGCCTTCAGATCAAAGCCCGCTTCGGCGGGCTTTTTTGTGGCCACTCGGGCAAAAAAAAGCGCCTCAGAGGAGGCGCGGGGAAAAAGACAGATTGGAAGCGTCACATGGGTGCCACTTGAATGAGGGATGAGCCGTGCCATCCAAGTGTGAGGCCATGATGCCTGATGTTGTCTGAAGCCCTTCTGAGGCGATTCTTCATACTCTGTTCATTTTGCTAAACGCCCGGTGGCGTCAGCGCGAAGTTGTCGGCAGTCTGCTGCTCCAGTGCTAGCAACCAGCGTTGTGAACGGAATGCGGCCGGCTAATCAGGGACTCAGGGAGTCGGCGTGAAGTTGTCGACCGTCTGCTGCTCCAGTGCCAGCAACCAGCGTTGTGAACGGAATGCGGCCGGCTAATCAGGGACTCAGGGAGCCAGGGTGAAGTTGTCGACCGTCTGCTGTTCCAGTGCCAGCAACCAGCGCTTGATGGGGATGCCGCCGGCGTACCCCGTCAGCGCGCCGCTGCTGCCGATCACCCTGTGGCAGGGCACTATGATGCTCAGGGGGTTGCGGCCGTTGGCGGCCCCGACCGCCCGCACCGCCTTGGGGTTGCCGATGGCCTGGGCTATCTCGAGATAGCTGACGGTCTCGCCGTAGGGGATGTCGCACAGGGCGTGCCACACAGACTGCTGGAAGGGGGTGCCTCTGGCGGCGAGGGGCAGCGTGAAGCGCTGCAGCCGGCCGGCGAAGTAGGCCTCGAACTGCTCGACGTAGGGGGCCAGGGCCATATCGTCCCGTTGCCATTCCGCTGTGGGGGTGACCGGCTGCTCCCCCCGCATGAACTCCACGAAGCGCAGGCCATCCTGGTCGATGGCGACCAGCAGGGGGCCCTGGGCGCTCTCACAAAAACTGTATCTCATGGGTCTCTCTTCCTCGGCCTGAACGGCTCACTCCATCCCGGGCTTGCCGCGGGCCGACTTGATCTCGCCCTTGCGCTTCTTGGCGTCGACCCGCTTGCGCTGGGAGCTGCGGGTCGGCTTGGTGGCATGGCGTGCCTTGGGGCGCCAGGCGGCCTTTTTCAGCAGTTCGGTCAGGCGGCTCATGGCCTCCTTGCGGTTCATGTCCTGGCTGCGGTGGGTCTCGACCCTGATCTGGATGAAGCCGTCGTGGACCCGGCTGTCGCTGAGCTTCTCCAGCCCCTCCTTGTAGAGATCCGGCAGGCTGGGGGAGTCGCGGTAATCGAAGCGCAACCAGACGGCGGAGTCGGTCTTGTTGACGTGCTGACCCCCGGCACCCTGGGCGCGCATGGTCTGAAACTGCAGCTCATGCCAGGGAATGATCACGCTGTTGGAGATGACTAACATGGGGTGATGCTCTCATTTGGTGCATCAAGGGAGTCTGGTGCAGCTTGGTGCCTCATTATGGGGCGAGATGCGCTTCCTTGGTGATCCTGAGTCGAAACGGCTCAAGGGTTAATGGCTATCTTTATGAAAATAAACAATAAAAATACTTGGCACAAGAATTGATGACCTCTTCATGACATACCATGGATTGGGAGCAACCAGATGAAGCTGATTACTGCGATTATCAAACCTTTCAAGTTGGACGACGTGCGCGAGGCCATCGCCAACCTGGGGGTCGAGGGTCTGACCGTGTCCGAGGTCAAGGGCTTCGGTCGCCAGAAGGGGCACACCGAATTATACCGGGGGGCCGAGTACCAGGTCGACTTCCTGCCGAAGGTAAAGCTGGAGATCGCCACCGCCGACGAGAACGTGGAAGGGGTGATCGAGGCCATCTGCAAGGCGGCTTATACCGGCAAGATAGGGGACGGCAAGATCTTCGTCTATGACCTGCTGCAGGCAGTGCGCATCCGTACCGGCGAGAGCGACGACGAGGCACTGTGATCCCGCGCCATGGAACCGGTGGCTAAGCCCGAGGAGCACTCAGGCAGACCCGGCAGAAAAAGAGAATACGTGGTCATGGAGAGACTGGGTGGGATTCCATCCGGTCTTTTTGTTTTAGCGGCGATTAAATATGTGGCCCTACCTCTGTAAACCACCTTGATCCTCTCATCCTGATTCATGCAGAATGCAAACGAAAATAGTTATCACTTTATGCACAGACAAGGAATGGATGATGAAAATGAAGATGCTGGCGCTGGTGTTCTCCTCGCTGATCGCCCAGTCGGCCTTTGCCGCTGCGGAAGTGAATGTCTACTCCACTCGGCAGGATGAGCTGATCAAGCCCATCATCCAGCAGTTTGAGAAAGAGACCGGTATCAAGGTCAACGTGGTGTTTGCCAAAGAGGGGCTGAACGAGCGTCTGGAGCGCGAAGGCAAGCTCTCCCCGGCGGATCTGATGCTGACCGTCGACATCAGCCGCCTGACTGATCTGGTGGAGAAGGATCTGGTGCAGCCGGTGGACAGCAAGACGCTGCAGGAGAACATCCCGTCCATCTATCGGGATCCGGACAACAAGTGGTTCGCCCTGACCACCCGGGTACGCGCCATCTACTCCAGCAAGGATCGCCTCGGCAAGCTCGACACCATCAGTTACGAAGATCTGGCCAAGCCTGAATTCAAAGGAAAAATTTGTACCCGCAGCGGCAAGCACGAGTACAATGTGGCGCTGGTTTCGTCCATGATCGCCCATCACGGCATGGCGGACGCTAAAACCTGGCTGGAAGGGGTCAAGGCCAACCTGGCGCGCAAGCCGCAAGGCAACGACCGGGATCAGGTCAAGGCGATCAAGGATGGTATCTGCGACGTCTCTCTGGGCAACAGCTACTACCTGGGTGCCATGTTGAAAGACCCGGCACAGAAATCCTGGGCCGATGCGGTCTACATCAACTTCCCGAACCAGGGTGATCGCGGTGCCCACGTCAACGTGAGCGGTGTGGCCATGACCAAGTACGCCAAGAACAAGGACGCGGCCCAGAAGCTGATGGAGTTTCTCTCTGGCGACACCGCCCAGCACATGTACGCGGACGTGAATGCCGAGTACCCGGTCAAGGCCGGGGTCGAGCCTTCCGCCATGGTCAAGTCCTGGGGCAGTTTCAAGTCTGACCCCATGCCGGTCAGCGACTACGCCAAGCACCGCAAGGACGCCTTGCAACTGCTGGATGAAGTGAAATTCGACTTGTAATCAGATGGGGCCAAGGGCCCCATCAATCTCTGTGGTCTCATGAAAAATTTTGGATGGATTGCCGGCAGCTGGGCCACCGCTCTGCTGCTGGGTTTGCCGGTGCTTGCCCTCATCTTCTCTGCCCTCTCGGCAGACGGAGACCTGTTTCGCCACCTCGTCGATACGGTGCTGCTCGATTACCTTCGCAACACCTCAGGGTTGGTGCTGGGGGTGGTGCTGCTCAGCCTGCTGTTCGGGGTGCCCACTGCCTGGCTGGTCGCCATGTGCCAGGTGCCCGGGCGCCGCGCCCTGCAGTGGGCGCTGATGCTGCCCATGGCCATGCCCTCCTACATAGTGGCTTACGTCTATACCGACCTGCTCGACTACTCGGGCCCGCTGCAGGCGGGGCTGAGAGCCCTGTTTGACTGGCAGAGCCCGACCGATTACTGGTTCCCGGCCATCCGCTCCCTCGGCGGTGCCGCCTGGGTGCTGGCGCTGGTGCTCTTCCCCTATGTCTATCTGCTGGCGCGCGCCTCCTTCCTGGAACAGTCGGTCAGCCTCATTCACTCCAGCCGATTGCTCGGCTGCACCCCCTGGCAGAGCTTTCGTCGCCTCAGCCTGCCCCTGGCCCGTCCTGCCATCATGGTCGGGGCGTCGCTGGTGGCGATGGAGACCCTGGCCGACTTCGCCACCGTCCATTTCTTTGCCATCAACACCCTGACGACGGCCATTTACGACACCTGGCTCGGTTACGGCAGCCTGGCCACTGCCGCCCGGCTCTCCTGCCTGATGCTGCTGGCCGTGGTGCTGCTCATCGCCCTGGAGCGCCGCTCCCGCCAGCGCCAGCAGGTATTCCAGAAATCCATGGGCCATGAACAGCCCCTGCGCTATCCCCTCAAGGGGGCCAGCCGTCTGCTGGCCGGGCTCTGGTGCTGGGGACTGGTGCTGGCCGGTTTCGCTCTGCCGTTCGTCATCCTGCTGGATTACGGGGTGCGCTATTTCGCACTGTCGTGGACGCCGGAATTCGTGCGCTTCGCCGGCAACAGTCTGCTCATCTCGGCCCTGACTGCCCTGCTCGCCATGGCCATCGCCCTGCTGCTGGGTTTCTTCCGCCGTCTCGATGGTGGCACTCGCAGCCTGCTGCCCCTGCGCATCGCCGCCACCGGTTATGCCATGCCGGGCACAGTGCTCGCCATCGGGGTGCTGGTGCCGCTGACGGCGCTGGATTTTGGTCTCAACGATCTGGCCGAGTGGCTCGGGATGCAGGGACCAGGCCTGCTGCTGACCGGCACCCTCACCGCCATCGTATTCGGCTACCTGGTGCGCTTCGTGGCCATCGCCATCGGCTCGGTGGAGAGCAGCATGGGCAAGATCTCCCCCAGCCTCGACATGGCGGCCCGCTCTCTGGGACAGGGGACGGGGGGCATGCTGCGCCGGGTGCATCTGCCTCTGGTGCGACGAGGTCTCTTTGCCGGTGCCATGCTGGTGTTCATCGAATCCATGAAGGAGCTGCCCGCGGCCCTGCTGCTGCGGCCGTTCAACTTCGAGACCCTGGCGACCCATGTCTACCAGTTCGTCTCGGACGAGATGCTGGAGCGGGGGGCGCTCGGCGCCATCGTCATCGTGCTGGTGGGGCTGGTACCGCTTATCTGGGTCAATCGCAGTCTGGACAGCCCGGGTCATTAGGCCTGTCACCAGGGTACATGAGCGTACCCCGGCCATCGGCGGGGGATGCCACGAAACGAGAGGAACTGAGTCGTGTCTTGCTTGCAAGTAGAGAAGGTTAGCTGCCGTTACAACGGCCAGAACGTGCTGGAGCAGCTCTCCCTGACGGTGGCCGACAACGAGATCGTCTGCCTGCTGGGGGCGAGCGGTTGTGGCAAGACCACCCTGCTAAAGGCTGTCGCCGGCCTGCTGCCACTGGCGGAAGGCAGCATTCGTCTCGGCGATACTCTGCTGGATGGACCCGGCGTGACGGTGTCGCCTGAGCGTCGCCACATCGGCATGATCTTTCAGGATTACGCCCTCTTCCCCCATTTGACGGTGGCCGAGAATATTGGTTTCGGGCTGACTCGGGCGCCTCGCGAGGCCCGCCAGCAGCAGATCGACGAGGCGCTGACCCTGGTCAACCTGCAGGGCTTGGGGGATCGCTATCCCCATCAGCTCTCCGGTGGCCAGCAGCAGCGGGTCGCCATCGCCCGCGCCCTGGTGTGCAAGCCCAGACTGATGCTGCTGGACGAGCCCTTCTCCAACATCGACACCCAGGTGAGGATGAAGCTGATCCTCGAGATCCGCGCCCTGCTCAAACGTCAGGGGATAGGCGCCATCTTCGTCAGTCACAGCAAGGAAGAGGCGTTTGCCTTCGCCGACCGGCTGGCGCTGTTCCGAGCCGGTCACATCGAGCAGGTAGGGGAACCGGAACAACTCTATCGCCAGCCGCAGAACCGCTTCGTGGCGGAATTTCTCGGCGGGGTCAACTATCTGGCGGCCGAGGTGGTGGACAGCCACTGCGTGCAGACTGCGCTCGGGGTCATCTGTGGCCATGAGCCGCACGGTCGCGCCCCGGGAGAGCGGCTGCAGCTGATGCTCAGGCCCCAGCAGCTGGCATTGGCGGCCGCCGCCGATGGCGACTTGCTGGTGCGGGAGCAGCAGTTCCTCGGTCATCACTGCCGGGTGCTGGTGGAGTGTGCCGGCCAGGTGCTGGAGGCCAGCATAGGGGAGCCTCTCGAAGGGGAGAGGGCGCGGGTCACCGTGGCCCCCCATGCCCTGGTGCTGTTCGAACAGATGTCCTGATAGTGATGTGAAATCAAGGAATTGACTCCGTTCCGGTTTATAATCGCGCCACGCCCATAGCCAATGCCTTTGGAGAGAGAAATGAAAGCCCAAGCCGGGATCTGCGCAGAGCCGAATCTGCATGCCCTCTATCTGATGTTCAATCGCACCGGTGACGGTGTCGAGCTGGCAGCCCGTCTGGCCAGGCTGCCGGTTCTGTGGGATACGGTGAGCGCCGATTTCCCCGACGCCGGTTTCAGCGGTCTGGTTGCCGTCGGGGCCGAGGGCTGGGATGCCATCTACCCTGTCGCCCGTCCGCCCCAGTTCCGTGGCTTCATGGCGCAGTCTGCCAACGGCCAGGAAGCACCGAATACCCCGTTTGATCTGTTCGTGCAACTGCGCGCCGATCGGGTCGACGTGCTGCATCATGCCGGACAGCGTGTGATGGCGCTGCTGGCCGGGCTGGTGGAGCTGGCCGAAGAGGTGCGTGGTTTCCGCAACCTGGATTGCCGGGATCTGACCGGTTTCGTCGACGGCACCGAGAACCCCCAGGATGAGCACAGGGCCGAGGTGGCGCTGCTGGAGGGGGGCGAGTTTGCCGGTGGATCCTATGTCCATGTCCAGCGTTGGGTGCATGCCATGAGCGACTGGGAGAAGCTGGCCCTGAAGGAGCAGGAGGACATCATTGGCCGCACCAAGGCCGACAACATCGAGTATGAATCAGCTGACAAGCCGCTGACCTCCCACATCAAGCGGGTCAACCTCAAGACCCCGAAGGGGGAGTCCATGGAGATACTGCGTCAGAGCATGCCCTGGGGTACCATGCGCGAGCAGGGGCTCTACTTCATCTCCTGCTGCCGCACCCCGCAGCACTTCAATGCCATGCTGGCCAGCATGTACAAGGGGGAGGGCAACCACTTCGATCACCTGCTGCGCTTCACCAGGGCCGTGACAGGGGCGGCCTTCTTCGCCCCCTCCATCGATTTTCTGGTCGCCCAAGGTAAGTAAGCCCACTTGCCGATCGCGCAGAAACAACAATCCCGGCCTTGGCCGGGATTTTTCGTTCAGGTGGTGCGAGCGCGACCGGATCAGGGGGTCTGTTCGAACAGCTCGAGGGCGGAGAGGTAGAGCTCTTCGATGTCGGTGTCGCTGGTCGGGGTGATGAAGATGGTGTCATCACCGGCGATGGTGCCGAGGATACCTTCGGCCTTGCCGAGGGAGTCGAGCAGGCGGGCGATGAGCTGGGCCGCCCCTGGGCTGGTGTGGATCACCACCAGGGCGCCGTTGTGGTCGACATCCAGTACCAGGTTCTTGAGCGGGCTGGAGGTGGTGGGCACACCCAGTTCCACCGGCAGGCAGTAGACCATCTCCATCTTGGCATTGCGGGTGCGGACGGCGCCGAAGCGGCTCAGCATGCGCGAGACCTTGGACTGGTTGATGTTCTCAAAGCCCATCTCTTGCAGGGCAGTGACTATCTCTGCCTGGGAGCCAAATCGCTCCTCTTTCAGCAAGGCTTTAAAGGCCTTGGCCAGTTTTTCTTGCTTGTCGTTATGTTTCATCTTGGACTCACGAATGAGGGAGGTGACCGCCTGTCACGCTCAGGCGGCAGATACGAACAGCGCTGCTATTTTGCATTCATATGCCTGTTTTGGCAAGGAAGCGGCGCTTGTTCTGCATATTGATTCAAATATAGCTTGCATCAACTTATGCTGGCGCTAGAATCAGGACGAAATTTTGAAAACTTATTCAATTGGGCTGTATGGGTATCGAATTAATCGGCATCGAAAAATCCTGGCACAAGGTGCCGGTACTGCAACAGGTCAGCTTCCGGACTGCACCCGGCGAGACCTTGGTATTGCTGGGCCCGAGCGGTGCGGGCAAGAGTTCGCTGCTGCGGATGATGAACCTGCTGGACACCCCGGATGCGGGTGTGCTGCGCATAGCCGACAGTGAATTTTCTTTCCCGTCCAGCCTTTCTCCCGCGGAATTCAACCGCCAGGCCCAGGCCTTGCGCCGCAAGGTGGGTATGGTGTTCCAGCAGTACAATCTGTGGCCCCATCTCACCGTGATGGAGAATCTCATCGAGGCGCCCGTAAAACTGCTCGGCATGAGCAAGGCGGCCGCCATCGAGAAGGGCGCCTACCTGTTGGCCCAGTTGCAGCTGGCCGACAAGCGGGATGCCTGGCCGGCGCGCCTCTCCGGCGGCCAGCAGCAGCGGGTGGCCATCGCCAGAACCCTGATGATGGATCCCCAGGTACTGCTGTTTGACGAGCCCACCGCGGCGCTCGATCCTGAAATAACCAAAGAGGTGGCGGAGATCATCCGCACCCTGAGCCAGACCGGCATCACCCAGGTGGTGGTGACCCACGAGGTGGAGTTCGCCCGCAAGGTGGCCAGTCAGGTGATTTATCTGGAGAAGGGGCGGATCATCGAATCCGGCACCGCCGCCATCTTCCAATCTCCGCAAACCAGCCGGTTTGCCGAATTCTTGATGCATTGATACTGAATCGATAAGGAAGCTGTCATGAAAAAGAGTCTGTTGCTGGTTGCTGCCATGGGTCTGCTGAGCACCTCGGTGCTGGCCAAGGAGATCAAGTTCGCCACCGAGGCCACCTATGCGCCGTTCGAATACCTGGATGACAAGAACGAGTTCCAGGGCTTTGACATCGATCTGGCCCGTGCCGTCTGCGAGCAGGCCAAGCTGGAGTGCAGCTTCCACAACCAGGCCTTCGACAGCCTGATCCCCAGCCTCAAGTTCCGTCGCTATGACGCCGTCATTGCCGCCATGGACGTAACCCCGGAGCGGGCAGCCCAGGTCGACTTCTCCGACATCTATTACGAGAACTCCGCGGTCTTCGTGGCCAAGAAGGGCGCCTTCAAGGGGCCTGAAGAGCTGGTGGACAAGACAGTCGGCGTGCAAAACGGCACCTCCCATCAGTCCTACCTGGTGGACAACTGGGTGAGCAAGGGTCTGCTGACCGTGCCCTACGCCAGCTACCAGAGCGCCTTCCTCGACATGATGAACGGTCGCACCGACGGCGTCTTCGCCGACACCGCCGTTGCCGCCGACTGGCTCAAGCAGCACAAGGAGTACGGTGTCATCGGTACACCGGTGACCGACGCCAAGTACTTCGGTACCGGCTTTGGCATCGCCGTGGCCAAGGGTAACCAGGAGCTGCTGACCCAGCTGAACAAGGGGCTGGCCGAGATCAAGGCCAACGGCACCTATCAGAAGATCTTCGACAAGTACTTCGCGCAGTAAGCCATGCTGAGCCTGTTGTTGGATGCAGCCTGGATGACCCTGGGGCTGGCCTTGGCATCACTGGTCGGGGGCATGGCGCTTGCGCTGGCATTCAGCGCCGCCGAGCTCAGCAAGCAGCGTTGGCTGGTGTGGCCTGTGGCCACGCTGACCACGCTCATTCGTGGTTTGCCCGAGCTGCTGGTGGTGCTGTTCATCTACTTCGGCTCGACCCAGGTGTTGTTCCTCATCACCGGCGAGTATGTGGAGTTCAGCCCCTTCGCATGCGGCGTGCTGGCGCTCTCCCTGCTGTTCGCCAGCTATGCGACCCAGACCCTGCGGGCGGCGCTCAATGCGGTGCCCGCCGGGCAGCGGCTGGCTGCGCTGGCGCTGGGTCTTGGCAAGAGCCATATCTTCTTTCACATCGTGCTGCCCCAGGCCTGGCGTCACGCCTTGCCGGGGCTGGGCAACCAGTGGCTGGTGCTGCTCAAAGACACGGCCCTAGTGTCGCTCATCGGGGTGAACGAGATGATGCGCCAGGCCCAGATGGCCTCGGCCAGCACCTATGAACCCTTCACCTGGTACGCCGCCGCCGCCCTCATCTACCTGGTCATCAGCCTGGTGAGTGAGTTTGGCTTGAAGCAGGCTGCCCGTTACACCCGCCGTTACGGAGGCTGACCATGCAGGATTACCTGATGACCCTGCTGGGGGGGCTGGCGATTACCCTGCAGCTCACCGCGTTCAGCCTGCTGCTTGGCGTGCTGATGGCGGCTGGCATGACCTGGGTGCTAGAACGCCGCATTCCGGTGGTGACCCAGCTTGTACAGTTGTGGGTGCTGGTCTTTACCGGCACGCCCCTGCTCATCCAGATCTTCCTCATCTACTACGGGCCTGGCCAGTTTGAATGGCTCAAGGCCGGACCGCTCTGGCCGTTGCTCAAGCAGCCCTGGTTCTGCGCCGTGCTGGCGCTCGGGTTCAACACCGCGGCCTACTCCACCCGGCTGTTCAAGGGGGCGCTCGACGCCATCCCCGCCGGCGAGGTGGAAGCCTGCCGGGCGCTCGGCTTCTCGGCCGGCCAGACCCTGTGGATGAAGACCCGCCACGCCGCCCGTCGGCTGGTGCCTGCCTACTCCAACGAAGTGATCCTGGTGCTCAAGGGCAGCTCGCTCGCCAGTACCATCACCATCATGGACATCATGGGGCTGGCCCAGCGTCTCAACGCCCAGACCTATGACACCCTGGCGGTGTTTACCGTGGCCGGGGGCCTCTACCTGACCATGAATGGATTGTTAACAGTTGGTTTCCGCTGGTGCGAGAAGCGTGCACTGGCATTCCAGTCCTGAAGCAGTCGTATTTACCTCTTAATGGTGAGGGAGACACAGGAAATCTGTGTCTTTCCTCTCATTTATCGCATATTCCTCTCCGCTTTCGTCACCGCTTGCTCCTTGGCTCACAGAACCCGTGATTACAACTGTTATCAGATTGTTTTTTAGCAGGGGATCCTTTAAGGTGAGGCGCACAATAAGAAACAGCGTTAACCCAACTAGAAACAACCTTAAACCTACGCTTAGACATGGAGTTGATCATGAAAGTTGCCGTTCTGGGTGCCGCCGGTGGCATCGGCCAAGCCCTTGCTCTGCTGTTGAAAAATCGCCTGCCTGCCGGTTCCGAGTTGAGCCTGTATGACATTGCCCCGGTCACTCCGGGCGTGGCGGCGGACCTGAGCCATATTCCGACTGACGTGAAAGTAAAAGGTTTCTGCGGTGAAGATCCGAGCCCGGCTCTGGTCGGCGCCGATGTCGTGCTGATCTCTGCCGGCGTGGCGCGCAAGCCCGGCATGGATCGTTCCGATCTGTTCAACATCAACGCCGGTATCGTCAAGAACCTGGTGGAGAAGTGTGCCGCCTCCTGCCCGCAGGCATTGATCGGCATCATCACCAACCCGGTCAACACCACGGTCGCCATCGCCGCCGAAGTGCTGAAGAAGGCCGGCGTCTATGACAAGCGTCGTCTGTTCGGCGTGACCACCCTGGACGTCATCCGTGGCGAGACCTTCGTGGCCGAGGCCAAGGGCCTGAACATCGACAAGATCCGCGTCAACGTGATCGGTGGCCACAGTGGCGTGACCATTCTGCCGCTGCTGTCCCAGATCGAAGGGGCCAGCTTCACCGCGGAAGAAGCGGCTGCCATGACCAAGCGCATCCAGAATGCCGGTACCGAAGTGGTTGAAGCCAAGGCTGGTGGCGGTTCTGCCACTCTCTCCATGGGTCAGGCGGCCTGCCGCTTTGGCCTGTCCCTCATCAAGGGTCTGCAGGGTGAAGCCAACGTCATCGAGTGTGCCTATGTGGAAGGCAACGGCGAGCACGCCACCTTCTTCGCGCAGCCGGTGCTGCTAGGCAAGAACGGTGTCGAGAGCGTGCTGGACTACGGCAAGCTGAGCGCCTTCGAGCAAGAGTCCATGGACAGCATGCTGGCTACCCTGAAGGCCGATATCCAGCTGGGTGTCGACTTCGTCAAGTAAGCCGCAGCGTCGATCATGAGGGGAGCCCAGGCTCCCCTCTGTCATTTCCGGGGTTTGCCATGGCGGACTAAGGAGATGAACCCGGCTGCCGATAAAGAGGGCAGCAGGAGATCCCTATGATGAAACCCAGTACCCTCATCGGCCTCGTCGGTCTGTGCAGCCTCCCCTTGCAGGGGGCCGAGCCGATCTCGGCGGCCACACAAACCCAGTCGGTGGTGGCTGCCTCCGTCCCGGCACCCTCGGCGGCCATGCCATCGACCGCCCCAGCGCCAGTGCCGGTTGCGTCAGCGACCCTACCGGCCACCGCAGCTGTACCCTCAGCCGCTGTGCCGGCGACTGATCCGGCCCCTGTGCTGTCGACCCTTGCCGCACCCGCTCCAGTGGCATCAACCCCGGCGGCTGCTCCGCTGCCCAGGGCGGTGAATCCTGGATCCCTGGCCAAGGGAGAGCTGCAGGCTGTGCCGCTCTATCGGCAGGACGAGCTGCTCAACTGGATAGAGCAGGGACGTCATCTGACCCGGGTGAAGCAGGACAGGTGCCAGCTGACCCAGGACATAGAGGCACGCGCCTCTGTGATGAAGATCCCGGCCTATCAGTTCCTGTGGGGGGACATGCTGGCCTGGGGCGTCTGCACCAAGCCGGATGCCCAGGTCGGGGTGCAATACATGTGGGAGGCGGCCAATCAGGGTCTGGCTCCCGCACTGGAGCAGTTGGGGCGCTACTACTGGAAAGGCATCCTGGTCCAGAAGGACCTGGTGCGGGCCGAGACCCTGATGCGGGAGGCTGCCAGCCTGGGTTTCCAGCGGGCCCAGATAGAGTGGGTCGAGATGCTGCTGCAGGGCATGGGCAGTCCGCTGGATTACGAGGAGGCCTACCACTGGCTGCACGGCGCCGTCATCGGCGACAAGGCGACCCACCAGAAGGCGGCTAGCCTGCTGAGCCGACTCGGCAATCGCATGCCCGCCAATGCCATCGCCCGCGCCAAGGCGATGCACTAAGTCCGGCAAGCCAGGCCACTCGATACAACAAGGCCCGCGAACCTGCGTTCGTGGGCCTTGTTCATTTTCCCTGTCAGGAGGCGAGATCAGAGATCCTGATGGGGGCCGAACACCTCGTAATGCATTCTGTCTGCGGGGACGCCCAAACTGCTCAGCTGATCTTTCACAGCCTTCATAAAGCCCAGGGGGCCGCAGAAGTAGTAGTGAGCGTTGGCCGGGATGAGGTCAGTGACCTGTTCCAGCGCCAGGGTGCCGCTAAAGTCGTAGTCCTTCCCCAGCAGGTCCTGTTCGGCAGGTGTCCTATACCAGACCCGGCTCTGCAAGCTGGCGTGCTGGCTGCTCTTTATCTGGATCTCTTCCTTGAAGGCGTGCAGGGCGCCATGCTCGCAAGCGTGCAGCCAGCGGATTTCAGTCCCCGCTTGTTCAGCCAGCAACTGGTTCAGCATGCTCAGCATGGGGGTCAGACCCACTCCGGCGGAGATCAGTACCACTGGGGTGGCCGTCTCGGTCTGCAAGAAGAAGTCCCCCGCCGGTGGCATCAGCGCCACCTCGTCACCGATGTGAAGCTGGTCATGCAGCAGGTTGGAGGCCTGGCCCTGGGGCTCGCGTTTGACGCTGATGCGGTAGTCGCGGCCATTAGGGGCATCGGAGAGAGAGTATTGACGGATCTCCTGATGCTCCAGTGTCGGGTGATTGAGCCTGATGCTGATATATTGCCCCGGCTTGAAGCGCAGTACGGGCTTGCCGTCGACGGGGGCCAGCACGAAGGAGGTGACAAGCTCGCTCTCCTGGCGCTTCTCCTTGATGAGGAAAGCGCGAGCACCTTGCCAGCCGCCGATCTCGCTCGCCTTCTCCCGGTAGAGCTCGCCCTCCCGGCCGATGAAGATGTCGGCCAGCACCCCATAAGCCTTGCCCCAGGCCTCCAATACCTCGTCAGTCACCGCGCTGCCACCCATTTCTTTGAGCGTGGCCAAGAGATGACTACCCACAATGTGATATTGTTCCGACTGGATCAGGAAACCCGTGTGCTTGTGGGCGATGCGTTCCACGGCACCGGCCAGGGCCCCCAGGTTGTCGATATTCCTGGCGTAGGCCGCCACTGCGCTGAACAGGGCCAGGGGTTGGCCGCCACTGCGCTGATGAGCCAGGTTGAACACATCCTTCAACTCGGGGTTGTGGCTGAACATGCGCTGGTAGAAGTGCTGGGTGAGGGCAGGCCCCGCCGATTCGAGCAAAGGAATGGTGCTCTTGATGACGGCGATGGTGGCTTGGTCTAACATAGGAGGTCCTTTCTAATTGAACATCTGGAATGTCACTTAATAAGTTGCATCCTAAATGTTTAATTGATCTGGATCAATCATCAATTCTTTGCGCTATGCGCCACAGGCACTATGAGACTAACAAGCTATACCGATTTTGGATTGAGAGCCCTGCTCTATCTGGCCACGTTGCCGGAGGGGGAATTGTCGAGCGTGGCCAAGGTGTCTGCCTTGTATGACGTCTCTCGCAATCACATGGTAAAGGTGGTGAACCAGCTGGTGAAGCTGGGTTATCTGCAGTCCCAGCGTGGCAAGAATGGCGGGATCCGCATGGCCTGTTCCCCTGAGAGCGTGAACATAGGCCAGGTGATCCGGGCGCTGGAGGGCAATCTGGATGGGATCGACTGCGGTTCCCCCGTCTGCCATATCGTCTCTGTCTGCCTGCTCAAGAGTGCACTGAAGGAGGCGATGAACGCCTTCCTGGCGGTGATGGACGGCTATACGCTGCAAGACTTGCTGGCTAACCGCGACGAGCTGCAGCAGGTGTTTGGCGAGTTGATCCCGACCCTGGTGCTGGAGCCGGATGACGAGAGCGAGTGAGACAAAAAAGGCTGCCATCGGCAGCCTTTTTTCAATCCTCGTAACCTGACTCGTTACGGTAGAGGTGTGGCATGATCCTCGCCATCTTCACCATGTTGTTTTCTACTTCGAGGATTTCGATGGGGTAACCCGCCAGCCTGACACTGATGTTGGGCTGGGGGATCTCCTCCAGGTACTCCAGAATCACCCCGTTGAGGGTGCGCGGGCCGTCGATGGGCAGGTGCCAGTGCATCTCCTTGTTCAGCTCGCGGATGCTGGCGGAGCCTTCCACCAGGAAGGAGCCGTCCGGCTGGGGGTGGATCTCGTCGCTCGGCGCCGGTGCCATGGAGGTGGTGAAGTCGCCCACGATCTCTTCCAGGATGTCATCCAGGGTGATCAGCCCCTGAATATCGCCATACTCGTCGACAATCAACCCGATCCTCTCCTTGTTGCGCTGGAACTTGGCCAGCTGCACGTTGAGCGGCGTGCCTTGTGGAATGAAGTAGATGGGATCGACTTCCCGCAGCAGGCTGGACTTGCTGAACTGGTCCCTGGCGACGAGCCTGAGGGCGTCACGCGAGTGTAAAAATCCGACTACGTCGTCAATATTGTCGCGATAGAGCAGGATCTTGGTGTGGGCGCAGTGGGCCAGCTGGCGCAATATGCTCTTCCAGTCGTCATTGATGTCGATGGCAGAGATCTCGCTGCGCGGCACCATGATGTTTTCCACCGTCATCTTGTCCAGATCCAGAATGCTGATCAGCATCTCCTGATGGCGCTGGGGGATGAGGCTGCCCGCCTCGTTGACTATGGTGCGCAGCTCTTCGGTGTTGAGGGAGTCATCCTTGCGATGTTCGAGGCGCAGCAGCTTGAGCAAGAGGTTGGTGATGCTGTTGATGAGCCAGACCAGCGGGGCGAAGGGCACCATCAGCCCCTTGAGGACCCAGGAGGCGGGATAGGCGATGCGCTCGGGAAACATGGCCGCCAGTGTCTTGGGGGTGACTTCCCCGAACACCAGCACCACCAGGGTGAGGCCGAAGGTGGCGATGGCGACGCCGAGATCCCCAAACAGCCTGATGCAGACTATGGTGGCGATGGCGGAGGCCAGAATGTTGACCAGGTTGTTGCCGATGAGGATGAGGCCAAGCAGGCGGTCCGGTCGGGCCAGCAGCTTTTCGACTCGACGGGCTGCCTTGTGTTTGGTTTGGGCCAGATGCCGCAGCTTGTAGCGGTTGAGGGACATCAGACCGGTTTCGGAACTGGAGAAGAAGGCTGACAACACAATCAAAATAACGAGAACAATCAGTAATGTGCTCGTTGAGATACTGTCCAAGAAGGGCTCCTGTTGGGGTGGTTTTTGGGGGCTGAACCGTCAGCTCAGCAAGACTTCCTTGACGAAGCGGCTGCCAAAGTAAGCCAGGGTCAGGATGATGCTGCCGATGAGGCTCAGCATGATGACCTTGCGACCACGCCAGCCACGGGTGTGGTGACCCCACAGCAGCAAGGCGTAGACGCACCAGGCCAGGATCGAGAGGATGGCCTTGTGGGATTTGCCCTGGGCAAACATGTCTTC
Organism: Aeromonas media; assembly: GCF_020423125.1. Classification (NCBI taxonomy): domain Bacteria; kingdom Pseudomonadati; phylum Pseudomonadota; class Gammaproteobacteria; order Aeromonadales; family Aeromonadaceae; genus Aeromonas; species Aeromonas media. The sequence continues at coordinate 531,967 of NZ_CP075564.1, forward strand.
CAGGAAGAACAGACCCGAGGCGATGGAGAGGGTCAGCAGCAACAGGCCCGCGGAGATGAGCTGGAACAGACGCTTCTCCACCGTCATCAGGGGCGGCATGGCCGGCAGATGGCTTATCTTTCTGGACTTCAGTTGCCGATCCAGACAGGCAAGCTGGAGCGCAAACAGGCAGGCGATCATCAGTACCGAATAGGCCATCAAGGCGAGCCCGATGTGCAGCAGCAGTTGAGGGTGTGCTTCCAGATGGGTGATGTAGCGACCCGGTATGAGGGCGCTGGCGGCGAGCAGCAAGGCCGAGAAACTGTAGACCACGGGCAGCAGGATCCAGCCGTTGAAACGGCGGGTAACGCAGGTCATGAAGCAGCTGATGATGAGGCTGACCAGGGAGGCGACGTTCAACATGCTGAGATTCTGGCCGGAATGGGTGGCCAGCACCTCGCTTCCCACCGCCACACCATGGGCGGTCAGGGCCAGGCCGACACAGGCAAACAGCGACACCTGCCCGACGGGCTTGGCGCTGAGCAGCAGGTGCAGAGAGGCGATGATGGCCAGCAGGTAAAACGCCAGGGCCAGAACAGAGATCACGATCATAACCAGGTCGTTGTCGAACAAGCTTTTATGGATAAGAGGGGCAGTATACCTTGCACAAGATATGCTCGCCAGTTGTGCCAGGGGCTAACTGCCCATATATAAGTAGCGGCTGACAGCCCCATACGGCGAATAATCGTCCTCCGGCGTTGACTGGGGTATAATGCCCTCCATTTGTTACACCCGCTCATTCGATGGCGGGTCACCGCCGCAAGCGGTGAGTAATCGTCCCCACAGTGCTGACTGGGGTATAATGCCCCACTAGTTACGCCAAGAATCGGAATGCGTCATGTTTGAGAATTTGACTGAACGACTCTCGCGCACCCTGCGCAATGTCAGTGGCCGTGGCCGGCTGACCGAAGAGAACATCAAGGATACCTTGCGTGAAGTGCGCATGGCGCTGCTCGAGGCGGACGTGGCCCTGCCGGTGGTGCGTGACTTCGTTGCCCGCGTGAAAGAGCGTGCCGTCGGCCAGGAAGTGGCCAAGTCCCTGAGCCCGGGCCAGGCCTTCATCAAGATAGTGCATGGCGAGCTGGTCTCCGTCATGGGAGAGGCGAACGAGCAGCTCAATCTGGCCGCACAGCCGCCGGCCATCATCCTGATGGCGGGCCTGCAGGGTGCCGGTAAGACCACGACAGTGGGCAAGCTCGCCAAGCTGCTCAAGGAACGCCACAAGAAGAAGGTGCTGGTGGTCAGTGCCGACGTCTACCGCCCGGCGGCGATCAAGCAGCTCGAGACCCTGGCCAATGACATCTCGGTCGATTTCTTCCCAAGCGATGTGACCCAGAAGCCGGTGGCGATCGCCACCGCTGCCATCGATCTGGCGCGCAAGAAATTCTATGACGTGGTGATCGTCGATACCGCCGGTCGTCTGCACGTGGACACCGAGATGATGGCGGAGATCCAGGATCTCCACGCCACCATCAAGCCGGTCGAGACCCTGTTCGTGGTGGATGCCATGACAGGTCAGGATGCTGCCAATACCGCCAAGGCGTTCAACGAAGCGCTGCCGCTCACCGGCGTCATCCTCACCAAGGCGGACGGCGACGCCCGCGGCGGTGCCGCCCTGTCGGTGCGCCACATCACCGGCAAGCCGGTCAAGTTCATCGGTATGGGTGAGAAGACCGATGCCCTCGAGCCCTTCCACCCGGACCGACTCGCATCCCGCATCCTCGGCATGGGGGACGTGCTGTCGCTCATCGAGGAAGTGGAACGCACGGTCGACAAGGAGAAAGCCGCCAAGCTGGCCAGCAAGGTCAAGAGCGGCAAGGGCTTCGATCTGGAAGATTTCCGCGAGCAGCTGGCCCAGATGCGCAACATGGGCGGCATGATGGGCATGCTCGACAAGTTGCCCGGCATGTCCGGTCTGCCGGATAACGTGAAAGATCAGATGGATGACAAGATCACAGTGCGGATGGAGGCCATCATCAGCTCCATGACGCCCAAGGAGCGTGCTCATCCCGATCTCATCAAGGGCTCCCGCAAGCGTCGCATCGCTGCGGGCTCCGGCATGCAGGTGCAGGACGTGAACAAGCTGCTCAAGCAGTTTACCGAGATGCAGCGCATGATGAAGAAGATGTCTGGCAAGGGTGGCATGCGCAAGATGATGGGCCAGATGAAGAACATGCTGCCACCCGGATTCGGTGGTGGCGGACGCGGTCCGTTCTGATTTTCCTGCTTGTCAGGCAAAAAGGCTCACTTCGGTGAGCCTTTTTCATGCCAACTCCTGCGCAAAAAATAGCAGGCTTGGTTGCAATTATTACGAATCCAAGTAGAATTACGCGGCTTATTTTAAGCTAGGGTCTGCGTATTTGCAGGCCTTGTTCATTAGATGTTCATGAGGACGATATGGTAACCATTCGTTTACAACGTGGTGGCGCGAAAAAGCGTCCGTTCTACCAGGTAGTAGTTTCTGACAGCCGTTGCGCCCGTGACGGTCGCTTCATCGAGCGCGTTGGTTTCTTCAACCCGGTTGCTGCTGGTAACGCTGAAAAGCTGAACCTGGACCTGGCTCGTATCGAGCATTGGGTTGCTACTGGTGCCACTGTTTCTGACCGTGTTGCCAAGCTGATCAAAGACGCTAAAAAAGCTGCTTAATCAGCCAAGCGGTAAGGAGTTAAGGTGGAAAAACCTATAGTTCTGGGCACCCTGGGTACCGTCTACGGCATCAAGGGCTGGCTTAAAGTGAACTCCTTCACCGATGTTGCCGAAGCGATTTTCGATTACAACCCCTGGCTGATCAATCAGAACGGGGTATGGCGTGAGATTCAGGTTTCGGCCTGGAAGCGTCACAACAAGGGTCTGATCTGCAAGCTCGATGGTATCGATGTGCGCGAGGATGCCCTGGCATTGACCAATGTCGAGATTGGCGTAGCCGCCGATCTGTTGCCTGCGTTGCCTGAAGGTGAGTTCTACTGGCGTGACCTGATTGGTTGCTCCGTGATGACCACCAAGGGATACGACCTGGGCAAGGTGACCGAATTGATGGAAACCGGCTCCAACGATGTGTTGGTGGTTGAGGCCAATGTAAAAGATGCCTTTGGTGCAAAGGAGCGGCTGATCCCGTTCCTGGAAGAGCAGGTGATCAAGAATATTGATCTGACTGCTCGAACAATCGAAGTTGATTGGGATCCTGGTTTCTAGTTTCCCGCGCTAACACGGGTGCCGGAGGTTTCTTATGTGGATTGGGGTAATTAGCCTCTTCCCGGAAATGTTCCGAGCCATTACCGAGCACGGGGTAACGGGTCGGGCCGTCAAGAGTGGCCTGCTGCAGATTGAGTGCTGGAACCCTCGGGATTTCACCCACGACAAACACCGTACGGTCGATGATCGTCCTTATGGTGGTGGACCTGGGATGCTGATGATGGTTCAGCCGCTGCGTGATGCGATTCATGCAGCCAAGCAAGCGGCGGGAGACGGGGCGAAAGTCATCTATCTCTCTCCTCAGGGGCGCAAGCTGACTCAAGCGGGCGTAACCGAGTTGGCGACGAATCAGAAACTGATTCTGGTCGCCGGTCGATACGAAGGTATCGATGAACGCGTGATACAAACCGAAGTCGACGAAGAGTGGTCTATCGGGGATTACGTGTTAAGTGGTGGCGAGTTGCCTGCCATGACCCTGATCGATGCGGTTTCGCGTCTGGTCCCTGGGGTCTTGGGCGATCAGGCCAGTGCCGAGCAGGACTCCTTCACGGATGGCCTGCTGGATCATCCCCACTACACTCGGCCGGAGTTGTTGGATGGATTGGCGGTGCCCGAGGCGCTGACAAGCGGCAATCACGAAGTGATTCGGCGCTGGCGTCTCAAGCAGTCGCTCGGACGAACCTGGCAGAGAAGGCCGGAACTTATTAACAACCTAGCTCTGACTGACGAGCAAGAATCACTTCTTGCCGAGTATGTCCGCGAAGTGCGTGACAGCGTTAAGTAGAGTTTTCAGTTTATCCTAGGTAAGGAAAGACAATGAGCAAGATTATTCAGCAGCTTGAACAAGAGCAACTGCGTACCGACATCCCGGCTTTTGCCCAGGGCGACACCGTACGTGTTCAAGTTCGTGTTAAAGAAGGTGGTAAAGAGCGTCTGCAGGCTTTCGAAGGCATCGTTATTGCCAAGCGTAACCGCGGTCTGCACTCTGCTTTCACCGTTCGCAAGATCTCCAACGGCGAAGGTGTTGAGCGTGTATTCCAGACTCACTCTCCGCTGATCCACAGTGTAGAACTGAAGCGTCGTGGTGATGTTCGCCGCGCCAAGCTGTACTACCTGCGCAACCTGTCCGGCAAAGCTGCTCGTATCAAAGAGAAGCTCAACTAATTCGATTCGAATTGGTGTCGGTATGTCGACGAATAGCTCGACAGGTAGTGAAAAGGCTCGCCAATGGCGAGCCTTTTTTGTATGTGGGTTTCGCACAGGCCGGCTTCAGCCAGGCTGGCTGACCCGCACCACAGAGTTGTCGCGCCCGAAGGGGCCGGGCACATACTCGTCCGCTTCCCAGTCGTTGTCATAACGGGTCTCCCCGTCTGGCTGCACCAGTTGATAGCAATACTCGAAATGGCTGGGGCCATCGGTGGGAAGGTTGAGGGTCGTCTTGAACTCCCCGCTCTTCATTCTTTTCAATTCAATGGGTTGCCACTGGCTGAACTCCCCCAGCAGCAAGACCTGTTCGGCCTCGCCTGCGGCCTCTTTTTCCACTGCGAAGGTCACCTTGACCTCGGGGCGGGACTTGAGAAATTGCTTGTTGATCGGCATATCGACTCCTTGTCACTGACTGCGAAGAAAGTAGCTCTGTTCATTTTTATATCACTTTATGACAAGGATGTTGATAGCAATCATCAGACAGGCAGGGCGAAATGACGCCGAAGCAATTGGTGAGTGAACTCAATCTTGAGGTAGAAGCCCCTTGGCAGTGTCTGGATAGGCTGGCCATTGCGGCCGATGGCGCGGGTCAGTGCCTTGCTGTTGGCCGCCTTGGGGCGCAGTTGCATGACTTGGCCGTGGCGGGCGCTGATCTGCTCCACCTCCCCCAGCACTATCATGTCCATCAACTCCTCCCAATCCTGACGCAGCAACCTGTCTTCTTCTTCGCTCGGGCTCCACAGCAAGGGCATGCCTACCCGGCGTTCACCGACGGGGATGGTGCGGCTGCCTTCCACCGGGATCCAGAGTACCCGCGACAGCTTGTTGCGCACATTGGACTCCTCCCAGCGCTGGCCACTGATCCCGATGAGGGGAGCGACGCAGACGAAGGTGGTTTCCAGCGGTTTGCCCTGAGGATCGATCGGGATCGTCTTGAGCTCGATGCCGAGATCGGGGAAGTCCTGCTCCGGGCGGCTGCCCGCGCTGGCACCCAGCTGCCACTCGATCAGCTGACCGATCCAGCCCTTGTCCCGTCTGAGATCCCGTGGCACCGGGATGCCGGCCGTCGCGGCGAGCTGGGCCAGGGTGAAGCCCGCCATGGCGTAGGCGCGCGCCATCAATTCCTGCTCTGACTGTGGATTGGCGGGCATGAGGGGCTCCTGTTGGCGAGAAGGGGGTGGACAAGTGTGATCCTGACAGAGGATCGCTGTTTTTGTAACCGATCCTTGCCCGGCTATGCACAGGGGGGGCAAGTTTGTGAATTATCATCTATGGCAATGATTTTAAAGGAATTTGACTTTTTTCTCCAGCCTGGAGTACGAGAGGATCCCGGTTGCAGCGAGTTGTCCAAGGGTTTGGCCTGGCTGTTGCACACAGTTATCCACAGAAATCTTGGATAACTGACATAAAGTGGTGATACAGGGTCCGGCATCAGAAATAAATGTGAGAGCACACCGATTTTTCTCGCCAGATCGGTGCAGATAATGCGCCATCCTTGTGGATAAACTAGCCTTGGTGGATCTTTGAACAGTCGAACTTGTTCACAATTGACAGCCAGGATCCTCGGGCGCAAAAGACATGGATCTTGATCCAGTCTTTAAATATTAACTATATGTATTTAAATGAATATTTTGTTTTTATATGAATCGGGTATGATACGGCATGATTTGAAGTCGTAGTATAAAACTACTGTATATACCCGCTTGATCACAGGCTTATGCACAGTCTGGGTGGGCAACTTGCGGAGCTTGTCCTTCAGGTTTGTTTATAACTTTGCTTGAAATGCCAAGTTATTCATGAGTGGAAGATGACAGTCCCTGTTTGCCGCCACGGGGTGAATGTGGAACAATCTCTTTATAGATTCAGCCTTTATAAGGTGATCACGTGATAGATGGCGACGGATTTCGTCCCAATGTCGGCATCGTGATCTGTAACCGTGACGGGCAAGTATTGTGGGCTAAGCGCTATGGGCAGCACTCCTGGCAGTTTCCGCAGGGGGGGGTTGATGATGGTGAATCGCCGGAACAGGCCATGTATCGTGAGTTGTATGAGGAGATAGGCCTCAAGCCCGACGATGTGACCATACTGGCGACCAGTCGCAACTGGCTGAAGTACCGCTTACCCAAACGACTCGTTCGCTGGGACAGTTCACCGGTCTGTATTGGCCAGAAGCAGAAATGGTTTTTGTTGCAGCTCGAGCCTGGCAAAGAGTCCAGGATCCAGTTCGGCTGTCATGGTCACCCGGAATTTGATGATTGGCGTTGGGTCAGCTTCTGGTACCCGGTTCGTCAGGTCGTCTCCTTCAAGCGGGAAGTTTACCGCCGGGTGATGAAGGAGTTTGCCCCGCTGGCCATGCCGGTGCCGGTGGTGCAGGTTAATCGAAAGGATGGGCGGCGCAACCGCTCGCGCTAAGGAGCACAATTAGTTGCTGACGGAACTCAGACGCATCGTCGAGAGCATGGCCGAGGCCAACACCCTCGAACAGGCCTTGCAAGCATTGGTGAGCCAGACCCGGCTTGCCATGATGGTGGACTGCTGCTCCGTTTATGTCGCCGAGCCCGACATGCGCCGCTATAGACTGGCGGCGACCGATGGGCTGGCCGAGTCGGCGGTGGGCAAAGCCACCCTGCCGTTCGAGCAGGGCATAGTCGGTCTGGTGGGTCAGCGGGAAGAGCTGATCAACCTGGCCGATGCCCCTTCTCATCCGAGTTTCAAGTTTCTGCCCGATGTCGCGGAAGAGGCGTTTCGCTCCTTCCTCGGCGCCCCCATCATGCACCAGCGTCAGGTGGTCGGCATTCTGGTGGTGCAGCAGAAAGAGAGCCGGCTGTTCGATGAAGGGGAAGAGTCCTTCATGGTCACCCTGGCGGCGCAACTGGCGGCCCGCATCGCCCAGGCCCAGGCCAAGGGCTGGTTGCAGAAGACTGACTGGAGCAAGCCGCTGCGTGGCATCGCCGGTGCCAGCGGCATCGCCATCGCCAAGGCCTGGGTGTGGCGTCCGCGCAAGGCGCTCAATAGCATCACCCCGCGCAAGGATGAGGAGCACGGCAAGCAGCTGGCCCGGCTGGAGCTTGCGGTGGAAGAGGTGCGCCACGATCTGGAGAGCCTGGCGCTGCGCTTTCGCGAGAGCTACAGCCAGGACTCGGTCGCCATCTTCGACATCTATCTGCACCTGCTGAACGATCCCGGCTACATCAAGCCGATCCGCAACAAGGTCAGCAAGGAGCACTGGACCGCCATCTCCGCGGTCAAGATCATCAGCGATCGGCTGATCGATCAGTTCAAGGGGATGAAGGATCCCTATCTGCGGGAGCGCTCAACCGATGTGAAAGACATCGCCCAGCGGCTCATCAGCCGTCTAGTGCAGGACGAGCCCGAGCAGCTCACCATAGGAGAGCCGGTGGTGCTGGTCGCCGACGAGGTGACCGCCACCATACTCGCCGAGATCCCGCGGGAGTTTCTGAGCGGTGTGGTCTCCCTCAAGGGCGGGACCAACTCCCATGCTGCCATCCTGGCCCGTGCCATGGGGGTGGCGGCCATCATGGGGGTGGATCTGCCGCTCGGCGACATAGGCGGGCGCACTCTGGTGGTCGACGGCTACAGCGGCGATCTCTTCATTGAGCCCAATCAGGTGATCCTGACCGAGTACCGGCAACTGCTGAACGAGGAGCGGGCGCTCGATACCCTGGTGCGCAGCGTCGACAATCAACCCTCGGAGACGGCTGACGGCACCCCTGTCTCCTTGTTGCTCAACGCCGGCCTCAGCGCCGACACCGAGATCTCCCTCAACCATCTGGCAGATGGGGTCGGGCTCTATCGCACCGAGATCCCCTTCATGCTGCAGGACAGCTTCCCCTCCGAATGGGAGCAGACGGCGCGCTATCGCGGGATCCTGGAGACCTATCGGGATCGCCCGGTGTGCATGCGTACCCTGGATGTGGGGGGGGACAAGCAATTGCCCTATTTCCCCATAGTGGAGGAAAATCCCTTCCTTGGCTGGCGGGGGATCCGGCTCACCCTGGATCACCCCGAGTTGTTCCTGGTTCAGCTCAAGGCCATGCTGCGCGCCAGCGAAGGGCTGGACAATCTGTCCATCATGTTGCCGATGATCAGCAGCGTCAGTGAAATCAAGGCCTCCCGCCGGCTGCTGGATCAAGCCTGGCGTGAAGTGTCGGAAGAGGCGGCGAGCCGCGATGCGGTGATCCGCTACCCCAGCCTGGGGGTGATGATAGAGGTGCCCTCCGCCCTCTACATTCTGCCGGAGATGGCTCCTCTCATCGACTTCTGGTCGGTGGGCAGCAATGACCTGACCCAGTATCTGCTGGCGGTGGATCGCAACAACGCCCGGGTCGCCAGTATCTATGACGCCTTCCACCCCGCGGTGATCCGTGCCCTGCAACTGCTGGTCGATGCCTCTCATCGCTACCAGAAGCCGGTCTCGGTCTGTGGCGAACTGGCCGGGGATCCGGTCGGCGTGCTGCTGCTGCTGGCCATGGGCTATCGCCGTTTCAGCATGAACACCCACAACATTTCCCGCATCAAGTACGTGCTGCGTCAATCCGATCTCGGCGAGCTGAAGGCGCTGATGGCCGATGGCCTCAAGCACGACAATCCCCACGTGCTCCGTGGCCTGTTTGCCCGCTACCTGGAAGAGCACGGTCTGGGCGGTTTGCTGCGTGCGGGTCACAAGACCAAGCTGCCCGATTGATATTCAGTCTTGTTCCTGCTGACGAATGATCGGAGAATGCGGCTTTTCTTATGACTGGGGCCGCGCCATGCAGCACGACGGATATTGGGTTTTCTCGCAGATTGATCCCGTAGCATTCAGTTTGGGACCACTATCGGTACGCTGGTATGGTCTCATGTATTTGTTTGGTTTTGCCTTTGCCATGTGGCTTGCAGGCCGCCGCGCCGACGCGCCGAACAGTGGTTGGACCCGCAACGAGGTCTCGGACCTGCTGTTCTACGGCTTCCTCGGGGTGATCCTGGGCGGTCGTATCGGCTATGTGCTGTTCTACAACTTCGATCTCTTCCTGGCCGATCCCACCTACCTGTTCAAGATCTGGACCGGCGGCATGTCGTTCCACGGTGGCCTGATCGGGGTCATCACCGCCATGATCTGGTTTGCGCACAAGACCAAGCGTCACTTCTTCACCGTGGCGGACTTTGTGGCACCGCTCATTCCATTCGGTCTCGGCGTCGGCCGTATCGGCAACTTCATGAACGGCGAGCTGTGGGGCCGGGTCACGGACGTGCCCTGGGCCATCATCTTCCCGGAGGCCGGCCCCGAGCCGCGTCACCCCTCCCAGCTCTATCAGTTCGCCCTGGAAGGTGTGGTGCTCTTCATCATCCTGAACCTGTTCTGGCGCAAGAACCCGCCACGGGGCGCCATCTCCGGCATGTTCCTGCTGTTCTACGGCCTGTTCCGCTTCCTGGTTGAGTTCGTACGCCAGCCTGACAGTCAGCTGGGTCTCTACTTCCAGGAGATCAGCATGGGCCAGATCCTCTCCACCCCGATGATCATCATCGGCGCCCTGATGATCTGGGTTGCCTACAAGCGTCCGCAGTTGTTCGGCAACGCAGCGAAGGAGGCAAAGCAATGAGGGCCTATCTTGACCTGATGCAGAAGATCCTGGATGAAGGCACAGTCAAATCCGATCGCACCGGCACGGGGACCGTCTCCCTGTTCGGTCATCAGATGCGCTTCAATCTGGCGGAAGGCTTCCCGCTGGTCACCACCAAGAAGTGCCACCTGCGTTCCATCATTCACGAGCTGCTGTGGTTCCTCAATGGCGACACCAACACTGCCTACCTGAAAGAGCACGGCGTCAGCATCTGGGACGAGTGGGCTGACGAGCACGGCGATCTGGGCCCTGTCTATGGTGCCCAATGGCGCTCCTGGCCGGCGGCCGATGGCACTGTCATCGACCAGATCCAGAAGGCGGTGGATGACATCAAGCACAACCCGGATTCCCGCCGCATCATCGTCTCCGCCTGGAACGTGGGTGAGCTGGACAAGATGGCGCTCGCCCCTTGTCATGCCTTCTTCCAGTTCTATGTGGCGGACGGCAAGCTCTCCTGCCAGCTCTATCAACGCAGCTGCGACGTCTTCCTCGGTCTGCCGTTCAACATCGCGAGCTACGCCCTGCTGACCCACATGATGGCCCAGCAGTGCGATCTGGCCGTGGGCGACTTCGTCTGGACCGGTGGCGATGTGCACCTCTACTCCAACCACATGGAGCAGACGGCGCTGCAGCTCTCCCGCGAGCCGCGTTCCTTGCCGCAGCTGGTGATCAAGCGCAAGCCGGACTCCATCTTCGACTACAGGTTCGAGGATTTCGAGATCCAGGGCTATGATCCTCACCCGGGTATCAAGGCCCCTGTCGCCATCTGATCCTGCATCCGCCATGATGGCGAGCGGCTCTCGGCGGGATCTCCCGCTATGCTATTCCATCTGTTCGAAAGGCGCCTGCGGGCGCCTTTTTCATGCCTGGAAAGAATTAATATGCAAAGAAATGAATACTCCACAGGCGAGGGAACGCAGGGGAAAACGTGCTTATAGCAGACATGATTTATTTTGCCTTCGGTTTTTCCGTTGTTATTGGCAGTTAGAAACGATTTTTCATTAGTTCACTCGCCCCCTAGACTGAAAAAGTACAATTTTATGGATAGTTAGACCATGAGCGATGTGTTCAAGCGATTTCTCAAACTGGAGTCAGCCTCCGGAATAATTCTGATCCTGGCCGCCTTGCTGGCCATCGGTCTGGCCAACTCTGCCCTAGCGGAGCACTATCAGAGTTTCCTCAATACTCAGGTACAGGTGCGCATTGCCGCCCTGGACATCAACAAGCCGTTGCTGCTCTGGATCAACGACGGCTTCATGGCACTCTTCTTCCTGTTGGTCGGGCTCGAGGTCAAGCGCGAAATGTTGGAAGGGGCGCTCTCATCCCGGGTACAGGCCACCTTCCCGGCCATCGCCGCCGTGGGCGGCATGCTGGCCCCTGCGCTCATCTATACCTTCTTTAACTACGAGGACGAAGTCACCCGGGCCGGTTGGGCCATTCCGGCTGCGACCGATATCGCCTTCGCCCTCGGGGTGATGGCGCTGCTCGGCAAGCGGGTGCCGACCAGCCTGAAGGTTTTCCTGCTGGCCCTGGCTATCATGGATGACCTGGGGGTCATCATCATCATCGCCCTCTTCTATACCCAACAGCTGTCGCTGACCGCACTGGCGGTCGGCATAGTGGCGACCCTTACTCTGCTCTGGATGAACCGCCGTGGTGAGGACAGGATCGGCCTTTACATGCTGGTGGGTCTGGTGCTCTGGGTGGCCGTGCTCAAGTCAGGTGTTCATGCGACCCTGGCCGGCGTCATCGTTGGCTTCATGATCCCTATCTCCGGGAAGCGTTATGCCTCGCCGCTCAAGCACCTGGAGCATGCGCTGCACCCCTGGAGCGCGTATCTGATCCTGCCGTTGTTTGCCTTTGCCAACGCTGGTGTCTCCCTCGACGGGATCCAGCTGTCGGATCTGCTCAGCCCGGTGCCCATGGGCATCATACTGGGGCTCTTCATCGGCAAGCCCCTCGGCATCTTTACCGTCAGCTGGCTGTCGGTGAAACTCGGCATCGCCCAGCTGCCGAGTGGCGTCAACTTCAAGCAGATCTTTGCCGTCAGCATCCTGTGTGGCATCGGCTTTACCATGTCGATGTTCATCGCGTCGCTGGCATTCGAGCATGGCGGACTGGACTACGGCAGCTACTCACGCCTCGGTATCCTGGTGGGATCCACCCTGGCGGCCGTGATCGGTTTTATCGCCCTGCGGATATCGCTGCCCAATCGGGAGGCGAATCAAAGCACGGAGGGGTTATGAGAAGACTCGGATGGTTAGTCATGCTGGCGAGTCCGGCACTCTGGGCGAATAGTCTGGCGGAGTGCCAGCAGGATGCAACGTCGGCCAGTTGTTCGGCTTACCTCAATGGCGTGGTAGACAGCGCCCTCATGCTGGGAGACAAGCAGGCCAAGGCCCAATTCGGCGAGACCTTTGCTGAACGGGCCCTGAGCAGCCGGGCTGGCGAGAGAGTCAAGCAGTCGAACAAGCGCTACTGTGGGGAGCGGATGCCGGATCCGGCCCGCCTCAAGCTGACCCTGCAAGAGCAGTTCGGCGCAAACAAAGTTGACTCGATCAGCGACATGTATGACATTCTGGCGGTTGAACTTAGCTGCTATCGGAGCCCGCGCGGCGCGGGAACCCCACCGGATGTCACACCTTAACTACAACCATCTCTATTATTTTTGGATGACTCAGAAGAAGGGCTCCGTCACCCAGGCGGCGGAAGCCCTCTTTCTCACTCCCCAGACCGTCACAGGTCAGATCAAGCTGCTGGAGCAGCGCCTGGGCGGCAAGTTGTTGATCCGCAAGGGGCGTTCCCTCGAGGCCACCGAGCTGGGTCAACTGGTGTTTCGCTATGCCGACAAGATGTTCAGCCTCTCCTACGAGATGCTGGATATCGTCAACTACCGCAAGGAGAGCCAGATCCTGTTCGACGTCGGCATTGCCGATGCACTCTCCAAGCGTCTCGCCAGTCGGGTGCTGCTCTCTGTCATCCCCAATGACGGCTCCATCCACCTGCGCTGCTTCGAATCGACTCACGAGCTGCTGCTGGAGCAACTGAGCGAACACAAGCTCGACATGATCCTCTCCGACTGCCCGGTGGATTCCAGCCAGCACGCCGGTCTGCTTTCCAAGCGGTTGGGGGGGTGTGGCGTCAGCTTCTTCTGCAAGGCACCGCTGCCCGAAAAGCCTTTTCCCGCTTGTCTCGAGGAGCGCAAGCTGCTCATTCCGGGCCGGCGTACCGCCATGGGTCGACAGTTGACGCAGTGGTTCGAGCAGCAGGGCATCTCTCCCAGCATCCTGGGTGAGTTCGACGATGCGGCCCTGATGAAGGCGTTTGGCTTCTTCAATCAGGGTATTTTCATGGCGCCGACCATCTATCGGGAGGAGATCCTGGAGGGGGAGGAGGTGATGCTGATCGGAGAAACCCAGGATCTGATGGAGGAGTACTACGTCATCTTTGCAGAGCGGATGATCCAGCATCCGGCGGTGAAGCGGGTATGTGAGAGTGATTTCTCCTTCCTGTTTGCCGGTCAGGAGGACTTCACCACCATTCAGCCAGCAACCCTGTCATTTTAAATCGATGAGGCAGGGGGTATGATTCCTGTCTTGCAGGGGAGGGAATGCGATGCAGTTGGAAGAGATGGAGGCGAATGCCGGACGTGCGGTCACCCTGCTCAAGGCGCTGGCCAATGAGCGGCGCTTGTTCATTCTGTGCCAGTTACTGGAGCGGGAGTTGTCGGTGGGGGAACTCAACGAGGTACTTGGACTGAGTCAATCGGCGCTGTCACAACATCTGGCGGTGTTGCGGCGCGATGAGTTGGTGACGACACGAAAAGAGGCCCAGACGGTCTACTATTCGCTGCGCAGCCACGAGGTACGCGAGATGATTGGATTGTTGCACAGGTTGTATTGCAGCGAACCCAAATAAAAAACCGGCACTAAGGCCGGTTTTTTTAGCTTTGTTCAGCCGAAGCTGATTAAGCCATAGCTTTGATCTGGGCAGACAGGCGGCTCTTGTGACGAGCAGCTTTGTTCTTGTGGATCAGGCCTTTGGTCGCCATACGATCCATGATCGGCTGAGCAACAGCGAAAGCGGCAGTGGCAGCAGCCTTGTCGCCAGAGGCGATGGCAGCGATCACTTTCTTCAGGTAAGTACGGGTCATGGAACGACGGCTGGCGTTGTGCTGACGACGTTTCTCTGACTGAAGAGCACGCTTCTTAGCAGATTTGATGTTAGCCAAGGTAAAACTCCTAAAACTGTCTTAGCGAGTGTATTGAAAAGGCCCGGAAATATGCCTTCCCAACCACATATTGTCAAATGATTTGTGCAAATAAACACCGCCCCCCGGTGGTGTGTCAGATGGGAGACGGTTAAACTGTCGGCCGATTCTAACAGCATTCTTTTCTTTCTGACAGTTCCAGAGGCCTCGTCTTGAGTAAGAAATTGATCAAATCCGGCATGATAGTGTCCGGAATGACGCTGGCGTCCCGCGTGATGGGCTTGGTGCGCGATGTGGTCATCGCCAATCTGCTCGGTGCCGGGGTGGCCGCAGACGTCTTCTTCTTCGCCAACCGCATTCCTAACTTCCTGCGCCGATTGTTCGCCGAAGGGGCCTTCAACCAGGCTTTTGTTCCCGTGATGACGGAGTACAAGAAAAACGGTGACGAACAGGCTGTTCGCGAGTTGCTGGCCGCAGTGGCGGGCACCCTTGGCGGCATTGTCACCATAGTCACCCTGCTCGGTGTGCTGGGTTCCGGTGTGCTGACGGCCCTGTTCGGCTGGGGCTGGTTCTGGGACTGGCTGCACGGCGGGCCGGCGGCCGAGAAGTTCGAGCTGGCCAGCCTGATGCTCAAGATTACCTTCCCCTATCTCTGGTTCATCACCTTCACCGCCATGGCCGGGGCCATTCTCAACACCTTCGGTCGCTTCGCCGTCTCCTCCTTCACGCCGGTGTTTCTCAACCTCACCATGATTGCGGCGGCCTGGTGGATAGCCCCGTTGCTGGAGCGGCCCGAGATCGCGCTGGCGATCGGCGTCTTCCTCGGCGGCCTGGTGCAGTTTCTGTTCCAGTACCCCTTCCTGCGTCAGATCAACATGCTGGTGTGGCCCAAGTGGGGTTGGCACCATCCCGGTGTGGTGAAGATCCGCACCCTGATGATACCGGCGCTGTTCGGCGTCTCGGTCAGCCAGATCAATTTGCTGATCAACACCATGCTGGCCTCCTTCCTGGCGACCGGTGCCATCAGCTATCTCTATTACTCGGATCGCCTGCTGGAGTTTCCCCTTGGCCTGTTCGCGGTCGCCATCAGCACTGTGATCCTGCCGGCGCTTGCCAGGAAGCATGTGGATGCGGATCCGGCCGACTTCTCCCGCACCATGGATTGGGGGGTGCGCATGGTGATGCTGCTCGGCCTGCCCGCCATGATGGGGATTGCCGTATTGCGCGAGCCCATACTGCGGGTGCTGTTCATGCGCGGCGAGTTCGGCCTGCACGAGGTGGCGATGTCGAGCGCCAGCCTGCTGGCATCCACCACGGGCTTGCTGTCGCTGATGCTGATCAAGGTGCTGGCCCCTGGCTACTACGCCCGCCAGGACACCAGGACGCCGGTGCGGATCGGCATCATGGCCATGGTGGCCAACATGGTATGCAACCTCATCTTCATCTATCCGCTTGGCTATGTGGGGCTGGCGCTCGCCACCGCCTGCTCCGGCACCCTGAATGCGGCCCTACTGTTCAAGGGGCTCTATCAGCAGGCCGTCTATCGCCCTTCCCGCAACACGGGCGTGTTCTGCCTCAAGCTGCTGGCAGCGACCGTGCTGATGGGGGGCCTGCTTGGCTATCTGTCACCGGATCTTGCCCAATGGGGGGCCTGGGGCATGGGCAAGGCCAGTCTGGAGCTGACCCTGCTGCTCTGCCTTGGGGGGGCGTTGTATGGGGTAGTCCTACTGGTGCTGGGGGTCAGGCCAAGACACCTGAAATCGGGTCAGCAATGAGGCTGATGAGGCCCGGGTTCCGGGCCAGATACCTGAAATCGGCTCAACAGCAGGGCTGACCCTGATTGCTGCCTGATATATAATCCGCCGATTTCCATGGCAGCAACGCACAAGGCACTGATGGAGCTCATTCGCGGCATTCACAATATCAAGCCCCGTCACCGGGGCTGTGTATTGACCATAGGCAACTTCGATGGGGTTCATCAGGGACACCATGCGGTGTTGGCCCGCTTGCAGGAGAAAGCCGCCCAGCTTGGCCTGCCCGCCTGCGTCATGCTGTTCGAGCCGCAGCCCCTTGAGCTCTTTGCGGGGGACGCCGCCCCTGCCCGTCTCAGCCGTTGGCGGGAGAAGTACGAAGCCCTCAAGGGGATGCAGATAGATCGCATGCTCTGCGTGCGGTTCACGCATCGCTTCGCCGAGCAGGCCGCCAGCACCTTCATCGAGCAACTGCTGGTAGAGAAACTCGGCGTGCACTACCTGGTGGTGGGCGATGATTTTCGCTTCGGCAAGGGGCGGGAAGGGGATTTCCATCTGCTGGAGGCGGCGGGCCGTCGTTTCGGCTTTGAAGTGATCAGCACCCAGAGTTTTCAGGTCGAACGCCAGCGGGTCAGCAGCACCCTGGTGCGCGAGGCCTTGGCAGCCGGTCGCATGGCGGAGGTGGAGCTGATGCTCGGCCGCCCCTACGCCATCAGCGGTCGGGTGGCCCACGGCGACAAGCTGGGGCGCACCATAGGTTTTCCCACCGCCAATCTCGCGCTTAAACGGCAGGTGATCCCGGTCGGTGGCGTGTTCGCGGTGGAAGTGTTATGTTCCGGCAAGACCTTCCCCGGTGTCGCCAATGTGGGTGTACGGCCGACCTTGAGCGGTACACAAGCCAGATTGGAAGTACATCTATTTGATTTTTCTGGTGATCTATACGGTCAGCAGGTCAAGGTGCTGCTTCGCCACAAGCTGCGCGAAGAGCAGAAGTTTGCCTCTTTCACCGCCTTGAAAGAGCAGATCGAACGAGATGCCCTGGCGGCCCGAGCCTGGTTCGGGCTGCCACCATTCAATTTACCCAGCACTCTTTTAGAAAAGAAGGGAACCCAGGACTGATGAGCGACTATAAACACACCCTGAATCTGCCGGAAACCGAGTTTCCGATGCGTGGCGATCTGGCCAAGCGCGAACCCAACATGCTCAAGCGTTGGTACGATCAGGATCTTTACGGCGCCATTCGCCGCGCCAAAGCGGGCAAGCCTTCTTTCATTCTGCACGATGGCCCTCCCTACGCGAACGGCAGCATTCACATCGGTCACTCGGTCAACAAGATCCTCAAAGACATCATCATCAAGTCCAAGGGCCTCTCCGGCTTCGACTCCCCCTATGTGCCGGGCTGGGATTGCCACGGTCTGCCCATCGAGCTGAAAGTGGAAGGCATGGTCGGCAAGCCGGGGGAGAAGGTTTCCGCCGCCGAGTTCCGCGCCGAGTGCCGTAAATACGCCAAGACCCAGATCGAGGCGCAGAAGACCGACTTCATCCGCCTGGGTGTGCTGGGTGACTGGGAACACCCCTATCTGACCATGGACTTTGGCACCGAAGCCAACATCATCCGCTCCATGGCCAAGATCGTTGAGAACGGCCATCTGCACAAAGGCTCCAAGCCGGTGCACTGGTGCACCGACTGTGGCTCCGCGTTGGCAGAAGCCGAAGTGGAGTACTACGACAAAAATTCCCCCTCCATCGACGTACGCTTCAAGGCCGTCGATGAGGCAGCTGTGGCCGCCAAGTTTGATTGCCCCGAGGGTCACTTCGGCAAGGGCCCGCTCTCTGCCGTCATCTGGACCACCACTCCCTGGACCCTGCCGGCCAACCGCGCCATCGCCATGCACGCCGATCTGGACTACGCCCTGGTACAGGTGGAGGGCGACAACCCCGAGCGCCTGATCCTGGCCGCCGAACTGGTCAAGGACGTGATGGACCGCGCCGGTATCGAGAAATTCCACAACCTGGGCTATGCCAAGGGCGCGGCGCTCGAGCTGCTGCGCTTCAACCACCCCTTCTACAGCTTCGACGTGCCTGTGGTGCTGGGTGATCACGTCACCCTGGATGCCGGTACCGGCGCCGTGCACACCGCCCCTGGCCACGGTCAGGAAGATTTCGTGGTCGGTCAGAAGTACGGTCTGGAAGTCGCCAACCCGGTGGGCAGCAACGGCGTCTACCTGCCTGATACCGAACTGTTTGCCGGCCAGCACGTGTTCAAGGCCAATGCGGCCGTGGTCGAGGTGCTGACCGAGCGTGGCGCCCTGCTGCACCACAAGGTGTTCAACCACTCCTACCCGCATTGCTGGCGTCACAAGACCCCGATCATCTTCCGCGCTACCCCGCAGTGGTTCATCAGCATGGAGCAGAAGGGGCTGCGCAAGCGCGCGCTGGAAGAGATCGAGCGCATCGAGAAAGATGGCATTGCCCAGCACGGCCAGAGCGGCTGGGTGCCGGCATGGGGCAAGAACCGCATCCAGGCGATGGTCGAGAACCGTCCTGACTGGTGTATCTCCCGTCAGCGTACCTGGGGCGTGCCTATCTCCCTGTTCGTTCACAAGGAGACCCAGGCGCTGCACCCGGAGTCCGTGCGCCTGATGGAAGAGGTGGCCAAGCGGGTCGAGCAGTCCGGCATCCAGGCCTGGTGGGATCTGGACAAGGCCGAACTGCTGGGCAGCGACGCCGACTTGTATGACAAGGTGCCCGACACCCTGGACGTCTGGTTCGACTCAGGTTCGACCCACTCCTCCGTGGTCGACGCCCGTCCCGAGTTCAACGGCAACCCGGCCGACATGTATCTGGAAGGCTCTGACCAGCACCGTGGCTGGTTCATGTCCTCCCTGATGATCGGCGTGGCCATGAAAGACAAGGCTCCCTACAACCAGGTACTGACCCACGGCTTCACCGTGGACGGCCAGGGCCGCAAGATGTCCAAGTCCATCGGCAACGTGGTCAGCCCGCAGGACGTGATGAACAAGCTGGGCGCCGACATCCTGCGTCTGTGGGTAGCGAGCACCGACTACACCGGCGAGATGACGGTCTCCGACGAGATCCTCAAGCGCTCCGCCGATGCCTATCGCCGTATCCGCAACACAGCCCGCTTCCTGCTGGCCAACTTGAACGGCTTCAATCCGGCGACCGACATGGTGGCGCCTGCCGACATGGTGGTGGTGGATCGCTGGGCCGTGGGTCGTGCCAAGGCGGTACAGGCCGAGATCATGACTGCGTTCGACGAGTACAACTTCCACGGTGTGACCCAGAAGCTGATGCAGTTCTGCTCCATCGAGATGGGCTCCTTCTATCTGGACGTCATCAAGGACCGCCAGTACACCGCCAAGGCGGACAGCCTGGCCCGTCGCTCCTGTCAGACCGCCCTCTATCACATCGCGGAGGCCATGGTGCGCTGGATGGCGCCCATCATGAGCTTCACCGCCGACGAGATCTGGGCTCTGCTGCCGGGTGATCGCGGTGAGTTCGTGTTCACCGAAGAGTGGTACGACGGCCTGTTCGGGCTGGAAGCGGACGAAGTGCTGAACGACGATTTCTGGGCCGAGATCCTCACCGTGCGCGGTGAAGTGAACAAGGCGCTGGAAGCCGCCCGTGGCGAGAAGCGCATCGGTGGCTCCCTGCAGGCCGAGCTGACCCTGTTCGCCAAGCCCGAGCTGGCCAAGCGCCTGAATGCCCTGGCCGATGAGCTGCGCTTCGTGCTGCTCACCTCCAAGGCCAAGGTGGTGGTGGCTGACACAGCGCCGGAAGGTGCCGTTGCGACCGAGCGCGATGATCTGTGGCTGAACGTGACCCAGTCTGCTGCCGCCAAGTGCGACCGCTGCTGGCACCATGTGGAAGACGTGGGCACCATCGCTGGTCACGAAGAGATCTGTGGCCGCTGCGTCACCAACGTCGAGGGTGACGGCGAAACTCGTCAATTTGCCTGATGAACATGACTCACCATAAAAGCGGCCTGCGTTGGCTGTGGCTGGCAGTGCTGGCCTTTGTACTGGACCAGGCGAGCAAGCTCGCCGTGGTCAAGCTGCTGCCATTTGGCTACCCGGGGGTGGAGATCACCCCCTTCTTCAACCTGGTCCATGTCTACAACAAGGGGGCGGCTTTCAGCTTCCTGGCCGATCAGGGCGGCTGGCAGCGCTGGTTCTTTGCGGTGCTGGCGTTTGCCATCTGTGGCTTGCTGATCCACTGGCTGCGCAAGCAGTCCGTCGCTCAGCGCTGGAGCGGCATCGCCTATTCGCTCATCATCGGCGGGGCGCTTGGCAATGTCTTTGATCGGCTGGTGCTGGGCCACGTGGTCGATTTCCTCGATTTCTATTGGCAGCGAGCTCATTGGCCTGCATTCAACTTGGCCGACAGCTTCATCTTCATCGGCGCCGCCATGATAGTGCTGGAAGGTTTTCGCAGTGAAAAGAAGAAGGACGTGATGCAATGAGCCGGCTGATTGTTGCAGACAGCAGTGTGCTGTTTCACTTCTCCATCAAGTTGGAAGATGGCTCGGTAGCTGACAGCACGGCGCTGCACGGCAAACCGGCCCGCCTGCGGATGGGGGATGGCAGCCTGACCAACACCTTCGAGCAGTGCCTGCTGGGGCTCAGGCAAGGTGATAGCAAGAGCTTCACATTGCCGCCGGAAGAGGCCTTTGGCCTCTCCAATCCCGACAACATCTACCATCTGGACAGAGCCAAGTTTGGTGCCGATGTGGAACCCAAGGTCGGCACCATCATACTGTTCGACCAGCCCAACGGCAGCGAATTGCCGGGGATCATCCGGGCGGTGGAAGGAATGTCGGTGACGGTCGATTTCAACCATCCGCTGGCGGGTCACACCGTTACCTTTGAGGTGGAGATCCTGGGCGTGGATGACGAGGAAAAGGTGAGCTGATGGATATTTTGCTGGCTAACCCGCGTGGCTTCTGCGCCGGTGTCGACCGTGCCATCAGCATAGTCGAGAGTGCGCTGGAGAAGTTCGGTGCCCCCATCTATGTCCGTCACGAGGTGGTGCATAACCGCTATGTGGTGAACAAGCTGAAGGAGGCGGGAGCCGTGTTCGTCGAGGAACTGGACGAGGTGCCGGACGACAGCATCGTCATCTTCTCCGCCCATGGCGTGGCCAAGACGGTGCGCGAGATGGCCAAGTCCCGTGCTCTCAAGGTATTCGATGCCACCTGTCCGCTGGTGACCAAGGTGCACATGGAAGTCCATCGTGCCAGTCGCAAGGGATCCGAGGCCGTACTCATCGGTCACGCGGGCCACCCCGAGGTGATCGGCACCATGGGGCAGTACGAGAATCCGGAAGGGGGCATGTATCTGGTGGAGACGCCGGAGGATGTGGCCAGGCTCAAGGTGAAGAACCCGGATGACCTCTGCTTCGTGACACAGACCACCCTGAGCGTGGATGAGACCTCGGACGTCATCGATGCGCTGCGCCGGCACTTTCCGAAAATTCAAGGACCGCGCAAGGATGACATCTGTTACGCCACCCAGAACCGTCAGGATGCAGTCAGGGAGATGGCCGGGCTGGTGGATGCCATGCTGGTGGTGGGGTCGCGCAACTCCTCCAACTCCAACCGCTTGCGGGAGCTGGCCGAGAAAGTGGGGGCGCGAGCCTACCTGATCGACGATGCCTCCATGATTGAATCCCCCTGGCTGGAAGGGGTCGAGCGTATCGGGGTGACTGCAGGGGCCTCGGCCCCCGATGTGCTGGTACAAAATGTCATCGCCCGTCTGCGTGAGTTGGGGGGCAAGATAGTGACAGAACACCCTGGTCGCGAGGAAAACGTAGTATTCGAGGTGCCGCCAGAGTTGCGTATCCTCTGATGGAAATGCCGGCCCAGCGCCGGCATTTTTATAGGTAGAGTGGAAATCGTCGGCATCGAGGTCAAAGGCGTTTCCGGGGAAAGCATCGTGATTGGCACTGGCTTCACCTTCTTATGATTCCAGTGTTATCCCTATGCATGAGAGATAACCTCTCAGGCACCTCCAACTGGGTGTTGATGGCTATGAAGGTTTACTTCCAGCACTCGGCTGGGTCTTTCACATCGGCCTTGGTGATGGTTAGCAGGGTACAGCCTGTATCGCCGAGCTGGGCACCAATAGCTTGAGCTTGCAGCTTGTAGGTGGCGGCACCGGTGGAGGCGGCAACCACGGAAAAACTGTAATAGTTGCTGCTGGGGTTGCCAAGATCTGCCAGGTTCGTGCTGTAAGCGCTGCTGGTGATTCGATACTCTTCCTGCTTGAGTTGCATGGTCAGCAGAGTCTTGAACGCATCGGCGCGTCGGGAGTGCTGTAGTCCGTTTTGGAAAGAGGGATAGGCGATGGCAGCAATGATGGCCACGATGGCGACTACGACCATCAATTCAATCAGCGTTATTCCTCTTGCGAAGCGTATTGGCATCGGCATGGTTCCATAGGTGAGTTGAGACTATCATAGGATAGTACTCGCCGGCCCGAGAACGGGCTACAGACAGGAGTCTGGGCAAACATGGAAATGCGAATCAGGCCGGTGTCCGGCTTTACCCTGATAGAACTGATACTCGCCTTGGCACTGGTGGCGATCCTGGTTGCCGTCGCGCTCCCCAGTTATCGTTCGCTGCGCCAGGAGCAGATGGTCAGGGCCGCCACCCAGGCGCTTTATACTGACATGATGCTGCTCAAGTCCGAGGCCATAAAACGCGGCGGCCCCTTGACGCTCAAACTCTTCAACGCTGGTCAGTCGAACTGGTGTTATCGAATCGCGATAGACGCTACCTGCAGCAGTTGTGCCGACCATTGCTCCAGTATCGAGGGCCGCAAAGGCGCCGATGCAAACGAGTTTGGCGGCGTGGTGATCGATGCGTCGAACCAATACAAGAGTGGCTCCACCGCCAGCATCACCTTCACGCCACGCCGGGGCACCTTTCTCGGAGGCAATCTGATCGTCTCCAATGATGCCAGCACGACGAACAGGGTGGTCATCGCAACCTATGGCCGGATCAGTACCTGCGTGGAGGGGGACAC
The DNA here is from genome assembly GCF_020423125.1 of Aeromonas media. NCBI lineage: Bacteria > Pseudomonadati > Pseudomonadota > Gammaproteobacteria > Aeromonadales > Aeromonadaceae > Aeromonas > Aeromonas media. The sequence goes on from NZ_CP075564.1 coordinate 555,032, forward strand.
ATGCTGAGACGTCATCGTATGAAAGGTTTCAACCTGGTGGAGCTGATGGTAGCCATGGTGGCAGGTTTGTTGCTGGTTGCCGCCGCGTCGGCACTCTTCGCTAGCATACTCAAGGCCAACAAGACGGCGATGCAGGTGAGTCGCCTCAATCAGGAGCTTCAGTCGATTACGGACATGATGGCCCGAGATATCCAGCGTGCCGGTTATGATGCCAGTGCGGCGGCACATACTCTCTCTGGTGAAGGTTCGGATTTCAGTTTCGATTCGACCACGGATCTGGCAAGCAACTGCATCTGGGTGAGGTACGACGATAATGAGAACGGCGTGTTGGACAACACCTCTGCAGCCGGTGAGACCCGGCTCTACAACTACAGCAGTGCGGACAACGCGGTCAGGTTCGACCAAGGGGGTACCGCCAGTTGCTCGAACGGCAGCAGGATCAACACGGAGGCTACGGTCGAGATCACCGACTTGACCTTTACCCTGCTGCCTAGCTCTATCTCTTCAGGAGCCAGAACCATCAGGCTGACTATCTCGGGCAACGATATTAAATCCCCGGCCCTGGCGCTCACTCTGCAGCGGGATATCAAGCTGCGTAACGACGGGTTCTTACCATGAAACGTCATGCCGGTTTCACTACCTTTACGATTACCCTGCTGCTAATCCTTATCCTTGTCGGTGTTTCCCTGTTGGTGGGGAAATTGATGGTGGCCGACCGCAAGATCAGCGTCAACGAGGTTCAATATCGGCAGGCCTTGGCGCTGGCAGAGCTGGGCATTGCCGATGGTCTGAGTCGGCAGGACGCCGGTATTGCCATCCCCGGCGGCGGCTTGACGGTCAGCTCGGCACAAGGCACTTATCTGCTCACTACGACCAACACAACGTCGATCACGGTCGGCTCCTCCCCCAATACTCTTGATGTGACGCCGGTGGAGTTAAAGTCCACCGCCACCTTGCCCAGCAATCTGGGAACAGCCACAGTGCGGGTTCAGGTGGCGGCCTATCATCTGCTTTCCGCAGCCAAAGCGGTACCTCTGATGGTCGCGGGAGGGGCCTCTATTGGGGGAAACTTCACTGTGGTTGCCAATCCAAACGGTGGAGGGCCAGGGGTACCGCTATCGGTCTGGTCTGATCAGGCTGTAGGGGGCAGCGGATCCTGGCAGACGTGTCACCAAGGGGATTTTAGCGGCGGCAGCTGCAGTACTAATCTCAGCGATGATAATGATATCGGGCCGGATATAAAGGCAAGTGATCCCACCTTCCCAGACGATCTGCTCTGGTATCTGTTTGGAGAGCCGGATACAGATGAAGGCTGGGCTAACATGTTCGATAACGGGGCGATTTCTATCCCCAATTGCAGCTCTCTGGGGGCGACATCGACCGGGATATTTATTGTCGATGTCGGCGTCGATTGCGACTTCACCGCGAGTCTGATTGGAAGTGCGGGGGCTCCCGTGGTGCTGATTGTCCGGGATGGTGACCTGACGATGAATGGCGGCTTGGTATTCAACGGCATCATTTTCGCGCATTCGGATGATCCGAGTAATCCTCCGCGGGTGAAAGCAAATGGTACGGCAACGGTGAATGGCTCCCTGATTGCCAATGCCCCTATCGATATCACGAGCGGTACTTTCAATGTCAAATACGATCAATCCGTGCTTGACGGTGTTCAACAGGGCGCCAGTTTTCAGACCACAAAGATGGTGCCCGGTAGTTGGCGGGATTGGTAGGGCGAGGAACGCATATGAAAAAGCAGAAAGGATTCGGTCTGCTGGAGATCCTGATTACCCTGGTACTGCTCGGGGTGGGGGTAGCAGGGCTGGTCTCGCTGGCGCGTGGCATGTTGAGCACGGCCCGGGAAGGAGGGCGTTACGAGATAGCCATGCGATTGGCCGAGTCCAAGCTCGATGAGTTTCGCAACTTCAACGAAGTACGCACTGCGATCCCGCCACTCACCGCTTATAAGGATATTGCCACCGGTAGCGGCAGCCAGTCACTCTCGAACGACAGCTATGCTGTGAACTGGACGGTCACAAATCAGTATCTGAATAGTGGTGTCTGGTCGGCAACTCCGCCTGCCGCTTATCCTTACGACTACCCCGAGCGTAAGCAGATATTGGTTAGGGTTACTTGGGAGGATAACAGTGGCGATGACCGTTCATTAGAGCTAGTTGGCGCAATTTCCCCTACAGGTTCCTTCACCAGTGAAGAAACCGGAGACGGTCTGGTTAAACCCCGTGAAAGTCCCACGGTTGACTATACGCAGGGAAGCGTTCCGGACGTGGTTTCAGTTGCGCTGGGGAATGGCAGTAATAAAGAGACGAGCAAGCCCTTACCCCATATATCGGGAGGATCCAGTTCCAGCCGAACCATTCAATTTGATACGGCGACTTACCAGACTATAGGAACCGGCAGTCAGCGACAGTCGGTTCAGGATACTGCCACGGTTTATTGCAGCTGCACTTTTTCCGGTGGCACAGGAACGGCTTATTTGCCCGCACGTCCCTATTATATCGAGTCCGATGATCTGCAATATTGGAAGTCAGGTACACAGTTGAGCAAGTCTGTCGGGGTGCTGAAAGGCAATGCCAATCAGCAGGAAACACTCTGCTCGACTTGTTGCAATGAACATTATGATGTAAGCACCCAAGGATTTGCCGGCTATTACGCACCACTGAACACGAGCAGGGGCAGATACCAAGTAAGCGGGAGTAGCCTGGTGGCGGCCAGCACAGGTGATTATCTGGATGCCTGCCGGTTTATCCGTATCGATGGTTTCTACCGCCCCGCACCGGATTGGCGCCTTGCGAGCCTAACCAGTTTCTCCGCCAGCTTTCTGAACGATGCCACCAATCTGGCAAACTATCAGGCTTATGTGGTCTATGTGGTGACAGAGCATGCCAAATGGCAGAAAACGGCTTTCGCTGGGACAACTGACAGCAGTTGGTCGGCCCCCAACTCTTCCGCTGCGATCCAGTCATTCAATAGCTGGCTGGCGGCGAACCGGGCTGGTGACAGTACCACGGCCCTGTCGACTTCGATAGGCTCGAGGCAATTGATCAGCCGTGGCATCTACGTGGATATCATGCTCCCCAGCTATCTAAGCGATGAGGTCTTTAAAGGGGATGTGAGCGAACCGATTTTGGCCAAAATCCCGTTTCAGGATGTGAACATGACGCTGCTAAGCGAATGGAGCAGCAGCGACACCAACAAGGGCACCGTGACCAGTCAGCCGATAGCCACTATCGTTGACCCGGACAACAACTATTACGGTACCTATAGCCGGGGGGTGCTGACGGCCAAGAGTACGACCTTCTCTGGCACTCCGCCAGCCGATAACCCCATCACCATCACGACCAGTGCTTATCAAGGCAACTCGGGGGTAGTGGGTGCTGCCGTCTTGCCGGAAGATGTCACCGCCACCATGACTTCCACCGTGCTGGTCAGCATTCTGGATCAGCCCGTTACTGGCCTGCATGGAATCATTGAGTGCTTCCAGCTTGAGACGAAGGTCACTGGAAATGACAAGGTGACGAACAAAACCGTTTCCTGTGATGCCACCTCCATTGGCCTGACTGTTGGCGTCAATAATGCCAATGTGACCTGTCAGGTACTGGATCTGGGCCATCCGGCAACACCGAACTACTCGTGCAGCGGCGTACCAGGCAGCAGCTTTACGCTGACCCTCTCCAAGAGCGGTTACCAGATCACGCCGGCCTCCCAGACATTTACCCTGCCAGCCAGCGGTACCTCGGTGGGCGGTTGTGTGATGATGGTACAGGAGACGTTGCTGACCGCATCACCTGCACCGACGCCGACGCCGACGACGACGTGCACCACAGTGCCCTAGCCTGATGTGCTGTGATATGGAGGCATGTGTATATCCGTCATCAGTCATAGGTAGCGTGATGGAATAATAACGGATGCCCTTCTCCCCAAGGCGCTGGCACAGCCAGCGCCTTTTCTTTATCATTCCCCATCATTTTCGAATTCAAGATGCATCGCCATGGCAAAAGCCCTCTCTCTGATGCTTGCCCAGTTAAATCTGACGGTAGGCGCCATCGAAGATAACTGTGACAAGGTGCTGGCTGCCGCCGCAGAGGCCGACCAGCAAGGCGCCGATCTGCTGGTCTGCTCCGAGCTGGCGCTGACCGGCTATCCGCCTGAAGATCTGCTGCTGCGCAGCGATCTGATGGTCCGGGTGGAGGCGGCTCTGGCTCGTGTTGTGGCCTGGCAGGGTCGTTGCGCCATCCTGGTGGGCCACCCCTGGCGTGAAGGAGATGCGCTCTACAATGCCGCCTCTCTCTATGAGCAGGGCAAGCTGATCGCCCGTTACTTCAAGCAGGATCTGCCCAACTACGGGGTGTTCGACGAGAAGCGCTACTTCACCGCGGCGAGCGATACCTGCGTGGTGTCGTTCCGTGGCCATCAACTGGGCTTGCTCATCTGTGAAGACCTGTGGCAACCGGGCCCGGCACTCGCGGCAAAGGCGGCCGGTGCCGAGCTGCTGCTCACCATCAATGCTTCCCCTTACGATCAGGAAAAACCCTGGATCCGCCGCGAGCTGATGGCCGAGCGCTGTGATCAGACCGGCTTGCCGCTGGTTTACCTCAATCAGGTCTGTGGTCAGGACGAACTGATCTTCGACGGTTGCTCCAAGGTGTTCAACAGCCAGAGCGAGCTGACCCATAAGCTGGCCCCCTTTGCCGAAGAGCTGGCGCTGGTGCGTTTTGTCGACGGTCAGCCGCTGAAAGAGCGGGAACCCGCCGCGCCGCTGGCGCCCCTGGCCGAGACCTATCAGGCGCTGGTGCTGGCGGTGCATGACTACGTCACAAAGAACGGTTTCCAGGGGGCCGTGCTGGGCCTCTCGGGCGGCATAGACTCCGCCCTGACGCTCGCCATCGCGGCAGATGCCATCGGCGCCGATAAGGTGCAGGCGGTGATGATGCCGTTCCGCTACACCGCCCAGATGAGCGTGGAGGATGCCAAGGAGCAGGCCGAGCGGATGGGGGTCGAGTTCAACATCATCTCCATCGAGCCCATGTTCGAGGGCTTTATGGCTCAGCTGGCGCCGCTGTTTGAAGGGACGGCCCGCGACACTACCGAAGAGAACCTGCAGGCCCGCTGCCGTGGAGTGCTCTTGATGGCGCTCTCCAACAAGCGTCGCCGTATCGTATTGACCACCGGCAACAAGAGTGAGATGGCGGTCGGCTATGCCACCCTGTATGGTGACATGGCGGGCGGCTTTGACGTGCTCAAGGACGTGCCCAAGACGCTGGTCTTCAAGCTGTGCGAATACCGCAACTCCGTCGACTATGTGATCCCGCAGCGGGTCATTGATCGTCCCCCTTCGGCAGAGCTGGCACCGGATCAGGTGGATCAGGACAGCCTGCCCCCCTACGACATTCTGGACGCCATCCTCAAGCGCTATGTGGAAGAAGATGCCTCGGTCGCTGACATGGTGGCGGAGGGCTTCGAAGAAGCCGTGGTGCGCAAGGTGATCCGTCTGGTGGATCTCAACGAGTACAAGCGCCGTCAGGCTGCCGTCGGGCCCCGTATCACGACCCGCAACTTTGGTAAGGATCGCCGCTACCCCATTACGTCCGGGTTCGGTAAACAGAACTGGTAAGGAGTCACCATGAAGAAGATTGAAGCCATTATCAAGCCGTTCAAGTTGGACGATGTGCGCGAAGCCCTGGCCGAGATCGGCATCAACGGCATGACCGTATCCGAAGTCAAAGGCTTCGGGCGCCAGAAGGGCCATACCGAGCTCTATCGCGGTGCCGAGTACATGGTCGACTTCCTGCCCAAGGTAAAAGTAGAGCTGGTGGTGCAGGACGAGGATCTCGACGCCTGTCTGGAAGCGATCCAGAACACTGCCCGTACCGGCAAGATCGGTGATGGCAAGATCTTCGTCTGCGAGGTGGAGCGTGTGATCCGCATCCGCACCGGTGAAGAGAACGAAGACGCGATTTGATGTGATGGATGTGCCTCGTAACGACCAAGAGAACGAAAATGTAACCCATCCGATACCAAGGATGCGTCTCATGGTGGCCGCCGGCCTGCTGATGGTGCTGACTGCTTGCAGTAGTCAGCCACCGGCCCAGCCGGAAAACCTGTGCCAGATCTTTCGGGAAAAACCCGAGTGGCACAAGGCGGCACTCAAGATGAACGAAAAGTGGGGGACCCCGGTACATGTGGTGATGGCCATGATGTATCAGGAGTCCTCCTTCGTGCACGATGCCCAGCCGCCGATGCAATATTTTCTCTTCATCCCGACCGGGCGTGCCAGCTCTGCTTATGGCTATGCCCAGGTCAAGGATGAGACTTGGGATGATTATCAGCGGGAGAGCGGCAACGGCTGGAGCGATCGTGACGACTTCGCCGACGCCATCGATTTCATGGGCTGGTACACTCACAAGGCGCAGCGGCTCAATGGCACTTCCAAGTGGGATGCCTACGGTCAATATCTCAATTATCACGAAGGCTGGGGTGGTTACCGGCGCGGCAGCTACCGCAGCAAGGGGTGGCTGATGAAGGTCTCTCGCAAGGTGGAGGCCCGTGCCCAACGCTACGGCGCCCAGTATCGACAATGCAAGGATCGGCTCCCCAGCGGGGGCTGGTTCTCGTAACCAATCAGGAGTCAGAAATGCCGTTATTGGACAGTTTTACCGTCGACCATACTCGCATGGCAGCCCCGGCAGTCCGGGTGGCCAAGACCATGCAGACCCCGAACAAGGACACCATTACCGTGTTCGATCTGCGCTTCTGTGTGCCGAACCAGGAGATCCTCTCCGAGCGCGGCATCCATACCCTTGAGCATCTGTTTGCCGGTTTCATGCGGGATCACTTGAACGGTAACGGGGTCGAGATCATCGACATCTCCCCCATGGGCTGCCGTACCGGCTTCTACATGAGCCTGATCGGCGCGCCGGACGAGGCCCGCGTGGGCGCGGCCTGGCAGACCGCCATGAGCGACGTGCTGACCGTGCAGGAGCAGGGCAAGATCCCCGAGCTGAACGAATACCAGTGCGGTACCTACAGCATGCACTCCCTGGAAGAGGCCCATGCCATCGCCCGCCACGTGCTGGAGCGCGGCATCGGCGTCAACCACAACGACGAGCTGGCGCTGCCGGAAGAGAAGCTGAAAAGCCTCTGAGCAGAATGCGGAAAAATGAAAAGGCCGGTCTGTGACCGGCCTTTTCATATCTGGGGGATCAGGATGGGAGTGGCATCACCCGGTTGCGACCCAGCTCCTTGGCCTTGTAGAGCAGCTTGTCGGTGCGCTCTATCAGGGCGTCCGCCGTCTCCTGCCCATTATATTCCCCCACACCGAAGGAGGCGGTGATGTGATCGATGCGCCGGCCTGATTTGCGATCCAGCAGCGACATCCGCTCGATGACCCTGCGCAGGCTCTCCGCCATCTGGCGGGTCAGTGCCAACACCCGGCCCGGTACCAGCAGGGCAAACTCTTCCCCTCCGAGCCGATAGGCCGTGATGCCCTCCTTGCTCACTTCCCGCAGCCGCTTGCCGACGATGCGCAGCACCTGATCTCCCAGCAGATGGCCATATTCGTCGTTGAAGTTCTTGAAACGATCGATATCGGTCATGATCAGCGAGAAGGGCTGCTTGCTGCGGATTAGGCTTTCCATCTCCAGATCGAAGGCGCGACGGTTGAGCAGCGAGGTGAGAGCGTCCTCGGTGGCCATCTTGCGCGTCTCGTTCAGTGCTGCCTTGAGCTCCTTGATCTCCTTCTCGGCGCTGCTGAGCTGGTTGCGAAAGTGCAGGGTGGACATGCGCACGTCCCGCGACTCGCGTACCAGTTCCCGCAAGATGACCATGGTGTCGTCCAGGCTCAGTCCTTCGTCATCGATGAGGTTCAACTTGTCGAAGCTTTTGTCGAGCATGGCCTGGAACTGGCCGGTATCGACCAGCGCATCCTGCATGGAGTGGCCGAGCTCATTGGCCATGGCGACCAGATTGAGCTTCATCGCCTCCATCTGTTGCTCGTCCTGGCTGGCCAGATGCTGGTGATAGAGACGCTCACAGGTGGTGAGGGAGAAGGTACCCTGCAGTTTTATCGCGTGATCGACGGCGTTGTTCAGCTCGGGCATGGCGCCAGAGACATAGTTGTACCAAAGATGGTAATTGTTCGGGGTGGTGGGGATTTGATACTTGATCATCAGGGGGACCGCCTGTTTCAAATAGGCGGCCGATTGGGCGAACGAGTCCTTGCTCATGAGTTCCGAGTCTCACATACCTGCAAACTGTCGCCAGTATGACAGAGAGATTGGCCAAAAGGCAGTCGATGGATGCCATTAGCTCCCCCCTTCGATATAATGTCTGGGTTACTACCTACCCTAAGGCCTGCTTATGTCTCAAAAAGATCCTTTCCTCCAACGCGAGGCCGAAAAATACGAAAACCCCATCGCCAGTCGCGAGCTGATCCTCGAACTCATCAAGGGTCACGAAAAGCCGATGTCCCGCGAAGAGCTGGCCAAGGCACTCAAGCTGACTGACGAAGAGCCGTTGGAAGCCTTGCGCCGTCGTCTGCGCGCCATGGAGCGCGATGGGCAGTTGGTATTCACTCGCAACCAATGTTACGCCCTGCCGGATCGTCTGAATCTGGTCAAAGGGTATGTACTCGGCCATAAAGATGGTTTCGGTTTTCTGCGCCCGGAAGGTGGTGGACCGGATCTGTATCTGAACAACCGCGAGATGCAGCGCCTGATGCACGGTGACTATGCCCTGGTGCAGCCGACCGAGATCGACCGCAAGGGTCGTCAGGAAGCACGTCTGGTTCGCTTGCTCAAGCCCCGTGAGGCAGACATCGTCGGCCGTTACTTTGTCGAGAACGGCGTGGGTTTCGTGGTGCCGGATGACAGCCGCATCGGTCAGGACATCATCATCCCTGAAGGCGAAAACAAGGGTGCTCGCCAGAGCCAGGTCGTGGTGGTGCGCATCAACCAGCGCGCCAACTCCCGCATCAACGCAGTCGGTACCGTACTGGACGTGCTGGGCGAGAACATGGCCCCTGGCATGGAGATCGAGATCGCCCTGCGTACCCACGGTATCCCGCATACCTGGCCGGAGGAGGTGACCAAGGAGGTCGCCGGTCTGGGCGAACAGGTGCCGGAGAAAGCCAAAGAGGGTCGCATCGATCTGCGTGCCCTGCCGCTGGTCACCATTGACGGGGAAGATGCCCGCGACTTCGATGACGCCGTCTTCTGTGAAGCCAAGCGTGGCGGCGGCTGGCGTCTGTGGGTTGCCATTGCGGACGTATCCGCCTATGTGAAGCCCGGCACTGCGCTGGATGCCGAAGCCTATCAGCGCGGCAACTCGGTCTATTTCCCCGAGTTCGTGGTGCCCATGCTGCCGGAGGTGCTCTCCAACGGGCTGTGCTCCCTGAATCCGCAGGTTGACCGTCTCTGCATGGTGTGCGAGATGACCATTTCCGCCGCTGGTCGCATGTCCGGTTACAAGTTCTACGAAGCGGTGATGAACTCCCATGCCCGCATGACCTACAGCAAGGTCGCGGCCATTCTGGATGGTGATCCCAAGCTGCGTCAGCAATATGATCCGCTGGTGGGCCACATCGAAGAGCTCAACAACCTCTACAAGGCGCTCAAGCACGCTCGTCACCAGCGCGGTGCGGTGGAGTTCGAGAGCGAGGAGACCCGTTTCATCTTCAACGCCCAGCGCAAGATCGACCAGATCGTGCCGCTGGTGCGCAACGATGCCCACAAGATCATCGAAGAGTGCATGATCCAGGCGAACGTGGCCGCCGCCCGTTATATCGAGAAGAACGAAGCCTCTGCCCTGTTCCGGGTGCACGACCGTCCGGGTGAAGAGCGTCTGACCGGTTTTCGTGACTTCTTGGCCGAACTGGGTTTGGAGCTCAAGGGCGGTCTCGAGCCCGAGCCGAAAGACTTTGCCGAGCTGGCCGCCAAGTTTGAAGGGCGCCCGGATGCCGAGCTGCTCTCCACCATGCTGCTGCGCTCCATGCGTCAGGCGGTCTATCAGGCTGACAACATAGGTCACTTCGGTCTGGCGTTGAAGTCCTATGCGCACTTCACCTCGCCGATCCGTCGCTATCCCGACCTCATCTTGCACCGTGCCATCAAATACCAGACTGCAAAAGAGCAGCAGGGCAACCTGCGCCACAAGTGGACCCCGAGCGGTGGTTACCACTACCAGCTGGAAGAAGTGGACCCGATGGGCGAGCACTGCTCCATGACAGAGCGCCGTGCCGACGATGCGACCCGCGACGTGGCCGACTGGCTCAAGTGCGAGTACATGCTGGATCACGTGGGTGACGAGTTCGATGGCGTCATCGCCAGCGTCACCGGCTTTGGCTTCTTCGTCCGTCTGGCGGATATCCACATCGACGGTCTGGTACACGTCAGTACCCTCACCAACGACTACTACCAGTTTGATCCCCTGCACATGCAGCTGATCGGCGAGAACTTCCGTCGTCGCTACCGTCTGGGTGACAAGGTGCGGGTCAAGGTGATGGGCGTGAACCTGGACGATCGCAAGATCGACTTCGTGATGGTGGAAGAGCCGCTCCAGGCCACCGGCAAGAACGCCAAGGAGATGGCGCGCAAGCAGGCCGAGATCAAGAAAGAGAAGGCCAAGAGCGCCCAGCGCCACGAGAAACGCAAAGAGGGCAAGGATCACGGCAAATCCGACAAAGGTGGCCGCGCCAAGCCCAGCAACAGACGACCGAGCAAAAACGCTCGCGACAAGGCCAAGAGCACTAAATGAGTACAGAACTGATCTACGGCATTCACGCTGTATCCGCGCTGCTTGAGCGCACCCCGGAGCGTTTCATCGAGGTATGGGCCCTCAAGGGCCGCGATGACGACCGGCTGCAACCCTTGCTGACCGAGCTGGAATCCCTCGGCATCAAGGTGCAGAGCGTGAACCGCAAGACCCTCGATGACAAGGCAGAGGGCAACAATCACCAGGGCATCATGGCCAAGGTGATAGAGGCGCCCAAGCTGGCCGAGCACGACCTGGCCAGTCTGCTGGACGGCCTGGCGGCGCAAGAGACAGCCCCCTTCCTGCTGGTGCTGGACGGGGTAACCGACCCGCACAACCTCGGCGCCTGCCTGCGCAGCGCCGATGCGGCCGGGGTCCATGCGGTGATAGTGCCGCGGGACAAGGCCACCGGCTTAACCTCCATAGTGCGCAAGGTCGCCTGTGGCGCAGCCGAAGTGGTGCCGCTCATTCAGGTCACCAACCTGGCGCGCACCCTGCGCGAGCTGCAGGAGCGCGGTGTCTGGATAGTCGGTACCGCCGGTGAGGCGGACCACGACCTCTATCAGGCCAAGCTGACCGGCCCCATGGCGCTGGTGATGGGCGCCGAGGGCAAGGGGATGCGTCGCCTGACCCGCGAACATTGCGACGAACTGGTGAGCATACCGATGGCGGGGGCAGTATCCAGCCTCAACGTCTCGGTGGCGAGCGGCGTCTGCCTGTTCGAAGCCGTGCGTCAGCGCCGCAGCTGACGCCGTGATGATGGACAGACCTCCCTTTTTCCGGGACAGGGTCACAGATGAGCAGGAGGCCAGGCGCCTCCTCTCTTTTGCCCGGCCGCTGACGCTCGCCCCTAAATCTTGCCTCTGGCACGCCGGCGACAGTCCGGATCTGCTGATCAGGGTGGAGCAGGGGTTGCTGCGGGCCAGGGTGGTGCTGGCGGATGGCCGCGAGTACATCAAGGAGTTCTACTGGGAGGGGGACGAGTTTCTCGACTTCCATCACCTGCTCAGTGGCGAACCCGCCCGCTACAGCGTGGAGGCGCTGGAACCCTGCCGCTTGCAGCTGTTCCAGCTGGCCGACCTGCGTCCGCTCTCCTGCTGGTCCGCCTGGTATCAGCACCTGCTGGAAGTGCAGCTGCGCATCAAGGAAGAAAAAGAGCTGCTGCTGTTGACCGAGAGCCCCCAGGCCCGCTATCAGCACTTCCTGGACTGCTTCCCCGCACTGGATGCCAGGGTGCCGGATCACCAGATCGCCGCCTATCTCGGCATTAGCCCCATCAGCCTGAGCCGCATTCGCAAACGGCTTAAAAGTCTTAACAAAGGTTAATGCCGCCCTGGCTGCGCTCACCTATGCTGGCAGGCCGAATTGATAAGGAGTCGCCGATGAACTGGATCCTGAAACCCTGGTCTGCACTGACCACGGACGAGTTGTATGAGTTGCTGGCACTGCGGGCCGAGGTGTTCGTGGTGGAGCAGAGCTGCCCCTTCCAGGATCTGGACGGAGTGGATCGCCGGGACGGTGTGCTGCACCTGCTCGGTTATGAAGGCGATCATCTGGCCGCCTATGCCCGCATCATGGCCCCCGGCATCGGTGACGACAGTGGCGCCGCCATAGGCCGGGTGGTCACCTCCCCCCAGTCGAGAGGGGGCGGTCTGGGCCACAGCTTGCTCGATGAGGCGGTGACCGCCTGCACGGCCCGCTGGCCGGAGCACAGCATCTGGCTCGGCGCCCAGGCTCACCTGCAGGGCTTCTATGGCCAGCACGGCTTCGCACCCGAAGGGGAGGGCTATCTGGAGGACGATATTCCTCACGTTGGCATGCGCAAGCTGCCGGGCTGACTCTCTGTGCTGTGAAAGGGATAGGGGGCAGACATGAGCGGGCTCCCACCTTGTTGCGACACAAACGGGTATGATCCCACTCCCTTGTTGATTGGAACCCCGTCGTGACCCTCTCCATCTTCGCGGCCATCTTGCTGGCCGCCTTGCTGCACGCCCTGTGGAATGCGCTGGCCAAGCGCCAGGCCGAGGGGCGTGTCAGCGTGTTGCTGGTCTCCCTCTGCTCCGGCCTCTTCTCCCTGCCTTTCCTGCCGCTGGTGGGGTGGCCGGCCCCGGTCTAATATCCCTGGTTGGCACTCTCCATCCTGTTGCACTGCGGATATTGCCTCTTTCTCGGCTGGGCCTACCGTTTGGGGGAGTTCGGCCAGATCTATCCACTGGCCCGTGGCAGCGCGCCCCTGGTGACCTTGCTGCTCGGCGCCTTGCTGCTGGGGGAGGTGCCCGGTGTCGTGGCTGTGGCGGGGGCCATGGTGCTGGTGGGCGGGGTCTTGCTGATGGCCTGGCGCGGCGGCATCCGGCTGGCGCCTGCGGCCCTGTGCGCCGTGCTGATCACGGCGCTGTTTACCGCCGCCTATACCCTGTCTGACGGGGTCGGGGCCCGCTCGGCGGGGGAGCCGATACGCTATACCCTCTGGCTCTTTACCCTGACGGCCCTGATGATGCCGCTGCTGATGAGATGGCAGAGCCGCACCGCCTTGCGCAGCCTGACCCGGGCCGAGTGGTATTCGGGCGCCCTGGGCGGCGCCCTCTCGCTGCTTGCCTACGGCATCGTCATCTGGGCCATGACCCTGGCTCCCATCGGGCTGGTGGCGGCGCTGCGCGAGAGCAGCGTGCTGTTTGCCGTGCTGCTCTCCTGGCTCTGGCTGGGGGAGCGGCTGGGGCGAGTCAGGCTGATGGCGGCCCTGGTGATCCTCTGCGGCATATTGTTGATCCGGCTTGGCTGATGGGGATAAACCGGATCTGTCGTCGACTCAGGGGGTGACTTCGGAGAGCAGGCTGAACCCCTCCTCTGCGGGGGCGAGCTGTACTTTGACCTGACCCAGCTCCGCCAGAGTGCCGGCATGGGTGCCGCCGCAGGGGATGGTCAGCTCTTTTCCCTCAAGCGTGCAGTGCCAGTAGCGGGAGTCGATGATGGCCTCGCCTGCTCGCGAGCGACTGATCTCGCCACCCGCAGCCAGCCAGCCGGCGAGTTGCCGGTTGACCTTTTCTTCTATCAGCGCCAGATCCGCCAGCAGTGCCTCACTGTTGACTCCCTTCTTGCGCAGGCTTTTGCCGATGCGGTATTGCTCCCGGGAGCTCAGAGGTTCGACCCGCGAGGTCTGGATGGCGAGGCGGTCGAAGTCGGGCTGATCCAGCGCATCGCGCTCGCTCACCTCCTTGCGCCAGTAAGGGACGAGTGCCCGGTTGAGGGCCAGCGCCACCAGATGGCAGCCGCTGTGACCCAGACTTAAGGAGTGGCGGGCCTCGGCATCCACCCTCAGTTCCACCTGCGTGCCGATGGCAAGCTGATGGGAGCCGGCGAGGGGATGCACCACCACGAAGGCCCAGCCCTCGGCGCCCCGCTTGACCGGAATATCCTGATCCACGAACAGCCTGCCTTCCGGGCTGATGGCCCCCATCCGGCAGGGGCCCACGGCCGCCTCGCCCCCATCCCAGTGCACAGTGCCCACATCCCCCGGTTGATCGGGCCAGAGGTGGCTCTGGGGATGGAAGGGGGTGAGGTCGGTGACCAGCAGGCTGGTTTGCCCCTGCTCGCAATAGACGACGCTGGCCTGTTCCTGATGATGGCCCAGCACGAAGCTGACTCGGGTATGTTCCATGGCAAGGCTTCCGCAACGAGAAATAGAGAAGAGAAAGCGGCAGCATACGCCAAAGCGGGGGCCGGCTCATTAACCTCTGTTAACGAGCCGGCTCGAAGATGGCGGAGTGAACACTAGATCATGGTGACCAGCAGATAGGCGTTGAGGCCGATCACCAGCGCGACGATGACGCGACCGATTGCTTGGGTCAGTGGATGGTTGCGATGCTCCCCCATTAGGGTGCGATCGCCGGTCAGGATCAGCAGCGGAATGAGCGCGAGGGCGATGCCAAAGCTCAGGATGACCTGGCTCAGCACCAGGATCTCAGTGGTGTTGAGTCCCATGGCGATCACCACGAAGGCGGGGGCCATGGTGATGGCCCGGCGCAGCCAGAGCGGTATGGTGAAGCGCACGAAGCCCTGCATCACCACCTGGCCTGCCAGAGTCCCGACTACGGTGGAGGAGATGCCAGACGCGACCAGAGAGAGCCCGAACAGGGTGGCGGCAGCCTGACCCAGCAAGGGAGTGAGTGTCTGGTAGGCCGTTTCCAGTTCCGCCACCTGCTGGTGGCCCGCGTCGTGGAAGGCCGCAGCGGCCATGGCCATCATGGCCAGGTTGACGAAGCCGGCTATGGTCATGGCGATGGCCACATCGACCCGGGTGCTGTGCAGCCGCTGGGGCACGCTGCCCTGATCCTGGGTGTGCTGGGTCAGCGCCGAGTGGAGATAGATGACGTGGGGCATGACTGTCGCACCGAGCACGCCAGCGGCGAGATAGACGGCATCGCCGTTGGGCAGGCCGGGGAAGAGGGCGCCTTCCAGCAGGCTGGGCAGATGGGGGCGGGAGAAGACCAGCTCGACTATGTAGGCGGCGGCCACGAACAGCAGCAGACCTCCCACCACGAACTCCAGCGGCTTCTGGCCGCGGGATTGCAGCATGAGAATGCCCCAGGTGACCACGGCAGTGATGCAGGCCCCTTCCAGCAGCGTCACCCCGAACAGCAGCTTGAAGCCCACAGCTGCGCCGATGAACTCGGCGAGATCCGTGGCCATGGCGATGATCTCCGCCTGCACCCAGTAGGCCCAGACTGCCGGTTTGGGTAATTTGTCCCGGATGTGCTCCGCCAGATTCTTGCCGGTGACGATGCCGAGCTTGGCGGAGAGGGTCTGCACCACCATGGCCATCAGGTTGGCCCAGACCACCACCCACAGCAGTTGATAACCAAAGGTGGAACCGGCCTGGATGTTGGTAGCGAAGTTGCCCGGATCTATGTAGCCGATGGCGGCGATGAAGGCGGGGCCAAGCAGGGTCAGCTTGAATTTGCGGGCCGGGATGGCCGTGGTCAATGCGGGTTGCATGGTGTCACCCTCCATAAGAGCATGGAGATAGAATAGATATAAATGATAATTATTATCAATTGAAGTTTTGCATCAGGGTCATCGACAAAAACATCTGTCGACGCCAGTTGCAGTGGGAGAAGCTATTTCGTACAATACGCCGCCCTAGAAAGCAGCGTCTAAACACCACTATGTTCCTTGCCTCCGAGGTCTGGCTGCACCTGGGCGGAGGCTGAATTAATCCGTAAGGAGCTAAAATGCGTCATTACGAAATCGTCTTCATGGTTCATCCGGACCAGAGCGAGCAAGTACCTGGCATGATCGAGCGTTACACCGGCGCTATCACCACCGCTGGTGGCACTATTCATCGCCTGGAAGATTGGGGCCGTCGTCAGCTGGCTTACCCGATCGACAAGCTGCACAAGGCTCACTATGTTCTGATGAACGTAGAAGCTGAGCAGGCCGTTATCGACGAACTGGAAACCAACTTCCGCTTCAACGATGCCGTTATCCGCAACATGATCATGCGCACCAAGCACGCCGTGACTGAAGTTTCTCCGATGGCCAAGGCCAAGGAAGAGCGCTTCACCCGTCGTGACGACGAGCGCCGCGAAGATGCTGTTGAAGCGTCTTCCGAAGAGTAATTCTTAGATCACCGCATTAGAGGATAAAGGCCATGGCACGTTATTTCCGTCGTCGTAAGTTCTGCCGCTTCACCGCCGAGAACGTTACCGAGATCGACTACAAAGATATCGTTACTCTGAAAAACTACGTCACTGAATCTGGCAAGATCGTACCGAGCCGTATCACCGGTACCCGCGCCAAGTATCAGCGTCAGCTGGCACGCGCCATCAAGCGTGCTCGTTACCTGGCTCTGCTGCCGTACACCGATCTGCACAACAAGTAAGAATCGGTCCGGCACTTAAGCCTAACTCAACTTTTATAGAGGAAAGGTAATGCAAGTTATCCTGCTCGACAAAATCGCCAAACTGGGCGGTCTGGGTGATCAAGTCGCTGTTAAAGCTGGCTACGCCCGTAACTATCTGATCCCGCAAGGCAAAGCCGTTATGGCTACCAAGGCCAACATCGAGACCTTCGATGCTCGCCGTGCTGAACTGGAAGCCAAACTGGCTGCCGGTAAAGCTGCCGCTGAAGAGCGCGCTGCCAAGCTGGGTGAACTGGCTGCCGTTGTCATCGCCTCCAAGTCTGGCGACGAAGGCAAGCTGTTCGGTTCCATCGGTACCCGTGACGTGGCTGAAGCCATCACTGCTGCCGGCGTCGCCGTTGCCAAGAGCGAAGTCCGTATGGGCAACGTTCTGCGTAACACCGGCGAGTACGAAGTTGTTGTTCAGCTGCACGCTGACGTCAAGGCAACCGTACAGATCCAGGTTGTTGCTCTGTAATAGCTATTCGCTTTGCAGAAAAAACCCGCGCACATGCGCGGGTTTTTTTCTTTTTGAATCAAGAGGGGATCAAGGGGTAGAGTGAGGTTCTGTTTCTTTGGAGGAGAACCTGTATGGCAGCCTGGGTCGAAGGTCATGTACTCGAGCGCATCGAGTGGACGCCCACCCTGTTTTCCTTGCGCATAGCGGCGGATCTCGCCCCCTACAAGGCGGGGCAATTTACCAAGCTTGCCCTGCAACGGGGCGATCAGCGGATCCAGCGCGCCTATTCCTTCGTTAATCCCCCCTCCGCCCCCTACCACGAATTCTATCTGGTCGAGATCCCGGATGGCGAACTGACTCCCTCCCTCGGTGCCTTGCAACCGGGGGATTCCTTGCTGGTTCAGTCTCAGGCCACGGGCTTCCTGACCCTGGACGAGCTCCCGCTGGGACGGGATCTCTGGCTGCTCTCCACCGGCACGGCCATTGGCCCCTTCCTCGCCATGCTGGCGGAGGGGGAGGTCTTCGAGCGTTTCGAGAATCTGGTGCTGGTGCACGGGGTGCGCAAGGGGGAGGAGCTCACCTATCAGGGCCTGATTACCAGCCTGGTCGAGCAGTATGGGCCCCGTTTTCACTACGTGCCTTTCGTCAGCCGCGAACCCTGGCCCGATGCGTTGCCCGGTCGGATCCCGGCGGCCATTGCCAGTGGCGAGCTGCAGGCCAGGGTCGGGCTCGCATTCTCGGCTGAACACAGCCAGGTGATGATCTGCGGCAATCCCGCCATGGTGAAGGAGACGCAGCAAACCCTGCTGGAGCTTGGTCTTGCCAAGAACCTGCGCCGGGCACCCGGCAACATCAGCATGGAAAATTACTGGTAGACGCCAGCAGGGGCGGTCAGCGACCTATCTTGTCACCATCGTGCTTGCAAGAGCCCTCGGTGCGGGGAATATCGCCAAGTGGCTGCCTTCTCGCTCCCTGTTCTTCCTGATGGGAGCCAGCATCTTGGGCGGGGCTGCGCCGGGCAAGAGGGGCTTCAAATGCTGCGCCGCTGTTCAGTAACCGGGCGAGCAGGTGGGAAATGGGGTTGCGCATGATGGCCTCGATGACGGCTGGAGGAGAGGCAGTCTATCGCCGCCAGCCTTAACCGGGGCGGAACAACACCTTGGCACCATGGTGATTGATCTGGTGAGGAATGGGTGGTGAACGTTCGTAAAATGACATGATTCAACTTTTTGCCAAGACCATGGAGGGGGGCTATCGAGTCTTGATAGGGGGGAAGTCAACAGTCACGGAGTTTCATGAGTTCTGAACTTTGGCAATAAGTTGGCCATTGTCAGCGCGAACGCATTCAGGGGCCGGAACCCCTGAACCATCACTTGTTCTTGCCTTTCCCGTTGCCTTTTTCTTTGTACTTCGCGTTGTCGTTGCTGTCCCAGTCGTTCTTGTCGTGGCCCTTGCCCGGGTTGTTGCCGCTGTGGATGCTACGGTTGTAGTGGTCGCGATACTTGCCATCCATGTTGTCACAGTTGAGTTTGATACTGCTGCTGCGGGTGCTGATATTCAGGCAGTTGTTCTGCCACCAGTCGTACTCCTTGTCGTCCCAATCCAGGCTGATTTGGCCCCGATCGGTGGAGATCTTGATGTCGTCGTTGTTCTTGGAAGGAGGCGCAGCAAAGGCGACGCCGTGGACAATGAACAGAGAGAGCAGCAGAGCGGTGCGGTTGATCATGGTATTGCGCTTGGGATGTGTCATATCAGAGAGGCTCCTGTCGTGACTAGTCACTCTTCCGGGCTAGCCGGGATCTGGTTGGTGCTGGGGGGTTGGTTGCGGGGCGTCTCATCATCCAGGTTGAGCTTGACGCCCTTGCAATCGGCAGAGGCATCCTCACCGACCCCCAGATTGAGACAACTTGTCTGCGACCAGTCAAATTGCGTGTCATTCCAGTCCAGATTGAAGGTGAGCTCGTCAACGGAGAAAGCGTTATTCCCCTGCTCCTGAGCCTGGACCGATGAGATGGAGGTGCCGGCAACCAGAAGCAGGGAGAGCAGCAGCGTAGTCGTTCTGTTCATGATGTCCTCGGATAATGGCAATAGGGAGTCAGTGTAGCGCGCCGGGCTGAACCCAGGCACAACGAAATACTCCCTTCAAGTCTGAGGTCGATTGTAGCGGTTTTCTGCTGCCGATTCGTCCGTTTTGGTCGCACTATGGACAGCTGGTTATCCATATGAAGGAATTCAGGTATTTGCCCTTCTCTCCGACCGCCCGGTGACTATAATCGGCAGCCAACTTTTCCTGCACGGCATACCCTCTTCATCATGACCACACAGGCTCCCGCCGCATTGCGCTATCCCAAGGGCTGGTTTGCACTGACCACGGTGTACAGTTTTACCGGGCTGGCCATTCTGGCCTCCATCGTCTTCTCCCTGCTGCTGTTTCTCTCCATCGACGACAATCCCCTGATGAAGTGGTTGTTTGGCGGTCTGGCCATCATCTTCGAACTGGGCAAGTTCTATGTCTGGTATGAATATGGCGAGTGCAAGGCACGGCGGGATCTCGGCGGTGCCTTCTGGTCGCTGCTGTTTTACAGCGTGCTGGCTGCCATCTCCATCGGTGGCAGCATTGGCGGCATCAACAGCGCCACCAACACCATCCTGAGCCAGCAGGCGCGCCACGAGCGGGAGATCGCCCGCTTCGACGAGCAGATTGCCAGCATAGAGCGGCAGATCCAGCTCAACGAGGAGGCGGCGCGCAAATACATAGAGATGGCGCGGATCTCCAGCGGGGTGAGCGGATTGCAGCAGGCCAACACCAAGCTCAGGCTGAAGCAGGATGAGC
Source organism: Aeromonas media (assembly GCF_020423125.1). Taxonomy (NCBI): domain Bacteria; kingdom Pseudomonadati; phylum Pseudomonadota; class Gammaproteobacteria; order Aeromonadales; family Aeromonadaceae; genus Aeromonas; species Aeromonas media. Next base: position 574,985 of record NZ_CP075564.1, read on the forward strand.
TGCGCCAGGAGCGCGACGCCAAGCCTCTCAATGAGCAATCCTCCATGCTGGGGTTGATGAGCAGCCTGGCGGACGGGGTGGGCATGAGCATCAGCCAGGTACAGTTCCTGCTGGTCTGCTTCCTCTCTGTGTTGCTGGATGCGTTCGGTGCCTTTTTCGTCAGCCTGATCGGCGAGGAGAACCGCTTCCGCCGTCAATGGCAGTGGCAACGGGCGCGGGAAGAAGCCGAGGTTCGCCAAGTCGAGTCAGCTGTCGCCGTGCCCATGGTGGTGAGCAGACCCGAGCCCGCACCGGCCGTGGTGGCCCAGGTGCGCAGCGCGCTGGAGAGTGGCGAGCTCAAGTGCAGCAAGCGCAAGGTGGCCGAGGCCCTCTCCCTGTCGCTGGAAGAGGTGGACAGGGTGTTCCAGCATCTGCTGGCCCAGGGGGTGCTGGGGCAGGGCAGCAATCGCCACTACCACCTCAGTGCGCAGGCGGGTTGAGATCCGGGCCACCTCAGGGTGGCCTTTTTGTTGCCGCAGGCGGCGTCAGTGGGTGAGCACCATCATCAGGCTGAAGAAGGCGGCAAGTCCCCCACCTATGCCGATGATCCAGTAAAACCCCTTGGCACCCTGCTTGAGCGGAATGCGGAAGTAGAGCAGAAACGCCCACCACCCCAGGGCCAGCAACAGAGGAATAAGAAACATTCGAGCCATGGTGTCCTCGCTGTTATTCTGTTGACCCTTGATCAATCAACAGGATGGATTGTGCAATGACGCAGCTACAGATTACCGCATTCGGCGACCCCTCGGTACTTCGGCTCAACCCCTCCCTGGACAAGGTGCCCGCCGAGGGGGAGGTCCGGGTACGCATCTGTTTTGCGGGGGTCAACCCCATCGATGCCAAGACCCGGGCCGGCCTCGGCTGGGCGGCGGCCCAGAACAAGGACAAGTTGCCCTGGACCCCGGGCTATGACGTCTCCGGCGTGGTGGAGAAGGTCGGCCCCCATGTCGCCACCCTGGTGGAAGGGGATGCGGTGTGCGGCATGGTGGGCTTTCCCCTGACGGCCGGTGGCTATGCGGAATCTGTGGTGGTACGCGAGGACGAGCTGGTCAGGCTCGACGGGGTCAGTCTCAAGCAGGGGGCTGCGCTGCCGCTGGCGGGCCTCACCGCCTGGCAGGGGCTGTTCGAACACGGTGCCCTCAAGGGGGGGCAGCGCGTGCTGATCCTGGCCGGTGCCGGCGGTGTGGGCCATCTGGCGGTGCAGTTTGCCAGCGCTTATGGCGCCGAGGTCGTTGCGACGGCGAGTCGCGACAACCACAGCTTCCTGCACGGGCTGGGGGCCAGCCAGATGGTGGATTACCATGATGCAGACTGGGTTGCCCAGGTGGGTCAGGTCGATCTGGTGCTGGATCTGATGGGGGGCGAGAGTGGCATGGCGGCGCTGGCCTGCGTCAAACCGGGTGGCCGCCTGGTGACTGTACCCACCATCACGGCCCAGCAGATCAAGGAGGCGGGGGCCGAGGCGGGCATAGAGGTGCTCGGCATGCTGGTCCACCCCGATCAAAAACAGCTGACCCAGGTGCTGATGCTGCTGCGTCAGGGAGATGTGCATGTCACCCTCTCCGGTGAGTTCCCCCTGGCGGAAGGGGCACTGGCCCATGGCGCCATCGAGGGCGGTCATGTGCGGGGCAAGCTGCTGCTGCGCATGCCTGCCGCCGACAGCCAGCCCGGATGAACGACATTGCCGAGATGGGGCTGGGTTGGCTGTTTCTGAGCGCCTTCACCTCCGCCACCCTGCTGCCCGGCAGCTCGGAAGTGCTGCTGGGGGCCATGGCTACCCAGGGAGAGTGGAGCATGGCCAGCCTGCTGCTGTGGGCGACGCTGGGCAACACCCTGGGCTCCATGACCACCTGGTGGCTCGGCCGGCTCGCCACACACAAGAAAAAACCGGAAGATTTTCAAGGCCGTGGGGAACAAAAGGCGCTTGCCTGGCTCAAACAGCATGGTCACTGGTGCCTGCTGCTCGCCTGGACGCCAGTGATCGGCGATGGCCTCTGCCTGCTGGCCGGTTGGCTTCGCTTCTCCTTCTGGCGCTCTCTCATCCTGATCGGGCTCGGTAAATTGTTTCGTTATGCCCTGGTGTTTCTGCTGGCCAGCCAGATCTTCTAGCCCATTTTTGTCACTCACGAGGTAACCGTGAACAAACTCATTCCATTAAGCATTCTCCTGGGACTTTCCCTGCCCGTGCTGGCAGCGCCCACCCTGGTGTCCGAGCAGGTCAGGCAGGAAGGCAAGCTTGGCATTCCCTATCAGATGTACAGGCTGGACAACGGCCTGACCGTGATCCTGGCGCCGGACAAATCCGATCCCCTGGTACACCTGGATGTCACCTATCACGTGGGGTCGTCGCGGGAGACGGTCGGCAAGTCGGGTTTTGCCCACTTCTTCGAGCACATGATGTTCCAGGGCTCCAAACACGTGGGCGATCAGGAGCACATGCGGATCATCAATGAGGCCGGTGGCGAGATGAACGGCACCACCAACAAGGACAGGACCAACTATTTCGAGACGGTACCGGCCAACCAGCTGGAGAAGGTGCTCTGGCTGGAGGCGGATCGCATGGGTTTCCTGCTCGATGCGGTGAGCCAGAAGAAGTTCGAGATCCAGCGTGCCACCGTCAAGAACGAGCGGGCCCAGCGCATCGACAACCAGCCCTACGGCCTGCTCAGCGAGAAGGTGGGGGAGGCGCTCTATCCGCGCACCCACCCCTACTCCTGGCAGCCCATCGGCTATGTGGAGGATCTGGACAGGGTCGATGTGAACGACCTCAAGCAGTTCTTCTTGCGCTGGTATGGCCCGAACAACGCCACGCTGACCCTGGGGGGCGACTTCGACACCAAGCAGGCGCTGGCCTGGATTGAGCAATACTTCGGCCCCATCCCCCGTGGCCCCGAGGTCGCCGAGCCGACGCCGAAACCTGCGGTCCTACCCGAGACCCGTTATGTGACACTGGAAGACAAGGTGCACCTGCCGCTGCTTTATATCAGCTACCCGACAGTGTCCCTTGGTGATCCGCAGGAGCCGGCGCTGGACATCTTTGCCGACGTGCTCGGTGGCTCCGCCAGCTCCATGCTCTATCAGTCCCTGGTCAAGACCGGCAAGGCCATCGAGGTGGGGGCCTCCCACTCCTGCGAAGAGCTGGCCTGTACCCTGGCGGTCTATGCCTATCCGAACCCGGCGGTGGATGGCAGCCTCAAGACCCTCAAGGGGGAGGTGGACAAGGTGATCGGCGAATTTGCCCAACGCGGCATCAAGCCCGCGGATCTGGAGAAGGCCATCAGCAGCTACCGTGCCTCCGCCATCTGGGGGCTGGACAGCATCGAGGGCAAGGTGAGCCAGCTCGCCATGGGTCAGGTGCTGACCCGGGATCCCAACTATGTGTTCAAGAACCTGGATGCCATCAGCCAGGTGAATGCCCAGCAGGTCAAGGCAGCCTACGACAAGTTCATCGCGAACAGGCACTCCGTGGTGCTGAGCGTGGTGCCCAAGGGCAAGACCCAGTGGCAGGCGGGCACGCCGAACTTCACCCCGGCCAAGCGCGAGCTGCCGGATTACAGCCAGCATGGGGAGCCGCTGGTCCAGCAATCGGTCAAGGACAACTTCGAGCGCAGCGTGCAGCCCAAGACGGCAGAGGCGGTCAGCGTCAAGGTGCCCGCCATCTGGCATGGCAAGCTGGACAAGGGCATCGAGATCATCGGTACCCGAAGTGACGAGATCCCGGCCGTCTCCATCATGATCGCCCTGCCGGGGGGCATCCGGGCCGAGGGCAAGGGCGAGCTGGGGCTGGCCAGCCTCACCGCCGCCATGCTGGGGCAGGGGACGGCGCGCCTCTCCGAGGCCGAGCTCAGCGACGAGTTGCAAAAGCTCGGCGCCAGCATCAGCGTCTCGACCGCCCAGTACAATAATCTCATCACCATCAGCAGCCTGACCGACAAGCTGCCCCAGACGCTGGCACTGGTGCGCGAGGTGTTGCTGCAACCCGGTCTGCGGGAGGCGGACTTCGAGCGGCTCAAGGCACAGACGCTGCAAGGAATGAAACAGAGCGAACAGCAGCCCGAGTGGCTGGCGGGGCAGGCGTTCCGGGAGTTGGTGTACGGCAAGCAGAACCGCCTCGGCCAGCCGACCGACGGGGTGCTGACCGACGTCGAGAAGCTGACCCTGGCGGACGTGAAGCGCTTCTATCATGCCTACTACAACCCGACCAATGCCAAGGTGGTGGTGACCGGGGACGTGACCCAGCAGCAGGTGGAACAGCAGTTGGGTTTCCTCACCGAGTGGCAGGGGGCGGCACCGACTCTGGGGAATCTCAAGCTCAAGGGGGAGCAGGCCAAGGTGGGCATCTACCTGGTGGACAAGCCGGGGGCGCCCCAGTCGGTGATCCGCATCGGTCGCCGTGCCATGCCGTTTGACACCACGGGAGAGTACTTCGTCGCAAACCTGATGAACTTCAACCTGGGGGGCAACTTCAACAGCCGCATCAACCTCAACCTGCGGGAAGACAAGGGCTACACCTATGGCGCCAGCTCGGGCTTCCAGGCGAACCGCGAGGCCGGCATCTTCGCCACCGGCGCCAACGTGCGCACTGACGCCACCGCGGATGCCATCCGTCAGTTCCTCAAGGAGATGGACGGCTACCGTGCGAGCGGACCCACCCCGGTGGAGCTGGCCTACATGCGCAACGCCGTCTCCCAGCAGGATGCGCTCTCCTACGAGACCCTTGGCCAGAAGGCGGGCTTCCTGCTGCAGATGATCATGTATGACCTGAAGCCGGACTATGTGCAGGCCCAGAATCAGCTGATCAAAACGGTGTCACCCGAGACGCTAAAAGCCAGTGCAGCCCGCTGGCTCGATCCCGCCGACATGGTGATTGTGGTGGTGGGGGACAAGCAAAAGCTTGAAAAACCCTTGAGCGAGCTTCATCTTCCCATCTATCCACTGCAATTGCCTTGAGGGGCGTTGCATAAAAATGAGCGCCGCCCCAGGTGGGGCGGCCATACATGAGCCGTGAATATGACTACTACTAGCTTGTCGCTCACCGAGTTGCTGACCGCGCTGGGAACCCCGGAACGGGTGACCGCCCTCAAGGGGATCCGGCGCGGGATCGAGCGTGAATGTCTGCGCATCACCCCCGAAGGGACCCTGGCCCAGACCGATCACCCCAGAGGCCTGGGGTCGGCGCTGACCCATGCCAACATCACCACCGACTACTCCGAGAGCCTGCTGGAGTTCATCACCCCGGCGACCGACTCCATCGAGAGCCTGATCGAGCAGCTTGGCGACATCCACCGTCACGCCATTCACCACCTGGGGGATGAGCGGATCTGGCCGCTCTCCATGCCCTGCTTCGTCGGCGACGAGGAGAGCATTCGCCTGGCCCAGTACGGCAGCTCCAACATAGGCCGGATGAAGACCCTCTATCGCCAAGGCTTGAAGAACCGCTACGGCAGCCTGATGCAGGTGATCGCCGGGGTGCACTTCAACTTCTCCATGCCGGACAGCTTCTGGTGCGAGTGGCAGGATCTGGTGGGAGAGGGGTGCTGCAGCCAGCGCTTCATCTCCGACAAGTACATGGGGCTTATTCGCAACGTCTACCGCTTCGGCTGGCTGGTGCCCTATCTGTTCGGCGCCTCCCCGGCCATCTGCGACTCCTTCCTCAAGGGGCGCAAGAGCAGCCTGCCATTCCAGAAGACCGGCAAGGGGACCCTCTATCTGCCCTATGCTACCGCCCTGCGACTGTCCGATCTCGGTTACACCAACAGCGCCCAGGCGGGGCTCAAGATCAGCCATGACAACCTGCCGGCCTACGTGAGCAGCCTGCGCCGCGCCATCAACACCCATGATCCCGAGTTTGCCAAGATTGGGGTCAAGGTGAACGGCGAGTACCGCCAGCTCAACGACAACGTGCTGCAGCTGGAGAACGAGCTCTATGCTCCTATCCGGCCCAAGCGCACCCCGCGCAGCGGCGAGAAGCCCTCGGATGCGCTGGAGCAGCGCGGTATCGAATACATCGAGCTGCGCACCGTGGACGTGAACCCCTTCACCCCGTTCGGCATCGAGGTGGATCAGATCCGCTTCTTCGATCTGTTCCTGGTCTGGTGCCTGCTGCGCCCCTCCCCGCTGCTGACCGAGGAGGAGATTGCCCGTAACCGCCGCAACCAGAACAAGGTGGTGCTGGAAGGGCGCCGTCCTGGTTTGGAGTTGGAAGATGAACAGGGTGCTGCCATTGGCCTCAAGGAGTTCGGACTCCAGCTGTTCGACGAGCTGGACCAGGTCGCCGGGCTGCTGGATCGCTGCTGCGGCCGCAACCGCTACCGCGAGACGCTGGCCATGCACCGCGAGAAGCTGCTCAATCCCGAGCTGACCTATTCCGCCCGCCTGCTCAAGCAGTTGCTGGAAAGCGGCCAGGACAACGGCTGTTTCGGCGACGAGCTGGCGAGCTGCTACCGGGAAGAGATGCTGGCCGGTGAGCTGCAGTACTGGGATGAGGCCTACTTCGCCGGTGAGGCGCGGGAGTCCCTGGCCAAGCAGCGGGAGCGGGAGCGCGGCGACAGCCTCTCCTTCGACGACTTCCTCGCCGATTATTTCGGGACCCGGCAGACCACTGCCTGAGGGTGCCATCACAGTGACGAGAGCCGCTCCCTTGAGCGGCTTTTTCATGGGCGTTCAGGAACCATCCGCGGCGGCCGGACATAAAAAAACGGCCCCGGAGGGCCGTTTCGCAAAGGAGGGGACCGCTATCAGAGGATGAGACCGCCGAAAAAGAAGCCCAGTGCCACTGCCATGGCGATGGTGGCCACGCCCGGGATGAAGAAGGGGTGGTTGAACACCGCCTTGCCAATCCGGGTGGAGCCGGTGTCGTCCATCTCGACCGCCGCCAGCAGGGTCGGGTAGGTCGGCAGCACGAACAGGGCGCTCACGGCGGCGAAGGAAGCGATGGCCGCCAGCGGGCTGACACCCAGTGCCAGCGCAGCCGGCATCAGGGCCTTGGTGGTGGCGCCCTGGGAGTAAAGCAGCATGGAGGAGAAGAACAGCACCACGGCCAGCAGCCAGCTGTACTGGCTCAGCAGATCGCCGGCGAACGCCTGGATCTCGACCATGTTGCCTTTCACGAAGACGTTGCCGAGCCAGGCCACGCCCAGCACGCAGATACAGGCCGACATGCCGGACTTGAAGGTCGGCATGTTGGTGATCTGGGCGGCGTCCAGCTTGCAGAACAGCACCATCAGGGTGGCGGCGGAGAGCATGATGCCCATGATGGCGCCATCGCGGGGGATGGGCGGGCTGGCGATCAGGCCCACGTTGCCTGAGATGGCGGTGGCATAGGCCATGACCGCGACGATGGCGACGATGAAGATGCCGACGGAGAGCTTGGCATAGGGCTTGAGCTCCACCTTGCTGGTGCCCCGCAGCTTGATCAGGCCCTTGGCCTTGCGCTCCAGATAGACTTCATCCTGCTCCAGCGGCTTGCCCAGCATGTTGGCCACGAAGGCCCCCAGCAGGCAGGCGATGAAGCTGGACGGGATGCAGATGGCCAGCAGGGTCAGGTAGTCAACGCCCAGCGGCTCCAGCATGCCGGAGAAGGCAACCACGGCCGCCGAGATGGGGGAAGCGGTGATGGCGATCTGGGAGGCAACGACCGCGATGGAGAGCGGACGGGACGGGCGGATGCCTTGCTCCTTGGCCACTTCGGCGATCACCGGCAGGGTGGAGAAGGCGGTGTGACCGGTACCGGCCAGCATGGTCATCAGGTAGGTGACGACCGGGGCGGCGAAGGTGATGTGCTTGGGATTCTTGCGCAGGGCCTTCTCGGCCAGGTGCACCAGATAGTCCATCCCGCCGGCGAGCTGCATGCAGGCGATGGCGCAGATGACGGACGCGATGATCATGATCACGTCCCAGGGGAGGTAGGTCACCAGCTGATCGCTCGGGATGGGCATGCCCAGCCCCCAGGTCAGCACCAATACCCCCAGACCACCGGCGAAGCCGATACCTATGCTGCCTATCCGGGCTCCCAGATAGATAGCGGCGAGCACCACAAGTAACTCGATTCCAATCATAGCGAACACTCCATTTTCCAGTTTTTTTAGGTTTTATTGGGCTGAAAAGCCAATTCCCGATGGGACTTGCAGGAGGTCGCTCGGGAATTGACTTTAATGGGCCGGGATAAACCCGGCCCATCTGCTCGCTTATACGGTGGCTTCGCGGGTGTAACGCTTGGCCTTGTATTGCGGGTTCATCAGGTTCTCGATGGAGAGGATCTCGTCCAGTTGCTCGGCGGTCAGCAGGCCGCGCTCAAGCACGACTTCGCGGACATTCTTGCCGGTCTGGGCACAGATCTTGCCGACGATGTCACCCTCGTGGTGACCGATGAAGGGGTTCAGGTAGGTCACGATGCCGATGGAGTTCAGCACGTGGTTCATGCAGATGTCCGGGTTGGCGGTGATGCCTTCCACACACTTCTCGCGCAGGGAAATGCAGGCTTTTTCCATCAGGCTCAGGGATTCGAACATGGCCTGACCAATCACCGGCTCCATGACGTTCAGCTGCAGCTGACCGGCTTCGGCGGCGAAGGTGATGGTGACGTCATTGCCGAACACCTTGAAGCAGGACTGGTTGACCACTTCCGGAATGACCGGGTTGACCTTGGCCGGCATGATGGAGGAGCCTGCCTGCATTTCCGGCAGGTTGATTTCCTTCAGGGCAGTGCGCGGACCGGAGGAGAGCAGACGCAGGTCGTTGCAGATCTTGGACAGCTTCATGGCCAGACGCTTGATGGCACCGTGCAGCATCACATAGGCACCGCAGTCGGAGGTCGCTTCGATGAGATCCTCTGCCGGCACATAGGCGCGACCGGTGATCTCGGCCAGCCGCTTGATGGCCAGGGCGGAGTACTCGGGCGGGGTGTTCAGACCGGTCCCGATGGCGGTGGCACCCAGGTTCACTTCCAGCAGCAGCTCCTGGCAACGCTTGATGGACTTGATCTCTTCGCGCAGGGTCACGGCGAAGGCATGGAACTCCTGACCCAGGGTCATGGGAACAGCATCTTGCAACTGGGTACGGCCCATCTTCAGGATGCTCTTGAATTCCTGGGCCTTGGTATCGAAGGCTGCGATCAGCGCTTCCAGGGCATACAGGGTGGTGTCGGTGCTGTTGACCACGGCGACGCGGAAACCGGTGGGGTAGGCGTCATTGGTGGACTGGCACTTGTTGACGTGGTCGTTCGGGTTGATGACGTCGTAACGTCCCTTCTCCAGACCCATGATTTCCAAAGCGATGTTGGCCAGCACTTCGTTGGTGTTCATGTTGACGGAGGTACCGGCGCCGCCCTGATAGACATCGACCGGGAACTGGTCGAAGCATTTGCCGGTATTCAGCATCAGATCACAGGCTTCGATGATCTTGTCAGCAATTTCGGGACGGATGGTGCCGAGCTCACCGTTGGCCAGTGCGGCGGCCTTCTTGGTCAGCACCATGCCACGGACAAATTCGGGAACGTCAGAAATCTTCTGAGTGCTGATCTTGAAGTTCTCGACGGCGCGCAGGGTATGCACACCGTAATAGAGATCGTTGGAAACTTCTTTGGTGCCCAGCAGGTCTTCTTCAATGCGGACGTTCTTGATGTCGCTCATTGTAATGCCTCAGAAATCAGATAAATGGAAACGATCCTCACCGAGTGGCCGCGACATCCTTACGCACATTTCATCCTGAAGCACCACACATCGGGTGGGGCAGTGGGGAACCCGTGGTTCCCTGTGCAATGACTGGAATAGATCTTACCTCAATTGGGGTATCTGATATTAGACTTGGATCACTAAATTTGAGGCAACCTCAAATATCTTGTGGTCATTAAACAGATATTGCAATTGAGCGATTAACTTTGACAGAACAATCACTTCAATCACAGTTGGTCGACCAAATATTTCTTCCGATCCCGAGGTGTCTGGCGTCGCAGACTTGAAAAACCGGTATGACTCCCCATTTTACTAACAAGAGACCTGCGTGATGGCGAGTTGGTATGGGCCATACTCCGCTGACTGTGTGATTGCAGGTTCATTTATTCACCGCACTGAGGTTGCTATGGGCAAGTTGTTACTGTTGTTGGTTGGCCTGGTATTGCTGGAGCTCACCGTGATGATAGAGGTGGGCTCGGTGATAGGTGCCTTGCCGACCGTGGGCCTGCTGGTACTGACCGCGGTGCTGGGCTCTTCCCTGGTGCGCAGCGAGGGGATCAAGACCCTGTTCAGCGCCCAGCAGAAGATGCAGCAGGGCGAGATGCCGGGCCGCGAGGTGATGGGGGGCATGCTGCTGGCGCTGGCCGGTCTGCTGCTGATCATTCCGGGCTTCGTGACCGACTTCTTCGGCATCCTGCTGCTGCAGCCCTGGCTGCGCAACCGGCTGGCCGACAAGCTGGTGGGCAGCAGCCAGTTCAGGATGCAGATGGGTGGCTTCCAGGCACAGCAACCGCCGTTCGGAGCGCACCCTGGCGAGGGGCAGCCGGATCGGGCCAAGGGTGGTGGAACCACGATTGAAGGGGAATTTGAACGCAAAGAGTGAGTGAGCGGAATCGGCCGCCATCCCGGGGCCCTTGCCGTCAGGGGTTGACCTGATGGCAGAGCCTCTCAAACCTGCGGTGGGCATAGCCCCAGGCCAGCAGCCCCGCCGCCAGGTTTGCCAGCAATATCCCCAGATAGATCCCCTGCTCTCCCCCCAGTTTTGCGCCCAGCCAGGCCCCTGGCAGCAAGAAGACGAACAGCCGCATGCCGTTGAAGACGAATGACACCGTCGAGGCCCTGACGCCGTTGAGTGCCGAAGCTAGCAACATCACCATGCCCTGAAAACCGTAGCCGATGGGCACCAAATGCAGGTAGAGCACGATCAGCCGAACGACCTGAGGGTGATCGCTGAACAGGTTGGCGATGAGCGGCGCCAGCAACCAGACGAGGCCGTAGATGATGAGCTGGAACAGCAGGGCGAACCGCATGCAGAGCAGCAGGGCGGCCCTGGCCCTCGCCGGATTGCCCGCCCCGCAGTTCTGCGAGACGAAGGGTGCCAGCACCGAGGAGAGCGCCATCATCACGATCAGCAGCAGCGCCTCCACCCTGGAGGCGGCTCCGTAGGCGGCCACCACCTCGGTACCCAGACCGGCGAAGATGACCATCAGCACGGCGCTGGCCAGCGGATTGAGCATGTTGGTAAAGGAGGCGGGCACGGCCACCTGCAGCAGGGCGCGCCAGTGAGCCAGCAGTCGTGAACGGGGGGATAGCTGCCACAGCAGAAGCCCTTCCCGCTGGCGCAGTATGTGCAGGCTGACCAGCATGGCCATCAACCAGGAGAGGGAGGTGGCGATGGCGGCGCCGCGAATGCCCCATTCGGGGAAAGGGCCGGGCCCGAAGATGAGCAGGGGATCCAGCACCCCGTTGACCAGACCGGCCACCCCCATCACCAGGCTGGGGGTCTTGGTATCCCCCGTGGTCCGGATGGCGGCATTGCCGACCATGGGAATGACCAGCATGGGTACGGTCAGATACCAGATCAGCATGTAGCCGTGGATCAGCGAAATGAGCTCGGCGCTGGCGCCCAGCAAGGTAAAGAGGGGTTCTATGGTCAGCGTCCCCAGCACGGCGAGCAGGGTCACCAGGATGACGGCAAGGAACAGGCAGTCGGTGGTGATGCGGGCGGCCTCGTCGTGACGGCCCTGGCCCAGGGCATGGCCGAGCAGGGCGCACAGTCCCGCTCCCAGCCCCATGGTGAGGGAAGTGACCACGAAGGTGACCGGGAAGGTGAAGCTGATGGCGGCGAGCGCTTCCGTGCCCAGCATGCCGATGAAGAAGGTATCGACCAGGTTGAAGGCGAGGATGGCAACGATGCCGAGGATCATGGGCCCCGTCATGCGCAGCAGCATTGGCGTCATGGGGGCGGTCAGCATGGGGTTGGGTCGGCTCAAGGCAGGGTCTCTATGTGCTCTGGGCCGAAATGCTGGCCGCGTCCATCCGCCTTCCTGATTGGGGGTGGGTGATCCATCAAAGATACTCATAGTACGTGAAAATATTTTTTTTGTATTTGCCCTTGAAGGGCTACCCAAATTGCCCCAGATCAGGGGCATAACAAATTTGGCCGACTGCGGCCATTCCTCAAGCAACACAGAGACTCATTTTGGGAGAGTTATCGATGAAAATTCGTCCACTGCACGACCGCGTCATCATCAAGCGCATCGAAGCTGAAGCCAAATCCGCTGGCGGCATCGTCTTGACTGGCACTGCGGCCCAGAAGTCCACCCGTGGTGAAGTTCTTGCCGTGGGGACTGGCCGAATTCTGGACAATGGCGATGTCAAAGCCCTCGCCGTCAAGGTGGGTGACAAGGTGATCTTCAACGAAGGCTACGGCGTGAAGACCGAGAAGCTGGATGGCCAGGACGTGCTGATCCTGTCCGAGACCGACATCCTGGCGATTGTCGAAGAGTAATCACCTTCCCCCTTTTCCCGAATTGATTTAAGGACTGAAGAACATGGCAGCTAAAGAAGTTAAGTTTGGCAACGAAGCCCGCATCAAAATGCTGGAAGGCGTCAACATCCTGGCCGACGCCGTCAAGGTGACCCTGGGCCCGAAAGGCCGCAACGTGGTACTGGACAAGTCCTTCGGTGCCCCGACCATCACCAAGGATGGCGTCTCCGTTGCCCGCGAGATCGAGCTGGAAGACAAGTTCCAGAACATGGGCGCCCAGATGGTCAAGGAAGTTGCTTCCAAGGCCAACGACGCCGCCGGTGACGGTACCACCACCGCGACCGTACTGGCGCAAGCCATCGTCAACGAAGGCCTGAAGGCCGTTGCCGCCGGCATGAACCCCATGGATCTGAAGCGCGGTATCGACAAGGCCGTTGTGGCCGCTGTCGCCGAGCTGCAGGCACTGTCCCAGCCCTGCGCCGACAACAACGCCATCGCTCAGGTCGGTACCATCTCCGCCAACTCCGACGAGAAAGTGGGTGCACTGATCGCCGAAGCCATGGACAAGGTCGGTCGTGACGGCGTGATCACCGTGGAAGACGGTCAGGGTCTGGAAGACGAGCTGGCTGTGGTGGAAGGCATGCAGTTCGACCGTGGCTACCTCTCCCCTTACTTCATCAACAAGCCGGAAACCGGCTCCGTCGAGCTGGATGATCCCTTCATCCTGCTGGTGGACAAGAAAGTCTCCAACATCCGTGAAATGCTGCCGGTGCTGGAAGGCGTGGCCAAGGCGGGCAAACCGCTGATCATCGTGGCCGAAGACGTGGAAGGTGAAGCGCTGGCTACCCTGGTGGTCAACACCATGCGCGGCATCGTGAAAGTCGCCGCCGTCAAGGCGCCGGGCTTCGGCGACCGTCGCAAGGCCATGCTGCAGGATATCGCCATCCTGACCGGTGGTACCGTGATCTCCGAAGAGGTGGGCATGGAGCTGGAAAAAGCGACCCTGGAAGATCTGGGCCGTGCCAAGCGCATCGTCATCACCAAAGAGAACACCACCATCATCGATGGCGTGGGTGATGCAGCCCTGATCGAGAGCCGCGTGGCTCAGATCCGTCAGCAGATCGAAGATACCTCTTCCGATTATGACCGTGAGAAGCTGCAAGAGCGCGTGGCCAAGCTGGCCGGCGGTGTTGCTGTCATCAAGGTTGGCGCTGCCACCGAAGTCGAGATGAAAGAGAAGAAAGCCCGTGTTGACGATGCCCTGCACGCCACTCGCGCTGCCGTAGAAGAAGGCGTGGTTGCCGGTGGTGGTGTGGCGCTGGTGCGCGTGGCCGCCAAGCTGGCCTCACTGCGTGGTGACAACGAAGACCAGAACGTGGGCATCAAGGTCGCTCTGCGCGCCATGGAAGCACCGCTGCGTCAGATCGTCATCAACGCCGGTGAAGAAGCCTCCGTCATTGCCAACGCCGTGAAGAACGGTGAGGGTAACTTCGGCTACAACGCCTACACCGAGCAGTACGGTGACATGCTGGCCATGGGCATCCTGGATCCGACCAAGGTGACCCGTTCTGCCCTGCAGTTCGCCTCTTCCATCGCCGGCCTGATGATCACCACAGAGTGCATGATCTCCGAGCTGCCGAAGAAAGATACCCCTGCCATGCCTGATATGGGTGGCATGGGCGGTATGGGTATGATGTAATTCCGTCATAGTCATCAAACGGCTCGCTTTTGCGGGCCGTTTTTTTTAGTGCTACTAAGCTGAAGCTGTTGATAGTGAAATGATCTGAGGTGATCATGCGAACATTAGGTTTGATCCCGTTACTGTTTTCCCTTGTCGTTCCCACCATGGTCCTGGCCGCTCCCGAGGGGCCGGTGATCCTCAAGGTGACAGGGAATCTGGACCCCGCCAACCCGGCAGATGGTGAAGTTGATTTCGACATGGCCATGATCCAGGCCCTGCCACAGCATGAGATAGTGACGAGCAATCCCTGGGTGGACAAACCGCACAAATACGTGGGGCCCAAACTGGCGGACGTGCTGACGGCGGTGAAGGCCAATGGCAAGAGCATCACGCTCACTGCCTTGAACAGCTTCCAGATCCGGATCAACTGGGATAAGGTCAGGCAATACGATCCCATTCTGGCCTGGCAAGATGATGGGGTAACCATGCGGGTACGTGACAAAGGGCCGCTTTGGTTTATCCTGCCGCTGGATCAGCATCCTGAACTCAAACGATCCGAGTTCACCGACATGATGATCTGGCAACTGAGCGCGATCGATATTCAGCAGTAAAGACGGTGGCTTACGGGAGTACTGGGTGAAAGCGAAGACCAGGGCTTGGCCCTTACTCGGCGTTCTTTATCTATCCATTCTGTTATTCACGGGTAGCACGCTGTATTGCCTGGTGCAGATACAAAATGCGACCCGGGTAATGGAGAAGTACACCTATGACGTCTCCTGGGCATTGATGCAGTTGCAGCTAGAGCTGGGGCGCTTTCTCAATGCCGTCGAGATTTACCACTACGGCGGTATCGATCATGAAACCCTGCTGCTGCGTTACGACATCCTGTGGAGCCGGACGCCGATCCTGCTGAGTGGGCAGCTGCGCAAGAGCCTGTCGGATAATCCGAAGACGCTGCGGCTGGTGCAGCTGACCGAGAACAACATCCGCAAGCTGGAGCCGGAGCTGACCAAGCTGAAGCCGGGGATGTCGGATTACCAGCAGATCATGATGACCCTTGCGCCCTTGCAGGAGCCGCTCTCCTACTCTCTCGCCTCCATGATGCAGAAGAACATCAACGTCTATTCGGGCAATGACAAGCGCTTCGGCCAACTGCGCGATGCGCTGTTATTCATGGTGTTGGGCCTGGTGATATCCGTCATTCTGCTTAGCGGTCTGCTGGTGCGTGAAGCCAGGCGTCATTTCAGAACGGCCCGGGTCGATCCGCTGACCGGCCTGGCCAACCGATTGGCCTTGCTGGAGAAGATGGAGTCTTACGTCAGCCGTGATACCCCCTTTGGCCTGGTACTGGTCGACATCAATGACTTTCGTGACATCAACAGCAAGTTTGGCTATAGCACTGGGGACATACTGCTGCAGGAGCTGGCGAAGCGGCTGCGGGCCCTGTGTGAAAACGGCGAGTGGGTGGCTCGTCTGGGGGGCGATCAGCTCGCCATGCTGCAACGGGACAGCAGCGATCTGCGTCAGGTCAGGGAGCTGGTGGCGAGAGTGCTCCACTCCATCAAACAAGACATCATCATCGACAACTATCCCTTCCGGCTAGAAGTGGGCATAGGTATCGCCTTCTTCCCCACGGACAGCAACCAGACCCAGGAGCTGCTGAGCCGGGCGGAGCAGGCGCTGTTCCACAGCCGCAAGACCCATGTCCCTTATGTCATCTATGACAGCTCCCTGCTCAACGAAACCACCAGGCGCAAGCACCTCGCTTCCGACATGGTGATGGCTCTTGAACATAACGCCCTGGAGCTTTACTACCAACCCATCGTCAACCTGGAGAGCGGTCGCTGCGAGGCGGTCGAGGCGCTGCTGAGATGGCGTCATCCTGAGCTTGGCTTCATTCCTCCCAACGAGGTGATCCAGGTGGCGGAAGAGTTCCAGCTGGCCGAGAAGCTGGGCAGCTGGGTACTGAACACGGCGTGCGAGCAGCTCCACCAGTGGCAACACCTGGGGTTGGTCGATCTGCAGATGTGCGTCAACATCTCCCCTGGCATGTACCAGCGCAACTTGTTGAAGCTGGTGGCCAAGGCCTTGATGGAACACCACATTCCGGCCTCCTGCCTGGTGCTGGAAGTGACGGAAGACACCACCATGCGCGAGGTGAAGAATTCGCTGCAGTTGATGCAGGATCTCAGTCAGCAGGGGGTTCATCTGGCGCTAGATGACTTCGGGACCGGTTACTCCTCTCTCAGCTATCTGCAGAAGCTGCCCGTGAGCAAGGTGAAGATAGACAGATCCTTCATCCAGGGCATAGACACCTCCATCGAGGCGGCCGAGCTGGTGGCCAACATCTGCCGCATGGGTTCCATGCTGGGCAAGAAGCTGGTATGCGAGGGGATTGAAACCCAGGGCCAGCTCGACGTGCTGCGTTCATTGACCGACATCCATCTCTACGGACAAGGCTATCTGTTCAGTCGCCCGGAGCAGGCATCAAAGGCCTATCAGACCCTGCTGGAGATGGAGGAGCGTTGGCTCGCACGGCGTGCGCCGGACAAGGCATATCTGCTCTGAACGATAGGTCTCATGTCTGCCATTCTCTGGCCGATAGTGATTAGGCAGGAGGTACACAATGGATATTTCTAGTTCTGCAAATGCGTCGTTTGGTTCTGCACTGATGGTGGCCAGCCTGGCCAAAAAACAGCAGACCCAGGAGGGCGAGTCGGCTTTGAAACTGCTGGCAACAGCAGCTCAGTCAGCTCCAGCAGCACCGACATCGGCCAGCGCTTCTTTGGGAAGCAAGATCGATATTCGCGTCTGACCCTAATGAAAAAGCCCCCATCTCGCGATGGGGGCTTTTTTATCTCTGCGATTTGGCGCGAGCCTCTTCCGCTCAGAGCGGGAAGGGCGCTGGCGCCTCGAAGGTCATCCGCTCGCCGCTGCGGGGGTGGCTGATGGTCAGGCTGGCCGCATGCAGGTAGAGATGGGGCGCTGCCGCCAGCGCATCCGGATGGGCGTAGAGGTTGTCACCCAGGATCGGGTGCCCCAGCTCCAGCATATGGACGCGCAGCTGATGGGAGCGACCCGTGATGGGGGTCAGCTTGATCAGGCTGTTGCCATTCTCCACCTTCAGTTTCTCCCACAGGGTCAGAGCGTGACGTCCTTCTTCAAAGTCCACTTTCTGTTTCGGGCGGTTGGGCCAGTCGACGCAGAGCGGCAGGTCTACCTGACCCGACTCTGCCTCCGGCTCGCCCCACACCCAGGCGAGGTAGTGCTTCTCGGTCTCCCGCTCGCGAAATTGTCGGCTCAGCTCCCGATGTGAATTAGGGTTGAGGGGAATGACAATAACGCCCGTGGTGGACATGTCGAGGCGATGGGCCGCCGCCGCCTTGGGGTGCTGCTGCTTCACCCGATGCAGGACGCTGTCTTCATTCTCGGGGCCGCGCCCGGGGACGCTCAGCAGGCCAGTGGGCTTGTTGACCACCATGATGTCCTTGTCCTTGAACAGGATATCGAGCCAGGGTTCCAGAGGCGGTGAGTATTCAAACATAAATGTCTCGCATCAGAAGGTGGGGGCAAGCCCCCATCAGTTATGGGTAACCACAATCATAAAGGGCATGAGATCCCGCGTGAGCCGAAGCCGATCATGCCACTTCACTGCCTTGTCAGTTATGGGTGACCACGATAAAGCGGATTGCATCCAGCTTGAGTTGGGTCTGATCGATCAGGTGGTGCAATTCTGCCTGCAGATTGCGCAGATAATCCAGTTCGCTGTCGCGCACGTTCGGGTTGACCGCTTTGAGCGCCTCCAGACGATCGAGATCCTGCTGCAGGGTCTGCGCCATCTGGGCACGGGCCTTGTCGACAATCCCGGCTTTCAGCTCTTCGGCAATCGGTTGAGCCTGGCCAATCAGGCCGTGGATCACCGGCTGGGACGCAGTGACCAGCTTGCTGCCGAGGTGGCGGTTGACCGGGGTCAGCTGGCGGTTGAAGGCATCGAACGCCACCTTCTCACCCAGATTCTGGCCGTTTTTATCCATCAGCAGACGGATCGGCGTCGGCGGCATGAAACGGTAGAGCTGGGGATGGGCCGCAGACTCGGCAACGAAGATCAGCTCAAGCAGGATGGAGCCGATGGGCAGCGCCTTGTTCTTGAGCAGAGCCACCGAGGTGGCACCGATCTCGGAGCCCAGGATCAGGTCGATGCCGCCGCGCATCATGGGGTGATCCCAGGAGAGCAGCGCCATGTCATCCCGCGACAGGGCAGTGTTGCGATCGAAGGTGATGGTCATGCCGTCTTGCGGCAGGCCCGGGAAGCTGGAGACCAGCATGTGATCCCCGGGGGTCAGCACCAGCGCGTTCTCACCACGATCATCCTGGTTGACGCCGATCTCGTCGAACATCTTGAGGGCGAAGGAGATCATGCCGGTGTCGTCATCTTCGGCGGCCAGCTTGTCGACCAGCTGCTGGGCGGCGGCGCCACCGCTGGAGTGGATCTCCAGCAGGCGATCGCGACCCTGTTCCAGTCGTGCCTTGAGCGGCTCGTGCAGTTCGCGGGTCTTGATCAGCAGAGCGTCGAGAGTCGCCTGATCGCCGGTGTTGGCGGCCAGCAGCTCGAACAGTTCATCGCGCACCGCTTCGAATACCGGACGAGCCGTCGGGCAGGTCTGCTCGAACGCGTCCAGACCATCGTGATACCAGAGCTGCAGGGCGCGCTGGGAGGTGCCCTCCAGATAGGGAACGTGGATCTCGACGGTATTCTGCTGACCGATACGATCCAGTCGACCGATGCGCTGTTCCAGCAGATCCGGATTGAGCGGCAGATCGAACAGTACCAGATGACTGGCAAACTGGAAGTTGCGACCTTCTGAACCGATCTCGGAGCAGAGCAGTACCTGGGCGCCACCATCCTCTTGCGCAAAATAGGCAGAGGCCTTGTCCCGCTCGAGGATCGACATCCCTTCATGGAACACGGTGCCGCGGATCCCTTCACGGGTGCGCAGCGCCTCTTCCAGTGCGATGGCGGTGGCCGCTTCGGAGCAGATCACCAGCACCTTCTGCTGGCGGGCAGAGAGCAGCAGCCCCAGTAACCACTCGACGCGCGGGTCGAACTGGGTCCAGGTGGCGTTGTCGCCTTCGAACTGCTGGAAGATCTTCTCGGGGTAGAGGTAACGCAGGGCGCGGGTCTGCAGATCGCCACCGTTGCCACCCATCATGCCCATCACCTTGATGGCGGTCTTGTACTGATCCGGCAGTGGCATCGGGTAGACGTTGAGATGACGCTCGGGGAAGCCCTGAATATTGGCGCGGCTGTTGCGGAACAGCACCCGGCCGGTGCCGTGCTGATCCAGCAGCTTGGCGACCGCCTGCTGGCGGGCAGCTGCATCGCTTAAGTCCAGCCCTTCCAGCTGGTTGGCGAGGATCTGTTTGGCTTCATCGCTCAGGGTTTCGCCTTCCAGCAGCTCTTGCGCGGCACTGGCGACCTGGCCATAAGCCTGCTCCTCGGCGAGGAAAGCCTCGTAGTCGTAGAAACGTTCGGGATCGAGCAGGCGCAGGCGGGCAAAGTGGCTCTGGTGGCCCAACTGATCCGGGGTGGCGGTCAGCAGCAGCACGCCCGGCACCTGTTCAGCCAGCGCTTCCACCATTTCGTAGGCGCGGCTGGGGGCCTCTTCGCTCCACTCCAGATGATGTGCCTCGTCGACAACCAGCAGATCCCACTCTGCTTCCAGTACCTGCTCGAAGCGACGACGCTTCTTGCGCAGAAAGTCGAGGCTGCAGATCACCAGCTGTTCGGTCTCGAAGGGATTCTCTGCATCGGCAAATGCCTCGATGCAGCGCTCCTCGTCAAACAGGGAAAAGTG
>NZ_CP075564.1:600000-760000 GCF_020423125.1 Aeromonas media
CTTGACAGTGAAGTCCCTTGCGGATGGAGCAGTTGGGAGTCGCAGTGACCAGATGGCTGGGACTGTTTATCAAAAACACAGCACTCTGCAAACACGAAAGTGGACGTATAGGGTGTGACACCTGCCCGGTGCCGGAAGGTTAATTGATGGGGTTAGCGCAAGCGAAGCTCTTGATCGAAGCCCCGGTAAACGGCGGCCGTAACTATAACGGTCCTAAGGTAGCGAAATTCCTTGTCGGGTAAGTTCCGACCTGCACGAATGGTGTAACCATGGCCATGCTGTCTCCACCCGAGACTCAGTGAAATCGAATTCGCCGTGAAGATGCGGTGTACCCGCGGCTAGACGGAAAGACCCCGTGAACCTTTACTACAGCTTGGCACTGAACATTGAACCTACATGTGTAGGATAGGTGGGAGGCTTTGAAGGCGTGACGCCAGTTGCGCTGGAGCCGTCCTTGAAATACCACCCTTGTATGTTTGATGTTCTAACGCAGGGCCCTGAATCGGGCTCGCGGACAGTGCCTGGTGGGTAGTTTGACTGGGGCGGTCTCCTCCCAAAGAGTAACGGAGGAGCACGAAGGTTGGCTAATCCTGGTCGGACATCAGGAGGTTAGTGCAATGGCATAAGCCAGCTTAACTGCGAGACGGACAGGTCGAGCAGGTACGAAAGTAGGTCATAGTGATCCGGTGGTTCTGAATGGAAGGGCCATCGCTCAACGGATAAAAGGTACTCCGGGGATAACAGGCTGATACCGCCCAAGAGTTCATATCGACGGCGGTGTTTGGCACCTCGATGTCGGCTCATCACATCCTGGGGCTGAAGTCGGTCCCAAGGGTATGGCTGTTCGCCATTTAAAGTGGTACGCGAGCTGGGTTCAGAACGTCGTGAGACAGTTCGGTCCCTATCTGCCGTGGGCGTTGGATGATTGAAGGGAGTTGCTCCTAGTACGAGAGGACCGGAGTGAACGAACCTCTGGTGTTCGGGTTGTCACGCCAGTGGCACTGCCCGGTAGCTAAGTTCGGAATCGATAACCGCTGAAAGCATCTAAGCGGGAAGCGAGCCCTGAGATGAGTCATCCCTGACCCCTTGAGGGTCCTAAAGGGCCGTTGGAGACCACAACGTTGATAGGTGGGGTGTGTAAGCGCGGCGACGTGTTGAGCTAACCCATACTAATTACCCGTGAGGCTTAACCATACAACACCCAAGAAGTGTTTCTGGCCTTGTAGCAAGTGCGAGACTACTACCTAATTCAGTGATAGCGACCAGGCAATAGCCAATCAGTCGTTACTCACGTCAGCTTTCCAGATGAAGTTTTTTGCCTGGCGGCCATAGCGCCGTGGAACCACCTGATCCCATGCCGAACTCAGAAGTGAAACGCGGTAGCGCCGATGGTAGTGTGGCATTCGCCATGCGAGAGTAGGACACTGCCAGGCACCCAATTAAACAGCGCCGTGCACATCACGACGTTGGCCGAGAGGATGACACCTCATTGAAACGGCAAACAATTTAGCAAAAAGCTAACCAGACAGCGGAGCGGTAGTTCAGTCGGTTAGAATACCGGCCTGTCACGCCGGGGGTCGCGGGTTCGAGTCCCGTCCGCTCCGCCACTAAATAGAAAGCCCAACCTGTTGAACAGGTTGGGCTTTTTTTCATATCTGCAGTTTGAAATGCCCGCTTGATGTTCGTGACCGTGACCAAACGGTGACCATTTCGTGACCAACCCCCTGATTTGACCGGAGGTCGACGAAGCGGATACGGCTATGCCGGTGCTCTTCGTTATACCAGGCCATAAAGTCGCGCACCCACTCCCTGGCCGCTTCCAGACTGGCAAAGCCGTCTGATGGCCACTGCGGACAGTACTTCAGCGTCCTGAACAATGACTCCGAGTACGGATTATCGTTGCTTACCCGAGGCCGTCCCCGCGAGGGCGTGACACCCAGGTGTCCGAGTTATTTTAGTAAGGCTAGGGTGTATGGAGATGGTATTCACCTGACAGTTGCCCACAAAAGGGAGTGGTCATACGGCTTCAAACCGGATAACAAAACGGTACCCCTACCGTGTTATCTGGAGTCACCGTATGACCACCAACGAGAAAGTAGCACGTCGCAAACTCAGCCTGCTAGAGCTCGCCAAAGAGCTCAATAATGTCAGCAAAGCCTGCAAGCTCATCGGCTACAGCCGTCAGCAGTTCTACGAAATTCGCCGTAATTACCAGACCTATGGCGCCGAGGGATTGCTCGACAAATTGCCCGGCTGTAAAGGGGCTCATCCCAATCGGGTCGCTCCCGAGATTGAACAGGCCATCCTCGATTACTCCCTCACCAGACCAACTCATGGCCCGCTGCGGGTCGCGCAAGAACTGGCTCTGCAAGGCATCAACGTCAGTGCGGGCGGTGTGCGTGGCGTGTGGCAACGTCACGACTTGCTCTCCAAGCATGACCGCTTGTTGCGCCTCGAGAAAACCCATAGGGAACAGACGATTGAGCTCAATGACGAGCAGATCCGCCTGCTCGAGCGCTTCAGCCCCGAGTTTCGCGAACGCCAAATTGAGGTTCACTACACCGGGGAACTGGTGGCGGTCGACACCTTCTTCGTCGGCGCACTCAAGGGGGTAGGCAAGGTGTATCTGCAAACCGTGCTGGACTGCTACAGCCGCCACTCCTGGGGACGGCTCTACACCAGCAAGCTGCCGGTGACCTCGGTTCATGTGCTCACTCAACGAAACGGTCCTGCCGTTCTTCGAAGCCCATGAGGCTCGGGTCTATACCATCCTGTCGGACAACGGGCGCGAGTTCTGTGGGCGCCCTGACCATCATCCCTACGAGCTGTTCCTGCAACTGGAGGGGATTGAGCACCGGACCACCAAGGTACGCAGGCCGCAGAGCAATGGCTTTATCGAGCGGCTACATCGCACCCTGCTGGATGAGCACTTCCGTATCAAGGGGAGGACGACCTGGTATGAGTCGGTAGAACAGATGCAGACAGACCTGGATAGCTACCTGGAACACTACAACACCCAGCGGCCACATCAGGGCAGGATGATGGAGGGTCAGACCCCCTACAGCATGTTCAAGAAGGGTCTGAAATTGATACCGAAGGAAGTGCGCACTAAAGTAGCGTAAACAAGACACCGGTTTGAGGCCGGTGTCAGGTGATAACTAGATCTGTACAGCTAGGGTTTCAAGGCTTCAACTGTTGCAACAAGCTCGCTGATACTCGCATTTACACTCTCGATAGCTTTTTCGACATGCTCGATAGATTCATGACCTTTTTTCGCTATCACATTGATTTCTTTTAAACCGGTGTCAATTTTATCAATGAGTCCCGCGTTCTCTTTTACGACCTCCGCAATGTCGGAGGTTGCGGAGGCCGATCTGGCGGCAAGCTTTCTTACTTCGTCTGCAACAACTGCGAACCCTCTGCCGGAATCTCCGGCTCTTGCAGCTTCAATCGCCGCATTAAGTGCCAATAAGTTTGTCTGATCGGCAATGGAACGTATAGTAGTAACTATTTCCTGAATATTTTTTGACTTCAGATTTAGCTCTTGACCAACTTGTGCAGTATTTTCAACCTGTGATGCGATTTGAACACTGGTATTCACGCTGTTATCCAGCTCTCGCATTGCCGTTGTTGTTAACGCCGATGTCTTTTCGGATGTTTGCGCCGCGAGGTTCACTGTATTAATGGCGTTATTGACGCGCTCAGAAATATCTGACGCAAATTTTATCACTTTATAGACTTTACCTTGCCCATCAAGAATGGGGTTGTAAGTTGCTTCAAGCCAGACGCTCCTGCCAGACAGACTTCTTCTTAGAAATCGACCTGCCTGATAGTTACCGTTAGCCAAGTTGCGCCAGAAATTTGGGTTATCACGATAAAAGTTTTCATCACAGAAGATTTTGTGGTGTTTACCCTTTATCTGTTCCAGTTTGCAATCCATTGCATTAAGAAAATTCTGGTTAGCATTGGTGATTATGCCATCCGGGGTGAATTCAATTACAGCCTGAGAGCGGTTAAGTGCAGTAAAAACGGCATTCTGCGATGAAGATTCATTATGCTGCGCGGTGACATCAAAAGCCAATTTAACAACACGATACACCTTACCTTGTGCATCCTTAATTGGCACATAACGTGCGCCGACAAAGATAGTTTCTCTATTCTTCTTTATATATTTAAAGGTATCTCGCAGCGGTTTGTCCTCAAGGAGATTTCGCCAGAAGGTTGTATACTCGGGCCTCGATGTATAGGCAGTCTCAAACAAAATGCGGTGATGCTGGCCCAGAAGTTCCTGTTTACTGTACCCCATAAAGTCAGCAAACTTCTGACTCACTTCAAGTATTTCGCCTGAATGATTAAAAATCACCATCGCGGTAGCGTTTAACATGGCATTAAAGAGGAGTTTTTCATCAGAAACTTTTAGTGGTTCTGTTAAAGTGGGTGTTTTCTTTAGAAAGTCGAACATAATCAGTATTCTCTTTTATAGCTCAAAAGTAATTTTTCAAACTGCTCAACAGAGAGAGGTTTATCGAAGTAGTAACCTTGCCCCCAATCACAACCCAGTTCTGCCAGTAGCGTCGCAATTTCTTGAGTTTCAATTCCCTCAGCAAGAGTTTTCAAGCCAAAAATCTTTGCTGTTGAAATAATGGTTTTAACAATGGCGAGGTTTTTCTCATCTTCACGTATTGACTTGATAAAGTGCATATCAATTTTCAGCACATCCGCATTGATGTTTTTTAGATAACTTAATGAAGAATGCCCCATACCAAAGTCATCAATGGCAATCGAAAAACCTTTACTTCGTATCATATTTAAAGTTGATATTGCTTTATCGGGATCACGCATAAGCCCTGTTTCGGTAAGCTCAAGCTCAAAATCATTTGGCTCTAACCCTGCGAGCTCTATCAAAGTTAAAAAACCATAAATTGCAGACTCATCATCAAAGCTTTTCGCTGAAATATTAAGGGCGAGCTTGAAACGCAAATTTTCTTGCGAGAACACTTCTTTTTTCTGCCAACTGCGTTTCAGTTCAATAACACGTTCTAATACGAGATGCGTCAACTTATTGATTAACCCTCGCTCTTCAGCAATTGGAATAAAGGATCCTGGCGAAACTTCGCCAAGCTCTTCGTCTCTCCAGCGCACCAGAACCTCAGCACCGACTAACTTATATGTTTTTAAACAAACTTGAGGTTGAAGGACGATTCGCAGATTTTCAGGATAGGAGAGTAAGGTTCTCTCAAGTTGCTTTGAGATAATTGATTTTTTCTGAATCCTTTCACCCACTTCAATATTAAAATAGCAACTGGGTAAACCGGACTCTTTGGCCATATTAAGTGCTATATTGGCACCTCGTGTTATTGCATCAAAGGTATCCGCATCCTGAGGATATAAAGCAATTCCAGCTCTTGCATTGATACTGACTTCACCCTCTAGAATTTCGAGCGGCTCAGCGATAGCTTGTTGTAACCTGTTGACCATTATTGATGCCGCATCGGGATTAGATAGAACGGCTGCAAGCGCAAAAACATCAGAATTTAAACGGGCTAAGGAGTCAAACTCTCGATCTATGTCATTGACGATAGGTAAAGTCTGGCAGTCCTCGTTCTCAAAGATACAACGCACTAAAGTATCTGCACCGCGGATGGTTTTTGCTAATCTGCGACCGACCGCTTGGATGACTGCATCACCCGCTTCGTATCCCATTGTTTCGTTAATGTCTTCAAGATTAACCAGGTCGATATATACAATCGCGATGGTATATTGATGTCTCTGTGCAATTTTAAGTAGGTATTTAACTCGGTCAGAGAATAAATGTTTATTAGCCAGTCCCGTTAGCTCATCAAAAAATGCCAATTGCTTGATGCGATGCTCTTTGGCTTTAATGTCACTTAAATCACGCCAAATTACCAGGATAGCGTTTTTTCCAAGGTAGATGACTGGAATGAGCGTTACCTCTATCGGTAGATGGTGACCTTGTTTAGTGATATGAAGCCATTCAAAACGCTGGTAGCCCTCTGTTGAGGCTTTATTTAAAAGAACTTTGGCGAGCTCTTCGCTGTTGTTTTTACCCTGGCTCAATGGTGAAAATTGAATAGGCGACAAGCCAATCAGCGCTTTGCGGTCAGACAAGCAAAAAAGTTTAGCGGCTGCATCATTACAATCGGTAATCACAAAATCTGGGCTGATTATGCCCATCGCATCCTCTGATTTATGCAGCAACTTCACCAAGCGCTTTTCGTTTTCACTTTTGAGTCTTTCATAATCAAGCTGCGCCGAGATGTCTCGAATTATATTGACGACGACTTTTTGGTTAAACGCGGTTTGTACAATCTGCATACTAATTTCTGCAGGATAGATGTTGCCATCCCCTTTGTGATGTTGGGTAACAAAATGCAGCAGCTCCACCTCACCCATTTTGAGTGGCTTCAAAAGCCGATCGAACGATTGTGAATCGTAGCTCAGCTTAAATTCGTAGGGCTTCATAATTTGTAGCATCGCCCAACTCCGCCCAAGTTGACGCTGTGCAGCAAGGTTGGCATATAAAATGTCCAACGTTTCGGCATCAAAAAATAGGACGGCATCAGCGATTTGATCCACAACACTTTTAAAGCTGGTCAGTTCGTCCTGCCTCAAGCGCTCTTGAGTTATATCCAGCTCAACCGAAATATACCCCGAGTGCTCTCCAAGCTCATTAAACGTAGGGTTGCAACTAATGCGACTCCAGAAGGTCTCTCCACTCTTTCGATATTTAAGTAATTCAATTTCAATAGACTTTCTCTTTGCGACAGCTTTTTGTAACTTCAAAAGGTCAAAGCTGTTAGTCTGTGGCCCAGTTAATGTTGCCCACGGCGATTGACCCGCAAGCTCCTCCAAAGAATAACCAAAGATTCGTTCGAAGCCAGCATTACACCAAGTGATGTTGTAATCACAATCTAAGATCATTACTCCGTTCACAGTCTGTGTAGCAACTAATGCAAGGCGGGCGTTCTCTTCCAGTATCAGAGCAAGTTTATTTTTAATCTCTCTTGCTTCAGACAGCGATTCCAAGGTTTCGAGGATGGGGTTCAGTTTCTCAACGTCAGATTGTTCATAGCCGTTGGCTGCGTTAGCCAGACCGACCATGCCAATCAACTTACCATTATGTTTAATTGGTAATCCAAGGAAGGAGGAGAGCTTGGGATGACCATGTGGTGTGCCACCAGCACGAGAATCATCCTGAGGATTGTTTGAGATAACAGCTTGGCCGGTTGTTAATACTTCACCCAGTAAATTGTGATGATTATGGAACTCTAAGTCATCCGCCTTACTTTTTTCATATAGCTCACGGGTTTGATGATCCCAGCTGCTATTTGTCAAGACGCTGACTTTCAGATATGGTCGTAGTTGCGAGTCTTCCCGCACCTCACCAATCAAACCGAACTGACTATCTGTCAGAGCGATGAGCTCATTAAGTAAAAGGCTAAGTGCACTGCCATACGACTCATTCAGTATAAAAGCGCGCTGAATCTTAGCGATGGCATTGCTAGTGCGAATTTGAAAATCGTATTTGTCAGAAATCTGCTGCCTGGACTGCTCAAGTGTCTGGTGGCTAGCGTACATGTAGGCGTCAAAGGCGAGGGTGATATCCAGCAGCGCGACTTTGTAGAGCGCAGTTAACGTTGGCTCGATACGCTCCTTATCGCTATTCAATATCACACTGACGAATTTACAAACGAGATCTAAGTAAACACCGTAAGCCCCAATATACCATTGTGGCGTCAAACCAACTCTTTGGTGCGCAATGCCCACTCTAATACGATCTTGGGCGTAGTCGAATCCATAATCGCCGGCAGTTAATTTCCTAAAGTACAGTTTTTGTGTCTCTTGAAGTTTTCCCATTAGGTTAACGTCATGCAGCATTTTCGATGCATGGTCAAACTTTAAAAGATGCTGATAAAAAGCATGAATAAGCTCATTCTCATAGGCATAAAGTGGTTTATGAATGGCTTCGAGCAATTGAATCTCGGTAGTTGAAAGATTAATAAGAGCTTTACGCTCATCAAAAGAGACCGGGTTGATGTTTAATCGCTTTAGTACTTCTTCCACTCTCATAGCGCACCTGTCTTTACTTCATTAACAACCAGTGATTGATTGCTTGTAATAATTCATCGGGATGAAACTTAGCGATAAATTGGTCTGCGCCGACTTTCTTAACCATAGACTCGTTAAACACACCACTTAATGAAGAGTGCAAAACGACGTGAATATCTTTTAGAAGTGGTTCAGATTTAATCGCGGATGTCAGTGTAGAGCCATCCATTATTGGCATCTCAATATCAGAAATGACCAAAGGTATTCTCTATGCAATTACTGCTTTATGTTTTTCCGCAAAGTCTTGTAAATATTGAAGTGCAGATTGGCCATCATGAACCACTTTAGACGGGATATTTACACTGTCTAACACGCGTTTGATCTGATTTCTGGCCACTGCTGAATCATTCACAACCAATACTTCAATCTCAGAGGTGTTGAACCCTTTAAGCTGTTGCGCCGTTTCAGCTTCAATTTCATGGTCGTTGGGCATGATCTCCGAGAACACTTTTTCAACATCTATGACTTGAATGAGCTTGCCTTCAATCTCTGTCACTGCAGTTAGGTAATGACTTTGCCCTGATCCTTGAGGTGGAGGTTGAATTTGACTCCAGTTAAGATTAACGATGCTATCAACTGCCGAAACCAGAAAGCCTTGGATATGGCGGTTGTATTCCGTCACAATCACAAAAGCCTGTTCGGGATAACGTATCGGCTTACCTGTCGTAGCTTCACTCAGGTCGATAACGATAACTGGATTGCCACGAAGCTGCGCAATGCCCTTTATAAAAGAATGGGCTCCTGGCATTTCAAAGCGATTTTGACCTGCCAGATTTGTCCTTTGGTCAATAGACTTCATTAACATATTCATTTAAAACGCACCACCAGCTCGTGTAGCTCTTCAGATATTTTCTTAAGGTGCTCTAGAGAGCTTGCTGCTTTATCAGCAGAATTGGCGCTTTCATCGGCCAATGTTGAAATACTTACAACCTGGCGATTGATATCTTCAGCCACATGAGCTTGCTCCTCTACAGCTGCTGCCATCTGTGTCGTCATATCGGATATATGCCCGACTGAGGCAACGATTCCTTGCAGCATATCTCCACTCTCAATGACTTTTGACAGCCCCTCGTCAGCGTCAGAAGCACCTGATTCAGCTACTTTAACGGCCTCGCTGGATTTTAGTGAGAGAGCTCTGACAATCCCGTATATTTCTTTCGTAGAATCTTGGGTACGTTTTGCAAGATTACGCACCTCTTCAGCAACCACGGCAAAACCTCGGCCTTGCTCGCCGGCACGCGCTGCCTCGATAGCAGCATTTAGCGCAAGTAAGTTGGTCTGTTCAGCAATCTGTTCAATTACTTGAGCTGCTTGGGCAATTTTCGTCGTTTGTAGCTCTACATCAACAACGGATTTCGAAATGGTCTGGACAGTTGCTCTAAGTTTTTCAATAGAGGCGCTTGTTGTTTTGGATAGTCCTCCACCGGTTTCGGCCAGATTAAATGCTTTATCAGCTTGTGAAGCGGTATTGGAAACATGATGCGATACCTCTGAAATAGTTGTCGTCATCTCATTCATCGCTGTAGCAACCTGAATCGTTTCAGATTGCTGGTGATCAATAACCTGCTTAGATTGTTTAACCAAGTCAAATGAGGAAAGTGTTTCGCGCGATACTCTTTTCGCGGCATCATCAATGCGGTTGATAATAGTTGTCAGATGAGCTTGCTGGCTCAATACAGAGACTTCTAATGCGCCAGTAAGTCCGGACTTATTGGTGTAGGTGAGAACTGCGAGTTCATGCGAGAAAGAACGGCTTAGTAATTTCTTTAAGTCAGACGCTCTGGCGTGGTCTTTCACATTGACCCAAATTGCATAGATCGCAATGACGGCGAGCAACAAACTCTCTGATAACTCTTTGTAACCAAGAAAGAATGTCGCAAGCGCGATAGCGACAGACACCATTAAAAAAATGTTAGGCAGCGATATAGGTAACGGTTTAGGTAAATTACTTCCCGCACTCAAGCGGCGGTATAATCTGTCTGCTCTTTGTACATCTTCTGCTCTTGGGCTTGATCGAACAGATTCGTACCCAATAACTTGTCCATTAGCTGTCACGGGTGTCACATAAGCGTCTACCCAGTAAAAGTCACCATTCTTACAACGGTTCTTAACCAACCCCATCCATGCTTTACCCTCTTTTAGATGTGACCACATCACTTTGAAAGCCATCGCTGGCATATCGGGGTGTCGAACAATATTATGTGGCTGGCCAATTAACTCCGACCTGGAAAATCCGCTTACCTCAACGAAAGCGTCATTACAATCAACAATATTGCCGTTTTTATCCGTAACTGAAATCAGCTTCACAGACGATGGGAAAGTTTTTTCGTTAGATGTAACAGGGAGGTTTTTACGCATAGATAGCATCGGTGTGTATTTTTAGCTTACTAAATACATCTTACATCATGTAGGTGTATCAACCTAGATCTATTAGTAAATATTTATATGCACCGAATTTGTGCAAACTGATTGAACTATCCTTATTTCCTATGCTAGGCGGGGTGTGTTTAAACGTTTACATTACCGATTAAGTTTTTGATTTATCAACTTCGCATTTGCTACGAGTTCATTGATGTCAAATGTTGTACGACCTAACCCCATCAGTGGTACAGGGCGGGATCGCACTTTGTTAATGAAATTTGAACAGGCAGATCGTCTGTGATCTAATCGCGTCTCCATGCAGGAGGCACGCGCTATGACGTTGATTGAACACCTTACCCTTGTCGAAGAAACTCGCTCTGAGATCAATCGTAAACATAACCTGTACAGATCTAGGGAAGGTGCGAATAAGCGGGGAAATTCTTCTCGGCTGACTCAGTCATTTCATTTTTTCAGTTTGAGCCGATCTTTTCTCCCGTAAATGCCTTGAATCAGCCTATTTAGACCGTTTCTTCGCCATTTAAGGCGTTATTCCCAGTTTTTAGTGAGATCTCTCCCACTGACGTATCATTTGGTCCGCCCGAAACAGGTTGGCCAGCGTGAATAACATCGCCAGTTGGTTATCGTTTTTCAGCAACCCCTTGTATCTGGCTTTCACGAAGCCGAACTGTCGCTTGATGATGCGAAATGGGTGCTCCACCTTGGCCCGGATGCTGGCTTTCATGTATTCGATGTTGATGGCCGTTTTGTTCTTGCGTGGATGCTGTTTCAAGGTTCTTACCTTGCCGGGGCGCTCGGCGATCAGCCAGTCCACATCCACCTCGGCCAGCTCCTCGCGCTGTGGCGCCCCTTGGTAGCCGGCATCGGCTGAGACAAATTGCTCCTCTCCATGCAGCAGATTACCCAGCTGATTGAGGTCATGCTCGTTGGCCGCGGTGGTGACTAGGCTGTGGGTCAGGCCACTCTTGGCATCGACACCAATGTGGGCCTTCATGCCAAAGTGCCACTGATTGCCTTTCTTGGTCTGATGCATCTGCGGATCGCGTTGCTGCTCTTTGTTCTTGGTCGAGCTGGGTGCCTCAATGATGGTGGCATCGACCAAGGTGCCTTGAGTCATCATGACGCCTGCTTCGGCCAGCCAGCGATTGATGGTCTTGAACAATTGGCGGGCCAGTTGATGCTGCTCCAGCAGGTGGCGGAAATTCATGATGGTGGTGCGGTCCGGCAAGGCGCTATCCAGGGATAACCGGGCAAACAGACGGATGGAGGCGATTTCGTACAGAGCATCTTCCATCGCGCCATCGCTCAGGTTGTACCAATGCTGCATGCAGTGAATGCGTAGCATGGTTTCCAGCGGATAAGGTCGCCGGCCATTACCAGCCTTGGGATAAAACGGCTCGATGACTTCCACCATGTTTTGCCATGGCAGAATCTGCTCCATGCGGGACAAGAAAATCTCTTTTCTAGTCTGACGGCGCTTACTGCTGAATTCACTGTCGGCGAAGGTGAGCTGATGACTCATGATGAACCCTGTTCCATGGCTCCAGATGACAAACATGATCTCATATCAGGGACTTGTTCGCACCTTCCTTAGACAACGCCATCATTCATATCAAATATTTTAAAGCAATTCTTTCCGGAATATTTTGCTTCATACATAGCGTGATCAGCCTGTTTTAACAAATCGCTTGCAGTATATTGCTGCCCACGGAACAATGTAGCGCCAACGCTTGCAGTACAACAATGTACGATTCCTGCGACATGATAAGGCTCTGCAAGCCGTTGAATCACTTTGTTAATAACGTTACAGACCCAAGTATCAGGATCGGCTGAACATTCAGCTGGACCGTTCAGCAACACAACAAATTCATCCCCCCCAAACCTGGCTACAGTGTCACTATCCCGCACGACCTCTTTTAATCTTAATGCCGCTTCTTTTAATAATTCATCACCAGCGTCATGTCCTTTAGTGTCATTGAGAATTTTGAAATTATCTAAATCCAAAAACAGTAACGCAAATACCCTGCTGTCTCTGCAGGACTTGATAATTGCCTGACTGAGTCTGTCATTTAATAGACTCCGATTGGCCAAGCCCGTTAACGAGTCATAAAATGCTAAGCGGTGAATTTCAGCCTCAGCAGCTTTTGCCATACTGATATCACGAGCTATTTTTGAAGCACCGATGACTTGACCCTCAGCGTTATAAATCGGTGAAATGGTGACAGACACATCTACTAAATGACCATCACGATGCATACGCTGGGTTTCAAAATGGTTCACTTTTTCTCCCCGCGAGATACTGGCAAGAATGCCGGGCTCCTCATGTAAACGGTCCGGTGGAATAATGTTTTTTAATGACTGACCTATCATCTCGTCTGCTGTATAACCAAATATAACTTCGGCACTCTGATTCCAGCTTGCAACTATGCCATTGATGTTCTTACTGATAATGGCATCATCTGATGAATCCACTATAGCTTTAAAGTGTGCCAAATTTAGTTCGGCCAGTTTACGCTGTGTCTGCGCAATCCAGGAAAGAACGCTGTCAGAGTATTTTTTATCGACCTGAATAGGTGTCAAAAAATCTCCACTACCAATAACAGTGATAGTCTGTTGTAAATCCTGGATTGAACAACCGATGATTCTTCTGAGCTCTTGCCCCACCTTAAAGATCAGTAAGATCAAAAAAGCGCCAAGCACAAATAATGCCGCTGTCGCTAACTGCAAGCGCTGATTTGTCATTGTGACTTCATACTGAGTTCTGGCAATGATCATCTGCTCTGTTTCAATAATAGGCCGCATAACCTCAGCTTTCATCGCCATAAAGTGATTGTCAGCAAGCATTGCCAAAGCCTGATCACGTTTTTGCGCTGATGTAGGGGGTTGTTCTTCAAACAGAGCCATAGCTCTGTTTTCCAAATCAACTAATTCGTCTGAACGAGCTTTTGACTTTTTCAAATTTTCCAGCTCAGCTTTCGTCACTCCGGCCTGTCGCATTAACTCCACCAACGGGACGGCTATCTCTTGTGGTTTGGTTTCATCAATTTCTGCAGCTGCCTCGATCGCCTTGAAATCCCAGTACGCCAAACTGTAGTTGTGTGGCCTTGGTCTTTTGCCATCACGGATTTCGACTACTGCTTGAAACTGTTCTTTATATTCAGGTTTACCTGTAATAACGTAAGTTCTGACCAAACGCGCTAAATCACTGGAAGACTGTCGCAACTCTTCAGCCAAACGAATTGATGTTTCCCTACTTTTTACGGCTTGTTGATAACGGGCTTGTTCATGAGCAACAACAATAAAACTGCCGATAAGTAACACTACAATGAAAAACATGGAGTACAAATATAGCTGAAACGTCGTTGGATATTTTTTCCAGTTAACCATCTTTGCACCTATTAAATCGCGAATTCAACTTCGAAGTGCGACACTCGCCTATGCCGCCTGACGGTACTCTTCGAATACCTTGACAGGCTGCCTGAATCCGAGACATTTCCGAGGTCGTAGGTTGAGCCACTGCTCCGCTCTCCTGACATCCTCGTCCGTGACCTCTCTCAGGTCTGTTCCCTTTGGGATAAACTGCCTCAACAGCCCATTGCTGTTCTCGTTCAGACCGCGCTCCCACGAAGAGTAAGGGTGCGCAAAGTAAGTCTCGGCACCCAGCGCTTCCTCTATCGCCTTGTGTTCGGCAAACTCGCCGCCGTTGTCAAAGGTGATGGTATGCGCCTGCTCGATGTAGGGCGTTAACATCTCGATTATCGCATCCCGCACCACCCCAGCCTGTTTGCTCGCGACCCGCTTGACCAGATAGAGCCGGCTCTTGCGCTCCACCAGGGTGACCAGTGTACCTGTGCCTTGCTTGCCCAGCACCGTGTCCGCCTCCCAATCACCGAGCCGCTCCCGGCTATCGACGATAGCCGGCCGTTCATCAATAGAGCGGGCTTCCTTGATGGGAGAACGCAGGCTGCTCGCTCCCTTGCGGTAGCGCTTGTGGCCCTGGCGCAGATGGCGGTACAACTGGCCACCCCGGGCTTTGTCGGCGGCCACATGGCGGTATATCCACTCGTGACTCACCATGAGGTCTATCTGCTTGCCCACCGCGCTTATCTGCTCCGGGCTCCACCACCAGGCGAGTGTCAGCTCGACAAACTGGATGACATCGGCAGATAGCCGAGATTTGGCCGCACTAGCCCGTCGGTGGGTGGCGTGCTGATGCGCATTGTCTGGCTGGTAGCCCTGCGGCCCGGCGTTACGACGCAGCTCCCGGTAGAGGGTGGAGCGATGAACGCCAATGGCGCGTGCGGTGGCAAGGATGGACATCCCCTGTGCGCGAAGCACCGATAACTGGTATCGTTGCCCCTCGGTCAACTGCTGATAGCTCATGGTGATACTGCTTTTACTTTGGCGAGCAGAAGGGTACCACCAATCAGCAGTTGGCCACCTCTCGCCATTCATCCATGAGTGTCGCACTTATTATCTGAATTCCCGAAGTAATCGCTGCAGGCGTCGTTGAGCTGCACTGAATAACCCTTAAGAAATAAAAGTTCAGACTCTACCTTCTGCATGAGAGCCATCAAGAGGGCGGGACCGGAACTTATATTTCACTCCCCCGCAGGACTGTCCTCCTCCTCGACATACCTCAACAACTCTCCAGGCTGGCATCCAAAATATTTACACAACGCATTGATTGTATCGGTATTGGTGACATTACCAGGCACGTTGGCGATCCGGGTCAGGGTTGCCCGACTGATCCCTGTTTTTTCGCTCACTTCAGAGAGAGTTATGCGGCGCTTTTCTTGGAACGATTTTTCGTCAAGTAGCTTGATGAGCAGGATCCTAATCATGACTTATCCATAGCGAGTATTTTTCACATAGCCTACCAAATGAAACATGCATGATGCAAAAAAAGCATTGACAAATACATTGCGTGATTTATATTCATCTTGCGCGAGCGAAATGACTCATTTGTGATTCACTTGGAGGCGAGATATGAGTACCTATCTGACAACCGAAGAGCTCTCATCACGGATCAAATACGACGTGCGAACAATCCGCCAGAGTCTGAAAGACGCTGTGCTGTTCGAGGGCGTGCATTACATCCGTCCGTTTGGTGGGCGAAAAATTCTCTACATCTGGGAGCGGGTAGAGGAGTCCATGCTGCAAGGAGCAGCAGCCCACGATCTCATTGCTAGCTTGAAGTGAGGTGGTGCGATGGGCTCGATAAATAGCCGTAATGGCAAGCTTTATCTGGACTTTCGTTACAGGGGGGTCCGCTGTCGGGAGCAAACCACGTTGGCTGATACCCAGGCTAACCGGCAGAAGCTCAATAAGGTGCTCTGCTTGATAGAGCAACAGATCCGTATCGGTACCTTTGACTATGGGCATCACTTTCCCAACAGTCCCAAGGTTGAGAAGTATGTGGCCATGGAGAGACTGAGTCGGCAGAAGGCCTCTGGTGCGCGGATGATTTTCTCCGCCTTCGCCGAGCTATGGCTCGATGAAAAACGGGTCGAGTGGCGGGAGAGCCAAATTGAAACGGTGGATGGCATTTTACGCTGTCACCTGATTCCGGCCATGGGTGAGCAGCTGTTAGCTGCCATCACCAAGCAACAGATCTTGGCGTTTCGGTTGCGCTTGTGTGAGCCGGGTGGGCAGAACGAACGGGCGCTGTCGGCTTCCCGTATCAACCACATCATGACCTACCTGCGCCTCATCTTGAACGAGGCGGCCGAGCGGTTCGAGTTTGATAGCCCGTGGCGCAATATCAAGGCCCTGCCGATGCCTAGGGCGCAAGTCCTGCCGTTTACCCTAGAGGAGTTCTGACCAAGGTACGGGCGGACTATCGTCCCTATTTCACGGTGCGTTTCTTCACTGGCATGCGCACGGGTGAGATCGATGGGCTTTGTTGGGACAATGTGGATTTTGGCGCCCGCCTTATTCATATTCACCAGTCCTTGGTCAGGGGTAAAGTCGGGCCCACCAAGACCAGTGGATCTCACCGCACCATCGCAATGAGCCAGCGAGTCTATGAGGCCTTGCGTGAACAGTGGGGGTTCTCGGGCGAGAAAAGTACCTTCGTGTTTTGTGCTCGCAACGGTGAGCCACTCAACCACCGCAATGTGGCTCAGCGTGTCTGGTACCCATTGTTGGCCAATCTGAAGCTTGAAAAGCGCAACCCTTATCAGACTCGCCATACGGCTGCCACTCTGTGGCTGGCCGCCGGCGAAAATCCGGAGTGGATTGCCCGCCAGCTGGGTCATTCCACGACCAGCATGCTGTTTCGGGTCTATTCGCGCTATGTGCCCAATCTGGTCGGTCGGGATGGTGCCGCTTTCGAACAACTGCTGGACGGTGAACTTGATCTGGAGGATGAGGTATGAAATTCACATCCCCGTTTAACTTGACGCTGGTGTGGGCCGAGCTGATTCACGGCTTGCCTAGTGCTGGCGTGTGGCGTTTGACTTTCCTGAAAGGGGGTCGCCATGTCGATGTCAGCGGTGAGCTGCTGGCGGATGTGGTGCCGGCTGGGCAGTGGTTGCTGCTGGAGATGAATCGCGAGGAAGTGCCTCGATTGATGACCTTCATGCCGTTGCCTGTTGAGGTGCGTCGTGACGACATTGAGCAGCAATTTTCATGGCTGGCAGATAAACAACATGCCATCTTGTCGGATATCTGGGGGATGCTCGCTTATTTACCGGATGCGGCCCTGCGGCGATTCTACCTCGCCGTGCTGCTTGATGATCGCATCATGTGGCCCTTCTTCACCGGCAAGGCGAGCAACCAGTACCATCATCACCATACCGGTGGACTGCTTGAGCACAGTCATGAGGTGGCAATCACCGCCTCGGCGCTCTGCATGCAGCATCAAGTCGGCCCGATTAGCACCAGCGTGGCCTTTATCGGCGGTCTTCTGCATGACATCGGCAAGATCCACCTGTTCTACAACAACACAAGCGGGAACGGGGTCGTGGGGCAACATGAGTCGTTCAATTTCATGGTGCTGGCCGAGCCGCTGGCCCGCCTCAGTCAGGAGGCGCCCAAGCTGTTTGAGGCCATCAGTTCTTGCCTTTCCATCAAAATTGGTCGGCAGTCGGAGGCCTATCTGCCAGCCCAGATGGTTCATATCTGTGATCGATTGTCTATGGATGTACACAACTGGCGACGGGCTTTCACCGAGGTCCCGGCCTATTACTGGTTTGTCAAATCGCCTTATGGCGATCAGGTCTACAAACGGTTGGACTGAGATCTCGAAGCTCTGACGGCCGTTGACAGCAAGATGTGCCGAGAGGGCCACAGCGCCCGACTGTTTGCGGCGCTTTGGGCAACTTGCAGGGACCACATATCGGCAGGATACTTTCAGCATCCCTTGGGGTTCAGGGACTATCCTGTTTGATTTATGCAACAAGGAGCATGTATGAGCTCGAGCATCGTCATTCTCAGTATCTTCTTTCTAGCCATGGAGCTGATCGCCTTTGCTGCTGGATATCTCTACCTTGAGGGCAGAAAGCTGAAAAAACAGACAACCCAGACACCCAATAATTTTGATGAAAAGAGTGGGGCAGGATCCTGAAACCAATTGGTTAGGGAATTTGAGCTCAGCCCGTGAGAGGGGTGGGCTCAATGGGCGGGGATGACCCCCACTTTTCAGAGCCGCGCCAGAAAGAGCTTGCCTGGCTAATCCCATCGGGGTTCATCCTGAGCAACAGACCATTCGGCGGCGCGTTGACGGCCTTCTTCATATAGTTGCTCTACGACATCCCTGTAAACATCCTCATCAGCCCTCTGTAGAGCCTCATGGAATAATGACCCACATAGCGCCATTTCATAGTGCGTCATGTCACGGCTCATCCTGTCAATCTCCATCAGTACCTCGTACGTCATTGGATTGGTGTCGGCCAGTTTTGCGATGCGTTGCAGATTTTGTGAATCGCCAATTTGCCAGCGGCGGATGCTGGTCGCCTTGAATAGGATTATGGCAAAGCGATGAAACAGATAGCGCAACATCGGTGATGAATGGCCCGCCTGGCATAATTCCTCCTTGGGGTGGTTTAGGTATAAGTAGGCATAGCCTTGGGGAAACTGCTGCACTTTGCGCAGCGTGCTGCGCTCGACGGCCAGCGCTGGATGAAGGTGCCAGCGTTTGGCAGGTTTATCTTGGGGCACGTGGAGATCAAGTCGCCACTGAGACCAGGGATATAACTTGCTGACAAAGGTCATAAAGCGGCGGAAGATTTTTGGAGAGGTGAATTTGATCCCGGCATGGGAGCTGTTTGAGTTGGTCAGGCAATAGCGGATGGCCCACCTGAACTCGGCCATCTGTTTGGGTCTCTTTCTCATGGCTTGGCAGACTTTCAAGACGTCAGCCAGTGCATGTTTCTCTGCGGTTGTGCCGAGTTCAGCCGGGAGCAGTTGTCGCTGCCGGTTGCGGGGAATCAACCGTGAGCGGGCTTTTTGTGTCACCAGATTGCCTAGCTCGATTGCGCTCGCATGCCAAGTCGCCAGCAACTCTTCGCTCAAGCCAAATTGGCTGGCTATCTCCCGTCGATCCTTTCCTTTTTCAAGATGCTTGAGGACGGCTTCACTCTGCACGTAATGACTGGCTCGGTTTGCATCGGCGAGGGTTTTCGCCTTGATGCCTTGCCGCACTTGGCGCGGTGGTGTTGCCTGATAGGCTCCCAGCCTTTTCAGTAGGTGGGGCATCAGCTTAGCCGGGGTCAGGGGCGTTGGTTTTTCCTGTTCGCAGTCTAGTGTGCGTTGCTTGTGGGTCGATATACCAAACAGATATTGGCTCTCTTGCCTGGAGAGCGGGGTTTGGTTGCATGCTAGGTGGCAGCCAAGTAACAGGTCGGTGAAGTGCAGGTAGTGATTCAGTGTGATCTCGGGACTGCTGTGCCCAGCCATCACTGCGAGCGCCATATAGCGATCCCGCAGGCGATGCTGGCCTGCGATCAGGCGGACAATCTCCTCGCGTTGTGTGTCGGGGTAGGGCAACAAGGCTCGCTGGACAATGTCTGGCAAGGACACCAGATCGTGATGCAGCAGCAACTGCATCCGAGAAAAACAGCTGTGACGCAGGTGGTAGAGTCGATAATGAAGGCCGCCACTGAGTTGGTAGAGTACAGACCTGACCATCAGGGAGATCTGTTGCAGGTTGACCCGCTCGTGGAGATTGCCCGCAGCGTGGAACAGCAACTCCTTGTTGCTATCCGCCTGCATCCGTCGCTCGCCAATATAGCGTTTGAGGAGATCGCGCTCATTGCCGGTGAGCATGGGGTAAAGTGGTACTTTGCGCAGTGCCGCATCGGTCTTGTTATGACCGTGGCGGTTGTTGCGGACAAAAAGCCACCCGATGGGGGAGGGCTCAACATCCATTAGCCGCAACTTGGCGAGTTCTCCGGGGCGCAAACCGGTGCGATAGGCCATGATAAGAAAGGATTTAAGCATCATCCGCAGAGTAACGTCGGTATCGATGAAGCAATCGACCTGTGCCAGCAAACCGGCAAAGAGGGGCTCATCGACTATGGCGGCGCTGACATGGGGAATTTTCTTCTCGCCGGTTGCAAGTGATTCTGGTAGCGCTGCCATATCAAAGCCTCGACGGCGAAGACATGCATGTCCTGAAGGCGGCCAGCCATGAAGTCACGCTGATATTGGCTGCGTGGGCGGTTAAGAATGCTGTGATAGAGTTCGGTAAAATCGATGCCATCGTAGCTTGCAAGCGGTAGTTGTGCGGTCATCGATAACCACTCCTTGCCGATGCTTTCGAGGTAGCGCTGAGCAGTCGACGGGGCCAAACGGCGTGTCAGAAGCAATGACAGCAACCAGCTGACTAGCACTTGTTCGCTGAGCGTAAGGGCACTCGTGTTCCCAAGAGCATCGAGTTCCGTGATGATGGTTTTCGGGCCCTTGGGCGCGGCTGGGTCTTGTCGAAAAATCGCTCTTAATTCATCTAGCAGATAGGGTTTTTGCGATGGCTGGCTGGTGCTTGCCATTGGCCATTTCGCCACGCTTTCTAGAGAGTTAAATTTCTGATAGGTGTCCTGGTTGGCTGGGTACAGGCGAGGTTGGAGCAGCCGGTGCCAGTATGCGAGAGGAAGTGATGCACTTGGGGTTCGTCCTGCTGCATATTCCAGCAGTACCTGCGGGAGTTCAGTACCAAGCTGATGTTCGGTTAAGCCGATGGCTCCTCTGCAGAGCGCTTGCTGGCTGATCTCTGCTCCCAATTCCTTTTGCAACAATCCAAGGCACTCTGCCTGTTTGGTTGGAGGGCACCAAGTTGCGGGGCGATGTTTGAGAAACTGCCGCAATATACCGAGGCTGATTGGGTCAGGCATGTAATTCACTTGGGTGATGGCCCGTATACCAGTCTGGTGTATCTCGTTGTGTTCTGCATTGCCATCGTGTTCGTCATGATGGTAATAGCTGTTACTGGGAAGCTCGCCAGGCTCGAGGGTTAGGGTGATCCAAGTTAGTTCATGATTACCGGACAGCGGCTGGATTTCGAGCAATGCATGCCCCATGGCGAGCCACAAATAGGGGCGATTGAGCCCGCCATAGAGGATTCCGCAGACGAGCAAACGGGCGAATAACCGGTCGGGGTCTTGGGTCGGTTCACTCAATGTGGTGCGCCAAGTATGAGCTGCGTTGGCCATAGTGATAGTCGCTTGGTGCCAATGCTCGGAGCGAAATGGGTGAGGGCGTCGCACAGTCAAGTAAGGAGGGGGGATCGCAATGCACCAGATTCCCTGCCGGTTCCCCATCTCCAGTTTCTGGCAGATAACCGAGTAGGCAAAGCGGTAGGCGTGCAGGGTCTTTAGATCTTGCCGCAGTTGGGCATCAATGTCTGGCCACAACCGTTCAAATCGGTCGGCACAGGGAGATTCTTCCAACATCTCTGGTAGATGATGACGAAAGATCTTGATGGCCTGGGTGATCACCACTTCGGCCTCATCTTTACGGTCCTGTCGGCGCTTATCTCGGCCAAGTTGTACCATCAGCTCGCGGCGCCGCGGTGATAGGATCAGAGGATTTGCCATCCTGCCCTTGCCTCAATCTGGTGAAAATTCAAATGTGCTTCAATGAGGTCGGCAACGTGTTGCAGAGTCTGGATGGACAGGCAGCTGTGGCGACCGAATATCGACTCGCCGATCTCCTCGTGCCCCATCCAGCCATCGATCACTGACGGTGCCAGTTCGCTGCGCAGCAGGACGCTGCGTAGATGGTGGCGAGCCCAGTTGTGCTGGATCGGCAGCCGGTTACCCAGTTGCTGATTGAGGTTGCTGGGTGTGGGATCCTGAGGCAGCAGATGACCCTGACTGTCATGAAGGATGAAAAATAGCAGATTTTTGCTGCCATCAAGTGCGGCATCGCAGCGCTGTGCCAGCCCGCGATGCAGAAGTCGGTAGCGTTGACCCAGGGCATGTAGATGGGCTTGGTAAAGTGCGACCTGGCGAGCGGCGGTGACAGGGATCACCAAGGTCCGAGCCGCCAGCCCATTACGGATCTCTTTATCGCTTATCCACCATGTACGCGTGATGGGGTTGTAGTCAGCGAGCGATCCCAGTGGAGCAGTCACATCCCGGTGACCAGTTACAAACGTCAGCAGTGCCCACACGTAGCAAAGGTAGTGATTGTGAAAGCTCGCCACCTCCTCAAGGGCTGCATCACGCTTGGGGGCCGGTGGCGGTATTAACAGCCGGTTAAACAGGTTATGCAGCACCTTGCCCGGCAGGAGCAGACTACTGCCAACCGTGGCAGGGATGCTACGGGCTGGCGGCAGACCCGCATCCAGTCCCGCCAAGTTAAACAAAAACTGTAGATAGGCTCGATGGTGCTTGGTCACCTGGTCGGTGGGGGTATTGCTGTACGCCAGTGCCGGGCGCTTCTTGTAGTCCTGACCACGGACGAGCGCCACCTGCATCAGATCGAAGCCTTGGTTGATATACCAGTGCTCCAGATAACGAGTGACTCGCCCCAGGGTTAGCCGGGTTTGGTGGCGTTCGTTGATAAGCGCAAGGTGCTTTTTCAACAACTGTTCGCTCGGGGGCGGTGCATTGACAGCCAAATGTTGTAACACCGTTGGGAGCGGCAGAACGACACGTGAGTGGGTGGGGGGCAGCAGAGCATGTAGTCGCTCATCCAGTGTACTTGCTGGTACCTTGTGTTCAATGACGAGGCAGAGGTGATCTTTTATGACCTGCAAACTCCGGCCTGTTGCTAGGCCACCAGGGATACCGCCGCATACGAGAGCTAGCAATAACCAACCTCCAGCAGGGTCACCCTCGTTGACTGCATCCCTCACTAGATGCTCGATATCCCAATCACTGGCCTGCTCGAAGCTACACGGAAGTGACAGCTGACGCACTGCCAGTTGTTCGGTGACTCGCCTGTTCAATTCGGCGCGTAAAAATGGTGAGCGGTGCGGAGAGCTGGGGTCGTGGATGCGCACGGTCTTGGTATCAAGAGCGAAAGGCAGCTCATCGATCGGCTCTCCATTAGGCCCTGGTCGCATAACTAGCTCTTCGATCACGATGTCAGTGTCATCAGTTTTTTCTAGCTGAATCAATTGGACATAGTGCTCGGCGACGGGCAGTTTCTTTGACCTGCGATAGCGAGTGATGCCTTTTGCCAGGCGATAGGCATCGTAGATGACCACACACAGAAAACCAAGCCCTCGCTCGATGAGCGGCGATAGCGCGTGTTGGCGGTTGGCACGTAGCGTCGTGATGAGTGTCGCCAGATCTGGGTGAGCCGCCATATCCGGCAGTTCTTGCAGCACCGGTGTGTGCCGTGCTTCGGTAGCGATCAGACGGATCTCCCGCAGCGCGTTTTCGATGGCGGAGTCATGATCACCGATGAGGTGTAACTTTAGACAACTCACGATGACCAGTTGCTGGTAACATCGATAGTGATCGCGATCGTCATCTGACCAAGCCGAGGGGGAAGTGATATTGATCGCAGCGGCGAATCCGCACTCGGTCAGTAATTGCTGTCGCCTGAGGTAGTGACAAGCCTCAAATGGAGTTTTTATGTTAAGAGCACTGGGGTTCACCCGATAGCGTGGATGGCTAGCCCAGCGTTCCAAATCTCCGTAACGGTGCCAGTAATCATCTGGCATGTTTCCCATCAGCCACTTGAGCATCGCGAAGGTGGTCAAGCGCAATGAGGGCGGTAGAAGCTTTGGGCATACCACGTGGGACAGGTGACACAGTCGTCTGTGGTAACGCTCCTGATCTAGAGGGGGCCTCTCATCCATGGTCCGGACTCCAGTCGGTGTCGAGTAGCGCAATCGGATCAGCGAAGGGGTTGGCGACCGGAGTGTTGCTGACCGCTCGTCGGCGTTGCTGGACCAGCGTGCCTCGGCTACACCCCGTCCATAGGCAAAGGTCTGCATCGCTCACCTGTGACTTGTCGAAAAAATACTGTGCCATATGCCGGGGCAGTTGGGCCTGAAAACTCTCTCGCAAAGCGGCGAGCTCTCTGCTGTCGATGCTCATAACGAGCAGGCTGAAGGCGCTGGCCCACGCCTGTTGTTCAATGTCGGCATCGTTGGAGACGTGGGATGGGGTGTTATGAATGAGCAGCGTGCCCTCCGGCGGATAGGGAGCCTCCCAGTACAGCGCCGGCCACAGCGGTGAAAACAGCAGAAATTCCGTTGGGCGCATCTTTTTGTTTTTACCCTGCTGGTACAACATGACGCCCTGTAATGGTTGCCGAAGCAATTGGCTGGTCAGCCCGCCGGGCAGGTTTTTCCAAGAGACGAGACGGGGGTAGGCGAGGCTCCACTGATACGCTGCGTGGGCGAGCGGATGGACAGAGAAACGGAGGTCTGGGTGGGCGCGAGACAGCGTGAAGGGGTCACTCATCAGACACCTCAAAATGGTAATTGGTCTATTTTGAGACTAGCGCCCTGCAAATTCGCGATCAAATATTGATCATTGAAATATCGATATTTTGTGACCGTGACCACGTATGTGGCGTAAATTGTTCTTAATGGTAAAACCGAATGTCAAAGGTAATTGTCATTAAGAAACAATTGATTACATTTAATGCCACATAAGTGAAATAGAGATAATCTGGCTGGAACGGCCTGTCACGCCGGGGGTCGCGGGTTCGAGTCCCGTCCGCTCCGCCACTAATTTGAAAGGCC
The DNA here is from genome assembly GCF_020423125.1 of Aeromonas media. Lineage (NCBI taxonomy): Bacteria > Pseudomonadati > Pseudomonadota > Gammaproteobacteria > Aeromonadales > Aeromonadaceae > Aeromonas > Aeromonas media. The sequence continues at coordinate 624,659 of NZ_CP075564.1, forward strand.
TTCCCTCACGGGAAGGCCTTTTTGCTATGCGCCTTCAGCAAGCCCGGTCAACAGACTGGGCTTTTTCGTGCCTGCAATCTGACGTTGATGAGTGGCGAGCTGGGCGATCAGGGAGCTGGTTCGCGGCAGTGAGTGTGTGTTGGCGGTTGGCCTAATATGCGTAAAAGAGATAAGCAAAGCGCTTTTTCTTTCTTCCTGATATATGTGGAAGGCGGCATTCTGTACTCAACCCAACGATATGGAGTATCACCATGAAACTGCGAATGACCGCCCTGACCCTGCTCTCTCTGCTGACACTCGGCCAGGCCAATGCGGCCGAGGTGCGCCTGCTCAACGTCTCTTATGACCCGACCCGCGAGCTGTTCCAGGAATACAACAGCGCCTTTGCCAAGGAGTGGAAGGCAAAGACGGGCGATGATGTGGTGGTGAGCCAGTCACACGGTGGCTCCGGCAAGCAGGCCCGTGCCGTGGTGGACGGCCTGGAGGCTGACGTGGTGTCGCTGGCGCTGGCCTACGACGTCGATGCCGTGGCCAAGGCGGGTCTTACTGCCAGCAATTGGGAGGGGCGCCTTGCCAACAATGCGTCTCCCTATACCTCCACCATCGTCTTCCTGGTGCGCAAGGGCAACCCCAAGCAGATCAAGGACTGGGGCGATCTGGTTCGCAAGGATGTCGCCATCGTGACCCCGAACCCCAAGACCTCCGGCGGTGCGCGCTGGAATTATCTGGCTGCCTGGGGCTATGCCCTGAAGAAGAGCGGCACTGAAGAGGGTGCCAAACAGTTTGTCGGCGATCTGTTCAAGAACGTGAAGGTGCTGGATTCCGGCGCCCGGGGCGCCACCACCAGCTTCATCGAGCGGGGCCTCGGCGACGTTTTGCTGGCCTGGGAGAACGAAGCCCTGCTGGTGCTGAATCAGCCGGGGACCAGCGACAAGTTTGAGCTCGTGGTGCCCTCGGTCTCCATCCTGGCCGAACCCCCGGTTGCCGTGGTGGACAAGGTAGCCAAGAAGCACGGTACCGAGGCAGTCGCCAAGGGCTATCTTGATTACCTCTATTCCGACGAGGGGCAGCGGATCATCGCCAAGTACCATTATCGCCCGAGCAACCCGGCGATCCTGAAGGAGACATCGGCCCAGTTCCCGCAGCTGGCGCTCTTTACCGTCAAGGATCTGGAAGGGAATTGGGACAAGGCACAGAAGAAGCACTTCGCCCAGGGTGGGCTGTTCGACCAGATTTACCAACCGGGCGGCTAAGGCCGGCCGGTCCCTGTGACAACAGCTAGGAGCACCATGATGAACAAGATCCTTCTGGTTCCCGGTCTGCACAACAGTGGGCCGGATCACTGGCAGAGTCGCTGGCACCAGCAATTTCCCCAGTGGCAGCGGATGCTGGGTCTGCCCTGGGACAAGCCGGACCTCACCGTATGGAGCGCCAAACTGGCGAGCAAGCTCAGGAGCCGACGCAGCCGGGTCCACCTAGTGGCCCACTCCTTCGGCGCCCTGACGGCCATCGCCGCCGCCCGGCTACAGCCGGAGAAGGTTTCCTCCATCCTGATCGTGGCGCCTGCGGATCCGGCTCGTTTCGGCATTCCGGACGAGGCGCTGGCGGGCTCCATCAAGGTGTCCGCCCAGCTCATCGCCAGCCGCAACGATCCCTGGATGAGCTTCGAACGTGCCGAGTATTGGAGTCGCCAGTGGCAGGTGCCGCTGTTCGATGCCGGCGAGGTGGGCCACATCAATGCCCAGTCCGGTCATGGGGAGTGGAGTCAGGGGCTCAACCTGCTGAACACCCTTCATCACAGGGCCGAGATGGTGGTGGACCCCGCCTCGACCGAGTGGGGCAGGCGGGCTGCCCTCAGCTTCCGCTGATCCTCTGCCCATATGACAAGGAGAGTTCCCGCAAGATACCAGACAGGCTCGCCACCCTGATCCCATAGTGACTGTCTCCACAGTTCAGGTTTCACCGCTCCGTTTGTTAGGTCTTCTATTTATATAAAAGACCTTTTTTTCTATTTATCGCTCTAAAAGCCCTGGTTTGCCGTTGTTAGATAAAAAAGTGCTTAGCAAAGGCGTTATTGGTGTTTGTTGTCACTGGCGGTCGTGAGCAGAATCAGCGTATCGAAAGTTTTTATAACAAACGGATGTGTTATGCGATTAGGTTCTTATTCCGTCCTCCCTGCTCTGGGACCGACCCTGGGCTTCAGTCTGCTCTATCTGAGCATGCTGGTACTGTTGCCCCTCTCGGCACTGGTGCTGTTCGCGGTCAACAACCTGACGGCCGCCGAGTTCTGGCAGGTGATAGGCTCCCCCCGGGTGCTTGCCTCCTTTCGCCTCAGCTTCGGGGCCGCTTTTATCGCCGCCTTGCTCAACAGCCTGTTCGGGCTGATCCTGGCCTGGGTGCTGGTGCGTTACAGTTTCCCCGGTCGCCGCTTGGTGGATGCGCTCATCGACTTGCCGTTCGCCATGCCGACTGCCGTCTCCGGCATTGCCCTGTGCGCCATCTTCGCCCCCAACGGCTGGATAGGTCAGTGGGTTGCCCCCTTTGGTATAGAGCTCGCCTACAACCCCATAGGGGTGGTTATCGCCCTCACTTTCATCGGCTTGCCCTTCGTTGTGCGCACCCTGCAGCCGGTGCTGCGGGAGGCTGAGACCGAACAGGAGGAGGCCGCCGCCAGCCTTGGCGCCAATCGCTGGCAGACCTTCGCGCGAGTGTTGTGGCCTACTCTGATCCCGGCGCTGCTCACCGGTTTTGCCCTGGCGTTTGCCCGCGGGGTAGGGGAGTACGGCTCCGTCATCTTCATCGCCGGAAATTTGCCGATGGTGTCGGAAATCGCGCCGCTGATGATCATGAGCCACCTGGAGGAGTATGACTATGCCGGGGCCTCGGCCATCGCCTCCGTCATGCTGCTGATCTCGTTTGTTTTGCTGTTGATCATCAACAAGTTGCAGGCCTGGAGCTGGGCACGCATCGGAGGAAGCCGCATATGAACGCATCCAACGCAAGCCTGGATCTGGCCCTCGATGGAGTGCCTGCCACTCAGGTGCGCCAGCCTGCCGTGACCCGTGAGCCCGTCTGGGTGAAGTGGCTGCTGATAAGTGTCGGGCTGGGCTGGTTCGCCGCCCTGCTGTTGCTGCCGCTTGCCACCGTCTTTATCCAGGCCCTGAGCCCGGGCCTTGCCTTCTTCTGGCATGCCATCAGCGAACCGGATGCCCTGAGCGCTCTTGGTCTGACGGCCCTGGTGACCCTCTGCTCCGTGCCCTTCAATCTGCTGTTCGGGCTGGCGGCCGCCTGGGCCATAGCCCGCTTCCGCTTCCCGGGCCGGCAACTGCTTATTACCCTCATCGATCTGCCGTTCTCGGTCTCGCCCGTGATAGCAGGCCTGATGTTCGTGCTGATATTCGGTAGTCGCGGCTGGTTCGGCGACTGGCTGAGCGAGCACGATATCAAGATCATCTTCGCCACCCCGGGGATCATATTGGCGACCACCTTCATTACTGTGCCCTTCGTGGTGCGCGAGCTGCTGCCCCAGATGGAGGCCCGTGGTCCGGAAGAGGAGGAAGCCGCCATCATGCTGGGGGCGAGCGGCCTGCAGATGTTCTGGCGGGTCACCCTACCCGGCATCCGCTGGAGCCTGATGTACGGTCTGCTGCTCTGTACCGCCCGGGCGGTGGGGGAGTTTGGCGCCGTCTCCGTGGTCTCCGGCCACATTCGCGGCCAGACCAACACCCTGCCGCTGCACATCGAGATCCTCTACAACGAGTACCAGACCGGCGCCGCCTTCGCGGTGGCGAGCCTGCTGGCCCTGTTCGGGATCTTCACCCTGCTGGGGGAGACCCTGCTGGCCCGGCTGCGCGCTCAGCCCACCCAGTCCCATTGATATGGCCTGGTCTGCCTGCTGGCAGGCCAGCCCGGATAACCATGAATCCGGTTTAACGGTTTAGAGAGGCTGCCATGAGCATTCAGGTACAAGGACTCAACAAGCATTTCAATCAGTACGCGGCCCTGGCCGACATCAACCTCGATTTTCACGACGGCGAGCTGGTCGCCCTGCTCGGCCCCTCCGGTTGCGGCAAGACCACATTGCTGCGGATCATCGCCGGGCTGGAGCAGGCCGACAGTGGCAACGTCATCATCCGCGGCGAGGATGCCTCGGATCTCCACGTGCGCGAGCGCAACGTCGGCTTCGTGTTCCAGCACTATGCCCTGTTCAGGCACATGACGGTGTTCGAGAACGTGGCGTTTGGCCTGCGGGTCAAGCCACGTTCCGATCGGCCGAATGAAGCCAGCATCCGCGCCCGGGTCAAGGAGTTGCTGGATCTGGTGCAGCTCAGCCACGTGGCCGAGCGCTATCCGACCCAGCTTTCCGGTGGTCAGCGCCAACGGGTCGCCCTGGCGCGTGCCCTGGCGGTGCAACCCAAGGTGCTGCTGCTGGACGAGCCCTTCGGCGCCCTCGACGCCCAGGTGCGCAAGGAGCTGCGCCGCTGGCTGCGGGAGCTGCACGACGAACTGCACGTCACCAGCCTGTTCGTGACCCACGATCAGGAGGAGGCGCTGGAGGTGGCGGATAGGGTGGTGCTGATGAACGCAGGCCGGGTCGAGCAGATCGGCACTCCGGCCGAGGTCTATGACCAGCCCGCCACCGCCTTCGTGCACAGTTTCCTCGGCAGCGTAAACCTGTTCCGCGGCCGTGTGGCCGGGCAGGGGCTTGGCATAGGTGAGCAGCAGTTGGGTGGCCCCATCAGCTCCCAGCTGGCACAAGGCAGTGCGGCCATCGCCTATGTGCGCCCCCACGAGCTGGAGATTCTGCCAGCGGATGCACCGGGTGGCATCAGCGCCACCATCACCCGTTTGTTGCCCATGGGGCCGCGGATCAGGGTGGAGTTGCGCGGGGATGGCGAGACCAGGGGGGCTCACTACGAGGCCGAGCTGAGCAAGGAGGCCGCCCGGGCCTTCGCTCCCGGCCAGGGGGTGCGTCTGGTGGCCCGACATGCGCAGCTCTATCCCGACTACCAGATTTGAGGGCGAGGGCCCAAGACGAGACTCCTTTCAGGCTTGCAGCCGGACTCTGATCCGGCCACCCAATAACAAGAGGACGGTGGCAGTATCCACCGCCACTCAGCGCAGGAGGCGATGAGGTGAATTTTCAGCAATTACGCATTATCCGGGAAGCGGCGCGGCGGGATTACAACCTGACCGAGGTGGCCAATGCCCTCTTTACCTCCCAGTCTGGGGTCAGCCGCCATATCCGCGAGCTGGAGGAGGAGCTGGGGCTCGCGCTCTTCATCCGTTACGGCAAGCGGTTGCTCGGCATGACGGAGCCGGGCAAGGAGTTGCTGGTGATCGCCGAGCGCATTCTGGGGGACGCCGACAATATCCGCAAATTGGCCAGCACCTTCGCCAACCGGGATTCGGGGCGGCTGCTGGTAGCGACCACTCACACCCAGGCACGCTATGCCCTGCCCCGTGTGGTGAAGGCGTTTCGCGAGCAGTTCCCCCTGGTGCAGCTGGAGCTGCGCCAGGGCAGCCCGGAGGAGATAGTGCGGCTGGTGCAGACCGGCGAAGTGGACATCGGCATCAGCAGCGAGCAGCTCGACAAGAGCGAAGGCGTGGTCGCGTTTCCCTACTACCGCTGGCACCACAATATAGTGGTGCCGGAGCAGCACCCCCTCACCGCCGAACGGGAACTCACCCTGGCGGCCCTGGCCCACTGGCCCATAGTGACCTATCAGGCGGGCCTGACGGGGCGGGTGCGGGTGGATGAGGCCTTCGCCGAGGCGGGGATACATCCGCAGATCCTGCTGACCGCCCAGGACTCCGACGTCATCAAGACCTATGTCGAGCTGGAGATGGGGGTGGGCATACTGGCGGACATGGCGTTCGATCCCCAGCGGGACAAGGGGCTGGTACAGCTCGACGGCAGCCGGTTGTTTGCGCCGCACACCGCCTGGATAGGCCTCAAGCAGGGGCAGTTCCAGCACAACTTCACCTGGCAGTTCATCCAGCTCTGCAACCCCGAGCTGGCGCTGGCGGAGATCCAGGCCAGGGCCATGAGCAACGAGCCGCTGCTCGATTACCAGATCTGAATGTGGCGCATGGTCTGAAAAAGCAGGGAGCCCTTGGCTCCCTGCTTGTTTATTCGGCTCTTCAGCCAGGCCCAGAGCCTCACTCATTGGTTAGCGCCCGCTCTGGGGACCCAACATGCGATACAGGGTGCGATCCCCCTTGATCCTGTGATGGTAGAGGGCGGCGGCCACGTGCAGCAGGACCAGCGCCGCCAGTAACAGGCAGCCGAGGCGATGGACGCCGAAGAAGAAGGCGTTGACCTCAGGTACATCGATGGGGTTGCCGACCGGGTAGAGCCAAAACAGGGAATAACCCTGCTCCAGCATCAGGAAGCCGCTCAACAGCACGATGCACATCAGGCCGTAGAGCAGGGCGTGAGCCAGCCTGGCGGCGGGATGGTGAGGCTCGGCTTTATCTTCGGGCAGGGGTGCGCGCCAGTGCCGCCAGCCCCAGCGCAGCAGGAAGAGCGGGGTGATCAGGGTCGCCATCGACATGTTCAACACCGACAGAAACTGAAACAGCCTGGGGTGGCTGTCGATCACCAGGTGCATCAGGTAGCCCGCCAGGGTGGCGTAGAGGATGACGGCGGCCATCAATCAGTGCAGCAGGCGGCTCAGGGGGTCATAGTAGTCTTTCGTCATAGGATTTTTCCGACTGGGGCCCAGGGTGCTGCAAGGCACCGGGAGCGCGGATGACAGGCACAAAAAAGAGGCCGCTCGGGCCTCTTCTGATTGCGGGGAGCAGTTCACCAGGGTCCAGGCATCCTGCCAGTTGGTGCCCACACCGGGCTCATACTGGGTCGCAGTGCTTGTCCAGATGGTGCACCAGCCGCTGTAGGGGTAGGGCTTGCACTGATAGATCTTGCCATCTTTCGGCTGCAGTACCTTGGTGCCTGCCGCATAGGATTTGAGCCCCTCCGGGAAACTGTACTGGTAGTCACCGCCGCTGGCCGGATCCTTGAACATCAGATCCACGGTCTGCTGCAGGGGGGCGCCGCCCGCCTTCGGCTTGCCCTCGATCACCAGTTGGTGGTGACCGGCGCTCAGACCGCTGACCTCCATGGTGAAGCTCTGGCTGCTGTCCTTGATGTCGGCACTGGTTTGACCCTTGGCGGCGCCACCGTGGTCATACAGGGTGTTGGTGACCGCGAGATCCCCCTCGGCCGTGACGGTGAAGTTGAGGGTGACCTTGCCGTTGTCGAGCAGGTATTCGTTCTCCAGCCCGCTCACGCTGATGCCGTCATTCACCGGGGGTTGCTGCTGCTCGAGCTGGACCTCGACCCGCTGCAGGTTGCTGCCCGCCTTCAGGTAGACGGGATTCTGGCCGTAGACCGGGTTGAACTGGCCATCGGAGCCTTGCTGACCAGCGCGGATCTGGCTCTGCTCGGCGTTGATCTTGGCGGCCAGATCGTGGGCCCAGTTGTTCTTTTGACCCTGCTCGGCGGAACCAATGGTCAGCACTGTCTGCAGATCGGTGCGCTCGCCGTTGGCGTCGAATACCCGGGTCTTGGCCTTGTCGCCGGCAACCAGATCGATGGAGGAGTAGATGGTCCCGCCCTGGCTCCAGGCCAGCGGTGGCTGGGTGCCGCCGTCGAACTGGACATCGATCAGGTTGTAGAAGCTGTTGGCGGTATCTCCCACTTCCCAGACGCCGAGGATGACCTGATGACCGGTGCGCGCCGGCAGGGTGCACTGATGGGTGACCTGTTTGGGCGGTTGCACCATGCCCCCGTCGATGACACAGAACGGATTGAGATCGAAGGAGTCCCTGGTCAGCGGCTGGTTCGGATTCCACTCCTGCTTGGTGAGGTAGTAGCGCCAGTTGCGGGTGACATGGTTGGCGGTGAAGGTCCAGCCGATGGCGAAGGGGCCGGCCTGCACCTGTCGCTTGGTCCAGCGATCGCTGGTCTGGGCGTTGAGCTCAGCGAATTGTGGATGACCGGCCGAGGCGATCTGGCCGTCGGCGGGGCCGCCATTGGGGAAGCCGGACGGCGCCTCCAGGCTCTGTGGCTCCCATTGAATGGCGCCGCACTGGCTGTTGCCGCCGGTCTTGCACAGATAGTTGCGCCCTTCCGGCTGGCTGATGTAGCCGTGGGCGAGCGCGCCGCCGCTGGCGAGCAACGCCAGCGCGGTGGCCACATGATTGAGTTTGATTTTTGCTGCCATACATTCCTCTGTTCGGTGATGTGGGCAGTCAAGTTGGCAGGGGAATTCCCCGTGACACACCTGAGTGTGGCAACCCCGCTATCCTGGACGACATGTCTTTAGACCGGAGGCTTTGCGTCCTGGCCTTTCAACCAGTTTGCCAAATGACTACATAAAGGGTCAGGGTGCCGCCTTTGATGACGACACAGTCATGATGGCTTTTTTTTGATTAAATTATTAAGTATAAATCTTTGCAACTTGATCTCATCGGAGTAGAGCAATAACTTAACTCATTGTTTTTAAATTTATATTTAATCCATCAAGTTGGGGTTAGTTCGCCCATTCTGTTGAAAAGATGCGAGGTGGTGACATTTTTCATTGATGAAAAAATCCCCTGTCGGCGGGGCCGGCAGGGGATGGGACTGGGTCAGGTGGTCAGTGGTGCGGGTACTGGTCTGTGCGGCGGGAGGGCGAGGGGCGCGGAGCCTGACCGGGCGACAGATCCCGGGGGAGGCCATTGCCGAGCCTGAACACCGCCAGCCGCTCGTCCAGGCTGCGGGAGAGTCCGGCCAGCAGCTCGCTCTCCCGGGCCAGCTGGGATGCGGCCTGGGACATCTCCAGGGCCGAGTCATTGATGCCGCTGACGTTGCGGTTCATGTCCTCGGCCACCATGCTCTGCTGCTCCGCCGCAGTGGCGATCTGGGTCGCCATGTCGCTCACGTGCTGGATGTGATTGACGATGAGGGAGAGATCCTGCCCCGCCTTTTCGGACTGGCCGACGCTGCTCTCCGCCAGCTTGCGGCTGGCGTCCATGGCGCTGGCGGCGGTCATCGCCCGCTGCTGCAACTGGGTGATGGTGCTCTGGATCTCCTCGGTGGAGTGGCGGGTGCGGCTGGCCAGCTGGCGTACCTCGTCGGCCACCACGGCGAAGCCGCGACCCTGCTCGCCAGCGCGGGCCGCCTCGATGGCGGCGTTGAGGGCCAGCAGATTGGTCTGATCCGAGATGGCGCTGATGACGGCCGTCACCTCGCCTATCTGCATCACCCCCTCCTTGAGCCGATTGACCTGATGGGTGGCCTGCTCCACCTCGGTGGCGAGTGCCTGGATGCCGTGCACGCTGGCGTGGACGTCTTCGTTGCCGAGTCCGGCCTCGCTGGTGGCATCCTGGGTGTCGCGAGCCGTGTTCTCGGCGTGACCCGCCACGTCCGAGATGGTGGCGCTCATCTCGTTCATGGCGGTGGCGAGCTGGGCCAGCTGATCCCGCTGGTTGTTGACCGCCTGATTGGTCTGCTCGGCGGAGGCGGCGATGCGCAGGGCGGCATCCGCCACGTTGCGAGCCCCCTGGCTGGCTTCCAGCAGGGCGTGACGAATGGCATCCAGTCCCTGATTGGTGCTGGTGGCGACGGCCCCCAGCTCATCCTTGCCATGCACCGGGATGCTCACCACCAGATCGCCGGCTGCCACCTGGGCCATGGCCCCCTTGATCTCGGCCAGTGGCTTGACGATGGAGCGGCTGATGGTCATCCCCAGCCATCCCATCAGCAGGATCACCAGCAGGGTGGCCCCTCCCATCAGCTCATACTGGGACCAGATGGTGGCCTCGATGTCTTGCAGCAAGAGACCGGAGCCCAGGATCCAGCCCCAGGGCTGGTAGCCGGCCACCAGTGACATCTTCTGGGCCACCTCGCCGGAGGGGGAGATCCATTGGTATTCAAGACGACCCTGATGGCCTCCCTTGCCCAGATCCACCATGCGTTGCCAGTGGGCGTCGGCGGGGGCTGCGTCGGGCGCGCCCATCTGCTGGCCGGCCAGCTCGGGCTTGGCAGGATGCACCATCACCCGGCGATTCTCATCCAGTACGAACAGATAGTTGTCGCCATCGAAGCGCATGCTGTCGAGCATGGCCTTGGCCTCGGCCTGCGCCTCTGGGGCGGGCAGGGTGGCGGCGAGGGTCTGTATCCGGCTCATGGCGAGATCCAGCACCGCCTGCAATCTGGCTTCCCGCTCACTCATCAGGTTGCGATGCAGGGCACTGGCCGAGATGAGCAGCAGTGCGATGAAGCCGACCAGCGCCACCGAGAGCAGCAGCATCAGTTTGCGACTCACGGCGATATCACCGAGCTTGAACATAGTCTTTTCCTTCTTTCCCGTGCGGATCTGGTGAGGGCCAGTCAGTTGGCTGGCCTCGATTATTTTTGGTTAACATTTATTTAACTTTCAATGGGTTGTGATGATTGACCGCCAATTGAGTTTTTTGGCAACCAGTATAGCCAGCAGACAGGAACCCTCGCTTTTGATAGCGTGGTCTGGCGCATCCCGGCGCACTATTTGCCGGCCCTATTTGCAGGAAGTGTGAATGAGTTGGCATTTCACCAAAAAGGAGTGGGCACCCCTGTGGGTGACCCCATAAAAAGAGGGAATTTATGAGTTCCATTGCCAGGAATTACTTGAACCAGCTCAACGCCGACTACCTGAGGGTACACAGGCGCAAGGAGGATCTGTTCTGGTCCACCTACATGGGTACCAGCGACGATCAGGCCGGTTTCACCGCCGCCGAGCAGGCCTACAAGGCGTTCTGCGCCGATCCGGCCAGGCTGCCCGCATTGCGGGAGATGCAGGCCCAGGCTGAGGAGCCCGCTCTCAGGCGCGGCCTGGCGGGCTGGGTGGCCTTCTTCGAGTGCAACGTCATCGAGGATCCGGCCGCCGCCGCCCTGATGGACGAGCTGGTGGTCGCCGAGGCGGATCTCTTTACCCGCCGCAAGGGGTTGAAACTGACTTTGCTGGACGAGCAGGGCCGCCAGGTGGCCGGCAGTCTGCCCGCCGCCAGCACGGCGCTGGCCGCCAGTGCCGACGAGGCGGTGCGCCAGAGTGCGCTCGCCATGTTCCACACCCTGGAGCAGTGGGTGGTCGGCAACGGCTTCCTCGAGGTGGTAGCCCTGCGCAACCGCTTCGCCCGGGCCATGGGTTATCGGGACTACTTCGACTACAAGGTGCACAAGAACGAGCAGATGAGCCCGGAGCAGCTGTTCGCCGTGCTCGATGACTTTATCAGCCGCACTGAACAGCGGGTACACCAGAGCCTGGCGGAGCTGAAAGCCGCCAAGGGAGAGGCGGCGCTACTGCCCCACAACCTGCGCTACAGCGTGAGTGGCGACGTGACTCGCCAGCTCGACCCTTATGTGCCCTTCTCCCGGGCGCTGCAGGATTGGGTCGAGAGCTTCCGCCGCCTCGGCATCCAGTATCGCGGTGCCACCCTCACCCTGGATCTGCTGACCCGGGAGGGGAAATACGAGAACGGTTTCTGCCACGGCCCGGTGCCGAGCTTCTGGCAGGAGGGGGAGTGGGTGCCCGCCGTGGTCAACTTCACCAGCCTGGCGGATCCGGCCCAGGTGGGCAGCGGCTGGAGCGGCCTCAACACCCTGTTCCACGAAGGGGGCCATGCGGCGCACTTTGCCAATGTCACCGGCAACGCGCCCTGCTTCTCCCAGGAGTTTCCGCCCACTTCCATGGCCTATGCCGAGACCCAGTCCATGTTCTGCGACAGCCTGCTGGATGACGCGGACTGGCTCAAGGGCTATGCCAGGAATGGGGAGGGGGAGGCGATTCCCGACGAGCTCATCAAGGCGATGATCGAGGCGCGCCAGCCGTTTCGCGCCTTCAACGAGCGCCAGATTGCGCTGGTGGCCTACTTCGAACGGGATCTCTACGCCATGGCAGACAGTGAGCGCACTCCCGAGGCGGTGCTGGCACTGGCCCGGCGCTGGGAGCGCACCATCCTGGGAGTGGAGAGCCCGCGCCCGCTGCTCGCCATTCCGCACCTGCTCAACCAGGAGTCGGCCTGCGCCTATCATGGCTACCTGCTGGCGCTGATGGCGGTGGAACAGACCCGCGCCTACTTCCTGGGGCGCGACGGCTACCTCACCGACAACCCGCGCATCGGGCCGGATCTGGCCGCCCACTACTGGGGGCCGGGCAACGGCATGACTCATGACGAGACGCTCAGGAGCCTCACTGGCGAAGGCTTCAGTGCCGCTCCCCTGGCCGAGGCGTGCAACCAGAGTGTGGCGCAGGCGTGGGCGACGGCCGCAGCCTGCATGGCGGCGGCGCGCCAGCGCCCACCGGCAGGAGAGGGGACGCCGCTCGACGCCCACATCCGGGTGATGCACGGCGCCGAGCTGATAGCCGACAACCTCGAGTCGGAGAGCCGCATGCTGGCCGACTTCGAGGCCTGGATCCGCCAGCATTATCAGCGTGAGTCCTCCGCCGCCCTGTGAGGCGCTCCTCCACCATCAAGCCCTGCCCCTCGGCAGGGCTTGTTCATTTCAGCAGGAAGCAAGCTTGGTCAGGCGGGGCGGGATCTTTGCCGCGGCGCAAGATGTGCCTGTTTTTTGCGCCATCTATCTGTTTTGACTATTAATTATGGTGATGCGCAGAGGCTTTGGCTGAGCGCTGGTGAGGCGGGTCACAGATATGTTTCTCTGGATATATTGAGTATTCACGGCGATCCCATATCATGGCGCTCGCTCGCCGCCAGAGAGTGGCGACATTCAGATGATTAGCTAAATACAAAGCCCTGAAGGCTTGTCGAGGGATGGAAATTGAGAGCCGTATTGTTGTGTTTGCTGGGGCTGTGGCCCGCATTGAGTTTTGCCACCCTGTCCGCCGACATGGTGGTGGTCAAGAAGTCGAGTTATAGCCTGACCCTGATGAAGGATGGCAAGCCGGTCAAACGCTATTGGGTCGCCCTGGGTCCGGCTCCCAAGGGGCACAAGCTGCAGGAAGGGGATCAGCGTACCCCGGAAGGGCGCTACACCCTCGACTACAAGAAGAGCAATTCCGGCTTCTACAAGGCTATCCACATCAACTACCCGAATCTGGACGACATCAAGCGTGCCAATGAGCTGGGAGTGCGCCCGGGCGGCATGATCATGATCCACGGTCAGCTCAACCGTATGGGGGATCGCAGGGTGCAGCCGTCCAACTGGACCAATGGTTGCATCGCCGTGCTCAACCACGAGATGGACGAGATCTGGAACGCCGTCGAGCCCGGCACCCCCATCATCATCGAGCCCTGATCCTCGCCCCTCACGCCCGCTGCCCAGCGGGCGTTTTATTTCCTCCCTGGATGGCGTGACAGTCCATCCCGCACCGTGCTAGTTTTTCCGGTTCGCGTTGGCAGTCACAAGGATGATCCCATGATGTCAGGAACGAGCCTCCCCGTGCCCGAGCGCACGGGTGTGCTCTGGTGGCGCGCCACCCTGGATATTCTCCCCCTCTCCATTTCCGTGATCCCCTGGGGGATACTGTGTGGCGCCCTGGCGTTGCAGGCGGGCCTGAGCCCGGTGCAGGCCCAGCTGATGTCGCTGCTGGTCTATGCAGGTGCCGCCCAGCTCTCGGCCACCACCTTGTTCGGGGCGGGCACTCCCCTGCTGCCCATCATGGGTTCCACCATGGTCATCACCTCCCAGCATCTGCTCTACGGCTTCACCTTCCGCCGGGACGTGCTGCCGCTCTCTCTGCGCTGGCGCGCCAGCCTCGCCTTCTTCCTGACCGACGAGATGTTCGCGGTGGCACTGAAAGACAGGGAGCGCCACGGCGTCTTCAACCCCGCCTATGCCCTGATCGCGGGCTTCGTGTTCTACCTGTTCTGGAACCTGGCGACCCTGCTCGGCATCGCCGCCGGCCAGTACATCGAGGGGCTGGACAAGATGGGGCTGGACTTTGCCATCGCCGCCACCTTCATCGCCATGACGATCCCCGCCATGAAGAACCTGCCCATGGTGGCGGCGACTGTGGTGAGCGGCGGCACAGCACTGCTCACCAAGCCGCTGCTGGCGGAGATCCACATCATCATCTCGGCCCTGGCCGGCATGGTGGTGGGCTATGTATTGCACCGGATGAGGAGATGACCATGGGCTGGCTGATGATTGGCCTGCTGGCCCTGATCACCTTTTTCAACCGCTTCGCCTTCTTCTCGCGGCTGACCCGCTATCAGCCCGGTGCCGAGATGGGGGCCTTCCTCAGCTTCTCGGCCCAGTCGGTGCTGACCGCCATCTGGCTGCCCATCGTCTTCAGCTATAAGCCAGGCAAGGGGCTGGACTGGGATCCGGACTACCTGGCCGCCACCCTGCTGGTGACCGCGCTGACCCTGCTGCGCCTGCCGACCCTGGTGGTGGTGGTGGTCGGTATGGGGTGCTTTTTCCTGTTGCGTTGGCAGGGGGGACTGGCGGCGCTGCTGCCCTGGTTGGGTTGAGTCGTGATCCAACATAACGGATGTCTCTATCAAACATCCGTTATGTTGTGAATGTCACTTTAAAAAAGACCTCTCGAGTGTGAGGATTTAGGGACTGTCCGCCAAGGAGCTCCCCATGTCTTTCACCGAAACCTGTCAGCGCATAGTGCGCGACCCCCTGCTCTCACCCGCTCAGGAGAGCCATGCCCTGGCGCTCGCCGCCGAGAATGCACTGCCCTATCCAGCGCTGCCTGCCGAGGTGACCGAGGCGATGGCGCAAGGGGTGCTGTGCGACATGTTCGAGGGACATGCCCCCTACAAGCCACGCTATGTGCTGCCGGACTACGAGAAGTTCCTGCGCCAGGGCTCCCCCTGGCTGGAGCTGGCGCCGCCACAGGATTTCGACGAGGCACTCGATGCCCTGCGCATCCTCTATCACCATGTGCCCTCAGTCACTGGCATGCCGGTCTGGTTGGGGCGCCTCGATCACCTGCTGCTGCCCTTCGTCGGGGAGCTGGATGACGAGACGCTGTACCGCAAGCTGAAGGGGTTCTGGATCTACCTGGACAGGGTGCTGCCGGATGCCTTCATGCACGTCAACATAGGCCCGGATGACAGCAGGATCTGCCGCCTGATCCTGCGCATCGACGGCGAACTCAAGCAGGTGGCGCCGAACCTCAGCCTGTTTCACGATCCCGTATCGACCCCGGACAGTCTGCTGATGCAGGGGGTGCAGAACATAGCCCAGTGCGGCAAGCCCCACATAGTCAATTACCCGATCCACAGGGATACCTTCGATGAGCGCGGCTTTGGCATCGTCAGCTGCTACAACGCCCTGCCGCTCGGGGGCGGCGCCAATACCCTGGTGCGCCTCTCCCTCAAGGGGATGGCCGAGCAGAGCGCCGACCTCGAGGAGTTCATGACGCGCTGGCTGCCCCATTACTGCGAGCAGGCCTCCCGGCTCATCGAGGCAAGGACCGCCTTCCTGCACCAAGAGTCCGGTTTCTTCGCCAGCTTCCTGGTGGAGGAGGGCTTGTTCGAGGAGGCGCGTTTCGTCCCCATGTTCGGCATCTTTGGCATGGCGGAGGCGGTGAACTTGCTGATGGATAAAACGGGGCTGCCCGGGCGCTATGGCCATGACGAGGGGGCCAACCAGCTCGGCCATCGCATCTCGGCCCGGCTTTCGGCCTGGGTGACGGCCCGGCCCCAGCACCATGCCTGGGGCGGGCGTGCCCTGCTGCACTCCCAGGGCGGGCTCAGCCTGGACCAGGGGGTCACCCCCGGGGTGCGCATCCCTTATGGGGAGGAGCCGGATCCCGCCAGCCACCTGCTGGCCCTGGCCCCGCACCACGGCTACTACCACTCCGGGATCAGCGAGATCCTGACCCTGGATCCCACCATACGCCAGAACCCGCAGGCGCTGCTGCAGCTCTGCAAGGGGGCCTTCGCCCTCGGCATGCGCGAATTCAGCGCCAATGTGGCGGACAGCGATCTGGTGCGGGTGACCGGCTACATGATCCGCAAGAGCGACCTGGCCCGCTTCGCCGCCGAAGGGTCGCGGTTGCAGACCACCTGCCTCGGCGCCGAGGCGAGCGAGTTGACCGGGATCCGCCAGCGGGCGCCGCGGGTGCTGGGCCTTGAGGCAAGCCTGCGTGACTACTGAAGATGACAAGGTGGGGCGCACGGCGACGGTCAGTCGCTGGTTGCCCTTCTCCTGCGTGGACGGGCCGGGCAACCGGCTGGTGCTCTTCCTGCAAGGGTGCAACTTTCGCTGCCCTGGCTGTCACAACCCCCACACCATAGGGCTGTGCGATCACTGTGGCGACTGCGTGCCCGGCTGCCCGAGCGGGGCCCTGACGCTCGTCGAGGGTCGTCCTGGCGAGAGCCGAGTGCGCTGGCAGGCGTCGCTCTGCACCCACTGCGACCGCTGCCTGGATGCCTGCCCCCGCAGCGCCAGCCCCAAGACCCACCAGATGTCGGTGGTCGAGGTGCTGACCCTGCTGCGTCGCTACGGCCCGCTGCTCACCGGCATCACAGTCTCCGGCGGCGAGGCGACCACCCAGCTGCCGTTCGTGATCGACCTGTTTGCGGCCATCAAGGGGGCGCCGGATCTGGCCCACCTGAGCTGCCTGCTGGACAGCAACGGATCCCTTGGCGAAACGGGCTGGCAGCGGCTGCTGCCGGTGCTGGACGGCGCCATGATCGATCTCAAGGGGTGGTGCGAATCGGCGCACCAGGCGCTCACCGGTCAGGGCCGCGAGCGGGTGCTGGCCTCGCTGCAACTGCTTGCGCGGGCGGGCAAGCTGGCGGAAGTGCGGCTGCTCCATGTACCGGGGCGCACTGATTTCATCGATGCCGATGGCAAGCTGGAGGGGGGCCTGGCCAGCTTTCTGCAAAGCCTGGGGCCCGTCCCCATTCGTCTCAACGGCTTTCGCCATCACGGGGTGCGCGGGGAGGCGACAGGCTGGCAGGAGGCTGCCATGGACGAGCTGGATGGGCTGTCCAACGCATTGAAGGTGAAAGGATTTGGCCCAATCTCCCTGCCGCCATTGTGACGAGGCCGGCATGTTTTTCCTCCTGAGTCCCGATATGACGCAACTGTGATGTCTGTCTATTTGGTGCGCGGAAAGTGGCGGCTAGAATGGGAAAACCGCCCATCATCAACAGATACCCATGAGTGAAACCAACGCCTTATATCGAGTGCAGTTTATTTGTCACAACGAGCGTTACGAGGTCTATGTCAAGGAGGTGAATCAGGGCCAGCTGTTCGGCTTCATCGAGATAGCGAACTTCGTGTGGGACAACCACACGGCGCTCATCGTCGATCCCAGCCATGAGAAGCTCAAGAGTGAGTTTGCCGACGTCAACCGCACCCTGATCCCCATGCACCAGGTGCTGCGCATCGATCAGGTGCGCAAGCAGGGGGCTGCCCGCATCACGGATCTGGGCAGCAACGTTGCCTCCTTCCCGAGCCCCATCTACACCAAGAAGCCCTGAGCCGCCCGGGTACTAGGTACTCAGCTCCCGTGCGAGCTGCAGGATCCGCAGGCGGAACCAGTGCAGGGCGGGATCTTCTCCCAGGGGGCCGTACCACACCAGGCTGTGGGTCACGGCGCCGTAGTCGAACGGGACGGGCCGGCTCACCAGCCCGGACGGCCTGGCCTGCCCGGCCCAGCCGTCGATGGCGGTGAGGATGAGATCGCTCTGGCGCAGCAGGGCGGCAGCACTGCCAAAGTCCGGCAGGGTGGCACCGATCTGGCGTCGTACCTGACGCTGGGCCAGGCTCTGCTCGAAGAAGGGGTCGGCCAGCTCGCTGTCGCGAATGACGACATGGCGCCAGCTTAAGTAAGCATCCAGATCCCAGGGCCCGGCCAACGCCGGGTGATCGTCCCGCAGCAGGCAGACCAGCTTGTCTTCCCGCAACGTCTCCCATACCAGGCCAGGCTGGCTGGGCAGGGGCTGGCTCTGGTCGTGGGGCAGGATCACGAAGTCGAGCTTGCCCGCCGCCAGTGCCGCCAGTCCCTGCTGATCCTTGTTCCAGATGACGGGCACCAGCCCGGGCACCTCCTGCATCAACTTCCCCAGCACGGGCCCTATGGGCCAGATCATGCTGCTTTCCCGCATCGCCAGATTCAGCTCCCCCTGCCAGCTGGCGGGGTTGAAGCCCTCCGGACTGGTGAGGCCGTTCAGCTCGCTCAGCAGCCGGCGCAGGCTGGGGCCAAGCCGCTCAGCGAACGGGGTCAGCAACAGCTGGTTGCCCTGGCGATAGAGCAGCTGATCGCCGAGCAGATCCCGCAACTGGTTGAGGGTCTTGCTGACGGTGGAGGGGGTGGTGCAGAGCCGCTCGGCGCTGCGGGTGACGCTCTGGGTATCCAGCAGCAGGTGCAGGGTCACCAGATGACGGCCGCCGAGGCGTGAGAGCGCGATGAGATCCATAAAACCTCCCGGGATGAAGCCCGTGCGGGCGAGGATGAGGGGAACGTCTGCCCCTCCAGACGGAACAAACAAAAAGCCCCGCTTGAGCGGGGCATGGGGATTACCCCTTGAGCACGGCGGCCATGGCGTCCGCCACGTAGTCGACGTTGCGGCTGTTGAGGCCCGCCACGCACATGCGACCGGAGCGCACCAGATAGACGGCGAACTCCTCGCGCAGGCGATCCACCTGCTCAGGGGTGAAGCCGGTGTAGCTGAACATGCCGCGCTGGCTGATGAAGTAGCTGAAGTCGCGGCCCGGCACCTTGGCACTCAGCACCTCGTAGAGCTTCTGGCGCATCGCCTTGATGCGGGTACGCATCTCGGTCACCTCGCCAACCCACATGGCGTACAGCTCGGGCTGGCTCATCACCGCCGCAGTGATCTGGCCGCCGTGGGTGGGGGGGCTGGAGTAGTTGCGGCGCACGGTGGCCTTCATCTGACCCAGTACCCGGCTCGCCTCTTCGGCATCCTGGCAGATGACCGACAGGCCGCCACAACGCTCGCCGTAGAAGGAGAGGTTCTTGGAAAACGAGTTGCTGACGAAGAAGCTGACGCCGGCGGCCACCATGGCGCGAATGGCGTAGGCATCCTCTTCCAGCCCGTCGCCGAAGCCCTGATAGGCGATGTCCATAAAGGGGATCAGGTTCTTCTCGACCACCAGCGCGATCACCTGGTCCCACTGGGCGCGGGAGAGATCCACCCCGGTCGGGTTGTGGCAGCAGGGGTGAAGCAGCACGATGCTTTTCGCCGGCAGGCTGCTCAGGCAGTCGATCATGGCGTCAAACTGCACGCCGCCGGTGGCCGCATCGTAGTAGGGGTAGTCGTGCACCTTGATGCCGGCGCCTTCGAACATCGCCTTGTGGTTGTCCCAGGTGGGATTGCTGACCCACACCTCCGAGGTCGGGAAGTAGCGCTTGAGCAGATCGGCACCGATCTTCAGCGCGCCCGAGCCACCTATGGTCTGGATGGTGGCGATGCGACCCGCCCTGACCGCCTCGTGGTCGGCACCAAACAGCAGGTGCTGCACCGCGCTGCAGTAGTTGGCGGCCCCTTCCATCGGCTGATAGGGGCGCGGCGCGGGGGCGGCGGCGCGCTGGGCTTCGGCCTGCTGCACCGAGGGCAGCAGCGGAATGCGCCCCTGCTCGTCGTAATAGAGGCCGATCCCCAGGTTCACCTTCTGCTCGCGGGTGTCTTTGTGGAAGGTTTCGACGAGCGTCAGTATGGGGTCGCCAGCATAGGCATCGACGTGTTCAAACATGGGGGGTCCTTGAAGTTGACTGTCCAATTTCGCCGGCCCGGGGCCGGGGCCGTTATCATGGCGTAATCTGGAAGTGGCCTCAAGTTGTTCGACATGGCAGCAAGGATGACAGTTGTTGTCGTAGCAAGAGGGCCCGGCCGCCCATGAAGAATATGCCAGCCATAAAATTAATCACCCCCTTTTGGCCGCAGAGGGTGCCTTTTATAGTGTCAACTGGATAACATATACCGTGAATATGGTACTCGGGCATGAAGGTCACCCGGTCACCCAGATCTCATGTGGGGCCACCTGAGATAAGTGATTAGTTGCATAATAAATAGAGTTTTTTCTGACAACCATGGCAGTGTGCCTGGGTCCCGTTGCGGGGCCCCACTATAACGGGTGACCCATCGCCGATGACTCGAGACATTTCTAATGCCACTTCCCCCTGGCTGGACTGGCACGGCCTGGGTGGCTGGAATATCTATTTCCTTGCCAAGTTCGCCCTGCTCTGGACGGGTTACCTCAATTTCCACCCCCTGATCAATCTGGTGTTTGCCGCCTTCCTGATCTTTCCCCTGCCCAGTGCGGGGCTGCGGCGCATCCGGCACTGGCTGGCGCTGCCCATCGGCGTGGGGATCTTCTATCACGACACCTGGCTGCCGGGGATAGAGAGCATTCGCGCCCAGGGGGGGGCAGGTCTTCTCCTTCACCCTGGATTACTGGCTGGAGCTGCTCGGGCGCTTCATCAACTGGGAGATGGTCGGCGCCGGTTTCGTGATGCTGACCCTGTATCTGTTCATCGCCCAGTGGCTGCGCTTCACTCCCTGGATCCTGCTTGCCCTGCTCTGGTTATGGCTCTCTCCCCTGGTGGGTGATCCCTTTGCCTCCCGGGATGCGGTGGCGGCCAGCACGGTCACCTCCCCTCAACCCGGGTCCACACCACGGCAGGTGTCGATGACGGAGCAGCTGGATCAGAGCGCCCCGCCGACCAACGAGAACCTCAACACCTATCTCGACGACTTCTACCGGGAAGAGCAGGATCGTCTGGTGCGCTTCCCGAGCGCCCTGCCGGCCGACGCGACGCCATTCGATCTGCTGATCATCAACATCTGCTCCCTGGCCTGGAGCGACGTGGAGGCCAGCGGCCTGACCGAACACCCGGTCTGGCGCCATTTCGACATTCGTTTCAACCACTTCAACTCCGCGACCTCCTACAGCGGACCAAGCTCCATCCGTCTGCTGCGAGCCAGTTGCGGGCAGACCAGCCACCAGGGGCTCTATGTGACGGCCCCCAGCCAGTGCCTGCTGTTCGACAACCTGGCCCGGCTCGGTTTTGACAAGCAGATCGCCATGGATCACTCGGGGGCCTTTGGCAACTACCTGAAGGATCTGCAGCAGTACGCCGGGCTGGACATCACGCCCATGGGCAAGGAGGGGCTGGCCCATGATCTCGCCTCCTTCGATGGGGAACCCATCTATCGGGATGATGCCCTGTTCGGGCGCTGGCTGAGTGAGCGAGAGAAGAACCAGGCGACGCGCAACATGACCTTCTTCAACCTGATCGCACTGCACGACGGCAACCGCTACGCGGCCACCCGCCAGGTAGCGCCCTACAAGGCCAGGCTCAAGACCCTGCTGGATCAGCTGGATGACTTCATGACGACGCTGGAGCAATCCGGTCGCAAGGTGGCTGTGGTGGTGGTGCCTGAGCACGGGGCCGCGCTGGCCGGCGACAGGATGCAGATGTCCGGGCTGCGGGACATTCCCAGCCCGAGCATCACTCGGGTGCCCGTCGGTGTCGCCTTGCTAGGGACCCGGGCGCAGCACGAGGCAACCCGCAACATCGACACGCCCAGCAGTTTCCTGGCGGTGTCCGAGCTGGTGTCCCGGCTAGTGGGGGGCAACGTGTTTGGCACTGACACCATCGACTGGGATGCACTGCTGAGCGGCCTGCCAGAGACCCCCTCGGTCTCGGAAAACCAGGGGGCTGTCGTGCTCGAGTATCAGAACCAGTTCCACATCAAGCTGGGGCAGGGGGATTGGGTCCCCTATCCCCAATGACACCGGAGGTGGACGTGCAGAGTGAGCGGCGACCCGCGACGCAGGCCCCCTTCGGGGTGCCGGTAGAAGGCGGCATGATGAGCGACGTGGCCATGGTGCAGCAGGCCTTCGGCGTCAATCTCTCCTACCAGGACATCGCGTTCCGGGAGCGGCTCATCGCCCTGCGTGAGCGCTTCCCGCTGCTGGCGGAGCTGGACCTGAGAGGGCCGGCAGCGCCGGACGCAGGGAGGTCAGCATGAACCTTGTCGCGTTGCAGGGGATCCGTGGCGGTGTGGGCACCACCTCTCTGGTCGCCGGCCTGGCGCTGGCGGCCCGGGAGCAGGGTGCCCGGGTGCTGGCGGTGGATCTGTGTCATGACAACCTGCTTGGCATCCACCTGGGCCTGTCCCATGACGACCCCAGAGGCTGGAGCCGGCTGGCGGACCCGACGCGGGAGTGGCGTTCGGCACTCTATCACTATGAGGAGGGGCTGGATCTGCTGCCCCATGGCGGCCAGCAGGGGACATCGGCAGGGGCCTGGCTGCAGGCCATCGAGGGCTATGATCTGGTGCTGCTGGATCTGCCCATGGGCCAGTTGCCCGGGCTGCCCTGCAAGCGTTTGACCATAGTCAACGCCGACGCCAACTGCCATGTGCGTCTCTACCGCCATGTCTGGGAGGATGGGGAGCGATTGCTGGTGACCCAGTTCACCAGCCGCCGTGCCCTGCAACAGGATTTGCTGGATCTCTGGCAGGCGGGCGGGTTGCCCCTGCTCGGGCTGCGTCTGCATCGGGACGAGGCGATGGCCGAGGCCATGGCCGCCAAGCAGCCGGTGGGTCGCTATGCTCCCACCAGTCTGATCGCCCACGAGCTGACCGCCCTGGCCTGCTGGTGCCTGGACATCGAGGGCGCCGACCCATGCTGACCCCGACGGCGGGCCTCTGGTGCTCCCAGCGCTACCAGGCACTGCGCCGCCAGGGCGGCTCCCGGCTGGGGTCTGCCGGTCTGACCCTGGTGTGGCTGCTGGCCTAGACCCTCTTCCCCCTGGAGCGCCATGGCTGGCAGTGGGTGCTGGGCCACGCCCAGAGTCTCTATTCCCAGCTGGCCCGGCCCCGCGTCGGGGATCCCCTGCGCATCCTGTTGCAGAGCCTCTGGCTCATAGTGCGCCGCCCCGAGCCCATCCCCCTGCACTGGCCCGCCTCCTGGCAACGGGCCTGGCAATGGGGCACCCAGGCTCTCGGCACCCTGCTGATTCGGCAGGAGGAGAGGGGGCTGGCGGCGGCCAGGGCCACCCCCCGCGAGGCGCGCTGGAAGAGCGTGCTGCTCTGCGCGGTGGCAGGCATCCTCTCCCTGCTCTGCATTACCCAGCCCTTCACCCTGCAGGCTCAGCTGGTCTTCGTTCTGCTACTGGCCGCCATGGCCTTCATTTTGCGCGCCGTGCCGGGCCGCTACCCCATGTTGATGATGATGGTGCTCTCCCTCACCGTCTCCTGCCGCTACATCTGGTGGCGCTACACCTCCACCCTGGACTGGTTCGATCCCCTCAGCCTCACCTGTGGTCTCTTGCTGCTGGCCGCCGAGACCTATGCCTGGGTGGTGCTGCTGCTTGGCTACTGGCAGACGGCCTGGCCGCTGCACCGCCCGCCGGCGCCCCTGCCGGCGGACCCGGCCCAGTGGCCCAGGGTTGACCTGATGACCCCCACCTACAACGAGGATCTCGCCATCGTCAAGGGCACCGTCTATGCCGCCATGGGGCTCGACTGGCCCGCTGACAAGCTGACCATCTGGCTGCTCGATGACGGGGGCCGGGAGTCGTTTCGCGAATTTGCCGAAGGGGCGGGGATCCGCTATGTGGCGCGGCCGACCCACGAGCACGCCAAGGCTGGCAATATCAACTACGCGCTCAGGCAGGCGAGCGGGGATCTGGTCGCCATCTTCGACTGTGATCACCTGCCAACCCGCTCCTTCCTGCAGATGACGGTGGGCTGGTTTTACCGGGATCCCAGGCTCGGGGTGGTGCAGACCCCCCATCACTTCTTCTCCGCCGATCCGTTCGAGCACAACCTGCAGCGGTTTCGCAAGATGCCGAACGAGGGGGCTCTCTTCTACGGTCTGGTGCAGGATGGCAACGACATGTGGGACGCCAGCTTCTTCTGCGGCTCCTGCGCCGTCATCAAGCGCTCGGCGCTGGACGAGATCGGCGGCATCGCGGTGGAGACGGTCACCGAGGATGCCCACACCTCGCTGCGGCTGCACCGCCTTGGCTACACCTCCGCCTATATCCGCATCCCCCTGGCGGCGGGGCTGGCCACCGAGAGTCTCTCCGCCCACATCGGGCAGCGCATCCGCTGGGCGCGTGGCATGGTGCAGATCCTGCGCCTGGACAACCCCCTGTTTGGCAAGGGGCTCAACCTGGGGCAGCGGCTCTGCTACTTCAACGCCATGCTGCACTTCCTGTCGGGCATACCGCGTCTCATCTTCCTGACGGCGCCGCTCGCCTTTCTGATCCTGCACGCCTACATCATCTACGCCCCGGCGGCGGCCATCGCCCTCTACATGCTGCCGCACATCTTCCACAGCGCCCTGACCAACTCCCGGTTGCAGGGCAAGGTGCGCCACTCCTTCTGGGGCGAGGTCTACGAGACGGTGCTGGCCTGGTACATAGCCCGGCCGACCACGGTGGCACTGTTTGCACCCCACAAGGGCAAGTTCAACGTCACCGCCAAGGGGGGCATGACGGAGGAGGTGTATCTGGATCTGGCGGTCTCCAGGCCCTATCTGATCCTGATCCTGCTCAACCTGTGCGGGTTGGGCTTTGGCATCTGGCGCATCGCCACCGGCCCGGCCGACGAGGTGTTGACCCTGATCCTCAGCATGCTGTGGACCCTCTACAACATGACCATACTGGGGGGGGCTCTGGCGGTGGCGTTCGAGTCGCGTCAGGTGCGCACCAACCCCAGGGTGGAGATGGTGATGCCGGCGGCCATCAAGCTGGCCAACGGCCACCTCTACCCCTGCACCGTCAAGGACTACTCCAATGGCGGGGTGGGTGTCCTGCTCGAGGATCCCCTGCCCCTGGCCGACAAGGACAGGGTCTGGTTGCTGCTGCGCAATGGCCAGCGGGAGCAGGCCTTCGCCGCCAAGGTGCAGCGGGTGTTCGGCCGCAAGCTGGGGCTGGAGCTGGCGCCCATGGATCAGACCGAACACATCGCCTTCATCCAGTGCACCTTTGCCCGGGCCGACACCTGGTCCCTGTGGCAGCAGCGCCTCGGCAAGGATCGTCCGCTCCACAGCCTGCTCGACATCACGCAGCTCGGCTGGGGGGCTTACTGGCGCCTGGCGCGCGCCTCACCCATAGGGTTTGTTTGTATCCTGCTTGAGAAGCTGGTTCGCTGGCTGCTCTCTTTCGTTCCACGTCGCGTCTCGCCGGGTTTCCGGTCCGGGGCTCCGACCACACAGACAGTGAAAGGATGATGAAACCACAACGCTACCTTGTCCCTCTGCTGCTGATGACGCAGAGTGCGCTGGCCGCCGAGGCCAGCGGCCCCCTGCCACCCGTGCCCGCGCCGGTGCGCAGTCAGGCGCTGAGTTTCGAACAGATGTCCTCGACCCCGGGCACCCTCTCCCTGCGCGGCAACGCACCGGACGGCCAGGCGGACTTCACCGTGCGGCGGGACGAGGTGGTCACCCGGGCCAGCCTGGATCTCGACTTCACCCCGTCCCCCTCCTTGTTGCCGCTGCTCTCCCAGATCAAGGTCTACCTCAATGACGAGCTGATGGGGGTTACCGCCCTCACCAAGGCGCAGATGGGGGAGCGTACCCATGCCCGCATCGAGCTGGATCCGCGCTACGCCAAGGATTTCAACCGGATCAAGGTGAGCTTCGTCGGCCATTACCAGAAGGTGTGCGAGAACCCGGCGAGCGATACCCTGTGGCTCAACGTCAACCGGGACAGCAAGCTGAACCTGCAGCTGCAGACCCTGCCGGTGCGCAATGAACTCTCCTTCTTCCCCATGCCGTTCCTCGACGTGCGGGACGATGGCAAGCTGATCCTGCCCATGGTGTTCAGCGGCACTGTTCCGCTCCTGCAGCAGCAGGCGGCGGCCGTGCTGGCGTCCTGGTTCGGTACCAAGGCGCAGTGGCGGGGTCAGCACTTCCCCGTGCTCATCAACCAGTTGCCGGATCGCAACGGGGTGATCTTCGCCACCAATGACGCGCGTCCCGATTTCCTGGTCGACTACCCCAAGGTGAAGGGGCCCACCATCGACATGATCAGCTCCCCCGACAACCCCTATGTGAAGCTGCTGCTGATCCTGGGACGGGATCAGCAGGATCTGCTGACTGCGGCCAGGGGGCTGGCCCAGGGAGAGGTGCTGCTGCGGGGTCAGAGCGTGCTGGTGGACGAGGTGAAGCCACTGGCTCCGCGCCAGCCTTATGATGCCCCCAACTGGGTGCGGCTCGATCGCAAGATGCGGTTCGACGAGCTGACGGATTATCCGGGCCAGCTGCAGGCCACGGGCAGCCGGCTCTGGCTCATGAACCTGACGCTGCGTCTGCCGCCGGATCTCTATCTGCTGGGTGCCAATGGCATCAAGACGGAACTCAAGTACCACAATACGGCGCCGACCCGGCGAGATGGTTCCCGCCTGGACGTGGCGGTCAACGGCCAGTTCATGAAGTCGTTCCCGCTCGAACCGGGTGAGGCCAAGAGTGAGCAGTTGCTCACCCTGCCGCTCTGGTTCGCCGCCGATAACGATGCCACGGCGCTGCGCATGCCCGGGCTCAAGACCACTCAGGCCAACAGCCTGAGCTTCTCGTTTGAATATGCCAGGGAGATGATGGGGGGGAATGAGGACGGTCGCTGCGATCTGGTGATGCCCCCCGCCCATCAGGTGCGCATCGATGAGGGCTCAACCATCGACTTCACCGGCTATCGCCACTTCATCGAGATGCCGAACCTCAGGGCCTTCGCCTATGCGGGCTTCCCGTTCAGCCGGATGGCGGATCTCGCCGACAGCCAGGTGGTCATGCCCGCCAGGCCGCACCCGGCGCAGATCACTACCCTGCTCGATGCCGTGGGTGCCATCGGGGCCGAGACCGGTTATCCGGCCCTCTCCCTGCGAGTCCTGGATGATTGGGAGCAGGCCCGCACCGCCGATCTGGATACCCTGCTCATCGGCACCCTGCCTGAGGAGTTTCAGGGGGATCTGGCGCCAGATGCCCTGCTGCAGTCCACCCGCAGCTGGGTCAACGAGCCGACTCGCCAGCATCAGGGGGATCTGCTGCACAGCATGGCCGATCGCCAGCCTCAGGCCAGGGTCGGCATGACCGGCAACCGCGCCATCGCCGTCATCCTGGGTCTGCAGTCGCCGACCCACGAGCAACGCAGCCTGGTAGCCCTGCTGGCCGACGGCCCGGCGGGGGTCAAGCTGCTTAACGACACCCTGCAAAACACCACCCTGCGTGGCCAGGTCGCGGGGTCGGTGGCCTTTATCCGGGAGTCCGGAGTGAAGAGTCTGGCGGTCGGGGATCGTTATGAGGTGGGCTATCTGCCCTGGTGGGAGCGCATCTGGCAACTGTTTGCCGAGTATCCGCTGCGCCTTGCCGGACTGACGCTGCTCTGCATGCTGGTGCTGGGCTGGGGCCTGCGGGTGCTGCTGGCCGGTGCCAGCCGTCGCCGCCTGAAGGAAGACTAAGAGATGACTCAGATGAAAAATGCCTGTGGCGCCCTGCTGCTCTGGGCCCTGTGTACCCTGCCTGCCCTGGCGGCTTGTGACTGGCCCGAGTGGGACTATTTTCGCCAGCACTACATCAGCGAGGAGGGGAGAGTGATCGACCCTGCCGACGGTCGGCGGATCACCACCTCCGAGGGCCAGAGCTACGGCCTCTTCTTCGCTTTGGTCAACAACGACAGGGAGACCTTCGCCCGTCTGCTCAACTGGACCGAGCGGCGGCTCGCCCGCGGGGATCTGACCGGCTTCCTGCCCTCCTGGCTCTGGGGTCAGCGAGAAGATGGCAGCTGGGGCGTGCTGGACGAGAACAGCGCGTCCGACTCGGATCTCTGGATAGCCTACAGCCTGCTCGAGGCGGGCCGTCTTTGGGACAACCACAGCTACGAATCCATCGGCACCCTGCTGTTGCGGCGCATCGCCCGGGAGGAGGTCGCCACCGTCCCCGGTCTCGGCCCCGTGCTGCTGCCCGGCGCCCACGGCTATACGGGGGAGGGGCGCTGGACCCTGAACCCGAGCTACCTGCCGCCCCAGTTGCTGGCCCGCTTCGCGGCGCTGCAGGGGCCCTGGCGTGAGATGCGTGGGCAACTGCCGAGGCTGCTGCAGGAGAGTGCCCCCCTGGGCTTTGCCCCCGACTGGGTTGACTGGCAGGGGGAGAAGGGGTGGCAGGTGACGACGGACAAAGGCCCCCAGGGCAGCTATGACGCCATCCGCGTCTACCTCTGGCTCGGCATGCTGAACGACGAGGATCCCGCCAAGGCGCCCCTGGTGGCACACTTCACCCCCATGCTGGAGAGCACGGCGGCCCTTGGCGCCGTCCCCGAGCGGGTCGACACCCGGAGCGGCCAGACTCAGGGGCGGGGACCGGTCGGCTTTGCCGCCGCCCTGCTGCCCCTCTCCCAGGGGCAACCGATGCTGGCCACCCTGCGTGAGCAGGTGAAGCAGCACGGCGAACAGGCCGACGCCTATTACGGCAGCGTCCTGACCCTGTTTGGCGCAGGCTGGGATCAGGGTCGCTATCGCTTCGCCGCGGACGGCACCCTGCAACCACGCTGGAGCGAGTCATGCCAAGCAGATTGACCCTGGGTTGCCTGCTCGTCGGCCTGATGGGCGGCACCCTGGCTCAGGGGGCGGTGCAACCGGTGTCGTGGTTGCTGGAGCAGGTCCGGATCGGGGAGGCCCGCGGGCGGGAGGATCTCGTCAGCAACAGTCTCTACTCCCTCTCCCTGGTGGAGCCCAATCACCCGGAACTGCTGGCGGCCCAGGCGCGCCAGGCCTTGCGTCAGGGCAAGACCAGGGAGGCCGGGGAGTTGCTCGCCCGGCTCGGCAAGCAGGATCCCGACTCTGCGCTCTATCGCCAGGGCATGGCCAATCTCGCCCTGAGCGATCCGGCCCGGCGCCAGCAGTTGCAACAGGCGAGGCTGCTGACCAGCGCCGGTCGACTGGAGGAGGCTGAACGTCTCTATCGAAGCCTGTTCGCGGGGGACCGGCCCCCCAATCTCGAGGTGGCGGTGGAATATGCCCTGCTGCAGATGCGCATCCCCGCCATGAAGGCAAAGGGCATGGCGACGCTGGAGAGCCTGAACCGGCAATATCCGGGTGAGCCACGGGTGCGCAGCGGGCTGGTCCGCCACTACCTGGCCGACGGGCGGCGCCAGCAGGCTCTGGGGCTACTGCGCGAGATGGCGCAGGATGACAACAGCCGCGGGGAGGCGGCCGCGATCTGGCTCGCTGACATCGAGGCCATGCCGGTCGGCCCCCAGAGCATCGACGAATTGAAGCAATACATCCCCCTCTTCAGTACCGAGATGGAGGCCGACAAGGCCGAGGCGCTGCTCGCGATCCGGGAAGCGCAGTGGGCCTCTCCGGCCTATCGCTCCCGTCAGCTGGCGCTGGCCCGTAGCGCCAGCGGCGGGGCCACCATCACCGAGCTGCAGCGGGCCCTCGCCGTCAATCCCGGGGATCCCGAACTCATGGGAGCCCTGGGTCAGGCCTATTCCCGCAACGATCAGCGCGCGCTCGCCATCACCCAGTTCGAGCGGGTGCTGCGCCATCCCGATGTGACCGACAAGGACAAGTGGGCCAGCCTGCTGGCCACCAACCGCTACTGGCTGCTGGTCAACCAGGGTTCCCAGGCCCTGGCGCAGCAGCAATGGGAGGCGGCGGCGACCCGCTATCGCAGCGCCATCGCCCTGGATGGCAAGGAGCCGGAAGCTTGGATCGGATTGGGAGACAGCGAGCGGGGCCGTCATCGCGACGGCGAGGCCGAGCTCGCCTATCAGAAGGCCTTCGCCATGCCGGGCGCTCGTGATCGGGCCCTGGCCCGGCTGTTCGATCTCTACAAGGGGCAGGATCCGGCGCGGGCACTGGCCCTGCTGGATCAACACGGGAGTGCAGCCCTGCAGGCCGAGGGCAAGCGGCTCAAGGCCGAGCTGTTGCAGGAGCAGGCCGATCAGCTCGACAAGGCCGGCAAGCTGCCCCAGGCCCTGACCCAACGCCAGGAGGCGCTGCGGCTGCTGCCGGATGATGTCTGGCTGGCCTATCGGGTCGCCGCCACCCAGGCCCGTCTCGGGGATGTTGCTGGCGGGGAGCGGTTGCTGCGGGGGCGGCTGGCGGCGCAGCCACAGAACGACAGCCTGCGCTACGCTACTGCCCTCTACCTGTCGGGGCAGGATCAGTCATCCCAGGCCCGCGCCGTGCTGGCCGAAGTGCCGGCTGCGCGTTGGTCGGCTGACATGCAGGAACTGGATCGCCGCCTCGCC
Source organism: Aeromonas media (assembly GCF_020423125.1). Lineage (NCBI taxonomy): Bacteria > Pseudomonadati > Pseudomonadota > Gammaproteobacteria > Aeromonadales > Aeromonadaceae > Aeromonas > Aeromonas media. The sequence continues at coordinate 654,844 of NZ_CP075564.1, forward strand.
CGTGGCGAGCTGCTGGCCAACGCCAGGCAACTGCACCAGCAGGGGGATGAGGCGGGCGCCGAGCGCCTGCTGCAGCCGTTGCAGCCCGATGACGAGGTGACCCTGATGCTGGCGGGCTGGGCCGCGGAGCGGGGGGATGTCGCCGGGGCAGAGCGCCATTACCGCGCGGTGCTGGCGCACGCGCCGCAGCAGCCCGAGGCCAGGCTTGGCATGGCTGAGCTGGCCCAGACCAGGGGAGATGTGGCTGAAGCTCGCCACTGGCTGCCGGCCTGGCCGGTCAGCCCGCTGCCGGCGGACGAGTTCAACTACTACCGCCGGGTGGCAAACCTGTACCAGGCGCTGGGGGAGGGGGAGACGGCGCGGGCCATCTTCACCGGCTACGAACCCCTGGTGTCGACGCAGCCGGCCTCCCAGCAGACGGCCCTGTTCTGGCGGGATGCCGCCCGTCAGCGCTTCGCCACCGGCGACGCCGAGGGGGCCCTGGCGCGGGATCGCAAGGGGCTGGTGGCGGCGGGCCTCTCTCCCCGCGAGGATCTGGATGAGGGCGCCCTGACCGCGCTCGCCCGCAGCCGTGACGGCGAAGACTGGCTGGCCTCCGGGCTGCGCGGGGATCTGGACAGTCACTATCGACAGCAGCAGACCACTGTCTCCCTCGACAGCGACTACTGGGGTTCCAGCGGTACCGGCGGCGTCTCCGATCTGCGGGCCCTGACCCAGATGGTGCAACTGGATACCCCCCTGGCTGGCGGCACCGCCTTTGGCCGCCTCGAGCTGGTGGACATGGATGCGGGCCGGCTGCCGGCCTCTCCCTACCGGGAGGAGTTCGGCACCTGCGCCGCCCGTGATTGCAGTGGGCAGGAACATCAGCAGAGCCGGGGCACCACCCTGGCGGCGGGCTGGCACAAGGGGGCCTGGGCCTTCGATCTCGGCACTACACCGCTCGGCTTCGAGGTGGTGGACTGGGTCGGCGGCGCGACGGTGACGGGAGACTGGCGCGAGCTGGGGTGGGGGCTCACCCTCTCCCGGCGACCCGTCAGCAGCTCGCTGCTCTCCTATGCGGGCACGGTGGATCCGGGGACCGGCATCAGCTGGGGCGGGGTGAGAGCGAACGGGGTTCGCCTCGATCTCAGTCATGATCTGGGGGGCGCCGTCGGCTTCTGGGGCAGCTCCCAGCAACACCTGCTGACGGGCAAGAACGTGCCGGACAACTGGCGCACCCGGCTCATGGGGGGCGGCTACTACAAGCTCATCAACGAGACGAACCGCCGGGCCAGCGTGGGGCTCAGCACCATGCTGTGGCATTACCAGCAGGATCTGAGCGGCTACACCCTGGGGCAGGGGGGCTATTACAGCCCGCAAGGGTACTTCTCGCTCTCGGTGCCTGTCAGCTACCGGCAGCGCACGCCGGACTGGTCACGGGAGCTGGGGGGATCGGGATCCTGGTCCCGCTCCCGAACCGACGACAGTCGTCGCTACCCGCTGGAAGGCCTGTTGCCCACCGGACTGCCGGACAGGAATGCGCCGGTGCAGGGAGGCAGCAGCAGCGGCTTCGGCTATACCCTGAACGCCGTGGTGGAGCACCGCCTGACCGAGCACTGGCGCATCGGCGGGCGGATCGACATCCAGCAGGCGGATGACTATGCCCCCAGCCATGCCACCCTCTTCCTGCGCTACACCTTCAAGCCCTGGCAGGGGGATCTCGACATGCCGCCCCGGCCGTTGACCCCCTACGCGGACTTCGACTGACAGGAGCGCCCGTTTTCTTCGGGCGCCCTTATTTCAGATAGGAGCGCAGCACCCTCACCACCTGATCCAGATCCTCCAGCCGCTCGGCCGGGGTCGCTTCCGCCGCCCCCAGATGCTCGCGCATGTGGCCTTCCAGCACCTCCAGCATCAGGCCGTTGACGGCACCGCGGATGGCGGCAATCTGCTGCAAGATGGCGGCGCAGTCCGTCTCCTGCTCCAGGGCACTCTCCAGGGCGCCGGTCTGTCCCTTGATGCGTCTGACCCGTGCCAGCAGCTTCTTCTTGTCGTGAACCGTGTGTGACATACAGGATCCTCTCGCGCATTAAAACTATACTGGGGTATAGTATATTGCATTGTCGCTCTCAGGAGAAATTCATGTCATCCCTCGCTTCATCCCACTGCCAGCAACCCGTCGTTCATGAAGGGAATCCGCTGGCCGAACAGAAAACCCGTTGGGCCGTGCTGCTCACCCTCATCATGATGGTGGCGGAAATCGGCGGTGGCTGGTTCTACAACTCCATGGCGCTGCTGGCGGATGGCTGGCACATGAGCTCCCACGCCCTGGCCCTCGGCCTCTCCGTCGTGGCCTATCGTGCCGCCCGTCACTTCGCCCGGGATCACAGATTCAGCTTCGGTACCTGGAAGATAGAGGTGCTGGGAGGCTTCAGCAGCGCCCTGCTGCTGGTGGGGGTGGCGGGTCTGATGCTGTTTGAGTCGGTGGCCCGGCTGCTGGATCCCAGCCCTATCCACTATCAGCAGGCCATCGGCATCGCCATCGGCGGCCTGTTGGTGAACCTGGCCTGCGCCTGGTTGCTCAAGGACGATCACGGTCATCACCACGGTCACGGCCATCATCATGACCACCATGACCACCATGACCACCATGACCACCATGACCACCATGACCACCATGACCACCATGACCATCATGGTCACCACCACCACGGCCATCAGGATCTGAACCTGCGTGCCGCCTATCTTCACGTGCTGGCGGATGCGGCGACCTCTGTGCTGGCCATCTTCGCGCTGGTGGGGGGCATGCTGTGGGGAGCCGACTGGCTGGATCCCCTGATGGGCATAGTGGGGGCCGTGCTGGTGGCGGTCTGGGCCCGGGGGTTGCTGCGGGACACGGGTCGCGTGTTGCTGGATGCGGAGATGGACGCCCCCCTGGTGGCGGAGATCCGCGAGGTGATAGCCGAGCTGCCTGACGCCGAGATCCGCGATCTTCACGTCTGGCGGGTGGGGCAGGTGCAATATGCGGCCGTGCTCTCCTTGCGGATGGCGGTCCCCATCCCGGCACAGGTGATCCGCGAACGGCTCGCCATCCACGAGGAGCTGGTGCACCTGACCATCGAAATCGCTCAGGGATAGGGAGTAGGATGGCGCCCGGAGCCTACCCCGGGGCCTTGATTCAGTGCGGCGGGCGCTCGTGTTCCCCCTTGGCCTGATCCTGCCAGAGCGAGCCCAGCATCAGTTTGAGCAGCAGCCCTGGTGGGTCATCCAGCAGCCGGCCGGGTTCCAGCAGCAGGTGACCGTCGGCGCGAAAGCCCAGGCTGGCGTGGGTCGCTCCCTCGTCATCCAGGATCTGGATGATGCCGATCAGGGTTCCCCGCTCACCGGGCTGACAGCGCAGCCGCAGCTCGCGCGGCTCACCCAGCAGGGTGAAGGCCGGGCAGAGGGGCGGCGTCTCTTCGTAATCGGGCCAGCTGAAGAAGTGATACTGCTCGGCGAGTCCCCCGGCCTGCTGACAGAATTGGTGAAACAGCTGGGCAATCCCCTGATACTCCTGATCCAGCCGCCTCGCCTGCTCCTCGATCCGTTTCATAGGTCATGACTCCTTTCTATCCATTTGATCGGAAATTGATTTTTTCCGGCATGAACCCGTCGTTCTGCTGGTATGGGCCCAAAGCGGGGGCGGGTCTGTGAGCGCGATCCAATTTTCGTTATGAAAACGTTATCTTGTTGAAACAGGTTGGTTTTTTTTGCCCGGCCGCTCACATTTACAACAATCTCCGCTGATTAATATGGCATCGCTCGGTTACGACCGGGTACCTCGAGTATCGAGACCAACTACAGCGGGAATTATAAAAAAATGGATATGAAAAAGACCAAGGTGGCGCTGGTAACAGCCTCACTGCTCGCGCTTTTGTCAGGCTGTAACGACAACAGTTCTTCACCCTCCACCCCTCCGACTCCCCAGGATGAGCCCGTCGCTCGTCTTCCCAATGTGCAACCTCCGGCCGAGCAACTGGTGGCCGGTCCCAATCAGGCGGTGATTGCCCTGGTCGACACCCAGGGCAGCGCGGCCCGTGGCGTCGACGGTCCCTTCGCGGGTCACAGCCTGCACCTGTGGAACAACGATGCCTGCAACGCAACGGCAGAGGCAGGTCTCAATACCGGCTGGGATGACAAGAGCAAGACGCCGTCAGCGGCAGACAGCTTCGGCCCGGCCTGGGTGGTGCCGCTCAGCAAGATGGAAGGCTGCATCAACTTCATTGCCCGCAACGGCGATCTGGCGAACCTGACCGGCAGCGACATGAAGGTCATCTTCAGCGATCACCCGGATCGCACCGTGGCCATCGTCGCGGGCAAGAACGAGATCTTCGGCAGCCGTGCCGAGGCCTTCACCGCCGCCTTCGGCGTGGCGGGAGCCAGTGCCCACCTGATCGACGGCAACACCCTGATCTGGCAAGGGGGCAAGGACAAGCCCCATGTCCGTCTCTATTACACCGAGTCCGGCACCATAGCCGCCAACGGCGAAGGGGTATTCGACTTCCCCTACCTCAAGCTGACCCCGACCAGCCTGACCGAAGAGCAACAGGCCAAATACCCGCACCTCAAGGATGCCGCCGCTTTCGCCCTGCCGTCAGGGAAAGATCTCAAGCCCCTGCTCAAGGGGGAGCTGGTGGCCATCGGCACCGATGCCGACGGCATTTTGCAGGGCGCGACCCTGGTGCAGAGCGCCGGTGCCCTCGATGCCCTCTACAGCGAAGCGGCCACCAAGCTGACTTATGGCGCCATCGTGGAGGGGGGCAATGTCACCTTCCGGCTGTGGGCGCCGACCGCGAAGTCGGTCAAACTGGCGCTGTTCGACGAGCAGCACAACGCCATCGGCGAGCGCGCCATGACACAGGACGAGGCCAGCGGCAGCTGGAGCGTGCAGGGGGGCGGCGATCTGGTGGGCAAATACTATCGCTATGACATCCAGGTCTATCATCCGGTCAGCCGCAAGCTGGAATCCTATCAGGTGACCGACCCCTACTCCCTGAGCCTGGCCATGAACTCCGAGTTCAGCCAGGTGGTGGATCTCGACGATCCGGCCCTCAAGCCGGACGGCTGGGACAGCCTGAAGGCGCCCCACAGCCAGCAGAACCCCGCCGACATCACCATCTATGAGGCCCATGTCCGGGATCTGACCGGCAACGACGCCTCGACCGATGCAGAGAAGCGCGGCAAGTTCCTCGGCCTGACCCAGCCCGACAGCGTGCCGGTCAAGCACCTGCAATCCCTGGCCAAGAGCGGCGTCAGCCACCTGCACCTGCTGCCGGTGTTCGACATCGCCACCGTCAACGAGGATCCGGCCAAGGTGGCCAACATCGGCGACGACTTCAGCAAGCTGTGCGAGGTCAATGCCGAGGTCAAGAACTCCAAGTTTGCGAGCCACTGTGGCGGCGGCCAGACCATCGAGGCCGTGCTGGCAGATCTGCAAGCCAGCGACAGCAAGGAGAACCCGGTCGTACAGGAGCTGTACGGCTATCTGCGCGGGGTGGACTCCTTCAACTGGGGTTATGACCCCTACCACTACACCACGCCGGAAGGCTCCTACGCCACCGATGCGGAGGGGACGACCCGGATCAAGGAGTTCCGCGAGATGGTCATGGCCATCAAGCAGAACATCGGCATGAACGTGGTGATGGACGTGGTCTACAACCACACCAACGAGGCCGGCCTGGGGCCGAAGTCCGTGCTCGACAAGATAGTGCCCTGGTACTACCAGCGCCTGAACCCGGAGACCGGCTCGGTGGAAAACTCCACCTGCTGCTCCAACACGGCACCTGAACACGCCATGTTCGCCAAGCTGATGGATGACTCCCTGGTCACCTGGGCGCGGGACTACAAGATCGACGCCTTCCGCTTCGACCTGATGGGTCACCACCCCAAGGATCAGATGGTGCAGGCCCTGGCCGAGGTGAAGAAGGTCAACCCGAACATGTACTTCTACGGCGAGGGGTGGAACTTCGGCGAAGTGCAGGATGACAAGCGCTTCGTGCAGGCGACCCAGAAACACCTGGCCGGTACCGGCATCGGCTCCTTCTCCGACCGGTTGCGGGATGCGGTGCGCGGCGGCAGCCCGTTCGACGGCGGTGACGCCATCCGTGAAACCCAGGGCTTTGGCAACGGCGCCTTCGTTGACAAGAACGAGGCAAGCAAAGTTGACGAGGATAGCGCGAAACACCTGGCAGACCTGGTGCGCCTCGGTATGGCGGGCAACCTCAAGGAGTTCGTGCTGACCGACAAGGACGGCGTGCCGAAGAAGGGGTCCGACATCGACTACAACGGTCAGCCCGCGGGCTATGCCCAGGATCCGACCGAAATCCAGAACTATGTCGACAAGCACGACAACCAGACCCTGTTCGACAACCTGGTCTACAAGGCGCCGGCGGGGGCCGATCTGGTGCGGATGCAGGGGGTGTCGCTCGCTACAGCCATGCTGGGTCAGGGCATTCCCTTCACCCACGCCGGGGTGGAACTGCTGCGTTCCAAGTCCATGGAGCGGGACAGCTATGACTCCGGCGACTGGTACAACCGGGTCGACTATACCCTGGGCGACAACAACTTCGACAAGGGCCTGCCGCGCAAGGACAAGGACGAGGCCAACTACGAGTTGATCGAGCAGGTGCTCGGCCAGCACGCCAAGCCGGGTTCGGCCGAGATGGCGCAGATGGTGAGCTTCTACCAGGAGCTGTCCGAGCTGCGTCAATCCTCCCGCCTGCTGCGTCTGGGCAGCGGTGCCGAGGTGATCAAGCGGGTTGACTTCCGCAACACCGGGCCGGATCAGACTCCGGGTCTCATCGTGATGACGGTGGACGATGGCAGCAAGGCCGGCGCGGATCTGGATCCGGCCATCGACGGCCTGGTGGTGATGATCAACGCCACCAGCCAGAGCCAGAGCATCGGCGACTTCCGTGACGGCGACGATCAGCCCATCGACCTCTCCGGTCTGGTGCTGAGCGGTGCCCATCGCGACGTCGACAGCATCGCCAGCGGCGCCGCCGTGGGGAACGGTGAGCTGACCCTGGGGGCCTGGTCCGCCGCCGTCTTCGTCAAGCCGCAGAACGGCGCCCAGGGCGCGGGTCTGCCGGTGAGCAAGAAGACGGATCTGAGCACCTTGCCACCCTTCGGTGATACCGAGGTGTTTGTCCGTGGCTTCTTGGGGGCCTGGGATCCGGTCAACAAGATGAGCTTCAGTGGCAACTACACCTATGAGTTCACCACCGAAGTGACGACGGATCAGCTGGGGACGACCCAGGTGAAGATCGCCGGCAGCGACTGGGGCGGCCCAGTCAACTACGGCAAGTGCAGCGATACCGACCAGCTGGCAACCGGCCAGGTCAGCGCGCTCTGCGCCAACGGCGGGGATCTGCCGTTCAATGTGGACAAGGCGGGCACCTACAAGTTCGTCTTTACCGCCATGAACAAGGACAAGCCGACCTTGAGCGTCAGCTACACCGAGCCGGTGCAGGGCTGCAAGGTGCTGGATACCGTCGCCGGTAATCCGCTCGGCTTCCCGCTCTATGTGCGCGGCAGCCTGAGTGACTGGAACGCACAGCCGACCTATCAGCTGAACTACAAGGGGATGGAGGGCAATCTCGCCATCTATCAGGCCGCCTTCAACTACGCGGGCAGCTTCGACTTCAAGTTTGCCAACGACGACGGCAACTGGAGCAAGCAGTTCTTCGTCAAGGATGCCGGTGGCACCCTGATCGCCCTGGAGCCTGAGCAGTCCTATCCGCTGCAGCACGGCGATGGCGGCATGGGCAACAACAGCATGACTCTGGCGCAGGGCCTGTGGAGCTTCCTGGTCAAGGTCGATCCGACCAAGACCTCTGGCGAGGTGGGTACCGTCATCGTCCAGGAGTGCAGCGCCAAGTAAGCAACCCCATCGAGCCCTGGGCTGACTCGGCACCCCAGGGTTGAATTCCACCTCGCCAAGGGTGGGATAACTCCGAGAGAGTAAGCAAAGCGCGACTGCCGACCGGCAGCCGCGCTTTTTCTTTGTCGTGGTGGGCGAGGCAATAAAAAAGCCGCCCTGCTGGGGCGGCTGTTGGTTGTACCGTTAACGGCCGGCTTAGCGCTTGCGCAGCAGGCGCAGGGCGTTGGCGGTGACCAGGGCGGTGGCGCCGGTATCGGCGAGCACGGCAATCCAGAGCCCTGTGATGCCGAGCAGGCTGGTGACCAGGAAGATGGCCTTGAGCCCCAGCGCCAGGGCTATGTTCTGGTGGATGTTGGCCAGAGCCGCGCGGGACAGCCGGATCATGGCGGCCAGGCCGCCGAGCTGGTTGTGGGTCAGGGCCGCATCGGCGGTTTCCAGCGCCACGTCGGTGCCGCCCCCCATGGCGATGCCGATGCTGGCCCGCTTCATGGCCGGCGCGTCGTTGATGCCGTCGCCGATCATGGCTACCTTGCGGCTGCTGGCGAGCAGACCAATCTCCTCTACCTTGCCTTCCGGCAGCAGGCCCGCGCGCCAGTCCATGCCCAGCTCGGTGGCGATCGCCTCGGCGGCGCGCGGGTTGTCGCCGGTCAGCATGATGCTCTGCAGTCCGAGCTGGTTGAGCTCTTGCAAGGCCGAAGCCGCTTCCGGCCGGATCTGGTCCCGCAGCGCCAGCAAGGCCGCCGGGGCGGCATCAGGCTGACCGAGTACCACCACCGTCTTGCCCTGCTGCTCCAGGGTGGCGACCCGGGCCTGCATCGCGGCATCCAGGGTGGTGACCCGGCTTGGCGCCAGCAGTTGCCAGAGAGTGCCGTCGATGCGACCTTCCACGCCCATGCCGGGCAGGGCGCGCAGCTCCTGGGCGGCGGCGAGGCTGAGGCCCCGTTCGCTGGCTGCCGTCACCACGGCGCGGGCCAGCGGGTGGTGGGATCCCTGCTCGATGGCCGCCGCCAGCGCCAGCAGTTCGGTCTGTGGCTGGCCATTGAGGCTGATGAAGTCGGTCAGCTGCGGTTTGCCCAGAGTCAGGGTGCCGGTCTTGTCAAAGGCCACGGTATCGATGTGGGCCAGTCGCTCAAGGGCCGCACCGCCCTTGATCAGGGCCCCTTGGCGGGTTGCCGCCGCCAGGGCCGAGGTGACCGCCGCCGGTGTGGAGATCACCAGGGCGCAGGGGCAGCCGATGAGCAGCAGCGCCAGGGCGCGGTAGATCCACTCGTCCCAGCCTTGGCCGAAGGCGAGCGGCGGGACCAGCATCACCAGCAGGGCGACCAGCATCATGGCCGGGGTGTACCAGCGGCTGAAGCGGTCGATGAAGCGCTCTATGGGGGCGCGCTGGCTCTCGGCCTCCTCGATGAGGTGCAGGATGCGGTCGATGGCGTTGTTGCCGGGCTCGGACACCACCTCGAGGCGCAGCACCCGATCCGCCGCCAGACTGCCGGCGGGCACCTTGTCACCCTGACGGCGCTCCACCGGGATGGACTCGCCGGTCAGGGCGCTCTCGTCAAAGGCGCCGAGGGGGTCGAGCAAGCGGGCGTCAGCTGGCAGACGGGCGCCGGGGGCGATTTCGATGATGTCGCCCGGGCGCAGTTCGTCGGCGGCCACCTCTTCCCGTCTTTCACCTTCTGCGGTGGTACGAATGCGCAGCGCCTTGTCGGGCACCAGGGCCATCAGGGCGGTGACGCCGGCGCGGGCACGACCGGCGGCGTAGGCCTCCAGATGTTCCCCCAGCATGAAGAGCAGCAGCACCATGGCCGCCTCGGCGGTCTCCCCGAGGAAGAGGGCGCCGAGCGCCGCCACCGTCATCAGGGTCTCGATGGCGAAGGGGGAGCCGCTTCGGGTCAATGCCCAGGCCTTGCGGGCGACGGGCCAGAGCCCCCAAAGTGTCGCCAGGGTAAAGAGCGGCTGGCCAAACTGGGCCGGCAGCAGGGCCGCCACCAACATCAGGGCGGCCAGGGAGAGGGGTTGCCCATATTTGCCGAACAAGTTGCTCAGTGTCGTCAGCCAGGGGCTGCGATGCTTGTCATCGGCGGCTTTTGCACTGGCCTCGCCCTTGAGCCGGAAGCCTGCGGCCAGCACGGCTGCGGTGACGGGATCGGGGGAGAGGTCGGGGGCGAGATCCACCACCAGCTTCTCGGTGGCAAACAGCACACGAGCCTGCTGCACGCCGGCCACCCGACCGACGGCGGTCTCTATCTTGCGGGCGCAGCTGGGGCAGTCCATGCCCAGCACCTGCCAGCTATGGCGGCGACTGTTCTGGGTCGGCGAAGCCAGGGGCTCGGGGCTGTCGGCGACCGACTGATGATCATGACCAGCATGGTCGCTATGGTCATGAGCCGGCTGCGAGTCACAGCAACCCTGACTCTGACAACTTCCTCTGGGGGGCTCTTCATCCCCCGGTGATTCGTTTACCTCCTGCTCCTGATGGGCATGGGAGGCCGTACCGGCGCTGCAGCTGACCGGGGCCGCATTGTCGCAGCAGTGGCTGTCGTGCCCGTGTTCGTGTTGATGGGGGGCGGCCTTGCTGACCGCCTTGATGGGGGCGGCATGGGAATGGCTGCAGCAGGATTTGCTCATGATGAGTCCCTCTTGAGTGGATCCCGCCCCTGCGGGATCCCTTATGTCTGAGCCCAGTGTAAACCTTGGTGTTAAGTCCAAGGTCAAGCCCCTCTTTGCACCCTCTCAGCGGGACGGGCGAGACAGGGCGGCAACAAATCCCTCTTGTTAGCGGGTGTTTGTCCCCTGCCGCTGGGCCTATACTGGGAACCCTGGATCCCCCATCGATAATCAAGGACCTAACATGAGCAATACCGTCACCCTGCAAGGCAACCCCGTCTCCGTCTCCGGCCACTTCCCCGTTGCCGGTGAGCAGGCCAAGCCCTTCTCCCTGGTTGCTGGCGATCTGTCCGATGCGACCCTGGCGACCTTCGCCGGAAAGCGCAAGATCCTGAACATCTTCCCGAGCGTCGATACCCCGACCTGCGCCACCTCAGTGCGCAAGTTCAACGAGCAGGCCAGCGCCCTGAACAACACAGTGGTGCTGTGCATCTCCGCCGATCTGCCGTTCGCCCAGGCCCGCTTCTGCGGCGCCGAGGGTCTGGACAAGGTAGTGAACCTCTCCACCCTGCGTGGCGTCTCCTTCCTGCAGGACTACGGTGTGGCCTTCTCCTCCGGTCCCCTGGTGGGCCTGGCTGCCCGTGCCATCGTGGTACTGGATGAGCACGACAAGGTGCTGCACAGCGAGCTGGTGGCCGAAGTGGCCGACGAGCCGAACTACGCCGCCGCCCTGGCCGCCCTGTAAGTTTCGTCTTGCCCTGATTGCCGACGGCCTGCTGATGCAGGCCGTTTTTATTGCGGGCGCCGTGGCCCTCAGGGTTGAGGTGAGCAGACTCGCTGGCCCATATACCCCCACTTCTTCTCACCGGCCTTTTACTTATGGGGTCAGGCTGGCTAGACTTCGCCTCCCACTTCTTCCTGCCGCGTAGCCCCATGACTTTTAACGAACTCCACCTCGATCCCGCCCTGCTGGCCGCCTTGCCTGCCGAATTGCACACCCCGACCCGCATCCAGCAGCTTGCCATTCCGGCGGCGCTGAAGGGCCAGGATCTGCTGGCGCTGGCCCAGACCGGCAGCGGCAAGACACTGGCGTTCGGCCTGCCGCTGCTGCAACGGCTGGACGCGACCTCCGATCGGGTACAGGGGCTGGTGCTGGTGCCGACCCGGGAGCTGGCGACCCAGGTGAGCGCTGCGCTGCAGGGCGGTGCCGAGGCGTTGGGGCTGCGTCTCCTGACCCTGTGTGGCGGCGTGGCGCAGGAGCAGCAACAGGCCGAGCTGGCCCTGGGGCCCCAACTGCTGGTGGCGACCCCGGGGCGGCTGCGGGACTTGCTGGCCCAGCGGCTGCTGGGACTGAGCCACCTGCGCACCCTTGTGCTGGATGAGGCTGATCGCCTGCTGGAGATGGGCTTCTGGCCCGATATCCAGTGGCTGTTGAACGCCATGCCGACCGAGCGGCAGAACCTGCTGTTCTCCGCCACCCTGCCAACCGAGCTCGAGACCCTGGCCACCGGTCTGCTGACGAACCCGGTGCGCATCGAGGCAACCCCCCTCAACAGCCTGGTGAGCGAGATCGAGGAGCTGCTCCATCTGGTCAACAAGAGCAGCAAGGTGCCGGCGCTGATCGGCTTGCTCAAGGCACAGGAGTGGCCTCAGGTGCTGGTGTTTATCAGCGCGCGGGACGATGCCGACGCCGTGGCCAGAAAGCTCGCCAAGGCGGGCATAGCGGTGGCGGCCCTGCACGGGGAGAAGGAACAAGGGGGGCGGGAGCAGGCACTTGCCGACTTCAAGGCGGGCAGGGTGCGGGTGCTGGTGGCCACGGATCTGATGGCGCGCGGCATCCACGTGGAGGCGTTGCCTGTGGTGATCAACCTGGACCTGCCCGCCAATGCCCCCGTCTATGTGCATCGCATCGGCCGCACCGCCCGCGCCGGACAGAAAGGCCTCGCCCTCTCCCTGGTCTGCCATGGGGAGGCCGAGACCCTCGCCGCCATCCGCACCCTGACCGGTCGTGCGCTGCCGCTGGCCGAGCTTGAAGGCTTCCCGGTCACCGACCAGCCTGCGAGCGGGGAAGGCAAGCGAGCCCCCAGGGACAAGCAGGCGAATCGCCGCACCGCCAACAAGCGCAGCGTCAAGCAGTTCAAGGGAAAGGCCTGACGAACAGACCTCTTCCATGAGCCGACAGTGAACCCGGCTCATGAGGGTTCACTCAGCGCTGGTCCTGCTCCTGGCCGAAGAAGTCCCGTCGCCACTGGCCGAGCACCGCCGCCCTGTGCTGCTGCCAGCGTGCGGCGCCCATGGTGTCCCGGCTTGCCGCCAACTGTTGCTCCAGCTCGGCCAACTGCTGCTGATAGCGGGCACCTTGCTCCGCTGGCAGCCACTGCGCCATGCTGACCTTGGCCCGGGGGAAGTGGCGGCTCAGGCTTCCCCGCAGCGCCTCTTCCCACCCTTGCCATACCCCGCCGGGAGAGGGTTCCTGCCAGGCCAGATGGAGCAGCAACAGCATACTCAGCAGGGCGGCATAACCGAGAGGCTTGGGCATCATGAGATCCTTGTCGAGGCTCGCCGGGAGTTGGGGAACGGGATCCATTCACCCAGATTTTCGTGACAAGGAGATGAAGGGGTCAGCGGCGTGTCGGGAGGGGAAAGGGCAGCGCGTCCAGAGACGCGCCTGGCTACACGGGGGGCAAGCTCAGTCGTGGAACTGATTGATCAGGCGGGAGAGGTTTTGCAGCCGCTCCACCAGCAGGGTGATGCCATCGAGGGCCTGCCTGCTGTTGTCGGCGGTGTGGCTGGCCAGCTGATGGATCTGGTGAATGCCTTGGTCCAGGGTGCTGGTCACATCCGCCTGTTGGCTGACGGCCTGGGCTATCTCGTCGCTGGTGTGGGTCACCTGGGCCAGCATCTGGTTGATCTGGTCGAGCACCTCGGCGGTGGCCCCCATGTGCTGCTGACAGAGAACCGAGGTCTGGGCGCCCTGGGTCATGCCGTCGGAGAGCTGCCGGGTACTCTGTTGCAGCGCCCCTATCATGTCGCTGATCTCGCCGGTGGAGCTGCGGGTCTTCTGGGCCAGCGCCCGGATCTCGTCGGCCACCACAGCAAAGCCGCGCCCCTGCTCGCCGGCCCGGGCTGCCTCTATGGCCGCGTTGAGGGAGAGCAGGTTGGTCTGATCCGCAATCTGCCCGATCACCTCCAGGATCCCGCTTATTTTCTGGCTGTCCTGGGTCAGGCGGACCAGCACGCCCTGACTGGCATCCAGCTCCTGGTGGAGTCGGTTGACCGAGGCGCGGGTGGTCGCCAGCGCCTGCTGGCCGCTGGCCGACACCTGCTGCACCTCGCTCACCAGGGCGTTGGCCTGATGGGCGTTGTCGGCCACGTCGCGGATCGACTGGCTCATCTGGGTGATGGCGGCAGCCAGCTGCTCGCTCTGGGCCCGTTGCTGTTGCAGGTGGGTGTCTATGGTCTGGATGTGTCCCCTGTCATCCTCCGCCGCCTGCAGTATCTGCTGGTTGGTGTCGGCGCTGCGCCCCACCACGGCCCTGAGCTCGGCCTTCTTCATGCGCAGCACGAGTTCGAGGGCCGCCAGGCTGTCCCGCCGTCTGGCGTAGAGCACCTGACAGAGGGGGGTGCCCAGCTCTTCGCCCGCCATGGCCAGCAGCCGGGCCAGTCGCTGCTGCAGGTGCCAGCCGTGCCCCATCTGGGCCAGCAGGCAGAGCAGGGTGAGGCCACCCCAGGCGGCCTGGCCCGTCATCAGGCTGGCCCCCATGCCGACCAGGGCTGTGCCCGAGAGCAGCAGACTGAGTTGCCCCGGCTCCAGGGTGACGCGACTCTGCCAGGGCAGTACCTTGCCCGCCCGGATCCGGGCATAGAGTCGCTCCGCCCAGGCGATGTCGTGATCCTGTGGGCGGGTGCGTACCGACTGGTATTCGATGATCTGCTGCCGTTCGTTGAGGATGGGGGTGACATAGGCATTGACCCAGTAGAACTGGCCGCTCTTGGCGCGGTTCTTCACCAGTCCCATCCAGCTCTTGCCTTGCTGCAGTCGCTGCCACATATCGGCGAAGGCGGCCCTGGGCATGTCGGGGTGGCGAACCAGGTTGTGAGGGACCCCTTCCATCTCGGCGGCGCTGTAGCCAGCCACGTCGCAGAAGTGCTGGTTGGCATAGGTGATGTGGCTGGTGGGGTCCGTGGTCGAAATCAATGATATGTGGTCGGGGAAACGGATCTCCCCTTCTTGCCGGGTGGTGGTCATGTGCGCATCCTGAATGAGCCAAGTAACTGATAAATTTATTTTTATTGTGTGTTGTCGTTACGGCTTCATTGTAGGGGCGACCCAAGTGGTTATCTTGGCTTGGGTCAATAAATCAACACTATGACGACTGAAAAAAGTAGTAGATGGGGGGCGACTTCAGCGCGGGATCAACTGCGGGGGGTGAAGTCGTGGATCTCTCCCGTCCTGGGTTGGAAGCGGGGATCCCGACCCTGATCGCGGGAGACCCAGGCCATGGCCTGGCAGAAGCTCTCCTGCTTGGCGAACTCGTCACGGGCCTGATCGATGGCCCGCTCGGCGTTGCGCCGTTCCATCTTGCTGGCCTTGCGATCGCTGAACTGCTTCTGCTGGCTCAGCATCCATTCGAGGAAGGCCTGGCGGCATTCGGTTTCATTGGCGGCCTTGGCAGGGAGGGCAGAGAACAGGGCAAGCAGGAGCAGACAACGCATAGGGAGATCGATTCAACGGGCTGATGGACGACAGAGAGGCGGCATTTTATGCCGGGAACTTGAATTGGAACAGTGCGAAGAGGGGGCCAGCCGCGCCGGCCCCCTCTGACTCAGTGCTTGACGAGGTAGAGCTGGCGGCTGTAGGCCACGTCTTCCGGGTTGTTGATGGGATAGCCCTTGAGCCAGGGCTTGATCAGACGGGCGTTGGTGTATTGGTAGATGGGGGCGATCGGCGCCTCCTCCTGCAAGATGGTTTCGGCCTCGTCGAACAGGCGTGCCCGTTCACCCTCATCCCGGCTGCTGGCCGCCCGGGTCAGCAAGGCATCGTAACCGGGGTTGGCGAAGCGGGCCATGTTGCCGCTGTGGTGGGAGCCCCACAGACCGAGGAAGGCGGAAGGGTCATTGTAGTCGGCGACCCAGGAGGAGCGGATCACCTCGAACTGGCCGCTCTGGCGGCTGTCGAGGTAGGTCTTCCACTCCTGATTGGTGAGCTCGACCCGAGCCCCCAGCTTCTGCTTCCACAGGTTGGCAATGGCCAGCGCCATCTTCTTGTGAATTTCCGCTGTGTTGTAGAGCAGAGTCAGCTCAAGGGGCTTGTCCGGGCCATAGCCTGCCTCTTTCAGCAGCGCCCTGGCCTTCTCGTCCAGCGCCTGCTGACTGCTGGTGGAGAGCAGGTTGGGCTTGGGAACAAACCCGGCGGTCACATCCGGGGTGAAGTGATAGGCGGGTTTTTCCCCCGTGCCCAGCACCTTGTCGGCGATGAGCGCCCGGTCGATGGTGTAGGAGAGCGCCTGGCGGACCCGCACGTCATTCAGGGGCGGGCGCTGGGTATTGAAGGCGTAGTAGTAGGTACCGAGTTGCTCCGGGGTATAGACCTCTCCCGGGATCTGGGCCATCAGGCTTTGGTACTGCTCCTTGGGGAAGGATTCGGTGATGTGCAGATCCCCGGCCAGATAGCGGTGGGTGGCGGCACTCTCCTGGTTGATGGGGACGAAGGTGACGCGGGTCAGCACCGTATGGGCGCGATCCCAGTAGTAGGGGTTCGGAGTCAGCTCCAGCTTCTCGTTCACTACCCGGTGGCTCAGTACGAAGGCGCCGTTGCCCACCAGCTTGCCGGGCTGGGTCCACTGGTTGCCGTATTGTTCCATGCTGGCCCTGTGCAGGGGAGACAGGCTGGGGTGGGTCAGCAGGCTCAGGAAGTAGGGCACCGGCTGGGAGAGCGTCACCTGCAGGGTATGGTCATCCACGGCTTTCACCCCGAGCGCCTCGGGAGGCAGCTTGCCCTCGACTATCTCGTCCACCTTGTCGAAGTGGGCCAGCTGGGCAAACCAGGCGAAGGTGGCCGCCTCCTTGGGATCCACCAGCTTGCGCCAGCCATAGACGAAGTCGGCGGCGCGCACCGGATCCCCGTTGGACCAGCGGGCATCCGGCCGCAGATGGAACGTGAATTGCCGGTTGTCCTTGTTCTCCCAGCTTGCGGCCACACCGGGCAGCACCTTGCCGTCCTCCCCCTGAGTCAGCAGCCCCTCATAGAGGTCTCTGAGCACTTGCAGCTCGGGCAGGCCGACCAGCTTGAGCGGACTCAGGCTGGTCGGTTCGTCCTTGAGATGACGCACGACGGCCTGTTCGGCGGCGAGTTGGGTACCAGCCGGTACATCGGCGGCCTGGACACAGGCACAGCCCAGCAGGGCCAGCAGGGGGCTCCATCCTTTCATGGCGAATCCTTCAAATTGTGTGAAGCGAGGAGAAAACTCGGCGAGAATTCATCGCCGGCAGACGGGGAATCATGATATCCCCTTTGCTGGTCAGACCGCCAGAGTGAGTCCCATCATATCCGGGACGGCAACCCTATGTGCGTCCGCCCCGAGTGCGGGCAAGAGGAGCAAACGATGAGAGTATGGATGTTATTGGCCTGTGTGCTGAGCCAGGGTGCCTGGGCGCTGGCCCCTTGCGAGAAGGGCAGCCAGGTGGGGAGCTGGTGCGAGGTGAGCATAGATCAACTGCATCCGACTCAGGGCGGGGTGGGGCAGTTGCAGGTCGACACCACGGTGCGGGAACTGGCGGACAAGAGCGAGAAGCAGCTCGACAAGCTGATGAAAAAGAAAGAGATCCCCATCGTCATCGCTCCCGATGGTGGCTACTGGCTGGTCGACAGGCACCACCTGACCAAGGCGCTGTGGCAACAGGGGGTGAAGGCAGTGAGGGTCAAGGTGATCGCCCGCTTGCAGGACAGGGGCAGTTTCTGGAGCCAGATGCAGAACAACCACTGGGCCTGGCTGAAGGATGAGCGGGGTCAGCCGCTCACTCCGGAACAGCTGCCCGGCCATATCGGTGAGTTGCCGGATTATCCCTACCGTACCCTGGCGGGCCTGCTGCAGGATGCGGGCTACTTCAGCAAGCAGGATCAGGTCTACTTCGTCGAGTTCGCCTGGGCCAGCTGGCTTGGCCAGCAGATGGCGTGGCAGCCGGTCAATGCCGCCAATCTGGCGGATCGCCTCGCCGAGGCCAAGCGCCTGGCCTGCAACAGTAAGGCCAGTGCCTTGCCCGGCTATCCCGGCAAGCAGTGTCGCCTCAACCCGCCATGCAGCGGCAGCTGACGCGGGATCAAGAAGGGGCGCCCAGGCGCCCCCGCGTCACTCTTCCTGGCTGGCTCCTTGCCAGCGGGCGGCGGCCTGTTCCAGCAGAGCCACCTCTCCTTGCTGGATCAGCGGCAGCAGGGCCTGCACCTTGTCATCCGGCCAATCCCACCAGGCGAGCGCCTGCAACCGGGCAATCTCGTCGTCGCCAAAGCGCATCCGGATCACCCTGGCTGGCGTGCCCGCTACCATGGCATAGGGCGGCACATCCTGAGTCACCAGCGCGCGTGCCGCTATGATGGCGCCATCCCCTATGGTGACGCCCGGCATGATCATGGCTTCCATGCCTATCCAGACGTCATTGCCGATACGGGTATCACCGGCGGGTCTATAGCTGCGCTTGAGCGCCTCCACCTCGGCAAACGGATAGGTGCTGATGAAGTTGGTGTTGTGGGTGTGGTTGCCCCCCATGATGATCTTCACCCCGGCGGCGATTTGCACATAGTCGCCGAGATGTAACCGGTCTATGTGCCAGATGGGATCCCAGCCGGTGTCGGCTGAGCGGCTCCAGCTGTCGCCGTGCAGGTAACGTACGACTTCCTCTTCGAAGGGACCGTCCCAGGCGCCTGAGTAGTAGCTGTGTCGCCCCTTGAGGCAGATGTTGGGATTGGTCACCGTCAGGTGCAGGTATTCGACCTGCGACCAATGTTGGCAGATGGTCATGGCTGTGTTCCTCGTTGAATGGATCTGGATTGGATGCGCGGCTTGGCGCAGCTAATAGATCCAGACCAGCAGGCGGGGCACGCACAGGGTGGAGCAGCCCAGCGCCTGGGATGAACGGGGTCGTTGCATGAAGAAGGGCTCCTGGCAGAAGAGGCCAGATGGTAAGGGATAGGAGGGATTATGCCAAGGGGAGGGGGAGCGTCTGGTCAAAACCTGCACAAAGCGTCTGGTTGATATTTATTCTCGATTGGCCATGATATGGGCTCCACTCATATCGGCAGGAGAGAGGACCATGACGAATCAGAACTGGCAGCGTTACATGCTGGAGGCGGAGAATGCCCTTGGCATAGGGGCACTGGGCACGGCCATCTGCCTCTATCAGCAGGCCCTGGGGGAGGTGTATGAGCTGGCGTCCGGGGATCTGGACGAACTGGCCAGCATGCGGGTCGCCACCTGCCACCGCATGGCTGACTTCTGGCGCGCCATGGAGGAGCCCGCCTATGAGCTGCGCTATCTCAAGCTGGCCTCCGAGCTGGTGACGGCGCTGGTGCCCCAGTGCCCGAACCGGGCGTGCGAATCCCTCGTCAGCGAGCTAGGCTGCTGCCGCGCCGCTCTGCTCTCCTTCTTGAAGCGCCACCCCAACCCCGAGATCGCCAGGTTGATCCAGGTGCAGGACAAGGTGCAGGGCTGCGAGCTGATAGGCCGGTTCCGCCTCAACTAGCGGCTGGGCGCCCGAGCCGCCGCGCGATGCGGCTCTGTGCTTCCTCCCCTTGCAGGGCGAGGGAGAAGGCGCGGGCCTCCAGCTCGATGACGAAATGCACCGCCTGCCTGAGCTCCTGCTTGAGCAGCGCCTTGCTCTTTTGCAGCGCCTTCGGCGCTTTGGCCGCGAGCTTCAGCCCCTGTTCGCGGGCAAACGCGAGCAACGTATCGGCGGCCACCACCCGGTTGGCGAGCCCGAGCCGCAGCGCCTCTCCGGCGTCGATGGCCTCCGCCAGCAACAACAGCTCTGCCGCCTTCAGATGGCCCACGGCACGGGGCAGCAGCAGGCTGGAGGCAAACTCCGGCACCAGTCCCAGCTCGACGAAGGGCAGTTGCAGCCTGGCGTTGTCCCCCAGATAGACCAGATCGCAGTGCAGCAGCAGGGTGGTGCCTATACCCACCGCCGGGCCGCCCACGGCGGCGATCACTGGCTTGGGAAAGTCGGCCAGGGTGTGGAGGAACTGCAGGATGGGGTCATCCGCTTCCAGGCTGCTCTTGCCCATGAAGTCCGCGAGATCATTGCCCGCGGTGAAGCACTCCGCCTGCCCTTGCAGCAACACCACATGTACGCTCTCGTCCTGAGCAGCCTGCTGAAAGGCCCCGGTGAGGGCCAGGTACATGTCGGTGTTGAGGGCATTTCGCTTGTCCGGCCGGTTGAGGGTCAGGAGGAGCAAGCCATCCTGCTGCTCGGCCAGAATTGTGAGGGCCATGTCTGAATCCTTGTGTTCGGGGGCTGTCAAAAGCTTGCCACAGGGGTAAGCTTTGCGTCGTTTAACAACATCATAAAAGGATTTCAACCATGTTTAAACGTGCGTTTTATTCCACCCTGGCCCTGCTCCTGGCAGCCCCCGCACTGGCCAAGGTCGAGGCCGTCGACGGTTATGTGCGCTTGCTCCCCCCGGGTTCACCCAACACCGCTGCCTTCATGGTGCTCAAGAATGACGGGGACAAGCCGGTGGCCCTGACTGCGGTTGCCTCCCCTGACGCTGGCCGTGCCGAGCTGCACACCCATCTGCACGAAAATGGCGTCATGAAGATGCGCCAGGTCGAGAGCATCGAGATCCCGGCCAGGGGTGAGGCCGTTCTCAAACCAGGCAGTCTCCACATCATGTTGTTCGAAGTGCGTGAGCTCTCCCAGGGCACGCCCTTCCCGCTGACGCTGACCCTGGATGATGGTCAAACCCTCAGTCTGAGTCTGCCGGTGAAGCCGGTCGAGCCGATGAAAGGCATGCAGCACTGACATTAATGGACGCTTGTTCAGCTTTTTACTCTAGGTATTCCTTGCTCACCGGGTAAAATGATGGCCTTTCCAGTCCACAAGGGAACGATATGATGAAAAAGACTTTGATTGCCGCCAGCCTGCTGGCCCTCTTCAGCCAAGCCGCCATGGCTGCCGATGACTGGCGTTTCGCGGCGGGTGTCGATAGCTGGAACTCCCAGGGCAGCGGCAGCATCCATGGTGTGGATGCCAACGGCAGCTATGATGACCAGTACAACTGGACTGGCTACCTGCAAGTCGAGCACGACATCTTCCTGCTACCGAACGCCAAGTTCGAGATCACCGATTTCAGCACCAGTGGCGGTTCATTCAACAACGATCTCGAAGCCTATGATCTGACCCTCTACTATCGTCTGCTGAACAACGACCTGTTCAAGATCGATCTGGGCCTGACCGGTCGTCAATACGACGGCAAGTTCCACACCCTGAACGAATCCTACGACGAGGGTGAGCTGATGGCTTATACCGGCGCCGAAGTGATGCTGCCGGGCACAGGTTTCTCCTTATTCGGCGACGCTCGCATCGAGAACGGCGATCACTATGACTACCGGCTTGGAGCGGCTTATCAGTTCCCCTCCATCCCGGTGCAGATCCGTGCCGGCTGGCGTGATGCCGCTATCGACATCGCCGATATGGATCAGGGGATAGAAGGCTGGTTCATCGGTGGCGCGTTCCGCTTCTAAAGGCGGTACGGTTAAGGACAACGAACGTGTGGCACATCACTGGTGACGGGCGCATGTTCCGGCCTGAGCCGTGCCCAGCGGCTGGAATAAGCCCATGATGGGTACGTCGACAGAACCGTCCATTGCCAAGGGGTAAGGATATGGGCCATATCATAGTGACTGGCGCGGGCTCCGGCCTTGGGCGTGCTCTGACCATCGGACTGGTAGAACGCGGTCATCGCGTCTCCATGATGGGGCGCCGTTATCAGCGACTGCAGGAGCAGGAACAACTGCTCGGCAGCGCGGTGATCGGCATCGCTGCCGATCTGGCGCACCATGAAGAGGTCGACGTTGCCTTCGCCGCAGCGGTGGAGTGGGGCGGCCTGCCCGACATGGTGATCCACTGCGCCGGGGTCGGCGAGTTTGGCCCGGTCGGTGTCTATACCGCCGAGCAGATCCGCCGGGTGGTGGAGAGCAATCTCATCTCCACCATTCTGGTGGCCCAGCAGACGGTGCGGCTGATCGGCGAGAAAGGCGGGGTGCTGGCCAATGTGCTCTCCTCCGCCGCGCAGGTGGGCAAGGCCAACGAGAGCCTCTACTGCGCCTCCAAATGGGGCATGCGCGGCTTTCTGGAATCCTTGCGGGCCGAGCTGAAAGGCTCGCCGCTGCGGCTGGTGAACCTCTATCCGAGCGGGATCCGCAGCGAATTCTGGGATAACTCGGATCACGTGGACCTCAGCGGCTTCATGACCCCGGAAGATGCGGCGGCCTATATGCTCGACGCACTGGAAGCCAGAAGCAGCTGCCACGTGACCGACCTCTTTATCGGTCGCAATCCCTGAGGCGAAGCCCGTCATCCGGTTGTGGTCGTCAGAGCACACAGAAACAAAAAGCGCGCCAAATGGCGCGCTTTTTTATATCGGGAAGAGGTCGGGATTAACGGCCCAGCTTGGCCTTGAGCATGGTAATGATGTCGCCAATGGCCACTTCCTGCTTCTCGCCGGAGCGGCGGCACTTGTACTCCACCACACCGTTGTCCAGACCGCGATCGCCGATGACGATGGCGTGCGGGATGCCCAGCAGCTCCATGTCGGCGAACATCACGCCCGGGCGCTCTTTACGGTCATCGAACAGCACATCCACACCGGCGGCTTTCAGCTCGGTGTAGAACTGCTGTGCCTGCTCGGCCACGCGCTCGGATTTGTGCATGTTCATCGGCACTATGGCCACTTCGAACGGAGCGATGGCTTCCGGCCAAATGATGCCGTACTGGTCGTTGTTCTGCTCGATGGCGGCAGCCACCAGACGGGAAACCCCGATACCGTAGCAACCCATCTCCATGGTGACGGACTTGCCGCCTTCGTTCAGCACGCTCGCCTTCATCGCTTCGGAGTACTTGGTACCCAGCTGGAAGATGTGGCCCACTTCGATACCGCGCTTGAGCAGCAGCTTGCCCTGGCCGCACGGGCTCGGGTCGCCTTCCACCACGTTGCGCAGGTCGGCAACCTCGTAGGTAGCGATGTCGCGATCCCAGTTGGCACCGGTCAGGTGGAAGCCGGTCTCGTTGGCACCGCAAACAAAATCGCTCAGCTGGGCAGCGCTGCGATCGACAATGATGCGACCGGCAAAGCCGACCGGGCCGATGGAGCCTGCATCGCAACCGGCGGCAGCTTTGATCTGCTCGTCGTTGGCGAAGGTCAGCGGGTTGGCAACGCCAGCCAGTTTCTCGGCCTTGATTTCGTTCAGCTCGTGGTCGCCACGCAGTACCAGCGCGATGACGGCCTGTTTGCCGTGATCGTCTTCCTCTGCCAGTACCAGCAGGGTCTTGGCGATGGCGGTCGGTGCCACGTTCAGGAAGGCGGCCACTTCGTCGATGGTGTGAACATTCGGGGTAGCAACCTTGGTCAGGGCCGCGGTAGCAGCTGCGCGCTCACCCGCCGGCGCCAGCGCTTCGGCCATCTCGATGTTGGCGGCATAATCAGAGCTGTCGGAGAAGGCGATCAGGTCTTCACCGCTCTCGGCCAGCACCTGGAATTCGTGGGAACCAGTACCCCCGATGGAGCCGGTATCGGCCTGCACCGGACGGAAGTTCAGACCCATGCGGGTGAACGCCTTGCAGTAGGCGGCGTGCATCTTCTCGTAGGTATCGACCAGAGACTCCTTGTCGATGTGGAAGGAGTAGGCATCCTTCATCAGGAATTCACGGCCACGCATCACGCCGAAACGGGGGCGTACTTCGTCGCGGAACTTGGTCTGGATCTGGTAGAGGTTGAGCGGCAGCTGCTTGTAGCTGTTCACTTCGTAACGGATCAGCGAGGTGATCACCTCTTCGTGGGTCGGGCCCAGCACGAAGGGACGGTTGTGGCGGTCGGTCAGACGGCACAGCTCGGGACCGTAGTCATCCCAGCGGCCGGACTCCTGCCACAGTTCGGCGGGTTGCACCACCGGCATGGAGACTTCGATGGCACCAGCATTGTTCATCTCTTCGCGAACAATGTTCTCGATTTTTTTCAGAACCCGCAGACCGGTTGGCAGCCAGGCGTACATGCCGGAGGCCAGTTTGCGGATCATCCCGGCGCGCAGCATCAGCTGGTGGCTGATGACTTCAGCGTCGGAGGGGGTTTCCTTGAGAGTGGAAAGCAGATATTGGCTGGTACGCATCGCGGTAGACCTTCGCTAGTTCGGGCCCTTGGCCCTGGAAAATTTCAAGTGCGGAATTTTAACAGGCTGAGCCCCGTGGCCCAAGGGCTAAATTCAGTCAGGCGGAGGGAAAGGGGCCGCTTTGGCACGGGCCCTGGAGCCTGGGCAGGGGAGGGCGAGCGGGAGATCGCGGGGCAAGCCCTATGCTGGATACTTATCCAGTTATTCTTTATGCTATGACCCAATTTGCAAGAGTCTGCGTGGCGAGGAAGAGAACATGATCGGTCGCTTGAGAGGCGTCATCATCGAGAAACAACCCCCTGAGGTCCTGATCGAAGTGGGGGGGTTGGGTTATGAGGTGCATATGCCCATGAGCTGCTTCTATGATCTGCCCGAACTCGGGAAGGAAGCAGTCATTCACACCCACTTCGTGGTACGCGAAGATGCTCAACTGCTGTATGGCTTCAACCACAAGCAGGAGCGGGCGCTGTTTCGCGAGCTGATCAAGACCAACGGAGTCGGTCCCAAGCTGGCGCTGGCCATCCTCTCCGGCATGACCGCCACCCAGTTCGTGCTGAGTGTGGAGCGCGAGGAGATAAGCTCTCTGGTCAAGCTGCCCGGGGTGGGCAAGAAGACCGCCGAGCGGCTGGTGGTGGAGATGAAAGACAGGCTCAAAGGCTGGGTCAGCCACGATCTCTTCTCCCCTGCGGAAATCACCCTGCCTGCCCAGGAGAGCCAGCTGCGTGCGCCCGATGCGAGCGAAGAAGCGGCCAGCGCTCTGGTGGCGCTCGGTTACAAACCCCAGCAGGCGAGCCAGATCGTGGCCAAGGTGGCCAGTGAAGGCATGTCGGTCGAAGCCATCATCCGCGAATCCCTGCGCAGCCTGGTGTGAGAATGACAATGAAGCAAGCGGATCATCCTGCATCACTCGACGGTGGCAGTGGGGACGCAGAGCGTGAGGTAGCCCATGATTGAAGCGGATCGTCTTATCTCGGCCGGCGCCGCCCGCGAGGACGAAGTCATCGATCGGGCCATCCGGCCCAGGAAGCTGGCGGATTACACCGGCCAGGATCACGTCTGTGACCAGATGGAGATCTTCATCGAAGCCGCCCGCCAGCGCGGGGAGGCCCTCGATCATCTGCTGATCTTCGGCCCGCCCGGGCTCGGCAAGACCACGCTGGCCAACATCGTCGCCAACGAGATGGGGGTCAGCATCAAGACCACCTCGGGGCCCGTGCTGGAAAAGGCGGGGGATCTCGCGGCCCTGCTCACCAACCTCGAGCCGAATGATGTGCTGTTCATCGATGAAATTCACCGCCTCAGCCCCGTGGTGGAGGAGGTGCTCTATCCGGCCATGGAGGATTATCAGCTCGACATCATGATAGGGGAAGGACCTGCCGCCCGCTCCATCAAGCTGGACCTCCCCCCCTTCACCCTGATTGGTGCCACCACCCGGGCCGGCTCCCTGACGAGCCCGCTGCGGGATCGTTTCGGTATCGTCCAGCGGCTGGAGTTCTACAACGTCAAGGATCTCACCGACATCGTCTCCCGCAGCGCCCGCTGTCTCGGGCTCGACATGTCGGGGGATGGTGCGCTGGAGGTTGCTCGCCGTTCCCGGGGGACTCCGCGGATTGCTAACCGTTTGTTAAGACGAGTGCGGGATTTTGCTCAGGTGAAGTCCGATGGGCGTATTGATGGACCCATAGCTGCCCGAGCCATGGACATGCTGGACGTGGACAATGAGGGGTTCGACTTCATGGACCGCAAGCTATTGTTGGCCGTCATCGACAAGTTTATGGGGGGACCCGTGGGCCTCGACAACCTGGCCGCCGCCATCGGTGAGGAGAAGGACACCATAGAGGACGTGCTGGAGCCTTATCTGATCCAGCAAGGCTATCTGCAACGTACACCCAGAGGGCGGATCGCGACACCGAGAGCTTATGTTCACTTTGGCCTGCAACGGCCAGATGAGCAGTAAAAGCAGCCTTTGAACGACAAACCGCCCCAAGGGCGGTTTTTTATTATCCGGGTAAAAAAAAGCCCACGGCGGATGCGGTGGGCAAAGACAATTCAGGATGGATGTTCACAGACAGTGAGTGCGTCTGCAGACCGGTCGGAAAAAAACAAAGGAGCCGTCGCGAGGCCTCAGAGTCGGTTCATTTGATAGAGTTGAACGAACGAAAGCTTGTAGTAGCGGATGGTCTTGGCAACAAACTTTTTCATCATTAATCCCAACAAACAGGTTCGAAATGTTCATCGAATACGTACCGGGAACCCGGAATGACCGGCCTGTATCCAGAGGTATGCCCTCACTGCGAGGCGCATTGTAGGAGCTCTTGTCGGGTGGAACAAACAAGAAAATCTATGGGCTTTTGATTAGATAAAGTAATGAATTCACGGAAGTGAATTACTCGCATAAAGATGTGTTTTTGTTGGTTTTAAATTGCTTTCTTGATGAGGCGGGCCATTTTTTAAATTATGGAATAATGAGCGCGCTGCTTATGGCGCTCACTATTTCATTAACAGAATTGAAACCATTTGGTTTCTTTTTAAAATTGATTTAAATCAATAATTTATGCGTTTATTCTTTTTGTGATGAGGCTCGCACAATTAATATTTACCGGCTCTTAAGTTGCCTTGAAAAGGCATGTATTGATGATGGTTTTACATTGATTTCAATCAAATAAAGGTGATATAAAACAGCGATCATTATAGGCGAGAATAGAACCACAGTTATTGTTTGAAAGATGTTAAACATTAGCTTTTTTTGTTCTCGTATATTGCCTTGTTGTTAATGTGGTGGCATTCGAATCCGATCGGTCCGCGAGGCGTGACCGACCGTTCGGGGACTTCCAATGGAAGCTTTGTCCTTAAAACTTAAAATAGCCGTGCCAATAATCGGTGAGGAAACATCATGATTGCTGAGCATGTGGTAGACCTATCGCGGTTCCAATTCGCTGCGACGGCCCTTTATCACTTCCTGTTTGTACCCCTGACGCTGGGAATGGCCTTCATTCTGGCGATCATGGAGTCTGTCTATGTGATGACCAACAACACTGTGTACCGGGACATGACCAAGTTCTGGGGCAAGTTGTTTGGTATCAACTTCGCCCTTGGGGTTACCACCGGGCTCACCATGGAGTTTCAGTTCGGTACCAACTGGGCTTATTACTCCCACTATGTCGGCGACATCTTCGGGGCCCCGCTGGCCATCGAAGGCTTGATGGCCTTCTTCCTGGAGTCCACCTTCGTCGGCATGTTCTTCTTCGGCTGGGATCGCCTCAGCAAGCGCCAGCATCTGGCGGCAACCTGGCTGATGGCACTCGGGACCAACCTCTCCGCCCTCTGGATCCTGGTCGCCAACGGCTGGATGCAGAACCCGGTCGGTGCCGAGTTCAACTTCGAATCCATGCGGATGGAGATGGTGAGCTTCGCGGAGCTGGTGTTCAACCCGGTGGCCCAGGTCAAGTTCGTCCACACGGTGGCGGCGGGCTACACCACGGGCGCCATGTTCGTGCTGGGCATCTCCTCCTACTACCTGCTGAAGAATCGTGATGTGGCCTTCGCCCGTCGCTCCTTCGCCATCGCGGCCGCGTTCGGCATGGCCTCCATCCTCTCCGTGCTGATCCTGGGTGACGAGTCCGGCTACGAGACCGGGGAAGTACAGAAGGTGAAACTGGCGGCCATCGAGGCCGAGTGGAACACCGAGCCGGCTCCCGCATCCTTCACTCTGTTCGGCATCCCGAACCAGGAAGAGATGCGCACCGACTACGCCATCAAGATCCCCTACGCCCTCGGCATCATAGCGACCCGTTCCCTGGACGGTCAGGTGACCGGTCTCAAGGATCTGAAGAGCGAGCATGAACTGCGCGTGCGCAGCGGCATGACCGCCTACGATCTGCTGACCAAGCTGCAATCCGGCGACAAGTCAGACGAGACCCGCGCTCGCTTCGACGAGGTGAAGCAGGATCTGGGCTACGGTCTGCTGCTCAAGCGTTACACCGCCAACGTGACCGACGCGACCGACGATCAGATCAAGGCCGCCGTGGATGACTCCATCCCGCAGGTACTGCCGCTGTTCTTCGCCTTCCGCATCATGGTTGCCTGCGGCATGTTGATGCTGGTGCTGATCGGTCTGGCCTTCTATGACAGCACTCGCCACAAGATCGGTGAGCGCAAGTGGTTGCTCAAGGCGCTGCTGTACGGCATCCCGCTGCCTTGGATCGCCATCGAGGCAGGCTGGTTTGTCGCCGAGTACGGTCGCCAACCCTGGACCATCGCCGAGATGCTGCCGACCTCAGTCTCCGCATCCAATATCCCTGCGTCCGAGATCTGGTTCTCCCTGATCGGGATCTGCCTGTTCTACACCGTACTGCTGATCATCGAGATGTACCTGATGTTCAAGTATGCGCGTCTGGGCCCAAGCAG
The DNA here is from genome assembly GCF_020423125.1 of Aeromonas media. Taxonomy (NCBI): domain Bacteria; kingdom Pseudomonadati; phylum Pseudomonadota; class Gammaproteobacteria; order Aeromonadales; family Aeromonadaceae; genus Aeromonas; species Aeromonas media. The sequence goes on from NZ_CP075564.1 coordinate 683,134, forward strand.
CCTGAAGACGGGCAAGTACCACTTCGAACAGAGCAAGGCATAAGGAGAGTAACCCATGTTTGATTACGAAATGTTGCGTCTGGTCTGGTGGGTGTTGGTCGGTGTGCTGCTGATCGGCTTCGCCATCACCGACGGCTTCGATATGGGGGTCGGTGCCCTGCTCCCCTTCGTCGGCAAGAAGGATGTGGAGCGTCGGGTGATGCTCAACACCATGGGGCCGCATTGGGAGGGCAACCAGGTCTGGCTGGTCACCGCGGGCGGTGCCCTGTTCGCGGCCTGGCCCATGGTCTATGCGGCGGCCTTCTCCGGCTTCTACATCGCCATGATCCTGACCCTGATGGCGCTCTTCTTCCGTCCGGTCGGCTTCAAGTACCGCTCCCTGCAGGAAGGTGCCCAGTGGCGCACCAGCTGGGACTGGGCGCTGTTCGCCGGTAGTGCGATTCCCCCCGTCATCTTTGGGGTGGCCTTCGGCAACCTGCTGCAAGGGGTTCCGTTCAGCTTCAACCAGTTCCTGATGCTGACCTACCACGGCAACTTCTTCGGCCTGCTCAACCCGTTCGGTCTGCTGGCCGGTCTGGTGAGCCTGTTCATGATAGTGACCCAGGGTGCTGCCTGGCTGATGATGAAGACCGAAGGTGAAGTGCTGGTCCGCTCCCGCACCGCCGCTATGATCTTCTCCCTGCTGACCCTGGTGCTGTTTGCCCTGGCCGGTGTCTGGGTGAGCGGCATGGATGGCTATGTGATAGTGGGTGCCGTCGCCACCGACGCCGTCACCAACCCGCTTCACAAGGAAGTGGTGGTGCAGGCCGGTGCCTGGATGCAGAACTACAACCTCTATCCCTGGATGATTGCCGCCCCCGTGCTGGGTCTGGTGATGAGCCTGCTGACCGCCCTTGCGGCCAAGCTGGGCAAGGGCTGGATGGCGTTCCTGTTCTCCTCCCTGGCCATTGCCGGCATCATCCTGACCGCGGGCTTCTCCATGTTCCCGTTCGTGATGCCCTCCAGCCTGGAGCCGTCCCAGAGCCTGACCATGTGGGATGCCACCGCCTCCTTCAACACCCTCAAGGTGATGACGGTAGTCGCAGTCGTCTTCGTACCGACAGTGCTGGCTTACACCATCTGGACCTACATCAAGATGTTTGGCCGGGTGAGCAACAAGCACATCGAAGACAACCAACAATCGCTCTACTAAGAAGGTGCCCTGATATGTGGTATTTCACCTGGATCCTGGGGCTGTTGCTGGCCTGTGCGTTTGGGATCATCAATGCGCTCTGGCTGGAGCACACCGAGAACCTGGATCGTCAGATCGATGAAGACAAGTGACAGGCTAGCCCGGCTGGCCGCTCCCCTGGAGCGCCAGCCATGGCAAGGTCTGATGTTGCTGGCGGCGGCCCTGCTGGGCGTCGCCATCTTGCAGGCACCGAATCTGATCGCCGCCAACACCAGTGACCACGGTCTCTGGCTGGCCCCCTGGTTGATGTGGGCGGTCTGTTGCGGCGTCATGCACGGACTGGGGTTCCACCCCCGCAGCCTGGTTGGGCGCCTGCTGTTTTTCCCCTGGCTCGCCTTGCCAAGCCTGTTGTACGGGCTCTGGCTGACCAGCAGTTATTACCTGCCATAAACACCGAGGGAGGCCAGACATTTTCTGCCTCCCTCTGTTTTTGTACCCCGCAGTGCGGCTGTGGTTTTGCCCCCGGCGGATCGGCCGTTATTGCCTGCCATAAAAAACAGGGGGAGATGGGATTTCCCTGTCTCCCCCTGCTTCTTTCCTATTCAGCCCTGCGCTATGATAGCCCCCCATCTGACTGTCGAATGGATCACAGATTTTTATGGGGGAAGTCTCTGAGTTTCCGGTACGTGTCTACTACGAAGACACAGACGCCGGAGGCATCGTCTACAACGCCAATTATCTCAAGTTTATGGAACGGGCTCGCACCGAGTTCCTGCGCGCCGGCGACATCGAGCAAGATGTCCTGTTGCAGGCGGGGATCGCCTTCGTGGTGAGTCGCACCGAGATCGATTTCCGCTCCGCGGCCCGCTTCAATGAACTGCTGACCGTATTGACGCAAGTGACTGAAGTGAAACGTGCTTCCATGCGCTTTTCACAGCAGATCCTGGCGGCTGATGGACGACTGATCACCCAGGCCATGGTACAGATTGCCTGTGTCAGTCATCCGCAAATGAAACCTGTTGCAATACCTGAAAAAATCAAGGGAGTGCTGTTAAGTGCACGCTGAAATTTCGTTTATTGGTCTGTTCTGGCAAGCCAGTCTGCTGGTGAAACTGGTCATGATGACCCTGATGGGCATGTCGGTCGTCTCCTGGGCGCTGATCATCCAGCGTTCCAAGATCATCAAGGCGGCCAATCTCGCCTCGGAGCAGTTTGAAGACAGATTCTGGTCCGGCGTCGACCTCAACCGTCTCTATCAGGAGTCCTCCTCCCGCCGCGATGACATCGAAGGCATGGAAGACATCTTCTATTCCGGCTTCAAGGAGTATGCCCGCCTGCTCAAGGCCGGCGCCCGTGGCCAGGATGCGGTGATGGATGGTACTTACCGCGCCATGCGCGTCTCTCTGTCCCGTGCGGTGGACGAGCTGGAATCCAACCTGCCAGTGCTGGCGACCGTCGGCTCCATCAGCCCCTATATCGGCCTGTTTGGTACCGTATGGGGCATCATGAACGCCTTTATTGCCCTGGGTCAGGTGCAACAGGCGACGCTGCAGATGGTGGCACCGGGCATCGCGGAGGCGCTGATCGCCACCGCCATGGGTCTGTTCGCGGCCATTCCCGCGGTTATTTTCTACAACCGGTTCACCAACAAGGTGGAGAAGCTGGAGAACGCCTACGCCAACTTCATGGATGAGTTCACCACCATACTGAACCGTCAGATTGCACAGCAGCAGGGTGAGAAGTAAATGCAAACCTATCAGCGGATCCGGCGCAAGAAGGTCGCCGAGATCAACGTGGTGCCCTATATCGACGTCATGCTGGTGCTGCTCATCATCTTCATGGCGGTGACGCCGGTGATCACGCAAGGGGTCAAGGTGGACCTGCCCCAGGCGGAGTCCGAGCAACTGCCCGAGGATGCCAAGCCCCCCTTCATCGTCAGCGTCAACACCGAGGGTGAGTACGTCATCAAGGCTGGTGAGGCGGATGACGAGCCGGTGCCGAGCGGCACGCCCGAGGCGATGCAGCAATACATCACCGAGAAGGCCATGGGCTATCTGGCCATCAACCAGAACGCGCCCGTGGTGGTAGCGGGTGACAAGTCCGTGCGTTACGAAGAGGTGATCCTGCTGATGGTGGCCCTCAAGAAAGCCGGTGTGCCTCAGGTTGGCCTGATGACGGATCCGGTGAACTGACGGAGATGGATGTGAAGCGTGGTATTTCCGGTTATCTCGTCGCGTCGCTGCTGCTGCATCTGATCATCGGCATCATTCTGCTGGTCGGGGTCGACTTCAGCAAGCCCAAACGCCCCGAGTCGAAGGGACAGATCGTCAATGCAGTGATGCTGGACAGCGAGTTCCTGGAGCAACAGGCACAGCAGATCCAGCAGCAGAAAGCTCAGCCCAAGGCTGCCCAGCAGCAGAAAGAGAAGGACAAGGAAGACGCCGATCAGGCCCGGCGCGAGCTGGCGAAGGAGCAGGAGCGTCTGCGCATCGCCGAGACCAAGCGCAAGGAGGCTGAAGAGGCCACCCGCAAGGCCGAGACCGAAAAGCAGAAGAAGGTCGCCGAGCAGAAGCAGGCGGAAGAACAGGCCCAGAAGGCCGAGGAAGCCCGCAAGCTGGAGGCGCAGAAGACCAAGCAGGCTGAAGCCAAGCGTCAGGAAGAAGAACTTGCCAAGGCGCTGGCGCTCAAGAAAAAGAAAGAAGAGCTGGAGAAGAAGCAGGCCGAAGAGAAAGCCAAGGCGAAGGCTGATGCGGCCAAGAAGGCTGAAGCCGACAAGAAGGCCAAGGCCGAGGCTGAGAAGAAAGCCAAGGCGGAAGCCGAGAAGAAGGCCAAGGCTGAGGCAGAGAAAAAGGCTGCAGATGAAGCCGCAAAGAAGGCAAAAGCTGACGCAGAGAAGAAGGCGAAGGCCGAGGCTGACAAGAAGGCCAAGATAGAGGCGGAGCGCAAGCGCAAGGCGGCCGAGGAGGTCAAGCTGCAGAAAGAGATGGAAGCCATGATGCAGCAGCAGCTGGAGGCTGAGGCCAGTTCTCGCAGCCAGGCCGCATCGGCTGCCGCTCAGGGGGAAGCCCAGAAATATGCCGCCCTCATCGCCGCCACGGTGGAGCGCTATATGATTTTGGATCCCACCATGCGGGGCAAAACCTGTACTATCGGTGTCAAATTGGCCAGTACCGGCTTCGTCATCTCGGTGGACAACGGCCAGGGTGATCCGGCGGTCTGCCGCTCCGGCAAGGCGGCGGTCTTGAAGGCGAATCAGTTGCCGGTGCCGAAGGATCCGGCGGTATTCGAGCAGTTGAAGGAACTTAACCTCAAGTTAGAACCGAGCATCTAGACGTGATAAAACGGGGTCATTGACCGTGGTTGGCAGCATCTGCTGATAAAGGAATTTCACCTCTCATTTTTATTGGAACAGAGTATTTAAGCCATGATAAGAAAAGTGTTTTTTGCTTTGGTTGGCTGCCTTCTGCTAGGCCAGAGCGCTCAGGCGGCCTTGGACATCGTCATCACCGGCGGTATTGACAGTGCGCGTCCCATCGCCATCGCTCCTTTCAAGTGGGAGGGCAATGGTCAACTGCCACAGGACATCGCAGAGGTGGTCTCCAACGACCTGATGCGCAGCGGCAAGTTCAAGCCGCTGGCCCGTGGCCAGATGCCACAGACCCCGAGCACCAGCGGCGAGATCAACTTCGCCCCCTGGGCGTCCCAGGGTGTGGAGGCCGTGGTGGTCGGTTCCATCGCGGCGGTCGGTGATGGCACCTACAAGATCAACTTTGAGCTGGTCGACGTGCTGAAGGGCCAGCTGGCCAAGACCCAGGGCGGCGAAGCGAATGGTTACATCCTCGACAGCCGCATGGCGACCATCCCGGGTGCCCAGATGCGCCAGTTCGCCCACCGCATCTCCGACATCGTCTACGAGCGTCTGACCGGTGAGCGTGGCGCCTTCCTGACCCGTCTGGCCTATGTATCCGTCCAGCAGGGCACACAGTTCCCGTACCAGCTGCGCATCTCCGATTACGATGGCTACAACGAGAAGACCCTGCTGCGCTCCCGCGAGCCGCTGATGTCACCGGCCTGGTCGCCGGATGGCAGCAAGCTGGCCTACGTGAGCTTCGAGAACCAGAAGTCTGAAATCTATGTGCAGGACATCTATACCCAGCAACGCAGTCTGATCACCAGTTTCCGTGGCATCAACGGTGCCCCCGAGTGGTCACCAGATGGTCGCCGTTTGGCTATTGTTTTGTCCAAAGATGGGCAGCCTGATCTCTATGTTGTTGATGTTGCTAGCAAGCAACTCACTCGAGTCACAAATAACCGTACCATAGACACCGAACCCTCCTGGATGCCGGACGGCCAAACTTTGCTGTTCACCTCTGAACGTGGTGGCAAACCCCAGATTTATAGCGTAAATTTGGCGACTGGCGTCACTCGCCGGATGACCTGGGAAGGGGATTCCAACCAGGGGGCATCTATCACGCCGGACGGCAAGTCCATGGTGGTGGTGACCCGGGTTCAGGGACAATATCGCATCGCTCGCCAGGATATGGAGAACGGAGCCATGTTGGTACTGACTCAGAGTGCTCTGGATGAGTCGCCAAGTGTGGCACCCAATGGCAGCATGATCATTTATGCCACCATCTATCAGGGTCGTAAGAGTCTTGCGTTGGTGTCGACCGATGGTCGCTTCAAGGCAGTGCTTCCGACCAGTAGCGGTGAAATTCGTGCACCAGCTTGGTCGCCCTTCTTGAATTGATAAAAAAATCGATTGTTTTTTGTTTTGTTATAAAGGTTTAAGGAAATAGCATGCAACTCAATAAACTGCTCAAGGGTCTGGCCATCGCACTGCCACTGTTCACCCTGGCTGCCTGTAGTTCTTCTTCCGACTCCGACGCCGCTGGCGCCGAGTCTGGCATGACCGACGGCATGGGCGGTGTACAAACCGGTGGCGCCAACGGCATGTTGTCCCCGGAAGAGCAGATGCGTCAGAAGTTCGAAGCTCTGCAGCGCGATAACGTGATCTACTTCCCGTACGATGGCTACGACATTCAGGGTCAGTACGCCGACCTGCTGGATGCCCACGCCAGCTACCTGCGTGAGCGTCCGAGCGTCAAGGTATTGATCGAAGGCCACGCCGATGAGCGCGGTACTCCGGAATACAACATCGCCCTGGGTGAGCGTCGTGCCAAGGCCGTTGCCAAGTATCTGCAAACCCTGGGTGTGCAGGCTGAGCAGCTCTCCATCGTCAGCTATGGCGAAGAGAAGCCGCTGGATCTGTCCCACACCGAGGATGCCTTTGCCAAAAACCGCCGTGCGGTCCTGGTTTACTAAGGTTTGAACCGAACGAAGTTCGTTTATATGCAAGCGGCCATTTCGATGGCCGTTTTATTTGCACTAAACGTCAAGGTTTGATCCGAATGAAATCTGTATAAGCGAGCGACTATGGCGCTGGCCGTTTTATTTGCACTAAACGCTAAGGTTTGATCCGAATGAAATCTGTGTACAAGCAAGCTGTTGTTGCGCTGGTCGTATTGGTTGCTCTGAATGCGCATGCGGCGGCTCCTGTCAGCGATCTGGGCGGTGACTCGGGTGGTGGGGTTGTCCTTAGCGGCAACAACGGCGCTATCGTGCCTACCGGTAGCCTGGAAGACAGGGTCGCCCTGCTGGAGCGCACCCTGAATGCCCGTCTGCGCCTACAGGCCGAGCTGCAGCAACAGGTCGACTCCCTGCAAGGGGAGGTCTCCGAACTGCGTGGTCAGCTGGAGCAGCAGACCTACCAGATGGAGCAGTCGCAAGAGCGTCAACGCCAGCTCTATCAGGAGCTTGACAAGGTGGCCAACAGCCAGCCTGCCGCCGCAGCGCCCGCGACCCCGGCAGCCGGCGCCACGACACCTGCCGCCGCGGCCAACTACTCGACCAATCAGGACGAGAACCAGGCCTATGACGCCGCCGTGAACATGGTGCTCAAGGAGAAGAATTACGACAAGGCCATTCCTGCCTTCGAAGGGTTCATCAAGCAGTTCCCAAGCTCCAGCTATGTTCCCAATGCGCACTACTGGCTCGGCCAGCTGATGTTCAACAAGGGTGACAGGGCCGGTGCAGCCAGCCAGTTCTCCACTGTGGCGAACAAGTACAGCAAGTCGCCCAAACGGGCCGATGCCCTGCTGAAACTCGGTATGCTGGCGCAGCTTGATGGCAAGAAAGCAGAAGCCAAGGCCTTCTATGAGCAGGTGATCAAGGGTTACCCCAATACCTCTCCGGCCCAGTTGGCCAAGCAGAGCCTGAGCAAGTTGTAACATTGCTGCATGTCACTGTTTTCGTAACAGTCTTGTAAATATGCCTCTGCTTTGTATGCGCAGTGAACAAACAGATTTAATTTAAGATTTTTCTATTGCGCCAGGATGATAAATCCGTAATATAGGCCGCCGTCAGAGCCGGTGCAGCAGTGCGCTCGGAGCTGGTCGTGGTGAGGGTCGTTAGCTCAGTCGGTAGAGCAGTTGACTTTTAATCAATTGGTCGCTGGTTCGAATCCAGCACGACCCACCATTTCTTCACAATGGGTGAAGACAGAATTCCCAGGTCGTTTAGCTCAGCTGGGAGAGCACCTCCCTTACAAGGAGGGGGTCACTGGTTCGAGCCCAGTAACGACCACCAGTTTTAACGCGGTCTGCCACGGCAGGCAGTGACAGGTTCAAGGTGTGGGTCGTTAGCTCAGTTGGTAGAGCAGTTGACTCTTAATCAATTGGTCGCTGGTTCGAACCCAGCACGACCCACCAATCTTGACCACAGAATACCCCAGGTCGTTTAGCTCAGCTGGGAGAGCACCTCCCTTACAAGGAGGGGGTCACTGGTTCGAGCCCAGTAACGACCACCATGTTTTAACACTGCCCGCCACATGCGGTTGGTGACAGGTTCAAGATGGGTCGTTAGCTCAGTCGGTAGAGCAGTTGACTCTTAATCAATTGGTCGTAGGTTCGATCCCTACACGACCCACCAATCTTGAACACAGAGTATCCCAGGTCGTTTAGCTCAGCTGGGAGAGCACCTCCCTTACAAGGAGGGGGTCACTGGTTCGAGCCCAGTAACGACCACCACTTTCTTGAAATAGAAAGAAAAAATGATACAGATGGGTCGTTAGCTCAGTCGGTAGAGCAGTTGACTTTTAATCAATTGGTCGCTGGTTCGAATCCAGCACGACCCACCATCATTTAGCCATATCCCAGGTCGTTTAGCTCAGCTGGGAGAGCACCTCCCTTACAAGGAGGGGGTCACTGGTTCGAGCCCAGTAACGACCACCACTTTCTTGAAATAGAAAGAAAAAATGATACAGATGGGTCGTTAGCTCAGTCGGTAGAGCAGTTGACTTTTAATCAATTGGTCGCTGGTTCGAATCCAGCACGACCCACCATTTCTTCACAATGGGTGAAGACAGAATTCCCAGGTCGTTTAGCTCAGCTGGGAGAGCACCTCCCTTACAAGGAGGGGGTCACTGGTTCGAGCCCAGTAACGACCACCATGCTTTGAAAAATGATACAGATGGGTCGTTAGCTCAGTCGGTAGAGCAGTTGACTTTTAATCAATTGGTCGCTGGTTCGAATCCAGCACGACCCACCATCATTTAGCCTTATCCCAGGTCGTTTAGCTCAGCTGGGAGAGCACCTCCCTTACAAGGAGGGGGTCACTGGTTCGAGCCCAGTAACGACCACCACTTTCTTGAAATAGAAAGAAAAAATGATACAGATGGGTCGTTAGCTCAGTCGGTAGAGCAGTTGACTTTTAATCAATTGGTCGCTGGTTCGAATCCAGCACGACCCACCATCATTCAGCCATATCCCAGGTCGTTTAGCTCAGCTGGGAGAGCACCTCCCTTACAAGGAGGGGGTCACTGGTTCGAGCCCAGTAACGACCACCATGACTTGTAAACAAAAAGGCCCGCACTCCAATGCGGGCCTTTTTGTTTTAGCTTCATCTGGTACCTTATCTAGTGAGCGCGATTTGTTGATGGGTTTGTGCGCGGCTTCTGGTTATAATTTTCGCCTTTCCAAGCGTTGATGGAACAGTCGCAATGAGCAATGCACTGAGCAGTGTCCCTCCGGTCATCGAGATGGACTATCCCTTTCCGGTCAAACCGGCTCCCCTGACTACCGAACAGAAGGCTTCCCTGATCACCGAGATCAAGGCACTGCTCGAGGCGCGTCAGGCCGTGCTGGTTGCCCACTACTACACGGATCCCGAGATCCAGGCGCTGGCCGAGGCCACCGGCGGTTTCGTCGGCGACTCCCTCGAGATGGCTCGCTTCGGTCGTGATCACGCCGCACAGACCCTGATCGTGGCCGGTGTGCGCTTCATGGGGGAGACCTCCAAGATCCTGAGCCCCCACAAGCGGGTGCTGATGCCGACCCTGGAGGCGGAGTGCTCCCTCGATCTGGGCTGCCCTATCGACCAGTTCTCCGCCTTCTGCGATGCCCATCCCGACCATATAGTCGTGGTCTATGCCAATACCTCGGCGGCGGTGAAGGCGCGGGCGGACTGGGTGGTGACCTCCAGCATAGCGCTGGAGATCGTCGAGCATCTCGACAGCCAGGGCCACAAGATCATCTGGGGGCCGGACAGACACCTGGGTGCCTACATCGAGAAGAAGACGGGCGCCGAGATGCTGCGCTGGCAGGGGCACTGCATAGTCCACGACGAGTTCAAGGCCAAGGCCCTGCGCGAGCTCAAGGCCCAGAACCCGGATGCGGCCGTGCTGGTGCACCCGGAGTCCCCGGCTTCCGTCATCGAACTGGCGGATGCGGTGGGGTCTACCAGCCAGCTCATCAAGGCGGCCCGTGAGCTGCCCCAACAGAAGCTGATCGTGGCGACCGATCGCGGCATCTTCTACAAGATGCAGCAGGCCTGCCCGGACAAGGAGATGGTGGAGGCGCCGACCGGTGGCGATGGTGCCACCTGCCGTAGCTGTGCCCACTGTCCCTGGATGGCGATGAACGGCCTGGTGGCGATCAAGGAGGCACTGACCGATGGCGCCGAGCGTCACGAGATCCATGTGGATGAGGCGCTGCGCCTGAAGGCCCTGATCCCGCTGGATCGCATGCTGAACTTCGCTGCCGAGCTCAAGCTCAAGACCCAGGGCAACGCCTGATCTTCTCTGATGACAAGATGCAAAGAGGGCTCCCACGGGAGCCCTCTTTATTTATCAGCCTGTTGCATCGTCAGATGATCACGGTGGAGAAGCTGTGCTCCTCGTCTGGTGCAACCGTGATGCCAGCATCGGCGGTGATGGCTGCCTCGACACACAGCATGGTGCGGTAACCGTCGTCGCTCATGTCGGCCATGGCGGTGGCCCCTTCCAGCCAGGGGGTCCAGACCACGACGCTGTCGTTGTTGCCGTTCACCACTTTAGTGGTGCGATCGCCGTCCTTGACCATCACCATGGCCCCGGCTTGGTGGTAGACCCGATCAATGGCAGCTATGAGCGTCAGAGCGCCCTGCTGCTGCCCATCCTGACCCGTCAGCTTGTCCGCATAAGGCTCACCCAGGCCGGTCACGCTGACGGCCTCTGGGGCACTTATCTGCAGATAGGTGTGCAGGGCCGCGTTGTAGGTGAGGGGGGTCTTGCCGGTGTTGCGGGTGGTCAGCACCAGGGAGAGCTCTTTGCCCACCAGCACATCCAGCTCCAGCTCGAAGGCGTGGGGCCAGAGGGCTCGACTGGCGTCGGTGTCACGCAGAGACAGATGGACGAGGGTGCCATCCCCGTGATCGGAGACGCCATCCAGGGTCCACAGGCTGGTGCGGGCGAAGCCATGGGCGGGCTTGCCGCTGCCGACGCGAGCGGGGGCCGGGCCGAACCAGGGCCAGCACAGAGGGATGCCGCCCCGGATCGGCTTGCTGCCATCCAGCACGGCCTTGTCGCTGAGCCAGAGCGAGGCGGGTTCGCCGTGGCGCTGGTAGCGCAGCACATGGGCGCCAAACAGGCTGATCTCGGCCTTGGCATGCTCGTTGTCGATGGTCAGCAGAGGCTGGCCATCCGCGGGGTGGCTGAGGGTACAGTGGGCTGTCAGAGTACGTGTCGGTTGCATGGAGACTCCTGTGCTCGCGCACATTCAAGAAAGAGGTCGGCAGGTCCAGAATACAAAAAGGCGGCCAATGGCCGCCTTTTTTCAAGCTACGCGATTGCGCATCCCAAATTACTTGGAGATGTGAGCGATCAGGTCCAGAACCTTGCTGGAGTAGCCCATTTCGTTGTCGTACCAAGATACGACTTTAACGAATTTGTCGTTCAGTGCGATACCAGCCTTGGCATCGAACACGGAGGTCTGACGCTCACCCAGGAAGTCGGTGGAAACCACTTGATCTTCGGTGTAGCCCAGCACGCCCTTCATGGAGCCTTCGGAGGCTGCTTTCATGGCTGCGCAGATTTCTGCGTAGGTGGCAGCTTTCTTCAGGTTGACGGTCAGGTCAACAACGGACACATCCGGAGTCGGTACGCGGAAAGCCATACCGGTCAGTTTGCCGTTCAGTTCCGGGATAACAACGCCAACAGCCTTGGCAGCACCGGTAGAGGACGGGATGATGTTCTGAGCCGCACCGCGGCCACCGCGCCAGTCTTTGGCAGACGGACCATCAACGGTCTTCTGGGTAGCGGTGGTAGCGTGGACAGTGGTCATCAGGCCGGATTCGATACCGAAGGTATCGTTCAGAACCTTGGCGATCGGGGCCAGGCAGTTGGTGGTGCAGGAAGCGTTGGAAACGATGTCCTGGCCAGCATAGGTAGAGTCGTTAACACCCATGACGAACATAGGGGTAGCGTCTTTGGACGGGCCGGTCAGTACGACTTTCTTGGCACCGGCAGCGATGTGCTTGCGAGCAGTGGCGTCGTCCAGGAACAGACCGGTAGCTTCGGCAACAACGTCAACACCGATGGCATCCCATTTCAGGTTTGCCGGGTCACGTTCAGCGGTAACACGTACGGTTTTGCCGTTGACGATCAGGTTGCCGTCTTTGACTTCAACGGTGCCCTTGAAGCGGCCGTGGGTGGAGTCGTACTTCAGCATGTAAGCCATGTAGTCAACGTCGATCAGATCGTTGATACCAACCACTTCGATGTCAGCACGCTCGGCGGCCAGACGGAAAACGAAACGACCGATACGGCCAAAACCGTTAATACCTACTTTGATAGTCATAATTGGTTACCTAACTGTTCAGTAGTCAAAGAAAATTCCGTTTGTAAATTTACTAGAACTCACCGGTGAGTCAACCAACAATCTGCGCGAAATTGCGCTATATCATGAAAAACTGTGAAATTTATTTTCGTTTTATGTAACTGGCTACCAACTTTTGTCGAATGCATCATCAGCGGATCCGGTCGCAGAGATCAACAATAGTGCCTGTCCGGTCACACATCAGGCCGGGGAGATATGTAAAAATGTGCGCGGTTTAGCATGGCCAAAGAGCCACTGTTCAAGTACCACCCATAAAAATTAATCACAAATAGTGTAGATAGAATCCACAGCGGGAATTCTCAAACTATGACCACCCTGATTGAACAGCTGGCTGCCGCCAAAGGTATCGCCAGCGAGTATGTTGATGCCTGGGGCCACCCGGCCCAGGTATCCGAAGAGAGCAAGGCCGCCATGCTGGGCGCCATGGGCTACCGCGTCGACGACGAGGCAGCCCTGACCGAACAGTTGGAACAGGAGCACCGTCAGCACTGGTTGCGGCCTCTGGATCCCGTGATGGTAGTGCGCAGTGGCGACCCCCTCAGCCTCGAGGTTCGTCTGCCCATCGAGTTCGTCAACGACGCTCTCCACTGGCAGATAGAGCTGGAGCAGGGTGCCCTGTTGTCCGGCCAGCTAACCCCCATCGAAGGGGAACTGGTCGGCGTCGCCGAATTCGAAGAGATGGAGTGCCAGGCCTATCGGGTCGCGCTGGATGTGCAGCCGGAGCTCGGCTATCACCGGCTGGTGCTGCTGGAAGAGGGCAACGACGAGCCACTCGCCACCATGCGCCTCATCGTCGCGCCCAAGTCCTGCTACAAGCAGGCCCCCATTGCGAATGGCCGCAAGGTGTGGGGTCCGAGCGTGCAGCTTTACTGCCTGCGCAGCCGCCACAACTGGGGCATAGGGGATTTCAGTGACCTCGGCCAGCTAGTCGAGAAAGCCGCCGCCTGGGGAGCCCATTTCGTGGGGCTGAACCCCATCCATGCCCTCTATCCGGCGAATCCCGAGAGTGCCAGCCCCTACAGCCCCTCTTCCCGTCGTTGGCTCAACGTGGCCTACATCAATGTGGAAGCGGTGCCGGAGTTTCTCGCCAACGAGCGGCTCAAGGCCGATGTGGCGAGTCCGGCTTTCCAGCAGCATCTGGCCTCCCTGCGGGCCAAGGAGAACGTGGATTACACCGGCGTCATCCAGACCAAGATCGGCATGCTGCGCCAGGTGTTCGATGAGGCCAGGCTCAGCACCGAGCGTCAGGCCGCCTTCGATGCCTTCGTGGCCGCTGGCGGCGACAGCCTGCAACAGCAGGCAGCGTTCGATGCCCTGCAGGCCCACTTCTATGGCAAGGGTGAGAATGCCTGGGGCTGGCCGGTCTGGCCGGATGCCTTCCGCGATTACCACAACCCCGAGGTGGCTGCCTGGATGGCCGAACACCAACAGGACGTGAATTTCTACCTCTATCTGCAGTTCCTGGCCGATGAGCAGCTGGCCCAGGCCGATGCCCGTGCCAAGGCCGCCGGCATGGTGATGGGGATCTATCGGGATCTGGCGGTGGGCGTCTCCGAAGGCTCCACCGAGATCTGGGCCAACCGGGACCTCTACTGTCCGAAAGCCTCGGTCGGTGCTCCCCCCGACATCCTGGGCCCCCTCGGTCAGAACTGGGGCCTGCCCCCGATGAATCCGAACCAGCTGTTCGAGGCGGCCTATCAGCCCATGGTGGATCTGTTCCGCGCCAACATGCGTGCCTGCGGCGCGCTGCGCATCGATCACGTGATGGCCTTGCTGCGCCTGTGGTGGGTTCCGCCCGGAGCGTCCGCCGCCAAGGGCGCCTACATCTACTATCCGGTCAACGATCTGCTGGGGATACTTGCCCTCGAGTCCCACCGCAACCAGTGCCTGCTGATCGGTGAAGATCTCGGTACCGTGCCGGAAGGCATAGACGTCACCCTCAAAGAAAATGGCGTCCACTCCTACAAGGTGTTCTTCTTCGAGCGATCCAAGGGGGACGGCGGCTTCATCTCTCCGGCGCACTATACCGAGCAGGCGATGTCGGCCCTGACCACCCACGACATGCCGACCCTCAAGGGCTTCTGGCATTGTGACGATCTGGCGCTGGGTCGCGAGCTGGGCCTGTACCCGGATGAAGAGGTACTCAAGACCCTGTATGCTGATCGCCACCAGGCCAAGCAGCGGATCCTTGACAGCCTGCATGCCCATGGGGTCATCTCTGGCAATATCAGCCATGACGTGAACTGGGTCGGGATGAACACCGAACTCAACCATGGCCTGCAACTGCACATGTCCCGCGGCAGCTGTGCCCTGTTCAGCACCCAGCTGGAAGACTGGTTGGAGATGGACAAGCCGGTCAACGTGCCGGGCACCAGTTACGAATACCCGAACTGGCGTCGCAAGCTTTCAAAGGATCTGGAAGATATTTTTGCCGATGAGGCGCTCAAGGCGCTGGCGGGCAAGATGAGCCAGGCCCGTGACGAGGCCAGTCGTTGAGCCCCTGCTGTCAACATGTGACTCACTTTCATCCGCTTCGGCCCAGGCCGGAGCGGATGTTCAGCCATGAAAGGAAATGTCGATGCCCGTTGAACGTTTGGTTGCCGCCCGCTGTGCCGATCCCTTCTCCCATCTAGGCCTGCTGGCCAATCCGGATGGGCCAGGCCTGAAACTGACGGCCTGGTTGCCCGATGCGCTCGAGGTCCGGGTCAGGGATCTCAAGTCAGGAAAGATAGTTGCCACTCTGACCTCCGCCGACGGAGCGGGCCTTTTTGAAACTGTTTTCACTCGCCGCAAGAATCCCTTTCCCTATCAGCTGATCGCCAGCTACCCCGATGCCAGTGCCGAATCCATCGACCCCTATCAATTCCAGGCTGCCGCCTGGGAAGGTCTGGCGGAGCTGAGCTTCCAGCCGGAAAACCTCTACCACACCCTGGGCGCCCAACTGCGCACCGTGGAACATCTCGGCCAGCAGGTGGCAGGGGTGCGCTTCGCAGTCTATGCGCCGAGCGCCACGGCGGTGAGCCTGATCGGCGATTTCAACTTCTGGGATGGCCGTCGCCACCCCATGCAGCGCAGCCAGTGCGGTCACTGGGTGCTGTTCGTGCCGGGTCTCAAGGCGGGGGATCGCTACAAGTTCGAATTGAAGGATCCCATGGGCAACCGCCTGCCCCACAAGAGCGACCCGGTCGGCTTCTACTGCGAGCAGTATCCGTCGTTCGCCTCCGTCATCCACGACCACGAGCAGTACCAGTGGCAGGATGCCGCCTGGCGCGAGAGCCAGCGCAATGACAAGCGCGAGCAGCCGCTCTCCATCTACGAGCTGCACGTGGGCTCCTGGAAGCGTCACCCCAACGGTGACAGCCTGAACTGGCGCGAGCTGGCGGTGGAGCTGGTCAACTACGTCACCGGGATGGGGTACACCCACATCGAGCTGATGCCGGTCTCCGAGCACCCCTTCAGCGGCTCCTGGGGCTATCAGCCGGTGGGCATGTTCTCCCCCACCAGTCGCTACGGCAGTGCCGATGACTTCAAGCACTTCGTCGACGCCTGCCACCAGGCTGGCATCGGCGTCATCCTCGACTGGGTGCCGGCGCACTTCCCGGCCGATGCCCACGGCCTCGCCCGCTTCGACGGCACCCCGCTGTATGAATACGAGGATCCGCGCCGTGGCTGGCACCCGGACTGGAACTCCTACATCTACGACTTCGGTCGCAACAACGTGCGCCAGTTCCTGGTGGCGAGCGCCCTGTTCTGGCTGGACAAGTTCCACATCGACGGCCTGCGGGTGGATGCGGTGGCCTCCATGCTCTATCTGGACTATTCGCGCAACGCCGGTGAGTGGGTGCCGAACGTCGATGGCGGCAACCACAACTACGAGGCGATCAGCCTCTTGAAGTGGACCAACGAGGAGGTGTACGGCAAGTATCCCCACACCATGACCATCGCCGAGGAGTCCACCGCCTTTGCGGGGGTCTCCAGACCCACCTTCCTCGGTGGCCTGGGCTTTGGTTTCAAGTGGAATATGGGCTGGATGCACGACACCCTGAGCTACATGCAGAAGGAGCCCATTCACCGCCGTTATCACCACAACGAGATGACCTTCTCCATGGTCTACCACTATGACGAGAACTTCATCCTGGCCCTGTCCCACGACGAGGTGGTGCACGGCAAGCACTCCCTGCTCTACAAGATGCCCGGTGACGAGTGGCAGCAGGCCGCGAACCTGCGGGCCTACATGGGCTTCATGTATGGCCATCCGGGCAAGAAGCTCAACTTCATGGGCACCGAAATCGCCCAGAGCAACGAGTGGAATCACGATGCCCAGCTGCCCTGGCACCTGCTGCAATTCCCCAAGCACGGCGGCCAGCAACGGCTGATCCGCGATCTCAACCGGCTCTATCGTCATGAAGCTGCCTTGTATCAGGCGGATTATGAGCAGAGCGGCTTCCGCTGGCTGGATCACAACGACGCCGACAACAGCATCTTCGCCTGGCTGCGGGCCGACAAGCGGGGTGAGCAGGCCATGGTGGTGGCTTCCAACTTCACCCCGGTGCCGCGCCTCGCCTATCGCCTCGGGGTGCCGGCGGCGGGTTCCTATGCCGTGGTGCTCAACACCGACAGCGAGCATTACTGGGGCAGCAACTATGATGTGGGTTTGACCTTCGTCGCCGAGCCGACCCCCTGGCAGGGGATGGCGCACAGCATAGTGCTGGACTTGCCGCCGCTCGCGACCTTGTTCATCAAACAGGAGTCCTGATGTTTGTAATGGAAAATGGGGTGGACTACCCGCTGGGGGCCCGGCTCGACGAGGCAGGCTGCCACTTCTGCGTCTGGGCCCCGCAATCGGACAAGGTGGAGCTCTGTCTGTTCGACGAGCAGGAGCAGGAGCAGGTCCGGCTGGCCCTGCCCGGCCGGCGCGGCCAATACCGCTTCGGCTATGTGCGCGGGGTAAAGGCCGGTCAGCGTTACGGCTATCGGGCCCATGGCACGCCCCAGGAGGGGATGCTGTTCGACCCGGACAAGCTGCTGATCGATCCCTATGCCAGGGCGCTCAGCCGGGCGACCCGTTGGGATGATGAGCTCTATCAGGGGGACAGCGCGGCCATGGTGGCCAAGTCGGTGGTGGTGGACGATGCCTTCGACTGGCAGGGGATCGGCAAGCCCGCCATCCCCCCCGAGCGGGTCGTGCTCTACGAGGCCCACGTCAAGGGCTTCACCCGCCAGCACCCCGGGGTGCCCGAGGCGCTGCGGGGCACCTACCTCGGCATCAGCCATCCGCTGATGATCGAGCACCTGCTCTCCCTGGGGGTCACCTCGGTGCAGCTGATGCCGGTGGCCGCCTTCATGTCGGAGCCTCGCCTCGAGCAGCTTGGGCTCAGCAACTACTGGGGCTACAACCCCATCGCCTTCTTCGCCCCCGAGCCGCGTTACGGGGCGGGGGAGGCGGTGACCGAGTTCAAGACCATGGTGCGCGAGCTGCACCGGGTCGGGCTCGAGGTGATACTGGACGTGGTCTACAACCACACCGCCGAGTCCGGGGCCGACGGCCCCATGCTCTCCCTCAAGGGGTTCGACAACGCCGGTTACTACGCCTTCGAGACCGGGGCCCATGGCCCGGACTACCAGCGCCACGCCAACGTCACCGGCTGTGGCAACAGCGTCAACCTGGATCACCCCAACGGTCTGCGACTGGTGCTCGATGCCCTGCGCTACTGGGTCACCGAGATGCAGGTGGACGGTTTTCGCTTCGATCTCGCGGTCACCCTGGCGCGGGAGGCGGGGGAGTTCGATCCCATGAGTGCCTTCTTCAAGGCCATGCTGGCGGATCCCGTGCTGGCGCGGGTCAAGCTCATCGCCGAGCCCTGGGACATAGGCCCCTTCGGCTATCGCCTCGGCCAGTTCCCGAGCCAGTGGCTGGAGATCAACGACCGCTACCGCGATACTGTGCGCGCCTTCTGGCGCGGGGACGCGGGCAAGATGGGGGACTTCGCCACCCGGCTGGCGGGGTCGCGGGATCTGTTCCCGAAGAACTGGCGCTCCCCCCACACCAGCGTCAACTACCTCTGCTATCACGACGGCTTCACCCTGGAGGATCTGGTCTCCTACAACCAGCGCCACAACCAGGCCAACGGCGAAGACAACAGAGACGGTCACGGCAACAACCTCTCCTACAACCACGGGGTGGAGGGGCCGACCCTGGACCCCAGAGTGAACAACCTGCGCCAGCAGCAGAAGCGCAACCTCATCGCCACCCTGCTGCTCTCCCAGGGCACGCCGCACTTCCTGGCCGGGGACGAGATGGGTCGCAGCCAGCTTGGCAACAACAACGCCTATTGCCAGGACAACCAGATAAGCTGGGTCAACTGGCAGTTGCGGCCGGAGGATGAACGGCTGCTCGCCTTCACCCGCCAGATGATGGCGCTGCGGGCGGAGTCCGGGGTCTTCGCCAACCTGCAACTCAGTGACGATGAGTGGAATGGCAAGGCGACCAGCTGTCACAGCGTCAACTGGTATCACCCCGATGGCCATCAGCTCACCGATCAGGACTGGCACGCCCCCATGGGGCAGGCGTTCGCCATGGACATCGGCATGCTGACGTGCGGCGGGGAGCGCTGGTATGTGCTGTTCAACGCCAGCGACTACGACATCCAGTTCCGCCTGCCGCCGCCGGGGGAGGGGCTGGAGTGGATCCAGACCATAGACACCGCCACCAACGACGGCCTGCCCTTCCTGCCTGACGACATCAAGCGGCAGGTGGCGGTCGGGCGCGCCCACTCTCTCAAGCTGCTGGAGCGGGTCGCGCTGCCGGCGGTGGCGCTGGCCAAGGAAGGGGTGGTCGCTACGCCGGATGTTGCTGCCGTGTTGCCAACGGGATCACAGTTCCCGCTGGCGGGGTAGAGTCGGGGCCTGTGAGTGGGTATGCTGGGCGCCGTTACCCATGGTAAGGAGCCCGTATAAATGGCAACAATCCTGCACGGTGGCGCAGCAATCCCGAGAACCCGGCAGTGTCATTTCTGCCCGGCAAGCATGACGAGGAGTCAGTATGAGCAGCAACAATCCCGAGCAATGGCGCAGTAAATTGAGTGCCGAGCAGTTTCACGTCTGCTGGGAGAAGGGCACAGAGCGCCCATACAGCGGCGCCCTGCTGCACAATCGCAAGAGCGGTGACTACCTGTGCGTCTGCTGCAAGAGCGTACTGTTCCATGCGGATGCCAAGTTTGACGCCGGCTGCGGCTGGCCCTCGTTCGATCGGGCCATCGAGGGGACTGTGACCTACACAGAGGATCGCAGCCACGGCATGGCAAGGGTGGAGATCACCTGCAGCCAGTGCTGCTCCCACCTGGGTCACGTCTTCCCGGACGGGCCGACCGAGACCGGCCAGCGCTACTGCGTCAACAGCCTGAGCCTGGAGTTCGAGCCCACCCCCGACCCCTGAGATCCCCAGACCATGAAAAATGGCGCCTCCGCGAGCGGGGGCGCCATTTTTTTATGGGACCTGCGTCGGGCCCTCAGCTTGGCAGCAGGCTGGCCCCCACCAGCAGGGCGGCGAGTGCCAGTATGGGCAGCTTCTGCACGCGCAGCAGGTAGAAGCCGATGGCGGCCAGCGCCAGATCGGTCGGGGCCAGCACGGCGCTCTGCCACACAGGTTGATAGAGGGCGGCCAGCAACAGCCCCACCACGGCGGCATTGATGCCGGCCACGGCGCCGGCCAGCCTGGGGTGGGCCAGCCAGCGTTGCCAGCAGGGGCCCATGGCCCACAGCAGCAAAAAGCCCGGCAAAAATAGTGCGAGCGTTGCCAACAGGGCACCCGCCAGCGGCGCGGCAGGCAACAGCTGGGCGCCGAGGTAGCTGGCCAGGGTGAACATGGGGCCGGGCACCAGCTGGGCCAGGCTGTAGCCGGTCAGGAACTGCTGCTCGCTGAGGCTGTGACCCACGCTCTCCTGCAACAGGGGCAGCACCACGTGGCCACCGCCGAACACCAGGCTGCCCGCCCGATAGAAGTCGGCGATCAGCTGGCTGGCGGGGCCCTGGGCCAGCAGCGGCAGGCCGACAAACAGCAGGGCAAACAGCAGCAGGGTCGGCCAGTGGGGCTGGCGAGCCTGATCCTCTGAGGGGGCCTGCGTCGACACGCGCGGCTCACGGTAGGCGCAGAGCAGGGCCGCCCCCAAAAGCATTCCCAGCTGGGTCAGCAGGCCGGGCTGCCACCAGAGGGCGGCGGCGGTCACCACCATGACGCCCTGTTGCTGCGCCGACTTGCAGAACTGGCGGCTCATGGTGAGCACCGCATCCGCGACCACCACCAGCGCCAGCAGCTTGAGGCCGTGCAGGGCCCCATCCAGCCAGAGGTTGTTGGTGAGTTGCCCAAGGCCGATGGCGGCGGCCAGCAACAGCAGGAAGGAGGGCAGGGTGAAGCCGGCAAAGGCGGCCAGCGCTCCCCCAAGGCCCGCCCGCTGGCGGCCGATGGCAAAGCCGAGCTGGCTGGAGGCGGGGCCCGGCAACAGCTGGCACAGGGCCAGCAGCTGGGCAAACTCGGCCTGACTGAGCCAGCCCAGGCGCTGGACGAAGGTGCGCTGGAAGTAGCCGATATGGGCGGCCGGCCCGCCGAAGCTGATGCAGCCGAGCCACAGAAATTGAAGGAATACCTGTCCCACCACCCACTCCCCGTCGTCATCGTTGATGGCTAGGGATGATATGACAAATCGATGACTTTTTTATGACAATTCGGGCCGGTGTGGCCGAGGCAGATAGCAGCGCCGCGCCAGCCAGCAGGTGATGGGGATTAGGTCGGCTGGCACGGCTGTGGCTGGGGCAGATAGCAACGACCGGCCAGCCAGCAGGCGATGGTGATTAGGTCGGCTGGCCCGGTTGAGGCAGATAGCAGCGCCGCGCCAGCCAGCAGGTGATGGGGATTAGGTCGGCTGGCCCGGCTGAGGCAAGTAACAGCGTCCCGCCAGCCAGCAGGCGATGGGGATTAGGTCGGCTGGCCCGGCTGTGGCTGCGGCAGATAGCAGCGTCCCGCCAGCCAGCTGGCGATGGTGATTAGGTCGGCTGGCACGGCTGTGGCTGGGGCAGATAGCAACGACCGGCCAGCCAGCAGGCGATAGACTGACGGCTGGCATCGAAGTGGGGCTCCGGCAGCGCGCGGGGATCGCACCAGACCCAGCCCTCGCACTTGTCCGGCTCCAGCAGTTGCGGCTCTCCTTCTACCTCGGCCTGCAGGGTGACCGAGATGTAGTGCAGCCCGCTCTCGCGCCAGGTCTCCAGGTTGTTGGTGACGGCGATGACCCTGGGGTTGGTGATGAGAAAACCAGTCTCTTCGGCCACCTCCCGGATCGCCGCCGACTCGAAGCTCTCGCCAAGCTCCAGGTGGCCGCCGGCGATGGACCAGTAGGGGGCGTGGCTGCCCTTGCGCTTGCCAAGCAGCACCTGGCCCTGGTGGTTGACGAGGATGACACCGACCCCGACGCGGGGATAGGGGGTGGACATATGCGAGGCTCCTGGCTGACACGGCGGATTGCACCATAAAAAACGGGCCCACCTTAGGGCGGATGGGCCCGTCATGCAAGCAGTCTGCGGCGCCAGGCACCAGCTCTGCTGATCACTCCAGCTTGACCAGCATCTTGCCGGTGTTGCGGCCCTCGAACAGCCCGATAAAGGCCTGCGGCATGCTGGCCAGCCCCTCGCTGATGGTCTCCTCGGCCTGCAGGGCGCCGGCCTCGAAGGCGGGGATGGCCTCGGCCAGGAACTCCTCGTAGTGCTGCCAGTGATCGGAGACCAGCAGCCCCTGCATCAGGAGGCGCTTGCGGATCATCTGGGCGAGGTTGCGCGGCCCGCTCCCCTGACCGTTGCTGTTGTACTGCTCGATGAGGCCGCACAGCACGATGCGCCCGTGCAGCGCCATGTGGTTGAGGGCCGCGTCCAGCATGGCGCCTCCCACGTTCTCGAAGTAGACCTGAATGCCTTCCGGGGCGAGGCGGGCCAGCTCGGCGTCGAGATCCGGCGTCTCCCTGTAGTTGATCACCGCATCGGCCCCCAGCGTCTTCAAGTAGGCGACCTTGTCGGCGGATCCGGTGGAGCCGATCACCCGGGCACCGGCCCGCTTGGCGAGCTGCACCGCCATGGTGCCGACCGCGCCCGAGGCGGCCGAGACCAGCAGGGTCTCACCGGCCTGCAGCCGGGCGACCTTGTGCAAGCCCGCCCAGGCGGTCATACCCGGCATGCCGAGGGCGCCGAGGAAACGCTGGGGCGGCAGCGCCGTGGCGGGCAGCCGGGTCAGCTGTTCCCCCTTGGCGACGAAGGCATCCCGCCAGCCCAGCATGCTGCTCACCTGGTCACCCACCTTGAAATCGGGGTGACGGGAGGCCTGCACAGTGCCGATGGCGCCGCCGTCGAGGGGGCCGTTCAGGGGGAAGGGGGGCACATAGCTCTTGGCCTCGCTCATGCGACCACGCATGTAAGGGTCCACCGACAGCCACTGGTTGGCCACCTGCACCTCCCCCTCCTGCAGCGCGGGCAAGGGCACCTCCTTCAAGACGAAGTCGCTCTGGGCGGGCAGGCCGGTCGGGCGACGGAGCAGTTGGATCTGATGGCTGATCGGGTTCATGGGGTTTCCTCCAATGGGGTGCCGTTGAGTGAGAGATGGGTGATGACATTGCCCCGCATGGCGTTGGAGAAGGGGCAGGTCTGGTGCGCCAGGCGCACCACCTGTTCAGCCTGCTCCCCGGCCAGCGTCACGTCCAGTACGATGGCAAAATTGAAGCGGCCATCGGCCAGGGCCAGCAGCTCGACGCTCGCCTCGACCGGCGCCGTGGCCAGGGGCGTGCCGAGCTGCTTGGCCACGTGGAGCAGCGCATTGGAGAAGCAGGCGGCATAGCCGGCGGCCAGCAACTGCTCCGGGTTGTTGCCCTGGCCGTTGCCGCCGAGGGCGGTCGGCAGGGCCAGCGCCAGTTGCAGGCTGTGGTCCAGGGTGTGGACTTCGCCGTTGCGGCCCGCCTGGGCCCTGGCCTGGGTGCGATAGAGTGTCTTCATGGGGCAGATCCTGATTTGTTTTGTGTGCAAACTAAAGTCAGGTTAATCCCGAAACGGCGGGGTGGCAACTGTTTTGCGTGCAAATTATTCAGCCCTCAGTTGTCCTGGGGTATACTGGCCCCAGTCGTCAGCGAGGTGCCCCATGAGTGAATTGAAAAAGCAGGTCTGTTTTGCCCTCTACAGCGCCTCCAATGCAGTGATGCGCGCCTATCGGCCGCTCCTGGACAAGCTGGATCTGACCTACACCCAGTACCTGGTGATGCTGTCGCTCTGGGCGCGGGACGAGGTCAGCCTCAAGGAGATCGGCCAGGAGACCGGCCTGGACGCGGGTACCCTGACCCCCATCGTCAAGCGGCTGGAGAGCAAGGGCTGGCTGACCCGCACCGTCTCACACGAAGACGAGCGGCAAAAATGCATCCGCCTGACCGAAGCGGGGCGCGAGCTGCAGCAGGGGGTCAGGGAGTGCTGTCTGGCAGACAACTTGCGCAATCAGGTGGATCTGGCCGATGCTGAGTTGGCCGAGCTCAAGCGACTCTGCGATCGCGTAGCGGCGCAGCTCGGGCGCTGAATCCTCTTCCCCTTGCCTGGAGTCATCCGATGAAACCCTGGTTACCCCTGTGTGTTCTGCTGCTCGGTGGCTGCGCCGGCAGCACCCATTCCCCGTCCGAGTTGCGGATCGATGATGCGGATGCCTGGCAGGCCCTCTGCAAGGATGGCGTGCGGGTCAGGGCCATCAACGAGGAGGGGATCTGCGCGGATCACCGCGGCGTGGCCATGTGGACGAATAAGCCAAGGGCGGTTCGAATGACAGAGGAAGCCGCCAAATAGTGTGATCCAGGCACCATAAAATGACACAACCGGCCCATTGGCCGGTTTTTTTTCGCGATCTCGCCTGCACTTTGCGGCCTTGTTCATGGTGTGCTCATGGTTCCCTTTCCATACTGGCCTCACAGTTTCATGAGAGGAGAGAGAGATGCAGTCATCCATCGTCGGGCTCTCCATTCTGTGGGGGCTGGCCAGTTTTGGTGTTCAGGGGGATTTCATCGAGAGCCGTGATTCCGTTGCGCCGTCCTGGCAAGCCGAGTCCAGAGTGGAGATGGAAGGTTATCTGATTGAGTCGCTCGGCGAAGATCGCTGGGTGTTCGACAACGGCAGTGAGAGTCTGCTGGTCTCCCTGCCCGAGGGGCAGTGGGTGTCAGAAGGCGAGCGGTTGCGACTGAGTGGTGAACCCCAGCAGGAGCAGGCCGGTTGGCTGTTGCAGGTGCAGGATGTCAGCCAGGTCGGCGTCTGACCCGGCCAGTTCTCGGTGACACAAGATACAAAGAGGAGGCCAGTGCCTCCTCTTGCTGTTTGTGCCCCGGGCCCTCAGCCCAGATGCCCAGTAGTTTGCCCTGGTGCCGGGCTGTCAGTCCAGGTGCCGGGCTATTAGCCCAGGTGATTGAGGGGCAGCGCCGTCTTGTGCTTGATGCGGCGCAGCACGAAGCTGGAGCGTACCCCGGTCACGCCGGAGATGTGGGTCAGCTTGTCCAGCAGGAAGTGCTGGTAGTGCTCCATGTCCCGCACCACTACCTTGAGCTGGTAGTCGGCGTCGTTGCCGGTGATGAGGTCGCATTCCAGCACCTCGGGCAGATCCTGGATGGCCCGATCGAAGTTTTCGAACCGCTCAGGGGTGTGTCTGTCCATGGAGATGTGAATGTAGGCGGTGAGGGTGAGCCCTAGCTGACGGGCATTGAGCAGGGTGACGTGGGTATCGATGAGACCGGCATCCTCCAGCGCCTTGACCCGGCGCGAGCAGGGAGAGGGGGAGAGCCCGACCAGTTCGGCCAGCTCCAGGTTGCTGATGCGGCCATTCTCCTGCATCAACTCCAGAATATGCCTGTCTATGCGATCAAGTTTCAGCATTCTCCGTTCCTCGTTGCAATTATTAATTCACTTTTCCTAGATTAAGGGTGAACTATTGCAAAAACAACTGAAAATACCTACTACTTCACAACCACTCACCGCACCGGTAGGGGTACCATGGTTTCATCTTCCGGTGGCAAGACAGATGTCCAATCAGGCCTCTGTGGTGAAGGACCTTACCGGGTCAACAACCCCATCAGCCGTCCGACCTTATCGGGAAACGACGGGCTGGAACGAGAGCATCCCCTCCCCGAAGGCAACAAAGCAGGCATCCCGGCGCCTGCTTTGTTGTTTTTGCGCGCCGGCATCCTCAGGCATGCGGCGGCCGGATGCGATAGAGGCAGCGTCTGTCCCCCTCAAGCAGGTACTGTTCCCGCTCCACCCCGGCCGGTGCCAGCAACTGGCGAAACAGCGCCAGCTCGCTCCTGCAAAAGCCCCGGCAGGCCCGCGCCGCCGCGCAGATGGGGCAGTGGCTCTCCCACAGCAGCCAGCTGCCATCCTCCTCCTGGCGAAAATCCGCCATATAGCCCTCTCGCGTACGCTGCGCCGTCAGTGCCGCCAGCCTGCCGGCCAGCGCCGGCTGGGTCAGCTCGGCCTGATAACGGGCCAGCTGTTGCTGCTCCCGCTGGGCGATCAGCCGCTCCATGCCCACCTCGCCAAACAGCTGCTGGATGTTGTCGATAAGCTGCAGCGTCAGCTCGCTGTGGCTATCGGGGAAGCGCTGCCAGGCCTGCTCGGTCAGGTGCCAGAGCCGTACCGGTCGACCGCGGCCCCGCGCCTCGTCGCTAAAGCCCACCCAGCCGTCAGCCTCCAGCGCCGTCAGATGCTGGCGGGCGCCCATGGAGGTCATCTGCAGCTGCTCCCCCAGCGCGGCGGCACTCTGGGGGCCGTGAGTCTTAAGCAGGTAGAGGATCTTGTCGGTACTGGCGTTCATGGGGTGGATCTCGTTGTCGACAGGCGTTCGCTGCGGGAAAGCCAGGGCGGCACTGGCGTTGATAGGGTCATTATGGGCAGCGGCCTCATTTAAATCAATAATTCACTTTACTTAATGCCGTTCCCTTCGCAGTATAAATAAATCAATAACTTTATTTAATGAGGCAAAGATGGAAGGGATCAAGGGACAGGCAACCCTCTGGGTATTGGTGATGACGGTGACCCTGGCGGTGGCGGGCTTCAGCCTGCCCTCGCCGGTGCTGGCGCCACTGATGCTGGATCCGGCCCAGGGCATGTTGACCCCGGAGGCGTCTGACTGGAGCCGCAAGGTGTGGCTCGGGGTCATCATGGGGCTCTATCCGCTGTTTCAACTGCTGGGGGCCCCCTGGCTGGGCAAGCTGTCGGATCGCCATGGCCGCAAGCCGGTGCTGACCCTCTGCCTGATCGGGGTGCTGGCGGG
Organism: Aeromonas media; assembly: GCF_020423125.1. NCBI lineage: Bacteria > Pseudomonadati > Pseudomonadota > Gammaproteobacteria > Aeromonadales > Aeromonadaceae > Aeromonas > Aeromonas media. The sequence continues at coordinate 709,841 of NZ_CP075564.1, forward strand.
TTATGTGCTGATGGCCCTGGGGATCGCCTGGCGCTCCCTGCCGCTCTTGCTGCTGAGCCGGGTGGTGGAGGGCTTCTTCAACGGCGACATCGCCATCGTGCAGGCGATGGCGGCGGACATGAGCACCACCAGAACCAAGGCGCGCAACTTCGCTCGCATCAACATCGGCATGAACCTGGGCTGGGTGCTGGGCCCCATGATCGGCGGCTATGCGGCCGTGGTGTCCGGGGATTACAGCCTGGCGGCCTGGCTGGCGGTGGCCATGACGGTGGTAAATCTGCTGCTGGTGCTCTGGCTGCTGCCCAATCGGCCCCCGGTGCCCGCCGAGCAAGAGCTGGCCTCCCTCTCGACCCGCCAACTGTTGTTGCAGCCTCGCCTGCTGCCCTACTTCGCGCTGACCCTGGTCAGCTACGGGGCGGTGCAGCTCTACTTCACCTACTTCAACGTCTGGTTGGTGGAGCGGCTTTCCTGGGATCCGGTGCAGCTGGCGCAGGCCGCCGTGCTGGTGAGCGTGCCCATGATGCTGGGTTCCTGGCTCGGGGCGCAACTTGCCCGACACTGGCGTGGCAGTTCCCTTGGCATAGTCGGACATCTGGTGATGGCGGCGGGCATGCTGATGTTCATTCTGCCGACCCAGTGGTGGGGGCTGGCGCTCACCTTCATTCCGGCCGGCATCGGCATGAGCCTGGGGGAGCTCGCCACCTCGGTGGCCATCTCCAATCGCAGCCATGCCAGCCAGCAGGGGCAGGCGATGGGGATCTACCGCGGCCTGGCGGTGGGCAGCGAGATCCTGGCGGTGGTGCTCGGCAGCCTGGCGCTGCTGGCAGGCACCGAGTGGCCCTTCTATCTGGCGGCCCTGTGCGGCCTGATCTGCGCCCTCGGCTTCTACGGGCTGCGCAGGCGGGCAGACAGACAAGCTGCCGTGGCCGCCTGTGCCGAACCGGGCTGAGGCGGCTGGATCACAGATTGGCGCCGGGGTGGCAGGCGGGGCTTGCATCCCGGCGCCGAGTTTGGGACGGTATGGCTCTTTGTCCCCTTTTACCCCGTCGCCCGGCGAACCTGGCCAGCACAGGCCTTCATATGCGCCCCGCGATGCCCAGTCCTGAGAGGTGATATGAATCATTATCAAGCCATTGCACTGGACGCGGGATTGTACGGTGCCGCATTCGTTTCGACATTCCTGGAGGTGATATGAGTCGTTTTCAGGCCATTGCTTTGGATATGGACGGTACCCTGCTGACCCGGGATCACAAGATCTCGTCCGCGACCCGGGCCGCCCTGGCCCAGGCCCGCGCCCACGGCATCAAGGTGCTGCTGGTGACGGGCCGCCACTTCATGACGGCTCGGCCCTTCCATCACGAGCTGGCCCTCGACACCCCCCTCATCTGCAGCAACGGCGCCTACCTCTATGATCCGGCGCAAGGCAGGATCCTGGCCGGGGATCCCCTGGCGGTGGCGCCGCTCACCGCCCTGCTCGCCGAGGTGCAGGCGCAGCAGATGGGCGCCCTGTTCCACCTCGACGAAGGCATAGGCTATCTCGGCTGCGAGGAGCATGTGGGCCGGATCACCTCAAGGTCTCCCTGCTGCCGGCGGAGGATATCGACAGCTGGCTGCAAAAGCCCATCTGGAAGCTGGAGCTGTTCAATCAGGATCCGGGCCGACTGCACCGCTTCGTGGGGGAGGTGGTGCAGCACCTGCCCTTCACCCAGTATTGGGCGGCGCCCTATGCGGTGGAGCTGGTGCACCCTGGCTGCAGCAAGGGCAACCGGCTGGCCCAGTGGGCGGCGAGGGAGGGCATAGCGATGGAGAACGTGGTGGCCTTTGGGGACAACAACAACGACATCAGCATGTTCGAGCAGGTAGGGCTGGCGGTGGCCATGGGCAACGCGGCGCCCCAGATCCAGGCCCATGCGGACAGGGTCACCGCGGATCACAACGAAGACGGCATAGCGCTGGCGCTGCAGCGCTGGGTCCTGCCCTCCTGAGGGGCAACAGAAAGGGGCCAGCGCGGCCCCTTGTTGCTCAGCTCCCGAAGGAGAACTGGATCACCCGATCCGGGAAGCGGATCCGGTTGTAGTCACGGCGTACCCCCTCGTAGTGGCGGATGGCGCGCTCGCGCTGGGCCCGGTAGTAGTCCCGCTGCTTGCTGTCGCTCTCGCCCCGGATCTGCTGATCCAGCTGATAGATGGTCCGCTCGGTGCGCTCCAGCTCCTGTTGCAGTTCGCCGAGGCGCTGCTCAAGCAGGAACTCCTTGCGGCCGCGTTCGAACTGGGTGAGGAAGCTGGTGTCGTTGGGGCAGACTCCCAGGTATTCGTTCCCCTCCCGCCCCTTGCTGTAGGCGAGCTCCGGGATGCAGTAGAGCTCGAGCCCCTTGGCGTAGCCGCGCTGCCACTCGTCTTCGTCCACCCTGAGGCCGTACTCCCCGCAGGTCTGCTTGTAGTCACGGGTGGCGGTCCGGGTCTTGCCCTGCTCCCCGTCCTGATAACCCTGGTTGTACCAGCTCATGGCGCGGCACTCCTCCTCCGACAGGGAGCTGCACCCGGCGAGCAGCAGGGGGAGGGTCAACAGCAGGATCTTGGGGGACATGAAGGGGCTCCGACAGCAAGGATGGTGGGGCATTCTAGAAGAGGAAGCCCGCCTGGGACAAGCACCCGGTACCAGGCTGATTTCATGATGTTTTTATCAGTACTTTCAAGCCGTTGCGAACGGGCCTCCGGCGACCTTTTCTTGCCGGGGGAGGCAGGGTAAACTGCGCCTACTTTTAACTGGCACGTAACAAAAACAATGAAAGTCCTGACCGTCGATTATCGCTCCCCCGACGCGGCCGAGCGCTTCACCGAATCCCTGCGCACCACCGGCTTCGGGGTGCTGACCCACCACCCTATCCCGAAGGAGCTGGTGCAGTCCATCTATGACAACTGGTATCGCTTCTTCATGAGCGAGCAGAAGCAGGCGTTCCTGTTCAACCGCGAGACCCAGGACGGCTACTTCCCGCCCTCGGTGTCCGAGGTGGCCAAGGGCAATAGCCAGAAGGACATCAAGGAGTACTTCCACCTCTACCCCTGGGGCCAGATGCCGGAAGAGCTGAGGGCGCAGGCGATGGAGTACTACCGCCTCGCCAACGATCTCGCCGCCGAGCTGCTCTCCTGGGTGGAGCAATACACCCCGGCGGACATCGCCGCCCACTACAGCTGCCCGCTCTCCTCCATGATCGAAGAGAGCCAGAAGACCCTGCTGCGGGTGCTGCACTATCCGCCGTTCGACGGCACCGAAGAGCCGGGGGCCATCCGCGCCGCGGCCCATGAAGACATCAACCTGCTGACCATACTGCCCGCCGCGAGCGAGCCCGGCCTGCAGGTGAAGGGCTCCGACGGGGAGTGGATGGACGTGCCCTGCGACTTTGGCACCCTCATCATCAACATAGGTGACATGCTGCAGGAGGCCTCCCGTGGCTATTACCCCTCCACCACCCACCGCGTCATCAACCCGACCGGCGGCAGTGCCGCCAAGTCCCGCATCTCCTTGCCGCTGTTCCTGCACCCGCGACCGGACGTGGTGCTCTCCGAGCGCCACACCGCCCACAGCTACCTGATGGAGCGGCTGCGGGAGCTGGGAGTCATCTAGTCCCGGCACCGCCAGCGTCAAAACCGGAGCAAACTCGCTTCGGTTTTTTATTTTGTGGCACAGTTGGTTGGTTATCCGAATTTTATTGGTTAATGATGCTAAAAACTGAGTTTTGTAACGGATATACGCCGAGTGATTGCGCGCCCCCGGGCGTACTCTGAGCGCCATTCCGGGCCCCGCTGGCGGGCCCCTCGATTGGAGTTCTCATGAAGCAGTCCCAATGGTCATCCCGGCTCGGTTACATCCTGGCCGCCGCAGGTTCGGCGGTCGGTCTCGGCGCCATCTGGAAGTTCCCCTATGTGACCGCCGCCAACGGTGGCGGCGCCTTCCTGCTGGTGTTCCTGCTGTTCAGCTTCACCCTGGGGGTGGCGGTGCTGATGGGGGAGACGTTGCTCGGCAGCCTGACCCGGCGCGGGGTGGTGGGGGCCTTCGGTGAACTGATGGGCAAGCGCTGGCGCTGGGTCGGCGCCATGGGTTTGCTGTGCAGCCTGCTCATCTTCAGCTTCTACAGCGTGGTGGGGGGCTGGACCCTGGGTTACACCGGCATGGCGCTGGCGGGGGAGTTGCAACAGGGGGACGGCGCGGCGCTGACCGCCCGCTTCAACGACTACGTCGGTGATCCGCTCTGGCCGGTGATGACCCACCTGCTGTTCGCCGCCCTCACCTGGTGGTTCGTGCAGGGCGGGGTGCAGAAGGGGGTGGAGCGCACCCTGCGCTGGATGATGCCGGCCCTCTTCATCATGATCCTGCTGCTGGTGGCCTTCGGTCTCACCCTGCCCAATGCTATGGCCGGGGTGCGCCACTTCCTGATGCCTGACTTCAGCAAGCTCGGCATGTCCGGGGTGCTTGACGCCATGGGGCTGGCCTTCTTCTCCCTCTCCATTGGCCTGGGCATCCACACCACCTATGGCGCCTACCTGCCCTCCAGCGAAGGGGTGGGCCGCTCCAGCCTCTGGGTGGTGTTGCTGGCGAGCCTGATCGCCGTGCTGGCGGGCTTGATGATCTTCCCTGTGCTGGCGGCGACCGATATCGATCCCGCCTCAGGGCCCGGCCTCACCTTCATGACCATGCCGGCGGTGTTCCAGCAACTGCCCTTCGGCCAGGGGCTGGCGGTGGTCTTCTTCGCCCTGCTGGTAGTGGCGGCGCTCTCCTCGGCCATCTCCCTGCTGGAGCACCTGCAGTGCTTCGTCTGCGAGAGCCTGGGCTGGTCGCGGCGGGCGGCCAGCAGCCTGATCACAGCCCTGGTGATGGCGGGGGGCATCCCGGTCAGCCTGTCGTTCGGCCCCTGGGGGGATCTGACCCTGTTTGGCAAGAACATCTTCGAGCTGCTGGACTTCATCACCTCCAACCTGCTGATGCCCCTGTTCGGGCTGGCACTCACCCTGCTGCTGGGCTGGCAGCTCGGTCGCCGGGCGCTGCCCACCGGGCTGGCACCGCACTGGCGCGCCCTGCTGATGGGCTGCTGGCGCTGGCTGGCTCCCTTGCTCATTGGCGGCATCCTGGTGCGGGGTCTGCTGTGATCTTCTGCCATTCGGGCGGGCCTTCGGGCCTGCCCGTGGTCCGGGCAGACAGAGGAACCTCGCCGGCAGGATTGACTGTCTCGAAAAATCCATGAAATAGAGGTTTATCAAAACTTTGATTCACAATGTGGCCATTAAGTTGATAAATATTCTGTTTTGTGGGCAGGAATGGACTCTTGGCTGTCAACTTCTCTTGCCGTGGTTTAGGCTGTGGCTCCTTTTTCGCGTCCAGGTCACCCACCGCATGTCACCCCTCATCGCCCTTGTTGGTCGATTTTTCAGCTCGCAAGAGAGGTGACCCTGCACGCGCACTCAGTCTGAATGTTCATTGCAAAGGTCGCCCCCGGGCGGCCTTTTTGTTGCAGCCCAGTTGTTGCGACCCAGGTTGCACTTACCCATGGAGTATCGATTCGATGTTGTCTTCCCCGGAGGTTGTATGAGCCAGGTTCAGTGGTCTTCCCGTCTCGGTCATGTGCTGGCGGCGGCCGGCACGGCCATTGGCCTTGGCGCCATCTGGAAGTTTCCCTATGTGACCGCCACCAATGGCGGCGGCGCCTTCCTGCTGGTGTTTCTGCTGTTCAGCTTCACCCTGGGGGTCGCGGTGCTGGTGGGTGAGACCCTGCTCGGCAGCCGCAGCCAGCGCGGGGTGCTCGGCGCCTTTCATCGGCTGGTGGGGCCGAACTGGCGCTGGATGGGCTACATGGGGATCCTCTGCGGCTTCTTCATCTACAGCTTCTACAGCGTGGTGGGGGGCTGGACCGTGGGCTATGCGGCGCTGGCTGTGGCGGGCAAGCTCAACCTGAGCGAGGGCTCGGCGCTGACCGCCCTGTTCAACGGCTACGTCAGCCATCCCTGGTGGCCTGTGCTGACTCATCTGGTCTTCGCCGGGCTCACCTGGTGGTTCGTGCAGGGGGGCATTCAGAAGGGAGTGGAGCGGGCGCTGCGCTGGATGATGCCGGCGCTCTTCATCATGATGCTGCTGCTGGTGGGGGTGGGTCTCTCCATGCCAGGGGCCATGGCCGGGGTGCGCCAGCTGCTGCTGCCGGACTTCTCCATGCTGACCGGCCAGAGCGTGCTGGATGCCCTGGGGCTGGCCTTCTTCTCCCTCTCCATTGGCCTCGGGGTACACACCACCTATGGCGCCTATCTGCCCAATAGCGAAGGGGTGCTGCGCTCCGGGGTCTGGGTAGTGACCCTGGCGAGCCTTATCTCTGTGCTGGCGGGGCTGATGATCTTCCCGGCGCTGGCCTCCACCGGCATAGACCCCACAGCCGGCCCGGGTCTCACCTTCATGACCATGCCCGCCGTGTTCAGCCACCTGCCGTTCGGTCAGGGGCTGGGGGTAGTGTTCTTCCTGCTGCTGCTGGTGGCGGCGCTCTCCTCCTCCATCTCCATGCTGGAGCACCTGGTGCGCTTCACCTGCGAGGAGTGGGGCTGGTCGCGCCGTGGTGCCTGCCGGGTGCTGACCCTGCTCATCATGGCTTCCGGCATTCCGGTGAGCCTGTCGTTCGGTCCCTGGGCCGACTACACCCTGTTTGGCAAGACCATCTTCGACGTGCTGGACTACCTCACCTCCAACCTGATGATGCCGCTGTTCGGTCTGGTGTTGACCCTGCTGCTGGGCTGGCGGCTGGGGGATACCATACTGCCTGCCGGGTTGTCGCCGGCCCTGCGTCTGTGCCTGCTCTGGTGCTGGCGACTGGTGGCGCCGCTCTTGATCGCCGGTATTCTGGTGCGGGGTCTGCTCTAGCCGTTGTTCCGTTGTTCCGTGGAGGCGCTGGGGCTCCCGACCCTAGTGAGGTGTGAGAGGAGGAAGTTTGGGGGCCAGGTGAGAGCGGATCTGCCGCAGCGTCTCCTGATAGGCGTCGGCATGCTGCCCCAGAAACGCGGCGCTGTGGTTGAGGCGCCGCTCAAGCCGTTCAACCAGTTGGGCGACCCCGGGAGCCGGCATGCCGCTCGGCCAGCACAGTTGCAACAGCGTCAGCAGTTGCCAGGCATCCCCCGGCAGAGCGGGAAACTCCTCCAGCAGGGTCAAGCCATATTGGATTGCCACCTGATGCTGCCCGGCAGAGATGGCCTCTTGCCGCCCCTGGCGCAGAGAGGCCAGGCGCTGTTCGCGTTGCTCCAACTGCTGCCCGAGTTCGGTGATCACCAGCCTGAACAGCCGCTGGAGCAGTGGGGAGGGCGCCACCCTGGCCTGATGCTGGCTGAGCTGTGCCAGATAACGCCGGGCGTGCTGGGGCAGGCCGCAGAACTGGCTGACGGCAAAGCCGAGCAACTGGTTGAGGTGATGGTCCCGCGCCGCCTCTGGCGGATGTCTGGCCAGCAGCACCAGGGCCTCATCGAAGCGATAATCCAGGCCCAGCATCAGGGCTTGCAGCAGTGCGGCCTCGTGGTCACGCAGGGTCGTCGCCTGGCCGAGGCTGTCACACTCCTGGCGCAGCGTGGCTATCCTGGCCGCTGTCGGGTTGTGCCAGAGCACCGCCAGACTGGCGCTCAGGATGACATGCTCGATGGATATCCGGAATCTGTGCTCGGAAAAGAAACGCAGAGTGAGGCTTCTGGCCTGCTCCAGCGCCTTCCCCTCCTCTTTGAGCAGCAGTGCCAGAAGGATACCGACCTGGCGCCACTCCGGTTGCCAGGGGTACTTGTGCAGCAACTGCCCGAGCGCGGCCCAGGCCGGTTCCCATTGTGCTTCGTGTAGCAGGCAGGCGAGGGATAGCTCCTGATGAATGGCGGCAGGAAGTCGTGCCTGATTGCGAGCCAGATCCTTGCGGGCACTCTCCAGCCTGTTCAATCCGAGCAGGGCGAGGATCAACCCCTTGCGTGGCCACCAGGCGTCGTGTTCAGTGGTGCACATGGCGTAGTGCTGGGTGGCCTGGAAGTGATCCTGCTCCTGCAACAGCATGTATCCCTTGACCCTGTCTATCTGCGGCCCCAGCCCCTTGTGCCGCGAGTGCTGATAGAGCAGATCCTCGCATCGGGCACAGGCGTTGCGCCACTCCCTGAGGGCCATGGGCGTGGCCAGAGGCCGCGTCAGCTCGATCAGCATCAGCAATTCACGCAGGCTGTTGGTCAGTTGCTCCGTGGTGAAGGGGACGGGCAGGCGCAACGGGAAATAGAGGTCGGAAGGGGGGAATTGACCGGCGTCATCCTCCTCGCCCAGCAACCACAGCACGCAACCCGGCGCGAGCAGGCCCAGATAATGCGCCTCATGGAGCAGACGGATCCCGTCATGGGCCTGATGCTGATACTGGCGGCAGATGATGGCATCAAAGGCGTGCTGGCCGAGGAGGGCGGGCAGGGTCGCGAGCTCCTTGCAATGGCGCAGTTGGGATGCGTTCACCCCCAGCTCGCCGAGCCCCTGGGAGAGGGCCGAGCTGATCATGGCATCGTCTTCGATCAGGAGGATCTGCATTCTTGACGCTCCTTCGCTGACTGGGATGTGGCCAGGCGTGTGAAAACCGGATTCAAAGATGGCCCCACTGTCGTCCGAGAGAGGCGACGGGGTCAATACCCCACTTGGGTCAGTGACAGGGCGCGTGGAAGATAAGCCGCCATAGGGCGGGGGTCTTCATCCGGTCAGGCCTTGCCGCAGGCCGGGATGAGGGCGGGACCCTACTGCAAACCGGGTCCCTTGGCCGAGAAGGGACAGTCGCGTTGGCGGATGAGCCGATTGCCCTGCTGCCCGTGCCCCTGCCAGGCTAGCTCGAGTTGGCCGAGACGACCTAGGTGGCGCAGCTCGAACTCGTAGCGCAGGCAGGGGTTGTCGGTGGGCAGCCGGGTCATGGACGCCGGCAGGCGGTAGTCATAGCGCAGCAGGGGGCCGTCCTGCAGCTGGCTCTGGGCGGGCACCAGGCCCTCCGCCGTGGGGGAGGGAGCACTCAGGTAGCGGCGCAGGGTCAGGGGGGCGTCGATGGCCCTCTGATAGTGGAGCCCGTTCATGGCGGCGAGCTCCTCCTCCAGCCGCTGCAACTCCCTCTCCAGCCCGCTCAGCGCCGCGCCCAGCTGCTGATGGCTGGGCGAGGCGCAGCCCCCCAGCAACAGGGTCATGAGCAGCAGGGCGGGGCGGACGGGCAGCATGGTCACTCCTTCGGGATCAGGGCCACAGACTATAGCAGGGGATTGGTGGGCGGCGTGCCCCGCAGCAGCCCGGCGAGGCGCTCCAGCCCCTCGGCGACGCGGGCGTCGGTGGCGGGCTGGCTCAGGCTCAGGCGTACCCCTTGCGGGGCGGCAAACTGGCCGGCGGCAAAGTGTTCTCCGCTCGCGACCCCGACGTCAAGAGCGTTGGCCGCCTCGGCGAACTCCTGACTGCGCCAGGGCTCGGGCAGCGGCAGCCAGGCGTGCATGGAACCCGGCTGCCAGCGGGCTCCCGGCAGCAGGTGGCGCAGCAGCTCCCCCCGACGTGCCAGGATTTTTCGCTGTTGTTCGATGAGCGGCATGATCTGGCGCTGGCTCACCAGCTTGCAGGCCAGCTCGATGAGCAGGGGGCTCACCATCCAGCTCGACAGCCGCATGGCCTGGGCGAAGCCGCTGCGAAGGGCGGGGGGAGTCAGCACGAAGCCGACCCTCAGGCCGCCGCAGGCGATCTTGGCCAGGCTGCCGAGGTAGATGACTCGCTCCGGCGCCAGGTTGACCAGGGGCGGGAACGAGACCTCGGGCAGCAGGCCGTTGACGTCGTCCTCGACGATCAGCAGATCATGGCGGCGGGCGATGGCAACCATCTCCTCCCGCCGAGCCAGGCTCATGGTGGCGGTGGTGGGATTCTGCAGGGTAGGGGTCAGGTAAAGCAGCTTGGCCCGCCGCTGGCGGCAGGCGGCCTCCAGGGCGGCGGGGATCAGCCCCTCCTCGTCCATCGCCAGCCCCATCACCTGATTCTTCAGCTGGCGCGCATTGCCCAGCATGCCGGGGTAGCTGAGCCCCTCGCAAAAGAGGGTCTCCCCCACGCAGCCTGTGGCCAGCAAGGCCAGCATGATGCCGTGCTGGGCGCCATGACTGAACAACAGCCTCTCCTCACTTCCCTGGATGCCCTGCTCGGCGAGCCAGTCGACGAACAGCTGGCGCTGTTCGGCACGTCCCGCCTCCTTGTCATAGCCGAGCAGGGCGTTGAGATCCCCGTCCGCCAGTTCGGTCAACATGGGCCTGATGATGGCGGCCCTGTCCAGCTGCACCGGCAGGTTCTGCCACAGCTCGATGCGCTGATTGTCCTCGTTGCGGATCACCCATTCGTTGGCGGGATCCGCCGCAGCCCTGACCCAGGTGCCATGACCCACCCTGGCCGCCAGCAGACCCCGTCGCTCGGCCTCGGTGTAGGCACGGGTGATGGTGCCCACAGTCACCCCCAGCCGGTCTGCAAGGGCCCTGTGGGTAGGTAGTCGGGTCTGGGGGGGCAGGATGCCATCGGCAATGGCCTGCTCGATGGCCTTGACCAGTTTCAGATAGAGAGGGCCTGCGAAGGGGGTGAGGTCGGGCGTCCAGATTGTCATGGTGACAATAAATCCATTGATCCAATATTGTCCCCAATATAGCGTGATATCCAACCTGTTCACAACCCGATAGCTCACATTGTATCGATACAATGTGACAAGAAAGGAGTCACCTCATGACCATTGAATGGTACGCCACCCTGTTTGGCTTCGCCCTGCTCACCTGCGGCACCCCGGGGCCCAACAATCTGATGCTGACGGCATCCGGCGCCAACTTCGGGGTACGCCGTACTCTGCCACACCTTATCGGGGTGGTGGTGGGCCAGCCGGTATTGCAACTGGTGCTGGCGCTGGGCTTCTATCCGCTGTTCGAACGCTGGCCCCTGCTCAAGGTGAGCCTGCAGGTGCTGGGCAGCCTCTATCTGCTGTGGCTGGCCTGGCGCATCGCGGTGGCCGGTGCCCCCGGCGACCCGGCAAGTCGTGCCCGCCCGCTGACCCTGCTGGAGGGGCTGGGCTTCCAGTTCCTCAATCCCAAGGCCTGGATGATGGGCATCTCCGCCATCAGTCTGTTCAGCCTGCCGGGGAGCGACTACTGGCCGAGTCTGTGGGGCATCATGTCGGTCTTCCCCATGGCGGGGCTGCCGGTCTGCTTTGCCTGGGTGCTGTTCGGTCATCAGCTCAGCCGCTGGATCAACTCGGACAAGGGCTGGCGCCGTCTCAATGGCAGCCTGGGGGCCCTCACCGCCCTGTGCGTGGTGATGCTCTGGTATTAATGGTTGCCTGATTATTCATGCAAAGAAAATGCATTGCCGACCTTGTCGTCAGGGCAGAGGCTCTGCATATTAGGAGGCTTGCCGCGCTCTTGCCGCACTAAAGGATGAGATTGAGATGGATCTGAACTGGTTGTTCCCCCTGGCGGGCTTTGCCCTGATCACCTGTGGCACCCCCGGCCCCAACAACATGCTGCTCACCAGCGCCGGGGCCGCCCAGGGATTTCGCCGCTCCATTCCCCTGCTGGTGGGGGTGGTGGGGGGCATCAACCTGATGATCCTGGCCACGGCCCTGGGGCTGGGGGTGATGTTCGAGAAGGTGCCGCTGCTGCACGACGGCCTCAAGCTGGTGGGCTCTGCCTACCTGCTCTGGCTGGCCTGGAAGGTGGCCAATGCCAGCGGCCCGGCGGACGGCAGCCGACCGCTCATCCCGGCCCATCAGGGGGCCATGCTGCAACTGCTCAACCCCAAGGCCTGGATGATGGCGCTCTCCGCCATCAGCGGCTTCACCCTGGCGGGGGAGGCTTACTGGCCGTCCGCTGGCTGGGTGCTCGGCATCTTCTTCGTGACCGGCCTCTACACGGGGGCCTTCTGGGTGCTGTTCGGTGCCCAGGTGCGTCGCCTCATCCGTACCGCCAGAGGCTGGCGTCGTTTTAACCTCGGCATGGGGATCGCCACGGCGTCCTGCGTGCTGATGATCTGGGTTTAGGCCTTGGCCTGAGCCTTTACCGGCTGTCTTGTTGGCCCTTCGGGGCCTTTTTTGTTTCGTCGGCGGCGCGGCATGACGCTCGCGTCGCCCGGTGCCAGCGTGGTGGCAAGGAGGGTTCATGAAATGTATCGGTCTGCTGGGTGGCATGAGCTGGGAGTCCACCGTCAGCTACTACCAGGCGCTCAACCGGGGTGTGCGGGCGCGGCTCGGCGGTCTGCACTCGGCGCGGGGGCTACTCAATAGCGTCGATTTTGCCGAGATAGAGCGGTTGCAACATGCCGGTGACTGGCCCGCCACCGCCCGTCTGCTGGCGGCCGAGGCCCGCGCACTCCAGGCCGGTGGCGCCGATTTTCTGATGATAGGCACCAACACCATGCACAAGGTGGCCCCCGAAATTGAAGCCGCCATCGAGATCCCGCTGCTGCACATCGCCGACGCCACCGCCCGCCGCCTGCAGGCAGACGGGGTGACTCGGGTCGGCTTGCTCGGTACCCGCTTCACCATGGAGCAGGATTTCTACAAGGGGCGGTTGGAGGCGCAGTTCGGACTGGAGGTGCTGGTGCCCGCAGAGGAGCAACGGGAGCGGGTGCATCGCATCATCTATGACGAGCTCTGTCTTGGGCAGATCCATGAGCCATCGCGGGCCGAATACCTGGCCATCATCGCCGAGCTGGCCCAGGCCGGGGCTCAGGCCGTGATCCTGGGCTGCACCGAAATCGCCCTGCTGGTGGGGGAGTGCCAGGCCGCCGTGCCGCTCTACGACACTACCGCCATTCATGCCGACGCCGCCGTGGCGTGGGCGCTGGAGTAGGGCAGAGAGAGACAGAATCCGTGGAGGCGCTGCGGCGTCTCCCCTCCTCTTGCCGTCATCCTCCCCGATCCTGACTGTGAGTCAGCCTTCACTTCAGCAAGCCGATTGACGCTTTTATTGTCAAACGGCTCACATTTCCTCCTTTTGTCCCTTGAGTCCGACACGTCGGGCGCCTAGGTTTCGATAACTGAAACGATTCAGCTATCACCAAAAACAAGAGACACGAGGATAAAGCCATGTTGAAGAAACTCTCCATTGCCGTGCTGCTCGCCCTGGGCGCGAGTTCTGGCCAGGCCGCCGAATTCTTGCTGACCGACGCCCAGCAGGGACTGGATGTCGGGGACTGGAAGATCACCAGCGACAAGCTGGGGATCAAGAGCCCGGTACCCTTCTCCATCGAGAAGAAACGCCTGCACGGCGGGCGTCAGGAGGGGGTGGATCTGCTCATCGTCGACAACGGGGTGATGAAGATCACCCTGGTGCCGACCCGTGGCATGGGGATCAAGGAGGTCAAGGGGGCCGATCTGCGCCTGGGTTGGGATTCCCCGGTCAAGGAGGTGGTCAACCCGGCCTTCATCGATCTGGAGAGTCGCGCCGGTCTGGGCTGGCTCGATGGCTTCAACGAGATGTTGGTGCGCTGCGGCTACGAGTGGACCGGTCACCCCGGGGTGGATGACGACGGCCGCCTCAAGAGCCTGCACGGCCGGGTGCAGAACATACCGGCGTCCGTGGTCAGCGTGACCGTGGACGAGGAGCCGCCCTACGCCATCCACGTGCGGGGCCGGGTGGACGAGCGCACCTTCAAGATGAGCGAGCTGGTCACCTGGACCCAGCTGAGCGTGGTACCCGGTCAGGCGGAATTTGCCCTGCAGGACAAGCTGACCAACCACGCGGACTACGAGAACGAGTACCAGATCATCTATCACGGCAACTTCGGGGCGCCGATCCTGGAGGAGGGGGCACATGTCAGCACGCCGGTGAAGCAGATCTCTCCGTTCAACGACTACGCCAAGGCGGGACTCAAGGGCTGGCAAACCTATCTGGGGCCCACCAAGGGCTTCGACGAGATGGTGTTCAACCTGGTGCCCTACAGCGATGCCGAGGGCAACACCCTGGCGGTGCTGAACAACAAAGCGGGCAGTGCCGGGGTGGCGGTGGGTTACAACACCAAACAGTTACCTGTGCTGACGCTCTGGAAGAACACAGACACCCGGGCCCAGGGCTATGTGACCGGCATAGAGCCCGGTACCAGCTATGCCTACAGCACCAAGTACCAGCGCCCGCTGGGGCTGGTACCCAAGATCCAGCCGGGGGAGACCAAGACCTTCGACCTGACCTATCGCCTGCTGCGTAATGGGGAGGAGGTGAAGCAGGCCCTGGCCCAGGTGGAGAAGATCCAGGCCGGCCGTCCCACCGAGCTGCGGGAGCAACCCCTGGTCAAGCTGCCCTGAGTGGCAGGTAGACAGCAAAAAGCCGCTCCATGGGCGGCTTTTCTTCATGCCAGATGAGGGATCAGCCGTGGCTGGCCTCAGACATGGCTGTACATGGCCTCGATCTCGCTCTGGTACTTGGATTCGATGATCTTGCGGCGCAGCTTCATGGTGGGGGTGATCTCCCCGAGCTCCATGGAGAAGGCGCTCGGCAGCAGGGTGAACTTCTTCACCTGCTCGAACTTGGCCAGCTCTTTTTGCAAGTTAGCAATCCGTGCCTCGAAGAACTCCACCACCTTGGAGTGGCGCAGCAGCTCGGTCTTGCACTGGTACTGCAGGTTGATGGAGCGGGCATACTCCTCCAGGGACTCGAAGCAGGGGACGATCAGCGCCGAGACGAAGTGGCGGGCATCGGCGACGATGGCGATCTGCTCGATGAAGCGATCCTTGCCGAGGGTGCCTTCCACCAGCTGCGGCGCCACGTACTTGCCGTTGGAGGTCTTCATCAGCTCCTTGAGGCGCTCGGTGAAGTAGATGTTGCCCTGGTCGTCGAGCTCGCCGGCATCGCCGGTACGCAGGAAGCCATCCGCAGTCATCACCTCGGCGGTGGCGTCCGGCTTGTTGTAGTAGCCGCGCATCACGGTCGGTGAGCGCACCAGTAGCTCGTTGTTCTCGCCGAGTTTGACTTCTATGCCGTCCATGACGGTGCCGATGGAACCCAGCTTGAACTGGCTGTCCTCGTAGCAGCAGACGGTGGCCGTGGTCTCTGTCATGCCGTAGCCGTACTTGAGGTTGAACCCCATGGCCTGGAAGAAGAGGTTGACGTCGTCCGCGAGGCGAGCACCTGCCACCGGCAGGAAGCGGGTGCGGCCGCCGAAGCGGGCACGCAGCTTGCGAAACACCAGCCGCTCGGCCAGAGCCAGCTGCAGGTAAAGCAGGGGGGAGGCGGACTTGCCGGCCTGGCGGGTGGCGACCATCCGCTTGCCGACCCCGGTGGCCCAGCCGAACAGGGCGCGGCGCATGCGCGGTGCCTGGGCAACTTTGGCCTGGATCATGGCGTAGGCCTTCTCGTAGAGACGTGGTACGGCGCACATCACTGTGGGCTGCACCTCGCCAATCACTTCCATCACCTTCTGCGGATCGCGGATATAGACGTTCTCGGCGCCGCAATAGAGCACGTAGTAGCTCCAGGCGCGTTCGAACACGTGGCTGAGCGGCAGCATGCAGAGGGAGACGTCCTGCTCGCCAAGATCCAGGCGGCGGTCGTGCATCTCGAAGCAGGCGGCGATGTTGGCAAAATCGAGCATGACTCCCTTGGGTTCACCCGTGGTGCCCGAGGTGTAGATCAGGGTCAGCAGATCATCCATGCGGTAGTGCTGCTCGCGCACCCTCAGCGCCTGCTCGCTGGGCTGATGGTTGCCGGAGACCAGGAAGGTCTGGAAGTGGCTCGCCTGCTCGCAGCCGCGCAGATCGACGGTGCCGTCCAGGGTGACTATCTGGTTGATCTCGCCACTCTTGAGCAGCAGGAGCGCCTGATCGAACTGGGGCTGCTCCCCCACGAACAGCAGCTTGATGCCGGCGTCCTTTACGATGTAGCGCAGCTGTTCGAGCGTGCTGGTGGGGTAGATGGGCACGCTGACGCCACGGGCGGCGAGGATGCCGAGATCGGCCTGGGTCCACTCCGGCATGTTGCGGGCATAGAGGCCGACCATCTCGGTGGGCTGGTGGCCGGCGCGGATCAGCGCCTGGGCGCAGTAGTCCATGGCCTGGCCCAGGGTGCGCCAGCCGATGGCGCGCCACTGGCCATCCTGCTGGACGCGCAGGGCGGCCTTGTTGCCAAGGCGGGCAATACGCTCACGCATCACTCTAACCAGATGAAGCTGCGACATCTAAATCATCCTCAAGTAACAGTTGTGCGCCCGCAGGGGCACTAAAATCGGGGCTGGAGTTTAAACTCTAACATTACAGCTTACAAGTGTGCGCCATTTGTCCTGGATCACAAAGTCGTCAACTCAGGGAGAGTCAGGCATGATAAGGACAAGGGTCGGATTCATTCAGGGAGTAGCGCCATGGGGATCGGGGTCAAGAGTCTGTTGACGGGCATGTTGTTGCTGCTGGCGGGAGCCGGTGCACTCTGGTTTGTCCTTGGCGGATCAGGGGAGCAGGACAACCCCTGGCTGAGCGGGGCCGAGGGTTATGAGCAGGCGCAGCGGCTGGCGCTGAGCGAAGGATACCCCTTGCTCTACGTGATAGAGCGCGCCAAATGCCGACGCTGCAAGGCGCTCAATAACGAGCTGTGGCGCGCCCCCGAGATGCAATCCGCCCTGGCGGGGCTGGCCAAGGTGCGGCTCAACCCGGATGCGGGGGATGGCAGCGAGCACATACTGCGGCGCTTCCCTCAGGTGGCGACCGCGCCCGGCATCTATGTGCAGCGACCGGGAGAGCCGCTTAGGCCCATCAAGGTGGCGGTGGATATCCAGCAGATCTGGATGCCAGGGGTCACCTACGGGCGCGGCTTCTTCATGCCGCTCTCGGGGGCCGCCTTCGAGGCGGTGCTGAGGGTCACCCTCAGCCTGGAGGATCCCTCCATCGACAATGCGCCCCTGCCCTGAGGGGCGAGTGCGGTGCCGGGATGTACAGAGCGACAAGGGGGCGGCATGCCCCCTTGTCCGTTGTGGATGGCCTTCTGACCCAAGCCGAGGGGGATCAGCCGAAGTCGAACAGGCGGGACATCAGCACGGCGTCTTCCCTGTCCTGGCCGGTGCCGTAGTAGTCGGCGCGGCGGCAATACTCGGCAAACCCCTCGCTCTCGTAGAGGCCGATGGCGGTGCGGTTGCCCGCCCGCACCTCCAGAAACCAGGCCTCGGCCCCCTTCGCCTTGCTGCGGGCCAGATATTCCTTGAGCAGCGCCCGACCCAGCCCCTTGCCCTGAAACTCGGGGTGCACGCAGATGTTCATCAGCGAGCTGTCTCCCGCCACCAGATCCGAGATATAGAAACCGGCGGGACGGCCCTCCACCAGCATCAGGCCGTTGAGATAGCGCGGCCCGAAGCAGGAGAGCAGGTTGGCCTGGCTCCAGGGCTCCTGGTGGGCGGCCCGCTCTATGGGATAGATGGCATCGAAATCGGATTCGAGCAGGGGACGAAAGCTGGGCAAGAGGTTAGACATGGTTACTCCGGACGGGATTCGGACTTGCGACGGACGGCATGGTCATGCCATGGTCGTGGCTTCAAGGATCTTGGCGGCTGGCCGGTTCAACCGGGCTGGCGCTGCCGGCACTGCTGCCAGAGGGCGCGCTTGTGCGCAGCGCCTGGCTTGAGCGGGCAGACCAGGGCATGGGGCCAGCGCGGATCCGGCGCCGTCAGCCAGAGCAGGGGAGGTGTCACCCCCTCGGGCAGCTCGCCGAGCAAGGAGACCTCGTCCGTGCCTATGCCTAGCCACTGGCAGATATCCCCGAGCAAGGAGGGCGCGGGCAGCGCCTCGGCCTGCAGCCACAGCTTGCCGGTCGGCATTGCCACCGGCTGGCGTGGGGTCGCCGCATCCGCTGCCGCCAGGGTCACCGGCGGCTGCCGGGTTGCCGCAGCGTCTGCCGGTTGGTCTGGCAGGCCCCTGGCTCTCAGTTGCCAGAGGGGGATGCCCATCCGGGCCAGGATGCGCTGACGCAGTGGGTCCAGCAGGGGATCTTGCATGCGAAGGCTCACTCTTGATCTGCATTGGGGTAAATTCTGATGCGCAGAGTACACTCTCGCAGGTTTTGCTGCACCCCCTTGCGTGCCGGGATTGTCCCGCCGGGGCCGTACGATCTCGACCCCGACCGCGGGATGAGCAGATTCAACAGACCATGACAGTGAGGCGGGGCCAGAGGCCGGACCCCGTGGACACTATGACCATACCAGCTTCGGAACTGTGCCTATGCCGCCTTTAGCCCAGAATACTGTTCGTGCCACCCCCATCCATGAGCGCCTGCCACGGCTGCTGGCCGCCCTCGGGGAGGGGCTGTATGAGCGCCAGGACGCTCTGCGGCTCGGCCTGCTGGCGGCCTTGAGTGGCGAGAGCGTCTTCCTGCTGGGCCCCCCGGGCATCGCCAAGAGCCTGATCGCGCGGCGCCTCAAGCTCGCCTTTCACGATGCCCGCCACTTCGAATACCTGATGACCCGCTTCAGCACGCCGGAGGAGGTGTTCGGCCCCCTCTCCATCCAGGCGCTCAAGGAGGATGGCAAGTACCTGAGACTGACTCACGGCTACCTGCCGGAGGCCGAGGTGGTGTTTCTCGACGAGATTTGGAAGGCGGGCCCGGCCATCCTCAACACCCTGCTCACCGCCATCAACGAGCGGCAGTTCCGCAACGGCGACAGCCAGCACCCCATTCCCATGCGGCTGCTGGTGACCGCATCGAACGAGCTGCCCGCCCCGGACAGCGGGTTGGAGGCGCTCTACGATCGCATGCTGGTGCGGATCTGGATGGACAGGGTGCAGGAGAAATCCAACTTCCAGGCCATGCTGGCGAGTGATGGCCAATCCCACCAGAACCTGACGCCCTCGGTGCAGATCCGGGGGGAGGAGTACGAGGCCTGGCAGGCGGAGATCGAGCAGGTGCGCCTGCCCGACGCCTGTTTCGAACTCATCTATCAGCTGCGCCAGCAGCTCGACAGCCAGCTCGGTCACGGCTGCTATGTGTCGGATCGGCGCTGGAAGAAGGCGGTCAGGCTCATCAAGGCGAGCGCCTTCTTCAACGGTCGCGACGAGGTCGCCCCGCTGGATCTGCTGCTGTTCAAGGATTGCCTCTGGCACGACGAGGCCTCCCGCACCGCCTTGCTGGAGATGATCGGCGAGTTCTCCCGCCTCTACGGTTACCAGCAACTGGTGCTGACCCGTGAGCTGCTGGCCCTGCGCGAGCGGTTCAAGCAGCTCAAGGGGGCCGTCGCCCAGCGCCTCGGCTGCAAGGCGGTCAAGCGCAAGCAGTGGTTCGGTCGCCGCGCCCGCGGCACCGAGTTGCCGCTGGCCAACGCCAAACCGTTCGGCAAGCAGGTGCACTTCCACCTGCTCACCCCGGCGCCCCTGGATGGCGGGGATCCCGAGCGCCTCACCGAGACCCTCACCTTCGATCGCACCCTGCTCTCCCACTGGCACCCCACCGGGGAGGCGCTGGTGGGCTGGCCCCTTGGCAACCCCAAGGAGGGGCACTACGAGCTGGTGCTCGACGAGCAGTTGCGGCTGCAGGTACTGGATGTCCAGCGTCAGCCCGTGCCCCTGGTGCTGGTGGAGCGAACCCCCATCCCCGAGGTGGTGACGGCCCCCTGGCAGACCGAGCTCGGTGAGCTGGCGAGCCAGGTTGTCCGGGTGCAGCAGAGCCTCAAGGGGCAGCGCAGCCTGTTCGATCGTCACCAGCCCCACCTGTTTGTCGGGGAGCACTGGCTGCGCCAGGTGGAGGACAGCTTCTTCGTGCTGAACCGGGACCTGGAACGGCTGGGCGAGGAACTGAAGCAGTGGCGGGATCGCCTGCCCAGGCTCGATGCCTGATGCGCTCCGAACTGACGCCGCCACCAGCCCTTGGCCGCCTGCCATACCGGCAGGATGACGCCGTGGGCCCCTTGCATAGGGAGTGCCCATGCTAGAGATCGGCATGATGGATCTGGGGCTGCTCATCGGCGAGGGGGAGCTGGCGGGGGAGATGGCGCTGCTGCTGGCGTCCACCCCCAAGATCTCCGAATTCCTCAAACGCTCCCCGCTGCAGGGGAAGCTGCTGAAAAAACGCATACAGACCTGGAGCGAGCAGCTCGGCGAGGAGATGCGCCACAAGCCGGTGCCGGTGGCGCTGGAGCAGGAGTACCTGCTCTATCAGGCCCACAGATTGCTGCCCCTGCCCGAGCTGGTGGGGCGGCTACCGGCCCTGCTGGAGGCGCTGGAGCAGCACAGCCCCTTCGCCGGGGATGCCCGCAGCCTGGTGCGCCAGATCATGGTGCAGCCGACCGAGGGGCTGCGTCAGCTGTTCGTGGAGAAGTGGCGGGCCAGCCTGGTGGGCAGCCTGCTGCAGTTGCAGCAGCAGATCGCCGAAGCGGAGCGGGAGAAGCAGCGCCAGGAGATAGAGAATCAGCTGCTGGCGAACCGGACCCTGGCCGATGCGCTGGATCCGCACCAGATCTCCGCCGGGGGACTCTGGGATCTGGCCCAGGGCAGCTGGCACAAACGCAGCCTGGTGCTGGTGCAACAATATGCCCGCATGTTGCAGCGCGAACCCCTGCTGGGGGAGATAGCGGCCCTGCTGGGGCGCAGCGAGCGGGACAGGCGAACCGACGCCCGGACGCTGCCCCCTGTGCCTATGCACGAGCTGGAAGAGGTGCAGACCGACGACGTACCTGACGATCTGGTGGGGGTGCACCCGGCCAGCGATCTGATGCGCCTCTTGCCGAGCGAGGCGGTGATGCTGGCCTTGCCGGAGCTGGAGCTGGAGTTCTATCGCCGTTATCTGGAGCGGCGCCTGCTGAGCTATCAGTCGCGGGGCACATTGCCGCGCCAGCGCCTGATGCAGCGCTCCCCGGAGCAGGGGGGACAGGAGGTGCAGCCGCGCGGCCCCTTCATCGTCTGCGTCGATACCTCGGGCTCCATGGGTGGCTATCCGGAGGAGTGCGCCAAGGCACTGTTCCTCGCGCTGCTCAAGGTGGCGATGGACGAGAAACGGGGCTGCTATCTCATGTTATTTTCCACCGAGGTTGCGACGCTCGAGATCACCGCCGACACCGGGCTGGACAAGGCGGAACGCTTCCTCTCCATGAGTTTCCACGGCGGCACCGATCTGGTGCCCTGCCTCGAGCAGGCGCTGGTACAGCTCGAGCAACCGGATTTTGCCAGGGCCGACGTGCTGGTGATCTCCGACTTCATCGCCCAGAGTCTGCCCCATGCCCTGCTCGATCGGATGAACCGGCGGCGAGCGCAGCAGACCCGCTTCCACGCCGTCGCCATGTCCAGGCACGCCAAATCGGCGATCCTGCGGGTGTTCGACAACAGCTGGCTGCTGGACTGCGGTCTGCGTGGCCGCCTGCTCAGGCGCTGGCAACGCAGCTAGGGACGGGTTGGCGCCGCTCCGGTGTCAGATACCGGTCCTGTGATAGAGACCCCGTTCGCTGACCTGATCCTGATCCAGCAGCGGCTGGCCGCTCGGCTGGGCGATATGAAATCCCCGTTTGCCGCTGCGTTTGACCTTGTACATGGCCTGATCGGCCCGGGCCAGCGCCGTGCTGAAATCATCCTGAGGCCGGATGGCCGCTATCCCCATGCTCAGGCCCACGGCCGCCTCCCCATTGGGCAGCTCGAACGGAGTGGCGATGGCATCGATGCATTGACGGGCCAGGTGGCTGGTGCGGGGATCCTCGCTCGGCCAGGGCAGCAACAGCACGAACTCATCCCCCCCGAGCCGACCCAGTCTGACCTCCTCACCACAGCAGTGGCGCAGCCGCTGGCTGAGGGCCACCAGCAGCTCGTCGCCGGCGCGGTGGCCCAGGTTGTCGTTCACCTGCTTGAAGTCATCGAGATCGATGAAGCAGATGGCCCTGCATTCCCCGGGGAACTGGCGGTGCAGGGCGGTGCGATTGAGCAGGCCGGTGAGGGGATCCCGGTGTGCCAGCTGGGCCAGCTGCTGCTCGTACTCCTTCTCGTGGGTGATGTCGATGTGGGTGCCCATCACCCGCAGCGGGTTGCCCTGCTCATCCCGCTCCACCACCCGACCCCTGTCCAGCACCCAGGTGGTCTTGCCATCCTTGGCGATCATCCGGTGCATCACCTGATAGAAGGGGCTCTTGCCCTCCAGATGGTCGAAGAAGGCCTGCAGCACCCGCTCCCTGTCTTCCGGGTGCAGGTGTTCACGCCAGGTGTCGAAGTGGGCCGACAGCTCCTTGGGCTGATAGCCGAGCATGGATCCCCAGCGCCGGTTGAAGATGATGAGCTTGCCGGTGGGAACATGGTTCTGCCAGATGCACAGGCCGGTGCCGTCCATGGCGGCATCCAGCTTCTCCCGTGCGTCATCCGCGATGCGTTTGAGGCGCTCGTTCTCCAGCAACAACCTGTCGTAAGCCTCCCGCAGCTCCTCGTAGGTCATTCATCATCCCTTCCCTTGTATCAGTTCGCTTATAGTCGATGCAGACTTTCCTTCTGTAAAGAATGAGATAGCGGGAGTGAGCGCTGACACGGCAATGAATGCCGTGGCTGTGCGCCCATGGCAAGCAGGGATATGATTGAGGCGATGGGCACGGCGTCCGGGCCATCGAACGGGGAGACTGAATCAGCATGAAGATCCTGATGGGCTGTAGCCTGCTGTTATGGCTGGGGGTGACACCCGCCTTCGCGGTGTCCCCCCGGCTGAGCGAGCCCGCGTTGTCACAAGAGCTGCAGCAACTGGAGGATGATGCACCGCCCCTGCTGGCGTATCGCGCCCGTGTCGCCGCCCTGGTTGCCCATGTCGATGCCTATCCGCCCGAGGTGCAGGGACGCATCGCCCGGTTGCAGTGCTGGGCCCAGCCGAGCGAGCGGGACGAGGAGTTCTTGCGCGCGGTGCAGTTTGCCGATCGGGCGCTGGCAGAGGTGAGGGGCCGCAAGGACAGGGTCGCCGAGAGCGGCCTGCTCGCCTGCCGCGGTTATCATCAGCAGTTACTCGGCAACATGGACGAGGCGAGGCTGGACTACGCCGCCGCCCTGACCCTGGCGCGCAGGCTGGGGGATGAACGGCAGCGGGCCGACATCCTCAACCTGCGGGGGGAGATGTACTCCTACCAGGGGGAGCTGGCCGAGGGGCTGATGGAGCTTATCGATGCCCATCGCCGTTACGAGGCCCTGGGGCTGGAGAGCAAGGGGCGCGAGGTGCTGGCCAGGATCGCCAATGCCTATCGCAGGATGGGGCTCTTCGAGCGGGCCGAGGGCTATTTCCAGGAGCTGGAGCACGACTACCGGACGCTGGGGGATGTCGAGCGGCTGGTGGATATCCACACCCAGCAGGGACTGCTCTATATCGACACGGCAGAGTACGACAAGGCGCTGCCGCTGATGGTGGAGGCCGAGCGCTACTATGAGGCGCAGCAGCAGGACGGGGTGCTGGCCTGGAGCAGGATAGAGCTGGCCACCATCCTGCTCAAACAGGGCAAGACGGCGCAGGCCATGGCCAAGCTGGAACAGGCTGCCACCTTGCTGCATCGGGGGGAAGGGGCGGACAGCGTGACCCTGGGCCACTGGCACATCGTCATGGCCACCGTGCAGGATGCCATGGGCAAACCGGCCGAGGCGCTGCGACACCTGGATGAGGCCGAGCCGATTTTTGCCCGGGAGCAGAACCTGCGCTTCCTCGCCTGGGTGCACGAGGTGCGCGCCCGGGTGCTGGAGCGTCAGGGACGGGTCGGGGAGGCCCTGGCCAGCCTCAAGGCCTTCGTGCAGACCCGTCATGCACTGGATCAGCGGCTGCGGGAACAGCGGGCCCTGCAGATGCGTTTCGAGTTCGATCTGGCGCGCAAGGAGCTGGAGAACCAGACCCTCAGAGCCCAGCAGCAGTTGCAGGCCGAAAAGTTCAAGCAGTTGCAGGAGCGACGCTACTGGCAATTTCTGGTGGCGGCCCTGCTGCTGCTGGTCATGGGGATACTGGTGATCCACCAGCGGGGCCGTACCCGCAAGATGCAGCGTCTCGCCATGACGGACGAGCTGACGGGCATCCACAACCGGCGCCAGATCCAGGCCAAGGGGCGAAAATGGTTCGCCCAGGCGCGCGCGAGCGGCAAGCCGCTGTGCGTGCTGCTGCTGGACATCGATCACTTCAAGAAGGTCAACGACCGGCTCGGCCACCAGGTGGGGGATAGGGTGCTGACCGCCGTGGCCCAGTGCATCGAGGAGCAGGTGCGCAGCCTGGATCGGGTGGGGCGCAACGGCGGGGAGGAGTTTCTGGTGCTGCTGCCCGACACCGATCTTGAGGAGGCGGCCGAGGTGGCCGAGCGGGTGCGGCTCGCCGTCTCCCGCCTCGTCATCGAGGGGGTGCCTGCGGATCACCCCATCCACGTCAGCATAGGCTGTGCCGAGTACAGGGCAGAGGATGACAATCTCGGGGAGCTGATCCGCCGGGCCGACGAGGCCATGTACGGTGCCAAGCTGGCGGGGCGCAACCGGGTGGTGAAGGCGGCCTGATCCCGAACCGCCCTTCAGCCCCCTCATGCCGGGCTGGGTATTTTTCACTCGCGCGGGTATAATGTCGCGCAATTTTGCTTTGACTCAGGCGAGAAGGCCCATGTAACGCAGCGCTCCTCCTTTTTCCACCTGCGGGTTCCATGACCCGGCTGCGTGGCGTCGTTGTCTGCATGGGAGCCCTGATCCCAAGGTGCTGTCCCGCATTTATTCCCACGGTGGCTCCAGGCCGCCGCTCAATAGAAGAACGTCGAATTATGTCAGCTGAATTTCTGAGTGAAGTCTCCAAGAGACGCACTTTTGCGATCATCTCGCACCCGGATGCGGGTAAGACCACCATCACCGAAAAAGTCCTGCTGTTCGGACAGGCCATTCAGCGCGCCGGTACCGTCAAGGGCCGTGGCTCAGGCCAGCATGCCAAATCCGACTGGATGGAGATGGAGAAGCAGCGCGGTATCTCCATCACCACCTCGGTGATGCAGTTCCCCTATGCGGACTGTCTGGTCAATCTGCTCGATACCCCGGGTCACGAGGACTTCTCCGAAGATACCTATCGTACGCTCACGGCTGTGGATTGCTGCCTGATGGTCATCGATGCCGCCAAGGGCGTCGAAGATCGGACCCGCAAGCTGATGGAAGTGACCCGGCTGCGGGACACCCCCATCCTCACCTTCATGAACAAGCTGGACCGCGAAGTGCGCGATCCCATGGAAGTGATGGACGAGGTGGAGCGCGAGCTGAAGATCATGTGCGCCCCCATCACCTGGCCCATCGGCTGCGGCAAGTCCTTCAAGGGTGTCTACCACCTCTACAAGGACGAGACCTATCTGTATCAGACCGGTCAGGGCCACACCATCCAGGAGAAACGGGTGGTGAAGGGGCTGAACAACCCGGAGCTGGACGCCGCCATAGGTGAAGATCTGGCCGCCCAGCTGCGCGGCGAACTGGAGCTGGTGCAGGGCGCCTCTCCGGAGTTCGATCACGAGGCCTTCATCGCCGGCGAGATGACCCCTGTCTTCTTCGGGACCGCGCTGGGCAACTTCGGTGTCGACCACATGCTGGACGGCCTGACCGACTGGGCGCCGTCCCCCATGCCGCGCAAGGCCGAGAGCCGTCTGGTTGAAGCGACCGAGGAGAAGTTCTCCGGCTTCGTGTTCAAGATCCAGGCGAACATGGATCCGAAACACCGCGACCGTATCGCCTTCATGCGCATCGTCTCCGGCACCTACTCCAAGGGCATGAAGATGCGCCACGTGCGCATCGGCAAGGATGTGAACATCTCCGACGCCGTCACCTTCATGGCCGGTGACCGTGAGCAGGCGGTCGAGGCGTGCGCCGGTGACATCATCGGGCTGCACAACCACGGTACCATCCAGATCGGTGACACCTTCACCCAGGGTGAGGATCTCAAGTTCACCGGCATCCCGAACTTCGCCCCCGAACTGTTCCGCCGCATCCGCCTGCGCGACCCCCTCAAGCAGAAGCAACTGCTCAAGGGGTTGGTGCAGCTCTCCGAAGAGGGGGCCGTGCAGGTATTCCGTCCGCTGATCAGTAACGATCTCATCGTCGGCGCCGTCGGTGTGCTGCAGTTCGACGTGGTGGTCTCCCGCCTCAAGAGCGAGTACAACGTCGAGGCCATCTACGAGGCGGTCAACGTCTCCACCGCCCGCTGGGTGGAAGGGACCGACGTCAAGAAGTTCGAGGAGTTCAAGCGCAAGAACGAGGTCAACCTGGCGCTGGATGGTGGTGACAACCTCACCTACATAGCCCCGACCATGGTCAACCTGCGGCTGGCCCAGGAGCGTCACCCGGACGTTCACTTCCGCCAGACCCGCGAGCACTGATAACGCGCGCCCCCAGGCGGCAAAAGCTGATATAAAAGAAGGCCCTCGCGGGCCTTCTTTTTTTTGCCCGCGTTCTATTTCAGATCAGGAGATCACCATGCTTGGACGCATTACCAACCTCTTCCCGCTCTGGGCCTTGCTGTTTTCAGTGCTGGCTTACTGGCAGCCAGCGCTGTTCGTCGATCTCAAGACCCAGATAGTGCCGCTGCTCACCATCATCATGCTGGCCATGGGGCTGACCCTGCGCCCCGCCAACTTCCTCGACGTGGTAAACAACAAGAGGGCCATCGGACTGGGACTGGTGTTGCAGTTCAGCGTGATGCCGCTGGCGGCCCTGCTGATCAGCCTGCTGCTCGGTTTCGATGCCGAGCTGACCGTGGGCATGGTGCTGGTGGGCAGCGTCGCCGGTGGCACCTCCTCCAACGTGATGTGCTACCTCGCCAAGGGGGATGTGGCCCTCTCCATCACCATGACGGCGCTCTCCACCTTGCTTGGGGTGATCATCACCCCGCTGCTGGTGCAACTGCTGGCTGGCAAGAGCGTCGATGTCCCCGTGCTGGACATGCTGTTGAGCCTGCTCAAGATAGTGCTGATCCCGGTGGTCATCGGGGTCCTGGCCAACGTCTGGCTGCACTCCCTGACCGCGAGGCTAGAGCCTCTGCTGCCGCTGGTTTCCATGGTGGCCATAGTGCTGATCATCGCCACCGTCGTGGCCCTCAATGCCGGCCAGTTCGCCTCCATAGGTCCCATAGTGGCGCTGGCGGTGATCCTCCATAACGGCATAGGCATCACGGCGGGTTACTGGATGAGCCGATGGCTTGGCTTCGATGAGCGCATCTGCCGCACCATCGCCTTCGAGGTGGGGCTGCAAAACTCCGGGCTGGCCACGGCGCTCGCAATGAAGTTCTTCACCCCGGCCTCCGCCGTGGCGGGCACCCTGTTCTCGGTCTGGCACAACCTCTCCGGCTCTCTGCTCGCCGGCTTCTGGGCCAGGCGGCCGCTGCTTCTCGCCGAGAGGCAAACCGGGGCTGTGGTCAAGGATCACTGAGGCCTGCTTTGGCTCCATGCAAGAGACCCCGCTGCGGCGGGGTCTCTTTTTTGTCCCTCTTCCCGTGACAGGGGAAGAAGAGATGGGACAGGCTCAGGGGCGACTCAGAGCGCCAGCACCATGCAGATCTCGCAGGCGTCGTGGCCGGTGCAGCCAAGGGGCCCCGGCAGGTGCACGAAGCCCAGCGACTCGTAGAGGCTGGTGGCCTCGCGCAGATCGGCCGTGGTCTCCAGATAGCAGCGTTGGTAACCGAGCGTGCGTGCCTCGGCCAGGGCCTGCAGCACCAGTC
Source organism: Aeromonas media (assembly GCF_020423125.1). Classification (NCBI taxonomy): domain Bacteria; kingdom Pseudomonadati; phylum Pseudomonadota; class Gammaproteobacteria; order Aeromonadales; family Aeromonadaceae; genus Aeromonas; species Aeromonas media. Next base: position 737,464 of record NZ_CP075564.1, read on the forward strand.
TCCGCCCCAGCCCCAGGCCGCGCAGGGCGGGCAGGAAGTACATCTTCTGCAGCTCGCAGGTCCCGGCTTCACCCGCCAGGGGGGCTATGCCGCCCCCGCCTAGGATGGCGCCGTCCGGCCCCTCTATCACCCAATAACGGCTGTGCTTGCCCTGATAGGTCTCATGGAGGAAGTCGAGATTGGGATCTGCCACCCCGTAGCCCTTGTCGGCGGTGAGGCCGTATTCGGCGGAGACGGCGCGCACCACGGCGGCGATGGCGGCATTGTCCTCAGGGGCGATGGGCCTGATGCGATAGCCCTGCTGGCGGCGGGCGCGGGAGAGGGCGTTGCGATAGAGGCGCATGCCCTCCCAGAGCCGTTCGCGCTCCTCGGGGGCGAGCTGGGCCAGGGTCTCTGCCATGGCCTCATCCATCTGCCGGTGCAGCTCCTCAAGCTGCGCCTTGCCCTGTCCGGTGAGGGTCGCCTGCTTGCTGCGCCCGTCCGAGGGGTGTGGCTGCCAGGCGATGAGCTCCCGCTCGGCGAGGCGGGCCAGGGGGCGGCTGGCGTTGGACTTGTCGATGCGCAGTTGCTCGGCGAGCTGCTGGTTGGTGGCGGGGCCATTCTCCAGCTCGATCAGCAGGTGGGCCTCGAGGGGGCTGAGGGCCAGGGAGCCGCACTGCTGGGAGAGCATGCCGAGTTCGCGTACCAGTTCCCGTGACAGGGCGCGCAGGGGGCGGGGATCCATCTTGTGAGTGTCCTTCTCGTTGTTACCTGCAACCAATATAGCCAACTGGTTGTTGATGACAACTATTTCATGAGCCAGAAGGCGGACACAAAAAAGGGCCCGGGAGAGGGGCCCAAACATTGGAAACCCGCGCCAGTGCGCGGATCCCATCCTTGGTCAGGAACACGCTGGCCGGGCAAAGGCGGCCCGGCCTGCGTATGACTCGGGCTCGGCTTACACCAGCTCGGCCAGCATGGTGCCGGCCACGGCGCTGTCTCAGGGCGCGGCGCGGTTTATACCAATTCCGCCAGCATGGTGTCGGCATAGGGGACCAGGGCGTCGCCCTGTTTCACCTTGGCGAGATAGTCAGGGTTGGCGATAAGCGGGCGGCCGATGGCGACGAGGTCGAAGCGGTCGGCGCGGATCGCCTCGGCGGCGGTCTCGGCGCTGTAGTTGCCCACCCCCACCAGGTGGCCGTCGTAGTGGGCGCGCAGGTAGTCGGAGGCGCGGCCATCCAGGTAGTCGAAGGTGAGGCTGTCATCGAAGATGCCAAGGTGCACATAGGCCAGGGCACGCTTGTTCAGCTCGGCCAGCAGGTAATCGAACACGGCGCGATCCCGCGCATCGCCTTCGAGGTGCACATAGGCACCGGGGGAGAGACGCAGGCCCACCCGCTCGCTGCCGATGCGGGCGTTGATGGCATCCACCACCTCCAGGGCGAAGCGGCTCATGTTCTCCGGGGTCTGGCCGTACTGGTCGGTGCGCAGGTTGCTGGAGTGGTGCAGGAACTGGTCGATGAGGTAGCCGTTGGCGCCGTGGATCTCCACCCCGTCAAAGCCCGCCTCGATGGTGTTGGCGGCGGCCTGGGCGTAATCCTCGACCAGCTGGGCAATGTCGCTCTCGCTCAGGGCGCGGGGCACCTGATACACCAGTTCGCGCATGCGCGGCACTGTGCCTTCATGGGCGACCGCAGACGGTGCCAGCACTTCGGCGTGATGGAAGAAGGGGTGGGAGAGACGACCCACGTGCCACAGCTGGGCGAAGATCTTGCCCCCCTTGGCGTGCACGGCCTCGGTGACCTGTTTCCAGCCTGCGATCTGCTCAGGGCTGTAGATGCCGGGGGTGTTGGGATAGCCCTGGCCGTCCGGGCGAATGATGGTGGCTTCGGAGATGATGAGGCCGATGTCGGCGCGGCGGCCATAGTAGGCAGCCATCTGCGCGGTCGGCACCAGTCCCGGGCCCGCCATGCAGCGGGTGAGGGGGGCCATCATGAAGCGATTCGCGAGGGTGAGGGTGCCGTTGAGGCGGTAAGGTTGAAACAGGGTATCCATGCAGAGCGTCCTCGGGGGTGATTCTTGAATGGGCATTCAAGACGTTTTTTGGTTTGTACGCAAGTCTTTTTTGAACAAGCATTCAACATGGATTGGTCTTGCCTGCCTGCTGGGGTAAACTTGCCGCCCTGTTCCCCGGTACGCCGGGCCCTTGCCAGCGGAGATCCCATGCGCAGTGCCGAATTTGATCGGGACCTTGTCCTGCGAAGCGCCATGGAGGCGTTTCGAGCCAGAGGCTATGCCAAGACCACCATGCAGGATCTGGTGGCGGCGACCGGGTTGCACCCGGGCAGTCTCTATGCCGCCTTTGGCAACAAGCGGGGCCTGCTGCTGGCGGCGGTCGATCACTATGTGCAGGAGAAGGGCGCCCTGCGCCGTCGCTGCTTCGATCAACCGAGCCCGTTGGCCGGGCTGAAGGCCTTCTTCACCCAGTTGGTGGACGATGCCCTGCAAGGCTCCTGCCTGCTGACCCGCACCCTGATGGAGCTGGCGGAACAGGACGAAGAGTTGCACCTGCGCTTCAAGGTCATCTATGGCGAGCTGGAGAGCGACCTGGCGCAGCTGCTGCGTAAGGCCAGTGAGCGGGGGGAGCTGGCCCCCGGGTGCGACATTCCCACCCTGACCGCCTTCTTGCAGGTCAACATCCAGGGGCTGGTGACCTTCGCCCAGTGCCACCCAGACCGCGCTCTGCTGGGGGGCGTCGTCGATCAGCTGATGGTGGCCCTGACCCCTCGGCGCTGAATCCCGGCCCTCTGGGCCTATATTTGTCCCCGCTGCTTGCCCCTGCCTGCCCCCTCTTCCATCTTCATGGTGAGGATATCGGCAGGAGGAAAGGGAATGACCAGAAAGGCAACGTCTCGGGCGATACTGGCGCACTTCACCACGCCACGGCTCTCAATTGCACAGCGCTTCGCCGCCGGCAAGGCCCTGCGGGAACAGTTTCCCCGCGAAGCTCACTCCTGGCTGCCGCCCGCGGCGTATGACAGGGATCCCATCGCCGTGCTCAAGGCCCAGGCCACCACTCGCTTGAAGCAGCTGGTGCCGGTGCGCCATGCCAGGATGCAGGAGTCCCCCTTCGCCTTCCTGCGCGGGGCGGCCGCCATCATGGCGGGGGATCTCGTCGCCACTCCCCACTCCGGCCTCATGGTCCAGGCCTGTGGCGACATGCATGTCGCCAATATCGGCCTCTACGCGAGCGCCGAGCGCAACCTGGTGCTGGCCATCAACGACTTCGATGAGACCCACCTCGGCCCCTGGGAGTGGGATCTCAAGCGTCTGGCCGCCAGCGCCCTGGTGGCGGCCGAGTACCTGGGGGCCGACGCCGCCCGCCAGCGGGAGGCGGCCAAGATGATAGCGACCGGTTACCGCACCAAGCTGCGGGAATACGGCAAGATGGGCTTTATGAGGGTCTGGTACGATCACATCGAACAGGCCTCGGTGCTCGATGCCTTCTCCGTCGATGCCCATCAGCGCGTCAAGGCCACCTTCGCCAAGGCGCGGAGCCGCAACCACCTGCAGGTGCTCGGCAAGATGACGGATCTGGTGGACGATCAGCACAGGATCCGCGAACTCCACCCCTTCGTCATCCGCGAGACCCACACCGAGGACGGGGAGCCCGTCTATGAGGTGCTCGGCGAACTGCTGGAGGCCTATCTCGCCTCCCTGCCGGAGGACAGGCGCATACTGCTGCGCCGCTACCGGGTCGTGGATGTGGCGCGCAAGGTGGTGGGGGTGGGCAGCGTGGGCACCCGCTGCTAGGTGATCCTGCTGACCGGCGCCGACGATGACGATCCCCTCTTCCTGCAGGTCAAAGAGGCGCAACCCTCGGTGCTGGCCCCCTACTTCACCTCGGAAGACGACAGCGGCAACCAGGGGCGGCGGGTGGTGCGGGGTCAGCGGATGATCCAGGGATCACCGGACATCTTCCTCGGCTGGTGCGAGCTTCGGGGTCGTCACTTCTACGTGCGCCAGCTGCGGGACATGAAGGGGGGCATCGACATCACCCCTGGCATGGTCAAGCCTCGCCACTTCGTGGAGTATTGCCAGTTGTGCGGCTGGGCCCTGGCGCTGGCCCATGCCAAGTCGGGGGATGCGGCCCAGATCGCCGGCTACCTCGGCAAGTCGGAGGTGATGGATGAGGCCATCGCCGACTTTGCCGTGGCCTATGGCCAGCGCACCCGGGAAGATCATGCCCTGCTGCTGGCCGCCATCGCCCGCGGGGAGCTGCCGGTCGCCTCAGAGGCGAGGTGAGGGGCGGCTCGAGCGCATCAGCTACTTATGCCAGATCCTTGGGCCACACTAGGGGGGATTGCCGGGTGTGGCATTGGGATCCTTATGCCGGATTCCCCCTCCTTGATCGAATCCTTCAACCCGAGCGCCTGGCACGCCAGACGCAGCGGTCTTAACTCGGACTCACCAACTCCTTCATCAACGTCTTCAACCAGATCAAGGCTGGCTGCTGCGCATGCACCGGGTGCCAGACGCAGTTAAGATGGTAATCCGGCACGTCTTTGGGCAGCGGCAGGCTTTTCAGCGGCCAGTGGTTGGCGAGCAGCTCGGCCACCATGCTCGGCAGCACCAGCAGGTGGTCGCTCTGGCTGACGATGGCGGCGGCGGACATATAGCTCTGGCTGTTGACCGAGATGGTGCGGCTCTGCCCCAGGCTCTGCAAATAGCGGTCGAGGCTCGCCTCCGAGGTGCCGAGCGGCGAGTGGAACACGTGGGGCATCTCGATAAGCTGCTCGAGGGTGATGCGCTCCTCCTCCAGCTCCAGGGTGGCGCGCACCAGCCCGGCCAAGGGTTCGGTGAGCCAGGTCTCCTTGCCCAGATACCCCGGCACCTGCATGTACTCGTCAAACCCCAGCACCAGATCGATCTCGCCGCTTGCCAGTTCGGCTTCGGGCAGGGTGTCGCGCAGTATGCGGATCTCGATGGTGACCCCCGGCGCCAGCCGTCTGAGGCGCTGGATCAGCGGCGGGATCAGCACGCACTCCACGTAATCTGTGGTGCAGAGCACGAAGCGCCGCTTTGACTGGCTCGGCTCGAACTCTTCTTCCTCGGTGAGCTGCTGCTCCAGCAGCCGCAGCGCCTGCTGCACACCGAGGTGCAGCCGCTGGGCGCGCGGGGTCGGCAGCATCCCCTGCGGGGTGCGTACTAAAAGCGGGTCGCCGAGAAAGGTGCGCAGCCGGTTAAGCGAATGGCTCATGGCGGGCTGGCTGATAAAGAGCGCTTCGGCGGCGCGGGTGACGCTGCCCTGCGTCATCAGGGCGTCAAACGCGAGCAGCAGATTGAGGTCGAGCTGGTGCAGTTTCATGGGGGGATTATTCGCCGTGTTTATGGGACAATCCATCCTATTCATTTGATGGATGGGGGCGCAACGTCTTAATCTGCGACCCACTCTTATTTTTCTGGGTTCCCGCGCCGCATCGGGCGTAAACGGGGGCCTCAATCCATGCAAGGAGCCTTGCGATGAGCATCAAGACCATTAACTCCACGCCGGCCGCCGACGGCTTCACCATGCCCGCCGAGTGGGCGCACCAGCAGGCCGTCTGGATGATCTGGCCGTTCCGCCCGGACAACTGGCGCGTTGCCGGCCGCTTCGCGCAAGAAACCTTCGCCAAGGTGGCCGATGCCATCGGGCAAGCCACCCCGGTCTTTATGGGGGTGCCGGCCCAGTTTATGGAGCAGGCCCGCGCCATCATGCCCGCCCACGTCACCCTGGTCGAAATGAACAGCAATGACTGCTGGGCCCGCGACACAGGCCCGACAGTTGTCACCAACGCCGCCGGCGAGTGCCGTGGCGTGGATTGGGGCTTCAACGCCTGGGGCGGTCACAAGGGCGGTCTCTACTACCCCTGGGATCAGGACGAGAAAGTGGCGGCTCAGATGCTGGAGCAGCACGGCATGGATCGCTACGCCGCGCCGCTCATTCTGGAAGGGGGTTCCATCCACGTGGATGGCGAAGGCACCTGCATGACCACCGCCGAGTGCCTGCTCAACGAAAACCGCAACCCGCACCTGACCAAAGAGCAGATCGAAGCGCACCTGCGCGACTATCTGGGTGTCACCAGCTTTATCTGGCTGGACGAAGGCGTCTACATGGACGAGACCGACGGTCACATCGACAACATGTGCTGCTTCGTGCGCCCGGGTGAAGTGGCCCTGCACTGGACCGACGACCAGAACGATCCCCAATACGAGCGCTCCCTGGCCGCCCTCAAGGTGCTGGAAGCGGCGGTGGACGCCAAGGGTCGCAAGCTCAAAATCTGGAAGCTGCCCCAGCCGGGCCCGCTGTTCTGCACCGAGGAAGAGTCCGCTGGCGTCGAGAGCGGCAGCGGTGTGCCGCGCGAGGCAGAAGGTCGTCTGGCAGGTTCCTACGTGAACTTCCTTATCACCAACGATCGCATCGTCTACCCGCTGCTGGATGCCGCCACCGACGGCGAAGCCCAGCGCATTCTGGAAGAGATCTTCCCGGATCACACCGTGGTTGGCGTGCCGGCCCGCGAGATCCTGCTGGGCGGTGGCAATATCCACTGCATTACTCAGCAAATCCCTTCTGGTCAGTAAGCTGGCCGGAGATTGTAGACATTCAAAACCCCACGCCGTGGGGTTTTATCTCTTGATGGTGTGATGGTCGCAGGCGCCGATGCGGCGATTACCATCACAAGCAGTCACCCTTCTACAGGAGATCAACATGATCGAAGTGACCGAGGTTTCCATTGCCGAGCTGCGCGGTGCGCTCGAATCCGGCCGCACCACAGCGGTCGAACTGGTCAAAGCCTATCTGGCCAGGATCGCTGCCTATAACGGCCCCGAGACCAACACCAAGCTGAACGCTTTGGTGGTACCCAATCCCGATGCGCTGAAAGAGGCGCAATCGTCCGATGCGCGTCGCGCCCGTGGCGAAACCCTGGGGCCGCTCGACGGCATCCCCTACACCGCCAAGGACAGCTATCTGGTCAAGGGGCTGACGGCCGCCTCCGGCAGCCCGGCCTTCAAGGATCTGGTGGCCCAGCGCGATGCCTTTACCGTTGAGCGGCTGCGCGTCGCCGGTGCCATCTGCCTGGGCAAGACCAATATGCCCCCCATGGCCAATGGCGGCATGCAGCGCGGAGTCTATGGCCGTGCCGAGAGCCCCTACAACGCCGATTATCTGACCGCGCCCTTTGCCTCCGGCTCCTCCAACGGGGCCGGCACCGCCACCGCCGCGAGCTTCGCCGCCTTTGGTCTGGCGGAAGAGACCTGGTCGAGTGGCCGTGGCCCGGCCTCCAACAACGGCCTCTGTGCCTACACCCCGTCCCGTGGTGTCATCTCGGTGCGTGGCAACTGGCCGCTGACCCCGACCATGGATGTCGTCGTGCCCTATGCCCGCACCATGGCCGATCTGCTGGAAGTGCTCGACGTAGTGGTGGCCGACGATGCCGACACCCGTGGGGATCTGTGGCGCATGCAGCCCTGGGTCAAGATCCCTAAGGCTTCCGAGGTGCGTCCGGCTTCTTATCTGGAGCTGGCCGCCAAGCCCGACGCCCTCAAGGGCAAGCGCCTCGGCGTGCCGCGCATGTTTATCAACAAGGATGAACTGGCGGGCACCAGCGAGCACCCCGGCATCGGCGGCCCGACCGGTCAGCGCATCCATACCCGCGACTCCGTGATTGCCCTGTGGGAAGAAGCGCGCAAGGCGCTGGAAGCCGCTGGCGCCGAAGTCATCGAAGTGGACTTCCCGCTGGTCTCCAACTGCGAAGGGGACAGACCCGGTGCACCGACCGTGTTCAATCGCGGCATCGTGAGCCCGGAGTTTCTCAACGACGAGCTGTGGGAGCTCTCCGGCTGGGCGTTCGACGACTTCCTGCGTGCCAACGGCGATCCCAAGCTCAATAAACTCGCCGATGTGGATGGCCCCAAGATCTTCCCCCACGATCCGGGCACCTTGCCGAACCGCGAGGGCGATCTGGCGGCGGGCATGGACGAGTACGTCAATATGGCCAAGCGCGGTCTCAAGCGTTTCGACGAGATTGCCTCGGTGCCGGACGGCCTGCGCGGTCTGGAACAGACTCGCAAGCTGGATCTGGAGGACTGGATGGACGGGCTCAAGCTCGACGCCGTGCTGTTCCCAACCGTCGCCGACGTGGGCCCGGCTGACGCGGACGTGAATCCGGCCTCCGCCGATATCGCCTGGAGCAACGGCATCTGGGTCGCCAACGGCAACCTCGCCATTCGCCATCTCGGCGTGCCGACCGTCACCGTCCCCATGGGGGTGATGGCCGATATCGGCATGCCGGTGGGCCTGACCTTCGCCGGTCGCGCCTATGACGACAACAACCTGCTGCGCGTCGCCTCGGCCTTCGAGTCCACCGGCAGCAAGCGCCAGGTGCCGCCACGTACGCCGCCGTTGGCCTGATTATCCTTGAGGAATAAATAGTCAGGTTAGTAAGGTGATAAAACCAGAAACCACCTGTTATACGGGTGGTTTTTATTATGTTTAGAATTGTTCAATTGTTAGTTGCCCAAGTCATCCTCACCAAAGACCTCATCATATATATGTGCCGCTATAGGAAAGTTGATACAAAACTCACTTTTTTCATTGTAAAGACGTTTTATTAGATTGGCGCTTTTATTTGTTAGTGTCATTTCATAATATTTTACTTTTGGACATCTACCTTCCATCATTTTTGTTATTGTATGTCTTACCTCCGCTGGGCATCGGAGGCCAAAAGTTATCTCCTCTAACATTAGGGGAGAATCTTGAAGGCCGATGTTACTTATCAGTCGGTATTCTTTTTCATATTTCCACGCGCTGCTTTTCTTTAGGAGGATTTCATTTTCAATGATTGCTTGTTCATCTTTATTGTGTTTAACAAATGCATTATAAAGCGATGATGTTTTTATCACTCCATGTTTACCATATATGACTGGCTTGATATCAGGTATTGGGTTTCTATCCTTGCTATATCCGATGCAAATGCCTTTATGCTCATCGCCGTAGTGGCTCCACATCAGCACATCATTTCCGCTTTTCGAAAAGCAGAAAACGCCTTTGCTGTAATGTTCTCTCAACTCTGAATATATACTCGCAGTTAAAATGCTAATTTCTATTTCTTCAGTTGTACCATCATAATCTGGGTTGGTCGATTCGTAATTAATTCTATTCAAATCATCTATCACTGTAGATTTAACCATTTCCTCAAGGAGTGGCTTCATTCTATTTATAATGCCTTTCCCTCTAATGTTTTTTTCTGCGCTCTTGAGTGTTCTTGGCAGTTTAAGTTGTGCATATATTTTTCTTGGTTGAGCAATTGATAAATCATTTTCAATGGAAAATATTTGACAATCAAGTGGATCGTTAAAGGTCGCGGGTGAGGCATAAAATATTTTATCCCAACAAAGAGATTCTATTAGATTAGTATTCATTGCCCTGTATTTGTAGAAAATTTCTTTCTTCATCACCGTGCCTGCACGTTTTAGTGAGTAATTTCATGCATCATAATATGATTTCATATTTGTTTTCTAATCTATTGTCAGGATGGATTGAGCATTGTTTAGCTTGCATGATTGTCTTCACAGTTAGTGCCATGGGTTCGAATAGTGAATCGTATTCAGACGATCGCGGATAGGAGGTCGCCGAGAGGCCGCTGATATCCAGAGTGTCCTGCCTGTCTTGCCATGACTCGGTACGTGGCGGTATGCGGACGATTACGCTGCGCTAATCGTCCCATACATTATGTGGCTTATTGTTACCTCCCCCTCATCCCCAGCCCTTCTCCCGCAAGGGGTGAATCGCCCCCAGCTCCCTAGACACCTCACAGCCTTAAAATGAGGCAACTATTGGAGGTGTTATGACCCGTCAGCGTTATCCAGAAACATTCAAAATCGAAGCGGTTAAACAAATCACCGAGCGCGGTCGGCCGGTGGTTGACGTTGCACGAGCCCTTGGGGTATCCAGCCACAGCCTGTATGCCTGGCTCAAGCAGTACGGTAAGCCTGCTGACCAGCAGCTCGAAGAGTCTGCCTTGCAAGCCGAGATCCGCCGCCTGAAAGCCGAACTGCGCCAGGTCACCGAGGAGCGCAATATCCTAAAGGAGGCCGCCGCGTACTTTGCCAGCGAGTCAAGGAAAGGTACGCGTTCATAACCTCCCGACTCGACCGGTACAGTGTCGTTACCCTGTGCCAAACCCTGGGGGTTCACCGAAGTGGCTTCTATGCGTGGTTGAAACAGCCCGCGTCACCACGGCAGCAGGAGGACGAACGACTGATCGGATTGGTCAAGCAATCCTGGCTGGAAAGTGGTGCTGTCTACGGCTATCGCAAGATCCATCGCGACCTTCGTGACGCAGGGGAAGTCTGCGGCAAGCACCGTGTGGCCAAATTAATGAAGCGGGAAGGGCTGCGTTCGCAAACAGGCTATCAACGCCGCAAGGGGCATTATGGGGGTAAAAGCATGCAGGCGGCCCCAAACACGCTGGCACGTCAGTTTAAGGTGCCAGCCCCCAACATCTCCTGGGTGACTGACATTACCTACATTCGCACTCAAGAAGGGTGGCTGTACCTGGCGGTGGTGCTCGACCTGTTCTCTCGCCAGATCGTCGGCTGGGCGATGAAGTCACGCATGACGGCAGACTTGGCGGTTGATGCGTTATTGATGGCCGTCTGGCGGCGCAAGCCCAAGCAGCCGGTACTGGTGCATTCGGATCAGGGCAGCCAGTTTACCGGTGGTGAATGGCAGGACTTTCTGAAGGCCCACAACCTGAGTTGCAGCATGAGCCGACGGGGTAACTGTCACGACAACGCGGTCGCCGAGAGCTTCTTTCAGTTGCTCAAACGGGAGCGGATCAAGCGCAGGATTTACGCGACAAGAGACGAAGCCCGCAGCGATATGTTTGATTATATCGAGATGTTTTACAACCCAATCAGGCGCCATGGTTCCAATGATGGGCTGTCGCCGGTAGAGTTTGAAAGGCAGTTTATTTTTCAGCAACAAAGTGTCTAGAAAACTAGGGGCGATTCAGGGAGAAGGGAGCGGAATGGATTCCGCTGGCTGCGTTTTGGCTGTGTGATACGGGTGAATATTAATGGCTTGGAATTGGCATGAACCATCCCCTCTCCCTCGGGAGAGGGCTAGGGTGAGGGGGCGCTGTCTGTGTCGCTGGTTGGTTTTTAGCTTTTGCCGCTCTCAATCCCTCGCACCGCCAGCAGCCCTGTTTATCGTAGTTCGCTACCGGTCTCCCCTGATTTTTCCTGCCTTCCCCCCGACTTCACCTTGGCTTCACACAACCTCATTCTTTCCTCACAAATCCCCCGTATTTTCTGCCCACTGATAAATGGGCCTGCTTGCCACAGGGTGGCGAAGGCTAAAGAGAGGGGAGCAGAGGATGAAATCCTGGATCAAATACGGGTTGGCCGGGGCCTTGATACTGGTGGCGAGCTTCTGGGGCGGCAGCGTGCGGGCGGCGCAGATGCCCCTTGGCCCGGATGGCGCCTTGCCGGGGCAGATAGCCGCCCAGGCTGCGGCTCTCCCGAGTGGCACTTATTTCTTGTCTCTGGGGGGTCAGCCATCGCTTGCTGCCGGGTGCAGCACTTCAGGGCATGGATAGTGGCCTTTTAATCCAAGCGATGCAGAGGACTGTGCGGCATATTGCTTATCTACACAGGCCGGTCTGGTGCACGGCGCAGTGGGTATCACGTCAGGCCGGGTGGGCTACTGCGCCTGATATTGGGCATCCAGCCAGGCGATGGCCTCTTGAGGGTCGTTGAATGCCCGGATATGGCCCGGGTGGGTGAGGGACAGGCAGGAGAGGGCGATGTGGTGGAGCACCTTGGCCGAATAGAGAGAGGCGATGGCTACCAGGTTCTTCTGGGCCAGCCACTGATAGGTCTCTTGCAGATGGGGCAGGGCGGATAGCACCACCCCCTGATGTTGGCGATGGTCCACCAGGGCGCAGAAAGGCTTCCCGTCCAGGCTGTTCACCACGCGCTTTATCTGTGCAATCCACGCCAGCATACCCTCTTCATTGAAAGGGCCGATCAGCTCGCAGATGACCAGGTGTTCCTGCACATTGAAGATGAACTCACCGTGCTTTTTATCAAAGGACATACAACATTCTTATCCATGACCAGAGGCCGCAAGATAATATTGATTCATTCAACTTGCATCAATATCCAAGTGAGGGTCGCAGCCCTGGCTCGAGGTTTTATGGGGGCAAGTCAGAGGCTGCGAGCGAGGTGCATCTGATATGACAAGGGCCTCCCCGGGGAGGCCCTTTTGATGATGCGCCTCATCTTGAGGCTAGCGGAAGCGGAACAGCTCCCGGTGCAGCGGGGCGGTCAGATGGGCATCCAGGGTGTGGGCCATGGGCTCGGGGCCGCAGAACCACACCGGGGTGTGCTGGCGTTCACCCAGGGCGGCCAGATCCAGCCGACCGCGCTCGGACTCCAGGTGTAATCGGTAATCGACCCCGGCCCGGCGGCACAGTTCAGCGAGGCGGCTGTGATAGGGGGCGGCCTCGGCGGTGGGGGCGCATTGCAGCAAGGCGGTGCCCGGGCGTGTCTCGCCACGGCGCACCAGCGCCTCCAGCCAGGCGACGAAGGGGGTGATGCCGATACCGGCGCCCACCCAGAGCGCGGGGGCCGGGTCTGGCAGGGCGAAGGCGCCATAGGGGCCGGTCACGATGACGGCATCCCCCACCCTGAGGTGCTGGTGCAGCCAGTGGGTGTGATCCCCGAGGGCGCGCACCGCCAGGGTCAGGGTGCGGCAGTCCGCCGAGACATTGACCAGGGTGTAGGGATGGGGCTCGCCGCGCCCGGCGAAGTCGAAGAAGGCGAACTGGCCCGGACGGTAGCCAGACAGGGGAGAGGTCAGGGTGACCCTGATCTCCAGGGTGCGTTCGTCCAAAGGGGTGAGGGCGCTGACCGTTCCCTGGCGGCGCGCATTCTGGCCCACTCGGCCAAACAGGGAGTAGAGCGCGCCCATGGCGCCCAGCCCGCCGCCCACCAGCAAGGTCAGACCGACCGGCGTCAGGACGCCGATGCGCGGCAGCAGGCAGAGCCCGTGCAGCCAGCCTATCAGGTAGATGACGGGAGCCAGCCGATGGACCACCTTGAAGCGCTCGTAGCGCACCACCGCAAGCAGGCCCACCACCACCAGGGCCAGCAGCAGATAGAAACCCCATTCCCCCAGGGTATTGCCGAGTTCGTGCCACAGGGCATCGTTGCCAGCGCCAGCGCCAGCGCCAGCACCGCGGCGTGCCGGCCGGGTCAGCCAGTCGGCGGTGACGGCCCACTTGGGCGCCTCCACCAGCAGCCAGTGGGCCATCAGGGTGCCGGTGGCCCAGAGCGCGCTGCTGCGATGCAGGTGCAACATGCGATCCAGCCCGCCACACCAGACTTCGAGCCTCGGCAGGCGCAGGGCCAGCAGCAGGGAGAGGGTCATGGCTCCGAGGCCAAGCAGACCGGTCAGGATCAGCAGTTCATGGCGCCAGGGCCAGAGGCCGGTGGGCCACTGGGTCATGCCAGCGAGCCAGATGAGGGTGAGGGTCAGGGCCCAGGCGAGGGATGCGGGTTTCATGATGTCCTCCTTGTTCATGTCTCTATTGCACGCCCGCTTTGTGGCAAGAGTGTGCCCCTTTACTACCTCTTTTGTAGCAGAGTGTGGCAAAGGGTCGCCGGGTCAATGGAAGAGGGTTGAGCAGGAGGGCGCGGGGGAGAAAAGCGGTGGGAGAGCGGCAGGAAAGCGGTCGGCCTGCTGGAGCTAGCCACGAGCCCGCGCCAGGAGAGTGGTGACGCGGGGGCGCCCGCATGGCCGACGCCCTCGCAAGATCCCCTGTGTCAGGGCTTGCGCCCCTTGCCGCCCTTGTTGCCCGAGAGGGCCTGCTTTCTGGCCTTCTGCTTCTGGGCCGCCTTGCTGGCACGGCGCGGTTCGGGGTCGAAGCGGGTCAGATCCGGCTCAAAACCCGGGAACCACTGCTGGGGCAAGCGGGTGTCGAGCACGGCCTCCACCTTCTCCAGCAGCGGCGCATCCTCCGGGCTGAACAGTGTGATGGCGAGCCCCTTGTTGCCGGCGCGGCCGGTGCGCCCGATGCGGTGCACGTAATCCTCCGCCACAAAGGGGAATTCCAGATTGATCACATGGTTGAGGTCGCTGATATCGAGGCCGCGGGCTGCCACGTCGGTGGCCACCAGCGCCTGCAGGGTGCCGGCGCGAAACTCCAGCAACACCTTCTCCCGCGCGCCTTGCGACAGATCGCCGTGGAAGGCGAGCGCATTGATGCCCGCCTTGCCGAGCTGCTGGGCCAGCTTGTCGGCCCCCTGGCGGGTGCGGCTGAAGATCAGGGCCGGAGCCCAGCCCTTCACGGTCAGCATGTGTTCGACCAACGCCAGCTTGCGATCGCCGTCCACCGCATAGACCCGCTGTTCCACCTCGGCCGCCGTGGTGTTGCGCGGTGCCACCTCGATAAGCGCGGGGTCACGCAGCAGCACCTTGCTCAAGGCAAACAGGTTGTCATCGCAGGTGGCTGAAAACAGCAGGGTCTGGCGATCCGCCGGGATTTGCTTCAGCAGCGCCTTTATCTCGTCCATAAAGCCCATGTCGAGCATGCGATCCGCCTCGTCGAACACCAGATGGCTGAGGCTCCCAAGGCGCAAGGCCCCCTGACGCAGATGGTCGAGCAATCGACCCGGGGTGGCGATCAGCAGATCCACCCCGTTTTTCAGCGCCTCCACCTGGGCGGCTATGCTGACCCCGCCGTACACCAGGGCGCTGGTGAGATCGGTGCCCTTGGCGTAGCGCGTGACGCTCTCATGCACCTGCACCGCCAGCTCGCGGGTCGGCACCAGCACCAGGGCGCGGATGGGGCGGGGCGACTCGCTTTGCGGCTGCTGCATCAGTCGCTCCAGCAACGGCAGCACGAAGGCGGCGGTCTTGCCGGTGCCGGTCTGAGCCCCCGCCAGCAGATCCCGCCCCGCCAGAATGACGGGGATGGCGCTGGCCTGAATGGGGGTTGGCGCGGCATAACCCAGCTCACAGAGGGTCTGTTGCAGACGGGGAGAGAGGGCCAGTTCGGCAAAGGAGGCAATGGACATAGGGCACCAGTATGGGGTTATCGCGGCCAGGGCCGTGACGAAAGCGGACAGTGGCGGCCATGGTAGCAGAAGCGCCCCGCACAGCAGAAGGTGATGACTGTCGGCGGGGCGGCGAGGGCCCTGCTGTTGCGGGATCAGTCGGCCGCGGTCTGCTCCCGGATCAGCCTGATCTCCTGCCCCTGGTAATAGGCGATGTTGTGCTTGCCATGCTGCTTGACGTGGTAGAGCAGCGTATCGGCCAGGTCGGTGGCTTCGGCGACGGTCAGGTAATCACGGATGCGAATGATGCCTGCCGAGAAGGTGATGGGGGCGGACAGTTCCTCCATCTGAAGTTGTGATGCCAACAGACGGGCCACGGTCTGGCGCATGCTGGCCTCGTCGCCGAGCCTCTTGTAGAGGACGATAAACTCCTCGCCGCCCCAGCGAATGGCCTTGTCCCCCTTGCGCATATTGGCCGTCAGATGACGGGCGAAGGCGGCGAGGGCGATGTCTCCCACCCCGTGGCCATAGGCGTCGTTGATGGACTTGAAGTTGTCGATGTCGAGGAGCATCAGGTAGTCGTGCTCCTGCAGCTTGGCCTGATCCAGGATGTCCCGTCTCGGCAGCCGGGTCAGGTGATCGGTCTGTGCCAGGGTGCGCAGGCGGCCGTAGATGCCCCGTCCCGTCAGTATGAGCAGCAGCAGGGCGATCAGATAGAGTTTGAAGGCGGGGCCATAGAGCACCGCGCGCATGAAATCGCCGTAGCTGTATGACCATTTGAGATAGAGGTCGACGCTGGCCTTGGCCCGCATAAAGCGGGTATTCAGGCAGAGATGCCAGGGGCGACAGGGCTCTATTTCATCGAAAGAGAGTGTGGTTCTGGTCGGATTGAGGCTCTCGAAGGGGCGAAGCACATCCTTGAACGCCTCGTCGACGGCGATGTCTATGCCCGTCAGACCATGGCGGTAATCCGCTATCACCGGGTCGTAGAAGACGAAGGGGAAGTACATGGTGATGGTCTGCAACCCGGTGAAGGTGTCGGTGTAGATGTCGGACACCCAGGCCTCATCCGTGCTGCAGGGCACATGGGCGGAGGCGAAGAGGGCGCAACCGAAATAATGGGTCCAGGGTTCGATGTCATTGAGGTCGCTGTTGGTCGGCATCAGCCGGTTCGGGAGCGTCAGTCGGTCGGGCACCATGCCAAGCAGGCGACGATCGTCATAGAAGGCGTAGAGGTTGATGACCTCGGGGTAGGAGAGGGCATATTGGTAGGCGATGAGTACCGGGTTGGATGAGGGGAGTATGGGAATGACAGCCATACGGGTCAGGGTATCGAGGTCATAAGCATAGGCATAGGCCGTCGCATCTCTGTTCTCGCTGAAGATGGGCGCCTTGATGCTGCTGTTGTCGACGAACCGGGCCAGCGCGTCTGGCGCCAGGATGCGGGCCCGCTGATAAAACACCTCGAACACATTCTGCTGTTTGGCGGTGATGAGCTGCATGTCGTGCCGGATGCTGAGGTAGGTGTAGTTGAACACCAGCCCCAAACCTGCCAGTGCCAGAGAGAACAGTGTGAATTGAATCAACCACTTGCGGGGGATGATCCGCAACAGTGATCCCGCCATGCCGTGATGCTCCCGGGTAGTGACAGAAGACTTTTTTGTAACTGATTCTGCTCGGCATCACCAGATGAAAGTTGGCGGGGGCAGGCAGCGCAAGGAAAATGAGCCTCCAATATCAACAAGATAGACGTTCACGATTCGATGGCAAGGGAAGGGCGAATCGATGGTGGTCGCGGAGTAAGAGGGCATGGCGCCCCTGACTGGCGCTGCCATCACGGGAGCAGTTGCACCCGTTCGGCACCCAGGTGGTGCATCCATTCTCGCAGGATCAGCAGGGTGGCGGCGAAGCGGCGATCTCTGGGCAGATGGGCCGCAGCCAGCGGATCTCCCTCCACCATGGCGACCAGCTGGCCGAACAACCGTTCGATGCTCTCCCGGTTCAGCTCGTGACTGCCGAGTCCGCCTGCCAGCGGCACCGGGCTATGAAGCTGTATCAGGGGGTGGGGTTGGATATGGGCCGCGAGGGGCATCAGTGCATCTTCCACCACCATGATGGCCTGCTCCAGCTCGAGGGGGGTTGGCGGGTCCCGGCGAAAGGGACCGGGTGTCATGGCATTCAGGCCCAGGGCCAGTGAAAAGGTCTGGCTGACGCCATCCGCCCCGGTGATCTGTACCCGGCTCTGGTTGTCGCCCAGGCTCAACAATAGGGTTTCGTGCCCTTGCTCTGTCATACCGTCGTCTCCTGAATTTGACTCGTCCATGGATACACCCGGCGGAGCGCTCTGGCGAGTGCTTTCCCCCCATTCGGGCAAGGGGGCTTGCAAAGGCGTCATCAAATGGCATTCTGGACGTCTAGATTTCTGTTTCTCTGTTGCATTCCCCACAAGGAGTCCTGATATGGCTATTCGTACCCTTCCCCGCGCCCTCGTCCTCGCCCTCTCGCTGATGGGGAGTAGTGCCTTCGCAAACGAGGCGCTGGTCTTCCAGACCGATTTTGGTCTCAAGGACGGAGCCGTCTCCGCCATGAAGGGGGTCGCCTTCGGGGTGGACAGGACACTGCCGCTGCAGGATCTGACCCACGAGATCCCGGCCTACAACATCTGGGAGGCCTCCTACCGCCTCTACCAGACCCTCAACTACTGGCCCAAGGGCACCGTCTTCGTCAGCGTGGTGGATCCCGGCGTCGGCACCGATCGCCACTCGGTGGTGCTCAAGACCAAGAGCGGCCACTACATCGTCAGCCCGGACAACGGCACCCTGACCCTGGTGGCCGAACACTTCGGCATCGAGGCGGTGCGCCAGATAGACGAGAAACGCAACCGCCTCAAGGGCTCCGAGAAGTCCTACACCTTCCACGGTCGCGACGTCTACGCCTACACGGGGGCGCGGCTTGCCTCCGGCGTCATCAGCTTCGAGCAGGTGGGGCCCCTGCTGCCCGCCGAGGTGGTGAGCATCCCCTACCAGCCGGCCGTGGCGGAAAAAGATGGCACTCTCAAGGGCACCATTCCCATCCTGGACGTGCAGTATGGCAACGTCTGGACCAATATCGACGATGCGCTGCTGACCAAGGCGGGGATCAACAAGGGGGACAACGCCTGCATCAGGATCAGCGAAGGGGATGCGATCAAGTACGAGGGCAAGGCCCCCTACGTCAGCAGCTTCGGCGATGTGCCACAAGGCCAGCCGCTGGTCTACCTCAACAGCCTGCTGCAGGTCTCGGTGGCCCTGAACATGGACAGCTTCGCCACCAAACATCAGGTGCAATCCGGCGCCAACTGGCATATCAGCCTGAAAAAATGCGGCTAGAGGGCGGTTGCCAGCGGGTGAAATCCGGTACAAACGGGCATATCAACCTGAAGAGGTGCGGCCAGGGCTAGCCTCTCTATCAGTGCTACTTCTCCTGGGGTGGTGGGACTCGTGTCCACCGCCCCTTCTCCTGGGCGGTGGCGCCTTGCCGCGCCCGCCGGGTTATCTCATCGTTTGTCATCGTCGTTTAATAAAGTGCCGCCATGCTGTGGCCGGACGCAGTGATGACGCAATGATGCCAGCAGAGAGAACAAGGAAAAGCCGATGAGCCGTTTTGACGAGAGAGACAGTGTCAACCATCCCCGGGAACAGGAGCCGGAGTTCAACCGCCTGATCGAGGCTGGCCTCAGCCGCCGGGGGTTCCTCAAGGGAGTCGGCGCCGCCAGCATGGTGGCCTTCTTCGCCGCGAGCCCGGTAGCCCGCGCCGTGGCCGCTGCCACCCAGCCGCTGCTGGGGTTCCAGGCCGTGCCCGCCTCGGTGGCCGATGCCGTAGTGGTGCCGCCAGGTTACAAGGCCGAGGTGCTGATCGCCTGGGGTGATGCCCTGTTCGCCGATGCCCCCGTCTTCAGCCAGAGCAATGATGCCAGGGCCCAGGCACGCCAGTTTGGCGACAATAACGACGGTATGAGCTTCTTCCCCCTGGGCCCTGATCGCGCCCTGCTCGCCGTCAACAATGAGTACACCAACTACGAATACCTGTTTGCGGATGGCGGCAAGGCGCTCAGTGCCGAGGCCGTCGCCAAGGCCCAGGCGGCCCACGGTGTCTCTCTGGTGGAGCTGGTACGCATCGATGACAAGTGGCAGGCCAACCCCAGGGGGGCACTCAATCGCCGCATCACCGCCACCACCCCCATGACACTGAGCGGCCCGGCGGCGGGCCACGCCCTGCTCAAGACCCAAGCCGACCCTGAGGGACGCACGGCTCTTGGCACCTTCAACAACTGCGCCAACGGTCAGACCCCCTGGGGCACCTACCTCACCTGCGAGGAGAACTTCAACGGCTACTTCGGCAGCGCGGGCAAGCCTGAGTTGGACAAGCGCGCTGCCCGCTACGGCCTGGCCGCCGAGGATGCGGGCTTTGGCTGGCACCAGTTTGACGAGCGCTTCGATCTCGCCAAACACCCCAACGAGCCACACCGCTTCGGCTGGGTGGTGGAAATCGATCCGCACGATCCCGCCTCCACCCCGAAGAAGCGCACGGCGCTGGGCCGCTTCAAGCATGAGAATGCTGCCTTCACCATCAATAAAGATGGCCGCGCCGTGGTTTACCTCGGTGATGACGAGCGGGGCGAGCACATCTACCGCTTCGTCTCGAAGAACAAGGTGGCGCCGGGCAAGGACCTTGCCAACCGGGATCTGCTGGATGAGGGCACCCTCTATGTGGCCCGCTTCGAGGCCAAGGAAGGGGAACTGAAGGGCACCGGCCAGTGGTTGCCCCTGGTGCACGGCCAGCACGGCCTGACCCGGGAGAACGGCTTCGCCGATCAGGGGGAGGTGCTCATCTTCGCGCGCGAAGCCGCGACCCGGCTCGGCGCCACCACCATGGACAGGCCGGAGTGGGTGGCCGTACATCCCCATCGTGCCGAGGCCTACTGCACCCTGACCAACAACAAGAACCGCGGCCTCAAGGAGAACCAACCTCTGGACGGCGCCAACCCCAGGGCCGAGAACCCCTATGGCCAGATCATCCGCTGGCGCCCGGCTGGTGGCGATCACGGCAGCGACAGCTTCGAGTGGGATCTCTTCCTGCTGGCGGGCAATCCTGAGGTCAATAAAGAGGGGTTGATGGCGGGCAGTGCCAACATCAACCCGGACAACATGTTCAACAGCCCGGACGGCATCGGCTTCGACGAGGCGGGACGGCTCTGGATCCAGACCGACGGCGATTATTCCAACGAGAAGCAGTTTGCCGGCATGGGCAACAACCAGATGCTGTGCGCGGACCCGGCGAGTGGCGAGGTGCGCCGCTTCCTGACCGGCCCCATTGCCTGCGAGATCACGGGCCTCACCTTCAGTCCGGACTGGCGCACTATGTTCGTCGGGGTGCAGCACCCGGGGGAGGAGCTGGCTCCCTCCCACTTCCCGGATGGCGGCACCGCCATTCCCCGCTCCGCCGTGCTGCGTATCACCCGGGACGACGGCGGTATCATCGGGGCCTGATATTCCGACCCGCTGCCCCTTGTGCCGCATGAGGGCGCAGCCTGCGTGACGCGAACCCCGAAAGTTGGACACCCAACGAGTAGGGGTTCTTTGTTTTGAAGGCGTCGAGCGGGAGAGATAAAGAAGAGGGGATGCCAGCGCCATGGTGGCGTGTCCGGCCGGGTCAGGATTGCGTGCAGAGAAAAGGGGCCGCGTGGTGCCCCTTTTCTGCTATGACATGGCTGGCATCAGAACTCGTTGGAGAGCGCCTTGTAGCCCTTGACCAGGTCGATGTTGGTGTGGGCCACGTCCTCTGAGAACTCGGTGGCATCCACGGTGACGCGGGGGATCTGGGCCAGATCGCTCTGCTGGTTGATACGGGTGGTGGACGGCACATAGAAGCCCGGGGGCAGATCGCAGCCGTCGATCACCGAGTTGTGACGTACCACGGATCCTTCGCCGATGTGGCAGTTGAACAGCACGCTGTTGAAGCCGATGAAGACCCGGTTACCCACCTCGCAGGGGCCGTGCACTATGCTGCGGTGGGCGATGGAGCTGTATTCGCCTATGGTGACGGCGGCGCCGGACTTGGAGTGGATCACCACACCGTCCTGAATATTGGAGTTGGCGCCGATGACGATGGGCTCCATGTCGCCGCTCTCGTCCACCTCGTCGGCGCGGATCACGGCATAGGGGCCGACAAACACATTCTCCTTGATGATCACCTTGCCACAGATGATGGCGGTCTTGTCGATGTAGGCGGATTCGTGGATGACGGGCAGGTGACCTGAGGGATTCTTGCGGATCATGTTACGTCCTGTTGCAGCTGAATTCGGGGATAAGGTGGCGGGACGCGGGGGCTCGCCGGAGAGTCAGCTTACGCCTCTGATCCGGGAGGGGAAACCCTTTACTGGTCTGACCCTCCTTTAGTAAGGGCATTTCACATGGTTGTTCTTTGGCTCCCTGTTATGGGAGCATGGGGACTGGTATTGCGGGGAACACGCCGCACCAGCAGGGGGCAAGACGTGGTGATGGAGGTTGGAAGATGAAGCAGATCATGGTGTTGCTGATGGCCACTCTGTTGTGGGCCCAGACCGTGCAAGCCAAGGGGCGGGCAGGGGAGTTTGACTACTACGCCATGGCGCTCTCCTGGTCACCGCAGCACTGCGCCATCAAACCGGCCGATAGAGAGCAGTGCAGCCGGCAACTGGGATTCGTGCTGCACGGCCTCTGGCCTCAGTATCAGCGTGGCTACCCGAGCAGCTGTTTTCGCGAGCGGCTGGATCCCGCCATGGAGCAGCAGTTTGCCGGGCTCTATCCCAGCCGTTTTCTCTATGGTCATGAGTGGGAGAAGCACGGCACCTGCTCCGGCCTGAGTCAGGAGGCATTCCACCAACTGGCCAGCGACCTGCGCCAGAAGGTGAAGATCCCGGTCGCCTATCAATCGCCAGCAGAGCCCCTGCGCAAGAGTACCTTCGAACTAAAGGCTGATCTGGCCAGTGCCAATGAGTGGTTGGCACCCGACACCATGACGGTGGCCTGCGCCGATGGCGGGCGTTTCCTGCGGGAGATCTACATCTGCATCAACAAGGAAGGTACGGATGCCGTTCCCTGCTCGGACGAGATGCAAAAGCGGGAGCGCCGCTCCTGCGGCCAGCTGGACTTCCTGCTGCGCAGCGTGCGCTGATCCTCGTTATCTTCATCAGGCCTCTTGGGGGCCTGATGTGCAACTGCAGTCATCAGAAAGGAGCTCTGCAATGACCGACGTGAAACAGTTTTCGGCAAGGGAACGCAGTTTGCTGCTCGGGGTGAAAGGGGTGGGGCCCACCGTCATCGAGCGGCTTGAACAGCTGGGTTACCACAGCCTGAGTGAGCTGGCCGAGGCGGATACCGGCCACATAGTCCGGCTGGTGGCCAGCATGCTGGGCTCGACCTGCTGGCAGAAC
>NZ_CP075564.1:765000-3675000 GCF_020423125.1 Aeromonas media
GAGATATCAGAAGTGCGAATGCTGACGTAAGTAACGATAAAGGGGGTGAAAAGCCTCCTCGCCGGAAGACCAAGGGTTCCTGTCCAACGTTAATCGGGGCAGGGTGAGTCGACCCCTAAGGTGAGGCCGAAAGGCGTAATCGATGGGAAGCAGGTTAATATTCCTGCACGACTTGTAATTGCGATGGGGGGACGGAGAAGGCTAGGTGGGCCAGGCGACGGTTGTCCTGGTGAAAGTGCGTAGGTGGTGTTTCTAGGCAAATCCGGAGACACAACACTGAGACACGAGACGAAGCCACTACGGTGGTGAAGCCATTGATGCCCTGCTTCCAGGAAAAGCCTCTAAGCTTCAGATTACAAGTCATCGTACCCCAAACCGACACAGGTGGTCGGGTAGAGAATACCAAGGCGCTTGAGAGAACTCGGGTGAAGGAACTAGGCAAAATAGAACCGTAACTTCGGGAGAAGGTTCGCTCTTGACAGTGAAGTCCCTTGCGGATGGAGCAGTTGGGAGTCGCAGTGACCAGATGGCTGGGACTGTTTATCAAAAACACAGCACTCTGCAAACACGAAAGTGGACGTATAGGGTGTGACACCTGCCCGGTGCCGGAAGGTTAATTGATGGGGTTAGCGCAAGCGAAGCTCTTGATCGAAGCCCCGGTAAACGGCGGCCGTAACTATAACGGTCCTAAGGTAGCGAAATTCCTTGTCGGGTAAGTTCCGACCTGCACGAATGGTGTAACCATGGCCATGCTGTCTCCACCCGAGACTCAGTGAAATCGAATTCGCCGTGAAGATGCGGTGTACCCGCGGCTAGACGGAAAGACCCCGTGAACCTTTACTACAGCTTGGCACTGAACATTGAACCTACATGTGTAGGATAGGTGGGAGGCTTTGAAGGCGTGACGCCAGTTGCGCTGGAGCCGTCCTTGAAATACCACCCTTGTATGTTTGATGTTCTAACGCAGGGCCCTGAATCGGGCTCGCGGACAGTGCCTGGTGGGTAGTTTGACTGGGGCGGTCTCCTCCCAAAGAGTAACGGAGGAGCACGAAGGTTGGCTAATCCTGGTCGGACATCAGGAGGTTAGTGCAATGGCATAAGCCAGCTTAACTGCGAGACGGACAGGTCGAGCAGGTACGAAAGTAGGTCATAGTGATCCGGTGGTTCTGAATGGAAGGGCCATCGCTCAACGGATAAAAGGTACTCCGGGGATAACAGGCTGATACCGCCCAAGAGTTCATATCGACGGCGGTGTTTGGCACCTCGATGTCGGCTCATCACATCCTGGGGCTGAAGTCGGTCCCAAGGGTATGGCTGTTCGCCATTTAAAGTGGTACGCGAGCTGGGTTCAGAACGTCGTGAGACAGTTCGGTCCCTATCTGCCGTGGGCGTTGGATGATTGAAGGGAGTTGCTCCTAGTACGAGAGGACCGGAGTGAACGAACCTCTGGTGTTCGGGTTGTCACGCCAGTGGCACTGCCCGGTAGCTAAGTTCGGAATCGATAACCGCTGAAAGCATCTAAGCGGGAAGCGAGCCCTGAGATGAGTCATCCCTGACCCCTTGAGGGTCCTAAAGGGCCGTTGGAGACCACAACGTTGATAGGTGGGGTGTGTAAGCGCGGCGACGTGTTGAGCTAACCCATACTAATTACCCGTGAGGCTTAACCATACAACACCCAAGAAGTGTTCTGGGCCTTGTAGCAAATCGAAGAACTACTACCTAATTCAGTGATAATGACAAGGCAAACTAGCCGAGTTGTTATTCACGTCAGCTTTCTAGATTAAGAATTTGCCTGGCGGCCATAGCGCCGTGGAACCACCTGATCCCATGCCGAACTCAGAAGTGAAACGCGGTAGCGCCGATGGTAGTGTGGCATTCGCCATGCGAGAGTAGGACACTGCCAGGCACCCAATATAAAAAACCCCGCTCACTGAGCGGGGTTTTTTATTGCCTGACATTCTGTGCTTCAGCACCGATTTAGTGACTGCTTAGAGGATGCTCAGGTCATCTGCTTCAAAATAAATGACCCGCTCTTTACCCACCGGCTTACCTTTCGACTCTTCTACTCTCTTCGCCAACCCTGATAGCCCCTGGCTATGCCTCCTGCCTATGTTCACTATTGCCGTAACGGGGGAGTGACAAGGAGGGCTGGATCCATAGACTGTGAGTTTCATCGGCAAGGGAGCTGTGTATGTTGGGGATCCACGATCTGGCGTTGTTTATCGTATCCGGCCTGCTGTTGAACATGATGCCGGGACCGGACTCCCTGCTCATCATGCTGCGCAGTGGCTCGCAAGGCTGGCGAGCGGGCTCGGTGGCCGCACTGGGCATAGGAACGGGTACCATGGTGCATGTGCTGGCAGCAGCGCTGGGGCTGTCGGCTGTGCTGAGCGCCTCGGCCGAGCTGTTCGCTGTCATCAAGTTGATGGGGGCGCTCTATCTGGTCTACCTGGGGCTTTCCATGTTCTGGCAAGGTACCAAGGCTCCTTCCGCCACCAATGCGGCTGTGGCGTTGCCTGTGCTTTCTTATGGCCGGATCTTTCGGCAGGGCCTGCTGACCAATGTGCTCAATCCCAAGGTAGCACTCTTCTTCCTCGCCTTTGTGCCCCAGTTCATCGATCCCGCCGCACCGCAGAAGGCGCTGGCTTTTATCGTGCTGGGCTGCATCTTTAATATCAACGGGATGATCTGGTGCCACCTGCTGGCCTTCTCGACCGCCTATGCGAGTCGCATGATGCGCTTGCCTGCCCGGCTGGGGTGTTGGCTCAATCGCGTGATGGGTGGCCTGTTTGTGGGGCTCGGCATCAAGCTGGCCGTGGAGTGAGATGGCGACTGGGCATAGAAAAAGGCGTATCCCATCGCTGGGACACGCCTTTATCTGCACTGCAGCAGGATGACTGAAATCAGTTCATGCCGTAGCGCTTGAGTTTCTTGCGCAGGGTGCCACGGTTGATGCCCATCATCACGGCGGCGCGAGTCTGGTTACCACGGGTGTACTGCATGATCACGTCCAGCATGGGGGCTTCGACTTCGGAGAGAACCATATCGTACAGATCAATCACTTCCTGACCGTTCAACTGGGCCAGGTAGTTACGCAGGGCCTGTTGCACAGAGTCACGCAGGGGGCGCTGGGTCGGCTCGGCAGCGTGATTGTGAGTAGTTGTTACCAATGCATCAGAAGTCAGGGTTTGTTCGAACATATTCGGTCGGCTCTTTAGTTATGCGTTAACCTAATCCATCGAAATACGCTTCGAGTGCCTCGAGTTGTGCGTCTGCACAATCCAGGGCATTGAAGTGCTTACGGAATTCTCGGCCCGTCTCTTCTTCATCCAGATACCAGCCCACGTGTTTACGGGCAATGCGCGCTCCCAGATATGCACCGTAAAACTGGTGCAGGTTGGTAACATGCTCGTTCATCAGGGTGCGAACCTCTTCCCTGTCGGGAGGCGGCAGCTTGGTGCCCGTCTCAAGAAAATGACGGATTTCCCGGAAAATCCAGGGTCGTCCTTGCGCAGCACGGCCGATCATCACGGCGTCGACGCCGGTATAGTCGAGGACATACCGGGCCTTCTCCGGGCTGTCTATGTCGCCATTGGCGACAACAGGAATCGATACGGCCTGCTTAATCGCCCTGATAGTGTCGTATTCCGCTTCGCCCTTGTAGAGGCAGGAGCGGGTACGACCATGCACGGCAAGGGCCGCGATACCGCAATCTTCGGCGATTCGGGCGATCTCCTCGCCATTGCGGTTATCCGGATCCCATCCTGTGCGGATCTTCAAGGTGACAGGTACCTCTACTGCATTCACCACGGCCTGGCAGATGGATCTGACCAGATCGGGTTGGCGCAGCAGGGCGGAGCCTGCCAACTTTTTATTCACTTTTTTTGCCGGACATCCCATGTTGATGTCGACGATCTGAGCGCCCTGCTCCACGTTGTAGCGGGCAGCAAACGCCATCATCTCGGGGTCGGATCCGGCAATCTGGACCGATCGCAGTCCGGTTTCGGCAGAGTGGCCCATTCTCATCCTGGTTTTCTGGGTATCCCAGACATCCGGGTTGGCCAGCAGCATCTCTGAAACGGCCATGCCGGCTCCCAAACGTAAACAAAGTTCACGAAATGGTCGGTCTGTTACACCGGCCATGGGGGCCACGATCAAGGGAGTTTCAAGCGTGTGGGGACCTATCTGCATTCCACGGTTACCATCGGCTTAGGGCGGCGTATATTACGCATTTTTTAGTCAGGAGAAAAGGTTAGTATTTGAGCGTCAGCCATTTTTTTCTGAAAAAAACGTCGCGCCAAGGCTTGCAAATTCAGGAGTGCTTGAAAATCAGACATATTGTCTGGGACCATGGTCAGGGTCAAATGAGTGAGGGACTCGGTGATTTGACAGTCTCTTTCCGGCGCCTGTTTACGCTATGATAGCGAACCTGAATCGAGCAAAGGCTCCACACAATTTTATTACAAACATAAATTGGGGATGTATGACGTCAAGGTTCATCAAATTGCTCTGCCCGGGCCTGCTGGGAGCCATGCTGGGCTCGGCGCAGGCGCAAACCGTCAGCTTCACCGAGGCCTGGAGCCGGGTCATCCAGCAGGATGACGGCCTGGCGGCGGAGCAGGCCGGGGTGGAGCGGGCAGAGCAACTGCGCGAGGCAGCCAAGGCCATGTATCTGCCCAAGGTGGATGTGGGGGCCAGCTATACCCACCTCGATCAGCCGATGGAACTGGACATGCTGGATCTGAATCCCATCGCCAACCACCCGGAATTCGGCAAGGTGCTGGGTCCCGTCATGCAGGCGCTCAACCTCAGCCCCAGCGACTTCGTCACCCCCCTCACCAAGCAGAATGTGGTCACCAGTTCGGTCAAGATGCTGTGGCCGCTGTTTACCGGTGGGCGTATCGATGCGGCCCAGGACATTCGCCAGGCGCAGGTGAGCGAAGCGCAGCAACTACTGGTGCTCAAGCAGCAGTCTACCTTCGAGAGCCTCTCCCAGACTTACTTCGGCGTGGTGCTGGCGGCCCAAGTGGTGCAGACCAAGCAGGAGATCGAGCAGGGGTTGGCCCACCACCTGGATCACGCCAGGAAGCTCGAAGCCCAGGGCCAGATAGCCAAGGTCGAGCGGCTCTCCGCCCAGTCGGCCTATGACAGGGCCCGCATCGATACCCAGAAGGCGCGGCGCAGCCTGGAGATAGCCCAGCTGGCCCTCGGTCACATGCTCAAGCTCAAACAGGCCGAGCCCAATACCAGCCTTTTCATCAACGAGGGGATGCCAGCATTGGCTCCCTTCGTGGAGGAAACCCTGTCGGTACACCCCGGTCTCAAGCTGCTGGCGGCCAAGAAGGAGCAGGCTCAGGGGATGATCAAGCTGGAGAAAGGCAAATATGCCCCGGAGTTGTTCCTGTTTGGCAACTACAACCTCTATGAAGATGACTCCATCGTCTCCAAGACCACCCCGGACTGGTTGGTCGGGGTCGGGGTCAGCATGCCGCTGGTGAGCCGCGACGGCCGCTCCGAGACGGTGCAGGCGGCCAAGAGTGCCGAGCTGCAGGTCAATCTGCTGCAGGCCAAGACCCGCCAGGATCTGGAGTTGCTGGTCGAGAAGACCTGGCGTGAGGCGGCCCAGGGACTGGAGGAGTATCAATCCCTCTCCTCGACCCAGGCGCTGGCGGAAGAGAACGTGCGGCTGCGGGACAAGGCATTCGGTCAGGGGCTCTCCACCTCGCTGGATGTGGTGGATGCCCAGAGCCAGCTGGCCGGGGTCAAGACCCAGCGCGCCGCGGCAGCCTACCAATACGTGGTCTCCCTGGCCCGACTGCTGGCGCTCTCGGGGCAGATGAACAGTTTCAATCAATATCAGCATGGTCAGGCGATAGAGGTGAATTCATGACTTCGACCCAGCAGGCCCATCTATCCATCACTGTTTCGACCGCCAAGGGTCGCCCTTTTGTCGAGGTGAATTCATGAGTCATCCCCCCATCAAGAAGAAGATGAGCCAGGGCAAGCCTTGGTTGCTGCCACTTGCCTTGGTGCTGCTGGTCATTTGGCTGGGCTGGCGCTTCTGGCTGGCCTATCAGCCGGAGCCGGTGCGCCTGCAGGGCCAGATTGAGGCGCAGCAGTATTCGGTCTCCTCCAAGGTGGCGGGGCGTATCGACGAGGTGCTGGTGAAGAAGGGAGATCAACTGGCCAAGGGTCAGCTGGCGTTCACCCTGGCGAGCCCCGAAATCGAGGCCAAGCTGAGCCAGGCCAAGGCGGGTCAGGCGGCCGCGGGTGCCATGGCGCAGGAGGCCGAGAAGGGGGCGCGGGCCCAGCAGATCGCCGCGGCCAAGGATCAGTGGCAGCAAGCCAAGGCAGCCGCCCTGCTTCGTGGCAAGACCTATGAACGTATCGCCAGCCTGCATCGGGACGGCGTCATATCGCTGCAAAAGCGTGACGAGGCCTGGGCGGCCTGGCAGGCGGCCAAATACAGCGAAGGCATGGCCTGGCAGCAATATCAGATGACCCTGGAAGGGGCGCGGGAGGAGACCAAGGTCGCGGCGCGGGAGCAGGCCAAGATGGCGGCTGGCGGGGTGGCCGAGGTCGAGGCCTATCTGGCCGACACTCGCATCGCCAGCCCACACGAGGGGGAAGTCGCCCAGGTACTGCTGCGCAGCGGCGAGCTGGCGCCCCAGGGCTTCCCTGTGGTGAGCCTGCTCGACATGAAGGATGCCTGGGCCCAGTTCCATGTGCGCGAGGATCTGCTGCCCCGCTTCCCGGTTGGCACCGAGTTTGATGCCCGCATCCCGGGCCTTGGCGATCAGACGGTGCGTTTCAAGGTGTCCCATGTGGCCGCGATGGGGGATTTCGCTACCTGGCGAGCCACAGACACCCGTCAGGGATTCGACATGAAGAGCTTCCAGGTGGAGGCGCGCCCCTTGCAACCAGTTGAAGGGTTGCGGGTTGGCATGAGCGTGCTGGTCGAACTCTGATGGGGCGCGAATGGCGGCTGTTGTGGCAAGACCCCTTCAGCCGGGCCCTGACCAGCTGGATCCCGCTGCTGCTGATCGGGCTCTTGTGCTGGATCTTCTCGGCGGGGTTGGCGCGCGACCTCAAGGTGGGTCTGGTGGATCTGGATCGCAGCACCCTTTCCCGCCAGCTCACCTTCTCTCTGGATGGCTCGGCCGGGCTCAAGATAGCGCAGCAGTTTGACACCATCGACGAGGGCGCCAGGGCGCTGCGCGGAGGGGACATCTATGCCCTGGTGGTGATCCCCAACCACCTGGAGCGGGATGCCCGGGAGGGCACCCAGCCCAGGGTGACCGTGTTCAACAACGGCCAGTTCATCCTGATCGCCAAGCTGGTCAACGCGGCCCTGGCCCAGGTGGTGGGCACCCTCAACGGCCAGGTGGGCGTGCTGGCGGCCATGGCCGACGGCAAGGCGCTGCCCGGGGCGCTGGGGCAATCTGTGCCCATCGCGAGCCAGGTGACGGCGCTCTACAACATCAACTCCAGCTACGCCCAGTTTTTGCTCAGCGCCCTGTTGCCTGCGGTGTGGCAGATCCTGGTGGTGCTCTATGGCCTCAATGCCCTGGCCCGTACCGATCGACTCGGCCTGGACTGGACCACCAGAGGGGTCTGGTTCGGCCTCTGGCGCACCCTGCTGCCCCATGTGCTCATCGGGTGGGGGTGGGGGCTGGCGTGGAGCCTGCTGCTGTTCAAGGCGCTGGGTTATCCCATGCAGGGCAGCTGGCTGGTGCTGACGCTGGGTCTGGGGCTGGCTTCGGCCGCCTGCGTCAGCATGGGGGCCTTCTTCTACGGCGTCATTCGGGATCCGGCCCGGGCGCTCTCTCTGGCGGGGGCTTACACTGCACCCGGTTTTGCTTTTATGGGGGTCACCTTCCCGGTCAGCGCCATGGGGGACGTCGCCCAGTTCTGGCGCAGTCTCTTGCCCATCTCCCACTATGTCGAGCTGCAGATAGGCCAGACCAACTACGGCCAGCCGCTGACGGCGGCCCTGCCCCAGTTCGGCGCCCTGCTGCTGTTCCTGCTGCCGCTGCTGCTGGTGGTGCGGCGCTATCAACCCCAGGCAACTGCAGCCCCAAGCCAGGAGGAGTCCAAGTCATGATGGGGTTCTGGGATCTGGTGCGTCTCGAGTTGCGCACACTGCTGGCGGACAGGGCCATCATGCTGACCCTGTTTGGCGGCGTCTTCTTCTACTCCTTCCTCTATCCGCAGCCCTATCTGCATCAGCTGCCTCGCGAAGAGGCTGTGGTGGTGGTCAACGATGACGGCAGCCAGCTCTCCCGTCAGCTGGAGTTCATGGCCGATGCGACGCCCCAGGTGAAACTGGTGGCTCGGGTCGACAGCCTGACACAGGCGCGGGAGTGGATGCTGACCGGCAAGGCGAGCGGCATACTGCACATTCCCCGTCACTTCTACCGGGATCTGATGTTGGGCAAGAGCGTTACCCTGGGTTATGCCGGCGACGCCTCTTACTTCCTGGTCTACGGCACCATAGCCGAGGGGCTGGCCCAGGCCGGAGGCACCCTGGCCGCTCAGGTCAAGGTGGCCCGGCTGCTGAGCCACGGCGAGGCGCTGCCCCAGGCGGCCATGGGCTGGAATGCAGTCGGGCTCAATGTGGTGCCTGTGTTCAACC
Organism: Aeromonas media; assembly: GCF_020423125.1. Classification (NCBI taxonomy): domain Bacteria; kingdom Pseudomonadati; phylum Pseudomonadota; class Gammaproteobacteria; order Aeromonadales; family Aeromonadaceae; genus Aeromonas; species Aeromonas media. The sequence goes on from NZ_CP075564.1 coordinate 773,636, forward strand.
CGTCCATGGGCTATGTGAACTACGTGGTGCCGGCGGTCTTCGTGCTGATCCTGCACCAGGTGCTGCTGATGGGCACCGGCATTCTGGGGGCGACCCAGAACCAGCGAAGCGGGCGAGGGGAGCACGGCTATTGGCAGCAGGCGCCCGTGCTGGCGTTGCTGCTGGCCCGCACCCTTGTGGTGGGGGGGCTGTTCGTGCTGCCGGTGACCTATTTCTTCGGCTTCTGCTTCGACCACTACGGCATAGCCCGCACCGCAGAGCCGGCCGCCTTGTGGCTGTTCACCCTGCCCTTCCTGCTGGCCACCACCTGGCTCGGGGTGGTGCTGGGGGCCCTGTTTACCCGTCGCGACCTGCCGACCCAGGTAGTGCTCATATCCTCGCTGCCGCTGGTCTTCCTCGCCGGCTTCATCTGGCCGCTGGAGCTGATCCCGCCCCCCCTCAACTGGCTGGCCCAGTGGGTGCCGAGCACGCCAGCCATAGAGGGCTTCCTGCGCCTCAACCAGATGGGCGCGGAGTTCAGCCAGGTGTCGCGCTACTGGTGGCAACTCTGGGGGCTGGCACTGCTTCATGGCGGCCTCGCTTGCCTGCTGCTGCGCTGGCGTCAGCGTTTGCTGCCGGTTGCCAACCAGGTGGCAAGCGATACGGCCGCCAGCCAGGCGAGATAACGCGGCGGCTAGAGAGTGTGAAACGGTCAGCCCAGGGGCTGACCGTTTTTTTATGCGCAGGCTTGGGTTGTGGAGGGGTCAGGCACGATGGAGATCGGGATCGCCGATGGCGTAGATCTGCCTCAGCGCAGCCTCGTCGGCTAGCAGGCGCAGGCCATGAATGGCCACATCGCTTCGGCGCACCAGTCCGTGCACCTCCTTGCCCCGGCTCAGCTCGGCACGGCCCGTTGCCTCCCCATCCTGCAACCCGGCCGGCCGCAGAATGGTCCAGTCGAGCGCGCTGGTCTGCAGCCAGCTCTCTGCCAGGCTCTTCAAGCGCACTTCGTGGCCAAATGCCGCCCTGGCCCGCTCGGGCAGGTATTGCCAGCTGTCGCCGCAGCCGAGGGACGTCACCAACAGCAGGCGGGTAAGCCCGGTCTGCTCCATGGCGTCGATGACGTGGCGGTTGCCCTGATAATCCACAGGTTGTGGCTGACGGAAGCTGCCGAGGGTGGAGACGACCCGGGCACCTGGGCCCGCTTGCACGCAAGCCTGCGTAACTGCGGCCGCATCCAGCGCATCCCCTTCGATGACCTCGACCCCCAGGGCGCGCAGCTCGGCGGCCATCTCGGGTTGGCGAACCAGGGCCAGGACCCTGTGACCCTGGCGCAGGACGTGATCGGTGAAGGCGCGGCCCAGCCCGCGGCTGGCTCCGAAGATGAGTGTGGTTGGCATTGTGTTGCTCCCAGTGGCGAAAGGGTCAGCCTAAAGGGTTGGCACAGTGCTGTAAATGAGAGTTGTTTTTATTCGAAACGGGGGAAATACGGCGAGCCCTGGCCACTGGTCCGGGCTCGCACAGGATCAGCCGTTGTAGTGGCCTATGCTGGGACGACGACTGGGGCCGCTCAGGTGGATATCCACCGGGTTGAACGCCTTGATCGCCTCGAAGCTGAAGTCACCTATGGCCTGATGCAGGCTCTGGGGACTGTGGTTGGTGATGATGATGACGCTTTTCGAGAGGTTGCGACGGCGGCGCAGCAGGTGGCCGAGGAAGCTTGACTGGCTCTCCGCCATCTTGGCGCGGTTGGCCGCCACTTCGTCGATGATCAGCAGATCCACCTCTTCCAGGGCGCGGCGGTACTGGTTGCGCTCCTCCTGATCCTGGATGACGTTGAAGAAGAGCCTGTCCACGATGGAGGCCCACTGCTGGAAGATCACCGATTTCTGATGGCGCTCGATCAGCTCGTGGGCCACGGCGCCCGCCAGGGTGGACTTGCCGGTGCCGTAGTCGCCGTAGATGAGCATGCAGCCACCACCGCTCTTCTCCCAATGCTCGAAGCCGCTGATGAAGTAGCGGGCCGTCTCTATGGGGTATTGCAGCGCGGGGTCGCCGGCATCCATCTTCTCGAAGATCCAGTCCGGGTTGAGGTCGGCCTGGGCGATCAGCTTCTGGATCCGCTCCTGGCGCGCCGCCTTCTGCAGTTCGCGCACCTCGGCATTGGCCTTGGCGTCGTACTCCTTGCGCAGGGTCTCGTAGTCGTACTGGCCGCCGCCGGTCTGGGCCTGCAGGCGACGTATACGCTCGAGCAGGCCACCCACGTGCTGACTCAGCTCAGGATCGTGAACGCGATGGTCCTGTTTGGCCTTGGCGATCCTGCGCCGCTTGGCCTCGATCTCTTCCAGCTCCTGGCGCAGCGGGTCGTGCGGATCTGTCATGGAATACTCCTTCTGCTGGGGCTGGGGTGACAAGGGGTTAATAGTGCCTGCTGCGGGCATCCGGGATCAATCATTGTCCGGCTCCTCGGTCTGGGCCAGCCGCTTGGCGGCCTCGATCATCTCCTGGGCCCGCTTGCTCGGCCCCGAATCGACGGGGGCTGGGGTGATCTGCTGATAACCGGCCACCTCGGTCGGCTGGCGCCTTGTGTATCGCCGGCTCTTGAGGGTCCGGATGAACTTCAGCATCCACTGATGCTGGGAGTCGAATACCTCGGGGCGACCCAGCCAGTAGGCGATGAACTCTCCCAGATCCTCTTCGCTGTAGCTGGCATCGATCACCCCGCACAGGCGGGCGAGGGCGGGCAGCTCTTCATCCGGCCGCCACTGCAGATGCATCTGGAACGGCCGCTCCGGCAGCGGGCTGCGCACCCGCTGGCTCAGCAGGGGCAGCTGGAAGGGGCACTGATGGTAGTGCTCGCTGTCCGCCTGCGCCTCGACCTGCAACAATTCGGCTTCCATCAGTTCATCGAGCAGCTCGGTGAGCTGGCGGGCATTGACCTGATAGCAGAACCCGCTGGGATTGCCCGGATCAACCACCGCCAGGGCGCGCCCAAGCTCGGGGTAGTTGAGCCTGGGCAGCCGATTTTCCAGCACCAGCCGGCGCAGTTGCAGGGTATAGAGGCTGCGTGCCGGATGGGAGAGTCTGGGATGGGCGAGGGCGCTGTATTCGGCTGGCGTCATGGTCTGCTTCACGATCTGGAGTGGAGGGCATTATCCCTCATGGCGGGGTTCCATACAATTCACAGTGCCCCTGGATGGCAGCCTGATGAGGCAGTGACGACCCTTCATCCAGGGGAGATTGGGAGTGAAAACCTCCCCGATCGCCATGGGTGCGGCATAAATTACTGACAAAATAATCAGCCCATTTCAAATGGTTGGGAGGCCGACTGGCTATTTGAAGGCGCTGCCCGGCAATATTGGGTGGCAAGATGGCGCCCCCATGTTCTAGGCTTAGTGCTCAAATAACCATTTGACTAATAAGAGCTTTGTCAAGATGTCAAAAGCCGGACTACGGATCCTGGTGGTGGAGGATGAAGCGGTTTTTCGCCACTCGCTGGTCACTTATCTCGAGCATGATGGGGCCTGTGTCTTTCAGGCCGAAGATGGGATCGAAGGGCTCTCGGCAGCCGCGCTCTACCACCCCGATATCGTGTTATGCGATCTGAACATGCCCAACATGGATGGGCATGAGGTGATCGCCTGCCTCGCGGCCCGCTACCCCGAGGTGCCTGTCATTGTCATCTCGGGTCAGGATCAGATGGCCGCCATCGAGCGGGCGCTGCGGGCAGGGGCCAGCGACTTCTTCATCAAGCCGGTGGATGACTATGGCCAGATCCGGCGCAGCATCGATCAGTGCCTGACGAGCAACGCCCACCAGAGCCAGCAACTGGAGCTGATGGAGCACATCGACTTCTTCCGGGCTCACGACCTGGCGTCCAGCCGCCTGCTGGCCTGGCTGGCACCGCCCGGCATGCAGGAGTGGGGGCCCTGGCAGGTGACGTTCGCCGGCATGGGCAATCTGTTCATTCCCGATACCTTCAAGCTGGGCGACAAGCTGCTGGTGCTGGTGATGGAGCTGCCCATCCTCGGGGTGGATGCCGCCTTCTGCGGTGCTCTGGTGCGATCCCTGATGAATGGCCCCTATCGCCAGTTTCAGCAGCAGGAGAGCCAGTTGCTGACCCAACCCCACAGGTTGCTCGACTACCTCAATCTGCAACTGCTGGAGTCGGGCCTGCGCCACTCCTTTGCCATGGCGGCGCTGCTGTTCGATCAGGAAGACGGGCTGGTATTTGCCAATGCAGGCCTCACCTCACCCCACTGGCTGATGCGCTCTGGGGGGTTGCCACTCGGGTTGATGCGCAGCAGCCGCTATGGCTTGCACAAGCGCAGCTGGCACGAGCCTTTCGAGTTGCAGTTTCGCAGCGACAGCGGCAGCGCCCTGAAGATGCGGGTTCGTCATCATTGAGGTTGTGGCTTAACGCTAAGACAAACAGGGCGCCCATTGGGCGCCCTGTTTGTCTGGTACCGTCCGGACCGGTTAGACGGTGGCGGATTGCAGCTTCTTGTCGTGCTCGTCAGCCTCTTTGGCGGGGCCTTCGGCGCCGTGCATCCAGTAGACCAGGCGGTTCGCCATGGTCAGCAGGATCAGGGCGCTGATCACGGCGGCCAGGGCGATGCCACCGAAGATGGCGATCGGACCCGCTTCACCAACGAAGGAACCGATGAAACCGGCCGCATAGTTGGCCAGGGCGACGAAGCCGAACCAGGCACCCATCATCAGGGACGCCAGGCGCAGCGGGGCCAGCTTGGTGACCATGGAGAGGCCAATCGGGGAGAGACAGAGCTCGCCCAGGGTGTGGAACAGGTAGGCACCGACCAGCCAGAACATGGAGGTCTTGACGGCCTGATCGCCGCCTTGTTCCAGCACGGCACCGATCATGAAGAGGAAGCCGACGGCCAGGAACAGCAGACCCATGGCGAATTTCACCGGGGAGTTTGGTTCCTTGCTGCCGAGCTTGATCCAGATGGCCGCCACGATCGGAGCGAGCGTGATGATGAAGAAAGGGTTCAGGGACTGGAACCAGGCGGTCGGTACTTCGAAGCTGCCGATCATGCGATCGGTATATTCCTGTGCATACAGGTTCATCAGACCACCGGCCTGCTCGAAACCTGCCCAGAAGATGATGGTGAACAGACCCAGCACCAGGATGACCTTGATGCGATCCACTTCCTGCTTGGTCAGCGGGGCCTTCTGCTCCTTGGAGCGTTGCAAGGCGGCGCGCTGGGCGGCCGGCATGCGGCCGATGTCGCCGAGGAAACGCTGGGCCATGGTGGCTTGCACCACCAGAGAGAGCAGCATGCCGATACCGGCGCTGACGAAGGCGGCTTGCCAGCCGTAGGCGGTGGCGGCGGCACCACAGATCACGCCCGCCAGCAGGGAGCCCAGGTTGATGCCCATGTAGAAGATGGTGAAGGCACCGTCACGACGGTGGTCACCTTCCTGATACAGGTCGCCCACCATGGTGGAGATGTTCGGTTTGAACAGACCGTTACCCAGGATCAGCAAGCCAAGGCCCGTGTAGAAGACGATGTTGACCATGTCCGGGAACATGGCGTGGGGCAGGGCCAGGGTAAATTGACCCGCCGCCATGAAGATGGCACCGATCAGAATGGCGCGGCGTTGACCGAGGAAGGTGTCGGCCAGCCAGCCCCCGATGATCGGGGTGATGTAGACCAGACCGGTATAGATACCGTACAGCTTGAGGGCGTCGGCCTGGGTCCAGCCCATGCCGCCGTTAGCGGTCATGTCAGTCAGATAGAGGACGAGCACGGCACGCATGCCGTAGTAGGAGAATCTCTCCCAGAGTTCGGTACTAAAGAGCAAAAAGAGCCCTTTAGGGTGACCTAAAAAGGTCCCTTTGGACGGGTTATTCATTGGAACTTCCACCTGTGTCTTATATTTTTTTAGAAATTTTATGCAAGGGCTAGGAACCAGCCATATTCCTTATAAAACAAGCAGGATTGAATTACAATGACAGGTTTTGACGATATTTTATCTATCGATGGTTGAATATTTGTTTATAAAATGAAAATGGGCATCGAATGATGCCCAGTCTTTTATTCTGTGTATTGTGTTAATTTTCAGCAATTACAGCTGTTTGACAAACTGCTTGAGCCAGGCGGTAAATTCACCGTCCAGTTCGCGGTGGCGTACCGCATATTCCACGTTGGCCTTCATGTAACCCAGCTTGCTGCCGCAATCGTGACTGCGACCCTTCATGAAGTAGGCATTGACCTGCTCCTTCTCCATCAGCATGGCGATGGCATCGGTCAGCTGGATCTCGTCGCCCGCCCCGGCCGGGGTTTTCTCCAGCAGGGGCCAGATGTTGGCGGAGAGCACATAACGGCCGACCACGGCCAGGTTGGAGGGGGCCTCGTCGCGCGGCGGCTTCTCGACGATGGCCTGCATCGGCAGTGACATGCCGGCGCTCAGTGCCTCGCCCTTGATGTCGGCGATGCCGTATTTGTCCACTTCGCTCTCGGGGACGGCTTCCACCATGATCTGGCTGATCTGGTCCGCCTCGAACATGTGCACCATCTCGGCCAGGTTGTCCTGCTTGAGATCGCTAGCCACCTCGTCGATGAGTACGTCAGGCAGCAGCACGGCGAAGGGGTGATCCCCGATCAGCGGGCGGGCGCACAGCACCGCATGACCCAGGCCCTTGGCCTCGCCCTGGCGCACGTGCATGATGGTGACGTCCTTCGGGCAGATGTGTTGCACCTCTTCCAGCAGTTGGCGCTTGACCCGCTTTTCCAGAGTCGCCTCCAGCTCGAAGCTCTTGTCGAAGTGGTTCTCGATGGAGTTCTTGCTGGAGTGGGTCACCAGAATGATCTCCTTGATACCAGCGGCAATGGCTTCACGCACCACATACTGGATCAGCGGCTTGTCGACCACCGGCAGCATCTCTTTGGGGATGGCCTTGGTGGCGGGTAGCATGCGGGTACCCAGACCGGCAACGGGGAGGACGGCCTTGCGAACAACGAGGGGTGTCTTTTTCATGGAATGAGTCCGAGGATACGAAGTGCGTTCATGATACCCGAAGACAAATAGGGCAGCCACAGGCCGCCCTTGTATGACAGGGATTCAAACCGGTTACTTGACGATAATCATGTCCCGGTTCGCATCCAGGGTGGCGGGCCCTATGCCACTCACCTCCGCCAGCTGATCCACCGAGGTGAACTTGCCCTGTTTTTCGCGGTAGTCGACGATGGCTTGCGCTTTTTTCTCGCCGATGCCTTTCAGCGCCGCGAGTTCATCGGCACTGGCGGTATTGAGGTTGATCTTGCCCACCTCCTTGGTACTGGTGACCGTCGTGGCCGGTTTGGCGGCTGGCTTGTCGGCGGCCAGCAGGGGCTGGCTCAACAGCGGCAGGCAACCCAGCAACAGGGCGGCAATCAGAGTCTTTCGGTTCATTGCGTCACTTCCTTATGAAACTGCCTTAATGGCACATTTATCATTAGTCGTATTGCGCCACTTTTTGTCTGTCAGAACTAGCAAGGAATAACTCAGGCAAATCGGCTATAAGCCAGACAGGTCTGAAGCAGATACACTGGCTAACCATTTGAGCGAGATGTCTTTTCCATGTACCTACCCGCCATTTCCGCACTGGAGCCCATCGCCCGCGCCGCCGGTGACGCCATCCTGGCCATCTACTGTCAGCCCTTTGCGGTGGAGTACAAGCAGGACGAGAGTCCGCTCACCGCCGCCGATCAGGGGGCGCACGAGGTGATCGTGCAGGCGCTGGCCCGGTTGACGCCGGATATTCCTGTGCTGTCGGAAGAGTCCGACGCCGAGACGATGCAGGTGCGGTGCAGCTGGTCCCGCTACTGGTTGGTGGACCCGCTCGATGGCACCAAGGAATTTGTCTCCCGCAACGGCGAATTCACCGTGAACATCGCGCTGATCGAGGAGGGCAGGCCGGTCTGGGGTCTGGTCTATGCCCCTGTGCTGGACAAGCTCTGGTATGGCGGTAGAGAGATCGGGGCCTGGCGTGTTGCCGATGGTGAGTGCGAAGCCATCCAGGTCCGGCCTCACCGGGAAGGTACGCCATGGCGGGTGGTGGGCAGCCGCAACCATCTTTCCCAGGCGACCCTGGATTACTTGGCGCCGTTTGGCGAGATTGAGCTGGTCTCCATGGGCAGCTCCCTCAAGTTCTGCATCATCGCCGAAGGGGGCGCCGAGCTCTATCCGCGTCTTGCCCCCACCTGCGAATGGGACACTGCGGCGGCGCAGGCGGTGCTGGAAGGGGCGGGGGGCAGCGTGACCCAACTCGATGGCTCAGCGCTTGCCTACAACAAGCCGGATATCCTCAACCCCTGGTTTGTGGCGCGGGCCTGATTGCCGTCGCCAGGGCGCGCAAATGTAAAAAGGCCGGACAGTGTCCGGCCTTTTTACATTTTCGCGTTCAATGATGCCAATCGTTTCCTGATTCAGAACACCTTCTTGAACGGCTTGATGGTCACCCTGGCATAGACGCCTGCCGCCACATAAGGGTCCGCATCCGCCCATGCCTTGGCGTCCGCCTGGCTGGGGAACTCGGCGATGACGGTGCTGCCGGTGAAGCCCGCATCGGCCGGATCCTCGGCATCGATGGCCGGATTGGGGCCGGCCGTCAGCAGGCGCCCCTCATCCTGCAGCGCCTGCAGGCGGGCGAGGTGAGCGGGGCGAGCCAGCTTGCGCTGGGGCAGGCTGCCGGCGACATCTTCGGAATAGATGAGATACCACATGAGAGGATCCTTTCTGGTTGCGGTTATTTTTTCTGTTCTGCTTTCTGCTCGGCCGGCATGTGGCGATAGAGATAGACGCCACTCAGCAGGGTGAACACCAGCGTCATGCCCAGCAGGCCGAAGACCTTGAAGTTGACCCACATCTCTTGCGACAGGTTGAAGGCCACATAGAGGTTGAGCAGGCCGCAGAGGGCGAAGAAACCGACCCAGCCTAGGTTGACGTTGTCCCAGATGCGGTCGGGGGCCTGCAGCTCCTTGGCCAGCATCTGCTTGATGAGATTCTTGCCAAAGCCGTAGCGGCTGATGAGCAGGGCGAGGGCAAAGAGGGCATTGATCACGGTCACCTTCCACTTGATGAAGGTATCGTCATGGAAGAAGACGGTGAGACCGCCGAAGAAACCGACCAGCAGGAAGGTAAACAGCTGCATCTTCTCGACCTTGCGATGCCGCACCCAGCTGTAAAGCAGTTGGAGACCGGTGACGACCACCAGGGCGCCGGTGGCGGTGTAGATGTCGTAGAACTTGTAGACCGCGAAGAAGACGATCAGGGGAATAAATTCAATAAACTGCTTCATGCTGGGCTCTAACCTCAAAATTTCACTCAGTGTACCTGCCCATTAGGCAACGGCAAATGAATAAGACCGTTCATTTAGTATGCAGTTCCCCGCTGCGGGGCCGCCACCCTTCGGGGTGACGATGATTCTTGTTGCGCCTTCTAGCCGAACAGCTGACTGGCGACGAGGCTGCCGAGCCGCAACTGGTCATCCAGCAAGTCACGGATATGGCGCTCCTCGATGAGGGGGTTGAGCAGGACGGCGCGCAGCAGGGTGAGCGGCTGTGCTCCATAGCGGCTCACCGCACGCTGGGTGCGGGAGACGAAGCTGTGCCCCTCGGCGCGTTGGGCCTTCTGCAACGCCACGTTGAAGGCGTTGATCTGCTCGTTTGCCGCCTCGTCCGGTGCCTTGCCTTGCAGGTGAGGTGGAATGCAGCGATAGGAGAGCAGGTTCATCACGGGAGCCGACATCAGCTCGAAGGCGGGGTGGGCATCGATGAGCTCTGCCATCCGCCGGGCTCTGTCGTAATTGGCTTCGATAAGCTGGGCATAGCCCTGCCGGCCCAGCAGCTGGAAGGCGGCATCCAGATAGAGCGCGTTGGCGGGGCGGGTGCCCTCCAGGGTGAAGCGGCCCTGATCGAAGGAGCTGGCACGAATGGCGTAGGGGGCCTCCCGCTTCACCGTCATCATCAGGTCTGGCTGGCGGCAGAGCAGCATGCCGGTACCGAGCGGTACCAGCAACTGCTTGTGGCCGTCCAGGGTCACGGTATCGGCCTGCGCTATGCCATCCAGCAAGCCCTGATAGCGGGGGGAAAACAGGGTCGGGCCACCCCAGGCGGCGTCCACGTGAAAGTGGATCTGCTCGCGCCGGGCGATGGCGGCGAGCTCGGGCAGGGGATCGATGGAACCAAAGTCCGTGCTGCCGGCGACCCCCACCAGGGCCAGCACCTTGAGCTTCTGCTCCCGGCATCGGACCAGTGCGCTCTCGAGCGCCGAGAGGCAGAGCCGGTTGTCGGCATCGGTCTCGAGCCGCCAGACGCGGCAAGCACCCAGCCCCAGCAGATCCATCCCCTTGTCGAAGGAGTAGTGCATCAGCCTGGATCCCAGGATCACGGCGCCTCGATAACCCTGCTCATAGAGGGAAAACAGATCGTCGCCACAGGCCCGGTTGCGGGCCAGCCAGAGAGCGGTGACGTTGGCGATGGTGCCGCCGCTGGTCATGACGCCGAGGGCGGCGTCTTTGGCGTGCATCTGCGCCTCGTAAAAGCCGTCGTCCTCGCGATAGACGAGACGATGCAGCTTGGCCAGTACCTCCCGCTCCAGGAAGCTGAGCAGGCGGGAGGACTCCATCTTCATCGGATTCTGATTGAGCATCACCAGCAGTCGGGAGAGCTCGGCGGTGAAGGCTGGCAAGGGGGCCGTCATGTGTCCCATGTAGTGGGGCGAGGTGAGATGGGAGGCGCCTGGTACCAGGGTGGCAAGGCGGGCCAGGTAGGCCTGGGTGCTCATGCCGATGGCGGGCATGGACGACTGATCGAGTTGATGGACGAAACTGTCGCGCTGATAAGGTGCCTGACTGTCATCCGAGTGATGGAAGGTCTCCAGCAGGGCCGTCATGGCCTGGCCGAAGTCAGGATCCGGTTGTGTAAACAGTTCAGTCAGCTTCATCAGGTTCTCCAGACCAGCCTGTCGGGCAGAAAGTACCGGGCGCGCGCCATGCCGGACAGACACGGCCATCTGCGCGGGTGGCGTCGGCCGCAGAGCATACACCAAAGGGGCAGGGGGAACAGCCACCTCCTCACCCGAGACTCCCTGGCCAGTCCCTTTTATTTTGAGCTAACACTTGTAGCCTGAAATGCCGGTCGCTAGAGTGGATCGGGTCTTGGTTGGAGGTGATGATGACGGATGTAACGGGGTATTCCCCACGGGAAGAGTGGGCCAATCGCCTCAGCCATGGGCTGGGGTTGCTGCTGGGAGGTCTGGGGCTTGTCTTGCTGCTGCACAAGGGATGGGATCAGGGCCCTCGGGTATTGCTGAGTTACGGCCTCTACGGCACCAGCCTGGTGCTGCTCTACCTCGCCTCGACCCTCTACCACAGCATGAGGTCGGCGGCGGCCAGGCGCTGGTGCAAGCTGTTCGATCACTGTGCTATTTACCTGCTGATCGCCGGCACCTACACACCCTTTCTGCTGGTGGCGCTCGATACCCCGCTGGCGCGGGGGCTGATGGTGGTGATCTGGGGGTTGGCCCTGGCCGGAGTGCTGTTCAAGCTCTTGTTCATCAACCGCTTCAAACGCCTGTCACTGTTCACTTATCTGATGCTGGGCTGGCTGTCGCTGGTGGTCGTCTATCAGCTCTACCTCCATCTGGATGGCACCGGGCTCATGCTGCTGGGACTCGGAGGACTGATCTACAGTCTGGGCACCATCTTCTACATGGCCAGGCAGATCCCCTACAACCACGCCATCTGGCATCTGTTCGTGCTGGGCGGGAGTGTTTGTCACTTCATGGCCATCTATGGCTATGTCGCCTGACTAGCCCTTAATTGGTATTTTTGCGCTAATGAAAGCCTGAATTCGTGCGGTATCCCACAGTTGCCCCCTTTGTTTGCTGACAAGCTAGGGTCAGTTCAGCTTGGAAAGGATGCAAATAATGAGTGAGATCGCGCTTTCCATCAGCATGTTGTCGCTGGTGGCGGTGCTGGGACTCTGGCTGGGAAACTGGCGAGTCTATGGCGTTGGTTTAGGGATTGGCGGTGTGCTGTTCGGCGGCATCATAGTGGGTCATTTTGCCGGGCTATCCGGCTTGAAGCTGGATGAGCACACACTTCATTTTATTCAAGAATTTGGTTTGATCCTGTTCGTCTACACCATAGGCATCCAGGTCGGTCCCGGTTTCTTCTCTTCCCTGCGCAGCTCGGGCCTCAAGCTCAATGGCTTTGCCGCTTTGCTGGTGCTGCTTGGCTGCGTGGTGGCCGCCGCGCTGCACCAGCTGTTCGACGTGCCGCTGCCGGTGATCCTCGGGGTCTTCTCTGGTGCCGTGACCAACACCCCTTCGCTGGGGGCGGGTCAGCAGATCCTGGCGGAGCTCGGGGCGGATCCGGGCTCCACCGGCCTGATGGGGATGGGCTATGCGGTGGCCTACCCGTTCGGGATCTGTGGCATTTTGCTCACCATGTGGCTTATTCGCATGTTCTTTCATATCAAGATCGACGAAGAAGCGGCCGAGTTCGAGCAACAGGCAGGCAAAACCAAGGAGAGCCTGCAAACCATCAACATCGCCGTGCGCAATCCCAACATGCACGGCCTGATGCTTGGCGAGATCCCGAGCCTGGACGAGGCCGATGTCATCTGCTCCCGCCTCAAGCGCGGTGACGAGTTGATGGTGCCCAGACCTGACTCGCGCATCGAGCTCGGGGATCTGCTGCACCTGGTGGGGGAGCGTCACGCCCTGCACAAGGTGCTGCTGGTGCTCGGGGAGGAGGTGGATACCTCCCTCTCCACCCGGGGCACGGATCTGCGCGTCGAGCGGGTGGTGGTCACCAACGAGCAGGTGCTCGGCAAACGGATCCGCGATCTGGACATCAAGCAGAAGTATGACGTGGTCATCTCGCGCCTCAACCGGGCTGGCATCGAACTGGTTCCGACCAGCCAGACCAGCCTGCAGTTTGGCGACATCCTGAACCTGGTGGGGCGGCTCGATGCCATCGAGGCCGTGACCAGTGTGGTCGGCAACGTCCAGCAGAAACTGCAGCAGGTGCAGATGCTGCCGGTCTTCATCGGCATTGGATTGGGTGTATTGCTCGGCTCCATTCCCTTCTATCTGCCGGGATTCCCGGCGGCGCTCAAGCTGGGTCTGGCGGGCGGCCCCCTGGTGGTGGCCCTCATCCTGTCTCGCATCGGCAGCATCGGCAAGCTCTACTGGTTCATGCCGCCGAGTGCCAACCTGGCACTGCGGGAGATCGGCATAGTGCTGTTTCTGGCGGTGGTGGGGTTCAAGTCCGGGGCCGGCTTCATCGACACCCTGATCAACGGGGATGGTCCTGCCTGGATGATGTACGGCGTGGCGATCACCCTTATCCCACTGCTGGTGGTCGGGGTGCTGGCGCGCCACTATGGCAAGGTCAATTATCTCACCCTGTGCGGTCTGCTGGCCGGCTCCATGACGGATCCTCCCGCCCTGGCGTTTGCCAACGGCATGCACCCCACCAGTGGTGCCAGTGCCCTGTCATACGCGACCGTCTACCCCCTGGTGATGTTCCTGCGGATCATCTCGCCACAGCTGCTGGCCATCCTGCTCTGGGCCGGGGCCTGAGCCGACATGAAATGGGAGCCATCTTGGCTCCCATCTTCGCACGCTCATTTTTGATGCTATTGATTTAGTTAATTTTATTTCCCATCAAACACCCTTCGTTTTCGGCGCCAATCTAAGTCTCATTTCGGTCTGTTCGTTCGATTTTTCTCACTGGTTTCTGGTCAGACTAACGGGCACATTGGACGCTGGAAATCTATGCCCATTGATATTTCAGGAGAAACCATGAGCAGTAAGAACATCGTACTGGATCAAGATGTCGTCGTTACCCAATTGCAAGGCAAAGTCTATCTGATTGCCGCTGACGGGAGCCAGACGCTTCTTTCCGAAGGCGATGTGCTGCCCAAGGATGCGGTCTTGCTTGCGCCGGAGGGGGCCAGCTTCCAGGGTGGAGAGACCACCTTTACCCTGAGCCCGAGCAACACTCCCGAGGCGGAGGAACCCCAGCTGGCGCAGCAGGGGCAGGCGAATGTGCCTGACGATATTGCCGCCCTGCAGCAGGCTATTCTGGCGGGGACGGATCCGACCCAGACATTTGAAGCGTCTGCGGCGGGCGGGGCACCCGCTACAGGCAACATCGGCGGCATTGCAGGCGCCAGCGGCAATGGTGGCTTCGTCACCATAGATCGTACCGGTGATACCACCATAGCGGCGGCGGGTTTTGATACCGCTACCCAGGCCGACACGGGTGTGATTGGCGATGCGTTCGCGGGTGAGGAAGATCAGTTGATCGACCTGGCGCCGCCGGTGATCACAGTATCGGCCCCTGACAATACCAATGACACGACTCCAACCCTGACCGGTACCACGGATGCCCCGGCGGGGAGCACGGTGACCCTGCTGGTCACGGATGCCAATGGCAATCAACAGACCCTGACCACGACCGTCAATCCGGACGGCACCTTCAGCGTGGATGTCACCACACCGCTGGCGGATGGCTCCTATACGGTCACCGCCAATGTGACCGATCCTGCCGGCAACACAGGCACTGCCACCGATGATGGCAGCGTGGATGGCACGGCTCCCTCTGCTCCCCTGGTGGAGATCCAGGATGGCGCTGACAACATCATCTCCTCCAATGAGCGCGAGAACGGCGTGAATGTCATCATCCGTTTGCCAGCCGATGCCAAGGTCGGTGATCGCCTTGACGTGGACTGGAATGGGGATGGGGTGCCTGACGCCAGCTCCATCCTGACTGCTGATGACATCGGCAAGACCCAGATTACCCTGACTATTCCCACCACGGATCTGCCGGTCAATGGCGCCATCACAGTGGATGCCACCCTGACCGATCCTGCTGGCAATACCTCACCCAAGGGCACTGACAACAGCGTGGTGAATGCCGCGCCTGTGCCAGGAGACGACCAGTTCACCGTGGAAGAGGATGGGACGGTCACCATCAACGTGCTCGGCAACGACTCCGACCTGGATGGCGATCGCCTAAGCATCACCGCCATCAATGGTCAGGCCATTGCCGAAGGCGGCTCGGTGGCGATCGGCAATGGTTCGGTCACTCTGACCAACGGCCAGCTTGTCTTTACGCCATCCCCTGATTTCAATGGCAATATCTCGTTCGAATACACAGTCACAGATGGTTTGCACAGTGCCACTGGCGGCGTGACCGGGACTGTCACGCCGGTTAATGATGCTGCCATCATTGCCGGCAGCGACACCGGCGGCGTGACCGAAGACGAGAGCAGCCCGCTGCTGACCGAGACCGGCACCCTGAGCGTGACCGATCTGGACGGCGCCGATGAGGCCAAGTTCCTGGCCGGCAACGGCACCCCGAGTGCCGGCGCACTGGGCAGCCTCGCCATCACCGAGGGCGGTGCCTGGACCTACCAGGTCGACAACAGCAAGGTGCAGTACCTGGGCGAGGGCGAGACCAAGGTCGAGACCTTCACCGTGCAGTCTGTGGATGGCACCGAGCACACCGTCACCATCACCATCACCGGCGTCAACGATGCGGCGGTGATCACCGGCAGCGACAGCGGCAGCGTGACCGAAGACGAGAGCACTCCGCTGCTGACCGAGACCGGCACCCTGAGCGTGACCGATCTGGACGGCGCCGATGAGGCCAAGTTCCTGGCCGGCAACGGCACCCCGAGCGCGGGCGCACTGGGCAGCCTCGCCATCACCGAAGGCGGCGCCTGGACCTACCAGGTCGACAACAGCAAGGTGCAGTACCTGGGCGAAGGCGAAACCAAGGTCGAGACCTTCACCGTGCAGTCTGTGGATGGCACCGAGCACACCGTCACCATCACCATCACCGGCGTCAACGATGCGGCGGTGATCACCGGCAGCGACAGCGGCAGCGTGACCGAAGACGAGAGCACCCCGCTGCTGACCGAGACCGGCACCCTGAGCGTCACCGATCTGGACGGCGCCGATGAAGCCAAGTTCCTGGCCGGCAACGGCACCCCGAGCGCGGGTGCGCTGGGTAGCCTGACCATCACCGAGGGCGGCGCCTGGACCTACCAGGTCGACAACAGCAAGGTGCAGTACCTGGGCGAGGGCGAAACCAAGGTCGAGACCTTTGTGGTCACCTCCGTGGATGGCACCGAGCACACCGTCACCATCACCATCACCGGCGTCAACGATGCGGCGGTGATCACCGGCAGCGACAGCGGCAGCGTGACCGAAGACGAGAGCACCCCGCTGCTGACCGAGACCGGCACCCTGAGCGTCACCGATCTGGATGGGGCCGATGAGGCCAAGTTCCTGGCCGGCAACGGCACCCCGAGTGCCGGCGCACTGGGCAGCCTCGCCATCACCGAGGGCGGCGCCTGGACCTACAACGTCGACAACAGCAAGGTGCAGTACCTGGGCGAGGGGGAGACCAAGGTCGAGACCTTTGTGGTCACCTCCGTGGATGGCACCGAGCACACCGTCACCATCACCATCACCGGCGTCAACGATGCCGCGGTGATCACCGGCAGCGACAGCGGCGGCGTGACCGAAGACGAGAGCACCCCGCTGCTGACCGAGACCGGCACCCTGAGCGTGACCGACGTGGATGGGGCGGATGAGGCCAAGTTCCTGGCCGGCAACGGCACCCCGAGTGCCGGCGCGCTGGGCAGCCTCGCCATCACCGAGGGCGGCGCCTGGACCTACAACGTCGACAACAGCAAGGTGCAGTACCTGGGCGAAGGGGAGACCAAGGTCGAGACCTTTGTGGTCACCTCCGTGGATGGCACCGAGCACACCGTCACCATCACCATCACCGGCGTCAACGATGCCGCGGTCATCACCGGCGCTGACAGCGGTGCGGTCACCGAAGATGAGAGCACCCCGCTGCTGACCGAGACCGGCACCCTGAGCGTCACCGATCTGGATGGGGCGGATGAGGCCAAGTTTGTGGCCGGCAACGGCACCCCGAGTGCCGGCGCACTGGGCAGCCTCGCCATCACCGAGGGCGGCGCCTGGACCTACAACGTCGACAACAGCAAGGTGCAGTACCTGGGCGAGGGCGAGACCAAGGTCGAGACCTTCACCGTGCAGTCTGTGGATGGCACCGAGCACACCGTCACCATCACCATCACCGGCGTCAACGATGCCGCGGTGATCACCAGCACTGACAGCGGTGCAGTCACCGAAGACGAGAGCACCCCGCTGCTGACCGAGACCGGCACCCTGAGCGTGACCGATCTGGATGGGGCAGATGAGGCCAAGTTCCTGGCCGGCAACGGCACCCCGAGCGCGGGCGCACTGGGCAGCCTCGCCATCACCGAAGGCGGCGCCTGGACCTACCAGGTCGACAACAGCAAGGTGCAGTACCTGGGCGAAGGGGAGACCAAGGTCGAGACCTTCACCGTGCAGTCTGTGGATGGCACCGAGCACACCGTCACCATCACCATCACCGGCGTCAACGATGCGGCGGTGATCACCGGCAGCGACAGCGGCAGCGTGACCGAAGACGAGAGCACCCCGCTGCTGACCGAGACCGGCACCCTGAGCGTGACCGATCTGGACGGCGCCGATGAGGCCAAGTTCCTGGCCGGCAACGGCACCCCGAGTGCGCGGCGCACTGGGCAGCCTCGCCATCACCGAGGGCGGGCGCCTGGACTTACCACGTCGACAACAGCAAGGTGCAGTACCTGGGCGAGGGCGAGACCAAGGTCGAGACCTTCACCGTGCAGTCTGTGGATGGCACCGAGCACACCGTCACCATCACCATCACCGGCGTCAACGATGCGGCGGTGATCACCGGCAGCTGACAGCGGCAGCGTGACCGAAGACGAGAGCACCCCGCTGCTGACCGAGACCGGCACCCTGAGCGTGACCGATCTGGACGGCGCCGATGAGGCCAAGTTCCTGGCCGGCAACGGCACCCCGAGTGCCGGCGCACTGGGCAGCCTCGCCATCACCGAGGGCGGCGCCTGGACTTACCAGGTCGACAACAGCAAGGTGCAGTACCTGGGCGAAGGCGAGACCAAGGTCGAGACCTTCACCGTGCAGTCTGTGGATGGCACCGAGCACACCGTCACCATCACCATCACCGGCGTCAACGATGCGGCGGTGATCACCGGCAGCGACAGCGGCAGCGTGACCGAAGACGAGAGCACTCCGCTGCTGACCGAGACCGGCACCCTGAGCGTGACCGATCTGGACGGCGCCGATGAAGCCAAGTTCCTGGCCGGCAACGGCACCCCGAGTGCCGGCGCATGGGGCAGCCTCGCCATCACCGAGGGCGGCGCCTGGACTTACCAGGTCGACAACAGCAAGGTGCAGTACCTGGGCGAAGGCGAGACCAAGGTCGAGACCTTCACCGTGCAGTCTGTGGATGGCACCGAGCACACCGTCACCATCACCATCACCGGCGTCAACGCCTGGACCGGCACTTACACGTCGACACCGGCACAGCAAGGTGCAGTACGCCTGGGCAGGGCGAAGCCTGGACTTACCAGGTCGACCAGGTACCGAGACCAAGTCGAGACCTTCACCGTGCAGTCTGTGGATGGCACCGAGCACACCGTCACCATCACCATCACCGGCGTCAACGATGCGGCGGTGATCACCGGCAGCGACAGCGGCAGCGTGACCGAAGACGAGAGCACTCCGCTGCTGACCGAGACCGGCACCCTGAGCGTGACCGATCTGGACGGCGCCGATGAGGCCAAGTTCCTGGCCGGCAACGGCACCCCGAGTGCCGGCGCACTGGGCAGCCTCGCCATCACCGAGGGCGGTGCCTGGACTTACAACGTCGACAACAGCAAGGTGCAGTACCTGGGCGAAGGCGAAACCAAGGTCGAGACCTTCACCGTGCAGTCTGTGGATGGCACCGAGCACACCGTCACCATCACCATCACCGGCGTCAACGATGCGGCGGCGGTGATCACCGGCAGCGACAGCGGCAGCGTGACCGAAGACGAGAGCACTCCGCTGCTGACCGAGACCGGCACCCTGAGCGTGACCGACCTGGATGGGGCAGATGAGGCCAAGTTCCTGGCCGGCAACGGCACCCCGAGTGCCGGCGCGCTGGGCAGCCTCGCCATCACCGAGGGCGGTGCCTGGACCTACCAGGTCGACAACAGCAAGGTGCAGTACCTGGGCGAGGGCGAGACCAAGGTCGAGACCTTCACCGTGCAGTCTGTGGATGGCACCGAGCACACCGTCACCATCACCATCACCGGCGTCAACGATGCGGCGGTGATCACCGGCAGCGACAGCGGCAGCGTGACCGAAGACGAGAGCAGCCCGCTGCTGACCGAGACCGGCACCCTGAGCGTGACCGATCTGGACGGCGCCGACGAAGCCAAGTTCCTGGCCGGCAACGGCACCCCGAGCGCGGGCGCACTGGGCAGCCTCGCCATCACCGAAGGCGGCGCCTGGACCTACCAGGTCGACAACAGCAAGGTGCAGTACCTGGGCGAAGGCGAAACCAAGGTCGAGACCTTTGTGGTCACCTCCGTGGATGGCACCGAGCACACCGTCACCATCACCATCACCGGCGTCAACGATGAGGCCGTCATTACCGGCACCGACACCGGCAGCGTGACCGAAGACGAGAGCACCCCGCTGCTGACCGAGACCGGCACCCTGAGCGTGACCGATCTGGACGGGGATGAAGCCAAGTTCCTGGCCGGCAACGGCACCCCGAGCGCGGGCGCGCTGGGTAGCCTCGCCATCACCGAAGGCGGCGCCTGGACCTACCAGGTCGACAACAGCAAGGTGCAGTACCTGGGCGAAGGGCGAGACCAAGGTCGAGACCTTCACCGTGCAGTCTGTGGATGGCACCGAGCACACCGTCACCATCACCATCACCGGCGTCAACGATGCGGCGGTCATTCACCGGCACCGACACCGGCAGCGTGTGACCGAAGACGAGAGCACCCCGCTGCTGACCGAGACCGGCACCCTGAGCGTGACCGATCTGGACGGCGCCGATGAAGCCAAGTTCCTGGCTGGCAACGGCACCCCGAGTGCGGGCGCACTGGGTAGCCTCGCCATCACCGAAGGCGGTGCCTGGACCTACCAGGTCGACAACAGCAAGGTGCAGTACCTGGGCGAAGGCGAGACCAAGGTCGAGACCTTCACCGTGCAGTCTGTGGATGGCACCGAGCACACCGTCACCATCACCATCACCGGCGTCAACGATGAGGCCGTCATTACCGGCACCGACACCGGCAGCGTGACCGAAGACGAGAGCACCCCGCTGCTGACCGAGACCGGCACCCTGAGCGTGACCGATCTGGAAGGCGCCGATGAGGCCAAGTTCCTGGCCGGCAACGGCACCCCGAGCGCGGGTGCGCTGGGTAGCCTGACCATCACCGAGGGCGGCGCCTGGACCTACCAGGTCGACAACAGCAAGGTGCAGTACCTGGGCGAGGGCGAAACCAAGGTCGAGACCTTTGTGGTCACCTCCGTGGATGGCACCGAGCACACCGTCACCATCACCATCACCGGCGTCAACGATGCGGCGGTGATCACCGGCACTGACAGCGGCGGCGTGACCGAAGACGAGAGCACCCCGCTGCTGACCGAGACCGGCACCCTGAGCGTGACCGACGTGGACGTGGATGGGGCGGATGAGGCCAAGTTCCTGGCCGGCAACGGCACCCCTGCCGGCGCGCTGGGCAGCCTCGCCATCACCGAGGGCGGCGCCTGGACCTACAACGTCGACAACAGCAAGGTGCAGTACCTGGGCGAAGGGGAGACCAAGGTCGAGACCTTTGTGGTCACCTCCGTGGATGGCACCGAGCACACCGTCACCATCACCATCACCATCACCGGCGTCAACGATGCCGCGGTCATCACCGGCGCTGACAGCGGTGCGGTCACCGAAGATGAGAGCACCCCGCTGCTGACCGAGACCGGCACCCTGAGCGTCACCGATCTGGATGGGGCGGATGAGGCCAAGTTTGTGGCCGGCAACGGCACCCCGAGTGCCGGCGCACTGGGCAGCCTCGCCATCACCGAGGGCGGCGCCTGGACCTACAACGTCGACAACAGCAAGGTGCAGTACCTGGGCGAGGGCGAGACCAAGGTCGAGACCTTCACCGTGCAGTCTGTGGATGGCACCGAGCACACCGTCACCATCACCATCACCGGCGTCAACGATGCCGCGGTCATCACCGGCGCTGACAGCGGTGCGGTCACCGAAGACGAGAGCACCCCGCTGCTGACCGAGACCGGCACCCTGAGCGTGACCGATCTGGATGGGGCGGATGAGGCCAAGTTTGTGGCCGGCAACGGCACCCCGAGTGCCGGCGCACTGGGCAGCCTCGCTATCACCGAGGGCGGCGCCTGGACCTACAACGTCGACAACAGCAAGGTGCAGTACCTGGGCGAAGGCGAAACCAAGGTCGAGACCTTTGTGGTCACCTCCGTGGATGGCACCGAGCACACCGTCACCATCACCATCACCGGCGTCAACGATGCGGCGGTGATCACCGGCAGCGACAGCGGCAGCGTGACCGAAGACGAGAGCACCCCGCTGCTGACCGAGACCGGCACCCTGAGCGTGACCGATCTGGACGGCGCCGACGAAGCCAAGTTCCTGGCTGGCAACGGCACCCCGAGTGCCGGCGCACTGGGCAGCCTCGCCATCACCGAAGGCGGCGCCTGGACTTACCAGGTCGACAACAGCAAGGTGCAGTACCTGGGCGAAGGCGAGACCAAGGTCGAGACCTTCACCGTGCAGTCTGTGGATGGCACCGAGCACACCGTCACCATCACCATCACCATCACCGGCGTCAACGATGCGGCGGTCATCATCACCGGCACTGACACCGGCGGCGTGACCGAAGACGAGAGCACTCCGCTGCTGCTGACCGAGACCGGCACCCTGAGCGTGACCGATCTGGACGGCGCCGACGAAGCCAAGTTCCTGGCTGGCAACGGCACCCCGAGTGCCGGCGCACTGGGCAGCCTCGCCATCACCGAGGGCGGCGCCTGGACTTACCAGGTCGACAACAGCAAGGTGCAGTACCTGGGCGAAGGCGAAACCAAGGTCGAGACCTTCACCGTGCAGTCTGTGGATGGCACCGAGCACACCGTCACCATCACCACCATCACCGGCGTCAACGATGCGGCGGTGATCACCGGCAGCGACAGCGGCAGCCGTGACCGAAGACGAGAGCACTCCGCTGCTGACCGAGACCGGCACCCTGAGCGTGACCGATCTGGACGGCGCCGATGAGGCCAAGTTCCTGGCCGGCAACGGCACCCCGAGTGCCGGCGCACTGGGCAGCCTCGCCATCACCGAGGGCGGTGCCTGGACTTACAACGTCGACAACAGCAAGGTGCAGTACCTGGGCGAAGGCGAAACCAAGGTCGAGACCTTCACCGTGCAGTCTGTGGATGGCACCGAGCACACCGTCACCATCACCATCACCGGCGTCAACGATGCGGCGGTGATCACCGGCAGCGACAGCGGCAGCGTGACCGAAGACGAGAGCACTCCGCTGCTGACCGAGACCGGCACCCTGAGCGTGACCGACCTGGATGGGGCAGATGAGGCCAAGTTCCTGGCCGGCAACGGCACCCCGAGTGCCGGCGCGCTGGGCAGCCTCGCCATCACCGAGGGCGGTGCCTGGACCTACCAGGTCGACAACAGCAAGGTGCAGTACCTGGGCGAGGGCGAGACCAAGGTCGAGACCTTCACCGTGCAGTCTGTGGATGGCACCGAGCACACCGTCACCATCACCATCACCGGCGTCAACGATGATGCGGCGGTGATCACCGGCAGCGACAGCGGCAGCGTGACCGAAGACGAGAGCAGCCCGCTGCTGACCGAGACCGGCACCCTGAGCGTGACCGATCTGGACGGCGCCGACGAAGCCAAGTTCCTGGCCGGCAACGGCACCCCGAGCGCGGGCGCACTGGGCAGCCTCGCCATCACCGAAGGCGGCGCCTGGACCTACCAGGTCGACAACAGCAAGGTGCAGTACCTGGGCGAAGGCGAAACCAAGGTCGAGACCTTTGTGGTCACCTCCGTGGATGGCACCGAGCACACCGTCACCATCACCATCACCGGCGTCAACGATGCCGCGGTCATCACCGGCGCTGACAGCGGTGCGGTCACCGAAGACGAGAGCACCCCGCTGCTGACCGAGACCGGCACCCTGAGCGTGACCGATCTGGACGGCGCCGACGAAGCCAAGTTCCTGGCTGGCAACGGCACCCCGAGTGCCGGCGCACTGGGCAGCCTCGCCATCACCGAAGGCGGCGCCTGGACTTACCAGGTCGACAACAGCAAGGTGCAGTACCTGGGCGAAGGCGAGACCAAGGTCGAGACCTTCACCGTGCAGTCTGTGGATGGCACCGAGCACACCGTCACCATCACCATCACCGGCGTCAACGATGCGGCGGTCATCACCGGCACTGACACCGGCGGCGTGACCGAAGACGAGAGCACTCCGCTGCTGACCGAGACCGGCACCCTGAGCGTGACCGATCTGGACGGCGCCGACGAAGCCAAGTTCCTGGCTGGCAACGGCACCCCGAGTGCCGGCGCACTGGGCAGCCTCGCCATCACCGAGGGCGGCGCCTGGACTTACCAGGTCGACAACAGCAAGGTGCAGTACCTGGGCGAAGGCGAAACCAAGGTCGAGACCTTCACCGTGCAGTCTGTGGATGGCACCGAGCACACCGTCACCATCACCATCACCGGCGTCAACGATGCGGCGGTGATCACCGGCAGCGACAGCGGCAGCGTGACCGAAGACGAGAGCACTCCGCTGCTGACCGAGACCGGCACCCTGAGCGTGACCGATCTGGACGGCGCCGATGAGGCCAAGTTCCTGGCCGGCAACGGCACCCCGAGTGCCGGCGCACTGGGCAGCCTCGCCATCACCGAGGGCGGTGCCTGGACTTACAACGTCGACAACAGCAAGGTGCAGTACCTGGGCGAAGGCGAAACCAAGGTCGAGACCTTCACCGTGCAGTCTGTGGATGGCACCGAGCACACCGTCACCATCACCATCACCGGCGTCAACGATGCGGCGGTGATCACCGGCAGCGACAGCGGCAGCGTGACCGAAGACGAGAGCACTCCGCTGCTGACCGAGACCGGCACCCTGAGCGTGACCGACCTGGATGGGGCAGATGAGGCCAAGTTCCTGGCCGGCAACGGCACCCCGAGTGCCGGCGCGCTGGGCAGCCTCGCCATCACCGAGGGCGGTGCCTGGACCTACCAGGTCGACAACAGCAAGGTGCAGTACCTGGGCGAGGGCGAGACCAAGGTCGAGACCTTCACCGTGCAGTCTGTGGATGGCACCGAGCACACCGTCACCATCACCATCACCGGCGTCAACGATGCGGCGGTGATCACCGGCAGCGACAGCGGCAGCGTGACCGAAGACGAGAGCACTCCGCTGCTGACCGAGACCGGCACCCTGAGCGTGACCGATCTGGACGGCGCCGATGAAGCCAAGTTCCTGGCTGGCAACGGCACCCCGAGTGCGGGCGCACTGGGTAGCCTCGCCATCACCGAAGGCGGTGCCTGGACCTATCAGGTCGACAACAGCAAGGTGCAGTACCTGGGCGAAGGGGAGACCAAGGTCGAGACCTTCACCGTGCAGTCTGTGGATGGCACCGAGCACACCGTCACCATCACCATCACCGGCGTCAACGATGAGGCCGTCATTACCGGCACCGACACCGGCAGCGTGACCGAAGACGAGAGCACGCCGCTGCTGACCGAGACCGGCACCCTGAGCGTGACCGATCTGGAAGGCGCCGATGAGGCCAAGTTCCTGGCCGGCAACGGCACCCCGAGCGCGGGTGCGCTGGGTAGCCTGACCATCACCGAGGGCGGTGCCTGGACTTACAACGTCGACAACAGCAAGGTGCAGTACCTGGGCGAAGGCGAAACCAAGGTCGAGACCTTCACCGTGCAGTCTGTGGATGGCACCGAGCACACCGTCACCATCACCATCACCGGCGTCAACGATGCGGCGGTGATCACCGGCAGCGACAGCGGCAGCGTGACCGAAGACGAGAGCACCCCGCTGCTGACCGAGACCGGCACCCTGAGCGTCACCGATCTGGACGGCGCCGATGAAGCCAAGTTCCTGGCCGGCAACGGCACCCCGAGCGCGGGTGCGCTGGGTAGCCTGACCATCACCGAGGGCGGCGCCTGGACCTACCAGGTCGACAACAGCAAGGTGCAGTACCTGGGCGAGGGCGAAACCAAGGTCGAGACCTTTGTGGTCACCTCCGTGGATGGCACCGAGCACACCGTCACCATCACCATCACCGGCGTCAACGATGCGGCGGTGATCACCGGCACTGACAGCGGCGGCGTGACCGAAGACGAGAGCACCCCGCTGCTGACCGAGACCGGCACCCTGAGCGTGACCGACGTGGATGGGGCGGATGAGGCCAAGTTCCTGGCCGGCAACGGCACCCCGAGTGCCGGCGCGCTGGGCAGCCTCGCCATCACCGACCGAGGGCGGCGCCTGGACCTACAACGTCGACAACAGCAAGGTGCAGTACCTGGGCGAAGGGGAGACCAAGGTCGAGACCTTTGTGGTCACCTCCGTGGATGGCACCGAGCACACCGTCACCATCACCATCACCGGCGTCAACGATGCCGCGGTCATCACCGGCGCTGACAGCGGTGCGGTCACCGAAGATGAGAGCACCCCGCTGCTGACCGAGACCGGCACCCTGAGCGTCACCGATCTGGATGGGGCGGATGAGGCCAAGTTCCTGGCCGGCAACGGCACCCCGAGTGCCGGCGCACTGGGCAGCCTCGCCATCACCGAGGGCGGTGCCTGGACTTACAACGTCGACAACAGCAAGGTGCAGTACCTGGGCGAAGGCGAAACCAAGGTCGAGACCTTCACCGTGCAGTCTGTGGATGGCACCGAGCACACCGTCACCATCACCATCACCGGCGTCAACGATGCGGCGGTGATCACCGGCAGCGACAGCGGCAGCGTGACCGAAGACGAGAGCACTCCGCTGCTGACCGAGACCGGCACCCTGAGCGTGACCGACCTGGATGGGGCAGATGAGGCCAAGTTCCTGGCCGGCAACGGCACCCCGAGTGCCGGCGCGCTGGGCAGCCTCGCCATCACCGAGGGCGGAGGGCCTGGACTGGACCTACCCAGGTCGACAACAGCAAGGTGCAGTACCTGGGCGAGGGCGAGACCAAGGTCGAGACCTTCACCGTGCAGTCTGTGGATGGCACCGAGCACACCGTCACCATCACCATCACCGGCGTCAACGATGCGGCGGTGATCACCGGCAGCGACAGCGGCAGCGTGACCGAAGACGAGAGCAGCCCGCTGCTGACCGAGACCGGCACCCTGAGCGTGACCGATCTGGACGGCGCCGACGAAGCCAAGTTCCTGGCCGGCAACGGCACCCCGAGCGCGGGCGCACTGGGCAGCCTCGCCATCACCGAAGGCGGCGCCTGGACCTACCAGGTCGACAACAGCAAGGTGCAGTACCTGGGCGAAGGCGAAACCAAGGTCGAGACCTTTGTGGTCACCTCCGTGGATGGCACCGAGCACACCGTCACCATCACCATCACCGGCGTCAACGATGCCGCGGTCATCACCGGCGCTGACAGCGGTGCGGTCACCGAAGACGAGAGCACCCCGCTGCTGACCGAGACCGAGACCGGCACCCTGAGCGTGACCGATCTGGACGGCGCCGACGAAGCCAAGTTCCTGGCTGGCAACGGCACCCCGAGTGCCGGCGCACTGGGCAGCCTCGCCATCACCGAAGGCGGCGCCTGGACTTACCAGGTCGACAACAGCAAGGTGCAGTACCTGGGCGAAGGCGAGACCAAGGTCGAGACCTTCACCGTGCAGTCTGTGGATGGCACCGAGCACACCGTCACCATCACCATCACCGGCGTCAACGATGCGGCGGTCATCACCGGCACTGACACCGGCGGCGTGACCGAAGACGAGAGCACTCCGCTGCTGACCGAGACCGGCACCCTGAGCGTGACCGATCTGGACGGCGCCGACGAAGCCAAGTTCCTGGCTGGCAACGGCACCCCGAGTGCCGGCGCACTGGGCAGCCTCGCCATCACCGAGGGCGGCGCCTGGACTTACCAGGTCGACAACAGCAAGGTGCAGTACCTGGGCGAAGGCGAAACCAGGTCGAGACCTTCACCGTGCAGTCTGTGGATGGCACCGAGCACACCGTCACCATCACCATCACCGGCGTCAACGATGCGGCGGTGATCACCGGCAGCGACAGCGGCAGCGTGACCGAAGACGAGAGCACTCCGCTGCTGACCGAGACCGGCACCCTGAGCGTGACCGATCTGGACGGCGCCGATGAGGCCAAGTTCCTGGCCGGCAACGGCACCCCGAGTGCCGGCGCACTGGGCAGCCTCGCCATCACCGAGGGCGGTGCCTGGACTTACAACGTCGACAACAGCAAGGTGCAGTACCTGGGCGAAGGCGAAACCAAGGTCGAGACCTTCACCGTGCAGTCTGTGGATGGCACCGAGCACACCACACCGTCACCATCACCATCACCGGCGTCAACGATGCGGCGGTGATCACCGGCAGCGACAGCGGCAGCGTGACCGAAGACGAGAGCACTCCGCTGCTGACCGAGACCGGCACCCTGAGCGTGACCGACCTGGACCTGGGGGGCAGATGAGGCCAAGTTCCTGGCCGGCAACGGCACCCCGAGTGCCGGCGCGCTGGGCAGCCTCGCCATCACCGAGGGCGGTGCCTGGACCTACCAGGTCGACAACAGCAAGGTGCAGTACCTGGGCGAGGGCGAGACCAAGGTCGAGACCTTCACCGTGCAGTCTGTGGATGGCACCGAGCACACCGTCACCATCACCATCACCGGCGTCAACGATGCGGCGGTGATCACCGGCAGCGACAGCGGCAGCGTGACCGAAGACGAGAGCACTCCGCTGCTGACCGAGACCGGCACCCTGAGCGTGACCGATCTGGACGGCGCCGATGAAGCCAAGTTCCTGGCTGGCAACGGCACCCCGAGTGCGGGCGCACTGGGTAGCCTCGCCATCACCGAAGGCGGTGCCTGGACCTATCAGGTCGACAACAGCAAGGTGCAGTACCTGGGCGAAGGGGAGACCAAGGTCGAGACCTTCACCGTGCAGTCTGTGGATGGCACCGAGCACACCGTCACCATCACCATCACCGGCGTCAACGATGAGGCCGTCATTACCGGCACCGACACCGGCAGCGTGACCGAAGACGAGAGCACGCCGCTGCTGACCGAGACCGGCACCCTGAGCGTGACCGATCTGGAAGGCGCCGATGAGGCCAAGTTCCTGGCCGGCAACGGCACCCCGAGCGCGGGTGCGCTGGGTAGCCTGACCATCACCGAGGGCGGTGCCTGGACTTACAACGTCGACAACAGCAAGGTGCAGTACCTGGGCGAAGGCGAAACCAAGGTCGAGACCTTCACCGTGCAGTCTGTGGATGGCACCGAGCACACCGTCACCATCACCATCACCATCACCGGCGTCAACGATGCGGCGGTGATCACCGGCAGCGACAGCGGCAGCGTGACCGAAGACGAGAGCACCCCGCTGCTGACCGAGACCGGCACCCTGAGCGTCACCGATCTGGACGGCGCCGATGAAGCCAAGTTCCTGGCCGGCAACGGCACCCCGAGCGCGGGTGCGCTGGGTAGCCTGACCATCACCGAGGGCGGCGCCTGGACCTACCAGGTCGACAACAGCAAGGTGCAGTACCTGGGCGAGGGCGAAACCAAGGTCGAGACCTTTGTGGTCACCTCCGTGGATGGCACCGAGCACACCGTCACCATCACCATCACCGGCGTCAACGATGCGGCGGTGATCACCGGCACTGACAGCGGCGGCGTGACCGAAGACGAGAGCACCCCGCTGCTGACCGAGACCGGCACCCTGAGCGTGACCGACGTGGATGGGGCGGATGAGGCCAAGTTCCTGGCCGGCAACGGCACCCCGAGTGCCGGCGCGCTGGGCAGCCTCGCCATCACCGAGGGCGGCGCCTGGACCTACAACGTCGACAACAGCAAGGTGCAGTACCTGGGCGAAGGGGAGACCAAGGTCGAGACCTTTGTGGTCACCTCCGTGGATGGCACCGAGCACACCGTCACCATCACCATCACCGGCGTCAACGATGCCGCGGTCATCACCGGCGCTGACAGCGGTGCGGTCACCGAAGATGAGAGCACCCCGCTGCTGACCGAGACCGGCACCCTGAGCGTCACCGATCTGGATGGGGCGGATGAGGCCAAGTTTGTGGCCGGCAACGGCACCCCGAGTGCCGGCGCACTGGGCAGCCTCGCCATCACCGAGGGCGGCGCCTGGACCTACAACGTCGACAACAGCAAGGTGCAGTACCTGGGCGAGGGCGAGACCAAGGTCGAGACCTTCACCGTGCAGTCTGTGGATGGCACCGAGCACACCGTCACCATCACCATCACCGGCGTCAACGATGCCGCGGTCATCACCGGCGCTGACAGCGGTGCGGTCACCGAAGACGAGAGCACCCCGCTGCTGACCGAGACCGGCACCCTGAGCGTGACCGATCTGGACGGCGCCGATGAAGCCAAGTTCCTGGCCGGCAACGGCACCCCGA
Source organism: Aeromonas media (assembly GCF_020423125.1). Taxonomy (NCBI): domain Bacteria; kingdom Pseudomonadati; phylum Pseudomonadota; class Gammaproteobacteria; order Aeromonadales; family Aeromonadaceae; genus Aeromonas; species Aeromonas media. The sequence goes on from NZ_CP075564.1 coordinate 803,230, forward strand.
GCGCGGGTGCGCTGGGTAGCCTGACCATCACCGAGGGCGGCGCCTGGACCTACCAGGTCGACAACAGCAAGGTGCAGTACCTGGGCGAGGGCGAAACCAAGGTCGAGACCTTTGTGGTCACCTCCGTGGATGGCACCGAGCACACCGTCACCATCACCATCACCGGCGTCAACGATGCCGCGGTCATCACCGGCGCTGACAGCGGTGCGGTCACCGAAGACGAGAGCACCCCGCTGCTGACCGAGACCGGCACCCTGAGCGTGACCGATCTGGACGGCGCCGACGAAGCCAAGTTCCTGGCTGGCAACGGCACCCCGAGTGCCGGCGCACTGGGCAGCCTCGCCATCACCGAAGGCGGCGCCTGGACTTACCAGGTCGACAACAGCAAGGTGCAGTACCTGGGCGAAGGCGAGACCAAGGTCGAGACCTTCACCGTGCAGTCTGTGGATGGCACCGAGCACACCGTCACCATCACCATCACCGGCGTCAACGATGCGGCGGTCATCACCGGCACTGACACCGGCGGCGTGACCGAAGACCGAAGACGAGAGCACTCCGCTGCTGACCGAGACCGGCACCCTGAGCGTGACCGATCTGGACGGCGCCGACGAAGCCAAGTTCCTGGCTGGCAACGGCACCCCGAGTGCCGGCGCACTGGGCAGCCTCGCCATCACCGAGGGCGGCGCCTGGACTTACCAGGTCGACAACAGCAAGGTGCAGTACCTGGGCGAAGGCGAAACCAAGGTCGAGACCTTCACCGTGCAGTCTGTGGATGGCACCGAGCACCGAGCACACCGTCACCATCACCATCACCGGCGTCAACGATGCGGCGGTGATCACCGGCAGCGACAGCGGCAGCGTGACCGAAGACGAGAGCACTCCGCTGCTGACCGAGACCGGCACCCTGAGCGTGACCGATCTGGACGGCGCCGATGAGGCCAAGTTCCTGGCCGGCAACGGCACCCCGAGTGCCGGCGCACTGGGCAGCCTCGCCATCACCGAGGGCGGTGCCTGGACTTACAACGTCGACAACAGCAAGGTGCAGTACCTGGGCGAAGGCGAAACCAAGGTCGAGACCTTCACCGTGCAGTCTGTGGATGGCACCGAGCACACCGTCACCATCACCATCACCGGCGTCAACGATGCGGCGGTGATCACCGGCAGCGACAGCGGCAGCGTGACCGAAGACGAGAGCACTCCGCTGCTGACCGAGACCGGCACCCTGAGCGTGACCGACCTGGATGGGGCAGATGAGGCCAAGTTCCTGGCCGGCAACGGCACCCCGAGTGCCGGCGCGCTGGGCAGCCTCGCCATCACCGAGGGCGGTGCCTGGACCTACCAGGTCGACAACAGCAAGGTGCAGTACCTGGGCGAAGGCGAAACCAAGGTCGAGACCTTCACCGTGCAGTCTGTGGATGGCACCGAGCACACCGTCACCATCACCATCACCGGCGTCAACGATGCGGCGGTGATCACCGGCAGCGACAGCGGCAGCGTGACCGAAGACGAGAGCACTCCGCTGCTGACCGAGACCGGCACCCTGAGCGTGACCGACCTGGATGGGGCAGATGAGGCCAAGTTCCTGGCCGGCAACGGCACCCCGAGTGCCGGCGCGCTGGGCAGCCTCGCCATCACCGAGGGCGGTGCCTGGACCTACCAGGTCGACAACAGCAAGGTGCAGTACCTGGGCGAGGGCGAGACCAAGGTCGAGACCTTCACCGTGCAGTCTGTGGATGGCACCGAGCACACCGTCACCATCACCATCACCGGCGTCAACGATGCGGCGGTGATCACCGGCAGCGACAGCGGCAGCGTGACCGAAGACGAGAGCAGCCCGCTGCTGACCGAGACCGGCACCCTGAGCGTGACCGATCTGGACGGCGCCGACGAAGCCAAGTTCCTGGCCGGCAACGGCACCCCGAGCGCGGGCGCACTGGGCAGCCTCGCCATCACCGAAGGCGGCGCCTGGACCTACCAGGTCGACAACAGCAAGGTGCAGTACCTGGGCGAAGGCGAAACCAAGGTCGAGACCTTCACCGTGCAGTCTGTGGATGGCACCGAGCACACCGTCACCATCACCATCACCGGCGTCAACGATGCGGCGGTGATCACCGGCAGCGACAGCGGCGGCGTGACCGAAGACGAGAGCACTCCGCTGCTGACCGAGACCGGCACCCTGAGCGTGACCGACCTGGATGGGGCAGATGAGGCCAAGTTCCTGGCCGGCAACGGCACCCCGAGTGCCGGCGCACTGGGCAGCCTCGCCATCACCGAAGGCGGCGCCTGGACCTACCAGGTCGACAACAGCAAGGTGCAGTACCTGGGCGAAGGCGAAACCAAGGTCGAGACCTTTGTGGTCACCTCCGTGGATGGCACCGAGCACACCGTCACCATCACCATCACCGGCGTCAACGATGAGGCCGTCATTACCGGCACCGACACCGGCAGCGTGACCGAAGACGAGAGCACCCCGCTGCTGACCGAGACCGGCACCCTGAGCGTGACCGACCTGGACGGGGCGGATGAAGCCAAGTTCCTGGCCGGCAACGGCACCCCGAGCGCGGGCGCGCTGGGTAGCCTCGGCATCACCGAAGGCGGCGCCTGGACCTACCAGGTCGACAACAGCAAGGTGCAGTACCTGGGCGAAGGGGAGACCAAGGTCGAGACCTTCACCGTGCAGTCTGTGGATGGCACCGAGCACACCGTCACCATCACCATCACCGGCGTCAACGATGCGGCTGTCATTACCGGCACCGACACCGGCAGCGTGACCGAAGACGAGAGCACCCCGACCCTGACCGAGACCGGCACCCTGAGCGTGACCGATCTGGACGGCGCCGATGAAGCCAAGTTCCTGGCTGGCAACGGCACCCCGAGTGCGGGCGCACTGGGTAGCCTCGCCATCACCGAAGGCGGTGCCTGGACCTATCAGGTCGACAACAGCAAGGTGCAGTACCTGGGCGAAGGGGAGACCAAGGTCGAGACCTTCACCGTGCAGTCTGTGGATGGCACCGAGCACACCGTCACCATCACCATCACCGGCGTCAACGATGAGGCCGTCATTACCGGCACCGACACCGGCAGCGTGACCGAAGACGAGAGCACGCCGCTGCTGACCGAGACCGGCACCCTGAGCGTGACCGATCTGGAAGGCGCCGATGAAGCCAAGTTCCTGGCCGGCAACGGCACCCCGAGTGCGGGCGCGCTGGGTAGCCTCGCCATCACCGAAGGCGGTGCCTGGACCTACCAGGTCGACAACAGCAAGGTGCAGTACCTGGGCGAAGGGGAGACCAAGGTCGAGACCTTCACCGTGCAGTCTGTGGATGGCACCGAGCACACCGTCACCATCACCATCACCGGCGTCAACGATGCCGCGGTCATCACCGGCACCGACAGCGGTGCGGTCACCGAAGACGAGAGCACCCCGCTGCTGACCGAGACCGGCACCCTGAGCGTGACCGACCTGGACGGCGCCGATGAAGCCAAGTTCCTGGCTGGCAACGGCACCCCGAGTGCGGGCGCGCTGGGTAGCCTCGCCATCACCGAAGGCGGTGCCTGGACCTACCAGGTCGACAACAGCAAGGTGCAGTACCTGGGAGAAGGGGAGACCAAGGTCGAGACCTTCACCGTGCAGTCCGTGGATGGCACCAGCCATACCGTCTCGGTGACCATTATCGGCACCAACGATGTGCCGACACTGAGCATCGACAAGGGGGCCGTGGTCTCCGAAGAGGGGCTTGCCGGCGGCATTGCCGATACGTCAGGCAGCAGTGATACCACTGACCGCGTGGCTGCCAGCGGCAAGATCACGGTCGGCGACGTCGATAGCCAGGATAGTCTGACCATCAGCCTGAATGGGCCGGCGGGTCTGACTTCCGGTGGTGCGGCAGTTCAGTGGACTTGGAATGCTGCCACCAAGGTGCTGACCGGGTATACCGGTACACCGGGTGGTACCGACTACAAGACGGTCATGGACGTGAAGCTGACCGCGCCGGTTGGTGGCAGCAAGGGTGAGTGGAGCTACGACGTGACCCTCAAGGCCCCGGTTGACCATCAGAATCCTGATAATGAGGATGTAAAAGACATCAAGATTGGTGTGACCGTATCGGATGGCAAGACAAGTACCTCTAGTGACCTGCTCATCTCGGTCGAGGATGATGCGCCGATCGCTGGTGATGCCGCGGCCGTGTCCGTCATCAAGACCAATATCCCGGATACCCTGACCGGCTTGTTTGATCTGACCAAATACAGTGGCAGCAACCAGACGACCCTTAACGTGTCCGGTTTCAGTATCACGGCGCTGGGCTTTACCTCGTCGACCAACTCGACCCTGATCACCGCCAACGTCAACGGCTCCAGCTCAGGCCTGGGGGTTTCCAGTGTGGGTTCGCCGAATCACAACCTCGCCAACGAAGTTGATTTCCGTCACTTTGCAAACGGCACCTCGGCTTCAGAGCAGCTCACCATCAAGCTGGATGCGGGCAAGGTGGCCTATGGCGCCAACATCAAGTTCAGCCAGATGTTCGGCGGCGAACTGGAGAGCGGCGTGGTCGAGTTTTATCGCGGTGGCGTGTTGATCGGCACCCAGACCTTCAGCTCCAATGCTGCGGGTGGCGACTATGCGGGCAATTTCCAGGTGCAACAGGATGGCTTCGATACCATGGTCATCAAGGCCACCAACAATGGTAACGGTCTGTACGCCGACAACAGCGACTTCACCGTGAAAAGCATCGAGTTCCTCGGTGCCACCACGGTACCCGCCATTGCTTACGGTTCGGGTACTGTCACTCCGCAGTGGGGAGCAGATGGCAAGGGCTACATGCAGTTGCTCGGCTCCAACGAGACCGGCCTGACCACGGCCACCGGCAAGCTGATCACCACCAGCATGGAGTCGGCCAATACCCTGATCGGTAAGGCCAGCGACGACACCTTGGTGTTCCGTCTGGAATTCACCCCGGCCACCGGCAAGTGGGAGTTCTTCCAGTATCAGAACATGTCCAAGCCACTGGGTGACAGCGACATCGACTTCCAGATCAAGGTGGTGGATGGGGATGGTGATTCCAGCCTGGGTTCTTTCGCGACCAAGCCGCTGTTTACTCCGATCGTGCAGTCGGTATCCAGCGAGAACACAGTGGAAGGCGGCAATCTGCAACATACGGTGACCCTGTCCGATGCGACCCAGGAGGCGACGCAATATGACTTCGCCATCAGGGGCAACGGCATCAACCCCGCATCCAACCTGGATTGGGGCACAGCCCAGTTCAGCAACGGGGTGACCTATAACAGCACCACCGGCAAGATCACGGTGCCGGCCGGGGTATCCGGTTTCACCGTGACCATTCCGACGGTGAACGATCGTCTGGTCGAGGCAAACGAGACCCTGTCGGTGACCATAGGTGGCCAGAGCGGCACCGGTACCATCCTTGACAACGATCGGGCGCCGACCGCTGCAGGGGGCCACAGTGCCGGGCAGGAAGACAAGCCCCAGGTGCTGACCTGGGCACAGTTTGGTGCCAGCGACGATCAGGCCGCGACCGATCTCGGGGTGAAGATCAACACTCTGCCGCTTAATGGCACTCTCGAATACCTCAATGCCGCGGGGCAATGGGTGGCCGTGTCGGCTGGCGCCCTCATCTCCTACGACGAGGTGAATGCGGGTCATTTGCGCTTCGTGCCTGGTCTGAACGAGTCGAGCACCAATGTCAGCAACGGCGGCGGTGCCTTGATCGGCAACCTGAAGGGGGACTACGCCAGCTTCGATTACCAGGTAAGCGACGGGGCCAACCTCAGCAACAGCGGCAAGCTGGTGATCGACGTGACTGCGGTGGCCGACAAGCCCACGGTCAACGTCACCCTGATGGGGAATGGCATGCCGTCTTACAGCCAGAGCTTCCCGAGCGCGGGGATCTCCACGGGCCAGTTCCAGTCCGGCAGCTTCGACAAGGGGGCCCTCGGGATCACCAACACTCTGACCGATAGCACTTCTAGTAAGGACTCCGTGGTGGGCGGTGATGGCAACGACTACATCGTCAGCGTGAAGGGGGGCGGCGACCACTTCGTCGGTGGCAACGGCAATGACGTGCTGGTCGGTGGCAACTCAGTGTCGGGCGATACCCTCGACGGCGGCGTTGGAAACGACATTCTGGTCGCTGGGTTGGGTGGCGATGCTCTCTTTGGCGGTGCTGGTGATAAAGATATCGCTGTACTGTCCGGCAACCGTGCCGACTACGCCATCACGAAGGGCAGCGGATACTCGGTCAATGATCGCTGGTTCGACTTCTACGTCACGGAGAAGGGCGCCGGCATCACCAAGGCGCTGCACGATGTGGAGTATGTCCAGTTCGCCGATGGTATCTACCAGCTTAACCAGAGCACCGGTGAGCTGACCCTAGTGCAGCCGGTGGTGGTCGATTATCCGCTGGAGGTGAGTGCCTCCCTGAGCGATCGGGATGGTAGCGAGCAGTTCGACAGCCTGGTGCTGAGCGGCATGCCGCAAAACACCCTGCTCTACAACGGCAACCAGCTGCTGGGCACCGCCGGAGCCGACGGCAAGATCACCCTCACCGCCAGCAGCGGTCTGTGGAGTGCGAGCGCGCTGGATGTGAAGCTGAGCGGGCTGACCCTGCGAGTCCCCGGTAACAGTGCCGGCCAGGTCGATCTCAAGGTTGAGGCTATCGCCAAGGAGGTGGGGACCGATCAGACCAGCTCCGCCACCGACGATGACAGCATCCGCCTGAGCTACTTCAATGCCATCGAAGGGGAGCCGGGGGACCAGAACCGAACCTATGGCAGCGAGCACAACATAGTGGTGGGCGATCTCGACGGCAGCGTGGTGTTGCCGGGCCAGAACTACAACATCGCCTTTATGGTCGACAGCTCCGGCAGTATCGGTGACGAGGCAATGGAGACGATCCGCACACAGCTGGAGCAAGTCTTTACCAGCCTCAAGACCAGCGCGGGCACCGACAATGCGGGTACCGTCAATATCTTCCTCGTGGATTTCGATACCACGACCCATGGCAGTGTCAGCGTCAATCTGACCGATAGCGGGGCATTGAAGACCTTGCTCGATGCCCTCAAGGGGATGTCCGCCGAAGGTGGCACCAACTACGAGGCTGCGTTCAGCAAGGCGGCGGACTGGTTTGCCGGTAGTCAGGCGACAAACAATATCGATGCGAAGAACCTGGCCTATTTCATCACCGATGGTAAGCCGACCTTCTATGATCTCGGCACCACCACTAGGCTCCGTGATGTGAAGATCATCGACTGGGCTTTTGGCAATGACGACTATCTCAACGCTACTTCTTTGAACCTCAACAATTATGTGCTCGGCAATACCGTGACCTATAGCGGTTTCGAAGTGGTCAACAGTAAAGGGGAAGTGATCAAGTGGACTCAAGTATGGGGTGGTTGGTCGAAGACCACGGTGGGAGTTATCGTCAAGGGTAGTAATGGCCAGAATCGGATCCAGTTGCTGGGTGGGGATGGTCTAAACAGCACCGAGGACGTCCAGGCCGACGCCTTGTTGGGTTACCAGCTGTTGACCGCAAAAGGGGTGACCGTCGAGGCGATCGGATTGGGTAGCAACATTTCCTATAACGATCTCAAGTCCTACGACTTTGACGGCGTCATCATGACCGGCGTCAATGCTAGCGACTTGGCCAACACCATCTTGGGTAGCTCCACCAACAACCTGCCGGGGGCCGACCGCTTCGAAGGCGGTGCAGGCGACGATATCCTGTTCGGCGATGCGGTACGCTTCACCGGTATCAGCGGGGAAGGATATGCGGCCATCAAGCAGTATGTGAGCGGCAAGCTGGGGGCCGGGTCGGTGACCGATGCCCAGGTGCATTCCTACATCACGGATCACGCCAGCGAGTTCGATCAGTCGTCGACCAATGACAAGGGCGATACCCTCTACGGCGGGGATGGCAATGACATCCTGTTCGGTCAGGGTGGTGACGACTTCCTGTTCGGTGGGGCCGGCAACGACACCCTGTTCGGTGGTAGCGGCAACGACACTCTCTATGGTGAGAGTGGCAGCGACGTGTTGAGTGGTGGCAGCGGCAACGACACCCTGTACGGTGGGACTGGCAACGACGTGCTGAGCGGGGGGCTGGGTAACGACATCCTCATCGGGGGGGTGGGCGACGACATCCTGAAGGGGGATGCGGGGGCCGATACCTTCATCTGGCTTAAGGGGGATACCGAAGCCGGCAAGGTGGCCAAAGACTACATCGTCGACTTCAGCAAGTCGGAAGGGGACAAGCTGGATCTCAGCGATCTGCTCGACAGCGATGGTAACAAGAGCGAGAGCTCCCTGAAGAGCCTGCTCTCGGTGTTCCAGGACAGCGAGGGGGTGCATCTGCAGGTCAAGGAGAGCAGTGCGGCGCCGGTGACCCAGGAGATAGTGCTGGTGAACCACACCTTCGACACCCTGACGGGGGGCACGGGGACCACGGCCAACCAGGTGATCGATTACATGTTAAATCCGAACAATCACATGCTGGATATCGACAAGTAACCCAGCCAGATGAACACAAAGCGGCAGAGCAATCTGCCGCTTTTTTTATGTGCGCGATTCGGTCCGTGAAGTGAGGAAAATAGGAACGAGGGACCGGTATGGAGAGGCTGGTCGTCGATCCTGTGTTGCGGGATAAAAGAAGGGCGCCGACTCGAATGAGGGGCGCCCGGGGGACTATGTCGACTGCATGTGTGCTCAGGGATCAGGCATTGACATGGGCCAGACGGGAATCGCGCTGAAAGCAGTTCACCAGCAGCAGCAGGGTGGTGACGCCGACGGTGCCGAGCACCAGCCAGGGCAACCAGGGTTGTCCCTGGGCATTGGCATAGTCATGCAGGGCGCCGCCACCGACGTAACCGGTCATGCCGCCCAGCGCCAGACCAAGGCGACTGAAGCCCATGTAGCTGCCGCGCGCCCCCGGCTGCGCCAGCTTGGTCATCAGCGTCTCTCTCGCGGGCTCGGCGATGACGATGCCGAGATAGAAGCAGGCAAGCAGCATGAAGACGGCGGGCAAGGTGGTGGCAAAGGCCACCAGCCCTATCCCTGCCGTCATCAGCAATACCCCCGCCATCAGGCGGTTTTCCAGCTTGAAGTGGCGCTCGCCGTAACGGGCAAGGGGGTAGAGCAGAGCCAGCGAGATGGCGGTCTCCAGGGTGTACATCCATCCCACCGCCGTGGTGCTGCCCGCCATCTGCTTGACCAGGATGGGGAAGATCAGCATCACCTGCACCCAGAGCGCGTAGTAGCCGCTCAGGATCAGTACCAGCCGGCAGAAGGCCTTGTCCGCCAGCACCTGGCCGAGGCCGGTCCGGATCGGGGTCGGCCGCAGGGAGAGCTTGTAGGGGGGCAGGATCAGCAGGTTGCACAGGGCCGCGCAGACAAACAGGCCGGCTCCCAGCAGGCAGACATATTCAAAATCGAAGTTCAGCAGCCAGCTGCCGAGCAGGGCCCCCACCACGGCGCCGGCGCTCTCCAGCATCATCAGCAGGGAGATGTAGCGGCCGCGCTCCCGCGGGCGGGTGAACTTGATCACCAGAGCGGCGCGGGGCGGATCGAACAGACAGCCGCCGAGTCCCGAGATGATGCAGGAGAGAATGAGTTCCAGCCCGCTCTGGGCATAGGCCAGGCTGGCAAAGCCCAGCGCCCGCAGCAACATGCCGCAGACGATGAGGGGGCGAGCCCCGAACTTGTCGGCGAGCGAGCCGCCGAAGACCCCCAGCCCCTGCTGGGTCAGCTGGCGCAGCCCCAGCGCCAGCCCGACCACACCGGCGGCCCAGCCAAGTTGATCCACGAAACGCAGGCTTATCATGGGCATCACCACGAAGAACCCCAGGATCACCAAGAGGGAATCCAATGCCAAGAACCACCGCCCCAACCGCCTCGCCCGCTCCACCATGACCCTTATACCCCTGCTTGCTTCGATGACATTATTTGTTGTGTACTCATTGCCCGAATGGCGCCGTCACCAAACAGAGCCAAGGGCGACGATAAGTCCCTGACTCGCTGGCGTTCTGCCATTTCATGACGATTGATGCTGCTATTCTGGTGGGGCGCCAGATATAGTGGTAGCCGACAACTGGCTATATTTTATATTGGATTTGGTTATGGCTGTGACACTCGATGATTTGCAATTGCTGCTGGACGTGGCCAATCGTGGCAGCTTCAGCAAGGTGGCGGCCATTCGCGGCTGGTCACAACCCATGGTGAGCCAGCGGATCGCCGTGCTGGAGCAGGAGCTGGGTCAGTCCCTGTTTCGTCGCCATCGGCGGGGGGCTACCCCGACCCCGGCCTGCGAGCAGTTTCTGCCTGCCGCGAGTGCAGCCCTGAGCGCCCTGGAGGGGGGGCGGTTGGCGATGCAGGGAGCGCCCGCCCTGCCACGTATCAAGCTTGCCTGTCTCCCTTCCCTGACTACGGCGGTATTCGGCCCCTTGCTGCTGGCCCTGGTGGATGAAGCTTTCGAGATCCGCTGCAACACGGATCACTCCGGCATCATCATGCAGGAGCTGCTGACCGGCGAGACCGACGTCGGCTTTATCCTCAAGTGTCCCGCCATCGCCGGTATCCAGCTCGAACTGCTCTATCGCTCTCCCATCATCGCCGTGGCCTGCGCCACCCACCCGCTGGCCGGTCGGCAGGGGCTGACCCTGCAGGACATTGCCAACGAGCGGCTGGCCCCCCAGCAGTGGGGCACCGGGTGTGACGAGCTGATCCTGCAGTTGCGGCTGCTGCGCCAGGTGACGAGCCCGCTGCACGCCATCCAGCCCGCCAGTGCGGCGCGGGAGCTGGCATTGGAGCATGGCTTCATCACCCTGATGCCGGCGCTCGCCATTACCCGGGATCTGGAGTTCGGCCGCCTGGTGAGACTGGATGTGACGGATCTGCCGCCGGATCACTGGGATGTGATGATGGCCTGGCGCAGCGGCAAGCGGCCCAATCCCGCCAAGGAGCGGGTGCTGGAAGCGGCGCGCACCCTGGCCAGGCGCTGGTCAGGGAAGCCCGCATAAAAAAACGCCGGACAAGTCCGGCGCTCTCCTTTATTCCCGTTCAGGCTCAGTAGCTGGCCTTGAGGGTCACCCCTGAGAAGGCGCTGAACCCGCTGAGCTGCACGTGCCAGGTGCCCGCTTTGGGCGCATTCAGGGTGCAGGTTTCGGTGTTGCCGCTCTTGTAGGGACGGCAGTCGTAGCTGGTGCTGGTCGGTACCGAGCCAAACTTCACATAGAGATCCGCATCCCCGCTGCCCCCGCTGCTGGCGACCACCAGTTGGCTCTTGCCGGCCGGCACCTCGATGGTGTAGCTCAGCTTGCCCCCTTGGCGGCTGCGAGGCCGGTCACCGGCACGCCGTTTTGCAGCACAGTGCCGGCCGGTGGTGTGGCGCCGCAGCTGGCGTTGACGCCGACCGTGTTGAAGGCTGCCGCCACATCGGTCAGGCTGTAGCCCAGATCGGTAGCCGCCCTAGTCACGCCACAGGCGCCCTGATCGTAGGTGGTGTTGGCGCCCCAGTAGAGGCGGTTGGCCAGCACAAACACCTCGAACGCCTTGCGGGTATTCCAGCCGCCGGTGTTGGCCAGCAGGTAGAAGGCGCGGTTGTAGACCCCCGAGCTGTGGTGCACGTCGATGCCGTCATAGTAATCGCTGGCATGGCCAATGGAACTGCCATCCCGGGTCGGATCCTCGAAGTAGCGCAAGGAGCCGTTGCCCTTGAAGATCTGGGCCCCCACCAGCCAGTCGTTGCTGCCCTTCATGTAGTTCTCGGCCGCTTCACCCGCCATGTCGGAGAAGGCCTCGTTGATGCCGCCCGACTGACCGGAGTAGACCAGGCCCGAGTTCTGTTCGGTGAAGCCGTGGCTCACCTCATGGGCCGCCACGTCCAGGCTCACCAGGGGGTAGAAGGTGGTGGCACCGTCACCGAAGGTCATCTGGCTGCCGTCCCAGAAGGCGTTCTCGTAGTTGCGGCTGTAGTGCACCCGCATCTTCAGTTTGAAGCTGAGCGGTGCCGTGTTGTACCAATTGCGGTACATGTCGAACACCACGTTGCCGAAGTAGTGGGCATCGTTGAGCGGCGAGTAGGCGCCGTTGATCTCCTTGACCGTGTTCTCCGGGCAGGTGAACTGATGGATGGCCCCGCCCGTGGTGCCGTGATTCATGTTGAGCGTGTCCACGTTCGTGCCCGTCATGCGGCAGTTGTCGTCCACCTGAAGGGGGCCAAAATCGGCGCCGTAGAAGTACTTGCCGGTCTTGAGGTTGCCGCCCGGGCCGGTGGCGTCCTTGTGGTTGATCCCCTCCCAGCGCTTGAGCTCGGCACCGCTCTGGGCATCGATCACCACGAAGGGGCGGCTCGGCTCTTCGCTCGCTGCGAGCCAGGAGACCAGGTAGATCAGCCGGGCCTGGCCGGCCTCATCCTGCATCACGAACAGCTTGACCCGCTCGTTGCTGCCCTTGGCTCCGGCGCGGGCCTTGAGGGCGGCATCGCCAGGGGAGAGGGCGGCAGTCGGACTGGCCACATCGGCATCGATCTGGCGCAGCATCTGGCCGGAGACCTGGCTTATCTGACCCCCGAGGGACAGCTCGGCCACCAGCACCTGCCCCCAGACCGGGATGCCGTGCCAGGTCTGCTCGTAGCGCACTCGTTGCTGGCCATTGGGCAGCTTGACGGCCCGCACCTGACGAAACTCGCCCTCTCCCGCCAGCGCGCTGACCCCCGCAGCACCGCTCGGTGCTCCCAACAGACCGGCAACCTGATTCACTTCCACCTGTTCTGCCGCCATGGCGGCGCTTCCCCAGCAGGCCAGTACCACGGCCAAATAGACTTTGTTCATCTCGTCTTTCCTTAGTCGATGAATATTACACACCGGGTCTGTCGCCCGGCGCATTTACACTAGTGGGCCCGCCTGAAATTACTGCCTGTCATATGTGACAGAGCAGCATAAAGGAGCAGCAGATCTGACTGTTTTCATCGGTGACAGCTAAAAAACGTCGTAAATTTGGTGCGTTGTACCAAGTGGGAGGATGATTGATGAAATGCTCAATGCGATACCCGAATGGGGGCATCCATATGGGGGTTGCCGGTCGGTGATATGCGCCGAAAGTCCTTGGCAAACAAGGGATTGATTGACTACATTGGCTCCCATGATGGCGAATGCCGGGCCAAAAGCGGGGGAGAAACAATGTTTTCATGGCAACTGGATGACGAACTGGCGCTCCTGTTCCTGCAGCCCGACATGGCCAGCGAACTCTTTCGCCTCTGCCAGCGCAATCGCGACTATCTCTCCCAGTGGCTGCCCTGGGTGCCCCATATCCAGCAGCCTTCTGACAGCGCCACCTTCATTCGCCACGCCATCGAGAAATTTGCCCGAGGCGAGGGGCTGACCACCGCCATCGAATACCAGGGGGAAGTGGTCGGCGTCATCGGTTACAACCAGATCGATCAGGGGTTGGCCAAGGTCAGCATCGGCTACTGGTTGGCGGAGCGCTGGCAGGGCAACGGCATCATCACCCGGGCCTGTCAGGCCCTGGTTCATCACGCCTTCGAGGAAATGGGGATGGAGAAGGTGGAGATCAGCGCCGCACTGGAGAACGAACCCAGTCGGGCGGTGTGCGAGCGGCTCGGCATGCAGCAGGAGGGGATCACCCGGCGGGCGGAGCGGCTGGCGGACAGGGTGGTGGATCACGTCCACTACGGTCTGCTGCGGGATGACTGGCTCAGGTTGCGGGAAAGGGATCACTGATGGCGTCCCGGCCCAACCTGGTCGCTGGCACCATGCATGGTCAGGATGGGGAGACACAGTGATGACTCTGCCTCATATCACCACGGCCCGTACCCGGCTGACCGTGCTGCCCCCGGAGCGGGCCTGTCTGATGCTGGATTTCTACCAGCGCAACCGCGTTCACCTCGCGCCCTGGGAGCTGAGGCGTGACGAGAGTTTCTATACCCTGGGTCACTGGCAGGGGCGACTGCGCGACGGTTACGGCCAGTTTTTCGATGGCAGCGCCGTGCCATTGGTAGCGCTCGATCCCAAAGGGGAGCGGGTACTCGCCACCTGCCACTTCACCCACATCATGATGGGCATGTTCAAGGCATGCCATCTGGGCTATGCCATCGACCAGGCCCATGAGGGGCAGGGGCTGATGCAGGAGGTGGTGGCCGCCGGCATCGACTATCTGTTCCGGGAGCGCGGCCTGCACCGCATCATGGCGAGCTACATGCCGGCGAACCGGCGCAGCGGCGCCTTGCTGGCGCGTCTCGGGTTCGAGCAGGAAGGCTATGCCCGGGACTACCTGATGATCAACGGCCGCTGGGAGGACCACATCCTCACCGCGCTGCTCAATCCGGCAGGTTAGGCTGCATGTGGCAGGGCCAACCCTCGCCAATCCGTCGGCGCAGGCCATCCTGGATCCTTGTTCCCTGGGATCTGTCGGCTTTTTCACGGCAAGATCGCACTATCTGTGTGCGTCTCATACCCCTGACCCCAAAAGCGTGTAAAATTGCGCCCTGAATTTTCCCGGCCAGCAGCAGCTGGTCGCGACTCCATACATGCAAGGCTGACATTGTGACAGAAGTAGATAGATTCGCGGACATTCGCCCCTATCGCGATGACGAAGTGCCGGCTGCCATCGAGCGGCTGATCCAGGATGACGAGTTTATCGGCGCCATCGCCAAATACCGTTTCGGTTCCCTGATGAGCTGGCTGGGCTGGGCCATTCGCCCGCTGATCCGCCAGTTCCTGCGCCACAAGTGGGCCAAGGTCAGCACCATCCATCAGGTGCAGATGGGGGTGACCCGTTACATGAGCCGCATGATCGCCACCTCCACCCAGGGGGTGAGCTTCTCCGGTCTCGAGCATCTGAAGAAGGAGCAGGGCTACCTGTTCGTCTCCAACCACAGGGACATCGCCATGGATCCGGCGTTCGTCAACTGGGGGCTGCACACCCACGGCTTCGATACCGTGCGCATCGCCATCGGTGACAACCTGCTGCGCAAGCCCTGTGCCACCGAGCTGATGAAGCTCAACAAGAGCTTCATCGTCAAGCGCTCCGCCAAGGGGCCGCGGGAGATGATGAAAGCCCTCGGCGAGCTGTCGGCCTACATCGGCCAGTCGGTGCACGAAGGCCACTCCATCTGGATCGCCCAGAAGGAAGGGCGCGCCAAGAACGGTGATGACAAGACGGATCCGGCCATCCTCAAGATGTTCTACGTGGACGGCAAGAAGCAGAAGATCGACTTCGTCGACTACATGCGCAGCCTCAACATAGTGCCGGTGAGCATCAGCTACGAGGTGGATCCCACCGACAAGGCCAAGGCGCGGGAGCTCTACGAGAAGTCGGTCAACGGCAGCTATGAGAAGGGCGAGTTCGAGGACATCGAGAGCATAGTCGCCGGCATCATCGGCCAGAAGGGGCGAGTACATGTCTCCTTCGGTGCCCCCATCACCGAGGGCTTCAGCGATCCGGACGAACTGGCCGCGCTCATCGACAAGGCGATCTGGAGCAGCTACCGCCTCTTCCCGGGCAACTACCTGGCCGCAGATGTGCCCGGCAAGGCCAGCACCATAGAGCAGACCGCCTTCCTGACCCGCCAGTCGGAGGTGCCGGAAGAGCACAAGGCCATCTGGCGTGCCATGTACGCCAAGCCGGTGGAGAACGCCCGCAAGGCTTGAATGACGCCGATTCGGTGAAAAAAACGGGAGCAGATGCTCCCGTTTTTGCGTCTGGTCAAAGTCGGTGGCAATGGACTAGTGAATAATATTGTTTCAACTGGTACGATCATCGGGTGAATGAGCGGGTATCTCTTGGCAAGGGGCGGGCGACTGTGCAACAGTGACCCGGCGCCAACAAGATGAATCAGGCGCTTTTCGAGTCTGCATGGATGGCAGGCGACGCTGAATAAGGACCTTTAGGGGTCCTTTTTCATTGATGGACAAAGATAGACGGGAGATATACCTAAGGATGCGAACCCCATGATCACCGGCAGTCTGGATACCTTGCAACGCACCCCCTTGCCCGCCCCGCTGGCCCGCATCATGGCCGAGGTGGTGAAGAGCCTTGCCCACTGGAGTGAGGCGCAGCTTGGGAAACATGACATAGACGGTCTCAAGCTATTCTGCCTGGTGAGCGAAGCGCTGACCGAGCCGGTCGCGGATCGCCGCGGCGAGTTTCATGAGCAGTATCTGGACATCCAGCTGCTGCTGCGGGGGGAGGAGTGGATCGGCGTCGGGCCCCATGCCTATGTGAACGACGGTGCCGATCATCCCCACCCCGATCTCTGGTTCGTCGATGACGACCAGACCAGTTATCTGGCGTTGCAGCCCGGCGACTTTGCCATCTTCTGGCCGGGAGAACTGCATCGCCCTCTCTGTACCCTGACTACCCCAGGCTTGGTGAAGAAGCTGGTTGTCAAGGTCCACCAGTCGTTGCTGGCCACTGTCTGAGCCGCAGCGCCGGGTGCCCGGGCACCCGCCACAACAGGGCCGCCGCTCGGCCCGTCCCGAATCGATGATTCGACGCGCGCGCCAGGCCCAGAGTTGGCGGTCGGCGCCAGACAGTTTGAGATAGATGAGCGCGCCAGATCATGAGTCGGCGCCAGAGAGTTTGAAAGGATGAGTGCGCCAGGCCCAGCGTTGGTGGTCGGCGCCAGACAGTTTGAAAAATTGGGCGCACTTTCCTGCGACCATAACGCCCCCGGCAGGGGAATCCCATCCATGTTGGATGACACGACACTGTCGGCGTAAAGCCGAAGCACAGGAAGATGTAGAACATGAGCAAGTTGGTATTGATCCTTAACTGCGGTAGCTCTTCCCTGAAATTTGCCGTAATGGACGCCGAAACAGGTGAGGACATGCTGTCCGGCCTGGCCGAATGCTTCAATCTGGATGACGCACGTATCAAATGGAAACTCCACGGAGTCAAGGGCGAGGCCATGCTGGGCGCGGGCGCTGCGCACCAGGAAGCCCTTGACCACATAGTGGGTCACATCCTGCCCCAGGATCCGACACTCGCCGAGCAGCTTGTCGCCATCGGCCATCGCATCGTGCACGGTGGCGAGCAGTTCTCCCGCTCCGTTCGCATCGATGATGGTGTCATCGCCGGCATCGAGGCCGCCATTCCGTTCGCCCCCCTGCACAACCCGGCGCACCTCATCGGCATCCGTGCCGCCCTCAAGGTCTTCCCGGCCCTGGCCGAGAAGAACGTGGCCGTGTTCGACACCGCCTTCCACCAGACCTTGCCGCAGGAAGCCTACCTCTACGCGCTGCCCTACAAGCTCTATCAGGAGAACGGCATCCGTCGTTACGGCGCCCACGGCACTTCCCATCGCTTCATCGCCGAAGAGACCGCCAAGGCGCTGGGCAAGCCGCTGTCCGAGCTCAACATCATCAACTGCCATCTGGGCAATGGTGCCTCCGTCTGCGCCATCCGAAACGGCGAGTCCGTCGATACCTCCATGGGCCTGACCCCGCTGGAAGGGCTGGCCATGGGCACCCGCTCTGGTGACATCGACCCTGCCGTGGTCTTCTTCATGCACGACCAGCTCGGTTACAGCGTGGACGAGATCAACCAGGTGCTGACCCGTGAATCCGGTCTGCTGGGCATGACCGAGGCGAGCAGCGACTGCCGTTACGTCACCACCAACTACGCCACCGACGCGGGCGCCAAGCGGGCGCTGGATGTGTTCACCTACAGAGTTGCCAAGTATGTCGGTGCCTATGCCGCCGCCATGGACGGTCGCCTGGACGCCCTGGTGTTCACCGGTGGGATCGGCGAGAACGCCGCCATGGTGCGTGAGATGGTGCTGGCGCGTCTGGCCCTGTTCGGCTTCAAGGTCGATAAAGAGGCCAACAACGCCGCCGTACTGGGCGGTGAAGGCCCCATCACGGCCGAAGGCAGCCGCCTGGCCCTGGTGATGCCCACCAACGAAGAGCTGGTCATCGCCCGCGATGCCCTGAGCCTGGTCGGCTGACGCCACCTCGCAGCGAATCAACGCCCGGCCTGTGCCGGGCGTTGTCGTTTCGGGGGCACATTGAGCAAGCTGTCATTTGACATGAGGTGCCAGATACGTACCCTGACCGCAGTTTCACGTCCCGGAGGTAGAGATGAAGGAGATATTTTTCAACTGGTTGTCAGGCCTGGGTGTCGATGTGACCCCCATGATCGCCCTGGTGATCGCCCTGGGCTTCATCGTGCTGACCGCTCTGGCCCTGCACCTGGTGCTGCACCGTATCCTGCTGGTGCGTCTGGTGGGGCTGCTCGGCAAGACCAAGCAGGTGTGGCTGCCGCCCCAGCTGCAGCAGCGCCTGTTCTACCGGCTCGCCCTGGTGTTGCAGGGGGCCGTGCTGCTCGGTCAGGCGGAAATCTGGCTGCCCAAGGCATCCGACAGCCTGCAACTGATCGAGATGCTGGCCCAGCTCTGGATCCTGCTGTTCCTGCTGCTCGCGCTGTTTGCCCTGCTCGATTGCCTGCTGTCGGTGAGCCGCCATACCCGGCTCGGGCGGGATCTGCCCCTGCGCGGCATCTTCCAGGGGGTGAAACTGGTGGCCAGCATACTGGTCGGCATCCTGATGATCGCCCTGCTGCTCGGCAAGTCGCCGCTCTTCCTGTTCAGCGGCCTGGGGGCCATGACCGCGGTCCTGATGCTGGTGTTCAAGGACCCCATCCTCGGTCTGGTGGCCGGGATCCAGCTCTCCGCCAACCGCATGCTGAGCGTCGGTGACTGGCTGCAGATGGACAAGTACGGCGCCGATGGTGAGGTGACCGATATCGGTCTCACCACGGTCAAGGTGTCGAACTGGGACAAGACCATCACCACCATCCCCACCTATGCCCTCATCTCCGACTCCTTCAAGAACTGGCAGGGGATGACGGAGTCCGGCGGCCGGCGCATCAAGCGCAGCGTCAACATCGACATGACCAGCGTGCGCTTCCTGAGCTCCGAGGAGCAGTTGCAGCTCAAACAGGCCAAGTTGCTGGCCCCCTATCTCAGCCGCAAGGAGCAGGAGCTGAGTGCCTACAACCAGCAGCTCAGCGACGCCATCAGCTGTCCCATCAATGGCCGTCACCTCACCAACCTTGGCACCCTGCGCGCCTATCTGGATGCCTACCTGCGTGCCCACCCCGGTATTCGCAAGGACATGACCCTGATGGTGCGCCAGCTGGCACCGACCTCCGACGGCCTGCCGCTGGAGATCTACTGCTTCACGGCGACCACCGCCTGGGCCGATTACGAAGGGATCCAGGCCGATATATTCGACCACATATTCGCCATTATCGGGCAATTTCATCTGCGGTTGCATCAATCACCAACCGGTTATGACATGCATGCCTGGAAGAACGGGTGATTTGATTATTGTTACAGGATGAGGCCAGGGGAAAACGCCATATTAATCATCGACCCGTCACCACGTGTCGGTTGAAATTTGCGGTGCAGAGGAGAAAAATGGCTGCCTTCTCTTCGCCCCGGGCGCGCACGCCGAGCCCGGTCTGGCACAGAGTGCTGTATCACCCCCTATATCACAGGAAAGTTATGAAGCTCCTCCACAACACGGCGGCCGCACTGTGCTGCAGCCTGCTCCTGGCCGCCCCCGGGTTTGCCATCGAATATGCCCTGCCTGCGGCCAACAGCCGCCTGGTGGGCGAGAACCTGGAATACGTGGTGCCGGCCGAAGAGGCGGGCCAGCCCCTGGAAGCGGCCGCGGCCAAGTTCCAGCTGGGATTGACCAACATGCTGGAAGCCAACCCCAAGGCGGATCCCCTGTTGCTGCAGGCGGGTGAGAAGCTGGTCGTGCCGCACCAGCTGATCCTGCCGGATGCCCCCCGCGAGGGCATAGTGCTGAACGTCGCCGAGATGCGCCTCTACTACTACCCGAAGGGCAAGAAGGTAGTGGAAGTGCTGCCGATCGGCATCGGCCAGCTCGGCACCGACACCCCGGAAGACTGGGTGACCAGCGTGCAGCGCAAGAAGGCGGGCCCGACCTGGACCCCGACCGCCAAGATGCACGCCGAATACGCCGCCCGCGGCGAGACCCTGCCTGCGGTCTGGCCGGCCGGCCCGGACAACCCCATGGGGCTGTTTGCGCTCTACATCGGCAAGATGTACGCCATCCACGGCACCAATGCCCAGTTCGGCATCGGTCTGCGGGTGAGCCACGGTTGTGTGCGCCTGCGTAACGACGACATCGAGTATCTGTTCAAGCAGGTACCGGTCGGCACCCGGGTCCAGTTCGTGAACCAGCCGATCAAGGCCTCGGTCGAGCCGGATGGCAGCCGCTACCTGGAAGTGCACCAGCCGCTCTCCCGCAGCCAGGAGGAGTTCAACTCCAGCCTGCCGGCACCCTTGCCCATGTCCACTGCTGTGACCCGCTTCATCGCCCACGCCGACAGCGATTCCCAGTTGGTCAAGCAGGCTCTGGAACAGCGCAGCGGCATGCCCATCGCCATCAACCGCTGATCCGGTTGTCCTCGATGTCGAGCCCCGGCCAAGGTCGGGGCTTTTTTATGATGCAGGGGAGGGGATCCCACGGATAAGTCTTTGCACCACCGGGATATAATCCGGCCTAACCGCTCTTGATTGGTTACTTGATTAGGTGTGAAACGTTTTCTCTGTGTTTTTTATTTGTTAAAAGTGGTTGTGATCAGGCGATCTGCTGATTACTCTAGGCCGGTTTTTTTAAGGAAGAGTTCGTCGCAAGAACGAACACAGACGTCACATAACGGAGTTTTGAATGACAGCTAGCACCCCAATGCTCATCACCTTTTTGGTGTACATCCTCGGGATGGTGTTGATCGGCTTCATCGCCTATCGCGCCACCCAGAACTTTGACGACTACATTCTCGGCGGCCGCCGCATGGGGAGCTGGGTCACCGCCCTCTCCGCCGGGGCCTCCGACATGAGCGGCTGGCTCCTGATGGGCCTGCCGGGCGCCGTCTTCATCGGCGGCATCTCCGAGAGCTGGATTGCCATCGGCCTCACCATAGGTGCCTACTTCAACTGGCGCTGGGTAGCAGGCCGGCTGCGGGTTCACACCGAGAAAAACCGCAACGCCCTGACCCTGCCGGACTACTTCACCTACCGTTTCGAGGACAAGAGCCGGGTGCTGCGCATCCTCTCCGCCCTGGTGATCCTGCTGTTCTTCACCATCTATTGCGCCTCCGGCGTGGTGGCCGGTGCCCGCCTGTTCGAGAGCACCTTCGGCATGAGCTATGACACCGCCCTCTGGGTCGGTGCCGCGGCCACCATCACCTACACCTTCTTCGGCGGCTTCCTCGCGGTGAGCTGGACCGATACGGTGCAGGCGACCCTGATGATCTTCGCCCTGATCCTCACCCCGGTATTCGTCATCATCGCCGTCGGCGGCATCGACACCGCCATGGTGCAGGTAGCGGCACAGAACGCCAGCAACCTCGACATGTTCAAGAACCTGGACTTCATCGCCATCATCTCGCTGATGGCCTGGGGCCTGGGCTACTTCGGCCAGCCCCACATACTGGCGCGCTTCATGGCGGCGGACTCCCACCACTCCATGGTCAATGCCCGCCGTATCAGCATGACCTGGATGGTGTTCTGCCTCGGCGGCGCCGTGGCCATCGGCTTCTTCGGCCTCTCCTACTTCTCCACCTTCACCGAGCAGGCCGCCGGCGTCACCGGCAACCCGGAGCGCGTCTTCATCGAGCTCTCCAAGATACTGTTCAACCCCTGGATTGCCGGCGTGCTGCTCTCCGCCATTCTGGCGGCGGTGATGAGCACCCTGAGCTGTCAGCTGCTGGTCTGCTCCAGCGCCATCACCGAAGATCTCTACAAGCCCTTCCTGCGCAAGAACGCCTCCCAGAAAGAGCTGGTGTGGGTCGGCCGTGCCATGGTGCTGCTGATCGCCGTGGTGGCCATCGCTGTCGCCGTGAACCCGGAGAACCGGGTACTGGGGTTGGTGAGCTACGCCTGGGCAGGTTTCGGTGCCGCCTTCGGTCCCGTGGTGCTGCTCTCCGTGCTCTGGTCGCGCATGACCCGCAACGGCGCCCTGGCCGGCATGCTGACCGGTGCCATGACCGTCATCGTCTGGAAGCAGTTCGGCTGGCTGGGTCTGTATGAAATCATCCCGGGCTTCGTCTTCGCCACCCTGGCCATAGTGCTGTTCAGCCTGCTGGACAAGGCCCCCTCCAAGGCCATGCTGGATCGCTTCGCCGATGCCGAGCGGGAGTTTCAGACCCCCATGGCCGAGGCGATCGCGGTGAAATAACCCCGGTGACCGCCAACAAAAAGCCCCGCAACTGCGGGGCTTTTTCATGGGCGAGGCGGGCTTATTGGCCGCTGACCCGGCACTGCCGGGCGGCTTGGTCATAACGCTCCAGCCGGGCTTCGTTCCCCTTGGTCAGCAGCGTGAGATTCTGCCCCTCATAACGGGCGCCGCTGGCGCTGGGGGCTTCAAAGGCGAGCACCTGCGACTGCTGCGCCCCCTCGCTCAGGTTGATCACGGCAGCGGGCCGCTTGGCCTCGTTATAGAAGTAGGTCGAGAGCCGGATCCCGCCGTCGCACTGGTAGTCGACCGGGCTTGGCACCCTCAGCTGCCCCCCCTTTATCTGCAGCTCTGTGATGCGCAACTGGTAGCTCTCCTCCACGCATTGGCGCGAGTCGCTCTCTTTCCAGCACTCGTTGCGCCCCTTGATCCAGCCGCGTTGCATCGCCTTCTCCGTCTTCGCCTGTTCGGCCGACAGCTTGGCCAGCGCCTTGGGATAGAGGGCGGCGAGTTCGTTATCCAGCGCCGCCAGCCCGGCGTCCTGGCAGACAAGCTGCTCGGCTGCGCTGTGGGCCTTGGCACAGTCAAAGGAAGGGGTAGCGGCACTGGCCAGCAGCGGCATCAAGGCGAGGGTGCCAAGCAACATCTTGTTCATCGAAAAGGCTCCAGCAAGGGGGATTCCCGCTTACTACAGCACAAGGGCGCCAAGCCGCCGAGGACTTTTTCACCCCAGGCAAGCTTGTCCGTCTCTCTGGGCACCGCTGCCGACAACCCTGGTCACCTGGGTCGCCGACGCCCTGGCTCAGGGTCGTCGCCGCGCCAACTGCTGCGTATCCTGGCGAGCGGCGGCCCCGGCTTGCGTGAGCCAGCGCTGGCGCGCCTTTTCATCCGAGGTGTGGACGGGCCCCAGATGCTGGCGGTGGGTCAGCTGGATGCCGCAGAGCCCCAGCACGGGCTTGGCGAGGGTGCGCTCGACGGGGGAGCCCAGCCACCAGCGGTAGTACCAGACAGGGCTGTCCATGGTGAGCAGCAGGCGCGCCGTCTTGCCGGCAAGCAGGCGCTCGGGAAGCGCCTTGCCCTTCTGATAGCGAAAGGCGAACCCCGAGAGCAACGTTCTGTCCAGCAAGCCTTTGAGCCGGGCCGGCAGGTGGCCCCACCAGAGAGGGGCCACGATCACCAGATGGTGAGCCTGCTTCAGGCTCTGCTGCAATGCCAGCAGATCGGGCTCGAGGGGCTGCAATTCGTCATAGCCATGGTGCAGATCCGGCTCGAAGGCGAGCTCCCCCACGTGATGCAGGGTGACCTCAGCGCCACCCTCCTCGGCG
The DNA here is from genome assembly GCF_020423125.1 of Aeromonas media. Classification (NCBI taxonomy): domain Bacteria; kingdom Pseudomonadati; phylum Pseudomonadota; class Gammaproteobacteria; order Aeromonadales; family Aeromonadaceae; genus Aeromonas; species Aeromonas media. The sequence goes on from NZ_CP075564.1 coordinate 826,794, forward strand.
CTGCGGGCGTACTCCCTGGCCAGGGCATGGCAGAGGCTGTCGGGTTTGGGGTTGCCGTTGATGATAAGCAGCTTGGGTGTCATGGCGTGGCTCCTGATGAAGTGAGCCCCCATTACACCCCTTGTCCCATGGGACAGAGTCAAGCCACCTTGTGCGCCTGCCCTGCATCCCTCTGATGAAGCTGCGATTCGGGGTCGTGTGGGACGGGAGCGCCATAGCGGCAGGGGTGCTGCGCCAGCAACTCGGTGCACTGGGTCAGGGATTGATGCTGGCGTTGCAGCCTGGCGACCTCGGCCTCGATCTGCGCCAGCTTGCCCGCGATAAGCTGCTCCACCTTCTGCCAGGGAAACTCGGCGAGGCTGGTGAGGCCTGCCAGCAAGGGAACCAGCTCCCCGAGCTTGCAGCCGAGCTGCTGGGTCTGGCGGATAAAGCCGACCCACTCCAGATCCTCGGCCCGGTAGACGCGATACTTGCCGCGCCGCCTGGGCTCGGGCAGCAGCCCGAGCTGCTCGTAGAGCCGGATTGCCTTTGGAGTGGTGCCCGCCAGCCGGGCAAATTCGCCGATATACATACTGCTGCTCGCAAAGGTGGTGTGAAAGGAGCCCACTATAGGTCAGTGGCAGGGGGATTTCCCGATCCTGAAGGAGGGAGTGAAATATCTCTTTTGTAGGTCTGATTAGCGAAGCGTAATCAGACGATCGCGGCAGAATGATCGTTGGAAGGGCGCCTGACGATTATCCGGCTACCGGTGTGCTGCTTGACTCGCGCATGTTCAAATACGCTTCGTTATTCTAATCTACGGGCTGGTATCACATCATAGCTATATAATATTGATTAGATTGTCCAATTATGTAACATAAGGCCTTTCAGCCTCGTGATCAAAGAGCTTTTTAAAATATTCAAAGCTAATGCTTTTTTCAATACCAAGCTTAACTGATGAAGAGTTTTTATAGTAGAAGTCAAAATGATATCTCGGATGAACTCGACCGTTTTCATTTTCCTCATCATCATCGAATCTAAGGAAGGTGCGAACAAGTCCCTGATATGAGATCATGTTTGTCATCTGGAGCCATGGAACAGGGTTCATCATGAGTCATCAACTTACCTTCGCCGACAGTGAATTCAGCAGTAAGCGCCGTCAGACCAGAAAAGAGATTTTCTTGTCCCGCATGGAGCAGATTCTGCCATGGCAAAACATGGTGGAAGTCATCGAGCCGTTTTACCCCAAGGCTGGTAATGGCCGGCGACCTTATCCGCTGGAAACCATGCTACGCATTCACTGCATGCAGCATTGGTACAACCTGAGCGATGGCGCGATGGAAGATGCTCTGTACGAAATCGCCTCCATGCGTCTGTTTGCCCGGTTATCCCTGGATAGCGCCTTGCCGGACCGCACCACCATCATGAATTTCCGCCACCTGCTGGAGCAGCATCAACTGGCCCGCCAATTGTTCAAGACCATCAATCGCTGGCTGGCCGAAGCAGGCGTCATGATGACTCAAGGCACCTTGGTCGATGCCACCATCATTGAGGCACCCAGCTCGACCAAGAACAAAGAGCAGCAACGCGATCCGCAGATGCATCAGACCAAGAAAGGCAATCAGTGGCACTTTGGCATGAAGGCCCACATTGGTGTCGATGCCAAGAGTGGCATGACCCACAGCCTAGTCACCACCGCTGCCAACGAGCATGACCTCAATCAGCTGGGTAATCTGCTGCATGGAGAGGAGCAATTTGTCTCAGCCGATGCCGGCTACCAAGGGGCGCCACAGCGCGAGGAGCTGGCCGAGGTGGATGTGGACTGGCTGATCGCCGAGCGCCCCGGCAAGGTAAGAACCTTGAAACAGCATCCACGAAAGAACAAAACGGCCATCAACATCGAATACATGAAAGCCAGCATCCGGGCCAAGGTGGAGCACCCATTTCGCATCATCAAGCGACAGTTCGGCTTCGTGAAAGCCAGATACAAGGGGTTGCTGAAAAACGATAACCAACTGGCGATGTTATTCACGCTGGCCAACCTGTTTCGGGCGGACCAAATGATACGTCAGTGGGAGAGATCTCACTAAAAACTGGGAATAGCGCCTTAAATGGCGAAGAAACGGTCTAAATAGGCTGATTCAAGGCATTTACGGGAGAAAAAATCGGCTCAAACATGAAGAAATGAAATGACTGAGTCAGCCGAGAAGAATTTCCCCGCTTATTCGCACCTTCCCTAGAGCATCATTGTATTCATATGATGCATCTTCTTTTGATAACGGTTTACACAATACATAAGTTTGCTTTTTGTGCCTCTCGGCAAAACTATCTATATGTTCCTTTATGCTGACACGCTCTGCTATAGCTAAGGCATCATGTGTATAAAAACAATAGTCTGACATGTTATCACCTCAAAAACATTATATTAAATCTAACGGAAAATATTTAAAATGCAATCTATAGAGCATATTGTACTTTCTTTGGGTGTTCTATCACAACCATGACTATATTTGAATCACAACGATTGCTAAGTCTCACAAATCAGATCGATAAAAGCTAGAGAATTATATTAGGTTGACATTTAGGTACACGCTATTTTGAGCTAGGGCGAGGCGCCGGCACCTTCGGCATCATGATATGTGTAGGTGCCCGAATCGCGGGTATTACGGCCTATTTTTAAAAGCGAATTTCCACTGACCCCGAACTGCGTTTTGCCTCGCCGTGATACACAGCTTCGATATTGTTACCGTCCGGGTCGAGGACAAAGGCGGCGTAGTAGCCGGGGTGATAGACCCGCTCGCTGGGGGCGCCATTGTCCTGGCCGCCGTGGGCGAGGGCCGCCTGGTAGAAGCGATCCACCATGGCCCTGTCTTGCGCCTGGAAGGCGAGATGATGACGACCGGTCAGCACTCCGAGCGATGCCAGGCTGTCGATGTAGGTGACAAAGAGCTCGTCAGCCCAGAAATAGCCCTCACCCGCGCCGCCTATGGGAATATCGAGGGCGGCCAGCGTAGCTGTGTAAAAGCGCTGGCTGGCAACCAGGTCCTTCACCACCAGCTGAATGTGGTCGATCAGCCGACCCCGATGCAGCGTTTGCGTTTCCATGCACAGCCTCCACTCAGAAATTTTTGGACAAGAAACAGCTCTGTTTGCTGGTTACCGCTTTTAGGCAAGCTACCGCACTGGATTTCAGTTTCCAGTGTGCTGCTATTTGGCTGTGCCTGGGGGATGGCGTGGCTCATGGGTGACTCCAACGAGGCATATATTGCCATTCGGGTATGTTAGCGAGGGTGGCGCTGAGGGGAAGGGCAGGGTGATGGATTTTCGGGCGGGATCAAAGAATGAGTCGTTATGGCAAGGGGAGTGTCGGTGTAGTCGAGCTGTGAGAGGGGGTTATGCCCCCTCATTGGGCGCATGGGGCCGGTTTTGCCGGCCTCCTTTAGGCCAGCAGCAGGGGTTGGTGGCTGCTATCGCCGCTCGTGAGGGGGAAGGGCTGGTAGCCCTCCCTTATGCCAGTGCCAGTTGCTGGCGGGCGCGCCACAGCCGCTCGTGGAAGAAGAAGACGACGGTATTGATGGCAGGCTCGATCAACGCCATGACGCCACCGGTCAGCAGCTCGCCGCTCAGCAGGTAGGCGACGGCGAAGGCCACCGAGAAGTGCACCAGGGCGAAGCTGCTGGTCTTGGCCTGCAGGCTGTGGCCCGGTTTGAGCTTGTTCCAGGCCAGGTCGTGGAAGTAGAAGGCGACCGTGTTGACGGCGGGCTCGATCAGGGCGATCAGGCTGGCGGTGAGCAGTTCGCCGGTCAGCAGGTAAGCGACGGTGAAGGCGACACTGAAGTGCAGAACGGCAAAGCTGATGGTCTTTTTCATGATGGTGTCTCCTATGGCGATGAGTGCAGTATCGCCCGGAATCACATCAAATGAAAACCATTCTCATCTATCGGCGAAATAGAAAATGCCTATCAACCAGGGGAGACACCACCAGATTGGGAGTTGCCTGGGGCCACAACGGCGCTAGAGTGTGCCTTTTGCCATGAAAAAGGAGCTTTCATGACCATCAATGCCAACATCTATGTGCTGTTCATCCTGCTGCTGATGATCGTCGTCGGCGTCGTGGCCTGGCGACTGGCCCGGCGCAAGAGCCGCCACCCCGTGCTTGTCACCGTCCTGTGCGTGCTGCTCTGCCTGGTACCGCCCTTCGCCCTGCTGGCGCTGCTCATTCTGGCGCTCTGGCGGGATATGCCCGTCAGAGCCTGAGGCGAGCGGCGTCATCCCGGCAACGGCAGACAGAGAAAAGCCCCTTTCGGGGCTTTGTCGTGTTTGCGGTCGGTGAGGGCTCAGTCAGCTGCCTTGTTGAGCCACTCCACCCTGTACTGGGCACCGGCGCCCTGGGCCAGTTTGGCGCACAGGGGTTTGAGGAAGTCTTCGATCTGCTCGTCCAGCATCCAGGGGGGGCTGACGATGAGCATGCCGGAGCCGTTCATGCCCCAGTCGGCGGTCTGGCCGGCCACTTCCAGCTCCGCCACCAGGACGTTGCCGAAGTTCTCCCGTTTGATGGCTTTGAGCATATCGCGGGACTTGTCCGCCTCCTGGCCGAGGATGGGATACCAGAGGGCGTAGATGCCGGTGGCCCAGCGCTTCTGCGCTTTTTTAAGGGTATTGACCACGGCGAAGTAGTCTTCTTTCAACTCATAGGGAGGGTCGATGAGCACCAGCCCCCGACGCGGCGTCGGCGGCAGCAGGGCCACCAGTCCCTCGAAACCGTCGCGATGGTGCACGGCGACGCGGGGGTCATACCCCATGTTGGCGCGAAGATCTTCCACCTCGTTGTTGTGCAGCTCCATCAGCGCCAGCTTGTCCTGCTCGCGGGCGAGACGGCGCGACAGCTCGGGGGAACCCGGGTAGTAGTGCAGCTGACCATCGCTATTCATCTCTTCGATGACGCCCAGATAGGGGGCCATGGCAGACCACTGGGCCCGCTCGTCCCACAGGCGGCCTATGCCGTCGGCATATTCCGCCTTCTTCTGGGACCAGTCGCCGCGCAGGTCGTAGAGACCGCCGCCGGCATGGGTATCCAGCACGATGAAGGGCTTCTCCTTCTTCTTGAGGGACTCGATGATCAGGGCCTGGACGGCGTGTTTCAGCACGTCGGCATGGTTGCCGGCGTGAAAGGCGTGGCGGTAGCTCAGCATATTAGATCTCTGAGGGGGCCCTGCTGGGCACCCAGTAACGATAGATAGTTCAACAGGTTGTGGCTCTTGCCACGAAACAGGGAGAGGCCGCGCAGGGTCTGCAGCAGGACCCCCTGTTGCAGCCGCTCCAGCTCCAGCTCGTGGGCCAGCATGGCCTGGTACTCTTCCTCGGCCAGCCGTGACTTGGCTTGCTGGCGCAGGGTGCGCCAGGGGAGCAGCACGGCTTCGGTCTGGACCAGGGCCGGTTGCAGGTCGGTGAGATCGACCGGGATGCCGAGCAAGTCCAGGTGGTGCAGCAAGAGCGCCAGGTTGACGTTGCCCCCCTGGCTCTGCACGTCGAGCCAGTCCTGGCTGCGCTCGCCATAGACCTTGCCGCTCCAGTGCCAGAAGCCGAGCGGCGTCGGCAGCTCATGCACGGCGACCCGCTCGCTGGCCATCAGCCGTTCGTCACGCAAAGAAGGCCTGCTCCATGGTTTCCAGCTCCTCACTGAGGCTCATCCACTCCAGCTCCACCTCTTCCAGCTGCTCCTTGAGGGGGCCCTGGGACTTGAGCAGCTCGGAGAGCTTGCCCTTGGCGCTCTCTTCGTAGATGGCGGGATCGGCCAGCTGGCTCTCTATGTCGCCAAGCTTGCCTTGCAGCTTCTCCATGCTGGCCTCGAGCTTCTCCAGCTTCTGGCGCAGTGGCCGGGTCTGCTGACGGAACTGGGCCTCGAGCCGCTTCTGATCCTTGCGTGCCACCGCCGAGTTGGCGGAGACGGGGCCGTCCGTCGGCTTGGCATTGGCCTCTTTCTCCTGCTCCCCGAGCCACTTGTGGTAGTCGTCCAGATCGCCGTCGAACGGCTCGACCCGGCCACCGTGCACCAGATAGAAGTCGTCCGTGGTGGTGCGCAGCAGGTGCCGGTCGTGGGAGACTACCACCATGGCGCCCTCGAAGCCTTGCAGCGCCATGGTCAGGGCGTGGCGCATTTCCAGATCCAGGTGGTTGGTCGGTTCATCCAGCAGCAGCAGGTTCGGCTTTTGCCAGGTGATCAGCGCCAGCACCAGCCGCGCCTTTTCACCGCCGGAGAAGGGCGCCACCTTGTCCAGCGTCTTGTCACCGTGGAAGCCGAAGCTGCCGAGGTAGTTGCGCAGCTCCTGCTCGGACTTGTCCGGCGCGAGGCGGGCCAGGTGATCGAGCGGGGTGTCGTCCAGGCGCAGGGTCTCGAGCTGATGCTGGGCGAAGTAGCCGATGCTGACCCCGGCGCTCACCTCCAGCTTGCCCGACAGCGGCGCATTGGAGCCCGACAGCATCTTGATGAAGGTGGACTTGCCGGCGCCGTTGCGCCCCAGCAGGCCGATGCGCGAGCCCGGCACCAGGTTCATCTTTATCTTCTCCAGGATCACCTTGTCACCGTAACCGGCGCACAGGTTCTCCATGGCGATGAGCGGGGTCGGCAGGGCCGAGGGCTCGCGAAACTCGAAGCTGAACTCGGAGTCGGCGTGGGCGGGCAGTATCTTCTCCATCCGCTCCATGGCTTTCAGCCGGCTCTGGGCTTGACGGGCCTTGGAGGCCTTGTAGCGGAATCTGTCCACATAGGCCTGCATGTGGGACATCTCCCGCTGCTGCTTCTCGTACATGGATTGCTGCTGGGCCAGCTGCTCGGCGCGCTGCAGCTCGAAGTCGGAGTAGCCGCCGGTGTATTCGTTGAGCTTGCCGTTCTCGATGTGGATGATGCGGTTGATGACCGAATCGAGGAAGTCGCGGTCGTGAGAAATAAGCACCAGCGTGCCCTGATAGCCCTTGAGCCACTTCTCCAGCCAGATGACGGCATCCAAATCCAGGTGGTTGGTCGGTTCATCGAGCAGCAGCAGATCGGAGCGGCAGAGCAGCGCCTGGGCCAGGTTCAGGCGCATGCGCCAGCCACCGGAGAAGCTACGCACCGGCGAGTCGAGCTGATCGCCCCCAAAGCCCAGGCCGTGCAGCAGCTCGGCGGCGCGGGCGCGGATGCTGTAGGCGCCTATGGTGTCGAGCCTGCCGTGCAGCTCGGCCACCAGGAGGCCGTTGTCATCCGCCTCGGCCTGGGCCAGCTGGGCTTCGAGGGCGCGGAACTCCTTGTCGCCATCGACCACGTACTCCAGCGCGGAGCAGTCCAGCGCCGGGGTCTCTTGGGCCACGCCGGCAATCTGCCAGCCGGCGGGCAGACTGAAGCTGCCGTTGTCGATGGCCAGCTCGCCCCGCACCAGCGCAAAGAAGGTGGACTTGCCACAGCCGTTCTTGCCCACCAGGCCCACCTTGTGGCCGGGATGTATGGTGCAGGAAGCGTTGTCCAGCAGCGTGCGGCCGCCGCGGATCAGTTCGATTTGACTGGCAACTATCATGGATGGATCTGCTTGGCTCAATGAAGGGGAGAAACTGGCGCGGATCTTACGTGAAATGACTCGGATTTGCACTTGAGGCTGGAGGGCATGGCTGGCTGCGGCAAGAAAAACGTGCCATAACAGAGACATCTGTCAGGGGGCTGGAGGCTTCCATGTTGATTAAAGAGATCATGACGACCCGGGTTGCGACCGTTTCCATGGATGACAGGCTCAATGTCATCAAGGCGATCTTCGAGCAGGCTCACTTTCGCCACCTGCTGGTGGTGGAGGAGGAGGTGCTGGTGGGGGTCATCTCGGACCGGGATCTGCTGCGCGCCATCAGCCCCTATCTCGACACGGATGCCGAGATGAACCGCGACACCGAGACCCTCAACCGACGCGCCCACCAGATCATGAGTCGCGAGCCCATCACCATCTCTCCCGAACGTTCCTTGCAGGAGGCAGCCAGCATCATGCTGGAGCAGCATGTCTCCTGCCTGCCGGTGCTGGAAAACGGCGCCCTGGTGGGCATCGTCAGCTGGAAAGACCTGCTGCGCGTCATGCGGGGCTGGCAACCGATCTGAGGCTCATTGGGGTCGCATGGAGCCCACTCCACCTGGCCCTTATTGAACACCGCTCGATACAAGTGTCTGTCATATCGATATAGGACGTTTTTATTGTTCTTATTTCATGTCTTCTATGGTTTAAAATTCCAAATTAATCGGCCTTTGTGACACTTGGTGTCGCAATGACTGGATTGCATCGTGTTTTTCCAATTAATCGACCCCAGCTTCAGTTCCCATCAAGGTTCGCAGATCTACCCTAGGTCATCGGAAATGAACCCGATTCAAAATGACAACGACCGAGCACAGGTCTGGTTTACACCTCAGAGGAACGAACAATGAAAAAGACAGCATTGACGATGGCCATCTCCAGCCTGCTGCTGGCCGGTGGTGCACAAGCTTCTACCGTTTACAACCAGGATGGTACCAAGCTTGACATCGGTGGCCGTGTTCAAGGCATGTACTACGGTAGCGACAACGACGACGAGAGTGGCGATCAGAGCTACCTGCGTCTGCGCATCGGTGGTGAGACCCGCATCAACGAAGAAACCGTCGCCAACGGCTTCGTCGAGTACAACGTACCGACCAACAGCTCCGACACCGAGCTGCGTTATGCCTACGTTGGCATCAAGAACGATCGTTTCGGTGCCTTCAGCTACGGTCGTCAGGATGGTCTGATTGCCAAGGCCGTTAACGACTACACCGACGTTCTGCCGGAGTGGGGCGGAGATGGCCTGGGCAAGGGTACCGAAGTGTTCGGTACCGGTCGCACCAACGGCCTGGCCCAGTACATCTACACCTTCGACGGTCTGGTGCTGGGTGCCCAGTTCACCGGCGAGAACGAAGCGCAGAACGAGAGCGCTACCAGCTGGACCAAGGGCTCCAACGAAGGTTACGCCCTGTCTGCCAACTACAACTTCGACATGGGCATCAGCCTGGGTCTGGCCTATAACCAGGCCGGCAAGACCACCGAACAGGTTGAAAAGGCCAACTTCGGCGCTCAGGACGCGAAGCTGACTGCCGTTGGTATCAAGTACAACGCCAACAACCTGTATGCTGCCGCGACCTATGCCTATGGCGAAGACCATGTCTACGTTAACAATGCCGGCAACAACGGTTACGTTAGCGAGAGCAACGGTTACGAAGCCGTAGTTCAGTACACCTGGGGCCAGTGGAAGCCGTCCCTGGCGTACAACCGTCTGGACGTGAAAGACGCCGACCAGAACATTGACGATACCCTGACCGAGTACGTGTCCATCGGTGCCTGGTACAACATCAACGACAACTTCGATGTCTACGTTGATTACAAGGCCAACCTGCTGAGCAGCGACGGCACTGACGGGTACAACAAGTTCGGCCAGAACACCGACGACGTCGTTGGCGTGGCAATGCAGTACCACTTCTAAGTCATTCCCTGACTGCCTACTGTATTTTTGGACCGGCCGCTTTGCGGCCGGTTTTTTTATGGGCGCCACATCAGGTGGGCGTGTTATCGGGCGTCAGGCCAATCCCGGGTTCAGCATTGTCCCCTGCTGGTCGATAACTCTCTGTGTCGGGTCGGTGGCGATGAAGGACGACTGTCACTGGGCTATGGGGCGAGGATCACGTCCCGTGGCCAAGTTCCTATCTTTTCTCGACCCTTTTCATTATTTCTATAGAGACTTGCGTTGCTCCTGCCGGGAGAATGCGGGTCTGGTTGGCATGCTGGCGCCCCATCGCGGGGCGGCACTCGGGAAACGGACGTAAGGGCTTTATATGGCGAGCATATTGGATTCAGTGGATCAACGTACCCAGCTGGTGGGGGAGAATCGCCTGGAGTTGTTGATGTTCCGGCTGGGTACCCAGCAGCTCTTTGCGATCAACGTCTTCAAGGTGCGGGAGGTGGTGAAGCTGCCCCATCTCAACAAGATGCCGGGCTCCCATCACAACATCAGCGGCGTGGCGAACATCCGCGGCGTCTCCATTCCCGTCATCAACCTGCGCGGTGCCATCGGCATGCGCCCCATGGCGGTCGACAACGAATCCAACCTCATCATCACCGAATACAACCGCACCATTCAGGGGTTCCTGGTGGGGCAGGTGGCCCACATCGTCAACATGACCTGGAAGGACATACTGCCGCCCCCCCGTTCGGCGGGCCGCGCCAACTACCTCACCGCCATCACCCGTGTCCCGGAGGGCGGGGTCGATCAGATTGTCGAAATCATCGACGTGGAGAAGGTGCTGGCGGAGATCATCACCTATGACATCCGCATCTCGGCGGAGGTGCTGGACAAGGAGATCCTGCCCCAGATGCAGGGGCGCCGGGTGCTCATCGTCGATGACTCCAGCACGGCCCGCAATCAGGTGCGCGAGACGCTCGCCCAGCTCGGGCTCGAGGTGATCGAGTGTCAGGATGGCTTGCAGGCGCTCAAGCTGCTCAAGGGGTGGTGCGACGCGGGCAAGAAGGTGACTGACGAGATCATGCTGATGATAACGGACGCCGAGATGCCTGAGATGGATGGTTACCGTCTGACCCACGAGGTGCGCAGCGATCCGCGCATGGCCGATCTCTTCATCACCCTCAACACCTCCCTGAGCGGCAACTTCAACGAGGCCATGGTCAAGAAGGTGGGATGCGATCGCTTCATCTCCAAGTTCCAGCCTGATTTGCTGGTCGGGGTTACCCAGGAGCGCATGCGCCAGATCCTGGGGGCTTGAACCCGACTCAAAGGCCTAGCGCCTTAAGCCCGCCAAAACAGAGCACCCGCCAAGGCGGGTGCTCTGTTTTGGCGGGCCGGGGCCAATGCCGGCCCCCTGGGGTCACTGGGTCAGCAGGGGCTCGATAAAGCGGGCGACCCGATCGCGGATCTGGGGCTGCGCCGCCGCCGTGGGGTGGATCCCATCGTTCATCATGAGTTCAGGGCGCAACACAATATCATCGAGAAAGAAGGGCATCAGCGGCAGGCCATTGGCTTGCGCCAGCTCCGGGAAGATCTGCTCGAACTGCTGCAGGTAGCGAGCGCCATAGTTGCGCGGCAACTGGATCTGGGTCAGCACCGTCTTCGTCTGGCTGGCCTTGGCCAGCGCCACCATCTTGGTGAGGTTGGCCCGGGTGATGGCGGGGGCGAAGCCGCGCAGGCCATCGTTGCCGCCGAGCTCGATCAGCACCCAGTCAGGCTTGTGCTCCTCGAGCAGGGCGGGCAGGCGGGCCAGCCCTCCCTGGGTGGTTTCACCACTGATGCTGGCGTTGATGAGCTTGTGCTCGCCACCCTGCTGCTGCCATTTTTCATTGAGCAGGGCAGGCCAGCTCTGTTCGGTCGGCATCTGGTAGCCGGCACTCAGGCTGTCCCCCAGTACCAGCAGGGTTTGCGCCTGAGCTGATGAGAGCCAGCCACACAGGCAACTCAAGACGAACAAGACACGTATCATGCATTCAACTCCCAAGATCTATGGTCATTACAGGTTCAGGCAAACAGGAAACGTATCATGAGTTCAACGCCCATTATCACCGTCAAGGGGCTCGGCAAAACCGTTCGCCTCGGCCAGGAAAGTCTCACCATCCTTGAAGGGATCGATCTGCAAGTCAATACCGGCGAGACGCTGGCGCTGGTCGGTGCCTCCGGCTCTGGCAAGTCCACCCTGCTCGGCCTGCTGGCCGGGCTGGATCTGCCGAGCAGCGGCGAGATAGAGATCCTGGGTCAATCCCTGACCCAGCTGGACGAGGAGGGGCGGGCCAGATTGCGTGCCGAGCAGGTGGGGTTCGTGTTCCAGTCCTTCCTGCTGCTGCCCACCCTGAGCGCCCTGGAGAACGTCATGCTGCCAGCCGAGCTGCGCGGCGAGACCGACTGTGAGCCTCGGGCCCGCGAGCTGCTCACCCAGGTCGGGCTGGCCGAGCGGCTGCACCACCTGCCGCCGCGCCTGTCCGGGGGGGAACAGCAGCGGGTCGCCATCGCCCGGGCCTTCATGACCCGGCCCAGCCTGTTGCTGGCGGACGAGCCGACTGGCAACCTCGACAGCAAGACGGGGGAGACGGTGATCGAGCTGCTGTTTCGCCTCAACCGTGAGCACAACACCACCTTGGTGGTGGTGACCCATGATCATGAGTTGGCCCAGCGCTGCCAGCGGCAACTGGTGATGGCGGCGGGACGGCTGGAGGCAGAGCCCGTTGCGGCGGCCAGGGTGGGAGAGTTGTCATGAGTCAGTGGCGACTGGGTTTCAAGTTGCTGCGCCGGGAAGGCTTCAGCGGGGAGCTGCGCTGGTTCGTGCTGGCGCTGGCCCTGAGCGTGGCCTGCGTGCTGAGTGTGGCCCTGGTGGCGGACCGGCTGGATGCGGGGCTCAAGGCCTCGGGCCGCGACTTCATCGGGGCGGATCGGGTGCTGCGCTCCGCCACCCCGGCGCCCGAGGCCTGGCTCGCCCAGGCGAAGCAGGAGTGGCTCCTCGTCCAGACCACGGTCAGCTTCAACAGCATGCTGTTTCACGGCGATGGCCTGCAGCTGGCGTCTATTCGCGCCGTGCCAAGCGATTTCCCCTTCTATGGCAAGCTGGAGCTGATGCCCCAGCGCGCCCCTGCGCCCGGCGAGATCTGGCTCTCCGACCGGGTGATGCAGTTGCTCGGCGCCACACTCGGGGACGAGCTCGAGGTCGGCAACACCAGATTGAAGGTGGCGGGGGAGCTGGGTCAGGAACCGGATCAGGGCTTCAGCCCCTTCCAGATGGCGCCAAGGGCGCTGATCCACAGCGCCGATATTGAGGCGACCGGCGCCCTCTTGCCGGGCAGCCGCCAGCAGTGGCGTTATCTCATCAAGGGGCCGCGGGAGGGGGTCGCCCGTTATGAGCGCTGGCTCAAGCCCAAGCTGACGGCTGGGCAGAAGCTGATCAAGCCGGACGATCAGGGCTCCCAGGTCGGCAAGACCCTGGCCAATGCCGAGCGCTTCTTCCGCCTGGCGTCGCTGGCAGGCGTGTTGCTGGGGGCGTTGGCCATGGGCATAGCGGTGCGCCACTTCGCCGAGCGGCAGACCAACATGGTTGCGCTGCTCAAGACGCTCGGCGCGTCGCGGCGTACCCTCTGGCAACTGATGGGGACGCTCCTCGCCTCCCTGACCCTGATCGGTGCCCTGATCGGCCTGGTGGCGGGGAGCGCCATGCAGTGGCTGACGCTGCAACTGCTGGGGGATCTGCTGCCCGCGGATCTGCCGCCCCCCTCCTGGCGTCCCTTCGCCCTGGGTCTGGCGGTCGCCTTCTTCATCACCTTGCTGCTGGCCTTCGTCCCCTTCCTGCGTCTGCTCAAGGTGCCACCGCTGCGGGTGCTGCGCCGGGAGCTGGAAGCGGGCATCCCCCCCTGGCTGACGGTGCCGGTTGGCCTGCTCGGCTTGTTCGGGCTGGTCTGGGGCTTTACCGCCGATGTCAGGCTGGCGCTCGGTCTCATCGGAGGCATGGGGTTGCTGATGGTGCTGCTGGCGCTGCTGGCCTCCGGGCTGTTGCGACTCGGTGGTCGGCTCAAGGGGCCCCATGCCCTGCGTCTGGCCATCAGCCACCTCTCCCGCGAGCGCGGCAGCGGCCTGTTCCAGCTGGCGGGCTTTGCCCTGGCGCTCATGCTGTTCGGGCTCTTGTGGGCGGCGCGGGTCGATCTGCTGGATGATTTCTCCGCCCGCCTGCCCGCGGATGCCCCCAACCGCTTCCTGGTCAATGTGGCCGACGGGGAGCGCGACGGCATACTGGCGGACCTGCACAAGGCCGGGGCCATCACCTCGGACTTCTACCCCATGGTGCGCGGGCGTCTGACCCGGATCGCCGGTCAGGCAGTGGGTGAGGATGCGGCGCGGGAGGGGGTGAACCGCGAGCTCAACTTCACCACCACGGCGACCCTGCCCCCCGACAACCAGGTCATCTCGGGGCAGTGGCTCGGCGGCAAGGGGGAGGTCTCCGTCGACGAGGTGCTGGCGGGCCAGCTCGGCATCGCCCTGGGGGACGCCCTCAGCTTCACCATAGAGGGGCGCAGCTTCGAGGCCAGGGTGACCAGCCTGAGGTCCATCAAGTGGGACAACATGCGCCCGAACTTCTACATGATCTTCTCGCCGGACGTGCTGGCCCCCTTCTCCCAGACCTGGCTTGGCAGCTATCGCCTGCCGCCACAGGGACGCAGTGCCGAGGTGGAGATCATCCGTCGCCACCCCACGGTGAGTCTCATCGACGTGGAGGATCTGATAGGACGGCTAACCCTGGTCTCGAGTCAAGTGAGCCGGGCGTTGGGGCTGATGCTGGGGCTGGTGACGGTGGCCGCCCTGCTGGTGCTGCTGACCCAGACCCAGGCCAGCATGGCCGCCCGGCGCCGCGAGCTGCTGCTGATGCGCACCTTGGGGGCCGGCAGCAAACTGCTCGAGAAGATGCTGCGCTGGGAGCTGGTGGCGAGCGGCGCCCTGGCGGGACTGTGCGCCGCCACGGTGGTGGAGCTTTGCTCCTTTGGTCTGCAGTGGTGGTGGTTCGATGGCCGGTGGCAGTTCCACTGGGCCATCTGGGCCTGCTTGCCCCTGCTGGGTGCCCTGCTGGTGACCCTGGCCGGTCAGGGCATGCGCCGCCAGTTGCTGGCGGGCACCCTGAGCGACCGGTTAAGAGGCCTGGGGCAGGGGCTGCTCTGACAGCCCCCTGGCGAGGTGCCAGTCGTAAAAATCCCGACCTCGGTCGGGATTTTTCATAATGGCTTCAGCGCGGGGCTTGCAGCAGGTTGCCGAGGGCCTCGGGGAGGGCCGGATAGGTGAAGTGGAACCCCGCCTCCTGCAAGCGTGCGGGCAGGACGTGCTGGCCGGTGAGCAGCAGATCCGCCGCCTCGCCCATCAGCAGTCGAAGCACCTGGGCTGGCACGAAGAAGAGGTGCGGGCGATGCAGCGTGCTGGCCAGGGTCTGGCTGAACTGGCGATTGCTGACCGGCTGCGGGGCCGTGCCATTGAAGATCCCCTCGCACTCGTCGTGCTCGAGCAGGAACAGCATGGCCCGCACCAGATCCTGCACATGGATCCAGCTCATCGTCTGGGTGCCCGGGCCCATGGGGCCGCCGAGCCCCAGCCGATAGGGGGGCAGCATCCTGGGCAGGGCGCCGCCATCGGTGCCGAGCACCAGGCCGATGCGCACTATGCAGACCCGGGTTTGGGCGCTGCGGGCCTGCAGGGCCAGTTGCTCCCACCGCTGGCAGAGCCGGTGGGTGAACTCGTCGTGGGGGTGGTGGCAGCGCTCGTCCAGAGGCTCATCCCCCTGGCGGCCATACCAGCCGATGGCGGAGGCGTTCAGCAGCAATCTGGGGGGCGTGCTGGAGAGCTTGATGAGATCGACCAGTTGCTCGGTCAGCAGCCAGCGGCTGTTGCACAACAACTGCTTGCGGGATTCGCTCCAGCGGCCGGCGGCGATGGGCTCCCCGGCCAGGTTGATGACGATGTCCACGTCGTTGAGGTGGTCCAGCCGGTCCAGGTTGTCGAGCAGAGTGACGTCATGGCCAAGCAGCTCATAGGCCCGGCTACCCTGACGGGTCAACACCACCACGTCATGCGCCACCTTGAGGTGTGCCACCAGGCGGCGGCCGATAAAGCCTGTGCCTCCCGTGATCAGTATCTTCATGTCCTGCCTCCCTGACGGCTGTTCGCTCTACTCTAGAGGCTGGGCGCTGGATGGACAAGATCCTGTTTTTATGAGCATTATAAATTCACGATGGGGCATGCTAGTGCACCTTGCGCTGGCGGCGGCACGAAGCGTCGATGGGGGTGGTATTTGTCGACCATGCCGCCATTCGCTTTGTATCTGGACGCATCACCATTACTTGCCAAGCGGACAGCAGCGAGTAAACTCGTCCGCTTTTTCGCCGTGACCATGAGGGCAGTTATGCCATTTCGTCGTTTAAGGGTGCGTCAATTCTATGTCCGGCTGGTCTGTGCCCTGCTGGCGGGTCTGCTGCCCATGGTGCTGGGACTGGCCATCATCGTCTGGCAGACCGCCACCGGGGTGCGGCAGGATGCGGTGGCGCGGCTGCAACATGCCAGGCTGATGTTTGACCGTACTCTGGACAACGCCCAAGTGGCGGCGTCGGCCCTTCGCGGCAGCCTGGACAAGCCCTGCCTCGAGGTGGTGCAGGGGCTGCGGGATCAGGTGGCGACGGTGCCGGATGTGCGCAGCGTCAACCTGGCCGAGGGCACGACCATCTACTGCACCTCCCTCTATGGGCCGGTCAGCGGGGAGATCCGGCTGGGCGACTATGCGGATGGCAAGCTCGACCTGATGAAGGGCAATCCCGTTACCCCGAATCGTCCCCTCATCGTCTACCGGGAGGAGATCGGTGCGTTCAGCGTGCTGGTGGGTATAGATGGTTACTACCTGCTCAACATTCTGGACATGCTGAGCCGCAACTCCCCCCTCGGCCTGGTGGTCGGCCAGGAGATGCTGCTGCGGGACAGTCAGCTCACCGACAAGCTCATCCCCCCGGGCAGCCAGGGCTATCTGGAGGAGCGCTCGACCAGGTATCCGTTCAAGGTGGTGACCAGGGTATCGGTCGGTGAGTACAGGGCCCATATCTGGGACTACTCCAAGGTCGGCATCATCGTCTATCCCCTGCTGAGCCTGCTGTTCGGGGTGGGGATCTTCTGGTTGACGGGACGATCGACCTCCCCGACCCAGGAGCTGAAGCGTGCGCTGGATCAGCAGGAGTTCATTCCCTACCTGCAACCCGTGGTGACCGGGGACGATGCGCACTGGAGCGGCTGCGAGGTGCTGATGCGCTGGCAACATCCCCGCCAGGGCATGATCTCGCCGGATCGCTTCATTCCGCTCGCGGAAGACAGCGGCCTCATAGTCCCCATGACCCGGTTGCTGATGGCCCAGGTGCGGGAGGCGTTTGCCCCCCTGGCGGATAAGCTGCCCAGGGGGTTCCACTTCGGTTTCAACATCAGCGCCAGCCACTGCAAGGATCTCAGCCTGGTGGACGATTGCCGGGACTTCATCTATGCCTTCCGGGATAACCCCATCAAGCTGGTGCTGGAGTTGACCGAGCGCGAGCTCATCGTGGCGGACGAGGTGACTGACCGGCTGTTCGCCGAGCTGCACCAGCTCGGGGTCTTCATCGCCATCGACGACTTCGGCACCGGCCACTCCAGCCTGACCTATCTGCAGACCTTCCAGGTGGACTTCCTCAAGATCGATCAGAGTTTCGTCGGCATGATAGGGTCGGATGCGCTCTCCAGCCACATCGTCGAGAACGTCATCGATCTGGCGACCCGGCTCGGTCTGCTGCTGGTGGCTGAGGGGGTGGAGACCCAGGTTCAGGCCGATTACCTGAAAGCGCGCAAGGTGGACTTCCAGCAGGGTTACCTCTATGGCAGGCCCATGCCGATGACTGTCTTTGCCAGCCAGCTACCCGCCCAGAAGGGATCGTCAGCCTGAGGGGCCGCGCCTTGGCTAGCGGCTCCAATGGTCTGCCCATCCACGTCTTGCCCGCTCACCGGGGCTGACGGCGAGACATAAAAAAACCAGCGACCCGGGTCGCTGGTTTTTTTCATCTTCAGAGGGTTCAGAGCATGCGGGCCAGGGCGCGGCAGAGGCGCTTGATGCCCTCTTCCGTGGTGGCCTCATCCACGCAGGAGAAGCTCAGGCGCAGGGTGTTCTGGATCTCGGGGCGCACATAGAAGGGAGCACCGGGCACGAAGGCCACCTTCTCCTTGATCGCCTCGTCGAACAGGGCCATGGCACTGACGCTGGGCGGCAGGGTCAGCCAGAGGAACATGCCTCCCTCGGGACGGGTGTAGCTGACGCCGGGCGGGCAATGACGGCTCAGGGCGGCCTCCATGGCGGCCCGCTGGCGGCCATAGACCTCCTTGATCTTCTCCAGATGGGCGTCGAGGGAGTGATCGGTCAGGAAGCGGTGCAGCACCTGCTGGCTGAAGGCGTTGCTGTGCAGATCCGTGGCCTGCTTGGCGATGGTCACCTTCTTGCGCAGCCAGTCCGGTACCAGCATCCAGCCCAGACGGAAGGCGGGTACGACAGTCTTCGAGAAGGAGCCGAGCAGCACGGTATTGTTCGGCGCCAGCTTGGCGATGGGGGGAAGATGTTCCCCCTCGAAGCGCAGCTCGCCATAAGGGTCGTCTTCCACCATCAGCAGATCGTGGCGCACCAGGCGCTCGGCCAGGGCTTCACGGTTGGCGCGGCTGTAAGAGACCCCGCTCGGGTTCTGGAAGTTCGGCACGCCGTACAGCAGCCTGGCGCTGGAACCCTGCTCCAGCAGCGCATCCAGCGCGGCCAGATCCAGTCCCTCTTCCCCCAGCGTGATGGGCTTGAAGTTCGGTTGATAGACGGAGAACGCCTGGATGGCACCCAGGTAGCCCGGCTCTTCGATGATCAGATCCTGCCCCTCGTCCACCAGCACCTTGCCCAGCA
Source organism: Aeromonas media (assembly GCF_020423125.1). Taxonomy (NCBI): domain Bacteria; kingdom Pseudomonadati; phylum Pseudomonadota; class Gammaproteobacteria; order Aeromonadales; family Aeromonadaceae; genus Aeromonas; species Aeromonas media. Next base: position 845,254 of record NZ_CP075564.1, read on the forward strand.
GATCCAGCGCCTGTTGGGAGCCGCTGGTGATCAGGATGTTGTCCGGGTTGACGCTCATGCCGTGGCGGCTCAGGTAGCGGTCGGCGATGTACTGGCGCAGCGGGGCGAACCCTTCGGTGGTGGCGTATTGCAGCGCCGCGGCGCCCTGCTCGCGCAGCACGTCCTGGCAGGCTTGCTCGATGGCCTTGACCGGGAACAGGTGGGGATTGGGCAGGCCGCCGGCGAAGGAGATGATCTCCGGATTGGCGGCGACTTTGAGGATTTCACGGATAAAGGAAGGCTCGACCTTCTCGAAGCGCTGGGCAAAAAACGGCTGCATAGGGTTCTCTCTGACTAGGTGGCGGTCGCTCCATTCAACCGCCAGGTTATCCGTTTGTATCAGATTTCAGAAATGAGGCAATGGCTGTCACAAAAATCCATAAAAAGGGCAGGTTTGACACCTGCCCGAATTTTATCGCTTCAACACTGGCCGGGGGCGCAAAAACCCCTGTCAGGCGTTCATCTGCCCTGAGCTTAGAGCCCGGGTTCCTTCAGGAAACGGATCATCAGATCGGTGTTGGCACCGAGCTGCTGCTGGACCCGGCCCGGGAACAGCTCGGCCATCTTGTCGAGGCGATCGTGCTCTGTGTGCCAGATCTTGCCCCACTGGGTCTCGCTGTCCCTGTCGCAGGCGCTCTTGCTGGCCTCGTCGTAGCAATCCCACAGCGCCGGGTTGGTGCTCTGGGAGTAGCCGTCATAACCATCTTCCCCGTCGATGGTGAAGTTGGTGGCCTCCACATAGGCGATGGGCACCCCCAGGCAGGCAAAGGGCGCGTGATCCGACCAGCTGCCCGTTTCCCCTTCCGGATAACCGCCGTAGCTGGGGTGGATGGCGAAGGGGGTCGAGGTCTGCTTGGAGATGGCCAGCAGGCGATCGCGCACCTTGGGATCGAAGCTGTACCGGCTTGGCTCGGCACAGTTGTACTCGGCCACGTCGGAGTGGGCGGAGTGGACATAGACGATGTCGCCCCCGGCGATGGTGTCGTAGTTCACCATGGCCAGCAGCTTGGCGACGGCGTCGCCGTCGAGGCTGGCGACATAGGCCCTGGAGCCGTTGAGGCCGTTTTCCTCCGCTCCGAAGAAGGCGAAGCGCACCGTGTAGGGCAGGGTTTGATCCTTGAGCGCCTCTGCGACCGCCAGCAGGGCCGCGACACCGGCGCCGTTGTCGGTGGCACCTTCGGATCCCTTCTTCTCGCCGGTGCTGTCATAGTGGGCACCGATCAGGATCACCTTGTCGCTCTGACCCTTGAGTTCGGCGACCAGATTCTGGGAGGTTCTGTCGGTGCCGCCCCGGGTGTAGCTGAAGGGCTGGTTCTGCACCTCGTAGCCCCAGCCAGTCAGATGATCCTGGATCCAGGCGGCGGCGCGGGTTTCGGCCTCGCTTCCCGTGGGTCTGGCGCCTATCCCCTCGGCGCTCGAGCTCAGTTGCACCAGGTATTCATAGGCCTGGGTGGCGGGCGCAGGGGGCTGGGAGTCATTGTCGGAGGTGTTGCACCCGGCCAGCAGGGACGGGATGACGAGGGTCAACAGGGCTTTTTTCATACTGCAATCCTTTGTTGTGTATGGTTTTATTTTTCCGCGTCAGGATGCACCTGACGCCCGGGAGATTCTGTGAAGGGGGTGGCATTTGTCAACCGCAGGGGCGGAATTGGTCAGTCAGGGGGGATTTGTTGTGCGAAACACTTGCGCCTTGGGCCTATCTTGGGATAATTCGCTCCCCTGTTTTTGCCGATTGATGAAATAACGAACCACCCAGGTCACCCTTAACCCGGATGACCCCCGGTTCTGTTACCCGGATTGATGAAATAACGAGACAATTATGCCTGTGACCCAAGATGTATTTAACGAAGACGGCAAGTTCATGCGCAAGATCCGCAGCTTCGTCCGCCGCGAAGGCCGCCTGACCAAAGGGCAGGAGAAGGCTCTGGAAGAGCTCTGGCCGGTCATGGGCATCGATTTCGCACCGGCGCCGCTGGACATGGTGGCGCTGTTTGGCCGCGAGGCCCCGGTGGTGCTGGAAATAGGCTTCGGCATGGGCGCCTCCCTGGTGGAGATGGCCAAGAATGCCCCCGAGAAGAACTTCATCGGCATTGAGGTACACTCTCCCGGTGTGGGTGCCTGCCTCGGCACCGCCCAGGAGGCGGGCGTCACCAACCTGCGCGTGATCTGTCACGATGCGGTGGAAGTGCTGGAGCACATGATCCCGAACGGCTCGCTCGCCTGCCTGCAGCTGTTCTTCCCGGACCCCTGGCACAAGAGCCGTCACCACAAGCGCCGCATCGTGCAGCCGGCGTTTGCTCAGGACATTCGCCAGAAGCTCGCCATCGGTGGCGTGTTCCACATGGCCACCGACTGGGAAAACTACGCCGAACACATGCTGGAAGTGATGAGTGCCGCCGAAGGGTACGAGAACACCTCCGCCACCGGCAACTGGGTGGAGCGCCCCGACTGGCGCCCGCTGACCAAATTCGAACAACGTGGCCATCGTCTCGGTCACGGAGTCTGGGATCTGATTTTCAAACGTGTCAGCTAAGCTGGCGCGTCAACTCGCGTATCCACTAACTTGAGGAGCTATCATGGCCAATCGTAGCCGCCGTCTGCGTAAGAAACTGCGCGTCGATGAATTCCAGGAAATGGGTTTCGACATCAGTTTCAACTTCCCGGTCGGCACTGCCGAAGAGACCATCGATGCGGTAGTCGATGCGATGATCGATGAGGTTGTTGAACCCCGTAGACTGGCCTTTGCCGGTTCGGGCCACCTGGCCTGGGAAGGCATGATCTGTACCCAGCAACTGGGCAAGTGTACCGAAGAAGACCGCGCCGTCGTCAAATCCTGGCTGGAAGGCAAGGGGATGGAAGCGGTGGTGGTCACCGAGCTGTTCGACCTCTGGTACGGTGAGCCGGCCTGATATCGGATTGCCTGTCACGGGCACATAGAAAATCCCGCCGCCGGCGGGATTTTTGTCGGTGAGCCTCGCCTCACCTCGTCTCATCTCATGGAATCGTCGATGGTGTTGTCATCCGAATTACTGGCCAGCATCCTGGAAGAGGTGCGTCCGCTGCTCGGGCAGGGCAAGGTGGCCGATTATATTCCCGCGCTGGCGCAGGTGCCGGCGGACAGGCTCGGGATCGCCGTCTGTACCGTGGAGGGGGAGCTGTTCACCGCCGGTGACGCCTTCGAGCCCTTCTCCATTCAGAGCATCTCCAAGGCCCTGAGCCTCACGCTGGCACTCACCCTCTATCAGGAGGAGGAGATCTGGGCCCGGGTGGGCAAGGAGCCGTCGGGCCAGCCGTTCAACTCGCTGATCCAGCTTGAATTCGAGCACGGCATTCCCCGCAACCCCTTCATCAATGCCGGTGCCCTGGTGGTGAGCGATCTGCTGGAAACCCGGCTCACCGCCCCCCGGCAGCGTACCCTGGAACTGGTGCGGCGCCTGTGCGGCAATCCGGCCATCATGGCGGACCAGGTGGTGGCCCGCTCCGAATATCAGCACGCTGCCCGCAACGCCGCCATCGCCTACCTGATGAAGGCCTATGGCAACTTCGAGAACGAGGTGGACAAGGTGCTGCAGAGCTACTTCAATGCCTGTGCCATCCGCATGAGCTGCGTCGATCTGGCCAGGGCCTTCATCTATCTGGCCAACCGTGGCGTGCCGCTCGGTGAGACGACGCCCCTGCTGCCTGCCCGCACCACCAAGCAGGTCAACGCCCTGCTCGCCACCTGCGGTCTCTATGACGAAGCCGGTGATTTTGCCTATCGGGTTGGCATGCCGGGCAAGTCCGGGGTGGGGGGCGGCATCATGGCGTTGATCCCCGGCGAGCTGACGGTCTGTGTCTGGTCCCCTGAGCTCAACAAGGCGGGCAACTCCCTGGCGGGCACGGCGGCGCTGGAGCTGCTGGCCGAGCGCCTGGGGCGCTCCATTTTTTAACTCTGTTCACTATGCATCGAGACAACATCATGAAACGAATGACAGGACTGTGGCGAAGCGGCCTGGCCGCCTTGCTGCTCTGGTGTGCCTGGCCCGCCCTGGCCGCCGAACTGCCCTCCCTCTCCCTGGCCGATGCCAAGGCGAAGCAGGCTGTGATTCTGGATACCCGCCCCAGCTACTTCTACCAGGGCTGGCCCATGGCGGGCGAGACGCAGGGTGGCCATGTGGCCGGTGCCGAGCACCTCTCCGCCGAGTGGAAATACAGTGACGAAGAGTGGCCCAAGGCGCTCGCGAGCAAGGGGCTGAAGGCCGATCTCCCGGTCGCCCTCTACGGCGCACCGCGGGAAGTGGCCGAGGTGGCCCGCCTGCTGCGCCAGCAGGGCATCAAGCAGCTGTTCGAGCTGCAGGGCTGGCAAAATGCGCCGCGAGAGCACCTGGCCCGCTGGCAGCAACTGGTCTATCCGCTCTGGCTCGCCGATCTGCAGGCAGGCAAGCCGGTGGCTGCCGCCCCCAAGGGGGAGTGGAAGGTGTTCGAAGTGGACTGGGGTGCTCCCAAGGCCTATCTGCTGAGCCACATTCCGGGGGCTGGTTACATCGACACCAACCGCCTGGAGGCGGAGCCGCTGTGGAACAAGGTCTCTGACGAAGCCCTCAAGCAGTTGCTGCTGGAGAACGGCATCCGTCACGACACCACCGTCATCCTCTATGGTCGCAACACCATGGCGGCGGCCCGCGCCGCCCATCTGATGATGTATGCCGGTGTGGAAGACGTACGCCTGCTGGATGGCGGCCTGGATGCCTGGTTCGTGCAGCACCTGCGCACCGAAACGGGTCTGGCGAACAAGTTTGAGCCGGTGAAGGAGTTTGGCGTGTCCATTCCGGCCTATCCCGAGTACTACACCACTCTGAGCCAGGCCAAGGCGCTGCTCGAGCAACCCGATGGCGCCCTGGTCAGCGTGCGCACCTGGGATGAGTTTGTCGGCAACACCTCCGGCTACAGCTACATCAAGCCCAAGGGCGACATTCCCGGTGCCAAGTGGGGTCGCGGCGGCGTGGATGCCAACAGCATGAGTGACTTCCACAACCCGGACGGCACCATGAAGCCGGCTAGCGAGATCCTCGCCATGTGGGATGAGTGGGACATCGAACCGACCCAGCAGGCCGCATTCTACTGCGGTACCGGCTGGCGCGCCTCCGAAGCCTTCTTCTACGCCTGGCTGATGGACTGGAAGCGGATCAGCGTCTACGACGGCGGCTGGTACGAGTGGAGCTCGGATCCTGCGAACCCCACCGTCACCGGTGAGCGCAAGCCACAGGGCTGATGACGCGGATACGTTGCCCAGTCAAAGGCCGGACTCATGTCCGGCCTTTGAGTATTCAGGGGGCTGAGATGGGGAGTTGATTCTTGATATGGATCCAGTTTTGCAGAGTTTTTTGAACGGATTGATTTCATTGAACTAATCTTCAACAGACGTCCTTGAGGTAAGGATGAAAGCGGAGATTAAAGCAGATGAAAAAGCTGATGATGATCATGGTGTGTGCCTTGGGGCTGGTGGCATGCAGCTCCCAATACATAATGAGTACCAAGGACGGAAAGATGATCACCACCGACAGCAAGCCCAAGCTGGACGAGAGCACCGGCATGTACCGCTACTACGATGCCGAGGGGCGGGAGGTCATGATCAAGCAGGACGATGTTACCCAGATCATGGAGCGCTGATACCTTGTGACTGTGGTGAAAGGAGGGCTGCCCTGGGGCAGCCCTCCTTGTTTCAGCCCGTCAGCTCTCCCACCTGGCGGTTCACCTGACCGGCGAACAGCTGATGGAAGCGGGAGCCCGGATTGGCCAACAGGCTGACCGGCGAGCCCTGCTCCACCACGGTACCTGCCTCCATCACCACGACTTTGTCCACCGACAGCAGCGGCTCTAGATGGTGGGCGATCACCAGGTAGCTGGCCTCGGGCCGGTAGCGATAAAGTAACTCCGCCATCTTGCGCATGCCGCCGTGACTAAGATCCGAGGTGGCCTCGTCCAGCACGATGAGCGGGCGGTGCGACAGCAGAATGCGGGCGATGACCAGCAACTGGGTCTCGCCGGCGGAGAGTTGCAGCCTGTCGAGATCTTCGTCCAGCCGGCCGGCGCAGCGTTCGGCCAGGCCGACCCGGGCCAGCGCCTGTTCCAGCGCGGCGTCGCTCTGCTCGCTCAGGGGGGAGAGATTCGCACGCAGGGTGCCGAAGAAGGTGAGGGGGATCTGGGAGACGGTGTCATAGAGTGCGCGCACTGCCTCCGGCGCCAGGGCAGAGAGCGGCTGATCGCCGTAGTAGATCTCCCCCTGGGATACCGGATACATGGCCTGCAGCACCCCGAGCAGGGAGCTCTTGCCCGCCCCTGTGCGGCCACAGACACCCACCTTCTCGCCGGGGGCCAGCTCGAAGTTGACCCTGTGCAGGGCCCACTGGCTGGCACCCGGGTAGCGCAGTCCCAGGTTGTCGAAACGCACCGCCGGATGGGGCGTGGCGAGGGCCTCTCCCTCCTGACGCTCGCTCTCTATCTCGCTGTATTCACGCACCCGCTCCACTGCGTTCATCACCTGTTCCACCTCGGCGAAGGTACGGATCAGGGAGTTGAGCATGGCCGAGGCGGTGAAGGCGTAGGTGATGGCCACGGCCCCCAGCAGCGGGCTGTTGCCAAAGGCCACCATCAGTGCCACTGCCCCCACCAGGGCGGCGGAGAGCAGGGTCTGGTGCATGCCGAGCCAGCGGTTGATGGAGGTGGTGGTGTACCAGCTGCGCAGGTTGTTGTCATAGTGATGCAGCACCTGATCTAGGGCGAAGCGTTCGGCCCCGGCCAGACGCAGGGCGGGGGCACCGCGAATGGTCTCGCTGATGCTGATGTAGAGCGGGGAACGCAGCACCGAGGACTGGCGCCGCAGCTTGAGCTGCACTGCCCGGTAGCGCCGTTGCAGCACGTAGAGCGCCCAGCCCACCAGGGGGGCGATGAGCAGCAGCAGGGGAATGTTGATGCCGATGACCACCACCTGCAGCAGCACAGAGACCAGCATGCCGAACAGCCCCATCAGCATGGACAGCAGCACCTCCTGTGCCTCCCCGAGATCCCGGTCGAAGCGGTTGAGGATGCGCCCCTGGGGCACCTTGTCGAAGAAGGCCATGGGGGCGCGGCTGATGCGACCCAGCATGCCGTCGAACAGGGTCCAGGCCAGCTTGAGGCCGAGTTTGTAGTTGATGACCCGCACCACCATGATGCAGACGAGGGAGCCCGCCCCCAACAGCACATAGATGCCGAGCAGGGTGCCCACATCGCTCACCTCGGCCTTGCCGCCGAGCCAGAGATCCGAGGCGATGCGCAGCCCCTCCTGACCCAGGGTGAGCAGCAGGGCGATCAGGATGGCGCCGGGGGCGGCCAGGCGCTGCCACATGAAGCCGAACAGCCCCCAGTCCACCTTGCCTTCCACCACTTTTTCTTCGCTGAACTGCTCCGCCTCCTGAGGCGCCACCATGGGGGTGGGGAGCGGATGCTGGATAAGATCCGCCAACTGGCGGGCGTCGAGCTCCACCAGCCGGCCCTGCTCGATACGGATCACCCGATCGCAGTGGGCAAGCACATCCGGATCGTGGCTCACCAGCAGCCGGGTCGGTCCCGGTTTGAAGGTGAGCCCCTGCTCCAGCACCTGGGCCGAGACGATAGGGTCCAGTGCAGACAGGGGGTTGTCCAGCAGCAGGATGTCGGCCTCTGCATAGAGGGCGCGGGCCAGAGCGACCCGCTGTTGCTGACCGCCGGAGAGGCGGGTGCCGAGCTCACCCACCAGGGTCCGATCCCCGTGGCTCAGCAGTCCCAGATCCGTGGTGAGGGCGCAGGCACCGAGCACCCAGTGGTAGCGCTCCTCGTGCCAGGGTTGGCCGAACAGAATGTTGTTGCGGATGCTGTCGTTCATCAGCCAGGGTTTGTGGCCCAGATGCGCCACCCGGCCGTTGCGGTGGATGCTCCCCTCGAAGTCGTTGTCAAAACCGGCGACCAGGTGCAGCAGGCAGCTCTTGCCCGCGCCGGTCGCCCCGGTGATCCCCACCAGCTCCCCCGGCTGGATGCTGAGGCTGACGTCCTGCAACACCATTTTTTGCTGGTGCAGGGCGGTGACGCGGTCTAGCCGCAGGCTGCCTGCCGGCAGGCTGGGGTCGGTGAGATCCCGATGCTGCTCCGGGCCATTCAAGAACTCGCACAGCCGGTTGAAGCCCGTATTGAAGTTGATCAGGGTGCGGATGAGGTAGGGCAGCCGCATCATGGGGATCCGCAGCACCGCGAACAGGGCTATGGTGGTGAACACCTGGGGCAGGGTCAGGCTCTGGCCCGAGGCCAGATAGGTGGTGAAGGTGGCGAGCGTCACCAGCAGCGGAGTGCTCATCATCAGGAAGCTGTTGATGGCATCGAGCTTGAGCACCCGGCCGAGCACCACGAGTTCCTGCTGGCGCCTGGTGTTGGCCGCCCGGGTGAAGAAGGTGCCGAGACCGTTCTGGCGCACCAGCCGCAGCTTCTTGATGTATTCCGCCAGGATGCCGTTGCGCTCGTCCTGCTGGCGCTTGAGCTGCTGCTCCTGCTGGTTCATGCGGCGCACCACCCGGGTGGAGAGCAGCAGCAGCAGGGTGAGCACCACAAAGCCCACCAGGCCGGCGCTGCCCACCTGCCATACCAGCAGGGCTATGGTGCCCGCCAGCTGCAGTGCCATGGTGAGCGGCATGGCGGGATCCGCCAATATCCAGGTAATGTCCCACACGTCCCGGTTGATGAGGTTCTGTACCCGGCCACCGGCCCTGTCATCGAAGCTCTTGCCGCCGAGTTTCATCACCTTGGCGAGCAGGGACTCGGCCAGCAGGCGGCGAATGGGGACGTGCATCTTGAGCGCCAGCTGCAGGGAGTGCTCCGCCAGCATGCCGGCGGCGAGCACCGAGGCAAACAGGGCGAAGGCGAGCAACAGCTTGTGGCCGGTGCTGGCCCCGGTGCCGAGCTGGGTCATGCTGTGGTTGAGCAGCCAGGGGCTGGCCAGGGTGGCCAGCATGCCGATCAGCTGCAACAGGGTGAGCAGGCCGATGCGGCGGCGGTAGTGGCGCCAGATAAAGGCCATGATGGGCCAAGGGCGCACCGGCGCAGCGGCGGTGAGCGCGAGGAAGGCATCGGCCCGCGCGTCGCGCCTGTCTTCCGGCAGCAGGGGGTAGAGATCGTCGAGACCGACCTGGGGCTCGGTCAGCCCCTTGCGTTGCAGCGGGCCCGTCCAGTGATAGAAGAGGCGGCTCAGCCAGCCGGCCGAGATTTCCGGATGATCCAAAGGGTGTCCTTGTTGTTTTGTGTTGCTTCCGACAGGGCGGGGCGGCTCATGGGCCGCCCTCGATATTCTTGTTATGGCGGGCGCGCCGCCCGAGCGGGATCAGCAGTCCCGGTTCAAGCGGATGAGCCGGTCCAGGATCTGCTCGCCGTCGACTCTCAGGCCGTTGTGCTCGTACTCGTTGGTGATCCAGGCGCGGCTGTTGCCAAGGCCCTTGAGGGTATCGCGGCTGTAGTCGAACTCCACGTACATGTCCTCGGCATAGACGGCGCAGGCCACCGGCACCGGGTTCTTAGCCAGCTGAGCCGGGTTGTAGAGGGTGCCCCAATCGGCCTTTTTGGCCAGTAGATGAGCGGCCTCCTTGAGTGGTATCAGCTCGCGGAACTGCTCGAACATCCAGGGGAAGATCATCTCGCCGGTGAAGGCAAAATCCTTGCCCGGCGCCCAGGCCAGGGCCGGATACTCGCCCCTGACCCGCTCGGCCGCCCAGTTGCTTGCGCTCCCCTCGCAATAGATGGACTCGTGCAAAATGGCGAACACAGGATTGGTGTTGAACGGCTGCATGGCCTGCACCTTGTAGAGGAAGGCAGGGTTAATTTCCTCGCCGATGAAGGCGTCCTCCAGCAAGTAGTAGAGCTCCTCGAAGGCGCCGCTGGCGCCGAGATCCAGCCCCTGCTGCTGCAACTGCTCCACCGTCAGGCGCTGGCCGTTCGGCAGGCGGACGTCGTGGCGGTGCAGGTGGGTCGCCAGCCGGTTGGCGATGGCCTGGGCATGGGGGAAGCGGGCGAAGAAGGCGCGGTTCTTGTCTGCCACCCGTTGATAGGTGGCGCGGTAGACCTCGTCCGCGCTGCGACCTATGGGGGCCACGCCGCCGGTGAGGTAGACCTCGTGCAGGCTGCCTGGGAACAGGGAGAGATAGGTGAGGCTGCAAAAGCCGCCGAAGCTCTGGCCAAGCAGGCTCCAGGGCCGGTCCGGGCTCAGGGTCTCGCGAATGTATTCGGCGTCCCGCACTATGCTGTCGGCGCGAAAATGGCCGAGGTAGCCGGCCTGCTCAACCGGGGTGAGCCCGGCCAGTGCCTCGGCGTTGATGGGGGTGGAGTGGCCGGTGCCGCGCTGATCGAGCAGCAGCACCCTAAACTCCTGCAGGGCCCGCTTGATCCAGCCGCCGCTTGCGGTCGGGCGCGGGGCGCCAAAGCCCGGCCCCCCCTGCAGATAGAGCAGCCAGGGCAGCTCATCGTTCAGCTTGTCTTGGCGACAGAGAGTGCGGCCAAACAGGGTAATACTCTTCTCGTCATCCGGTCGCTGGTGGTCGAGGGGCACGGTGAAGAAGTGTGGCTCGCAATGGATGCCATCCAGCACGTAGTGCAAGGGGCTGCTCATCTGGGGTCTCCCTGAGGTCGGAAATCGTCGGCCTCATCATAGCCCTGGCTCGCAGAAGGGTCACGCCGGTTTTCCCGATAATGAGCGGCCGATGACGAGAGACTCTCTTGTGTACCTGGCCGGTTTATGGTTGCGGACCGATTGACCTTGAGCTGAACCGGGATCAAGATGCCCTTCTGCCGAGAAGGGCAGGGGAGCGGACACAACAGGACGAGGTGGGCTCGATGAAGCCGCGATGGACAAGGTTCAGAGAGAGAAGAAAAGAGACGGATCCTGAGGGCGTGCTGCAGGCGGGGTTGCTGGTATTCAGCGCTACCTGCGGGGCAACCCTGTTGCTGGCAGCCTGTAACGGCGGATAGCAGGCATGGAAGGCCCATCCGACAGGGTGGGCCTCTTCATTTGTCTCCCTTTTCCGGCAGGGGTGGACCGGCCTGGAGCCCTTTGCTGGCGCGGGTTTGCGGTAGTCTGATACCTGCTGCTATGGTCAATTTACGACGGGATCCACAGAGGGAGGCGATCATGAATAGTCGTGAAAGGGTACTGGCTCATTTGGCCACAGATCACCGGGTTGCAGGATTGACCGCTGGCGAGGCTCTGGCCGGTATCAGCCACTCGATGAGTTCGCTCCTGCTGCAACAAGATCAGCACTTCTTCCGCTCTCATGCCGATGATCCTTGTCACGAGGTCGCCCGGGCATGTTCTGCCGGTCATGTCTGGCACGGTGACGAGAATCGCTATTAGGGGATGACACTTCGGGAAGAGGAGATGCAGAAAGGCCCGCTCAGATGAGCGGGCCTTTCGAATTTGGCTCCTCCTGCTGGACTTGAACCAGCGACATACGGATTAACAGTCCGCCGTTCTACCGACTGAACTAAGGAGGAATTATTGGTGCCCAGAGACGGAATCGAACCGCCGACACGGGGATTTTCAATCCCCTGCTCTACCGACTGAGCTATCTGGGCAACGGCGCGCATTAAACCCTTTCTGGACTGGGGTGTCAACCTTGCAGCCCCAGTTTCTGGCATGTTTTTGCATAGGGTGAACCAAGTGGCGAGATACTGTGCAAGGAGCCCCTGACTCAACGCCGGGGGGGCAGTCCAGTTTCTACGAAATTCAAGGCTATTCATCCTTAAATTGGATAACTTGCCACTCAGTCGTAGCCCTTCTGAGGGCCAGCGGGGAGCTATGTCAGCAGATCTTGATAGATATGGGTTAATAAACCGTCGGGGCGAAATTCATGTTTGATCCATTGAGCTACTTGGCCGGTTGCTGAGTGTTGGATGGCCAGCAACATGCGCGAATCCTGGCGTGGGTTATTGATCCGGCGGATCACCAGCAGATTTTCTTTCATCGCCTCACGAACCATGTAATCCGGTAAAAAACCGATGCCCTCGCCAAGAATGTGGCACTGGTACTTGGTACTGAAATCAGGGACCAGAATTGACTCCTGGCCATGTAGCAGCCAGCCCACCTTCTTATTCATGTTGTGCGCCGTATCCTCTACCATGATGTTCGGATACAGTCTTAGATGACTCTCAGGGATGGGTTCAGGTATAAAGGCCAGCGGATGATCCGGAGTGATAGCAAATTCCCAGCGAATAGCGCCAATCTCCATGTAGTCAATACCGCCACCGTCCAGTAACGTACCCGGGGCGCCGATGGCGATGTTGACCTGATTATTGATTATGGCGTCCCAGACGCCGTTATAGACTTCGGTTGTCACTGCGAACTGACAGGTGGGAAACTTTTTTTTCAACACCTGCAACAACCGTGCAGTGTGCTGTGGGGTGTACAGCAACTGATTTATACAGATGCGCACTCGTGTTTCGATACCTTGGGCGATGGCATCGATGCTGCGCTTGATTGCGTGAATGTCGTTGAGCAGATCGGTCGCTTTGCGGAAAAAATAACGTCCTGATTCAGTGAGCTCAATGCTGCGAGTATTGCGGGTAAAAAGTACTGCATCGAGTCCAGTTTCCATTCGCTTGATTGCATAACTGATGGCGGAGGTGGTCAAGCTAAGCTCCTCTGCAGCCTTGCTGAAGCTACCGAAGCGCGCCGCCATGGTAAAGGCCAGCAGATTCTCCTCTGTAAAAATTGAATTCATACTGATCTCATCTCGTGCCGCAGGATCATTGTTGAATATATTTTTAATCTTTAGTCTGAAAGATCATTTTGGAACTTAATGCAACATTATAGTTACACTTGGTTTGAAGCTAATCACACTTCAATATTTTAGCTGGAAGGCACAGCTTGCAAGGCATTGTGGAATGTTGCCCACAGAGATTTTAAGTGACAAGTGAGCCGATAACCACAAGAAGAATAGTGATCAACTGCACATTCGGCTTCGATTGTTGATTTTGTATCAATAATCCAGTGATTTACGATGAATGCTTCTTAAGCGGATGTTTTTCTTTCAAGGCTGTTGTTATTCTCAAGCCATAGAAATTTCAATAAATCTGAAGAGCTACAAGAGAGGGAATATGCTTGATAAAGAACTCATGACCGAATTTCTGCTGGCAGCCGAGCAAGGGAATGTTGAGAGACTAGCATCTTGCCTGGCGAATAAAGTCGATGTTAATGGGGTAAATCGTCAGGGGCGGACCGCCATTATTATTGCCAGTCTTAATAAACATTATGACTGCGTTGCACTATTGATTGAGTCTGGTGCAGACATTAACAAACAAGATCAGACTTGCTTTAATCCTTTTTTAATAAGCTGCCTGATGAATGACTTAAGGAAGGTGCGAATAAGCGGGGAAATTCTTCTCGGCTGACTCAGTCATTTCATTTTTTCAGTTTGAGCCGATCTTTTCTCCCGTAAATGCCTTGAATCAGCCTATTTAGACCGTTTCTTCGCCATTTAAGGCGTTATTCCCAGTTTTTAGTGAGATCTCTCCCACTGACGTATCATTTGGTCCGCCCGAAACAGGTTGGCCAGCGTGAATAACATCGCCAGTTGGTTATCGTTTTTCAGCAACCCCTTGTATCTGGCTTTCACGAAGCCGAACTGTCGCTTGATGATGCGAAATGGGTGCTCCACCTTGGCCCGGATGCTGGCTTTCATGTATTCGATGTTGATGGCCGTTTTGTTCTTGCGTGGATGCTGTTTCAAGGTTCTTACCTTGCCGGGGCGCTCGGCGATCAGCCAGTCCACATCCACCTCAGCCAGCTCCTCGCGCTGTGGCGCCCCTTGGTAGCCGGCATCGGCTGAGACAAATTGCTCCTCTCCATGCAGCAGATTACCCAGCTGATTGAGGTCATGCTCGTTGGCCGCGGTGGTGACTAGGCTGTGGGTCAGGCCACTCTTGGCATCGACACCAATGTGGGCCTTCATGCCAAAGTGCCACTGATTGCCTTTCTTGGTCTGATGCATCTGCGGATCGCGTTGCTGCTCTTTGTTCTTGGTCGAGCTGGGTGCCTCAATGATGGTGGCATCGACCAAGGTGCCTTGAGTCATCATGACGCCTGCTTCGGCCAGCCAGCGATTGATGGTCTTGAACAATTGGCGGGCCAGTTGATGCTGCTCCAGCAGGTGGCGGAAATTCATGATGGTGGTGCGGTCCGGCAAGGCGCTATCCAGGGATAACCGCGCAAACAGACGCATGGAGGCGATTTCGTACAGAGCATCTTCCATCGCGCCATCGCTCAGGTTGTACCAATGCTGCATGCAGTGAATGCGCAGCATGGTTTCCAGCGGATAGGGCCGACGACCATTACCGGCTTTGGGATAAAACGGCTCGATGACTTCCACCATGTTTTGCCATGGCAGAATCTGCTCCATGCGGGACAAGAAAATCTCTTTTCTGGTCTGACGGCGCTTACTGCTGAATTCACTGTCGGCGAAGGTAAGTTGATGACTCATGATGAACCCTGTTCCATGGCTCCAGATGACAAACATGATCTCATATCAGGGACTTGTTCGCACCTTCCCTAAGCTGCGACTCCAAATAGTCAATCACAGGAAGACAGGAGCTCAGTGAAGAAAGCGGCCCGGGGCAGACCGCCTTGCCTCTGACGTGATTTTAAAAGGCCTGTTGCAGTGGGTAGGCCATATATCGTCAATGATTGCCAGACACCGAACCAGGTTACACCATTCAGTCAGTTTAAATAGGGTTGTTCGAGCGCCATTTTATCAAGGGGTGACGCACCCTGGCATGTTTATCTTCGGTGAAGTTGTACCGTGTCATGATAATAATACGCATGATGCTGCCCAAGATTGGTACCAGAGATATACAGATAAACAGCCCATCCATCGTTGCTTGAGTCTGCGCTGTATTCGGTTGATAACCAAGCCAGATCAGCAGGGTGCCGGAGATCCCGCCCGCAATGGCCCAGGCTAATTTTCCGGTAAAGGTCTGCCCTGAGAAGGCGATGGCGGCGCAGCGGCGGCCGGACTTGAGCTCGGCATATTCGATGGTCTCGCTGAGCATGGCGGAGATCAGCGGGTTGGTGATGACGTTGGCGGCATGGATCAGGGCGAGGAAGCCGAACACCAATATCAGGTTGTCGTAACCCGCCGTGTAGAAACCGACGCGCAGGGCGATCTCCAGCATGGTGAGCATCAGGAAGAGATCACGTTTTCTGAAGCGCTTGGTCAACACCGGCACCAGCATGCAGGCCATGGAGGTGGCCACGCCTATGGTCCCCATCACCGAGAGCAACCCGGCGTCACCCATGTTGTAGGTGAAGAAGAAGATGTAGAGCCCGGTCGCCAGGTTGAAGAAGACATTGCAGAAGAAGGAGCCCAGCACATAAGCCAGCGGTTTGTTGGCCCGCAGGACGCGGAAGGAGTCCCTGATGGTGATCTTGTCATCCGGGTTGGGCTTGACGCGCTCCTTCATCTGGCTGGCGCCGATCACCATCAGCGGCAGGGCGATCAGCATCAGGCAGAGGGCGCCTTCCATGTAGCCCTTGGTGCTGCTGGTCGCGGCAAACAGCTCGGTGAGCTTCGGGAAGATGATGGAGGCACCGCCGATGCCGATATTGACCCCCAGCATGGCGACGGTCACGGCTTTGGCGCGCTCTTGCGGCTCCTGGCTCATGACAGACGACATGGTCCAGAACGGCACATCGGAGAGGGTGTAGATCATGCCCCAGGCGATATAGGTCACCGCCGCATAGGCCACCTTGGTTGCCATCGGCAGATCCAGGCCGATGAAGCTGAGGGAGGTGACGCCCGCGATCAGGAAGGGCACGCACAACATATAGGGGGTAAATTTGCCGCGCTTGAAATTCAGCGTATCCATATAGCCGGCAATGAGGGGATCGTTGATGGCATCCCAAATACGGGCGACGAGGAAAATGGCCCCGGCCGCAGCAGGCGATATTCCAAGAATATCGGTGTAAAAATAGAGAATGAAGGAACCCACCAGGCCGAAGCTGAGGCATTGCCCGACGGCGTAGCTGAAATATCCCGCCAGCTCTCTATTTTGTATCTTTTGGTCTGTCATCTGCCAACCTCTACGACATGAATGGGTTGTGAAGAGCGCCACTGCTGTGGCGTCCTTCTTGTGTTATGAGCGGGTCAATGTGCGGATAAGTGCTGTTTCGCTGGCGGAGTAGGGGGTGCCGTCCTCTTCCAGCAGATCATGGAACCAGACCCGGCGCCAATCGGGGTCGATATTGCGAACGAAGGGCCAGGGTAAATGGGTCTGGGTTTTGCCTTTCACCAGGCCCCACTGATAGGCGCCAATCTTCAGCTCCTTGAACAGGGGTAATTGCTGCTCCACCGTGCTGCCGACATGGCGTGCCAGCCACTCGGTGCAGAGCATAGGACGGCGATAGCTGCCGACCACCTCCAGGGAGATCTTCAACCCCTCCATGCGCTGATAGGAGTGGAAGGTGATGACATCCGACAGCGCCATGGCCCGCCGGTCGGTGGGGTGGGTGAAGGTGTTTTCCGGGGTAAATTCCGCATCTCCCTGACCGATGCTGTAGGGGGCATGCCAGGCGCCGACGGTGAGCGGCTGGATGGGGTTCTCCTCCCGGGCCCAGACGAAGGCCAGTTCCATCAGATAGTGGGCATATGTCTCCAGCGATTCATCGAAACGCACCTCGACATCGCCTTCCGAGAAGATGCCGCGGTTGGTCGGCTCGTTGTAGAGATCCCAGATGAAGATCCGTTCGTCATTGGCAAAGGTACGCACCAGATCGCGGATGTAACGCTCCAGCTCGTGCCATTGGGTCGGGTCAGTGACGATGTTGCGGCCTGGACTTGCTGCCGCCTGACTGTTGTGAACATCGTCCCGCGGTGGTTTCTGGCTACCCAGATAGGGATGATCACCAGAAAAACCGCAGTCATCCATCAGGGTCATCATCACGCGGATATCGTGTTTGCCGCACAGGGTGAGGAATTGCGCGATCCGTGCGATCAGGCCATCACGATCATGTTGCCAGACAATAAACGGCAAATTGGTGCGCAGGGTGTTGTAGCCCAGTTCGCTGGCCCAGGCCAACTCCTGATCGATGATGGTGGGATCGAAGGTCTCGGCCTGCCACATCTCGGTCCAGTTGACCGCCGTACGGGGCAGGTAGTTGAAGCCCAGTAGCCAAGGTTGTTTATCCCACCACTGCCAAGCCCGTTCTGTTGACCACTGTTGTACCGCCATCGGAGATCCCCTTTACTAATTATTTGTGTCTATTTGCTAATTATTATTAGCTAATAACCTTGGTTGCAAATGATGAAGGATAGAATTCTGGGATCAGTCACAAAACGAACAAATTTAAGGTGTTCTCAAGCTGGAGTTGGCGAGCTGTTGTCTCCTCGGGGTTATCGCTCTGTGCCAGATAACTCCTGCATCGTCTCTGAAAGCGCTTGTACTACTTGCTCATGCCCGTAATCATGAGTCATGATGGAAGGTAAATAATTAATATTATTATCTGGGCGGTACCGCTCACATTATGGTCATACCGATGAACAATAAACGCATCACCATGAGTGCCATCGCCGCGGCTGCTGGCGTCTCCCAATCAACGGTCTCACTCGTGCTCAATGGCTCGACCACCATCAAGCTGGCGGACGAAACACGGCGCAGAGTGCTCGAGAAAGCGGTCGAGCTGGGTTACCAGCATAAGCGAGCCGAACATCTACCCAGGGGGCCATCTGCGCGAAAAATTGCTTTTGTATTCAATGGTCTCACCCCCTATGACCCTTTTCTCGATGCGATCAATGCCTGCAATGAGCGTGCTTGGGAGGCTGATCGCATGTTGGTTACCTTCGATTATCGCAACAGCGCGGAGCTCACCAGACTGATCGAACAGGAGATCAATCAGGGGGATTATCTGGGGATGATCTTCGCCTCCTCCATGACAAGGCAACTCGCCGAGATGGAGCTCTCCCCACAGGTGCCTACCGTGTTGCTCAACTGTTATCTGGAAGCCACGAGCTTGCCCGAGCGCTATTCCATCCTGCCTGCCGATAAGTTAGCGGGCTATAAGGTGACGGCACACCTGCTGGATCAAGGTTGCAAACGGGTTGCACTTATTCAGGGAGAGCCCTGGATGGAAGCGAACAGCCTGCGGTTGGAAGGGTATCGCCAAGCGCTGATCAACCACGATCTGATCCCTGAACCACAATGGGTGCGCGTGGGCAACTGGTCGCTGCACGAGGCCTATGAACAGACCCGGCAACTGCTGGCACTGCCTCAGCCGCCTGATGGCATCTTCTGTTGCAGCGATTACATGGCCCAGGGTTGCTATCAGGCGATTGCCGAGGCGGGGTTGCGCATCCCGGAAGACATTCTGGTGGCCGGCCACGACAACCAGATGCTGGCCAGCGAAATGGAGCCTCCTTTGAGTTCCATCGAACTGCCTTACGACGAGATGGGCAAACAGGCGGTGGATACCTTGTTGCAACTGGCGCAAGGAGAGAAGCCCATCGCGTTGCAGATGAAGTTGGAGGGCGAGTTGCTGATCCGCGCCTCGACCAGGGGCCGGCCAGTTAACCGCCTTTGACCCCCTCTCAATGGCCTGTGGCACAGCGACGCCTTATGCCACGGATCGTGCTGAGATTTATGCCGTCATGCCCGCGAAAGTGTGTGGTAAGAATCAAAAATGAGAAGCCCATGATGGGTATTGAGTGGCCTCGTCCACCACTCGGTCAGCTAATGAATGGTTAGATATTCGT
The DNA here is from genome assembly GCF_020423125.1 of Aeromonas media. Lineage (NCBI taxonomy): Bacteria > Pseudomonadati > Pseudomonadota > Gammaproteobacteria > Aeromonadales > Aeromonadaceae > Aeromonas > Aeromonas media. Next base: position 864,063 of record NZ_CP075564.1, read on the forward strand.
TTTTCAGTTTGAGCAGCAACACTGTGCATGCCAAGGCCAGCGTGATGGCATTGGCAATGATAAGGGGGATGTCGCCGATCTGAAGGCCATACACCAGCCAGCACAGCACGCCACAACTGAACGCGAGATACATGCTGTTCGAGATCGCTTTGGTCTCCCTGGTTTTCAGTATCTGCAGCACTTGTAGTGCAAAGGATCCTGTGGTCAAGAAGGCTGCGCATAGGCCGAGATAATCGGCATCAAGCCATAATACCGAGACGCAAAGCACGACTGATATCGCAATGGCGCGAGGCCATAAAGCTGCGGGCAGCATGTTTCGTTCCTTTTCTGTGTTGAATGCGGTCATGATGAAGCCGATGGGCGGAAGAGGTGCGACAAAGGGGCGACTTGACGCACCCCTTCAATGAGTCACGCCACGACCGGGATGAGCCGATAACGGGTAACGTGTTGATAACATTCACCTGGCATCAACCAAGGGTCGCCCAATTCTGGACGGTTCGGGCTGTCTGGCAATTGCTGCGCCTCCAGACAGATCCCCTGATAGTTTCCCCAATGCCCACCCCCGCGCTTGGGCGCGCCGGCCAACCAGTTGCCGGTGTAGAGCTGGACGCTCGGCTGGTCGGTATGCATCTCCATGCGCAGGCTGCCATCCCCTGCCATCAGAGTGGCCTGTGGTGCGGACGAGGCGTCATCAAACAAGAAGCAGTGATCGAATCCCAGACATTTCTCCTGCTGCGAGTGGGTCATCCACTGCTCCCCGACCCGCTTGCCATGCCGCAAATCGAATACCCCTTCGACCGGTGCGATGCCAAGCGGCAGCGAGTGCTCATCGGTCGGCAGATAGCGATCCGCATTGATGGTGATGCGATGGTCACGCACGTCACCGCCATCCAGATTGAAATAGGCGTGGCTGGTGAGGTTGACCGGGGTCGGTGCATCTGTGGTGGCGCTCAACGCGATCACCAGATCGGTCTGCTCCAGCCGGTATTCCACCGTCACGTCCAGATTGCCAGGGAAGCCCTGCTCGCCGTCGGCCAGCCGGGTTTGCAGACGGATGCGATCTTCGGCCAGCTCGGCCAGTTGCCACTCCCGGTTGTGCAGGGAGTGGCTGCCCCCGTGCAGGCAGGTGGTGCCCTCGTTGGCATCGATCTGCCATTCTTGCCCATCCCGCTCCAGACGGGCGTTGCCGATACGATTGGCGAAACGCCCCACGATCGAGCCCAAATAAGCGCGCTGCTCGGGATAATCCACCGGATCACAGGCCAGCAGCACATTGCAAGATGTGCCGTTGACCGGGATCTCGAGGGCGGTGAGCGTTGCCCCGAAATCGAGCACGCTCAACCGCAGACCCGCTGCATTTCGCAGATGGAACTCTTTCATGCGATGACCCCCGCCCCGGCGCTGGCGCGGCAGACATAGCAGTCCGCCTTGAGGCCAAACTTGGCCGGGTACTGGGCCTCGACCACGGCGATCACCTCGGCCACCTTCTCGGGGCGCAGCAGGGCAACCACGCAGCCGCCGAAGCCGCCCCCTGTCATCCGCACGCCCCCCTCGGTACCGATCTGGGCCTTGATGATCTCCACCAGGCCGTCGATGGCGGGCACCGTGATCTCGAAGTCGTCGCGCATGGCGGCGTGGGACTGCCCCATCAGTTCGCCGAGGCGTACCAGATCGCCGCTCGCCAGGGCGTCAGCGGCGGCCAGGGTGCGGGCATTCTCCCCCACCACGTGGCGGGCGCGGCGATAGCAGGCCTCGTCCAGCCCGGCCTTGCCCGCTTCCAGCGCGGCCAGATCCAGGTCGCGCAGCGCCTTGACCCCGTAGTGACGGGCGGCGGTCTCGCACTGCTGGCGGCGGGTGTTGTATTCGCTGTCCACCAGGCCGCGGCGCACGTTGGAGTTGACGATCAGCACCGCCAGATCCTCGGGCATGGGGATGAGGCGGGTCTCCAGGGTGCGGCAGTCCAGCAGCAGGGCATGATCCCGTTCGCCGCTCGCGGAGATCATCTGATCCATGATGCCGCAGTTGCAGCCGACGAACTGGTTCTCCGCCTGCTGGCCGTTGAGGGCGATCTCGGCCTGGCTGATGGCAAGCCCCTGGGCTTCCTTGAAAGCCTGGCCGATGGCCACCTCCAGGGAGGCGGAGGAGGAGAGGCCGGTGCCCTGGGGCACGTTGCCGGAGACCACCAGGTTGAGGCCGCGCAGGGCGTGGCCACGGGCCTGCAGATGCTTGACCACGCCGCGGATGTAGTCGCTCCAGCGCTGGTCCGGGTGATGGGTGATGGGCTTGTCCAGGCTGAACAGATCCCGCTGGTTGCCGTAGTCGGAGGCGATCACGTGCACCAGGTTGTCGCTGCGCCGGCCGATGGCGACGCAGGTCTCGTAGTCGATGGCACAGGGCAGCACGAAGCCGTCGTTATAGTCGGTGTGCTCGCCGATGAGGTTGACGCGACCGGGGGCGCGCACCAGCAGGTCGGGTTGTTGCTCAAACTGCTCGGCAAACACGGCGCTGACGCGTTGGCTGGGAGTCATGGGGTCACCTCATTGGCTTTGTAATGAACGGGGGAGAGGGAACGCAGGCGTTCCGCGGCTTGTTCCGGCGTCAGGTCCCGCTGGGTTTCGGCCAGCATCTCGAAGCCCACCATGAACTTGCGCACGGTGGCCGAGCGCAGCAGGGGCGGGTAGAAGTGGGCGTGCAACTGCCAGGCCTCGGGACAGTCCGAGTTCGGCGGCGCGAAGTGCCAACCCATGGAGTAGGGGAAGCTGCACTCGAACAGGTTGTCGTAGCGGCTGGTGAGCTCCTTGAGCGCCACCGCCAGGTCTTCTTGCTGCTCCTGGGTGAGATCCAGCATTGAGGGCACATGGGCCTTGGGCAGCAGCAGGGTTTCGAACGGCCAGGCCGCCCAGAAGGGCACCACCGCCAGCCAGTGTGCGGTCTCCACCACGATGCGGGATCTGTCTTGCAGCTCCCGCTCCACATAGTCCAGCAGCAGCGGGCGGCCATGCTCGGCCAGCCAGGTGCGCTGGTGCTGCTCTTCGCGGGCTATCTCGTTGGGCAGGAAGTCGCTGCCCCACAGCTGGCCATGGGGGTGAGGGTTGGAGCAGCCCATGACGGCGCCCTTGTTCTCGAACACTTGCACCCATTCCCACTGGCTCGACAGCTCGGCGACCTGGCTCATCCAGGTGGTGATCACCGCCTCGATGGCGGGCAGGGGTAGCTCGGGCAGGGTCTTGCCGTGATCCGGCGAGAAGCAGATGACCCGGCTGGTGCCGCGGGCCGCCTCCAGCTTGAGCAGGGGATCCTGCTCGCCACCGGCGGCCGGGGTGTCCTGCATCAGGGCGGCGAAGTCGTTGGTGAAGACGAAGGTGTCCCGATAGTCGGGGTTCTGGTCGCCGGTGACGCGCTTGTTGCCGGCGCAGAGGAAGCAGTCCGGATCGTGGGACTGGCTCGGTGCCTGGCTTATTTTTTCGATCTGACCCTGCCAGGGGCGCTTGGCCCTGTGGGGGGAGACCAGCACATACTGGCCGGTCAGCGGGTTGAAACGGCGGTGGGGGTGATCAACAGGGTTGAACATCATCACTCCAGTCAATGAGTTGAGAAAATCGTAACGGGCAGGCCGGCAGGCCTACTCCTCGTAACCGTTCGGGTTGGCGAGCTGCCAGCGCCAGCTGTCGGCGCACATGGCGGCGAGATCCCGGGTGGCATGCCAGCCCAGTTCGCGCTGTGCCTTGGCGGGATCGGCCCAGCATTCGGCGATGTCGCCCGGGCGTCTGGGTTCGATGCGATAAGGCAGTGGCTTGCCGCAGGCGGCTGAGAACGCGGCCACCATCTGCAGCACGCTCTGGCCCTGGCCCGTGCCCAGGTTGTAAGGGTGGACGCCGCCTCGCCCCGCACAGTGGTGCAGCGCCTTGACGTGCCCCTCGGCGAGATCCATCACATGGATGTAGTCGCGCACGCCGGTGCCATCCGGAGTGTTGTAATCGTTTCCAAAGACCGAGAGGCAGTCGCGACGGCCAATGGCCACCTGGGTGATATAGGGCATCAGATTGTTGGGGATGCCCTGGGGATCTTCCCCCAGGGTGCCGGACTCGTGGGCGCCGACCGGGTTGAAGTAGCGCAGCAGGGTCATGCTCCAGTGGGGCTCGGCGGCCTGCAGATCCTCGAGGATCTCCTCGATGATCAGCTTGGAGCGGCCATAGGGGTTGGTGGCGCTGCGCGGGAAATCTTCCCGGATGGGGGTGCTGGCCGGGTCGCCGTAGACGGTGGCCGAGGAGCTGAACACCAGGTTGTGAACCCCGGCGCGCTTCATCGCCTGCAGCAGCACCAGGGTGCCGCTCAGGTTGTTCTCATAATATGCGAGGGGGATCCGGGTCGATTCACCGACCGCTTTCAGGGCGGCGAAGTGGATCACGGCGTCGATCTGCTGCTCGGCGAAGATGCTGTCCAGCAGTGCCGGGTCACGGATGTCCCCCTGATAGAAGCGGGGCAGTTGCCCGCTGATGGCGGCAACCCGTGTCAGCACGGCGGCCTTGCTGTTGCAGAGGTTGTCCACCACCACGGGTTCCATGCCTGCCGCCAGCAAGGCCAGACAAGTGTGGCTGCCGATATAGCCGCAACCGCCGGTCACCAGTACTCTCATCCTCTTCTCCACCGTTCGTGCCTCACGCAAGGAAAGTCTGAGCAGGAGTTTAGCCGAAGCCAGATTACTTAAACCGTGATGCATATCACGTAGTTGTGTAAACGATTACACTTGTTGTGAGAATGGACCTTTACCTGTGGCTATCAACTTGTCGGCGCTTTTTACGTGCATTGTTGCCCGTTTCGACCGTGAGGAGAGTAAAGGCTGCGCGGGCGCCATCAAGGATGTTGCGCACGTGGTTGGCGCTAAAGTGGTAACGCTTCCACAAAAGGGCCGCTCGCCCAATGTCAGTGTCGCCTTCCGCGAGGTGATGCAGAAGGCCACGGCCGTACTGGACTACCCCCCCCCCAACGCCCGGGCTCTGGTCAGCCAGACCAACGACACCATGGTGGCGGTTGGCCATATGGGCAAGCCCTGCCTCTGTGCCTCGGCCAAGGAGAGCACCATGAAACGGGGTTGCGCCTGCTGATGGACACTGTTTTTCACCGCGCCAGCAGGAGCGGGAAGCGATCGAATTGCTGATCGCAAGAGGTGTGAAGCCCAGAAGGGGGAACAGCAAGGTACCAAGTGAGAGGAAGGAGCGATGATGCCTTGTGTCCGCCCGGTTTGGCGCTGCTCAACAGCTAAAGCATGACCTTGAAGGAATGCGACATCGCCCTCAACAACTGGCAGGGTTACCACCAGGACACCGGGCAATATTCCGGGGCGGGTAAACCGGTCTGGAGCGACCTGCGGGCAGTTTGCTCTCCCCATCACAGGGCCGCATTCCCCGCGATGTGCTGAGGCCGCACCGCAGCGGTTAAGTATGAAAAAAGCGAATAAAAACAATGCCAGTCAGACTTAACTGACTGGCATTCTGGTCTGAACCCGGTGGATTCATGCCATGACTCAGTGACGGCTGACGATGATCCTCCCGGTGCTCATGTCGCGGGCCTGACCGGTAACGCTGATCTTGAGTCCATATTCGGGTAGCAGACGACCGGCGTCCGGGATCTCCTTGCTCTGGTAGCTGCGGGAATCCTTGAACACCCGGTTCGGGGTGATCCAGAAGTCGCGCAGCAGGGAGCCGCTCGGGTGTTTGAGGTCGAGGGGGCGCTGGAAGCCCAGGCCGAAGGCAGCATCGTGGATCTGGTAACGAGTGCCGGCCACGGCCCCATCGCTCCACGTGAGGGTGCGCTGATCCCCGTCCACCACCCCGAGGAAGCCTTCACCCGGGTGCTGGCCCACCCAGTTGTTAGCCTGGCTGCTGTCCACGTACCAGAGCAGCATACCCGGCTCGTAGCGCATCAGCTGGTCGGCCACGTTGATGTGGGCTAGCCCCTTGTCCACCCCCGCATGGTTGCGCCACTCGGCCAGATAGTAGTGATCCTTGGCCTCGTTGCCATCGTTCTTCACAAAGCCGGCCAGGGTAAAGGCCGCACTGCCCTCGGCCCCGTCACTCAGCAGAGTGTCGCCATCGGCGAGGATCTGCAGCTCGTCCACGAATAGCCCGTTTTCGGCCACGCCGCCATCGCTCTGGTATTGCAGGGTGAGGGTGATCTGCTGGCCGGCCCAGGGGGTGAGGTCGAACTCGGCATCGGTCCAGCCGTTGGAGTTGCCGGTGATGCCGACCCCGAAGCCGATCCCGTTCGGATCGTCACTGGTGGTCAGGTTGCCTGGGATGGGTTCGCCGTTGACCAGCACCCGGCCGTAGTCAAAGCCATCTTCGATCTGATACCAGGCCTTGAAGAGCAGGCTGGCGCTCTGCCTGCCACCGAGATCCAGCTTGAGGCTCATGCGGTTGTCCAGGTTGTTGCCCTTGCCGCCGTGGTACTGGTACTGGCCGGCATAGGGCGGGTTGAGGGGTACCTGTTTGGCGGGCAGGTTGATGCGCACCACGTCGTCGTTGCGTCCTTTGTCGTTGGCCTGATCCAGCATGTAGACGTTGCCGCGAGGGTTGAGATCGGCGAGCTGCACATTGCTGCCGTGCAGCCAGTTGCCCCCGAGGGAGGCCTGTAGGAACTCCTTGGCCCAGGGGGAGAAGCCGGTCGGCTCGGTGCCCCCGATGACCCCGGCCCAGGAGCCTGAGGACATGATGGACCAGGTCGCCACCGGTTCCCCCTTGCCGCTGTACTTGGTGTCGTACTCGTCCGGCAATCCCAGATCGTGGCCATATTCGTGAGCACAGACCCCGGCCGCCGCATCGATGGGCTGGATGGTGTAGTCGTAGGCGGCGAACTGGCCGCCGAAATCGCCGTTCGGGCTGCTGGTGCCGGGGATGGGGTAGGGGGCGCCCAGGTTCCAGCGATGGGCCCAGATGGCATTCTCGCCGAGATCGCCACCCCCCGCCTCTTCGCCGACGCTGGAGTGGAAGATCATCAGGTGGTCGATGAGGCCGTCCGGCTCGTCCCGGTTGCCGTTGCCATTGAGATCGTAACGATCCTCCTGATCAAACTCGGCCAGATCGATGGCAGGATCTGCCGCCACCTGCGCCAGCGCCTCCTTCACCAGCTCCCGTACCGCCGTTTCGTTCTGGTTGCTGCCGTAGTAGGCCGCGTCCTTCCTGGCTGTGTACCAACCCGCCACCTGACCGCGCACGCTGTAGCTCTGGCCGGACTGCTGCTCGTAGAACTGGCGCATGGAGATGAAGCGTTCGCCGTTCGGACCGGCATAGCCTTTGGACGAGAACAGCAGATCGTTGTAGTGCGTCTGGCTGTAGTCCGGGTAGTACATCTTGGTGAGCTCGGGGGTAACGCTGTTCTTCGGGTAGTCGGGGAAGTCCACCAGGATGGCGAGGATCTTGTCCTTGCGCATCTTGCCCCTGTAATGCTCCTTCTCGATGGCCTTGAGCAGCAGGGTGGGCACCCGATCGCCGGGGCGGGCGGTGCCGTTCAGGCGGATCTTCTTGAGGATGCGCTCCCGTACTTTGCCCTCTTTCACCGCCAGGGTGCCACTGTTGCCGTTGTAGGCCCGTGACTTGTCGCGGTAATAGCGGGTCAGGGCCGCCTGCTCCATCTCGGGGGAGGCCAGGGTCGGGATCCGGCCGCTCTTCTTGAGCATCTCCAGCACCTTCATCTCGTCGGCGAGGGGGGCATCGAAGGGGCCATGGACCGGGGCGGCCATGACATGGTTTCCAATCATAAGGGTAGAGCCGATAAGCAGGCTCGTTATTGTTGTTTTGGGCATTGCAATGTGCTCCTTCACATGATCAGAAAGGAGCCCGTCGGGCTCCTTTTCCGGACGGGGAGTGATTCACCCGCGTCCCTTTATGCCTTTGGATTGGTCCTTTGTCATCAGCACCTCGATGGTGGAAAACGCTGACCTGAAAGAAGCATGTGATGTGTTTTGACTGTCTTGTGCCGGATGATGAAGGTATCTATGGGTGACACTTGTCAATGGTGGGTTATTACACTTTTTTAACCTTTTTGCGGACACCACCATTTGGGAGGAGGCTTGAGAGGCAGTTATCTTGGTCCGCCGCATTGAGCCCGTTGCGCTCTGCGGGTATGCTTTGCCGCAACCACCCCCTGGCGGCGAGCGGGCCGACACGGCCGCAGCGTGTCCGCCAGCAGGGGCTACATCCATCCAATACCGTCTGGGGTTTATATGAGTATCAACATGCAAGAGTGGCGCGAAGAGACCACCGCCATCGTCAACGAGCTGCTGGCCGATGGCAGCAACCCGGATCTGGACTACGAGATTGAGCACCACTTTGCCTGTCAGGACTTCGATCTGCTGGAGAAGGCTGCGGTTGACCTGTTCAAGGCCGGCTTCGAAGTGACCGATGCCGAGGAGATGGAACTGGACGACGGCGCCACCATCTTCTGCTTCGATGCTACCGTGGAGTGCAAGCTGGATATCGAGACCATCGTCTCTGACATCGAGAAGATGCTGCCTATTCTGGAAAAGTACGGTGTGGACTACGACGGTTGGGGCACTTACTTCCAGGAGTAAGCCTGGGTCGGCGGCGGCTGTGTGCATCATGGTCCATGACGGCTGATACACTGCCAGACAATCAAAAGGCCACCCCTGGGGTGGCCTCGTTGTTGGTGGCGGGTCAAGCTGGCAACTGGTAGTTGCTGGCAAACTCCCCGGGGGGCAGGGGGCGACTGAACAGATAGCCCTGCAGCCGATCGCAGCCCGCCTGTACCAGCCAGGCCTGCTGCTCTACCGTTTCCACCCCTTCTGCGGTGATCCTGATGCCGAGTTCATGACCCAGACCGATGACGGAGCGGACGATGGCGGTGGTGGCCTGGTTGCTGGCCAGCCCCTGGGTGAAGCTCTTGTCCAGCTTGAGGGTCGCCACCTGCAGCCGCGGCAGGTAGGCGAGCGAGCAGTAACCGGTGCCGAAGTCGTCGATGGCGAGCTGGAAGCCCGCCTCGATGAGGCAGGCCAGATTGCTCTCTATCTCGTCGGCATTCTCCATCAGCACCCCTTCGGTGATCTCCAGCTCCAGTTGCCAGGGGGCGAGCCCGTGGCGCTCGATGCAGGCGAAGATCTGCGGGCAGAGTTCGGGATCGCGGAACTGCAGCGGTGACAGGTTGATGGAGAGCACCAGGTCAGGGGCCGCCACCTGCCAGCGCGCCAGCTGGGCACAGCCCAGCTCCAGCATCAGTTGACCGAGCTGGCCGATGAGGCCCAGCTCTTCCGCCAGGGGGATGAACTCATCGGGGGAGATCATGCCGAACTCGGGGTGAGGCCAGCGGCAGAGCAACTCGGCCCCGTGCAGCCGGTTGCTGTGGGTGCAGATGATGGGCTGGTAGACGGCGGTCAGCTCGGCCGACTTGATGGCCAGCGGCAACTGGGCGGCGATGAGCTGACGGCGCTTGAGCTTGGCATCGAGATCGGGATCGAACAGGGTGCAGTGCTGCTGCTGGCGTTTGCCCTGTGCCAGCGCGGCCTCCGCGTGACTCAACAGGCGCTCGGCCTCCTTGGCCTTGCCGTGGGCGATGCCGAGGAAGACCGGGATCTGGATCCTGTGTTCCTCGACCTGGTAGGGGGCCATCAGTTCCTGTTGCAGGTTGCGGCTCCACTCATCCAGGGAGAGGGGAAGCTCGGGCAGCAGCAGGGCGAAGTCATCGGCAGCGACCCGGCAGAGCAGGGACTGAGGCGGCGCCAGCCGTTGCAGGCGACGCGCCACCTGGCTCAGCAGGCGGTCGGCGACCCGGATGCCGAAGCGATCGTTGATCTCGCGAAAATGTTGCAGATCCACCAACAGCAGGCTGGCCTTGCGGGCGCCGAGGTGGCGGCTGGTCTGCAGGAAGTGGGATAGCTTGAGCAGGCCGGTGAGGCTGTCGTAGTGCTGCTCCTGCTGCAACTGGGCCTGGGTGGTACGCAGTCCGGTGATGTCACGGCTCAGGGTGAGAATGCCGAGGGCGTTACCCTCGTCGTCCGGGACTTCGACCCGGGTGACCTCCAGATGGCGGCCCTTGCCCTGGGCATCCACCACGCAATATTCACCCTGTCCCAGGGTCTGCTCGACGGGGAGACGGGGGGGCACTCGTCGACCCAGGGCGTCGCTTGCCGTCAGGCCCATGAAGTCGAGAAAAGCCTGATTGCAGTCGATGAGCACGCCCTGGTGATCTTCGAGGCGAATAAGATCGGGGATGGCATCCAGCAGGCGGCGCTGCAACAGTTGCTGCTGGCGGAAGGTTTGCTCCAGCTCCTTGCGCTGATCGATGGCGCTGACCATGGCAAAGAGGGCAAGGGGGTTGCCCTGCTCGTCATAGAGCGGCACCTTGTGGATCTCCATCCAGTTGGTGTTGGCGCCACTGTGGCAGTGCCATTGCTGGTGCAGCAGGGGTTTTCCTTCGGCCAGCAGGCGCCCGTCCTCCTCACGGAACTGATCGCCCCAGGGCATCTCGGCGTCCGTCTTGCCGACGAGGTCGCTTGGCTGCTGTAGTCCTGCCTCCCGGGCGAAGGCCTTGTTGGCAAACAGGTACCGTCCGGCCGTATCCCGGCAGAAGATATTCATGGGTAACTGGTCGATGATCTGCTGCAGCAGCGCCAGGGAGAGCGAAGAATTCACGTGAGCACTCACGGGGGAGACTTCGAGCAAATCTATGATAACAGGTCAGTTTTGTAAAGCTTGGGTTAAGAATCCACCATTTATGTGGATCCCTGCTGACAGTCTGTGTCGTGATCGCCATAATAGCCGCCGATTGGCCTGTGGTGGCCTTATGGATGAGAGAAGCAGCATGAAGAAGATAATGGGGGGCGCCCTGGCCCTGTTGATGGTGGGTTGTGCCAGTGACAACAATGGTGGCGAGCAGTACCGCTATACCCCGCCGGTTGCCAAGGCGACCAACAACACCCAGGAGATGGCGATTCCGGTGGATCTGGTGTGGGCCCGCGCCGAGAAGTGGTTTGGCGATCACGGTCTCAACATCGAAAACAGCCAGCGTGGCTCAGGTCTGATGACCGCCAACGTTGAAAACTCGGCCGACGGGCTGGAGTGGCTGGATTGCGGCACCATGGGTTCCAAGGTCGCACTGGGCAACCCCAATCTGCAGATCAATCTGATCATCACCCAGAGTGGCAACAACAGCGTGGCGACCGTCAACGTCAAGGGCAACACCCAGCTCTACTTCGTCGAGTCCTCCGGCGAGCGCGTGCTGGCCCCCTCCATCACCCCGGTCTGCGTCTCCCGCGGCAGCCTGGAGCAGAGTCTGTTCGCCACCCTGGGCAACTGATCCTGCCCTGCCTGCGCGCATGAAAACCCCGTTGCCTGCAACGGGGTTTTTGTTTTTGGTCCGCTAGCCGGGCAGGGCAGGCCAGCCCTGCTGGCGAAAGCGGCCAGGCGCCATCCCGCTCGACTGCTTGAATGCCTTGGCAAAGGAGGCCTCCGACTGATAGCCGACCCGCTGCGCCACCTCGCCGAGGGGGAGTTGATCCGGGTGGCGCAGCAGTTCGGCCGCCCGCACCATCCGCACCCGTACCATGAAGTCCCAGACGCTGCAGCCCAGCCGCTGGCGAAAGTGGCGAAAATAGGTGGCGCGGGACATGGCGGCCAGCGCCGCCAGTTCATCCACGCTCCAGGGGTGGGCCGGGTCGGCCAGCATGGCCTGCAGCGAACGGCCCAGCCTGGGGTCTTGCAGGGCGCCGACCAGCCCGAGCGCCCCGTGCGGATCGCTGGCATGGGCCCGCAGCCCCATGGCCAGCAGCACCTGACTGAGGGCCGTCAGCACCGCCCCCGAGCCCTGCTGTTCGCGCTGCAGCTCCTGGTGGATCAGGCTCAGTACCAGGCGCAGCGCCTGTTGCGACTCGCTGGCGAGCAGCGGGATGCAGAGCGGGCTCGGCAGGGCATCCAGCAACAGCGGCCGCAGCGGCCCCTGGTAGCGGTACTCGCCGCACAGAAACTCCACCTGATCGCCGCCATCGCCTCTTAGCGGCAGCAGCCCGTCGCCCGGCTCGGCCAGGGCCAGGGTGTCGCCTTCCCGCCAGATGGTATGGGGCTCGCCACCGGGCAGCAGCAGCAGATCGCCCGGCCGCAGGACCACGTCATCGCCCTGCGCCGTGCTGACCCGGATCTCTCCTTTCATCAGCAGGTGGAACGGCATCACCCCGGCCGGGCTCTGCGCGTGGGGCAGTCTGAAACCGCCGCGATAGAGGCAGCGCAGGTCGAACGTGCCCTGGATGCCGGCCTGGCTGATCAGCTGGTCTATCTGATTCATGATTCTATTTGACTGTTATTTGCGTCTTTAAAGTATTAAACGACTCACGCCTCGATGCAATACTGGCTTCATCGAGCAGGCAGGGGCCTGTTCTGCCACACCGGAGAGTCAAGATGCAAGACTGGGATCAATACCGTAAACAGTTGATGGGCCGCGTCATGGAGCTGGGCACCCTGAGCCCGGATACCCTCAAGGGTTATCAGCAGCTGTCGTCCGCCGGCAGCAAGAGCGGCGTGCTCGATGGCAAGACCCGCGAGCTCATCTCGCTGGCGGTGGCCGTCACCACCCGCTGCGATGGCTGCATCGCCGTCCATGCCGATGCCGCCCTCAAGCAGGGGGCCAGCCGGGCGGAGATCGCCGATGCACTGGGGGTTGCCGTTGCCATGAATGCCGGGGCCGCCATGGTCTACTCCGCCCGTGTGCTGGACGCCATCGACCGTTGAGCCAGGGTGGGGCGGCTCTGACGCCGCCCTGCCGCCAGGTTGTCGGTCTGCCGGCCAGTCCCTGCTGGTCCCAGCAAGTTGAGTGACCCTGCCTACCTTTGCCACGCCCCACGGGCGTGGCTTTCTTGTCTGCGGGCTGGCCTGCCGGCCATGGTTTGCGCTTTCCAGAAACAAAACCCCCGGCTGGGCCGGGGGTTGGGTGCTTATCTCAGGGGATCAGGGCTGGAGTGCGCTGTCACCGTGAAACAGCGCCCGATCACCGGACTTGAGCACATAGCCCTTCCAGGGGAAGAGCTGGTAGGCCCCTCCCTGCCAGGACCAGTTTCCTTCCTCGCCCTGGCGGTCAAGGGGGATCAGCTCGCCGCTTGGCAGGGTCAGCTCGGCCTGGCTCCGATCGGCGTTGAACAGCACGAAGGCGCTGCCGCTCTCGGTGGCCTCGAGGGATTGCAGGCGCACCGCCTGTTCGAACAGCCGTACGCACTGGCCGAGCAGGGGGGACCACTGGTAACCGGCGCTGGCACGGCAGCCGTGGGCATCCTGATCGTTGCCGACCAGCTGGGGAGGCTGGGTGCTGCAGGCCGCCAGCAGCAGGGAGGCGGCCATCAGAGTCAGGGTTCGCATGCTCATTCCTGCTTGTCTTCGAGATTGTCCCGTTCGATCACGACGTTGGAGAAGCCCAGCTCCTTGAAGTAGTTCTCCCGGTAGTCCTTCACGCTCTTCTTGTCGCGGCGGCACACCTGGGCCAGCTGCTCTTCCATGGCGTGAAAGCGGGTGAGATCGATGCCTTCGGCGGCGGCAATGGCATCGTAGATGCTGTTGAACTTGTCGTTGGCGTAGCCGATCTCTTTGGTTTTCTTGCCGTAGGTGTAGGTAATCTTGAACGCCATGGCGTTATTCCTTTGATTTGGCTTGCTTGCGCTGAACGTAGAGATAGAGGCTCTCTACCTTCTCTCGCGCCCAGGGGGTCTTGCGCAGGAACTTCAGGCTGGACTTGACGCTGGGATCGTCGATGAAGCAGCGGATGTTGATCTGCTGCCCCAGTTGTTCCCAGCCGTAATGCTCGACCAGGGCGGTGATGATCGCCTCCAGGGTCAGCCCGTGCAGCGGGTTGTTTTTCTGCGAGCTAGCAGGCTTGGACTGGTCACTCATGCCTGCTCCGCCAGCTTGGCAAAGGGCTGACCCATGCGGGTGGTGACCCCGTTGGCCAGGTGGGGTTCGAAACCGGCCAGCATGCCGGGGCCAAACAGGCAGACTACGGTGCTGCCGAGCTTGAACAGGCCCATCTCGGCGCCTTTTTGCAATGTGATGGCCTCGTCGCCGGTGTAATCCCAGCGCACCACTTCCTTCTGTTTGGTCGGCGCTATGTTGCCGGCCCAGATGGTCTCGATGCTGGCGACGATAGTGGCGCCAACCAGCACCAGCGCCATGGGGCCGTGGGGGGTGCGGAAGGTGGCAACCACCCGCTCGTTGCGGGCAAAGAGGTTGGGCACCTTCTCGGCGGTGAGCGGGTTGACGGAGAAGAGATCCCCCGGCACGAACACCATGCTCTCCAGCACGCCGTCCAGCGGCATGTGGATGCGATGGTAATCCTTGGGCGCCAGATAGATGGTGGCAAAGTCCCCATCCTTGAACGGCGCCACCAGATCCTCGAAGCCGCCCAGCAGCTCGCGGGCACTGTAGTCGTGGCCCTTAGCCTGGATGATGCGGCCTTGGCTAATGGGGCCGAGCTGGCTGACGGTGCCGTCCACCGGCAGGGCCAGGGTCATGGCATCCTCGACCAGCGGACGGATCCCCGGCTTGAGCTCGCGGGTGAAGAAGGCGTTGAAGCTTGCGTAGTGGGCCGGATCTTCGTGCAGCGCTTCGCTCATATCGACGCCGTACTGCTTGATAAAGGCCTCGATCACCCGGGTGGTGAGGTTGCCAGCCTCGGCAGCAGCAAGCTTGCCGAGCAGGCGGGAGAGGGCGTGTTTGGGCAGGCAGTATTGACCGGCAATTTTCAGGTTGTCAGTGATGCTCATGATCTTCATCTGCTCTTTCTAAAAAGAGGGAGGTTGATTGGGTCACAGCCGGGCTTGTTGCCGACCGTGGCGGGCTTCCTGCATGGTTTCCAGGATGCGGTGATAGTTGTGGAAGCGGTCAGGGCTGATGGCGCCACTGCTGACCGCCGCCCGCAGGGCGCAGCCGGGATCATCCTTGTGGGTGCAGTCGCGGAACTTGCAACTGCCGAGGTAGTCGCGAAACTCCACGAAACACCAGGTGATGCGATCGGCTTCCAGATGCCAGAGGGCGAACTCGCGGATCCCGGGGGAGTCGATGAGATCGCCGCCGCTCGGGAAGTGATAGAGCCGCGCCGTGGTGGTGGTGTGGGTGCCCAGCCCCGAGTTTTCGGAGATCTCGCCGGTGAGCACGCCGAGCCCCGGCATCAGGGCGTTGGTCAGGGACGACTTGCCCACCCCGGACTGGCCGACGAAGATGCTGATCTTGTCGGTCAGGGCGGCCTTGAGCGCATCGAGCCCCTCACCGCTCTCGCAGCTTACCAGGATCACCGGGTAGCCGAGCTTGCGGTAGGCGGCGAGCTGGCCCTCGACCCGGGTGCGGGCCGCTTCGTCCAGCATGTCGACCTTGTTCAGGACGATGAGGGGCGCGATTTCCACGTCTTCCGCCGCCACCAGGTAGCGGTCGACTATGTTGGTGGAGAACTCGGGCATCACCGCCGAAACGATGACTATCTGGTCGATGTTGGCGGCGATGGGTTTGACCCCGTCGTAGAAGTCCGGCCGGGTCAGCACGGAGTGACGGGGATGTACCGCCTCGATGACGCCGGCGGTCGCGGCATTGAGGCCGGGACGCCACACCACCTTGTCACCGCACACCAGGCTGTTGATGCTGCTGCGACGCAGGTTGCTGCGGTGTATGGTGCCGTCGACGGCTTCCACGTCCGCATGCTGGCCGAAGCGGCTGATCACCACCCCTTCGATGGCCGCGCCAAACAGGGTGTCATCCACCACAGTGGTGTGATCTTTTTGCAGCCGCCGCTCGCGGTTGGCCTGAACGCGCCTCTGTTGACCCAGATTGAGTTTTGCTTTCTTTGCCACTCGATTCGCCAGTTTATGAACAGATCCAAAGCCAGTATGATACATGCAAATTGGCAAAATTCCGCCATTCCTCCCAATAGAGAGAGCAATCATGACAGTCAGCGCGCAGAACCTGGTATGGATCGACATGGAGATGACGGGTCTGGACCCCGAACAGAACGTGGTTCTGGAGATTGCCACCATCATCACCGACAAGGATCTGAACGTGCTGGCACAAGGGCCCGTCATCGCCATTCACCAGAGCGATGAAGAGCTGGCCAAGATGGACGAGTGGAACGTCAACACCCACACCAAGAGCGGACTGGTAGCCCGGGTCAAGGCGAGCGAGCACGACGAAGCCCGCGCCGTGGCCGAGACCCTCGACTTTATCCGCCAGTGGGTGCCGGAGCGCACCAGCCCTCTGTGCGGCAACAGCATTGGCCAGGATCGCCGCTTCATGGTCAAGCACATGGGGGAGCTGGAAGCCTTCTTCCACTACCGCAACGTCGACGTCAGCACCATCAAGGAGCTGGTGCGCCGCTGGCAGCCGGAGCTGCTGGAAAAGTTCACCAAGAGCGGTTCCCACCAGGCGCTCGACGACATCCGTGAGTCCATCGCCGAACTGCAGTTCTACCGCAGCCATGTCTTCAAAATCTGAGTCCCCGGCAAGGGGTTGCAGTCGTCCGGTTGCTAAAATCGGCAGTTCGGCCAGCTTTTGAGCGAACGGCT
Source organism: Aeromonas media (assembly GCF_020423125.1). Taxonomy (NCBI): domain Bacteria; kingdom Pseudomonadati; phylum Pseudomonadota; class Gammaproteobacteria; order Aeromonadales; family Aeromonadaceae; genus Aeromonas; species Aeromonas media. Next base: position 880,597 of record NZ_CP075564.1, read on the forward strand.
GCACAGTGACAAAAAAGCCCTTGCAATTGGAATGACTGCTCTTATAATTCGGCTCCCGTACAGTAGCGCAAGCAACCAAATGCTGTACGGCCGTTTTAAGGTAGTTGCGGGAATAGCTCAGTTGGTAGAGCACGACCTTGCCAAGGTCGGGGTCGCGAGTTCGAGTCTCGTTTCCCGCTCCAAAAGTTTGCAGATGATATTCCGATGCGGGAATAGCTCAGTTGGTAGAGCACGACCTTGCCAAGGTCGGGGTCGCGAGTTCGAGTCTCGTTTCCCGCTCCAATCATCAGCACAGCCTCAAGACACATGTAGCGGGAATAGCTCAGTTGGTAGAGCACGACCTTGCCAAGGTCGGGGTCGCGAGTTCGAGTCTCGTTTCCCGCTCCAATACGTATTAGTAAGCTACTGCAGATGATTATTCCGATGCGGGAATAGCTCAGTTGGTAGAGCACGACCTTGCCAAGGTCGGGGTCGCGAGTTCGAGTCTCGTTTCCCGCTCCAAATCACTTGCAGAAGACATCCTGTTGCGGGAATAGCTCAGTTGGTAGAGCACGACCTTGCCAAGGTCGGGGTCGCGAGTTCGAGTCTCGTTTCCCGCTCCAAATCACTTGCAGAAGACATCCTGTTGCGGGAATAGCTCAGTTGGTAGAGCACGACCTTGCCAAGGTCGGGGTCGCGAGTTCGAGTCTCGTTTCCCGCTCCAATACGTATTAGTAAGCTACTGCAGATGATTATTCCGATGCGGGAATAGCTCAGTTGGTAGAGCACGACCTTGCCAAGGTCGGGGTCGCGAGTTCGAGTCTCGTTTCCCGCTCCAATCACTTGCAGAAGACATCCTGTTGCGGGAATAGCTCAGTTGGTAGAGCACGACCTTGCCAAGGTCGGGGTCGCGAGTTCGAGTCTCGTTTCCCGCTCCAATCTCTCTTCAAATTCAATCTCTTTCCGCCCAAGCTCACGAATCCAGTTTCTCAATACAATCACTGCCATATTCAGTTGGTAGAGCATGATCCGCGCTTGCCAAGGCTGGGGTCGCGAGTTCGAGTCTCGTTCCCGCTCCAATCTCTCTTCGAAGTCCTCATCATCCATTTGAATTGACCATCACATCGCGCAGCGATGATTTGTCGTATCCGGCATTCAGCCAGATCAGACCCATGTCTTCTGTAGCCGCTTTGTGCACAGGTGTGGGGGAGGGTTGTGGTTGCTGCGGACAGGCTTATGAGCGTGGCGGGGAAGGGGAAACGGTGGGCAAAAAAATAGGAGGGGCCTTGGCTCCTCCTGCGAGTTCACTAGTGCGGCTTAGAGCAGAGTCACGTTCTCAGCCTGGGGGCCTTTCTTGCCCTGGGTCACGGTGAACTGGACTTTTTGACCTTCAGCCAGGGTCTTGAAACCAGTGCTCTGGATGGAGGAGAAGTGAACGAAAACGTCCGGTCCCTGGGATTGCTCGATGAAGCCAAAACCCTTGGTTTCGTTGAACCATTTTACTTGGCCGGTGCGAATGTCAGACATGTGGTAAGTCCTATCTATAACAAAATGAAACTAACGCCTTGTTGGGCAGCATTTGCCTAGAATGCAGGGGCCTACCCATGACTGACTACGTCAATTTGTTCCAGTGGCATGCAGTACAATCCCTGTCTAAAGCACAACCGATTGTACTGGAGCCCGATCCCTTGTCAATTTGGCACTTTTCATTTTTTGAGCGAGCTAAAAGTATTGGGAAGTCAGCGGCTTGTTTCATGCTTCTGGTCAAAAAAACGGGAGGCCATGGCCTCCCGTTTTTTTATTCCTTGAGGGCGAACCCTTCACCCTGTCGGTCGTAGCGGTAGTTTGCCTGACCGAAGGAGCGGATCTCGACCCGCTGGATCCGGCGTCCTGTGTCCACCAGGATGAACACCGACTTGCCCGATTGCAGCCGGGTCAGCGGCCTGTCCGGCCCCTCGATGGCGATCAGGCGGCTCAGCTCGGCCCCGGGCAATTCAAACTTGCGCCAGATGGAGTAGAGGGTCTCGCCAGCCTGCACCTCGTGCTGCAGCCAGGTGCCATCCACCTTTTCTTCGACCGGTTTGGCCGCGGCCGGCGCACTGCTTGCGGCTCCGTTGCCCACGGTCAGCGCCTGGGTCGGTACGGCCAGCGGCACGGCGAGTGAACCGGAAGGTGCCGCCTTGGGGGCGGCGGGGGCGGGTTCCCAGGCGAGCAGCAACAGCCAGAGAGGCACCAGCACCAGCAGACCAATGGTGTGCTTGCGTGGCAGCGGGCTCGCCAGCTTGAATGAACTGGTTCTGGGTTCCTTGTTGCGTTGACCAAGGCCACTCATGCCCTGACCGAGGCGTTGACGCAGGGGCAGGGTCGCTGCATTGATACGATGGAGCAGGGTTCCTTGTGATTCGTCTTGGCGACGCTGCTGGGCTCGTCTGTTATGGCCACGTGGGCGACGGTCCGGGGTGGGCACGGCATTTACCTCTCACTACATTGCCTGCCATCAGGCAAATATAGCGCCTATGGTAAACGGACTCGCCCCCGAGGGGGAGAGCCCTGAGCATGAAAATTATCAGCTGAGACGAAATTGCCCCAGCAACTGCTGCAAACGTTCGGCCGCCTGGCGCAAGGCCTGGCTGGCTTTCGCCGTATTGGTCGCATCCTGGGCGATGTCGTTGGCCAGTGCGTTGGTTTTTGACAGGTTGCCTGAGACTGTCTCGGAAACCGAGCTCTGCTCCTCGGCGGCGGAGGCGATCTGATAGGTCATATCGTTGATGGTGGCAATGGCCTGGAAGATGCTGTCGAGGGCCGCCTCTGCCAGATCGGCCTCGCCCACCGCCTGATGGGTCAACTGCTGGCTCTGCTGGATGGCGTTGACCGCATTGGCCGAGCTGTGGCGGATCTTCTCGATCAGCTCCTGAGTGTTCTGCACCGCCTGCTGGGTGTTGCCCGCCAGCTTGCGCACCTCGTCGGCCACCACCGCAAAGCCGCGTCCCTGCTCGCCAGCCCGGGCCGCTTCGATGGCGGCGTTGAGCGCCAGCAGGTTGGTCTGATCGGCGATGCCCTGAATGACGGTGAGTATGCTGGTGATCTGTTCGCTGTCGTGGGCCAGCCCCTCGACCACCTCGGCCCCCTTGCCCGCCTCGGCCGCCACCTTGTGCATGGACTGGATCACCTGCTGGAAGCGCACCTTGCCCTGATCCGCCGCACCCTGTGCCTGCTTGGCGGAGTCGGCGGTGTTGTTGGCGTGGGTGGCCACCTCCTGGCTGACATAGGACATCTCCTGCACCGCAGTCAGCATCTGCTCCATCTCCGCCTGGTGATGCTGCAGGTTGGTGTCGGTCTGGCCGGCGATGCGATCGGTATCCCCTGCGTGGCGATGGACCTCGCTGGCGGTCTTGAGCACATCCCCGAGCAGCACCTGCAGCTTGTCGATGAAGCGGTTGATGCCCTTGGCCAAGTCCCCCAATTCATCGCGGGACTGGGTATTGAGCCGTTTGGTGAGATCCCCCTCGCCATCGGCGATGTCATCCACCAGGCTGACCATCTGACGGATGGGGCCGGTGATGCTGCGGGCGATCGCCAGCATGGTGGCCAGGGCCAGCACAAGTACGATGAGGGCACCGATAAGCTGCTGGGTCATGGCGGCCCGGTTCATCTCGGTGAGCTGGCTCTCCAGCTGATCGGCCCCTGCCAGCACCACCTGGTAGGGCAGGGTGACGATGATGGCCCAGTTGCGGGCCATGCCCGGCACCGCGATGGGCACAGAGATGCGAAACGACTCGTCGAGCTCCTGGCGTTGCAGCTCGGGTTTGAGGTATTGCTGCCAGCCGTCGCCAAGCAGCTTGTCGGCGCGGCTGCCGAGCAGGCTGGGGTCCCCGCTGGTGCCGGTGATGACGCCGGCGGCGCTGACGATCAGGGTCTCGCCCTTGCCGTCATAGATGTTGCTGTTGAGAGACTGGGCCTGACGGCTGATGGAGTCCACCGCCAGATCCAGCGCGGCTATGCCCTTGAACTGGCCATTTACCATGATGGGGGTGGTGATGGTGCTCACCAGCACCTGCTGGCCGTTGATGTCCACCTTGAAGGGATCGACGAGGCAGGAGCGCCCCTCCCGTTTCGGGCAGGCGTAGTAGTCGTTGGCCGGATTGCCGAATTCGTCCGGGTCGCTCTTCTCGATGGAGAGCAGCAGATCCGAGCCAATGTTCTCCTTGTCGCGATAGAAGTAGGGGACGAAGCGTCCCTTGTCATCGCTGCCAAGGGCACTCTGGCCTGCGAAGGCGCTGTCCTGGCCGTCGAAGCCGTTCGGTTCGAAGCCCGCGAAGGCGCCGTAGAGTTGCGGCTCCAGGCCGAGCTGCGCCTTGAGCAAGTCGGTGGCCTGCTGGCGATCCAGCGGCAGCTTGCCCGCCTGTTGTTGGGCGAAGACGCTGGCCATCTGCTGGGTATAGGAGAGCCCCTTTTGCAGCAACTGGGTAATGGTGGCGGCCTCGGCGCGGGCGTTGGCACTCACCTTCTGCCACGCCTCCTGCTGCAGGGCCGCGCGGCTGGAACTGATGGTCAGCTGCTGGGTCTGCTTGCTCGAGTATTGGTTGAGCAGGATCAGGATGACCAGGGCCGTGGTCATGGCGACTCCCGCCAGTACCAGGATGCGATTCTGGATAGAGCGAAACTGCATCTCGTGTTCCTTGTGCGTAGAAAGTTGTATGAATTATCGGCATGGCGGGAGATTCCTCCAGCAATGTTGCCCAGCAAAGCGGAAAATGAGGGGAGGTTTTGCGATCCCTCTCAAAGAACGGTGCCACGACCGAATCAAGACCTGTTTAGGCCCCGGCTATTGCATGGTTTTCCCATCCGTGATTCTGAGTGCTAAAATGCGACGGTTTTTTTAACGCATTGGCCCAAGGCCCTCTACACAAGGCTTAAAGATGAAAGTCAAAACCCGTTTTGCTCCCAGCCCGACCGGCTTCTTGCATGTTGGCGGTGCCCGTACCGCACTCTATTCCTGGTTGTTTGCGAAGAGCCAGGGCGGTGAGTTCGTGCTGCGTATTGAGGATACCGATCTGGAACGTTCCACTCAGGAGGCGATCGACGCCATCATTGAGGGCATGGAATGGCTGGAGCTGAACTGGGATGAGGGCCCCTACTACCAGACCAAGCGTTTCGATCGCTATAACGGCATCATCGACGAGATGCTGGCCGACGGTCGTGCCTACAAGTGCTTCTGCTCCAAGGAGCGGCTGGAGGCGCTGCGCGAAGGCCAGATGGCCAATGGCGAGAAGCCCCGCTATGACGGCAAGTGCCGTGACCACGCCCACGATCACCCGGCCGATGCGCCCCACGTGATCCGCTTCCGCAACCCGACCGAAGGCTCGGTGGTGTTCGATGACCACGTGCGCGGTCGCATCGAGTTCGCCAACACCGAGCTCGACGATCTCATCATCCGCCGTACCGACGGCGCCCCCACCTACAACTTCTGCGTGGTGGTCGATGACTGGGACATGGAGATCACCCACGTGGTGCGTGGTGAAGACCACATCAACAACACCCCACGCCAGATCAACATCTACAAGGCGCTGAACGCGCCTGTGCCGGAGTTCGCCCACGTCTCCATGATCCTGGGCGACGACGGCGCCAAGCTCTCCAAGCGCCACGGTGCGGTTTCCGTGATGCAGTACCGGGACGACGGCTACCTGCCGGAAGCCCTGCTGAACTATCTGGTGCGTCTGGGCTGGTCCCACGGCGATCAGGAGATCTTCAGCCTGGATGAGATGATCAAGCTGTTCAGCCTGAATGCCATCTCCAAGTCTGCCTCCGCCTTCAACACCGACAAGCTGCTGTGGCTGAACAACCACTACATGCGCAGCCTGGATCCGGCCTATGTGGCCAAGCACCTGGAATGGCACATGGCCGCCCAGAACATCGATACCAGCAAGGGCCCGGCACTGGCCGAGGTTGTCACCCTGCTGGCCGAGCGCTGCAACACCCTGGTGGAAGTGGCTGCCCAGAGCCGCTACCTGTTCGAAGAGTACGAGGCCATCGACGAAGCGGCCGCCAAGAAGCACCTGCGTGGCGTCGCTGCCGAGCCGCTGACCCTGGCCAAGGCCAAGCTGGCGGCACTGGACAGCTGGACCACCGAAGCGCTGCACGAGTTGATTGAAGCCACTGCCGCCGAGCTGGGTCAGGGCATGGGCAAGGTCGGCATGCCGCTGCGCGTGGCCGTGACTGGTCTGGGTCAGTCCCCCGGCATCGACGCCGTGATGGCGCTGGTGGGCAAGGAGCGCGTACTCGCCCGCATCGACCGCGCTTTGGCATATATCGAAGCGCGCATGGCTGCCGAGTAAGCTTGCCATCGCACATTGCCGTCACCGATCTGGGTCAGTCCCCCGGCATCGACGCCGCGATGGCGCTGGTGGGCAAGGAGCGGGTGCTCGCCCGCATCGATCGTGCCCTGGCCTATATCGAAGCGCGGATGGCAGCCGAGTAAGCCTCTGCCATTGCTTGAAAAGGGCTCCCGCAAGGGAGCCCTTTGCTTTTGTGCAGCGCTCAGATTCATGACATAAAACAGCGACATAGCGATGCAGTTGGCGGTAAAAACAGCTAACTGTCTGAATTTTGACTAAACGCTCGAGCCGGTGTTATTTTTGGGTTGACAGCAAAGCGGGTGATGCCTATCATGCGCCTCCGTTGCCAGAGATAACTTTGGTAGCGCCGAGGTGAGTTGGGGTTATAGCTCAGCTGGGAGAGCGCTTGCATGGCATGCAAGAGGTCCGCGGTTCGATCCCGCGTAGCTCCACCAAATTCTCCTCGAACAATCTGGAATCCAAGGGGTTATAGCTCAGCTGGGAGAGCGCTTGCATGGCATGCAAGAGGTCCGCGGTTCGATCCCGCGTAGCTCCACCAGATTCCAAATTGGTAATACAGTACCCAGGGCAGTGCGGTGTGTATCACCCAGGCCGACCTTTGTGGGGCTATAGCTCAGCTGGGAGAGCGCTTGCATGGCATGCAAGAGGTCCGCGGTTCGATCCCGCGTAGCTCCACCAATATTTAGAAGAAGGGCAAACGGCCGCCAGAACCGATTGTCTAAAGAGTAAAGAATTTGGGGTTATAGCTCAGCTGGGAGAGCGCTTGCATGGCATGCAAGAGGTCCGCGGTTCGATCCCGCGTAGCTCCACCAAATTCAGAGTGAAGGTCTTGACCTTGATTCGCAACAACTTGGGGTTATAGCTCAGCTGGGAGAGCGCTTGCATGGCATGCAAGAGGTCCGCGGTTCGATCCCGCGTAGCTCCACCAAACATTAAAAGGCCACCGTTATCGCGGTGGCCTTTTTGTTTTTGCCTATTTTTCTCTCTGCCTTCTATGCACGACTGTCAAAAAGCCCGCATTGGCTGCGAGCTTGGGTGTTGTGGCAAGTTATCAACCGTGGCGACGGCGCCAGGCCAGAGGCAGCAGGGTAGGTCTTCCTTTCATGGGTATTTTTTTATTTTTGGCCAGTGTTTCCATAGCCTTGGCGCGTTGGTCAAAGGCGCGCGTTGTCACATTTCTGGCAGCTCTGACCAGTGAGGCAACGCACATTATGGGGAGACAAAAGAGGCTGAGTCCGTTTTTCTGATGTGACTAACAGATTGATATTAATGACTTAATTCTTAGTTGGCCGATTGAAGGAAAGTGTGAACTGGCTGGCATGCACATATTTTCCTTAGAGAATAAAGATTGAGCGGCTGCCACTTGCTTCCTATACTCGAGCCGTTCCTCACGGAACCCAGGTTAAGGGCAAACCGGCAGTGATGCCGGGACGCAAAGCCTCCGATCTGTCCCAAGCGGACCAGACAGCGGGGTTACCCCGGGGTGACATGAGGGTATGTGGCCCGTCCATGGCCTGTTGTCGTTCCCTTGTTCCCTGTTGCGATTGCGCTTTTCCTGGTTTTAAAAGCCAAGACAAAACAAGGAAGATAACAATATGCAACAGATCTTGAGGCCCAGCAGGCTCGCCATGCTGGTCGCCCTTGCGGCCGTCCCTGCCTGGGCACAGGCCGCCTATCCCGCCTATCAGGCCGGCACCGCCTACAAGGCTGGCGACATCGTCAGCAACGCAGGCGCCCTCTATGAATGCAAGGAATTCCCTTATTCCGGCTGGTGTGGCGCGTCGCCTTACCACTACGAACCCGGTGTCGGCGCTGTCTGGGCCGATGCCTGGAAACTCTATGGCGGTGAGGTGCCGCCGCCGGCCCTGGTGATCGCCATCGGCTCCCCCGCCGTGGGCTGCAGCGTCAGCGAGGGGGCCAGTGTGGCCCTGGCGGTGACCCTGAGCGGCCCGGCCACGGCGCTCGCCAAGGTGGAATACCTGGTCGATGGCACCCTGGTCGCCACGGCCACGGCCTCCCCCTGGAGCGCCAGCTGGTCTGCCGCCGGTGTGGGCAATCACGCCCTCAAGGCACGGGCACTGGATAAAGACGGAAAGGTGCTGAGTGAAGCTGATTCCAGCTTCAAGGTCGCCGCCGTGGTGGCGCCAGAGGCCCCCAAGGTGAGCATCGCCAGCCCCGCCGCCGGTGCCAAGGTGACCCTGAGCCGCGCCCTCACCGTGACCGGCAATGTGACCGACGCCAATGACGACGTCGCCAAGCTCGAGCTCTTCGTGAATGGCCAGAAGGTGGGCGAAGACAGCAGCGCTCCCTGGCAACTGAGCTGGACGCCCCAGAACAAGGGGCTGACCGGTCTCAAGCTGGTGGCGACCGACAAGGCAAATCTCTCTGGCGAGTCCACCCAGGTGGATGTGCAGGTGGAAGAGGCGGCCCTGCCTCCCACCGGCGGCAACCTCTCCTGCGACGTGCGCCAGATCTACCGCGCCGATGGCAGCGAGTGCATGGGGGATGACCATGGCCGTCGCGTCATCGGTTATTTCACCTCCTGGCGTACCGGCAAGAACGGCTTGCCCTCCTACCTGGTGGGCGACATCCCCTGGGACAAGATCACCCACATCAACTACGCCTTCGCGGCGGTGGATGAACAGAGCCACCTCATCAAGGTGGATGACGCCGCCACCAAGATGACCTGGGACGGGGTGCCGGGCGCCGAGATGGATCCCGAGTTCGCCTATCAGGGTCACTTCAACCTGCTGTCGAAATACAAGAAGCAGTACCCGGACGTGAAGACCCTCATCTCGGTGGGGGGCTGGGCCGATACCCGCGGCTTCTACGCCGCCACCACCAAGGGCGACTGCTCGGTCAACACCGCCGGCATTAACGCCTTCGCCGACTCGGCGGTGGGCTTCATCCGCCAGTACGGTTTCGACGGGGTGGATGTGGATTACGAGTACCCCACCTCCATGAAGGATGCGGGCAACCCCAACGATTTCCCGCTCTCCAACCAGTGTCGCGGCAAGCTGTTTGCGAACTATGAAGTGCTGATGAAGACCCTGCGCAACAAGCTCGACAGCGCCGGGACCGAGGATGGTCGCAAGTACATGCTGACCATCGCCTCGCCGGCCTCGGCCTACCTGCTGCGCGGCATGGAAAACTTCCAGGTCACCCAGTACCTCGACTACGTCAACCTGATGACCTATGACTTCCACGGTGCCTGGAACCACTTCGTCGGCCACAACGCCGCCCTGTTCGACAACAAGGCGGATCCCGAGCTGTCCCAGTGGGGTGTCTACACCCAGGCCCAGTTCGGTGGCATCGGTTATCTCAACTCCGCCTGGGCAGCCCACTACTTCCGGGGGGCTTTGGCGGCGGGCAAGATCAACATAGGGGTGCCTTACTACACCCGTGGCTGGCAGGGGGTCACCGGTGGCACCCATGGCCTGGGGGGCAAGGCGGCGCTGCCGAGCCAGAGCGATTGCCAGCCGGGGACCGGTGGCAGCACCATTCCGTGCGGCAATGGTGCGGTCGGCATCGACAACATCTGGCATGACCTTGACAAGAACGGCAAGGAGATTGGCGGTGGTGCCGTGCCCATGTGGCATGCCAAGAACCTGGAGCATGCGGCCAGCCTCGGCATCACCACACTGCCGAGCTACGGCCAGGCCTGGGGTCTGGATCCCAACAACCCGGCCCACGTGATGCAAGGCCAGTACGTGCGTTACTACGACGACAAGGCCCATGCGCCCTGGCTGTGGAACGAGCAGAAGAAGGTGTTCCTCTCCACCGAAGATGAAGAGTCCATGGGCCACAAGCTCGACTACATCGTCAGTCGCGGTCTGGGGGGCGTGATGTTCTGGGAGATGGCGGGGGACTATGACTTCGACGCCGCGAAGAACGAGTACGTGATGGGCAGTACCCTCACCAGCCTCGCCTACGACAAGTTCAGCAAGGCCGACAAGGCGGCCCTGAAGCAGAACGATCTGCCGGCACCGGCCGCCCAGCTCGACATCGGTGTGAGCCTCTCCGGCTTCAAGGAAGGGGACTCCAACTACCCGATCAACCCGACCCTGAAGCTCACCAACAAGTCGACCCAGACCATACCGGGTGGCACCCGCATCGAGTTCCTGATGCCTACTTCCACCTCCGACACCATCACCGACCAGAGCGGTATGGGGCTGACCGTGGTGGAGAGCGGCGGCAACCAGAACTCCGACGGCATCGCAGGCGAGAAGGACTTCCACAAGGTGGCACTGACGCTGCCGGCCTGGAAGGCCTGGGCGCCGGGTACCGAGGTGGAAGTGGCCATGACCTACTATCTGCCAGCCGCTGGCGTACCGAGCGGCATGCGTTTGATTGCCGGTAGCCAGACCATAGGCCTGAAGTCCGACTTCCCGGCCCTGGCCGAGGCGGTGCTGGGGGGCAGCAGTGGCGGTGACGGCGGTAGCGGTGGCACCAGTTGCGCCAGCCAGAGCGTCAACCCGGCGGAGTACAATGCCTATCCGACCTGGCCACGCGGGGATCACGCCAACGGCACCGACCGCATGACCCACAACAAGGGGGTCTGGCAGGCGAACTGGTGGACCAGCAGCGAACCCAAGGCGGGTGATGGCAGCTGGAAGCTGGTATGCAATTACTGATGACAGGTTGAGGGGCCAACCCCGCCTCAACGCAATGACCCAATCCGGAGCCCAGGCTCCGGATTTTTTTGCTGCCTATATAAAGGAAGGGGACCATAAAAAAGACCGCTCCGAAGAGCGGCCAATTGCCACCAGGCAAGCTGTGGGGCTGACCCCCTTGTGGATGGGCAGTCGCCATGGACGGATGCCTGCCCATGGCGTGCCGGTTTATTGAGTGACGGCGCCGCCCTGCTGCTCCTTCAGGAAGCTGATCCAGGGGGAGGCGCGGCCACTGACGTTGCCATGCTGGGCTGCCTGGGTGAAGGCGTTCAATGCCTCCTTCGGTTTCTGCTGCTCGAAGTAGGCAACCCCGGTCAGGAACTTGAGATCCGCCCGCTGTTCACCGCTGGCATTGGCGGCAGGCTTGGCGGCGAAGGCCACCAGATCCTGGTAGCGCTTGCTCTGGATCATCATGCGCGCCATCTTCAGTTGCAGATCGGCACTGGGGGCCAGCTTGTAGGACTTGGCCAGGGTATCGATGGCCGGGTCCAGCTCCTTGGCCTGGTGCCAGTAGTTGGCGAGCGTCTTGTAGTTGGCCGCATTGCTCTCGATGGTCCCTTCCTTCATCGCCTTTTCCATCACGCGGGCGGCGCGGTGGGGTATGCCGGCGAAGGCCAGGTAGTTGGCGAGCCGCAGCAACTCGGTCGACTCGGTCAGCATGCCGAGGTTGTAGGCACCTTCCAGCGCCGCCAGGGCCTTGGCATCGTTGCCCGCCTGCATGTGCATGGCCGAGAGCTGGGTCCAGTACTTCTTCTTCTCCGGGAACTTGTCCACCAGGGCGGTCAGCACCTCGGTGGCCGGCTTGTACTGTTTCAGCTCGTAGTGGGCCGCCATTTTCAGCAGATACCAGGACTCCGGCGCCTTGCCTGCCGAGAGCTTGATGGCCTGATCCACCGCCGGAATGGCCTCCCGATACTGCTTGAGCTGCACGTGGGCGTTGGCCAGGGTGATGTAGGCGTGCGGGGTCGGTTTCTCGTCCTTGCCCAGGCTCGCAAACCACTGGTTCATGGTGCTGATGGAGCCCTTGAAGTTCCCCTCCGCCATATAGAGCTGGGCCAGGTTGTAGCGCACCTGCTGGGCCACCGGCTGCGGCAGGCCGCCGGTGGCGATGGCATCGGCGAAGTATTTGGTCGCCTGGCCATATTTCTCCTGCTGGGCCGCCACGAAGCCCAGGGTCTGCAGGATGACCCCCTTGTCGTAGACCCGCTCGCCTGCGCCGGACAGCGCCTCCTGCAGCTTGGCATTCGCCTCGCCGTATTTCTTCTCGGTGATCAACGCCTGGGCCTTGTTGACCGCGCGGTAGGCGCGGTCAGACAGGGCGGGTTGCTCGGCGGCCCAGCCGGCGGTACTGAGCAGTACCGCCATGGCCACCGGGGCGAGGATCAGGGTATGTAACTTTTTCATCGCCACCTTCCTTAGTTGACCGCGAACTCGATCTCTTGCTGCATGCGGCTTGCCTGGGGCTTGCCGTCCACCATGGCCGGCTTGAAGGTCCACTTGGCAATCGTCTTGCGTGCCTCCTTGCCGAGGTCATAGCTGCGCGGCTCTTCCTTGACGATGCGGATGTTGCTGACGGTGCCGCGCTCGGTCACGGTGAACTCCACCAGTACCTTGCCTGTGGCGAGGCCAGCCAGCGCCGCCTTGCGGGGCATCATGGGCTCGAAGGTCGCCATGGGAATGGCGCCGTTGTTGCCCCCCATGCCGCCACCACCGCCGCCGGTGCTGTAGGCGCCGAGGGCGTTGCCACCGCCGATGTTGACCGGGATGTCGAGCTTGGGCATGTCCATGGGAGCGCTCTCCATCTTCGGCCTGTCGGTGCTCGCCACTTCCATCTCGGGTGGGGGAGGCGGGCGGTTCGGGGGGGGCGGCTTGGGCAGTTCCCGTTGTTTCTCTTGCAGGGTCTCCTGGGGCTTGAGGCGAATGAAGTCGGTCATGGTGACGTCTTCTCTCTCCGTCAGCTCCCGGTGATCCGGCGTGATGAGCTTGTTCATTCCCAGAAACAGGAAGAACACCACCACACAGGAGACCGCTATCGCTATCAGGTATCTCATGGTGCTCGCTCCGGCATCAGCTGCTCTTGCTCGCCGCGATGGAGATGTTCTGGACACCGGCCATGCGGATCTGATCCATGACCTGGACCACCAGACCGGAACGGGACTCGGTGTCGGCCTGGATCACCACGGCGCTCTCCGGATTCTCCGCTCGCAGCCGCTCGATGTTGGCACGCACGGCACCCACTTCGACGACCCGTTTGTCGACCCAGACCTGGCCGTTTTCGCGGACCGCGACCATGATGTTCCCCTTCTTCACCGTCTCGGCCGTGCTGGCGCTCGGGCGGTTGATCTCCACGCCGGACTCCTTGACGAACGAGGTGGTGACGATGAAGAAGATCAGCATGATGAACACTATGTCCAGCATGGGGGTCAGATCGATGGCCGCCTCATCGGCACCGCTGTCGCTGTGACGTTTTCTCATGGCAAAAACTCCTTGCTTGTTCTGTGCCCCGGCGGGCAGTACCCGGCCGGGGGAGTGCATCCTGCATCAGCCGTGTTTCAGGTTGTCTTCCAGCTTTTGCACCGCCAACTTGGCCTTGTGATCGAGCTGGTTGACAAAAAACAGGCCGGAAAGGGCGGCAATCATGCCCGCCATGGTCGGTACCGTCGCTTTGGAGATCCCCGAGGCCATCGCCCTGGGGGAACCCGTGCCGGTGATGGCCAGGGTGTCAAACACCTGCACCATGCCCACTACGGTGCCGAGCAGCCCCATCAGCGGACAGAGGGCGATCAGCACCTTGATGACCGGCATCCCCTTGTCCACCGCCATGGCGACCCGGGAGACCAGCTCGCGCCGGATCTGCTTGGCAGACCAGGAGAGGTGATCGCTGCGGGCCATCCAGGTCGCCTTGGTCTGCTTCACCTGTTTGGGATAGACCGCCATGAAGTAGAACCAGCGCTCCAGCAGCAGGGCCCACATCATCAGGGTCAGGAAGAACAGGGCGACCAGTACGTCGCCCCCCAATCCCAGAAACCGGCGGACCGACTCGACTTCTTCAATCAACCAGAACCACATGGGTGACTCCTTAGGCTGCGGCTTTGGCGGCGTGCAGACGTTCCTGATAACGGGCGACGAAACCGGCGCTCTGCTCTTCCAGGACCTGGATGAGACGACGGCTCTGGGTCTGCACTATGGTGTAGAGGAACAGCATGGGCACGGCGACCACCAGACCTTGCATGGTGGTGACCAGGGCCTCGGAGATGCCGCCCGCCATCAGCTTGGGATCCCCGGTACCGAACAGGGTGATGGCCTGGAAGGTGGCGATCATCCCGACCACTGTCCCCAGCAGACCCAGCAGCGGGGCGACCGAGGCGATCAGTTTGATGAGGCTGATGCCCTTCTCGAACTTGGGTACGTTGCGCAGGATGATCTCGTCGAGCTTGGATTCCAGATCCTCGATGTTGTCACCGCGGTGGGACTGATAAGCCCCCAGCATCTCGCCGATGGGGTTGCCCTTGATGACCTGATCGGATTTCAGCTGCTTGCGCATGGAGGTGCCGATCATCGACAGACGCAGGCCGCAGAAGATGGCCAGCAGGGTACCGATGACCCCCAGTGCCAGGATCACGTAACCCACGGAACCACCCTGATCGATGCGCTCCTTCAGGGTTGGCGACTGCACCAGCAGGGAGAGGATCACCCCGCGGGACGGGTCGATGAAGATGGGCTCGACGGCGCCGTTGCCCTGTTCAAACTTGGCGACGGGCTCCAGCACGGCATTCTCGGGCTGGCGGGAGAGCTGCTCGAACTTGCCGGTCTCCGGCACGAAGGTGAGGTACTTGCCCTCGGAAACGGTGTTGAACTCGCCGATCTGGGTCACCGTCTTCTCGGCCTGGTTGCCTTCCCCGTAGACCACGGTGGCCGGGATCTGGCTCACCTTGCCACCATCGACCATGCGGCTGAGGGTGGTGGTCCAGAAGGCGGTCAGGTCGTCGCTGGAGGGGAGTTCCTTGCTCTCCGCTAGGCGGGTCAGCAGGGCGGTCTGCTCCGGATGCTCGACCCGGCGGGCGGAGGCGTTGAAGATCCCCTTGAACTCGCCGGCGAACTGGCGCAACACGCCAAACATCTCACCCATGTTGCCGGCACGCTGGCGCAGGGTCTCGGTCAGCTCGGTGAGCTGCTTGTCGTTGGCATCGAAAGTGGCCTTGAGCTGCTCGCCCTTGGCGATTTCGGCGGCGAGTTCCGCCTTGGCCTTGGCCAGCAGGGCCCCTTGTTCGTTCTTGTCAGCCAGGAAGCGGGCCTCCCGCTCCTTGTTGAGCTGGGATTCGCTGGTACTGGCGGCTTTGACCTGGCTCAGCAGGGCGTTGAGATCCACCGGCTTCTCGGCGGCGGTCACCGGCAGGGTGATCAGGGTGGCTCCCGCGATCAGGGAGGCAATGGCAAGTTTGATTCCTTTCATGATGCTTTCTCCGCAGTTTGAACCGGCAGCTTGATGAGGGCGGGAGGCGCCTGCTTCTTGGCGATGCGAAGGCCCTGTTCCACTGCACTGCGATACTCCTGGGGCAGCTCTTCCCACTGGCGGGTCTGCTTGTTCCACATGCCTGTCTCGTTGCCGTCCGGGGACTGATAGAGCAGGGCAATGCGACCGACGCGCAGGAACTCGTAGGTCTTCTCGCCGCCGTCCTTGTCCAGGCTTGCCTTGTAGGACTCGATGGTGCGGCTGAAGCCCTCCTCGATCTGGTAGGCCTCGAGGATCTTGCGGTACTTCTCGGAGATGGTGACGTCGGCCCGGTTCATGAGGTCGGTCAGGGCCGCCACGCGGTCCTCCCGCTCGACCTTCTGGAACGGCAGGTCCAGGGAGACGAACTGATCGAGGGAGTCGATCATCTTGAGCATCAAGGGCACCACTTCGGTGCTGGTCTGATCGATCTGGGCGATCTGGCGCTGCATCGAGGCCAGCTCGGTGGCCTGGGAGTCGACCATCTTGCCCACTTGCTCGTTGTAGGTGCGCAGGCTGTCGACCTGACGCAGGGCGGCTTTGTACTGCGCCAGGGCAGACTCGGCAGACTCGGCGTAGCTGTCGATCTTCTGTTGGGATACTTTGGAGGCATTGTCGGTGGCGGCTTGAGCGTCCACTGCCTGATCGGCAGAGGCTGCACTCAGATTGAAGCTGGTCAGCAGGGCAGCCGAAACCAGGCTGCCGAGGAGCGCTTTCTTCATTGTAATAGTCCTTGTTTTCATAGGATTACCCTATCTCCGTGACTTCCTTGGAACCTTGGGCAAAGCCGGCCCGAGTGGGCCGGCTTGTCACTTGCTTGGTGGATTAGAACTTCTGGGCGTAGTCGAGGTAGTAGATGCGACCGTCGATGCTGTAGAGCTCGTCGTCATAGGTGAAGCCATCGCTCTCGAGGGACGGGCCCGCGTTGAACATGTTCTTCACCCCGACCTGGATCTTGCCGTTCCAGGGCGCATCCACCCCGACGTTCAGGTTCCAGGTGGTCTGGGACGCGATATGGCCCACTTCCTCACCGGTGTCGGCGATGTAGTCCTGGCTCTGGGAGTCGATGTAGTTCGCGCTCAGATAGGTATCCATGTTCCACCATTGGGGCACGTTGACACCCACGCCGGAGCTGAAGCGCATCTGTGGCAGACCGTTCTGGCCGATCTTGTCGATGACGGGGCCACCGGCGTACAGGCCTTCCTTGTACTCCAGGATGTAGGTGCCGCCCAGGTCATAGCGGATGGTGGCGGAGTTCAGGTCGTAGCGGTAATCCAGCTTGAGATCCAGGCCGCTGGTGTTCAGGGTACCCAGGTTGACCATAGGTGCGATGGCACCGCTGATCTTGCCCTGGCTGTTGCGGGTGATGTTGCTGGAACCGCCGTTGTTCAGCTCGTCATAGATGACGGACTGCAGGGAGTTCAGCTGGATCACGTCCTTGATCTTGATGGTGTAGTAGTCCAGGGAGAGGTTCAGGTCATCCACCGGGCTGTAGGCCACCCCGAAGTTCCAGGTGTCCGCGGTCTCTTCCTTCAGATCCTCGTTGGCGGTGCGGGTGGTGTCGTACTGGCGGTTCGGGCAGTCCGCTGCCGAGATGCCGTTCGCCTCGCAGTAGACATAGTCCTTGGCCCAGTCGGCCGAGAAGGAGTCAGCCGCGTAGAGATCGCTCAGGCTGGGGGCGCGGAACGAGCGGGACCAGGAGGTACGCAGCATCAGGTTGTCGAGCGGCTGGTAACGCAGGCTCGCCTTGGGCGAGAAGGCGCTGCCGAAGTCGCTGTAATCATCGAAGCGACCGGCCAGGTTCAGCTCGACCTGCTCGGTGATGGGCACCAGGGACTCGACGTAGGCGGCGGTGACGTCGCGCACCCCGCCGGAGGAGTTGCCGGCGGAGCCGATGATGTTGCCAGCCTCGGACTGGGCATCGTACTTGTCGGTATAGACCCAGTCGTTGTACTCGGCACCGGCGTACCAGCTGACCGGACCGGCCGGCAGCTCACCCATGTCCCACTGGACACCGGCGTACCACTGGTAGAAGTCCATGGTGGAGCGGCGGCTGGTGTCGGCGGCCATGGCGGCCGTGCTCTTGGGATCGAACTCGCCACCGACGAACTTGCCGTCGGCGATAGCCTGCTGGGCGGAGGATTTGAGCACGTAACCGGTGCCGTTCTCCTTGTTGTCGGTCTTGGAATACATGTAACCGGCGTTCCACTGCATGTCACCGACGCTTTCGGTGGTGACGGTGCCCTCGAAGCCGAGGTTCAGGCTGCCGGTCATGTCGGTGACGTAGTTGTCACGAGGACCGACGTTGCTGAAGCGGTAGTAGGCGTAAGCGGCTTCACCCAGACCCTGGGTGGCGGCAGCATCCAGGCCGTTGTCGGCGAAGAACTGCGCGTTTTTCGGGTTGGCCGGGTCTATGGCGAAGGCGCCGGCGGCGGGGGCGAAGCGACCGAAGCTCTCGACCCGGGAGCCGATGATTTGCGGCACGAAGTCCACGGTGTCGTTGATGTGGTAGCGACCGTTCACGTACAGGGTGTCACGGCTGCGGGAAGCCGTGGTGGCCGCGACCTGGCCGTAGTTGAAGTTACAGCCGCCCTCGAACCCGACGAAGGGCTCCTTGCATGAGCCGTCTGCATTGGTGGCGCCGGCCAGGGGGCCGTATTTCCAGATGGGGTCGCCGTTGCCGTCCAGGCCGGTGATCCCTTCCACGTTGCGGCCATAGGGACTGGGAGCATCGTTGCCCTGCTTGGCAAGATAATCACGATCACGGCTGTAGATGACGTCCTTCTTGTCGTGCTCGTAGACCGCCATCAGCGAGCCCTTCTCGCCGTTGACGCCTGCCACGACGGAGCCGCTCTTCTCGTCACCGCCCTCTTCGGTCGGGGAGCCGAGGCGACCCTGGAAGGTCAGGCCTTCGTAGCCCTCTTTGAGCACCACGTTGATGACACCGCCGATGGCGTCGGAACCATAGATGGCCGAGCCGCCGTCCAGGTTGACTTCGACCCGCTCAACGGCGGCCATGGGGATGGTGTTCAGGTTGATGGAGGTGCCACCCATGGTGGGGGAACCCGCGACCCGCTTGCCGTTCAGCAAGACCAGGGTGCGCTCTGAACCCAGGCCGCGCAGGCCGACGGTGGATTGGGACTGGAAGGAGCTGCCGGAAGCCGGGGAGACGCCACCAAAGGAGTTGTAGGAGGCCTGTTTGAGGTAATCGGCGACGGTCTGTTGACCGGATTGCTCGATTTTTGCCTTGGTCACGGAGACGACCGGGGTGGAGCCTTCCACATCGACTCGAGAGATCCGCGAGCCGGTGACCTTGATTTTCTGCAGTTTTTCGACGTTCTGGCCCTCTTCGGCCAGGACAGGGGTGGCCACAACTGCCGCGCTCGCCAAGGCAAACGCTACGGCAGCAGAGAGTCTGCTTTTCCTAAGCATCGCTAGTATCCTTCCTGATTGTTTATTGTTTGCTTCCTTTACCGCCCTCGTTGGAGCGGTGCGTAAGGCTTATCAAGGTTTGATGATTGACGTCAAATGGAGCGGCCAGGATGGGGAAGAGACGGGGGATTAGAAGACTATGTAGGATTTCGGCATATTTTTTGGCGTTTTATTCCGAAAGAAATGCGAACAATAATGTAAAAACGTTGTTAATTTTGTCTTTTGCCATTTTATTGATTATTTTTGAACTTATCGATAAGTCGCCTGTCTCGATGTTCTTAATATCGCGTAATGATATTTTCTCAGTATTTAAATCTGTATTTGGACGTGAGGCAGTTTCTGTTCAGGGTTCGTTCTTGGGATATTTCCCTCTTCTTTTATGGATAAAATGAAAACAGGGTGTGATTGATTTTATCTTTTTGTTTTTATTGGTTTTTTGTGTTTTTTATGTGATTGTTCAATTAATTTTTTAATAATTAAAAACAAGTTAAATGAGAATGCGTAGCAGTTTTTTATATGGAAGTTGGATTTTTTGGAAAAAAACATCGGTGAGTTATGCTGTTGACGTCACTGACCGTTGACCGGGTTAGTTCTACTTGATTTTTGTTGCAGAGCTTTTACAGTGACCGAGCGGGATTGACTGCCAATACCAGTCAATTCAGTGAGTAATGCCAGGAAGGACAGGTCGGTCACCGGATGTGACTGACCATAAAAGAACAACAAGGACGAGGTTCCACCATGCTGTCGTATTTCCTACGTCGGATGCTTTTGATCATCCCGACGTTTCTCGGTATCACCCTGCTCGTCTTCACCATCACCCGCTTCGTGCCGGGCGGCCCGGTCGAGCGCATGTTGCTGCAGGCGCAGGTATCACAGAACGAGACCGGCCGCTCCAGTGGCAGCAAGGGGGCGCAGGCGCTCTCCGATGAGCAGATCGAGGAGCTCAAGGCCTTTTACGGCCTCGACAAGCCCATGCTGATCGCTTACTGGGAGTGGCTGCAGAAGCTGGCGGTGCTGGATCTCGGGGAGTCGACCCGTTACTACGAGCCGGTGTGGGATCTCATCAAGGACAGGCTACCAGTGACCGCCTTCTTCGGGCTGGCGACCTTCCTGCTGAGTTACGCCGTCTCCATCCCGCTCGGGGTGGCCAAGGCCCTCAGGCACAACAGCCGCTTCGATTCCTTGAGCTCCATGCTCATCTACATGGCCTATGCGCTGCCCGCCTACGTGGTGGGGATCTTCCTCATCACCGTCTTCGCGTTTCATCTGGAGTGGCTGCCCATGGGGGGCTTCCCGGGGGACGACTTCGACTCGATGGAGAGCAGTTGGGATCAGATCCGTACCGTCTTCGCTCACGCCCTGCTGCCACTCATCGCCTATGCCATCGGGGATTTCGCCATCCTCACCATGACCATGAAGAACAGCCTGATGGAGAACCTGTCGGCGGATTACGTGCGTACCGCCGTGGCCAAGGGGCTGCCGTTTCGCAAGGCGGTCACCGACCACGCCATGCGCAACAGCCTGATCCCCATCGCGAGCCACCTGGGATCGGTGCTCACCGTCTTCTTCGGGGGCTCCTTCCTCATCGAGACCATCTTCAACATCGACGGCATCGGCCTGCTCGGCTATGAGGCCATCGTCGAGCGGGATTACCCCACCGTCATGGGCATCCTGGCCATCACCTCCATGCTGATGCTGGTGGGCAATATCGTCTCCGACATCTGCGTTGCCCTGGTCGATCCCCGCGTGCGGTTTGGAGACTGAGCATGAACCTGAATCCGGTAACCCTGAAAAAACTCAAGCGCTTCAAGTCGATCAAGCGCGGCTACTACTCCTTTGTCATCTTTTCGGTCCTGGTGGTCATCTCCCTGCTGGCGGAGCTCCTGGTCAACAGCCGGGCCCTGGCGGTGAGCTATCAGGGAGAGATCTACTTTCCCACCTATGGCGACGTGATCCCGGGCCAGCACTTCGGGCTCGATTACGAGTACGAGACCAACTACCGCCAGTTGCAAGCCAAGCTTGCGCAAGAGGCCAAGGGGGACTGGGTGCTGCTGCCCCTGGTGCCCTGGAACCCCTATGAGCAGGACTTCAAGGAGGAGGCCTACCCGCCCTACGCCCCCAACCTGGCGGAGCGCCACTTCCTCGGCACCGACACCAGCGGTCGCGACGTGCTGGCGCGCCTGGTCTACGGCTTTCGCATCGCCATCGGCTTTGCCTTCATCACCCTGGTGGCGAGCTATGTCATCGGGGTCAGCATCGGTTGCATGATGGGCTTCCTCGGCGGACGGTTTGACCTTGTGTTGCAGCGTTTTATCGAGATCTGGTCTCAGGTGCCGTTTCTCTACGTCATCATGATCCTGGTGTCGCTGGCCAAGCCGAACTTCGGCCTGTTCGTGGGCATCAACGTGCTGTTCGGCTGGATGGGGATCACCTGGTACATGCGCACCCTCACCTACAAGGAGCGGGCGCGGGACTATGTGATGGCGGCGCGGGCGCAAGGGGCGACCACCCGGCGCATCATCTTCAACCATATCCTGCCCAATACCCTGATGATGATCGTCACCCTGGCGCCGTTCGCCGTGGTGGGCAATATCTCCACTCTGACGGCGCTGGACTATCTTGGCTTCGGCCTGGCGCCGCCAACCCCGAGCTGGGGGGAATTGCTCTCCCAGGGGATCAACAACCTGGATGCCATCTGGATCGTGAGCTCCGTGGTGGTGGCAGTGAGCCTGGTGCTCATCATGGTCTCCTTCATCGGCGAGGCGATCCGCGAGGCGTTCGATCCGCGCAAATTTACCCGTTATCAGTGACCCGGGGCATGCCTCATTGCCTTGGGTATCCAACCCTTAATTGAGACGCCCCCGGTGCAGGGGCCAGACTTGGAAGTCAAACATGAAAAATAAAATCAAATGGATAGGTGCGCTTTTTCTGCTGGTGAACGGATCCTGGGTGTGGGCCGCCAGCCTGCCTGCGGATCTCAAGTGGGAGACCAACGACACCGACCCCACCTTCGCCTCCCCCAAGGCGCTGCCCGGTGGCACTCTCAACCTCTTCATCGACAGCTTTCCGCTGACGTTTCGCACCGTGGGGCCCGATTCCAACGGTTCGTTCCGCTCCTTCATCCAGGACAACCAGCTGAGGCTCATCAGTTTCCATCCCAACACCGGCAACCCCATCCCCTCGCTGGCGAGCGCCTGGGCTATCGTGCCGGACAGCCAGACCGTCTACTTCAAGCTGGACCCCCGTGCCAAATGGTCTGACGGCAAGCCGGTCACCGCCGACGACTACACCTTCGGCTACGAGATGATGCGCTCCAAGGACATCAAGGGCCCCTGGTTCAACAACTACTACACCACAGAGGTGGTGGCGGTGGAGAAGGTTGACGATCATACCATCCTGGTGAAGGCAGGCAGCCGCAAGGCCAGGCTGGATCTCCTCAACACCACGGAGCTGTGGCCCCAGCCGAAGCACTACTACAAGATGGGACCGAACTGGGTGAAGCAGTACAACTGGGCTGTGGTCCCGACCACGGGCCCCTATGTGATGAGCGAGGTGAAGAAGGGCAAGTCCATCACCTTCAGCAAGCAGCAGAACTGGTGGGCCCAGAACGATCGTTACAACCAGCACAGATTCAATATCGACCGCATCAAGGTGCAGGTGATCCGCGACCACAACATCGCGTTTCGCCACTTCCTGAAAGGGGAACTCGACACTTTCGAGATGATCTTGCCCAACTGGTGGCATGAAAAAGCGGTCACCCCGGAATACAAGAAGGGGTACGTGCAGAAGGTGATGGCGATGACCGACACCAAGCAGGGGGGGCAGGGGGTGCACCTCAATGTGGCCAATCCCAAGCTGGCGGACGTGAATGTGCGCCTCGGCATCCAGCACGCCATGAACCTGGACAAGATGATAGCGACCGTGCTGCACGGCGATTATGACAGGGCCACCACCTTCGGCTCGGGCTTTGGCGAATTCACTGACATCAAGCTGCCGGAGCGGGCCTATGACATCACCAAGGCGCGGGAGTACTTCGCCAGGGGCGGCTACAACAAGCCGGGGCCGGACGGCATCTTGCAAAACGACAAGGGGGAGCGGTTGACCCTTGCCCTCACCTACACCAGCCAGGAGCACTCCAAGCGGCTGACCGTACTCAAGGAAGAGGCCAAGAAGGCGGGCCTGGATCTGGAGCTCAACCTGGTGGATGGCGCCACCGGCTTCAAGGTGATGCTGGAGAAAAAGCACGAGGCTGCCTGGCTCGGCTGGGGTGGCGGTGGTCTCTACCCGCAATATTGGGAGTCGTTCCACTCGGCCAACGCCAACAAGCCGCAGACCAACAATCTGTTCAACGTGGCCGACAAGGAGCTGGACGCCCTGATCGATGCCTACAACGTCGAGTTCGACATGACCAAGCGTGCCGGGATCTCGCGTCAGGTCCAGCAGCGCATCTATGATCTCGCCATCTTCGTGCCCGGGGTGCAGCTCAACTACGTGCGGGCTAGCAGCTGGCGTCATGTGATGCTGCCGGAGGTGCCTGCCACCCGTAACACGCCGGATCTGCTCTATTGGCCCATGGATGGCTACCCCCACAGCAGTGGCGGCCTGCTCTGGCTCGATCCCAAGGTGCAGGAAGAGACCCGGAAAGCCAAGGACGCGGGTGAAGCGCTTGCGCCCATCACTCTGATCGACAAGACCTATGCGCATCATTGAGAAGGGGGAGGCGATGGCAGAGACACAGGCTCCCATCCTCGACGTTCGAGAGAATGGGGGGAAGTTCACCGCTGATGGCGGCCAGGGCATGGCCCCCATCCTCGAGGTCAGCGATCTCGAGGTGGAGTTCGCGGTCGACGACGGCAAGATAAAGGTGCTCGACGGGGTCAGCTTTAAGGTAGCCCCGGGCCAGACCCTGGGGATAGTCGGCGAGTCCGGCTGCGGCAAGAGCGTCACCTCACTGGCCATCATGGGGCTGTTGCCGAGGCCCCATGGCCAGGTAGTAGCCGGCTCCATCCGCTTTCAGGGGGAGGAGCTGCTCGCGATGCAGCCGGATCAGATGTACAAGGTGCGCGGCAACCGCATCTCGATGATCTTCCAGGAGCCGATGACGGCCCTCAACCCGGTGCAGACCGTGGGGGATCAGCTGATGGAGGTGTTCAGCCTGCACAGGCCCGATTTCAGCAAGGCCCAGCGCAAGGAGGCCGCCATCGCCATGCTGCAGAAGGTGGGGATCCCGGAGCCGGCCCAGCGTTTTGCGGTCTATCCCCACAATCTCTCCGGCGGCATGCGCCAGCGGGTGATGATCGCCATGGCGCTCGCTTGCGAGCCGGATTTGCTCATCTGCGACGAGCCGACTACGGCGCTGGATGTCACCATCCAGGCCCAGATCCTGGATCTGATGAAGGCGCTGCAGGCCCAGACCGGCATGGCCATCATCTTCATCACCCATGATCTCGGGGTAGTGGCCGAGCTGTGTGACGAGGTGGTGGTGATGTATGCGGGCCGGGCGGTGGAGCGGGCCGACATCTTCGAGCTGTTTGACCACCCGCGCCATCCCTATACTCATGGTCTGATGGCCTCGATCCCGCGCCTCGAAGATGTGCCCAAGAGCCTGCTCAAGACCATCAAGGGCCAGGTGCCCGCCCTGCACGAGATGCCAGCGGGCTGCCGCTTCTCCAACCGTTGCCCCCACGCCACCGAGATCTGCGTGAGCACCATACCGGCGACAGAGCAGCTGAGCGATCGCCACGCGGTGGCCTGCCACCACTGGAAGGAGTTGAGCATATGAGCGTCTTGTTGTCGGTGCGGGAGTTGAAACAGCACTTCAGCAATAGGGAAGGGGCTATGTCGGCTCTTCACCAGGATGGACGGGAGTGGCGGCGATGAGCGTCTTGTTGTCGGTAAGGGACTTGAAGCAGCATTTCAAGATGGGTGGCGGCTTTTTGCGCAAACCCTACACCGTCTATGCGGTGGATGGCATCAGCTTTGACCTCAAGCAGGGGGAGACGCTGGGGCTGGTAGGGGAGTCCGGCTGTGGCAAGTCCACCCTGGGCCGTTCCCTGCTCAAGCTGTTTGAGCCCACGGCGGGGCAGATAAGTTTCGAGGGACGCGACATCACCCGGTTGTCGCCCGGGGAGATGCGATCCCTGCGCCAGGAGATGCAGATCGTGTTTCAGGATCCTGCAGAGTCTCTCAATGGTCGTCACACCGTGGGCCAGATCCTGGAAGAGCCCTTCATCATCCACGGTAAAGGCAACACAGAGCAGCGACGGGGCTGGGTGCTGGAGCTGCTGGACAAGGTGGGCCTGCCGAAGAGTGCGGTGGATCGCTATCCTCACGAGTTTTCAGGCGGTCAGCGCCAGCGCATCGGCATTGCCCGTGCCATCGCCCTCAAACCCAGGCTGCTGGTGTGTGACGAGGCGGTATCGGCGCTGGATGTCTCGGTACAGTCCCAGATAGTGAACCTGCTGCTCACCCTGCAGCGGGAGATGAATCTGGCCATCATCTTCATCGCCCACGATCTGTCGGTGGTCAAGCACATCTCGGACCGGATAGCGGTGATGTACCTCGGGCGCATCGTCGAGTTGGCAGAGGCCCAGCAACTTTATCTGAGCCCGCGCCATCCCTACACCCAGGCGCTTATCTCGGCGATCCCGGTGCCGGATCCTCGCAGGCGCAACCAGCGTATCCTGCTGACCGGGGATGTGCCCTCACCCATCTCGCCCCCGAGCGGTTGTCATTTCCATCAGCGTTGCCCCTATGCCACGGATCTGTGCCGCAGTACCTCGCCGAGTCTCGAGCCCTGTGGCACAGAGGCCCATCAGGTAGCCTGCCACTTCCCCTTGCCTGCCGTGGAGGCGGTGCCGTTGGGAAAGGCGGTCTGATGCCGGCGTCCGCTTCGCCACGGCCGGTATCACAGCAAGGCGGTGTCGAGGATGATCAATAAAAAATGGGGCCTGTGGGCCCCATCTTCATGGTTGGAGTTCAGGTTTGGCCGTGGAACATCTGGCCCGGGCAGGACAGCGCCCCGAGGGGGTGGCTGTTGTGTGGATTGCGTTATTTTGTAATTTTACTACTTTTGTTGCTTCGACATCCGAGCCGGCGACATCAGGCGCCATAGCGGAAGTAGTAGTTGCGAGTCGAAGGCGCATAAGTGTCTTTCTCTTGTGTGCCTTTCTTGCTGGATGCACCCTTCAGGTGGAACAGCACTGCCAGGTTCTCAAACATAGTCTTACCTCTTTGTTCTGTTGTTTATTGCTTCATGTGACCTTGGTCACACTTTGATGCTAGAGGCTTTTGTGATCTCGATCAACTTATTGTGTTGTAAATTTACATAAATTATGGAAAAGGTTTTCAAATCCAGGGTTGCTTATGGATACGATTTCAAGGGGGATCAGCAGGGCAATGAAGGGAGGCAATGCAGGGAGAGCAGGGGCGCAGCCCCAATGACATGCCCCGCACTGGGCGGGGCATGAAGCGGCAGGGTAGGCGGTGCTTACTTGGCCGGGATCTGCTCCAGCACGTGGACCAGCAGTTGCCAGAAGCGCTCGACCGCCGGGATGTGTACCTTCTCGCCCGGCGCGTGGGCGCCGCGGATGGTCGGGCCGAAGGAGACCATGTCCCAATCCGGGTAGGCGCTCTTGAACAGACCGCACTCGAGGCCGGCGTGGATCACCATGACGTTCGGCATCTCGCCGAACAGGGTCTGGTAACTGCTGCGCACCAGGGCCATGACGGGGGAGTCCACGTTCGGTGCCCAGCCCGGGTAGGCGCCGGTGAACTCACAGCTGGCGCCTGCCAGGCTGAACAGGGAACGGGTCATCTGCTCGACGCTCTCGCGACCGGAGTCGATCAGGGAGCGGATCAGGCACTGCACATACACCTCGCCCTCCAGGGTCTTGATGACGCCGAGGTTGGTGGAGGTCTCGGTGACGCCCGGGATGGCGTCGCTCATGCGCATCACCCCGTTGGGGCAGGCCACCAGGGCGTCCAGCAGGCGGGTCTGGAGGGATTCGCTCATCAGCTTGGCGGGCGTGTCCCGGCCGTTTAGCAGCACGGTGAGGTTCGCCTCGGTGGCGGCCAGCTCGCTCTGATAGATGCCGGCGTAGCGGTCAACCAGGGCCTTGAACTCACTGACGCTGGCGGTGGGCACCAGCAGGGTGGCGCGGGCTTCGCGGGGGATGGCGTTGCGCAGGGTACCGCCGCTTATCTCGGCCAGACGCACCCCCAGCGGCTCGGCGGCCTTGAGCAGGCGCACCAGCAGCTTGTTGGCGTTGCCACGACCGCGGTGAATGTCGACCCCGGAGTGACCGCCCCGCAGCCCCTTGACCTGCAGCTCGAAGCCTTCCCCTTCAGTTGCGGCAACCAGCTCCAGCGGGAAGCGGATATTGGCATCCACGCCGCCGGCGCAGCCCATGTAGACCTCGCCATCCTCTTCGGAGTCGGTGTTGAGCAAGATCTCGCCCTCCAGCCAGCCCGCTTCCAGGCCGAAGGCGCCTGTCATACCTGTCTCTTCGTCGGTGGTCAGCAGCACTTCCAGCGGGCCGTGCTTGATGGTCTTGTCCGCCAGCACGGCCAGGCAGCCTGCCATGCCCATGCCGTTGTCGGCGCCCAGGGTGGTGCCACGGGCGGTGACCCATTCACCGTCGATATAGGCATCGATAGGGTCTTTGGTGAAGTCGTGCTGGGTGTCGGCATTGGCCTGGGGCACCATGTCGATGTGGGCCTGCAGCACCACGGCCTTGCGGTTTTCCATGCCCGGGGTGGCCGGCTTCTTGATGATGATGTTGCCCACGGCGTCTTGCTTGACCGCCAGGCCTTCTCCCTGGGCCCATTGCACTATCCAAGCGCTCAACTTGGCCTCGTGCTTGGAGGGGTGTGGAATGGAGCAGATCTGCTCGAAGAATTGCCAAATCAATTTGGGAGACAGAGAACTAAGCTGTGCCACGTCGGGACTCCTTACCAGCACGGAAATGGACAGGGCCCAGTGGGCCGCAGAAGAGGGTAACGATAATACAGTCAATCACACAAAAATATGAGCGATCTGCGCAAATTGCGGTCTGCTTGTGCTGATAAAGGGAGCCTGAATGGCGAACATGACTGCCTTCCCCATGTGTACCAGCACAATATGAAATTCGTGACGGACATCACAAAAATGTTGTCTTTTCGCCGCCGGGTGGTAAATTAGCCGCCGTGGGTCAACCACTTGTCAGGACGACAATCAATGCCTCCAGGGAACCGAAGCAAAGCAAGTGCGCCTCCACGGAACCGAGTGTCTGTTCAAGGATCTGAACCCGCATTAAAGGTACGTAACTTGTTAAGCAATCAGGAGTTTATTATGTCCGGCAGCAATTCAACCTATTGGTTTGCCCAGTCCCTCTATACCCAGGGTTTCAACTATCCGAACCCCTACGCCGGTCGCCGTTAAGCCGGGCAGTCAGCCAGGCTGACAGAGAAAGCAGAAAGCAGCAGGTGTGTGAGGGTGTCATCCTCCCCCTGCTATTTTTTTACCCGAAATTCGAGGTTTGCTCTTCAAATGAGCACCCTGTTGACGAGGGCCGAGCCCCGAGGGGAGGCGAAGCAGGCAGGAGATGACCGATTTTTCCTGTTTTTCGCATACGTTTGCCAGTCATTTTATCTGCAAAGGGTGCTATCATACCGGCCCAACAGCTGGCCTGAGGTCTGGGTTTCGATCGATATGGCCGCCAGCCATGCCCGTCCTGTTTTCAATGCATCTGCTTTTTGCTGCCGAGGGTTCACCCCTGAGGCCGCAAAAGTGCAAGCAAAATTCGGGAAACGGTGGCCAGAATTTACCGGATCCCGTGTGTCTGCCGGGACTCTTACGCCTTAAGTGATTGCCTTTATAACTCGTTGAGATCGATAGCATGCCAAAAAAGTTCTATGTGTCGTGGGATAACCTGCAACGTGAAGCGCGCCGTCTGGCCCGTCGTCAACTGCCCGTCAGCCAGTGGAAAGGGATCATCGCGGTCAGCCGTGGTGGCCTGGTGCCTGCCGCCCTGATGGCCCGCGAACTTGGCATTCGCAACGTCGAAACCCTCTGCATCTCCAGCTATGACCACAACAGCCAGCGTGAGCTGGTGGTCGTCAAGGCCGCCACCACCGCCGGTGACGGCGAAGGCTGGCTGGTAGTGGACGATCTGGTGGACACCGGTGGTACCGCCAAGGCGATCCGTGACCTCTATCCCAAGGCCAAGTTCATCACCATCTTCGCCAAGCCGATGGGTGAGCCGCTGGTGGATGACTTCGAGGTCGCCATCCCGCAGGACACCTGGATTGAGCAGCCCTGGGACATGGCGCTGGAGTTTGCCAACCCGATCTGCGACGAAGAGTAATTGCCGCTGCCTTGGCGCACCGCCCCTGACTGCTGCGGGGGCGGGTTGCTCGCGCCGATGGCAAGACGGTTTCATAAGGCCCCTGTTTGGGGCCTTATGTGTTTATGATGTGGCTGCCTGCGGTGAAAAGTGGTTAAGATGGGCCATTGTTTGAGACAGAAGAGTCACCATCTTGGAACCAAACGACGATACCAACCTGACGGAAAAGCTGTTCACCCGGGTCAAAAAGGTATTGGAAACCTCCGAAATATCCAACTCCAGCCCGGTCGAAGAGCAGGACAGCTCCCTGGCCGAGTGTTTCATCGACGGCGCCCTGTCGCCCCATTGGTATCGCCTGCTGCGCCGGCCGACCTGGGCCTGGCAGGGGGCGGATCCGGTGGAGGTGGAGCAGACCCTGGCCCGCATCGCCATGTGGCAGGGGGAACGCAGCCACGAGCGCTATCTGGATACCATCAAGGGCTATGTGCCCGGCAACTGGGTCTATGAGTGGAGCCAGCTGGCTGGCCGCTATTTCAATGCCGGGCGCGAGCTGGTGAGCCAGGGCGATGCCGCCGGAGCGTTGAAAAACCTTCTCAAGGCGGTGCGCTACTACTCCATCGCGAGCTACCCCCACCTCAAGAATGACGAGCTGGCGGATCAGGCCCAGTTGCTCTGCAACATGGCTTACCGCGAGGCCGGCAGGCTGTTCAAGGTGCCCCTCAAGGAGCTGCAGGTCCCGTTCCGGGGCAAGACCATTCAGGGTTATCTGCACCTGCCCACCACCGACAAGCCTGTGCCTCTGGTCATCGTCAGTGGCGGCATCGACGCCCTCCAGGTCGACTTCCTCAACTTCTACTTCAAGTGCCTCGAGCCCCACGGCATCGGCATGCTGTCGCTGGATATGCCGGGAACCGGCTATGCGGAGCACTGGCCGCTGGTGCAGGACACCAGTCGCCTGCACCAGGCGGTGCTCAACCACCTCTCCGAGGTGGCCTGGGTCGATCATCAGCGCATCGCCATGGTGGGATTCCGCCTCGCCGGCAATGTGGCAGCACGCCTCGCCTTCATCGAACCCTTCAAGCTCAGGACTGTGGTCTGCATCGGGGCCGGCATCAATCAGGTGTTTACCAATCAGGAGATGTTTGCCCGTTGTCCGCGCATGATGCGGGACGGGCTGGCGAACCGCCTGGGGGCCGATGCCGCCCAGTGGGATCTGCTGCGTACCAAGTGCCAGGTCTTCTCCCTCAAGACCCAGGGGTTGCTGGGGAGTCGCACCTCTGTGCCCATCCTGAGCATTGGCCACAAGCGTGACTTCATTTGTCCCGAGCCGGATGTCCGGGCCCTGGCCTCCGCCAGCCGCAATGGCAAGGCGGTGGTGTTTGACAAACAGCCTCTGCTCGAGGTGTATGACGAAGCGCTCAAAGAGACGGTAGATTGGCTAAAGAAACACTTATGTACATGATATATAACTAAAAATGTAACATCACCATGTGATGGTATGGCTTGTTCAACAGGGAGGTTAGCATGTCAGAAAGAGTGACCTACAAGCGATTGCTGAGGCAATTCGCGGCCATTGGCCCCTATCTGCGCGAGGATCTGTGCGAGGAGGGACGCTACCGCTTCGACTGCCTTTCCGTCTGTGTCAGTGCCAAACCGGCACCGGACAAGCGGGAGTTCTGGGGCTGGTGGCTGGTGCTGGAGCAGGAGGACCACAGCTTCAGCTATCACTATCAGGTCGGGTTCTACAATGCGGACGGGGTGTGGCTCGACAAGCCGCTGCCCAAGAAGCACCAGGCCGAGGTCGAACGAACCCTCAACCACTTCTACAAACTCATCAGCGGCAAGCTGACCCTGCTGGAGTGCACCTTGTCTCCCGCGAAGCAGGTCACCAACGAGCTGAACGTGACGGCGGCCTGATCCGCCTGGGCCCTGTGGTCATCGATCCGCGGGGCCCCCTCTTTGCCATGACAGCTGTGAGGCTTAATTGCCTTGCAGGGCAACAGGGCCGTGGGTATAAAGGGATTCCTTACTTTTCTGACCCTTTGTTCCCATGGAAAACAGAACCATAGTCGTCAAATTGGGCACCAGCGTGCTCACCGGGGGATCTGCCCATCTCAATCGTGCCCACATGGTGGAGCTGGTCAGGCAGTGTGCCGCCCTGCATCGACACGGGCACCGTGTCGTGCTGGTGACCTCTGGCGCCATCGCCGCTGGACGTGAGCATCTGGGACATCCTCCGCTGGCGCCGACCCTGCCCAACAAGCAGATGCTGGCGGCAGTCGGTCAGACCCAGTTGATCCGGGTTTGGCAGGACCTGTTCAACCTCTATGGTCTGCACATCGGCCAGATGTTGCTGACCCGCGCCGATCTGGAGGACAGGGAACGTTACCTCAATGCCCGTGACACCCTGCGCACCCTGCTCGATCACCGCATCATCCCCGTGATCAACGAAAACGACGCCGTGGCCACCGCCGAGATCAAGGTAGGGGACAACGACAACCTCTCCGCCCGCGCCGCCATCTTGGCCGATGCGGATCTGCTGATCCTGCTGACCGACCAGAAGGGGCTCTTCACCGCGGACCCTCGCACCAACCCGGATGCCCAGCTCATCGAAGAGGTGCAGACCATAGACGACACCCTGCGATCCCTCGCCGGTGACAGCGTCAGCGGTCTGGGCACCGGCGGCATGGCCACCAAGCTGCAGGCCGCCGACGTGGCGCGCCGCGCCGGGGTCAACGTGGTGATCGCCACCGGCCAGATCCCGGAAGTGATCGGCCGCCTTGCCGCCGGCGAGCGGGTGGGCACCCTGTTCCCGGCACTGGCCTCGCCGCTGGAAGGGCGCAAGAGCTGGATCCTGGCAGGGCCGCCCCCTCACGGCGAAGTCCAGGTGGATCAGGGGGCCGTGGCCGCCATGCAGGAGAAAGGCTCCAGCCTGCTGCCCAAGGGCATAGTCGCGGTCAAGGGAGACTTCGTCCGTGGCGACGTGGTGCGGATCCTGGGCCCCCAGGGGGGTGAGCTGGCCCGCGGCATCTGCCGTTACGATCATCTGGAGCTTGAGAAGCTGCGGGGCGTACACTCGGATCAGATAGAGGCCGTGCTGGGTTACGGCTATGGCGCCGTTGCCATCCACAGAGACGACATGGTGCTGCTGTGAGTAGTCGGCCCTGATAGACCCTGCGGCTGCTGCCATGGCTATGGGATCATGGGCCATCCACCGGGATGATATGGTGCTGTTGTGATGCACCGACCTAGAGCCTGAAGTCACGGGACCATGGGCCATTCATAGAGATGACATGGTGCTGCCGTAAGGCGGCACTCAGAAAGGAACCACATTATGAGTCTGGAGAAAATGGGGCAGGCGGCCCGTGAGGCCGCCTATCAGTTGGCGACCATCAGCACGGCGCAGAAAAACCGCGCGCTGGCCGCCATCGCCGATGAACTGGAAGCGCACAGTGCGCAGATCCTGGCTGCCAACGAGAAGGATATCGCGGCAGGCCGCGACGCCGGCTTGTCGGAAGCCATGCTGGATCGCCTGCTGCTCAACCCCGCCCGCCTCGCCGGCATAGTGGCGGATGTGCGCAAGGTGATCTCCCTTGACGATCCGGTCGGCGCCGAAATCGACAGCCGGGTGCTGGAGAACGGCCTTCGCCTCTCCCGCCGCCGGGTGCCTATAGGTGTCATCGGCGTCATCTACGAGGCGCGCCCCAACGTCACCATCGACATCGCCAGCCTCTGTCTCAAGACCGGCAACGCCAGCATCTTGCGCGGTGGGCGCGAGACCTTCCACTCCAACCTGGAGCTGGTGCGGGTGATCCAGCGCGCGCTGGCAGCCTCGGGCTTGCCTGGTGATGCGGTGCAGTACATCGACAACCCTGACCGGGCCCTGGTGGGCGAGCTGCTGCGCCTCGATCGCTATGTGGACATGATCATCCCCCGCGGCGGTGCCGGGCTGCACAAGATGTGCAAGGAGAACAGCTCCATCCCCGTCATCATCGGCGGCTTTGGCATCAGCCACATCTTCGTGGACGAGAGCGCCGATCTGGAACGTTCCCTGGCGGTCATCGACAACGCCAAGGTGCAGCGCCCCTCCGCCTGCAACGCCCTCGATACCCTGCTGGTCCACGAGAAGATCGCCGCCCGCTTCCTGCCGCAGCTGGTCTCCCTGATGAACGAGCGCCAGGTGACCCTGGTGGCCGCACCCAGCGCCATGCCACTGCTGGCCGGTGCCGACAACCTGTGCGAGGCGGGAGCGGAAGATTTCGACACCGAGTGGTTGGGACTGACTCTGGGGATCAAGCTGGTGGCGGATGTGAACGAGGCGCTGGCCCATATGCGCGAGCACAACGCCGGCCACTCCGACGCCATCCTGACCAACGATCTGGCCAATGCGGAGCGCTTCGTCAACGGTGCCGGTTCGGCGGCGGTCTACGTCAATGCCTCCACCCGCTTCACCGATGGCGGCCAGTTTGGCCTGGGGGCCGAAGTCGCGGTCTCGACCCAGATGCTGCACGCCCGTGGCCCCATGGGGCTGACCGAGCTGACCAGCTACAAGTGGGTCGGCCAGGCGGACTATCTGATCCGTGCCTGAGCAAGGCGATCAACATCTTGCCGTCAATGCCGACTCTGGTCGGCATTTTGTGGTTTTTTATTGCGCACTATCAGTGGCTTGCATATAACTATCCAGCGAGAGATGGCGTCATTCAGGGCGCAAGATCAGGAAGGGGAGCGACTTCAAGGATGAAGCGACAGCATTGGGTTGCGCGGCTGACCCGCCTCTGGCTGGGGCTGCCGCTGCTGGTGGCGCTCTGCTTCAGCAGCCAGGGCCACGCCAGCTGGGATCAGGATCTCTACCGTCAGCTGGGTCTGGCGAGCAAGCTCGACAAACAGGTGTTCCGCAAGGCCCTGCTGGGTTATCAAGATGTGCGCCACAAGCGCAAACCCATCCTCACCATCATCGATTACAGCAAGCCCTCGACCATGCGCCGGCTGTTCGTCATCGACGTGAAGCGGCACAAGCTGCTCTACCACACCTGGGTCAGCCACGGTCGCAATTCGGGGGAGCTGGCCGCGCGCCAGTTCTCCAACCAGATGAATTCCCGGCAGAGTTCCCTCGGGGTCTATCGCACCGCCGAAACCTATCAGGGCAAGCACGGCTACTCCCTGCGCCTCGACGGACTGAGTCCGGGCAAGAACAGCAATGCCCGCAAGCGCGCCATCGTCGTGCACGGGGCTGACTATGCGAGCCCGAGGCATCTGCAAAAATATGACAAGCTGGGCCGCAGCTGGGGTTGCCCGGCGCTGCCGCGAGAGCAGTCGAGGGCCATCATCGACATCATCAAGGGGGGGAGTGTCATCTATGCCCACGGCTGAGGCGGGTACCCCGAGCAATACAGGGCAAGAAGGCCAGCAAATGCTGGCCTTCGGTTGTCAGATGGAAGGGGGATTATTTGCGCACCACCAACACCGGGCAGGGGGCGTGACGCACCACGGATTCCGCCACGCTGCCCACCAGCAGATGGCTGAGGCCGGAGCGACCGTGGCTGCCCATGACCAGCAGATCCACCTTGTCTTCCTTCGCCTGGAGGACGATCTCGTCGGCGGCGCGGCCGAAGCGCACCTCGAACTTGGCCGGGATGGGCAGGCTGGCGACCAGCTCCTTGAGCTGGCTCTTGGCCTGACGCTCCATCTCGTGGGTGATCTCGATGGCGGTCATGTGCAGGATCTTGTAGCTGTCGAAGCCGTGCAACTGGTCCACCACGTGCACCAGCTTGAGCTCGGCCTGGTGGCTCTGGGCCATGAAGACGGCGTAGTCGAGCACGGCCTTGGACATATCGGAAAAATCGACGGGACAGAGCAGGGATTTGATGGTTGGCATGAGAAAGCTCCCCTCAAGTTAGGTCACTAATGAATCTTATGATTCATGATACGGAACGATGGGGCAATAACCCTCGACCCGCTCGCAAAATCAGGAAAAATATGAACGGGCACGACGGCTTTCTATGCTATCTGTATGCCTGAATGTGCCGCCTGGCTGTGAGCGCCTGCTGACGGCAACATCTTAGAGGAAACACTGGTACATGGTTCGTCCGCTCCTGTTGTGCTGCTTGCTGCTCGTCTTGCCTGTTCGGGCCGACACCCTGCACGTTTATTGTGATGACTGGCCCGGCTTCTGCCAAAGGGATGGCAAAGGGGTCTATCTGGACCTTGTTCGCGCCATCTATGAACCCGAAGGGTATGTGGTAAAGCCTCACCTGGTGCCCTACAAGCGGGCGCTGGCGGTGGTGGCGCAGAAGGGGGGCGACATGGCGATGGGGGTCTATCGGGGGAGGTGGCAGGCGTTCATCAGCCGGATTACCCCGACTCGGCCGACTACGTAACTGTGGTGATGCAGAAGCGCTGGTTGCCGCAATGGACCGGGGAGGCCAGCCTGAAGGAGCAGGAGGTGCTCTGGCTGCGGGGCTGGGCCTTCGACAAGTACATCCCGGTGACCATGCGCTGGTACGAGATAGACAACCACACCACGGCACTGCAATTGCTGCTCAAGGGGCGTTACCGTTACTACCTGACCGATGGCGCCCTCTACCCCAAGGGCGCCCTCCCGCCCGAGCTGGCTCAGGTCTTCCTGCGCTGGATCCCGACCTACCCCATCTTCGCCGATAACGAGAAGGGCAGGCAGCTGCATGGGCTCTGGGATCCCGGCATGCGCACCCTGATCAGGCAGGGAAGGTTGGCGGAGATCTATCGGAAAAACAGGCTCTACCACGACTACCGGGACTTTATCAGGGAGCAGGAGGCGAGGGCGCGCACGCTGGCACCATCACCGGATTGATGCGGTCTTGTGTCTGGCTGTCTGGATCACCTTCTTGCTCAGTCTTCAGCCCTCAGCTTCTTGGCCAGCCGGTCGTAGAGGATCACGTTGACCGAGGCGGCCAGGTTCATGCAACCCTGAGTCGGTACGTAGATCACCTCCTTCACCGCAGCGAAGCGGGCGGGATCCAGCGTGCCATCCTCCGGGCCGAAGATGTAGAAGGCCCGCGCCGGGTGCACATAGTCCGGCAGCGAGGTGGCCCCCTCGATGAGATCCACCAGCACAGGAGTACAGCCTTCGGGGACGAACGCCAGCAGATCCTCGACCCCGAGCAGGGGGATCTTCTCCACCATCTGCTTGGTGTCGGTGGCAAAGCGGCGCGCCAGCTCGAAGCGCTGCCCCGTGTAGTAGACCTCTTCTGCCCCGTAACAGCCGGCGGCCCGCATCACGGCTCCCACATTCTCCGGTGACTTGGGATTGACCAGCCCGATGGCGCAATAATCGGGAGCCGCATCCGGCTGCACATCGACCCGCTGTGCGGCGCCGTAATCTGACTCTTTCATCTCGTTCTCCTCTGTGGCGGCGCATTATACCCCCGGCGCGCCCCTTGCCCAGCCTGTGGCGCCGACTCCCGTCCGGCGGGCCCAACAAGGGAGCAGTTGCACCGCTCTGGCGCAGCCCCGCGCCCTGGCGCTCAATGGTGGCGCACCTGACATCCTGGCGCGGGGTTTGCAGTCATTTCCTCATACAAGATGACTGAGGCTCATCCGGACAAAGGCGTCCGTCCCCGCAGGGGGGCGGACGCTTTTTTTATGGGCCCGTCATCCAACAGGACAAGGAGGCGGCCCCCGGGGGCCGCCGGCGACAAGGAGCGAGGGAATGAAGACCACCTGTGCCTATTGTGGAGTGGGGTGTGGCATCCGGTTGAGCCGGGAGGGCGACAACTGGCAATTGCAGGGGGATGAACAGCATCCGGCCAATGGCGGCGCCCTGTGCGTCAAGGGGGCCAGCCTGCTGGAGAGCCTGGCGTTCCCCGATCGCCTGCTCTACCCGCGCTGGATGGGGCAGCGCATCGGCTGGGATGAGGCGCTGGACACCCTGGCGCAGCGCCTTGCCGCCATCCTGGCCGAGTCCGGGCCCGAGGCCATCGGCATCTACCTGTCGGGCCAGCTCACTACTGAGGACTACTACGTCGCCAACAAGCTGATGAAGGGGTATCTGGGCAGTGCCAACGTGGACACCAACTCCCGGCTCTGCATGTCGTCGGCGGTGGTGGCCCACCAACGCGCCTTCGGGGAGGATCTGGTGCCCGCCTGCTACGAGGATCTGGAGCTAGCGGATCTGGTGGTGCTCACCGGTGCCAACACCGCCTGGACCCACCCCGTGCTGTTTCGCCGCCTGCAGCAGGCGCGGGCACGGCGCCCCGAGCTCAAGGTGGTGGTGCTGGATCCCCGTCGCACCATGACGGCGGAGCAGGGGGATCTGCACCTGGCCCTCAAGCCCGGCAGCGACGTGGCGCTGTGGAACGGCCTGTGCCGCTACCTGCTTGACAGCGACGGCTGGGACAAGGCCTATGTGGCGCAACATGTGAGCGGCTTCGAGGCGCTGGCGGCGGCGCTGGACGACCCCGCCTGGCAACTGGACGAGGTGGCCCGCAGCTGCGGCCTCTCCCGTAGCGATCTGCTCGGCTTCTACCAGCTGTTTGCCCGCACCCCCAAGACGGTCACCCTGTTCTGCCAGGGGATCAACCAGTCCAACCAGGGGGTGGACAAGGCCAACGCCATCATCAACGCCCACCTGATGTGCGGCCGCATCGGCAAGCCGGGGGCGGCCCCCTTCTCCATGACGGGGCAACCGAACGCCATGGGGGGGCGCGAAGTGGGGGGGCTTGCGACCCAGCTTGCCGCCCACATGGGCTTTGGCGAGGAAGAGTGCGATCGGGTGCGGCGCTTCTGGCAGAGTCCGACCATGGTGCGCGGGCCCGGGCGCAAGGCAGTCGAGCTGTTCGAGGCGGTGCACCGTGGGGAGATCCGCGCCCTCTGGGTGCTCGGCACCAACCCGGCGGTCTCCCTGCCGGACGGCAACCGGGTGCGCGAAGCCCTGAGCCGCTGCGAGCTGCTGGTGGTCTCGGAGGTGACGGCCAACACCGACACGGCGCGCCTCGCCCATCTGCTGCTGCCCGCCGCCGCCTGGGGGGAGAAGAGCGGCACGGTTACCAACTCCGAGCGCACCATCAGTCGCCAACGCGCCTTTCTGCCCTTGCCGGGAGAGGCCAGGCCAGACTGGTGGGCGCTGACCCAGCTCGCCCGCCGGCTCGGCTTTGGCGAGGGGTTCGCCTATGAGCACGAGCACGAGATCTTCTGTGAGCACGCCGCCCTCTCCGGCTTCGAGAACCAGGGGCGCCGCCAGTTTGATATCTCGGGGCTGGCGGGTCTGAGCCGCGCCGAGTTCGAGGCGCTGGAACCCTTGAGCTGGCCCGTCAATGCCGACTGGCCCCAGGGGAGGGCCCGATTGTTCGAGGATGGGCGCTTTGCCACCCCGGATGGCCGGGCCCGCCTGCTGCCCTTGGCCCAGCACTTCCCCCCCCAGCATGATGCCGCCCCCCGAGGGGAGGATCTCCCCCTGCTCCTCAACAGCGGCCGGCTGCGTGATCAGTGGCACACCATGACCCGCACCGGTCACGTGCCCAGGTTGCAGGAGGCCGAGCCCTGGCCCAGGGTGCGGGTGGGGGCCGCCAGCCTGCTGGCGCTCGGTGCCAGGGAGGGGGATCTGGTGCGCCTTCACAACGAGCTCGGGGAGGCCCTGCTGCTGCTGGGGCTGGACGAGGGGCTCAGGGAAGGGGAAGCCTTCCTGCCCATGCACTGGACCGACAGCCAGTGCAGCCAGGGTGCGGTCAACCGCCTCATCGCCGCCGTGGTGGATCCCCTCTCCGGCCAGCCCATGTTCAAGCAGGGGCGGGTGCAGGCCAGGGCGCAAGCCACCCGCTGGCAGGGACTCTGGTGCGGCCGCCGGGACTGGCGCGAGCCGGTGGACTGGTGGGCCAGACGCCCTCTGCCCGAGGGCAACTGCACCCTGCTGGCCTCCTGGTCAGAGGCCCCCGAACTCCTGTGGCAGCGGCTGGCAACCCAGGGGCGCTGGCTGCGGCTCCCCCTGAAGGAGGGCTGGCTCGCCCTGGCCCTGGCCGGGGATCGCATCGAGGGCCTGTTGCTGGTGGGGGAGCGGCGACCGGACATCAAAGTCGATCTGCTGGCCAGCCTGCTCGGCACGCCGCTGCAGACGGGGGCCCTGAGCCAGACCCTGAGCCAGGCCCTGGCCGGTGAGAGCCGGCTGGTCTGCTCCTGCCTGCGGGTGTCGGAGCAGCGCATCGTCGATGCCATCACCCGGCAGGGGGTGAGCGAGCTGGCGGGGCTGCAGGCCCTGCTCGGCTGCGGCAGCAACTGCGGCACCTGCCTGCCCGAGATCGACAAGCTGTTGATCAAGCATGTCTATATCGCCCAGGTCTGAGGCCTGGGCAGCAACACAAGGAGTGTGCGATGAGCCAAATCAGTCTGGTAGGAGCGGGCCCCGGGCCCCTCGAATTGTTGACCCTGCGCGCCCTGTACCGCATCGAGGCGGCAGAAGTGGTGGTCTATGACCGCCTGGTGGGGAGCGAGATCCTGGCCCG
Source organism: Aeromonas media (assembly GCF_020423125.1). Lineage (NCBI taxonomy): Bacteria > Pseudomonadati > Pseudomonadota > Gammaproteobacteria > Aeromonadales > Aeromonadaceae > Aeromonas > Aeromonas media. The sequence goes on from NZ_CP075564.1 coordinate 920,326, forward strand.
GATCCCCCAGGGGGCGGCCCGCTTCGACGTGGGCAAGCGCTGCGGCGAGCCGAGCCCGACCCAGGAGGAGATCAATGCCCTGCTGCTGGCGCTGGCCCGCACCGGCAAGCGGGTGGTGCGGCTCAAGGGGGGGGATCCCCTGGTGTTCGGCCGGGGCGGGGAGGAGGCGCTGCACCTGGCCCGCCACGGCATCGAGGCCGAGCTGGTGCCTGGTATCACGGCGGCCCTGGGCTGCGCCGCCAGCACTCTTATTCCCTTGACCCACAGAGGGCTGGCCCGCTCCCTGACCCTGGTGACGGGTCATTTGATGGACGAGGGGGACTATCGGGGCTGGCAGGGGTTGACCCGGGCCGGCCATACCCTGGTGTTCTACATGGGGCTGGAGCGGGCGGCCCAGATCCGGCAGGGGTTGCTGGCGGCGGGGGCCTCGGGCGATCTGCCGGTGGCGCTGGTGGTGGCCGGGTGCAGTGCGCGCCAGCAGGTCCATCACGCCCGGCTGGAGGGACTGGAGCAGGCCGCCCGTGCCCTGCTCGGCCAGAGCCCCGTGCTGATGATCATGGGGGAGGTGGTGAACCTTGGCGCCGAGCTGCAGGCCCTGCTGAACCAGACCATGGAGCGGGTAGCCTGAGCCGGGTTTCCCCCTCTACCCCTACTACCTCCTGATGGATAAAAAGGAGGTAGATTCAAATAGTTGGCCTTCATGTTGCGGCATTGGCAGCAGACACGTTGCGATAGCCGTTGGCAAGGAGCGCCATGACTACTCTTCCCCGGGGCCAGGATGGCCCCTCCTCCCGCCTGCTGATCCACGCCGATGATCCGGGCCAGGCCAATCGCCTGGCCCTGCTGGTCAGCCACTACGGTCATCAGCCCAGGATCCTCGACACCCGCCAGTTGCTGACCCCGATGGAGCAGGGGGAGGCCCTGCTGGTCAGCTGCCGCCAGTTCGGCGCCGAGGTGCGCCTCGGCCTCTCCCTCTGGCCCGACATGCCGCGCCTCTTGTTCTGCGAGCGGCTCGGGGGCGATACCCAGCTCGCCCTGCTGCAGCAGGGGGTGTTGCTGGTGCCCCACCCCTGCGGCGAGCGGGAGCCGGTGGAGCAGTGGTTGCGGCTCGCCCGCAGCCAGCTCGCCATGGTGCAGACCCTGATGCAGACCGAGAGCGAGCTGCGCCAGAAGCTGGTGGAGCGGCGGCTCATCGAGCAGGCCAAGGGGCGCCTGATGCGTCATCAGGGGCTGGATGAGGAGCAGGCCTATCGCCTGATGCGCAGCACCGCCATGAGCCGCCACCTGAGCCTGGGGGAGCTGGCGCGGCAACTGCTGCAGGCATTGCCCGCCTGAGCGCCCCGCTGGCAAACCGTTTTGGTGCAATTGCGCCTAATTGAGGCAAACAGGGGGGAAAAGGAGGGAAGAAAAAGCCGGGAAAGGCCGTCCGATGCGGCTTGGCCAATCTGGCACGAAAAGTGAATTACCCAACATACAAGGAGTGATGGCGCCCAGGGCCCGTCACTCGCAACAGGGCAAAGAGGCCTCACCGATCCCGGATCGGTGGGGCTTTTTTTTGGTCGCCATCCTGCAACGAGGCAGGAGGGTGACAGCCCGGAACAAGGAACCGAGCGAGGGACTGGAATGAAAAGACGACAAGGATGTGCGGGGATGCTGCTGGCGGTGCTGTCGCTGCCGGTGCTGGCCGCGGTGGGTGCCCCCGAGCAGGAGGAGCTCAGACTCGGCTTCATCAAGCTGACCGACATGGCGCCGCTGGCGGTGGCCTACGAGCGGGGCTATTTCGAGGACGAGGGGCTCTACGTGACCCTGGAGGCCCAGGCGAACTGGAAGATCCTGCTGGATCGGGTGATCGACGGCGAGCTGGATGGCGCCCAGATGCTGGCGGGCCAACCCCTGGCCGCCCACATCGGCATCGGCACCCAGGCCGAGCTGGTGACGGCGTTCGCCATGGATCTCAACGGTAACGCCATCACGGTGGCCAACAGCGTCTGGGCGGCCATGGCCACCCAACTGCCCAAGCCGGTCGCAGGAGAGGTGCCACCGCCGGTGAGCGCCGCCGCCCTCAAGCCCGTGGTGGCGGAGTACCGCCAGGGGGGCAAGCCCTTCAACATGGGGATGGTGTTCCCCGTCTCCCCCCACAACTACGAGCTGAGGTACTGGCTGGCGGCGGGCGGCCTGCATCCCGGCTTCTACGCACCCAAGCTCGGCGACAACTCGGGCCAGCGCCAGGCGGACGTGCTGCTGTCGGTGACGCCGCCGCCACAGATGCCCGCCACCCTGGAGGCGGGCACCATCGCCGGCTACAGCGTGGGGGAGCCCTGGAACCAGCAGGCGGTCGCGAAGGGTATAGGGGTGCCCGTCATCACGGATCAGGAGATCTGGCGCAACAACCCGGAGAAGGTGTTCGGCGTCACCCGGCAATGGGCAGAGCGCCACCCCAACACCCATGTCCGGCTGGTGAAGGCGCTGCTGCGGGCGGCCTGGTGGCTGGATGCCGAACACAACGGCAACCGGCGCGAGGCGGCCAGGATGCTGGCCAAACCCGAGTACGTGGGTGCCGACGAGCAGGTGATCGCCAGCTCCATGACCGGCACCTTCGAGTATGCCAAGGGGGACAAGCGGCAGCTGCCTGACTTCAACGTCTTCTTCCGCCACCACGCCACCTATCCCTACTACTCCGACGCCATCTGGTATCTGACCCAGATGCGGCGCTGGGGCCAGATCCCCGAGGCCAGGCCGGACGCCTGGTTCGAGCAGGTGGCCAAGGCGGTGTATCAACCCGAGGTCTATCGCCAGGCCGCCGAGGCGCTGATCGCCGAGGGCAAGCTCAAGGCGCAAGACTTCCCCGACTTTGCCAGCGAGCAGGGTTATCGCGGCCCCCAGGATGGCTTCATCGACGGCCTCATCTATGACGGCCGCCACCCCAACGCCTATCTGCAGCAGTTCGCCATCGGCCTCAAGGGCGATGAGCGGGTGCAATGAGCGAGGAGAACGCAATGAAACGACACAAGTGGCCATTCATCAATTGGAAAGCCATCAATTTGAAAACCCTGGTGCAGCCCCTGCTCGGCGTGCTGCTGTTCCTCGGCCTCTGGCAGTGGGGGGCGAGTCAGGTGCAGACCAGCCTGGGCACCCTGCCGGGGCCGCTCGCCACCGCCAGCCAGTTCTGGTCCCTCGGCCAGGATCACCTGGCGGAGCGGGAGAAGGCGAGCGCCTTCCTCGAGCGCCAGCAGGTTCGCAACGCCGAGCGGCTGGCGGCGGATCCGGCGGCCGAGGTGAAGCTGCGCCCCTACACAGGGCGCCCCACCTTCTTCGATCAGATAGCGACCAGCCTGTTCACCGTGCTGTGTGGATTCGGGCTCGCGACCCTGATCGCCATCCCGTGCGGGGTGTTGCTTGGCATGAACCAGGGGCTCTATCGCGCCGCCAACCCGGTGATCCAGCTGCTCAAGCCGGTGTCGCCGCTGGCCTGGCTGCCGCTCATCACGCTGGTGGTGAGCGCTCTCTATGCAAACCCCACCCCCTGGCTTGCCAAGTCTTTCCTCACCTCGGCGCTGACGGTGACCCTCTGCTCCCTCTGGCCGACCCTGATCAACACCGCAGTCGGGGTGGCGGGGTTGGACAGCGACCTGCACAACGTCAGCCGGGTGCTGCGCCTCTCCTTTGTGACCCACGTGCGCCGCATCGTGCTGCCCGGCGCCCTGCCCATGATCTTCACCGGGCTGCGGCTCTCCCTTGGGGTGGCCTGGATGGTGCTGATCGCAGCCGAGATGCTGGCCCAGAACCCGGGGCTCGGCAAGTTTGTGTGGGACGAGTTCCAGAGCGGAGGCTCGGCCTCCCTGGCCCGCATCATGGTGGCGGTGATCACCATAGGCCTCATCGGCTGCGCCCTGGACAGGGGCATGCTGGCCCTGCAGCAGTGGTTGTCCTGGGACAAGCGCCAGGTGCTGCGTTAATCACATTTCTATTCAGGCAGGAGAAGAGCCAATGAAGAGTTATCTGGAGATAAGCGACGTCGGCATCTCGTTCGAGACGGAGCAGGGCAGCTTCGAGGCCCTCAGCCGGGTCAACCTGCGCATCGAGAAGGGGGAGTTCGTCTCCCTCATCGGTCACTCGGGTTGCGGCAAGAGCACGGTGCTCAACCTGGTGGCCGGGCTGTTGGAGCCGACCCTGGGCGGCATCATCCTCGATGGCCGCGAGGTGGCGGGGCCGGGGCCCGAGCGGGCCATGGTGTTCCAGAACCACGCCCTGCTGCCCTGGCTCAGCGTCCAGCAGAACGTGGCGCTGGCGGTGGGCCAGGTGGAGCCTGACAAGCGGGCGGTGGCGGAGCGGGTGGACTACTACCTCTCCCTGGTGCAGATGGATCACGCCAGCCAAAAGATGCCCCACGAGCTGTCGGGGGGCATGAAACAGCGGGTCGGCATCGCGCGGGCCCTGTCGCTCTCCCCCAAGGTACTGCTGATGGATGAGCCGTTCGGTGCCCTCGACGCCCTGACCCGGGCCCATCTGCAGGATGCGCTGATGGCGATCCAGGCGGAGCTTGGCAACACCGTCATCATGATCACCCACGACGTGGACGAGGCGGTGCTGCTCTCCGATCGCATCGTCATGATGACCAACGGCCCCAGTGCCACCGTCGGGGAGATCCTGACCGTGGATCTGCCAAGGCCCAGAGACAGGGTCGCCCTGGCGGATGACCCCCACTACCACAAGCTGCGCCAGCAGGTACTGCGCTTCCTCTACGAGAAGCAGCGCAAGGTGACCCCCCTCAAGGCAGCCGGGCAAGCGCGCAGCAAGCTGCGCGCCTGAGCCCACCGGATTCAAGGAAGAGAGATATGACTGACAAAGAGCAACAGTGGGTGATCGGCGACGGCGTGGACCTGATCGATCGCCAGAGCGCCGGATCCGCCGAAAAGCAACGCCTGCTGGTGGTGGGCAACGGCATGGTGGGTCATCACTTCGTCGAACAGCTGGTGGCGGCCGGTGGCCTCGACCGGTTCGAGGTGACGGTGTTCGGGGCCGAGCCTGACTCCGCCTACGACAGGGTGCACCTCTCCGAGGTATTCGGCGGCAAGGCCCCGGAGGCGCTGCGCATGGCGGATCCTGCCTGGTATGAAGAGAGCGGCATTGCGCTGCGGCTGGGGGCCGAGGTGGAGGTGCTCGACCGGGCCGCCCGCACCCTGACGCTCGCCAACGGCGAGCAGTTCCCTTACGACCGCCTGGTGCTGGCGACCGGTTCTGTGCCCTTCGTGCCCCCCATCCCCGGCCATCAGCGGGAGGGCTGCTTCGTCTACCGCACCCTGGGGGATCTTGCCGCCATCCGCGATGCCTGCGCCCAGGCCCGCAGCGGCGTGGTCATCGGCGGCGGCCTGCTCGGGCTGGAGGCGGCCAACGCCCTGCGCCTACTCGGGCTCAAGACCCAGGTGGTGGAGTTTGCCCCCAGGCTGATGCCGGTGCAGCTCGACGAGAGCGGCGGCGCCGTGCTGCGAGACAAGATTCAGGCGCTCGGGGTCGAGGTGCTGGTGGAGAAGGCCACCGAGTGCATCGAGCAGGGGGAGCAGGCCCGCCACCGGCTGCGCTTCAAGGACGGCTCTCATCTTGAGACCGATGTCCTGCTGTTCTCGGCAGGCATCCGCCCCGCCGACGCCCTGGCCCGCCAATCCGGGCTGAACGTCGGGGAGCGCGGCGGCATCTGCATCGACGACGGCTGCCACAGCTCGGATCCCGCCATCCTCGCCATCGGCGAGTGTGCGCTCTGGCAGGGGCGCATCTTCGGCCTGGTGGCTCCCGGCTACCAGATGGCCCGCACCGCCGTGGCCAGCCTGTGCGGCGGCGAGACCCGCTTCGTCGGGGCCGACATGTCCACCAAGCTCAAGCTGATGGGGGTGGACGTGGGCTCCATCGGCGACGCCCACGCCAGCACTGCCGGGGCCCAGGAGCTGCTGTTGCTGGACAGGGTCAATGGCATCTACAAGAAGCTGGTGACAGACGGCGAGGGCAATCGCCTGCTCGGCGCCATCCTGGTGGGGGACGGAACCGATTATGAGCGGCTGCTGCAGTACTACCAGAACGGGGTGGCGCTGCCCCAGCCGCCGCTCTCCCTGCTGGTGGGAGAGGCGGGCACGGCCCCCGCGCCCCTGGTGCTGCCGGACAGCGCCATCCTCTGCTCCTGCCACAACGTGAGCAAGGGGGACGTGGTGGCCGCCGTTCGGGCGGGCAATCACGAGCTGTCTGCGGTGAAGAGCTGCACCAAAGCGGGCACCGGCTGCGGCGGCTGCAGCAACCTGCTCAAACAGGTGGTGGATCAGACCCTGGCGGATCTTGGTGTCGAGGCGGACAAGGGGTTGTGCGAGCACTTCGCCTACGGGCGCCAGGAGCTCTATCACCTGGCCCGTGTCGGCGAGCTGAAGAGCTTCGAAGCGCTGCGAGACAAGCATGGCCAGGGTCTGGGCTGCGACATCTGCCGGCCGACGGTCGCCTCCATTCTGGCGTCGCTCTGGAATGAGCACGTGCTGGAGAAGCCCCACCGCGCCCTGCAAGACACCAACGACGCCTTCCTCGCCAACCTGCAAAAGGACGGTACCTACTCGGTAGTGCCGCGCATCCCCGGTGGGGAGATCACCCCGGAGGGCCTCATCACCATAGGCGAGGTGGCGCGCAAGTACGGCCTCTACACCAAGATCACCGGCGGTCAGCGCATCGATCTGTTTGGTGCCAGGGTCGATCAGCTGCCCGCCATCTGGGGCGAGCTGGTGGCGGCGGGCTTCGAGACCGGTCAGGCCTACGGCAAGTCGGTGCGCACCGTGAAGTCTTGCGTGGGTTCGACCTGGTGCCGCTACGGGGTGCAGGACTCCATGACCCTGACCCAGACCCTGGAGAACCGCTACAAGGGACTGCGAGCCCCCCACAAGCTGAAGTTCGCGGTCTCTGGCTGCACCCGGGAGTGCGCCGAGGCCCAGAGCAAGGACATCGGCGTCATCGCCACCGAGCGGGGCTGGAACCTCTATGTGTGCGGCAACGGCGGCATGCGGCCGCGCCACGCCGACCTGTTCGCCACCGATCTCGACGAGCAGACCCTGATCCGCTACATCGACCGGCTGCTGATGTTCTATGTGCGCACCGGGGACAGGCTGCAACGCACCTCGGTCTGGATGGAGAACATGGAAGGGGGGCTCGACTACCTCAAGTCGGTGATCATCGAGGACAGGCTCGGCATAGGTGCCGAACTAGAGGCCATGATGGGGGAGATAGTCGGCACCTGGCAGTGCGAGTGGAAGAGCACCCTGGCGGACCCGGACAAGCTGAAGCTGTTCGAGGCCTTCGTCAACCGGCCCGAAGACGAGACACCGCCGCGCCGTGAGGAGCGGGGGCAGTGGGTGCCGGATATCTCTATCAAGGAGGTGGTATGAGCGGGGCCAGCGGGTTGCACGCCCGCCATCAGCATCAAGGAGGTGATATGAGCGAATGGAAGGAAGAGGGCTTGACGTCAGCGCCCGGAGCCTGGCATCGAGTGTGCGAGCTGGCGGCCCTGCCGGAGCAGGCCGGGCGCAGCGCCTGGCTTGAGGGGCGGGTGCTGGCGCTGTTTCGCCTCGGGGAGCGAGTCTATGCCTTGGACGGGGTGGATCCCCTGGCCGGGGTGGCGGTGCTCGGGCGTGGCCTGGTGGGGGATGCCGGGGGCGAGCCCGTGGTCGCCTCACCCCTCTACAAGCAGCGCTACGCCCTGATGGACGGCCGCTGCCTGGACGATCCGGCCCTGAGCGTCGCCTGCTGGCCGGTGCGACTGGACGGCGGCGAGGTCTGGGTACAGCTGGGTTGAGTGGCACCATCTGAAAACCGTTTTCCTGTCACCGGGCTTGCCCGGTGATTTTTTGTGCGCAAGTCGACAATTTTTACACGAGGCGATGGCGGGTAAACGTTTTTCGGAAATAATGGACAAACGTTTGTAACTGGATGTTTGTCTATGACGGAACGTGAGCAAGAGATCCTCGCCCTGCTGCGCCAGGATCCCATGATTGCCCAGCAGGAGCTGGCGGACAGGCTTGGCATCAGCCGCTCGGCGCTGGCGAGCCATATCTCCAGCCTGATGCGCCAGGGCTATGTGCAAGGCCGAGGCTATGTGCTGCGTGAAGGCCCCTACGCCGTGGTGATCGGCGGCGCCAACATGGATATCTGTGGTTGCAGCCATGACAACCTGCGCATCGGCGATTCCAACCCGGGCCGGGTACGTACCTCGGCTGGCGGGGTGGGGCGCAACATCGCCGAGAACCTGGCGCGGCTCGGCACCGATACCCGGCTGCTGACCGCGGTGGGCAACGATCAGTACGGCCATCACCTGCTGGAAGTGAGCCAGCGTGCCGGCGTCGACGTGCGCCAGGTGCTGGTGCTGGATGGGCAGGCGACCTCCTGCTACCTCAGCCTGCACGACGGCAGCGGCGAGATGAGCTGCGCCGTCAACGACATGGGGATCATCGACGAGCTGACTCCGGCCAGGCTCGCTCCCTTGAGCGGCTTCCTCGGCGCGGCGCGGCTCTGGGTGCTCGACACCAACCTCGCTACTCACACCCTGGACTGGCTGTTCGAGCGCCAGGGTGAACACATCATCTTCGTCGACACCGTCTCTGTGGCCAAGGTGGAGAAGATCCGCCCCTGGTTGCACCGTATCCACACCCTCAAGCCGAACCGCACCGAGGCGGAACAACTGTGCGGCTTCACCATCGCCGGGCCCGACACCTGGCCCATGGCGGCGGCCTGGTTCCACCGCGCCGGGGTGCAACGGCTGTTCCTGAGCCTCGGCGATCAGGGGATTTTCTACAGCGACGGGGAGTGCCAGGGCCATCTGCCCGTGCTCGGCAGCCCTGTCGTCAATGTGACCGGCGGCGGCGATGCTTTTATGGCAGGGCTGGCCCACGCCTGGTTGCTGGAGCAGGGCATCATGGAGGCGACCCGATTCGCCCTCGGCTGCGCCGCCCTCACCGTCAATTGTTCCGATACCGTCTTTTCCGGCCTATCCAAGGCCGCCGTTGAACGCATGCTGGAGGAGTACCCATGTTGAACGCTTACCTCGATATCCAACCTGAAGTCGCCGCTGCCCTGGCCGCTGGCAAACCTGTCGTTGCCCTGGAGTCCACCATCATCTCCCACGGCATGCCCTATCCGCAGAACGTGGAGACGGCGCGTCAGGTCGAACAGGTGGTGCGTGACAACGGCGCCGTGCCGGCCACCATCGCCATCATCGACGGTCGCCTCAAGGTGGGTCTGGACGAGGGGGCTCTGGAGGCGCTGGGCAAGGCCGGCCACACCGCCACCAAGTGCAGCCGACGGGACATTCCCTTCGTGCTGGCGAACAAGGGGCTGGGCGCGACGACTGTAGCTTCCACCATGATCATTGCCGCCATGGCGGGGATCCGGGTGTTCGCCACCGGCGGCATCGGCGGCGTGCACCGCGGCGCCCAGGAGACCTTCGACATTTCTGCGGATCTGCAGGAGTTCGCCCAGACCCCGGTGGCCGTGGTCTGCGCCGGTGCCAAGTCGATCCTCGACATCGGCCTGACTCTGGAGTACCTGGAGACTCAGGGTGTGCCGGTGATCGGCTACCAGACCGAGGAGCTGCCCGCCTTCTACACCCGCGAGAGCGGCTTCAAGGTGGATTACCGCCTCGACACCCCGGCGGCGATCGCCGAGGCGCTGCGTCTGAAGTGGGAGCTGGGGCTGGCCGGTGGCGCCGTGGTCACCAACCCCATCCCGACCGAGTTTGCCATGCCCAAGGCCGACATCGATACCGCGATCAAACAGGCGCTGCGGGAAGCGGACGAGCAGGGGGTCAAGGGCAAGGAGTCCACTCCCTTCCTGCTGGCCCGGGTGTGCGAGCTGACCGGCGGCAACTCGCTGGCGGCGAACATCCAGCTGGTGCTGAACAATGCCGCCCTGGGTGCAAAGATTGCCGCCAGCCTGTAACGGCAGGTGGATGAATGCAAAAGAGGGCCTGTTGGCCCTCTTTCTTATTGTGCAAATCGGTTACATAAAACCTTATTGCAGCACCAGTCGCCCGTTGAGGGGTTGCACGGGCCTGTTGTTGGGGTGGTGCATCACGACTTTGAAGGCATCGATCTGGGCCTGGCTCACCTGCACCGGCTGCTTCATCACCAGCCAGCGCACTCCTTCCGAGCAGGGCGGTGTGGTCAGGGAGCCGCTGAAGCGGTAGTAGTCGCGCCTGGCGGGCAGCAGTGACTCGGCCGAGATCGGCTGCTCCAAGCTGTGCATCTCACCCGCTTTGGCTGGTAACGCCTGCCAGGCCTGACTCAGGGCCGCATTGGCCCGGCCCGGCTCGAACATCACGGCGACCACTGCCAGCTCCCCCTTGTCATTGGCGTGTACCAAGTGCCCCTCCAGGGGATAGGACCTGCCTTCGATGAGGTTTTCGCTGGGTGCGTGGAAGTGGAACTGCTTGAGCTCGAAGCGCATGCCGTCGAGCTCAAGGCTGCTGCCCGGGGCATAGTTGACCTGCACCGTGTGGCCGTTGTTGACCAGGGTCTTGCCGCCCGACAGGTAGTGGAACTGCAGTGGTGCCAGCTCGGCTTCCACCAGACCTGCGAGGTTGACCGGCGACTGGTTGCTGCCCGCGCACTGGCCAAATTCCGGGGTCAGGCTGGCCCATTTCGCCGGGCCGGCCTCACCGCTGTATTCCCAGTGCGGAGCTGCGGCGAAGGCGGTGGGGCACAACAACAGAGAGCAGGCCAACAGGGACTTTCTCATCATGCATCCTTATCTTGATTGAAAAGCACGGCCATCCGTTTCCCCACTCGGTGAGGGAACAGCAGATGGCATTCTCTGGAATGCGGGATACAGAATGTCAGACCGGATATTTATTATTGAGGATCATTGCAGGCGATATTTATGATACATTTAATATGAATCTAAATAACCTTAGGCCACTCCTTAATATTGAATGGTGGCTCTGTAAAATGAAAGTAATCTAATTAATTGGCTGGTATCAAGGATGAATTTTTTCATGTTATTCTCATCGAGGTCAGGCTTTTTACCTCGCAAGCCTTCGCTTCAAGCCCACCAAAAAAAATCACAATTCATTGTTTTTTATTATCATTTTTCATTCCTGCTTTGAACTTGAACAAATGATAGACAGTTGCTCCCGAGCAGGCTGACGCTGCGATTGTTCGCAAACTCAAGAGAGAGAGTAAATATTGTTTGCTGGCGCTGGTGCTGACCTTGCCCGGAACGGGTAATTGGGCCGATATAACTGGTCAGCCCGATCAGCTGCTGTACCGGGAGGGCTATGCCTCAGGACAACAAGTCGGCCAGCCGGCTTGCGGACTACGCAGTGACGGTGGATGAGGTGAAGCAGCAGAGCGGGCTCGACTTCTGCGCCGAGCGACCTGATGAGCCGGAAGAGGCTATGGAGTTCAGGCTGATGGCCATATGGGCAGTGGCTCTCCCTCATGACAACAGGGGCCTCGGCCCCGTTGTCATTTGCTGATCTCATCCCCCACCTGCTTGACCGCATCCCGGGTACCGTGGCCGATCTCGCGGGTCACGTCACGGGTGGTGTGGCCAATCTCGCGGGTCACGTCCCGGGTGGTGTGACCCACGGTGCGGCCCGCCTCCTTGATGTCGGCGCAGCCGCCGAGCAGGCTGCCCAGGGCCAGGCCGAGTGCCATCAGTGCCATGCAGTCATGCCTCATGCCGTGCTCCTTTTCGTTTCATCATCATCTTCATGTCGATGTCGGCATTATGGCCTCGTGTGCAGCGGGCGGGCAACCAGCAGGGTGTGGCCCGGTCCCGGGATCTCGTGCTCGGCCTCCACATGGAAATGAGCCTCGCGCAGGCACTGGTACAGCTGTTTGGAGTGATAGAAGCGGCTGTTGCCGTTGGCCAGGCAGGTGAAGTAGAGGGAGGTGGCGTTGAGACTGAAACTGGCGGCTTCGAAAGTCTGCCTGTCCCAGAACAGCTCCAGGATGCAGACCCGGGCGTCCGGTTTCATGACCAGTCGGACCCGGTTCAGGATGGCGACGATCTGCGCGTGGCTGAAGCAGTCGAGAAACTGGCTCATCCACCAGATGTCGGCCTCGCCGGGCAGGGGGCCTGGTTGCAGCAGATCCACCGGATGACCCTGCACCCGCTCCGCCAGTCCGGCCTCCTCGATGTTGAGGTGGGCCAGTGCCAGCTGCTCGGGCAAATCCAGGATGGTGACCCGCAGAGCGGGATCCCGTTTGGCACAGGCGATGGCCCACTTGCCGGTGTTGCCGCCCAGATCGTAGAGGTGGCGCGGCGCATAGCCGAACACCTTGTCCTGCGCCTGCTGGAATGCCCAGTCGGAGTAGAAATGATCGAACGCAAACCAGCTGCGGCGGGCCGGTTCGGGCAGCTCGTTCAGGTGCGGGTAGAGGGTCTGCCATGGACCGAACTCCTGCAAGCCGGCCGGCGAGCCCTGACGGATGGCGTCGAGCAGATGGGCGAGAGGCTGGTAGCAGACATGCTGGGTGAAATCGAGATTGACCCGGCTCATGGCGTCGTGCAGCAGGTATTTGCCGACCCGGCCCAGCACATAGTGCTCGTCTGTCAGGTAGCAGAGCCCGCCACCGAGCCCCATGTCCAGCAGCACGCCGGCACCGTATTCGCTCAGCTCGCATGCCAGGGCGATCTCGGCCAGCGATGCCCCCCGCGAGCCGCAGGTCTCGAGAAACGCTAGCACCCCGGTTTCACGCAGGCACCAGCTGGCCTGAAACAGCATGGGCCCGAAGGCGATTTTCTGGGCCTCGCTGATGGCTTCCAGCGCGTTGTATGGGTCTGCCTGATAGTGGTTCACGGGGTGACTCCTGCCGGATTATTGGTTCTGTGTGCGGGAGAGTTCGGTCTGGATGGCCTGATTCAGACCCAGCACCCAACGGTTATAACTGCGATGTATGCTGCCCTTGCCCTTTTCATCAAGGTTGATGCTGCTCACATAATTAATGGAGTAATCGCGAGCGCTATAGGGAATATCGATCACCGCCTGATGTTGACGCACATTGACCTGGCCACGAATAAGCCCTGGTCGTTCTTTCCTCATCACCCAGCTCTTGCCTATGCCCGCCGTAATAATGGCCTTGGCCACCTGTTCTTCGGTCAGATTGAAGGGCACCGGATTGACCGCCATATTACGGATGGGCTGGCTGGTGGAGCAAGCGGCCAACAAGGCACAGGTCAGTATCAGGGATATTTTATTAATGAGTTTCATAATATTTCCTTCGGGGAGGATATTCATCAATTCGGGCGAGGCAATGAGACAACACAAATTGTTTATTTTCAATCGCCAAGGCAGTGGATAATCTGCGCCAGCTATTATTTTTGATGAATAATGGTATTATCCGACCGGTATTAACCTGATGACGCCATTCCATGCCGTGGAGCAGGCACTGCACGTCGGATGAGTGCCTTTTATCGTCTTCGCTCCCACCCACCGTTTTAAGGACAGGTTGCCTGAAATATGCTCTCTTTCTCGCTGCTGGATAGCCAGGCACTGTCTCCGGGTCTGGCCGATGAGGCCGCCTGGCAAGCGTGGGCGCAGCAGGGCCGCTGGCCCGTCGACCCGCCGTTTCCCGCTACCCCCTTGCTGCCCATGATGATGGCGCGCCGTCTGAGCCAGGGCTCCCGGCTGGCGGTGCAGGTGGGGCTGAGCCTGCTGGCTCGCCATGCCATTGATTACGCCATCTTCGTCAGCCGTCATGGCGAGCTGGCCCGCTCTGTGACCCTGCTGCAGGCGCTGGCGGACGGACAGGCGTTGTCGCCCACGGACTTCTCCATGTCGGTGCACAACACCGCCGCCGGACTCTGCTCCATTCAGGGCAAGGCCGCCATTCCCATGACCTCGTTGGCGGCGGGAGAGAACGGCCTGATGGCGGGCCTGACCGAAGCGGTCTGCGCCCTGCAGGCCGGTGCCCGCCGGGTGCTGCTGGTGGGATTCGAAGGACCTGTGCCCGAGTTTCACCGTCCCTGGCTGGCGGACGAGGCGCCGCCCCACGCGTTGGGGTTGGTGCTTGAGGCTGGCGACCAGTGGCGCTGCGAGGGGGCGCGCCGCACAGTCGAACCCCATGCCCGCCCGCTGCCGCAGAGTCTGGCCTGCTGGCGTGCCCTGTTGCGGCATGAGTCGACCCTGGCCCTTTGCGATGGCCGCCAGGAGTGGGCATGGCAGCGTTGCTGAACCGGGGTTGGCGGCTGATCGGCACGGCCCTTGGCTTCACCCTGTTCGGGGTGGGCGGCCTGCTGCTCTCCCTGTTCTGGTTTCCGCTGCTGGCACTCTGTCTGCGCGGCGAGCGGCGCCGTATCCTGGCCCAGCTCACCATCCGCCACAGCTTTCGGCTGTTTCTCGGCGTGCTGCGTGGCTGGGGGGTGCTCGATTACAGCGTGAGCGGCATGCCCGCCCACTTGCGTGGCGCCCTGGTGGTGGCCAATCACCCCAGCCTGCTCGACTACGTCATCCTAGCGGCCGAGATGCCGGTGTGCGACTGCATCGTCAAGCAGTCCCTCTGGCGCAACCCCTTCATCGGTGGCGTGGTGCGGGCGGCCGACTATCTGCCCAACGTGGCAGGCGAGGATCTACTGGCCCTGTGCCAGTCGCGGATCCGGGCCGGCGGCCTGCTGCTGGTCTTCCCGGAGGGAACCCGCACCACCCCGGGCGAACCCATCAAGCTGCAGCGCGGCGCGGCCCAGCTTGCGGTGCGCAGCCAGGTGCCGCTGCAACTGGTGCGGATCCACTGCAGCACCCGATTTCTCACCAAGCAGGACAAATGGTTCAAGATCCCGGAAAATAAGCCGACTTTCACCATAGAATTCCTGCAACAGGTGGCGGCGGACGAGGTGGTCTCCACCGGCCAGAGCAGTGCGCTGGCCGCCCGCCAGCTGACCCGCTTTCTCACCCGGGCCCTGCAACCGGGGCCCCAATGACAGCATATGGAACAGTTATGCAAGACCTTCATCTAGAGATAAAACAACTCATCATCGACAGCCTCAACCTCGAGGGGCTCACCCCTGACGACATCGACAGTCAGGCGCCGCTGTTCGGTGATGGCCTGGGGCTGGACTCCATCGATGCGCTGGAGCTGGGCCTTGCCATCAAGGGCCGCTACGGCATCGTGCTCTCCGCCGAGGATGAGAACACCCGTCGCCACTTTGCCTCCGTTGCGGCCCTGGTCGCCCTGGTGCAGGCCCAGTCGAAAGGGGAGGCCTGAGCCATGACCCGTGACGACATCTTTGCCCAGATCAAGGCCGCCCTCGTTGAGCTGTTCGAGGTCGACGAAGAGGCCATCACCCCCGAGGCCCGCCTCTATCAGGATCTCGAGCTCGACAGCATCGACGCCATCGATCTGGTGGTGCACCTGCAGAAGCTGACCGGCAAGAAGATCAAGCCGGAAGAGTTCAAGTCGGTGCGCAGCGTCAACGACGTGGTGGATGCGGTCGAGCGTCTGCTGGCCGACGCCTGATGCCGGTGCACGCCCTGCCATGATGCGCTGGCTCTCCTGGCTGGCCGGTGGTGCCCTGCTGCTCTACCCGCTGGCGGTCTACTGGGGGCTGACCCACGCCGGTCAGACCCCGCTGCTGCTCGGTCTGCTGCTCATCTTCTCACTGCGGCTCTTGCCCGGCCTGCTCAAGGGGCGGGTCCGGCTCGGCCCCTTGCCGGAGTGGCTCTGGCTGGGCCGCCTGCTGGCCTGCATCGGGCTGGGACTGACCCTGCTGTCGGCCCTGTTCAGTGCCCGGCACTGGCTGCTCTACTACCCGCTGGCGGTGAGCCTGGCGCTGCTCTGCCTGTTTGGCTGGAGCCTGACTCGTCCCATGAGCCTGGTGGAGCGGCTGGCCCGCCTGCAGGATCCCGCTTTGCCGCCGGCAGCCATCGGCTACACCCGGCGGGTGACCCAGGTCTGGTGCGGCTTCTTCGTCATCAACGGCGCGCTGGCGGCCTTCACTATCTGGCACGGGGATCTGGCGCTCTGGAGCCTCTACAACGGTCTCATCAGCTACGCCCTGATGGGCGGCCTGATGGGCGCTGAGTATCTGGTGCGCCGCCGCCTGCTCAAGAGGCTGGCCCCATGACCCTGCTGAAAACTATCTGGCAGCGGGACGGCGAGCTGGTGGTGGCGTTCGGCCCGGATGGCGAGGTGACCCTGGCCGAGCTGCGCCGCGGCAGCCTGCAACTGGCCCGGGCCATGGCCCGCCACGCCGGCGCCGGCCAGCCAGGTGCGCGCTGGGCCCTCTGCTTCGATGACAGCCTGCTGTTCACGCAAGCACTGCTCGCCTGCGCCCTCGGTGGCTATCAGGCAATCCTGCCGGGCCATCAGCGGCTGGCCGGTTTGCAGGCGCTGCAGGCACAGTTCGACGGCCTGCTCACCGATGGCGAACCGCCCGGTGCGGCACTTGCCGTGCCTCAACTCAGGCTGCCGCTGCTGGTGGCGGATGACGAGCTGGAGGCAGACGGCGCGGCCCTGCTGCCCGAGCGCCTCGATCTCACCCTGTTCAGCTCCGGCTCCACCGGCGAGCCCAAGGCGATCCCCAAGGCCTGGCCCCAGCTGGAGGCGGAGTTGCGGGTGCAGATGGCGCTGTGGGGCGAGCGGCTGGCCGATAGTCGGGTGCTGGCCAGTGTCAGTCACCAGCACATCTACGGCCTGCTGTTTCGCATCCTGCTGCCGCTGGCCCTCGGCCGTCCGTTCGATCGCCGCAGCATCGACTACCCGGAGCAGCTGGCGCTGCAAACGGCCCCCTGGTGCCTGATCGCCTCCCCAGCGTTTCTGAGCCGGCTTGACCCGGCGATTCCCGCCGCCGGCTGCCGGCTGATCGTCTCCTCTGGCGGTCCCCTGCAACCGGGCGATGCCCAGCAGGCCAAACTGCTGCTCGGTCAGCTGCCGGTGGAGATCTTCGGCAGCAGCGAGACCGGTGGCATCGGCTGGCGCCAGCGCCACCAAGTACAGACCCCCTGGACGACGCTGCCCGGAGTCGAGGTGCGGGTCGGTCCGGATCAGGGCCTGCTGCTGCGCTCCCCCTTCCTGGCAGAGGACGACTGGCTGGCCTGCGCCGATCGTATCCTGATGACGGGGGCCGGGTTCGAGCTGCTGGGCCGCCAGGATCGGGTGGTCAAGCTGGAGGAGAAGCGCATATCCCTCGACGAGGTGGAGGCGCGCCTGCAGGGGCTGGCGGAGGTGGAAGCGGCCGCCGTGCTGCCGCTGCAGCAGGGCCAGCGCCAGATCCTCGGCGCCGTGCTGGTGCTGAGCGAGGCGGGCACCGCCCGCTGGGCCGAGCTCGGGCCCGGGCGTTTTCTGCTGGCCCTGCGCCAGCAACTGCGTCCCTGGCTCGAGCCGGTCGCCCTGCCGCGCAGCGTGCGCCGGGTCGAACAGATGCCCGTCAACGCCCAGGGCAAGCGCCCCTGGCCACAACTCAAGGAGCTGTTCGATGAGCCTCTCGGTTGACTCTTTGCCACCGAACACCTTGCCCACCGTGCTGGCCTGCGAGACGCTGGCCGACGGGGTGCGCCTGCAACTGCGGCTCGATCCCGATTTGCCTTGGTTTACAGGCCATTTTCCCGGTGCGCCCCTGCTGCCCGGGGTGACCCAGATCCACTGGGTGATGCACTATGCCGCCAGCCTGCTCAAGCTGGCGCGGCCGTTTCACGGGGTGGATCAGCTCAAGTTCCAACGCCCCCTGCGCCCCGGAGCCGAGTGCAGCCTGCGCCTGCAGTGGCAGGCGGACAAGGACCAGCTCCTCTTTCAGTATCTGCTCGGCGATGAGCCAGCGAGCAGCGGACGGGTGCGTCTGATCCCATGACGCCCTGCATTCTCATTCCCTGTTACAACCATGCCGGCCCGCTGGCCGCCGTGCTGGCGCGGCTGGCCGAATACGGGCTGCCTTGCCTGCTGATCGACGATGGCAGCGAGCCGGTTGCCGCCGCCGAGCTGGATGCGCTGGCTGCGCGTTACCCCTGGGTCACCCTGCTGCGCCACCCCCACAACCAGGGCAAGGGCGGCGCCGTGATGACGGGGTTGCGCCGCGCCCATGCACTCGGCTTCAGCCACGCCCTGCAGGTGGATGCCGACGGCCAGCACGATCTGGCGGACCTGCCGGCCCTGCTGGCCGAGGCGGACAAACACCCGGCGGCGCTCATCTCCGGCCGCCCGCTCTACGATGATTCCGTGCCCAAGGGGCGCCTCTACGGCCGCTACATCACCCATGTCTGGGTCTGGATCGAGACGCTGTCGTTCGCCATCAAGGACAGCATGTGCGGCTTTCGGGTCTATCCGCTGGCCGCCACCTGCGCGCTGCTCGAGTGGGTGGCGCTCGGCCGGCGGATGGATTTCGACACCGAGGTGATGGTGCGCCTCCATTGGGCCGGGGTGGCGGTGCGCTTCGTGCCAACCCGGGTCATCTATCCCGCCGATGGCAGCTCCCACTTCCAGCTCTGGCGCGACAACCGCGACATCTCCTGGATGCACACCCGACTGGTGTGCCGCCTGCTGTGGGATCAGCTGCTGCGCATCGGCCGCTGGCCCCGCCGCCTCTGGTCATGGGTGACCCGGCTGTGGCGAGAGCGGCGCACCCACTGGTCACGCACCCCGGAGCGGGGATCGCTGCTCGGCATGCAGATCATGCTGACCAGCTATCGCCTGCTGGGGCGGCGCGGCTTCTCCCTGCTGCTCTATCCGGTCATCGGCTACTTCTGGCTGACCGGCCGCGCCCAGCGCCAGGCATCCCAGGCCTATCTGGCCCGCCTCGAGCGCTTCGCCCGCGCGCAGGGGGTGACGCTGCCCGCCGAGCCGAGATCGAGCTTTCGCCACTTCCTGCGCTTTGGCGAGGCGGCGCTAGACAAGCTGGCGGGCTGGCGCGGCGACATCACGGAGCAAGAGGTGGAGTTGGTGGGAGCGGAGCACTATCAGGCGGCCATCAATAGCGGTCAGGGCGTTCTGCTGCTGGGCTCCCATCTCGGCGATCTGGAGCTGTGCCGCGCGCTTGGCAGTCGCAAGCAGGGGCTGCGCATCAACGCGCTGGTGTTCACCCGCCACGCGGCCCGCTTCAACGCCCTGCTCAAACAGATCAACCCGGATTCGCACCTCAACCTCATTCAGGTGCAGGAGCTGGGGGCCGATACCGCCATCCTGCTCAAGGAGAAGCTGGAGCGGGGGGAGTGGGTGGTGATCGTCGGCGATCGCACCTCTGTGACCCGGGAGAAGCGGGTGATCTGGGCCGACTTTCTCGGGGCGCCGGCGCCCTTTCCGCTCGGACCCTTCGTGCTCAGCAGCGTGCTGGGCTGCCCTGTCTACCTGATGTTCGGCCTCAAGGAGCAGGGGCGCTTTCGGGTGCATTTCGAGCCCTTTGTCGACGGCCAGCCCCTGCCACGCCAGGGGCGACAAGAGATTCTTGCGTCCCGGGTGCAGGCCTATGCCGATCGTCTGCAGCATCACTGCCTGCGGGCCCCGCTGGACTGGTTCAACTTTTTTGATTTCTGGCAGCTGACCGATGAACAAGAGTGAGATGAGAAGGGTCACCTTCGGCGCCGCGCCGCTGACCATCGAAGACGTGGTGGCGCTGGCCGAAGGGCGCGCCACCCCCGCACTGAATCCGGATCCGGCTTTCATGGCCCGCATCCAGCGGGGGGCCGACTTTCTCGACCGGCTGCTGGCCGAAGAGGGGGTCATCTACGGGGTGACCACCGGCTACGGCGACTCGGTGACCCGGCCGGTACCGACCGAGCTGGTGCCCGAGCTGCCGCTGCATCTGACCCGCTTTCACGGCTGCGGGCTGGGGGCGGATCTCGAGCTCGATGCCGCCCGCGCCGTGCTGGCGACCCGGCTCTGCTCCCTGGCGCAGGGGGTTTCCGGGGTCAGCCCGGCCTTGCTTGAGCGGCTCTGCTGGCTGCTGGAGCAGGATCTGGTGCCGCGTATCCCGGAAGAGGGTTCCGTCGGTGCCAGCGGCGATCTTACCCCGCTCTCCTACGTCGCCGCCGTGCTGGTGGGGGAGCGCGAGCTCCATCAGCAGGGGCGGCTGCGCCCCGCCGCCGAGGTCTATCGGGAGCTGGGGGTCACCCCCCTGACCCTGCGACCGAAAGAGGGGCTGGCACTGATGAACGGCACCTCGGTGATGACGGCGCTGGCCTGCCTCGCCTATGCCCGCACCGACTACCTGATGCGGCTGGCGACCCGGATCACCGCGCTGGTGAGCGTCGCCATGGGTGGCAACGCCTTCCACTTCGACGAGCGGCTGTTTGCCGCCAAGCCGCACCCCGGCATGCAGGGCATCGCGGCCTGGCTGAGGGAAGACCTGGTGGCCGGCGAGCTGCCGCGCCACAGCGACCGGCTGCAGGACAGATACTCGTTGCGCTGTGCCCCCCACGTCATCGGGGTGGTGGCCGACAGCCTGCCCTGGTGGCGCCAGCTCATCGAAAATGAGCTCAACAGCGCCAACGACAACCCGCTGATCGACGGGGAGGGGGAGCACGTGATGCACGGCGGCCACTTCTATGGCGGTCACATCGCCATGGCCATGGACAGCATGAAGACGGCCGTCGCCAACCTGGCCGACCTGCTGGATCGCCAGCTGGCCCAGCTGGTGGACAGCAAGTTCAACGGCGGCCTGCCGAGCAACCTCTCCGGCGCGCCGGATGAACGGCAGATGATCAACCACGGCTTCAAGGCGGTGCAGATCGGCGTCTCGGCCTGGACCGCGGAGGCGCTCAAGCAGACCATGCCCGCCAGCGTCTTCTCCCGCTCCACCGAGTGCCACAACCAGGACAAGGTGAGCATGGGCACCATAGCGGCGCGCGATGCGCTGCGGGTGCTGACCCTGACCGAGCAGGTCGCGGCCGCCTGCCTGCTGGCGGCGGTGCAGGGTGTGGAGCTGCGTCTCGCCCGGCCCACCCCCTTCACCCGCCCGCTCGGCACGGCGCTGGCCGACATGGTCGTGCAGGTGCGGGCCGAGTTCGCCCCGCTGCTGGAAGACAGGGCGCTGGAGCCCGAGCTCAGGGCGCTGATAGCCCGCATCCGCCAGCGCCACTACCCCCTCTATCAGGACTCTTCGCTATGAGCCGCATCCAGACTACGCCTGAACCCTGGCAGATCAGTACTGAGATCGAGGTGACCATCCCATTCCACGACGTGGACATGATGGCGGTAGCCTGGCACGGCCACTACTTTCGCTACATCGAGCTGGCACGCTGCGCCCTGCTCGACCTCATCGATTACAACTATCCGCAGATGGAGGCCTCCGGCTACCTTTGGCCCATCATCGACACTCGGATGAAGTACCTGGCGTCGCTGCGCTTCGGCCAGCGGGTGCGGGTGCGCGCCACCCTGACCGAGTACCAGAACCGCTTGAAGATCGACTACCTGCTGAGCGATGCCGTGAGCGGCACCCGCACCAGCAAGGGTTACAGCATCCAGGTGGCGGTGAGCAAGGCGAGCGGCGAGATGTGCCTGGCCTCGCCCCAGGTGCTGCTGGACAAGCTGGGGGTGAGCCAGTGACCCCTCTTCTGAACCGGCTGATGGTCGGACTGGTCCTGCTGCTGGCGTGGCCACTGCAGGCGGCCCCCCTGACCCGTGACCAGGTGCAGCAGTTGCTGACCCTGAGCCCGGCCCGGCAGGCCCATTTCGAGCAGGAGAAACAGGTGGCGGGACTGAGTCAGCCGCTCAAAGCCTCCGGCGAGCTGTTGCTGGTGCGCGATCTCGGGCTCTGGTGGCAGCAGCAGAAGCCCTTTGCCCTGACGCTGACCCTGACGCCGCAACGCATGGTGCAGCAGGTGGCGGGTCAGCCCGCCACCGTCATCGACAGCCCCCAACTGCTGGAATTCAGCCAGATGCTGCTGGCGCTGTTCGGCTCGGACGAGGCGACCCTGAGCCGCTACTTCAGCATCGATTTCCAGAGCTCGGAGGCGGGCTGGCAGCTGGTGATGGTGCCCACGCAGGCGCCGCTCGACAAGGTGTTCGCCAGCCTCACCCTGAGCGGGCTGGGGCAGCTGGATCAGCTCATCATCGCCGACAAGCAGGGGGACAGCACCCGCATCCGTTTCAGTGCCTGGCAGGCGCGAAGCTTGCCACTGACCCCTGAGGAGCAGGCCCGCTTTGCTGCCCACTAGCCCCGCATCGCGCCAAGCCACTGCCCGTGTTCTGGCCGGGAGAGTCGACCTTGCTGCAAGCTGAAACCACCTGGCACCGGCTTGGCACGCTCTGGATCGGCCTCTGTCTGCTGCTGGCGGCGGTACTCGCCTGGCAGCTGCCCCACAGCCGCATCAACACCAGCCTGATGGATCTGCTGCCCCACGCATCCCGCAGCGATCTGGATCCGGCCCTGCAGCAGGGCTTGCTGCAGCAGCTCGATCGCCAGCTGGTCTGGATGCTGAGTCTGCCGGCCGGACAGAGCGGGCAGGCGGCGGCCGAGCTATGGGTAACACAACTCGGCCAGATAGCGGCCTTCTCCCATATCAAGGGGCATCAGCCCGAGCTGGCCTCCGCCTGGCAGGTCTATCTGCACGATCTCGCCTGGCAGCGGCTGGATGAGGCGAGCCGGGCCCGGCTGGCAGCTGGCGCTGAGGGCTGGAGCCAGTGGGTGCTCGGCCAGATCTACTCGCCCTTTGGCGGAGTCTCTCGCGCCGAGTGGCAAAGCGATCCGCTGCTGCTGACCCGGGCCGGGGTACTGGCCGAGGTCAGCGGCCCCATGCAGCTCAAGGCGGGCTGGCTGGTCAGCCGGGACAAGGGGGGGCGTGACTGGTACATGGTGCGCGCCGAGCTGGATCTCTCCGCCTTCGACATCCAGCGCAATCAAGGGGTGCTGAGGGCGCTCGACAACGCCGAGCAGCGGCTGGCCCTGGCTTATCCCGGTGCCGAGCTGCTGCGCCGTGGCACCCTCTTCTACAGCCAGCACGCCAGCAACCTGGCCCAGCAGGACATCTCCACCATAGGGCTTGGCTCCATGATCGGGGTCATCCTGCTGATCTGGGGCGTGTTCCGCTCGACCCGGGCGCTGCTGCTCTCCCTGCTGCCCATCGGCGTGGGGCTGATGTGGGGGCTGGGCGCCGTGCTCATCCTGTTTGGCGAGATCCATGTCTTCACCCTGGTCATCAGCAGCAGCCTCATCGGCATCGCCATCGATTACGCCATCCACTTCCTGTGCGAGCGGCGGTTGCACGGCGGCGACGAGAGCGCGCATCAGACCCGGCTACGGCTGCTGCCGAGCCTGTCGCTGGCGGTGCTGACTACCCTGATCGGTTATGGCCTGCTCTGGTTCGCCCCCTTCCCCGGGCTGCAGCAGCTGGCGGTGTGTGCGCTGGCGGGGCTGTTCAGCGCCTTCATCACTGTGCTCTGCCTGTTTCCGCGCTGGGCCGGCCCGCTGCCGACCCGGCCCCTGGTCATTCAGTCACTGCTGATGGCCTGGCTCAGGGCCTGGCGGCAGCGCCCGCTGGTGCGTATCGGCCTGCCGCTCTGCTGTCTGCTGCTGGCCGCTCTTGGCATCAGCCAGCTGCGGGTGGATGACGACATCCGCCGGCTGCAACCCTTGCCGGTGGAACTGCAGGCGCAGGAGAACCAGATCAAGACCCTGACCGGCCAGCAGGGCGGCATGCAGGGTTTTCTGGTGACGGGAGCGGACGGCGAACAGGCGCTGCAACGACTGGAGCGGCTCGACGACCGGCTGGCCGAGCTTAAACAGCGCGGTGCGCTGCAGGATTTTGTCTCTCTTTCCCGCTGGCTGCCTTCGCTGGCGCGCCAGCAGCAGGATGCGGCCGCCATCCGGGCCCTGCTGCCCCAAGTGGTGACCCGACTGCAAGAGGCCGGGGTGCCAATACCTGCAGGGGGGCAAGCGCCCGTCCGCGAGCCCGGTTGGCTGACCCCGGCGGCCTGGCTGGCCAGCCCGGTCAGCGAGGGGAGCCGTCTGCTGTGGCACTCGCTGGACGATGGCCGCGTCGCCATCTGGGTGCCGCTGGTGGGGGTGGTGGACGAAGAGGCCCTGACGGCGCTGGCGGCGGCCGAGCAGGGAGTCTACTGGCAGGATCAGCGCAGCGAGTGGAGCCGGCTGTTCGCCCACTACCGGATCAAGCTTGCGGAGCTGCTGTCGGTGGCCATCGGCCTGGTGGCCCTGCTGCTCTGGCGGCGGATGGGGGCGGCCCGGGCGGCCCGGGTGCTGCTGGTCAACCTGATTGCGCTGGCCATGGGGTTGGCGCTGCTCGCCGCCTGCGGCCAGCCGCTCACCCTGTTCGGGGTGCTGGCGCTCAGCCTCATCTTCGGCATCGGTATCGACTATGGTCTCTTTTTCGCCCACAGCGGGCGCGAGCTGGCGCGGCAGAGTGCCACCCTGCTCGCCATCCTGCTGGCGAACCTCACCACCCAGCTGGCCTTCGGTCTGCTGGCGCTGAGTCACACCCCCGCCATCGCGGGCTTTGGTCTGGTGCTGAGTGGCGGTATCTTTACCGCCTTCCTGTTGTCGCCCCTGGTGCTGGACAGGGAAGCGGACAAGCGGAGGCATGACGAGCGGGAGCCGGAGCAACCATGAGATCAGTGTTCGCATTACTCATCCTCTTGCTGGGGGGCTGCAGCAGCCAACCGGCCCCCACCGCCTATCTCGACAAGAGCAGCGTCATGGTGCTGCCGGCCCCCGTGCTGGCCACCCCCTTCTATCGCCAGCAGTTGCTGACGGCCACAGTGGGTGAGAGCGCCCATCAGCTGATGACGGTGCTGGAGGCCGATGGACACCAGCTGACCCTGGTCGGCCTGACCCCGAGCGGGGTACGGCTGTTCCGAGTGCGTTACGATCAGCAGGGCATAGCGACCCAACAACTGAGCCCGCTGCTCGCCACCGGCATGCCGCCTGTGACCCAGGTGCTGGCGGACGTCATGCTCTGCTACTGGCCGTTGGCGAGCTGGCAGCCGCAGTTGCCACCGGGCTGGACGCTGCACGACGAAGGGCTGACGCGCCGGCTGCGTGCCCCCGATGGCACCCTGGTCAGCGAGATCCATTACCGCGACATCGACGGCGTGCGCGAGCCGGTCAGCCTGCAGCAGCACGTATTCCACTACCGCCTGCAACTGGAGACCCTGAGCCGATGAGCTGTTTTATCACCGCCTATGGCCTCATCTCGGCACTGGGTGAGGGCGTTGATGCCAGCGCCGAGGCCCTGCTGGCCTGGCAGGCCAAGGGGAGCACGCCGCTCACCCGCCACAACCAGGCCTTGCTGGATGGCCGCCTGACCCCGGTGGGACGGGTAGAGGGCGAGTTGCCGGCCATACCGGCGGCGCTGGCTCCTTACGCCTCGCGCAACAACCAGCTGCTGCTGGCGGCGTTGGCCCAGATCCGGCCCGCCCTCGACGAGGCGCTGGCGACGTTTGGCCCTGCGCGGGTGGGGCTGGTGCTCGGCACCAGCACCGCCGGGATCGGCGAGGCCGAGCTGGCGATCGCCGCCGACCGGCGGGGGGAGGCGGTGCCAACGGCCTTTGACTATCGTCAGCAGGAGCTGGGCTCCCCGTCCGAATTTCTGGCTCGCCACCTCGGCCTGGAAGGACCCGCTTACACCCTCTCCACCGCCTGCTCCTCCAGCGCCCGCGCCTTCATCAGCGGTCAGCGGATGCTGGCGGCCGGACTGGTGGATGCGGTGCTGGTGGGGGGCGCCGACAGCCTGTGCGGGCTGACTCTCAACGGTTTTGACAGCCTGGAGTCCCTCAGTGGCACCCTCTGCCAGCCCTTCGACAACGACCGCCAGGGGATCAACATCGGCGAGGGGGCGGCGCTGTTTCTGCTGAGCAGACAGCCTGCGCCGATTGCGCTGCTGGGGGCGGGGGAGTCGTCCGATGCCTGGCACATCTCGGCGCCGCATCCAGACGGCGTGGGGGCCGAGGCGGCCATGGGCATGGCGCTGGCCCAGGCAGGTCTGACGCCGGAGCAGGTGGGTTACATCAACCTGCACGGCACCGCTACCCGCCTCAATGACGCCATGGAGAGCCAGGCCGTCTATCGCCTGTTCGGGGACAGGGTGCCTTGCAGCTCCACCAAGCCGCTCACCGGCCATGTTCTGGGGGCGGCGGGGGCCATCGAGGCTGCGCTCGCCTGCCTGCTGCTGGAGCGGGCACTGCCGTTGCCACCCCAGCGGGTGATGACGGCGGATCCGGCGTTGGCGCCCATCCGGCTGGTGAGTGGCACCACCCCGCTGGCGACGCCCCGGATCCTCTCCAACTCCTTTGCCTTCGGTGGCAACAATGTCAGCCTGCTGTTCGGGAGATCTGCCTCATGAATGAGCTCACACCGTTGCCCGCCATCGAGACCCTGCTGCCTCATCAGGCCCCCATGTTGCTGCTGGACCGGCTCTGCGCCGTGGATGCGAGCCGGGCGCGCTGCGAGACCCGTGTCGGTGCCCGCCACGCCTTGTTGCTGGATGGCGAGGGCTCGTTGCCCGGCTGGGTCGGCATCGAGCTGATGGCCCAGACCATCGCCGCCTGGGCTGGCATGCAGGGGCGATTGCGCGGTGAGCCGGTGCGTATTGGCATGCTGCTCGGCACCCGCAAGTACCGCTGCCAGCCCACTAGCTTTGCTGCGGGGGCCCTGCTCACCATAGAGGCCAGCTGCCTGTTGCAAGACGGCGGCATGGCCAGTTTCGAATGCCGGATCCTGCAAGATGGGCGGGAGTGCGCCACCGCACGCCTCTCGACCTATCAACCCGCACCCGGCGAGTTATCCGATTTGTTAGCGAAGGACGTTTCATGATCTCTACCGTATTGGTCACGGGCGCCAGCAAGGGGATAGGCCGCGCCATCGCCCTCAAGCTGGCCGCCGACGGTTTTCTCGTCGTGGTGCACTACCACGGCGACCGCGCCGGTGCCGAGGCGACGCTGGCCAGCCTGCAAGCGGCCGGTGGGCAGGGGCGCCTGATCCAGTTCGACATCGCCGATCGCCAGGGTTGCCGCGTGCGGCTGGAGGCCGACATGGCCGAACACGGCGCCTATTACGGTGTGGTCTGCAATGCCGGCATCATCCGTGACGGCGCCTTTCCCGCCCTCACCGACGAAGAGTGGGACGGGGTGCTGCACACCAATCTGGATGGCTTCTACAACCTGCTCAAGCCCTGCATCATGCCGATGATAGGCCTGCGCCGGGGCGGCCGTATCGTGACCATCTCCTCGGTCTCAGGCCTGATGGGCAACCGGGGCCAGGTCAACTACAGCGCCGCCAAGGCGGGCATCATGGGGGCCACCAAGGCGCTGGCGCTGGAGCTCGCCAAGCGCAAGATCACGGTGAACTGCGTGGCACCCGGCCTTATCGACACCGGCATGGTGGATGCCGAGGTGAAGGCCGAGGCGCTGAAACTGATCCCGCTCAAGCGCATGGGGCAGGTTGACGAGGTGGCCGGGCTGGTCTCTTACCTGATGTCGGACATCGCCGGCTATGTCACGCGTCAGGTCATCTCCATCAACGGGGGCATGGTATGACGCGGATGTCGGTGAGATCTTGTCTGATGTTGATTCAACATGGTGCTGTCTCTGTGGCACGCCAGCTTATCTCTGCGAATGGCGGTATGGTATGAAGCGGGTAGTGGTAACCGGCATGGCCGGGGTGACGGCGTTCGGCCAGGACTGGCCGAGCGTGCGGGCAAAGTTGCAGGCGGGGCGCAATGCGGTGGTGGCCATGCCGGAATGGGCCATCTACGAGGGGCTCAACACCCGGCTGGCGGCGCCCATTGCCGATTTTGTGCTGCCCGCCCACTATCCGCGCAAGAAGACGCGGGCCATGGGGAGAGTCTCCCAGCTGGCGACCGTGGCCAGCGAACTGGCGCTGGCACGGGCGGGACTTACCGACCACCCCGTGCTGACCGATGGTCGCACCGGCATCGCCTATGGCTCCTCCATCGGCAGCACGGAGCCCATCCGTGCCTTCGGGGTCATGCTCAACGACAAGAGCACCGCCAGCATCACGGCCACCACCTATGTACAGATGATGCCGCACACGGCGGCGGTCAATGCCGGCCTCTTCTTCGGTCTGCGCGGGCGGGTGATCCCTACCTCCAGCGCCTGCACCTCCGGCAGCCAGGGCATTGGCTACGCCTTTGAGGCGATCAAGCACGGCTATCAGACCCTGATGGTGGCCGGCGGGGCCGAGGAGCTCTGCCCGTCGGAGGCCGTGGTGTTCGACACCCTGTTTGCCACCAGCCAGATGAACGACAACCCCGAGCTGGCGCCGCGACCGTTCGATCGGCAGCGGGACGGGCTGGTGATTGGCGAGGGGGCAGGCACCCTGGTGCTGGAGGAGCTGGAACATGCGCAGGCGCGCGGGGCCACCATCCTCGCCGAGCTGGTGGGCTTTGCCACCAACTGCGACGCCGCCCACGTGACCCAGCCCCAGCAGGAGACCATGCAGCTGTGCATGGAGATGGCGCTGGCCCAGGCCGGACTCAAGGCCGCCGACATCGGCTACATCAGCGCCCACGGCACCGCCACCGAGCGGGGCGACATCGCCGAGAGCCACGCCACCGCCGCCATCTTCGGCGACAAGACCCCCATATCGTCGCTCAAGAGCTACTTCGGCCATACCCTGGGAGCCTGCGGCGCCATCGAGGCCTGGCTGGCGCTGGAGATGATGCAGGAGGGCTGGTTTGCCCCCACCATCAACCTGACCGAGCCGGATCCGGCCTGTGCCCCGCTGGATCACGTGATGGGCAATGGCCGCACGCTAGCGGTGGACTACCTGATGTCCAACAACTTCGCCTTCGGTGGTATCAACACTTCCCTCATCTTCAAGCGCTGGGGTTGAGGGGGCTGTCCAGCCCGTCCGGTTGCACCCGGTACAGCTCCAGTACAGCTTTGGTTTAGGTTTGATTAATTAATATGTCTCCCACTTTGTTGGGAGGCATCATGTCTGTTTTAGCTTTTTGTTCTGTTCAATCTTCGCTGCGCCGTGGTCTGCTGGCCTTTCTACTCTCTTGCCTGTGGTGGGGGGTGGCCTCGCCCGTCAGGGCTGATGATGAATTTTGGCTGGGTAACACCATCCTGCTGGGGGTGGGCGACCACCCAGCCATTATTCCCATCATCATCTGCCGACCGGCCAGGTCCATCATGGTCAAGGCGGGAAGGGAGCTGACCCTGGACAGGGTCAAGGTGATCTACGGCAATGACCGCAGCAAGACCCTGCACTTTGACAAGAGCCTGAAAGAGGATCAGGAGTCCGGCTGGAAATCCCTCGGCAGTCGGGTTTGCATCAAGCGAGTCGAGGTCTATGGCAATTCGGAAGGGAGCAAGGCGGGGGTCAAGGTATACGGCCGCAAATAAACGGCTGCAAGTTGGGAGATGGACGGGGAGCTCCCCGCCCACTCAGGGCCTATTTCTTGGGGCGAAACGGTTTGATGACGGCTTCGTCACATTCGAGATAGGGCCCTTCCATCAGGTCGATGCAGTAGGGGATGGCGGGGAAGACCGCATCCAGACACTCGCGAATGGACTTGGGCTTGCCCGGCAGGTTGACGATGAGGGAACTGCCGCGCAGGCCGGCGGTCTGGCGCGACAGGATGGCCGTCGGCACGAACTTGAGGGACTCGGCCCGCATCAGTTCGCCAAAGCCCGGCATCATGCGATCGCACACCGCCTCGGTCGCCTCCGGAGTCACATCCCGTTTGGCCGGCCCTGTGCCGCCGGTGGTGACGATGAGGCAGCACTGCTCCTGGTCCGCCAGCCGGACCAGGGTCGCTTCGATCTGATCCTGCTCATCCGGGATCACCTGATAGATGGGCTCCCACTCTGAGGTCAGATAGGCGTTCAGCGTGTCTATGATGGCCTTGCCGGAGAGGTCCTCATAGATGCCCGCGCTGGCGCGATCGCTGACGGTGACGATACCGATTCTTGCCTTGCTCATGATCTGCCTTTGGTCATTGGAAAAAGTGGTAAATAAAATAACATAATCAGTGAGATATGTTAAAGCACCGGCATGGGCGTGACACAGGAAGGCCAGATTTGAGAGTCGAACGAAAAGCAGATTTATTCGCTATCGATGAATAGGGAATAAGAAGAACCATAAAAGCCTTTAAAATTTATAAAAAAAGTGACGCAGGTCGCATGAGGATAATTTCATGAATCATAACGAATAAATATTTCCTTTCGACCCATAGTCGCCAAATGGATGAAAAATCAGACTCCTGTGGATCGGTGCGGGATGACCCTAAATCGCCACCATCTTATATAACCTGTTTATGGACAGCGAAATGATGTGCCGGGTGTGGTCACACAGATTCACGCAAGGCGTCTGGCCAGGAGGGGATATGGAGATGCCGGATTTTGATACGCTGAAATACTGGGCCCTGGCCGAGCCGGAGCGGCTCGATGCCTTGCTGCACCAGCAGATAGAGGCACTGATCGCGCAGGTGGGGCCGGAGCAGCAACGGCGGTTGCGAGGCCTGCAGTTTCGCATCGACTGTCAGCGTCGTCTCGCCAGGAACAATCTGGACAGCTGCATCCGGATCGCCAACATGATGCACGAATCCGTTCATGCCATGCGCCGCCACATCGTTCACCTGCAGGAGGCGTCTCAGGAGGAGAGCGAAGAGATTGTGCCGCCGAACAATGTGATCTGGCTGGTAGAGCGTGTGAAGGATAAATAATGCGTTGGCAGGCATCCAGTCTCGTTATTTCCCAATATTTCATTCAGTTCAAACCATCCAATGTTAATAAGCTGGGTGGTTTGTTTTTTATTTGCTGCAAATGGACCTGTGGTACAAGTTGAATAACATAGTGATCAGGTAAATCAGCAGATATAGATGAAGGAATATAAGGGTTGGGGTAATATCACGGCATATTCCACCTTGCTAACACTCAAAGGGATCATGAGCAGCATCACACCAGGAAGGGAGCTGTCGCGGGAGCAGCAGACGGAAATCACCCGGATCATCGTCAAGGCGGGTCAGATGCTGGCCCAGTTCGGAGCCGAGAGCCGCATCATAGAGCAGACCACGGTTCGGCTTGGCCTGGCACTGGGGCTGGAGAGCGTCGAGATGGCCATCTCCTCCAGCGCCATCGTGCTGACCAGCCTCTATCAGGGCAGTTGTGTCACCACCACCCGGCGGGTGCGCGAGCATGGCATCAACATGCAGGTGGTGTGCGAGATCCAGCGTATCTGCATCATGGCTGAAAAGGCGCTGATCGGCGCGCGCGAGGTGCGTCAGCGGCTCGACGGCATAGTACCGTTTCACTACCACCCCTGGCTGGTGGTGCCCATGGTGGGGCTCTCCTGCGGCGCCTTCAGCCTGCTGTTCGGCGGTGACTGGCCCATTTTCATGGTGACCTGCCTCTCGGCCTCGGTCGCCATGCGGGTTCGCCAGCTGATGGCTCGCCACCACCATAGCCCCCTCATCAATTTCGCCGTGACCGGCTTCATCGCCACATTGCTCGCCTCCAGCGCCACCTTCTTTGGCTGGGGCGAGCAGCCTTATCTCGCCATGGCCGCCAGCGTACTCTTGCTGGTGCCCGGTTTTCCGCTGATCAACGCGGTCTCCGACATGGTGAAAGGTTACTTCAACATGGGGCTGGCCCGCTGGGGCACGGCGACCCTGCTGACCATCAGCGCGGCGATAGGGATTATTCTCGCCATGTCGGTGACCGGCATCTGGGGGTGGAAGGTATGAAGGGATTTGACGCTGTATCAACCCGACCATCCATCAGCGCGCGGATCCATATCGGTATCATCCTCGCCATGTCGGTGACCGGCATCTGGGGGTGGAAGGTATGATGGATTTGATCTGGCTGCTGGCCAAGGATGCCTTCTGGTCTGCCATTCCGGCGGTGGGCTTTGCCATGCTGTTCAACGTGCCGCCACGGATGTTGAAGTATTGCGCCATGGGCGGCGCCCTGGCCCACAGTCTGCGTACCCTGCTCATCCATTACGGCATGCCCATCGAGTGGGCCACCCTGGCGGCGGCGACCACGGTCGGCTTTGTCTGCGTCTACTGGTCGCGCCGGTTGCTGGCGCCGCGTCCGGTGTTCAGCGTCGCCTCCATCATCCCCATGATCCCCGGCAGCTATGCCTTCAAGGCGATGATAGCCATAGTGGAGCTCAACATCTCCGGGGTGACCATGGAGCTTATCCAGAGCGCGGTGGAGAACGGCTTGAAGGCTATCTTTATAGTAGGCGCATTGAGCTTCGGGCTGGCGATACCCTCCCTGGTCGTGTACCGTAACCGGCCCATAATATGAATGGTTGTGTGAGAGGCTGACACCATGAAAATCTCCATGATTGCCGCCATGGCCCACGATCGTGTGATCGGTCTGGACAACCAGATGCCCTGGCACCTGCCGGCGGATCTGGCCCACTTCAAGCGGGTCACCCTGGGCAAGCCGGTACTGATGGGGCGTAAGACCTTCGAGTCCATCGGTCGGCCCTTGCCCGGGCGCCGAAACCTGATCATTAGCCGTAACCCAGGATTCAAAGCATCAGGCATAGAGGTTTTTTCATCCATCGACGAGGTATTGGCCACCTTATCTGAGGCCGAGGCGCCAGATGAGCTGATGGTGATCGGCGGCGGCCATCTCTATGGTCAGCTGTTGCCCCGGGCCGATAGCCTCTATCTAACCCGGATCGATCTGGCGGTGGCAGGGGATACCCGCTTCCCCGCCTTCGATGAGGGAGAGTGGCATTGCGTTGAACGCGAGCCTCATGAGGCTGATGAGAAAAACCCTCATCCCTACTGTTTCGAGACCTGGCAGAGGCGCTGACGACAGCGTATTGCCGTGGTAGATGAAAGGCCCCCTGCGCTGCGCAAGGGGCCTTTTTGTTGGCTGCTCCTGGCGCGGTGAATGGAGGTATTTATACAGCGTCGCTTGATCAGCTCTTTTCTTGTCCACCTTCCTAAAATAATTAGTTATCTAATCAAACTAGCCCTTCGAAGATAAGTGCAGTTATTTCCTCGTATCCTGCCCCTGAATCAAGCCTGTTTCTCAATGAATTCGGCATTTTGATTGAATTTGTTTGCATTTCATTGTCGAGCATATGCTGTTATGTCACATTTAGATGGTTTTTTATATTAAAAATAATCATTTAATATCAATGAGTTATGATTATAGAACTTCGTTGAGACTCTTATGGTTCTTTTATTAGGCCCCAAAATTACTTAGTGTTAAAAGTAGTTGGCTCGCGTTCGACGGTTTGCCTTGCAAGTCGTCGACCATGAAAAAAGGACAATATGACAGTCAAACTCGAGGTTAAATCACTCTACAAAATCTTCGGCGATCAGCCGGAAAAAGCGTTCAAGTTGCTGGCGAAAGGGCACGACCGCGCCAGCATCCTGCAAAAGACCGGGCAGACCCTGGGGGTCCAGGATGTCAATCTGGTCATCCACGAAGGGGAGATCTTCGTGGTGATGGGCCTCTCCGGCTCGGGCAAATCCACCCTGGTGCGCCTATTCAACCGGCTGATAGAGCCGACCCGTGGCCAGGTGCTGATCGACGGCGAGGACATAGCCGCCATCTCGGAGCGCGAGCTGCGCCAGGTGCGCCGCAAGAAGATCAGCATGGTGTTCCAGTCCTTCGCCCTGATGCCACACCTGAGCGTGCTGGAGAATACCGCCTTCGGTCTGGAGCTGGCTGGGGTGCCGCTGGCGGAGCGCCAGCAGAGTGCCCGTCAGGCGCTGAATCAGGTGGGATTGGGTCAGTGGATTGACGCCTTCCCCGATGCCCTCTCCGGCGGCATGAAGCAGCGGGTCGGTCTGGCCCGGGCGCTCGCCAATGACCCCGATATCTTGCTGATGGACGAGGCCTTTTCGGCGCTGGATCCGCTGATCCGCACCGAGATGCAGGACGAGCTGCTCAAGCTGCAGGCGAGCCAGCAGCGCACCATAGTCTTCATCTCCCACGATCTGGACGAGGCGATGCGTATCGGCGATCGCATCGCCATCATGCAGGATGGCCAGCTGGTGCAGGTGGGCACCCCGGACGAGATCCTGAACCAGCCCGCCAACGACTATGTGCGCGCCTTCTTTCGTGGGGTGGATCTCGCCAACGTCTTCAGTGCCCGAGATGTGGCCAGCCGCAAGCAGACGCCCCTCATCAAGAAGCACACCACGGACGGACCGGGCAACGCCCTGCGCCAGCTCAAGGAGCTGGAGCGGGAGTACGGCTATGTGGTGGATCGCAGCCGCCGCTTCCTCGGGGTCGTTTCGGTCGAGTCGCTCGGTCAGGCGGTGCGTGACAAGGGGAGCCTGGAGCAGGCGCTGCTGGCAGACATCAAGCCCATTCTGGCGGACACCTCCCTCAATGAACTCATCAGCCAGGTGGCCGCCGCGCCCTGTCAGGTGCCCGTGGTCGAGGAGGATGGCACCTATCTGGGACTCATCTCCAAGGCCAATCTGCTCAACACCCTGGACAGGAGTACACCGGCATGAATCTCAACCCCTTTAACCCTCTGCTGACCGGCTTGCTGGCGCTGTTGCTATTGACCAGCACTCCCACTGGGGCCGACGAGGCGCAGGCCGATCCCTGGGGAGCTGCGACCACCACCACAACAGCCGAGGATCCCTGGGGCAGTACGGCCACAGAGGCTGCAGACTGGCAGAGCCAGATTGCAGCTGTCGATGACAGTGTCGCCGTCGACTGGCTGGATCCCTTCCAGCAGGCCATGGTGCCGCTGGATACTTGGGTCGAAGGGGGCATAGGCTGGCTGGTGGAGAACCTGCGGCCTGTGTTCCAGCTGATCCGCGCCCCCGTGGAGCTGGCGCTGGGGGCCATGACCCAGCTGCTGCAGACAGTACCCTCCACCCTGATGATGGGGCTCCTGACCCTGATCGCCTGGCAGCTGGTGGGCGGCCGCATGGCGCTCGGCACGCTCGCATCTCTTGTTGGGATCGGCCTTATCGGGGCCTGGTCCGATGCCATGGTGACCCTGTCTCTGGTGCTGACCTCGCTGTTCTTCTGCGTGCTGATAGGCTTGCCGGTGGGCATATTGCTGGCCCGCAGCGAGCGGCTCTCCACCTGGACCCGGCCGCTGCTGGATGCCATGCAGACCACCCCGGCGTTTGTCTATCTCATCCCCATCGTCATGCTGTTTGGCATCGGTAACGTGCCCGGGGTGGTGGTGACCGTCATCTTCGCCCTGCCCCCCATGATCCGCCTCACCATGCTGGGTATTCGTCAGGTGCCCGCCGATCTGGTGGAGGCGGCCCACTCGTTCGGTGCCAGCCCCTCCCAGTTGTTGTTCAAGGTTCAACTGCCGCTCGCCATGCCCACCATCATGGCCGGGGTCAACCAGACCCTGATGCTGGCGCTCTCCATGGTGGTGATCGCCTCCATGATAGCGGTCGGGGGCCTTGGCCAGATGGTGCTGCGCGGCATAGGTCGGCTCGACATGGGGCTCGCCTCCATCGGCGGCCTCGGCATAGTGCTGCTGGCCATAGTACTGGATCGCCTCACCCAGGCGATGGGACAACCGGATCGCACCCGTACCGGCCGCTGGTATCAACGTGGTCCCGCCGCCCTGCTGCTGCGTCTGGCCGGTCGTAACAAGAAAATCGATTACAAAGGAGTAAACGCATGAGAGAGATCACCAAAGGATTGACCCTGGGCACATTGCTGCTGAGTACCCAACTGCTGAGTCCGCTCGCCATGGCCAGCGCCGAGTTGCCGGGGGAGGGGGTCAAGGTGCAGCCTCTGCAGAGCTCCTTGCCGGAGGAGGCCTTCCAGAGCCTGCTGGTCAGCAAGCTGATGGGGCGCCTCGGTTATGAGGTGCAGCCCGTCCAGGAGGTGGACTACAACGTGGCCTACGCCTCGGTGGCGCAGGGGGACGGCACCTTCCTCGCCTTCAACTGGATACCGCTGCAGGACAACAAGTACGAGCAGGCAGGGGGTGACAAGGTGTTCTTCCGTCAGGGCACTTATGTGGCCGGTGCCGCCCAGGGGTATCTGGTGGACAAGAAGACCGCAGCCCAATACGGCATCACCAACCTGGGCCAGCTCAAGGATCCCAAGCTGGCGGCGTTGTTTGACGGCGATGGCGACGGCAAGGCCGATCTGGTGGGCTGCAACCCGGGCTGGGGCTGCGAAGGGGCCATCAACCATCATCTGGACGAGTTCGGCCTGACCCCCACGGTGACCCACAAGCAGGGCAACTACGCGGCCCTGATCGCCGATACCCTGGCCCGTTATCAGGCCGGCAAGCCGGTGCTCTACTACACCTGGACCCCCTACTGGCTCAGCAGCGAGCTGGTGCCGGGCAAGGATGTGGTGTGGCTGGAGGTACCCACCGATGCCCCTGATGCGGACAAGACCCGGCTGCCGAACGGCAAGAACTACGGCTTTGCGGTGAACACCATGCACATAGTCGCCAACAAGCAGTTTGCCGAGGCCAACCCTGCAGCCGCCAAGCTCTTCTCCATCGTCAAGCTGCCCCTCAATGACATCAACATCCAGAACGGTCTGATGAACAAGGGGCAGAACAAGCCGGCGGATGTGGAGCGTCACGCCGATGCCTGGCTCAAGGGACACGAGGCCCTGGTCAATGACTGGCTGGCCCAGGCGCGCGCCGCCGCAGCGAAAGAGCAGTCTGCGGGCTAAACCCCGCCTCGGCCCAATCCACCGATGTCAGCAAGCAAAACGCCCGGCTATTGCCGGGCGTTTTTGATGGTCAGCCGCTTGCTCCCGGGATCAGATGCCGGAACCGTCGTGCTCGCCATTTTCCTCGTGCAGGCCGCACTCGCGCTTGAGGCCAAAGAAGCGGGTCTGCTCCTCGCTCATGCCCGGTTCCCACTTGGTGGTGGTGTGGACGTCGCCCACCGAGAGGTAGCCTTGCTCCCACAGGGGATGGTAGGGCAGGTCGTGCTCCTTGAAGTAGTAGAAGACGTCCTTGTTGCTCCAGTCGATCACCGGCAGAAACTTGAAGCGGCCGCGTTGTATGGCCAGCACCGGCAGCTTGCCGCGACTGCCGGCCTGCTCCCGGCGCAGGCCGGAGAACCAGGTGCGGGCGCCCAGCTCCCGCAGCGCCCTGTCCATCGGCTCCACCTTGTTGAGCTGGTTGTAGCGGGTGATCCCCTCCACCCCCTGCTCCCACAAGAGACCAAATCGGGCCTCCTGCCAGGCCGGCGTGAGCTCGGCCCGGTATATCTTGAGGTTGAGTGCGAGGCGCTTGGTCAGTTCATCGATAAAGCGGTAGGTCTCGGGGAAGAGATAACCGGTATCGGTCAGCACCACGGGCACGTCGGCCCGCTCGCGGCTCACCAGGTGCAGCATCAGCGCCGCCTGGATGCCGAAGCTCGACGACAGCACGTGTTCCCCCGGCAGGTTCGCCAGCGCCCAGCGCACCCGCTCGGGGGCGCTCATGGCGTCCAGCTCCCGGTTGAGAGGGGCCAGCGCCTCGGTCTGCTCCTCGCGGCCGAGGGCCAGCAGGGCATCGAGGTCGAGCCTGCCATCGGCGGTCAGTGTCAACCGCCCGCTTTCAGTCAGTTCAGGCTGCATAGAAGTCCCTCGCGGAGTCGATAACGGGCGCAACCACCCCAACCCGGATCACGAAGTCGCCGAAGCACTCGTTCCCGTCGCGCTCCTTGGCCCAGCGGCCGATCAGGGCATCCAGCTCGGCCAGGATCTGCGGCTCCGTGATGTTCTCCAGGTGTAAGCGAGGGATGCGGGTCCCCTCGAGGTTGCCCCCCAGGTGCAGGTTGTAGCGGCCCGGCGCCTTGCCCACCAGACCCACTTCCGCCAGCATGGCGCGGCCGCAGCCGTTGGGGCAGCCGGTGACCCGGAAGATGATGGCGTCATCCGCCAGACCGTGTTTGGCCAGCAAGGCTTCGATGTCGGTGACAAACGCTGGCAGCATGCGCTCGGCCTCGGCCATCGCCAGCGGGCAGGTGGGCAGGGCCACGCAGGCCATGGACTGCTTGCGCTGCTCGCTCACGCCGTCGTCCAGCAGGCCGTACTGGCGCGCCAGGGCTTCGATGCGGGCCTTTTCACCGGCGGGGACGCCCGCGATGATGAGGTTCTGGTTGGCGGTGAGACGGAAATCCCCCTGGTGCACCTTGGCGATTTCCAACATGCCGGTCTTGAGGGGCTTGCCCGGGAAGTCCAGCAGGCGGCCGTTCTCGATAAACAGGGTGAGGTGGTGCTTGCCGTCTATCCCCTCCACCCAGCCGAAACGATCGCCACGGCTGGTGAACTCATAGGGGCGCACCTCACCAAACTGGATGCCGGCGCGGCTCTCCACCTCGGCCTTGAAGGCCTCAACGCCGACGCGCTCAAGGGTGTACTTGGTCTTGGCGTTCTTGCGGTTGACCCTGTTGCCCCAGTCGCGCTGGGTGCTGACCACGGCGGCCGCCACCTCCAGCACGTGGGAGAGCGGGATGAAGCCGAAATCGCTCGCCTTGCGCGGGTAGGTGCTGGTGTCGCCGTGGGTCATGGCCAGACCACCGCCCACCAGCACGTTGAAGCCTACCAGCTTGCCGTGATCACTAATGGCCACGAAGTTGAGATCGTTGGCGTGGATGTCCACATCGTTGTGGGGCGGGATCACCACGGTCGTCTTGAATTTGCGCGGCAGGTAGTTGGAGCCCAGGATCGGCTCCTCGTCGTCCCCCAGCTTCTCGCCGTCCAGCCAGATCTCCACGTAGGCGCGGGTCTTGGGCAGCAGGTGCTCGGAGATCTTCTTGGCCCACTCGTAGGCCTCCTGATGCAGCTCGGATTCCACCGGGTTGCTGGTGCAGAGCACGTTGCGGTTCACGTCCCCCGCAGTGGCTATGCTGTCGATGCCGGTGCTGTTAAGGGTCTGGTGCATCAGCTTGATGTCGCGCTTCAATACCCCGTGGAACTGGAAGGTCTGGCGGGTGGTCAGGCGGATGCTGCCGTACATGCTGTGCTCTTCGGCGAACTTGTCGATCACCTGCCACTGGGCCGGGGTGATGATGCCGCCTGGCAGACGGGCACGCAGCATGACGTTGTGCAGGGGCTCCAGCTTCTGGGCGGTGCGCTCGGGGCGGATGTCTCTGTCATCCTGCTGATACATGCCGTGGAAGCGGATCAGCTGGAAATTGTCGCCATTGAAGCCACCGGTGAGGGGATCTTGCAGATCCTCGGCTATGGTGCCGCGCAGGAAGTTGCTTTCGCGCTTGAGGCGTTCGTTGTCGGACAGTGGCCCTTCAACCGGTCCTGCTGCTTGCTTCGAGATTGGTTGCTTGCTCATCAGTAGACATCCCTTTGATAACGTTTGGCACGACGCAATTCGCTCAAATACTCTTCTGCTTCTTCACGGCTCTTGTGGCCATGATCGCTAATCACATCCAGCAGGGCTTCCTGCACATCCTTCGCCATGTGGTTGGCGTCGCCACACACATAGAAGTGAGCGCCTGCTTCCAGCCACTGGTAGAGCTCAAGCCCGGCTTCGCGCAGGCGGTCCTGCACATAGATCTTGTTGGCCTGATCCCGGCTGAAGGCCAGGGAGATCTTCGACAGCAGGCCGGATTTCACATAACGCTGCCACTCCACCTGATAGAGGAAGTCCTGGGTGAAGTGGGGGTTACCGAAGAAGAGCCAGTTCTTGCCCTCGGCACCCTGAGCTTCCCGCTCCTGCATAAAGGCGCGGAACGGCGCAATGCCGGTGCCCGGACCCACCATGATGACGGGGGTGTCGGGGTTGGCGGGCAGGCGGAAGTTGTCGTTGTGCTCCACGAACACCCTGACCTCTGCGTCCTCGGCCAGGCGGTCTGCCAGATAGGAGGAGGCGCCGCCGCTGCGGACAGTGCCATCTTCCTGCGGGTAGCGCACCACGCCCACGGTCAGGTGCACCTCTTCCTCTACCTCGCTTTGGGCGGAGGCAATGGAGTAGAGGCGAGGGGTCAGCGGGCGCAGCAGTTTGACAAGCTGCTCTGCAGTGAGTGTGGCGGGGAAGCGTTTCAGCACATCCACCACCTGGGCGCTGGCCACCAGGGCGTTGACCTGAGCCTTGTCGCCGGCCAGGTCTTTCAGTGCCGCGTTGCCAGAGATCTCGGCCAACCCGGTGATGAAACCGCCGTGCAAGCGGGTCAGCTCGAAGTGGCGGGTCAGGGCCGCGCGCAGCGGGCCCTGGGCGGTGGCTTCATCGCCGGAGAGGCCGGTCAGGGCCAGCACTTCGCCCACCAGATCGGCGTCGTTGTCGAACCAGATGCCCAGCGCATCCCCTGGCTGATAAGTGATGCCGGACTCTTCCAGGTTGATCTCGATATGGCGGATATCCTTGGTGGAGTCACGGCCGGTGATCTTCTGATTGACCGAGAGTCGTGCCGGGAAGGGGTTCTCCTTGTGATACTGGCTATGGCCGACGGCTTGCTGCACCGAGCCCGCCACGCTGGCAGTCGCGGCGCCAGCAGACAGGGTGGCGGCGACGGCATTGACTGCCTGTTCGCCCCAGGCACTGGCCGCTTCCTGATAATCCACGTCCAGGCTCGCGAGTTCATGAATGCGCTCGGCCCCGGCTTTTGACAGGAAGTCGTCGAAGTCCTTGCCGGTCTGGCAGAAGAATTCATAGGAGCTGTCACCCAGCCCCAGCACGGCGAACTTGAGGCCGTCCAGCTTGCCAATCTTGCCCTTCTTGAGCTGCTCGAACAGATCGACCGCGCTCTCCGGCGGCTCGCCCTCCCCGTAAGTGCTCACTACCACCAGCAGATGGCTCTCTTTCTTGAGCTGCTTGGGTTTGTAGTCCACCATCGAGGTCAGGGTCACCGGCAGGCCGTGGGCCTTCGCCTGCGCCTGGATGGCGCTGGCGACACCTTTGGCGTTGCCGGTCTGGGAGCCGTAGAGAATGGTCAGGCTGCCACTGGGGGCGGCCACGGCGGCGCTGGTGGCGACGCTCTGGACGCCAGACTGGGAGAGGCCGTAGAGATAACCGCTCACCCAGGCGAGTTGCTGGGTGTTGAGGGTCGACAAGACCTGATTCAGCTGGCGCTGCTGTTCGTCAGAGAGCGGGCTTATGTTGGGTATTGGGGCTGTCAATTGCATCACACACGTCTTCCATGGTCTGATTTTTGGTCAGGTTAAGGGGTGCAATGAATAACAACAAAGAATAAAAATATCTTCTTTATGCGATTTATGAATTTATAAAGCCGAAATCCGCCTCGGCGACTCCCCGGCTGTGGTATAAAAATCGCAATATTGAGTCCCTTTCTGCCTCTCAGGATCTGCCGATGTCCAGACTGTTCCATGTCAATGCCTTCAGCCAGCACCCCTTCGGGGGCAATCCCGCCATCGTCGTATTGGGGCCGGAGCGCAGCGATGCCGAGCTGCAGGCCATGGCGGCGGAGTTCAACCTGTCGGAGACCGCCTTCCTCAGCCCCCTGGGGGAGGCGCGCTATCGGCTACGCTGGTTTACCCCGACGGTCGAGGTGGATCTCTGCGGTCACGGTACCCTGGCGGCGGCCCATGTGCTGTGGCAAACCGGGGAGGTGGCCCGCTCCCAGACGCTGCGCTTCGAGACCCGCAGCGGCCTGCTGGAGGCCCGCGCCGAGGGGGAGTGGATCCGGCTCGACTTTCCGCGTATCCCCCTTGCTCCGCTGACACTGGATCCCGCTTATGCCGAAGCCCTTGGCTGCACGTCGTTGCAAACCCTGGCCGCCGGCGCCAAGTTCCTGCTGGAGTTGGCAAGTGAGGAGGAAGTGAGGGCACTCAAGCCGGACTTCCACGCCCTGCGGGCCTTGCCCGGTCGTGGCCTGATGGTGACGGCGCCGTCGAGGGATCCGGACCATGACTTTGTCTCCCGCTATTTTGCCCCCTGGGTCGGGGTGGAGGAGGATCCGGTGACCGGCTCCAACCACTGCGCCCTGGTGCCTTTCTGGGCCGAGCGCCTCGGCAGGACGCAACTGAGGGCGCGCCAGATCTCCGCGCGCGGCGGGGAGCTTGTGCTCGAGTTGCAGGGAGACAGGGTGTGGATGTCGGGTCAGGCG
Organism: Aeromonas media; assembly: GCF_020423125.1. Classification (NCBI taxonomy): domain Bacteria; kingdom Pseudomonadati; phylum Pseudomonadota; class Gammaproteobacteria; order Aeromonadales; family Aeromonadaceae; genus Aeromonas; species Aeromonas media. Next base: position 962,189 of record NZ_CP075564.1, read on the forward strand.
CTGACCCTGTGGCAGGGGGAGTGGCTGCTGCCGCCCTGCCCATGAGCCGCAAGCTGGTTGTTGTCTTCGCCATAAAAAACGCCCCGCAGTTGCGGGGCATTTTATTGCTAGCGCGCTCGGGCTGGCCGAGCGGCAGGCTTATTTCTGTTGCGGACGCAGAGCCGGGAACAGGATGACGTCGCGGATGGTGTGGCTGTTGGTGAACAGCATCACCAGACGGTCGATACCAATACCCTGACCGGCAGTCGGCGGCAGGCCGTGTTCCAGCGCGGTGACGAAGTCGGCGTCGTAGAACATGGCTTCGTCGTCGCCCGCTTCTTTCTGGTTCACCTGATCCTGGAAGCGCTTGGCCTGATCTTCTGCATCGTTCAGCTCGGAGAAGCCGTTGGCCAGCTCGCGGCCACCGATGAAGAATTCGAAGCGATCGGTCACGTCCGGGTTCACGTCGTTGCGGCGGGCCAGCGGAGAGACGGCAGCCGGGTACTCGGTGATGAAGGTCGGTTGCAGCAGCATGTGCTCAACGGTCTCTTCGAAGATGGCGGTGATCACGTGGCCCAGCTCCCAGCCCTTCATCAGCTCGATGTGCAGACGCTTGGCGACGGCGGTGGCGCTCTCCAGGGTGGCCAGATCGTCCTTGGTCACATCCGGGTTGAACTTCAGGATGGACTCGACCATGGTGAGGCGCTGGAACGGCTGACCGAAGTCGATGGTCAGACCATCTTCGCCCTCTTTGGCGTAACGGATCTTGGTGTCACCCAGGATGTCCTGGGCCAGGGTGCGCAGCAGCTCCTCGGTGAGATCCATCAGATCGATGTAATCGGCATAGGCCATGTAGAACTCGATCATGGTGAACTCGGGGTTGTGACGCACCGAGATCCCTTCGTTACGGAAGTTACGGTTGATCTCGTAGACACGCTCGAAGCCACCGACCACCAGACGCTTCAGATAGAGCTCGGGGGCGATACGCAGGTACATGTCGATGTCCAGCGCATTGTGGTGGGTAACGAACGGACGCGCGGAGGCACCACCCGGGATGACCTGCATCATGGGGGTTTCCACTTCCATGAAGCGCTTCTCGTTGAAGAACTTGCGGATGCCGGCCACCACCTGGGTGCGGATCATGAAGGTCTTGCGGGACTCTTCGTTGGCGATCAGATCCAGGTAGCGCTGGCGGCAGCGAGCTTCCTGATCGGTCAGGCCCTTGTGCTTCTCTGGCAGCGGACGCAGTGCCTTGGTCAGCAGGCGGATTTCGCCCACATGGACGGAGAGCTCGCCGGTGTTGGTGCGGAACAGCGTCCCTTCGACACCGACGATGTCCCCCAGATCCCACTTCTTGAACTGCTCGTTGTAGAAGCCTTCCGGCAGGTCGTCACGGGTCACGTAGATCTGGATCTTGCCAGCCATGTCCTGCAGGGTCGCGAAGGAAGCCTTGCCCATGATCCGGCGGGTCATGATACGACCGGCAATCTTCACCCGTTTATTCAAGGCCACCAGCTCGTCGGCGCTCTTGTCGCCAAACTCGGCGTGCAGATCGCCGGACAGGCTGTCACGACGGAAGTCGTTGGGGAAAGGGTTGCCCTGGGCGCGCAAGGCGGCCAGCTTGGAGCGACGCTCAGTCATCTCGTTGTTCAGTTCGAGAGTCTGGTCGACTTCCGGAGTAGTGGTTTGTTCAGACATGGTGATTCCTGCTGCTCTGTTTACAGGCCTGATTTCAGGCTGGCTTCGATAAACTTGTCCAAGTCGCCGTCGAGTACCGATTGGGTATTGCGGGTCTCGACGCCGGTACGCAGATCCTTGATACGGGAGTCATCCAGTACGTAGGAGCGGATCTGGCTGCCCCAGCCGATGTCGGACTTGGTCTCTTCGAGGGCTTGCTTCTCGGCGTTCTGCTTCTGAATTTCCAGCTCGTAGAGCTTGGCCTTCAGCTGCTTCATACACTGATCTTTGTTCTTGTGCTGGGAACGGTCGTTCTGGCACTGCACCACGACGCCGGTCGGGACGTGGGTGATACGCACCGCGGACTCGGTCCGGTTGACGTGCTGACCACCCGCACCGGAGGCGCGGTAGACGTCGATGCGCAGATCCGCCGGGTTGATCTCGATCTCGATGTCGTCATCGATCTCGGGATAGACGAAGACGGAGCAGAACGAGGTGTGGCGACGGCCACCGGAGTCGAACGGCGATTTACGAACCAGACGATGCACGCCGGTTTCGGTGCGCAGCCAGCCGAAGGCATACTCGCCGGTGAACTTGACGGTGGCGGACTTGATGCCGGCCACGTCGCCCTCGGAGCATTCGATGAGCTCGGGCTTGTAGCCGTGAGCATCACCCCAGCGCAGGTACATGCGCAGCACCATGTTGGCCCAGTCCTGGGCCTCGGTGCCGCCGGAGCCGGACTGGATGTCGATGTAGCAGTCGGAGCCGTCGTGCTGACCGGAGAACATGCGACGGAACTCGAGATCCACCAGCTTGGCTTCCAGCTGATCGGCTTCGGCGACGGCCTCGTTGAAGGTCTCCTCGTCTTCACCCTCGACCGCCAGGCTGACCAGCATCTCGACGTCCTCAGCACCTTGCGTCAAGACGTCTATGGTGCTGACCACGTTGTCCAGCGACACGCGTTCCTTGCCCAGCGCCTGTGCGCGTTCCGGCTCATTCCAGACATCCGGCTGTTCCAGCTCGGCATTGACCTCTTCTAGACGCTCTTTCTTGGCGTCATAGTCAAAGGTACCCCCTAAGCAGCTCGGTCCTCTCAGACAGCTCCTTAAGCTTGTTTAATACAGGATTGACTTCAAACATCGTGAAAACTCTCGGGGTCGATGTGATTTAAAAACGGGATATTCTAGCCAATTGCGGAAGGAATAAACAGGGTTGGCTGGCCCTGGCCGCCTTCTGTCACCGATTTCGGATGTCGTTTTGTGCATTCTTGCGGAAAATATCGTCAGCCACCCCATTTTCAGCTTCAGTTTCGTGCGCCTTGGCCGCTAACAACTACATGGAGTGCCGCGCACTTTCGAGTAATCCTGTTCCTGACCCCACAAGAAGAAAGCATGATGAAAAACCTATCACTCAAGCAGAAGATACTGTTGTCTGTGGTGATCGCCCTCTCCCTGGTGATCCTGCTGCTCTCCTGGCAGAGCTACAGCAGCCAGAAGTCCCTGTTGCTGCAAGGCAGTCAGGAACAGGTGCAGCGCCTCGGCAGCCAGCAGGCCGCCAGTGTCAGTGACTGGCTCGCCGCCCGTCGCGACGTGATCCAGGCCCTTGGCAACAAGGCCGGCCCCGAGCCCCTCAACGCCCTGCAACAGGCCCAGGTGTCCGGCCGCTTCCAGCTCACCTACTTCGGTGAGGGCGGCGGCAAGATGAATGACTCGGATCCCTCCATCAATCGTGACGGCTATGATCCCCGCTCTCGTGGCTGGTATCAGGAAGCCATGGCCAAGGGCGGCATGATCGTCACCAAACCCTATCTGGACGTGGCCTACAACGTCATGGTGGTGACCCTGGCTCAACCGGCCCAGGGCGGCGTGGTCGGCGGCGACCTCTCCATCGCCTCCCTGGTGGAGGATGTCACCAAGATGGCCCTGCCGGCGGACGGTGTCGCCATCCTGATGCACAAGGATGGCACCGTCATCGCCTACAAAGATGCGGCCAAGGCGATGAAGCCTGCCAGCGAGATCGACAACGATCTCTCCAATGCCCTGATCGAACAGAGCAAGAGCAGCAACAGCCTGCTCCCCGTCTATTTTGACAACGAAGGTCGCGACAAGCTGCTGTGGGCGACGGACATCCCGAACACCGACTGGGAGCTGGTGCTGGTGCTGGACAAGGCCACCCTGGAGGCGCCGCTCTCCTCCCTGCTGATGACCCAGCTCGGTCTGGCCTTGCTGGTACTGGTGGGCAGCATCCTCGCCATCTCCTGGCTGGTGAGCCTGCTGCTGGGCCCGCTCGGCAAGGTTTCCCAGGCTCTGGCCCGCATCGCCGACGGTAACGGCGATCTGACCCAGCGCATCAAGATCGACGCCAACGACGAGGTGGGTCAGCTGGCCAACAGCTTCAACCGCTTCGTCGGCAGCCAGCACCAGCTGATCGGCAACATCCGCCAGCTTGCCAACGAGCTGAACGCCGATGCGGAGCGCAGTCTGGTAACCAACCAGGCCGCGGTGGAAGAGCTGCAGCGCCAGCAGCAGGAGGTGACCATGGTCGCCACTGCGGTCACCGAGATGGCGAGCGCCACCATGGAGATCGCCGGCAACGCCGAGAACACCGCCGCCGCCGCCCAGCAATCCGCCCAGAGCAGCGAGCAGGGCAAGATGCTGGTGAACCAGACTCGCCAGTCCATCAACAACCTGGCCGAGGAGGTGGGTCAGGCCACCGGCGTCATCGGCGAGTTGAGCCGTCACGCCCAGGCCATCTCCGGCATCCTCTCCACCATCCAGGGCATTGCCGAGCAGACCAACCTGCTGGCGCTGAACGCGGCCATCGAAGCGGCCCGCGCGGGTGAGCAAGGCCGTGGTTTCGCGGTGGTGGCGGACGAGGTGCGGGTGCTGTCGCGCCGTACCCAGGACTCCACCCAGGAGATCCAGTCCACCATAGAGACCCTGCAGCAGACCACGGCCCGTGCGGTCAGCCTGATGCAGACCAGCCAGGGCTTGGCCGACAACAGCGTGAAGGACGCCGATGCCGCCGCCGCCGCGCTCGAAGAGATCACCCAGGCGGTCTCGCTTATCTCCGACATGGCGGGTCAGATCGCCACCGCCGCCGAGGAGCAGACCCAGGTGACCGGTGAGATCACCCAGAACACCACCGCCATCAAGGATGTGAGCGACGAGATCACCGCCTCCGCCATGCGCGACCTCGATCAGGCGCACAACCTCAAGGGACGCGCCACCAATCTGAACCAGCAGGTGTCGACCTTTATCCTCTAAGGCGCCAGTCGCAGCCTGTTCGAGCTGACATAAACAAGCCCCACACTCGAGAGAGCGCGAGGCTTGTTCGTCAGGGGCTGTTGGTATGTCGTCAACGCTGCTTGCGCCGAAACGTCAAATGCGCCAGGCGATCTCCCTCTGGCATGTTCGTCTGGGAACGTCAGCGAGTGAATGAATTCACTTGGCTACAGGTCTCTGCCAATCCGGTGGGAGCCGTGCCAGTTTTGAGTTCAAGCCATTGAGTCAGATCGGTTTTGTTCATGGGATGCGCAAACAGATAGCCTTGCATCAAATGGCACCCCAATTGGTAGAGTTGTATACGCATCTCCTCGGTCTCGACGCCTTCTGCAATGACTGGCATATCAAGTTCACGTCCCAGTAAAAGCACCGCTTTGACGAGTCTTTCATCCCCTTTCAGCAGTGTCTGGGTGAAGCTGTAGTCCAGTTTGATCGCATCGATAGGCAGAGATAGCAATCGCTCCAGGGAGGAGTAACCGGTGCCAAAGTCATCAAGATGGATTTTGAATCCCGCTTGAGTCAGTGCCAGCAGTTGCTCTTCCAAGCGACCGTGATTCTCGGCAAACAGACTCTCCGTTAGTTCAAAATGGATCGCGCTTCTTGGCAACTGATGACGATCGGCCAGCTCGGCGAGTTGTGTCACCAGATCTGGCTCCATCAATTGTAGTACCGACAGATTGATATTGATGTTCAGGTCGGGGTAGGCGTATCTCAGTTCATGCAGCGTTCCCATCGCCTGGTCGGCAATCCACTTGCCCAGGGGGATAATCAGCCCGGCCTGTTCTGCCAGAGGGATAAATACACTGGGGGGGCAGAACCCCGTTGGGGTGGGCCAGCGGCACAGGGTTTCCACCATGGCGACGCGGTCACTTTCCACATCCATGATGGGTTGATACCAGACCTCAAATTGTCGCAGTTGCAACGCTTCCCGCAGCGCTTATTCCAGCTGCATGCGCTGTGAAAGCTGATGATGCAAGATCTCTCGATAACAACGGTAGCAATGTTTGCCCGCCTGCTTGGCATCATACATGGCCAAGTCGGCGTTTCGGATGAGCTCATCTGCGGCCATGGCGCCATCATCGTAAGCGATTCCGATAGAGGCACCGACCTGGATTTTTCGTCCCCCCTGCTCGATTTGCTGGCCGGATATAGTCAGCATCAGCCGTTCGGCGAGCGAAATGGCCCCCTCTTCCTCTCTGACCATCTTGGTGATGATGGTAAATTCGTCACCACCTATGCGAAACAGCATGTCTTCACCACGAATAGCCTGCTTGAGACGCCCTGCGATGGTTAGCAAGACCTGATCCCCTGTCTCGTGCCCCAGACTGTCATTGAGGGTCTTGAAATCGTCCAGATCGATCATCAGCAAGGCAATGCGGCCACGGTCATGTTTGGCGCGCAGGCAGGGATGCTGATTGAGCTGCTCGCTCAACAATTTCCGGTTGCCCAATTGGGTCAGTCCATCGCGTCTGGCCTCGTTGTAGAGGGCCTGCTCCGAGAGTCGGAGCTGTTCCACCATGCTATTGAGCGCCCTGGCCAGGGTATCGAACTCGGGACTACCCGATAAAGGCCAATGTTTGCTTGTGGGCTGCAAGCTGCTGTATTGCTCGGCCAGGCGGGTAAAAGTGGTGAGCCGACGCATCATCATGCGTTCATAAATGGTAATAGTGCCCAGGCCGGCGGCGATCAGGAGCAGGGTTGAGTTGATGAGTAGCATGCGATTGCTGAGCCGCTGTTGCGTCAGCAATTGGTGATCCGGGGGGACGTGCAGTATGAGGCGATGGGCATTTTCACTGTCTGGCAGAGCGCGCTGCTCGGCAAGAGAGGCCTCCCCTGTATCTCGGAGAAACTCGATGTCCAGCTTGGTCATGTCCCGGATCTGTTGCACGTCTGTCCCATCAAGTTGGCGGATCATGGCTATCCAGCCCTCCACGTGCGGGTTGGTGGCATCAGGGTCTTGAACAGGATGAACCGCTAGCAGGATGGGGTGCTCTTGATACCAGCCGTTCAGTGTGTATCCCCGTGTGTGTTGTGATGACCAGTAGTGAGAGAGATAGTCCTGCGCTTTGGACCAGATGGGGTGGGAGTCGCCCAAGGTTACGTAGGTTGCCCCCCCTCTACCGATGACACGATAGAGCGAGTGATCCGGTCTGATGAACAGTACAAAGTGGGCATTGAGGTTATCCAGTGTTCCCGCGTTGAAGTTCTCGTCGAGATAAGTGGGCAAGCTGCCATTGATGAAGCGAATGGAGTCTCGCCATTCGGCATAGTCCCGTGTGCTGACCATGAGGCTTTTCTGCATGGATTCAATGTATTGCTCTGCACGATCCAGGGCTGCTTGCTGATTATGCTCGTTCAAAATCCGGGTATTGGCAGAGAGTACAGCCGTGCTGACGCCATAGCTGATGGCTGCTGCGCATGAGATCAGCAGCAGAAGATAGAGAGACACTTTATTGCGCAGACTATTGAGTCTCACCGCACCACCTCGCATTGACTACGTCGTATGCCAATAGTAGTGGAAGGTGATCAATGCGGTCGCTGTCTGACTCCTATTGAGCAAAAAGCCCCCTCTTTGCAATAAAGAGGGGGCTTTGGTCACCAGAATCCTCCGGGCTGAGGGTTCTTGCGCATATTGCGTCTGAGAGGACGGGAATTACAGGAAGGGCAGGGCCAGGAACAGCTTGATCACCACGGCATTGATGATGTCGATGAAGAAGGCACCCACCATGGGCACCACCAGAAACGCCAGGTGAGAGGGGCCGAAGCGTTGGGTGATGGCCTGCATGTTGGCGATGGCGGTGGGGGTGGCGCCCAGACCGAAGCCGCAGTGGCCCGCCGCCAGCACGGCCGCGTCATAGTTGCGGCCCATGACCCTGAAGGTGACGAAGATGGCGTAGAGCGCCATCGCCACCGTCTGGGCGGCCAGCAGGATGAAGATGGGCAGGGCCAGGCTGGCGAGATCCCACAGCTTCAGGCTCATCAGCGCCATGGCGAGGAAGAGCGACAGGCTGACGTTGCCGAGCAGGGAGACTTCGCGGTCGCTCACCTCGTGCCAGTTCAGCAGGGTCAGCAGGTTGCGCAGCAGCACGCCGACGAACAGCACGCAGACGAAGACCGGGAGCTCCAGGGCGCTGCCCTTGAGGTAGAGAGAGAGCATCTCGCCCCCCTTCAGGCTGATGGCAATGAGGGCCAGGGTCTCGATCACGCTGAAGGTGGTCAGCGGTCGCTCCATGTCCGGCATCTCGAAGCCTTGGGGGGCGCCGTCCCGGTTGTGTTCCTCGCCGGGCACCTGCACCTTCTTCACCAGGTAGCGGGCGACAGGACCGCCGATCAGGCCCCCCAGCACCAGACCGAAGGTGGCACAGGCGATGGCGAGCTCGGCGGCGGATTGCACGCCGTACTTCTCGGTGAAGATGGAGCCCCAGGCCGCACCGGTGCCGTGGCCGCCGGAGAGGGTGATGGAGCCGGCCAGCAGCCCCATGTGCGGGTCCAGACCCAGCAGGGTGGCCAGACCGACCCCCAGGCTGTTTTGCACCAGCAGCAGGCCGGTGACCACCAGCAGGAAGGTGATCACCGCCTTGCCGCCGCGCTTGAGGCTGCCCAGATCGGCGGAGAGGCCGATGGAGGCGAAGAAGGCCAGCATCAGCGGGGTTTGCAGTGTGGTGTCAAATTGCAGTTCAAGCTGCATGGTGGAGCGCAGCAGCAGCAGCACCAGAGCGACCACCAGGCCGCCTGCCACCGGTTTGGGGATGTTGAAGGTGCGCAGGGGGCCAATCCGGTTGACCAGCAGGCGGCCAAGCAGCAGCACCAGGGTGGCGGCGACCAGGGTGGCGTAGGAATCAAGTTGTATCATGCGGTACTCCCATGTTGATCGGCTGTGTCTTTGGCGAGAAAGACGCACAGATTCAGCCGGGATGAAACAGTGTGGCGCAGGCGCCAGTTCAAGAGGGGGCCACGGGCCCAGTCCCAGGTAAAAATGGGATCGATGCGAGCCCGATTTCATCAGGCATCCAGATGACATTTATGAAAAATTCGCCGGATAGTAGCAAAAATCACCGTTTATATCCATGTTCATCATATTAATGCTCAAAACAGTGCATTAACCTAGCATTTAACACTGTGCGCTGGGCGTGCTCCGGCCCGCAACAATGACTGCTGTCATTTGCAGCGGCAGTCTCTATAATTCGCCAGTTTCCCGCCCATGAGCGGCACCGGAATAGGAAGTGAAGGAACCGGCTAAGCCTTTAAATGTCTGCCGGTTGTCAGTCCAGAGAGAGGAGAGGGTGTGAAGAAGTCTATCTATATCGCCTACACGGGCGGCACCATAGGGATGCAGCGTTCCGACCACGGTTATGTGCCGATGGCGGGTTTCATGGAAGATTGTCTGGCGCGGATGCCCGAGTTCCACCGGCCCGAGATGCCGGATTATCATATTCACGAATATGCCCCCCTCATCGACTCCTCCGACATGACCCCGGCGGACTGGCAGCGCATCGCCGAGGACATTCGTGACAACTACGAGCAGTACGACGGCTTCGTGATCCTGCACGGCACCGACACCATGTCGTTCACCGCGTCTGCGCTTTCCTTCATGCTGGAGGATCTGCACAAGCCGGTCATCATCACCGGCTCCCAGATCCCGCTCGCCGAGCTGCGCTCCGATGGCCAGCAGAACCTGCTCAATGCCCTCTACATCGCGGCTAACTACCCGATCCACGAGGTCACGCTGTTTTTCAACAATCAGCTCTATCGCGGCAACCGCAGCAAGAAGGTGCACGCGGACGGCTTCCACGCCTTCGATTCACCGAACTACCCGCCGCTGCTCAACGCCGGTATCGCCATCTCCCTGGAAGCGGGGGAACTGGGCGTGCCGTCCGAGCGGCCGCTGGTGCTGCACGACATCACCCCCCAGCCCATCGGTGTGGTGACCCTCTATCCCGGCATCTCGGCGGAGGTGATCGCCAACATCCTGCAGCAACCGGTGCGGGCGCTGATCCTGCTCTCCTTCGGGGTGGGCAACGCGCCGCAGAACCCGGCCATGCTGGCGCTGCTCTCCGAGGCGTCGGCCCGGGGCGTCATCATCGTCAACCTGAGCCAGTGTCTGCACGGCAAGGTCAACATGGGGGGCTATGCCACCGGCAACGCGCTGTCCCGGGCCGGGGTCATCTCGGGCTTCGACATGACCGCGGAGGCGGCGCTCACCAAGCTGCACTTCCTGTTGAGCCAGGATCTGCCGGCGCCGCGCATCCGTGAGCTGATGCAGCAGTCCCTGCGCGGCGAGCTGACGCCCTGAGAAACTGCCCACGATCTTACTGCGAAGCCGTGATCAAGGCTCATGTGCTGCTCGCTTGTTTGTGAACAAGAGGGCTCACGTATATCTATACGCTCCGGTTCCTGCGCTGCTCTTCACCTTGCTGACGCCTTCTCGCTACATGTCGTGAACAGCTTCTGACCTCCCCACCATGGGGGAGAGTGGAAAAAGAGGGGAGCCATAATGGCTCCCCTCTTTAGTTGTGGCGGGCGGGTCAGGCTCAGTGGCTGAGATCGATGCGGACTATCTCTTCCTCATCGCGATACTGGCGTTTGAGCTCGCTCTTGCTCTTCATCACGATCTCGCCGTCACTGCCTATGTTCATATGCTCGGGATTCTCGAGGTGCATCGCCTGCCAGGCCATCACGGCCTGCAGCGAGGTGGCCTTCTGCTCGTCGGTGAGGGGCTGGCCATCCGGCCATTTGCCGAGCTCGACCGCGGTCTTGAGCCGCTCGTACACTTCCTTGGGCATCTGCCCTATCACCTGTTGAAACGACATTCGGCCTCTCCTTGAAAATTGAGCCATGAAGGGATCAGGCGGGCAGATCCTGACGGACTACGCCGGCCATCTGCTCCATTACCCGTACTACCTGACAACTGTACCCGAACTCGTTGTCATACCACACGTACAGCACGCAGTGATCCCCCTCGGCGATGGTGGCCTGGGAGTCCACTATGCCCGCGAAGCGGGAACCCACCATGTCGGAGGAGACCAGCTCGGTGCTGGCACTGAAATCGATCTGGCGATGCAGGGCCGAGCTCAGGGCCATCTGCTGCAGATAGGCGTTGAGGCTCTCTCTGTCGGTGGCTTGTTCCAGGCTCAGGTTGATGATGGCCAGGGACACGTTGGGGGTCGGCACCCGGATTGCGTTGCCGGTCAGCTTGCCTTTGAGCTCCGGCAGCGCCTTGGCCACCGCCTTGGCGGCGCCGGTGCTGGTCATCACCATGTTGAGGGCCGCGCTGCGACCGCGTCGCTCGCCCTTGTGATAGTTGTCGATGAGGTTCTGGTCGTTGGTGTAGGAGTGCACCGTCTCCACGTGGCCTTGGCGGATGCCGAACTTGTCCTGCATCACCTTGAGCACAGGGGTGATGGCGTTGGTGGTGCAGGAGGCGGCGGAGACTATCTTGTCATCCGGGCCTATCACCTCGTGGTTGACCCCGAACACCACGTTCTTCATCTCCCCCTTGCCGGGAGCGGTCAACAGCACCCGGGCGGCGCCGCGTGCCTTGAGGTGCTCGGACAGGCCTGCCTCGTCGCGCCAGACCCCGGTGTTGTCGACGATCAGCGCATTGTCGATGCCATAGGCGGTGTAGTCGATGTCGGCCGGGCTGTTTGCATAGATCACTTGGATGAAGGTGCCGTTGGCGATGATGGCGCTGCGATCACTATCCACCTCGATGGAGCCGTTGAAGGGGCCGTGCACCGAGTCACGGCGCAGCAGGCTGGCCCGCTTCTCGAGATCCCCCTCGCGGCCGCCACGCACCACTATGGCGCGCAGGCGCAGGGAGTTGGCGGCGCCGGTGCGCTCGATCAGCAGCCGGGCCAGCAGGCGGCCGATGCGGCCAAAGCCGTAGAGCACCACGTCGGTCGGTGCCGGCACGCTGGCCCGGTTCAGGGCCGGGGCCAGCTTGGCGCGCAGGTAGTCGTCTATGCCGGCTTCATCCTGGTGATCCTGCCAGTAACCCACCGCCAGCTTGCCGAGGTCCACTTCGGCGGCGGTCGGGTTCAGGGCGACCATGGCCTGGAGCAGGGGGAAGCTTTGCTGGATGGGGAGGGGGGCGCCCTGGTGGCGGCGAACGACCCGGTGGGCCTTGAGGATGTCGATGGTGGAGGCGTTCTGCAGCGGGCGCCCGTAGAGGGTGATCTCTATCCCTTGCTGGCGGTAGAGGCGACCAATCAAGGGCTGCATGGCTTCGGCGAGCTCCTGGCTCTCCTGCCACGCCTGCAAGTAGTGCTCGTGGGTCATTAACCAGATCCTTTATTTCACGTTGTTGAAGCAAGTTGCCTGGGCAAATTGACATTCGTCGAATGCAGATCAGTGTAGGGCTGACGGTTTCGTTATATTATTCTGCAGTCGCGGCCTTATACGGCGCGCGCATTGTAATGGATATGTAGCCTGTTTGCTAGTTGGCGGTGGCCAGTGCGGGTTGCGATTGTTACCAACCAGATGTGAACCATGACCCTATTCTCACAGCGTCCGTTACTGCTCCCCCTCGCCTGTTGTCTGACGCTGATGGCCTGCGACGACGACAGGATCCACAACATCTGCTCCCAATCCCCGACTCTGTGTGAGGATCTGGTGGACGACGGCTGGTGTCGCCATGAGCGCAGCGATGTCATCCGTGCCCGCTACTACCTCCAGGAGGAGGGCTCGGACAGACGCCAGTACGAGTTGATGCGTGGCCTGGAGCGTTATCTGCAGTGCGCCGAGCACTCCACCAACATCGAATACAAGCGGGCCCGCGAGCAGAAGAGCCCCAGGGTGGAGGGCATGCTGGCCGCCGGCGCTCAGCTGGCGCAGCTGGATGCGCAGACCCGTGGTTCCCAGGATCCCTATCTGCTGCTCTGGCATTGGACCAACAACACCAATCCAGCGGCTCGTGCCAGCTTCCTGGCGCTGGAAGGCACCCCCGCCCTCGAGGAGCCGGAGCTGCAGCTGGCCCTGGGGGGGATCTATGCCAAGAGCGAGCCCCAGAAGGCCATCGCCTTGATGCACCATGCACTCTCCCTCTATGGGGAAGGGGACAAGGTCAACAGCCGGATCCTCACCGCCCTCAGCACCCTCTACATGGGACAGAAAGCATTTGATCTGGCCTATCAGTGGGGCAAGGTGAGCGAGTCGTTTCAGGAGACCCCCGAGGTGTCATCCACCCGCCTCGGGATCTACCACGCTATCGGTAAGGAGCAGCAGGAGAGGTTAGATCAGGCGGCCGCCACCATAGTCGACGCCCTCAGGGAAGGGAGCTACCAGGCCCCATGATCCCGCTACCACCCAGTGCCCGCGAATGGGCCCATGCGTTCGACATCCGCCTCGTCCATGGTCAGGTTCCCTGCGAGGGGCGGGTGCTTGAGCGGACCACGGTCAGGGCCGTGGTGATGCGCGGGGATGAACTGCTGTTGGTGCATTCTCGCGTCAACGGGGACCTGATGTTCCCCGGGGGCGGCATAGAGGCGGGGGAGTGCCACAGTACCGCCCTGGCCCGGGAGCTGCGGGAAGAGTGCGGCGCCGAGCTGGTGGCCGTGGGTCTGCTGCTCGGGCAGACCCGGGAGTTTCGCGCCGCCCGCGAGGCCGACTACGACGCCTACTGCATCCGCTCCTTCTATTACCTCTGCCAGGTGGGGGAGGACTGGTGCGAGCCGCGCCCCCAACCCTACGAGATACGCCTTGGTTTCACCCCGGGCTGGTTCGCACTGGAAGAGGCTCTGCAGACCAACAAGACCCAGCTGGCTGGCCCCTGTCCCCAGTGGACGGTGCGCGAGACGAGGGTGCTGGCCGAGTTGCAGCACTGGGTGGATGCGGGTCTGCTGAGCTGACCGCCATGGGGTTCTGAGGATAAAAAAACCGCCATTCGGCGGTTTTTTTATTGTCGCTGCCGGATCAGGGCACGCAGACCGGGCAGAAGGCGTAGGTGCCTTGCGGGTCATTGAAGCGGGTCAGCGGGTCCAGGCTGCGGTTCATCTCCACCAGCGCCTTGCCCAACCCGGTGGGCAGCCAGCTTTGCAGGTGCGGGGCCAGCGCCTGGGCGCTGCTGTCGAACAGCTCGCGCAGGAACTTGTCCCTTGCCGACTCTTCCGGCGCTATGGGGGTGACCTGCCAGCTCTTGAGGTTGGCGAGCTCGGCGGCGGCCTTGAGGGCGTCGTCCAGGTTGCCGAACTCGTCCACCAGCCCCAGCGCCTTGGCATCCAGGCCGGTCCAGACCCGGCCTTCGGCGGCTTTCTCCGCCTCTTCCGGGCTCAGGCCCCGGCCCTTGCCGACCAGACCGACGAAGCGCTGGTAGGTGTCTTCCACGCTCAGCTGGATGGCCTGACCGACGTGCTCCGGCAGGGCCCGGGTCAGCCCGATCCCCACGAAGTCCGTAGTGCCGATGCCGTCGGTGTGCACCCCGTACTGGGAGAGCGCCTTGTCGATGGTGGCGAACATGCCGAACACCCCGATGGAGCCGGTGAGGGTAGTGGGGGAGGCGAAGATCTTGTCCGCATCGGCGGAGATCCAGTAGCCACCGGAGGCGGCGTAGCTGCCCATGGAGATGACCACTGGCTTGCCAGCCTGCTTCAGGGCCAGCAGCTCGGCGCGGATCTGCTCGGCGGCGAAGGCGCTGCCACCCGGGCTGTCGACCCGCAGCACCACGGCCTTCACCTGGTCATCGCGGCGGGCCTCGGCCAGCAGATCGGCCAGGCTGTCGCCGCCTATGGTACCGGCGGGTTGCACCCCGTCCATGATGGCGCCGCTGGCGGTGATGAGACCCACCTCATCCTTGCCGCTCTGGGGATATTGCTCGGGGATGGCGGCCAGATACTCTTTCAGGCCGACCCCTTTCCAGCCGTGATCCTCGCTCTCGCCCACCTCCTTGATAACCGCCTGGGTCATCTCGTCACGGGTGGCGAGCTGATCCACCAGGCCGTTGTCGAGGGCGTAGCTGGCGGCATTGCCACCGGCCTTGCGCAGCAGGTCGAGGAAGTGATCCTTGTCTGGTGCGACGGCATCTGGCTCTATCTCCCGCTGCTCGGCCACGTCGGTGACATAGGATTGCCACAGCTGATCCAGCCAGCGCTGGTTCGCCTCCTTGCTCTCGGGGGACATCTCATCCCGGGTATAGGGCTCGACGAAGGATTTGTAGGTGCCGACCTTGAACACATGGGGGGTGACGTTGAGCTTCTCCAGCGCCGACTTGAAGTAGGTCTGGTAGACGCCAAAGCCTTCGATCAGCACGGCGCCGCTCTGGTTGAGCAGCACGTGGTCTGCGTGGGCGGCGAGCAGGTAGGCGCCCTGGCTGTAGTAGTCGGCCATGGCGATGACCGGTTTGCCGCTCTCCTTGAATGCGTCGATGGCGCTTGCCACTTCCTGCAGCTTGGAGAGGCTGGCCCCCTGCAGCCCCTGGGGCTTGAGCACCAGCGCCTTGATGCGATCGTCATTCCCCGCGCTCTTGATGGCCCACAACAGGTCGGAGAGCACGATTTCGCTCGGCTGATCGTCGCTTTTCTCCACCTGCCTCAGCAGTTGCACGGTCGGATCGGTTTGAGTGCGTTGTTCGACCAGTACGCCGGCGAGATTGAGGGTGAGGGCGCCCTCGATGGGGGTGCTGGGTGTCTCGCTCTGGTTGAGGCTGAAGGCGATGACCAGCACGACGATGAGAAACAGCAGATTGACCAGCATCAAGCGGGTAAAGTTGAGCAGACGCCAGAGGCTGCGAAACAGCCACCCCAGACCTTTGAAAATAGACATAGCCGTGCTAACGCCCTGTTAATGGGTAGAGAAGGGCATTATTAACCAGTTGACCCGCCAATTGCCATTTTCGCTTGGCTGGGATCGCTCTCCCTGGCTTCAGGATACGGCTGTTCGCTGAAAAAATGTCCAAACATTTGTTTGAAAAAGGATTTTCGATTCTTTACTCTAGCCTCAATTTGATAACAAAAAATTAACTGGAGGCCCTGTGAGCCGCTACCCGACGTTGCTGACCCCCCGCAGTCCCCTTCTTCGTCACCATGTGCTGGCGGCATCTCGTGCGTCTGCCTCTAAAAGGAGTGCGTCATGAGCCTGTATCCAACGCTGCTGACACCCCTGGATCTCGGCTTTACCCAGCTCAAGAACCGGGTATTGATGGGCTCCATGCACACCGGCCTCGAGGAGGAGAAGGGGGGCTTTGACAAGCTGGCCGCCTTCTACGCCGAGCGCGCCCGCGGCGGTGTCGCCCTCATCGTCACCGGTGGCATCGCCCCCAACCTGCGGGGGCGCCTGGTGCCCCATGGCTCGCAGCTCAGCTTCCCCTGGCAGGTCGCCAAGCACAAGAAGGTGACCGGCGCCGTGCATCAGGAGGGGGGCAAGATAGCCCTGCAGATCCTCCATGCCGGTCGCTATGCCTACCATCCGTTCAGCCTGGCGCCGAGCGCCATCCGGGCTCCCATCTCTCCGTTCAAGCCGCGCGCCATGAGCGAGCGGCAGATCCGCGGCACCATCAGGGACTTTGCCTCGACCGCGGCACTGGCCAAGGCGGCAGGCTATGACGGTGTGGAAGTGATGGGGTCGGAAGGTTATCTCATCAACCAGTTCATCTGCGAGCGCACCAACCAGCGCAGCGACGGCTGGGGCGGCAGCAGCGAAAACCGCATGCGTTTCCCGCTGGAAATCGTGCGGGCCATTCGCGAGCGGGTCGGCACCGACTTCATCATCATCTTCCGCCTCTCCATGCTGGATCTGGTGGATAAGGGCTCCTCCCTCGAGGAGGTCATAGCGCTCGGGAAGGCGTTGGAGCAAGCCGGGGTGAGCCTCATCAACACCGGCATCGGTTGGCACGAGGCGCGCATCCCCACCATCGCCACCAGCGTGCCGCGCGGCGCCTTCAGCTGGGTGACCGCCGAGCTGAAAAAGCACCTCACCGTGCCCCTTATCACCACCAACCGCATCAATACCCCCGAGGTGGCCGAGCGCATCCTGGCGCAGGGGGAGGCGGACATGGTCTCCATGGCGCGCCCCTTCCTGGCGGACCCCGAGTTTGTCATCAAGGCCGCCGAGAACCGGGCGGACGAGATCAACACCTGCATCGCCTGCAACCAGGCCTGCCTGGATCACGTGTTCAAGCAAAAACGTGCCTCCTGCCTGGTCAATCCCCGCGCCTGCTTCGAGACCGAGCTGACGTTTGGCCGGGTGCCCCAGCCCAAGAAGCTGGCGGTGGTGGGGGCCGGGCCGGCCGGGCTGGCGTTCGCCTGCTACGCCGCCGAGCGTGGCCATCAGGTGAGCCTGTTTGATCAGGCGCCGACCATCGGCGGCCAGTTCAACTTCGCCAAGCAGATCCCGGGCAAGGAGGAGTTTCACGAGACCCTGCGCTACTTCGCCAGGCGGCTGGAGAAGTGCGGCGTCGAGCTCTATCTCGGCCAGCGCCAGAGTGCCGAGAGCCTGCTTGGCGGCGGTTTTGACGAGGTGATCCTCGCCACCGGCATACGTCCTCGCACCCCCAACATTCCCGGCATTGATCACCCCAAGGTGCTGAGTTACCTCGACGTGCTGCGCGATGGCAAGCCGGTGGGCGACAAGGTGGCGGTGATCGGGGCCGGCGGCATCGGCTTCGACGTGGCCGAGTTCCTGGTGGAGAAGAAGGGGGAGGGGAGCGCGGATCATCATCGCGATCACTGGCTCAGGGAGTGGGGCATCGACAAGAGCCTCGGCGAGCGCGGCGGTCTGATGACGCCTGTGATCGACGCGCCCGAGCGCCAGATCTGGCTGCTCCAGCGCAAGGAGAGCAAGGTGGGGGATGGCCTCGGCAAGACCACAGGCTGGATCCACCGCACCGTATTGAAGAACCGCAAGGTGCAGATGCTCTCCGGCGTGCAGTACCTGCGCATCGACGATGAAGGGCTTCACATTCAGGTGGGCGAACAGCAGCAGTGCCTGCCGGTGGATCAGGTGATCATCTGCGCCGGACAGGAGCCCCTGAGGGAGCTGCAGGCCGGCCTGCAGGCGGCGGGCAAGCCGGTGCACATCATCGGCGGGGCCGACGTGGCGGCGGAGCTGGACGCCAAGCGCGCCATCCGCCAGGGAGCCGAGCTGGCGTCCGTCATCTAGCGCCTTGGCCTGAGCCGACAGCATGATGATAACCCCCTGACTATCAGGGGGTTTCTGTTGGTGGCGCCGACCGGCCCTGGCTGTGCTCCCTTTCGGGCTGTGTTAAGGTAGCGCCAACATTGCCTCCTGATAAGGAACTGACCATGGATGCCCTCTCCCTGTTACTCAACCGCCACTCCTGTGGCCGTCTGACCACCCCGGCCCCGAGTGGCGAGGTGCTCGACAATATTCTGAAGGCCGGCCTGCGAGCGCCGGATCACGGCACCCTGACTCCCTGGCAGTTCATCCTGTTTGAAGGGGAGGGGCGTGAGCGTCTGGGGACCCTGCTGGCGGACGCCGCTCGCACCCGCGGCGAGGATGAAGATAGCATCAAGAAATGCAGTGAAGCGCCCCTGCGAGCGCCCCTGGTGGTGGCCGTCGCGACCCGCTATCAGGCACACCCCAAGGTGCCGAAGCTGGAGCAGGAGCTCTCCGCTGGCTGCGCCCTGATGGCGATGCAGATGGCGGCCCAGGCACAGGGGTTCAACGGCATTTGGCGCTCCGGCTGGTTCATCTTCGACGAGGGGATCAATCAGGGGCTGGGGTTGGCACCGGACGATCAACTGGTGGGCTTCCTCTACCTGGGCACCCCCATGCTGGAGGCGCGCAAGTTGCGGGAGTTGCCGATCGCCGACTTCGTACGTCGCTTCTGAGTCAAAGATAATGCACAAGAGCCCTGATTATTCAGGGCTTTTTTATTCCCCCTGGAACGACATCGGGCTGTACTCAAAATTGGAGGCTTGCCAAGAGGGGGGTAGGGGGTTGGCCGGACATTTTTTGAATAGTGAGAGGCTGCTCTCAATCCTGGTTGATTACCCTATGTAAAACGTTTGCGCCCCGTTATTATCCCATTGCCAGTTTAGAAGGTGACCCCTTCTAATTTTCTGCGATGAGAGTCGCAATTCCGTAGCACCTTTTTACAGCCCAGCGTCGTTATGACATTGGGCTTTATTTTTATGGGCGGTTTTCTGCATCAGCACCACGGCATCTGTGGGCCCCTCGCTGCCGGTCACTTGCATCTAGGCCCTGGCGGGCAGGATGCGGGCCGGATTGCCCACCACCCGGGCTCCGGCCGGGACGTCTCTGGTCACTACGGCGCCCGCACCGACGATGGCCTCCCGTCCTATGGTGACCCCCGGCAGCAGGATGGCGCCACCACCGATCCAGACCCTGTCTTCTATGGTCACCGGCAGCGCTGTTTCTACCCCCTGGATGCGCTCATCGGCGTCCAGGGCGTGGGCGGCGGTATAGATCTGCACGTTCGGCCCTATCATGACATCGGCGCCGATGCGGATAGGCGCGTTGTCCAGCAGGGTGGCCCCCATATTGATGTAGCTGCGCTCGCCAAGGTGGATGTGGCGGCCATAGGTGCAGTAGAGGGGCGGGTAGATAAAGGCGCCCTCCGCCAGCTCGCCGACGATCTCTTTGAGCAGCGCCAACTGCTGCTGCTCCTCTTCCGCGCGATTGAAGCGGCGATAGCGGCACGCCGTCTCCCGGCGTATCGCATCCAGCTCCTGGGCCATGCAGTTGTAAGGCTGGCTGGCGATCATCTTTTCGTATTCGGTCATGGCTAGGCCTCAATGGGGTGAAGGAGAAGAGGATAAGTCATCGAGGCGCAGAGAATCGTGAAGCTCTCCCCAGAGTGGGCAGAAGGGCGCGCAGCTGGCGCCGGGAAACGACAAGGGCACCCTGGGGTGCCCTTGTTGGGTATAGAGGATACCTGTTGCTATCAGCCGTGCTTGCGACCGCAGTGTTGCCGCCGCAATGGCCGCTTTCTATCAGCCGTGCTTGCGACCGCAGTGTTGCCGCCGCAATAGAGCTTTCTATCAGCCGTGCTTGCGGCCTGAGAGGCGACACCACTCTTCCTTCACCGCGGTCGGGTCCATGTCGAACCACTGGCTGTAGATGGTCTCCAGCTCCGGGGCCTGGCTCTCCAGCACGCCGGAGAGCGCCATCAGGCTGCCGGGCTTGCCGTGGCCGGCGATGAGCGGCGCCAGCTCGCGCAGCGGGCCGGCCAGGATGTTGGCCACCACCACGTCAGCTTCGACGTCTTGCGGCTGGTCGGCAGGCAGGTAGAGTTCGATCTG
This sequence comes from Aeromonas media, assembly GCF_020423125.1. Classification (NCBI taxonomy): domain Bacteria; kingdom Pseudomonadati; phylum Pseudomonadota; class Gammaproteobacteria; order Aeromonadales; family Aeromonadaceae; genus Aeromonas; species Aeromonas media. Next base: position 982,344 of record NZ_CP075564.1, read on the forward strand.
GCCGGCGACGCCGTTGCGCTCGGCGTTGTCATGGCTGGCCTGGATGGCCTGCGGGTCGATGTCGATGCCGATGACCCGGGCGGCGCCGAGTTTCAGGGCGGCGATACCGAGGATGCCGGAGCCGCAACCGAAGTCGACCACCGTCTTGCCGGCCAGATCCAGCCCATCCAGCCACTGCAGGCAGAGTGCTGTGGTGGGGTGGGTGCCGGTACCGAAGGCCAGGCCCGGATCCAGCATGACGTTGACCGCATCGGGATTCGGCACGTCGCGCCAGCTCGGGCAGATCCAGAGCCGCTCGCCGAACTGCATGGGGTGGAAGTGATCCATCCATTCCCGCACCCAGTCCTTGTCCTCCAGCTGCTCGACCTTGTAGCCGACGTCTTCCCCGAAGATCTGCTGGAAGAAGGCGATGGTGGGAGCCGGGTCGGTTTCGGCATCGAACAGCCCCATCACCTCGGTCTCGCCCCAGAGCGGCGTTTCACCAGGCAGTGGCTCGTAGACGGGCACATCCTGGGCATCCATAAAGGTCACCGCCTGGGCTCCACGCCCCAGCAGCATGTTGCTCACCTTGTCCGCAGTCTTGGCGGTGGCGTTGATTCGAATTTGTATCCAGGGCATGGGGTCGACTCTTCATAAATGTGAAACCGCGGAATTCTATCATCATGGGCCTGTGCTGTCGTGGTTTGCCCATGATGGGATGGGGAAGGAAGGCAACTCTGCCAAGTTGGCATGGTTAATGTATTCCTTACTGGGTGACGGGAAGCAACTTGTTCCCGCTGAATGCTTTGCTCTATGAAGTTCCGTCATCTTTTTCAGCCACCTTCGGGTGGCTTTTTTTATGCAGGCGTGCTGAAAAGCGGTCATTTTGCGGGTAAAAGCAGACATTGGCACGCAATCTGCAAAGTTCCACATGTCCTGCATAAGGATATGTGTGTGATTGTTACCCCAACGTTCAGGTTTTAAGGGCCATCCCGGCGGGATGGCCTCTTTTTATGGTTTTTTCGGGGAAGGGGCCCGTCAGGGGCACAGATCGGCTGCGGGGCTGTGCACTCTTGGGGCTTGTCACTGGTGATTTCACCCCATGATGGTGCATTTTTTACCTATAAGGGAATAGGTCGCATGGCTGTGGGGATCTCTGGCTGCAAGGACCTCAGCTGGCAAAGCTGCTCATGTCGATCACCAGCTTACCCACCATACGGCCCGCCTCCAGCTCGCGATGGGCCTGTGCCAGGCTGGTCGGAGTCAGTTCGGGCAGGGTGCGAGTGAGCGTGCTCTTGAGCACCCCTTGGTCCAGCAGGGCGGCGACCCGGCCGAGCAGCTTGTGCTGCTCGATCATGTCCGGGGTCTGGAACAGGGAGCGGGTAAACATGAACTCCTGGCTGAAGGTGACGCTCTTGGCCTTGAGCAGGCCCAGATCCCAGGGCTCGCTGGATTCGGCAATGGTGCAGATGTGACCGAAGGGGCGAATGAGGCTCGCCATGGCGGCCCAGTGCTGCTCGGTGGCATTGGTGCAGAAGATGGCATCGAGCTGGCTGATGCCAAGGCCGGCCAGCTCTTCCTGCAGGTTGTGATGACTCACTACCTGGTGGGCGCCCATGGCCAGGCACCAGTCACGGGTTTCAGGTCGGGAGGCGGTGGCGATCACCTCCATTCCGGTGAGCTGACGGGCCAGCTGGATGGCGATGGAGCCGACGCCGCCGGCGCCACCTATGACAAGCAGTCGCCCGGTACTTTCACGGTTGAGGCCGATGCGCTCGAACAGGGTTTCCCAGGCGGTGATGGCGGTCAGCGGCAGGGCGGCAGCTTCCAGGTCGCTCAGGGTCTTGGGGGCGAGGGCGGCGATGCGCTCATCCACCCGTTGTAGGGCGCTGTTGCTGCCGGGGCGGCTGATGTCGCCGGCATACCAGACGCGGTCGCCCGCCTTGAACAGGGTTACCTCGTGGCCGACCGCCACAACCTCTCCGACCGCATCCCAGCCCAGCACGCGGGGCGTCGCCTCCACCTTGGCCTTGGGGGCGCGCACCTTGGTGTCCACCGGGTTGACCGAGGTTGCCGTTACTTTCACCAGCAGATCCCGTGGGCCCGGGGTGGGATCCGGCAGTTCGGTCTCGATGAAGCAGTGGGGGTGATCGCTTGGCAGATAATGGGTGAGGGCAATGGCTTTCATGGCAGTTCCTTTCAAATCGGTATGAGTGGGATTGCCAGCGAGTCTAGTCTGGTTGATTATTTCGATTAAGATGGGTAATCGGGACAGACTGTTTGTATATATGAACAATGTCGAACTGGAGTTGATGGGGCTGTTCGCCACCGTGGTGGAGCAGGGCAGTTTTACCGGGGCGGCCGAGGTGCTTGGCATGCCCAAGTCCTCGGTGAGCCAGAAGATCTCACGCCTCGAGTCACGGCTCGGGGTGCGACTATTGCAGCGCACCACCCGCAGGCTCAGCCTGACCCCCCAGGGGGAGGTCTATGTGGAGCATTGCCAGGCCCTGCTGGCCCTGGCGAGAAGCGCCAATCTGGCCATGGCCAGGCTGCGCTCGGCCCCTGCGGGTCGGGTGCGGATCACCGCGCCCGAGGCGACCGGCACCCTGCTGCTTGGCCGGATTATGGCCGAGTTTCGTGCCCTCTATCCCGAGGTGGTGCTGGAGCTGACCTTGAGCGACGAGCAGCTGGATCTGGTGGGGGAGGGCTACGATCTGGCGCTGCGGGCGGCGCCGCTCAAAGATTCGAGCCTCATCTGCCGGCGCATCGGCCAGGTGGCGCGCCATCTGGTGGCGGCCCCGGGTTATCTGGCGAGCCAGGGCACGCCGCAGCAACTGACTGAGCTGGGGGGGCATGCCTGCCTGGTGCACACGTCGCTGCCGGTGTGGCCGTTGCTGGAGGGGGGCTGGCGGCCGCAAGGGGCCTGCATCAGCAACAGCCTGCTGGCGCTGAGGGAGCTGGCACTGCACGAAGGGGGGATAGCCCTGTTGCCGGATCATGTCTGCCGAGACGATCTGGCGGCGGGGCGCCTGCTGAAGGTGCTGCCGGATCACCCCATACCCCCCAATCCCTTCTATCTCATCTACCCGAGCCGCGAGCATCTGGCACCCGCCCTGCGCAGCCTGATGGACTTCGTCGCCGAGCGCTTGCCATTCGCCTGATCAGCGGTGCTGGCTGAGGGGGGCCTGACCGGGTTCGAGACCGAGCGGCACCGACTGTCGCTCTGCCAGCATGCGGATCTGCCCCTCGATGAGACCGGCGTTGGGGCCCAGCACCAACACAAGCTGATGCTCGTTGAGCTGGATCCAGGAGAGGCAGCCGAGCCTGGCCAGACGGGACTGATCCACCAGCGCCATCTCCCGCACTCGCAGGCTGAGCCTGGTCAGGCAGACGCTCATGGCCTGCAGGTTGTCCATGCCCCCCAGCATCTTGAGGTACTGGATGGCCAGCATCTGGGGATCCGTGGGGGCCACGGTCGCGAGCTGGGGCAGCTCCTCGGCGATGGGCTTGCTCGGCAGGCTGAGGGGGGCGTACTCAAGCAGCCGGGAGAAGACCAGGGCATAGATGACGAAGAACAGGATGCCGAGGGGGATGAGCCAGAAACTGTGTTCACCTGAGCCGTAGCTGAGCACCAGATCCAGCAGCCCGGCGGAGAAGTAACTGCCCACCTGGATGCCGAGCCCGCTGCAGATGGCCAGCGACAACCCGGTCAGCAGGGCATGGGCCAGGAACAGCCAGGGGGCGGTGAAGGCGAACAGGAATTCGATGGGTTCGGTGATCCCCACCAGGGCCGAGGTGAGCGCCAGGGTGAGCAACAAGCCCCCCTGCGGCAGGCGTCGCATCCGCTGGCGATGGAGCCAGATGGCAAAACAGGCGCCGGGCAGGCCGAACATGATGACCGGATAGAGACCCGCCACATAGCCCTCGTGCAGCGGCTGGGCGGCGGAGAGCGCCTGCAGGTTGCTCTCCCCCAGACCCATGAGGCTGCCCAGCACCTGGTGAAGGCCGAGGGGGATCAGCAGCCGGTTCAGCACGCCGTAGCAGAAGGCGCCAAACGGCGTGGTGAGCAGGTCGGAGGCGAGCAGGGTGATGCCTTGTTCCAGCAGCGGCCAGAGCAGGGCCAGGGGCACGACCAGCAGCAGGCTGGCCAGGGCCGAGAGCAGCAGGCCGGGCAGCTCTTCCTGCAGCGGTCGCAGCCAGCCGGGGAGGGAGAGGCTGCGGGTCCAGGAGCAGACCATGGCGGTGGTCAGGCCCGCCAGCAGACCGCAGATCATGTCCGCATGCAGGCCGGGCTGCAGGGTGGCGAGCGCCGAGCTCAGCAGCAGGAAGTTGACCGCGCCGGCCAGGGCCTGCGCCCCTTGCCCCTGTCGGCTCAGCCCGAAGGCGATGGCCACCGCATAGATGAGCGGCATCTGGCTGAACAGGGCGCGTCCGGCCAGGGAGAGCACCGCCAGATCCAGCACGTCCGGCTGGCCGAGCCGATAGAGCAGGGCCGCCAGCGGCAGGATGGAGACGGGCAGCAACAGGGCATAACCGAGCCGTTGCAGGGACTGGGTCAGGATCTTTCTGGCGTTCTGAACTGGCATAAGGGCGCGGTATTTTGTGACGTGGCGCACATTTTACTCACTCGCACCCATTTGGGAATAGGTGCGAGTCCCTTTATTGGCCCCTTTCTTATTTCTGATCAAACAATCGGCGAACCGACTGATCCGGGGCCGGGGTCAGCAGGCTGACCAGGATGAAGGCCGCGAGGCCGAGTCCCAGGCTCGGTACTATGGCGTGCAGGCCGGCCAGCTTGATCCCCCACTGACTCAAGGCCCCATAGCAGACAATGCCTGACACCATGCTGGCCAGCGCCCCCGGGCCGTTGGCCCGCGACCAGTAGAGGCCGAGCACCAGGGGCCAGAGGAACACCGCCTGCAGGCCGCCGAAGGCGAGCAGGTTGAGCCAGATGATCATCTCGGGGGGCTGCAGCGCCGCCAGCAGCACCAGGGTGCCGAGGATCAGGGTGCAGAGCAGGGAGAGCCTGGGAATGCGCACCTCCAGCTTCTCTTGGCGAGGATTGAGGTAGTTGAGGTAGAGATCCTTGACCAGGGTCGCCGAGGCCTGGATCAGCTGGGAGTCGATGGTGGACATGATGGCCGCCATGGGGGCCGCCAGGAAGACCCCGGCCAGCCAGGGGGGCAGCACCTCCATCATCAGGGAGGGCATGATCTTGTCCGGGCTGTCCATGCCGGGCAGGATGGCGCGACCCAGGGCGCCAGCGAGGTGCATGCCCAGCATCAGCAACGCGCTGACCACGGTGCCGATGAGGATGCCCCGGTGCAGCGCCTTGCTGTCCCGATAGCCGAAGCAGCGCAGGGCCGAGTGGGGCAGCCCCACCACACCGACGCAGACCAGGATCCAGAAGCTCAGCATGAAGGGCTGGGTCAACATGTCGCCGGCGCCGGTCGGGCTCACCAGCTTGGGATCTATCTCCTTGAGCTGATGGATGAGGTTCGGCAAGCCGTCACCGGCAATCAGTATCCCCGCAAGCAAGGCACCCGTGCCTATCAGCATGATGATGCCCTGCAGGGCGTCGGTCATCACCACGGCGCGAAAGCCGCCGATCACCGTGTAGAGCAGCACGCAGCTGGCAAACAGGAAGAGCCCCTGCTGGTAGCTGAGGCCGGTTGCCGTCTCCAGCAGGCGGGCGCCGCCGATGAACTGCACCACCATGGTCGCGATGAAGGCGAGGATGATGGTCACCGAACCCAGCACCACCACCCACTTGCTGCGGTAGCGGGCCCACAGCATGTCGTTGATGGTCACCGCATTGACCCGGCGGGCGATGATGGCGAACTTCTTGCCAAGCACCCCCAGGGTGAGCCAGACGGTGGGCAGCTGGATCATCGCCAGCAGCACCCAGCCCAGGCCTATCTTGTAGGCGGCGCCCGGCCCGCCGATAAAGGAGGAGGCCGAGGTGTAAGTGGCCACCAGGGTCATGGCCAGCACCAGGCCGCCCATGCTGCGGTTGCCGATGAAGTACTCCTGCACGAAGTCACCCCCGGCGCGGTGGCGACCGGCCCAGAAGCCGATCCCGAGCACCAGCACCAGATAGACGACGAGCGGCAGCATCAACTCAAGATTCATGGGGGGCCTCCTCGGTATCCAGCGGGGCGTCGGTAAACCGGGGATCCGTCATGGGTTCAGTACGCGGCTCAGGAGTCATGAGGGGGCTCCTCGGGGTCGAGAGGAATGTCGACGAACAGGCGATCCACCATGAGCGCGCAGAGGCCGATAAACAGCAGTGGCATCAGGATGCAGCTGAGCAGAAACCAGAGCGGCATATTCCAGAGCTCGAGCGTCTCGGGAACGAAGTACGCCGAGCCATACCAGGCAACGAAGTAAAGCAGGGTCAGCAGCAGGCAGAGGGCTGCTTCCCGACGGGCGAGCGCGAAACGATTCACCTTGGCCTCCGACAATTTTGAGGGGCGCAAGGATAACAAAAAAGGGCCATGTCGCCATGGCCCTTTTTTCGCTGTCGATCCCGAGGGACCGAACGCGCTCTGCTAAAGCGTCTTTTACAGACCCAACTTCTTGTGCAGGTAGTGGATGTTGGTGCCACCGTGCTGGAAGTTCTCGTCCTTCATGATCTCTTTTTGCAGGGCGATGTTGGTCTTGATCCCTTCCACCACCAGCTCGTCGAGAGAGTGACGCATGCGGGCGATGGCGATGTCACGGTTCTCGCCGTAACAGATCAGCTTGCCGATCATGGAGTCGTAGTAGGGCGGCACCTTGTAACCCGCATAGATGTGGGATTCCCAGCGCACGCCCAGACCGCCCGGCGCATGGAAGCGCTGGATGAGGCCAGGAGACGGCATGAAGGTGGCAGGGTCTTCGGCGTTGATCCGGCACTCGATGGCATGGCCACGGATGCGGATGTCCTGTTGGGTGATCGACAGGGGCTGACCGGCGGCGATGCGCAGCTGCTCCTTGATGAGATCCACACCGGTGACCATCTCGGTGACCGGGTGCTCGACCTGGATCCGGGTGTTCATCTCGATGAAGTAGAACTCGCCGTTCTCGTACAGGAACTCGAAGGTGCCCGCACCGCGGTAGCCGATTTCGAGACAGGCGCGCACGCAGCGCTCACCGATGAACTTGCGCATCTCTTCGGTGATGCCGGGGGCCGGCGCCTCTTCCACCACCTTCTGGTGACGGCGCTGCATGGAGCAGTCGCGCTCACCCAGGTAGAGGGCGGTACCCTGACCGTCAGCCAGCACCTGGATCTCGATGTGGCGCGGGTTCTCCAGGTATTTCTCCATGTAGACCATGTCGTTCTTGAAGAACTGGCCTGCTTCGGATTTGGTCAGGGCGATGGCGGCGGCCAGCTCTGATTCATTGCGCACCACGCGCATGCCACGACCACCACCGCCACCGGCGGCCTTGATGATCACGGGGTAGCCGATCCGCTTGGCAATGGTGGCGTTGCGCTTGGCATCGTTGTCCACCGGGCCGTCGGAGCCGGGTACGCAGGGGACGCCCGCCTTCTTCATCGCTTCGATGGCGGAGACCTTGTCACCCATGAGGCGAATGGTCTCGGCGCGCGGGCCGATGAAGATGAAGCCGGATTTCTCGACCACTTCGGCGAAGTCGGCGTTCTCGGAGAGGAAGCCGTAGCCCGGGTGGATGGCGACGGCACCGGTCACCTCGGCGGCGGCGATGATGGCCGGCACGTTGAGGTAGGACTCACCGCTGGCGGGTTTGCCGATACAGATGGTTTCGTCGGCCAGGAGCACATGTTTGAGCTCCCGATCGGCAGTGGAGTGAACGGCCACTGTCTTGATCCCGAGCTCTTTGCAGGCGCGCAGGATCCGCAGGGCAATTTCACCGCGGTTGGCGATGACTACTTTGTCCAACATGGGTGGCGTCTTCCCTTATTCGATGATGAACAGCGGCTCGTCAAATTCGACGGCCTGACCATTTTCAACCAGGATCGCTTTGATCACACCGGCCTTGTCAGACTCGATTTGGTTCATCATTTTCATGGCTTCGACGATGCACAGGGTATCGCCGACATTGACGTGCTGACCGACTTCCACGAACGGCTTGGCTTCCGGGCTGGAGGAGCGGTAGAAGGAGCCGACCATGGGGGAGCGCATCAGATGGCCACTCGGGGCGGCATCGGCAGCAGGGGCGGCGGCCTGGGCGGCAGCGGCGACCGGCGCGGCGGCATGTTGAACCTGCGCCGGCTGCATCATCATCTGCGGGGCAACGCTAACCTGGCCGGAGAAATTGCGGCTGATGCGAACGGACTCTTCCCCTTCGGAGATTTCCAGCTCGGCGATGCCGGACTCTTCAACCAGTTCAATCAGCTTCTTGATTTTGCGGATATCCATTAGCATTCTCTTTCTTCTTTATCTGATCAGTGATTATCAAGCCGCGCGCAACTGATGCACGGCCGCGGTTAAAGCGAATTGGTAGCCATCGGCACCCAGCCCACAAATGACCCCTTTGGCGACATCAGACAGATAGGAGTGATGGCGGAAGGGTTCCCTGGCATGAACGTTTGACAGGTGAACCTCGATAAAGGGGATGGCCACGCCCAGCAGGGCATCGCGCAGGGCGACGCTGGTGTGGGTGAAGGCGGCCGGGTTGATGATGATAAAATCCACCTGGCCCATGGCCTGATGGATGCGGCCGACCAACTCATGTTCGGCATTGGATTGCAGGTGTTCCAGGGTGACACCGAGTTCGTTGGCGTACTGGCTCAGATCGGCGACGATCTCATCGAGCGTCTTGCTGCCGTAGATGCCCGGCTCCCGCTTGCCCAGTAGATTCAGGTTAGGACCGTTGAGCAGGAGGATTCGGTGATGTTGCGACATATTGAGTACATCCTCGATGATTATGCTGCTATCTATCAGCTATCTGTGGACCACCAAAAATCTAGCCACTTTCTGCACAATTCGGTGTGCCCTAGCACACAGATTTCGCAATTATATTGATTTCGTGAAAATTAGCAGCATTTTACTGGTCTAATCTCTACATCTGGCCATTTATTGAGCATGTTGGCGCGCAGCGCCGCTCTGTCGCAGTGTCCGCCTCTTTGGGCTTTCCAGACACAACAAAGCCGGCACAAGGCCGGCTTTGTTGTGAGAGGGGAAGGACTCAGGCCGCTTCCGACTTCTCGCGGATAAGTTTGTCCACGACGCCCGGATCCGCCAGGGTGGAGATATCCCCCAGGCTGTCGGTCTCGCCGGTGGCGATCTTGCGCAGGATACGGCGCATGATCTTGCCGGAACGGGTCTTGGGCAGCCCCTCGGCCCAGTGGATCACGTCCGGGGTGGCGATGGCGCCGATCTCCTTGCGCACCCACTCCTTCACCTCTTTATGCAGCTCGCGACTCGGCTCCTCCCCGGCGATCAGGGTGACATAGGCGTAGATGCCCTGACCCTTGATCTCGTGGGGAACGCCCACCACCGCCGCCTCGGCGATCTTCGGATGGGAAACCAGCGCGGATTCGATTTCGGCGGTGCCCATGCGGTGGCCGGAGACGTTCAGTACATCATCCACCCGACCGGTGATCCAGTAGTAGCCATCCTCGTCGCGACGGGCGCCGTCGCCGGTGAAGTAGCGGCCCGGGAAGGTGGAGAAGTAGGTCTGCTCGAAGCGCTCGTGATCGCCGAATACGGTGCGCATCTGGCCAGGCCAGGAGTCGGTGATCACCAGGTTGCCCTCGGTGGCGCCCTCCAGTGGCTCACCCAGGTTGTCTACCAGAGCAGGCTGCACCCCGAAGAAGGGACGGGTGGCGGAGCCGGGCTTGAGCGCGGTGACGCCGGGCAGCGGGCTTATCAGGATGCCGCCGGTCTCGGTCTGCCACCAGGTGTCGACGATGGGGCAGCGCTCGTCCCCTATGGTGCGGTAGTACCACTCCCAGGCTTCCGGGTTGATGGGTTCACCTACGGATCCCATGATGCGCAGGCTGGTGCGGGAGGTGCCTTCGACGGCCTCCTTGCCCTTGGCCATCAGGGCGCGGATGGCGGTGGGTGCGGTATAGAGGATGCTGACCTGGTGCTTGTCCACCACCTGGCTCATGCGGTTGGTGGCCGGGTAGTTTGGCACCCCTTCGAACATCAGGGTGGTGGCGCCGTTGGCGAGCGGCCCGTAGACCAGATAGGAGTGACCGGTGACCCAGCCCACATCGGCGGTACACCAGTAGATGTCCTCCTCGTGATAGTCGAACACGTACTTGAAGGTGAGGGCGGCATAGACCAGATAGCCGCCCGTGGTGTGCAGCACCCCCTTGGGCTTGCCGGTGGAGCCCGAGGTGTAGAGCACGAACAGGGGATCCTCGGCGCTCATGGCCTCGGGCGGGCAATCAGGGCTGGCGGCGGCGACGGCATCGTGCCACCAGATGTCCCTGTGGTCATGCCAGGCGACCTTGCCGCCGGTGCGCTTGAGCACGATGACCTTGTTGACCTTGGTATCCGGGTGGGTGAGCGCCTCGTCCACGTTCTTCTTGAGGGGAATGGGGCGGCCGCCGCGCAGGCCTTCATCGGCGGTGATGACGATGGATGAGCCCGAGTCGATGATACGACCCGAGAGGGCCTCCGGCGAGAAGCCGCCGAAGACGATGCTGTGCACGGCGCCGATGCGGGTACAGGCCAGCATGGCGATGGCCGCTTCCGGCACCATGGGCATGTAGAGACAGACCATGTCACCGCGCTTGACCCCCTGGGCTTTGAGCACGTTGGCAAACTTGCACACCTCGCCGTGCAGCTCGCGATAGGTCAGCTTGCGATCCTCGGCCGGGTTGTCCCCTTCCCAGATGATGGCGACCTTGTCGCCGCGTGTCGCCAGGTGGCGATCCAGGCAGTTGGCCGACACGTTGAGCAGGCCATCCTCATACCATTTGATGGAGACGTGGCCCGGATCGTAGGAGGTGTTCTTGACGCGGGTGTAGGGGGTCATCCAGTCGAGGATCTTACCCTGCTCACCCCAGAAGGCGTCCGGGTTCTGTACCGACGCCAGGTACATGGCTTCATAACCTTCCTTGTCCAGCAGGGCGTCGCTACCTATGTGGGCCTTGACCGGATAGACCTTGCTCTCGCTCATCTCTCACTCCTGTGAATACATTTTTGTAATGATTGAGTAACAACTTATACCTTTGGCACGGGAGGGCAATTAGACTTTTGGATAGCGACGAGCGAAGGTGGGGCGCCACTGAGCGCCCCTGACGGGAGCAAGATGAAGGGAGTAAACGAAAGGGAGCCTGGTGCTCCCTTCTTCATTGGATCCCTGTCGGCCACCGTCAGCGCTGGGGGGTGAGCATGGAGGTCATGCGGGGTTCGGACAGGGGGTGGCTGAACAGGTAGCCCTGGCCCTCCTCGCAGCGCAGAGACTGCAAGAACTGGCGCTGGGGCTGGGTCTCTATACCTTCCGCCGTGACCGCCATGCCGAGGCTGTCGGCCAGGCTGACGATGGTGCGGCACAGCTCCCGGCTGTGTTTGTCGTCGGGCAGAGCCTGCACGAAGGTTCTGTCTATCTTGATGCGATCGATGGGCAGGCTTTTGAGCAGGCTCAAGGAAGAGAAGCCGGTGCCGAAGTCGTCGATGGCGATTTGCACTCCCAGCGCCTCGGCCCGCCGGGGCGGGAGACATGGATACAGCCGAGATCCAGCTCGGCCCGGGGGGCGCCATTGAGCAACTGCTTGAGCTTGGGGAGCAGCATGGGGGCCTGGGTCGGGGTGATGTTAAACAGCGTCTTGCCGAGGTGATCCCCCTGCGCCAGACCGCTCAGCTCGGTGAAGATACCGTTGACGCCACGGCATCTGAAGTCACGATCGAAGACCCCAATCCCAAAGGGCGCCAGTTCGAACAGTTGTTGCCATTCATGAAGGGATAACGGGCCTGACAAATGCTGTGTCTGAACCGATTCGGGTAGCACTTTTTCCATGGAGGCTCCTGAATTGATTTCTTTGTCACTCATACGGCTGTGTCAGTATGGCAGGAAGTTTCAAGAGGGAGAGAATGTCAGGGAATGATGTTAAATCAAGGGGATGTCAGCCTTTCTGGCGACCAAATGCCTGAATGCCGCGCACAAATACCAGCCAGCCGAGCAGGTGGAATGGCAGCGCGAGCAGGTATAGAACCAGGAAGTGCGACTCGCTGCCACTGCTGTTGATGAAGCCTATCCAGGCTACCAGCAGGGTCAGCATGCCCGCTATCTGGAAGCGGCGGCGCAGCACCACCTCGACCCCGAGGTTGGCAAGGTAGAGGGTGAGCAGGATGCCGCCAAAGCCGGTGAGCTGGGCGCTGCCGTACAGCTCCCTGTCCGGGTTGAACAGCAGCGCGATCAGGGGAGTAATGCCCTGATCCAGCGGGATCAGGGCCAGCAGCCAGCATGCAATAAGAAGCAGGGCTGTCTTCATGCGAGGCTTAGTCGGCGGACTGCGCCGGTTTGACCAGAGAGAGGTAGTTGGCGTCCATCTTGAGGAATACCCCGAGCAGGCGGGCGCTGGCGCAGTAGAAGCCAAACCGGTCGGCGGCGCGACAGGCGCTTTCGAACTTGTCGAACCAGCCCAGCAGGTGGCCGTGCAGCAGCGCTTCCTGCTCGTCGAGCCAGCTTTCCCGCTCGGCCGCGCTCTTTGCTTCTGCGGCGCGAATGATGAGGTTGCCCATCAGATCCAGCTCGATGGCCAGGTGATCGGCAGGCTCTTTGTATTTATCGCTGACATTGATGCCGAGGCGATCGAGGCGGGCCTGCATCTCGGCCATGGGGGCCTGCATCAGCAGCTTGGCCTCGCCACGGTAGAGGGACTCGTAGGGCAGGGCGCCCTGCTTGGGATCCACCAGGAAGAGGCCGGCGAAGTCGGCGGCGAGCTCCAGCTGGCGATCGGTGCGAACCAGCAGGCGGGCGATGGCGTCATTGAGCTCGGCCACGGCCTCGCGCATGGGGTCCAGGGTGGAGAGGCTCTTCAGGAAGCTTCGCACATCATAGGTGTCATATTCGGCGATCTGCTCATCACTGAGTTCGGCGGCGAACAGGGTGGCGAACCACCAGTAAAGCTCGGCCCGGCGTTCGCTGGTAGCCATAAATTCCTGCATTTATCCTCCGTGGATGACAATCGGGAGCCTTGATGGCTCCCGATTCTAACGACTTTAAAAATAAAGGAAACTCAAGGGGGCGCTTTCGTCCTCCCGGGGTCAGAGCGCCGGGAACATGGGGTCGATGCCCTTGACCGATTCCGGCGCGCCGAAGGCAGTGACAGCCGGTGCCTGCCCGCGGAACTTCTCGATCTCCACCAGCGCGGTATGGGCCGTGGTGGCCTGCGCCAGGCTGGAGGAGCCGATATCGGCGGTCAGTACGTTGGGGTCTCCGTAGGTACAAAGGGTACCGACCTTGCCGCCCTCCTGCGGGCCATACCAGGCCCCTTCCTGAATGCGCACCACGCCGCGGGCGTAGTCATCGCTCACCACCAGCCCGGCCAGCACCTGACCGCGGCTGTTGAACACCCGCACCAGATCGCCGTCCTTGAGGCCACGGGAGTTGGCATCCTGCGGATTCATATAGACAGGCTCGCGACCCTGCACCGTGTAAGTGGCGCGGTAGTTGTCGGAGGAGCAGAGCTGGCTGTGCAGCCGCTTGTCCGGGTGGCAGGATTGCAGGTGCAGTGGGTACTGCTTGCTGCCCGGCCCGCCGTGCGAGCGCTCGTAGGGCTCGATCCAGACCGGGTGGCCCGGGCAGTCCCCATAGCCGTAGTCGGCGATGGTCTTGGAGTAGATCTCGATGAGGCCGGACGGGGTACCCAGTGGTTCCAGATCCGGCTCCTGACGGAACGACTCGTGGCGCACCCAGGGTTGGCCCGCCGGGAAGGTGACGAAGCCTTCGCCGTGCCAGAACTGGCTGAAACGGGGCAGACGAATGCCGATGCCGCGGCCCTGCAGGCGGGCGTCGTCATAGATGCTCTGGATCCACTCCAGCTTGCTCTTGCCACCGGTGAACTCGGCCTCGCGACCGAAGCGACGGCAGAGATCGGCGAAGATGTCGTAGTCATCGCGCGCCTCGAACAGCGGCTCCACCACCTTGTACATGGCCAGAATGCCCGCGTTGGAGTGGGAGCCCCACTGCTCTATGTCGTCCCGTTCATAGGTGGTGGTGGCGGGCAGCACGATATCGGCGAAACGGCAGCTGGCGGTCCACTGGTGATCGATGCTGACCACGGTTTCCAGCTTGCGCCAGGCCGAGACCATCTTGTTGCGATCCTGCTGGTGGTGGAACGGGTTGTTGCCGCAGAACACCGCCATCTTCATGTGGGGGTAGGTGATTGTCTGGCCGTTGAAGGCGATCTGCTTGCCCGGATTGAGGATGCAGTCGACGAAGCGGGCCACAGGAATGTATTTGGAGTAGCCCTTCCAGTCGCCGTCATGAAGCGGCTTGACCCCGGGAATGACCGAGCTGAAACCGGACATGATGGGGCCGCTGGAGGTGATGGTACCCGCGCCGTTGTAGTGCCAGCCAAAGCCGTAACCGCCCCCCGGCAGGCCGATCTGGCCAATCATCGAGGCCAGTACCACCAGCATCCAGGCGTACTGTTCGCCGTGGTGCATACGCTGCACGCTCCAGCCGCCGATAAGCTGGGTGCGGCCGCTGCTCATGGCGCGGGCCAGCTCGCAGATGGTCTCGGCTGGTACGCCACAGATGGCGGCGGCCCACTCCGCATCCTTCACCTGACCATCGCTGGTGCCCAGCAGGTAGGGCAGGAACTTGTCAAAGCCGGTGGTGTAGTTCTTCAGGAACGCCTCATCGTGGCGCTTCTCGCTGTAGAGGGTGTGGGCGATGCCCAGCATCAGCGGCACGTCGGTCTGCGGATTCAGGGTCACCTGATCGCAGTTGAGGTATTTCTGGGTCTTGGATTTGACCGGATCGACGCTGATGACCCGGATCTCGCCCTTGGCCACCTTCTCTTTCAGCTGCGCCCAGTAGTCGTAGACGCTGTGATCCGGCACCAGCCAGCCCACCTGCAGGTTCTTGATGGGATCGGAGCCCCAGATGACGATGGTCTTGCTGTGCTCCAGCACCAGCGGCCAGGAGGTCTGCTGCTCGTACACCTCCATAGCCCCCGCTACATGGGGCAGGATCACCTGGGCGGCGCCGGTGGAGTAGTCACCGGCCTTGGCCAGATAGGTGCCGTACAGGTTCATGGCGCGGCCAAGCATGGCGCCAGCTGAGTGCAGCTTGCCCACCGACTGCCAGCCGGAGTGACCGGCATAGAGGGCGCTCGGGCCATAGGTTTTCTGCACCCGTTCCAGCTCGTGATAGAAGAAGTCCAGCGCCTGGGACCAGGTCACCCGCACGAAGCGGTTCTGGCCACGCTCGCTGGTGTCGGACTGGTGGCCCTTGCGCAGCCAGTCCAGTCGCACCATGGGGTAGCGGATGCGGGAGGGGTTGTAGACCACCTCACTCAAGGCCTTGAGCATCTCGGTGGGGTGTTTGTCGTGCTCGAACGGCAGGGTCTCGACCCAGCGACCATCGACCACCCGGGCACGGAAGGCTCCCCAGTGGGAACCGGACTGCACCAGCTTGTCGCCGGACTCGGCGGCCATCACGGCGCGACCGAGCAGGGAGGGGCCGATCAGGGCAGAGGCACCGCTGGCCAGCAAGCCACCCAGAAAACCACGACGGGAAATGTTGATCATCTTGTTATTCCTCTCTCGGATCCGGAACTCGAATCCGGAATTAGTGGCTGCCCTGACCACCGGTATCGGCGGCATGGTTTTGCAGGTATTTGAGCAGGGTACGCTCCTCTTCCTTGCTCAGGCGGTAGTAGGCAGACATTGCCTTGAGCCCGGAGATCCAGCCATTGGCGGTGAAGTGAGCGGGATCTGGTGCGCCGTGGCAGGAGTTGCAGGTGGATTTGTACATCTCGCCGGCGTAATCCCAGATCGGCTTGAGCGAGGATTCAAAGCCCTTGCCATCGACCCAGGCCTGTACCTGAACCTGTTCCCACTTGATATGGGTGGCGCTGTCGGTCTCCTGCTTGAGCACTGTCTCGCTCGCTTTCAGCTCGTCACGGACGGTGGCGACAAAGACCCGCTTGCCCATGTATTCGCTCAGTACCCGGCCCTTGCCGTCGCTCTCGCGCCACCCTTCGATGGTCACCTTGAGGCGATCGCCGCTGCGGGCCACTACTTCGATGCGGGAGGCGGGCAGCAGCTTGCCGACCGGGTCGGTGCTCTGTTCGCTGGCATAGAGATCTTTTTCACCCAGGTTGTAGAGGGTCTCGGCGGCTGGAGCCTCTTGCGCGTCGTTGACCAGGGTGGCGTAAGTGGCCCGGAAGCCCCCCGCCATGTTGGGCAGCTCGTGGGCGATGCCCTTGTGGCACTCGATGCAGTTCATGTTCTTCGCCGCCGCATCTTTCATCGCCAGCGCTGCCGCCGGGGACTGCTTGGCGTGATCCATGTTGTCGTAGCTGTGGCAGGACTTGCAGGTCTTGGAGTTCTGGCTGCTCATCCGCGCCCACACCTTCTCGGCCAGATGCAGGCGCCTGTCCTCGAACTTCTCCTGGGTGTCGATGCTGTGGCCTATGTACTCCTGATAGAGGTCGTTGGCCGCCTCCATCTTGCGGGCCACCTTGCCGACAAAATCCTTCGGCTGGTGACAGTCGGTGCAGACCGCCTGTACCCCGGAGGCATTCTTGAAGTGGATGGACTCCTTGTACTCCGGATAGACGGTGTCTTTCATGGAGTGGCAGGAGATGCAGAATTCGAGGCTGCTGGTTTTCTCAAAGCCATAGTGCAGGCCGACGGTGCCCGCGAGGGTGACGCCGACGCCGACCAGAAGCAGCGCCAGTACCGACCAGCGGCGGCTGGGGGTGCGCAGGAAGTGCCACAGTTTTTTCATCATGCTCTCTCACATCACTTTTTTGATGGGAGCCATGATAGGGAGGCGTTGTGAACAGGGCTGCCGCCACAAATTAATGAAATAGGGGTATTTATGACAAAATGTGAATAGAATAATCCTCCCTTGTCGACCATCGTGAACCCTGCCCATGCGCTACCACATTCTGGTTGTTGAAGATGATGCGGTGACCCGCGAGAAGCTGACCGGCTATTTCGAGCGGGAGGGCTATCGGGTGACGGCGGTCGAAAACGGTCAGGAGATGCGCGCCGTGCTGGCGGAACAGACGGTCGATCTGGTGATGCTGGATATCAACCTGCCGGGGGAAGATGGTCTGCTATTGACCCGTGAACTGCGGGCTCGCAGCACGGTGGGGATCATTCTGGTCACCGGCCGCAGTGATGCGGTGGACAGGATTGTCGGCCTCGAGATGGGGGCCGACGACTATGTCACCAAGCCGTTCGAGCTGCGGGAGTTGCTGGTGCGGGTCAAGAATCTGCTGTGGCGGATCTCGCTGGCGACCGCCGCGCCGAGCGAGCCTGCGGTCGTTGACGATGCGGTGCGCTTTGGCCCCTGGCGTTTTGACATTCCTCGCCGCCAGCTCAGCAAGGACGGAGTGCCGGTGCGCCTGACCAAGGCGGAATATGAAGTGCTGGTGGCCTTTGTCGCCCATGCCGGGCGGGTGCTCAGTCGGGAGCGGATCCTGACCCTTATCAGCCATCGCGGCGATGGCCCGAGCGATCGCACCATAGATGTGTTGATCCGGCGGCTGCGCGGCAAGATGGAGCCGGATCCGCGGGATCCCCACCTGTTTGTCACCGTTCATGGTGAAGGCTATCTGTTTGCTGGCGAGATAGCCTCCTGACTCCGTTGCGGTGGCCTTGACCTGTTTGACCGGGTATCAGACCGGCGGGCGGGTATCAAATTGCGGGCAGTCGTCGCCAATCTGGTGCCAAGGTGCCTTGGAGCCGACAAAGATGTGAAACGCGGGCCGCTGGCTTGGCACATCGTCCAGCACCCCGAGGCGCAGGTTGATCTTGCCGCTGCTGCTCTTCTGGCTGAACAGGCTGGAGCCGCAGTGACGACAGAAAGCCAGGGTGGTCTCTGCCGATTTCCGGTAGCGGCCGATGGCCTCTTCTCCCTTTACGATGGTGACCTTGTTGCCATCCAGTCCGCCGACCGAGGCGTAATCTCCCCCTGAAAACTTGCGGCATTCGCTGCAGTGGCAGTTACCCATATAGTCGAACTGATCCGGCAGGGTCAGGGCAACGGCGCCGCACAGGCAGCTGGCATGTAACTCTTTCATCTCTTCTCCTTGAGTGTGCTAATCGGATTTGGGACGGTGATTCGACTCGCCCGCTATTCGACCCGATAGACGGGACGAAAAGCGCCATCCGAGAGGGAATCGGCGGGGTCGGCCAGTGGCGCAGACAGCGTCAGAATGGGTGGTCCCATCACCCGCGGGCACTGCTCGGCACTGGCATCAGGGTGTTGCAGCAGACAGACCGCCTGCGCGACCGCAAGGCGCCCCTGCAGCCGCATCTGATCGCTGTTGGCGGCCAGGATCTTGCCCCGGCGCAAGCCCCGCTGTACCCCGTGGCTGAAGTAGGTGCTCAGCACCAGGGGCCTGTCGAGATGGCGCTGTGACAGTTCGTTGACCGCCACTTCGGCGGCGATGGCGCCCCCTACCAGATAGTCGAGATCCGGATAGCGGGTCAGGGTGTGCTGCACCAGCGTACGCTGGATTTCCCGGCTGTTGTCGCCGCGCTCGGTGGTGACCCGCTTGATGGCGCTCCCCTTGATGGCATCGGCAAAGCCCGGCTCCACGAAGTTGTTGCCGCCGCTCGCCTGCGGGCCGGGGAAGAGGGCAACCGAGACCGGCTTGCTGCCGGCGGGGTGGCGCTGCGCCAGCCAGTGGCCAATCTGCCAGCCCATCTGGTACCAGGAGACCCCCACCTTGGCCTGCACCAGACCGCTGGGCAGATCGTTGACCAGACCAAAGAGCGGCAGCGGCGTGGCCTTGATGGCCTCGCGCAAGCCCTGATAGCTCACCGTGCCGAGCAAGATGGCGTCGCTCCCTTCCTGCACGCAGCGCTGCAACTGCTGGCGCTGCTCGGCGAGGGCGCCATAGCCCCCCGCTTCGTGGATCTGCAACTTGACTCCCAGCCGCTTCGCCTCGTCCACCATGCCCTGATTGACCGACAGCCAATAGGCGTCGCGCAGATGGGGGTAGAGGGCACAGAGGGTCAGCGGTTTGGTTGTGGCAGCGGGCTCCGGCCACTGCTGGCGCACCGGCTGGCCGCTGAATTCGCCGCCGGGCCAGAGATCGACCGCAAATGCGAGGGCGGTGCGAGGCAGCGTGAGCAACCACATAAGCAACCAGATCAGCAACAACGGGGAGAGATAGACGCTTCGCATGGCCAGGGGTTTTGTTAAAGTGTTGGGCCATATTATCCGGTCAAAGCCGACCACAACCAAGGTGCTGAGCGTGAGAATCTTTTCCGGCCTGGGTGGCAAGTTGCTACTGGCCTTCTCCCTGATGGCGTTGCTGACCCTGAGTGCCTCCCTGCTGGGCTGGGTGGGGCTTAGCCATCTGCGCCAGCTGGAGCAAGGGGTTCAGCAGACTCTGGCCGATCAGGAGCTGGCACGCACGCTCTCTCGCCTCAGTGGCGAGATCCAGAGCACGTCACGGCTGCTGGCCACCGCGACCAGCGAGCAGGAGCGGGAGCATCAGGGACGCTTGCTCACCCTGCAGGGGCAACAGCTGCAGCAGGTGCTGGCACAACTTGGCCGTGGGCAGGGTGCCATCACCCTCGATCAGCTCAGCCAGAGCATCATCGGCAATCTGGGTCAGCAGGGCTGGCTGGTGGGAGAGCGACTGACCCTGATGGCGCAGGGCGAGGCGCAGCGGGCCCGTCTGGTGGCGGCGGCCGGGCAGATCGCCGAGCTGGCGCGCAGCCAGATGGAGAACGCCGAAACCGTGATGGTGGCGGGGCTGGACTCCCTCTATCAACAGCAAGGGGGGCTGGCGACTCAGACACTGGATCGCCTGCTGGAGCAGGATCTCGACTGGCTGGAGCAGATGACCGAGCTGCGTCATCGCACTTTGATGCAGCAGCAACGCATTGAGGAGATGTGGCGCAGCGAACGGCAGGAGCAACTGCAAACACTGCTGCACGATGGGCAGCGGGAGCTGGCCATCTTGCAACTGCGGGCCGGGGCGGTGACCGATCCGGCGCGCCGTCAGGCGGTGGAGCAGGCGCTGACCGTGCTGGCGCAGAGCGACAAGCTGGTGCAGCTGCGCAGTGACTGGCTCGGTAAGGAGGAGGCGCTGCGGGTGCTGGCCAGCGCCAATGAGGCCTTGATGAGCAGTCTCAACCAGCAGGTGGGTGACTTGGTCAACCGCGCCCGCGACTCCCTGGGAGAGAGTCAGCAGGCCCTGAGCCAGCGCCTCAGGCTGTTGGAGCAGGCCCTGATGGGGATAGGTCTGCTCACCCTGGTGCTGCTGATGCTGTTGATGTGGCGCATGGTCTACGGCCGCATCGTCTGGCCGCTGCAACACGCGGTGAAGGGCATGAGCCGGTTGGCGCGAGGGGATCTGGCCCCTCTTGAGCCGATCGCCGGAGCGGGCCGCGATGAGCTGGCGGAGCTGGGCCGGGCCCTGCAGGTGTTTCGTGACAATGCGGTCGAACTGGGCCGCCATCAGCGCGAGCTGGAGACGCGGGTCGAGGAGCGCACCGGTCAGCTCAGCCATGCCAACCTGCGCCTCAACGAAGAGGTGGATAAGCAGCGGCAGGCACGTGCCGAGGCGGAGCAGGCCAACCGGGCCAAGTCGGTCTTTCTCGCCACCATGAGCCACGAAATTCGCACTCCCATGAACGGCATTCTGGGGGGGCTGACCCTGCTGGAGGATACCCACCTGAGCGAGACCCAGCGGCGCTATCTCGCCGCCATCGAGCACAGCGGTGAATCCCTGTTGGAGATCCTCAACGACATCCTCGATTACTCCAAGATCGAGGCGGGCCACGTGGAGGCGCGCCGGGAACCCTTCCCGCTGCATCAACTGGTCGATGAGCTGAGTGCCTTGTTCAGACCCAAGGCAGAGGCCAGAGGAGTGGCCCTGGTGCTGGAATACGCCCCCGCCCTGCCTCCCGTGGTGGAAGGGGATCTGGGCAAGCTGCGCCAGGTGCTCGCGAACCTCTTGGGCAACGCGGTCAAGTTCACCGCCAGGGGGCGGATCTGCCTCGAGGTGAGCCCCCTCCCATGCGGCGGCCCCTGCGCCGAGCCCTGCATCCTGTTTGTGGTGAGCGATACCGGCCCCGGCATTCCTGAGCATGAGCAGGAGGCGGTGTTCGAGGCGTTCCGCCAGCGCAAGCGGGACATGGGGCACCAGGGGGGCACCGGACTCGGGCTTGCCATCAGCCGCAAGCTGGTGGCCGCCATGGGGGGAGATCTGCGTCTCGCCAGCCGGCCCAGAGAGGGTTGCCGCTTCAGCTTCAGTCTGCCCCTGCAACGCTCGGCCGCCCAGCTGCCGGCCGCGGCCCAGCCGCTGCACCTCGGCCAGCCTCGCGAGATCCTGCTGGTGGAAGACAACGAGATCAACCGGCTGGTGGCGCACGGCATGCTGACTCGCCTGGGTCATCGCGTCACCCTGGCGGAAGATGGTCGCAGCGCACTGGCGCGGGTGACCGAGCTTCCCTTCGAGCTGGCGCTGCTCGACATCAACCTGCCCGACATGGACGGGATGACGCTGCGCGAAGATCTGGCCGCCATCAGCGAGGAGGTGCACGAGCGGCCGCTGCCCGCCATCGCCATCTCGGCCCAGATGTACCCCGAGGATATCCGCCTCTGTCTGGAGGCGGGTTTTGCGGACTTTGTCGGCAAGCCGGTGCGCCTGGCGGCGCTGGCCAGCGCCATCGACCGTCAGTTCCAGATAGAGACAGTGCAGGCCCTGCCGGACGCGAGGGTGGGCACCGTCAGTCCGCCCGCCCCCCAGGCCGCCAACCCCGTGCTGGACGCCGATCTGGCCTTGCTCGGCAGCCAGCGCATCCGTCAGCTCATCGGATTGTTTGAATCCCAGGGGGCGGCCCTGGTGGCCGCACTGGTGCGGTGCGAGGGGGAAGAGCGCAAGGGAATGGCCCACAAGCTCAAGGGCAGTGCCCTGGCGCTCGGGCTGGATGACTTTGCCGCGCAGTGCGCCGCCCTGGAGGCGGGGGACGCTGATCCGGCGGGGCTGGCCGGGGAGTTTGATGCGGCGGTGGCGATGCTGAAGGCGTGGCAGGAGAAGCAGCTGTCGGCCCCGACATGAGCCTCAACCTAGTCTGTTGCCGACGGCTGATCCGCCCGTACTCTCTTTACATTTCGTCCCGATAGAGTGCCTGCTTGCAGCGGGGGCAGATGTGCTGGCGCCGGTAGTCAGCCTGGTGCACCACGCCCACTTCGAGCTGCTGATGGTGGCCGCAATGGATGCAGAAGATGAGGTCACCATCGATGGCCTCGGGGTGGGCCGCCAGGTATTGCTCCCGGGTGGGCAGCGTCTCCCAGCGGGTGGTGCAGGTGCCCTTGCGACTGCCGGTGTAGTAGACCCAATAGAAGATGGCAAAGACCGAGACAATCACAAACAGCATCAGGTGATCCATCGTGGAGTTCCCCCTTGTGGTGAGAGAGGCACACGCAGGGCTGTGATGTAACCCTGTGCGCCAAAGGACCCTGCCGTTGTCAGCTCATGGCCGCTCGCCAGGCTTCGCAACCGCGGTGCCGTCTAAAGATGTTATCTGTTAGTAAATGCTATATCCATGATCTGGCTCTGGTTTTGCCCTTCAATGGGGAGGACTCGGAGGGCGGGTCAGACAGATTCGCCGGGCGCCCCAGGAGGGGCCGAGCCGACGGAAGGGGCGCTAGCTCCGCGGAAGGCAAGGGGAAAGAGGGGCGTCCGGCTTCGAAAATTGCGACGTATTTTACATTTTATAAACAAGTTTTTGGGTGGTTGGACTGTCTCTTTGATCCAGCTCACGTTACAATGCGCGGGCCCACTTCACCTATCGCGCAAACGATTTTCAGGAGATAAACGGATGTTGAAACGTGACATGACCATCGCCGGCTATGATCCAGAGCTGTGGCAGGCCATCACAGACGAAACCCGTCGTCAGGAAGAACATATCGAGCTGATCGCGTCTGAGAACTACACCAGCCCCCGTGTCATGGAAGCCCAGGGCTCCCAGTTGACCAACAAGTACGCTGAAGGCTACCCGGCCAAGCGTTACTACGGTGGTTGCGAGTACGTCGACGTGGTCGAAACCCTGGCCATCGAGCGCGCCAAGGAACTGTTTGGTGCCACCTACGCCAACGTGCAGCCGCACTCCGGCTCCCAGGCCAACAGCGCCGTCTACATGGCCCTGCTGCAGCCGGGTGACACCGTGCTGGGCATGAACCTGGCCCACGGTGGCCACCTGACTCACGGCTCCCCGGTGAACTTCTCCGGCAAGCTGTACAACATCATCCCCTACGGCATCGATGAGTCCGGCAAGATCGACTACGACGAGATGGAGCGCCTGGCCGTCGAGCACAAGCCGAAGATGATGATCGGTGGCTTCTCCGCCTACTCCGGTATCGTTGACTGGGCCCGCATGCGCGAAATCGCCGACAAGATCGGTGCCTGGCTGTTCGTTGACATGGCCCACGTGGCCGGTCTGATTGCCGCGGGCGTCTACCCGAACCCGGTGCCCCACGCCCACGTGGTCACCTCTACCACCCACAAGACCCTGGCCGGTCCCCGTGGTGGTCTGATCCTCTCCGCCGCCGACGACGAAGATCTGTACAAGAAGCTGAACTCCGCCGTCTTCCCGGGTGGTCAGGGTGGTCCGTTGATGCACGTCATCGCCGGCAAGGCCGTAGCCTTCAAGGAAGCACTGGAGCCCGGGTTCAAGACATATCAGGCCCAGGTCGTCAAGAACGCCAAGGCCATGGCCGCTACCTTCATGGAGCGCGGTTACAAGATCGTCTCCGGCGGTACCGACAACCACCTCATGCTGGTTGACCTGATCGGTCGCGAGCTGACCGGTAAAGAGGCCGATGCGGCGCTGGGCAAGGCCAACATCACCGTCAACAAGAACTCGGTGCCGAACGACCCGCGCTCCCCCTTCGTCACCTCGGGTGTGCGGATCGGTACCCCGGCCATCACTCGCCGTGGTTTCAAGGAAGCCGAGTCCATCGCGCTGACCAACTGGATCTGCGACGTGCTGGACAACCACGACAACGACGCCGTGCTGGCCACCGTTCGCGAGAAGGTGCTGGACATCTGCCGCCGTTTCCCTGTCTATGCCTGATCGGCCGGACAGTCTGGTTTGAGATCAATGCCACCTTCGGGTGGCATTGTTTTTTGCGGCGTTCGGCAACACGAGAGGGCCTGATGACTCTGAACTGCGAAGAAAATAGCCGGCAAGGCAAAGTAGCCATGGCCAGTGAACAGCAAGACAAGGCGCTGGAGGCGGCGCTCAGGCAGGCGATCCGCGCCCAGTATCACTTTCGCCCCAGCGAACAGGGACTGCTGGCATGGGACGTGCGCCGACTGGTGCGGCTGAGCCGAGCGCTGCCGGTGCAGGCGGTGGCGCTCGGCGAAATTGCCGAGCTCGACCAGGTGCACTGGTACGGCCATGGTGCCGCCAGCCCCACGGTACGCAGCGTGGTGGAGCACTGTCAGTTGATGATGGCGGCCGATCTCGCCTATCCCATCCTGCTGGACAGCGCCGGCCGGGTCATGGATGGCATGCATCGGGTGGGCAAGGCATTGATGCTGGGCCACAGCCATATCGAGGCGCACCGCTTTGTCGTTGATCCGGCGCCCGACTATCAGGGTTGCGACCCCGATGCCCTGCCTTATGACGACTGAGCCAGGTTGATTGGATGATTAGGGCGAACATCGGAAACACTATTTTTTCAAGAGATGGATTGCTGGAGATAGCTCAGTGAAGAGAGTGCTAGAGATTCGAAACTATCGGCTCAAAGCCGGGAGTCGAGCGATTTTTCATGCGTTGGTGGCAGAGCAGAGTTTGCCTTTACATCGTGAGTGGGGAATGGATGTGGTGAATCACGGGCCCTCCCTGCATGATCCGGACGTTTATTTCTTGATGCGGGCTTACGATGACCTTGAGGAGTTGAACCGTTCACAGGCGGCATTCTATGCCACTGAAGCATGGCGGAGAGGTCCGAGAGAAGCCATTGTCGAGTTGATCGAGAGCGACGCAAATACTGTGCTCTGGTTGCCTGATGTAGCCATTGATGCACTCCGTGGCTGCTGATGACATCTGTAGCATCCCTTGTTTTCACGGGCTTTTACCGGTTCTGGATGGCCGTGCTACACTGGCCGGCCTAGAGCCGGCCCCCGGGGCAGGCGCCCTTTTCCGTCAACGCCGGAGGTCC
Source organism: Aeromonas media (assembly GCF_020423125.1). Taxonomy (NCBI): domain Bacteria; kingdom Pseudomonadati; phylum Pseudomonadota; class Gammaproteobacteria; order Aeromonadales; family Aeromonadaceae; genus Aeromonas; species Aeromonas media. The sequence goes on from NZ_CP075564.1 coordinate 1,007,622, forward strand.
GATGCATTGCCCTTTCTGTAGTGCGGTAGATACCAAGGTGATCGATTCCCGTCTGGTGGCAGAAGGCCACCAGGTGCGCCGCCGTCGTGAATGCCTGCTCTGCCACGAGCGCTTCACCACTTTCGAGATGGCCGAGCTGGTGATGCCCCGCGTCATCAAGTCCAACGGTTCCCGCGAGCCATTCAACGAAGACAAGCTGCGCGCCGGCATCTTGCGGGCGCTGGAGAAGCGGCCGGTGAGCATGGAGGCCATCGAGAAGGCGGTCAACCACATCAAGTCCCGTCTGCGCGCCACCGGCGAACGCGAAGTCGCCTCCCAGCTGGTGGGCAACCTGGTGATGGACGAGCTCAAGAGCCTGGACAAGGTGGCCTATATCCGCTTTGCCTCCGTCTACCGCAGCTTCGAAGACATTCGCGAATTCGGCGAAGAGATCGCCAAGCTGGAGAAGTAACGTTTCCTTCCCCCAGGGCAGGATGTTTTGTCAGAGGAGCCCAGATGTTTAGTCAAGACGATTACCAATGGATGAGCCGGGCCCTCGAACTGGCTCGCCGAGGTCGTTACACCACGGCCCCGAACCCCTGTGTCGGTGCCGTGCTGGTGAAGGCCGGCGTGGTGGTGGGGGAGGGCTGGCACAAGCGGGCTGGTGAGCCCCATGCCGAAGTCTATGCCCTGCATGCCGCCGGTGAAGAGGCTCGCGGCGCCACCGCCTATGTGACCCTGGAGCCATGCTCCCATCACGGCCGCACGCCCCCCTGCGCCGAGGCGCTGATCAAGGCCGGCGTGACCCGGGTGGTGGCGGCCATGGTGGATCCCAATCCCCAGGTGGGAGGACGCGGGTTGCGCATGTTGTCTGAGGCGGGCATCAAGACCGACTTCGGCCTGCTGAGCGCCGAGGCCGAGGCACTCAATCCCGGCTTCTTCAAGCGGATGCGCACCGCCTTCCCGCAGGTAACGGTCAAGCTGGGGGCCAGCCTGGACGGTCGCACCGCCATGGCGAGCGGCGAGAGCCAATGGATCACCTCTCCGGAGGCGCGCCGCGACGTGCAGCGGCTGCGTGCCCGCCACGATGCGGTGCTCTCCAGCGCCGAGACGGTGCTGGCCGACGGCGCCTCCCTGACCGTGCGCTGGGACGAGCTGCCGGCCTCGGTCAAGGCAAGCTACCCCAAAGAGACGTTGCGCCAGCCGCTGCGGGTCATCGTCGACTCGCAAAACCGGCTGACCCCGGACCTGCTCCTGTTTCAGAGTGAGGGCCCTGTGCTACTGGCCCGCCACAGGGTCGACGGGGACTGGCCTGCCTGGGTGCAGCAACTGACCCTGCCGCTGCTGGATGGCAAGCTGGATCTGGTCAGCCTCTTCATGCTGCTGGCCAAGCAGAACATCAACTCTGTGCTGGTGGAGGCGGGGCCGCGGCTGTGCGGCGCCCTGCTGGAGAAGGGGTTGGTGGACGAGCTGATGCTCTATCAGGCGCCCAAACTGATGGGGGATGAGGGGCGCGGCCTGTTCCACCTGCCGGGGCTGACGCGTCTGTTCCAGGCCCCCAAGCTCACTCTCAAGGATGTGCGCTTGGTTGGGCCGGATATTCGCATTACCGCCAAAATAGCCTGATTTATCAATGTTCAAGGGGGCAGTACCTGCCCCCGTCATCAGCAAGGTGATCTGCATGTTTACCGGAATTATCGAAGCCATGGGCACCCTGGCCGCCCTGCACCGTCAGGGGGATGACATGGCCCTCACCGTCCATGCCCCGACCCTAGACTTTGGCGACGTCAAGCTGGGCGACTCCATCGCCACCAACGGCGTCTGCCTCACCGTGGTGGCCCTGGGGGACAAGAGTTACACCGCCGACGTCTCCCTTGAGACGCTCTCTCGCACCGGTTTTGCCGAGGCCAGGGTGGGGGATCCGGTGAACCTCGAGAAGGCGCTGATGCCGAGCTCCCGCCTCGGTGGCCACCTGGTCTCGGGCCACGTCGATGGCATCGGCGAGGTGAAGAGCAAGTCCAGCAGCGGCCGCGCCATCGAGTACTGGATCAAGGCACCGGCAGCGCTCTCCCGCTATATCGCCGAAAAGGGCTCCATTGCGGTGGATGGCATCAGCCTGACGGTCAACGCCGTGCAGGGGGATCTCTTTCGCCTGACCATAGTGCCCCACACCGCCCAGGAGACCACCATAGCCCGGTGGAAACCGGGTCATCGCGTGAACCTCGAGGTGGATCAAATCGCCCGATATCTGGAGCGGCTGATGCAGGGGAGGGGACAGGATCAGGAGCAGAACGCATCCAGTCTGACCCTGGAGAAGCTGGCCCAGTCCGGTTTCCTGTGACGCGGCACTGTGCGGGAAAAACGCTTTTCTGTGATCCCGCTCCGATTGAAATGGGGCCCAGCGCCCCCATCTAGAGCACAATAGACAGTATCAAGCCGAGCCGGCAGGCTCAACCCCCCAAGCATGTTGATGGAGTAGCCCATGGCGCTGAGCACAACCCAGGAAATCATTGCCGATATCAAGGCAGGCAAGATGGTGATCCTGATGGATGACGAAGACAGGGAGAACGAAGGGGACCTCATCATGGCCGCCTCCTGTGTCCGTCCGGAAGATATCAACTTCATGGCGCGCTACGGTCGTGGCCTCATATGCCTGACCCTGACCCGGGATCGCTGCAAGCAGCTGGCGCTGCCGCTGATGGTTGACCGCAACAACGCCCAGTTCTCCACCGCCTTCACCGTGACCATAGAAGCGGCCGAGGGGGTGACCACCGGCATCTCCGCCGCCGATCGCGCCGTCACCGTGCAGGCTGCTGTCGCGCCGAACGCCAAGGCCGCCGATCTGGTGCAGCCCGGTCACATCTTCCCGCTGATGGCGCAGGATGGTGGCGTGTTGACCCGTGCCGGTCACACCGAGGCGGGTTGCGATCTGGCCCGTCTGGCGGGTTACGAGCCGGCCTCCGTCATCGTCGAGATCCTCAACGAGGATGGCACCATGGCGCGCCGTCCGGATCTGGAAGTCTTCGCGGAGCAGCACGGCATCAAACTGGGCACCATTGCGGATCTTATCGAGTACCGCAACCAGCACGAGACCACGGTAGAGAAGGTGGCTGAGTGCAAGCTGCCCACCGAGTTTGGCGAGTTCGACCTCGTCACCTTCCGCGACACCATCGACAATCAGGTGCACTTCGCCCTGAAGAAGGGGGAAGTGAAGGCCGACCAGCCGACCCTGGTGCGGGTCCATCTGCACGACGTGCTGAGCGATCTGCTGCTGACCGACCGTCACGCCGCCCGCAGTTGGCCGCTGCCCAAATCCATGGCCCGCATCGCCGAAGAGGGCGGTGTGCTGGTGATCCTGGGGGCAGAAGCCCATGGCGAGGAGCTGCTGGCCCGGGTCAAGGGGTTCGAGGCCGCCGACAAGGGGCTGCAACCGGAAGGGGCCAAGTGGCAGGGCACCTCGCGCCGGGTCGGCGTGGGCTCCCAGATCCTCAAGGCGCTCGGCGTCGGCAAGATGAGACTGCTGAGCTCGCCGAAAAAATACCACGCCCTCGGCGGTTTCGGTCTGGAAGTGGTGGAGTACGTCGGCGAGTAAGCACCTTGGTACTTGCTTGATGAAGTACCATCGCCCTGCCAGCGGGTTCGACCCGGAGGTTGTGGAATACGTCGGTGAACAAGCCCCTCTGACGGGGTGAATGACGATCATGGCCGCTTGTTGCGGCCATGGTTTTTTGTCGCGGCTCTGTTGTGCTAGAATGCGTGCACTTTTGGCCCCGGCCCCTATTGATTGCACAGAGACAGGATTTCCAATGAAGATTATCGAAGGGAATATCGCCGCTCCCGAGGCGCGTGTTGCTATTGTCGTTGCCCGTTTCAACAGCTTCATCAATGACAGCCTGGTGAACGGTGCGGTAGACGTACTGAAGCGTCAAGGCCAGGTCCAGGACAGCAATCTCACCCTGGTGCGCGTACCGGGTGCCGTCGAAATTCCCCTGGCAGCCAAGAAGCTGGCCAAGAGCGGTCAATACGACGCCATCGTTGCGCTCGGTACCGTCATCCGTGGCGGCACCTATCACTTCGAACTGGTGGCGAGCGAGAACGGCAAGGGGCTGGCTCAGGTGATGATGGAGTATGACATTCCCGTCGCCTTCGGCGTACTGACCACTGAAAACATTGAACAAGCCATCGAGCGCGCCGGTACCAAGGCGGGTAACAAGGGTGCAGAGGCTGCACTGAGCGCGCTCGAAATGATCAACGTCCTGAAACAGCTGGACGTGTAACGAGGAGAAGTACATTGAAACCGTCCGAGCGCCGTAAGGCCCGTCATTGCGCCACCCAGGCCATCTACCAGTGGCAGATGACCCAGGCAAACGTGGGCGACATCGAAGAGCAGTTCAAGATCGATCAGGACACCAAGGGTGTGGACCTGAGCTATTTCCGCGATCTGCTGTTCGGGGTAGCGGTCCACTGCAACGAGCTGGACAAGGTGTTCTCACCTTTCCTCTCCCGTCCGCTGGAAGAAGTGGACATGGTGGACAAGGCGATCCTGCGTCTGGCGACCTACGAGCTGACCCGTCGTGATGATGTGCCGCCGCGCGTGGTGATCAACGAAGCGATCGAGCTGGCCAAAGCCTTCGCCGCCGATGACAGCCACAAGTTTGTCAACGGCGTACTGGACAAGGTGATCAAGACGCTGCCCAAGCGTTGATCCCGCCGTCTGTAAGCATTTAAGAGAGGAGCCAGCTTATTGCTGGCTTTTTACTGTATGGGTGAATTTGAGCTGATTGAGAAGTACTTCAAGGTCCCCCACGCCCGCAAGGACGTGGTGATGGGCCCAGGGGATGACTGCGCCCTGCTGACCCTGCCCCCCGATACCCAACTGGCGGTGAGCACCGACACCCTGGTGAGCGGCGTGCACTTCTTCCCGGACATGGATCCGGTGGATCTGGGGTACAAGGCGCTGGCGGTCAACCTCTCCGATCTCGCCGCCATGGGGGCCGAGCCGCGCTGGGTCTCCCTGGCACTGACCCTGCCCGCCGTCAACGAGGCCTGGGTTGCGGGCTTTGCGGAAGGGTTCCTCGAGCTCGCCGAATATTACAACGTGGCCCTGGTGGGGGGGGACATGACCCGCGGGCCACTCTCCATCACCGTCTCGGTGAAGGGATCCGTGCCGACCGGTCGCGCCCTGATGCGCAGCGGCGCCAGGGTGGGGGACGGCATCTATGTCACCGGCACCCTGGGGGATGCGGCCCTGGCCCTCTCCCACTTGCTGGGCAAGCGTACCCTCAACGAGAACCAGCTGGCGGCCGTGCTGCCCAGGCTCGATCATCCCCATCCCCGCATCCTGGCCGGTCAGGCCTTGCGCGGGCTGGCGAGCAGCGCGCTGGATCTCTCCGACGGCCTGGCTTCCGATCTCGGTCATATCCTCAAGGCGTCCGGCGTGCGGGCCCAGATCGATCTCGACCTGCTGCCGCTCTCGCCCGTGTTGCAGGACGCTGTGCCCGCACGGGATACCTGGCAGCTGGCGCTGGCCGGCGGCGATGACTACGAGCTCTGCTTCACCGTGCCACAAGAGCATCACGGTGCCCTGGACACGGCGCTGGCCAACTGTGGCGTCAGATTCACCCGCATCGGCCGCATCCAGGCCGGCGACCCCGGCATCGACTACGTGCAGGGTGAACAGCCGGTCGAGCTTCATCTCAAGGGCTGGGATCACTTCGCATGAGCTTTTTCAAGATAAGCCCCGAACTGAAAAACCTGAGCCTGAAGAACCCGCTCCACTGTCTGGCGCTGGGTTTTGGTGCCGGCCTCTCCCCCAGGGCGCCGGGCACCATGGGGACCCTGGTGGCCATTCCGCTCTACCTGCTGGTGAGCGGCCTGCCGACGCCCTGGTTCATCGCCCTGCTGGCGGTGGGGTTCGTGGCGGGCATTCGCATCTGCCAGGCGGCCACCGATGCCATCGGCATGCCGGATCACGGCGCCATCGTCTGGGACGAGGTGATAGGGTTCGGCGTCACCATGATAGCGGCCCCCGCCGGCTGGGAGTGGGTGCTGGCCGGCTTCGTGTTGTTCCGGCTGTTCGATGTGCTCAAGCCCTGGCCCATCTCCTGGTTTGATCGCCGTATCCACGGCGGGCTCGGCATCATGCTGGACGACCTCATCGCCGGTCTGTTCGCCCTGCTCTGCATGCAGCTGCTGGCTCGCTGGTAAGGCAGGTCGGCGATCACGGCCGCTGGCCCTCGCTGCCGCGCAGTTTCATCGTCTGTCTGCCCACTCTTTTCATACAATTAAGCTTCAGGCGCAGTTCCTTGATGGGACTGCGCCTTTTTGTATGCAATCCCTCCGCCTTGTCCGGTGATGGCGCATTGGGCTCTGGCAGATCATTCTGAGTTGACCCTATTTATCTCTGCTTAGTTTTCCTTCATCCAGATATGCTGTCGTTAAAAAATCATTTCACATAAATATTCACTACTCATTCGAAGCCGCGTAGTCTGCATTGAATAGTGGATTCGATTGCTTGTTACATCTTTGTTGAAATTTAAATAAGCTAATCTATCGCGTTGCCATCACAATCTCTGTTGGTGTGATATTTATCGACATTTTTCGCCTGTGGCGAGTGCGTTATCTGCGCAAAGTATTGCGAAATTGTATAACTGGATCATTTACACCTGCGGGCAAACCGACTAACTTACTCGCGGGTTATTCCAAAAAAATGCAAAAAACCCGCCCGGATCGCTGGTTTGGCTGCCTCATGGATTGAGCGTTTACTGCACAAGACAAGCTCTCAACATACATACCAAGGCACAACCAGCATCTGCGGCTGATTTACGGACGAATTATTTGGGACGGATGTCCCCCGCAGAGGTAACCATGTCCTTGCTCGAAGTGAAAAACTTGCGGATCGAGTACCCCTCCCGCTATGGGGTGCTGGCCGCGGTCAAGGATCTCTCTTTTTCCGTGGAAAAAGGCGAGATCGTCGGCGTAGTCGGCGAATCAGGTGCCGGCAAGTCCACCATAGGCAATGCCGTCATCGATCTGTTGAGCCCGCCCGGCCGCATCGCCCGTGGCGATATCTACCTCAACGGTGAGCTCATCTCCGGCAAGAGCCAGAACGAGATGCGGGCCATTCGTGGCTCCCGTATCGGCTTCATCTTCCAGGATCCCATGACCTCCCTCAATCCGCTGTTCACCGTTGAGCAGCAGTTGGTGGAGACCATACTGGCCAACACCGATCTCAATCGCGAGGTGGCCTTTGCCAAGGCCCTCGAGCTGATGGGGGCGGTCGGGATACCGCAGCCGGAAGTACGCATCAAGCAGTACCCGCACCAGTTCTCCGGTGGCATGCGCCAGCGGGTGGTCATCGCCATCGCGCTGTCGGGGAATCCCGAACTCATCATCGCCGATGAGCCGACCACGGCGCTGGACGTCTCCATTCAGGATCAGATCCTCCAGCTCATCCGCAACCTCTGCAAGGAGCGTCAGGTGGGCTGCATGCTGGTGACCCACGACATGGGCGTGGTCTCCAACGTCACCGACAAGGTGGCTGTCATGTATCGCGGGGATCTGGTGGAGTTCGGCACCACAGAACAGGTGCTGGGTCGCCCCAGCCACCCCTATACCCGCAGCCTCATCTCGGCGGTGCCCCGTTCCGATGTGAAGCTGGTGCGCTTCCCCCTGGTTTCCTACATAGAGGATGCCGGTGCGCCGGATCTCAGCATCGATCTCAAGACCCACTGGCTCGGCCAGAGTCAGGACGAGCGCAGCTATGAAGGTGCCCTGCTGCGGGTAGAGAACGTGGATCTGAAGTTTGTCACCAAGGATTCCATCTTCCCGAGCCGTCGCCAGTACGTGCGTGCCTGCAACAACATCAGCTTCGAGATCTTCGAAGGGGAGACTTTCGGTCTGGTGGGGGAGTCGGGCTCCGGCAAATCCACCATAGCGCGTGCCATCACCGGCCTCTATCCGCCCGATACCGGCAAGATCTTCTTCGAGGGGATCGACCTCACTGCCTTGAAAGGGGAGCATGAGCGCCGCCCGCTGCGCCGCCAGATGCAGATGGTGTTCCAGAACCCTTACTCCTCGATGAACCCGCGCATGAAGGTGCGTGACATCATCGCCGAGCCGATCCGCTTCCACAAACTGGCGAGCAGCGAGAGCCAGATTGAGGGCATAGTGAGCGATCTGCTGGATCACGTCGGCCTCGGCCGCGGGGCCGGGGTCAAGTATCCCCACGAGTTTTCCGGTGGTCAGCGCCAGCGCATCTCCATCGCCCGCGCCCTGGCGACCCGGCCGCGCTTCCTTATCTGCGACGAGCCCACCTCTGCGTTGGATGTCTCGGTGCAGGCCCAGATCCTCAACCTGCTCAAGGATTTGCAGCAGGAGCTTGGGCTGACAATGCTGTTCATCAGCCACGATCTGCCGGTCATCCGCCAGATGTGCGATCGCATAGGCGTGATGCAGCACGGCCACCTGGTGGAGGTCGCGGAGACCGAAAAACTGTTTACCAATGCCGAGCATGAGTACAGCCGCAAGCTGATCTCCCTCATGCCGGAATTTAAGGGAATGTCCCGCGAGGGGCTGGAAATCGCAAGCTAGGAAAGCACCGGTTCGCCGGTTTGTCTGTCAATAAAAAGCCAAAAGCATGGAGAAAGACATGAAGAAAGGATTATCCAAGATCGCCATGGCGCTGTTCGCCGCTGGTCTCGCGTTCAACGTTTCTGCCGCCGACATCAAGGTTGCCGTCGCCTCTGACGCCACCTCGCTGGACCCGCAGGAGCAGCTCTCCGGTCAGACCCTGGAGATGTCTCACCTGGTGTTCGATCCCCTGATGCGTTACACCCAGGATCTGCAATTCGAGCCGCGTCTGGCCGAGAAGTATGAGCGCATCGACGACAAGACCGTCCGCTTCCACCTGCGCAAGGGTGTCAAGTTCCACTCCGGCAACGACTTCACCGCCGATGACGTGGTATGGACAGTCAACCGTCTGAAGGCCTCCCCGGACTTCAAGGCTATTTTCGACCCCATCGCCGAAGCCAAGAAGGTGGATGATTTCACCGTGGATCTCGTCACCGCCAAGCCGTTCCCGCTGGTGCTGCAGACCGTCACCTACATCTTCCCGATGGACTCCAAGTTCTACAGCGGCAAGGATGAAGCCGGCAAGGACAAGGCCGCCATCGTCAAGAACGGTGACTCCTATGCCTCTACCCACGTTTCCGGTACCGGTCCGTTCAGCGTCAAGTTCCGCGAGCAGGGCGTGAAGCTGGAATATGCCCGCAACGCCAACTACTGGGACAAGGCCTCCAAGGGCAACGTCCAGAACCTGACCGTGGTGCCGATCAAGGAAGATGCGACCCGCGTAGCCGCCCTGCTGGGTGGTGACGTGGACATGATCTACCCGGTTGCCCCGAACGATCTGGAGCGCGTGAAGAACGGCAAGGATTCCCAGCTGGTGACCCTGTCCGGTACCCGCGCCATCATCATCGAGCTGAACCAGAACACCAACCCGGCGCTCAAAGACAAGCGCGTGCGTCAGGCGATCAACTACGCCATCAACCAGGTGGGCATAGTCGACAAGATCAACAAGGGCTTCGGTACCCCCGCTGGCCAGCTGAGCCCGAAAGGCTATGCCGGTTACAACGAGGCGCTCAAGCCCCAGTATGATCTGGCCAAGGCCAAGGAGCTGATGAAGGAAGCCGGTTACGAGAAGGGCTTCAAGATGACCTTCATCTCCCCGGCTGCCCGCTACGTCAACGACGTCAAGATCGCCCAGGCTGTCTCCGCCATGCTGTCCAAGATCAACATCAAGGTGGATCTGAAGACCATGCCGGTGGCCCAGTACTGGCCCGAGTTTGACAAGTGCGCCTCCGACATGCAGTTGATCGGCTGGCACTCCGACACCGAAGACAGTGCGAACTTCTTCGAGTTCCTGACCTTCACCAAGGATGCCAAGACCGGCATGGGTCAGTACAACTGCGGCGGTTATGCCAACGCAGAAGCTGACAAGATGGTGATGGAAGCGAACACCGAAACCGATCCGGCCAAGCGTGCCGCCATCCTGCAGAAGGTGGAAGCCATGCTGATCGACGACGCAGCCTATGTGCCGTTGCATTGGGAAGACCTGGCCTATGGCGCCAAGAAGAATGTCGACATCAAGCCGATCGTCAACGTGATGAACTTCCCTTACCTGGGTGACCTGGTGGTCAACAAGTAAGAGAAGCGTTAAGGAAGGACCCGGTGGGGGTAGCCATGGCTGCCCCCACCATTAACAGAAGCCTGTGCCAAGACACAGGCCACGTAGAAGGACAAGCATGTTTACATTCCTGCTGAAACGGTTCTATCAGGCCGTGATAGTGATGTTCGTCATCAGCCTGGTCGCCTTCTCCATCCAGGACAACCTGGGGGATCCGCTGCGCGAGCTGGTGGGACAATCCGTCTCCGAGTCCGTGCGCCAGGAGCTGCGCGACAAAATGGGCCTCAACGATCCCTTTTTGGTGAAATACAGCCGCTTCTTGCAGAACGCGGTGCAAGGGGATCTGGGCACCTCCTATTTCTTCAAGCGACCGGCCCTCGAGGTGATCCTCGACAAGCTGGTGGCTACCCTTGAGCTGGTGTTTGCCGCTGCGCTCATCATCGTCGTTGTCTCCATTCCGCTGGGGGTTTATTCGGCGATAAGACCGCGCAGTTTCCTGACCAAGCTCATCATGGCGGTGAGCAGCATCGGCATCTCGATCCCGGTCTTCCTGACCGCCATCATGCTGATGTACCTCTTCTCCATCCAGCTCGGCTGGCTGCCGGCCTATGGCCGTGGCGAGACCTACAACCTGCTGGGCTGGGAGTCGGGCTTCTTCACCTGGGATGGCATCAAGCACCTGATCCTGCCTGCGGTGTCCCTCTCCTCCATCATGCTGCCGCTGTTCATCCGGCTGGTACGCTCCGAGATGCTGGAGCAGCTCTCCTCCGAGTACGTCAAGTTCGCCCGTGCCAAGGGGCTGGACAACAACAAGGTCTACTACCAGCACGCCCTGAAGAACACCATGCTGCCGGTCATCACTGTCGGCGGCGTGCAGATCGGCACCATGGTGGCCTACACCATACTGACCGAGAGCGTGTTCCAGTGGCCGGGGACGGGTTTCCTGTTCCTCGAGGCGATCCACAGGGTCGATACCCCACTGATCACCGCTTACGTCATCTTCGTGGGCCTTATCTTCGTGGTGACCAATACCCTGGTCGACCTGCTCTACGGGTTCATCAACCCGACCGTCAACCTGACCGCCAAGGGGTAACAGATGACTAACGCTGTAACTGCAAGCCCAAGCCGTTGGGCGCGATTCAAGAACTCTGACATCGTCTACTACTTCCTGCGGGACAAGGTAGCCATGTTCAGCTTTGCCGTGTTTGTGGTGTTCGTACTGGCGGCGCTGCTGGCGCCCTGGCTGGCGCCGCACAACGTCTATGACCAGACCAGCTTCGATCTGATGGATGCGGAGCTGCCTCCCTCCTGGCTGGAAGGGGGCGAGGCACGCTTCTGGCTCGGTACCGACAACCAGGGACGGGACATCTGGAGCACCATCCTCTATGGCGCCCGCATCTCGCTGACCATAGGTCTGTTCGCCGTCGGCCTGCAGCTAGTGCTCGGCATCGTCATCGGCCTCATCGCCGGTTATTTCGGTGGTCGCATCGACAACCTGCTGATGCGCTTCGCCGACGTGCAGCTGTCGTTCTCCACCATGATGGTGGCCATCATCATCTCCGCCATCTTCCAGGCGACCTTTGGCTCGGATCTCTATTCCGAGTTCGCCATCGTCATGCTGGTGGTGATCATCGGCATAGCCGAATGGCCCCAGTATGCCCGTACGGTGCGCGCCTCGGTGCTGGCGGAGAAGAAGAAGGAGTACGTGGAAGCGGCCCAGGTGATGGGGTTCCGTGCCCCGCGCATCATGTTCCGCCACATACTGCCGAACTGCCTGTCGCCCATCCTGGTCATCTCCACGGTGCAGGTGGCGAACGCCATCATGAGCGAGGCAGCACTCTCCTTTCTGGGGTTGGGCATGCCAGTGGATCAACCGTCCCTGGGCTCCCTCATCAGTGTGGGCTTCAACTACATCTTCTCCGGCTCCTGGTGGATCACCGCCTTCCCGGGCATCTGCCTGGTGGTGCTGGTGCTGGTCATCAACCTGCTGGGTGACTGGCTGCGGGATGTGTTCAACCCCAAGATCTACAAGGGTTGACTCGGGTCAGAAGTGAAAATACAAGAAGGGCGCCATCAGGCGCCCTTCTTTATTGCTTGTGATTGCAGTAAGCACTTGCGTCAGGCTTGCAGCCAGGCCTCGATGCCGGCCTGGATACCAACGCCATCCAGCCCCAGCTGGGCATAGATCTCCTCCTGGGTGCCTTGCTCCACGAAGCGATCCGGCAGCCCCAGATTGAGCACTGGCTTGCACTGCTTGCTGCGCATCAGCAGCTCGTTCACCGCAGAACCGGCCCCGCCCATGATGGCGTTGTCCTCGAGAGTGACAAACTGATCGTGGCTGGCGGCAAGGGAGAGCACCAGCGCCTCGTCCATGGGCTTGACGAAGCGCATGTCCACCAGGGTGGTGTCCAGCGCCTCGGCGGCGGCCCTGGCCTGATGCAGCAGGGTACCGAACGCCAGTATGGCGGTGCCTTTTCCCTGGCGAACAATCCGGCCCTTGCCGAGTTCAAGTGCCTGCATCTCGCTCATGATCTCGCTGCCGCAGCCGCTGCCACGGGGATAGCGCACCGCAGCGGGCTGGTTGCACTGATAGCCGGTGAAGAGCATCTGACGGCACTCGTTCTCGTCGGACGGCGTCATCACCACCATGTTCGGGACTGTGCGCAGGAAGCTGATGTCGAACGCCCCCTGATGGGTGGGGCCGTCGGCGCCTACCAGGCCGGCCCTGTCGATGGCGAACAGCACCGGCAGGTTCTGCAGCGCCACATCGTGGATCAGCTGGTCATAGGCCCGTTGCAGGAAGCTCGAATAGATGGCGACCACGGGTTTCTTGTCGGCGATGGCAAGGCCGGCGGCGAAGGTGACCGCATGCTGTTCGGCGATGGCTACGTCGAAGTAGCGATCCGGATACTGCTGGCTGAACTTGACCAGGCCGGAGCCCTCGCGCATGGCGGGGGTGATGCCGACCAGCCTTTCGTCTTTCGCTGCCATGTCGCACAGCCACTGGCCGAAGATGGCGGAGAAGGTGGGTTTGCCACCGGCGCTCTTGGGCAGGGCGCACTCGTCCGGATTGAACTTGGGGACGGCGTGATAACCGATCGGATCTTTCTCGGCAGGCTCGTAGCCCTTGCCCTTCTTGGTCTTGACGTGCAGCAGCTGCGGCCCCTTGAGGTTGCGCATGTTGCGCAGGGTCTCGACCAGAGCGTGGATGTCGTGGCCGTCGATGGGGCCTATGTAGTTGAAGCCGAACTCCTCGAACAGGGTGCCGGGCACCACCATGCCCTTGAGGTGTTCCTCGGCCCGTTTGGCCAGCTCCTTGACCGGCGGCAGCCCCGCCAGCACCTTCTTGCCACCTTCGCGGATGGTGGTGTAGAGCTTGCCGGACATCAGCCTGGCCAGGTGGTTGTTGAGCGCCCCGACATTCTCGGAGATGGACATCTCGTTGTCATTGAGCACCACCAGCATGTCCTTGTGAACGTCGCCGGCGTGGTTGAGGGCCTCGAAGGCCATGCCTGCCGTGATGGCGCCATCACCGATGACGGCCACCACCTTGCGGCCCAGCCCCTCGCTCTCGGCGGCAACCGCCATGCCGAGGGCGGCACCTATGGAAGTGCTGGAGTGGCCCACGCTGAGCACGTCATACTCGCTCTCTTCCCGCCAGGGGAAGGGGTGCAGGCCATCTTTCTGGCGAATGGTGTGAATGCGTTCGCGCCGGCCGGTCAGGATCTTGTGGGGATAGGCCTGATGGCCCACATCCCACACCAATCGATCGAAGGGGGTGTTGTAGACGTAGTGCAAGGCGACCGTCAGCTCGACTGTGCCGAGGCCGGAGGCGAAGTGGCCGCTGGAGCGGCTCACCGAGCGCAGCAGATACTCGCGCAGCTCTTCGCACAGAATGGGCAGCCGCTCTTTGGGCAGGGATCGCAACTCGACTGGCGTATCCGCGAGGGCCAGGTTGGGGAAATCGCTAATATCAACGCTCATATTGTTACTGTTATCCAGCGTTTAGTGGGTTCGCTCGATGATGTAATCGGCAAACGCTTCCAGAATGTCGGTATTGTAGGGCAAGGATTGCAGGGCTGTTAAGGCCTTGTCATGCAGTTCGCGAGCCAGCTCACGGGCAGGGTCGAGACCGAGCAGGGCCGGATAGGTGCTCTTCTCCTGCGCCAGATCCGAACCTTGCGGCTTGCCGAGGGTGGCGGTGTCGCCCGTGATGTCGAGGATGTCATCCTGCACCTGGAAGGCGAGCCCGATGGCGGCGGCATAGGTTTGCAGCGCAGCCAGGGTGGCAGGCGCCACGTCGGCCTTGCACAGGGCTCCCAGAGTGACGGCGCACTCGATGAGTGCTCCCGTCTTGTGGCGATGCACCTGCTCCAGCTCGGCGAGGCTGATCCGGCGGCCTTCGGCCTCCAGATCCAGCGCCTGGCCGCCACACATGCCGAGATAGCCGGAGGCGCGGGCCAGGGTACTCAGCATCCGTACCCGGTTGGCCAGCAGCTCGTCGGGGAGGGGATGATCCGCCAGTATGGAGAATGCCAGGGTCTGCAGGGCATCACCGGCCAGAATGGCGGTGCCTTCGTCGAACGCCTTGTGCACAGTCGGCTGGCCGCGACGCAGATCGTCGTTGTCCATGGCGGGCAGGTCGTCGTGCAGCAGGGAGTAGGCGTGGATGCACTCCACTGCGGCGGCGGGCCCGTCGAGCAATTCGCTCTTCACCCCCAGCATCTCGCCAACGGCGTAGACCAGGAAGGGGCGCACCCGCTTGCCGCCGAGCAGCAGGCCGTATTTCATTGCATCCCGCAGGCGTGGTGCCATGGCGGGCAGGGCCTCAAGCTGTGCCGAGAGGCAGTCGTCGATGCGGCGGCGGTGCAGGCGGGAGAAATCGTCCAGCGTCACTCACTCCTCTCCTTGCTCTGATCGAAAGGGGACCGCCTGTTCGCTGCCATCGGCCTGGGTCAGGAGGATCTGGATCTTCTGCTCGGCCTGCTCCAGCTTCTGCTGGCCGGCACGCACCAGATGGATGCCCTGTTCGAATTGCTTGAGTGCCTCCTCGAGGGGGAGCGACCCCTGTTCCAGTTGATGCACTATGGTTTCCAGCTCTTCCAGGGTGGCATCAAAACTCAGACGGTCGATTTTTTTACTGGCCATGTCCATCCTCGGGGATTGAAAAAAACGGCTCATCTTAACATCGACCGGGCACAGGGGGGAGGCAGAAAAGTGTGCTGTCCTCAAACTATCCTGACCCCGGCCGATAGAAAGGGGCTGGCATCCATGTACTGCCGATGGGTTATTGAGGTGTGCCGGGCTTGCTGCCAGGGGCGCAATAGCAGAAAATTCAACGCAATATAAATAGATGGCAAGTTCGGCGACAGGAGTAGGGATGTGGATTTAGGCAGTCTGATAGGCATAGTGCTGGGGTTCGGGGTCGTGGTGTACGGCATGCTGCTGGGTGGCCCCATGAGCATGTATGTGGATATGCCTTCGGTCTATATCACCATATTAGGTTCTCTGTTCATCTGCATGATGAAGTTCAACCTCAGCCAGTTTCTGATGGCGTTCAAGGTGGCCGGCAAGGCGTTCATGTACAAGGGCGACAAGCTCGACGATCTGATTGCCAAAGCGGTCGAGCTGGCGGACTCGGCCCGCAAGGGAGGCTTTCTGGCGCTTGAGGCGGCGGAGATCCCCAATCCCTTCATGAAGAAGGGCATCGACATGCTGGTGGACGGCCATGACGCCGATGTGGTGCGCGCCGTGATGGAGAAAGACATCGAACTGACCTCGGAGCGCCACGTCATCGCCATCAAGGTGTTTCGCTCCCTCGGTGATCTCGGCCCCGCCATGGGGATGATAGGTACGCTAGTGGGGCTGGTGGCCATGCTGGCGAACATGAGCGACCCCAAATCCATCGGTCCGGCCATGGCGGTGGCCTTGCTGACCACGCTGTACGGGGCGATTGAAGCCAACATGATCGCCATTCCCATCGCCGACAAGCTGGAGCTGCGCAGCGGCGAGGAGCAGTTGAGCCGCACTCTGATCCTCGACGCCATCATGGGGATCCAGGACGGCCAGAACCCTCGCGTGATCCAGGCCATGCTGCAGAACTACCTGAATCAGTCCAAACGCAACAACGGGCTCGAATAGGAGGCCGCATGGCAAAGTGCAAGTGTCCGCCGCCCGGCCTGCCCGGTTACATGGGTACCTTCGCCGATCTCATGTCCCTGTTGATGTGCTTCTTCGTGCTGCTGCTCTCCTTCGCCGAGATGGATGTGCAGAAGTTCAAGCAGATCGCCGGCTCCATGGAGAAGGCGTTCGGGGTGCAGAACATTCTGGAGGTGAAGGACATCCCCAAGGGTACCTCTGTCATCGCCCAGGAGTTTCGCCCCGGCCGGCCCGAACCGACGCCCATCGACACCATCATGCAGCAGACCATAGATATGACCCAGACCGAGCTGGATTTTCAGCCTGGGGATGCGGATCAGGCGGGAGGCCATGACAAGACCGAGGGGCAGCAGAGCGGTGGCGACACCGCCCAGCAGGCCCAGAAGGCGCAGGAGCAGTCCAACGAACTGGCCAAGGCGCTGGCCGAGCAGATGCAGGCACAGATCCAGGACGGTGCCATCGAGATAGAGGCGCTGGGTCAGCAGATCATCATTCGCATCCGCGAGAAGGCGGCGTTCCCGGCGGGATCCGCCTTCCTGCAGCCCCAGTTCTGGCCGGTGATCCGTAAAGTCGCGACCTTGCTCAAGGATGTGCCGGGGGAGATCACCGTCTCCGGTCATACCGATGACGTTGCCACCGAAGACGAGTTGTTCCAGTCCAACTGGGAGCTCTCATCCCAGCGTGCGGTGGCGGTGGCCCACCAGATGATCAAGGTGCCCGGCTTTGACGGCAGCCGTTTGGTGGTGCAGGGGATGGCGGATTCCCAGCCACTGGTGCCGAACAACAGCCCGGAGAACCGGCGCATGAACCGGCGGGTGGAGATCGCCATCATGCAGGGCAAACCGACGGTATCTGCCCCTATAGGGGTGGCGGATCCCAAGTAGCTTTCGCCAGGAAGCGCGATCCCGTTCGCAGGGGCTGACATGGATTTTGTGGCGGCTTCATATTAAGATGCCTCATCCGAACCGATAGCTGCGGCTCTCTTTGATTGCCGCAGCTTCTCTTTATAAAGCAACCCAGGTTTCGACTATGAATCATACTCCGATGACTGTTCGCGGCGCTGAAAAGCTGCGTCAAGAGCTCGACTATCTGAAGAGCGAGCTGCGCCCCCAGATTATCGAAGCGATTGCTGATGCCCGTGAACATGGTGATCTGAAAGAAAACGCCGAATACCATGCCGCTCGTGAGCAACAAGGTTTCTGTGAAGGCCGCATTCAGGAGATTGAGAGCAAGCTCTCCAATGCTCAGGTGATCGATATCACCAAGATTGCCAACAATGGCCGCGTCATCTTCGGTGCGACCGTGACCCTGCTGAAAAGCGAAACGGAAGAGGAAGTGGTGTACCGCATCGTGGGCGACGACGAGGCGGACATCAAGCAGAACATGATCTCCGTGAACTCGCCCATTGCCCGTGCCCTGATCGGCAAGGAAGTGGACGATGTGGCCATCGTCAAGACACCGGCTGGCGATGTTGAGTACGAAATTTTGGAAGTCGCCTACCTCTGACGATGAGGGGCGATGAAGAAACAGGGGAGCCCGGCTCCCCTGTTGCATTTAGTCCCCCTGATAGGCCTGGACGAAGGCGTCCTGATGACGCTGGAAGAGCCAATCCCGCAGTTGCTCCTGGTCTCCCTTGTCCAGCTGGAATTTCATGGCCCAGTCGTGGCGCTGCTGGTGGGAGTGGACGTGCCTTATCAGGGTGCCGCTCAGTGCCAGGGGAGGCAATCCTTCTATGCCGAGGGTACCGTGCAGCCGATCGCCCTTGGCCAGGGTCGGTGGCAAACCGGCCACGATGAGACCGCCTAGGGAGAGGCTGTGCACCTCATACTCGGCATCGCTGGTGTGCAGGACGGCTTTCTCATCGAGTCGCCAGGCGCGCAGGTGAGGGGAGCCCAGCTCCGTGATGGTAGGGGCGGCGATGCGCAGCTCGGTGTGGCCTTCCGCCGCCAGGGTACAATGCAGCGGAAAACGCAGTTGATGGCCGGCGATGCGGGCCTCGATCGTCAGGGGGCTTGCCCGTTGCAACAGGCTCTGTAGGGGAAGGCTCAGGTTGCCTCGTAGGAACTGGCCGGCGGCCATGTCCTCGGCGTCTCCCAAGTCCTGCAGCATGGCCAGCTCCTCGTCGGTGAGAATCTGATGCTTGTCCATAGTGGATGTCCGCAAGTATTCATCGCAGGTTAAGGGCCTGACGACTATTTTGGCAAGCGACTTGGGAAGAAGAGAAATGAAGGAAAGAGCGAACGCTCTTTCCTGTTACTTGCGGGGCAACTGGATCTTGGGTTCTGTGGCCTGACGATAGATGGTCAGTACATGGCCCATGCTCTGTACCTTGATGGCGCCGGTTTCACGAACGATGGCATCCATTACCAGCTGTTTCATCTCACGATCTTCAGACGACACCTTAACCTTGATCAGCTCGTGGTGGTTCAGCGCCAGATCGATCTCGGCCAGCACCCCTTCGGTCAGGCCGTGTTGTCCCAGCAGGACGACTGGCTTCAGGCTGTGGGCGAGGCCCTTGAGGTGTTGTTTCTGTTTATTGTTGAGAATCATGGCAATTTCTTCATAAGTCAGGGTTGAAAGGGGCGTATTCTACCCCCACTTAGCCCTTAATACTAATAACCCTTGTGGTTTTTTAAAGTCGACAATCATGACCCAGAAAAAACATTCCCCCAGTTCAACCCGCTGGTTAAAAGAACATTTTGACGATCATTACGTCAAAAAAGCCCAGAAGTTGGGACTGCGTTCCCGCGCCGTGTTCAAGATCGACGAGATCCAGGGCAAGGACAAACTGCTCAAGCCGGGCATGACGGTGGTGGATCTGGGAGCCGCCCCTGGTGGCTGGTCCCAGTTCGCTATCGATCAGGTGGGTGACAAGGGACGGGTGATTGCTTGCGATATTCTGCCGATGGATTCCATTGCCGGTGTCGATTTCCTGCAAGGGGACTTTCGGGAGGAAACTGTGCTTGCCGCCTTGCTGGCCCGGGTTGGCCCGGACAAGGTTGATGTGGTCATGTCTGACATGGCGCCCAACATGAGCGGGACCCAGCAGGTGGATCAGGCTCGCTCCATGTATCTGGTCGAGCTGGCGCTGGACATGTGCAATCAGGTCCTGCGCAGTAATGGCAGTTTCGTGGTCAAGGTATTTCAGGGGGAGGGCTTCGACGCCTATCTCAATGAAATTCGTAGACTTTTCTCTGTCGTCAAGATTCGTAAACCAGACTCCTCCCGTGCCCGTTCACGAGAAGTCTACATTGTGGCTACCGGTTTTAAACTGTAGTACCCTAACCCTCATCGTTAACTGTCAGTCTGCGAGGTCATTGATTTGAGTGACATGGCGAAAAACCTAATCCTGTGGCTGGTCATCGCCGTCGTGCTGATGTCGGTGTTCAATAGCTTCAGCCCCAGCGATACCACCAGTCGCCAGCTGGACTATTCCAGCTTCGTGAAAGAAGTGACCCAAGAGCAGATCCGTGAAGTGCGGATGGATGGCAAGGTCATTAATGGCGTCAAGCGCACCGGTGAACGTTTCACCACCATCATCCCTGCGCCGGATCCCCAACTGCTTAACGACATGCTCAACCATAACGTGAAGGTGATGGGTGAGAAGCCGGAAGAGCCGTCTCTGATCACGTCCATCTTCATCTCTTGGTTCCCGATGCTGTTGCTGATCGGTGTCTGGGTCTTCTTCATGCGTCAGATGCAGGGCGGCGGTGGCAAGGGTGCCATGTCGTTCGGCAAGAGCAAGGCTCGCCTGATGAGTGAAGATCAGATCAAGACCACCTTCGTCGACGTGGCGGGTTGTGACGAGGCGAAGGAAGAGGTCAAAGAGCTGGTCGACTATCTGCGCGATCCGACCAAGTTCCAGAAACTGGGCGGCAAGATCCCGACCGGCGTGCTGCTGGTAGGCCCGCCCGGTACCGGTAAGACCCTGCTGGCCAAGGCCATCGCGGGTGAGGCCAAGGTGCCCTTCTTCACCATCTCCGGTTCCGACTTCGTCGAGATGTTCGTGGGTGTCGGCGCCTCCCGGGTGCGTGACATGTTCGAGCAGGCCAAGAAGTCCTCCCCCTGCATCATCTTCATCGATGAAATCGATGCGGTCGGTCGCCAGCGTGGCGCCGGTCTGGGTGGTGGCCACGATGAGCGTGAGCAGACCCTGAACCAGATGCTGGTCGAGATGGATGGTTTCGAAGGCAATGAAGGCGTCATCGTCATCGCCGCGACCAACCGTCCAGACGTGCTGGATCCCGCTCTGCTGCGCCCGGGTCGTTTCGACCGTCAGGTCGTGGTCGGTCTGCCGGATGTCCGCGGCCGTGAGCAGATCCTGAAGGTGCACATGCGCAAGGTGCCGTTGGCGGATGACGTCAATCCGGCGCTGATTGCCCGCGGTACACCCGGCTTCTCTGGTGCCGATCTCGCGAACCTGGTCAACGAGGCTGCCCTGTTCTCCGCCCGTGAGAGCCGCCGCGTGGTCTCCATGCTGGAATTCGAGAAGGCCAAGGACAAGATCATGATGGGGGCGGAACGCCGCTCCATGGTGATGAAAGAGTCCGAGAAGGAGATGACGGCTTATCATGAAGCCGGTCACGCCATCATTGGTCGTGTCGTGCCGGATCATGATCCCGTCTACAAGGTCTCCATTATCCCGCGCGGTCGTGCGCTGGGTGTGACCATGTACCTGCCGGAGCAGGATCGCTGGAGCCACTCCAAGCAGCATCTGGAGTCGATGATCTCCAGCCTGTACGGCGGTCGTCTGGCGGAAGAGCTGATCTACGGTACCGAGAAGGTATCGACCGGTGCCTCCAATGACATCGAGCGTGCTACCGACATCGCGCGCAAGATGGTCACTCAGTGGGGGATGTCCGAGCGCCTCGGCCCCATGCTCTATGCAGAAGAAGATGGTGAAGTGTTCCTCGGTCGCAGCATGGCCAAGGCCAAGCACATGTCCGACGACACCGCGCGTGTCATCGATGCCGAGGTCAAGCAGGTCATCGATCGCAACTATGCTCGTGCCAAGCAGATCCTGCAGGACAACATGGATGTACTGCACACCATGAAGGATGCCTTGATGAAGTACGAGACCATAGATGCCAAGCAGATCGACGATCTGATGGCCCGTCGTGAGGTTCGTGCTCCCAGCAACTGGCATGATGAGCACGGTGATACCCCGCAAGGTGGCGCCAGTGTGAGCCGCGAGCCCGAGGTCAAGGCGCCGTCCGATGACAGCAGTGCACCGCTGAATGACATCGACAAGGCGAACGATGTCCCGGCCAAATAAGCTTTCATGATCCAAACCCCGGGCTTGCCCGGGGTTTTTCTTTATGCGGATACCCAGATTTTCTTGTAACAGGTAGATGTAAAGATGCAACTAATCAGCAAGGGGCGCAGCCTCTCCCTGGAGCGTCCCCACGTCATGGGGATCCTCAACGTGACTCCGGACTCCTTCTCCGATGGCGGCCGCTTCAAACCACTTGAACTGGCGCTGGCCCATGCTCGTCAGATGGTGGAGGAGGGAGCCACCCTCATCGACATCGGTGGCGAGTCGACCCGCCCGGGCGCCCCCGACGTGAGCGAGCAGGAGGAGCTGGACAGGGTTATCCCTGTGGTCGAGCGGATGGTGCAGGAACTCGATGTGATGATCTCCCTCGATACCTCCAAGGCTGCCGTGATGAGGGCGGGCTGCTCGGCAGGCGCTCACCTCATCAATGACGTGCGGTCCCTGCTCGAGCCCGGTGCCCTGGCTGCAGCGGCAGGGGCTGACGTGCCCGTGTGTCTGATGCACATGCAAGGCCAGCCGAGAACCATGCAGGCCGAGCCTCATTACGACGACTTGCTGGGGGAAGTGAGGGCCTTCTTCGACGAACGGATAGTCGCTTGCCTGGATGCAGGGATCCCGCGTCGGCACCTGCTGCTGGATCCGGGTTATGGTTTTGGCAAGACGGTGACACACAACTATCAGTTGCTGGCCGAACAGCAGAAGTTGTTGGATTACGGTCTGCCGCTCTTGGTGGGGATGTCGCGAAAGTCTATGATAGGCAATCTGCTTGGCCGCCCCGTTGATGAGCGGCTGGCCGGCAGCCTGGCCTGCGCTCTGATCGGGTTGCAACATGGCGCCAGGATCATCCGGGTGCACGACGTGCGAGCCACCATGGATGCTCTGCGCGTTGGCTGGATGGTAATGACGGGACAAGATTTCATATCCAAATAAAAAAACGAGAACAGATAATGACCAGAAAGTATTTTGGCACCGATGGTGTCCGCGGCAAGGTTGGCGAATTTCCGATCACCCCGGATTTCGTGATGAAGCTGGGTTGGGCCGCCGGCAAGGTGCTCTCCAAGAAGGGCACCAAGAAGGTGCTGATCGGCAAAGATACTCGCATCTCTGGCTATATGCTTGAATCCGCCCTGGAAGCGGGCCTCTCCGCAGCGGGCCTCAAGGCCATACTGATGGGTCCCATGCCGACGCCGGCGGTGGCCTACCTGACTCGCACCTTCCGTGCCGAGGCTGGCATCGTCATCAGCGCCTCCCACAACCCTTATTACGACAACGGCATCAAGTTCTTCTCCGCCGATGGCACCAAGCTGCCCGATGAAGTGGAGCTGGCCATCGAGGCCGAGCTGGATAACGAGCTCAAGTGCGTGGAGTCCGCCGAACTTGGCAAGGCGCAGCGCATCGACGATGCCGCCGGCCGTTACATCGAGTTCTGCAAGAGCACCTTCCCCACCCATCTGAGCCTGGAAGGAGTGAAGATGGTGGTGGATTGTGGCCATGGAGCCACCTATCACATTGCCCCCTCGGTGTTCCGCGAGCTGGGCGCCGAGGTGATTGCCATCGGTTGCAGCCCGGATGGCCTCAACATCAACGATGGGGTGGGCTCCACCGCACCGGAGGCGCTGGCCGCCAAGGTGCTGGAGTGCAAGGCCGATCTCGGTGTTGCCTTCGACGGTGACGGCGATCGCCTGGTGATGGTAGACAGCACTGGCTACATCATCGACGGTGACGAGATCCTCTACATCATCGCCCGCGATGCCCTGCGCAACGGCCGCCTCAAGGGCGGTGTGGTAGGTACTCTAATGGCCAACATGGGCCTGGAGCTGGCGCTGCAGACGCTCGGTATTCCATTTGCCCGTGCCAAGGTGGGTGACCGCTACGTGCTCGAGATGATGAACGAGAAGGGCTGGCGCATCGGTGGCGAGAACTCCGGTCACATCATCTGCCTGGACCAGACCACCACAGGGGATGGCATAGTCGCCGCCCTGCAGGTGCTGACGGCGGTGTGCTCTGCGGAGATGCCGCTGGCCAAGCTGCGCTCCGGCATGAGCAAGTTCCCCCAGGTACTGGTGAACGTGCGTTTTGCCGAGGGCAAGGATCCGCTGGCGGCCGAAGCCGTGCAGCAGGAAGTGGCCAAGGTGGAACAGGAACTGGGCGGCCGTGGCCGTGTCCTGCTGCGCAAATCCGGCACCGAGCCCTTGATCCGGGTCATGGTGGAAGGGGAGCATGAGCAACAGGTGCGTGACATGGCACAACGCATCGCCCAACAGGTCGAATCGGCGTTTTAATGAGCAACCAGGGCGATTTTTTAATCGCCCTGGTTGTATCTTGTTCAAACGATTCGAAAATTTGAAAATAGCACTTGTCAGCTGATCATCCTCTGGATATTATCAGCCCCGCTTTCGCAAGGGAGTTGCCGATGGGACATCGCAAGCCGTTTGTAGCCGCCAACTGGAAGTTACACGGTAGTAGGTCGCAGTTAGAGCAGTTTACGAGTCAATGCCTGAAGGGTGTTGGTGATGATGTAGATGTTGTTCTCTGTCCTTCCCATGTGCATCTCGACTTTACCACACGACTGCTCGATGAGCAGAAGGTGATAAGGTTGGGGGCTCAGAATGTGAGCCAGCACAGACAGGGCGCTTATACGGGTGAAGTCTCGTGTGAGATGCTGGTCGAGGCAGGGTGCCGATACGTACTGGTCGGTCACTCCGAGCGCAGGCGTCTCTTTGGTGAGACCAGCTTTATCGTCGCAGAGAAGTTTGCGGCAGTCAGAGCGGCAGGTTTGATTCCCATCCTTTGTCTGGGGGAGTCAGGTGCGGCGAGGCAGGCGAGAAGAGCCTTTGAGGTGATCGCCGAAGAGCTGGACATCGTCATAGAGAAAAATGGCGCGATGGCTTTCGATAATGCTATCATCGCCTACGAGCCGATTTGGGCTGTAGGTACAGGTAAATGCGCCACACCCGAGCAGGCACAAGAGGTTCATTCCTTTATACGTGGTCGCTTGGCGGAGGATACTCCGGTAATAGGTGAGAAAGTAAGAATCATCTATGGTGGGAGCGTGACGCCGACCAACGCGAGAGATTTGTTTGCCCAGCCCGACATTGATGGCGGACTGATAGGTGGAGCAAGCCTCGACAGCGATGCGTTTTTAGGAATTGTTGAAGCGGCAAAGGGTGCAAGTTAAATGTACGAGATTCTTTTAGTCGTTTATCTGCTAGTGTCACTGGCTCTGATCGGTCTGGTGATGATTCAGCAAGGTAAAGGGGCTGATATGGGCGCCTCCTTCGGCGCAGGGGCATCGAATACTGTATTCGGCTCCGGTGGTTCAGGCAGTTTCCTGACCCGCACAACTGCAATTTTGGCAACTATGTTCTTTTTGATCAGCTTGGTGCTCGGCTCCATGTCAAGCAACAAGGTAAAACAGGGTAGCGAATGGGAAAATCTGCAACAGACTCAGCAAGTTGAGCAGACTAAAGCGCAAGTGAAGAAAGACACTGACGTTCCCGAGTAAAGAGTTTTTGCCGTGGTGGTGGAATTGGTAGACACGCTATCTTGAGGGGGTAGTGCTCTAGGGTGTGCGGGTTCGAGTCCCGCCCACGGCACCAATTAAGCAGTGAACCCGGGTAACCGGGAAGTTATAGCCAGTCAGTCTTGTGTGATGAGAATGAAGTGGCTATAATCTCGCACGATTTCGGACGCGGGGTGGAGCAGCATGGTAGCTCGTCGGGCTCATAACCCGAAGGTCGTCGGTTCAAATCCGGCCCCCGCAACCAAATTTCACGCATTTCCTACGCTCAGGAAGGCGGTCGCTGCGAGGCGACAATCAGGGTAAAGCGCCAAGCCCCGATTTGACATCGGGGCTTTTTGTTATGTGCGATTTACTCTGAATCGATCTCTATCTGGGCTATATGCCCTTTTTTTGTTTTTCGGAGGGTGACTTTGGCTACGTTGGAACAACGTTTGACCGATCTGCTCGAGGCTCCGGTCGTTGCCTTGGGTTTTGAACTTTGGGGTGTCGAGTTTATCCGTGCGGGTAAGCACTCGACCTTGCGCGTCTTCATCGACTCAGAGCAAGGCGTGACGGTGGAAGACTGTGCCGAGGTGAGCCGCCAGGTTGGCGCCATCATGGACGTTGAAGATCCCATCACCGAGGAGTATTACCTCGAGGTTTCCTCCCCGGGCCTGGATCGTCCGCTGTTCAAGGTTGCCCAGTTCGAAAAATACGTTGGCCAAGAGGCGGCGGTTTCGCTTCGGATGGCAACAAACAACCGACGCAAGTTCAAAGGCGTAATCAAAGCTGTGCAGGGGGACATGATCACCCTGACAGTAGATGGTAAGGACGAGGTGTTGGCTTTCACCAATATCCAAAAAGCGAACATAGTGCCGAACTTTGGTTAACGAGGCTATCGGATATGAATAAAGAGATTTTGCTGGTCGTTGACGCTGTGTCCAACGAGAAGGCTGTCCCCCGCGAGAAGATTTTCCAGGCTCTGGAGACTGCGCTGGCGACTGCGACCAAGAAAAAATACGAAGGCGAGATTGAAGTTCGGGTCGAGATCGATCGCAAGACCGGTGACTACGACACCTATCGCCGTTGGGTCGTGGTGGCCGATCAGGCTTCCATGGAGAACCCGTACGGGGAAATCACTCTCGAAGCCGCTCAGATCGAGCAGCCGGATATCCAGATCGGCGACTATGTTGAAGACCAGATTGACTCTGTCACCTTCGACCGCATCACCACTCAGACCGCCAAGCAGGTCATCGTGCAGAAAGTGCGCGAGGCCGAGCGTTCCCAAGTCGTTGACCAGTTCAAGGACAAGGAAGGCACCATCATCAGCGGTGTGGTCAAGAAGAGCAACCGCGACAACGTCATCCTGGATCTGGGCAGCAATGCCGAGGCCGTGATCTTCCGTGACGACATGCTGCCCCGTGAGACCTTCCGTCCCGGTGACCGCATCCGTGGCCTGCTCTATGCAGTCCGTCCGGAAGCCCGTGGTTCCCAGCTGTTCGTCAGCCGCTCCAGCCCGGACTTCCTGAAAGAGCTGTTCCGCATCGAAGTGCCGGAAATCGGCGAAGAGATGATCGAAATCATGGGCGCTGCCCGTGATCCGGGTTCCCGCGCCAAGATTGCGGTCAAGACCAACGATCGTCGTATCGACCCGATCGGTGCCTGTATCGGCATGCGCGGTGCTCGCGTTCAGGCGGTATCCGCCGAGCTGAGCGGTGAGCGTGCCGACATTGTGCTGTACGATGACAACCCGGCCCAATACGTGATTAATGCCATGGCGCCTGCCGATGTGGCCTCCATCATCGTTGATGAAGACAACCACACCATGGACATCGCCGTGGAAGCCGCCAACCTGGCCCAGGCCATTGGTCGCAACGGTCAGAACGTGCGTCTGGCCTCCCAGCTGACCGGTTGGGAGCTGAACGTCATGACCGTCGAGGACATGCGTGCCAAGCACCAGGCCGAGAACGATCGCATCCTGACTCTGTTCACTACAGCGCTGGACATCGACGACGATTTCGCCGGTCTGCTGATGGAAGAAGGTTTCTCCACCCTGGAAGAGATCGCCTTCGTACCCGTCAATGAGCTGCTGGCCATCGACGGTCTGGACGAAGACATGGTGGAAGAGCTGCGCAAGCGTGCCAAGGATGTCCTGACCACCAAGGCCCTGGCCAAAGAAGAATCCTTCGACGGCGTAGAGCCTTCCGAAGAACTGCTCAATCTCAACGGCCTTGGCCGTGACATGGCGTATGCCCTGGCCGCTCGCGGCGTCGGCACCCTGGAAGATTTGGCAGAGCAAGGTATCGACGACCTTGCCGACATTGAAGAGCTGACCGCTGAGAAAGCCGGTGAGCTGATTATGGCTGCTCGCAATATCTGTTGGTTCGGAGAAGAGCAGTCTGAATAAGATCAAACGGAGGAAAATGAATGGCAGAAGTATCAGTCAAACAACTTGCCACTGACATCGACACGCCGGTTGATCGTCTTCTCCAGCAGTTTGTCGATGCCGGTATCAGCAAGAGCAAGGCCGACGACCTCGTCAGCGAGTCTGAGAAACAGACTCTGCTGGCTCACTTGAAAAAACAGCATGGAGGTGACGAGATCACCGCACCAGCCCGCATGACATTGCAGCGCAAGACCAAGAGCACCATCAGTGTTCAAGGAACTGGCGGCAAGAACAAGGAAGTGCAGGTTGAAGTGCGCAAGACTCGCACCTATGTAAAACGCTCGGCGCTGGAAGATGAACAGCGTCAGGCGGAAGCCGAGGAAAAAGCGCGTTTGGAAGCAGAAGAAAAAGCTCGTCACGAGGCCGAGAACAAGGCTCGTCTCGATGCTGAAGAGAAGGCTCGCCGTGAGGCTGAGCAGGCTCGTCGTGAAGCTGAGGAAAAGGCGCGGATCGAGGCACAATCAAAGGCTCGACAGGCTCCACAGCCCGCCAAAGTAGCCGCTAGCACAGCTCAGCAAGAGGCAGAAAAGATGGCCAAGCGCGAAGCAGAAGAACTGAAGCGCCAACAGGAACAAACCGCTTTGCAAAAAGCAGAAGAACTCGCCGCCAAGAAAGCCGAAGAGGCTCGTCTGATGGCGGAACAGAACGGCCCTCGCTGGGCTGAAGAAGAAGCTGCTCGCGCCAAAGAGAGCAGTGATTACCATCTGACCACCAACAAGCATGCGCAAGCCGCAGAAGACGAGTTGGACCGGAAGGAAGAGACCAGTCGTCGCACTGCGGCTGCTGCGGTCAAGGCCCCGAAAAAGGCTACTCGCCGCGAAGACGACCGTGACTCCCGCAACCCCCGTGCTCGCAAAGGCAAGCGCGGCAAGGTCGCCATGCCCAACGCCATGAAGCACGGCTTCAACAAGCCGGCTGCCGTGGTGAACCGCGATGTCGTCATCGGCGAGACCATCACTGTGGCCGAGCTGGCCAACAAGATGGCCGTCAAGGGTGTCGAAGTCATCAAGGCGATGATGAAGATGGGCGCCATGGCTACCATCAACCAGGTGATCGATCAGGAGACCGCTCAGCTGGTCGCCGAGGAGATGGGTCACAAGGTATTGCTGCGTCGTGAGAACGAACTGGAAGAGGCGGTACTGTCCGATCGTGACGAGACCTCCGAAGCCAAGCCGCGCGCACCTGTCGTGACCATCATGGGTCACGTCGACCACGGCAAGACCTCGCTGCTGGACTACATCCGCAAGGCCAAGGTTGCCGCTGGCGAAGCCGGTGGTATCACCCAGCACATCGGTGCTTACCACGTCGAAACCGACAGTGGCATGATCACCTTCCTGGATACTCCGGGTCACGCCGCGTTTACCTCCATGCGTGCCCGTGGTGCCAAGTCGACCGATATCGTGGTACTGGTCGTCGCTGCCGATGACGGCGTCATGCCGCAAACCATCGAAGCCATCCAGCACGCCAAGGCGGCAGAAGTGCCCATCGTGGTTGCGGTCAACAAGATCGACAAGCCTGAAGCGGATCCGGATCGCGTCAAGACCGAGCTGGCCCGTTACAACGTCATGTCCGAAGACTGGGGTGGTGACAGCCAGTTCGTGCATGTCTCCGCCAAATCCGGCGAAGGCATCGACGATCTGCTGGAAGCCATCCTGATCCAGTCCGAAGTGCTGGAACTGAAAGCGGTCGTCGATGGCATGGCCAGCGGCGTCGTGATCGAGTCCTTCCTGGACAAGGGCCGTGGTCCGGTTGCCACCGTGCTGGTACAAGAAGGTACTCTGCGCCAGGGCGACATCGTATTGTGTGGTCTGGAATACGGTCGTATTCGTGCCATGCGTGACGAACTGGGTCGCGAGATCAAGGAAGCGGGTCCGTCCCTGCCGGTGGAAATCCTGGGTCTGTCCGGTGTGCCGTCTGCCGGTGACGAAGCCACTGTCGTACGTGACGAGAAGAAAGCCCGTGAAGTGGCACTCTATCGTCAGGGCAAGTTCCGCGACGTCAAGCTGGCTCGCCAGCAGAAGGCCAAGCTGGAAAACATGTTCGCTAACATGACCGAGGGCGAAGTGTCCGAAGTGAACGTGGTGATCAAGGCCGACGTACAGGGTTCCGTGCAAGCTATCTGCGATGCACTGGTGCAACTCTCTACCGACGAAGTCAAGGTCAAGATCGTGGGTTCCGGGGTCGGTGGCATCACCGAAACCGACGCTACCCTGGCAGCTGCTTCCAGCGCCATCCTGGTGGGCTTCAACGTCCGTGCCGACGCTTCTGCGCGCAAGGTCATCGAATCCGAGAGCCTGGATCTGCGTTACTACTCCGTCATCTATGACCTGATTGACGAAGTGAAGCAGGCCATGAGCGGCAAGCTGGCCCCTGAGTATCGTCAGGAGATCATCGGTCTGGCTGAAGTGCGTAGCGTCTTCAAGTCACCGAAGTTCGGCGCCGTTGCCGGCTGTATGGTCACCGAAGGTGTGGTCAAGCGTTCCAACCGTATTCGCGTTCTGCGTGACAACGTGGTTATCTATGAAGGCGAGCTGGAATCCCTGCGTCGCTTCAAGGATGACGTCAACGAAGTCCGCAACGGTTACGAGTGTGGTATCGCGGTTAAGAACTACAACGACGTGCGTGAAGGCGACCAGATCGAAGTTTACGAGACCATTGAAATTCAGCGGACTCTGTAAGCCGAGCGTTAGAACAAATAGGGGGCTGCGGCCCCCTTTTATCGCAGGATAGAATATGGCCAGAGAATTTAGCCGGACCCGTCGGGTCGGGCAGCAGATCCAGCGTGAAATCGCGCTGATCTTGCAGCGCGAGGTGAAAGACCCGCGCATCGGTATGGTGACCGTCTCCGACGTGGAAGTGTCCAAGGACCTCAACTATGCCAAGATTTACGTCACCTTCTTGCAGCTGGAGAATGACGCCGAGCGCATCGCGGAAGGGCTCAAGGGCCTGACCGAGGCGGCCGGTTACATTCGCAGCCTGCTCGGCAGCGCCATGCGTCTGCGGGTGGTGCCGGAGCTGCGTTTCTACTACGACCAGACCCTGGTCGAGGGGATGCGCCTCTCCAACCTGGTGACCAACACTGTGCGTGAAGACAAGCGTCGCATGACCGAAGCTGGTCGTGAAGAAGACGAAGCCGCACCGGATGATACAACTGAGGATAAAGCCTGAGATGTCTCGAAGACGTCGTTTCAAGGGCCGTGACGTACACGGTATCCTGCTGCTGGACAAGCCGACCGGTCTGACCTCCAACGATGTGTTGCAGAAGGTCAAGCGGATCTACAACGCGGCCAAGGCCGGCCACACCGGCGCCCTGGATCCCTTGGCAACCGGCATGTTGCCGATCTGCCTGGGCGAAGCCACCAAGTTCTCCCAGTATCTGCTGGAGGCGGACAAGCGCTATGAGGTGACCGCCAAGCTGGGCGAGCGCACCAACACCAGCGACTCCGACGGCGAGGTGGTCTCCACCCGTCCGGTGAACGTGGCCGTGGGTACCCTGATCGAGGCGCTGGACCAGTTCCGCGGCCCCATCATGCAGGTGCCGTCCATGTACTCCGCCCTCAAGCACAACGGTCGCCCGCTCTACGAGTACGCCCGTGAAGGCATAGAGATCGAGCGGGAAGCCCGTCCCATCACGGTATTCGAGCTCAAACTGCTGAGCTTTGAAGGTGATGAAGTGCGCCTCGAAGTGCACTGCAGCAAGGGCACCTACATCCGCTCCCTGGTGGACGATCTCGGCGAAGTGCTGGGCTGTGGTGCTCATGTCACCCAGCTGCGTCGTACCCAGGTGGCCAGCTATCCCTACGACAGGATGCTGACTCTGGAGCAGCTCGAATGTATCTTCGAGCAGGCCAAGGCCGAGAGCATTCCGCCGCGGGAGCAGCTGGATCCGCTGCTGCTGCCGATGGATACCGCAGTGGCGTCCCTGCCCGAGGTGAACATGTTGACGGCCGTGGCCGCCTATGTGAACCAGGGCCAGGCCGTGCAGGTGGCGGGTGCGCCGCAAAGCGGCCAGGTACGTATGACGGTGGGCCCTGAGCGCGAGTTCATCGGCGTCGGCGAGATCGACGACGAAGGGCGAGTCGCTCCCAAGCGGCTGGTGCGTTATCACGACGATCGCGACGAGGAGTGATCCTCTGGCGGTATCACCCTGGCTCACCGGCCAGGGCGCGTGCAGCTCGTTCCTCTTTATCGTTGCGAAAATGGGCGGCTGCGATTATGATACCGCCCTCATTTCACGGCTGAATTAGAGATTGGCTGTGAACCTTTAAACACTCTACTGGAGTAATACCATGTCTCTAAATGCTGAGATCAAAGCTTCCATCGTTGCTGACAACGCTCGTTGCGCCAACGACACCGGTTCCCCCGAAGTGCAGGTTGCCCTGCTGACTGCCCAGATCAACCATCTGCAAGGTCACTTCAAGGAGCACTCCAAGGATCACCACGGTCGTCGCGGTCTGCTGCGCATGGTTTCCCAGCGTCGTAAGCTGCTGGACTACCTGAAGCGTAAAGACGTTCAGCGTTACGCTGCTCTGATCGCCAAGCTGGGTCTGCGTCGTTAATCGACCATCAGATTTCGCGAAAAAGGGGAACCGTGAGGTTCCCCTTTTTTATGGATCATTTTTATCGCGCGGCAAACCGTTGCCTGCCTCACAGAATGCGTGCCACCGCTTACCTTTTGATGCGAATCAAGTATACTTGCACGCGAATTTAAAGCGCCAAATTGTAAAAAGGAAATTCACGTGAATCCTATTGTAAAGTCATTCCAGTACGGTCAACACACCGTCACCCTGGAAACCGGTGTGATGGCCCGTCAAGCCACTGCGGCCGTCATGGTCAGCATGGACGATACCTGCGTATTTGTGACCGTCGTCGGCAAGAAAGAGGCCGATCACGGCCGTGATTTCTTCCCGCTGACCGTCAACTACCAGGAGCGTACCTATGCTGCTGGTCGTATCCCGGGTGGTTTCTTCCGTCGTGAAGGCCGTCCGAGCGAAGGTGAGACTCTCATCTCCCGCCTGATCGACCGTCCTATTCGTCCGCTGTTCCCGGAAGGCTTCCTCAATGAGGTTCAGGTGGTTGCCACCGTCATGTCCGTGAACCCGGCCGTGTCCCCCGACATCGTTGCCATGATCGGTGCCTCTGCTGCCCTGGCCATCTCCGGCATCCCGTTCGGCGGCCCGATTGCTGCTGCCCGCGTGGGTTACATGAACGGTCAGTACGTGCTGAACCCGACCACCACCGAACTGCCCCAGAGCGATCTGGATCTGGTGGTTGCCGGTACTGCCAACGCGGTGCTGATGGTGGAGTCCGAAGCGGCCATCCTGTCCGAAGAGGTGATGCTGGGTGCCGTGGTCTATGGCCACGAGCAGATGCAAGTGGTGATCAACGCCATCAACGAATTCGCCGCCGACGTGGGTACCCAGCCGTGGGACTGGACCCCGCCTGCCGTCAACGAAGCGCTGAAAGCCAAGGTTGCCGAGCTGGCCACCGCCGAGCTGGGTGAAGCCTACCGCATCACCGAGAAGGCCGTGCGTTACGCCGCCATCGGTGCCATCAAGGGCCGTGTGGTTGAGCAGGTCATCGCCTCCGGTGTGGAAGAAGATGCCAAGAAGATCGGCGAAGAGTTCCACAGCCTGGAAAGCCGCATCGTCCGTGGCCGTGTGGTCCGTGGCGAGCCGCGCATCGATGGTCGCGATCCGGAGATGATCCGCGCCCTGTCCGTCGGCACCGGCATTCTGCCCCGTGCTCACGGCTCCGCCCTGTTCACCCGTGGCGAGACTCAGGCCATAGTCGTTGCGACTCTGGGTACCGAGCGTGACGCCCAGAACATTGACGAGCTGTCTGGCCACCGTGCCGACCGCTTCATGCTGCACTACAACTTCCCGCCGTACTGCGTCGGTGAAACCGGCATGATGGGCAGCCCCAAGCGTCGTGAAATCGGTCACGGTCGTCTGGCCAAGCGCGGCGTTGCTGCCGTGATGCCGAGCGCCGCCGAGTTCCCGTACGTGGTGCGCGTGGTGTCTGAAATCACCGAATCCAACGGTTCCTCCTCCATGGCCTCCGTCTGTGGTTCCTCCCTGGCGCTGATGGACGCGGGTGTGCCGATCAAGGCCTCCGTTGCCGGTATCGCCATGGGTCTGGTGAAGGAAGAAGAAGGTTTCGTCGTGCTGTCCGACATCCTGGGTGACGAAGATCACCTGGGTGACATGGACTTCAAGGTGGCCGGTACTACCCAGGGTATCACCGCGCTGCAGATGGACATCAAGATCGAAGGCATCACCAAAGAGATCATGGAGATTGCGCTCAAGCAAGCTCGTGGCGCTCGCCTGCACATCCTGAAGGTCATGGACGAGGCCATCCAGGCGCCGCGCGCCGAAATCTCCGATTTTGCCCCGCGCATCCACACCATCAAGATCAATCCCGAGAAGATCAAGGATGTCATCGGCAAGGGCGGTTCCGTGATCCGTGCCCTGACCGAAGAGACCGGCACCAACATCGAGCTGGATGATGACGGTACTGTCCGCATCTCCGCCGTTGCCAACGAAGCCGCCATGGAAGCCATCCGTCGCATCGAGGCCATCACCGCCGAGATCGAAGTGAACCGCATCTATGAAGGTAAGGTTGTGCGTCTGGCCGATTTCGGCGCCTTCGTCAACATCCTGCCGGGTAAAGACGGTTTGGTACACATCTCCCAGATCACCGATGCCCGCGTGCAGAACGTGGCCGACTTCCTGAAGATCGGTGATGTGGTGAAGGTGAAGGTACTGGAAGTGGACCGTCAAGGCCGCGTGCGTCTCTCCATCAAGGAAGCGAATGCACCGACCGAAACCGCCGCCCCGGTTGCCGACGTGGCCGTTGCCGCCGTCGAAGAGCCGGCTGCCGAATAAGGCTGCCGTACTGTGAAAAAGCCGACCTCAGGGTCGGCTTTTTTTATGCCAGCGGGTCGGCAACATTGTTTCTTATGGAGCCCTCTGTTACAACATTGGGCTCCCCGTGCGACGGGCAACAAGGAGCAGTATGATGTCGTGGGCCCTTATCAGGCAGTTTCCTCCGCTAGTCTGGATCGTCATCCTGGGCACCTTCATGGTGCGCACCACCTTCTTCATGGTATGGCCCTTTCTCTCCATCCTGCTTTACCGCGACTACGGTCTGTCGGCGACGCTGATCGGCCTCATTCTGGGGGCCACGGCGGCACTCTCCACCCTGGTCAGCTTCTATGGCGGCTGGCTGTCGGACAAGTGGGGGAGGCGCAACATACTGCTGTTTGGCTGCCTGGTGTCCGCTCTGAGCGTTGCCCTGCTCGGCCTCTCCCATCAGGTGATCTGGCTGGCTCTCGGGGTGATCGGCAGCGGGCTCTCCTACGGGCTCATCGACTCCCCTGGCAAGGCGCTGATGGCCGACAGCCTGGCCGAGCCCAAGGCCCGCGAATTGGCACTGCACCTGCGTTACTTCTTGCTCAACCTGGGGGCTGCCATCGGTCCCCTGCTCGGGGTCAGTTACGGCCTGAGTGCACGGCAGGAGACCTTCCTACTGCTCAGTGTCAGCTATCTGCTGCTCGGCTTCATCTTTTTCGTCGGTTTTCGACTGGCCGCCTGTCAGCCAAGCCATGCCGCCGGCCCGGGCATGCGCGCCGTGCTGCGGGTGCTCTGGCAAGACAGGGGCTTCCTGCTGCTGACGATGGCCAACATGCTGCTGATGCTGGTCTATGCCCAGTTCGAGTCACCGCTCATCCAGTATCTGACCCGGGCGGGGACCCCTGAGGTGGAGCGCCTCATCGGCTGGCTGGTGAGCACCAATGCGCTGACCATAGTGATCCTGCAGTTCCCGCTGCTGCACCTGACCACCAATTGGTCTATCAAGCGCCGACTGCAGCTCGGGGTCGCCTTCTTCCTCAGCGCCCAGCTGCAGTTCGCGCTCGGGGATACCGCCATCTGGTGGCACTGGATAGTGGCGGTGATCCTGCTGAGCATCGGCGAGTGCATCCTGTTCCCGCTGCTCAATGTGCTGGTCGATCAGATGGCGCCGGAGCACCTCAAGGGCAGTTACTTTGGGGCGGCCTCCATGTCCGGGCTCGGGATCGCCATCGGCGCCCTGCTGGGGGGCTGGATCCTGGCCAATTGGGGGGGCAGCTGGCTCTATGGCTGCATGGCGCTGCTCTGCCTGGCGATCCTGATGCTCTATGGCCTGAGTACCCGGACCTCACGCCCGGCGCTGGTCCGGGCCTAGCCCTGATCCCTAGAAGGTCAGCACCTTGTCGGCCGCCAGTGTCCACTGGGCCAGCAGGGGCAGGGTGCCTACCTCTATGCCCTCGATGAGGGGAAGGGCAGTGATGCCCCGCGCGTCCGTGCAGCTCTTGCACAGCCGGATCTGGGTACCCTGTGCCAGCAGGATCTCCAGCATCTGGCGCAGGTTGTAACCCTCAGCGGGGGATTGGCCCGCCAGGGCGGCGCTGACCGCGTCTGACATCAGGAAGAGTTTCAGGTCGATGCCTTCCTGCTCGTTGAGGGCTATCCCCAGGCGCAGGGCATTGAACAGAGATTCGGTGCCATAGGGGGCACCGTTGGCGATGATGACGATCTGTTGCTTCATGGGACTCTCCCTGTTGAAAGGGGCATTGTAGCGTCGCCTACATGGCGGCGGCATGACCCAGTGCAAACTCTGTCGTAGCCCTTTCCCTGTGCCTTGACCTCGGGGTATGAGTCAGGTTTCATAGGCGGCCATCCAGTATGACAGAGCAAAGAGGTCGTTATGTGGAAGATCGCCGGAATAGGATTATTGCTGTTGGCCGGACAGGCCTATGGCAGTGAAAACGTCGGCTGCAAGGCCAGGCATCAGGCAGTGACCGAGCAGTTGAGCTTCGCCCGGGCGCACGATAACGCGCAGCAGGTGGCGGGCCTGGAGCAGGCCCTGCGCAACATCGAGACCCATTGCACAGATGCCGGGCTCCTCGAGGAGCAGCAGCGAAAGGTGGCCAAGCAGAAGCAAGAGGTGGAGGAGCGTCTGGCGGATCTGCAGAGCGCCCGGGTCTCGGGCAAGCCGGACAAGATCGCCAAGAAGCAGGCCAAGCTGGAGGCATCCCAGGCCGAGCTGCTGGAGGCCCAACGCGAGCTTGAGGCGCTGCAGAAGCTGGTCAAACCCTGAGTGGGCGGTAGCGCAATAGAAAAAGCCGAGCATGCCCGGCTTTTTCTATTTCTGGATGACCTGCAGGTCCGGCACTACTGCCTGTGCATCAGCACAAACTTGTCCATCAGCTGCTCTTCGGTCTCCACGTGAGCGGGATCCCAGATGATGCAGTCGATAGGACAGACGCTGATGCAGGTGGGCTTCTCATAGTGGCCGACGCACTCGGTGCAGCGATCCGGATCTATCTCGTAGATCTTGTCCCCCAGGCTGATGGCCTGGTTCGGACACTCGGGATCGCACATGTCACAGTTGATGCACTTGTCGGTGATGAGCAGCGCCATCTCAGGCCGCCGAGTGGGGCTGACGGGTGTCCTGACGATCGCCCAGGTTGCGCAGCAGGATGCCGTAGTTGACGTCGATCTCCTTGGGAACGGGTACATAGACCACGTGGCCGTTGCCCGGCGCGGTATCGATGAGCTCACCCTTGCGGTTCTGCATCTGCTCCAGGTTGAAGCTGACGTTGCCCTGCGGCGTCATCAGCTCCAGGCTGTTGCCCACCAGGAACTTGTTCTTCACTTCCACTTCCACCATGTCGCCCTGGCGACCGGTGATCTCGCCGACGAACTGTTGGGTGTCGGAGACCGAGTAGCCGTAGTCGTAGTTCTGGTACTCGCTGTGGTTGTGACGGCGCAGGAAGCCCTCGGTGTAGCCGCGGTGGGCCAGGTTCTCGAGGGTGCCCATCAGGGTCGGATCGAACGGACGACCGGCGACCGCATCGTCGATGGCCTTGCGATAGACCTGGGCGGTACGGGCGCAGTAGTAGAAGGACTTGGTGCGGCCTTCGATCTTCAGGGAGTGCACACCCATCTTGGTCAGACGCTCCACGTGCTCGACGGCGCGCAGGTCCTTGGAGTTCATGATGTAGGTGCCGTGCTCGTCCTCGAACGCGGTCATGTACTCGCCGGGGCGGTTGGACTCTTCCAGCAACACCAGGGCATCGCTCGGCTTGCCGAGCCCCAGGGTGTTGTCCGGGCGCACGGCGATGGGTTCCTGACGGTGGACGATCTGGCCCACGTCATCTTCCTTGCCCTCGTGCACCTTGTACTCCCAGCGGCAGGAGTTGGTGCAGGTGCCCTGGTTGGGGTCGCGCTTGTTGATGTAGCCGGAGAGCAGGCAGCGACCGGAGTAGGCCATGCACAGCGCCCCGTGGACGAAGACTTCCAGCTCCATCTCCGGCACCTGCATGCGGATCTCTTCGATCTCGTCCAGGGAGAGCTCGCGGGAGAGGATGGCGCGGGTCAGGCCCATCTGATGCCAAAACTTCACCGTGGCCCAGTTGACCGCGTTGGCCTGCACCGAGAGGTGGATGGGCATATCCGGGAAGGCTTCGCGCATCATCATGATGAGACCGGGGTCTGACATGATGAGCGCATCCGGCTTCATGTCCACCACGGGGCGCATGTCGCGGATGAAGGTCTTGAGCTTGGAGTTGTGGGGCTGGATGTTGGCCACCACATAGAACTGCTTGCCCAGCGCATGGGCCTCGTTGATGCCGAGCTGCAGATTCTCGTGATCGAATTCGTTGTTGCGCACCCGCAGGCTGTAGCGCGGCTGGCCCGCATAGACGGCGTCGGCGCCATAGGCATAGGCGTAACGCATATTCTTGAGGGTCCCGGCGGGGGAGAGCAATTCTGGTCTGAACATGTTGGACTCTTTCTGTCTGATTGCAAATCAGGACGGCGCCACCTGATGGCGCCGTATAGGGTCATCGGCATGGTGCGACCGTACTCGACGCACGGCCACCCGATGAGGTACACCCAGAGTACGAGATGACTCGATACTCCTGATAAAAGGGGTGCGAGATTGTACTCGTGACCGCGCCATCATGCAATTTGGGGCTAGGGTGGCGAACCGGATGCATGTTCATTTTGTGGTCAGATTGGTGGTGCTAGGGTAGCAGGCAGCCGATACGGCCGATTGTTGGGGGGAGAATGGCTCTTTTCCGTGAAAAAGCCCCATCTCCAAGTTGAAATTTTGTCCGGCTCAGGAAAGAATGCGCGCTCGGTTATTGGCCTCGGGCGAGCGTGACTCGTGACAAGGGACAGACCGAGGATGAACCGGCTTCAGGCCAACAGGTACAGGAAACCATACAGGAATTTTATGAATCCCCTTCGCATTGCCGCTTCGGCCCTTTTTTGCACTCTGACCCTGGTCAGCCAGCAGGCCGCCGCCGTTGAATACGCGCTGCCCGCCGCCAACAGCCGTCTGATCGGTGAGAACCAGGAATACGTGGTGCCCGCAGACAACCGTCCGCTGGAGCAGATCGCCGCCGACTTCCAGCTGGGCCTGACCAACATCATGGAAGCGAACCCGGGGGTCGACCCCTATCTGCCGACGCCGGGCAGCAAGCTGACCATTCCGCATCAGCTGATCCTGCCGAATGCGCCGCGCGAGGGGATCGTCATCAACGTGGCCGAGATGCGCCTCTACTACTACCCGAAAGGCAAGAACGTGGTACAGGTATTGCCCATCGGCATCGGCCAGCTGGGGGTCAACACCCCGGAGAACTGGATCACCAAGGTGGAGCGCAAGCGCGCCAACCCGACCTGGACCCCGACCGAGAACATCCGTCGCCGCTACGCTGCCCAGGGCAAGACCCTGCCTGCGGTCTGGCCGGCCGGTCCGGACAACCCCATGGGCCTGCACGCCCTCTACATCGGCAACCTCTATGCCATCCACGGTACCAACGCCACCTTCGGCATCGGTCTGCGGGTGAGCAGTGGTTGCGTACGTCTGCGCGCCGATGACATCAAGTATCTGTTCGACAACGTGCCGGTCGGTACCCGCGTCCAGTTCGTCAACCAGCCGGTCAAGACCACGGTCGAGCCGGATGGCGGTCGTTACATGGAAGTGCACGAGCCGCTGTCGCGCACTGAGGAGGAGTTCAACTCCACCGCCTCTGTGCCGCTCCCCATGACCCCGGCCACCACCCGCTTCATCGCCCACATGGACAGCGATTCCAACGTGGTCAAGCAGGTGCTGGAACAGCGTACCGGCATGCCGACTCGCCTCAACCCGGAAGCCTGATCGCCTCTGCGAGGTGTTTGGTAACAATAACGGCGACCCCAGGGTCGCCGTTATTGTTTGTCATGTTGCTCATGTTGCTCAAGCAGCGGGTGGGGCATAGAGGGCCAGCCAGTTGCCTTCGGTATCCTCGATAATCACCCGGGAGCCGTGACCGCTGCCGATGGAGTGCAGGGGTTCGAGCACCCGCCCGCCGAGCCGGGGGACCAACTGCTCCGCTTCCTGCAGCCTGTCACCCAGGGAGAGGTAGATGAGTGGACCGGCGCCACCGGGCTGGTGGTATTTGTCCATGGGGCCGAGACAGGCCGCCGCGTTGCTGCCATCGTAGCGCAGCATGGCAAAGCGCATCTCCTCCTCCTGTATGGGGGTGACCTGCACATCGAGCAGGGCCGAGTAGAAGTCCATGGCGCGATCCAGATCCCGTGTCGGAATGTCGGCCCAGACCAGGGTGTTGTCCATCTTCGTATTCTCCAGCATGTTCCGGCCGATGCGGTCGGTGGCTCTTTGAGGGTAGGAGTGGGCGATGAGGGGCGCCAGAGGTAAAAAAACGGCGCCTGATGGCGCCGCTTCTGGATGGGGAAGGGAAGTGCTTTTCCCGCTTGATACAGTCACTTGCCTGCGATGTTCAGCCCGCCAAAGCGGATCAGCGGCGCGTAGAATCCCTTGCCATCGTTATGATGCAGGGTGTCACCGACCGCTTCCAGCTCCCCGAGCAGGCGGTAGAAGTTGCCCGCGACCGTAATGCCGCGCACCGGCTGGACGCGTACACCGTCCCGGCACAGGAAACCCGAGGCGCCGAAGGAGAAGTCGCCGCTCACCGCATCGGCACCCGAATGAAGACCGTCCAGCTTGACCAGCTCCAGATAGTCACCGCTCTGCACCTCGCCCTCGCTGTGAGGACCTGTGCCAAACACCAGGTGGCGGGCGGTGACATCCAGCGCGCTGCGGGCACTGCGGGCCGCCGAGCCATTGCTCGCTACCCCGAAGTGGCGGGCGGTGGCGCTGTTGTGGAGCAGGGTTTTCAGCTCCCCCTCGCCAATCAGCAGCAGATCCGAAGTGGCTGCCCCCTCGCCATCGAACGCCTTGATGTTCATGCCGCCGGGCATATAGGCCCGGCTCTCCAGAGTGAGCCAGCGTGACGCCACGCTTTGTCCCACCTTGCTGCGCCAGGGGTTGATCCCCTGCTGGGCCCACTTGCCCGACAGCGCCCCCTGGAAGCAGCCAAACAGGCTGGCAAAGCAGTTGGTGCTGAAGAGAACACTGTAGCGACCGCTCGGCACCGCTTCACCGGGCAGCAGGTCATGGGCCACGGCGTAGATCTGTTCGATAAGAGTCTGGCTATCCAGCTCGTCGAAGTGGCGGCCATACTGCCCTTGCGAGTGCATCGACTGGCGGCCATCCCGCTCCACCAGCGCCGAGGTATAGCAACCGACGCTGAATTCACTGTGCTGGCAAAGGCTGCCCAGGCTGTTGGCGAGCCAGAGGCGGCTTTCCCCCTCGAAGAAGCTGTTGTAGGGGGCACCGGTCACATCGGGTTGTGCCAGCATGTCGGATTCGAGGCGCAGGGCCAGGGCTATCTTCTCCTCCACCGCCGTGGTGTCGGGCTGGTGGATCTCGACGCAGTCGGTGGTGATCCGACTGCCGGCAACCGAGATGCGCTGATCCGCGTCTACCTTGGCAAAGCGGCTGGCATCCAGCGCATCCTGCAGCATGGCATCCAGCGCCAGCTCATCGAGGGATTCCGAGTAGGCGATGCCGACCCGGCCCTCCTTGATCAGGCGAATACCGAGCTGCTGGCTGCTGGTGACCTTGTATTCGCTGAGCTCCCCCTTGTCGGCCTTGAGGGAGAAGGCTTTCTCCTGATTGGCGATGATATCTGCCTCGGCGCCCAGATCGGCGACCTTGTCCAGCAGGCGGGTGAGCAGGGTGTTCATATCGAGTGTGCTCATCAGGCGTTCCCTCCCACCAGGATATTGTCAACTTTCAAGGCGGGTTGGCCGACAGACGTGGGCACAGAGCCTGAGACGGAGCCGCACATGCCGGCGGCCAGCGCCAGATTGCTGCCCACCATGGAAATCTCTTTCAGCACCTGCGGGCCGGTACCGATCAGGGTGGCCGACTTGAGCGGTTTGGTGATTTTGCCGTGCTCGATGAGATAGGCCTCCTGCACGTTGAAGTTGAATTCGCCTGTGCCCGGCTGCACCGAACCGCCCCCCATTTTCTTGGCGTAGATGCCGTGCTCGACGGTGGCCAGCATCTCCTCTAGGCTGTGGTTGCCCGGCTCTATGTAGGTGTTGCGCATGCGCGAGGTGGGGGCGAACTTGTAGGACTCGCGCCTTCCCGAGCCGGTGCGGGCATGGCTGGTCTTGATGGCGCCCATTCTGTCCACCAGGAAGCCGGTGAGCACGCCATCCTTGATGAGCTGGGTGTGCTGGGTTGCCATCCCTTCGTCATCGACGTTGATGGAGCCCCAGGCGTTGCTCTGCAAGCCCTCGTCCACGGCGCTGACAGCCGGATTGGCGATAAGCTGGCCCATCTTGTCGTGGAATACCGAGGCCTTCTTGGCGACCGAGGTGGTCTCCAGCAGATGGCCGCAGGCCTCGTGGAAGATGACGCCGCCAAAGCCGCTCTCCATGATGACCGGCAGGGTGCCGCTCGGGCAGGGGGCTGCACCGAGTTTCACCAGCGCCTGCCGAGTGGCGGTGAGGGCCAGCTCGCGCGGATCTATGCGATCGGCATGCTCCCAGCCCATCAGGGCACCGGGCGCCTCATAGCCTACGCTCTGCTCGCTCCCCTCAACGGCGATGGTCTGGGCCATGATGCGGTTGTAGTGGCGGCGATCTGCC
Organism: Aeromonas media; assembly: GCF_020423125.1. Classification (NCBI taxonomy): domain Bacteria; kingdom Pseudomonadati; phylum Pseudomonadota; class Gammaproteobacteria; order Aeromonadales; family Aeromonadaceae; genus Aeromonas; species Aeromonas media. Next base: position 1,050,222 of record NZ_CP075564.1, read on the forward strand.
ACCTGGAGCCCTTCGCTGTTGAAGATCTCCACCTCCTGCTCCCAACCCAGCACATTGCCGGAGAACTGGCTCACCTTGCTGCTCTCGGCGCGGGCCACGGCATCCATGGCGTGCAGGTAGGCGATCTTCTGCTCCAGCTGCTTGTCGGCCGAGAGCGGCAGGGCCACCGGGTTGCGGTCTGTGATGGGGGTGAAATCGAAGGCGGTGGCGGTGACCATGGGGTCACGTCTGTCCTTGGCCGCCAGCAGGCTGACGATGCGCAGCAGCTCCTCGCGGCTGGCCAGATTGGTGTAGCCGTAGAGCACCTTGTGGCCGTAGCACAGGCGCACGCCTATGCCGAAATCGAGGCCACCGCTGATGTTCTCTATCTGGCTGGAGAGCAGGCTGAGCTGGCTGCGGCGCTTTCGCTCCACGAACAGCTCGGCGAAGTCGGCACCCAGCGCCAGGGCGTGATCGAGCACGTCGCGGGCGATGGCGGGGGCCAACAGAGAGAATGAGGTCATAGAATATCCTTTTCTGGTCTGTTTCCTGTTTGCTTCCGACACCCGTTCTGATTGTGTTATGGGGTGTCGATTGCATTGTTGCAGACCAGCACAAAAAAGTCGCTATAGCGTCATACGATGATACCGATTGAGAAAATCGGTGCGATTTATGCGCCCGGCAGCCAGTGTGGCTGGCTGCCGGCAGGGGAAATCAACGTCGCTTTCGAGGAGCGATGAGGGAGCCGAACCGTCGAAGCTTTTTGGTGCCACCAGGTGAGCAGCACTTTCTGGCGGGGTCACAGCAGCTCGTGGATCTCGCTGAGGATCTGATCGACCCACTGCTCGATGCGGGATTCGGTCTGATCGTACTGGTTGGCGTCATCGAGGGCCAGACCGACGAAGTGACGGCCATCGTCGATCAGCGCCTTGGAGGCATCGAACTCGTACCCCTCGTTGGGCCAGTAGCCCACCAGCCTGACCCCCTTGGGCACCAGCTGATCGTGCAACAGACCGAGGGCATCCTGATACCACTCGCCATACCCCAACTGATCGCCCATGCCGAACAGGGCGATGATGCGCCCCTCCAGAGGCACATCCTTGATGTCCTCCCAGCGGGATTCCCAGTCCTCCTGCAGCTCGCCGAAGTCCCAGGTGGAGATGCCGAGGATCAGGATGTCGTACTCCTGCATGCGGGCCAGGGGCACGTCCTTGATGTTGTGGAGATCAACCAGCTCGGGGCCAATGAGGGCACGGATCTTCTCGGCGGCCATCTCGGTGTAGCAGGTGGTGGAGCCGTAAAACAAACCTATCTTCATCGCTCTTCTCTTGATCGCAGTAGGCAAGGGGGGTCGGGCAACCATGGGGTCGGACCGCCCGAGTGAGGGCGCCAGTCTAGCAGATTGCCCCTCGCGCTTCACCGCCTGGTGTGCCTGCCCCTGGTGTATGCGCCGGCCTGGCAGGCTACAATGGGCCACCGTTTGCCCAAGACCGACACCCCATGACCAAGCCTGCCCCTGCCGTGCACAACCATCCCCTGATCGAGCCCTTCCTCGATGCCCTCTGGCTGGAGCGGGGGCTGTCCGACAATACGGTCAGCTCTTATCGCACGGATCTGGAAAAGTTTGCCCTCTGGCTCGACGGCCAGGGCGGCTCCCTGCTGCTGGCGGGGATGGACGACATCCAGCACTATCTCGCCTGGCGGGTGGACAAGCAGTTTGCGGCGAGCAGCACGGCCCGCTTTCTGTCGGCCCTGCGCCGCTTCTATCAGTATCTCAATCGGGAAAAATTGCGCAGCGACGACCCGACCGTGCTGCTGGAGGGGCCCAAGCTGCCCAAGAAGCTACCCTCGGATCTCAGCGAGGCCGAGGTGGATGCGTTGCTCACGGCGCCGCTGGTGGACGATCCGCTGGAGCTGCGGGACAAGGCGATGCTTGAATTGCTCTATGCCACCGGACTGCGGGTTTCCGAACTGGTGGGGCTCACCGCCGAGCATGTCAGCCTGCGCCAGGGGTTGGTGCGGGTGGTGGGCAAGGGCAACAAGGAGCGGCTGGTGCCCATGGGGGAGGAGGCGGTCCACTGGCTGGAGCGCTACTACCGGGAGGCGCGCACCCTGCTGCTGGGGGGCACCAGCTCGGACGTGGTCTTCCCCTCCAAGCAGGCCAGGATGATGACCCGCCAGACCTTCTGGCATCGCATCAAGCTCTATGCCCAGCGGGCGGGGATCAGGGGGGAGCTATCCCCCCACACCCTGCGCCATGCCTTCGCCACCCATCTGCTCAACCACGGCGCCGATCTGCGGGTGGTGCAGATGCTGCTGGGGCACGCGGATCTCTCCACCACCCAGATCTACACCCACGTGGCCAACGAGCGGCTCAAGGCGTTGCACGGCGAGCACCATCCCCGGGCCTGAGTCCGTGAGGTGGTCTCTTTGACCCCGTATCCCCCGCGCCCGGGCAAAGAAAGGGGGCGATGGTTCAACCGTCGCCCCCTGAATAGCCCAGTTTCCTGGCCTGTTTCACAGCATCATCATTCCAGCGTTTGGATGGTGACCTCCACTTCTGCCTTGACCTCGTTGAGCTCGTCGTCCTTCAGGGTAACCACCAGAGGCTCAGGGTTGCTCGCCTGCAGGTCGATGTTGCCGAGCTCGGCGAGGCCGGGTTCGAGCTCCAGCACGAAGGCGCAATCATAGTGGCCGCCTGGCAGTATGGTCCCGCCCGTGGCGCAGAAGGCGAAGGGCCCGAAGCCGCCCTCATGGGTACTCACCCCGGGCTCATCGTAGAGGGTGAAGCTGCCCGGAATCCCGTTCCCATCCGCCACATCGATCCCCTTGAAGGTCAGGGCGGTGACGGTCAGGGTGTCTACTCCGTTGTTGCTGATGCGGACAAAGCCGGCGGCCTTGAGGGCAAAGAGCTTGCTGATGTCGGGTTTTTCATCGGTGAACATCACGGTGGCGTCATCGCTGTCGGTCACGGTCTGATCGTCCTCATCCTTGCCACTGATGGTCGCCGTGTTGGTGTGACTCTCACCAGCATTGCCCTGCAGATCCTTGGAGAGGGTGCAACTGGCCGACTCACCCGGGTTCAGCATGAAGCCGGACAGTGCCACGGCGGGCACGAGTGTGACGCCGTTCTTCTTGCTTACCTGGCACTGGCTGGTCAGATTGCCGAACACGTCATCATCCAGGTCATTGAAGGTGACCTTGTCCACGCCGCCGGCATCGACGGAGAAGGTGAAGGTATAGGCCACCGAGCGTTTCTCGTCGGAGTCACCCGTCTCGAGCACACTGATGGGCACGGCATCCTTTTGCAGCGTGATGGTCGATGCCACGTCATTGATGTTGACGGTGGCACTGTCATCTCCCGTTGCCTCATCCCCCTCGTTGTCCAGGGCCTTGGCGGTCACCTTGTTGGTGTGTACATCGCCAGCGTTGCCACCGACAAACTCGGTGAAGCTGCATTCGAAAGGTGAGCCCTTGAACAGGGCCACGCCGCTGCCCAGATCGCAGGTGCCCTGCCCGTCCAGATCGCCGAACTTGTCGTCCACCAGGCTGGTCAGGGTGAGCGGATCATCGTGATCGCCCGCGGTATTGGTGACCCTGACGGTGTAGGTCACATTGGCCCCCGGCTCCAGCACCTCGTCAACGGAGGGGGTCTTCTCAACCGCGATGGCCGGCGGGAGATTGGTGATCTCGACCATCTTGGCCGCGCTGCAGTTGTTGCCTGCAGACTGGAAGCCGGTCGGGCAGGTGCTGCCGTCGCCGACCGTGCCGCCGTTCTTGTCCTTGAACAGGGCCACTATGTTGTCGACGTACTTCTCGGGACTCTGATCGTTGGGCAGATCGCGATCCTTGATATGCAAGGTGAATTCGCAGCTGTAGGTGGCGCTGGGCAATACCTCCTTCGTCGTCGAGCCTGCAGCGGGTTTCGCACAGGTGCTGCTGAGCAGATAGATGCCGTCTGCCGTTCCGACGCTTTCGGTGGCGCCCCAAAGGTCCACGCTCTTGTCGTAGGAGCCATCTCCACCCACGTCGATCTCATCCTTCAGGCTGGCGATATACAGAGAGGCGGCACTCGAGTTGGTAAAGCTCAGGTTGTAGGTAAACACGCCACCCGGCTCGGGCAGGCTGGTCGGCTCGACCGTCTTGGTGATGGTGGGTGGCTCAGGCCTGATGAACACGTTGATGGCGAAGCTATCGCAGTTGCACTTGGACTTGGTGGCGGGCACGGCGCCTGGAGGCACTGTGCTCTCGCTGCAACTCAGGCTCTTCTGGATGTCCCAGGCCGCGCAATAGGTGAACAGGGCCTTGTTGGGGTCCGTGGGGCTGGGCTGACAGAGCATGGTGATGGGCTGGTTGAGGAGCGTGTACTGGTCGGTACCGTTGGCCTTGGTGATGTCGCCGCAAGTATCCAGGAAGTCCGTGGCTTTCAGTTTCGGCTCCAGATTCACATAGGCGACCTGGCCATTCTCCCCGGCGTCGCTCGCCTTGGGCAGTACCAGGCTGCAGTTCCTTGCCCCTCCTTGTACCACCTGCGGGCTCTGGGACGTTCTCGGCAGGTAGAAGGTGGTGTCATAACGCTCGCTGGCGTTGGTCTTGATGGTCACGTCTGCATTGAAGGTGAACACCTGGCCGTTGGTGCACTCCTGGTTCGGATTAACCGGCACTACTTTGGAGACCTCGATGTCCTTGGCCGTGCAGTTGAGGCTGCCGCCCGCGAGTGAGCCACCCTTGGCAATATAGGCGTCTGCCATACAGGCCTCTTGTTGCAGGCCCGGAAAGATGCCAGCCCAGGCCGGGGTGAGGCTGAGCCCCCCCAGCATGACGATCCCGAAAGGGACCGTCAGGGATTTGAGCAGGCGATTGCGCTGACTTGGTTTCATAGCATTTCCCTCTTCCTGTCTTGTGGTTCTTGGTTCCATGTCACTCGGCTGCGACTGCCTGAACCGAGTGATGTCCCAGGCCCGGACGTGACCACGCAGAGGGCCGATCTCCTGCAAACGAGACTGGGGATCTGGCACAGCTCTGTGGGGTGGGCATCGATAGACAGCACCCCTGCAGCAAGGAACGCACCAAATACATAAGTGTTTGAATAGAAAGAGATTAATGAGTTTTTTCAGCATCGTTCACGAGCGTATGTCCATCAAGTTGTAACGATGACATGGGGTCGTCAGCGGGGGTGAGATGATAGATGCATGATAAATAAAGATTTTTTAATTATTCCCTCTGTTACAGCGATGGAACAGAGGTGTACCGAATGCGGTTCCGTCAGCCGTTGCGATTGCGGGATGTCATGAGAGGCGTGGGCGAGTCGCCAAGGCGGCTCGGGTGACTGCAAGCAGGATGGCGCCCTTTGGACATGGCAGCCGGGAGCCCGGACGTCGGGTTCCCGGCCTCTGTATCAAGGCTGAGACAACCCCATCCCCTTGACTGCCCTGCATCGGCTCCTGTCGAGGGGCTGGCGTGTTGCATGTGCGGTGCCGAGGTGGGAGAAGAGCGGTACAAAGTCAGGATGAATGTGGAGGGGGAGCCAGGGGAGTGCTCTCTGGCTAAAAAGCGAGGGAGGCACAGGCCTCCCTCTTGCTACTGGTTTCTTGCTGGCATGCGCGCTGGCGACGTCCAGGGGACCCGTGCGCTTATTTGCCCTGCTGGGACTTGAGCAGGTCGCGGATCTCGGTCAACAGCTCCTGATCCTTGGTGGGGCCGGCCGGGGTGGCGGCCTCTTCCTGCTTCTTCTTGAGGGTGTTGATGGCTTTGAGCCCCATGAAGATGGCGAAGGAGATGATCAGGAAGTCGATGATGGTCTGGATGAACTTGCCGTAGGCGATGACCACGGCCGGGATGTCGCCTTCGGCAGCCTTCAGGGTGACGGCGAGATCGCTGAAATCCACCCCCCCCAGGATCAGGCCGATGGGCGGCATGATGACGTCGCCCACGAAGGAGGAGACTATCTTGCCGAAGGCGGCACCTATGATGATACCGACCGCCATGTCGATGACATTGCCGCGGGCGGCAAAGGCCTTGAACTCTTGAATCAGACTCATTTTTCCCCCTAAAAATGGACGGCGTGAGGTCGGGCCCCACGTCGAATCTGGATAATAAAACATCAGTAAAACAGAGGGATGACCATGATCTATCCCGTCGTCCTGATTAGCTTGCGGGGCTCAAGCCCGATTGGCAACCTGTATGAATGAGAAATTTTTACATTCGGTGTTATTAACTCATCGATAACTAAGCAGGGCAATGCGATCGGAGAGCAGCTGTGCATGCTGTGGAGAGATGGTGGGGTCATTCTGGGCTCAGGAAGATTGCGATGCCTTGTCGGCGTCATGAAAGTCGGCGCCATGAAAAGGGCCATGGTCTGCACCATGGCCCTTGTGGTTTAACCCTGATCAAACCCTGTTACTGCCCTGGAGTGGGGCAATCTGGGCAAGTCGGACAGAGCGGGCAGGTAGCCGTTGCCATGTCGGTCGCGGTGCCAAAGCCCAGGGGTGCAGTCCCTGTGGCCGTGACCGTGTCGCTGAAGGAGATGGAGCCCGGGTTTTCCGACCCTGCACTACTTGGCGTGTAGGATCCAAAATAGTCCTTGCAGTCCGCCGCGTTAAGCGTGCCGATGTTGTGCACATTGCCGCTGGGGTCGTCGGTGACGGTCACGCCGCTCAGGTTCAGCGGCGGTATGAGGCCCACCCCTGTGGTATTGCAGACCTGGCCGCTGTAGTCGACCCTGATCACCAGCTGGCTACCCTCATCGATGACCTTGGTGCTACAGGTCTTGGTGACGCTGATCCCGGGTTCTCGTTGGACCGTGGGGCAGGCTGCCGTGGCGGATGCGGTGATCGTCTGCAGCCCGCCATCGCTGGAGGCGGCCTTGACACTGACACCGTTGGTCGGCCCGTTACCGGCGGCGCCAAAGCTGCCGCTGTAATCTTCCATTCCCCCTTTGGGTATGGAATCGAAGCTCGCGACGATGAAGTCATCGCTGGTGTCTGCCGGGGTGCCGTTATCGTCGGTGACGACGACGTCATAGATGGTGCCAAAGCCTCCGTTGGTGACGACGCCTTCGAAGCTGAAGGTGAAGCCGGTCTCGGTCTCGTTGAGGTCACCGCCGGTACAGACCTTGGTGATCTCGACCTTGCACAGTTCGAAGTTGTCCAGCACGAAGTCCTTCAATGCGGCCGTGAAGGAGCTGGAGGAGCGGGTCTCGGCCATGAAGCTGCTGAAGCAGCCGTCACTGCCGCCGACGATCTGGCTAAGGTTGATCCCACCCTCGAAGAAGCTCTCGAAGGGGAAGGTACCCTGAGTACCGCTCTTGGGGGTGTAATCGCTCCACAGGCCGCCGACACCGTTCGCCAGGGTGCTGGCGGGCACGGGGACGTTACCCGTGTTGGTCAGGGCACAGGCGAGGTTGGCACCGCCCTGGCTGGCACAGACGACGTCGTTGGCACCCGAACCTTGCAGCTTGAGTCGCAGATTGGAGGCGGCACATTGTCCCGGCTGCGGGTTGTTGTTGGCCGCCTTGCTGCAGGTCGGATCCCAGGTCACCACGGCCAGGTAGGGAACCGCGTTGTTTGCCTGCGGGAAGTTCATGAGCACCAGGGTATCCCCCGCGGTGTGCTTGCCGCTGAACTTGCCGTTGGGCAGGGCGGTGACCTTCTGTTTGAAGAACCAGAACCCCATGAAGGCGTCGCCTACATTGGAGATCCTGTCGGCGCCGAAGTAGAGCAACAGGTCGTTATTTTCGTTGTATGCGGCGGCATAGGCGTGGGTCAGGTCATCCTTGTCAGGCACCGAACCATCGCTCCAGCTCCATTTATCGATATCCAGTATGTCTTTATCCCCCCCGCCAAAGATGCTCCTTGGGGCGGTGTCCTGGATGATGCCGGTGAACTTGGTGGCCCCTCCGGTGTCGGGTGGGGTATCCCAGTCATCACTCATGACTGCACCTGTGTCGATGTTGTCCTGCGGGTTGGCATCCAGCTCGAACGGTGACTCCGCCGTGGCGGCCAGTACCGGCGCACAGAGCGCCAGCAGCAAGGTCAGGGCCGTGAGACCGTGCTGCCAACAGCGTGGCCAGAGAGGTATTGCTCGGGTATCCATGTTGCATTCCTTCTGCTTGTTGTTGTCCATGTCGTCCGGTTCTACTTGCACAGCCGGAGGCGCTGCATGAATGCAGACTTCGTTCCATATGGGTAAAGCATTGAAAATGAATGAAAAAATATTTATTTCGATGAGATGGGATGACGGCGTTGTTAACCGAAGGAGACAGAGATTGATGAATTATCGGTGTCTGAGCAGGCTTCCCATTGAAGGGGGGCTTTTTGGCACTGTTCCCGAGGCGAAACAAAGGGGGTATACCAGTTGCCTTGCTGGACTGGCAAAGCAACGCCATTATCTTGTTAAGATATTGTTTTAATTTGTTTTGTTGTCTTTTTGGGGCCTGTTCGAGTTCGTTTTTATCCTTGTTTCAGAAGTGGCACATGTAGGCCATCTATCCAATACTTTGCACATTGTTTGGCCGCAGAGCTGTGGAGTGTTGTTGATGGAGATTCGTACACTACTGTGTGTCAACACGAGCGAGGTGTGGCGCCCTCCGTCACATGCATCTTCACTGGGGTGGCGTTTTTGTTCGGCCTCATCGCCTCAGGAAGCTTTCAGCTACTACGCACAACAGGCGCCCAGAGTCGGTCTGGTGCTGTTGAGCGAAGATGCCGCCGAGGCGGTGGAGATCCTGTTTCGTCAGACATGCAGCACCATGATCTGGGTCGCACTCGCTCCCCCTCATCTGCTGGCCCTGCCCAGGGTGCAAGAGCTGCTCCTGAACTACTGTTTCGACTATCACAGCCTGCCGGTAGAGGATGATCGTCTACTCGCCGTGCTGGGGCATGCGTTTGGCATCGCCTGCTTGAGGAGGGGGGCTCATCGCCCCTGCGATCGTGGCAAGGAGGAGGGGGGAATTATCGGTACCAGCCCCGTCATGCGGCAGATGATGAATCGGGTCGAGCGACTGGCGAAGGCTGATTCGTCGGTGATATTGCAAGGGGAGAGCGGCACGGGCAAAGAGCTGGTTGCCCGGCTGATCCATCGGCACTCCCAGCGGGCGGATGGCCCCTTCGTTGCCGTCAACTGCGGCGCCATTCCACCCACCCTGATCCAGTCAGAACTGTTTGGCCATGAAAAGGGCGCTTTCACCGATGCCTGGCGCCGTCACATTGGCTGTGTGGAGCGGGCCCATCACGGTGTCCTGTTTCTCGATGAGATAGGGGATCTCCCGTTGCCGATGCAGGTCAATCTGCTGAGATTCTTGCAGGAACGCACCATAGTGAGAGTCGGTGGCGTTGAGCCTATCGAGGTGGATATCCGGGTGATAGCCGCGACAAACAGGGTGCTGGATCAGGAGATGGCGCAGGGCAATTTTCGTTCCGATCTCTTCTACCGTCTCTGTGTGCTGGACTTGGCACTGCCTCCCCTGCGTGAACGGGGGGAGGATATCATCTTGCTTGCCCAGTATTTCCTGAACAAGCTGGGTAATACCTTGAATCCCAAGGTGAATGGTTTCACTGCCAGCGCCATGCACCAGATGATGAAGTATCACTGGCCTGGCAATGTGCGGGAGCTCAAGAACCGGTTGGAGCGAGCGCTGGTCCTGTGTGAAGGGTGCCGCATCGATCACCAGGATCTGGGGCTGGCGTTGCCGCTGGTAGAGGGTGCCATTCGACCTCTAAATCTGGTCAGGGCCGAGGCGGAATGCGAGGCCGTGCGCCGGGCTTTGGTGCTCTGTGGCAACAATGTGACCGAGGCCGCCCGGCATCTCGGGATCTCCAGGCTCACCCTCTACCGGGTGCTGGAGCGTTCTGCACCTCCTCCTCCTCCCGAGGCCCTGATTTCCTAGCGTCTCCCCCGAGCTGACTTGCCGCTGTTCCCTGTTCGCCTGAGGCGTGTATCATACCGCCCTGCCATCGGCTCACCGTATTAGAAGACAGGATTGACACCATGCCCCTGCAAATCCGTCGTCGTCCCCGAGTGGATGACGCTCACCTGCCAGATACCCTGCACCCCCTGCTTCGCCAAATCTTCGCCAGCCGTGGGGTGGAGGATCCCGCCCTGCTTGAGCGCAGCGCCAGTCAGCTGCTGCCGCCCCAGCGCCTGTTCGGCATGGAGCAGGCGGTGCCCCTGCTGGCGGATGCCCTGACGGCGCAGCAGCGCATCCTCATCGTCGGTGACTTCGACTGCGACGGCGCCACCAGCTCGGCCCTGTGCGTGTTGGCCCTGCGGGCCATGGGGGGTCATCACATCGATTTTCTGGTGCCCAACCGCTTCGAGTTCGGCTATGGCCTCACCCCCGAGATCGTCGAGTTGGCGGTGGCCCGCGGCGCCGAGTTCCTCATCACGGTGGACAACGGCATCTCCAGCATTGCCGGGGTGGCGGCGGCCAAGGCGGCCGGGATGCGGGTACTGGTTACCGATCACCACTTGCCAGGCCAGGAGCTGCCTGACGCCGATGCGATAGTGAACCCCAACCAGCATGGTTGTGACTTCCCCTCCAAGTCCCTGGCCGGGGTGGGAGTGGCCTTCTATCTGATGGCGGCCCTCAATACCCATCTGCGCCAGAGCGGCTGGTACGAGCGCCAGGGCATTCGCGCCCCCAATGTGGCGGATTATCTGGATCTGGTGGCACTTGGCACCGTCGCCGACGTGGTAGCGCTGGATGGCAACAACCGCATCCTGGTGCATCAGGGGCTGCAGCGGATCCGGGCCGGTCGCTGCCGTCCCGGCATCCAGGCGCTGGTGGACGTATCGGGCCGCGACGGTCGCCGGCTGTGTGCCGCCGATCTCGGCTTTGCACTGGGGCCTCGCCTCAACGCGGTGGGTCGGCTCGATGACATGTCCCTCGGGGTCGCCTGTCTGCTGAGCGATGACCTCAATCTGGCGCGCCAGCTCGCTTCCGAAATGGACAGCCTCAACCAGGAGCGCAAGGAGATCGAGCAGGGGATGCAGCAGGAGGCCCTCGCCACCCTGGAACAGATCCGTTTTCGCGATGGTGAAGTCCCCTCCGGCATCGTGCTGCACAAAGACGAGTGGCATCAGGGGGTAGTGGGGCTGGTGGCCTCCAAGGTGAAGGAGAAGTACTACAGACCCGTGATTGCCTTTGCCGAGAGCAGCGACACCGAGCTCAAGGGTTCGGGTCGCTCCATTCCCGGGGTACACCTGCGCGATGCCCTCGAGTTGCTCGACACCCGCCATCCAGGTCTGATGGGCAAGTTTGGCGGCCACGCCATGGCGGCGGGGCTGACCCTGCCCAAGGCCAATATCGAGGCCTTCGGCCGGGCCTTCGAGACGGTCATCAGCGAGCTGGTGACCCCGGAGCTGCTGACCGGGGTGCTGCTCACCGATGGCGAGCTGCTGCCGGATGAACTGAGTCTGGAGCTGGCGGAGCTTATTCGCGCCTCCGGCCCCTGGGGTCAGGCCTTCCCCGAGCCGCTGTTCGACGGCGAGTTTGTGCTGGTGCAGCAGCGGCTGGTGGGGGAGAAGCACCTCAAGATGATGCTGACCACGGATTCGGGCCATGCGGTGGATGCCATCGCCTTCGGGGTCGATCTCAAGCGCTGGCCGGACGCCTCGGTGAAGCGGGTGCGGCTGGTCTACCGGCTCGACGTCAACGAGTGGCGCGGCAACCGCAGCGTCCAACTGCTGGTGGAGCATCTGGAAGCCGCTGGTCTCTGAGCTGGCGGCGACTGCGCCCTGTCGATGACAACGGTCACCCTGGGGTGGCCGTTTTTGTTGCAAGAGCGGCTATGCCCTCACTGAATGGGGCTCAGGGGGCGAGGAAGGGAGTCCGTTCCTAGCTGTTTTCATTGAGGTGTAAAATGCTCATTTTGTGGATAAAACAGGTCTATTTGTATTGAATTTAGCTAGCTAACGGATGCCAAAATTCAATAAAAAGAGCAATCGTGATATATTAACCCTCACCTAACCCCTGGCTTTTTCAAGGAGTCTGTGCCCTTGCCACCCCCTGGCCGACAATTGCGCTGGCCGATGGCGTTCGCCGTCGCCTGCCTGCTGTGGCTTGCCGCTCCTGCCGCGGCAGGGCTCGGTGCGCCCGCGCTGTCGCCCCAGGGGACATCGACATCCTCGATGCAACTGCACGAGCCCCCTGCGCCGGGGTTGGCCGACAGCGTCAGCCTGCCTCCCGTCTCCCAGTGGCGGCTCAGCTTCGAGCAGGGGCGGCGGCTGGAAGGGACCAGGGGCCCGGATCTCTACCAGATGCTGCTGGCCTGGTTCCAGCACGAGATCCTCGGCCTGCTCTGCGGCCTGCTGTTCTTCCTGCCCCTCATCTATCTCAGACAGTGGCCGGGTTGCTTAGGTCATCTGCACCAGCGGCAACTGCTCTGCCATCACCTGCAATTTCGCTTCTGCCACGGCGACTAGTGTCCTTCCCCTCGCCGGGCGCACGCCTTCTCTGTCACTGATCCCTTTTTGTTGATCCATCGATCCCTGTCGTCTGCGATCGCGCCCGTGTTGACTGTCATCCCGTTCCTGCCGCTGGCCCTGGCCAGAGGCGAACATTCTCTTTGCACAATCAAGTGGTGAGCCGGATTCATGGACTATTACGTCAATTTGTTTATTCAGTCGATCTTTGTGGAAAACCTGGCCCTGGCCTTCTTTCTCGGCATGTGTACCTTCCTCGCGGTGTCGAAGAACATCAACACCGCCTTTGGTCTTGGCATGACGGTGCTGGTGGTCATGGTGATCGCCATTCCCCTCAACAACCTGATCTACCGCCATATCCTGCGCCCTGACAGCACCTTCCTCGGGGAGTTTGACCTGAGCTTTCTCGATTTCATCATCTACATAGGCGTGCTGGCGGCTCTGGTGCAGGTGATGGAGATGGTGCTGGACAAGCATTTCCCGGCGCTCCATCAGGCCCTGGGGATCTACCTGCCGCTGCTGACGGTGCACTGCGCCATCTTCGGCGGCGTCATCTTCATGGCCCAGCGGGATTACGACTTCATCGAATCCCTGGTCTATGGGGCTGGCTCCGGGCTCGGCTGGCTGCTGGCCATCGTCGCCATCGCCGGCCTGCGCCAGAAGATGAAGTACTCGGACGTGCCAGAGGGATTGAGGGGCATCGGCATCACCTTCATAGTGGCTGGGCTGATGTCGCTGGGCTTCATGTCGTTTTCCGGGATCTCGCTGTGAGCGCCGGCTCGCCATGGCATGAGGAAAGAGGGTTGATGACGAGAGCCATCAACCCAGCATCTTGGCCATGTTGTAGCCCGTGATATGAAAGCCGATCTCTTCGTAGAGCGCCCTGGCTCTGGGGTTGTCATGGGCGACCCTCAGCTTGATCTGACTGACGCCAAGGCACTTCAACTCGGCCTCCAGCACCGCCATGGCGGCCTTGCCATATCCCAGGCCACGATGGGCCGGGAGTGTGTAGAAGTCATAGATAAAGGTGGTGTGGGCGGCGCTGTCGACACAGTGCCAGAGATAGCCGGCGATGGCCGCCGTCGGCGCGACTTCATTCCCCGTATTGCCACTCACAGTGTCACTCACAGGGAGGATGCAGAGCAGGCTCTGGCCCGGTGTGGCGGCCCCTTGGGGCAGGTGTTGCAGCAAGGAAGCCTCGGCTTGATGGCGGGCATCGGCCAGGGTCAGCCCGTGATTGCTGGCGAGATCCTGGGCGTAGTCGTCGATGAAGTAGTCGCGATAGGCGGGGAAAGCCGCCTCATCCATGGGGATCAGACGAACGATAGGGGTTGGCATCTGAGTGTCACTCAAGGAAAGGGAGTCGCCACCTTAACCCCGGCGCCGGGAATTAGCCATGGGGTTGGCCGGGCGTGTCGAGTCCGACATGTTCAACAAGAAGAGCGCCCTTGGGCGCTCTTCTTTTAGCAGGAGAGGTTATTTGACCCCTCTTTCGGGCGAGATCATTTGACCTCTTCGCCCTTGGCTTGCAGATCCGCATGGTAGGAGGAGCGCACGAAGGGGCCGCAGGCGGCGTGGCTGAAGCCGAGATCCATGGCGACGTCCTTCAGCTCGTCGAACTCTGCGGGCGGCACGTAGCGCTTGACCGGCAGGTGGTGACGGCTCGGCTGCAGATACTGACCCAGGGTCAGCATGTTGACGCCGTGCTCGCGCAGGTCCTTGAGCACCTGGACGATCTCCTCGTTGGTCTCGCCAAGGCCCATCATGACACCGGACTTGGTCGGCACATGGGGGTGCATCTCCTTGATGCGGCGCAGCAGCTCCAAAGACCACTTGTAGTCGGCACCCGGGCGGGCGACCCGGTACATGCGCGGGGCGGTTTCCAGGTTGTGGTTGAACACATCCGGCGGCGTCTCGCGGAACACCTCCAGCGCCTGCTCCATCCGGCCGCGGAAGTCCGGGGTCAGGATCTCGATGCGGGTCTGGGGGCTGTGCTCGCGGATCTGCTTGATGCAGTCGGCGAAGTGCTGGGCACCGCCGTCACGCAGATCGTCGCGGTCCACCGAGGTGATGACCACGTATTTCAGCCCCATCTCCTTGATGGTGAGCGCCAGCTTCTTCGGCTCCTCGGGATCCAGCGCCAGCGGGCGGCCGTGGGCCACGTCGCAGAAGGGGCAGCGACGGGTGCAGATGGCACCCATGATCATGAAGGTGGCGGTGCCGTGGTTGAAGCACTCCGCCAGGTTGGGGCAGGAGGCCTCTTCACACACCGAGTGCAGCTTGTTCTTGCGCAGGGTGCTCTTGATGTGCTCGATCTTCTGGCTCGACGGCGGCAGCTTGATCCGCATCCAGTCCGGCTTGCGCAGCACTTCCTCGTTGGGATCCGGCATGAATTTCACCGGGATCAGGGCCATCTTGTCGCCATCGCGTAGCTTGACGCCCGGCTCCATACGAACGGGTTTGCTCATGATTCACTCTCGGTGTTTGTTATTGTCTGATTGATAGCCACCAGGGTCCTGTCGGGGCCCTCATGACCACGCAGCATGGGCTTGTTCATGCTGCCTCTTCGGTATTCGTGATCGTCTCATAGCCAATCAGGCTGGCCAGCTCCATCACCAGGATGGATTGTGCCTCTGCCACGCTCTGCGGGCCGCCCAGGGCGCTGGTCTGGGTCATGGCCATGCCCGCATAGCCACACGGATTGATGCGCAGGAAGGGGGTCATGTCCATGTTGACGTTCAGCGCCAGCCCGTGGAAGGAGCAGCCCTTGCGGATTCGCAGGCCCAGGGAGGCGAGTTTGGCCTCCATGCCCAGATCGTTCTTCACGTAGACGCCGGGGGCATCGGCCTTGGCATAGGCCTCAATACCGCTCTTCGCCAGGGTATTGATGATGGCGGTTTCCAGGCAGGTCACCAGTTCGCGCACAGAGAGCTTGCTGCGGCGCACGTCCACCAGCACGTATAGCACCAGCTGGCCGGGACCGTGATAGGTCACCTGGCCGCCGCGATCGCTCTGCACCACCGGAATGTCACCGGGGGCGAGCAGATGCTCGGCCTTGCCGGCCTGGCCCTGGGTGTAGACGGGATCGTGCTCCACCACCCAGAACTCGTCCGGGGTGTCGCTGGTGCGGTTGTCGGTGAAGGCCTTCATGGCGTCCCACACCGGCTGGTAGGGACGACGACCCAACTGTCTGACTAACAGCCGTGGCTGGGCGGGGATCTGTGATGACATCTTTCCTCACTGACGGCGCTTGCGTCGGCAAAACAGAATGGCAAATAATCGCTCGCCCCGATGGCGGGGCGAGAGAGGCGACTCACAGGACGTAGCGAACCAGCTCGATCTTGCCGAGTGCGGTGTACATGGCTTCGATGTGCTCCTTGCTCTGGGCGGTGACCGTCACTCGTACCGAGTGATAGTTACCCTTGGTGCTGGCCTGAACGGTCGGGCTATAAGTGCCTGGGGCGTGTTGCTGCAGCACTTCAACCACTTGATCCGGCAGGGCGGGATCGGCCACGCCAAGCACCTTGAACGGGAACTTGCAGGGGAACTCCAGCAGCTCATCAAACTTGGTATTCATCTCACTCACCTTTAGTGTCGTCATCAAACGACGTCATCTTGCATCTTGTTTGGCCGAGGGACTCGGGCCGCCAGTCGCGTCAAGCATGGGCACGGTTCCACGTTATATGGGCATTGCCCGGCACGGGATCAAGGCCCGCCAGGTCGACAAGACGTGGGAATGCTGCTTTTTACCACAAATGGAGCGTCGGCGGAACCTGCAGATTGCAGGGTTATTCACTGCAATTGCACGGTAAAGACAGCAGCGGCGCCTGTTGGCGCCGCTGTTTGGTGATGATAATAGGCCTTGCTTATTTGAACCAGCTGGAGACCAGCATCACCAGGTAATCCCACAGACGGCTCATCAGGCCACCTTCCTGCACCTCTTCCAGGGCGACCAGCGGAACCTGCTTGATCTCCTTGTCACCCTGCTTGAGGAACACGGTACCGACACGTTGACCCTTGGCCAGCGGTGCCTTCAGTTCGCTCTCAAGCTGGAAGTCCGCCTTCAGGTTGTTGCCCTGACCACGGGTGACCAGCACGGAGACATCCTGATCGACGCCCAGTTTCACTTCGGACTTGTCGCCCATCCAGATCTTCTGGGTGACCAGCTCGGTACCTGCCTTGTAGGGGGTCAGGCTCTGGAAGAAGCGGAAGCCGTAGGTGAGCAGCTTCTTGCTCTCGGCGGCGCGGGAACCTTCGCTGCTGGCGCCCAGCACCACGGCGATCAGGCGCATGCCTTCGTTGTTGGTGGCGGAGGAGACCAGGTTGTAGCCGACCTGGCTGACGTGGCCGGTCTTGATGCCATCCACTTGCAGGGACTGATCCCACAGCAGGCGGTTGCGGTTGTGCTGGGTGATGCCGTTGAACACGAACGACTTCTGGGAGTAGATCTTGTACTCCTCCGGCAGGTCGCGGATCAGGGCCTGACCCAGACGGGCCATGTCATGGGCGGTACTGTAGTGACCCTCCGCATCCAGACCGTGCGGGTTCATGAAGTGACTGTCGTTCATGCCGAGCTTGGCGGCCCAGGAGTTCATCAGGCTGGCGAAGGAGTCGGTGCTGCCCGCCAGGTGTTCGGCCATGGCGACGCAGGCGTCGTTGCCGGACTGGATGATGATGCCCTTGTTGAGATCATCGACCGAGACCTGCTTGCCCACCTCGATGAACATCTTGGAGGAGTCGGAGTAGTTCTTGGACCAGGCGTTCTGGCTGATGGTCACCATGTCGGTGCGCTTGATGTTCCCCTTCAGCAGCTCCTGGCCGATGATGTAGGAGGTCATCATCTTGGTCAGGCTGGCGGGGGGCAGACGCTCTTCGGCGTTCTGCTCGGCCAGCACCTGACCGGAGTAGTAGTCGATCAGAATATGGGCCTTGGCGGAGATCTCCGGCGCGGCAGGCACCACCATGGGGGAGCTGTTCAGGGTGGGGACCGGCTGGGCAGTCGGCAGAGCCGAATCCGGCGTCGGTACCGGCTGGTTGGCCTGGGCGGTGGCGCTTAGCAGGGAGGCCAGAATAACGGAACGGGCAAATTTGGACATCTTGAAATTCCTGGTGCCTGGATGGGGAGTACCCAAGTTGAAAAAAAGCGGGCTCCACTATACCAGATGTGCCGGTCGGTCATAGTCCGGCGTGCCATCTGGTCTGGTTTTTTATCCATCGATTGTCGACGTCACGCCGGGAAACGACGTGACGCCGAGGGAAAGTGACGGTTCACTCTGTCGACCCTGTCATCAGGGAACGATGAAAGCCTGTTCCAGCCCCCCCTGCCGGATCTGCTCCAGCAGGCTGGCCTGCTGATCGGCGGCGACCGGTCCCAGCAAGACCCGGAAAATGGCGCCGTGGGCCACCACCTGGTAGGGCACGCCATAGCGCTGGGTCATCACCTTGCCCATGGCCTCGGCTCTGGGCTGGGAGCCGCTGGCCAGCACCTGGATCATCTTGCCCTGGCCGGTTGCGGCCTTGGGTGTGGAGAGGGTGGTGGTCGCCGTGGCGGCCGCAGCGGGAGCAGCCTTGGCCGGGGCGACTGTGGTCGCAGCCGCTGGCTGGGCTTCACCCAGGAAGGCGGCCTCCTGGGCTGCCGGTTGCATGGGTTGCATCGGCGTCATGGGCACCATCTCGACCATCTGATCCGGCTGATCGGTTATGAGTTCCAGCCGCACCCGGGCCTCGCCGCCATCGACCATCTCCAGCTGTGTGGCTGCAGCCTGGGAGAGATCGATCAGGCGTTCGCTGCCGAAGGGACCGCGATCGTTGACTCGCACTATGGTCTCCAACCCGTTGTCCAGGTTGGTGACCCGCACATAGCTCGGCAGTGGCAGGTTGCGGTGGGCGGCGCTGAACAGGGTGCTGTCCTGCACGTCGCCGTTGGCGGTCTTGTTGCCATCGAGATCCTGGGACAGCCAGCTGGCGGTGCCCTCCTCGCTGTAGTGCTTGATGTCGCGCCACACCTCGAATTTCTGCTTGCCGATCCAGTAGTCACGGTTGCCGCTCTCGCTCAGGGGCTCTGGGCGGGGGATGGCGCCGGTCGCCTGCGGGATCTCGATCACCTGGGGTTTTTCCTGCGGGACGGGTTCGGGCGGCAGCGGCTGTGGCTCCGGCTGGCTGCTACAGGCGGCCAGCAACAAGGTCAGGCTGAGGGGGAGAAGTCTGTGGCTGTAATGCATAAGCGTCCTGGATGGCTTGACTGAGTTGATGCACCGCCATCGCATAGAGGGGGCTGCGGTTATAGCGGGTGATCACATAAAAATTGTGGCGCGCGACCCAGTATTCGGGCCCGTCTGCCTGTTCCAATGCCAGCAGTTTGACCGGCGTGTCCGGTGCCAGCGGGGCGGCGAGCTCGATCCCGGCGGCGGCCAGCTCGGCCCACTGCTGCTTGAGCTCGGGCTCTGGCCTCAGCAGGGTACCCACAGGCGCCAATCCAATCAAGGCGGGCTCCACGACGGATTCCCCCCAGCGCCAGCGGTGCTCGGCGAAGTAGTTGGCCACGCTGCCGATGGCGTCTGCCGGGTTGGCAAACAGATCCCGCTTGCCATCCCCGTCAAAATCGACGGCGTAGTGACGGTAACTGGAGGGCATGAACTGCCCCATCCCCATGGCGCCCGCGTAGGAGCCCTTCAGGCGGGTGAGTGGCCACTTCTCCTCCCGGGCAAGCAGCACCAGCTGGGCGAACTCCTTGGCGAAGAACTCCTCGCGCGCGGGGTAGTGGAACCCCAGGGTGTAGAGGCTGTCGAGCACGGAATGGCGACCCATCTGGCGACCGTAGAAGGTCTCGATGCCGATGATGGCGACGATGAGGGAAGCGGGCACCCGGTAGTACTGCTCGGCCCTGGTCAGGGTGGCGGCGTGGCGTTGCCAGAAGCCGACCCCGTCCCTGATCCGCTGCGGGGTGACGAATAGCGGCCGGTAGCGATGCCAGGGCTTGGCCTCCCAGGGGCGGGTTATGGTGTCGAGCACATCCTGGCGCAGTTGGGCCTTTGCGGTGGCTGCCTGCAACTCGGCAAGCGGCACCGAGTGCTGCAGGGCGAGCCGCTCCAGCTGCGGTGGCTCGGGGGCCGCACCGGCCGTCAGTGACACGGCCGTCAGCAACCAGCAGGCCAGCCCCCGCCACCCCAGACTCATCAGGCCAGCAGCCTTCTGTGGGTCTGGATGGACATCAGGATGCCGAAGCCCGCCATCAGGGTCACCATGGAGGTGCCGCCATAGCTCACCAGCGGCAGGGGGACCCCCACCACAGGAAGGATGCCGCTCACCATGCCCATGTTGACGAACACATAGACGAAGAAGGTGAGGGTCAGGGCGCCGCCGAGCAGGCGCTCGAAGCTGTTCTGGGCCTGCATGGAGATGAACAGGCAGCGGCTGATGATGTAGAGGTAGATCACCAGCAGCAGGGCCACGCCCACCAGGCCGAACTCCTCGCTGAACACCGCGAAGATGAAATCGGTATGGCGCTCCGGTAAAAATTCCAGCTGGGACTGGGTGCCCTGCAGCCACCCCTTGCCGAACACGCCGCCTGAGCCGATGGCTATCTTGGACTGGATGATGTGGTAGCCGCGCCCGAGGGGATCTTTCTCCGGGTCCAGCAGCATCAGTACCCGCTGGCGCTGGTAGTCGTGCATCAGGAAGAACCAGAGCACCGGCATAAAGGCGGCGATGAGCAGCACAGCCAGACCAATGAGCCACCAGCTGATCCCCGCCAGGAAGATCACGAAGAAACCGGAGGCCGCCACCAGGATGGAGGTGCCGAGGTCGGGCTGGGCCGCGATCAGCAGGGTGGGCAGCAGCACCATCACCAGGGCGATCACCACATGGCTGAACTTGGGGGGCAGGGAGTGCCGGCTGAGCCAGGCGGCCACCATGATGGGCATGGAGAGTTTCATCACCTCGGAGGGTTGGAACTTCATGAAGCCGAGGTCCAGCCAGCGTTGTGCCCCCTTGCCGATGTGACCGAACACGTCCACCGCGATGAGCAGCAGCACCACCAGGGTGAACAGGGGCACGGACCAGCGCGCATAGAGGGAGGGGGGCAGCTGGGCCAGGCCGATCATCAGGGCGAAGGCGAGGCCGCCGCGCACCAGCTGGCGCACGATGGAGTCCATATCCTGACCGGAGGCGGAGTAGAGCACCACCATGGAGAGGGTCATCAGCGCCAGCAGGCCGAGCAGCAACGGCAGGTCGATGTGCAGTCGGTACCAGAGGCTCTGTTGGCGGGCGGAGTTACTCATGATGGGAGAAGCCCTCGTGCTGCATGGATGGCCTGGGGAGGCAAGATGCCTTGCAGGCGTGCGGAGTTACTCATTGGGAACGGCCTCGCTCTGATCCGGGCTGGGGGTGGACGGCTTGCTGGGGGCGGGGGGCAACTGGGGTTCCGGCGGCAGCAGGTAGGCGTCCAGCATGTGGCGGGCGACCGGCGCCCCCATGGCACTGCCGCCACCGGCGTTTTCCAGCACCAGGGCGACCACGGCCTTGGGAGCCTCGAACGGCGCGAACGCGACGAACAGGGCGTTGTCGCGGTGCTCCACCTTGGTGGTGGCCGCGTTGTAGACCTGGTTCTCTTTCAGGCCCACCACCTGTGCGGTACCGGATTTGCCCGCCGCCTTGTAGGGGGTATTGGCAAAGGCGCGGCGACCGGTGCCCTCGTGACCGTTGATGACGCGCCACATGCCGTCCTTGGCCACCTGCCAGTAGGTGTCGCTCTTGGCGGCGATGGCCACGTTCGGGTTGATGGGGGCATTGACCACGCCATCCGCCGAGGCAGTGCTCTTGAGCAGGTGTGGCGTTACGTCGTGACCGTTCTGGGTCAGGATGCTGATCGCCTTGGCGAGCTGGATGGGGGTGGAGCTCCAGTAGCCCTGGCCGATACCGATGGAGATGGTGTCCCCCTGATACCAGGGCTGACGCCAGCGCGCCATCTTCCAGTCGCGGGACGGCATGACCCCCTTGGTCTCTTCATAGAGGTCGACGCCACTGTACTGACCGAAGCCGAACTTGGTCATGTAGCTGTGGATCTTGTCGATGCCGACCCGGTAGGCGAGATCGTAGAAGTAGGTGTCCGCCGATACCTCGATGGCGCGATAGACGTCGAGCCAGCCATGACCCCAGCGGCGCCAGTCACGAAACTTCTTGGTGGTGCCCGGGATGGAGAAGCTGGGGCCACCGAAGTAGCGATAGTTGGGGGTGATGGCCCCCTCGTTCAGCCCCATCACCGCCATCATGGGCTTGACGGTGGAGGCGGGGGCATAGATACCCTGGGTGGTACGGTTCACCAGCGGGCGGGCCGGATCATTGAGCAGCGCCGAGTAGTTGGTGTTGGAGATGCCGGTCACGAACAGGTTGGGGTCGTAGCTCGGACTCGACTCCATGGCCAGGATGGCGCCGGTATTGGGATCCATCATGACGATGGCGCCCCGACGACCGGCCAGCAGCTCCTGTGCTTTAAGCTGCAGGCGGATGTCGATGTTGAGGTAGATGTCCTTGCCGGGCTCCGGCGGCTGGAACTTGAGGGTGCGCACCACCCGGCCGCGGTTGTTGACCTCGACCTCCTGGTAGCCCGCCACGCCGTGCAGCTGATCCTCGTAGAACTTCTCCACCCCCTGCTTGCCGATGTCCTTGGTGGCGGCATAGTTGGCGAGCTTGTCCTCCTTGTCGAGGCGCTCCACGTCACGGGTGTTGATCTTGGCCACATAGCCCAGCGCATGGGTCAGGGTATCGCCAAACGGATAGTAGCGCTTGAGATAGGCCTCTATGCTGGCGCCCGGATAGTTGTGCTGGTTGACCGAGAAGAGGGCGACCTGATACTCGGTCAGCTTCTCGAACAGGGGCACCGGTTTGAAGCGGCGCTGGCGCTTAACCTCGGCCAGGAACCGCTCCTTGGTCCCCTCCGGCAGGGCCAGCAGGGTGATCAGCTCGTCGGCTGTCTTCTCCAGATCCTCGGTCTCTTCCGGCACGATCTCCAGGCTGTAGACCGGGCGGTTTTCCGCCAGCAGCACGCCGTTCGCGTCATAGATGAGGCCCCGTGGCGGTGCCACCGGCACGACCCGGATCCGGTTGTCGTTGGAACGGGTCTGATAGGTTTCGTAAGACTCCACCTGCAGGTAATAGAGATTACCCAGCAGCACCAGCATGAGGACGACCATGCCGATGTAGGCGACCAGGGTGCGCCGGAAGAACAGACGTCCCTCGGCACTGTGATCGCGCATTTCGATGCGATTCTTCAGCATGCCGTTACCTTATGGCTGACGTGCGGGTGAGAGAGGCGGTATGCATGCGCAGGCTCCGGGGGCAGGGCGGGTGAGCGGAATGCGTGGGCTCTGCATGGATCACTCTCTGTGATACGGATGATTGGTGGTGATGCTCCAGGCGCGGTAGAGGCTCTCGGCCACCAGCACCCGCACCAGCGGATGGGGCAGGGTCAGGGGTGACAGGGACCAGCTCTGCTCGGCGGCGGCTTTGCACTCGGGGGAGAGGCCTTCAGGCCCGCCCACCAGCAGCGCCACATCCCGGCCATCGAGCTTCCAGGCTTCCAGTTGCACGGCGAGTTGCTCCGTGGTCCAGGGCTTGCCGGGAATGTCCAGGGTGACGATGCGCGAGCGGCCGGCGGCGGCCAGCATGGCTTCCCCCTCCTTTTGCAGGATGCGGGGAATGTCGGCATTCTTGCCGCGTTTGCCTGCGCCTATCTCGACGAGTTCGAACGGCATGTCTTTCGGGAAACGGCGACGGTACTCTTCGAAGCCACGCTCTACCCAGGCAGGCATCTTGGTGCCCACCGCAATCAACTGGATCTTCATCGTTCTTTACGCTTGCACCCTTATTGCACCTGTACTTGGGCGCCGCCCCAGAGCTTTTCCAGTTGGTAGAAATCGCGGTACTCATCCTGCATCACGTGGACGATGACGGAACCCATGTCCACCAGCACCCACTCACCGGTGAGCTCCCCTTCCACGCTCAGCAGGTCGAGCCCGGCATGACGGGCCTCGCTGGCGAGATTGTGGGCGATGGCACTGACGTGGCGACTGGAGTTGCCGGAGCAGACGATCATGGTGTCCGTGATGCTGGATTTGCCGCGGACATCCAGGGTGATGATGTCGCGGCCTTTCATGTCATCGATTTTGTCGACGATAAAGGCGAGCAGTTCTTGGCCTTGCAATGTCTTCTCCTATCTTCCGGCGCCAGAGGGCGGCGGATTATATCATGGTCATTCCCGTTTCCCAGTCTGGCAAAGGGGAATGGATCCGGGGCCGCCGCCATGGGCAAGGCAGACCCCTGTTGATCACTATAGTGCGCAACCGGGCGGGACAATAGTCAAGCCTGTACCGGCTGCGCCTCAGGGTGTCGGCTGACAAGCCCGCATGGCGCCGATCACCGGCTTGGTGATGGCTGATAGAGCCGATGCCGCCGGATGTAGTCGGCAACCGGGGCCGGCAGCAGGTACCTGGGATCCTGCCCCGCCGCCAGCAGAGCCCGCAGCCGGGTGGCCGACAGCTCGATGGGCAGGTTGTCGGCGATCCAGACATGGCCCTGGCGGTGTCGATGCAGATCCTGCACATCCCGGGTCTGGTGGCGGGCCAGCAGGCTGGCCACCTCGCCCGGGTAATCCGGTTGCCAGCCCGGGCGCATGCTCACCACCAGGTGGGCATGATCGAGCAGCTCCTGCCAGCGATGCCAGCTTGGCAAGCCGAGCAGGGAGTCCATGCCCATCAGAAAACAGACCGGGGTATCCGGCAGCTCCTGGCTGAGCTCGATGAGAGTGTCTATGGTCCAGGACGGTTTATCCCGTTGCAGCTCCCGCTCATCCACTACGAAGCCCGGGTTCTCCGCCGCCGCCAGCGCGACCATGGCGAGCCGTTGCTCGCTGGAGCAGAACGGGTTGGCGCGATGGGGCGGAATATGGTTTGGGAGCAGGCGCACCTCGGCCAGGCCCAGAGCGTCGCGTGCCTCGATGGCGGGCCTCAGATGACCGATGTGGATGGGGTCGAAGGTGCCGCCCAGGATGCCGATGGGGGCCTTCAGCATGAGACTCTCCCAGTCAGATCATGGAAGGGTGCCAAGGAGCCCGCCCGGCGTTTAACCGGTGCGATCAGCATGGTTCCACCTCCAGCAGGGGCAGCGGCGCGCCATCGCGAAAACCCAGGGCTATGGTCTGCAACATCAGCCAGGCCTGCTCGGTGTCGAAGCGGCGCTGGGCGTCATCGAGCCGGGCCATCAGCTGCCACAGCTGCTGTATCTTGCCAACGGGTAGCCGGGTCAGGGCCTGCTGAATGAGTTGCTGGCGGCTCTGCCAGATGCGCAACCGGCTGAAGTGTTCCACCTGCGGCTGACCGGCGCGGGCTGCCAGGGCCAGCTCGGTGAGTTGCTCCAGCTCCCGGCACAGGGTCCAGGCCAGCATGCCGGGCTCGGTGCCTTCGGCTCGCAGCGCCAGCAGGATACGCTGAGCCCGGTTCACCTTGCCCTCCAGCAGGGTATCGACCAGCTGGAACGGGGTGAAGTGGGCGTGGCGTATGATGGTCTCTTGCAGATAGGCGACGCTGATAGGCTGGGGTGGGCCGAGCAGGGTCAGCTTCTCTATCTCCTGGCTCGCGGCCAGCAGGTTGCCCTCAAAGGCGTGGCACATGAAGTTGACTGCATCCGGCAGCACCTTGAGGCCAAAGCGTTGAAATCTCGCGCTCATCCAGCGCGGGAAGAAACGGGGCTCGGGGTGATTGACCGGCACATAGGTGCCGCTCTGGCTCAGCTTGTCGAACCAGGCTGCCTTCATCTGGGTCTGGTTGAGACGCCCCCCCGAGAGCACCAGCAGCAGGTCGGGATGAAGCTGCTTGCCGATCTCTGTGATGCGGGCGGCGAGATCCTTGTCGACCTTGGCGGGCAGCTCCAGCTCGATGATCTGGCGGGCCGAGAAGAGACTCATGGCCTGACAGGCATCATAGACCTGGTTCCAGTCCAGCCCGGCTTCCACCACGAAGCTGTGGCGTTCATCGAAACCTTGCTTGCGGGCCACCTGACGCACGGCGTCGATGGCCTCGAGCTTGAGCAGCGGCTCGTCACCAAAAACGAGATAGCAGGGCTTGAGCCCTGCCTTGAGATGATCTGCGAACTGCTCGGGATAGACTCTCATCAAGATGCTCGCATCAGAACTTGACCTGGCTCAGCTGGCGGATCACCAGGTTCGCGGCCTGCTCCTGCATCTCCTTGCCAAGCTGTTCCTGCTCGCGGGAGGAGGCCAGCGCCGCATCCGGCTTGTTCAGGAAGCTGCGGTTGAAGGTGATGGGGAAGACCTGGGTCGGCTTGCCCGGCATGGAGACGGTGAACTGGGTGCTGTAACCCAGCAGGTACTCGCGGTCCTGGCCGATGGAGTCAACGGAGGCGACCTGGCTGCTGCTGCGTACCCCGGACAGGGCCAGTACCGGAATGCCCTCCTTGTCTGCCAGGGTCACCCCGGAGGCCTTGAGGCGGGTGGTCACCAGCCGATAAAAGTCGCTCTTGTTGTCACCGACCACCTTCATGGTCATCAGCTCGGGGGGGATGGCGGTTCCCCGCATCTGAAAACCGCAGGCCTGCAGCAGCAGGCCCGTCAGCATGATGGCAATCCAGCGAGTGAGGGACATGCCCATGTGAATTCCTCTTTGCATCAAGTGAAGAACGGCGGGCGCTTGCCCGCCGTCATACGTCCGTTCAGACCCCCCGCTCCTTCCCATGGGGAGGGAATAGGGGCGGTCATCCTCAGTTTGCGACTATGTTGAGCAGCTTGCCCGGTACATAGACGACCTTGCGCACTGTCAGGCCTTCGGTGAACTTCTGCACCGACGCATCGGCCATGGCCAGCTTCTCGACGTCGGCCTGGCTTATCTCGGCCGGGACGGTCAGCTTGCCGCGCATCTTGCCGTTGATCTGCACCACCACCAGCTTCTCGGTCTCGACCATGGCGGCTTCATCGGCCACCGGCCAGCCGGTCACGTCTATGTCCCCTTCCTTGCCCAGCATCTTCCACAGCTCGAAACCGATGTGCGGGGTGATGGGGTAGAGCATGACGACGACGGCTTCCAGCGCTTCCTGCATCAGGGCGCGGTCCTGCTCGTCAGAGCCCAGCTTGGCCAGGTTGTTCATCAGCTCCATGATGGCGGCGATGGCGGTGTTGAAGGTCTGACGGCGACCCACGTCATCGCTCACCTTGGCGATGGTTTTGTGCAGTTCACGGCGTACCGCTTTCTGCTCGTTGGTGAGGGCAGCCAGATCCAGCGCGGCAACGGCTCCGCCGGAGACATGCTCGAAGGTGGTGCGCCACAGGCGACGCAAGAAGCGCTGGGCGCCCTCTACACCGGAGTCGGACCACTCCAGGGTCATGTCGGCCGGGGAGGCGAACATCATGAACAGGCGGACGGTATCGGCGCCGTAACGCTCTACCATCAGCTGCGGGTCTATGCCGTTGTTCTTGGACTTGGACATCTTGGTCATGCCGGAGTGGATGACTTCACGGCCCTCAAGATCGACGGCCTTGGTGATGCGGCCCTTGTCGTCGCGCTCTACCTTGACCTCGGTCGGGCTGACCCAGACGTTGCCGCCTTTCTCGTCCTTGTAGTAGAAGGCGTCGGCCAGCACCATGCCCTGGCAGAGCAGGCGCTTGAACGGCTCGTCGCTGTTGACCAGGCCAGCGTCACGCAGCAGCTTGTGGAAGAAGCGGGCGTAGAGCAGGTGCATACAGGCGTGCTCGATACCGCCGATGTACTGATCCACCGGCAGCCAGTGGTTGGCAGCAGCCGGGTCCAGCATGCCCTTGTCGTAGTCCGGGGAGCAGTAGCGGGCGTAGTACCAGGAAGACTCCATAAAGGTGTCGAAGGTATCGGTCTCGCGGAACGCTTCCTGACCGTTGTAAGTGGTTTTGGCCCACTCGGCGTCGGCCTTGATCGGGCTCTGGATGCCATCCATCACCACATCTTCCGGCAACAGCACCGGCAGTTGATCTTCCGGCGTCGGCACGACTGTGCCATCAGCCAGGGTCAGCATCGGGATGGGAGCACCCCAGTAACGTTGACGGGAAACGCCCCAGTCACGCAGACGGAAATTGACGGTGCGCTTGCCGTGGCCGAGGGCTTCCAGCTTGTTGGCGATGGCATCAAACGCGCCCTGGAAGTCGAGACCGTCGAACTCGCCGGAGTTGAACAGTACGCCCTTCTCGGTGTAGGCGGCCGTGCTCACGTCCACCTCGCCATCGGCCGGCTTGATCACGGCCTTGATATCGAGGCCATATTTGGTGGCGAATTCGAAGTCGCGCTGGTCGTGGCCCGGTACCGCCATCACGGCGCCGGTACCGTAGTTCATCAGCACGAAGTTGGCGACCCAGACCGG
The DNA here is from genome assembly GCF_020423125.1 of Aeromonas media. Classification (NCBI taxonomy): domain Bacteria; kingdom Pseudomonadati; phylum Pseudomonadota; class Gammaproteobacteria; order Aeromonadales; family Aeromonadaceae; genus Aeromonas; species Aeromonas media. The sequence continues at coordinate 1,078,017 of NZ_CP075564.1, forward strand.
CACCTTGCGGCCATCCAGCGGGTGAATGGCATAGAGGCCGGTGGCCATGCCCTTCTTCTCCATGGTCGCCATGTCAGCTTCGGCGACCTTGGTGTGCTTGCACTCCTCGATGAAGGCGGCCAGCTCGGGATTGGTCGCGGCAGCCTGGGTGGCCAGCGGGTGACCCGCGGCTATGCCCACATAGGTCACGCCCATGAAGGTGTCCGGGCGGGTGGTGTAGACCTCCAACTGCTCGTCCTGACCCTCGATAGCGAAGCTGATGTTGACCCCTTCGGAGCGACCAATCCAGTTGCGCTGCATGGTCTTGACCATCTCCGGCCAGCCTTCGAGGTTGTCGATGTCATTCAACAGCTCTTCGGCGTAGTCAGTGATCTTGATGAACCACTGGGGGATCTCTTTCTGCTCCACCGGGGTGTCGCAGCGCCAGCAGCAGTTGTCGATCACCTGCTCGTTGGCCAGCACCGTCATGTCGTTCGGACACCAGTTGACGGAGGAGGTCTTCTTGTAGACCAGACCCTTCTCGTAGAGCTTGGTGAAGAACCACTGCTCCCAGCGATAGTAGTCCGGCTTGCAGGTGGCAAGCTCTCTGTCCCAGTCATAGCCCAGACCCAGCATCTTCAGCTGGTTCTTCATGTATTCGATGTTTTCGTAGGTCCAGGGTGCCGGCGCAGTGGCGTTCTTGATGGCGGCGTTTTCCGCCGGCAGACCGAAGGCGTCCCAGCCGATCGGTTGCAGCACATTCTTGCCGTTGAGCCGTTGATAACGGGAGATCACATCACCTATGGTGTAGTTACGCACGTGCCCCATGTGTAGACGACCAGACGGATAAGGGAACATGGAGAGGCAGTAGAACTTTTCCTTGTCTACTTTCTCCACGGCCTTGAAGGTTTTCTTGGCATCCCAGTGCTTTTGCACTGCTGGTTCTATGGATTGGGGAACGTATTGCTCTTGCATTGGTGACATCCGGATCTGTGAAATGAATAGATAAAACGGCTGGGAAATCCCGATAGAATACCCATATCCTGCGGCGGCAACAACCGCCAGCATCCGCCCAGTCTCTGGCCCGACCCGGGCAGCATGGAGGTTTCGCGGAGCAGCAAGGGTGACAGAGGGCGGCAACCACCGCCAGCACGGCTCAGTCTCTGGCTCAGGCCGGGCACGATCAGGGTTCAGCAGAGGAGTAATGGCCATGGACAAACGTCGACAAGGGTATGAAGCCTTCATCGCCCAGCTCAAGAAGCAGTGGGAAGAGACGGAAGAGTTTCAGGGAGAGCGCCTCAACCGGATGATCGCCAAGGTACAGGCCTATCTGGAGGCGGCCGGCGATCTGACCCAGGACGAGCTGGCGCTGATCGCAGAATATGTGAAGCGGGATCTCGGCAACTATGACGAGAGCCGCGCCGAGGTGCCCGAGTCCGCCTTTATGCTGGCATTGAAGGATACAGTGTGGTCCTGGCTGGCGGACGTGACCGACCGCGCCCAGGTGGAGTGGAGCGAGTTGGCGGACGAGCTGGAACACAAGGGGGTCTACCGTGCCGGTGACTGGGTGGGGCTGGGGGTGCAGGTGTGCGATCACTGCGAGTGGCGCCACACCGTGCTGCACCCGGAGCAGCTCGGCACTTGCCCGGAGTGCGGGGCCGACGAGTATCACCGTGAGCCGCTCTCCCCCTGAGAACTTGCCCACGCTCTTGCTGCGAGGCCGTGATCAAGGCTCATGTGCTGCTCGCTTATGTGAAACCGAGGGCTCACGTATATCTATACGCTCCGGTTCCTGCGCTGCTCTTCACCTTGCTGAAGCCTGAACAGGTTCTGAGCGGGTATCAGACTGAACAGAAGAGAGGCGCCCTTGGGCGCCTCTCTTGTTTATCGGATAGCAACGCTGGATCAACGCTGGCGCGCCCAGGGGTGGGCGCGGGGGCGCAATACCAGCGCCAGGCCGAGCAGCAGGGCGGCCAGCGCGTACATGGGCCAGCTGCCAAAGCGCAAATAGGGGGTCTGGCCGTGGGCGGGACGCACCTCGGCGCGCAGCACGCCAGCCTCGAACTGCGGGATCTGGGCGATGATGCTGCCGTCGATCTCGGTGACTATGGTGATGCCGGTGTTGGTGTCGCGCAGCAGCGGGCGAGCCAGTTCCAGGGCGCGCATCCGGGCGATCTCCATGTGCTGCCAGGGACCGATGCTGGTGCCGAACCAGGCGTCGTTGGAGACGGTCAGCAGGAAGTCGGTATCCGGCTGCACGTTGCGGCGCACCTCGTCCGGGAAGATGATTTCGTAGCAGATGGCGGCGGCAAACTTGAGCCCCTTGACGATCAGGTTCGGCTGCACTTCGTCACCCCGGCTGAAGGAGGACATGGGCAGGTTGAAGAAGGGGGCGATGGGACGCAGCAGATCTTCAAAGGGCACGAACTCGCCGATGGGCAGCAGGTGGTACTTGTAGTAGCGATTCTTGTGCTCATAGTGATAGGACTCCTTGCCGTCCAGATCCTGCACCCCCATGCCGAGCACCGTATTGAAGAAGCGCTGCTGCTTCAGATCGTAATGAATGATCCCCGCCAGCAGGCCGGTGTCATTCACCTTCATCGCCTTGTCCAGGCTCTCCAGATAGGTACCCATCTCCTTCTCGATGGCCGGGATCGCCGATTCCGGCCAGACGATAATGTCGGCGTCCTGATTCTCGCGGCTGAGATCCTGATAGGTGCGCACTGTGGGGATCAGGGCCTCCGGATCCCATTTGAGGGACTGGGCGATATTGCCCTGCACCAGAGCCACCTTGACCGGTTCGCCCCGGGTCACCCAGTTGAGGTGCATCAGCCCCTGGGCGGCGCCGACCAGCACGACCGGCAGCAGCAGCCAGGCCGGTTTGCGGCTTTGCCAGGTGAGCCAGAGGGCGGAGGTGGTGAGCAGCAGGGCGAGCGTGATGCCCTGTACCCCGAGGATGGGGGCGAAGCCCTTGAGGGGGCCGTCAATCTGGGTGTAGCCAAACCAGAGCCAGGGATAGCCGGTCATGACGGCGCCCCGCAACCAATCGGCCATCAGCCATAGCGCCGGGAAGGCGAGCAGCCAGCGGCTCCAGTGGCGACCGCCAAAGAAGCGGGCGAAGACCCAGCAGGCCAGGGTCGGATAGAGCGACAGATAGGCGCAGAGGCCGGCCAGCAGCACGAAGGCAGCGGGCAGCGGGATGCCGCCAAACTCCGTCATGCTGACATGGATCCACCATTGTCCCGGCAAGAACAGCCCCATGGCATAGCCGAAGCCGCGCCATGCCGCCTGCTTGGGGTTGGCCTTGTCCAGCAGGGCATAGAGGCCGAGCAGGGAGAGGATCACCAGAGGCCAGTAGCCGAAAGGGGAGAAGGCCAGCACGGCGATGGCGCCAGAGGCCAGGGCGAACAGGCTTGTCAGAAGTTTCGATTTCACGGGGGATCGGGGCTCGAATTGGGCTGAATGAATGTGGAATGGCCGACATCTTAACCGCAAACCGCGTCAACGGCGAGCCTCCCGGCCAGCCGGATGTCGAAGGGGGGCGCAGCAGGGGAATGGGAAGGCGCAGGGGTGGCAGAATGACAAACGCCCCTGAAAGCAGGGGCGTTGATTGACGGCGCGGGAGGGCGGGATCAGGACTCCGGCTGGGCCGCCGCATGATTCTCCGGGATCTTCACCTGCAACTGCTGCAGGCGACGACGGTCCGCATGCATCACCTTGAACAGGTAGCCGTCCAGCTCAATCTCCTCGCCCTTCTTGGGCAGGTGGCTGAAGGCGTGCATCACCAGGCCGCCTACCGTATCTACCTCTTCATCGCTGAATTGGGTGCCGAAGAAGTCGTTGAAATCCTCGATCTCGGTCAAGGCGCTGACGGAGAAGACCCGCTTGCTGATGCGGCGGATCTCTTCCGGCTCATCCTCGATGTCGTCAAACTCGTCGTCTATCTCACCCACGATAAGTTCGAGTATGTCTTCGATGGTCACCAGACCCGAGACGCCGCCGAACTCGTCCACCACGATGGCCATGTGGTAGCGCTCTTCGCGGAACTCCTTGAGCAGGCGATCGACCCGCTTGCTCTCCGGCACGATCACAGTGGGGCGCAGGATCTTCTCGAGCTGCAGCGGCTCGCTGGCGTGATGGCCGCCAAAGCCGAATGGCAGCAGATCCTTGGCGAGCAAGATGCCCTCCACATGATCCTTGTCTTCGTTGATCACCGGGAAGCGGGAGTGGCCGGATTCGATGATGACGGGCAGGAAGTCGTCCACAGGCTGGGACTTCTCGATGGTCACCATCTGGGAGCGGGGGATCATGATGTCACGCACGCGCAGCTCGGCAATTTCGAGCACGCCTTCGATCATGTCCTTGGTGTCCTGATCGATGAGGTCACGTTCTTCCGCATCGGCGATGACTTCTACCAGATCATTGCGGTCTTTTGGCTCGCCCTGGAAGAGTTGGCTGAGCTTGTCGAGCCAGGTTTTCTTCGGCGAGCCGGTACTAGGGTGATCGTCGGTCATTTTCTCTCTTGGTTACTCGTGTGAACATTCGGGATGTTGTCTTGCCGATATAAGGATGGCGGCTGTCTGTTTCAAGACGGTGACCTCTTTACCGGCCTGTCACTCTTCTACGTCGTCGAGGTAGGGATCCGCAAAGCCGAGTTCCTGCATGATGTCGCGCTCGAGCTGCTCCATCTCCTCGGCCTCCTCGTCCTCGATATGGTCATAACCTAGCAGATGCAGACTGCCGTGCACAACCATGTGAGCCCAGTGGGCCATGAGGGGCTTGCCCTGTTCGACCGCCTCGGCCTCGACCACCTGACGGCAGATCACCAGATCCCCGAGCAGGGGCAGCTCCATGCCGGGGGGGGCTTCGAACGGGAAGGAGAGCACGTTGGTGGGCTTGTCCTTGCCACGATAGGTGTGGTTGAGCTCGCGGCTCTCCGCCTCGTCCACCAGCCGCACCGTCACCTCGGCCTCGTCCTGGAAACCCAGGATGGTGCCATCGAGCCAGCCTTGCAGCTGGGCTTCGGTCGGCAGGCTGTCGGTGCTGGCGCAGGCCAGCTGCAGATCCAGGGTCACGCTCATTGGGCACTCTCTTTGCTGGTGTTCTCGTTGCGGGTGTTGGGGGCGCTCTTGTCGGCCGCCTGCTGGGCATCGAACGCCTCGTAGGCCTGCACTATGCGGGCGACGACGGGGTGGCGCACCACGTCCTTGGATTCAAAGAAGTTGAACGACAGGCCATCGACCCCCTGTAGCACTTCCAGCGCGTGGCGCAGGCCGGATTTAGTACTGCGCGGCAGATCCACCTGAGTGATGTCGCCGGTGACCACCGCCTTGGAGTTGAAGCCGATACGGGTCAGGAACATCTTCATCTGTTCCGTTGTGGTGTTCTGGGCCTCGTCCAGGATGATGAAGGCGTCATTCAAGGTTCTTCCGCGCATATAGGCGAGCGGTGCCACCTCGATGATGTTGCGCTCCATCAGCTTCTCGACGCGCTCGAAGCCCAGCATCTCGAACAGGGCGTCATAGAGGGGGCGCAGGTAGGGATCCACCTTCTGAGAGAGATCCCCGGGCAGGAAGCCGAGTTTCTCCCCCGCTTCCACCGCAGGGCGGGTCAGCAGGATACGGCGGATCTCCTGGCGCTCCAGGGCATCCACGGCGGCGGCCACGGCGAGATAGGTCTTGCCGGTACCGGCCGGGCCAATGCCGAAGCTGATGTCGTGGCGCACTATGTTGGCGATGTACTGGGCCTGGTTCGGGCTCCTCGGCTTGATGAGGCCGCGCTTGGTCTTGACCGTCACCTCCTTGCCATAGGGCTGGCTCGGCGCCTCGTCGTCCTGCTCCAACACCCGGGATTCCTGCACCGTCAGGTGCACCATCTCGGGGGTGATGTCATTCACCTTGCCCCCCCTGAGCGGCTGGGTCTCCACATAGAGGTGCTTGAGGATGACGGCCGCCGCATCTATCTGGGCCTGCTTGCCGAGCACCTGAAAGTGGTTGTCACGGTAGCTGATCTCGATGCCAAGACGGCGCTCCAGCTGCTTGAGGTTGTCGTCAAAAGGGCCGCACAGGCTGGCGAGACGCAGGTTGTCGGCGGGTTCCAGGTGCAGGTTCAGGGTCGAGATGTGTCGGCTCAAAATGTCCTCGTATCGGTTGTTCCCCCCGCCCTCGGGAGGGGGGAGAAAATTAATGGGGTCTGAAGGCCGCCACCCCGAGATCATCGGGGACGTTGTCCGGGCGGCGAGCCAGGATTTCGCTCGGCGCGGTGGCGATGCGCAGATTCATCTCATCCTCGCCGCGGATGAAGCGGCCACGCAGGGAGTAGGGGCGCACGTCGGTGATCTCAACATCGGCGAAGCCGCCGATGAGGCGGTGCGGCCCCTCGAAGTTGACCACCCGGTTGTTCTCGGTACGGCCACTGAGCTGCATGGGATCCATCTTGGAGGGGCCCTCCACCAGGATGCGCTGCACCGAGCCCAGCATGGCGCGGCCGATGAGCATGGACTGGTGATTGATCTGGTTCTGCAAGCGGGTGAGGCGGGCCTTCTTCACCTCCATGTCGACGTCGTCCGGCAGGTCTGCGGCCGGGGTGCCGGGGCGCGGGCTGTAGATGAAGCTGAAGCTCATGTCGTAGTTGATCTCTTCGATAAGCTTCATGGTGGCCTCGAAGTCCTCGTCCGTCTCGTTCGGGAAGCCGACGATGAAGTCCGAGCTCATGGTGATGTCGGGACGGACGGCGCGCAGGCGGCGGATCTTGGACTTGTACTCCAGCACTGTGTGCGGGCGCTTCATCATGGTCAGGATGCGATCAGAGCCGCTCTGCACCGGCAGGTGCAGGAAGCTGACCACTTCCGGCGTGTCCTTGTAGACCTCGATGATGTCGTCGGTGAATTCGATGGGATGGCTGGTGGTGTAGCGGATGCGGTCGATACCGTCGATGGCGGCCACCAGGCGTAGCAGCTCGGCGAAGGTGCAGTCATTGCCATCGAAGGTCGGGCCGCGGTAGGCGTTGACGTTCTGGCCGAGCAGGTTCACTTCGCGCACACCCTGCTGGGCGAGCTGGGCGATTTCGTAGAGCACATCGTCGAGCGGTCGGCTCACCTCCTCGCCACGGGTGTAGGGCACCACGCAGAAGGAGCAGTATTTGGAGCAGCCTTCCATGATGGAGACGAAGGCGGTGACCCCCTCGGCACGGGGCTCCGGCAGGTTGTCGAACTTCTCGATCTCCGGGAAGGCGATGTCCACCTGGGCGCCGCGCCCCTCCTGGACCTGCTTGATCATGGCGGGCAGGCGGTGCAGGGTCTGGGGGCCAAACACGATGTCCACATAGGGCGCCCGGCTGCGCAGGGCTTCCCCTTCCTGGGAGGCGACGCAGCCCCCCACCCCGATCACCAGTCCCGGTTTTTTCAGCTTGAGCTTCTTCCAGCGACCGAGCTGGTGGAACACCTTCTCCTGGGCCTTTTCACGAATGGAGCAGGTGTTGAGCAGCAGGACGTCTGCCTCCTCGGGCTCTTCGGTCAGCGTGTAACCATTGCTGGCGTCCAACAGGTCGGCCATCTTGGACGAGTCGTACTCGTTCATCTGGCAGCCCCAGGTCTTGATATGAAGTTTCTTGCTCATTGCTACTCTTGACTGTGTTTAAGATCGGCAGGGTCAAAGGACCGGCCATTTTACTCCGCAATCCCGGTGCTGACCAGTCTGGGGCCGCGCCGCCGCCATATGGCCTGGCCCGTCGCGGCAATTGCCCGCCTGACGCACTGTTTATCCGGTCTCCTTGCGTTATCATGCCCCATTCGGTTCGCCCCCTCTCTTCCTTGTTCGGGGCGACCCCTTGCAGGAATCAAGTTATGGAACAGTGTGATATCGCCATCGTCGGCGCCGGCATGGTGGGCGCCGCCACCGCCTGCTTGCTGGCGGCAGAGGGTCTCAACGTGCGGGTCATCGAGACCCGGTTGCCGGAGCATTACGCCCCGGATCAGCCGCTGGATCTGCGGGTCTCCGCCATCAGCCAGGCCTCGGTGGCGCTGCTGGACAAGGCCGGCGCCTGGTCGCACCTGCAGCAGATGCGGCTGTGTCCCTATCGCCGGCTGGAGACCTGGGAGCTGGACGGCTTCGCCACCCGCTTCGATTCGGCGGAGCTGGGGCTGCCCCAGCTCGGTTACATCATAGAGAACCGGCTGGTGCAGCTCGCCCTGCTGAGGCGAATGGAGGATTTCCCCAACATCCAGACCCACACCCCGGCGGCTGTGGTCCGGCTGCAGCAAGGTGCCGAGCACGCCAGCCTGCTGCTCGATGACGGCACCGAGCTGCAGGCGCGCTGGGTGCTGGCCTGCGACGGCGCCGAGTCGCTCACCCGCCGCCTCGCCGGGATCGGGGTGTCGCGTTTCGAGTACCGCCAGCACTGCATGCTGATCAATATCGACACCGAGTTCGAGCAGGAAGACATCACCTGGCAGCAGTTCACCCCGCAGGGCCCGCGGGCCTTCCTGCCGCTGCCCGGCCGGCACGGCTCCCTGGTGTGGTACGACAGCCCGGCCCGCATCCGGGCGCTCACGGCCATGAGCAACGAGGCGCTGGCCGCCGAGGTGCGTCGCCACTTCCCGGCCCGGCTCGGCGGCTTCCAGGTGACTGACAAGGGCAGCTTCCCTCTGGTGCGCCGCCACGCCAACCACTACCACGCCGGACGGGTGGTGCTGCTCGGCGACGCCGCCCACACCATCAACCCGCTGGCGGGGCAGGGGGTCAACCTCGGCTTCAAGGACGTGGCCTGCTGGACCGAGCTGCTGGGCAAGGCGGGGGCTGACTGGCACGACATCACCCTGGCTAGCCGCTACGAGCGCCGTCGCCGCCCCGACAACCTGCTGATGCAGTCGGGGATGGATCTCTTCTACGGAGTGTTCAGCAATGAGATAGGCCCGCTCAAGCTGGCCCGCAATCTGGCCCTGACCCTGGCGGACAAGGCGGGGCCGCTCAAGGAGATGGCGCTGCGCTACGCCCTGGGGCTGGTATAAAAGTTCCCCTGACCGCAAAGCGATGACGGTATCTGATGTCTGCTCGTCGGCGCATCAGGCCGGCACGGGGTTGATTTCAATGCCCTGTTGAAACCCTGTCGTTTTGAGGCAACATGGTCAAAACAGTGCTGGCCACAAGGATGAGGACATGCGACATCAGGGCAGGATCGCGAGCTGGAACCCGCAGCGCGGCTTCGGTTTTATCAAGCAGGATCAGGGCGGAGCCGATCTCTTCGTGCACATCACCGCCCTGCAATTCGATGGCAGGCTGCCCGAGGTGGGAGAGAGGGTCTCCTATCAGGTCGAGAGCGGCAAGGATGACAAGCCCTGCGCCGTGCAGGTGTTCTTCCCCGACCGCCCTCTCTCGCTGGCAGACGCGCTGAGACCATCCATCGAGTCCCCCATGCCGGATCGCGGGAACAGGGCCGATGTGAACATGAGGGCTCCACAACCCGCCATGCCCAGAGCCCGCGTGCATCACGCCCCTCGCCGCAAGGGCAACTGGCGTGGCAAGCTTGTCCCCCTGCTGGTGCTGGCGGGACTGTTCTCCCTTTATTCCCGCTTCTCGGCGGAGTTTGTTTCCCCTCCAGCAGCACCCACTTTCAGTCAGGAGGAGACCAGTACCTCGTACGGCAAGGCGCAGGCGTCCTCTTTTGTCCGTCAGTGCGACGGTCGTCAGCACTGCTCCCAGATGACCTCCTGCGAAGAGGCGACCTGGTTCTTGCAACATTGCCCCAATACCAAGATGGATGGAGAGGGGGATGGCATCCCCTGTGAAGATCAGTGGTGTGGCCATTGAGCCAGCCTTGCTGCTTTCCATTTCCCTGTTTGGGCAGCACTCCTGTCAGAGGTTATTCCCCTCCGGGTGCATGGCCCTGACCAGGGTCAGGAAGCGATCCCGAATGGGATCAGCAAAGTCGGGGTTCCACACCAGGCTTATCTCCCACTCGGACCAGGGGCCGGACAGGGGATAGAGGGTCACGTCCTTGCCCGCGATGAAGCCGACGCTGCGGGGCAGTATGGCGTTGCCTATGCCGGCGGCCACCAGGGCCACCAGAGTCTGGATGTCCTCCGCCTCCTGGATCATGCCGGTCAGCCGGTTGGCGCCGAGGAAGCGGGCGATCTGCTGGCTGAGGCCGGGGCAGCGGTGGCCCACCATCTGCAGCAACGGCTGCGTGGTCAGCGCCCGCTCCACGTCGAACGCAGCCGGATCCGGCCCCGTCATCTGGCTTGGCACGGCCAGCACCAGCCGGTCGGTCAGCAACCTGTGCTCCCGCAGCTGTGGCGCTTGCGGCCTTCGCATAAAGCCTACCTGCAGCCGCCCCGCCAGCAGCAGATCGTGCTGGACGGCGGAGGTCATGTCCTGCAGATGCACCATTACATCCGGGGCCTGCTGCTTGAAGCGGGCCACCAGAGAGGGCGCCAGTGCGAAGCTCGACAACCCGAACCCTATCTTGAGGCGCCCGGCGGCGCCACTCGCCAGCGCCAGGGCGTGGTGCTCGAATCCCTTGCCGTGTTCCACCAGGGCGCGGGCCTGGGGCAGTAACTGGGTGCCGATGGCGGTCAGCTCGGCGCCATGGCGGCCCCGGTTGAACAGAGTGCTGCCGAGCGCCAGCTCCAGCCCCTGGATCTGCTTGGTCAGCGCCGGTTGCGTGATGAAGAGCCGACTGGCGGCCTCCCGGTAGTTGGCGGTCTCGGCCAGCATGACGAAGGCCTGCAGCTGTCTTAAGTCGAATTTCATTCCATTTGGTTATCCAATGTGGCGATTTATTGATTATAAATTATCTAACTCCCTTGTTCTAATGGTCTCGAAACGGGCCTTTTGCCCTCTGACCAGCCACAAGGAGTCATGTCATGTCGAGTGAACGCTATCTGTTCTTGATCAAGGGAAGCCTGGTAATGGCCCAGCCACTGGCGGCGCCGGAGACGGGTGAGCTTCTGACCAGCCTGTTGCAGCAGGGGTTTGCCGTCGGGCCTCTGCCGGTGTGGGCGAGCAATACCGAGCAGGCGCTTGCCTGTTATGAGCAGTCGGCCCAGCGGCAGGCCTTCGTCGACGTGCTGGCGGGGAGAACCGCATGACCGTGCTCACCCTGAGGGCCGAGGCCCTGCTGCTGGACATGGACGGCACCCTGGTGCACTCCACCACAGAGGTGGAGACCGTCTGGCGGCTCTGGTGCCAGAGCCATCGGCTGGATCCCGAGCCTGTGCTGGCCATGTGCCATGGGGTGCGCTCGCGGGAGGTGATACGCGCGCTGGCGCCGCAGCTGGATCTGGCCCGGGAGGTGGCCCTGCTCGACGAGCTGGAGATCCAGCATGCGAGAGTGGCCGAGCCGATCGCCGGGGCCCGCACCCTGCTTGGAGCCTTGTCGCCGGCGCGCTGGGCGCTGGTGACCTCCGCGAGCCAGCGGGTGGCGCGGCACCGCCTGGCCAGTGCCGGGTTGCCGTTGCCGAGACTATTGATCGGGGCAGAAGATGTGGTGCGAGGTAAGCCGGATCCCGAGCCTTATCTGCTTGCCGCACGCCGGCTTGGCCTTGCTCCCGCCGACTGCCTGGTGTTCGAGGATGCCCCTGCGGGGATATGCAGCGCCCTGCAGGCTGGCTGTCAGGTAGTGCAGATAGGGGGCGACAAACGGCTCGATGACGGGGTCAGGGCGCGGCTGGAGGACTGGCGGCAGATCCGCCTGACCGAGGACGAGGCTGGCCTGCAGCTTTGCATGGCGAACCTGCTGCCGGACTGAGGCCGGCCTCCATCTGCCGGGGCGTCAAGAGGGATCCGAGTCCATGGCGGGGGGCGCCGCATCCCCCGAGCGCCTGTCTGCCTCCTCACCCCCGTGCACTTCCACCCGGTTGCGGCCATTGTGCTTGGCCTGATAGAGGGCCTGATCGGCGCGGGAGAGCAGCCTGTCCAGGTTGAAGTGACCCTGGTGCTGGCAGGCTATTCCTATGCTCACAGTGACCGAGACCGGGTTGCCTTCCCCATCCAGCACCTTCAGCCGAGCAACCGCCTCCCGTAGCCGCTCGACCACGTCCAGTGTCTGGGCCCTGGTGGTATCGGGCAGCAGCACCGCAAACTCCTCTCCTCCCATCCGGCCGAACAGGTCTTCCTGGCGCAGATGCTGGCTCACCGTGGTGGTGAAGGCCTTCAGCAGCTTGTCGCCCGCCTCGTGACCATGGCGGTCGTTGATGCGCTTGAAGTTGTCCAGATCCAGCATGCAGACCGCGAGGGGGCGTTTCCCCCGTTCCAGCTTCTCCGCCATCTGTTCGGCACCGGGCCAGAAGCCAGCCCGATTGAGGACGCCGGTGAGATGATCGTGGTGCGCCAGGTATTCCATCCTGCGCAGCAGGTTATTGCGTGTCGCCATTATGCTGGCTGCGGTGAGTGGGGTGAGGGCAATCAACATGACGCCGATCCGCACCGAGAACATCCAGTACTGGGTCTGGACATCCTGACTGATTGTCAGGTAGCCGTTGGAGAGGGCGAGCAGGATCAGGGTGCTGAAGGAGAGCGAGAGCAGGCTGGTGGCAAAGACGGAGTAGTTGATGGCGCACCAGAGCAGGGCCGGGACCGGAAAGGCAATGGAGCCAGGCCCCTCGATCAGCAGGGTCAGCAGCAGGGTGCCAACCAGGCTCAGCAGGGGCAGCAGCCTGCTCCAGGAGATATTTGTCTGATACAGGAGGCGGCACCAGTCCGGCAGTGTGTCCGGCGGGGGCAGGGTCAGGATCACCGGCAGTATGGCCATGTAGTTGACCAGCTCGCTGGCGAACCAGAAGCCGAGTCCGTAGAGGTGTGAGCCCTGAAACAGCATGGGGTTGATCGCTGCCCCGACCAGCCCGGCGGCGAAGGAGGCCGCCATGGCGATCAGCAGCAGATAGACGATGGAGGTGGGTCGCCTGAGCCGTTTGTCTTCGTGATCCAGCCGGCGGAACAGCAGGTAGCCGACGCTGACGCCGGCCAGGTTGCCGAGGGTGAGCAGCGCCGTCTTGAGGGGCGGGTCCTCGGTGAACAGGGAGGCGAGCAGATAACCCAGCAGGCCCCCCAGCCAGCCTGGGGGCGAGGCCAGGCGCGGGTAACGCAGCAGTATGCCGAGCAGGACGGCATTGGCGGGCCAGAAGGCCGCCAGCAGGCTGGGAGGGCGGGTGAAGATGCCGACAAGTGAAAACAGCAGGATGAGGGTGGCGACACAGAGCAGGGCAAACAAGGGATAGAGAGTGGACAAGATACGCTGGCGTCTGGCTTCTCCCATGCGTCTCTCCTGAGGGCGGTTGGCGTGATAGCCCTGAGTATGGTTGCACGGAGCGGAAAATGCGGGAGGAAGCAGGGGCAAGGGCCCCCTCGGCGAGGGGGCCTTTGGGGTTAGCCGAAGACCCGGAAGCGGACCTCGTCGTCCATGAAGGTCTTGTCACCGGCCGGTTGCTCTATGCTGCCAAAGGGCATCTGGGCACGCAGCAGCCAGCTGGCGGGCAGGTCCCACTCCTTGCGGACCGCCTCGTCGATCAGCGGGTTGTAGTGCTGCAGGGAGGCGCCAACACCTTCCTGGGCCAGGGTGGTCCAGACCGCAAACTGGGCGATCCCGGTGCCATGTTCGGACCAGATGGGGAAGTTGTCGGCATAGAGGGCGAATTTTTGCTGCAGATCCTTGATGACGGCGGTGTCCTCGAAGAACAGCACTGTGCCGAAGCCTGCGCGGAAGCTGCCGTTTACCTTGGCCTCGCTCTGGGGATAAGCCTCTGGCGGTACAATCTTTTTCAATTCAGCTTTGACGATGTCCCACAGCTTGTGGTGCTGTTCGCCAAACAGGATGACGGCACGGGAGCTCTGGGAGTTGAAGGAGGAAGGGCTGTGCTTGATGGCATCCTTGATGAGAGCCGTCAGCTGAGCCTCGGAATGGGTCACCTGGTCACCCAGGGCATAGATGGTACGACGTACTTTGATCTGTTCGATAAACGGACTGCTCATAACATCTCCTTGGTTGTGGATCATCACCGCCAGCATTGCCGATAAAGGTCATCTGGCTCCGATTTATCCAGTCATGGACTATAACACCTTCTGTGCAAGAAACCGTCAACGCTGGGTGATGACTGTTTCCACTTTTCATGGATATTCACTTGATGAAACCGGGTATGGCCCGCTGATGTCTTGGTTGTCATTAACCGTAGTTGTTAATGACTTCAATCAATACTTGGGCGGTGTTTTCCACTATAAAATGCATCTTATGTGACATTTTATAGAGGATGGCATGGCTGCGGCTATCATCAAGGAGCGCTACTACATACTGACACCGCTGTCGTTTCTGCTCGGTGCCCTGGTGCTGATCACCACCCTGTTGCTGGCGGCGGCCAGCTACCTGCGCAGCATCGACAAGACCATCGCCGGCTATGACCACATGCTCACCTCCATCGACGCCACCCTGATCCACGAGATGGTGCTGGCCAATCGGCGGCAGCTCGGCGTGCTGGAGGCCTCCCTGGACAAGCGGGCCATCGCGCGGGGGGGCTCTGCCATCAACCCGATCTGGGCCATCGCCCACCAATTCAAGCACGACGCCCATTTCCTCTACTTCTACAACACCCGCGTCGACCGTCTCGAGAGCTACCCCGAGTGGCAGGTGCCGACCGGCTACCAGGCACAGAAGCGCCCCTGGTATCAGACCCTGGCCAACGACAGCGACGAGCTGGTCTGGTTTGGTCCCTACCAGGAGTTCGGCGGCAACGCAGAGGTCTTGACCCTGATCAAGCGGGTCAAGGATGACGAGGGGGAACTGCTGGGTTTGCTGATGGTCGACATGTCGTTCAACTCGCTGCAGTCGGCGCTGCGACGGGCGATGGGCAGCGATCAGGCTGCCATCTACATCACCGAGGGCAAGGGAAACCGACTGGTGGTGGGACACAACCTGTCACTGTTGCCGGCGGTGCCCGGCACGCCGAGCCAGGGGGCCGAGTTGAAGGTGATCCGGGAAGGTTGCCACCTGACACACCCGCTGTCGGATATCGACTGGGATCTCAACATCTATCTGCCTCCCGCCCACTTTCATGACAACCTGCAAGATACCCTGCTGATGGTGGTGCTGCCCGCGTTGGCACTGCTCGGTATCTGGCTGTGCAGTCTGTTGTTTCTGGTGCGCATTTTTCGCCAGGAGCAGGCGTTGGTGCAGCGATCTCTCAGCGGCCTCGTCCAGGATGCGGCGCTGATGGAGATCCAGCTGCGCCGGCGTACGTGGTTCGTGCACGGCAGCCTGGGGGAGATCAGTCAGGTGAGAAACAGCTTGCTGGAGGGACAGGATGCTCTGCTGCACGATCCCCTCACCGGCATCATGAACCGGCGGGCCTTCGAGCAAGGCAGGGCCAGGCTGGCGCAGGAGGGCACGCCCCATTGGCTGGTGCTGTTTGATGTGGATTGCTTCAAGCGCATCAATGACAGCTGGGGACACGGGGTGGGCGATGCGGTGCTGTTCCGGGTGGCCACCATCATGGCGAGAACCCTGGGAGAGGCTCAGGTCTACCGTATAGGTGGGGATGAGTTTGCGGCCCTGCTGCCCTGGGAGCAGGAGGAGGTCGAGGAGCGTCTGACCCAGCTGCTGACCCGGGTGCGGGTGCTGCAGTGGCGCGAGTTTGAGGAGTCCATCACCCTGAGCGCGGGTGGAGCTCGCTATCCGGATGACGCCGCCGCCCTGCTCGATCGGGCGGATGAGTGCCTGTACCAAAGCAAGCGGCAGGGACGGGATTGCTGGCACCTGTCACCCACCCAAGATCCCCCAAAAGGGGAGGTCGTGACAGTATCTGTCTGACCGCCATCGGGAGAAAAAGGGCCTGAATGGCCGAGAAAGGGGTCACAGTGGGGATAATTTCCCATGTGACCTTTTTTTTTAATTCATTTTCAGTCGGTTAGCTCATGTGATTGTGCCATGTCGCGAAGGAGAGACACTTTCCCTGCCGGCGAGGACGCCGTAATCCTGGTAGCGGAGTCCGGGACGCTTTGTATAGTGCAGGGAAAAATAATCAATCAGACATCAGGTTTGACAGGAGTACCCCATGGAAATGAGAAAATACGGCATGAGCGCGATGGCGCTGCTGGGCGCGCTGCTGTTGGGCAATGGTCAGGCGCAGGCGTCCGAGACCGTCAACACCATACTCGGTGGTGGTGTCGGCGGGGTTGCAGGTACCATGATCGGCAAGCAGCTGGGGGGCGACACCGGCGCCTTGGTGGGGGCCGCTGTTGGCGGTGCGGCGGGCGGTGCGGCCACGGCCGACCGGGGCAACAAGAATGAGGCAGCCCTGGGGGGCGCGGTCGGTGCCCTGGGCGGTGCCGCCATCGGCAAGAGCGTGGGTGGCAGCACTGGCCAGCTGATCGGTGCCGGCATCGGCGGGGCTGGTGGTTCGGCCATAGGCGCCAAAACCGGCGACGGTCACGAGAGCAACAACGATCGCTACTATGACGACAGGCGCTATCACAAGCACCACAAGCATCACAAAAAGCACCGCAAGCACAGATGGCATGACGACGACTGAGGTCAGCCAGGAGAGAGAAAAAGGGGCCAGGGGCCCCTTTTTCGTGCCCATCGTATCGAAGGCGGTAGGGATACCCGCCGAGCGATGTTGCCGGCCCCGGCCTCGGCGTGTCAGACCAGACGGTGCTGGCGCCTGCCGGCGGCAAAGGCGTTGATGTTGTCGATCAACTGATCCGCGAGGCGCTGCATCGATTCCTCGCTGGCCCAGGCCACATGGGGCGTCAGAATGAAGTTGGGGTAACGCAGCGCCTGCATCAGGGGGTGGTCGGGGGGAGGTGGCTCGATGCTCGCCACGTCGAACCCGGCGCCGCCGAGGCGACCGTTGGCCAGCGCCTCCAGCAGGGCCTGCTCGTCCACCAGGCCGCCGCGGCCCACATTGATCAGCAGAGCTCCCGGTTTCATCATGGCCAGCTCCCGCGGACCTATCAGGTGGCGGGTGTAGGGGGTGAGCGGGCAGTGCAGGCTGATGATGTCCGCGCTTTGCAGCAGCTCGTCGAGGGGCAACCGATCCTCGTCGTGGCTGGCGCCGACCTGGCTCTGGGCATAAAAGACCTCCATGCCGATGGCACTGGCCCTCTGCCCCAGAGCCTGCCCCAGGGTGCCCTTGCCGATGATGCCGAGGCGCTTGCCGTGCAGATCCGTGATGGGGTGATCGAAGAAGCAGAACTGGCCGCTCTGCTGCCAGCGCCCCTCCAGCAGGGACTGGCGCCAGGCGAACAGGTTGCGAGACAAGGCCAGCATCAGCGCCATGGCGTGTTCCGGCACCGAGGGGCCCGAGTAGTTGCGGATGTTGCAGACGCCGACGTTGGCGGCGCGGCACGCCTCCAGATCCAGGTTGTCACTGCCGGTTGCGGCCAGCGCGATGAGTTTCAGGTCCGGCAGCCGGGCCAGCTCGGCGGCGCCGATGCGCACCTTGTTGATGATGGCGATGCTGGCGCAACTGAGCCGCTCCACCACCTGTTCCGGCCTCGTCTCGGGGTAGCTTTGCCAGTGATGGGGGAAGTCGGGGCGACGCAGATTGATGCCGGCGTCCAGGGTGTCACTGTCGAGAAACACGATTTGCTGCATTAAGCCTCCTGCCGTTGAGGCGTTTATGATGCCAAACATCGGCGACCGAGGGCCAGTTTGCAGCGCATCAATGGCTTGGCAATCGCGCCGGATGTGAGGCCGGCGGCATTTTTGGGGTCAGATCCAGCCCAGATGGGTCAGCCAGCCCTGGATGCGACCCGGCGTTTCGCCCAGTTCCATCAAGGCATAGGGACGGTAGTTGAGCTTGTGGCTGCGGCGGCTCTCGCTCTGGCGAGCCTCGGCAGCCAGCAGGGGCCAGCGTCCCCCGTCTTCCTGATAGAGATCCAGGGTGGGAATGCTGGCCTGGGCCACCTGCTTGGCCAGGGTCTGGTTGCTCAGCTGGTTGGGAAAGAAACCGTCGAGCAGCACCAGGGCATCGGGGGCGGGCAATTGCTCGCTGGTGATGAGGTTGGCGGCCCAGGCCGCGCTGGTGCCTTGCGCCAGCAACAGCTTGAACCCGCCCTCCTGCAGCTTGGCGTCACCGAGCTTGACGATGCGTTCGGCAAATTGCCGGCGAAATGCGTCAATGCTCTCCTGCTTCTGCTCTGAGGCCGGATCCAGCTCGGTCTGCTGGGGGGAGGGGAGCAGCAGCAGGGTATCGAAGCCGAGTCGACCCAGATCCCGGGTCAGTTGCCACAGCTGGCCGCTACGCTGCCAGTCCGGCAGCAGGATGGCAAGCCCCAGATAGCTGTCGCCGTCGTGCTTGGCAAAGAGCACCCTCTGCTTGTCGATCCGGGTGCTGTCAGGCACTCCCTTCCAGTCGCTCTCCTGCCAGTGATAGAGAGGGGCCGGGGGCGAGATCTCGTTGGCCGGCAAGGTGGTGCTCGCCAGCAGGGTCAAAAACAGCAGTGGTAAGGATAATCTGGCCATAATGCGCTCCCCGGTTGACTGGGTTAGCGGCGGCGTGCCGGATTTCTGAAGGGGGTCGGGGGATCCAGTAGCAAGAGGGAAGGGGCAGGCCCTTCCCTCGACGGGCTCAGGGCCGGGCAAGCCTGCCGAGCTGGCGGTCGTGCAGGGGGGAGAGCAGCAATAGGGCGCTGACGGCCCCCATCAGGGCGAAGAACATGTCGGACTGGGTATCCCAGGGATCCCCCTGGGTGCCGAGGAACTCGTCGGCGCCCTGACCCAGAGCCAGAGCGGCGCCCCACTCGATGAGTTCATAGCTGGCGCTGACGGCGAGCACCACGCAGATCACCAGAAACACCAGCATCTTCTTGCCCTGCACATGGTGGCCGCGCAGCAGTATCTCGCGACAGGCCAGGGCGGGCACGAACCCCTGGAAGAAGTGGCCAATCTTGTCATAGGGGTTGCGACCGAGATCGAACCACTGCTGCAGGTCGAAACCGAGCGGCACCCGGGCATAGGTGTAAGCACCCCCCAGCATCAGCACGGCCCCGTGCAGAAAGATACACAGGTAGAGCAGGCTGGTGAGGGGGTAGCTGCGCTGGCTCAGCAGCAACAGCGGCACGACGATCAGCACGGGGGCGACTTCCAGCAGCCAGGTGACCCTGTCATAGGGTTGCCAGCCGGAGAGCACCAGCAGTACCAGGGTGAGCAGCAACAGCAGAAGTTTTTGATGAGATGTCATAGGGAGCCTGTGAGGGAGGAGGAACCTGACTTCATGGTGTAGTCCCAATCGGCGCGAGACGAAAGGGGGCAGGGGAATTCTCCCTCAATGGAAGGCCCACTGTCACTGACCGGGGCTGAATGATCGCAGGGCCGGTGCCCATAAAGAAAAAGCGAGCCTGGGGCTCGCTTTTTTCAACACGGGCGTGAAGCCGTCAAATCAGTTGACGCGACGCTTGAATTCACCGGTGCGGGTATCGATTTCGATCTTGTCGCCGATCTCTACGAAGGCGGCAACGGCCAGCTCGTAGGTGGTGCCCTTCAGGCGGGCCGGCTTGGTCACTTTACCGGAGGTGTCGCCACGGGCGGCCGGCTCGGTGTACTCGACTTCGCGAACGATGGTGGTCGGCAGTTCTACGGAGATGGCTTTCTCGTTGTAGAAAGTCACTTCGCAGATGTCTTCCATGCCGTCAACCATGTAGTTCAGGGCGTCACCCAGGTTGTCTTTCTCGACGTCGTACTGGTTGTACTCGGTGTCCATGAAGACATACAGGGGGTCGGAGAAGTAAGAGTAGGTGCACTCTTTACGCTCCAGCTGAACGACTTCCAGCTTGTCGTCGGCCTTGAATACGGTCTCGGTGGCGCTGCCGTTCAGCAGGCCTTTCAGCTTCATCTTGACCACGGCGGAGTTACGGCCGGATTTGTTGAATTCGGCTTTCTGGACCACCATCGGCTCGGTACCGATCATGACGACGTTACCAGCGCGGATTTCCTGTGCGGTTTTCATGTAAAAATTCCTGTTCGTATACGGGCAGATAAAAACTGCCAGATTATATACGGCTTTCTAAAAATTTCACCAGCCGAGTGACGAGATCCCCATCGGCAAGCAACTTCTGTGACCAGCTTCGCGCATGTTGTTGCCAAATAGTGCCGAATTGCGGCCATTGGGCCCAGAGTTCGCGCACATCTTGCCCATGGTTGAGGGCATGATTGAAGGCGCGCAGCCAGTGGGCCGCATCGGTCGGCAAGTCGGCCAGATCTGGCAAGCTAGATAAGTAGTGGTCAAGGAAATCATCCAGCTTGGCAATGTGAGCCTGATCGTCCTGGGGATAGATGTGCCACAGGAAGGGCCTTGCCGCCCATTGGGCTCGCACGAAGGAGTCTTCGCCGCGCACCAGGTTGAGATCGCAGCTCCACAGCAGCCGATCGTAGCCTGCCTGGCTCGTCATCGGCAGCAGCTTGATGGCAAGTTGGCCCACCTGAAGCAGCTCCCCCGCCCTGGCCGTGCCGATGGCACTCTCAAGCCCTGCGCCGCTGAGCACGTCGTTGAGGGAGCGACCGAGCGGCAGCAGCAGGGTGACCGGGGTGGCGCCCTGGCTCCAGCTTTGCACCAGGCTTTTCAGCGCCTCGCTCTCGTAGGTGAAGAGGCTTATCCGCAGCTCGTCTTGCGCCCTGGGCGGCAGCCCCAGGCTCGCCCAGTAGGCGGCAAGGCCTGCCTCATCCTGCTGCCACCGCTCCCGCTCGGCGATGAGCCCCTGCTCGCACAAGAGTCCACCGGTCTTAGCCGTGAAGCCCGGGAAGAAGAAGTATTTATTGAGGCTCAGCTTGCCGACCCGCTGCGGCGAGGCGAGGCCGTGGCAATCCTCGACCCAGCTCTCTGCCGAGAGATACTCCAGATTGATCCAGCAGGGGGGCGGGCTCTGCTCGGCCATGCGTTCGATAAAGGGGGCGGGCAGCTCGCAGGCGAAGGCCTCTATGACCACTCTGGCCGGAATGGCATCCGCTGGCAGGGGGCCCTGCCAGCGTTGGATGTGAATTCCCTCAACCCACTGGCGATCCCGCGCGGGATTAAGCCCCGGGCAGATGCGGGCAAAGCTCGCCAGGTCGTCCACCCAGAGCCGCACCTCTCCATGCCCTTCCTGCTCGAGCTGGCGGGCCAGCCGCCAGGTGACGCCTATGTCGCCGAAGTTGTCCACCACTGTGCAGAAGATGTCCCAGTCGAAGGGGGGCAGGGGGCTTGTCATGGCTTGAGGTTCCAGATGCAAAAAAACCGGTGCGCAGGGTAGCACACCGGTGGCCTGGCTTCTAACCGTCAGCGCGTGACGGGGCTGCGGCAGATTACTCCTTGCCGTAGACGTTGTTCTCCTGCTCGCGCACCCGGATGAAGGTGGTGCGCTTGGTGAGCTCTTTCAGCTGGCTGGCGCCGACATAGGTGCAGGTGGAACGCACACCGCCGAGGATATCGCGCACGGCGTTCTCGACCGGGCCGCGGTAGGGCAGCAGCACCGTTTTGCCCTCGGAGGCACGGTATTCGGCGACGCCGCCGGCGTGCTTGTCCATGGCACTGGAAGAGCTCATGCCGTAGAACTTCATGAAGGGCTCGCCATCCACGTCCACCACTTCGCCGCCGCACTCCTCGTGGGCCGCCAGCATGCCCCCCAGCATCACGAAGTCGGCGCCGCCGCCAAACGCCTTGGCCACGTCGCCCGGGCAGGTGCAGCCGCCGTCACCGACGATCTGGCCACCGAGGCCGTGGGCCGCATCGGCGCATTCTATGATGGCGGAGAGCTGGGGGTAGCCGACGCCGGTCTTGACCCGGGTGGTGCAGACCGAGCCCGGGCCTATGCCCACCTTGACGATGTCGGCGCCGGAGAGGATCAGCTCCTCCACCATCTCGCCGGTGACCACGTTGCCCGCCAGGATGACGTGGTTCGGGCAGGCTTCACGGATCTTGCGCAGGAACTCGACGAAGTGCTGGGAGT
The DNA here is from genome assembly GCF_020423125.1 of Aeromonas media. Taxonomy (NCBI): domain Bacteria; kingdom Pseudomonadati; phylum Pseudomonadota; class Gammaproteobacteria; order Aeromonadales; family Aeromonadaceae; genus Aeromonas; species Aeromonas media. The sequence continues at coordinate 1,099,904 of NZ_CP075564.1, forward strand.
AGCCGTTGGCCACGTCCACGCAGATGAAGCGCAGCGCCTCGGACATGGCGAGGATCTGGCGGGTCTTGATGAAGTCCTCTTCCGAGGTGCCGGTGGAGACCATGACATGGCCCAGCAGGGCAGGATCGGTGTCGTTCACGAAGGTTTGCCACTGGGCGAGGCTGTAGTGCTTGTGTACCGCCGTCATCATCTCGAAGCCGGCCAGGGTACGCGCCATGGCGAAGGTGCCGACGGTGTCCATGTTGGCGGCGATGACGGGCACCCCCTGCCACTGGGTCTGGGTGTGCTTGAAGGTGAACTGACGGGTCAGGCTGACTTGGGAACGGCTCTTGAGGGTAGAGCGCTTGGGACGAAACAGGACATCCTTGAAACCGAGCTTCAAGTCTTCTTCGATACGCATTGCAAATTCCTTATTGAGCCTTGTGAAAGTCACTGTTGCAGTGGGCAAAATTTTCGGCAGGCACAAAAAACCGCAGGTTTTCAAGGCCTCCGGTTTACAACAGTCTAGGCAAAAATCCCGCCAGAACAAGACTGATAATTCGCTCAGCATTGTGGTAGCCTTTGGCGTCACAACCTGAGGTCGACCACCAGCTTCATCCAGCACCTCGCCGTGGCCCCTCTCTCCCCTCTCTCTCCTCTTTTTTTCCCCTGCACCAGAGTCAACTGCTGTCGGATCCCCCATGCCGTGAACGCCATGAGATCAGGGACGCCTCTTTTGCCAGTTGACAGGGGCCTGCGTGCTGCCCACTCTGGCGCAGAGGGCCAGCGTGGGCCCGCTTCGACGAGGAGAACACATTGTCCGTATCACCACACAAAGCCGGCTGGTTGTTGTTGGCCAGCCTCTGCTTCTCATCGGGCGCCTGGGCGGCCCCCACCGTCTATGGCTGGATCGAGAAGGGCCTGATCATGCCAAGTGGCGTCGCGGTCAAGATGAAGCTGGATACCGGGGCGCTCACCTCGTCCCTCGATGCGCGGGAGCTGCACCACTTCAAGCGTGACGGCAAGCCCTGGGTGCGCTTCACCCTGGCGTTGACCGATGCCAACACCGACAAGGAGGTGCGCCAGACCCTGGAACGGCCGGTGGAGCGCAGCGTGACGGTGCGCGGTGCCGGTGGCATGGAGGAGCGTCCCACGGTGACCATGTCCATCTGTGTCGGTGACAAGGTCTACAAGGAGTGGTTCACCCTGCGAGATCGCAGCGACATGATCTATCCCGTGCTGCTCGGTCGTCGTCTGCTGGCGGAGCTGGGGCCGGTGGACTCCGCCCGCACCTTCACGGTGCAGCCGAGCTGTGGCTAGGCGTCATTCCAAAGGCGCGAGGATCGCACGCGGGGCCCGAGGCCCCGCGTTTTTTCTCCCCTGAGGCCTGTGCCTTCTATGCCGGGCGGGGGGCGGCGGGCAGCAGCACGCTCACCTCAAGGCCCCCCTCGGGCCGGTTGTGGATGTCGAGGTCCGCGCCGTGCAGCTGTACTATGCGCTGGACTATGGCCATGCCAAGTCCCACCCCATCCCCCTGCTGGGGGTTGACCCGAAAGAAGCGCTCGCACAGGCGCGACAGGGCGGCGGTGGGAATGCCGGGGCCATTGTCCCGCACATCGACCCTGACCCTGTTGCCCTCCTGAGTGATCACCACGGCGACCTCGCCGCCCACCTGGGTGTAGCGCAGCGCATTGTCGATGAGGTTGCCAAACATCAGCTCCAGCAACATGGCCTGTCCCATCACCTGCAGATGCTCGTCGCCCTCGAGGGAGAGTTGCAGGTCCTTCTTCAGGGCGATGGGGGCAAGGGTGGCCAGGGTGCCCTGCAACAGCAGGCTCAGATCCAGCCTGCCGAGCGCCGGGACCTGCTGATTGTCGATGCGGGCCTGGGTCAGCAGCTGGCGGATCAGCCGGTCGCTGCGATCGAGCGCCAGCAACATCTTGCGCAGCGCCTGTTCGCGGCTGAGATCATCCTCGGCCGCCAGGGCATTCTCGCTGTGGATGCGCAGCACCGCCAGCGGGGTGCGCAGCTCGTGGGCCGCCTCGTTGGTGAACTGTTTCTCCCGCTCTATGGTGTCCGCCAGGGTGTGCATCAGCCGATTGATCTCCGCCACCAGCGGCGTCAGCTCCTCGGCCTTGATGGCCAGGTTGAGCGGGCTCAGGTTGGCAGGATGACGCTCGCCGATGGCCTGGGTCAGCTGGTGTAACGGAGCCAGGCCACGTTGCACCAGCCACCAGAGCAGGACGAGCAGGAAGGGCAGGGTGATGAAGAGCGGCAGCATGGTCAGGGTGGCCATCTTGCTGGCCAGCTCCCCTCGCTCGTCATCGCGCTCCGCGACGATGAGCCAGGTGTGCTCATCCTCGTTGTAGAGGGTGAAGGTGCGCCACTCGTGGTGATCCTTGGTCTCGCTGTTGAAGCCGCGTTCCAGGGTGGTCAGGGGCTGCTCCGGCGCATTGGGCGAGCGCAGCAGAATGATGCCCTGCTCGCTCAGCAGCTGGAAGTAGAGGTTGTGTTCGAACTCGTGGCCGTAGGGGGTGAACTCGTTGTCCCGCCCAAGCTGGCTGAAGCTGCGCTTCTCCTGATGAAAGGTGTCGGGCACGGCCTGCTCCCACTCCTGGTAGACGGCGCCGTTGCTGGGCAGCTCGACGCGCTGCTTCAGATAACGGCTGAGCAGCTGATTGGTGATGCGGGCGGACTGGGCGAGACGGGCATCGAACAGCTCTTCCATCTCGTGGTTGGCCTCCAGATAGCCGATGAGGCCGCTGACGGCCAGGCTGAGACTGACCAGGGCCAGGATGCCGGAGAGCAGGAAGCGACGGATGGAGCGGACGCGACTCATTGGCTGGATATCCCTCTGGTGCCCAGGGTATCTGGCTGCGGCACTATGTAGCCGACGCCGCGGATGTTGCGGATGAGTTCGGGGAAGAACTTCTTGCGCAGGTGGTGAATGTGTACCTCCACCGCATTGCTTTCGGCTCCCTCATCCCAGCCATAGAGGCTCTGCTGCAGCTGATCACGGCTCAGCACCCGGCCGCTCTGGCTGATGAGCTCCTGCAGCAGCTTGTATTCGTGGGGGGTCAGTCTGACCGCCTCCCCCTGATAGGTGACCTGCTGGGATTCGGGGTAGATGAGGATATCGCCATACTCCAGCACCGCCTGGGCCTGCCCCTTGCTGCGGCGCACCAGGGCGCGCAGGCGGGCGTTGAGCTCCTGCAGGGCGAAGGGTTTCACCATGTAGTCGTCGGAGCCCGCGTCCAGCCCCAGCACCCGGTCGTCCAGGGCATCACGGGCGGTGAGGATGAGCACCGGCAGCGTCTGTCCCTCCCGGCGCAGCTTGCGTAGCAGGCTGATGCCGTCGATGTCCGGCAGATTGAGGTCCAGGATGAGGGCGGCAAACTCCTCGCTCTTGAGCGCCGACAGGGCGGGCAGCCCCTGCTGCAGCCAGTCCACCGTGTAGCCGCTGCTGCGCAGGGCATCCACCATGCCATCCCCCAGCATCATGTCATCTTCCACCAACAGGATCCGCATTGTTTTTTTCCCCTCAAATGACGCTGCCCACCAGTATGCAAGTTGGTGGGCAGAGTTTAAATAGTGCACTGATATGCTTGTGTTTATAGCTTGGCGAGACGCTCGCGGATTTCCGTCCTGCGCCCTTCGTCCGCCACCTCGCGGCCCGGTCTGGCCGGGGCGGCCAGGGCCTTGTCCAGATAGATCTTCGCCTGGGCCTTGTCCCCCTGTTCCAGCAGGAAGTCGCCGTAGAAGAAGTTGGGATCGATGCCGGTAGGATTGATGGTGAGTGCCTGCTTGAGCAGCTGCTCGGCCTTGTCGTCATCCCCAAATCCGACCGGCCAGCCTGGCACCTGGTAGTAGAGCGAGCCCAGGCTGGTGTAGGCGGAGCCCTCCAGCGCCTTGGGATCCTGCTTGATGGCGATCTCCAGCTTGGCCTTGGCCTCTTTCACCAGGCTGAGGGCCCCGAGGCCGCCCTTGGCGCCGGCCCAGGTGCTCTTGACGATGGCAGACCAGATCAGCAGATCGGTGCGAAAGGCCTCCTTGGCACTGGCCTGATCCGCCTGGGCACTCAGGGTCTCCAGGCAGCTCTCCTTGGCCTTGCCGGTCTGCTGGTACTGGCAGTGGGCCCACTGCTGTTGAATGGTGGGCAGGGCATCTGCGGCCTGAACCAGGCTGCTGGCGAGGGCGAGCAGCAGGACGCTGTGGCCAAATCGGGGGCGGAAAGTGGCGTGTTTCATCTCAATGTTCCTTCTCGTGCGTGGCACAGGTGGGGTTGTCCCCGTGATCGGTGGCCGGGTGGGCTGGGCGGCGGGCATGGCGCTCGATGACGGGCAGTTGTCTGGCGAGCGCCTTGTCGACCAGGGCGGGCATCAGGCCGTTGAGCCGCACGAACAGCTTCTCCGGCCAGCCGAGCCAGCTGCGGCGTGTCTCGTTGCACAGGGCGATGACGGCCTCCTCGGCGACGTCCTGAGGGCTGTCGGTGTGGGTGCCGAGCTCGGCATTCATGGCGTAGGCCGCCTCGGAGTTGAGGTGGGTGCGGGTGGCGCGGGGGGCAAAGTGCAGCACCTTGATGCCGGAGCCCTCCAGTTCCCGGCCCAGCGCCTCGCTAAAGCCCCGCAGGGCAAACTTGCTGGCGCAATAAACGCTGTAACCGGCATAGCCGATGGCCCCGAGGCTGGAGCCTATGTTCATGATGACTGCGGGCTTGCGCAGCCTCGGCAGCAGGGCGCGGGTGAGCTGGATGGGAGCCTCGACGTTGAGCAGCAGTTGGCGCGTCACCTGCTCGCTGCTCTGATCCTCCAGCCAGGCGAACTGGTTGCAGCCCGCGCTGTTGATCAGCACGTCCAGCCCGTCATCCAGCGCCGGGTGCTGCAACAACCGGGCCCGCTCTTGGGGCGAGCCCAGATCGGCGGTCACCGTCTGATGGCGCTCCGGGTGGGGCAGCTCCTTGCGCAGCCGTTCCAGTGCGCTGGCCCGGCGTCCGTGCAGCAGCAGATGCGCCCCCTGGGCCGCCAGCTCCAGGGCCAGGGCTTCCCCTATGCCGCCGCTGGCGCCGGTGAGCAGTATGCGTTTCCCTTCAAGCTTCATTGGCAGAGGATCCCGTGAGCTGATGGAGCATGTCGCCATAGAGGCGGTAGACCACCTTGGCGGCGTGAATGATGGCGGCCTGATCGGCGGCGTCTTCCACCCGGTTCATCAGGGATTCGAAGAACTTGAGGTGCTCCTGATCCAGGGCGCCGTGAGAGCTGAGGTAGCTCATCGCCTGGGGTGGCAGACCGAGGCCGCTCTTGAGCTGGTCCGCCACCGTCAGGGCGATGGCGACGCTGGTGCCTTCCAGCACCTGCACCATGCCGAAGAAGCCCATGGGGTTGCCGCGCTGGATCTGGTCGTAGAGGAAGGCCACCATCAGCTCGATGGGTTGACCGGGTCGGCCATGGCGCACCGCCTCGGCGTCACCGCCGCAAGCGCGGATGTCATTGAGGATCCACTCCTGGTGGCCGTACTCCTCGTCGATGTACTCCCGGATGGCGCCGCGCACCCACTCATACTCCTGTCCCAGCTTGCCGCCGGTGGCCATCAGGAGCGGCACCGTGTGGCGCACGTGGTAGTAAGCCTCTGCCAGAAAGGCGAGGTAGGTCTCCCGGCTGATGTCGCCGCGGCGGCAGGCCTCGATGATGGGGGCATTGAACAGGTGCTCGCGCTCGGCGGCGGTGGCGTGTTGCAGGGTCTGGTAGAAACTCATGAGGATTCTCCTGTGAGGCCTTGAGTCAGGCATTGGTCGATCTGCCGGGAAAAGTGGTGATAAATCTCGTTGCGACGGGGGCGGCCGTTAGCCGTCAGCAGGCCGGGGTGCTGATCCAGCGCCACCGGCAGCCAGTGATGGATGCGGGCGTAATCGGGCAACTGCTGGTTGAGCCGGGCAATCTGCTCGGCCAACTGGCACTGGGTGCCCGGCAGCGGCTGGATGAGGGCGACGTTGGCGGGCTGGCCGTCACCGAAGATCACGATGCGGACGATGGCCGGGCAGAGCTGGGCCTGGGCCTCCACCCACTCCGGCGAAAAGTTGCGGCCAAAGGCGGTGATCTGCACGTTCTTCTTGCGCCCCGTGATGTGCAGGTAGCCTTCTGCGTCCAGGTGACCCAGATCCCCTGTGGCGATCTGGCTGGCCGCAGCGCCCTCTTCCCCCAGATAGCCGAGCATGGCGCTGCCGCTCACCATGACTTCGCCGTCGGCGGCGATCGTCACCTGGCAGTGGGGCAGGGGGCGGCCGACGCTGCCCGGACGGTCATCGTCCGGGCCGTTGAGCGCCACGACCGAACCGCACTCCGACAGGCCATAGCCCTCATAGACTGGCAGCCCCAGCGCGCGGGCATGGGCGATGAACTCGGGGGCGACCTTGCCGCCACCGACGGCGACGAAGCGAAGCCCCTTGAGCCGTTCGGCCAGGGCCGGGGTGTTGGCGCACAGCGCCAGCAGCAGGCGCAGCAGTTCGGGTACCAGCACCAGGCTGTGGCTGGGCCAGCGTGCCAGGGCCTGGCCCAGCATGGCCGGGTCGAGGGTGCTGGAGCCGGTGAAACCCAGCTCGCCGAGCGAGGGGATGCGGCTGCAGGCGCCGGTGAGCAGTGGCACGTACAGACCGGTCAGATTCTCCAGCAGGGTGGCCAGGGGCAGCAGGGTCAGGTGCTGTTCAACTCCGGCCGGGGCGACCCTTAGGGCTAGGGATTCGCAGACTGCCATCATCTGGGCAAGGGACAGGCAGACCCCCTTGGGCTGGCCCGTGGTGCCCGAGGTATAGGTGATCTTGGCTGTGCCGTCCGGCAGGGCCGGAGGCGCGAGCGGGGTGCGTCGCCACAGGGGCAGATCCTGTTCGTCGGCGGTGCCCGTCATCAGGATGAGGGGGGCTGCGGCCTGCCAGCCCTCATGTTCGGGTCCCACCAGGGCGTCGGCTCCGCTGCTCTCCAGCAGCCAGGACTGCTGCGCCGGGCTGAAGAAGTGGGGAACCGGAATGACCACGATACCGGCCCGGGTGCAGGCCAGATCGAGCAGCGCCCAGGGCAGACCGTTGTCGAGCTGCAGGGCCAGGCGGCGAATGCCGGCTTGCTGCAAGCGGTCGGCCAGGTGCTGGATCTGCTGCCACAGGTTCTGGTAATCCAACGAACCCTGGCTGCCTTGCAGTGCCGGTTGTCGCGGCGTCAGGCTGGCGTGGCGGGCGATGGCGTCAAACAGGCTCATTGAGCGCACCTCTTGTCATTGTCGGCGTGGCTAAAAAGCATGGGCATGGGCCCCAACAGGTTGAGCAGCAGGCTGCTCTGGGCGAGCACCTCGCGCCCCTGGTTGATGTCCCCGGCCATCACCTTGGGTTGGCAGCGGTAGTACTCTCCCCAGGCACTGGCGTCTTCCCCCACCTGGTGGGCCTGGGCGGGGGCCAGCTCCACCGGGTTGAGACGCAGCCGGGCAAAGCTGTTGCGCAGTTTGGCGGTGCCGGTGAACACCACGTAATCGAGGGCGTTGTCACACAGCAGGCGGCACAGGGCGGCAAACATCAGGCGGGCATTGCCCGGCTCGCTGCAGGCGAGGTTGCCCACTTCGATGATGCGGCTGCGGGCCGGTCTTACCCCGAGGCGGGTTTCGATGGCGGCCTCGATGGGTTGCTCCAGATACTGCTCTAGATAGAGGGGTTGCTCGCCCTCGCCGTTGCAGGCCTGGTTGAGGCCACAGGCGCCGACCAGCACCCCATCGGCCCGGTAGAGCCCGAGCAGACAGGGCAGAAAATGGGGAATGCGGGCGTTGAATTCGAGGGTGTAGGCGGCCTGGATATAAGTTTGCAGCGCCATGACCTGCTGCGGGGATTCGGCCAGGATCAACCTGTAGGGGGCTTGGATCTCGATGGTCATGGTTGGCTCCTTCTCTTGCGATGGGTTGAGAGTAAAAGGGCAAACTTAAGAAACCCTTAAGGCGCAAAAAAAGTTGTCAGCAAGGCGGCGGGCAGGCAATCTGCGCGGCTGTTACCCAGGAGGATCCGTCATGTCATCAAGCGTCAGCTGCCCCCTCTGCTCGGCTCGCCACAGTTACCCCCTGTCGGTGGCAGGCAAGCGCTATCACCGTTGTCTGGACTGCGAGCTGGTCTGGCTGGATGAGGCGGATCATCTGGACGATGCGGCAGAGAAGGCGGTCTATGACGGGCATGACAACCGGGTGGATGATCCCCGTTATCGCGGCTTTCTGATGCGGGCCTTCGGCGAGGTGCTCTCCCGGGTGAGCCCTCCTGCCTGTGGCCTCGATTTCGGCTGCGGTCCCGGGCCTGCCCTCATCGCCATGGGGCGGGAGGCGGGCTTTGATATGGCGGGTTACGACAAGTTCTATGCCGACCAGCCCGAGCTGCTCACTCGTCGCTACGATTTCATCACCAGCACCGAGGTGATAGAGCACCTGGCCGCCCCCCGCGCCGTGCTGGACGGGCTCTGGGCCTGCCTCAACCCCGGCGGCGTGTTGGTGTTGCAGACCCAGCGGGTGCTGGGTGACGAGCGCTTCAAGAGCTGGCGTTATCGCCACGATCCGACCCACATCGTCTTCTTTGCCGAGGCGTCGTTCCGCGCCCTGGCTGCCCGCTGGCAGGCGGACCTCTGCTTCCCCCACACCGATGTGGCCGTGTTCACCAAACCCTGAACGGGGCATTTTCATTTGGCGGCGGCTTGGGCATGCTGGTGACCTGACACTCAGGAACGGATGCCCCTATTTTCATGTCGATCCCCCATTTGTCATTGCAAGACGCCCGCCACCTGCAACTCGCCGCCCAGGGGCTGCTGACCCCGCGCCGCGCCAAGGCCGGCCCCTCCGATCTGCTTGACTGCATCCGCCGCATGGCGCTGCTGCAGATAGACACCATCTCGGTGGTGGCCCGCAGCCCCTATCTGGTGCTGTTCAGCCGGCTCGGCCACTACGATCCGCGCTGGCTGGAGCAGTTGCTGGCCGAGGGGGATCTCTTCGAATACTGGGCCCACGAGGCCTGCTTCGTCCCCCGGGAGGATTACCGGCTGCTGCGCCATCGCATGCTGGATCCCGCCGCCATGGGCTGGAAGTTCTCCGCCCAGTGGCTCAAGACCCACGGCGGCGAGATTGCGCAGATAGTCGAGCGCATCCGCCGGGAGGGCCCGGTGCGGGCAGCCGATATTGGAAACGAAAGAGGCGAACGCAAGGGGGGCGGCAACGGCTGGTGGGACTGGAAGCCCGAGAAGCGCCACCTGGAGGTGCTGTTCACCGCGGGTCAGCTGATGGTGCGCGAGCGGCGCAACTTCCAGCGGGTCTACGATCTCGCCGAGCGGGTCATGCCCGAGTGGGACGACGGGCGGGATCTGCCGAGCCCTGAGCTCGCCCAGCGGGACATGGTGCGTGCCAGCTGCCGGGCGCTGGGGCTGGTCAAGACCGGCTGGGTGGCGGATTACTACCGGCTCAAGCGCGGCAAATACGATGTCCTGCTCCATCAGCTGGCGGACGAGGGGGAGCTGTTGCCGGTGCGGGTGGAGGGCTGGCAGCACGGTGCCTTCGTGCACGCATCGCTCTCCGATGAGCTGACCCGGGCCCAGGCAGGCAGCCTCAAGGCGACCCACACCGCCGTGCTCTCACCCTTCGATCCCCTGGTGTGGGATCGCAAGCGAGCCAGCGAACTGTTTGGCTTTGACTACCGCATCGAGTGCTACACCCCGGCCCCCAAACGCCAGTACGGCTACTTCGTGCTGCCTCTGCTGCGCCGAGGCAAGCTGGTGGGGCGCCTGGATGCCAAGGCCCATCGCAAGGAGGGGGTGTTCGAGGTCAAGAGCCTCTATCTGGAGCCAGGGGTCAGGGTGACCGCCAGCCTGGCGCAGGATCTGGAGAAGGCGCTGCAAAAACTGGCGCAGTGGCACCAGACCCCGCTGCTTCGCCTCGGCGCCATGCCGGCGCCCCTGCGGGCCCTGTGGCCGGAGTCAGCGCCGCTTCCTTGAGCAATACGCAGCCAGACAACGCGCCGCGCGCCAACCATCAACCAAACAAAAACCGGGCACTGGGCCCGGTTTTATCATCTGTTGCTGGCAACTAAAGGATTACTGGAGTACCAGCACCATCAGCAGACCGACGGTGATGGCTGACACCAGGAAGGCGAAGCCATAGAACACGTAGTGGTGCAGCTTGGTGGTGTGGATCCCGAGATCATGCAGGCCGTGGTAGATGCGGTGCATGCCGTGCCAGATCGGCAGGGCGATGATCACCAGCAGGATGCAGGCACCCCACCAGGAGCTGGCGAACTCGAGTGCGCGTTCGTAGCTCATGGTCTCCACGTCCATGATGCCCATGGGCACCAGCAGACCAGTAATGAGGACAATCACCGGCAGCAGCATGGCGACAACCATGCCACCGGCACCAAACAGTCCCCAGTAAATGGGCTCGTCAGAACGTCTCATCATTAATCTCCTCAAGCCACGATGATCAGGATCAGCAGGGATACCACCGCCAGCGCCACATACTGGGCGATGACGATAGGCTTCTCCGGCACCAGGTCTTCACCACGGAAAATACGCATGGCCTTGGGGGCCAGGGCGAACCAGGTCTTGGCGTGGAACAGGCAGGCTGCCAGCGCGATGACGTGGAACAGGATGGCGACCGGGCTTTGCAGGGATTCCAGCCAGCCGTTGAACGCTTCCTGACCCTGAACCAGCCGCAACAGACCCCACATCAGCACGACGGCATAGATGGAGACGAAGATGCTGGTGCCTTCGCGGATCATGTAACCGGTGTAGAAGGCATTCTTCAGCCACCAGTCTTTCTTCATTTCGCGCACGTAAGGCTTACGTTTGCTCTCTGTGTTGTTCATGGTCTCACTCCTCAATCCGGCTTGAACATGGCGATCATGTAGTCCTTGGCGCTCTCGACCTTGCCAAGCTGGATGGCTGCGGCCGGATCCACACCCTTGGGGCAGACATCGGAGCAATAACCCACGAAGGTACAACCCCAGACGCCCTCGTCCTGGCTGATGATCTTCATCCGCTCTTTGGACGCGCTGTCGCGGTTGTCGGCGTTGTAGCGATAAGCCAGCGCCAGGGCCGCCGGGCCGGTGAACTTCTTGTTGATGCCATACTGCGGGCAGGCGGCGTAGCACAGACCACAGTTGATGCACATGGAGAACTGGTGATATTTCGCCATGTCGGCCGGAGTCTGGGTGTACTCGCCGTCGCACAGGCTGCGCGGTTCGCTCGGGATGATGTAGGGCTTGATGCTCTCCAGCTTCTCGATGAAATCGGACATGTCGACCACCAAGTCGCGCTCGATCGGGAAGTTGTTGAGCGGCTCGATTTTCATCTTGCCCGGCAGGTAGTCCCGCAGGAAGGTCTTGCAACCCAGCTTCGGAATGCCATTGACCATCATGCCGCAGGAGCCGCAGATCGCCATCCGGCAGGACCAGCGGAAGCTCAGGGTGGAGTCCAGCTGATCCTTGATGTACTGCAGCGCATCCAGCAGGGACATCTCTTTCAGGTAAGGCACCTGGAAGGTCTGCATCCAGGGCTCGTTATCCTGCTCGGGACGGTAGCGCAGGATTTCAATTTCGATCATCTCAGCCATTCTTCTTAGCCTCGTCTTGTTTCTCACCCTCGGAACCGTACACACGCTTCGCCGGTTGGGATTTAGTGATCTTCACATCGGAGTAATCGATGGTCGGGGCCCCTTCCGGTGCATAGAAGGAGAGAGTGTGCTTGAGGAAATTCACGTCATCACGCTCCTCATAACCGTCCAGACGCTGGTGGGAACCACGAGACTCTTTACGGTTGATGGCGGAGTGCGCCATGGCTTCGGCCACGTCCAGCATGTAGCCCAGTTCGATGGCGTACAGCAGATCGGTGTTGAAGACCGAGGACTTGTCGTTGATCTTGATCTTCTTGTAACGGGCTTTGAGCTCGTTGATCTTGTCGATGGTGCCCTGCATCAGCTCTTCGGTACGGTAGATACCGACGCCAGCTTCCATGGACATGCCCAGTTCGTTGCGGATGTCGGCCGGGTTTTCGGTCCCGTCGATGTCCATCAGCGAGAGGTGCTGCTTGATCAGCGCCTCGGCCTTGGCGGCCAGCGCTTCGGTGTTGCCGTGCTGCTGGGTCGCCGCGAATTCGGCTGCCTGTTCACCGGCCACCTTGCCGAAGACCACGATCTCGGACAGGGAGTTGGAGCCCAGACGGTTGGCACCGTGCAGGCCAACGGAGGCACACTCGCCAGCGGCGTAGAGGCCGGGCATGCGGGTGGCGCACTTGCCGTCAGTTTCGATGCCACCCATGGTGTAGTGGGCAGTCGGACGGACCGGGATTGGCTCCTTGACCGGATCCACACCCACGTAGGCCTTGGCCAGTTCGCAGATGAAGGGCAGACGCTCTTTGAGGTACTTCTCGCCGAGGTGGCGCAGGTCGAGGTGAACCACGTCGCCCATCGGGCCCTGGATCACGCGGCCTTTCTGCTGCTCCTGCCAGAATGCCTGGGAGAGACGATCGCGCGGACCCAGCTCCATGTGTTTGTTCTTCGGCTGGCCGACCGGGGTTTCCGGGCCCAGGCCGTAGTCTTGCAGGTAGCGATAGCCATCCTTGTTGAGCAGGATGCCACCCTCACCACGACAACCTTCGGTCATCAGGATGCCGGTGCCCGGCAGACCGGTCGGGTGATACTGGACGAATTCCATGTCACGCAGCGGTACGCCGTGACGGTAGGCCAGCGCCATGCCGTCACCGGTGACGATGCCACCGTTGGTGTTGTAGCGGTAAACGCGACCGGCACCGCCGGTAGCCAGCACCACGGACTTGGCCTGGATGAAGCGGGTGATGCCGTTCTGGATATCGAAGGTCAGCACGCCTTGCACGCGGCCATCTTCGACGATCAGGTCCAGACAGAAGTGCTCATCGTAGCGCTTGATGGTCGGGTACTTGATGGAGGTCTGGAACAGGGTGTGCAGAATGTGGAAACCGGACTTGTCTGCGGCGAACCAGGTGCGCGGGATCTTCATCCCGCCGAAACGGCGGACGTTGGCCTTGCCATCCGGCTTGCGGCTCCAGGGGCAACCCCAGTGCTCCAGCTGGATCATTTCGTTGGTGGCGTTGTTGACGAAGTATTCGACTACGTCCTGCTCACACAACCAGTCACCACCGGAGACGGTGTCGTTGAAGTGGTTTTCGAGGGAGTCGTCATCACGCACGACACCTGCGGCGCCACCTTCGGCGGCCACGGTGTGGCTGCGCATCGGATAGACCTTGGAAATCAGGGCGATTTCCAGCTCCGGGTGGGCTTCTGCAATGGCGATTGCGGCACGCAGGCCACCGCCACCGGCACCGATGATGGCAACATCGGTCTTGATAATATCCACATCTGCCTCCTTAGGGATAGATTTGCTGGGCACGATTTTGCTCTATGAAAAAAATTCAGGCTTGATGCAAGTCAAACTGCTTTGTTTTAGTGCTTGGCAACGGTGATTTTTATTACAACCACCCCATTCCTTGGATGAAAATGCCGTCATTATCGCCATCCATCAGTGATCTGGATCAGCCGTACTCGCTACTCGAGTGATTTTAACCCCAAGATTGTACGTAGTTTTCTTTCAAAAAAATGAGAAATGCCTCTCTTTTTAGGTATTACCCATAAAGTTTTTAAGTTTTTTATCAGAAATGTTTAATGATAACTATTATCATGTTTGCGGCCGATGAAAAGACATCAAAAAAGTAATGCGAATATAGCCGTGGCAGGCATCATCTGTGTCAGAAGGATATTCGAATGGAGAGGCTGATCACAGAGTGTTCTGTGTCGAAGGGGAATTATAACCATTGAAACAAAAAGGGTTTATATAAAAAAGGGGCCTGGACGGCCCCTTTTGATTGGTTCGATCAGATGCGGAACATGCCGACCTGATTGTTGAGCTCACCTGAAATATTTTTAAGTTGAGCCGAGAGGTTGCGTGAACTGTCCGCATCCACCGCCAGCTCGTCCGAGACGTCCTTGACCGCCTGGATGTTGCGGCTGACCTCGTCGGTCACCGCCCGTTGCTCCTCGGCGGCACTGGAGATCTGGGTCGCCATGTCGGAGATCTGGTTGATGGAGGTGGTGATCTGCTCCAGGGCCTGGGTGGCGTCGTTCGCATCTTCCACACTGTTCTGGGCCAGCAGTTGACCCTCGTGCATGGTGCTGACGGCGCCCTGAGTGTTGCGCTGCAGGGTCTCGATCATGCTGCGGATCTCGACGGTGGAGCTGTGGGTACGTTGTGACAGCACTCGCACCTCGTCGGCGACCACGGCGAAGCCGCGACCCTGCTCACCGGCCCGGGCGGCTTCGATGGCGGCGTTGAGCGCCAGCAGGTTGGTCTGCTCGGCGATGCCCTGAATGGTGGAGAGGATGGTGTTGATCTCCTGGGCGTTCTTCTCCAGCTCCTGGATGATGCCGGAGGCCTGCTTGACCTGGGTGGCGAGATCCGTGATGGAGCGCTGGTTGCGCGCGATCACCTGCTTGCCGTGCTCGCAACTGCTGGAGGAGCTGCGGGCCGCCTCTGCGGTCTGCTCGGCATTGCTGGCGACCTCGACGGCGGTGGCGGACATCTCGTGCACCGCGGTCGCAATCTGGGAGATCTCGTTCTGCTGGCGGGCCAGCCCCTGGTTGGATTTCTCCGCCATGTCGTGGGAGGACCTGGCCTGCTGGTTGAGCTGTCCGGAGGAGTTGGAGATGTCCTGCACCATCACGTGGATGCGCTCAATGAAGGTGTTGACGTGTTTGGCGACGGTACCGACTTCATCTTCCCGCTCGATCTTGATGCGACGGGTCAAATCGCCATTGCCGCGGGAGAGATCGGCAATCGCCTCGCCCAGGGTTTTCAGTGGGGCCAGGGAACTGTTGATGGCCACGTAGGAGAAGCCGGCCACGATGAGGATGGTCAGCAGGCCCTGCAGCAGGGCGGAGGTGACCATGCGGGAGACGGACTGGTAGGCGACCGCTTCATCCACCACTATGCCGAAATACCAGTTGGTGTTGGGGATCTCGGTGAGATCGAACACGCTGGCCTTGCCGCTGATCATCATCTCGGAGATGGTGTTGTCATGGGCCAGCTCGTTGACCTTGGCCGCCGTCAGCTCGGGAGAGAGGGCGGTGGCGGGTTTGAGGGCCAGCGCCTTGTCCGGGTGGGCGATGATGGTGCCGTTGCTGTCCACCAGGATGGCGTAGGTGCCTTCCGAGTTCATGGCCAGCACGTCCCGCACCAGACCGTCGATGGAGACGTCACCGGCGATGACCCCGTCGGTGTTGCCACGGCTGAAAGGCTCGGCGATGGTGATGATTAGCTGGCCCGTGGTGATGTCGGCGTAGGGGGCCGTGATGGCGAGTTTGCCGGCCGCCGTGGCGTCCTTGTACCAGGGGCGCTGGCGCGGATCATAGCCGGCCGGCAGATCGGTGGGCTTGCTCTGGATCATCCGGCCATCCTTGGTGCCCACATAGACCAGGTCGAAGTTGCCCGCGTTCATGGACTGGGCCAGGTGACTGAGGGGCTCGTCCTCCTTGGTGAAGGCCTCCTTGGTGGCGGTGACCAGGTTGATGCGGGCATCGAGCCAGCGGGAGATGCCCTTCACGTTGGCGATGGAGCTGTCATCGATGAAACTCCAGATCAGCCGCTGGGTTTCGCTGCGCAGCTGGGTGGTGTTGTACCAGACCTGCAGGCCGGTGATGACCAGGATGATGGCCCCGATGGCGAGGACCAGCTTGTTCTTGATGGATAGGTTCATGTTTACATCCTTGTGAGCGTCAGTCTGAGATCTGTGTGGTGTTTGTTATTGTTATGAGCCAACTCTGTATCGGCTGAAAGTGGACTTTATGTATCCCGGTGCACAGAAAATTTTCGATCTTTTTTCACCTCCTGATGGCCTGCCAGGGCGTGCTAATACTCAGCTGAATCGATCTGGCCGGTTGGTAAAGATGCCATCGACCCCCATGGCTGCGAGGGCATCCCCATCACTCACCTCGTCGACCGTATAGACCAATACCTTTAACCCTCGGCGATGGGCATCCGCCACCAGTCCGGCGTCGACAAAATCCACGTCGCAGTTCAGGGACCAGGCCCCCAACTCTTCGGCGAAGCGGGCGCCGTGCAGCGGCAGGCTGGCGGTCAGGGCGCCGAGGCGCAGCTCCGGCCTCAGCCGGGCGAAGTGCGCCAGCTCGGGATGGTGAAACGAGGAGACGACCCAGTGGGGCGGGGTGAAGCCAAGCTCCGCCTCGGCCCGCCTGGTCAGGGCCGCCACCGGCTCGGCGGTGTGCGCCCCCTTGAGCTCGATGTGCAGCTCGCAGCGCCCCGCAATCAGGCTCATCACCTGCCACAGGGTCGGGATCCGCTCCCCGTCCCCCGCATCCAGGCTCGCCAGATAGTCCCGGGACTGCTCTGTCAGCACCCCATGGCCGTCGGTGCAACGCTCCAGCCGTCGGTCGTGGAAGACCCAGAGCTCGCCGTCTGCCCACTGTACGTCGAGCTCGATGGCGCCGACTCCGAGTGCGATGGCTATCTCCATCGCTTTGAGGGTGTTCTCCGGTGCCAGTTTGCTGGCACCGCGATGGGCAATGATCTGCATTCGCTGCTCCTGTTGTCGTCATTGGGGGATGAGTGAGCTAGAACCCCACCCTTCCCCTTATGAAGGGGAGGGAGCCATCAGCCTCGGCTCATCCTGATATCGATCTGCTGGTGGGGCAGATGCATGCCGAGCTGGTTGAGTTTCTCCAGGATCAGCGAGTGCACCTCATGGGTGATCGGCATTCTGTGGTCCATGTTGTTCACATAGAGCCGGATCTCGTAGATGAGGGCCGAGTCGGTGAATTCGATCAGGAACACCTCGGGGGTCGGGGTATCCAGCACCAGAGTGGACTCCTGCACGCACTGTTCCAGCAACTGTTGTACCCGTTTGGGTTCCTGGGTCAGACCGATGCGAATGCGCAGCTTGACCCGGGTGATGGCATCAGACAGCGACCAGTTGATGAACTGCTCGGTGATGAAGGCCTTGTTGGGGACGATGATCTCCTTCCTGTCCCAGTCCACGATAGTGGTGGCGCGGGTCTTGATCTTGGTGACAGTGCCGGTCAGATCGCGAATGGTGACGGTGTCGCCGAGCCGGATCGGCTTCTCGAACAAGATGATGAGGCCGGAGACGAAGTTCGCGAAGATCTCCTGCAGACCGAAGCCCAGACCCACCGAGAGCGCCGCCACCAGCCACTGGGTCTTGGACCAGTCGATGCCGAGCATGGAGAAGCCGGTGAGGGCGCCGATGAGGATCACCAGATACTTGCTGACCGTGGTCAGGGCGAAGCCGGTACCGGGGGAGAGGCTCAGGTGCTGGAGCAGGGTGAGCTCCATCAGCCCCGGCAGGTTGCGGGCGGTGACCACCGTCAGGATGAAGGCGAAGGCGGTCAGCATCAGATCCTGCAGGGTAATGGCGGAGAGTTGCTCTATGCCAGCCACCTTGCTGCTCACCTGCCACACCTCAATGCTGCTGAGGAAGCTGAACGCCGAGTTGAGATCCGACCATTGCACCAGTACCAGCATGGTGAAGCCCAGCATCAGCAGGGTGCGCACCAGGCCGAGGGACTGGGCGCTGATGGTGTCCAGATCCAGCTCAGGCTCCTCCACCACGTCCGGGATCTCGGAGCTTAAATCGTCATCCTCTCGTTCCCGCTGGGCCAGGATCTCGGCCCGCTTGCTCTTGGCACGATCGAAGGCGAGGCGGCGGCGCTGGATCAGCATCCAGCGGTGCGCCAGATAGTAGACGAGCAGGCAGCCGAGCCCAGCCAGCAGGCTCAGCTCCAGCTGGCGCAGCAGGATCCGGGAGGTATAGAAGTAGCCGAACAGGGTGCCCAGTACCGCCAGCAGGGGGGCCAGCATCAGGCTGTTCCAGATGAAGTGGTGCAGCAGGTGTGGCTTGGTCATGTCGGCCTGGCCCCAGGTGAGGGGCAGCTTCTCCCGGTTGAGGCGGGCGAAGAACAGCAGCAGCCAGAGGGCGCCGACGATGAAGGCCAGCCGGCCGAGGGAGTCGTAGAAGGCGTGCTCCTGATAACTGTTGGCCATGCCCTGCACGAAGAAGCTCGGGATCAGCACCAGCAGCAGGGTGCGGAACTGGCCCCACACCTTCTGGACCCGCTCTTTCTGCCAGCGGAAATGGAGGATGAGGATCCCCTTCTCCAGGGTGAGATGGCGGGCCACCAGCAGCGCCAGCAGCAAAAACCAGATCTCGCCAAGGCCGCGGGCCACCGCCACCGCGAAGGGGTATTGCCAGGCGCCGTCCAGCAGGCCGCGCATCATCAACACCATGGCGGGCAGCGGCAGGGCCGCGAGCAGGGAGCGCATCAGCAGCCGGCTGGTGAGGCTGAACTTGTCCTGGGTTACCTTGCCGATGCGCGGGGCTATGTAGTGGCTGTATTGCACCAGATGGCGTCCCAGCTTGGCCCAGCACCAGGCAAGCACCAGCAGACCGAGCCCGGCCAGGGTCAGGGTCATGGGGTTGTTTTCCACGATGGCCCTGGGCAGTTGCAGCCAGTTGACGGGATCGAGCAGCAGGCTCAGGGCGGTGGGCACACCGAGCAGGACGGCCGGGGTGAGCGGGCGCACATCCGGCATCCAGAACAGATGGCTGGCGCTGATCTCGCGGATCTCGTCGATCTTGCTGTTCTGGCGGCTGTAGAGCAGCTTGAGCCGGGTCTGCTCCTGAATCAGGGTATCCGAGGCGTCGTTGAGCCGGGTCAGCAGTTGTCGTCTGGCCTTGAGCAGGTTGTCGAGCACGGCACGCTGGGCCCTGTCCAGGGTGATCTCATCCCCGCTGAGCAGCTCGTTGCGGATCTGCGCGGGATCCTTGAGGGCATCCTGCTCGGTCTCGTACTGGTATTTCGCCATGCGCGCCTTGACGATGTCGGACTCCAGTTTCTCCAGCGGGAAGTAGGCCGGCAGATCGGCCAGCTTGCTGCGCAGGTTTTCGCCGTAGGCGTTGCTTATCTGCAGCCACTCCAGTTGTTCGCGCACCGAGTTGACCAGATCGTTCAGTCCTGACAGGGAGGTGTCGACGCCGCGCTGCTCGTCCTGTACCCGCTCTATCTGATCCTCCAGGGCACCCAGTTGCAGGGATAGCGCCTGGTTCTGCTGTTGCTGCTCCTGCAGCAGGGGCAGATCCGAGGTGAGCTGCCTGCGCAGCCGCTCGCTCTCCGCCAGCGCCTGCACCGTCTTTTCTCGCCGCAACTGGTTTTGCTGGGCAAGCAGGCTGTTCTGCCACTCGTCCTCGTCCGTGATGGCGAGGTTGAGCTCCTGTAGTTTCAGCTTGCCGAGATCGTTGCGCTGCTGGGCGGAGAGCTGTTCCAGTTCCAGCATCTGGATCCGGTCGGAGAGGCTCTGCTCCTTGAGGCGGGTGGCCAGTTGCTGGGCCTCCTGCAGCCTGTCCGACTCGTTGCTGAAGCTCAGGCGATCGAGCTGGGAGCGGGTCTGCAACAATTGCTTGCGCAGCTCATCGACCCGCACATGATACTCCTGGCCCGTGCTCTCCAGCTGGTTGAGGCTGTCGGTCACCGCCTGGCGCTCCTTGCGCAGGTTGATCTGGCGGTTGCTGCTCAGGCTGATGGCCTGGCGCAACGTCTCTTCTTTCAAGGAGGAGAGGGGTGGGCGGGGCTGGGGTTGATAGTTGTGCAGGCTCTCCTTGAGGCGAGCGGACTCCTTGGGGTAGTCGATGAGGATCTGCTGATAGGCCTTGCCCTGCTCCCGATAGCGCTGGGCGTCCCGGGCATACTGTAGTGCCTGCTGATAGCTCTCCCGCAGCTGCTGGTTTTCGAGGCTGTCGGTCTTGGGGACGCTTTGCAGCAACTCTTCCACCTGGGTGACGGCATCATCGGCCTGGACAGCGGAGAAGGGGAGCAGGCTGAGACAGAGCATCAGACAGAGCAGGCGTTGCAACATGGCGCACGTTTCCGTTCATGAGAAGTCGCCTTAGCCTAAAGCAGGGGCCGGGGCGGGTAAAGCCTTCCATATTAATGATCTGCAACATAAATAACGGGTGATCCGGGTCTTGTTTGGCTATTATTCTGGCCGTTTCCCTCCGTTGAGCAATTTATGTCCTCTGTCGATCTGGGCACGGCCCCCCTTTCCCGGCTCTTCCTGCGTTACGTCACCCCGACGGTAGCCGCCATGCTGGTCACTGGCGTCTATGTCACCATAGACGGCATCTTCGTCGGCCATCTCCTGGGTCAGGACGGTCTGGCGGGCATGATGCTGGCCTACCCCATCTGCGCCGTGCTCTATGCGGTGGGGGCGCTGATCGGCATGGGCTCCTCGTCGCTCGCCTCGTTTTATCTGGGCAAGGGGGAGCAGGCAAAGGCGCGCCACATCGTCGGCAATGCGCTGGTGATGGTGCTCATCGCCTCCGCGCTGCTCGCCTTCATTGGCATCCGGTATGGAAGGGAGATGCTGACCTGGATGGGGGCCGAGGGGGTCATCTTCGACGCCGGTTTCGCCTACCTGCAGTGGTACGCCTGGCTCGGGGTCTTTGCCGTGCTCTCCATGGCGTTCACCGCCCTGCTGCGCAACGACGGACGGCCCGGTCTCACCACCTGGATCCTGGTGGGGGGCGGCGTGCTCAACGTGCTGCTCGATTACCTGCTGATGGCAGTGATCCCCTGGGGACTGGCGGGGGCGGCCATCGCCACCATGCTCTCCCAGGCGGTGACCGGCGGTCTCTGCCTGTGGCACTTCTTCACCCCCCGCAGCCAGCTGCGCATCCGCTGGGATACTCTGGTGCCAGACTGGCGCCTGATGGGGGAGACCCTGCGACTCGGGGTGTCGAGTTTTCTGATGTACCTCTATCTGTCTGTGGTGCTGGCGCTGCACAACAAGGCGCTGCTGTCAGTCGGCACTTCGCTGCACGTGGCTGCCTACGGCGTCATCAGCTACAGCGAGGCCTTCTTCTATCTCATCTTCGAGGGGATCGCCATGGGCATCCAGCCCATCGCCAGCTTCAACGCCGGAGCGGGTAACTGGGCTCGGGTACTGCGGGTGCGCAACCTTGCGCTGGGGGTGACCCTGGCGGTGGCGCTGTGCGGCATGATCCCGCTCTACCTCTGGCCACAGGGGGTGGTCTATCTCTTTGCCGGCGACAACGCGGCCCTGTTGCCGGTGGCCAGCCTCGGCATCTGGCTCTACTTCTGGGGCCTGCCCATGGAGGGGCTGCTGCTGGTGGGCGCCACCTATTTCCAGGCCATCAACCGGGCCCGCATCGCCTCCCTGCTCACCGGCGGCAAGCTGGTGCTGATCGGCGGCTTCCTTTGGGGCTTCTCCTCCCTGTGGGGCGTGGCCGGGGTCTGGCTGGCGCTGCCCACCTGCAGCACCCTGCTGGTACTGGCGATGTGGCGGGCCATGGGCAAGGAGGCCGGGCAGCATGCCGCAACCCTGTGACTAGCGCCCCTCTCCATGAACGAAAAAGGCAGCCCGGGCTGCCTTTTTCGTTTCATCCTGCCCGGATCAGGGTTTGAAGGCGCCGATAAAGATGGCGGGATCGACGCGGGCGTCGTTGAGGCTGACGTTCCAGTGCATGTGGGGACCGGTGGCGCGACCGGTGGCGCCGACCCGACCGACGATGCCGCCACGGGGCAGGCTCTGGCCCAGGGTCACGTCGATTTTGGACATGTGGCAGAACATGCTGATGAGCCCCTGGCCGTGATCGACGAACACCGTATTGCCGTTGAAGAAGTAGTTGCCGATCAGGATCACCTTGCCGGCGGCCGGTGCCTTGATGGGGGTACCGGCGCCGACCGCGAAGTCGAGGCCGGAGTGGGGGTTGCGCTCCTCGCCGTTGAAGAAGCGGCGCAGCCCGAACGGGCTGGAGAGGGGGCCGTTGACCGGCTTGTCGAACAGCAGGTTGCTGGGCTGGGTGGGGCTGAAGGTCTGGTAGGCCAGGGTCTGCTCGGCCAGTTCCCGGTTGATGCGGGCCATGTCCTCGGCCAGCGGATTGACCTGACGGGTGTTTTTGAGCTTGATGTGCTGCTCCCGATAGTGCTTGTTGCCGACCGTGAAGCTCAAGGTGCGGCCATCGTTCGTGGTCACTTGATGGGGGCCGGGCTGGCTCTTGAGCGGGATGCCGACGATGGCGATCCAGCGCTTGCCCTCTTCCTGCACCACCAGGACGGGTTTGTCCTGATACCGCACGGCGGGCGCCTTGGCGCCGTCTCCCAGTTGCACCACGGCCACGCCTCCCGGCACTGGGTGGTTGAGCAGACGGCTGATAAAGCTGGATTCGGCGTGAAGAGCGGGACTGCCGAGCAACATGAGAAGGAAGAACAGGCGGCGCATGGTGGCTCCATCGAACAAGGCGGTGAGATAAAAAGGGGGAAAATGATGCCACATTCTTGCCCGGCTGTCCGTCACCTCGCGCCATGGCGCCGGACAGGAGACTGTGCCGCACGGCAAGATTGAGAATTCCATGCTATTTACTAATGTGTCACTAAAGGTATCTTTGAATGGCACCTATGACGGCAGGCAGTAAGGCACTGGCTGGGGAGCTTGTGGGCGGGCGAAGCACGGGCCGTCAATGGCCAGTGCACCAGTCCCTTCGTGGCGACCGGCCCCATCACCACCAGTACCCTCTATCAGCCCGGAGAAACCAGCGGTCCCACCGCCTTCTTGACCACGGGCACGGCTACCTGTGATTGCACCGGGATTTCGGTGGGGCTGTTTGTGACCGTCTATTACCAGGGGACCACCAACCTGCCCACCGTCTCCGATCCTCTGGGCACCCTCATCAAACTCAATCCCTATTTTGGCCTCAAAACTGAGTTCAATGCGGCAGGGGGATACCAGGAAGTTCCCTTCAGCGCCACGACCACAGGGCTGCTCAGTGCCTGCGTCGGTGGGTTGCTGAATGTCTCCCTGCTGGGGGGAATCAACGTGAATGGCGGCCGTTATACCCTGAAGCTGCTCAAGGGGGTCACGGGTACCCAGACCTTCAACGGCACCGTCGCCCACCTCTTCGTGCGGCGAGCCAGTGTACCCGACACCAGCCCGGTCAATGCCTTCAGCACCCTGGCGATGAACATCAGCGTCACCTCGACACCGACCTGCCAGTTCCCGGCCGGCACCAGCATTCCCATCGATCTCGGCGCCGTGGCGCAGAGTGTCTTCGTCGAGGGGGAGATACCCAGGGGTTATGCCCCGCGCAGCGTCAATGTGAGCGTGACCTGCAGCCAGATCCCGAGTGACTACGTGATACCGCTGTCCTACAGCTTCGGGGGGGCGCTCAGCAGCCAGAATCGCTTCATCACCACCAGCCTGGCCGGGGTCGGGGTGGGCATGGTCGAGCAGGATACGCTGACTCCTATTCCATTTGATACTGCCATCGCGGTACCCTACTCGGCGGCCAGCCACACCACCCAATATCAGGTGAGGCTGTATCCGACCCGGTTGCCGGGTCAGGTGGTGCGCACCGGTGCTTACACGGGCACCATCATGGTCACGGTGAGCGTGCCCTGATGACAGGGTTTTCTGCTGCTATTTTCGACGAGGTCAATGATGAACAGTGACAGCGCCCTGCGCCGCGAACCCAAACGCCACACCATAGGGCAGGGCTGGATCTGGATCCGCACCGGGTTCGACATCTTCAACAGGGGCATGGGCGCCAGTGTGGCCATGATAGTGATCTGGTTCCTGGTGGGCATGTTGCTGGAACAGCTGCCGGCAGGGGGCTTCATCTCCCAGCTGCTCTACATGGTGTGGGGCGCTGGCTGGGTGGCGGTGGCCCGCCGGGGTCATGAGGGCCAGCCCCTGCAGTTCGCCGATTTCTTCGCCGGTTTCCGTCACCGGCTGACCCCGTTGATGCTGGGGGGGCTGATGGTGCTCGCCCTGTTCATGGGGATACTGCTCATCTGCGCCTTCATGCTGCATCAGTGGGGCCTGACCGGTCTGCTCTCCCAGGATCCGGAGACCCTGACCCTGACGCCAGAACAGGCGCAGGGGTTCCTGCTCTGTCTGTTGCTGGGGCTGGCCTTGCTGGTGCCCGTGCTGATGGCCATCACCTTCGCTCCCGCCCTCATCTTCTTCCACGGCGTGGGGATCTGGCAGGCGGCCAGGCTCAGCTTCAAGGGTTGCTTGAGCAATATGTGGCCCTTCCTCTGGTGGGGGCTGCTGGGGGCCGTGTTGATCTTCTTTGGTGCGCTGCTTATGCTGGTGGGCTTGCTGGTGGTGTTGCCGGCCATCAACTATTCCATCTACGCCGCCTATCGCGACATCTATGTGGACGAGGAGGCTGCCGACGACGGCGAGCCGCCGGTCAAGGCGTTTGGTTTCGAGGCATAAGCCGACACAGGGATGACAGGGGCCGACAGGCCCCTTTTTCATGAGCTCTCAGCGGGCCTGCCACAGGGGATCGTCCGCCATGTGCGCGATCAGGAAGTCGAGGAAGCTGCGCAGCAGGGGGGACATCTGCTTGCGGGTGCCATAGACGGCATAGACGCCGAGCTGCTTGGGTTGCCACTGGGTCAGCAGGGGCACCAGGGCGCCGCTCTCCAGGTGGGCCTGCACCGAGTAAGCGGGTTGCAGGCTGATCCCCGCCCCATCCAGGGTCGCCGCCAGCAGCAGGTTGGAGATGTTGGCGCTGAGGTTGCCGCTCACCGGCACGGACTCCGGGCCCTCGGGCCCCTGAAATTCCCACAGGCTCTTGCCGAAATAGGTGTAGGTGAGGCAGTTGTGCAGAGCCAGATCCTGCACCCGCTGCGGCGGCGCATGATGGGCCAGATAGGCGGGGCTGGCACAGACGACGGAGTGGCAGGTGCCGAGGCGGCGCGCCACCAGGTTGGGATCCAGATCGTTGGTGATGCGCACCGCGAGATCGATCCGCTCCTCCACCAGGTTGACGGTTCTGTCCAGCAGCAGGATGTCGATGGCCGTACCGGGGTAGCGAGCCAGATAGTCGTTGGCAGCCCCGACCAGCAGCGCTTCGGAGAGGGAGTAGCTGCTGGTAATGCGTAGTTGCCCCTTGGGGGCGTCATCGCTCTTCACGGCAATCTGTTCCATCTCCTCGCCGAGCGCCAGCATGGCGCGGGCACGGTTCAGTGCCTCTTCTCCCGGCCCGGTCAGGCTCAGACGGCGGGTGGTGCGGTGCAGCAGGCGGGCGCCCATCCAGCGCTCCAGTTCGGCCAGATAGCGCGACACCATGGCGCGGGACATATCCAGTTTCTCCCCGGCGCCGCTCAGACTCCCCTGCTCGACAACGCTGACGAAGACCCGCAATGCGGTCAGTCGATCCATGTATGGCTCTCTATATGTTCGATATATGCAACAGTTATGTGCTTTTTACGCTGTATTTGCAACTTAGGCGATCCAATACACTCTGTCCATCAAATGAACCCCCGAATACTTAATGAGGAATAGATGATGAACAACACCCTGATCCGCAACCTGACTCTGGCGACCACCCTGCTGAGTGGCGCCGCACTGGCTGCCCCCCTGAGCGTGACTGTCTACAACCCTGGCGAGAAGGCGATCTTCCCGGTCTCCTCCTCACTGGTGACCGGTGACAAAGAGGCCATCCTGATCGATGCCCAGTTCGACGTGCAACATGGTCAGGCGCTGGTCGAGATGATCAAGAAGAGCGGCAAGAAGCTGACCACTGTGTATATCAGTGCCGGTGACCCCGACTTCTACTTCGGTCTGGAGCCCGTCATGGCGGCGTTCCCGGATGTCAAAGTGCTGGCCGACCAGCATGTGGTTGACCATATCAACCAGACCAAGGATGCCAAGCTGAGCTACTGGAGCCCGATCCTGGGCAAGGGCGCACCGAAGAGTCTGACCGTGCCGCAGGTGATGACTGCCTCCCACCTGACCCTGGATGGCGAGAAGATTGAAATCAAGGAGATGAACACCCCGAATGCCTTCCTCTGGGCTCCCTCCATCAAGACGGTGTTTGGCGGCGTGCCGGTATACAGCGGGGTGCATGTCTGGATGGCGGACAGCCAGACCAAGGCGGCCCGCAGCAACTGGGTCAAGGCGCTGGACAACCTGTTGGCTCTGAAACCCGAGCGCGTGGTACCTGGCCACTTCCTGGGCTCCGCACCCAAAGGCACTGCCGCCGTGACCTTTACCCGTGACTACGTCCAGCGCTTCGAGCAGGCGTTGGCCACTGCCAAGAACAGCGATCAGCTGATCGACGGCCTGAAGAAGACCTTCCCGTCCCTGCCGGTTGACGATGGTCTGGCCATCGGTGCCAAGGTCAACATGGGCGAGATGAAGTGGTAATGGCCTGAGTCCTTTTCCCTGTGTTTTTTTACCGGGCCCCAGGGCCCGGTTTTTTATCCAAGATTGAAGTGAGAATGAATATGAGCGAACAGCAAACCACCCTCCATTATGTCTATGACCCCCTCTGTGGCTGGTGCTATGGCGCCGCCCCCTTGCTCGAGGCCGCGGCCGGGATCCCGGATTTGCAGATCGCGCTGCATGCGGGCGGCCTCTGGCTGGGCTCGCGCCGCCAGCCCATGGGCCAGACCCTGAGGGACCATGTCCGCCCCCATGACGAGCGGATCCAGGCCCTGACCGACCAGCCTTTCGGTGAGCGCTACTTCAACGAACTCTTGCTCAGTGACGGCCTCTTGCTCGACTCCGAGCCCCCCATCCGGGCCATACTGGCGGTCACCGAGCTGGGTGGTGATGGCTTGAGCCTGCTGCATCGCATTCAGCAGTCCCATTACCTTGACGGTCAGTGGGTCGGTGACCAGGCCCATCTCGCGCGGCTGGCGCAGGAGCAGGGCATCACGCCGGAGGCGTTCGCCCTGGCCTTTGGTCAGGTGGATCTCGCCGGGCATCTGGCCCAAAGCCAGGGCTGGCTGCGTCGGCTCGGCGGGCAGGGGTTCCCGACTCTCGGGCTGATGCGGGGGGGAAGTCTCATCCCGCTGCCCGCCTCCTCATTCTTGGGGGAGCCGCAAGCCTTCGTGAGCCATCTCGCCGCCCTGATGGCGGCCTGATCCGGGCATGCCCTGGTTTGCCGCATCGGCCCTCAGGGTCACGGCAGAGGGCATGTCGGGTGAGCGGGGCAGGGGAGAGCGCTCCCCGTTTCGGGCTTCCCTTGTCCCCCGCACCGTTCTTGGGCATGCTAACGGCCTCTTTGATTGGCAGGATGCAGTACCTATGAACCTTCGCGATCTCGAGTACCTGGTAGCGCTGGAAGAGGAGAAACATTTTCGCAAGGCGGCGGAGCGCTGCTTCGTCAGCCAGCCGACCCTGAGCGGCCAGCTGCGCAAGCTGGAAGATGAGCTGGGGGTGATCCTGATCGAGCGCACCTCCCGCAAGGTGTTGTTTACCCCGGCCGGCGATGCCATGGCCCGGCAGGCCCGCAAGGTGCTCAAAGAGGTGCGCGAGCTCAAGAGCATAGGCCAGCACTTCGCCGAGCCCATGTCCGGCGAAATCCACATCGGCTTCATTCCCACAGTGGGTCCCTATCTGCTGCCCCACATCATTCAGGATCTGAGGGAACACTTCCCCAAGCTGGAGTTCTATCTCTACGAGGAGCAGACCCAGGTGCTGCTCAAGCGGCTGGAGGAAGGAGAGCTTGATTGCCTGGTGCTCGCCGAGCTGGAGGGCATGGACGGCTTTGGCTCCATCCCTCTCTATCAGGAGCCCATGTGGCTGGCGGTGCCCCAACATCATCCGGAAGCCAGTGCCAGGGCGGTGCCACTGCACAATCTTAAGGGCAAAAAATTGTTGATGTTGGCCGATGGACACTGTCTGCGGGAGCAGGCGCTGGGATTCTGTTTTGCCGCCGGCATCGGCGAGGATCAGCGCTTCAAGGGCACCAGTCTCGAGACCCTGCGCAACATGGTGGCGGCAGGCAGCGGCATGACGCTGGTGCCGAAGCTGGCGGTGCCCGCCAACGCCGAGGAGAGGGGCGTCAGCTATCGTCCGGTGATAGACCCGGTACCGGGGCGCACCATCTCCCTGCTCTATCGCCACTACTCGGTGCGCCGCCCCTGCTTCAATGAACTGGCCTCCCGCATCTCAGCCCTGATGAAAGGGCTGCTCGGCTGAAAGGCAGATAAAAAAACCGGCGCTAGAGCGCCGGTTTTTTTGCCTCAAGGGGCAGCTTAGAAGATGTCGTCGGTGGAGACGGGGCCATCGCTGCTGGAGCCATCGCCGCCGTAGACCTGATTGCCATCGGAGAGCTGGCTTGCATAGCGGGTCGGTTCAGTGCCTTCCTTGAAGAACTCCTCCATGCTGGCGCCATCGGCACGGTTGGTCAGCAGACCTGTCTCCCGATCGATGCGTACCTGCATGATCCCTTCGGGGACCGGCATCTTGCGCTCTGGCACTTGCTGCAGGGCCGTCTTCATGAAGTCGATCCAGATGGGCTGGGCGGCGCCGCCCCCGAATTCGGCCCGGCCGAGACCGCGCTGGTGGTTGTCAAAACCGATCCAGGAGGTGGCTACCAGATTCGGGGTGTAACCGGAGAACCAGGCATCCCTCGATTCGTTGGTGGTCCCCGTCTTGCCCGAGATGTCGTGACGCTTGAGGTCACGGGCCGCGCGCCAGCCGGTACCACGCCAGCCATTGCCACCCCAGATGGCGGTGGTCAGGGTGTCGGTGATCAGGAAGGCGCTCTGGGCACTGATGGTTTGGGGCGCCATGTTGTTGGGCACGACAGGGTCAATCGGGCACTGGGCCTTCCAGTCAGGGACTGTGTTGGCGTAGGCATCGGCGCTGTCGAGCCCGGCGGCGGCCAGTACACCGCAGTCGCGGCAGGCGGCAGCCGGATTGGCCTGATACAGGGGAGTGCCAAAGCTGTCGGTCACTTCGGTGATGAAGTAAGGCGTCACCTGGAAGCCGCCATTGGCCAGCACGGAGTAGCCACGCACCACTTCCAGCGGGGTGAATTCGGCGGCACCCAGAGCCAGGGATTCATTGGCGGAGATATGCTCGCGGGCGAAGCCGAAGCGGGTCAGGCCATCGATATAGGTATCCAGCCCGATGGCGCGCATCAGCCGGACCGACATCACGTTCTTGGACTTGGCGAGGCCAAGGCGCAATGTGGTCGGGCCTTCATAGATGGCCGGCGAGTTTTTTGGTTGCCACATGGGACCCTTGGCGGGATCCCACTGGTTGATCGGGGCGTCGTTGATGAGGGATGCCAGGGTATAACCCTGCTCCAGCGCGGTGGCATAGAGGAAGGGCTTGATGTTGGAGCCGACTTGGCGACGAGCCTGATCGACCCGGTTGAACTTGGAGATCTCGAAGCTGAAGCCACCAACCAGGGCCTCGATGGCACCGTCCTGCGGGTTCATGGCGACCAGGGCGGCGTTGACGTCAGGGATCTGGGAGAGCAGCAGCTCTTCCCCTTTCTCCCGCACCCAGATCTGGGCACCGACCTTCAGTACGTCCCGTGCCGATTTCGGTGGATAGGTCTGGCGATCATCGGTGATGAAAGTTCGGGCCCACTTGATACCGTTCCAGCCGAGTTCTGCCTGCTTGCCATTCTTCAGCACCAGGGTGGCGCTCTTGTCGCCGACCTTGGTGACCACGGCGGCCATCAGGGGTTGGTAGGTCGGTTGCTTTGCCAGGTGGGCCATGATCTGATCGTAGTCCCAGGCCGTTTCCCCGGCCTTCCACAGCAGGGCGGTCGGGCCGCGATAGCCGTGGCGGGTGTCATAGTCGAAGACGCCGTCCAGTAGCGCCTGGTGGGCGGCGCGCTGGCGCTTGGCGGTGACAGTGGTGTAAACGTGCAGCCCCATGGTGTAGGCATCTTCACCAAACTGCTCCACCATCTTCTGGCGCACCATCTCGCTCAGGTAAGGGGCATTGAGAGTCGTCTCGGCACCGTGGTAACGGGCTTTGACCGGCATCTTGGAGGCCTCGTCAAACTGGGCCTGGGTGATCTTGCCGGTCTCCAGCATGCGGCCCAACACCACGTTGCGACGTGCAAAGGCACGTTCCGGCGAACGGATGGGGTTCAGCATGGAAGGGGCTTTCGGCAACCCGGCGATGATGGCGATCTCGTCCAGGGTCAGATCCTTGACGTCTTTGCCGAAGTAGACCTGGGCGGCGGCGCCGACCCCGAATGCCCGGTAACCGAGGGGGATTTTGTTGAGATAAAGGGTGAGGATCTCATCCTTGGAGAGATTCTGCTCGATGCGCCAGGCCAGGAACACTTCCTTTATTTTGCGCACCAGGGTCTTCTCGTTGCTCAGGAAGAAGTTGCGCGCAACCTGCTGGGTGATGGTACTGGCGCCCTGGCGGGCCTGGCCGGAGACGGCCCAGACGGTGGCGGCCCGGATGATGCCGATGGGGTCTATGCCCGGGTGCTCATAGAAACGGGCATCCTCGGTGGCGAGCACCGCATCTATCATGGGCTGGGGGATTTCATCCAACCGCAACGGGATACGACGAATCTCGCCGAACTGGGAGATCAGTTCCCCGTCCCGGCTGTACACCTTCATCGGAGTGGCCAGTTTGACATCGCGCAGGGCGCTCACATCCGGCAACTGGGGCTTGATGTAGAAGTAGATACCGATGAGGCTGGCAACACCCAGCACTGCACCCAGCATCATGACAATAAACAGGCGAACGAGCCATTTCAGCATGGAAGAACTACCAATCGTCTTAAAATTAGCCAACGGGCGCAGAGTATAGCCTTTTTACCCTCGCGGATTCGAGGTTTTCCTGTCCGGGGACATCGACCTCGAGAAGAGGCGGGAGGTTAGCATTCCAGGACGCAATTACCAAGGGGGCCGCAATCAAGGCCGAAAGGAGAGGAGCGTCAACTTTTGACATAAACTTTATGACATTGATAGATAGAGCATTATATTGAGTTAAGTCATCACGTCGTGATGCACTGTCCTACAATAAGTCCTAAAACCCAATAACGCATGGATGTGTATATGTTTGGGCTATTAAGTAAGGGATCCCTCCTCTCCTTGGCGGGCATTGATTTTGGCAGTCAAACCATCAAGGCCGTCACCCTCAGCGGACGTCCTGGCAAGGTGCATCTCGAATCGGTTGCCGAGATCCCCATGCCCAAGGGCACCCTGGTCGATTATCAACTGCAGGACATTGAACGGGTCGGTCAGTCCCTCAAGTCGCTCAAGCGGCTCATACAAGGGGACTGTCAGCTCGTGGCCACGGCCGTGACGGGCTCCAATGTCATCACCAAGGTCATTCAGGTTGATGCCAACATCAACGAGAACGAGCTGGAGAACCAGGTTCACCTGGAGGCAGAGCAGCTCATTCCCTTCCCCCTCGATGAGGTCAGTCTGGATTTCGAGATCCTCGGCCTGACGGCCGATGAGAGCCGCCAGGAGGTGCTGCTGAGTGCGGCGCGCACCGAGAGCGTCAACGGCCGGGTCAGTGCGCTGATGGAGGCCGATATGAAGACCATGGTGGTAGATGTGGGTGCCCATGCGCTGGGGCGTGCCGTGCTCGCCTGTCTACCCGAGCTGAAAACCTGGGACAAGCCGGTCGGTATCGTCGACATAGGCGCCAGTGCCATGACCTTTGCCGCGCTGCTCAAGGGGGAGGTCGTCTACTCTCGTCTGCAGAATTTCGGTGGCGATCAATACAGCCAGGCCCTGGCCTCTTTTTACAGCATGAGTCTGGATGAGGCGGAGCTTGCCAAGGTACAGGGTCGCTTGCCTGCCGACCATGAGGTGGATGTGTTGTTGCCTCATCTCAACACCCTGGTGTTGCAGGTAAAGCGTAATGTGCAGCTATTTTGCAGTTCGTCGGGCAACAAGGAACTGTCAAAACTGGTTCTGACGGGAGGGGGCAGCCTGCTGCCTGGTCTCGTCGGGCAGATAGGCAGCGAGCTCAACTGTGACGTCCTGCATCCCGACCCCTTTGCCTTGTTTGGCAAGCCGAAGGGAGAAGGAGGCCTCATCCATGGAGCCAAGTACATGGCGGCATTCGGTCTGGCACTGCGGAGCTTCACACCATGTCAAATATAAACCTACTGCCCTGGCGACTGGCCAGGGCCCAGCGTCAGAAGAAACAGTTTGGCATCATGATCGGTCTGTTCCTCGCGGCCACGGCCTCCCTTGCCTTTGCCGTCGACTGGCTGGTGCAGCAGCAGATCGGGTATCAGCAGCAGCGCAACCAACGTCTGCTGCAGGAGATGGCCACACTCGATACCCAGCTTGGCGAGATCCGGTTGCTCAAGGAGCGTCGCAAGGAACTGATCGACCGGATGCAGCTTATCGAGCAGTTGCAGACAAGACGCAACATACCGGTACGCCTGTTCAACCAGCTCCCCGTGCTGGTGCCCAACGGTGTCTACCTCAATACCCTGGCCTTGCAGGCCAACAGAATTGATGTCAACGGCAAGGCTGAAGCCTATGGCCGGGTTGCCAGCATGATGAGGCGCATCGATGGTTCGGGCTGGTTGGGGCAGTCTCAGCTCAGCACTATTTTTACTGCGGATGTGGCGCCCGTGGCCCTCAGCCAGTTCTCCATGATGTTCCAGATTGCTGGCGTAGCTCCGGCCGCGGCTAAGGGGCAAAAATGAACCTGCAACAGTTCAATGACCTGGATCTCAATGACATCGCGCGTTGGCCCAAGGTTGCCAAGGGGATCTTCATCCTGTTTTGCTGTGCCTTGCTGGGGGGGGCCATCTACTACTATGTGATTGCCAATTCCCTGACGGCCTTGCGGCAGGAGGCCGTCAAAGAGCAGGAGCTGAAGGCCCAATTCGAGAGCAAGGCCATGCTGGCTGCCAACCTGGAGGCATACCGGAAGCAGATGGTGCAACTGGAGCATTTGGTGGATGCCCAGCTCAAGCAGTTGCCCAACACCCATGAAGTGGCAGGGCTGCTGGATGACATCAGCTTTATCGCCACCGACAACGGGCTCAAATTGAACAGGATTAACTGGGAAGCAGAGGTCAAACACGAATTCTCGACCGAACTTCCCATGCGCATCGAGGTGGTGGGCACCTATCACGAGCTTGGCAAGTTCACGGCTGACATGGCTGCATTGCCGCGCATCGTCATCCTGGAGTCGTTTCAGCTCAATCAAAGCCGGGATCAGGGCGAATTGATAGGCATGTCCATGCAGGCCAAGACCTACAAATACAACGGTAAAACCCTGGAGCAGAAGCCATGAGCATGAGAGTGATAGGACTCTTCTTGCCGGTGCTGTTGTTGACGGCCTGCGGCGGGCAGGAAGACATGGACGAGTACGTACAACAAACCAAGGCGAGGCAACCCATCCCGATCGAACCCTTGCCGGAGATAAAACCCTTTTCCCCCATGGCCTATCAGCACAGCGATCAACGCAGCCCCTTCATTGAACCGCAACCTGAGACCAGTTCCAGAGTGGATGCGAAGACCAAGCCGGACTGCGCCCAGATAGTGGCGAATCGGGAGAAGGAGGTGCTGGAGCGCTATTCGCTGGCCAGTTTGAGCATGAAGGGATCCATCGGCAAGCAGGGACAGTTATGGGCGCTGATCAGGACCCCGGACGGGCAAGCCGTGCGTGTGGGGCTCAATCAGTACATGGGACTGGATCAGGGCAGAGTCATCAAGATAACGAATACTCATGTTGACTTGATGGAAACGGTACCGGATGGCAAAGGATGCTGGGTCACCCGAGAAACTCAGCTGGCCATGGCCAATCTCGACGCAAAACTATGATCAGGGATGAGCAGAGATGAGAACAACAATAAGAAGGATGAGCGGTGTGGCGCTGTTGTGGCTGGGCGCATGCGCTCAGGTGTGGGCGGTGCCAGCGTTGCAGGAGGTCAGGGTAAATCCGCTGTTGGCCGATCAGCTCTTGCTCGAGCTGAGCTTCAGCGAGCCTGTGAGCGGATTTACCGACAGACTGTCGTATGAACCCAATCAACTCTTGCTGCACGTGCCCGGAGCCATAGGCGCGCTGACGGTCAACCCGCTGCCCATCAAGCAGCAAGGGGTGGACAACCTCAAGGTGGAGGGCAAGGGGGAAGGGCTCGATATCAAGATAGCGCTCGATCAGCTGACCCCTTACCAGGTTCATCAACAGGGCAACAAATTGCTGGTGTCATTGGGAGAGAAGGCCGGTCAGCCAGTGGCTGCGACGACGACCTCTCCAAGTGCCAGTCCGTCAGCCCTTGTCAGGAGCCAGCCAGTGACCCAGTCGGCGCTGATTGATACCCAGCGGGTCGCTCAGAACCAGTCTCAATATCAGGCCCAGCCCGTCTCTGTCTCCTCTCCCGTGGCGGCTCCCGCCCCCGTTGCGGCCAGCAAACCCGTCCTGTCCGTCTCGCAGGCTAACGCGGGAGGTGCCTACTTCAACTCGGTCAAGGGGGTGGATTTTCGCCGTGGCAAGGAGGGGCAGGGGGAATTTCTCGTGACCCTGGATAACAGTTCGGCTGCAGTGGATGTGAGCAGTCGGGGCCAGAAGGTGCTCGCCAAGTTCCACGGTACCCGGATCCCGGATGAGCAACTCAATCTTATCAATGTGCAGGATTTTGCGACCCCGGTCTCCCAGGTGGAGGTGTTCCGCCAGGGCAATGACACCCTGTTTGAACTCTCGGTCAATGGCCAGTTTGATTATCGCTACGACCAGGCCGACAAGATGTTCATCATAGAGGTGAAAAAACGCGTCGCCACCACGACCGCGAAACAATATCAGGGAAAACCAATCTCATTGAATTTCCAGGATATTCCTGTACGAACCGTGCTGCAGATCATCGCCGACTTCAATAATCTCAACCTGGTGACCACGGATTCCGTCTCCGGCAATATCACGTTGCGTCTCGATGGTGTGCCCTGGGAACAGGCGCTCGACATCATTCTCAAGGTCAGAGGGCTCGACAAGCGGCTGGACAACAACATCCTGCTGGTGGCCCCGGCGGACGAGATTGCCGCACGAGAGAAACAGCAACTGGAGAGCCGAAATCAGGTGGCCGATCTGGCGCCGCTCTATACCGAATATTTGCAGATCAACTATGCCAAGGCATCCGAAGTGGCGGCCCTGCTCTCCTCCGAGAGCACCAAGCTGCTCTCTCCCAGAGGCGCAGTGAGCGTGGACGAACGCACCAACGTGCTGGTGGTCAAAGACACGGCGGATGTCATCGGCAACGTCAAGCGGATGCTGGATATCCTCGATATCCCGGTCAAGCAGGTGGTGATCGAGGCGCGCATGGTGACCATAGACGACGGCTTTGACGAGGCATTGGGCGTGCGGTGGGGGGTGACCAAGACGGATGGCCATGGCAATGGCACCTCTGGCACCATAGAGGGCAATGATGGCGCTGGTAATAATGACGGCAGCTCCACCATCACGCGCCCCGGCGTGGAAGACAGGCTCAACGTCAACCTGCCGGTGACCAACGCCGCCGGTACCCTGGCCTTCCAGGTTGCCCGTCTCGCCAATGGCACTCTGCTCGACCTTGAACTGTCGGCGCTGGAGAAGGAGAGCAAGGCCGAGATCATTGCAAGCCCTCGGGTCACCACGGCGAACCAGAAACCGGCTTTGATCGAACAGGGGACCGAGATCCCTTATGTGGAGTCCTCTTCCAGCGGGGCGACCTCGGTCACCTTCAAGAAGGCGGTGCTGAGTCTCAAGGTCACGCCACAGATCACCCCCGACAACAGGGTCATCCTGGATTTGACCGTGACCCAGGATACCAAGGGGGAAACTGTCCCGACCGGTACTGGGGATGCAGTCTCCATCAACGCCCAGTCCATCACCACCCAGGTGCTGGTCAACAATGGTGAGACCCTGGTGCTGGGCGGCATCTATCAACAGACCATCAAGAACGACGTCAGCAAGGTACCGCTGCTGGGGGATATTCCCGGCCTCGGTTATCTGTTCAAGAAAACCACCAGTGAGAACAAGAAGCGTGAACTGCTGATCTTCGTGACCCCGAGGATAGTCACCGACGCCCTCTGAAAACTTTACATGTGAGGGTAAAACACATATAACCTTACGCCCCGATGAGGCTGGGGCGTAAGGGCTGCGGTTGCCAGTCCTGGTTTCTATTGAGATAATCCCCCTCCTGATCCATCGCAAGATAAGGTTCATAGGTACCCCGGTCGAGTAGTTACCGGGGCCATACAGTTTGTAATTACTAACGAAAAGACATGGCTGAGAAACGCAATATTTTCCTGATAGGTCCCATGGGTGCGGGCAAGAGCACCATAGGTAGACATCTGGCAGAACAACTGCACATGGAGTTTTTCGACTCAGATCATGAGATTGAGCGCCGCAGTGGTGCCGATATCGGCTGGGTGTTCGATGTTGAAGGCGAAGAGGGTTTCCGGATCCGCGAAGAGAAGGTGATCGGTGAACTCGCCGAGCAGCAGGGTATCGTGCTGGCAACGGGCGGCGGCGCCATCAAGAGCCGTGAAACCCGCAACAAACTCTCTGCGCGCGGCATCGTGGTCTACCTCGAAACCACCATTGAAAAGCAACTGGCGCGTACCCAGAGAGACAAGCGTCGCCCCCTGTTGCAAACCGAAGAGCCGCCCCGCGAAGTGCTGGAGCGTCTGGCCCTCGAGCGCAACGCCCTGTATGAAGAAGTCGCAGACTTTGTCATCCAGACGGATGATCAAAGTGCAAAAGTTGTAGCTAATCAAATCGTTAAGTTGATTGGTATGTAATCAATAGAGGACGTCCATGGAAAGGTTGAAGGTCGAACTGGGTGAGCGCAGCTACCCGATTGAGATAGCTGCTGGTCTGTTGCAACGCCCCGAGGTGCTGACGCAGACGATCAAGGGCAAGCGGGTCATGATAGTGACCAACACTGTCGTCGCCCCCTTGTATCTTGAGCAGATCATTCAGTTGCTGCCCGGTTTTCAGGTTGAACACCTGATATTGCCGGATGGCGAGGCCTACAAGACCCTGGCTACCTTCGAGCGGATCATGTCTGCTCTGCTGGAAACCAGTCATGGTCGTGACACCACCCTCATCGCCCTGGGGGGCGGCGTGATAGGCGACGTTGTCGGCTTTGCTGCGGCAAGCTATCAACGAGGCATTCCGTTCATTCAGGTGCCTACCACACTGCTCTCCCAGGTTGACTCCTCCGTCGGCGGCAAGACCGCCGTCAACCACCCTCTTGGCAAAAACATGGTGGGCGCCTTCTATCAGCCCAAGCATGTGATCATCGACACCGATTGCCTCAAGACCCTGCCTGCGCGGGAGTTTGCAGCCGGCATGGCCGAGGTGATCAAGTACGGCATCATCTGGGATGAGGCCTTCTTCTCCTGGCTCGAAGTCAACATGGTGCGGCTGCAACGCCTTGACGCAGATGCTCTTTCTTACGCCATTCGCCGTTGCTGTGAAATCAAGGCCGACGTGGTCGGTCAGGACGAGACCGAGCACGGCGTCCGTGCCCTGCTGAACCTGGGCCACACCTTCGGCCATGCCATCGAGGCAGAGAAGGGCTATGGCAACTGGCTCCATGGGGAGGCGGTGGCGGCGGGCATGATGCTGGCGGCCGAGACGGCCCTGGCCCGTGGCGACATGACGGCGCAAGAGGTGGCACGCGTCCGCGACCTGTTGCTGGCGGCCGATCTGCCGGTGCTGGCGCCGCCCGAGATGGATTTTGCCGCCTTCATTCTCCATATGCGCCGTGACAAGAAGGTGCTGGAAGGCAAGCTGCGGCTGGTGTTACCAGTCGGGATCGGGCAGGCCCAGGTAGTGGCCGATGTGACGGATATGCAGTTGATGGCGGTGATCGAGTCTGGTCGTGACCAATAACAAATTGCTTAAACTGCCTTCCCAGCGGCAGCTGGTTGACCGGCTGCTGCATCTGATTGAGTTCAATCACCCCTTTATTTTTCTCTCCGGCAAGCCCGGCAGCGGCCGTGGCACCCTGTGTGAATCCCTGCTGGCCCAATTGCCTGACCAGGTGCGGGTGGTTAGCCTCATCGGCAGTCCGGCCATGAAGATGGCAGACGTGCGCCAGTTGCTGCTTCAGCAGGTGGTGGCGCGCCCCCTGTTCAATGCACAGGATGCGCTGGCCGACAGCTTCTTCCGCATGCTGGAGGGCAAGTCTTCCACCCTGCTGCTCATGATCGAGCGTGCCGACACCTTGCCGACCGAACTGGTGGGGGAGCTGTGGGCGCTTGGTCGCCACAACGATACACTGGCCTCTCCCCATAAACTGGCCATTCTGCTCTCGGGCAGTGACGTCTGGTGTCGCGATCAGAAGAGTGCCCTCAAGGGGCGTGCCATGCCCGCGCTCGAGCTGGAAGTCGCGCCACTGAGCGCACCGGAGCAGCGCATCTTCTTGTATGAGAAGGCCAAGGAGCTGAAGATCCCGGCGGCCCTCTTGCCCAAGCCCAAAGTGGAAGAGATCCTGAAGGGGGCGGGGGGGCACCCTTCCGCCATCATGCAGTCATTGGAGGATGTCATGACCGACAGAAGGCCCAAGAAACGTCAGGCCGAGTTGCCCGTCAAGAAAATTGCGACCGTGCTGGCCCTGGCGGCCGCTGGTTTGCTGGCGCTGAGTTACCTCCCTCTGTTCGAGGAGGCGGGCAAGGGTGAGACCCCGGCCTCGTCCCAGTCCCAGGGGATGGCGTTGCCCAACCCTGTCGCCACAGATCCACTCAGCATCGGCACGGCGAGCGGGTCCCAGTCGACTCAGGGCGGTGGCACGACATCTGGGGAGCAGGGAGGCCAGCAGGTTGCCCGGGATTGGCAGCCCGATGCCAAGACTTTGCCCAAGAAGGTCGAGAGCGAGACAGTCACCACGGAGTCGAGCAATTACGAGGGGCGACGTGTCGTCATCTCCGACGAAGTGGTCGAAAAGCTGATGACGCAGCCCAACATCAGCGGCGCCCTGCCGACGACGGTGGTGGACGAGCTGATTGGAGGGAGTTCCCGTGCGGCCCCGACCGTGGAAACGGCACAGCCCAAGACACAGAACTCGGCACCTGTTGCCAAGGCGACGCCCACTCCTGCCGCGGCTACGCCCGCTGCGGCGCCAGCGCCCAAGGTGGCCCTGACGCCGGCGGCAACCCTCAACAAGAAAGTGAGGAACCACTACAGCATCCAGCTGATGGGGGCGAGCAATACCCAGGCGGTCGACAGTTTCGTGGCCGAGCATGGGTTGGCGGGCAAGGTCTGGGTCTACAAGACCCGCTTCCGTGGCAGCCCCTGGTACGTGGTGGTGCAGGGCGACTATGCCAACAGCACCCAGGCCAAGGCGGCGATCCGCAAGCTCACCCCCGCCTTGCTCAAGGGACAACCCTGGCCCAAGTCATTTGCCCAGATACAAAAAGAATTGAAGCAATAGCCAGTCGCCCGGCGAAGGGGGTAGAATCGTCCCCCTTTTTTGGGCATTGCCTTCTTAACACCGGACTTCCATGAAAAAAACACGCGCGTTTTTAAAATGGGCCGGGGGAAAATACTCCCTGGTCGAAGAGATTGCCGAGCGCTTGCCGGCCGGGCGTGTGTTGCTGGAGCCTTTCGTCGGAGCGGGCTCGGTGTTTCTCAACACGGATTACGATGCCTATGTGCTCAACGACATCAATCCGGATCTGATCGGTCTCTACAATCATCTCAAGCGGCAGCCGGACAACTTCATCCGCGAGGCGCGCAAGCTGTTTGTGGCCGAGCACAACCACAAGACTGCCTATTATCGGCTGCGCACCCAGTTCAACCAGACCGAAGCCGGGTTCGAAAGGTCTCAGCTGTTCCTGTTTCTGAATCGCCACGGGTTCAACGGTCTGTGTCGCTACAACAAGAAGGGCGGTTTCAACGTGCCGTTCGGCTCGTACAAGAAGCCCTATTTCCCGGAGAAAGAGCTGTGGGCTTTCGCCGAGAAGGCACAGAAGGCCACCTTCATCTGTGAGAGTTATGCCGATGCCATGGCCAGGGCGGATGAGGATTGGGTGATCTACTGCGATCCCCCCTATGCGCCGCTCTCCACCACGGCGAGCTTCACCACCTACTCGGCCGGCGGCTTCACTCTGGATGACCAGGCGCTGCTGGCCAGGCTGGCCCGTCATACCGCCGCCCACAAGGGGGTGCCAGTGCTCATCAGCAACCACGACATCGAGCTGACCCGGGAGCTCTACCGCGGGGCCCGGCTGGACGAGATCCTGGTCAAGCGCACCATCAGCCGCAACGGCGGCAGCCGCAACAAGGTAGCCGAGTTGCTGGCGCTCTATCCGCCCGGCATCGCCCCCGAGCAGGGCCATTACCCCGGTGAGGCCGAACTGGTCTCCGTCGGTTGAATCATGAACGGTCCCTGCGGGGACCGTTGTCGTTTCTGACTGGGCGAGAGCGAGATCCGGGTCGGCTGTACGAGCGGGTCATTGTCATCGCGTGTATTGCGGCAGGACTCGCGGTCCGCGTCTTCTGCACTTGCGGGTCGTTTTCATTCCATGTTTGCGGTGAGACTCGCGGTCCGCATCTTCTGCAGGTGCGGGTCGTTTTCATTCCGTGTTTGTGGTGAGACTCGCGGTCCGCGTCTTCTGCACTTGCGGGTGGTTTTCATTCCACGTTTGCGGTGAGACTCGCGGTCCGCATCTTCTGCAGGTGAGGGTCGTTTTCATTCCGTGTTTGTGGTGAGACTCGCGGTCCGCGTCTTCTGCACTTGCGGGTCGTTTTCATTTCACGTTTGCGGTAAAATTGCGCCGCTTTTTCTGCCACGCTGCCAATGGATGACGCTGATGAAAGACTTTCTGATTGCCCCCTCTATCCTCTCCGCCGACTTTGCCCGTCTGGGTGAGGATGTGGCCAAGGTGCTGGCCGCCGGGGCCGACGTGGTGCACTTCGACGTGATGGACAACCATTATGTCCCCAACCTGACCATAGGCCCCATGGTCTGTCAGGCCCTGCGTGACTACGGCATCGAAGCCCCCATCGATGTGCACCTGATGGTCAAGCCGGTGGATCGCATCGTGCCCGATTTTGCCAAGGCGGGTGCGAACCTGATCACCTTCCACCCGGAAGCCTCCGATCACGTGGACCGCACTCTGGGTCTCATCAAGGAGCAGGGTTGCCAGGCCGGTCTGGTGCTGAACCCGGCCACGCCGCTCACCTGCCTCGAGTATGTGATGGACAAGCTGGACGTGATCCTGCTGATGTCGGTCAACCCGGGTTTCGGTGGTCAGAGCTTCATCCCCGGCACCCTCGACAAGCTGCGTCAGGTGCGTCGCCTGATCGATGAGAGCGGTCGTGACATTCGCCTCGAGATCGACGGTGGCGTCAAGGTGGAGAACATCCGCGAGATCGCCGCCGCCGGGGCTGACATGTTCGTGGCGGGCTCTGCCATCTTTGGCAAGCCGGATTACAAGGCGGTGATCGATCAAATGCGGGCGGAGCTGGCTCATGTCCGTTGAACGTCCCTTCGATCTGGTGCTGTTCGATCTGGATGGCACCCTGATCGACAGCGCTTCCCAACTGGCGTTGGCGGTCAACCGCACCCTGACCGATCTGGGGCTGGCCGAGGTTGACGAAGCCGTGGTACGCACCTGGGTCGGCAATGGCGCCGACAAGTTGATCCAGCGTGCCCTCGATTACCGCGAGGCGCCCGAGCTGTTTGCCAGGGCCCGCCCCCTGTTTGACCAGCACTATCAGGCCTGCCTGCTGCAAGGGTTGGCCATGTATGACGGTGTGGAGCAGAGCCTGCGCCGCCTGCAGGCGCTCGGCTACCGGCAGGCCGTGGTGACCAACAAGCCGAGTCACTTCGTGCAGCCCATTCTGGATGCCCTCGGCATCGGCGACTGTTTCGCTCTCTGGCTGGGGGGCAACTGCGTGCCCGTCAAGAAACCGAGCCCGGATCCACTGCTGCACGCCTGCCACGAGCTTGGCGTCAGCCCGTCCCGCACCCTGATGGTGGGGGACTCCGAAAATGATGTGCTGGCCGCCCAGGCCGCCGGCATGAAGGTGGTGGGGCTCACCTACGGCTACAACTATGGCCGTCCCATCGCGGATTCCCGCCCTGACTGGGTATGCGAGCAGTTTGCAGAGCTCGATGCCCTGTTGGCTGAATAACAAGGATCAACACATTCATGGCTAAACCAATCGTATTGAGCGGGGCCCAACCCTCGGGCCAGCTGACCATAGGCAACTACATGGGCGCTTTGCGTCAGTGGGTCAACATGCAGGATGACTTCGACTGCCTCTACTGCATCGTCGATCTGCATGCCATCACCACCCGCCAGGAGCCTGCCGCCCTGCGCAAGGCGTGCCTGGATGCCGCCGCCCTCTATCTGGCGGTCGGCATTGATCCGGCCAAGAGCACCGTCTTCATCCAGTCCCACGTGCCGCAGCACGCCGAGCTCGGCTGGATCCTGAACTGCTACACCCAGATGGGCGAGCTGTCGCGCATGACCCAGTTCAAGGACAAGTCCGCC
This sequence comes from Aeromonas media, assembly GCF_020423125.1. Taxonomy (NCBI): domain Bacteria; kingdom Pseudomonadati; phylum Pseudomonadota; class Gammaproteobacteria; order Aeromonadales; family Aeromonadaceae; genus Aeromonas; species Aeromonas media. The sequence goes on from NZ_CP075564.1 coordinate 1,142,195, forward strand.
CGTTTCGAGAACAACGTCAACGTCGGCCTGTTTGGCTATCCGGTGCTGATGGCGGCGGACATCCTGCTCTATCAGGCCAACCAGGTGCCGGTCGGCAACGACCAGAAGCAGCATCTGGAGCTGACTCGCGACATCTGCACCCGGTTCAACAACCTGTACGGTGAGGTATTCACCCTGCCTGAGCCCTTCATCCCGACCGACGGTGCCCGGGTGATGAGCCTGCAGGATCCCACCAAGAAGATGTCCAAGTCCGACGACAACGAGGCGAACTTCATCGGCCTGCTGGAAGATCCCAAGCAGATCGTCAAGAAGATCAAGCGGGCGATGACCGATTCCGACGAGCCGGCCGTGGTGCGCTTCGATCCCGAGAACAAGCCGGGGGTCTCCAACCTGCTGACCCTGATGTCCGGGGTGACAGGCCGCTCCATCCCCGAGCTCGAGCAGCACTTCGAGGGCAAGATGTACGGCCACCTCAAGAGCGAGACGGCCGATGCCGTGGTCGCCCTGCTGGAGCCCATCCAGGCACGCTTCCGCGAGCTGCGTCAGGATGAGACTCATCTGCAGGCAATTTTGGCGGCTGGCGCACAAAAGGCGCGGGAAAGGGCTGAAAAAACCCTGACCAGCGTATATGATGTCGTCGGCTTCGTTCCTCGAGCCTGACATACTGGGAAGGTGTAGTCGTAGAGAGCTGGGTATTTGCCTGGCTTTCTTTGTTTTACCCGACCCCTGGTTCGTCAATTCAACTTCCAATGTCAAACGCGGGTTCTTGCCCCAAGAGAAAGCATGTCTGTCGAATCACATACCCCGATTGAAGAACTGAGTGACAAGGGCAACTGGCTGCGCAAGTTTCGCAAGGCCAAGAACCTCAACACCCTGCAGCTGATGGTCTCCAATGCCATCGACAAGCACCACAAGACCCCGGCCATCGCTGCCGCCATCTATCTGGCCGAGTGCCAGCGCGAGCGCGAGCTGGAGCAGGGACGTTATCTGGATCGCTGAGGTGCTCTCCCGGCTTCTGCCCATCTGCTGGGTTGCCATGCCACACCCCGCTTTCGGCACTTAAGCCGTGCCCGCCTTTCCCCCTTCCTGCTCCCGAGCCCAGCCCATGGGCTATCCGGTGTCTTCTGCCTGTTCTCGTCCGTTTCCCCGTTGAGGGGCATAGGTTGGTCAGCCTCATGGGGACAACGTCTTCGAGATGGCAGGGATGTTTTGCTGAGTAAAAACCAGAAGCCACCATCCATGCCCGCGTGATGACCCCTCAGCGGTTTATTAACGGGGGCAGACATGCCAGAATGCGCGGCGTTTGTCCGTGGACGGCCGGCAGGCGCAGTCTGCTTACCGTCTCTGTTCTATTCCCAGGGTTCTCTCATGCTGCTACTCATCGACAACTACGACTCCTTTACCTGGAACCTTGTGCAATATTTTGGCGCCCTGGGGCAGGACGTGGTGGTCAGGCGCAACGACGAGCTGAGTCTGGAAGAGATAGCCCGGCTTGCCCCAAGCCATCTGGTGATCTCTCCCGGTCCCTGCACGCCGAACGAGGCGGGCATCTCGCTGGCGGCCATCTCCCGTTTTGCCGGTGAGATACCCATTCTCGGCGTCTGCCTCGGCCACCAGTCCCTGGCTCAGGCGTTCGGCGCCCAGGTGGTGCGTGCCCGTCAGGTGATGCACGGCAAGACGTCCCTCATCCGCCATACGGGGGAGGGGGTATTCAAGGGACTCAAGGATCCGCTGCGGGTCACCCGCTACCATTCGCTCATCGTGGCGCATGACTCCCTGCCCGATTGTTTCGAGATCACTGCCTGGAGCGAACATGACGATGGCTCCATGGACGAGATCATGGGGCTGCGGCATAAAACACTGGCACTGGAGGGAGTTCAGTTCCACCCGGAGAGCATTTTGAGCGAGCAGGGACACCAGTTGCTGGCCAACTTTTTGGCCGTTTCCTGAAAAAATCGTGATCCTCGTCTCATAATCGAAATGAGGCCAAAAAAATTTTCCCTGACACTTTATTCACCCTCCTTCCTGCCCAAATTATCTCTTGCCAACACCCCCTGAGCCGTTATGCAATGCGGTTGCCTAAAATCTCACAGGCAATCGAACATTGTTCCTCATTGGCGGTTAAGTTACAGACTTTTTACTTTTTTTCTGTGATAATTCCGCCACGTTTACACGGATTTAACTTTTGGGCGGTGGATTATTCTGCCGCGATATAGCAGGAGAGCAATATGTCAGAGTTGTTGGCAGTGACACGTGAAGTGTTTGATGAAGTGATGGTTCCCAACTATGCGCCGGCCAAGATCATTCCGGTACGCGGGGAGGGATCACGTGTCTGGGATCAGGAAGGCCGCGAGTATGTCGACTTCGCGGGCGGGATCGCGGTCAATGGCCTGGGCCATTGCCATCCCAAGCTGGTCGAAGCCCTGAAAACCCAGGGCGAGAAGCTGTGGCACCTCTCCAACGTGATGACCAACGAGCCGGCCCTGCGTCTGGCCAAGAAGCTGGTCGCCGCCACCTTTGCCGAGAAGGTCTATTTCTGCAACTCCGGCGCCGAAGCGAACGAAGCGGCGCTCAAGCTGGCCCGTCGTTACGCCATCGAGAAGTTCGGTGCCCACAAGACCCAGATCATCGCCTTCCATCAGGGCTTCCACGGCCGCACCTTCTTCACCGTCAGCGTCGGCGGCCAAGCGGCCTACTCCGATGGCTTCGGTCCCAAGCCGGCCGACATCACCCACGTCGCCTACAACAACCTGGAAGAGCTGGCCTCCGTCATCTCCGACAATACCTGTGCCGTGGTGATGGAGCCGCTGCAAGGGGAGGGTGGCATCATTCGCCCCACCGACGAGTTTGCCAAAGGGGTGCGTGAGCTGTGCGACAAGCACAATGCCCTGCTCATCTATGACGAGGTGCAATCCGGGGTCGGTCGTACCGGCGAGCTGTTTGCCTACATGGGTCTGGGGGTCACGCCGGACATCCTCACCAGCGCCAAGGCGCTGGGCGGCGGTTTCCCCATCGGTGCCATGCTGACCACCACCGAGATCGCGTCTCACCTGAAAGTGGGCACTCACGGCTCTACCTACGGCGGCAACCCGCTGGCGTGTGCAGTGGCCGAGGCGGTGATCGACGTGGTCAATACCCCGGAAGTGCTGAGCGGCATCAAGCAGCGCGAGCAGCTGTTCCGCGACGGTCTGGACGCCATCAACGCCAAGTACCACTGCTTCAGCGAAGTGCGCGGCAAGGGCCTGCTGCTCGGCGCCGTGCTGAACGATGACTTCAAGGGTCGCTCCCGCGACTTCCTGCTTGCCTCCATCGATCAGGGGTTGATGGCGTTGGTAGCAGGCACCAATGTAGTGCGCTTCGCCCCCTCTCTGGTGATCCCGGAAGCGGACATCAAGGAAGGGCTGGCCCGGTTCGAGAAAGCGGTTGCTCAGGTGGTTAACGCCTGATCCAAATTGAGGTGGGGAGCCCTCCCGGCAGGAGCCGGGACCCCACCTGTCGTCAATGAAAGGGAGTTGTCATTTATGTTGGTTATCCGTCCTATCGAGCAGCGCGACTTCGCCGGCCTCAAGACCTGTGCCATCGAATCCGGCACCGGTATGACCTCGTTGCCGGTCAACGATGAACTGCTGCAACGCAAGATCGATGCCTCGACCCAGACCTTCCTGGACAAGCCCGCCGGCAAGGGCGATTGCCTCTATTTCTTCGTGGCCGAGGATCTGGAGACAGGCGAGATGGTCGGTACCTGCGCCATCGACGCGGCCGTCGGCCTGTCCCAGCCGTTTTACAACTATCACATCGGCAAGGTGGTGCACTCTTCCCCCAAGCTCGGCATCTACAACGTGGTTGAGACGCTCACGCTCTCCAACGACTACACCGGCAACTCCGAGCTGTGCACCCTGTTTCTGCGTGAATGCGCCCGCGAGGGGCTCAATGGCCGCCTGCTTTCCAAGCACCGTTTCCTATTCATGGCCGAGCACCCCGAGCTGTTTGACAAGACCGTCTTCGCCGAAATGCGCGGCGTCTCTGATGAGAACGGTCACAGCCCCTTCTACGAGTGGCTGCAAAAGCATTTCTTCTCGATGGACTTTCCCACCGTCGACTACCTCACCGGCATCGGCAAGAAGCGCTTCATCGCCGAGCTGATGCCCAAGTACCCCATCTACGTCAATCTGCTGAGCAACGAGGCACGCGCCGTCATCGGTCAGACCCACGAGAAGACCCGTCCGGCCATCAAGATGCTGCAGGACGAGGGCTTCGTGAACCGTGGTTATGTCGACATCTTCGATGCCGGCCCCACCGTCGAGTGCGATGTGAAGCACATCCGCAGCGTGCGCCGCAGCCAGAAGCTGGCGGTGCTGGTGGGTGAACCCATCGGCGGTCACACCTATCTCGTTTGCAACGCCAGGTTTGAACAATACCGCGCCTGCTACGGCAACATCCGGGTCGATCTGGACAAGCACGAAGCCATCATACCGCCCAAGATGGCGGCCGCCCTCAAGGTGGAGAGTGGCGACATGGTTCGGGTCGTCGATCTGGAATAACGGATCCATATCACCACATTGAAGCAGGCTGCCGAGGCGGCCTCTGCACCACAGGGAGTGAATTGATGATGTCTTTAGTCCAGTTTATCGATGGCCAGTGGCTGGCCGGCGAAGGCAAGCCGTTCGAATCAAAAGATCCGGCCAGGAACGAAGTGATTTGGCGCGGGGAGGCGGCGAGCCAGACCCAGGTGGACGCCGCCGTCAAGGCTGCCCGCGCGGCCTTCTACCATTGGTCTGATCTGGCCCTCGAGGATCGTCTGGCCATAGTGCGCCGTTATGCCGATCTGCTCGGCGAGCACAAGGAAGCGCTGGCCCTGACCATCGCCCGGGAAACCGGCAAGCCGCTGTGGGAGACCCGCACCGAAGTGGCGGCCATGCAGGGCAAGATCGCCATCTCCATCCGCGCCCATGACGAGCGCACCGGCACGGTCGAGAACCCCATGCCCGGTGCCAAGGCGTTCGTGCGCCACAAGCCCCACGGCGTGGTCGCCGTGTTCGGCCCCTACAACTTCCCGGGCCACCTGCCCAACGGTCACATAGTGCCTGCGCTTATCGCGGGTAACGCCGTGGTGTTCAAGCCCTCCGAGCTGACCCCCATGGTGGCCGAGGCCATGCTCAAGGTATGGCAGGAGGCGGGGCTGCCCAAGGGCGTGCTCAACCTGGTGCAGGGCGAAGTGGAGACCGGCAAGGCGCTGGCGGGCAATCCGGACATCGACGGCCTCTTCTTCACTGGTTCGTCACGCACTGGCCACTTCCTGCACCAGCAGTTTGCCGGCCAACCGGGCAAGATCCTGGCCCTGGAGATGGGTGGCAACAACCCGCTGATCGTGAAAGACGTGAGCGACATCGACGGTGCCGTCCATGCCATAGTCCAGTCTGCCTTCATCACCTCCGGCCAGCGCTGCACCTGCTCCCGTCGTCTGTTCGTGGAGCGTGGCGAGCGCGGCGATGCCCTGGTCAAACGGCTGGTGGAGGTGGTCGGCCAGATCAGGGTCGGCCTCTATGATGCTGCCGAGCAACCCTTTATGGGCGCCATGATAAGCGAGCGCGCGGCGCTCGGCATGGTCGAGGCGCAAGCCAAGCTGCAACAGCTGGGGGGCGAGAGCCTGCTCAGCCTCAAGCACCTGGAAGCGGGCACCGGTTTCGTCTCTCCGGGCATCATAGACGTGACCGTGATCAAAGCGCTGCCGGACGAAGAGTACTTCGGTCCGCTGCTGCAGCTCATTCGCTACGACGACTTCGATGCCGCCATCGACCAGGGCAACGCCACCAGCTTCGGCCTCTCGGCCGGCCTGCTCGGCGACAACGAGGCGGACTGGAACCACTTCTTCAAGCGGATCCGTGCCGGCATCGTCAACTGGAACAAGCCCATCACCGGCGCCTCCAGTGCCGCGCCGTTTGGTGGCATCGGTGCCTCCGGGAACCACAGGGCGAGCGCCTACTACGCCGCTGACTACTGTGCCTATCCGGTCGCCTCGGTGGAAGATAGCAAGGCCGCGATGCCGGATCAGCTGTCCCCGGGTTTGACCTTCTAATCGAGAAGGAGGGGGTTGATGTGGCAGGAGAGGCCCAACGCTGCCGACGACTGCGTCATACCCCCGGTCTGATCTTCTGATAGCAAGAAAATAAAAGAGGGGCACTGAACAGGTGCCCTTGTCTGTACCCGCAATCAAAGGAAAGAGAGATGCAAAAGGATATCGAGACCCTGTTTGGCCATCTGTGGGACAACTACATTCAAGTCACCCCCAGTGCCCACAAGGTTCACCAACTGCTGGGGGGCGGAGCCCCCATCATCAACGATCACGTGGCGTTTCGTACCTACAACTTGCCCAAGCTCGGCCTCGAGAAACTGGCGGCCCACTTCCGTGCCCTGGGCTACGAGGAGAAAGGCGAGTATGTGTTCAAGGCCAAGAAGCTCTATGCCAAGCACTTCGAACATGCCGATCCGGATGCGCCCAAGGTGTTCATCAGCGAGCTGAAGGTGGAAGAACTCTCGGAAGGCGCCCAGGCCATCATCCACAAGCTGGTGGATCAGGTGCCCGATCACCTGACCGACACTCCAGCCTTCCTCTACACCGGTGCCCCCTGGCAGGTTTCCCACGCCGACTACCAGACGCTGCTGGCAGAGAGCGAGTACGCCGCCTGGATGGCCGCCTGGGGTTACCGTGCCAACCACTTCACCGTCAACATCAACCGCTTGAAGGATTTCGACACCATCCAGCAGGTCAATGCAGCCCTGAAAGCGGCGGGCTTCGTGCTCAACACCGTCGGCGGCGAGGTGAAGGGGGATCCCCAGGTGATGCTGGAGCAATCCTCCACCATGGCGGACAAGGCCGAGGTGCCCTTCAGCGACGGCGTGCGCACCATCCCAAGCTGCTTTTACGAGTTTGCCCTGCGCTACCCGCAGGCCGACGGCGTGCTCTACCCGGGCTTCGTCGAAGCGTCGGCCGACAAGATCTTCGAATCCACCAACGCCATGTAATGGCCACCATGAAAACAACGCCCCGCCTGGGGCGTTTTTATTTTGGATTAAATACGGTCAAATTATTGCTGTGGTGTAGTGCCCTGTCGGGCTAAGCGCTTGCCCAAAGGAATGAATAAAGTCATTTGATATACATCATTGAAATATTCCATTAAACAGATGATGCCGAAACTAAATGCTGAACTGTGTCTGTAGCATGTGACTGATTTTTAAGTGAGAGTATTTTATGCGATTTTTAATTTCCCCCTTTGTGGGGGCAGGGAAAATCAAGTTTGGCATGACTCCTGACCAAGTGAGATTATTATTAGGAGGAGTATTTGACTCTTTTAAAAGAGCGGAGGAGTCTGTATTTCCATGTGATTACTTTGAGAATTTAGGAGTGTTCGCATATTACAACGCCTCTGGCGTTTTGGAGGCGATAGAGTTTACTGAACCAGCGGTTCCAGAGTTCGAAGAAATGGACTTGCTAAAAATTCATTTCAAGGACTTGATCACGTATCTTTCAGATAAAGACAAAGGCCTAGGGAAGGTGCGAATAAGCGGGGAAATTCTTCTCGGCTGACTCAGTCATTTCATTTCTTCATGTTTGAGCCGATTTTTTCTCCCGTAAATGCCTTGAATCAGCCTATTTAGACCGTTTCTTCGCCATTTAAGGCGTTATTCCCAGTTTTTAGTGAGATCTCTCCCACTGACGTATCATTTGGTCCGCCCGAAACAGGTTGGCCAGCGTGAATAACATCGCCAGTTGGTTATCGTTTTTCAGCAACCCCTTGTATCTGGCTTTCACGAAGCCGAACTGTCGCTTGATGATGCGAAATGGGTGCTCCACCTTGGCCCGGATGCTGGCTTTCATGTATTCGATGTTGATGGCCGTTTTGTTCTTGCGTGGATGCTGTTTCAAGGTTCTTACCTTGCCGGGGCGCTCGGCGATCAGCCAGTCCACATCCACCTCAGCCAGCTCCTCGCGCTGTGGCGCCCCTTGGTAGCCGGCATCGGCTGAGACAAATTGCTCCTCTCCATGCAGCAGATTACCCAGCTGATTGAGGTCATGCTCGTTGGCCGCGGTGGTGACTAGGCTGTGGGTCAGGCCACTCTTGGCATCGACACCAATGTGGGCCTTCATGCCAAAGTGCCACTGATTGCCTTTCTTGGTCTGATGCATCTGCGGATCGCGTTGCTGCTCTTTGTTCTTGGTCGAGCTGGGTGCCTCAATGATGGTGGCATCGACCAAGGTGCCTTGAGTCATCATGACGCCTGCTTCGGCCAGCCAGCGATTGATGGTCTTGAACAATTGGCGGGCCAGTTGATGCTGCTCCAGCAGGTGGCGGAAATTCATGATGGTGGTGCGGTCCGGCAAGGCGCTATCCAGGGATAACCGGGCAAACAGACGCATGGAGGCGATTTCGTACAGAGCATCTTCCATCGCGCCATCGCTCAGGTTGTACCAATGCTGCATGCAGTGAATGCGTAGCATGGTTTCCAGCGGATAAGGTCGCCGGCCATTACCAGCCTTGGGATAAAACGGCTCGATGACTTCCACCATGTTTTGCCATGGCAGAATCTGCTCCATGCGGGACAAGAAAATCTCTTTTCTGGTCTGACGGCGCTTACTGCTGAATTCACTGTCGGCGAAGGTAAGTTGATGACTCATGATGAACCCTGTTCCATGGCTCCAGATGACAAACAGGATCTCATATCAGGGACTTGTTCGCACCTTCCCTAGGTATCATCCGTATCACATGGCCTTGAGAACATCAAGCTAATGGTTCGAGATATAGAAGCGCCTCCTTTGTGGAGGCGTTTTTGTTGGCGGCAGGGGCTCATTTGCCCACTCTAGCGAGGGTAAAGTGCGCCCTGATCGACCAGCAAGGTGGTCATGCCGGCGGCCTTGCCCGCCTGAATGCCTATCCGGGTATCTTCAAACACCAGGCAGTTGGCCGGGTTGGCGCCGAGCAGCTCGGCCACTCTCAGGAAGGTGTCGGGATGGGGCTTGTGGTTAGTCACGTCATCGGCACTCACCAGCACGGGGATGAAGGCATCGAGCCCGGTCTGGCGCAGGATGTGCGCTGCATGTTCCCGGGTTGAGCCGGTGCCTATGCCCATGGGTACCTTGCCGTGGTAGCCCTTGACCAGCTCCCACATGGCGGGGAAGACGCTGACGCTGTCGATCCGCTCCAGATAGAGGGCAACCTTGCGGCGAGCGAAGGCCTCTATGTCGATGGCCAGCCCGTGCTGCTCGGCCAGCATGGCCACTATCTTGCGGGTGGGAATGCCGCCGTACTCGTTGAGCTGGGCCCGATCGAACGGCAGGCCGAATTCGGCGCTGGTGATCTCCCAGGCATCCAGGTGCAAGGGCATGGAGTCCACCAGGGTGCCGTCCATATCGAAGATCAGGGCGTCGTATTGTTCAAACTGGAACTGCTCGGACATGGGGTACTTCCTCCTCGGCTAAAAGAGCACACTACCAGATCCGCTCCCCGGATGCCGCGACCGCCGTCGTGGTGAGGCAGGCGGCGGGCTTGACCCTCGGCTGCTGATTTATGAGACAATCATGCGCTCTGCGCCTCGGGTGCCGGCATCTCACAGTAGCGAGCCTCTTTTATGTCCCCAAAAACCGTCTTCTCGAGCGTGGCCCTGGTGATCGCCCTGGGCTCACTGGAAAAGAGCATAGTCACCACCCCCTTGCCCATCATTGGCGCCGAGCTGAACGCCGGCGCCGCCCTCACCTGGGTGGTCACCGCCTACCTGCTGGCGGCCACCGCCGCCCTGCCCATATACGGCAAGCTGAGCGATCTGTTCGGCCGGGTACGGATGCTCAACATCGGCATAGGCCTGTTTCTGGCAGGGTCCGTGGCCTGTGCCCTGGCCCAGGATCTGACGACCCTGCTGGCGGCCAGGGTGTTGCAAGGGTTGGGGGGCGGGGGGCTGATCGCGCTCGCCTTCACCGTCATCGCCGACTGCATTCCCCCGCGGGAGGTGGGCAAGTATCAGGGCTACATCTCGGCGGTCTATGCAGTTTCCAGCATCGCCGGGCCCCTGCTCGGGGGCTACTTCACCGAGCAACTGAGCTGGCGCTGGATCTTCTGGATCAACCTGCCCCTCGGGGCCCTGGCGCTCTGGCTAGTGAAGCGCAACCTGGGCCACCTCAATGTGCGCCGTTACAGCCGCTTCGACTGGAAGGGGGCGGGGCTGCTCATCACCGTCACCACCCTCTCTCTGCTGTTGCTCTCGCCGGAAGCCACGCTGTCCGCCATCTGGCTGGCGGCGGGGCTGGCTCTGGCCCTGCTGTTGCTGATCCTGGTGGAGCGACGGGCCCAGGATCCCATACTGCCCGCCCATCTGGCCCGCTTGCCCGGTTATCTGGTGAGCGTGCTGCTGGCGCTGGCCTCGCAACTGCTGATGTTCGCCGTGCTGGTCTACCTGCCGCTGCAGATGCAGTGGCAGAAGGGGATGGGAGCCAGCGAGAGCGGCCTCTACATGGTGATCTTCATGGTCTGCATCACGGCGGGGGCCTTCGTCGGCGGCAAGCTGATTGGCCACTCCGGTCATTACAAGCGCTTCGTGGTGGTGGGCTTCGCCCTGGCGGCGCTGGCCCTGTGGCAAATTCACTTCGATCTCTTTGCCAATCTGGGGCTGGGCTTCGCCGGTCTGGGGCTGGGGCTGGTGCTGCCGGCCCTCTCGGTGGTGGTGCAAAACGCCCTGCCGCGGGAAGATCGCGGCATCGGCATGTCCCTGTTCAACTTCGGCCGCGAGCTGGGGGGCGCGGTCGGGGTGGCCATCTGCGCCGTGCTGTTCCACGGGGCCCTGCCGGCCGGGACCAGCCATAACCTGGCGAGCCTGAGCCCCGCCGAGCTGGCACCGGGGTTCAGCGCCACCTATGTGGGCATGGCACTGATCGCCAGCGCCGCTCTGCTCATCACCCTGCTGGCCCTGAAACGCCACGAGCTGGCCAGCATGCCGGCCTGATGGCTGCTATCCGATACAAAGAGGGCTCCCCGCGGGGAGCCCTCTTCATTGGTGCAGGCTGGAGCCTTTCTTCCCGTTTCGCGGCCTTCTGTCAGTCTGCCGCTTATCGGGCGTCGGGGCGGGAGGGCAACCTGACCGGCTCGGGTCGCTGGCGCTCGGTCTGGGCGTCCAGCTCCTTGCCGAGGAAGTAGTTCAGGAAGGTGCGGATCACCGCGATGATGGCGAGGCGGACAAGCTCCTCCTTGCTCGGCGCGACCGTGGTGGCCAGGATGTCGGCGGCGAGCTGGAACTCCAGAGCCAGGATGAGCCAGCTGCCGAAGCAGAGGCGGATGCGGGGAAAACCGGGTTCGTGATCCCGCACCCGTGCCGCCAGCCAGAGGGTCTTGCCCAGCCCTGTCACCACGCAGGCGATAGAGATGATCTCCAGCAGCAGCTGGAACAGCTCGACCCCGTGCATCATGCCCTCTCTCAGGCTCGCTATCTCAAACACTCGGGTCACCTCCCTGATTCAAAAGGGACACTTTTAACACGGCATGGGGGAAGGATCCAACTCAGAGCCCCTTGAGCAGCATGGCGACCTGTGCGAGAACATGACGGGCCGCAGGGCTGATGCTCGCCAGCTGGAAGAAACCGTGGATCACCCCGAGCTGTCGCTGACAGGTAGCCGTAACACCGGCTTGCAGCAGTTTGCCATACAAGGCCTCTCCCTCGTCACGCAGGGGATCGTACTCGGCCGTGAGGATATGGGTGGGCGGCAGTCCCGCAAGATCAGGATGGTGCAGCGGGCTCGCCTCGGGATGGCTGGTGGGCAGCCTGCCCAGATAGGCCTGAAACCCGCTGAGCAGCATGTCGCGAGTGATAAGGTAGTCCTCACCGAGCTGTTGATAGCTGTCACTATCGCCCGCAGCATCGAGCATGGGGTAGATGAGGATCTGGGCGGCGGGCAGTGCCGCTCCCGCCGCCTTGAGCCGCAAGGTGGTGACCAGGGCGAGGTGGCCGCCGGCACTGTCGCCTGCGAGTGCGACTCGCCCGGGATCGCCGTGCCACTGCGGCAGCCCGGCCATGATGGCGAGAGTCGCTGCCAGCGCGTCGTCATGGGCGGCAGGATAGGTATGCTCGGGGGCGAGGCGGGTATGTACGGCAAACACCAGGGCATGGGCACTGTTGCACAACATCCGCATCTGGCGATCGTGGGTCTCGAAATCCCCGCTGACGAAACAGCCGCCGTGGAAATAGATCAGCACCGGATAAGTGGTGGAAGGGGGGGATTTGGGCTGGTAGAGCCGGATGGCGTAGTGATCGGCCTGCCACTCCTCGATGGCGCCCACCTCTTCCCGCTCGCCCCCCAAGACGGCAGAGGCAAGATAGCCCTCACGCCTGGTCTGCCAGCTCAGCTTGCTTGCCTTGGGGCGACCCGCGGCGATGAAGTCCGCCACCATGGCGGCGATGGCAGGTTCAAGTTGTGTGTTCATGCTGCACCGTTGGCTGTATATAAATACAGGCATTGTGCGCTTTTGGCCTGAGAGTGCAACCGGGGTTAGCTGAGGCAGCTCACAAAATCAGGCTTCAATCAGTGTGAATTCAATTACATAGAGCGGCGGCAGTGCGGGGTAGATGTCCCGGATGACCGCCTTGAGCTCGGCGAGGGTCATGTTCTCCTGGCGAGCGTGCTCGTCGGTCAGCTCCTCGAAGGCCACGGGGGTGACCGAGAGCACCTCTATGGCACCAAAGGGCTGGTACTCCGGGTTGGTGAAGAGCGCGAGGCGCTGGCCGGACTGCCAGTTGGCCTCGCTCTCGTCGCGGATGGTGATGGTCTTGCGGCCGGACTGGATATCGGCGACGAAGCGGCCGAAGAAGGTGAATTCCGGGTAGATTGGGGTGTGAACAGACATTTTCTCTCCGAAGGACAAGGGGTGAGCAGGGGCCGGATCAGCCAGTGGCTGGCCCATTCTAGGTGTGCCGGGGAGGGCGCGCAGCACTTTTTGCCAGACGGGCGCTGGGGCGCTTGCTCTGCCCTGCAAAGTGGCTGCAAGTGAACCCGAATGTGCGATGATGTGGGCTCCTCTTTCTTGATATGTAACAAAATGGAGGGGGACTGGCTGTGGTCTGATGGCGTCTGGCGCGGTTCTCCGCCCGGCGGACATGAACGAAAGGAGCGAGTGTGAATTCCGAGTTGATCTGGGTGCTCAGCATGCTGGTGGGTGCCATCTTCCTGTTTATTACCAACAGGGTGCGCATGGATGTGGTGGCCTTGTTGATCATCATCCTGTTCGTGTTGAGCGGCACCCTGACCTTGCCACAGGCGTTGGCGGGGTTCAGCGATCCCAACGTCATCCTGATCGCCGCCCTGTTCGTGGTGGGGGATGGCTTGGTACGCACCGGCATCGCCTATCAGGTAGGGGATGCCCTGGTGAAGGTGGCGGGCAGCAGCGAGACCCGGTTGCTGGTGCTGCTGATGGTGGCGGTGGCGACCCTGGGGGCCGTGATGAGCTCAACCGGTGTGGTGGCCATCTTCATCCCCGTGGTACTGAGCGTGGCGAACCGGATGGGGATCCCTGCCGGACGGCTGATGATGCCCCTCGGCTTTGCCGGTCTCATCAGCGGCATGATGACGCTGGTGGCCACCCCGCCCAACATGGTGGTGAACAGCGAGCTGATGCGCCACGACATCCAGGGCTTCGGCTTCTTCGGTTTCACCCCCATGGGGGTGCTGATCCTCGGGCTGGGGGTAATCTACATGCTGCTGATGCGTAACCGTCTGGTGCGCGAGGGGGAAGAGGGCAAAGGCAAGCAGGCGGGGCGCAGCACAATGCGCGATCTCATCCGCGACTATCGCCTGGCCGGGCGGGCGCGCCGCCTGGCGATCCGCCCCGATTCTCCCCTGATAGGCCAGACCCTGGACGAGCTGCAACTGCGTGCCCGCTTCGGCGCCAACGTCATCGGGCTGGAACGCTGGCGCAAGTTTCGGCGGGTGATGGTGACCGTTTCCGGCGTCACCGAGTTCCAGGCCAAGGACGTACTGCTCATCGACATGTCCGACCCCGAGGTGGACGTGCGGGAGTTTTGCAGCGAGGCGCGGCTCGAGCCCATGATATTGCGCGGAGAGTATTTCTCGGATCAGGCGCGGGAGGTGGGTATGGCCGAGGTCTCCCTCATTCCCGAATCCCGCCTGCTCGGCAAGAGCATCCGCGAGGTGGCGTTTCGTTCCCGCTACGGCCTGAGCGTGGTGGGGATCCGCCGCAATGGTGAGGCGCTCACCGGCAAGCTGGTGGATGAGCCGCTGCTGATGGGTGACAGCCTGCTGGTGGTGGGCAACTGGAGCCTCATTCGCCAGTTGCAGACCCACCACCGGGACTTCCTGCTGCTCGGCCTGCCCGCCGAGGTGGATGAGATGGCGCCGGCCCGCAGCCAGGCCATCCACGCCTTGATTGCCCTCACGGTCATGATAGTGCTGATGGTGACGGATCCCGTGCCCAACGTCATAGCGGCGCTCATCGCCTGCCTGCTGATGGGCAAGTTCCGCTGCATCGACATGGAGAGCGCCTACAAGTCCATCCACTGGCCGACCCTGATCCTGATCGTCGGCATGCTGCCCTTTGCCTTGGCGTTGCAGAAGACCGGCGGGGTGGATCTCATCGTCGGCGCGCTGATCTCGGCGGTAGGGGAGATGGGGCCCCGTGTCATGCTGGCCAGCCTGTTCGTGCTCTGCGCGGCCATCGGGCTCTTTATCTCCAACACGGCCACCGCTGTGCTGATGGCGCCCATTGCGCTCGGCACTGCCCAGCAGATGGGGGTCTCTCCCTATCCCTTCGCCATGACCATCGCCATTGCCGCCTCGGCGGCCTTCATGACGCCGGTCTCCTCACCGGTCAATACCCTGGTGCTCGGGCCCGGCAACTACAAGTTCATGGACTTCGTCCGCGTGGGCGTGCCGTTTACGGTGCTGGTGATGGTGGTGAGCGTCATCGCCATCCCCTGGTTCTTCCCGTTCTGAGCACGTTTGAGGGAGACAAGGAGTGCAAGCGGCCTGCGGGCCGCTTTTTATTGGCTATCCTTCCCGACGCTGTGGGATGAGGTTCGGGCTGACAAGGTAGTGAGCAGGGAGAACGGCAGGGAAGGAGAGGAGACAAGGGCTGAAATCCGGGCACAAAAAAACCAGCATAAGCTGGTCTGTTTGGTACTGCCTTGATGGTGCGGAAGGAGAGACTCGAACTCTCACGCCTAGGGCGCCAGAACCTAAATCTGGTGCGTCTACCAATTTCGCCACTTCCGCAATATTAATGGTGGCTATGACGGGATTCGAACCTGTGACCCCCGCATTATGAGTGCGATGCTCTAACCAACTGAGCTACATAGCCGTTTGTTATCGACCACCAAGTGGAAGAGAACAAAATAATGGCTGGGGTACTAGGATTCGAACCTAGGGATGGCGAGATCAAAACCCGCTGCCTTACCGCTTGGCGATACCCCAACGACGATGCCTGACAGAGACTATCAAACATCTTTTAAAAATGGCTGTGGCACTAGGATACGAACCTAGGAACGTTGACGAGATTAAAAACCTCTTACGTTTACCACAGTGTTCACCGACAAGTTCGATGAACGGCAATAATGGCTGGGGTACTAGGATTCGAACCTAGGGATGGCGAGATCAAAACCCGCTGCCTTACCGCTTGGCGATACCCCAACTGAACAACTTGTAAATGGTGGCTATGACGGGATTCGAACCTGTGACCCTCGCATTATGAGTGCGATGCTCTAACCAACTGAGCTACATAGCCGTCTTGTATCCGACATTGTCGATTACAAGTAAAAATGGCTGGGGTACTAGGATTCGAACCTAGGGATGGCGAGATCAAAACCCGCTGCCTTACCGCTTGGCGATACCCCAACAGTGCTCTTCGACAGTCATGAGACAGGCCAAAGAACTTTTAAAAATGGCTGGGGTACTAGGATTCGAACCTAGGGATGGCGAGATCAAAACCCGCTGCCTTACCGCTTGGCGATACCCCAACTGAACAACTTGTAAATGGTGGCTATGACGGGATTCGAACCTGTGACCCTCGCATTATGAGTGCGATGCTCTAACCAACTGAGCTACATAGCCAACCGTGCTTCCAGTGAGTCGTTGCCTCGTCACTGTGCGGCCGGAATTATGCGTATCTGGCTCTGGGGCGTCAACCCTTTTTTTGCCAGAAAAACCGAATTTGGGTGCGTTTGGCGAGTTATTGGACGCTGTCGCGCAAAAGCCCAACAATCTGGTTTTTTTTGCGACATTTGGCAGCAGATCCGCAACCTGCGCCCATAACAAAGAGGCCAGCAAATGCTGGCCTCTCATGGGGTTAGACGTTGAACAGGAAGTTCATGATATCGCCATCCTTGACGATGTAGTCTTTCCCTTCGGCGCGCATCTTGCCCGCTTCCTTGGCGCCTTGCTCACCCTTGTAGGTGATAAAGTCGTCGAAGGCGATGGTCTGGGCACGAATAAAGCCTTTTTCAAAGTCGGTGTGGATCTTGCCCGCCGCCTGCGGGGCGGTGGCGCCGACCGGAATGGTCCAGGCGCGCACTTCCTTCACCCCGGCGGTGAAGTAGGTCTGCAGGTTCAGCAGCTCGTAACCTGAGCGGATCACCCGGTTCAGACCCGGCTCTTCGATCCCCAGATCGGCCATGAACTCGGCGCGGTCGGCGTCGTCCAGCTCGGCGATGTCCGCCTCGATGGCGCAGCAGACCACCACCACAACGGCGTTCTCGGCGGCGGCGATTTCACGCACCTTGTCGAGGAAGGGGTTGTTGTCGAAGCCATCTTCCGCCACGTTGGCGATGTACATGGTGGGTTTCAGGGTCAGGAAGTTGAGGTGGGCAACGGCCGCCAGCTCTTCCTTGTCCAGCTTCATGCCGCGGATCATCTGGCCGTTTTCCAGGGCAACCCGAATCTTTTCCAGGGTTTCCACTTCCAGCTTGGCATCCTTGTCGCCGCCCTTGGCGCGCTTGGACTGACGGTGGATTGCGCGCTCGCAGGCGTCCAGATCCGACAGGGCCAATTCGGTATTGATCACCTCGATGTCATCGGCCGGGGAGACCTTGCCTGCCACGTGGATGATGTTCTCGTCCTCGAAGCAGCGCACCACGTGACCGATGGCTTCGGTCTCGCGGATGTTGGCCAGGAACTGGTTGCCCAGACCCTCGCCCTTGGAGGCGCCCGCCACCAGACCGGCGATGTCCACGAACTCCATGGTGGTCGGCACCACGCGCTGGGGGTTGATGATGGCCGCCAGCTGGTCGAGGCGGGGATCCGGCATGGGGACCACACCCGTGTTCGGCTCAATGGTGCAGAACGGG
This sequence comes from Aeromonas media, assembly GCF_020423125.1. Classification (NCBI taxonomy): domain Bacteria; kingdom Pseudomonadati; phylum Pseudomonadota; class Gammaproteobacteria; order Aeromonadales; family Aeromonadaceae; genus Aeromonas; species Aeromonas media. Next base: position 1,159,523 of record NZ_CP075564.1, read on the forward strand.
AAGTTGGCGGCTTCGATGCCGGCCTTGGTCAGCGCATTGAACAGGGTGGATTTGCCTACATTGGGCAGGCCCACGATACCGCATTTAAAACCCATGAATTGTTACCTTACGTGATGGATGCTGTGAGGGGCCACGCGGGCAGCCCTGTCATATTGTGCGAGCCTGACTCATGTCAGGCATCTGTATTCAGACTTTCTCGGCCTTGAAGCTGTGCAGCCGGTTCATGGCCTTGGTCATATCTTGTTTGAACAGGATATCGGTGGCGTGTAGATCGGAATTCGTCCAGTGCACCACCGACCAAAATCGGTTCAAACTTTCTCGGCCTTGAAACTGTGTAAACGATTCATAGCCTTGGTCATGTCCTGCTTGAACAGGATGTCGGTGGCGCGCAAAGACTCATCCAGTGCGGCCTCGATCAGGCTCTGTTCACTGCTGGGCGCCTTGGTCAGCACGAAACCGGCGACCAGCTCCTTGGCACCGGGATGACCTATCCCGAGGCGCAGCCGGAAGAAGTTATTGTTGTTGCCCATCCTGGCGATGATGTCTTTCAGGCCATTGTGGCCGCCGTGACCGCCGCCCTGCTTGAACTTGGCGATGCCGGGGGGCAGATCCAGTTCGTCGTGGGCCACTAGTATCTCTTCGGGAACTATCTGGTAGAAGCGGGCCAGGGCCGCCACCGCCTTGCCGGAGAGGTTCATATAGGTGTTCGGGATGAGCAGCCGCACATCCTGCCCCTCCACCAGGAAGCGGGCGGTGTGGCCGAAGAACTTGGGCTCTTCGCGCAGGCTGACATTGTGCCAGCGGGCCAACTGCTCCACATACCAGGCTCCCGCGTTGTGGCGGGTCTTGGCATATTCGGGGCCGGGATTACCCAGCCCGACAATCAGTTTGATTTGATGCGTCACGCTTGATGTCTTCACTCGCTACTTGCCATGAGCGGATGGCCCGGGGCAATGGGACGCAATATTCTAGCCGCCGAGTGGCGATCACTCAACCAAAGCTCGGCGAGCCGGAGGAATAACCCGTGAACCGGGTGCCAACGGCCGCTAAAACGGGCCCCTTGTCGAGGCCCGTGTTGGTTTGTGTTGGCTGGGGTGGCGCCTTATTTGGACCGCAGCAGTGTGACCGTCTCTTCATCCAGGGCGGTCAGCAGGGGGCGGGTATAACGCACATAGTCCACGAACGAGGCTGCGTCTGTGCCGCAATCCACCTTGGCCGCCTTGCAGTCGAGGGCCTTACCCGGCCCATAGACGGCGCTGAGCTGTTCGCCACGCTGCGCCACTGCCAGCACCGGGAAGGCGGTCAGCTGACCCGCAACCCAGGCGAGATCCACGCGCTCGGCACTCTTGTTCTCTGGACTCTGGCTCTCTGGACTCTGGCGCTGGGCCCGTGCCAGGGTCTGCCAGCCGTCGTTGCCGTTGGCGCTGTAGGCGTTGGTCACCACCCGATAGCGCTTTGCATCCACCAGATCCTGCCACTGACCCTCGGCCGTTTTCCACTGCAGCCGGGTCAGCTGGCCCGCCTTGCCTGCTTCGGTCTCCTGGAAGGTGTAACGCAGGTGGCCGCCATAGGGGAATTTGCCCGCATGGGCGCTGGCGGGCAGGGTGGCCGTGATGGTTTCGGTCAGCAAGGCGCGCACCTCGGCACCGGAGAGGGTCAGTACGCTGAGCGGGTTCTTGAACGGCAGCAGGCTGAGGGCCGCCTCTCCCTGCCGCAGTTCACCGGCGGGCAGGTCGGCGCGCACGCCCCCCACCGCCAGCAGGGCGAAGTCGACCGGACCGCCGGTCAGGGCCTTCACCTGCGGGGTGTTGGCCCAGTGGTATTGACCTTCCGCCACCAGGGGAGCGACGTCGGAGCCGTGGCTGTCGCTGCCGTTGTCGCCGGGGCGACGGGCATTTTGCAGCGGCGCGGGAAGGGTGCCGATGACGGGGCCGTAGGCCTGCTCCAGCGCCGGCTTGTAGTGGCTGTCGATGATGCCGCGCAGGCGGGGATCTTCATCCACCGTCACCAGGTTGGGCTGGGCGTCGATGAACTTGCCGGCCTGCTGGCTGCGGGTTTCGTCGAGCACCTGCTGGCGGGCCGGATCGGCGAAGAAGTCGCGGCTGGCCAGCAGCTGGTTCTGGCCCTTGCAGGCGATGACCCGGCCCTGGGCGTCGAAACTTACCCGGGTCAGGCCGATGGCCTGGGCGTAGGAGCCCGCCTGCACCACGCAGGTCAGGCCCACGCCGTCCGGATTGGTGACCAACTGGGCGTATTCCCCCGTCTTGCCCCAGCCGATGTTGCGAAAGTCACCGAGCAGGCTGTGGGAGTGGCCGCCGACGATGGCATCAAAGCCGTTTACCTTGGCCGCCAACGCCAAATCCCGCGCGTTGCCGATATGGGTCAGGGCGACGATCCGCTTGATCCCCCTGGCTTGCAGCAGGTCGACCGTGGCCTGGGCCGAGGCCACCTCCTTGGCAAAGCGCAGCTTGCCGACGTTGGGGGAGATGTTGGCCATGTCCTCCAGCACCAGCCCGATGACGGCGACCAGCTGTTTGTCTGCTGGCAGATGGTCGAGATCGGTGACCGGGCTCTTCTGGTTGCCGTCGAAGGCGTAGATGACGAACGGCTTGAGGTTGCTTGCCCGACTCAGATCCGGATCGTCGCGGCTGTCCAGATTGGCTGCCAGCACCGGGAAGTTCACCCCCTCGATGAAGCGGGCGAGCTTCTGATTGTCGAGATCGAACTCGTGGTTGCCAAGGGCCATGGCATCCAGGCCGAACTGGCTTAGCAGTTCGGCATTGGCCATCCCCTCGTTGAGCTTGAAGTAGCCGCTGCCCTGCCAGGCATCGCCGCCGTGCAGCAGCAACAGCGGCTGGTTCTTGGCGAGCGCCTCGGCCTGGTAGGCTTTCGTCATGGTGAGCAGGCGGGGATAACCGCCGAGGCGGGTGTAGAGGGTATCTGCTTCCCCCTGCTTGCCAAAGAGGGCTCCCTTCAACACGGCGTTGACCGGGTCGAACTGGGAGTGGGTATCGTTCATGTGTGCCAGGGTCAGGGTGAAGGGCGGATCCTGCTGGCCGGTCAGGCAGGCAGAGAGCAGGGCGCACAGGGGGAGGAGAGTGAGGAGACGCAAGCACTTCATGGGGACTTCCTTAACCTGCGGGGGCAGGGCATTGCTTTGACCGGCTTGAAAAAACAAAAACCGCCAGTTGGCGGTTTTTGTCACAACGGGGTTTATCAATGCTCAAACATGGCAGAGATGGACTCTTCGTTGCTGATACGACGAATGGCTTCCGCCAGTACGGTTGACAGGGTCAGCTGCTTGACCTTGCCGATCGCCTTCATCTCCGCGGTGAGCGGAATGGAGTCGGTGATGATCAGCTCGTCGATGACCGAGTTCTTGATGTTCTCCACGGCGGTGCCGGAGAAGACCGGGTGGGTCGCATAGGCGAACACGCGCTTGGCACCGCGCTCTTTCAGCGCTTCGGCCGCTTTGCACAGGGTGCCGCCGGTGTCGATCATGTCGTCGACGATGACGCAGTCACGGCCTGCCACGTCACCGATCAGGTGCATGACCTGGGAGACGTTCGGACGGGGACGACGCTTGTCGATGATGGCGATGTCGGTGTCGTCCAGCAGCTTGGCGATGGCACGGGCACGGACCACGCCGCCGATGTCCGGCGAGACGACCACGGGAGACTCGAGGTTCTTGGCTTTCATGTCTTCCAGCAGCACAGGGCTGCCGAACACGTTGTCGACGGGGACGTCGAAGAAGCCCTGGATCTGCTCGGCATGCAGGTCAACGGTCAACACACGGTCCACACCCACGCTGGAGAGGAAGTCGGCGACAACCTTGGCGGTGATGGGCACACGGGCGGAGCGGACGCGGCGGTCCTGACGGGCATAACCAAAGTAGGGGATAACGGCAGTGATACGGCCAGCTGAAGCACGACGCAGTGCATCCACCATGACGATCAATTCCATCAAATTGTCGTTGGTCGGGGCACAGGTGGATTGAATGATGAAGATATCGCCACCGCGTACATTCTCGTTGATCTGTACGCTGATCTCGCCGTCGCTAAAGCGACCTACGGCAGCATTGCCGAGTTTGATAAACAGGCGATCTGCGATCTTCTGGGCTAGTTCCGGCGTTGCGTTACCAGCAAACAGCTTCATGTCAGGCACGGTTTGAAACCTCGGGGTTGCATCCAGTATGTGGGGAGTCTGATTCAGACCCATATCGTTTGGGGGCAAACGATTTATCAAGAGAACGGACAAGGTCTCTGGAAGCTCTGTGGTGGCGCCGGATTACCCGGGTGGACGGCAGAACCGTCACCTTCGGCACCATCACGTCAGATTGGCTGGGGTACTAGGATTCGAACCTAGGAATGGCGAGATCAAAACCCGCTGCCTTACCGCTTGGCGATACCCCAATCACTGACTTGTTGCAAAGTGACGAAGAGTGGTGATATGTTCTCGCCCTTGGCGACAAACCCATCCCAGCCTTCCGGCACCCTTGCCAACACCTTCCGAGCAGCCACTTCGTCTTCAAATTGAGCAAAGACGCAGGCGCCAGTGCCCGTCATTCTTGACGGCGCGTATTCTAGCAACCAGCCGAGCGCATTGGCAACCTCGGGGTGGCGCTTTTTCACCAGCAATTCGCAATCGTTTTTCCAGACACCTTCCAGCAGGTTGTGCAATGTCATCCTGGGGGTGTTGCGATGCAGATCGGGATCCTGAAAAACCGCCGCCGTTGCCACATGGCAATCGGGTTTGAGCACCAGATACCAGGCGCTCGGCACCTCGACCGGTTGCAGCTTCTCGCCAACCCCTTCCGCAAACGCGGCCCGGCCGCGCACGAACACAGGCACGTCGGCCCCTAGCTGCACGCCGAGCTGCGCCAGCTCGTCTTCGCCGAGCCCCGCCTGCCAGAGATGATTCAGGGCCACCAGGGTGGTGGCGGCGTCAGACGAGCCGCCGCCGATGCCGCCCCCCATGGGTAACACCTTCTCCAGCCGGATATGGGCCCCCATCGGGCTTGGCAGCCTCCCCTGCAACAGGCGGGCGGCACGGATGATGAGGTTCTGTTCATCCGGCACGCCGGGGATGGCCGGGCTCAGGGTGAGCAGGTCGGTATCGGCGAGCGGCTCGAATTCCAGCCAGTCACCGTGATCGAGGAAGATGAACAGGGTCTGCAGCTCGTGATAGCCGTCGGGACGGCGGCCGTTGACGTGCAGGAAGAGGTTGAGCTTGGCCGGTGCCGGCCAGCGGATCGGCGTTTTCGGCGCGATCTGGTCTGGGAGGCTCATCATGGCGCCAGGGTCCATTGGTTGATCTGCAACTTGAGGCGGCTGCCCTGGCCGGTCATGGTCAGCAGGTGGGGCAGCCGGTAGTTGTCCTGATCCCGGTAGTCCCCATAGACGATCTGCCACTGACCGTCGCGCACCGAGGCCAGGCTGGCATCGGGGTTGAGCTCGAATTCGGCCTGGCCTGGCAGCCCCTTGATCCACTCCGGCAACCCGGTGACCGGAATATTCCAGCCGGTGAGCTGATAGACGAGGGCCTCGGCATCCTGGCTCTGGTGCACCTTGCCCTCGTTGTCGGTCAGGGTGATCTCACCCTTGCTGCGGGAGAGTTCCAGGATATGGGTGCCGATGAGGCTGGTGAGGTTGAGGCGATAGTCATCGCCGTTTTGCTGCCAGTTGAGGCGCGCGCTGCCCTTCTGGCGCGCCGTGATGATGGCCATCTTGCCCGACAGTTCCCAGTGGGTCAGCTGTTCGAGACGGGCCCGTTCCTGCTGCCAGTTGACCTGATCCCGCTGGGGTTGAGTGGTGGTACAGCCGGCCAGTGCCAGCAGGCAGGCAAGGGAGAAGATACGCAAGAACAAGGTCGTGCTCCGGATAAGAGGTTTGCCACAGTATAAGGGGCGGCCGTATCGCTTTTAAAGACTTACCCTTTCTCGTACAATTGTCGGCCTTCATACCCTGTGCACGAAACGATCATCACCCACCCATGAGTCTGCTTGCCCTCGGAATCAACCACAACACCGCCAGTGTCGCCTTGCGGGAACGGGTCGCATTTGGCCCGGACTGCATCGATCGCGCCTTGCGTGAGCTGGTGGAGCAGCCCGGCGTCAGCGAGGCGGTGATCGTCTCCACCTGCAATCGCACCGAGCTTTACTGCAGCCTGGAACAAGGGCAGGGGGAGCAGGTGCTGAGCTGGTTGCAGCGGTTCCACGCGCTGGAGGCGAGCGAGGTGCTCTCCGCCATCTACCGCCACCAGGACGAGGAGGCGGTGCGCCACCTGATGCGGGTGGCCTGCGGGCTCGACTCCCTGGTGCTGGGCGAGCCGCAGATCCTAGGGCAGATCAAGCAGTCCTACGCCCACGCCCAGCAGGCGGAAGCGGTGAAGGGCTCCCTCGAGCGCCTGTTCCAGAAATCCTTCTCGGTGGCGAAACGGGTGCGTACCGACACCGAGATCGGCGCCAGCGCGGTGTCGGTGGCCTTCGCCGCCGTCAGCCTGGGGAAACGCATCTTCTCCGATCTCTCCCAGACCAAGGTGTTGCTGGTGGGCGCCGGCGAGACCATAGAGCTGGTGGCCCGCCACCTGCGCGAGCAGAGCGTCACCCAGATGATGGTGGCGAACCGCACCCTGCAGCGGGCCCAGCTGCTGGCCGAGGAGTTCGGCGCCCAGGTGATGACGCTGGAAGAGATCCCGGACTACCTGCACGAGGCGGACATCGTCATCAGCTCCACCGCCAGCCCCCTGCCCATCATCGGCAAGGGCATGGTGGAGCGCGCGTTGAAGGCCCGCCGCTTCAAGCCCATGTTCCTGGTGGACATCGCCGTGCCGCGGGACATCGAGGCCGAGGTGGACGAGCTCTCCGATGCCTATCTCTACACGGTGGACGATCTGCAGGGGATCATCGAGCAGAACCTGGAGACCCGCAAGCGGGCGGCCGCCGAGGCCGAGCTCATCGTGCAGGAAGAGCGTGACGACTTCATGGGCTGGTATCGCAGCCAGCACTCTGTGGATCTCATTCGCGATTACCGCCACCAGGCCCAGCAGGTGGCGGATGAAGAGTTGCAGCGTGCCCTGCTGGCCCTGCAACAGGGCGAGAATGCCGAGCAGGCGCTCAAGGCCCTGACCCATCGCCTCACCAACAAGTTGATCCACGCACCTACCCAGGCCCTGCGCCAGGCCGCAGCTCAGGGGGACAGCCACAAGCTGTCCCAGCTGCGTCAGGTGCTGGGGTTGTCACAAGAGTCATAGTTTGGGGGTGGCCAGCCGGCTGCCCCTACCTCCATCGAGAACACAAGATTTATGAACCCGTCATTGATCAGAAAGCTGGAAGGCCTCATCGAGCGCCACGAAGAAGTACAGGCCCTGCTCGGCGAGCCCGGGGTCGCCTCGGATCAGGACAGATACCGTGCCCTGACCCGGGAATATGCCCAGCTCGAAGACATAGTGCACGCCTTCCAGCGCTTCCGTCAGGCAGAGGAGAACCTCGAGACCACCAAGATGATGCTGGAAGAGGATGACGCCGACCTGCGCGAGATGGCGCAGGAGGAGCTGCCGCTCGCCAAGGCGACCTTCGAGGAGCAGGAGCAGGCGCTGCAGGTGATGCTGCTGCCGCGGGACCCCAAGGATGACAACAACTGTTATCTCGAGATCCGTGCCGGCGCCGGTGGCGACGAGGCGGCCATCTTCGCGGGGGATCTGTTCCGCATGTATTCCCGCTACGCCGAACGCCAAGGCTGGCGCGTTTCCATCGTCAGCTGCAACGACGGCGAGCACGGTGGCTACAAGGAGGTGATCGCCAAGGTGGACGGCGAGCACGTCTACGGTCGCCTCAAGTTCGAGTCCGGCGGTCACCGGGTACAGCGGGTACCCGAGACCGAATCCCAGGGCCGGGTGCATACCTCCGCCTGTACCGTGGCCGTGCTGCCGGAAGTGCCGGAAGCCGAACAGATCGAGATCAACCCCTCCGAGCTGAAGATCGACACCTTCCGCGCCTCCGGGGCCGGTGGTCAGCACGTCAACAAGACCGACTCCGCCATCCGCATCACCCACCTGCCCACCGGGCTGGTGGTGGAGTGCCAGGATGAGCGCTCCCAGCACAAGAACCGCGCCAAGGCGATGTCTGTGCTCTCTGCCCGCCTGCAGGCGGCCGAGGACGAGCGTCACCGCGCCGCCGAGCAGAGCACCCGCCGCAACCTGGTGGGCTCAGGCGATCGCTCCGAGCGTATCCGCACCTACAACTACCCCCAGGGTCGCCTCTCCGAGCACCGCATCAACCTCACCCTCTATCGGCTGGGGGAGATCCTCGAAGGGGATCTGGATTGCGTCATCACGCCCCTGGTGCAGGAGTATCAGGCGGATCAGCTCGCCTCCCTGGCCGAGAGCAACTAATGCAGATCCAGCAGGCTCGTGCCCACATCATGGCGACCCTGGCCTTTGGGGAATCCCCCCGTGCCGACGCCGATGCGCTGCTCTGCCATCTGCTGGATTGCCGGCGCAGCTACCTGATGACCTGGCCTGAGCGCGAGCTCGATGCCGCCCAGCAGGTGACCCTGCAGGGCTGGCTCGAACGCCGTCTCAATGGCGAACCCATCGCCCACCTCATCGGCGAGCGGGAGTTCTGGTCCCTGCCGCTCAAGGTGAGCCCGGCCACCCTGATCCCGCGCCCCGACACCGAGGTGCTGGTGGAGCAGGCGCTGGCGCGCTTGCCGGCCGGCCCCTGTGCCCTGCTGGATCTCGGCACCGGCACCGGCGCCATCGCGCTGGCGCTCAAGTCAGAGCGACCGGATGCCGATGTATGGGCGGTGGATCGGATGCCGGACGCCGCCGTCCTGGCCCGCGCCAACAGCGCCGCCCTGGGGTTGCCCATCGCAGTGCGGGACGGCAGCTGGTTCGAGCCCCTGGCGGATGCACCGCGTTTTGCGATGATTGTCTCCAATCCGCCCTATATCGACGGGGCGGATCCCCATCTCGACGAGGGGGATGTGCGCTTCGAGCCGCGCTCCGCCCTGGTGGCGGACGAGCAGGGGCTGGCGGACATTCGCCTGATAATCGCCGGTGCCCCCGCCCATCTGTGCCCGGGGGGCTGGCTCCTGCTGGAGCACGGTTGGGAGCAGGGGGCAGTGGTGCGTCAGCTTCTGCTGCAACAGGGCTACTGCCAGGTGGAAACCGTGCGGGATTATGGGGATAACGAGCGGGTGACCCTGGGTCGTCTGGCGCCGTGATGATGACGGGCGGAACTGTCCGCCCCTGTGCAAGGAAACCATATGTATGTTGTTCTCAAACATCTGCACCTCACCCTGATTGTCGGGGCCGTGCTGATGTTCATGCTGCGCTTTTACTGGGCCCAAACCGGCTCCATTCATGCCCGTAACGGCCGGGTGCTGCAGGCCAGCGGCTGGCTCAATGGCCTGGTGGTGCTCTCCGGCGTGCTGCTCTGCATGGTGCTGGATCTCAATCCCCTCAACAACGGGATCCCCTGGCTCAGCGAGAAGCTGAGCGCCGTGCTGGCGGTGGCCTTCCTCGGCATGATGGCGCTGCGCCTGGCGCGCAGCAACAGCATCCGCTGGTTTGCCTTCCTGGGCGCCTTGGGGTGGATCTTCTTTATCGCCAAGCTGGCGGTGCAAAAGCAGGCCAACCTGTTCGGTTAGGGATGACGACGATGATACGTGTGGATGAGTGGACCGACTTCGAGGCCCACGACCTGGCCGAACTGGCGCTGTCGGTGAGCGACGAGATCCTGGGCCATGGCGGCGCGGGAGAGGCCGAGCTGGCCCGCCTCGATACCTGGCTGGACGAGGCCATAGTCGAAGGGGACTGTGACGAGGTGCGCCGTCAGCTGCTGCAGGGCTTCTACCAGACCTTAGGGTTTCGGGGCGACTGGCAGGATTATTTCTCTGCCGCCAACTGCGACCTGAACCAGGTGCTGGTGCAGCGCAAGGGCATACCGGTGAGCCTTGGCATCCTCATCATCCAGCTGGGTCGCAAGATTGGCCTGGATGTGGAAGGGATCTGCTTCCCGGGCCATTTCCTGGTGAGCTTCGCCGGTCTGGAGGGGGAGGTCTATGTGGACCCCTTCAACGGTGACGAGCTGAGCCTGCATCGCATCGAGCTGCTGCTGCGCGGTGCCCTCGGCAACCTGGCTACCTTAAGCGATGACCATCTGCAGCCTGCAGGACAGTGGGAGATCATCGAACGCCTGCTCAACGTCAACAAGGGGGCCCTGCTGCGGGAGGAGCGCATGACAGAAGCATTGCGCTGCAGCGAGCTGCTGCTGCGCATGAAGCCCGGTGATCCGCTGGAGACGCGGGATCGGGGCTTCATCTACGAGCAACTCGATTGCCCCCGCTTCGCCGCCGACGATTTTGAATACTTTATTGAACAATGCCCGGACGATCCTGTGGCCGATGTGCTGAAAACCCAGCTGGCCAGCCTGGATCTTAGCCCCAAGCCCCTCCATTGAGGGGTCTGGGGAAGCCTCTTTACTTAAGGATGCCGAGATGGAACAGAAGAATATCAAGATCAACGCGATCGACGTCGCCAACGACAAACCCTTCGTGCTGTTTGGCGGCATGAACGTGCTGGAATCCCGCGACATGGCGATGGCGGTGTGCGAGAAGTACGTGGAAGTGACCAGCAAGCTGGGCATCCCGTTCGTGTTCAAGGCGAGCTGGGACAAGGCCAACCGCTCCTCCATCCACTCCTACCGCGGTCCGGGTCTGGAAGAGGGGATGAAGATCTTCCAGGAGCTCAAGGCGACCTTCGGTATGCCGGTCATCTCGGATCTGCACGAAGTGCATCAGGCCAAGCCGGTTGCCGAGGTGGTGGATGTCATCCAGCTGCCCGCCTTCCTGGCGCGCCAGACCGATCTGGTGGAGGCCATGGCCCGCACCGGCAACGTCATCAACATCAAGAAGCCGCAGTTCCTGAGCCCGAGTCAGATGAAGAACATCACCGACAAGTTCGAGGAGTGCGGCAACGATCAGCTGATCCTGTGCGAGCGCGGTGCCAACTTCGGTTATGACAACCTGGTGGTGGACATGCTGGGCCTGGGGGTGATGAAGAAGACCACAGGTGGTTATCCGGTGATTTTCGACGTGACCCACTCCCTGCAGTGCCGCGACCCGCTGGGAGCGGCCTCAGGCGGTCGCCGTGATCAGGTGACCGAGCTGGCTCGTGCCGGCATGGCGGTCGGTCTGGCCGGTCTCTTTATCGAGTCACACCCGGACCCGAAAGTGGCCCGTTGCGATGGCCCGAGCGCCCTGCCGCTGGAGAAGCTGGAAGGCTTCCTCAAGCAGATGAAGGCCATCGACGACCTCATCAAGGGCTTCGAACCGCTGGATACCTCCGTCTGATCCAGCACGCCGGTTTAGTGATGCCAGGTGCCCCGCCATGCGGGGCATTTTTATATCCAGAATGTTTTCATTGGGGTCTTAAATACATCGCCGACCAAATACATTCAGGTTGCTGTGGTGTTAATGGTGTTAAATATGTTGTGTGATTGATGTCTCTTAATTGCTTCTTATAACGTGTGAAAGTGGCGCCGTTGCGATGACGAAATAGCATGACGCCAGCGAGATAAGGATATTGTCTCGTGACGGTGCCCTGCATGCCTATTTCTGCCATATGAGATGTCAATTAATTAACAGGACGTTAATCATGCACAAGAAAGTATTTAGCAGCCTTTATTTCCAGGTGCTGCTCGCGATCACCCTGGGGGTATTTCTGGGACATGTCTATCCCGACCTCGGGGCTGATATGAAGCCGCTGGGTGATGGCTTCGTGAAATTAATCAAGATGATCATTGCCCCCGTTATTTTCTGCACAGTGGTGACCGGCATCGCCGGCATGGAGAGCATGAAGGCGGTGGGGAAAACCGGTGCCATCGCGCTGCTCTACTTCGAGGTGGTGAGTACCATAGCCCTGGTCATCGGGCTGTGCGTGGTCAACCTGCTGCAACCCGGGGTCGGCATGAACGTGGATCCCGCCACGCTGGATGCCAGCGCCATCTCGGCCTATGCCGAACAAGCCAAGTCCCAGGGCATCATCGCCTTCCTGCTTGACGTGATCCCGGCCAGCGTGATCGGTGCCTTTGCCAGCGGCAACATTCTTCAGGTGTTGCTGTTTGCGGTGTTGTTTGGCTTCTCCCTGCATCATATCGGCGAGAAGGGGAAATTAGTCTTCAATATGATCGACAGCTTCTCCCAGGTTATTTTCGGCATCATCAACATGATCATGAAACTGGCACCGTTTGGCGCCTTTGGTGCCATGGCGTTTACCATAGGGAAATATGGTATCGGCTCGCTGGTTCAGCTCGGCCAGTTAATTGCCTGCTTCTATGTGACTTGCCTGTTATTCATCTTCATGGTGCTGGGCAGCATTGCCAGGGCAAATGGCTTCAGCATAGTGCGCTTTATTTCCTATATTCGGGAAGAGCTGCTGATCGTACTGGGGACTTCCTCTTCCGAATCCGTATTGCCGCGCATGCTGGTGAAGATGGAGGCGCTCGGCTGCAAGAAGTCGGTGGTGGGCCTGGTGATCCCGACCGGTTACTCCTTCAACCTGGATGGCACCTCCATCTACCTGACCATGGCGGCCGTCTTCATCGCTCAGGCGACCAATACGCCGCTGGATCTGTTCCAGCAATTCACCCTGCTGGTGGTACTGCTCATCTCCTCCAAGGGGGCGGCCGGGGTCACCGGCAGCGGCTTCATCGTGCTGGCGGCTACCATCTCTGCGGTGGGGCATCTGCCGCTCGCCGGGTTGGCGCTGATCCTGGGGATAGATCGCTTCATGTCGGAGGCGCGTGCTCTGACCAACCTGATCGGCAACGGGGTGGCCACTGTGGTGGTGGCGCGTTACTGCGGTCAGCTCGATGAGCAGCAGATGAACGAGGTGCTCGCCAACCCGGCCACCGTACAGAAGGTCAATCAGCACGGATAGCTGCCAGGCGTTACCCAGGGAGGGGGAAACCCACACTTCTGCCCATAAAAAAACGGCCCGCGTGGGCCGTTTTTCATGGTGCAGATGACCGCAGAGGGTATTACAGGCTCTGGGTGAAGGTACGGGTGACCACGTCACGCTGCTGTTCCGGGGTCAGGGCGTTGAAACGCACGGCGTAGCCGGAGACGCGGATGGTCAGCTGCGGGTACTTTTCCGGGTTGGCGATGGCGTCTTCCAGGGTCTCGCGGCGCAGCACGTTGACGTTCAGGTGTTGACCCCCCTCGACCACGGGTTCGGTCTGGACCGGCAGTTCACGGTATTCGAACTGGCCCAGGTCAGAGACGCTGACTTCCTGATCGGCGGCGAAGCTGTCGCCCTTGGCGCAGATGCAACGAGCCTGTTGCTTCTCTTCGTCCAGCAGCCAGAAAGAGTTCAGCAGTGCGGCGTTGGCGGACTGGGTGATTTGGATGCCCTTGATCATGGTATGACTCCTCATAGGAAAGCGGATTCAACGGTAAGCACATTACCCTGATGTTTTTAAACCACCTTGATGACGGGATGATTTAACGGGGCCTTGCCTTACACCTTTACTTCGTTGGGGTCATATATACCACGATGGTAATAATACGAAAATTGATCCAAATCAATAAAGGCGCATTTTGCGCGCAATGAAAGGGATTAATTCATTGAGATTAATCAAAAATAAATCATTTTTATGATTTCGTAAGATATATGAATTATGCATTTTTTATTGGGTATATCTAGTAATTTAACTACATCTTTAGCCGTTATTTTCCTTACAAGGTCAGAGGTGGGTGCCTAATCAGATCAGGGTAGGGCGCCGCTGGGTGGCCAGGTGGCGTGGCCGCCAGTGCGCCGATGGCTGCGGCCATCGATCGTCATCTCGATAGACAGGGCGCCAAGGGGGGAGGCGGACACCGGGATGCATGTGCGGCCATCTCCCAGAGCCGAGCCACGGTTGCGTCTTGCTGCCTGGCCCCCTATCCTGAGCCCCTTGCTGCATTCATTGAGGATATTGGGGTGTCAGAGGTAGTGGATTCACAGAGAGAGGAGACTGGCGTGCTGACCTGGAAGGATGTGATCGGCTCGGAGAAAGAGCAGGACTATTTCAAGGCAACCCTGGCGACAGTCAGGGAGGAGCGGGAAGCGGGCAAGGTCATCTATCCTCCGGCCACCGAGGTGTTCAATGCCTTCAAATTGACCGAGCTGGACAGTGTCAAGGTGGTGATCCTGGGGCAAGACCCCTATCACGGACCGGATCAGGCGCACGGCCTCTGCTTCTCCGTGCTGCCAGGGGTGCGTACGCCCCCCTCCCTGGTCAACATCTACAAGGAGATGCAGCGGGATCTGCCGGGATTTGTCACACCCAGTCACGGTTTCCTGGAATCCTGGGCAACCCAGGGGGTACTGTTGCTCAATACGGTATTGACGGTGCAGGCGGGTATGGCCCACTCCCATGCCCATCTGGGCTGGGAGACCTTCACCGACAGGGTCATAGAGCGGATCAACTCCCACTGTCAGGGGGTGGTCTTCCTGCTGTGGGGAGCTCATGCCCAGAAGAAGGGACGCTTCATCGACCGGGCGCGTCATCATGTGCTGACGGCCCCTCATCCCAGCCCATTGTCCGCTCACCGCGGCTTCATCGGGTGTGGCCACTTTTCGGAGGCAAACCGCCTGCTGGTGCAGCAGGGGATGAGCCCTATCGACTGGCTCTCTATCTGCCATAGCCAGCCCGTGCCGGTCTGACCGCCTTTCCCGCCTCTGGGTGGGCAAGGGCGCGCAGGGTCGTCTGCATCGCTTGGGCTGGTACCGGCGGTCGGGCGAGGATTGTGTGCATCTGACTTGATTGAGTGCAAAGTTCGCGTAATAAATGACCGTATACTCGAGACAGGATCTTTTTCAATTCAGTGCAAGGAGTGCCCATGTTATCCAGTTTGCATAAGGACCATCTCAACATCGCCAGGCTGCTGACGCTGCTCAAGCACAAGCTGGCCGCCATCCGCCATGAACAGCAGGTGAGCTATTTCCTGCTGCGGGACGTGGTGGACTACCTGCGGGAGGTCTCCGACAAGCACCATCACCCCAAGGAAGACATGATCTATGACTACTACCTGAAATACAGGGTGGTGGAGGGAGAGGTCGCCAACCGCCTGCATGAGGAGCACGCCAGCCTGCTGGTGGCCGGTACCGAACTCAAGGAGATGGTGGAGATGATCCTGATGGATGCGGTCATTCCACTGGAGCAGTTTACCGCCAAGCTGGAGCAGTTCATCGAGCAGCAGGAGGCGCACATGAACTACGAGGAGGGGGTGATCTTCCCTCATCTGCGTGACTCCCTGACCGAGGATGACTGGCGCCATCTCGAGCAGCTCTGGCAGAACAGGGCCATCAATGATCCCCTGTTCGGGGTCGAGGTGAGCCAGCACTTCCAGGCGCTGGCCAAGCAGCTCTCGTTGCCCCCCTCGTCCTGAATGGCAGGTGGACTAAAAAACAAACGCCCCGGCTTGGCCGGGGCGTTTGTTTTATGTGTCAGCACGTCTGTGCCGTCATCGTGACGGCGGTGGCGCTACAGCTCCAGTTCTTCCGAACCTTCATAGGCGATATCGATGGCTTGCAGCTCCTTCTGCAGGCGGTGCTTGTCTTTGAGCGCCTCGATCTCACGCCATTTACGTTTCTTTCCCGTTGTCCCGCGGCTACGTGAACCCAGCTCAACGACCTCGTCAAAATCGAAGTTGAACATGTCCATGGCTCCCTCCTTGGTTTTATGGTTTTCACCATCCGTATAACACGACGCATTTGAAAATAAAACGTTTTTATGACCAAGTTGTGACAAACGGGAAGGCAGATAAAAAAAACCGGGCTGCCCTTGCGGGAGCCCGGTTTTATCGGTGCAACCCCTCCTGTGGAAGGGGCTGCCCGAGATGGCTTAGGCCGTCTTTTTACAGGTGGCTGGCCAGCATGGTTTCCAGTTTGCCCTGATCGACGGCGAACAGACGGATGCCTTCTGCCAGCTTCTCGACCGCCATGGCGTCCTGGTTCAGCTCCCAGCGGAACTGCGCTTCGGTCATGGGGGTCGGCTTGGCTTTGCGCTCACCGGTGTAGTTCAGCTTGCGCACCACGGTACCTTCGGTCTTGCTGAGCTCTTCCAGCAGGGCCGGGCCTATGGTCAGGCGGTCACAGCCAGCCAGTTCCAGGATCTCGCCAGTGTTGCGGAAGCTCGCACCCATCACCACGGTCTGGTAGTCGTGCTGCTTGTAGTAGTCGTAGATGGCGGTGACGGAGACCACGCCCGGATCTTCGCTCGCGGTGTAGTCACGGTTGTGCTTGGCCTTGTACCAGTCGAGGATGCGGCCCACGAACGGGGAGATCAGGAAGGCGCCAGCTTCGGCACAGGCGCGGGCCTGGGCGAAGGAGAACAGCAGGGTCAGGTTGCACTGGATGCCTTCTTTCTCCAGCACTTCGGCGGCGCGAATGCCTTCCCAGGTGGAGGCCAGCTTGATCAGGATGCGATCGTTGCTGATGCCGGCTTCGTTGTAGAGGCGGATCAGCTTGCGGGCCTTGGCGATGCTGGCGTCGGTGTCGAAGGAGAGACGGGCATCCACCTCGGTGGAGATGCGGCCCGGAACGATTTTCAGCACTTCCAGACCGATGTTGACCGCCAGCTTGTCGCCCGCGTCGATGATTTGCTGTGCCTTGTCCTGGCTCTGGGACTTGGCCCAGCTGATGGCGTCTTCGATCAGCGCCGCGTACTCGGGGATCTCGGATGCCTTCAACACCAGGGAGGGGTTGGTGGTGGCATCGATGGGCTGGTAGCGCTTGATGGCTTCGATATCACCGGTATCGGCGACAACTGTGGTCAGGGCTTTCAGCTGGGTTAATTTATCGGCCATGGCAAATATCATCTCTTTATGAGGGCGCACTCTCTTGGTGAGGGCGCAGGCTCGGGGGTGGCGGGCGTGAGACGGCCGTTCTGAAATTAAATTACAAAATCCCGGCGACTCAGGCTCAGAAAAGCACGATGGGGAAGGCCCATCGCCACTGCCTGCCTAATTAATACGGATGTAGCGCTTCCTGCAATAGGGGGGCTTGTATGCGAATCACCCAGGTGGTGGGAGGGGGGGGCGTGATGGGATGAAAGTGTATGATAAAAAACGATTTTTATTGATTTCATACCAGCGGCCGGCGACCGGCAAAAAAGCAACTTTTTTAGTTGATTCTCCATTCTGTGCAGTGTGTCACACAAATACTATTGTCAGCTACTTGAAATTTAATTACGTGTAAAACGTTTGGCGTGACACCCTCCTGCCTGGGTGGCTTCAGAGGCAAACGCTTGTCTTCCCGGGGTCTTTTCTTTCATCCATTTTTACTGCCATGGGAGTCATGGTAGAATGATTCTCCTTTGGGTCTTCATTGTCGGATGTGGAGTGATGCATCAAGTTTTGTTGATTATTTGCGTGCTAAATGAAGCTTTTTTGCATCAAACCGCTCGTTTTTTGTCTTTCCAGTGAGCCCTATCACTATTCTGAATTCCCTCCCTATGCTAGATTCCGCCCCTTCGGCGCAATGCTAATTCGGAAATTGACAGAGAGCGGTCAGCGCAGACTGACCATGGATGTGATAACAACGAGAGAATTATGGACACCTTGATTGCAATGATTAACGACCTGATGTGGGGAGCCGTGCTCATTTACCTGCTCATCGGGGTCGGACTCTTCTTTACTTTCCGCCTGGGCTTTATCCAGGTCCGTCACTTCGGCCACATGTTCTCGGTATTGCGCAATAGCCGCAAATCCGACAGTGCCGGCATCTCCTCCTTCCAGGCCCTGTGTACCAGCTTGGCTGCCCGTGTGGGCACCGGCAACCTGGCCGGTGTGGCCGTCGCCATCTATCTGGGGGGGCCTGGTGCCATCTTCTGGATGTGGCTGATCGCCTTCATCGGCATGGCCACCGCCTTCGTCGAGAGTACCCTGGCCCAGCTCTACAAGGTCAAGGATGAAGACGGCAACTATCGCGGCGGTCCGGCTTACTACATGGAGCGCGGCCTCGGCATGCGCTGGATGGGGGTGGTCTTCTCCCTCTGTCTGCTGCTGGCCTTCGGCCTGGTGTTCAACGCGGTGCAGGCCAACTCCATCAGCCTGGCCATGAACGTCGCCTTCGGCATCCCTGACTGGGTGAGCGGCCTGGCACTGGTGGTGCTGTCCGGTCTCATCATCTTCGGTGGCATCCGCGGTATCGCCCGCTTCGCCGAACTGGTGGTGCCTTTCATGGCGCTGGCCTACATCCTGATGGCACTGTTCGTGGTGGCCATGAACATCAGCGAGCTGCCCGGGGTCTTTGTCCTGATCATCAAGTCTGCCTTCGGCATCGAGCAGGCGGGTTCAGGGGCCATGGGTTACGCCATCTCCCAGGCGATGATCAACGGCATCAAGCGTGGTCTCTTCTCCAACGAGGCCGGCATGGGTTCTGCGCCCAATGCCGCCGCGACCGCGACGCCCTATCCGCCGCACCCGGCGTCCCAGGGTTATGTGCAGATGCTGGGGGTCTTCCTCGACACCATCGTCATCTGTACCTGTACTGCCGCCATCATCTTGATGTCCGGCCAGTTTGAGCCAGGTTCAGGGGTCACCGGGGTCGAGCTGACCCAGCGTGCGCTCTCCTCCCAGGTCGGTGGTGGTGGCAACATCTTCATCGCGGCGGCCATCTTCTTCTTCGCCTTCACCTCCATCGTCGCGAACTACTCCTACGCCGAGACCAACCTGGTGTTCCTGGAGCACAACCACAAGGGCGGCTTGATGCTGTTCCGGATGTTCGTGCTGGGCATGGTGATGTTCGGCTCCGTGGGTGAGCTGCCGACTGTGTGGGCCCTGGCGGACGTTTCCATGGGGCTGATGGCCATCGTCAACCTGATCGCCATCCTGCTGCTCTCTGGTGTCGCCATCAAGCTGGCCAAGGACTACAACGATCAGCTCAAGGTGGGTCGCGTTCCCACCTTCGATGCCAACAAGTACCCCGAGATCCGCAGCCAGCTGGAAGCTGGGATCTGGGACAACCCACCCAAGAGCAAGCAGGCCTGAGCCCTGCGTTGATCTGGTTGGATAATGAAAGAGGGGAGCCATTGGCTCCCCTCTTCTATATGGCTTGTGCCTGCCCGAGGCGGTGGCATGGGATGGCTGGACTCACAAGGGGGGTTGGCTGAAAGCCTTCCTGGCAACAGCGACGATACTTCACGCCACTTCACATCCAGCACACCTTGGCTCGTTATGTTGGCCCCATAGCTCGTCGCAGGTGCGGCGAACCCAAACAACCGAGAGGACAAATGACCATGCAACAACAGGTGCGGATGACATTGCTGACGGCGAGCACGCTGCTCTGGGCCGGTCTGGCCCAGGCCACGGCGGACACCCAGGCCGATCCCCTGCGCCCCCTGGTGGATGCCAGTATCCGGCCCGTGCTCAAGGAGCACCGGATCCCGGGCATGGCGGTGGCGGTGCTGAAAGATGGCAAGGCCCACTACTTCAACTACGGGATGGCCAACCGGGAGAGCGGCGCCCGTGTCAGCGAGCAGACCCTGTTCGAGATTGGATCGGTCAGTAAGACTTTTACGGCAACGCTTGGGGCTTATGCCGTGGTGAAGGGGGCGCTCAAGCTCGATGACAAGGTGAGTCAGCATGGGCCCTGGCTGAAGGGATCGGCTTTTGACGGTATCACCATGGCCGAGCTCGCCACCTACAGCGCCGGGGGCTTGCCGCTGCAATTCCCCGATGAGGTGGATTCCATCGACAAGATGCGTGCCTACTATCGCCAGTGGACGCCAGCCTATCGGGCGGGCAGCCATCGCCAGTACTCCAACCCCAGCATCGGCCTGTTCGGCCATCTCGCGGCCCAGAGCCTGGGCCAACCCTTTGAACAGTTGATGAGCCAGACCCTGCTGCCCGGGCTTGGTCTCGAGCACACCTATCTCAAGGTCCCTGCCGAGGCCATGGCGAACTACGCCTATGGCTACTCGAAAGAGGACAAACCTATCAGGGTCAACCCGGGGGTCCTGGCGGACGAGGCCTATGGCATCAAGACCAGCTCGGCGGATCTGCTGAAGTTTGTCGGCGCCAACATGACAGGCACCGGGGACGAGGCGATGCAGCAGGCGATTGCCCTGACCCACAAGGGGGTTTACTCGGTGGGTGGGATGACTCAGGGGCTCGGCTGGGAGAGTTACACCTATCCCGTGACCGAAGAGACCTTGCTTGCAGGCAATTCGGCCAAGGTGATCCTCGAGGCCAACCCGACGACGCCCGCCCCCAACGAGACGGGCAGCCAGGTGCTCTTCAACAAGACCGGCTCCACCGGCGGCTTTGGTGCCTATGTGGCCTTTGTGCCAGCCAAGGGGATTGGCATCGTCATGCTGGCCAATCGCAACTATCCCATCCAGGCCAGGGTAGAGACGGCCCACGCCATCCTGAGCAAGCTGGCCGAGTGATGCGCTTGTACTGATTGACGTGAGTACGCCGGGATTGCCCGGCGTACTCTTTGGTGCCGCTGGTACGGTCACTCTTCACTGAATGGCCAGAATGGCTCGTCACTGACATTACGATTTCCAAATTGGAATCTACCGTTCGCCATCTCTTCACTAGGTACGAAGGGGGGCCCCCCCTATAGTGCTTCGCATATTCATCCGGTCCCCCATGCCGTCAACGGTCGTCGATCAATGGTCTGCGTGGGCGAGGCCCTCTGCAATGGAGCATCCATGGGTATTTTCCTGCTGTGCAGTTTCCTGATGATCATCCTCTATCCGGTCGGGATCGATCTCTATCTGGTGGCGGTGCCCCAGATAGCGCAGACCCTGCAGGCGAGCGAGGCGCAGATCCACACCGCCTTCTCCATCTACCTGTTCGGCATGGCGGCCACCGTACTGCTGGGTGGGATCATTGCGGATCGCCATGGGCGTCGCTGGGTGGTGCAGGGGGGCGCCCTCATCTTTGTCATCGCCTCCCTGGTGGCGGCCAATGCGACGGGGATCAGTCAGTTCTACCTCGGTCGCTTCTGGCAGGGGGCGGGGGCGGGCGCGCTCTATATCATGACCTTTACCGTGCTGCGGGATGTGCTGAACCAGGCGCGGCTGGCGATGGCGCTCTCCATGATCAACGGGGTTATCTGCGTCATCCCGGTGCTGGCGCCTGTGCTGGGTTATCTCATCCTGTCCCGCTTCGACTGGCGCGGGATCTTCGTGGCGATGGCGCTGGTGGCCGCCGTCAGCGGCCTGGTCAACCTGCTGCTGCTCAGGGAAACCCGCCCGGCCCGCCTGCAGGGGGGAACAACCCGGCCCTTTGCCCTGCTGCGATCCTCACGCTTCATGCTGCACTCGCTGCTGACCAGTGCCAGCGTGACTGCCATCCTGGTCTATGTGAGCGTCTCGCCGCTGATCCTGATGCAGGGGCTTGGCTTCACCACGGAGCAGTACGCCATCGTGATGATGGTGATGGCCGGGGTGAGCATGTCCACCTCCTTCCTGACACCGTTGCTGCTGCGCTGGCAGGGCAAGCACAGGGTGCTGGCGCTCTCCCATCTGGCCTACCTGCTGGCGGCCTGCCTCCTGCTCGGCCACTGGCAGCTGGGAGGCAACATTCGCTTGCTGCTGCCGGGCTTTGCCCTGGTCTGCATCGGCTTCTCCTGCGGTTTCGGGGTGGCGATGGGGGAGGCGCTGGCGGAGTGCCAGCACCATGCGGCATTTGCCAGTGCCCTGCTCTGCATCATGCAGATCAGCCTCTCCGGCCTCTATATCTGGTTGCTGGGCCAGCTTGGCGTTGCCCCATCCGGGATGCTGATCTCTGCCCTGTTGCTGACCCTGCTCAGTTACCTGGCCGTCAAAGGGCTGTTACCATGGCTCGCGCTGCGCGAAGCGCGGTCGCGGGGATAAGGGGAGAGGAAAGATGCGCAACCTGGGTGAACTGGATTTGAACCTGCTGGTGGTCTTCAAGCACCTGATGCAGGAGCGCAGTGTGTCAGGGGCGGCCAAGAAGCTCTGCGTCACCCCCTCGACTGTGAGCAAGGCGCTCGCCAAGCTGCGGGACTGGTTTGACGATCCCCTCCTGGTGCGGGTGCGGCAGGGGCTGCAGCCGACCCAGCTCTCCCTGACCCTGGAGGAGGAGCTCAGGACCTGGTTCCAGCTCACCGAGAGCATCAGTACCCTCAACAGCGAGGCGATCCCCGAGGGGGCCCGCTTCAGCCTGCTGATGGAGTCCCCCTTTGGCATCAGCTTCCTGAGCGAGCTGCCCATGACCATCTACCAGAAGTACCCCCACTCTGTGGTCAGGATGCTGGGGTGGGATGACCACTCCCTCAACGACATCGTCAACGGGGATGCGGATCTCGGCTTCTGCGCCCGGGAGACCCATGGTCGCTCCCAGGCCAGGGTCAACCGGCTGCCCTATTACATCGACCACGAGGTGCTGTTCACCGATCGCCCCGTGGTGTTCCTGCGCAAGGATCACCCCCTGCTCGGGCGGGCGTGGTCGCTGGAAAACTTTCTGGCCTGTCCCCAGATAAGCGTGGTGTGGGAGGCCAGCGACAGCTGGGCGCTGGACGATCTGCTGGAGGATGAGGGGCAAGGGCGGGAGGTGCCCATCATGGTCGCAAGCTTCGAGCAGGCCCTGCACATCGCCTCCCAGTCGAGTCACGAACTGATCGCCGTGGCGCCCTCCTATTGCGCTGGCTATGCCGCCAGTCACCACGGCAACCTGATGGCCATGCCGCTACCGCTGCCCGAGAAGCTCTACGTCCAGCTGGAGATTGCTTTCATTCTGCTTTGGCACAAGCGTCACAATCAGGATGCCAAGGTGATGTGGCTGCGCAATGAGACGAAGCGGCTCTATGGCATGGCGGCGCAGGGACTGGCCCTGTTCCCGTGGGGCGGGGGAGGGGCGGCGCTGGCGCCGGCGGGAGATGCCTGATGCAGGGGGCCTGGCCGGCCCCCGGGTTCAACCGTATTGCTCTTCCATCCAGGCTTCGACGATTAGCTGGGCGGAGACCCCGTCCACGCTGCCCTTGTCCAGCGCCTTGTAGCCGCCGCGCTCGAACAGGCGGGCGCGGGCATCCGTGGTGGTGAGCCGCTCGTCCTTGAACTCCACCGGCTTGCCGAAGCGGCCATGGAGGCGGTTGCCAAACTTGCGGGCCCGTACCGTGATCTCCTGATCCGTGCCATCCATGTTCAGTGGCAGGCCGACGATGAGCAGATCCGGCTGCCACTCCTTGAGCAACTTTTCAATTTCGTCCCAGTTGGGAATGCCGTCGTTGGCCTTGAGGGAACGAAGGGGTTGGGCCGTGCCCGTGAGCTCCTGGCCGATGGCGACGCCGATGCTCTTGGTGCCGTAGTCAAAGCCCATGATGCTGCGTGATGACATGGAGTTCCTTAAAACTGGATGTGTAGAAGGGGCCCGGGGGCCCGCTTGGAGAAGGCTAGCTGTGCCCCACCTGGCTGGATAGATGCAGGGGATTGACGCCTATGCTGGCGGCGGCCTGCTGCCAGCGCTGGTGAATGGGGGTGTCGAACACCAGCCTGGGGTTGGGGGGGATCACCAGCCAGGCGCCATCCACCAGCTCCTGCTCGAGCTGCCCTGCGCTCCAGCCGGCATAGCCCAGCGCCACCAGCCAGTGGTCCGGCGCCTCGTCCGTGCCCAGGGTCTCGAGGATGTCCTTGGAGGTGGTGACCATCATCTCGTCGCTCACCTGCAGGGTGGAGTTGAAGCCGGGCCGGAAGCTGTGCAGCACGAAGCCGCGATCAGCATGGACCGGGCCCCCCTGCAGCACCGGCTGTTTCATCTCGGCGGTGGCGGGTGGGCTCAGCTTGAGCTTGGTCAGCATGGCGTCCAGGGACATGTCCACCGGGATGTTGACCACCAGTCCCATGGCTCCCTCGCTGCTGTGCTCGCACAGATAGACCAAGGAACGTTCGAAGTAGGCGTCCGTGAGGCTCGGCATGGCGAGCAGAAAATGGTTTTGCAGTGTTTGCATAGATATCAAAGAGTGCAAAGGTATTTGGGGTGATTATGGCAGTTGACGGCGGCGGGCAAAACCGCTTTTTCGCGCAGAGAAACCGGAAGTCCGGGCGCTGGCTCACATCGTCACGCAACCGAAAAGAGCAGGGGCCGCGTTGGCCCCTGTGGTGTCACTGTCTGGGTGACGGCTTCGAGGGGGCATTCCCCGGCCCGTCAATCAGGGTCACTGTCCCAGCCGGCGTTCGATGGCATCCATCAACATGCCGGTGATATGCACCGGGAAGGCCGCCTCGATTTCGCGGATGCAGGTCGGGCTGGTGACGTTAATCTCGGTCAGGCGATCGCCTATGATGTCGAGCCCGACGAAGATGAGCCCCTTCTCTTTCAGGGTGGGGCCGACAGCACGGGCAATGGCCCAATCTGCCTCGCTCAAGGGGCGCGCCTCGCCGCGGCCGCCGGCCGCCAGGTTGCCACGGGTCTCTCCCTGGGCCGGAATGCGGGCCAGGCAGTAGGGCACGGGCTCGCCGTCCACCACCAGCACCCGCTTGTCGCCGTCCTTGATGGCGGGCAGGAAGGTCTGGGCCATGCAGTACTGGCTGCCGTGGGCGGTGAGGGTTTCGATGATGACCCCCACGTTGGCATCATCTTCCTTCATGCGGAAGATGGAGGCGCCGCCCATGCCATCCAGGGGCTTCAGGATCACGTCCTTGTGCTCGGCGTGGAAGGCGCGCAGCTTGTCGGCACGGCGAGTGACCAGGGTGGTCGGGGTGTGCTCGGCAAACCAGGCGGTGTAGAGCTTCTCGTTGGCGTCGCGCAGGCTCTGGGGCTTGTTGACGATGAGGCAACCCTCGTCCTCGGCTCGCTCCAGCATGTAGGTGGCGTAGATGAACTCGGTGTCGAAGGGGGGATCCTTGCGCATCAGGATCACGTCCAGGCTGGAGAGCGGCTGATCGATCACCTCGCCCAGGCTGAACCAGTGGGCGTAGTCATGCTTGACGGTCAGCGGGCGCATGGTGCCAAAGGCGCGACCGGCCTGCATGTAAAGATCCTTCATCTCCAGATAGAAGAGCTCATAGCCACGCTTTTGCGCCTCTTCGAGCATGGCGAAGCTGGAGTCCTTCTTGATGTTGATGGCCGAGATGGGGTCCATCACGATGCCGAGTTTGATGGTCATCCGAGATTCCTTCTGGTGGCTCGATTGCGAGTGAGATTCTTAAAACCTGTTTCAGGCGAGATCGCCGAAGCGGCACTGCAGCGCAGTGATGGCGGTCAGGGCGGCGGTTTCGGTGCGCAGCACCCGCGGCCCCAGCAGCATCTCCTTGAAATCCTCTTGCACGGTACGGGCGATCTCGTCGCTGGACAAGCCCCCTTCCGGGCCGATCAGCAGCCGCACCCCGTGCTCGGGGACCGGCAGGGTGTTGATGCTGTAAGGGGCGCGCGGGTGCAGGTTGAGCTTGAGCTCCTGGGTCTCTTCCGCCAGCCAGGCATCCAGCTCTATGGGCATACGCACCTCGGGCACCACATTGCGGCCGCACTGCTCGCAGGCGCTGATCACCACCTTCTGCCACTGCTCGCGCTTCTTCTCCAGCCGATCGGCGGGCAGCTTGACGCCGCAGCGCTCGGAGAAGAGCGGGGTGATGCAGGTGACGCCGAGCTCCACGGATTTCTGGATGGTGAAGTCCATCTTGTCGCCACGGCTGATCACCTGGCCCAGATGGATGGCGAAGGGGGACTCCACCGAGCGGGCCTCGCAGCTGTCGATGTGCACCTCCACCGACTTCTTGCCGACGGCAGTGATGGTGGCGGCATATTGGTTGCCGTCGCCGTTGAACAGCTCGAGCTGCTGACCCGGCTGCATCCGCAGCACCCGGCCGATGTGGTTGGCACCGTCTTCCGACAGGGCGAGAGTCTGGCCCACCTGCAGGGCGGCCGGTTCATAGATACGTGGAATGCGCATGGCTGATCACAGTCTCTTGGCTTGAACGCGTTGGGTGATGGGAGGGGTGACCCTCCCTGTCAAATGGGGCTATTGGCACTGCTTTTCAATGAAGGGGTTGGTATTGCCCTGCAGTTTGCCGATGCGGCTGTTGCGCTCGCACTCCCAGCGGTCGGCCGGGTACTGCCTGTCCCAGGCCTCGAACAGTTTACGCTGTTGGGCGGCCAGGCGCAGCCCATACTGCTGGCCCATGTAGAGGTAGGCGCGGGCTATCTGGCCGCGCACCGGCCCCTTGGGCGGCTGCACCCGGCGATCCTTGAAGTCCACCAGCATCTGGCACTTGCCGTACTGGTTCGGCTTGCCGTTCCAGTCGGAGAAGCGGTAGTTGGCCCGATCGCCGTTCACCTCGCCGATGGCGGGGAAGAGGTTGTGCATGTCCCCCTCCATCTTGTTGAACTCGTCACTCTTGCCGCAGTTCTTGCGCCCGCCCTCCTGCCAGCACTGGAGCTGGTGGCCGAACTCCCAGGCGGGCACCACGTGCTCCCACTCGATACGAGAGGCACGATTGGCCTGCTTGCGCGGCAGGTAGCCGCAGCTCTCCCAGTCCGGGGCCATCTGTTTGCCGCTGAACTTGATGTTGCAGCCGCAATAGAAGGTGGTGGGGTGGCTCTGATAGAGCTTGTTCAGATCCTGCTTGGCGGCGCGAAAGGTCTGGGGGGCCTGGGCATGGGCCGGGGCACTGACCAGCAGGGCTAGGCAGAGGGAAATCAGAGGGCGAAACATGAAGATCCTTGGCAATGAAACGAGTGAATGAAGAAGCCGCGTACCCTATCACAGGGGCGCGACACGGGTTGACTCAATCCGCTGTCAGCACCAGGGGCTGGCGACAGCGGCGGCAGTGATAGCGGGCCTCGCCGCGCACCACCTTGTTGTGACGACGCACCGAGAGCTGATGCTGCTGGCAGGCACAGGCGTAGGCATGGGTGCGCTGGGCCAGCACGGCGAGATCGAAGCTGTGGGTGGTGTTGGGGGCGAGCGCAAACACCTCCCGCATCACTGACTGCCACTGGCGGCCGTGGGGCAGCACCCGCGACTTGCCGCGTCCTTCCCCCCAGAGCGCATAGACCAGCAGGTGCGCCACCTCATGGGGCACCACCTCGGCCAGAAAGGCCTGCTGGTTGGCCTGATAGAGGGCGGGGTTGAAGCGCAACTCCCAGGTTTGCAGCCGCGCTGACCCCGCCGCCCGGCCCCGCATGTTGCAGTGGATCTGCGGGCGCGGGAAGGGGCGGCCGAGGCGTGCCTCCGCCTGCACTAAGCAGGCGTCGACCCGCTGGTGCAGCAGCTGGAGCAGGGAAGCGTCGAGTTGGACTCTGGTGGCAGACATCGAGATCTCGTCGGGTAGCGGATAAGCAAAAGGGGAGCCAGGCTCCCCTTTTATCACAACGACCAGCCTTACAGACCGGCGGCGTCGCGCAGCAGAGCGGCCTTGTCGGTCTTCTCCCAGGGGAACTCGTCACGGCCGAAGTGGCCGTAGGCGGCAGTTGCCTGGTAGATGGGACGCTTGAGATCCAGCATCTCGATGAGGCCGTAGGGGCGCAGCTCGAAGAACTCGCGCACCAGCTTGACCAGCAGCTCCTCGGCTACCTTGCCGGTGCCGAAGGTCTCGACGCTGATGGAGGTCGGCTCGGCCACGCCGATGGCGTAGGAAACCTGGACTTCACAGCGGGCAGCCAGACCGGCGGCAACGATGTTCTTGGCCACATAGCGGGCGGCGTAGGCGGCAGAACGGTCCACTTTGGAAGGGTCTTTGCCGGAGAAGGCGCCACCACCGTGACGGGCCATGCCGCCGTAGGTGTCGACGATGATCTTGCGACCGGTCAGACCGCAGTCACCCATGGGGCCGCCGATGACGAAACGGCCGGTCGGGTTGATGAAGTACTTGGTGTCCTTGTTGATCCACTCGGCCGGCAGCACCGGCTTGATGATCTCCTCGCGCACCGCTTCCACCAGATCCTTGTGGCTGATGGAGTCGCAATGCTGGGTAGAGAGCACCACGGCATCCACACCCAGGATCTTGCCTTCGCTGTCGTAGGCGAAGGTGAGCTGGCTCTTGGCATCCGGGCGCAGCCACGGCAGGGTGCCGTTCTTGCGCACTTCGGCCTGACGCTTCACCAGCAGGTGGGAGTAGGTGATGGGGGCGGGCATCAGCACGTCGGTTTCGTTGGTGGCATAGCCGAACATCAGGCCCTGGTCACCGGCGCCCTGCTCCAGCGGATCGGTACGATCCACACCCTGGTTGATGTCAGGGGACTGCTTGCCGATGGCGTTCAGCACGGCGCAGGAGTCGGCATCGAAGCCCATGTCGGAGTGGGTGTAACCTATCTCGCGCACGGTGTCGCGCACGATCTGCTCGATGTCGACCCAGGCAGAGGTGGTTACTTCGCCGGCCACCATCACCATGCCGGTCTTGACCAGAGTCTCGCAGGCGACGCGGGCCTTGGTGTCTTGCACCAGGATGGCGTCCAGCACCGCATCGGAGATCTGGTCGGCGATTTTATCGGGATGGCCTTCGGAGACCGACTCGGAAGTAAACAGCTTTGCCATGATTGGTTCTCGATTCGTATGGGGTTATCGCCTTGGCCATAACCGGAAAATGACAGGATGACTGTAGAGGTATCTACATCTGGACGTCTATTTTAATTAGGTCACAGGGTGATTGCCAGCACTATTTGGGGTTGGACCCGGCCGGGCCAAGGTGCAGCCTGGATCCACCTCCATGGAGGTAAGGGAGGGGGCGGATTGAATCGTTTTCCCGGGCCAGAAAAGCGATTGTGCTCCCAAAGCCACTTTATTCGCCCAGATAATATTTGCACCGCGCCCGCCCTGCTGGGACAATAACGCGCCTTAATCTTGGCCATCAAATGAAGCAATCGCAGGAGATACAGATGCCTTCTCGTAAAGAGCTTGCCAATGCCATTCGCGCATTGAGTATGGATGCCGTTCAAAAAGCCAACTCCGGTCACCCGGGCGCCCCCATGGGAATGGCAGATATCGCCGAAGTGCTGTGGCGTGGCCACCTCAAGCACAACCCGAATAACCCCAAGTGGGCCGACCGTGACCGCTTCGTGCTGTCCAACGGCCACGGCTCCATGCTGCTTTACTCCCTGCTGCATCTCTCCGGTTACGACCTCTCCATCGATGATCTGAAAAACTTCCGCCAACTGCACTCTCGCACCCCGGGTCACCCGGAGTACGGTTATGCCCCTGGCATCGAGACCACCACTGGCCCGCTGGGTCAGGGCATCACCAATGCCGTGGGCATGGCGATCGCCGAGAAGGCCATGGCCGAGCAGTTCAACCAGCCGGGTCACGACATCGTTGACCATTACACCTACGCCTTCATGGGCGACGGCTGCCTGATGGAAGGTATCTCCCACGAGGCTTGCTCCCTGGCCGGTACCCTGCAGCTGGGCAAACTGATCGCGTTCTGGGATGACAACGGTATCTCCATCGACGGTCACGTGGAAGGCTGGTTCACCGACGACACCCCCAAGCGTTTCGAAGCCTACGGCTGGCACGTCATCCCGGCCGTTGACGGTCACAGCCCGGAAGCCATCAATGCCGCCATCGAAGCCGCCAAGGCCGAGACCGGCAAGCCGACCCTGATCTGCTGCCGCACCATCATCGGTTACGGTTCCCCGAACAAGTCCGGCTCCCACGACTGCCACGGCTCACCGCTGGGCAACGACGAGATCGCCGCCGCCCGTGCCTTCCTGAAATGGGACCACGCACCGTTCGTCATCCCGTCCGAGATCGCCGCCGAGTGGAATGCGCAAGAAAAGGGCACCAAGCTCGAATCCGACTGGGCTGCCAAGTTTGCCGCCTATGAAGCCGCGCACCCGGCCCTGGCCGCCGAATTCAAGCGTCGCACCACTGGCGAGCTGCCGGCCAACTGGGCCGCAGAGTCCGCCAAGATCATCGAGACTCTGCAAGCCAACCCGGCCAAGATCGCCACCCGCAAGGCCTCCCAGAACGCTCTGGAAGCCTTCGGCAAGCTGCTGCCGGAGTTCATGGGTGGTTCCGCCGACCTGGCCCCGTCCAACCTGACCATGTGGTCCGGCTCCAAGTCCCTGACCAATGAAGATGCCTCCGGCAACTACATTCACTACGGTGTGCGCGAGTTCGCCATGTCCGCCATCATGAACGGTATCGCCCTGCACGGTGGTTTCATCCCCTACGGCGCCACCTTCCTGATGTTCATGGAGTACGCCCGCAACGCCCTGCGCATGGCCGCCCTGATGAAGCAGCGTGCCATCTTCGTTTACACCCACGACTCCATCGGTCTGGGTGAAGATGGCCCGACTCACCAGCCGGTCGAGCAGATCGCCTCCCTGCGTCTGACCCCGAACATGAGCACCTGGCGCCCCTGTGACCAGGTAGAGTCCGCCATCGCCTGGAAGCACGCCATCGAGCGTACCGACGGTCCGACCTCCCTGATCTTCTCCCGTCAGAACCTGCCCCAGATGGACCGCACCGCCCAGCAGTTGGCCGATGTGGCCAAGGGTGGCTATGTGCTGAAGGATTGCGCCGGTACCCCGGAGCTTCTCCTGATCGCCACCGGTTCCGAAGTGGAGCTGGCCGTTGCAGCTTACGAGCAGCTGACTGCCAAGGGCCGCGCCGTGCGTGTGGTCTCCCTGCCGGCCACCGACGTGTTCGACGCCCAATCTGCCGAGTACAAGGAGTCCGTCCTGCCGTCCAGCGTCACCAAGCGTGTCGCCATCGAAGCGGGCATCGCCGACTACTGGTACAAGTACGTGGGCTTCGGCGGCAAGATCATCGGCATGACCACCTTCGGTGAGTCCGCCCCGGCCGAGCTGCTGTTCAAGGAATTCGGCTTTACCGTGGAAAACGTGGTTGCGACTGCAGAGTCCCTGTAATCGCTGACCATTGGGTCGCACTGGCCCAATAGCCTGAACGATAAAATGCCCTCCATCGCAAGATGGGGGGCTTTTTTATGAGCTTGAAATATAATATTAAAAGTTTGTTATAGCAGCTTATAAAGTGAGTTATCCTTCAATTTAATTTCTTGGAGATATAGTTACCTGATTACCCATGATTAGCAGTCAGTTACCACGAACTATACTGATCTTACGTACAGTTATCGAGGTGCGAGATCATGGCCAAAAGCAAAATCCAATTCCAGAAAGGCTACAGCCTGTTTGAGTTTCTCAAGGACTATGGCACTGAGGCTCAGTGCGAAAACGCGCTGTTCACTTGGCGTTTTCCTAACGGCTTTGTCTGCCCTGAATGTGCCAACAAGACCTGTTGTCGCCTGAGAAGGCGGCCACGTGTGTGGCAATGCAATCACTGCCGTCACCAGATGTCATTGACTGGAAACACGATTTTCGCAAACACCAAGCTCCCACTGACCAAGTGGTTTCTGGCAATGCACCTGTTGTCACAAACCAAAACAGGCTTGTCAGCGATGGAGCTAAAGCGCCAGTTGGGCGTCAAATATGACACCGCCTGGATGCTCAAGCACAAGCTGCTGCAAGCCATGAAAGAGTCCGATGACAAGCAGCCCATCAGCGGCATCATTCAGCTCGATGATGTCTACTGGGGTGGCGAGCGCCGTGGTGGCAAACGGGGTCGGGGCGCGGCAGGCAAGACGCCGTTTGTGGCAGCAGTGGCCCTGAACAAGGAAGGACATCCAATCAAGATGCGGATGACGGTGGTCGATGGTTTCAAAACCAAGTCCGTTGCTGATTGGGCAAAACGGCATATTGCCAGTGGTAGCGCGGTGATATCCGATGGATTGGCCTGTTTCAAAGCGGTCAAGGAGGCCAATTGTGAGCACCTGGGTGTTGTCACCGGGGGCAACCTGGACTGGCTGGATCATCCGGCATTCAACTGGGTAAACACGATGATAGGAAATGTGAAAAACTCGCTGCGGGGCAGTTGCCATACGCTCGGAGCGAAGCATTTACCAAGGCATCTTGCGGAATACTGCTTCCGGTTTAATCATCGTTTTGACCTCAAGAGCATGTTGGTTGAATTGGGGCATGCAGTCGTGGCAAGCCCTCCGATGCCATATCGGCTCTTGAAGCTGGCTGAGGGTCATGGGTAATCAGGTATAGTTATGGAAGCATGGGAAAAGCTAACAAATCCAAAGAAGTTGCGAGAGAACTTAATGAGCGCTTCTGTATATATATCATCATATGAAATGTGTAGAGATTTTATTATATCAAAACCAAGAGATTTTTTTACTGATCACTGGGGAATCAATGGTGAGACTCTAAGGAAGGTGCGAATAAGTCATATGGCACGAGAGCATTTACTGGTAACCCATTGATATTAAATGACTAAAATTTTCATTTTTTGTTCGTGGGATACTTGTTCGCACTTTCCCTAGTATTTTTAATAGAATGCTTGAGGTCACAAACAAAATTGGTGTTTACTGGGTCATAAATTATGAGTCATCAATCCACCCAGATTACTCAGGTGCAGAGGTAGATGAGAACGGCATTAAAATCGGGACAGTTATGATGATTAAGATGATAATGCAGATCGCATTTGGTCAAGAGCCTGAAGACGGTTATTATTACAATGGAATTAAAAAAGCGATAGAGAAAGATTAAGCGTGAAAATATTATTGTCTCGTAGGTTCGATTAGCGAAGCGTAATCGAACGTTCGCGTTCTTTACGTTGATGCCATAAAAATAATATTCTTTCCTGTTACCAAAAAAGAGACCGACATATAGCCGGTCTCTTTTTATTATTCAGGGCATGTCTTACGCCTGCGGCGGGGTACTTTCCGCGTTGGACATCACCGCATCAATCTGCACCAGGGCGCCGGCGGGCAACTCGCTCACCCCAATGACGGTGCGGGCGGGCAGATAGTTCGGGAAGTATTTGGTATAGATGGCGTTTACTGCGTCCAGATCCTCGATGTTCTTCACCTGGATATTGACCTTGACGATATCGTCCATCACGTGGCCGATACTCTCGACGATGGTCTTGATATGGCCGAGGCACTGGGCGGTCTGCTCACGGATACAGCCGGTCAGCACTTTGCCTGTGGCCATGTCGAGCGGCAGTTGGCCGGCGATATGGTTGTAGTGGGAGAAGGCGACAGTCTGGGTGTGCAGGGGGCTGCGCGGCGCCTTGTCGGTATTGCGGGCGCTGATCACCAGATTGTGTCTGTCTTCTACCAGCTGCGGCGGAGTGCCGTCACCGTGGGAGATCACCGCATCCATCTGCACCCTGGCACCCTGCGGCAGGGCGGAGGCCGCGATCACGCTGCGGGCCGGCAGATAGGCGACGGCGCGGGCGATGGCGGAGTCCGGGAAGAAGGTGCGGTAAACCTCGTTGACGGCGTCCAGATCCACCAGGCTGGTCAGATAGACGGTGACCTTGACGATATCGTCAAACGGCACATCTATGCTCTCCAGCACGTTTTTGATGTTGCGCAGGCACTGGGCCGCCTGCTCCTGGATGCCGCCGGCAACCAGCTGGCCGGTGGTGGCATCCACCGGCAGCTGGGCACCGATATTGTTGTAGTGGGAGAAGGCGACGGTATGGGTCGAGAGCGGATCCTGCGGTGCCTTGTCGCTGTTGCGGGAGAGTTTCACCAGCGGGCAGGGTGCCTGCGGGAAGGTGCCTTCCCCATTGGAGAGCAGGGCGTCCATCTGGACGGCTGCACCGAGCGGCAGACCGGCCACGGCGAGCACGGTGCGGGTTGGCAGATGGTGGGGGAAAAATTCCCGATAGACGGCGTCGACCGCCTCCAGATCCCCCATGTCTTTGAGGAAGAGGGTGACTTTCACCATGTCGTCCATGACGTGGCCGATGCTCTGGACTATGGCCTGGATATTGGTCAGGCACTGTCTGGCCTGGGCTTGGATATCGCCACTCACCAGTTTGCCTGTCTTGGTATCGACGGGGAGCTGGGCGGAAATATTGTTGTAGTGGGAGAAGGCCACGCTCTGGGTGCAGGGGCCCAGATCCTGCGGTGCATTGAGGGTATTTCTGGCGGATTTGATGATGGTACCACTCATGGCGATACTCCTTTCTCTTTATTGATGTAGGGTCAACGCCTTCCTTCCTCGTTTGCCGCACACCTCGCTTTATTTCGGCAACAGTTGCCCGTTCCCGACGAATGACGACGGGTGATACGGAAAACAGTCATCGCTGTTTCGAGTCTGGCTTCGACGTCGCCTGCGTGGGCGAGCGGCTGATGGAGAAATGGATCGGGTTGATGATTCAGACAGGGGGATTCTATGGGGGGCCGACCAGGGGATGCAAACCGGGATCGCATTTCTATGAGGTGGCTCAATGCTCTGAAATATAGCTAAAATGCGGTTCAATTCACCATATATAACGGCTGACCGGGTGTCATAACGCGCCTTATAAGGGAAATGGCCGCAGTACGTGGGTTTGTACCGGGCCATCGTTGATCAATTCTGTGAATAAAGGGTTAATCATCGGCAATATTTTGCTGTTCATGCACTCCAATATGAATGGCTATGCATTTTATGCCCATGGATGGGGCTGTCAGCAACATCAAAAATATGTTAGCCAGTGCCCGTTTTCGACCCTTGAAACAGCGGCGGGAAATATCATTCACCCAGGCTGCATGACGACGATGTCATTGACGCAAGCGAGCCGCTGCAATCAACCAATACGGGCTGCATATGACATCCAGATTTATGCAATGAAATTGCAGTGTGAAAAAGAAGGGGGATGAACACGGTCGATAACGTCTGCCGGCAGAGCCGGACAATGACAGAGAGGGCGGCATGTGCCGCCCTCTCTGTGCGTGTGCGCAGGTTGCCCGCTCAGGCGGGGTAGAGTGCGCCCAGCACCGTCGGTCGGCTGGCGCCGGTGACGGCGGGCAGGTTGCCGGGCTGGCGCGTCATGAAGCGCTGTGCCAGCCAGGCAAACGCGGCTCCTTCCACCCAGTCTGGGGCGAGCCCCAGCTCGGCCGTGCTGGTAAGGCGCCAGCGGGGCAGCAGGGCGGCGAGTTCCGCCAGCAGGGGACCGTTGTGGGCGCCGCCGCCGCAGACGAACAGCTCTGGCCTGGTTTGCGTCTCATCCACTGCGGGCAGCTGGCGGGCTATGCTGTGGCAGGTCAGCGCCTGCAGGGTGCGCTGTACATCCACCGGGGCGTATGCCGTGCCTGCCAGCTCGTGGTCTAGCCACTTCAGGGTGAACATCTCCCGACCCGTGCTCTTGGGGGCGGGGGCGGTGAAGTAGGGGTGAGCCAGCAGTTTGGCTAGCAGCTCGGGAACAAGCTGGCCGCTGGCCGCCCACTGGCCACCGGCGTCATAGCTGCCGCCGTCGGGCTGATGGCGGCGATACCAGCCATCGAGCAGGGTGTTGGCGGGACCGGTATCGAAGCCATATACCCCTGAACCAGAGCCCCCGTCGGCATGGCCCGGCAACACAGAGATATTGGCGATGCCGCCGAGGTTCAGCACCACCCGCAGGGCGCCCGGTTTGGCAAAAATGGCCTGATGGAAGGCGGGCACCAGCGGCGCCCCCTGACCGCCGAGGGCCATGTCCAGGGTGCGAAAATCGGCAATGACGTCGATGCCGGTCAGCGCCGCCAGCAGGGCCGCATTGCCGATCTGCAAGGTAAAGCCGAGCTGGGGGCGGTGGCGCACTGTCTGGCCGTGGGAGCCGATGGCGCGGATATCCTTGGGCTCACGCCCTGCCTTGGCAAGCAGCGCCAGGGTGGCGGCGGCAAATTCCTGCGCCACGCGATTGTCGGCCACACCCATGCGGTCTATTTCGTTCTCCCCCGGGGTGCAGAGGGCGTGAAGCTCGCGCGCCGTTGCCTCTGGCCAGGGGTGGCAGAGCGCCGCCTCCACCCGAAGAGTTTCCCCATCCAGAGTGACCAGCACGGCATCGATGCCATCCATGCTGGTACCCGACATCAATCCGATATAGCGCTCGCTCATGGCCTCTCCTTGTTATCTGTTCATTTACAGCAGCCACGATGGCAGTGGGGCGACTCTTAGCTGCCGTTGCTGTCCCGCTGGTTCTGGGCCAGTTGCAGGTCCGTGCTGTCAAGCTTGGCCAGTTGCGGTCTGGCCTGTGCCTTGAAGCTGGCCAGTGCGCGCCCGGTGAGGGTCTCGGCCTGGGGCAAGTTGAGGGTGCGCGGGTTCTTGTGCACGCCGCCCACCACGAATTCATAGTGCAGGTGCGGGCCCGTGACGCGGCCGGTGCCTCCCAGCAGGCCTATGGTCTGCCCCTGTTTCACCCGCTGGCCCTTGTTCACGGTGCGCTTGGAGAGGTGCAGGTACTTGGTCACGTAGTTGCCGGCGTGCTTGATGAAGACATAGTTGCCGTTGAACTGGTTGTAACCGGCGGCCACCACGCTGCCGGAGCCCGCCGCCATGATGGGGGTGCCCACGGGGGCCACGTAGTCGATGCCGTTGTGGGGGCGCACCTTGCCGGTGACAGGGTGCAGGCGACGCGGATTGAAGTTGGAGCTGATGTATTTGAAGTTGACCGGGGCGCGCAGGAAGCTCTTGCGCATCGCCTTGCCTTCCGGGGTGTAGTAGTTGCCATCCTGGTTCAGCACGGCGCGATAGATGGCCCCCTGGTTGATGAACTCGGCGGCCAGGATGTCGCCGGAGGCCACCCGCTCGTCATCCTGATACTTGTCCTGATAGACCACCCTAAAGCTGTCCCCCGGCTGCAGGTCCTGGGCAAAATCGATGTCCCAGCCGAAGATGGCGGCGAGATCCATGATCTGATCCTCCGTCATGCCCGCCTCGCTGGCGGCGCCCCAGAAGCTGGATCGGATCTCCCCCTTCGCCACCTGCTCGCGGGTGTCGAGCTCGAGGCGCACCGGTCTGGCCACGAAGCTGTCGTCCTTGCGGCTCACCTTGAGCGCCTGCTCCAGGCTGTGGGGGTAGTAGAGGCTGTGCAGCTCGCCCTGTTCGGTGAGCTTGAAGGTGAGCTCCTGTCCCGGCTGCAGCATGCGCAGGGGATCGCTGCCGTCGAGCTGATCGATAAGATGAAGATCAGTGGTATTGAGCCCGATGCGCTGGAAGATGACCCCCATGTTGTCGCCCCGGCGCACCTTCACCTGCTTGGTGATGTAGCGCGGCTTGGGCGGGGTGAGGGGCTGCGCGTCCTCGAGTTCATCGGTGGCGGCGGCCGCGTCGGCGGGCTGGTGCAGGGCAAGTTCGTTGCCGTTGTCATCGACCCGGGTGGCGACGGCCTGTTCGCTTGGCCAGGCTGCCAGCATCATCACCAGAATGCTCAGAATAAGCACCATCTTGCGGTGCCAGGTAGGAAGAGAGTTGAAGGCGTGCCAAATGACCATGAGAAGCTGACGAAGTTGAACCCAGAAGAAGGTCGGAGTTTACCGCCTTTCCAATTGGCCTGCCATTCCAGTAATATGTCTGGCCCTGTGGAATCGTGATTGGAGAGTCAAAAAATGTCCCAGCTCGAGGTGGCGCTAGCCGAGATCAAGCGCGGAGCGGAAGAAATTCTGGTTGAAGAAGAACTTGTCGCCAAGTTGAAGGAAGGGCGCCCGCTGCGCATCAAGCTGGGGATGGACCCGACGGCTCCGGACATTCACCTGGGTCACACAGTGATCCTCAACAAGCTGAAGACCTTCCAGGACCTGGGCCACGAGATCATCCTGCTGATCGGCGACTTCACCGCCATGGTGGGCGACCCGTCCGGCAAGAACAGCACCCGCCCGCCGCTCTCCGAAGAGGCCATCAAGCACAACGCCCTCACCTATGCCGAGCAGGCGTTCAAGATCCTGGATCCCGCCAAGACCCGCATCGAGTACAACTCCAGCTGGCTGGGTGAGCTGGGCGCGACCGGCATGATCAAGCTGGCGGCCAAGCAGACAGTGGCCCGCATGATGGAGCGCGACGACTTCAAGAAGCGCTACAGCGGCGGCCAGTCCATCGCCATTCACGAATTCCTCTATCCGCTGCTGCAAGGCTATGACTCGGTCGCGCTCAAGGCGGACGTCGAGCTCGGCGGTACCGATCAGAAGTTCAACCTGCTGATGGGTCGCGAGCTGCAAAAAGATGCCGGCATGGCCGCCCAGTGCGTGCTGATGATGCCACTGCTGGTGGGTCTGGACGGCGTCAAGAAGATGTCCAAGTCCGCCGCCAACTACATAGGCGTGCACGATGCCCCGGGGGAGATGTTCGGCAAGATCATGTCCATCACCGACACCCTGATGTGGAACTACTACGAGCTGCTCTCCTCCCGCCCGCTGGCGGACATCGAAGGCTTCAAGGCCGGCATCGAAGCCGGGACCCTGAACCCGCGGGATGTGAAGATCTGGCTGG
The DNA here is from genome assembly GCF_020423125.1 of Aeromonas media. Taxonomy (NCBI): domain Bacteria; kingdom Pseudomonadati; phylum Pseudomonadota; class Gammaproteobacteria; order Aeromonadales; family Aeromonadaceae; genus Aeromonas; species Aeromonas media. The sequence continues at coordinate 1,197,739 of NZ_CP075564.1, forward strand.
CGAAAGAGATCATCACCCGCTACCACGACGAAGCGGCGGCCGAAGCGGCCCACGAAGATTTCACCCAGCGCTTCTCCAAGAACGCCATTCCGGACGAGATGCCGGAAGTTGAGCTGGCCCTGGAAAGCGAAGGTCTGCCGATCGCCAACCTGCTCAAAGACGCCGGCCTGGTGGAGACCACCTCCGAGGCACTGCGGATGATCAAGCAGGGCGCGGTCAAGGTGGATGGTGACAAGCTGGACGATGGCAAGGCGCTGATCGCTGCCGGCACCGCCGTCTATCAGGTCGGCAAGCGCAAGTTTGCCCGGGTGACCGTCAAGTAAGCGCGCTCCCCTGATAGAAAGAAGGCCTCCATCTGGAGGCCTTTTTGTTGCGTCATTTACCGGGTCAGCGGGGATTACCCCTCTTTTTTCAGGAAGTTGCGATAGAGCATATAGAGGTGGGCCGAACTCCAGCTGAAGTTGCTGGCCCCCTGCATGGCGCCGGTTTCCGGGTTGTAGTTCTCGCGGATGGGGCCGCTGCCCGCCAGCCCCTCGGCATTGGCAAACAGCTTGTTGACCAGCATCTGGGCGTCGTCACGATAGCCGTAGTTCTCCAGCCCCTTCACCCCGAAGTAGAACTGATCCAGCCAGACCCGGCCACGCCAGTAGATGTCGGGGTCATAGGCCGGGTTGGTCAGGGCCGCCGTGCCGAGCGGCACCTTGGTGTTGAACTCCTGGCTGCTCAGCATCACCTCGCGCACCCGCGCCGCCTTCTCCTTGTCGGCCACCTCGGCCCAGAGCGGGCTCCAGCCTTCCGGGCCACGGCCACGGGCGGTCAGCAACTTGCCGACGCAGCCGTTGGCGTCCGCCACATCGCCCTGGGCAATCTGGCGATCGTAATAGAAGCCGGAGGCTTCATCGAACAGGCAACTGTTGATGTAGCCGGCCAGCTGGGTCGCGCCGTCGCGGTAGCGGATCCCTTCATCCGGCTTGCCGAGCAGATCTGCCATGTCCGCTAGGATGCGCTTCTCTTTCGCGAGGAAGGCGTTGAGCTCCACCGACTCCTGATCGATGGAGAAGCCGATGAGGCTGCCGTCATCCTCGTGGTTCTCGAAGAAGGCGACGTTCCAGTCCTGGCGCGCACGGGCCAGGTCCCCGCCATAGGCCTTGTCGGCGTAGCGCTTGAGCTGGTCCTGCTCGATAAAGCCGAAGCGGGCGGCGTTGTCCATGCCGGACTCCCAGCCGGCGCCGTGCTGGGCACCTATGTCCATCTCGGCGTAGCCGCCAACGCTCAGCACCTGCTGATAGAGCGCCATGCCGGCGCAGCCGTACCAGCCATCCCCCTCGGGGGTGCAGCTCGACAGATCGACTCCGTCCGGTACCGCGCCGCTGTACTGCACCTTGAAGGTGATATTGCCGAACTCGTCGTTGTGCTCGACGTGGCGGGTGGCGCCATATTCGATGATGCCGTTGCGGTTGTTGTCCCGCGCCCTGTACCACCAGTCGTGATAGGCCTGGATCTTCGGATACATCTCGGCGATGAAGGCCTTGTCCTGGGTGGCGCTGTAGATCTCCCAGATGGCCCAGGCTGAGAGGGGCGGCTTGGTGTCCCGCTCGTTCCAGTTGCCGCCGTCGCCACCGCGATCGGCGAGCTTGTTGTAGAAGACGGCGTCGATCACCATGCCGGCATCCTGCGGACGCACCGGATCATCCGGCTGAACCTGGTAGTCATACATGGCGCGCACGTTGTTCTTGGCCACCTCCGGGTTGAAGTGAGCCATGGCGTAGGCGTGCTTCCAGCTGTCCCAGGCCCAGACGCCGTCGAACCAGCGGGCCGTGTTGGAGGGGGTGACGCCGTCGTGGAGGATGGCGCCAGCCGGCGAGCGCCAGTTGCCGTTGAGGGTCTCCATCGCCTTGACCGCGATGCGGCGCTCCGATTCGGGGATCCCCTGGTTGGAGAGGCCGCGCTCGAGGTAGCCCTCCCAGCGGCGGATGGAGGCATCGAAGGCGTCGGCAGGCTTGGCCAGCAGGGCCTGGCGGCTCTGCTGGTAGCGGCTCGCCTCATCAGCAGAGTGGACATAGCTCTGCAGGGTGTAGATATCCTGCTGACCCTTGGCGGCCAGGGTGAGGCTGGCCTCGCTCACATAGCCGAGCCCCTTCTCGTCCAGGGTGGTGCGGCTTGGTAGGGTGCGGTCGATGCGATAGCTGGCGCTGCCGCTTTGCATGATGTTCCAGGTGCTGCGCAGTTCGCCGAACTGGAATTCGATCCCCTGCTCGCTCTGGCGGAGGGTGCGGGTCCAGTCGGGATACTGCTCGGCGACCGTTTTCCTGGCATCCCACTGCTGGAGCAGCTCCCCCTGCCAGTTGAGGGTCAGGGTGAGGGGGGCATCCTGATTGTTCACCAGACGGGTGCGGACAAGGGCGGTGCGGGCATCGCCGTAGCGCAGCTCCAGCTCCAGGGTGAAGGGCTCGAACTCGAAGCGCTGCACCAGAGCGCCGGGGATGGCGTAGATCTCATGCTTGCTGGCGCTGGTGAGGGGGTACTGACGGCCGCTCTCATCGCTCAGAGTCAGCTTGTCCAGCTCCCTTGCGAAGAAGAGGCTGTACTCTTCGGCGATCACCATGGGGCCGGTGAAGCCTCCCCACTCGGTGTCGCTTTTGGGCAGCAGGAAGCCGTGCCAGGCCCCGAGATCGAGCAGGGGGTTGTATTTGAGGTTGGAGTAGCTGTCAAAGTCACGGAACTGGAGCGGGGTACCGGTGCGATCGATCACGTTCCGGTACTGGTTCGCCAGGGTGGCGTCGGACGGGGTCGGTGCGCTTGAGTCATTGCCGTTACAGGCGGCCAGACCAAACAGGGCGACACCCAGGGCGACGGAAAGTAAATTTTTACGAAACATATCTCGCTCCAATGACGATTTTGTAGGTTAAGGAAGGTGCTTTTTTTGTGTTTATTTTAGTAAAAACGTTTTCAAAGCCATTTTAGGGGAAAGAAAGCGGAAAGGTTGGCGCTACGTCACAGTACGGGCGGGGAGCCGTGTGATCGGGATCACCGGGTTACATGAGGTTACACAGGAGTCGTTTTTAGTAACTATTTACTTGGCGTTGCGGGGCCGTTGAGGGGCAGGTGCGCAGATATTGGTGGGGGGTCAGACCGAACTCCTGCTTGAAGCGGGCGGCGAAGCGGCCGGGGGAGTCGTAACCGCAGGCGAGGGCGGCCTCCAGCGGGCCCAATCCCTGTTGCAGCAGGGTGAGGGCGTGGCTCATGCGCACCTGGGCCAGCAGCTGGCGAAAGCTGCGCCCCTCGGCGGCCAGCTTGCGCACCAGGGAGGCGCGACTCATGGAAAAGTGGGGGGCCAGGGTCTCCAGCCTGTGGTCGGCGCCGGGCTCCACCCCCAGGTAGCGGGCCAGCCGCTCCCCGAGCGTCATGGTGCTGGCGGGAAACAGCAGATCGAGGGCATGGGCGGCGCGCAGCTCGGCATAGAAGCCGTGCAGCAGCTGGGCCTGGGTGGCCTCGCTCAGCCTGCGGTCGGCCATGGAGCAGATCAGCTCGAAGCAGAACGCCAGTGCCGGGCTTACCTCAAGGCGCGGCTCCCGCTGCGGGGTAGCCGGGGCATCAGTCAGCCAGGTTGCGGGGGGCGGGGCCAGCAGGGTCAGGGCATGGGAGCTGAACCTGCCCTGCTCGGGCTGGTTGACGAAGGTGAGCTGGTGGCCTGCCGGGATCAGCAGCCAGCTCCCCTTGTCAAACGATAGGCGCCTGTCCTGCCACCACAGCTGCTTGTGCCCCTGCTGTACCCAGATGAGGGTCGGCGCATAGATGAGCACCCGGTGCAGGGGCTGCTGGCGGATCCCGAAATAGTGATTCAGTTGCAGCAGCGGCGTGCTCATCCGGCGGGCTCCTAGGGGGTGACGAAGGTGGCGGTCAGGGTGGCTTTGCCGAGCGCCATGGCATTGAGCATGTAGCCTACCATGGCGGGCGGGGTATCTGCCTTGACCTCGAGTTTGGCTTCGGGCAGTGCCCAAGCGGTGAACTGGTAGCGGTGCATGCCGTGACCGGCGGGCGGGCAGGGGCCGCCGTAGCCCTGGCTGCCGAAGTCGGTTCTGAGCTCAAGGCCCTGTTTGAGTTTGCCGGAGACGTTGCTGGCAAGTGAACTCTGGCTGGCGGGCAGGTTCACCACCAGCCAGTGCCACCAGCCGCTGCCACTGGGGGCATCGGGATCATAGGCGGTGATGGCGACGCTTTGGGTGCCGGCCGGCAGGTCCTGCCAGCTCAGCTGGGGGGAGCGGTTCTCCCCCTTGCAGCCGAAGCCGTTGAAGCTCAGTGCCTTGTCCATCAGCTGGCCTTCCTGGATGTCCGTGCTCTTCAGGGTCATGGCAGAGGCGGGCAGGGCCGCCACGCACAGCAGGGAGAGCAGGGCCGAACTCAGGGGTAATTTCATGGTGGTGCTCCTTCATGAATGAGGGGATCCCCATGGGAGGATCCTGATGACGGGATCAGTCTAGCGATGGGGGTCGAGCCAGGTTCAACCATACTGCTCAATGTTGGATTGAAGAGTGTCTATTTTGAGCCGAACTGCGCTTTGTCGGAAAAGGAGGTGGCTGGGAGTTGGGGATGCCGCGCTGGTCAGTGGTGCGCGGCCATAAAAAAACCGGCCTCCATGAGGCCGGTTTTGACATTGTGCTGACAGAAGAGCAGGCGGCTTAGCGCAGTATCATCTGCTCGCGGCCCGGGCCGACGGAGACCATGGGCACCGGCACACCCAGCAGGGCTTCGATGCGCAGCACGTAGTGCTGGGCAGCCTTGGGCAAGTCTTCGAACTTGCGGATGTGGGAGATGTCTTCGCTCCAGGCTTCCATGGACTCGTACACCGGCTTCAGACCGGCGGTTTGCGGCCAGATCGGGTTCTCGGTGTTGGCACCTTCGTAGGCCACGCAGATCTTCAGATCCGGCATGCCGGAGAGGCAGTCCAGCTTGGTCAGGGCGATTTCGTTGGCAGCCTGGATCTCCAGACCTTGCTTGGTGGCGACCGCATCGAAGTAACCGATGTCACGGGGACGGCCAGTGGTGGCGCCGAACTCGTTGGCGAACTTGCGGAACTCGTCCTGGTTCTCCATGGCGGTGATCAGGGTACCGGTACCGACCGAGGTGCTGAACGCCTTGGCCACGGCAATCACGCGCTCGGGGCGCAGGGCCGGCAGGCCGCCACCGATGCCGGCGTAGGCGCCGGAGACGTGGGAGGAGGTCACCCAGGGGTATTCACCGTAGATGAGGTCACGACCGGCGCCCAGCTGGGCTTCGAACAGCAGGGTGCCGTTCTTGGCCTGGATGGCCTTGAGCGGCTCGCTGACGTTGCAGACGGCGTCGATCCAGGGGGCGGACACTTCCAGCAGCCAGTCGGCCATCTCCTGGGCGGTCTGCTTGAATTCGAAGCTGGGGTAGAGCGCCTTGAGCTGCGGCAGTTTCCAGTCGAGGAAGAACTGGATGCGCTCGACCAGCACGTCCGGCTGTTTCAGCCAGCCCACCAGGATCGCCTTTTTCATGACCCGATCACCGTAAGCCGGGGCAATGCCCTGACGGGTGGAGCCATAGGCACCATCACCCAGACGGACTTCTTCCAGGGTGTCTTCCAGCGCGTGGATCGGCAGGCAGAAGGTGGCTCTGTCAGAGATGGCGAGTTTCGGAGTCACGCCGGCGGCCTTCACTTCGGCCAGTTCTTTGGTCAGCGGCTCCGGGCTGATGACCATGCCAGGGCCGAGCACGACCAGGCAATCCGGGTTGAAGACGCCGCTTGGCAGCTGGTGCAGCTTGAAGGTGCCAAGATCGTTGACCACGGTGTGGCCGGCGTTGTTGCCGCCCTGGAAACGGATGCTGGCGGCGGACTGGCCTGCCAGATAATCGACGATGCGGCCTTTGCCTTCATCACCCCAGTTAGCACCTACGACTACGATAGACGACATGACTCTTTCTCCTAAGACGTTAGGCGTCCATCCTAGGAGCCCTATGCGGATTAGAAAAATTAATTATCTTTATAATTCCGATAAGTAAGCCATATAATTATGGCCAATTTATCGGCAAAGCCCCGCCATGACGCGCTACCCCGCGCCAGTCGTGGGTGAGAGTTACCTCATGTTGGATATTCACTGGTTAAATACCTTTGTCACCCTGGCCCGTTTGCAGCACTTCGGCCAGACCGCCACCGAGCTGCACATGACCCAGCCCAACGTCAGCCTGCACCTCAAGAACCTGGAGCAGGCCACTCGGGTCAAGCTCATCGAGCGCAGCCCGTTTCGGTTGACTCAGGCTGGCGAGCGATTGCTGCAAAGCGCCGAGCGCGCCATCAACGAGCTGCAGCTCTGTCAGTCCGATCTCAACGCCCTCAGCCAGTTGAGCCAGGGGACGCTCGCCATCGCCGCCAGCGACATCATCTCGCGCCTGCTGCTGATCCAGCCGTTCCAGCGCTTCAAGCAGGCCTTTCCCGGCATCGATCTCACCCTGTTCAACACCACCTCGGATCAGGCGGCGGATCTGGTCAGGGCGGGCAAGGCGGATCTCGGCTTCGTGATGGCGCAAAAGCGCAGCGAGCCGCTCTACTACACCGAATTGCAGCAGGTGACCTGGTGCGCGCTGGGGCAAGGGCTTACCCGCTGGCAGGCCCGTGCCAAGGCCGGGGAGAGCGATCCCCTCGACGAACCCACCCTCATCCTGCTGGGGCACGACACCCGCACTCGGGCGCTGATCGACCCCTCCTTGCCCCTGCTCGGGCTGCCGACGTGTCGCATCATGGAGGTGGGCAGCGTGGATGCCCAGCTCGACTGGGCGGAGGCGGGGTTCGGGGTCGCCATAGTGCCGGATTTCTCGCTCCACCCGCGGCTCAAACTCACCGCCCCTGTTACCCGGCTCACCGACTTCCCCGGCACCAGCCTGGGGTATGTGGTGCGCCAGAACCAGGTGCTGTCGCGGGCCATCAAGCAGTTGCTGCACTGGGTGGAGGAGGAGATCCTGCGCCCGGACTCGTTACTGTCCCCCAAAGGGTGAACCCGGTGCCCTTCGCTGAACAGTCAGATGACAAGAGGCAACCCCAGGGTGGCCTCTTGCATTGTGCTCTCCCCGTCATTGGGCGGGGGCTGGCGTCTCGTGGGTGGCCGGCGAGGCGCCGCTTGGGCTGCCCGGTGCGGGTGTGGCGGTTGTCACTTGCTCGGTGCTCTTTGCCGCGGAAGGGGTGGCGATCCCGGCCGCATCCGGCTGGCTGCCCTGCGCTATATCAGCCTCCGTCGGCACCGGTAGCGTGGTCAGCGCCGGGGCTTGCCCGGTCGCCACCGCATCCGAGCTGGCCGGCAGGGTGGCGCCAGCAGGCTGCTCCGGTAGCACTTCAGCCCCTTCCAGCGGGGTGGCCGCGCTGGTGGGGGCGGACGGCGCCGTGGGGAGCGCCCCTGAGGTGGCTTCGGCCCCGGAGGGGGCTAGGGACTCGGGCAACAGGGTCGGCACGGCATCCAGCATACCGGGGTGCAGCGGGAGTATGTCCCCTGCCTGCATGGATTCGGGGGTAAGGGTGGTGAGCGCCGGGTGCAGGCGAGTGAACTGCTTGAGATGGCGGCTCAGCACGTCGCGCAGGGTGCGCACCTCGGCCTCGGGCAGGCTGGCCTTGGCCACCAGCTCGGCGGTCACGGCAAAGGTGGCGAGGGAGCTGGTCTGCCCCGGGTAGAGATTGGCGCCGATGCGGCTGCGTTGGTAGTAGGGGTATTGCTTGAGCAGCTTGTCTATCTGCTCCCCCTCGATGGGGATAAGGCGGGCCTGGCAGCGACCGGTCAGATCGCCGATCCCCTGATTGGGGTGGCCGGCAACCAGGAAGGCGGCATCCAGGGTACCGTTGCAGAGTCCCTCCAGCCGGTTGCCGGGGGATGCCACGGGAGGCAGTGTGAAGTCGGTTGGGCGCCAGCCCATGGCTTCGAGCAGTGCCTGGCTGGTGACCCTGTCTCCCGAGTTGGGGCTGCCCAGATCGACCCGCTTGCCTTCGATGTCCGCCAGAGTGGTGATGTTGCTGGTGGCACTGGCGAGCAGGGTCAGGGATTCATTATGGAGCCGCAGCAGGCTGCGCAGCTGATCGTTCGGGGCCTGACCCGCGAAGGGGCCGCTGCCGTGTGCCGCATGGAACAAGACATCCGACTGTACCAGCGCCAGCTGGATGTCGCCCTTGGCCAGTGCGGCCAGGTTGGCAATGGAGCCCGAGGTGCTCTGTACCGTGCAGTGCAACCCGTGGCTGGCACTGTCGTCGTTGAGCAGGCGGCAGATGGCGCCCCCCGTGGGGTAGTAAACGCCGTTGAGCGCCCCCGTGCCTATGGTGACATAGGCGGGGGCGGCAGACAGGGGCAGCGCCAGCACGGCCGCCAGCCAGGGCTGGGCAAGGTGTAACAGGCGTGACAGGGCGCGCAGGGGTCTTGGGTGCATAGGGAACCGGAACAATGGCTGAAAAAAGGGATGAACCAGGCTCATCCCGTCATGAGTCACATCTTATCTATATCAGATGTGAACCTGAATGGCTTTCGCCATTCCCGTCCATGGCTGGGGGAGGCTGACCGGCAGCCCCCTCCTTGCCGTCAGTGGCGTGCCTGGAGAATCACCTCCTCCATGCGGGCCAGCGTCTCCCTGAGCTTTGCCCGGTGGCTTGCCGGAGCGTGCGATCCTGGTCAGATGCCGCGCTGAAGAATGGCTTTCTCCATGCGCGACAAGGCTTCGGTGAGGCGAGCCCGGGTGCAGCCAAAGTTGAGGCGCACGCATTGGCCATCACCAAACTGGGCGCCCGGTGAGAGACCGACACCCGCCTGCTCGAAGAAGGCGACCGGGTCATCCAGCTCGAGGCCGCTTACATCGATCCAGGCGAGATAGGTCGCCTGATTCTTTGCCAGCTTGACGCCGGGCCAGCGGGCCACCGCCTGCTCGATCAGCGTCAGGTTGGCCCTCAGATAGTCGAGCTGCTCGCTGAGCCACTGTTCACCACCCTCGTAGGCGGCCTCGGCGGCCACGAAGCCCAGCAGGTTGACGTCGGCACTGATGCCGCGCATCGCCTGCTGCAGCTTGAGGCGCAGGCGGCTATTGGGCACTACCGCGAAGGAGCAGCACAGACCCGCGATGTTGAAGGTCTTGCTCGGCGCCATCATGACGGCGCTGCGTTCGGCGGCCGACGGGCTCAGGGCACCGTAGGGCAGGTGGCGGGCATCCTTGTCCAGCAGCAGATCGCAGTGGATCTCGTCCGAGCAGACCACCAGATTGTGGCGCTCGGCGATGGCGTCGATGGCGAGCAGCTCCTCGCGGGTGAAGACGGTGCCCCCCGGATTATGCGGGTTGCACAAGAGCAGCAGGTCGGCGGAGGGAGCCTGGCGCTCCAGCTCCTCCAGATCCAGCACCCAGCGCCCGGCTTCCTCAATCATAGGGACGGTCAGCAGGGGGCGATCGTTGAAGCCAGGCGCCTGCAGGAAGGGGTAATAGACCGGCTTGGGGGTAATGATGCCACGGCCGTGCTGGCTCCAGGCCTTGCAGGCGAGGTTCAGACCGGGCACCACCCCCGGCAGGAAGACCAGCCACTCCGGGGAGATAGTCCAGCCATAGCGCTGCTGCATGCGGGTGATGATGAGTTCGATCAGCCGGGGGGAGGGGCGGGAATAGCCGAAGATGCCGTGGGCCACCCGCGCCGTGAGCGCTTCGATGACGGCGGGGGGCGAGGCGAAGTCGGTGTCGGCCACCCACATGGGCAGCACATCCTGACCCTTGTACTTGTCCCACTTCAGGCTCATGGTGCCGCTGCGATCTATCTCCCGATCAAAATCAAACATGTGAAATCCTTGTACTGGCCAGAGGGTTTACCAATGTACGGACTTGGACGTGGCCTCGCAACCCTTGAGGTGGCTGTTGATAATCGCATAAAATAAACGCCGTCATACTGTACACCCGCCGGCTTCTGGCTCCCTTTTTCTCTTCCATATCAATGGTATCTCTATGAGTTTGCTGAGTGCTGCCCGCAAGAGGCCGGATCCCGTCTCTCTCTCTTTCCTCGCGGTGACCTTCATGACCGGGGTGGCGGTGGCACTTCAAGTGCCCACCTTGAGCCTGTTTCTGGCCGAAGAGGTGCAGGTGCGCCCCTTCCTGGTGGGGCTCTTCTATACCGTCAACGCGGTGATCGGCATCCTCATCAGCCAGTGGCTCGGCCATCGCTCCGACAACGGGGGGGATCGCAAGCAACTGATCCTGCGCTGCTGTGTCGCCGGCATAGTGCTCTCCCTGCTGTTTGCTTGGAACCGGCAATACTGGCTGCTGGTGAGCCTGGGGGTGGTGCTGGCGAGCCTGACCGCCACCGCCAGTCCCCAGCTGTTTGCCCTGGCGCGCGAATACGCCGACAGCCGCAACAAGCGGGCGGACATGTTCAGCTCGGTGCTGCGGGCCCAGTTTTCCCTGGCCTGGGTCATCGGGCCACCGGCGGCCTTCGCGCTTGCCATCGGTTACGGCTTCGAGGTGATGTATCTGGCCTCCGCCCTCGCCTATCTCATCTGTGCCTTCGTGGTCTGGCGCTGGTTGCCCTCCCTGCCGCTGCCGAGCACCCAGGGCGAAGGGGAGCGGGTCAGCAGCTGGCGAGATCCTTCGGTGCGGGCGCTCTTCATCGCCTCCACCCTGATGTGGACCTGCAACAGCATGTACCTCATCAACATGCCGCTCTACATCACCCGCGAGCTGGGACTGGAGGAGAAGCTGGCCGGGATCCTGATGGGGACGGCGGCGGCCCTGGAGATCCCCTTTATGCTGCTGGCGGGTTACTACACCCGGCGCTTTGGCAAGCGGCCCATGATGCTGCTGGCGGTGCTGGCCGGGGTCGGCTTCTACGCCGGGCTAGTGACCCTGTCGAGTCAGGGGGCCCTCATCGCACTGCAACTGCTCAACGCCATCTTCATCGGCATCGTCGCCGGCATCGGCATGTCCTATTTCCAGGATCTGATGCCGGGCCGGGCCGGGGTGGCGACCACCTTGTTTGCCAACAGCATCCGCACCGGCTCCATCATGGCGGGCGCCATCGCTGGGACTGTGGCGGAGATCTGGAGTTTTCACGGGGTCTTCATGGTGGCCACCGCCTTGGCGCTGGCCGCGCTGGCCGCCTGCTGGCGGGTGCCCAATGTGTGAGGTGCCCGGGGCGGGCGAGGGAGGGCCTGACGGGATGAGCAGGGGCCGGCCGCGTTGGCCGGCGCGGGGCTATTTGCCGCTGTCGGCCTGGTATTCGTTGCGCAGGCAGCGCAGCAGCAGCTCGGCTGCCGGCCCCAGGGCATCGGTCGACGGGGTGAGCAGGTAGGTGTAGAGGTAGCGCTCGCTGCCGCCAGCGAGATCGAGCCTCACCAGGGCGCCGCTGGCGAGCTCCTCCTGCACCAGGTGGCGTGGTACCCAGGCATAGCCGAGACCGAGGCTCACCATGCTGAGCACCTCGCGATAGTGGGTCGCCTTCCAGCCGGTGTCATCCGCATCGTTCCAGTCCACCGAGCGGTGGATGGGGGGGTGCAGGCTTATCTGGTTATGGCTGGCGAGCAGTTCGGCCGTGATGGGCTCCTCCTGCCCGGCGAGGGGATGTTCAGCCGCGCACAGCGGCAACAGGCAGACCTCGTCCAGGGGCAGACCGGTGCGATCGTGGGGCAGGTGCTCGGAGAGCATCAGATCCCCCACCTGGAGCGCATTGAAGTGGCAATGGATCCGCTCGTGCAGATTGATGCGGCAACCCCGGCTGCGGGGATGGAAGTGCGCCAACGCCCGATAGAGCCGCTCGCGCGGTTGCAGCACCGACACATAGAGGTTGATCTGCGGCTCCCACTGGCGCTCCAGGTTGTTGGCCAGGTTCTCCAGCTCTTCCACCTGCTGGCTGAGCTGGCGGGCCCGCTTGAGGAAGATCTCCCCCGCCGGCGTCAGCACCGCCTTGCGCCCCCTCACCTCCAGCAGGGCCAGCCCCAGGCTCTGTTGCAGCTTGGCGACCGCATGATTGAGGGAGGATTGGCTCTTGTTCAGCGCCTCTGCGGCCTGGGCGTAACCGCCACAGTCCACCACGGCCTGGAAGATCCGCCATTGCTCAAACGTGCTCTTGGGACGAAACATAGTGCAACCTGTCAGGGGCCGATGGGATTCAACAGGGCGCGACTGGCGCCCCCCTTCACTTTAACCCCATCTGGTTAGTGTGTTGATTTATTTGGGCTGGGCCACGAAGGTCTGGCCGGTCTTGCCACGGCTGTCCGGCCCCATCAGATAGAGATAGAGCGGCATCAGGTCGGCTGGGGTCTTCAGCAACTGGGGATCTTCCGCCGGGAAGGCGCTGGCCCGCATCCTGGTGCGGGTGCCGCCCGGGTTCAGGGTGTTGACCCGCACCCCGGTGTTCTCCAGCTCGTCCGCCAACACCTCCATCATGCCCTCGATGGCGAACTTGGAGATGGCATAGGTGCCCCAGTAGGCTCGTCCCTTGCGCCCCACGCTGGAGGAGGTGTAGACGATGGAGGCCTCGCCGTGCGCCTTGGCGGTCTGGCGAATGAGGGGCAGCAGCGCCTGGGTCAGCAGGAATTCCGACTTGACGTTGACCTGCATCACCTCGTCCCACTCCTTCTCCTGGATGTGCTCGAAGGGGGAGAGGGTGCCAAGCAGGCCGGCATTGAACAGCACGCCGTCGAGGCGGCCGAACTGCTGGGAGAAGGTCTCGGCCATGCCGCGGTAGTGGGCGGCGGTGGCCCCTTTCAAATCGACAGGGACTATGGCGGGCAGCGGGTGACCGGCCGCCTCTATCTGGTCATAGACCGCCTCGAGCTTGGCGCTGGTGCGACCGAGCAGTACCACGGTAGCACCGTGGGCGGCATAGGTGAGCGCCGCTTCGCGGCCGATACCGTCACCGGCACCCGTTACCAGAATGACCTTGTCCTTGAGCAGATCCCGAGGGGCCTGATAATCGAGCATGTGCACTCCTGTTAACAAATCCGTGGCGGATGGGCGCAATAGAGGAGGCAAGTGTACTGATCCGGCCCTGCCGTTGACCAGCATGAGACGGCAAAAATGTGAAGAAAACAGGGCGGTAGCCTGAATTGGCGCAAGATGGCCCTGGGCCAGGGCAGAGTTTTTGCGCGGCGCCGACAAACTCCTTACTATGTGAAAAAACCGAACATAGCGCGGAGCATCAAGTGGCATTTTTGACCGAATACGGCCTGTTCCTGGCCAAGACCCTCACCCTACTGCTGGCCATCGGCGCCGTCGTCCTGATGGTGGCGAGCAGCCGTCAGCCCAGGACCCGCAAGGGGGAGCTGGTGGTGACCGATCTCTCCAGCGAGCTGGAGCAGGGGCGTCATCAGTTGCAGACGGCCCTGGCCGGCAAGGCCGAGCGCAAGCAGATGGACAAGGCACGCAAGGCCGAAGAGAAGGCGCGCACCAAGGCGACCGATGAGCGCAGCCGGCTGTTTGTGCTCGATTTTCACGGTAGCATGGATGCGAGGGAAGTGGCCTCCCTGCGGGAAGAGGTGAGCGCCGTGATTGGGGTCGCCCGGCCCGGGGACGAGGTGCTGCTGCGCCTCGAGTCCGGCGGCGGCGTGGTGCACGGCTATGGCCTGGCGGCCTCCCAGCTGCAGCGCCTGCGTGACAAGGACATCACGCTGACGGTGGCCATCGACAAGGTGGCGGCGAGTGGTGGCTACATGATGGCCTGTGTGGCGGACAAGATACTGGCGGCGCCCTTTGCCATCGTCGGTTCCATCGGGGTGATAGCCCAGTTGCCGAACTTCAACAAACTTTTGAAAAAACACGATATCGAATTCGAGATGCACACAGCCGGCCAGTACAAGCGCACCATCACCATGTTCGGCGAGAACGACGATCTGGGGCGGGAGAAGTTTCGCGAGGAGCTGGGGGCCATCCACGAGCGCTTCAAGGGGTTCGTGGCCGAGCACAGACCCGACCTCGACATCGACAAGGTCACCACGGGGGAGCACTGGCTGGCGAGCCAGGCCAAGCAGCTCGGCCTGGTGGATGCACTCTGCACCAGCGATGACTACCTGCTGGCCCAGGCCAGCCACCACAAGGTGGTCGGCATCAGCTACCGCAAGCCCAAGAGCCTGACCCAGCGGCTGGGCCGCCAGGCCGCACTGGGGCTGGAGGGTGCCCTCGGTCGCCTGTGGCAGCAGAGTCCCTGGCGCTGAGGTACAGTTCAATAGGTTGAAACAAGAGAGCCGGGCATTGCCCGGCTCTCTTTTTTATTGCGTCGGCTCTGCAGGCCGATGGCGCGCCTCAGCGCTGGAAGGGGTAGACGGAGCCGAGTTTGAGGATCTGGGTCAGCTCGTCCAGGGCGGTGCGGGTCTCCAGCACCAGGGCCGGGTCGCGCAGATCGTCCAGTGCCAGGCTGTCGCGGTAGTGACGTTCGACCCAGTTGTCCAGACGGGCGAACTGGCCGTCGTTGATGAGGCAGGCCGGGTTGACCGCCGCGAGCTCGGCGTCGTTCATGGCGACCCGCAGTCGCAGGCAGGCGGGGCCTCCGCCGTTGCGCATGCTCTGCTTCACGTCCATGAAATGTACCCCCTTGATGGGGGTGCCCAGGGTCACCAGCTTGGCCAGATAGGCAGAGACCGCCGGATTGTCACGGCACTCGGTGGGGGCGATGATCGCCATCTCGCCGGAGGGCAGGGTCAGGATCTGGGTGTTGAACAGATAGGATTTCACCGCGTCCTGCACCGACACCTCATTGGTCGGCACTTCGATGAAGTGCAGTTCCCCTTCACCGAACTTGGTGCGGACCTCGGCCAGGGCCGCCTCGGTATGGAGGAAGGCCTGCTGGTGGAAGAAGAGCACATTCTGGTTGCCCACCGCGATCACGTCGTTGTGGAATACCCCCTGATCGATCACGTCCGGGTTCTGCTGGATGAAGACGGCGCTCTCTTCCCCGAGCCCGTGCAGACGGGCGATGGCCTGGCTGGCCTCCAGGGTCTGGCGGGCCGGGTAGCGCTTGGGGGCGGGCTGTGAGACGTCGAAGGCGCTGCGGCCATAGACGAACAGCTCGACCCCGGCCTCGCCGTAGGCGCGGCACAGGCGGGTGTGGTTGGCGGCCCCCTCGTCACCGAAGTGATCGTTCTCCGGCAGGTGCTGGTGGTGGCTGAAGTGGCGATCGTTGTTAAACACCGCGCGCAGGATGCGGCCGGTCACTTCGGGCTCCAGGGAGCGGTGGAACTTGTTGGTCAGGTTGGCGGGGGTGAAATGGATGCGGCCATCCTGGGTGTCGGCGCTTGGCGAGACGGTGGCGGCGTTGGCGGTCCACATGCTGGAGGCGGAGTAACAGGCGGCCAGCACGGCGGGGGCCTGTTTTGCGGCCTGGGCCAGGACGCTGGCATCGTTGCCGGTGAAGCCGAGGCGGCGCAGGGTGGCGAGATCCGGCCGTTCCTGTGGCGCCAGCACCCCTTGCGTCATGCCGAGCTCGGTCAGCGCCTTCATCTTGCGCAGCCCCTGCTTGGCGGCCTCCTTCGGATTGGACGCTTCCTTGGCGTTGCTTTGGGACGCCACGTTGCCATAGGAGAGACCGGCATAGTTGTGGGTGGGGCCGACCAGGCCGTCGAAGTTGACCTCGAAGTGCTTCATGACTACATCCTTTCGATTTTTATATGGGGAGCGGTTCCTTCCGCGCACAAAGCTGCGGCGTGCGGCCATTATAAAGAGATTTCATCCTTTGTAACAAGCTGATAACCAAGATGGTTTTTTATGTGACGGGGGTGGCTGGATATGTCATTTCCAATCTAAAAAAGGGGGGGATATAGCATAAAAACAAAAAAGCGGTTGCTTCCCGCGCGTCCCCTTCGCATTAATAAATAAAGAAGCAAGGTGGTTCGGGCTGCATGGCAAATTTGTTCACAAGATTGCTTTTTCCCGTCAAATCTCTTATACAGCCCCACAAAACCGCACGCCAACCCCGTCGGGTGCAATGAGGATAATAGTTACAGCATGGGCAAATCACTGGTCATAGTGGAGTCTCCGGCCAAGGCCAAGACCATCAACAAATATTTGGGCAAGGACTACGTGGTGAAATCCAGCGTCGGTCACGTGCGCGATCTGCCGACCAGCGGCAGCGGCAGCACAGAGCCCAAAAAACCTGTCATTCGCGGCATCAAGCTCAGCGAATCCGAGAAGGCGGCCAAGGATCGCAACGCCCTGTTCTCCAGGATGGGGATCAACCCGACCGCAGGCTGGCAGGCCAACTACCAGATTTTGCCTGGCAAGGAAAAAGTGGTCAGCGAGTTGCAAAGTCTGGCCGCCAAGGCCGACACCATCTATCTCGCAACCGACTTGGATAGAGAAGGGGAGGCAATCGCCTGGCATCTGCGGGAGATCATCGGCGGCGACGACAGCCGCTACAAGCGGGTGGTGTTCAACGAGATCACCAAGACCGCGATCCAGGAGGCGTTTGCCCAGCCGTCCGAGCTGAACATCCATCGCGTCAACGCCCAGCAGGCCCGTCGTTTCCTCGACCGCGTCGTGGGCTACATGGTCTCCCCGCTCTTGTGGAAGAAGCTGGCCCGCGGTCTCTCCGCCGGTCGGGTGCAATCCGTCGCGGTGCGCCTCATCGTCGATAAAGAGCGCGAGATCAAGGCCTTCGTGCCGGTGGAGTTCTGGGATCTCAACGCTGATCTGCTGACCGGTGACAAGGCCGACCTGCGGATGGAAGTGGTCAGCCGCAACGGCGTCGACTTCAAGCCGGTGACCCAGGCCGAGACCTTCGCCGCCGTGGCTGCCCTCGAAGGGGTCGACTACAAGGTGGTGAACCGGGAAGACAAGCCGACCGGCTCCAAGCCGTCCGCCCCCTTCATCACCTCCACCCTGCAGCAGGCGGCCTCCACCCGGCTGAGCTTCGGGGTCAAGAAGACCATGATGATGGCCCAGCGCCTCTATGAAGCGGGTTACATCACTTACATGCGTACCGACTCCACCAACCTCAGCAAAGAGGCGGTCGAGGCGGTGCGGGAATATATCGGCGAGCAGTATGGCGCCGCCTATCTGCCGAGCGATCCGAATCTCTATGGTTCCAAGGCCGGCGCCCAGGAGGCCCACGAGGCGATCCGTCCCTCCAGCGTGCAGGTGACTGCCGAGATGCTGGAAGGGATGGAGCCGGACGCCATGCGGCTCTATGACCTCATCTGGCGCCAGTTTGTGGCCTGTCAGATGACCCCGGCCCAGTACGACTCCTCCACCCTGACCGTCAAGGCCGGTGAGTTCGAGCTCAAGGCCCGTGGTCGCACCCTGCGCTTCGCTGGCTGGACCAAGGCCCTGCCACCCATGGGTCGCAAGGGGGACGACAGCCAGCTGCCGGCGGTGACCGTCGGCGAGATCCTGAAGCTGGTCAAGCTGGATCCCCGTCAGCACTTCACCAAGCCGCCCGCCCGCTTCACCGAAGCGGCCCTGGTGCGCGAGCTGGAAAAACGCGGTATCGGCCGCCCGTCCACCTACGCCTCCATCATCTCCACCATCGTCGATCGCGGCTATGTGCGGGTCGAGAGTCGCCGCTTCTTCGCCGAGAAGATGGGTGAGATCGTCACCGACCGCCTGGTGGAGAACTTCGTCGAGCTGATGAACTACGAGTTCACCGCCAAGATGGAAGACAAGCTCGATGGCATCGCCGAAGGCAGCCTGGAGTGGAAGAAGGTGCTGGACGCCTTCTACGCCGAGTTTACCCAGGAGCTGGAGCAGGCCGACAAGCCGGCGGAAGAGGGGGGCATGCGAGCCAACCAGATGGTGCTGACCGACATCGACTGCCCGGATTGCGGCCGCAAGATGGGCATTCGTACTGCCACCACAGGCGTCTTCCTCGGCTGCTCCGGCTATGCCCTGCCGCCGAAGGAGCGCTGCAAGAAGACCATCAACCTGGTCAGTGCCGACGAGTTCGTCTCCGCCACCGACGGGGACGAAGCCGAGACCGAGGCGCTGCGCGCCAAGCACCGCTGCGGCGTCTGCGGCACCGCCATGGATGCCTACATCATCGACGACAGCCGCAAGCTGCACGTCTGTGGTCGCAACCCGGACTGCGACGGTTACGAAATCGAGCAGGGCCAGTTCAAGCTCAAGGGCTATGAAGGTCCGAGCATCGAATGCGATCGCTGCGGCTCCGAGATGCAGCTCAAGAACGGCCGCTTCGGCAAGTACATGGGTTGCACCAACGAGACCTGCAAGAATACCCGCAAGATCCTGAAAAACGGCGACATAGCACCGCCGAAGGAAGATCCTGTGCCGTTGCCCGAGCTCAAGTGCACCCAGTCCGACGCCCACTTCGTGTTGCGTGATGGCGCCGCCGGTCTCTTCCTAGCCGCCAGCAACTTCCCGAAATCCCGTGAGACTCGTGCGCCTCTGGTGGAGGAGCTCAAGCGCTTCCGCGATCGGTTGTCGCCCAAGCATCAGTACCTGGCCGACGCCCCGGCGTCAGATCCTGACGGTAACGCATCCGTGGTGCGCTTCAGCCGCAAGAGCAAGGAGCAGTACGTGATGACGGAGGTGAACGGCAAGGCAACGGGCTGGACCGCCCATTACGACAATGGAAAATGGCAGGAGAGCCTGCCCAAGGCGAAGAAAGCCTGATCCACTACCGCTCATACCATGATGAAAGAGGCCCCTTGCGAGGGGCCTTTTTATTGGGAGATGGCGGTATACTGAGAGGGCTGCATGGATGGCAGCACAAGACAGGGAGGTTGTCATGGAAATACATGAAATCCGGCCAGGCATGACCTGCCTGACACGGGAAGGAACGGCCTATGTGCTGGAAGTGGACAGGCAGAGTCTGCTGGTATTGCTGCAGCGGGAAGATGAAACCATCCCGGTGCAGGTACGTTGCGACGACATCCTGGGCCCCCTTGCCAGCGATTAGCGAAATCGCCCAGAAAGGGACTAGAACGGGATCAGAAAGAGCAGCTCGGCGAGGTCGGGCTGCCACTGCCACTCCCCCATCCTGACCCGCCCGCCAATCACGGGCACCCCCTCTTCCTGCAATCTTCCTACCTGTTCATCAAACCCCGCCGAGCCCTTGGGCAAGGAGAGGGTGCCCCCTGCGCCCAGCACGCGATGCCAGGGCAGCGTCTTGTCGGTCTCCCGCAACACTTTTCCCACCAGCCGCGCCCGCCCGGGCAGGCCCGCGAGATCCGCCACCTGGCCGTAGCTCACCACCCGGCCGGCCGGGATCAGAGCCAGGATAGCCTCGATGCGCGCCACCTTGTTCAAGGGGGAAGGAGGAGGGGTCATCATCATGGTGTGTTACTCGGCGTGAAACAGAAGCGCCACCATTGTGGCGCTTCCGTGGTCTGGGGGGCAATACGGGATCTTGCTTAGCCGAAAGTCTGGCTCAGCCCCCTGAGCTCGCTGGCGCGTTTGAGCAGCTCCTGGCTGGAGTTGTCCACCGCCTGGATCTTCTGGCTGTTGGCGCGGGAGTACTGGGAGATCTGGTGGATGTTGCGGCTGATCTCCTCCACCACCGCCTGCTGCTGTTCGGCCGCGGCGGCTATCTGGGTGGAGAACTCGGTCACCTGATCTATCTCCCCCAGCACCAGATGCAGGTTGCCGGAGCCCTGGCGCGTCATCAGGGCGCACTCGCGGGTCTGGGCCAGATTGTCCTGCATCATCCCCTGCCAGCGGCCCAGGGTCTGCTGGATCTGGCGGATGCTGCCCTGGATCTGTTCGGTCGCCTTGTGGGTGCGGGTGGAGAGGGTACGCACCTCGTCCGCCACCACCGCAAAGCCGCGTCCCTGCTCACCGGCCCGCGCCGCCTCGATGGCGGCGTTGAGCGCCAGCAGGTTGGTCTGCTCGGCGATGCCCTGGATCTCGCCCATGACGCTGCCGATCCGCTCGGATTCGTTCGCCAGCTCGACGGCGGAGTGGAAGGCATGCTCCGCCTGCCTGGCCAGCAGCTCCATCTGCTGCTCGGTCTGATCCAACTGCTGCACCGTGTGCTGGCAACTGCTGCGTGCCTCTGTCACCTGACTGTTGGTGTCCTGGATGTTGCGTGCTATCTCGTGGGCCGTGCTGGCCATCTGGGTCATGGCGGCGGCCATCTGCTGGGTCTGGGCGTCCTGCTCGTTGATGTCGAGGAAGGCTTGATGGGAAGAGTCCTGCAGATCGGTCGCCAAGGTCTGCAGGGGATGGGTGGCGTCGTTGACCCGACCCAGCACGGTACGAATGCGGGCCTGCAGCATCTTGAGATGGAAATCGGCGATGGCGCCGGGGGCATCCCCCGAGTAGACCAGCCGGGTCAGGCTGTCATATTGCTGGCCGAGCCGCTTGAGGTAGCGTGGCAGCGAGATGAGCTCGCGCCAGTAAGTACCGGCTCCGGCCAGCAGGGGCAGCAGCATCAGCAGTACCGTCAGGGCACCCTGGGAGAAGGCCGCCCAGCCAAAGAGCACCAGCATCAGCAGGCCGAGCAGCAGGGGTCTGGCACTGTGCAGGGAGGGCAGCTTGCTGGCGCCGCCCCGTTCTGCCTTGAGCAGGGCCTGATAGGCCTGGGCGGCGACCTGCTTGAGCTGGGGTTCCGGCTTGCAGCGTACCGACTGGTAGCCGCTTATCTTGCCGTTCTCGTAGATGGGGGTCACATAGGCGTCGACCCAGTAATAGCGGCCATCCTTGCAGCGGTTCTTGACCATGCCGCGCCAGGGGTTGCCCTCCTTGAGGCGATCCCAGAGGTCGGCGAAGGCGGCCTTGGGCATGTCGGGGTGACGCACCAGGTTGTGGTTGTGTCCGACCAGTTCATCGACCTGGTAGCCGGCAATGCGGCAGAAGGCAGGGTTGGCGTAGGTGATGACGCCGCGCAGATCCGTGGTGGAGACGAGTTGCACGTCGGCGGGGAACTCAACTTCACTGTCCTGGATCTGGACGTGTTTGCGGGCCATAAGGGTAAGCTCCGAGGCGTTGCTGGTTGTTATTGTGGTTGAGCCGGATGCAGGCCCGGGCGCAGTGCGTCTTGCCCGGCCTCATCGGGGGCCTTATTTTGCCAACAAAGGCGGAGTAAAAGTAGGGGCCAGGTTGGATTTCTGTTGTTTAGTGGTAAAAAAATGGCGACCAAAAGGTCGCCAAAAAGAGAAAGACAACACTACCTCTGTGGCACCCGGTAACGCACCTGTAACTGATCGAGGATCTGCAGCTGGCCGGGCAGGCGGGCGGCGAAGTGATCCCAGGCCTTGCGGGCGGGGTCGCTCCAGGCCACCTCGGCCGTGGCGAGCATGCGCGGGAACAACATGTAGTCGAGACGGTCGCGAGAGGTGACCAGTTCCGACCACAAGGGGCTCAGCACCCCCAGGATGTTATCGTTGGCATGGAAATCGGCCGGTGCAGGATCACATCGGTAGACCTGCTCCAGATTGAGGGTCCCCGCCCAGTAGAGCCCGGGTTCATGGATGTCCGGGCTCCAGGCGAGATCCAGATAGAGAGACTGGGCCGGGGCCATCACCACGGGGTAGCCCGCGGAGGCGGCATCCAGCCCCGCCTGGAAGCTGGTCCAGGCGAAGATGGTGGCGTCCCGGCTCACCTTGTCCCCGTGCAGTATCTCCTCCCACCCCAGCATCTGCTTGCCCCTGGCCGCCAGGTATTGCTGGCAGTGGCGCAGCAGGTGGCCCTGCAGCTCCCGGCAATCGGAGTAGCCCTGCTCTGCCATCAACTGCTGACAGGCGGGGCTGTCGGTCCAGACTCCGGTCGGCACCTCGTCCCCCCCCATGTGCACCTGAGTGCCGGGGAAGAGCGCGCACACCTCGTCGATCACCGCCTCCAGGAAGCGATAGGTGCCGGGCAGGGCCGGGTTGAGCACGTTGTCGTCAAAATATTGCACCGAGAGGTAGCGGGAGCTGTCCGCCTCCTCCCGCAGCAGCTCGGGCAGCGCTTTGATGGCCGCGTGGCAGTGACCCGGGATGTCTATCTCCGGGATGATGGTGATGCCGAGCCCGGCGCCGTAAGCCACCAGCTCGCGCACCTCGCTCTGGGTGTAGTAACCGCCATAGGGCTCGGGGCCGCCGCTGAGCTGGGGACCGACCGCCAGGCCATGTCCCCGCCAGGCCGCCACCTCGGTCAGCTGGGGGAAGGCCTTGATCTCGAGGCGCCAACCCTCGTCATCGGTCAGGTGCCAGTGGAAGCGGTTGAACTTGTAGAGGCTCATCTGCTTGAGCAGGCGCTTGAGGGTGGCGATGGAGTGGAAGTGGCGGGCGCAGTCGAGGAAGATGCCGCGAAAACCGAAGCGCGGTGCATCCTCCACCTCGAGGCAGGGCAGGCTCTCCCCGTGTTGCAGGGCCCACTGTGCCAGGGTCACCAGACCGTGGCGCCAGCCCGCCTCGCCGGCGGCCCGGATGCGGATCTCCTCCGGCGTGATGGTGAGTTCATAGCCCTCGGGGGTAAGCGGCGCCTCGACCAGGTGGATCTCGGCGTCGTGATCCTGTGTCAGGGCGAGCCCCGTCAGCTCGTTGAAATGGGCCAGCAGGGGAGCGAGGGAGACTGGGCCGCTGACATGGGCTCGCTCGGCCAGGCGGAAGTTGCCTTCCGGCAGTCTCAGGTGCGCCGGCTGGGGCACTATGCCGTTGGCGGGCTCCACCTCGGGCAGATCGGGGGTCACGGCGGGGCTCGGCGGCAGGCCGAGATCCTGGCCCGTCTGCACCACGGGTTGCAGCTGGGCTTGGGCGCCTTCGTCCGTCAGGCTGAGGAAGAAGCCCTGGGGCAGATCGGAGTAGCGTTTGATGGGGGTGTTGCGGCAGCAAAAACGCAGCTCGCTGACCCCTTCATGGGGTACCAGTACCTTGTAGCTACCGCTCTGGCGCGCCAGAGATCCCCCTTCCACCGACTGGGGATCTATGTGGCGAGCCAGGCAGAAGTGCAGCTTCCAGGGGCTTGCCGGGAGCTGGCTCAGGGTGAAGCGGAACCAGACGTCTTCACCGTCGCGACGGTCGATCTGGGTATGGATCAGGGGTGCAGACATGGGTATTCCTCGGATGGGGTGAACAAGATGGGGTCCTCTCCCGCAGGTGGCTCGGCGTGGACAGTGCTCAGGGATGCAGGCATGGGTAGGCCTCTGACTGGGCAAACGGGGTTGTGCCCTTTCCAGCGCATCGTTCACACCCGACAGGGCTCAAGGATGCAGGCATGGGTAGGCCTCCGATTGGGCAAACAGGATGGCACCTTCCAGCGCATCGGCTTGCGGGGGAACCAGGTTGAGGTGCCCCAGGCGAGGGGCCAGGCGCATGCCGACGCCGCCCAGCAGGGCGATGCGGTCGGCTCCCAGCAGCCCCATGCCCTCCAGCAGGGTCTGCAACTGGGCACAGGTTTCATCCAGCAGCTGGTTGGCGAGTTCATCCCCGTCGCTGGCGGCGTCGAACACCCAGGGGGCGAAGCGGCCATAGTCGGCGGGAATGGCGCGGGCGGCCCAGCGCACCACCTCGGCCTGATCCCGCTTGAAGTGATCGAGCAGGCGCACGGCGAGCAGGCTGGGGGGCAGTATGCCGTCGTGGCAGAGTAGGGATTGCTGGATGGCGCGCAGCCCCAGCCAGGCGCCGCTGCCGAGATCCGAGATGGGAAAGCCGCGCCCTGAGCAGGTATGAAGCCGGCCGTGGTGATAGATGAGCCCGGCGGATCCTGTGCCGGCGATGAGGATGGCCCCCTCACGGCCGCCAAAGGCGCCGAGGCAGGCGCCGAAGGCGTCGGAGGTGAGCCTGACGCTCGCGAAGGGGAAGGGCATCTCAAGCAGGGCGTGGTAGCAGTCGGCCAGCTCGGCAGAGGCGAGCGCCAGCCCTACCCCCATCTGCTGTTCGCACTCGATGCCAAGCCCGGCGGCCAGCCGGGCGCTGGCGATGGCCGCCAGCACGTTGGCGTGGGCGAGGGGGATGCCGAGCTCCAGATTGGAGCCTGCGGCGCGTCCCTCTCCCAGCACTCTGCCCCCTTTGTCCCGAATGCGAGCGCGGGTGTGCGTTCCCCCGCCATCGACCCCGACCCAGTACTCAATCATGACGGGCCTCCGGCGCACTCTGCCAGCTGATGGCCAGGGCGAACCAGGCGCCGTGGGGGATCCACTGCTCCCCCCAGCGCCAGTTTTGATCCAGCCTCTCCTTGTACTCCTCGGGGATGAAAGCCACCTCAGCCTCGTCATCGAACCCGGCTGTGATGCCGTTGCAGATCCCCCCGGGTGCATTGGGATAACCAGCGGTGTAGCTCGGGTTGTTGATGCCGTGCCCCGCCAGCATGCAGGCGTTGAAGGGGTTTTGCCCGAGGATCCAGTCGAGCTGGTGCTGGCCGAACGTCGTCAGGAGCTGGCTCTGCTGGGGGAAGTGACGGGCTGCGGCGAAGGCCATGGCGGCGAGGGATGCCAGCCGGGCGTTCTCGCCCTGCCACCAGTAACCGGACTCGTTGTGGTGGGGCATAAAGAAGCTGATGCGGGGGGCTTCGTCGACGCCCTTCACATATTGGCGGGCCAGGGCGAAGGGGTTGCCTGCCCGGGCGGCGAGGGCCAGCTCGGCGGCCAGCGCCTGCTGCACCACGGCGCTCACCCGGGCGCGGTGCTCCTGATCCGGCTCGACTCCCAGGTATTCCAGCAGGGCCAGCACCGGCAGACCCGCCTCGGCGGCGTGGTAGTAGGGGCGCGAGCCGTCGTCGTTGGCACTCCAGTAGTGGCCGAGCTCGGGGTGGGGGCGCTGGCGGGCGCAGAGCCTGCCAGCCCGGTCCCTTGCCTCCCCGAGCCAGTCGCGGCCAAGGGTCTGGGTCAGCTCGACCGCCGCCAGCAGGGCGCAGTAGTCGTCGATGATGTTCTCGCAACCATCGTCCAGGTAGGCGAGGTTGTGTTCGCGCAGGTGCAGGTAGCCGCGCCTGGCCGCCCCGGCATAGTGGCTGGTATCAAAGTCGCCGCCGGTCTGCTCGCGGGCGGCCCGGGCCAGGGCGGCGATGGCCATGCCCCCCCCTTGCCGGAAGCCCGCCTGCCAGTCGCTGGACTTGAGCCCCTGCTGGGTGGCGTAGGCGCACAGCTCGCGCTGCTCGGGATCCTTGCTCCACTTGTCGAACAGGGTCATGTAGAAGAAGCCGCTCTCATCCTGCATCCGGCAGAGAAAATCCGCCCCGTGCAGCCCCTCGTCACTGAGCCGCTTGCAGAGGTTCAGCCCGTCGATGTCGTGGCGCGTCGCCAGGAGCGCCCGGCTCTTGAGCAGGCTCCACACCACCAATGGGGTCTGCTGGGGATTGAGGTAGTTGGCGTAGGAGAGGTGGCTCAGGTACTTGCTCATGTCGCCGCTGGCATCGAACCAGCCGCCGTGCACATCCTTGTGCTGGTCGGTGCCAAACAGGCGGGCGCGGCGGTCGGCTCTATCGAAGGTGCCGCTGGCGCGCTGCCCCTTGAAGTAGTGAATGACATCGGAGAGGCAGCGGCTGGTCAGCAGATCCTGGCCTATGGCGAAGCGGGTGGAGCGGACTATGCCTTGGGCTGTTATCGCCTCCAGCCGGTAGTGGCCGGGCTCCTTGAATGCGGAGAAGTCGGCGCGCCAATAAGCTCGCCCCTGCCAGCCGGGCACCTGGCCTGCGGCCTGGAGAGGAACCTCCAGCAGGAGGCGGTCATCATGCAGGCGGCGCAGTCGCACCAGGCCGCTTATCTCCACATCGGCGGCGGTCTGCAGCAGGGCAATCTTGTGTCCGTCACACTCGTAACCCACCTGATTGATCAAGAGTTCCATCCAGCTTTACTCCCTGGTCTGGGGCAATGAAGAGGCCTCGCGAGGAGGCCCGGGTGAAGGTGTCGCGGGCCGGGAAGGCCGCCCCCGGCGAGGGGCTGGCTTATTCGTGCAGGTAGCAGCGCAAGAAGTGGTTGTCGGCAAGCCGGGTCACGGGGGGCAGGCTCTCCTTGCAGCGCGCCATGGCCTGATGGCAGCGACCGGCGAAGGGGCAGCCATGGGATTCCGGGGTCCAGAGCGGTATCTCCCCCTTGCGGCCCCCCTCCAGCTCGGCGTGAATGCTCTTCTCGGGGTCGGGCACCGCCGAGATGAGCAACTGGGTGTAGGGGTGCTGGGGGTGGTGCAGTATCTCGTCCACTTCCCCCCACTCCACCATGTGACCCACATACATCACCGCCAGATCTTCGGCCACGTAGCGGGCGGTGGCGATGTCGTGGGTGATGTAGAGCATGGAGACGCCGAGTTCGTTCTTCATCTGCTCCATCAGGTTGAGGATGCCGATGCGAATGGAGACGTCGAGCATGGAGGTGGGTTCGTCCGCCAGCACCACCTCGGCCTCCACCGCCAGGTTGCGGGCGATGTTGACCCGCTGGCGCTGGCCGCCGGAGAGCTGGTGGGGATACTTGGCCGCCGTGGCCTTGGCCGGCGTCAGCCCCACTTTTTCCAGCAGGGCATAGACCATGTCAGGCAGATCTTTCTTGTCGAGCACCTTGCTGTGCAGCAGCAGGGGACGGGCGATGTGGTGGTAGATGGTGTGGGTCGGGTTGAGCGAACCGAACGGGTCTTGCCACACCATCTGCACGCTCTGACGATAGTCCAGCAGGGCTGTGCCCTTGTTGAACTCTTCCAGATCCCGGCCCCGGTAGAGGATGCGGCCGTTGGAGAGCTTGTACATCTTGGCGATGATCTTGGCGATGGTGCTCTTGCCGGAGCCCGATTCCCCCACCACCGCCAGGGCGCGGCCCCGGTGCAGGTTGAAGGTGATGTCGGAGAGGGCCCGCATCTTGCCGCTTTTGATGGCATTGGAGTTGACGGCGAAGTCCTTGTAGAGATGCTGGACCTCGATGATGGGCGCGTCGGTTTGGGCGATTTGCATGACAGACATCCTTAACAGCCAGCGGCCTTGTCCAGATAGATGGGGTGGTTCAGGGATTCCTCGGCCGAGTCATAGAGGTGGCAGGCGGCCTGCTGCCCGGGCCGGATCTCGGCCAGCTGGGTATATTCCTGGCGGCAGCGTTCGTGCACCTTGCCGCAGCGGGCCTGGAAGCGGCAGCCGACCGGCACTTCCAGCAGGTTGAGCGGGGTGCCGGGGATCCCCTCCAGCACGGTTTTTGGCCCGTGCAGGGGGGGGAAGGAGTTGCCCAGCCCCTTGGTGTAGGGGTGCAAGGGGGCGGTCAGAATTGACTTGGACGGCGCCACCTCCACCAGCTCCCCCGCATACATGATGCCGATGCGATCGCAGAACTCGACCATGAGCGAGAGGTCATGGGTGATGAAGAGAATGGAGAAGTTGAACTTTGCCTTGAGGGCGTAGACCTTCTGCAGTATCTCCCGCTGCACCACCACATCCAGCGCCGTGGTGGGCTCATCCATGATCAAGAGCTCGGGGTTGAGCGCCATGGCGATGGCGATCACCAGCCGCTGGCGCATACCGCCGGAGAACTGGTGCGGGTAATCCTTGAGCCGGCTCGGGTGGATGTCGACTATCTCCAGCAGCTCCTGGGCGCGCTTGATGGCCTCGTAGCGGGTCAGGCCGGGGTTGTGTGCCAAGAGCACGTCGCAGAACTGCTCCTCCATGCGCAGCACGGGGTTGAGCGCATTCATGGCGGACTGGAACACCACGCTCGCCTGGCGCCAGCGGTAGCTGCGCAGCCGCTCGTCGTCAAAGCCGAGGATGTTCTCCCCCTTGAACAGGATCTCGCCGCCACTGATGTAGGCGGGCGGCTTGTGCAGCCGGGCCACCGAGAAGGCGACGGTGGACTTGCCGCAGCCGGACTCGCCGGCGAGGCCGAAGACTTCGCCGGGGGCGATGTCAAAGCTGACCGAATTGACGGCGCGCACGTCGCCGCTCTCGGTGATGTAGTCGACGCAGAGGTTGCGTACCGACAGCAGGGGTTGTTGCGAGCTCATGCTGTCTTCTCCTGGGCGGCAATGGGGGTGACGGGGGCGGCGAGCTGTTTCCAGCGGCGCAGACCCTTGTGAGAGCGCAGTTGCGGGTTGGCTATCTCGTCGATGGCGAAGTTGAGCATGGCCAGACCCGCCCCCAGGGTGGCGATGGCAAAGCAGGGGGCCAGGATTTCCCACCAGGCACCCACCAGGATGGCGCTGGAGGTCTGGGCGTTGTAGAGCATGATGCCCCAGCTGACCACGGTCGGATCACCCAGTCCCAGGAACTCCAGGGTCGCCTCGGTGACGATGGCGTAGATGATGGAGCCGATGAAGCTCACCCCTATGATGGAGATGAGGTTGGGCAGTATCTCCACCAGAATGATGCGCCAGGCCGGCTCACCCAGTACCTCGGCGGCGATGACGAACTCTTTCTCCCGCAGTGCCAGGGTCTGGGCACGGATCACCCGGGCGCCATAGGCCCAGGAGGTAAAGCCTATGATGAGCGCAATCACCGTCGGTGACGCCTCCCCGATAAAGCTCGCGAGCACCAGTAATAAAGGGAGGTTGGGGATCACCAGCACCACGTTCATCAGGAAGGTGAGGCATTCGTCCACCACGCCGCCGAAGTAACCGGCAGTGATGCCGATGCCGATGGCGAGGGCGCAGACCAGCAGGCCTGCCCCGAAGCCCACCATGAGGGAGATGCGGGCGCCACTGGTGAACTGGGCCCAGAGATCGTGACCCATGCGGTTGGAGCCCATCACCAGCTCCATGCTGGGGGGCTGGTGGGGGCGGGCGACCCGCTTGGTGGGTTCATTGCTGGCGAGCAGCGGGGCAAACAGGGCCATCAGCACGAAGGTGACTACGATGGCGAGGCCAAAGGCCGCCTTCTTGTTGCCCAGCAGGATCTTGAGGATGGTCGGCATACGCATCTTATTTGCCTCCTGTACGCAGACGGGGATCCAGGAAGACGTAGAGCACGTCCGCCAGGAAGTTGAAGCTGAGCATGGTGATGGTCATGATGAGCAGTTGCCCCTGAATGAGCGGGTAGTCGCGGGCCAGGATGCCCTGATAGAGGGTCAATCCGAGACCCGGATAGTTGAAGATCACCTCGGTGATGAGGGAGCCGCCGATGACGAAACCGAGCGCCATGGAGAGGGCGGTGACGCTGGGCAGCACGGCGTTGCGGGCGCCGTAGTTGAAGATGACTCTGTTGCTGGAGAGTCCCTTGGCCTTGGCCATGGTGATGTAGTCCTCGCCGAGCAGGTTGATCATGTTGTTGCGCATGGTGATGAGGAAGCCCCCCACCTGCACCATGGCCAGGGTGCCCACCGGCATGATAGCGTGCAGCATGATGCTCTTGATGTGTTCCCAGCCGAAATCGGCGGGGATCTCCGGGCTGTAGGCGTAGCCGATGGGCAGCCAGCCGAGGCTGACCCCGAACAGGAACAGGGCGAGCAGGGAGACCACCACGGGGGGAATGGCCTGCATCACCAGGGTGAGCGGGGAGAGGATGCTGTCCATGCGTCCCCCCCGGTACCAGGCGGCGAAGATGCCGACGATGGAGCCGATGGAGAAGCTCAAAATGGTGGAGGTACCCACCAGGAACAGGGTCCAGCCGATGGCGCGACCGAGCACGTCGGCGACCGGTTGGGGGTAGTAGCGCACCGAGGTGCCGAGATCCCAGGTGAAGACACTCTTCACATAGGCGAGAAACTGGGTGGTGATGGGGCCGTCAACGAACCCGAAGGTGGCCTTGAGGGCCTCGAGGGCGGCAGGTTCCATCATGGCGCCGGCCCGGGCGAACATGACGGAGACGGGATCTCCGGGCATGGCTCTGGGCAGCAGGAAGTTGATGGTGGCGGCCACCAGGAAGGCGACCAGATAGAAGGAAAAGCGTCTTAGTATAAATCCCATGGTGAACCCTTTTACTGCAAGCCTGCCCCGCGCCGGGCAAAGCTCCCCCAACCCCGGCAACGACGGGGGATGGAAGACATGGCGGGGAAAAAAGGCCCCCCGCAGGGGGCCGAGGTGATTAGCTGTTTGGCTTGAGTGACAACACGTGCAGCAGACGTTCCGGGGTGTCCGGGTGTACCTGCGGCTTGGCGACCGGGTTGTCGGCACTGAACCAGCCATTGAAGCGCTTGGTGCTGTATTCGTACCAGGTCGGGTTGTTGAACACCGGGATGATGGTCTGGTTGGCACCGACGCGCTCCTGGATGGCAAACATGATCTCCTTCTGCTTGGCCGCATCGGCGGTCTGGGTGAAGTCATCGATCAGCTTGTCGAGCTCAGGATCCTTGTAACGGGGCGCCGCGAAGCGGTTGCCGCGCTCACCCATGTTGCGGGAGTGGAAGGCGGTCTCGAAGTACTTGTGCGGGTTGGCACCGGCAAAGTAACCCTGCAGAGCGACGTCGAAGTCACCGGTGATCAGGTTCTCGGTCCAGACGGTGGCTTCCGGGGTGGAGGTCTTGGCGTTCAGGCCCAGAGCCTGCAGGCCTTCGACCCCGATCTGGACTGTGTTGACCCAGTCGGTCCAGCCGTTCGGTACCAGCACCTTGAACTCGATCTTCTTGCAGCTCGGGGTGTCGAGGAACTTGTCGCCGTCACAGTCCTTGTAGCCCGCTTCCTTCAGCAGTGCCTTGGCACCTTCCAGGTCAAACTTGTTGTATTTGCCGTATTTCTTCTCGACGTCCGGGTTGTCCCAGGAGGCGAATGCCTTGCCAAGGCCTGACGGGTATTCGTTGACTGTCGGGTAGCCGTAGCCTGCGATGTCCACCATGGACTGGCGGTCCATCGCCATGGAGAAGGCGCGGCGGAAGTTGATGTCGTTGAAGGCTTCGTTATTGCCCGGGTTCTTGCTCTGGAAGTTGACGTTGAACGCCACCGTGCCGGAGGCGGGGAACCAGTACTTGTTGTTCTTGGGATCGTTGCCGACGTAGAGGCGCTCGATGTCCGGCACGAAGGAGCCGAACCAGTCCACGTCACCCTTCATCACAGCAGCCAGTACCTGGTCGTTGGTGGCCATCTGCGGCATGCGCAGGCAGTCGATGGCGAGGTTGGCATTGTCCCAGTAGTGCGGGTTGCGGCACTGGGTATAGAGCTGGGCGGAGAAGTTGTCCACTTCGGTGAAGGGACCTGTGCCGACCGGCTTGTCGTTGGTGAAGGCAACCGGGTCTTTCACCGACTTCCACTGATGCTCGGGGACGATGGGCACCAGCACCAGGTCATTCACCACGTTGGTGTTGACCTCGGCCAGGTCGAATTTGACCTTATGCTCACCCAGCTTCTCGACACCCTTGATTTGAGTCCAGATGGAGCGCTCATCCAGCGCCTTGTTGGCCTTGACCAGGTTGAAGGAGAAGATAATGTCGTCGGCGGTGAAGGCTTCACCATCGGACCACTTGACCCCGTCACGCAGATCGAAGGTGACGGATTTCAGATCATCGCTGAAGGCGTAGTGGGTGGCCAGACGATAGACGGGTTTGCCACCCTGCATATCGTTGAAGATCACCAGCGGCTCATAGATGAAGTGACGGGTGGTGTGCAGCAGACCGGCCTGCAGGAAGGGGTTGAAGTTCTTGACCCATGCGGTTTCCTGCTGTGCAACCAGGGTCAGCACCGTCTTGTTTTCGGCGGCCATGGCGGTGCCGGCGGCACCGAGCATCAGGGTTCCCAGCATGACTGAGGTAGCGATTTTGGATACTTTGGCAAGCATATTTTTTCCTTTCTTATTGGTCTTCCATGGTTTTGGAATGGAGCACCGGATCCCATGCTTGGATACCGGCCCTCAATGTTGGTCAGGTTTTGCACCCTTGTAGTTGTGTCATCCAACGCCCCTAGAAAAGCAGAGTTAACAGGAAAACAACAACTCTTCATTTCGTCGATATCGTAAAAACTCCCACCCTCTCGTCATTATCGTCAAACTCTATTTTTAATCCTTTTAAATTATACAGTTGCATTAATTCTCACAAAGTACCAAGTCACCCTTTATGACAATTCAAAGACGATAGTGTGAAGTGGATCGTGCTCATTTTTCCTCCCGTCCAGAGGCTTTTTTTTGAGCTTGAAACAAGCGCTCCGAGGAGAGGGACAGAACTGTGCGCTGGCTCACTAAGGAGGAATCTTCCGGCTCGTCGGGTGATGGCGGGTGGTCCCTCTCTGGCAGAAGAACCCGGCGCTGGATGCCAATGGGTTTTCGTGTCGACTGAATTACGGGCAATAAAAAAGCCAGTCAGCATTCACTGACTGGCTTCGGGTGCCACATCCGTTAGCGGATTAGTTGACCAGGCTGGCCCACAGATCGTACTCGTCCGCTTCGTCGATGCGGACCTTGACCATGTCGCCGGGCTTGAGGCCGGTTTCACCGTTCAGGTAGACCAGGCCGTCGATCTCGGGCGCGTCGGCGAAGGAGCGGCCGGTGGCGCCCTCTTCGTCCACTTCGTCGATCAGCACCGTCATCTCCTTGCCGACCTTGCGGGCCAGCTTGCGAACGGAGACCTGCTGCTGCAGCTCCATGAAGCGCTGGAAACGCGCTTCCTGGACGTCTTCCGGCACAGGATCCGGCAGCTCGTTGGCCTTGGCACCCTCGACCGGGCTGTATTTGAAGCAGCCAACGCGGTCCAGCTCCGCCTTGTCGATGAAGTCCAGCAGCATCTGGAACTCTTCTTCGGTCTCGCCGGGGAAGCCGACGATGAAGGTAGAGCGCAGGGTGATTTCGGGGCAGATCTCGCGCCACTTCTGGATGCGCTCCAGGGTGCGCTCGACGGTACCCGGGCGCTTCATCAGCTTCAGGATGCGCGGGCTGGCGTGCTGCAGCGGAATATCGAGGTAGGGCAGGACCTTGCCATCGCGCATCAGCGGGATGACGTCATCCACGTGGGGATAGGGGTAGACGTAGTGCAGACGCACCCAGATGTCGAGCTTGGCCAGCTCCTCGCACAGGGCCACCATGCTGGTCTTGACCGGCATGCCGTCGTAGAAACCGGTGCGGTGCTTGACGTCCACGCCGTAGGCGGAGGTGTCCTGGGAGATGACCAGGATCTCCTTCACGCCGGCCTCTTTCAGGCGCTTGGCCTCTGCCAGCACCTCGCCGATGGGACGGCTCACCAGATCCCCGCGCATGGAGGGGATGATGCAGAAGGTGCAGCGGTGGTTGCAGCCCTCGGAGATCTTCAGATAGGCGTAGTGACGGGGAGTCAGCTTGACGCCGTGGGCCGGCACCAGGCTGGTGAAGGGGTTGTGGGTCGGCTTTTCCACGTACTTGTGAACGTGACCCAGCACCTCTTCGTAGGCGTGGGGGCCGGTTATCTCGAGCACCTTGGGGTGGATCTCGCGGATCTGGTTCTCTTTGGCACCGAGGCAACCGGTGACGATCACCTTGCCGTTTTCGGCCAGGGCCTCGCCGATGGCTTCCAGCGACTCCTGTACCGCGCTGTCGATGAAGCCGCAGGTGTTGACCACCACCAGCTCCGCATCGTCATAGCTGGGCACCACATCGTACCCTTCGGTACGCAGCTGGGTCAGGATGCGCTCGGAATCGACCAGGTTTTTGGGGCAACCCAAGGAGACGAATCCTACTTTGGGGGCCTGTTTTGTGTTGGACATCGCTCAATCACTCTTAGGTGGCTCTTATTCAAGGGCGCGGATTTTACCGGAATGGCTAACCAAAAACTATACAACCGAGGTTGTCAGGCCGAACAATATTTACGGTCGGGCCCGTCGGCTATCGGCAGACAAGGGGAGCCGTGCATGATGGTGGCGGTCGTGACCGTCCGGGGACCGCAGTTCCCTCAGACCGGATGAGGGCTGCGACACCATACTGGAGAGATGGGAAGTCTGTGTTTGCTGACTGGAGCGGAATGGAGAGGCATTCGGGACTTCTTGGAGTTGGCTTAAATCTGATAGGGTGACATGTCCGCTGATGCGATATTTAAGGAGCACACAATGAAGAGCCGATCCTGGTTTATTGCCGCCGTCCTGGCACTTGCATCTAGCCCCAGCCATGCCGACTGGGCGAAATTGAAGGAAGCGGCCTCCGAGCTTGGCACTGCGGTGAGCGAGACCGGCAAGGAGGCGTGGCAGGGGATCACCGATTTTTCGAAGGCGACCTGGGAGTCTGTCTCCACCTGGGGGGCCGATGCCTACAACAAGGCGGGCGCCTGGACGGAAGAGAGCGCAGCCACCGGCAAGGAGTGGCTGACGGCCGCCGACAAGAAGCTCGATACCATGCTGGAACCCAAGACCCCGGCAGAGGCCCGCACCGCCCTCGATACCATGGCCGATACCGCACTGGTGCGGCTGTTCAACGAGCAACCCTCCGCCAAGCTGCTGTTTGACAAGGCCTATGGTTATGCGGTGTTCGACTCGCGCAAGTTCTCCCTGATGATCCACACCAATCAGGGATCCGGGGTGGCGGTGAACCGCTCGAATGGCAAACACACCTATATGAAGATGTTTGGCGCCGGCATGGCGGCTGGCTTCGGCGGCAAGTTCTATCAGCAGGTGATGTTGTTCGAGACCAAACAGACCTTTGACAACTTCGTGAACAAGGGTTGGGAGGCGACCTCGGAGGCGGGCGTGGTCGCCGGCAAGGAGAGCGCGTCGCTCGACTCGGGTTACAACGGCGGCATGGCCATCTACCAGCTTGGCGAGAAGGGGTTGCTGTACGGTGTCAGCATCACGGGATCCAAATACTGGATCGACGAGGATCTGACGCAATAGAGATCGGAATCTGAGCCTGGCCCGCGATGCGGGCCTTTTTCATGTGCCCGCCTGCTCGCCGCGCGGCCAGCAGACGGGCATCTTCCCGGGATCCCTGCTGCCGGCATGATGGCCCGTTGCACAGGTGGGGTACAGGATCTTTATGCATTGGCACTCTAATTGCTTAAGGCTTGCCAGTGTCAACGATTTGTCTGGGAAGAGAAGATGGAAATAAGCGCAAGCAGCCTGATGCAAGAGATGCAGGCTCTCAGGGTCGAAGCCGGTGCCACGCCGCTGACCCAGCCCGGTCGTCAGGTCAACTCGGATTTTGGCCAGATGCTGCAGCAGGCCCTCGACAACGTCAACGAGCTGCAGGGCAGCGCCAACGATCTGCGCACCCGGTTCGATCTGGGGGACAAGTCGGTGGATCTCTCCGAAGTGATGATCGCCGGGCAGAAATCCTCCATCGCCTTCGAGGCGACGGTGCAGGTGCGTAACAAAATGGTCGATGCCTACAAGACCATCATGAACATGCCGGTATAACTCAGGCCCATGGCGACCGAGCATCATAAACATGTCAGCAATAAGGACATAAATCGTGGCTAACGATCCAAACGGCGATCTGCTGATGAACAACGAGGGGGCGGCCGCCCTCGATGAGCAGGAGCAGAAGAGCTCGGCGCTGGGCTTCTTGTCCAACACCGATGTGTTGCGGCAGATCACCCTGATCCTGGGGCTGACCATCTGTCTGGCCATCGCCGTCTTCATCCTGCTGTGGGGCAAGGAGCCGGAGATGCGTCCGCTCGGCACCTTCAGCACCCAGGAGCTGGTCTCCACCCTCGACTATCTGGATCAGCAGAAGATCCCCTATCAGGTGGACGGCAAGAGCGTGCTGGTCAGTGCCGAGAATTATGCAGACATCCGGCTGCGCCTGACCCGCGCCGGCCTCGCCAGCAGCAGCGAGGCCAGCAACGATGGGGAAGCCATCCTGCTCAAGGACTCCAGCTTCGGCGTCAGTCAGCGCATGGAGAGCGAGCGGCTGAAACTGAGCCGCGAGCGCCAGCTGGCGAGCGCCATCGAGCAGTTCCAGAACGTCGCCAAGGCCCAGGTGCTGCTGGCCATCCCGAAAGACAACGTGTTCGCCCGCAACGAACGCAAGCCGAGCGCCACCGTCGTGCTGAGCCTGAAAGGGGCTGCGCTGGGCCAGGGGGAGGTGGACTCTATCGTCGACATGGTCGCCTCCGCCGTCCACGGCCTGGAGCCTACCCGCGTCACCGTGACCGATCAGAACGGTCGCCTGCTCAACTCCGGCTCCCAGGATCCGCTCTCTGCCCAGACTCGCAAGGAGTTTGCGATGCAGCAGAAGCAGGAGCTGGAATACAAACAAAAAATTGACGCCATCCTGATCCCGGTGCTGGGGGCCGACAACTACACGGCGGAAGTGGATCTCTCCCTCGACTTCTCCCAGCAGGAGCAGACCCGCAAGACCTACAATCCGGACTTGCCCGCCGTGCGCTCCGAGATGACGGTGGAAGAGAACAGCGCCAATGGCAGCAATGGCGGCGTACCCGGTGCGCTCACCAACCAGCCGCCCGCCGCGTCGAACATTCCCGAACAGGCCGCTGGCGGGGAAGGGGGAACCGGTTCTTCCGGCCGCTCCCGCAAGGAGGCGACCCGCAACTTCGAACTGGACACCACCGTCAGCCACATCCGGCGTCAGCAGGGCGGCATCCGCCGCATGACAGTGTCGGTGGCGGTGGATTACAAGGCCACTCCCGGCGCCGAGGGGGCCGTCACCCGCGAGCCCCGCAGCCAGGCCGAACTCGATACCTTGCGTCGCCTGCTCAGCGGCGGCCTCGGCTTCGACGTGACCCGGGGGGATACCCTGGAGGTGGTCGCCATTCCGTTCAACCGCCCCGAGCTGGAAGCCGTGGCCGACATGCCCATCTACGAACAGCCCTGGTTCTGGCGTGCGGTGCGCATCGCCGCCTCGGTGCTGGTCATCATAGTGCTCATCGTCACCGTGGTGCGGCCCATGCTCAAGCGTCTGCTCTACCCGGATGCCAAGCCGGAAGGGGAGCTGGACTTCGACAATCACACAGTGCTGGGTGGCGACGACGAGCTGAGCCTGCTGGCGGCCCAGGCCGAGGCCGAGCCGGTGTTCGGCCTGCGGGATGGTCAGCTCAAGCTGCCTGATCTGCACCGTGACGAGGACCTGCTCAAGGCCGTGCGTGCCTTGGTAGCGAATGAACCAGACCTGGCCGCTCAGGTCATCAAAGAATGGGTAACGAACCGAGATGCCTGAAGAGAAGAAAAACCAAGTCACCGGTAACGAGATTACCGATAACCAGCGCCAGATCCTGGACCAGATGAGCGGGATGGAGATGGCGGCGGTGCTGATGCTGAGCCTCAACGAGGAGGATGCCGCCCAGATCTTCCGTCATCTGGAGCCCAAGCAGGTGCAGCGGCTCGGCATGTCCATGGCCTCCATGTCGGATTTCAGTCACGACCGGGTGGCGGCGGTGCATCGTCAATTTATCGACGACATCCAGAAATACACCAATATCGGCATCGGCAGTGAAGACTTCGTGCGCAAGGCCCTGGTGGCGGCGCTCGGGGAGGACAAGGCCAGCAACCTGGTGGATCAGATCATCCTGGGATCCGGTGCCCGCGGCCTCGACTCCCTCAAGTGGATGGATGCCCGCCAGGTGGCCAGCATCATCCAGAATGAACACCCGCAGATCCAGACCATAGTCCTCTCCTATCTGGAGCCGGAGCAGTCCGCCGAGATCCTGAGCCAGTTCCCGGAGCAGGTGCGCCTGGATCTGGTGATGCGCATCGCCAACCTCGAAGAGGTGCAACCGGCGGCGCTGCAAGAGCTCAACGACATCATGGAGAAGCAGTTCGCCGGTGCGGCCGGGGCCCAGGCGGCCAAGATGGGTGGCCTCAAGGCTGCCGCCAACATCATGAACTACCTGGACACCAACATCGAAGGCCAGCTGATGGACTCCATCCGCGAGTCGGACGAGGAGATGAGCCAGCAGATCCAGGACTTGATGTTCGTGTTCGAGAACCTCATCGATGTGGACGATCGGGGCATCCAGACCCTGCTGCGGGAAGTGCCGGGGGATCTGCTGCAACGGGCCCTCAAGGGCTCGGATGACCAGATGCGCGAGAAGGTGTTCAAGAACATGTCCAAGCGGGCCGCCGAGATGCTGGCGGACGATCTGGAGGCCATGGGGCCGATCCGGGTCTCCGAGGTGGAGGCCGCCCAGAAGGAGATCCTCTCCACGGCGCGCCGTCTGGCGGACGCGGGCGAGATCATGCTGGGGGCGGGCGGTGGCGAAGAGTTCCTCTAAGCCATGGGCAATGGAATGTGCGATGATGTCGGCCCTTTCGTCCGGCATGCCAGGAGTGTCTTTCGCAGATGAATAACAAGAACAACAAGCTGCGGGGTTATGTCAGACCCGAAGCGGACGAGACCCGGGTGGAAGCCTGGGGCTGGCCCGAGATGGAGGTCGAATCCGAGATCCAGAGCAATGCCCTGGGGCTCGGCCCTGACTGGTATCGCCAGGAGCAGGCGGACGAGATGCCGCCAGAAGAGCAGCCGGAGGAGCCTACCCCCAGCATCACCGCCGAAGAGGTGGAGGCGATTCGTCAGGCCGCCTGGGAAGAGGGGCTGGCCGAGGGGCGAGCAGCCGGTTTTGCCAAGGGGCTCGAAGAGGGCAAGCTGGAAGGCTTGCAGCAGGGCCATCAGGCGGGTCTGGAGCAAGGCCGTGAAGAGGGGCTTGCCATGGGCCGCGACCAGGTGGAGCAGGAGATTGCCCACTGGCAAGCGCTCGTCGCCCGCCTCGCCACGCCCCTGAGCGAGCTGGACGCGGCGGTTGAGCAGCAGCTCATCAGCCTGGTGCAGCAGCTGGCCCGCGCCCTCATTCGCCACGAGGCCGAGACCTCCCCAAAATTGTTGCTCGAGGCCCTCAAGCAGGGCCTTGCCCTGCTGCCCGCCGCCGAGCAGGGGGTTACCCTGATGCTGCACCCGGACGATGTGGCCCGGGTCGAGCAGGCCTTCGGTGCCGAGGAGTGTGCCAAGCGTCACTGGCGGCTGCAGAGCGACCCCACCCTCTCCCCGGGGGATCTGCAGCTGGCCACCGAACTCTCCAGCATCGATCTGACCCTGGCGGGACGCATCGATCAGTTACTGCGCAATTTCCTTCGTGACAATGCCGACTAACCCTCTTCCCCGGTTTGGCATAGGGAGTGCGTGCCGCTGCTGCGTACCGTCTGTCGACGGCGTGGCCATGCCGGCTGACTCCGGGTCTCGGCCTCTTTCCCTTTTACCTCTGGAGGTGCGATGACAGCATCCCTGCTCGGCCGACTGCAAGGCTATTGGGTCCGCGATCTTGCGCCCATACCGCCGGTGGCGGGCAAGCTTACCCGGGTGGTCGGACTGACCCTGGAGGCCATCGGCTGCCGCGCGGCCATCGGGGCCCTGTGCCGTATCGACACCCAGGATGGCGTGCTGGAGGCCGAAGTGGTGGGCTTCTCCGGCGATCGCCTGTTCCTGATGCCGAGCGAGCAGCTCAAGGGGGTCATTCCCGGCGCCCGCGTGGTGCCCGTCACCGAGGATCACGGCATTCCGGTGGGCATGAACCTGCTTGGCCGGGTCATCGACGGCATCGGCCAGCCCCTGGACGGGCTCGGCCCCATCATCTCGTCCCAGACGGTGCAGTTCGCCCAGCATCGCATCAACCCGCTGGCCCGTCGCCCCATCCATCAACCCATGGACGTGGGGGTGCGGGCCATCAACGCCGTGCTCACCGTGGGGCGTGGCCAGCGCATGGGGCTGTTCGCCGGTTCCGGCGTCGGTAAATCGGTGCTGCTCGGCATGATGACCCGGGGCTCGGTGGCGGACGTGGTGGTGGTGGGCCTCATCGGCGAGCGGGGCCGGGAGGTGAAGGAGTTCATCGAGGAGATCCTCGGCGCCGAGGGGCGCGAGCGCGCCGTGGTGGTGGCCGCCCCTGCCGATGCCTCGCCGCTGATGCGACTCAAGGGGTGCGAGACCGCGCTCGCCATCGCCGAGTATTTCCGCGAGCAGGGGCTCAACGTGCTGCTGCTGATGGACTCCCTCACCCGCTACGCACAGGCCCAGCGGGAGATCGCGCTGGCGGTGGGGGAGCCGCCGGCCACCAAGGGCTATCCGCCATCGGTGTTTGCCAAATTGCCGGCGCTGGTGGAGCGGGCCGGCAACGGCAGCGATGGCCAGGGCTCCATCACGGCCTTTTTCACCGTGCTGACGGAGGGGGACGATCTGCAGGATCCCATCGCCGATGCGGCGCGGGCCATTCTCGATGGCCACATTGTGCTGGCGCGGGAGCTGGCGGATGCGGGCCACTACCCCGCCATCGACATCGAAAAATCCATCAGCCGGGTCATGCCCATGGTGACCTCCCCGGAGCACATGGAGCTGGCGCGCACCTTCAAGCAGTTCTACTCCCTCTATCAGCAAAACCGGGATCTCATCACCATAGGCGCCTACAGCCAGGGATCGGATCCGCGCATCGATCGGGCCATCATCCAGAAACCCTACCTGGATCAGTTCTTGCAGCAGAAGATGCGCGAGGTCATTCACTACGATGAAGGCCTGCAATCCCTGCAACTGGTGGCCATGCCACTGATGCGTTGACCGGTGGAGAGCCCCGATGAGTAAAGGATTGACGTTGCTGGCAGGCCGACTGCTGGAGGCCGAACAGCAGGCCGCTCTGGCGTTGGCCAAGGCCCAGCAGGATCTGAAGCTGTTCATGGACCAGCAGAACGCCCTCAACCAGTACCGCCAGATCTACCATCAGCAGTGGACTGATCGCGGCCTGCAGGGGATCACGCCCCAGCAGAACAGCCAGTATCACGCCTTCATCAACAAGCTGGAAAATGCGGCGACCCAGCAGTACCAGGGGGTGTTGCAGGTGCGCGAGGCGCTGGCCCAGTGCCGTACCCAGTGGCTCGAAGCCCAGCAGCGGCGCAAGGCGGTCGAGCTGCTGCTCGAGAAGCAGGCGGGGCGAGCTCAGCTGAAGGCCCAGCGTCAGGAGCAGAAGATGCTGGACGATTACGCCATCCTGCGACGCTATCACCATTCTGGCCTGTAACTTGCTTTCTATTGCCAACACAGGCTAAGACGCCGCACCTGCCTGCTGGCCGTGCGGCCACCACACCGGATTGTCGTCAGGGATCCCAGCATGATACAGACCCAGTTGATCAAGGCCGCGACTCAGGCCACCCCTGCCGACAGTGGCATCACCCTCCCGAGCCTTACCCAGGAAGGGGCCGAGCCGCTGCAGGGGGACAGCAAGGCTGCCTTTGCCGATGCCATGGCCCTGGCGCAGCTGGTCGACAAGGGCGCCGTCGCCACTCCCGTGAGCGACGACGCGCTCACCGCACTCGCCCCGGATGCCAAATCTTTGGCGGTGGCCGAAGAGGCTACCTCGAGCACCCAGCACAAAGCCGACAAGGCAAAGACCAGCGAGACAGATCTTCCCCCCGACGATTTTCTGCAGCAGCTGCAGGCCTCCCTGCGCCAGGACACCAGCCTGACTCTGCCTGCCGCCGCTCCAATGACGCAGGCACTGCCCGTGGCCACCGACGGCAATGACTTGCCGCCCGAGTCACCGTCGTTGACCGACGGCGGCAAGCCTGCCCCGACACCGGGCGCTGCAGGGCGAGAGATCGCCACACAGCAGGCGCTGTTGCAACAAGCGGGCGAGGGGAATAGCACCCAGGTGTCCGCTCTTGCGGACAAGGAAAACAGTACGAATGAACCCGGCAAGGGGGCTCAGGCCATCGCCGCCACCGCCAACACCCTGCCGATAAGCCGGCCGGAAGACGCTGCCTCCGCCAATACCCTGCCGATAAGCCGGCTGGAAGACGCTGCCTCCGCCAACGCCCAGCCGATAAACCAGCTGGAAGATGCAGCCGTGGATGCAGGCACGCCGGTCGATCCCGAGCCTGCATCATCGAAACCGACGGTGCTCCCCTTGTCTGGCGAAGAGCGCGCCGCCCTGCTGGCCAAGGTGGTCGCCACCTCACAAGCCACCGAGCCACGGAGCGCAGCGGCCCAGGTGACAGGCGAGCCCCAGAAACAGATGGCCTCGGAGGCCACGGTCAATGGTGTTGGCGCACAAACGCCTCATGCCGTTCAGGCCGGTGCGGCCAAGGCCTTTGGTGAAGGGCTGGTCAGGATGGACGCTGGCGTGACTGATGGCGTTGAGGCCAGCACGGATGCCGCGACTGAGGATGGCAGCAAGCCTCGCATGGCTGCGCCGGAACGGCCGGAACAAGAGTCCAGCCCTGCGCAGACGACGGGGGTGAGCAAACCCGATGCGAGCGCTGGCGCGGCCCACAGTGCCTCTCCCCTGGCCAGGGCTGCGGACCCGGAACCCGTGCTGACGGCGCCCCAGCAGACGCTGGCGCGTCACGAATCCCAGGGGCCGCAAGCCTCGCTGACGGCCCTGTCGGCCGGTATCCAGCAGATGGAGGCCGAACCCGCGGTGGCCGTCGGAGCCGCAGTGGAACTCAAGCCAGCGGCGCAGAAATCCAAGCTGGATGAGCTGGGCAAGCAGCTCGGGATGGAAGTCGGGGGCACCGAGCCGAGCGAGGGAAGCCAGCCACTGCAGCAGACCCAGACCAGCGATGGCAAGTCGGCGGCCGAGGTGAGCGCGCGGCGGGAACCCCAGAGCCTGCCGCACCTCAAGCTGGCCACCCCGGAGGCACCGGCCCAGTTGCACCAGAAGGTGAACCTGATGCTGGCGGACAAGCTGCAGCAGGCAGAGATCCAGCTAGACCCCCTGGGCCTTGGCAAGATGAAGATCCAGATCCAGATGGGGGCGGATAGCCAGGCCAATGTCCACTTCGTGGTGCAGCATGGCCAGACCCGGGAGATGCTGGAGCAGGCCATGCCGAGGCTCAGAGATATGCTGGCAGGGCAGGGGATACAGCTTGGCCAGACTCAGGTACAGCAACAGGCGCAGCACCAGGGGCAGCCATCACAGCAACAATCCCAGGGTCAGTCCACCTTCAATGGTCAGGAGCAACGGGGTCAGCAGGGGAACGGTTCCTTTGGCGGCAACGGCCAGGGGGAGGGGGAACATGCGACCCGCACCCTGAGTCTGCTGGTGGAATCGACAAACGATGCCGGAATTGATTTCTATGCTTGATGCCTGCCCGAGTAAGTTTATGATACCGAACAAGTTTGAGACTAGGGTGGACAAGGGATGGCAGACGATAACGAACTGACGCTGAAGGACCCGGCGGCGGCCAAGAAAAAGAAGCTGATCATGATAGTCGCCCTGGTCGTCATCCTTCTGGGTGGCGGCGGAGCCGGTGCCTGGTTCATGTTTTCCGGTTCGGACGAGCCGGCGGCCGACACGGCCGAGGCCAAGCCCGAAGCCAGTGCGCCCCAGCCCTCCCTCTATGTGGGCATGCCGCGCCCCTTCGTGTTCAACGTGGCGGGCGGGCAACGGGATCGGCTGGTGCAGATCAAGATCCAGCTGATGGTGCGCGGGGCCGCTGACGAGACCCTGGCCAAACAGAATATTCCCCTGATCGAAGGGACCCTGCTGCGGGTCTTCAGCGCGGCCACCGCCGAGCAGCTGATGACCTTCGAGGGCAAGGAGAAGCTGCGTCAGGATTCATTGGAAGAGTGTCGCCGGGTCCTGAAGGATCTGGTCTCTTCCCCCGTAATCGAACAAGTGCTGTTTACCGGCTTTGTCATGCAATGAAAGGTGAAGCGTGAGCGATCTGTTAAGTCAGGACGAAATTGATGCCCTGCTGCACGGTGTCGATGATGTCGAAGAGGAAGAGCTAGGGGCGGCCGGGGATCCCGGTATCGCCCAGTTTGACTTCTCCTCCCAGGACCGCATCGTCCGTGGCCGCATGCCGACCCTGGAGCTGGTGAACGAGCGATTCGCCCGTCACATGCGCATCAGCCTGTTCAACATGATGAGACGCACCGCAGAGGTGTCGATCAACGGCGTGCAGATGCTCAAGTTCGGCGAGTACGTGCACACCCTGTTCGTGCCGACCAGCCTGAACATGGTGCGCTTCCGCCCCCTCAAGGGCACGGCACTCATCACCATGGAAGCGCGCCTCGTCTTCATCCTGGTGGAGAACTTCTTCGGCGGCGACGGCCGCTACCACGCCAAGATCGAGGGGCGCGAGTTTACCCCCACCGAGCGGCGTATCATCCAGATGCTGCTCAAGCTGGTGTTCGAGGACTACAAGGATGCCTGGGCGCCGGTGATGGACGTGGGCTTCGAATACCTCGACTCGGAGGTGAACCCGGCCATGGCGAACATCGTCAGTCCCACCGAGGTGATAGTGGTGAGCTCTTTCCACATCGAGCTGGACGGCGGCGGCGGCGACTTTCACGTGGCCATGCCCTACTCCATGCTCGAACCCATCCGCGAGTTGCTCGATGCCGGGGTGCAGAGCGACAAGGGGGACACCGACGTGCGCTGGAGCAAGGCCCTGCGCGACGAGATCATGGACGTCAAGGTGGAGCTCAAGGCCAAGCTGCTGGAGACGGAGCTGACCCTGCGCGAGCTGATGGAGCTGCAACCGGGCGACATCATCCCGGTGGAGATGCCGGAGAACCTGCTGGTCTTCGTGGAGGACCTGCCCACCTTCCACGCCAAGATGGGGCGCACCAAGGAGAACGTGGCGCTCAAGATAGTGGATAAAATCAAGCGCCCTGACGGAGTCAAGACAGAGATGCATCTGGTGACCCGGGGGGGCGTGCGCATCGATGGCGAGGCCGAGCTGGAAGAGCTCGAACGCAGCATCGCCGATAAACAGCCCTAATAGACCCGTCGCCTGCGACCTGGGTCAAGAAGCAGCATGAGGAAGT
Source organism: Aeromonas media (assembly GCF_020423125.1). Classification (NCBI taxonomy): domain Bacteria; kingdom Pseudomonadati; phylum Pseudomonadota; class Gammaproteobacteria; order Aeromonadales; family Aeromonadaceae; genus Aeromonas; species Aeromonas media. Next base: position 1,242,109 of record NZ_CP075564.1, read on the forward strand.
GAAGATGAGCGGAACCGATGACGAGCAGGATCTGATGGCTGACGCCTGGGCTGCCGCGCTGGAAGAGCAGGTGACGGCCGAGGCCAAGCCCGCCCCCCTGGAAGAGCTGAGAGACGACGCCCCCATCAGTGCCGAGGAGCGGCGCAAGCTGGACACCATTCTGGACATCCCGGTAACCATCGCCATGGAAGTGGGGCGCAGCCAGATCAGCATCCGCAACCTGCTGCAGCTGAACCAGGGTTCTGTCGTGGAGCTGGATCGGGTGGCGGGCGAACCCCTGGACGTGCTGGTCAACGGCACCCTGATCGCCCACGGCGAGGTGGTGGTGGTCAATGACAAGTTCGGGATTCGGTTGACCGACGTCATCAGCCAGATAGAGCGTATTAAGAAACTCAAATGATCCGTGCTCTCGCTCTGATACTGTTCGCCGCCCCAGCGTTGGCAGAGGGGGCCAATCCCCCCAGTATCACCTCCTGGCTGCTCTCCAGCCTGATGGTGATCGGCCTCATCCTGGTGCTGGGTTTCCTGCTCAAGAAGAGCAAGCTCACGCAGGTGATGGGGGGAGGCCAGATGAAGGTCATCGCCACTCTGCCGCTCGGGTACAAGGAGAAGCTGATGGTGGTCAAGGTGGGCGATCAACAGCTGCTCATCGGGGTGACGCCGCAGCAGGTCAACTTCCTCTATCGCCTGGAAGAGCCCCTGGACGAGCGTCAGCCCCAGGCGTTCTCCCAGCAGCTTGGCAAATTGATGGGCAAGCATGAAAAAAGTTAACTGGATCGGGTTGCTGAGCCTGCTGGCCGTGCTGCTGTCGCCCCTGGCGATGGCCCAGGACGGCATGTCGGCGCTGACCGTCAAGACCATGGCGGATGGCAGTCAGGAGTACAGCCTGACCCTGCAGGTGCTGGCGCTGATGACCGCGCTCTCCTTCCTGCCGGCCATTGTCATCATGATGACCTCCTTCACCCGGATCATCGTGGTGCTCGGCATCCTCAGACAGGCCATAGGCCTGCAGCAGAGCCCGTCCAACCAGGTGCTGATCGGCATCGCCCTCTTCATGTCCTTCTTCATCATGTCCCCGGTGCTGGATCGCATCAACGAGGAGGCGCTGCAGCCCTATCTGGCGGAGACCATAGGGCCCAAGGAGGCGCTGGAGAAGGCCGAGCTGCCCATCCACCAGTTCATGCTGGCCCAGACCCGGGTCAAGGATCTCAACACCTTCATGGAGATAGCGAACGTGCAGGTGGCCGAGCCGGCGGATGTGCCGCTGCGGGTGCTGATCCCGGCCTTCGTCACCAGCGAGCTCAAGACCGCGTTCCAGATAGGCTTCATGCTGTTTCTGCCCTTCCTGGTCATCGATCTGGTGGTGGCGAGCATACTGATGGCCATGGGGATGATGATGCTGTCGCCTATGCTGGTCTCATTGCCGTTCAAGCTGATGCTGTTCGTCATGGTGGATGGTTGGAACCTGATCCTGGGGTCGCTCGCGACCAGCTTTGGGTTGGGGGCTGGGTGATGATGTTGTCCTCCAATCCTGGTCTCCCTGCCGTTCAAGCTGATGCTGTTCGTCATGGTGGATGGCTGGAACCTGATCCTGGGCTCCCTGGCCACCAGCTTCGGGCTGGGGGCGGGGTAAGCCGGTCAATGGAAAGGAGCCGATAAGATGAGTCCGGAAACCTTTGTCGACGTATTCCGTGAAGCGCTCTGGCTGGTGACCATCATGGTGTGCGCCGTGATCCTGCCGAGCCTGATGGTGGGGCTGGTGGTCGCCATCTTTCAGGCCGCCACTTCCATCAACGAACAGACCCTGAGCTTCCTGCCCCGTCTCGTGGTCACCCTGCTGGCCCTGGGGGCCGGCGCCCACTGGGGCTTGCAGAGCCTGATGGACTTCTTCCAGCTGATGGTGAGCCAGATCCCCGAGGTGGTCGGCTGATGCCTATGTCGGCATTAGCGACCGTCAGGCTGCCGATGACGACCCGTCCCATGGCTCCCGGAGTGGCGGCATGAGCTATACCACTGCGGTGATCATGGAGTGGCTGGCGTCCGTGCTCTGGCCGCTTGCCCGGGTGAGCAGCCTGCTGATGGTGATGGCGGTGTTCGGCAGCCGGCTTGCTCCTGCGAACGTTCGCATGGGGCTGGCGCTCGCCATCACCTTCATCATCGCCCCCCTGCTGCCCCCCATGCCCAAGGTGGAGCTGTTCTCCGTCGGCAGCTTCCTGGTGCTGGGGCAGCAGCTGCTCATCGGCATAGCGCTCGGCCTCATGACCCAGTTTCTGCTGGAAAGCTTCGTGATGGCGGGCCAGATCATCGCCATGCAGACCAGTCTGGGCTTCGCCACCCTGGTGGATCCCATGAACGGCCAGTCTGCCCCCGTGGTGGGCCAGTTCTACCTGATGCTGGCGACCCTGGTGTTCCTGGCGGTGGATGGGCACCTCCTGATGATCAGGATGGTGGTGCTGAGCTTCGAGACCCTGCCGGTCTCGGACAGCGGGCTCAGCCTGCCCGCCATCCGCAGCCTGGTGAGCTTCCTTGGGGTCATGTACCAGGCCTCCCTGGTGATGGCGCTGTCGGCCATCATAGCCTTGCTGCTCATCAACTTCGCGTTCGGGGTCATGACCCGGGCGGCCCCCCAGCTCAACATCTTCAGCATCGGCTTTGCGGTCAGCATGATGTCGGGCCTCTTCATCCTCTGGCTCACCATAGGCGGCTTCATGGGGCACTTCGACGCCCTCTGGGAGCGGGTGCAGGAGACCAGCTGCGAGCTTATCCAGGTCCAATGCCTGGGGGGGCAGAATGGTTGATACCGATCGGGTCAACGGCACCAAACAACCAGCCCATGCTATCGGCTGGCTGATCGACAACGTCCAGTCAGTCGGGGGACTGCATCTCATTGATACCGATCAGGTCAACGGCACCGAACAACCAGGCCATGCTATTGGCTGGCTGATCGACAGCGGCCAGTCAGTCGGGGGTCAGCATGGCTGATACCGATCAGGAACGCACAGAACAACCCACGGGCAAACGACTGCAACAGGCCCGGGAAAAAGGGCAGATTGCACGCTCCAAGGAGCTGGGAACCGCCAGCGTCCTGCTGGCGACCGTGTTCGGCTTGCTGATGATCAAGGAGAGTCTGGCGGGTGCCATGGTCAAGGTGCTCACCATGGGCTTTACCCTGGACCGGGATCAGGCCTTCGACCCCAACGCCATGGGGGTCATGCTGCCCACCCTGCTGTGGGAGCTGCTGCAACCTCTCGGCCTGCTGTTCCTGCTGGTGACCATAGCCGCCTTCGTGGGCAACACCCTGCTCGGGGGGATGAACTTCTCCTCCGAGGCCATGTTGCCCAAATGGAGCAAGCTGAGCCCCTTGAGTGGTTTGAAAAGGATGTTTGGGGTGCAGTCTCTGGTGGAGCTCGTCAAGTCCATCGCCAAGGTGGTGTTCATTAGCCTGTTCGCCTGGTGGATGCTGTCGAGCCAGTTCAATCATTTGCTCAATCTCTCCCTCGAGGGCTTCCCCGGCGGCATCATCGATGCGCTGGACCTGCTGCTGTGGATGCTGATCATCCTCTGCTGCGCCCTGATCCCCATCGTTGCCATCGACGTGCCGTTCCAGACCTGGAACCACAATCGCCAGCTCAAGATGACCAAGCAGGAGATCAAGGACGAGTTCAAGGACAGCGAGGGCAAGCCCGAGGTCAAGGGACGGATACGCCAGTTGCAGATGCAGATGGCGATGCGCCGAATGATGGGGGATGTGCCCAAGGCGGACGTCATCATCACCAACCCGACCCACTACTCGGTGGCCCTGAAGTACGACGCGGGCAAACCCGGTGCCGCCCCCAAGGTACTGGCCAAGGGGGTGGACGAGGTGGCGATGAAGATCCGGGAGATAGCGCGGGAATACGACATCCCCGTGATGTCCTCGCCGCCGCTGACCCGGGCCATCTACCACGCCACCGAGATTGGTCAGGAGATCCCCGAGGGGCTGTTTGCCGCCGTGGCCCAGGTGCTGGCCTACGTCTATCAGCTCAAGAAGTTCCGCCGTGGCCGTGGCCGCCGCCCGACTCCGGTCGCAAGGGATCTGCCCATTCCGCCGGAATATCGCAAGTAGTTTGGTGTTCAGCTGAGGGTGGCTGGTTACCCATGATCGCCAGGGATTTGTCCACTGTGCCACCGGACTATCGCAAGTAGTCTGTGCTCTGAGGCGTTGACAGCTCCCGTTGCCAGGGAGCAGTCCACTGTGCCACCGGAATATTGCATCTAGCCTCGCTCCCGCCCCGTTTGCCATGGATCGGCTCGCTATTCCCCACACTGATCACCATGGCGCTGCCCATTCCAGCGGGATTTGCTGGCAACACCTCGCTGCCCATCAAGCTACCCGAACGTGTCCTCCGACGGACTTCTGACAGCATCAAAATAAAATTTATATAGATCAACTGGTTGGGTAATTGGCTTGATATTTGCTTTAGTTCGGCATCGGCAGTGGTAAATCGAGAAGAACGATGGGATTCAAGGCTGGAGTGAGCCGTTTCAAAGAGTACAGATGGTTGCTCAGCAAGGGGATCGGGACCCCGTTGCTGGTGCTCGCCTCCCTCGGCATGGTGGTACTCCCCATACCGCCGCTGATGCTGGATATCCTCTTCTCCTTCAACATCGCCCTCTCCATCGTGGTGCTGCTGGTGGCCGTCTATACCCGCCGGCCGCTGGAGTTTGCCGCTTTCCCTACCGTCCTGCTGATAGCGACCCTGCTGCGGCTCGCCCTCAACGTCGCCTCCACCCGGGTGGTGCTGCTGGAAGGCCACAACGGCAGCGCGGCGGCGGGCCATGTGATCGAGGCCTTCGGCAACGTGGTCATCGGCGGCAACTATGCGGTGGGCATCATCGTCTTCATGATCCTGGTGATCATCAACTTCGTGGTGGTCACCAAGGGTGCGGGCCGGATCTCCGAGGTGAGCGCCCGCTTCACCCTGGATGCCATGCCCGGCAAGCAGATGGCCATCGATGCGGACTTGAACGCCGGCCTCATCAACCAGGAAGAGGCCAAGAAGCGCCGTCAGGACGTGACCCAGGAAGCGGACTTCTACGGCTCCATGGACGGTGCCTCCAAATTCGTGAAGGGGGATGCCATTGCCGGCATCATGATCCTCTTCATCAACATCATCGGTGGCTTCATCATCGGCATGATGCAGCACCAGCTCAGCTTCGGTGAAGCGGCCCAGATCTACACCCTGCTCGCCATCGGTGACGGCCTGGTGGCCCAGATCCCGTCCCTGCTGCTCTCCATTGCCGCGGCCATCATAGTCACCCGCCAAAATACCGATCAGGACATGGGCACGGCGGTACTCGGCCAGCTGTTCGAGAACCCCAAGGCGCTGGTGATCTCCGCTGGCATCCTGCTGATGATGGGCAGCGTGCCCGGCATGCCCCACCTGGCTTTCCTGAGCCTGGGAGCGGTGGCGGCGGCCGGAGCCTGGTGGTTGCTGCGTCGGGAGAAACTGAACAAGGCCAGGGTGGCGAGCGGTGAACTCCTGCCGGCCCAGGGCGATGCCCCGCTCGAGCCGAAGGACCTGAGCTGGGACGACGTGATGCCGGTGGACATCATCGGTCTGGAAGTGGGCTATCAGCTCATCCCGCTGGTGGACAAGAACCAGGGGGGCGAGCTGCTCAACCGGATCAAGGGGGTGCGCAAGAAGCTCTCCCAGGAGTTCGGCTTCCTGGTGCCTGCGGTGCACATCCGCGACAACCTGGATCTCGCCCCCAACCAGTACCGCATCACCCTGATGGGGGTGAGCACCGGCGAGGCCACCGTCTATCACGACAAGGAGATGGCCATCAACCCGGGCCAGGTGTTTGGCCAGATCCAGGGCATCGCGACCCAGGATCCCGCGTTCGGGCTGGAGGCGGTCTGGGTCGCCAAGGATCAGGTCTCCCAGGCCCAGACCCTTGGCTATACCGTAGTGGACGCGGCCACCGTAGTGGCCACCCACCTGAGCCAGATCCTCTCCAACCATGCCGCCTTGCTGCTGGGTCACGACGAGGTGCAGCAGTTGTTGGACATGATAGGGAAGCATCAGAGCAAGCTGGTGGAAGGGTTGGTTCCCGAGGTGATCAGCATGGGCAACCTGGTGAAGGTATTGCAAAATCTCCTCAATGAAGGCGTGCCAATTCGCGATATGCGCACTATCCTGCAGACCCTCGTGGAATATGCACCACGCAGTCCTGACCCGGAAGTGCTGACCGCCGCCTGCCGTATCGCTCTGCGCAGGCTGATCGTGCAGGAGATTGCCGGCCCAGAGCCCGAACTGCCGGTGATCACCCTTTCACCAGAACTGGAACGCATATTGCATCAATCCCTGCAAGCAGGTGGGGGAGATGGCGCCGGTATCGAACCGGGACTGGCGGAGCGGATGCAGCGCTCCCTGGTGGAAGCCACTCAACGACAAGAACTGGAAGGCCAGCCGGCCGTGCTTCTGACATCGGGGATATTGCGCAATACCCTGGCGAAATTTGTCAAGAATGCCATTCCTGGATTACGCGTCCTGTCTTATCAGGAAGTGCCTGATGACAAGCAGATCCGCATCGTCAGTGCGGTGGGACAGGGCTAGTTAGCGGAGATGACGGGTGAAGATTAAGCGGTTTTTTGCCAAAGACATGCGCACGGCGCTGGCCGAGGTCAAGGAGACTCTCGGGCCGGATGCCGTCATCATGTCCAACAAAAAGGTCACCGGTGGGGTGGAGATAGTCGCGGCCGTCGATTATCAGTCCCAGGTGCCTGGACCTAAAGATGCGCCGGTTCGCCGTCAGTTGAACGATGAGAGCGTCAATATCTCGTCTGCGGGCAAGCAGATGACGCGCTCGGCTCCCCCCAAGGAGCAGAACGAATACTATGCCGATACCCTGGCGGCCCTGCTGGCACGCCAGCAGAAGCTCAACCCGGCCAACCCGGCGGGCGGCAATGCCGCCCCGGGGTCATGGTCTGCCAATGGGACGGGCAACGGTAGTCCTGCCGCTGCCTCCTGGCCCGCCAATGGCGGTGCCGGCACCCAGTCCGCCGGGCTGGCTGCGGCCGGCAGCGCCCCCAGAACCCTGGCCGAACAGGGCCAGTGGGGGGCCGCCCCCGAGCCCGCCAAGCCGAAGGCGCGTCCTGCCCCCGGCCCCCGTGCCGCCCAGGCCCCCCAGCGGGATCAGGAGATGGAGGGGATGCGCAAGGAGATGGCCAGCATCCGCAAGCTGCTGGAGCACCAGATCTCCGGTCTGATGTGGCAGGAGGTGGAGCGCCGCGAGCCGATGCGGGCGCTGCTCATCAAGGAACTCAAGAAGATGGGGTTCGACGATGCCTTCGCCGATCAGCTCGCCGGACTTATCCCGGAAGACATGCCCATCCATCAGGCCATGGCCCAGCTGGCCGAGGTGCTGACGGCCCAGCTCAAGATCAGCGAAGACGACATCTTGCGCCAGGGCGGCGCCGTGGCCCTGCTCGGCCCGACCGGGGTCGGCAAGACCACCACCATCGCCAAGCTGGCGGCTCGGTTTGCCATGAAGTACGGCGCCGAGCAGGTGGCCCTCATCACCACGGACAACTACAGGATCGGGGCCCACGAACAGTTGCAGACCTATGGTCGCATCATGGGTTGCCCGGTGCGCCAGGTGCGGGACGCCGAAGAGCTGGCCAATGCGCTCTATCAGTTCCGTCACCGCCGGTTGGTGCTTATCGACACCGCCGGGGTAGGGCAGCGGGATATCCGCCTGACCGAGCAGCTCGACACCCTGGTGAAGAATGCCAAGGTGCGCATTCGCAGCTACCTGGTGATGTCCGCCACCTCCCAGCGCCGGGTGATGCAGGAGGCGGTGGATCACTTCCGGCGCATTCCGCTCTCCGGTTGCATCCTGACCAAGCTCGACGAGAGCCTGAATCTGGGTGAAGTGATTAACGTATGCATCCAGAACGCCCTGCCCATCAGCTACATCACCGATGGACAGCGGGTGCCGGAAGATATTCAAGTTGCCAATGCGGCGCTGCTGGTCGGCGCGGCCATGGGCTCGCTGGAGCGGGAAACAGAAGACCCTTACTTCTGGGGTTCAGGTTTTGGCGAGGCCGAAGATTCGGAGTTTTATGAGTAACATGTATATGGATCAGGCGAGTGGTCTGCGCAAAATGCGTCAAAACAATCGAGTGAAAGTGATCGCCGTGTCTGGAGGCAAGGGGGGCGTTGGCAAGACCAACGTGACCCTGAACGTGGCTGGCGCCATGGCCGCCCAGGGCAAGCGGGTGTTGGTGCTGGATGCCGACCTGGGTCTGGCCAACGTCGACGTCATGCTGGGGCTGCGGGTGCACCGCAACCTCTCCCATGTGCTGGCCGGGGAGTGCACCATAGACGACATCATCGTCGAGGGGCCCTACGGCATGATGATAGTGCCGGCCACCTCGGGCACCCAGTCCATGGTCGAGCTGTCGCCGGTGCAACATGCCGAGCTCATTCGCGCCTTCAGCGAGATGAAGACCCAGGTAGACGTGCTGCTGGTGGACACGGCGGCGGGGATCTCCGACATGGTGCTGAGCTTCACCCGTGCGGCCCAGGACATCATGGTGGTGGTCTGCGACGAGCCTACCTCCATCACGGATGCCTATGCCCTCATCAAGATCCTCTCCAAGGATCACGGGGTGTTCCGCTTCAAGGTGGTGGCCAACATGGTGCGCTCCCTGCGCGAGGGACAGGAGCTCTTCGCCAAGTTGACCCGGGTCACCGACCGCTTCTTGGACACCTCCCTCGAGCTGGTGGCCTGCGTGCCTTACGACACCAACCTGCGGGCCGCGGTGCGCAAGCAGAAGCTGATCGTCGAGGCGTTCCCCAAGTCGCCCGCCTCCCTGGCATTCCGTGCCCTGGCGAACAAGGCGGCGAGCTGGCCCATCCCGAACCAACCGGGGGGACACCTCGAATTTTTCCTGGAAAATTTATTGCAAAAGCCGGTCATAGCACAGGAAGACTCCCGTGAATAAAGCCCAAGCATACTTGCGTCATCAGGATTCCTACGTGCTGGTGGAGCGTCACGCTCCCCTGGTCAAGCGGATTGCCCAGCATTTATTGGCTCGCCTGCCAAGCAGTGTCTTGCTGGATGACCTGATCCAGGCAGGTATGATTGGGCTGCTCGAAGCCTCCCGCAACTTTGACGGCAGCAAGGGCGCCAGCTTTGAAACCTATGCCGGCATCCGCATCCGCGGCGCCATGCTCGACGAGATCCGCCGCGGGGACTGGGTGCCCCGCTCGGTGCATCGCAACAGCCGTGCCATCGCCGAGGCGATCGAGAACGTGGAGCAGGCCCATGGCCGGGATGCCAGAGACACCGAGGTGGCCGCCAACATGGGGGTCTCCCTGGGTGAATACCATGCCATGCTGCAGGATGTCTCCTGCGGCAAGATCATCGGCATCGAGGATCTCGGGGTCAGCGAGGATGTGATAGGGCATCCCGATGACGCCAGCGGTCACGGCGGCTTCGACGATCTGGCGGCCGAGCGCTTCCAGGGCGCCCTGGCCGAGCACATCGCCCGCCTGCCCGAACGGGAAGCCCTGGTGCTGTCACTGTATTACGACGAAGAGCTGAACTTGCGTGAAATCGGGGAAGTCCTGAGCGTCAGCGAGTCTCGGGTGAGCCAGATCCACAGCCAGGCCATGCACAGGCTGCGGGCCCGTCTGAGAGATTGGAATTTATAAGTGGTTGTACTGGCTACACTGGAACGCAACTCTAAGGCATAATCCGCACCATAAAACCTGCGATCTGCATCATGTAAGTGAGCCGTTTTGGCGGCTATTTAGGAGGGAATTTTGGACAAGAACATGAAAATCCTCATCGTCGACGATTTTTCAACGATGCGCCGGATTATCAAGAACTTGCTGCGTGACCTGGGATATAACAATACCCATGAAGCAGACGATGGCAACACGGCCCTGCCGATGTTGAAAAACGGCGATTATCAATTCGTGGTCACCGACTGGAACATGCCCGGCATGCAGGGTATCGACCTGCTCAAGGCGATCCGTCTCGATGACAAACTCAAGCACCTGCCGGTACTGATGGTGACTGCGGAAGCCAAGCGCGAGCAGATCATCGAAGCCGCCCAGGCCGGGGTCAATGGTTATATCGTCAAGCCGTTCACTGCCGCCACCCTCAAAGAGAAGCTCGACAAGATCTTTGAACGAATCGGCTAAGGAGCGGCAGGGATGAAGGCCAAAACGAGTGCCATGATCTCGCTTGAACAGGCAAGGATGCTGGTTGCCCACCTGGAGCGAGAAGAGTTTGAACAGGCCGATACCATCCTCGCCGATGTGTGCGCCCCCAATGCGGCGGCCCTGTTTGACAAGGTGGGGCAGCTGACCCGTCAGTTACACAACTCACTGCAAGATTTTCGCCTGGATCCCAGGATCCCCGACCTGGCCACCCACGAGATCCCGGATGCCCGGGAGCGTCTCAGCTATGTCATCGACATGACGGACAAGGCGGCCAATCGCACAATGGATGCGGTAGAGGCCAGCCTTCCCATCGCCGATCGGCTCAATGACAACATTCAGCTGGTGATGCCCAATTGGAATGCCTTGATGAGCCGGGATCTTGAACTGGGCCAGTTCAAGGCACTCTGCCATCAACTGAATGATTTTATTAAGGCTTCGGAGACGGATGCCGATAAGTTACGACAACTGCTGACTGAAATCCTGATGGCTCAGGATTTCCAGGACTTGACCGGTCAGATGATCCGCAAGGTGATCAAGCTGGTGCAGGAAGTTGAAACAAAGTTGATAGAGATGCTGACCATGTTTGGTGAGGCCGTCATCGAGAATTCGGCGCGCAGCCTGCCAGCGAGCGGCATCGAGGCAGAAGGCCCCATCATGAACCCGCAGACAAGGTCCGATGTGGTCAATGGTCAAGATGATGTGGACGATCTGCTGTCTAGCCTGGGATTCTAATGGAGTGACGCATGGCCTTCGAAGTTGATGAAGACATACTGCAAGACTTTTTGGTCGAAGCATCAGAAATATTGGAACAGTTGTCTGAACAACTGGTCGACTTGGAAAAGCGGCCCGATGACAAGAATCTGTTGAATGCCATCTTTCGCGGCTTCCACACCGTCAAGGGGGGAGCGGGTTTCCTCTCCCTGACCGAGCTGGTGGACGTCTGCCACGGTGCCGAGAACCTGTTCGACATGCTGCGCAACGGCAAGCGAACCCTCAGTGCCGAGCTGATGGATGTCATTTTGCAGGCCCTTGATGCCATCAACGTCATGTTTGCCCAGGTGCAGAACCGGGAGCCGACCAGCCCGGCCTCTGCCGATCTGCTGCACGATCTGCACGAGTTGTGCAAACCCGAAGGGCAGGAGCAACTGCGTACCGCCAGCGTTGCCGCCCCGCAGCAGCCAGAACCCGAGCCCGAACCCGTCATCGTCGCCGAGAGTGCGCCTGTTGCCGTCAACGGTGGCGGCTCCATCGACGAGATCTCCGCCGACGAATTCGAGCGCCTGCTGGATGAACTGCACGGTGCCGGCAAGGCGCCGACGGTGTCTGCCGCCCCCGTGTTGAGCGGCTCGGGCGACATCACGGACGATGAGTTCGAGGCCTTGCTCGATCAGCTGCACGGCCAGGGCCAACACGGCGGTGCCCCGGATCTTTCCCCGCTGCAATCGGTACAAAAAGAGGTGGACGAGCTCATCGACGACGACGAGTTCGAACGCCTGCTGGATGAATTACATGGCCGTGGCCAGGCGCCGCAGCACAGCATGGTGGCTGCACCGGCTCCCGAGCCCAAGGCTCCCGCCGCGCCTGTGACCCCGCCCAAGGCGCCGGTCGCGGCCAGCGCCGCCCCCGCCAAACCCGCCCCTGCGCCGGCCAAACCGGCCCCGGCACCCGCCCCTGCCAAGCAGGCGGCCCCCGAGAGCAGTGCGGTGCAAAACGACACCACGGTGCGGGTGGATACCAAGACCCTGGACGTCATCATGAACATGGTGGGGGAACTAGTGCTGGTGCGAAACCGCCTGGTGAGCCTCGGCATCGCCAGCAATGACGAAGAGATGTCCAAGGCGGTGGCCAACCTGGATGTGGTGACCGCTGATCTGCAGGGCGCGGTCATGAAGACCCGCATGCAACCTATCAAGAAAGTCTTCGGCCGCTTCCCTCGCGTCGTGCGCGATCTCGCCCGCACCCTCAAGAAAGATATCGAGCTGGTGATGGTGGGTGAAGAGACGGATCTCGACAAGAACCTGGTAGAGGCCCTGGCCGATCCCCTGGTTCACCTGGTGCGCAACTCCTGCGATCACGGGGTCGAGATGCCAGACGTGCGGGAAAAGGCGGGCAAGCCCCGTCAGGGCACCATCACCCTGAGCGCCTCCCAGCAGGGTGACCATATCCTGCTCTGCATCGAAGATGACGGCGCTGGCATGGATCCGGAGAAGCTCAAAGCCATCGCCATCAGCCGTGGTGTGCTCGATGCCGACAGCGCGGCGCGCATGAGCGACAACGATGCCTACAACCTGATCTTCGCCCCCGGTTTCTCCACCAAGTCCGAGATCTCCGACATCTCCGGCCGTGGCGTCGGCATGGATGTGGTGAAAACCAGCATCGTCAGCCTCAATGGCTCGGTGCACATCGATTCGACCTGGGGCAAGGGCACCCGCCTCGAGATCAAGGTGCCCCTGACCCTGGCCATACTGCCGACCCTGATGGTGGAAGTGGGTGAACAGACCTTTGCCCTGCCGCTGGGCTGCGTGAACGAAATCTTCCACCTGGATCTGAAGAAGGCCAACGTGGTGGACGGCCAGCTCACCATCATAGTGCGCGACAAGGCGATCCCGCTGTTCTACCTGCACAAGTGGCTGGTCCGTGGTGCCGGCAAGACGGCCCGTCAGGACACAGGCCATGTGGTCATCGTCCAGATCGGCACCCAGCAGGTGGGCTTCGTGGTGGACAACCTCATCGGTCAGGAAGAGGTGGTGATCAAGCCTCTGGACAATCTGCTGCAAGGGACCCCCGGCATGGCCGGCGCCACCATCACCAGCGATGGCGGCATCGCCCTCATCCTGGACGTGCCCAGCCTGCTCAAGGCTTATGCCCGCCGCCACTGAGCGGCTGGCTCAAGGAGTTAAAAGAATAACAATGGCAGTCAAGGTATTAGTGGTCGACGATTCGAGTTTCTTCCGTCGCCGGGTCAGCGAGATCATCAATCAGGACCCTCTGATGACGGTGATCGACACGGCCCAGAACGGCCGGGAAGCGGTAGACAAGGCGCTGCAGTTGCGGCCTGACGTCATCACCATGGACATCGAAATGCCGGTGCTAGACGGCATCAGCGCCGTGCGCGAGATCATGGCCAAGTGTCCGACCCCCATATTGATGTTCTCCTCGCTGACCCATGAGGGGGCCAAGGCGACCCTGGATGCACTGGATGCCGGCGCCCTCGATTTTCTGCCCAAGAAGTTTGAAGACATCGCCCGTGACAAGGATGAGGCGGTCAAGCTGCTGCAACAGCGCGTCAGGGAGATTGCCCGCAAGCGCTTCCTGATGGCGGCCACCAGACCCCGGGCGCCGGAGCCCGCGGTGCGTCCCGCCCTCGGTGCTGCCCTGGCACGTCCTCTTGAGCGCCAGCCAGAACCGGTCCGCGCCGCCGCAGCCCCCGCCAGCTTCAAGCGCAGCGGCAAGAGCTATCAGTTGGTGGCCATCGGCACCTCCACCGGCGGTCCGGTGGCGCTGCAGAATGTGCTGACCAAGCTGCCGGGAGATTTCCCCCATCCGATTTTGTTAATCCAGCATATGCCGGCCACCTTCACCGCGGCCTTCGCCGCCCGTCTCAACGGCTTGTGCCAGATCGGGGTCAAGGAGGCAGAGGACGGTGACGTGCTGAGGCCTGGTCACGCCTATCTCGCCCCCGGTGGCAAGCAGATGCTGCTGGAAGGGCGTGGGCCCGGTGCTCGTCTTCGCATCATCGAGGGCAATGACAAGGTCAACTACAAGCCCTGTGTCGACATCACCTTCGCCTCGGCCGCCAAAATCTACGGCGACAAGGTGCTCGCCATCGTGTTGACCGGCATGGGGGCCGATGGCAGGGACGGGGCGCGTCTGCTCAAGGATCAGGGCGCCACCATCTGGGCGCAGGATGAAGCCTCCTGCGTGGTCTACGGCATGCCCCAGGCGGTTGCCAAGGCGGGCATCGCCAGCGAATCCCTGCCGCTGGACAGGGTTGCCCAGCGCATCCTGGTCGAGTTGGGTCGCTGACCATGGGCATGTTCGGCCTGGTGCTGGCGCTGGCTGCCGTGGCCGTCGCCCAGTGGTGGCACGGTGGCAGCCTGCTGACCCTGCTGGATGGCCCGGCCTTCGTCATCGTGGTCGGGGGCACCTGGGGTGCCGTCATCCTGCAGACGCCCCGCAAGTACATGCTGGCCGCACTCGCCCAAGCCCGCTGGATGCTGTTTCCGCCACAGCGGGATCTGGTGCAACAGGCCGAACGCCTGCAGGCTTGGGCCCAGTTTGCGCGCCAGCAGGGGTTGCTGGCGCTGGAGAACCAGGCCGAAGAGGAGAGCGATCCCTTCACCCGCCAGGGCCTCACCATGATAGTGGACGGGGTCTCCATCGACGATATCCGCCGCCTGCTGGAGGCGGATATCGACATCGAACAGGAGCGCAACGAGCACGCTGCCAGGGTGTTCGAGGCCATGGGGGGCTACAGCCCGACCATAGGCATCATAGGGGCCGTGATAGGCCTCATCCAGGCCATGTTTCACCTGGAAGAGCCGGGCACCCTGGGCGCCGGCATCGCCATCGCCTTCGTCGCGACCATCTACGGGGTGGGCTTTGCCAACCTCCTCTATCTGCCGATAGCGAATCGCCTGCGGGCATTCCACTACCACCACGGTCTCTATCAGGAGATGACGCTGGAAGGGTTGCTGGCCATCGCCCACGGGGAGAATGGCCAGCAGGTTGAACGGCGGCTACGGGCGTATCTGAAAGGGGAATAGCCATGCGCAAGCGCTATCGTTTGCACCTGCAAGGGCGAGAACATCTCGATCGCTGGCTGGTCTCCTATGCCGATTACATGACGCTCATCTTCGCCCTCTTCGTGGTGCTCTACTCCGTAGCCATCGTCAACAAGGAGCAGTACCGCGCCGTCATCGAGGGCATGACCCAGGCATTCAACCAGGTTCCGCGTAGCGACGGCTTGCTGGAGGGGCAGGGCAACTCCCTGCTTAACCATCCGGTGTCGGCGGCGTCTTCTCTGCTGGAGAGCCAGGCCTCCCCGTCGCCTTCGCTCGCTCCTATCACGGGTACCCCGATCCAGCAAGATGGCACGGCCCTTGCCACGATCGATCTGCAGTTGCAGGAGGCCATGGGCGCCCTGGTGGAGGCCGGCGTGGTCAAGCTGGCGAAGGATGACAACTGGCTGACGGTGGAGCTGAGTTCCGGCCTGCTGTTTCGCAGCGGCAGCGCCTTTCTGGGGAGCAATGCGGCCCCGGTGCTCGATACGCTTTCAGGTATTCTGAAACCGGTCGATAACTATGTCAGGGTGCGGGGTTACACGGATAACCAGCCGATCAACAACGAAATGTTTCGCTCCAACTGGACCCTGTCTGCCGCCCGCGCCGAGGCTGTGCTCGGCGCCCTGGTGGTCAAGGGCATCGCCCCCGAGCGGCTCGCCTATGAGGCCTATGGGGAGTTCTCCCCCTTCGCCGACAACGGCAGCGAGCAGGGGCGATTACAGAATCGCAAGGTCGTGGTCGCCATCTCCAGATTCGCCTGGGTGCCGGCGTCCCCCGCCAAACCCCTGACGGCGACGCCGGCATCGGCCGCGCCACAGAGCGTCGACAGCGAGAACGTCAGAGTGGTGACGCTGCCCGGTGGTGGCATACGCATAACAACAAGGCAGGATTGATACAGTGATTGTTTGGACGGTTGCCAATCAGAAGGGTGGAGTCGGTAAAACCACCACGGTCGTCTCCCTGGCGGGCATTCTGGCCCAGCGTGGCCAGCGGGTACTGCTGATCGACACCGATCCCCATGCCTCCCTGACCTCTTATTTTGATTTTGACTCGGACCGGCTGGAGGGCACCCTCTACGAGCTGTTCCAGGCGGCCAAGCCCAGTGCCGAGCTGGTCAACCGGATGACCCTCAAGACCAAGTTCGAGAACATCCACCTGCTGCCCGCCTCCATTACCCTGGCGACCCTGGACAGGGTCATGGGCAACCGGGAAGGCATGGGGCTGGTGCTCAAGCGTGCCCTGCTCAGGGTGCAGGATCAGTATGACTATGTGCTCATCGACTGCCCGCCGGTGCTGGGGGTGATGATGGTGAACGCGCTGGCGGCCTGCGATCGCATCCTGGTGCCGGTGCAGACCGAGTTTTTGGCCTTGAAGGGGCTGGAGCGGATGATGAAGACCTTCGAGATCATGCAGCGATCCAAGCGGGACAAGTTCCGCTATACCGTGATCCCGACCATGTTCGACAAGCGTACCCGGGCGTCGCTGATGACGCTGCAATCCATCAAGGAGCAGTATGGGGAGGCGGTGTGGAATGCGGTCATTCCCATCGACACCAAATTCCGGGATGCCAGCCTGCTGCACATCCCCCCGTCCATCTATGCACCGGGCAGCCGTGGCACCTATGCCTACGAGACCCTGCTCAACCATCTCGATGCGCTGGAGCGTCAACGGACCCAGGAGGTGAAGCCATGAGAGAGACCACCCAGGTTCGGGCCATGGATGACTATTTCCACTCCCTGCTGCTCGATGACGCCCTGCTGCGGGAAGGACCGGACGACGAGCCGCCGGCCCCGGCGCTGCAGCGTCAGCCTGCTGTCTTGCCGGAATTGACCGCCGCCCCCTATCTGGAGGCTGACAACCGACTGGCGCAACTGAGCGAGCTGCTCGCCCA
This sequence comes from Aeromonas media, assembly GCF_020423125.1. Lineage (NCBI taxonomy): Bacteria > Pseudomonadati > Pseudomonadota > Gammaproteobacteria > Aeromonadales > Aeromonadaceae > Aeromonas > Aeromonas media. Next base: position 1,259,004 of record NZ_CP075564.1, read on the forward strand.
GGTGAGCCAGGTGCAGGATGAGATGGATGTCCTGAGCCATGAGGAGGTGCATGTCGAGCCCTTCCAGCTCGAGGTCGAGGCGGAGCCCGAGCCAGTCGAGGTGGCCCTGGTGACGCCCGAGGTGATCCCGGTGATCGCCGAGCCCGTCGCCCTGGCACTGGCCGAACCCGCGCTGGCGGCGGAACCTGAGCCTGCCCCTGCGGCCTGGGAAAACCTGGATACCGGCAACGAGTTTCAGGCGCTCTTCTTCGACGTGGCCGGGGTGACCTTCGCGGTACCCCTGACCGAGCTCGGCGGCATTCACCAGCTGGGGGAGGTGACCTCCCTGTTCGGCCAGCCGGGCTGGTACAAGGGGATCATGACCTCCCGGGAGCAGAAGATGAACGTGGTCGACACGGCCCAGTGGGTCATGCCGGGCCAGCATCTGGAGATAGACGAGTACAAATATCTGATTATGCTGGGGGAATCACCCTGGGGACTGGCTTGTCATCAGTTGAAGGGCACCGAACTGCTGCATCGGGATCAGGTGAAGTGGCGCCATCAGGAGGGGAAACGCCCCTGGCTGGCGGGCATGGTCAAGGAGAAGATGTGTGCCCTGCTGCACGTCAGGGAGCTCTTGGTGCTCCTTGGCCGAGGCGTGAACATTGAAGGCCGCTGACAACATCGGCACCGCCATGGTTTTATTGCTAATTTTACCCGTTGACGGGTTCATACAAGGATCAAGAAGATGACAGAGAAGCGCAATATTGCACAGAATCTGGCCGAGGACGAAGTGCTGCAGTGGGTGACCTTCCAGTTGGAAAACGAGACCTATGGCATCAACGTGATGCAGGTCCAGGAGGTGTTGCGCTACACCGAGATAGCCCCGGTACCGGGTGCGCCAGACTATGTGCTGGGCATCATCAACCTGCGTGGCAACGTGGTGACCGTCATCGACACTCGCTCCCGCTTCGGCCTGCCGGCCGGGGATGTGAGCGAGAATTCGCGCATCGTCATCATTGAGGCGGAGAAGCAGGTGATCGGCATCATGGTGGACAGCGTGGCCGAGGTGGTCTATCTGCGCTCCTCCGAGATCGACGCTGCCCCGGCAGTGGGCACCGAGGAGAGCGCCAAGTTCATCCAGGGTGTGAGCAACCGCGACGGTCAGCTGCTGATCCTGGTGGATCTCAACAAGCTGCTCTCCGACGAAGAGTGGGACGATATCGGCTCCCTGTAACGGCGCGTCAAAAAGTGATACAACAGCGGTCCCGGATTTGCCCGCGGCACCTTGACGCCGAGCGGGACCCTGTGATGAGGAAGGTGACAGTTTGATGATTGAATTAGCAGCCTTGGGGTTGTCCTTGTTGGCGCTGGTGCTGGCCCTCTACGGTATTCTGGGTCACCGCCGCCGTCAGCGAGAGTCCGAGGCCAGGATGGAGACGCTGCAGGGGCAACTCGAGAGTCTGCGCAAGCAGATGATGGAGCTGCATACCGGTGCCATCGGCATGGGTCAGCGCCTGCAATCCGCCGAAGGGGCCATGCAGAAGATCCAGGATAGCCAGCAGGAGTTGACCCTGCAGGATCCGGAGCGCCGCCTCTACAGCCGCGCCGCCAAGATGGTGGAGCTTGGCGCCGATCTCGACGAGGTGATGAGCGAATGCGAGTTGCCCCAGGCCGAAGCCGAGTTGCTGATCTCCCTGCGCAAGGGGCGCACCTGACCCCTGCTTCAGATCGAGAGGGGAGGCACTGGCCGCCCCGCTCTTCCCTGCCACCCCTCCCTCTGCCCGTGCCTGGTCACTCCAGTTTCCCCCTGCCACATCTTCTTCTGCCGGTGCGCGATCTCCCCCACAAATCCTGTTGATTATTGGCATCTTTGAAAAGACGCCTCCGGATCCTGTGTTAAGATGCAGGCCGCCTCATTTTCAACGATTACATCCCCATGCTGCTTCAAGCCAACAATCTGAGCTGCGTGCGTGAAGATCGCACCCTGTTTGAACATCTCTCCTTCGCGGTGCGTTCGGGCGATCTGATGCAGATTGAAGGCCCCAACGGGGTGGGCAAGACCAGCCTGCTCCGTCTGCTGACCGGCCTCTCCCAACCCTTCGCGGGGGAGGTGTGCTGGAACGGGGAGAACATCCGCCATTGCCGGGATGAGTACCATGCCAGCCTGCTCTACCTGGGCCATCAGCCCGGCGTCAAGGCGACCCTGACCCCCCTCGAGAACCTCTCCTTCTATCAGAAGCTGCACGGCACGGCCGAGGGCGACGTGGATCTCTGGCAGGTGCTGGCCCAGGTCGGCCTCGCCGGTTTCGAGGATTATCCCGCGGGCCAGCTCTCGGCCGGGCAGCAGCGGCGGGTGGCGCTGGCCAGGCTCTGGCTGTCGGAGCGCCCGGCGCTCTGGATCCTGGACGAGCCCTTTACCGCCATCGACAAGCAGGGGGTCAAGGTGCTGGAGCGGCTGTTCCTGACTCACGCGGATCGCGGCGGCATGGTGGTTCTCACCACCCATCAGGACTTGACCCTGATGCAGGGGCGCCTGAAGACACTGTCGCTGACCTCGTTGTTGCAGGAGTAGCCATGCTGCGCGCCGTAATCCACCTTATTCACCGCGAGTTGCTGATGGCCCTGCGCCAGCGTGCCGACATCTTCAATCCGCTCTGGTTCTTCCTCATCGTCATCACCCTGTTTCCGCTCGGCATCGGGCCCGAGCCCCAGCTGCTGGCCCGCATTGCCCCCGGTATCATCTGGGTGGCGGCCCTGCTGGCTGCCATGCTCTCCCTGGAGCGGCTGTTTCGCGATGATTTCAGCGACGGCGCCCTGGAGCAGATGATGCTGATGCCCCATCCCCTCGGGTTGCTGGCGCTGGCGAAAGTGATCGCTCACTGGTTGCTGACCGGCCTGCCGCTGCTGCTGGTCTCCCCGCTGCTCGCCATCCTGCTCTCCCTGGACATCAGGACCTATCTGGCCGTGGTGGCAACCCTGGCGCTGGGCACCCCGGTGCTGAGCCTGCTCGGGGCGGTCGGGGTGGCACTGACGGCGGGGCTGCGCAAGGGGGGGGTGCTGCTCAGCCTGCTGCTGCTGCCGCTCTATATCCCGGTGCTGATCTTCGCCACCTCCGCCATCGATGCGGCGAGCATGGGGTTGCCCTACGGGGGCCAGCTCGCGATCCTGGGGGCCATGCTGGCGGGGGCCCTGACCCTGACGCCCCTGGCCATCTCGGCGGCACTGCGGGTCAGCGTCAATTGATTGATTATCAAAAAAAGCTTCTTTTGAGGCTGTTTTGTGAAGAATATAATTGAGATAGATCAAGGGGATGGCTGCTTATTGCTTTGGGGGGATATGATGTTTCCCGCCGGTGGGTATGGTAGCCCTCGCCACTTAAAAATTAATAACTGAAAGGTTCCGTGAGCTATGTGGAAATGGTTGCACCCTTATGCCAAACCCGAGCGCGCCTATGGGCTGGCCGGCACCCTGCTGCCCTGGTTTGTCGTGACAAGCCTGCTTGCCTTCATCATAGGCACGGTCTGGGGGCTGGCCTTTGCCCCCGCCGATTATCAGCAGGGAGACTCTTTCAGGATCATCTACATCCACGTGCCTGCCGCCATCCTCTCCATGGGGGCCTACTCAACCATGGCGGTGGCGGCCTTCATCGGGCTGGTGTGGCAACTGCGCATGGCGGACATGACGGTGGCGGCCATCGCCCCGGTGGGCGCCGTGTTCACCTTCATCGCGCTGTTTACCGGCGCCGCTTGGGGCAAGCCCATGTGGGGCACCTGGTGGGTGTGGGATGCGCGCCTCACCTCCGAGCTCATCCTGCTGTTTCTCTATCTTGGCGTCATCGCGCTGTACAACGCCTTCAGCGACAAGGTGGTGGCGGGTCGCGCCGCCGGCATCCTGGCGCTGGTGGGGGTGATCAACCTGCCCATCATTCACTACTCGGTGGAGTGGTGGAACACCCTGCATCAGGGCGCCTCCATCACCAAGTTTGACAAGCCCTCCATCTCCCCCGAGATGCTGTGGCCCTTGCTCATCATGATATTGGCGTTTGCGGCCTTCCTCGGGGCCCTGACCCTGATGCGTTTCAGGAATGAACTCCTGATGCGGGAGTGGCATCGTCCCTGGGTCGCCGACATCGCCAGCCAGGAGAAGTAAGCATGCACTTTGCCTCATTCAGCGACTTCATGGCCATGGGCGGTTACGCCTTCTACGTCTGGCTCTCTTTCGGTCTGACCGCGCTCTGCCTGGTCGGCATCGTCATTTCCACCCGGTTGAAAACCCGCAACCTGCTCGGTGAATTGCGCAACAAGCAGGCCCGCGAGGCCCGTCGCAAGGCGGCCCAGCAGATGGAGAACACCCTATGAACCCGAGACGCAAGAAACGCCTCACCATCATTCTGGCCATCAGCCTGGGCCTCGCCAGCGTGATCGGCCTGGTGCTCTATGCCCTCAGCCAGAACATCGATCTCTTCTATACCCCGAGCGAGCTGGTGGAAGGCAAGGGACCGGACAAGATCAAGCCGGAAGAGGGGCAGCGCCTGCGCATCGGCGGCCTGGTGGTGCCGGGCTCGGTCGAGCGGGATCCCAAGAGCCTCCAGGTGTCCTTCAAGCTGGTGGACAACGGTGGCCATCTGGTGACGGTGGAGTTCGATGGCATCCTGCCGGATCTGTTCCGGGAAGGGCAGGGCATCGTCGCCCAGGGCTCCCTCAAGGATGCCACCACTGTGGCCGCTTTCGAGGTGCTGGCCAAGCACGACGAGAACTACATGCCGCCGGAAGTGGCCGACGCCACCAATGGTATGCACTTCAAGCCCGAATATACCGAGGCACAGTTGCAAGGGGCCAAGCAATGATCCCGGCAGCCTTGACCCTGTGTTCACCTCGTGTCGCCGCCGAATCGGTATGTCTCATCGTGCAATCGAAAGGAAATAGTCAATGATCCCCGAAGTAGGGCAGTTCTCACCGTCTTATGCCTGTGCACCGGTTCTGGTCGCGGCGCAATTGAAAGGAAGTCAGCCATGATCCCTGAACTGGGGCAATTCGCACTGATCCTGGCCTTTGCCACCGCCCTGCTGCTGGGCAGCTACCCGCTGCTCGGGGCCAAGTGGGGGCGCCTCGGCATGATGTCGGCGGCCCGTCCGCTCGCCTACAGCCAGTTCCTGCTGCTGTTGCTCTCCTTCCTCTGCCTCACCTGGGCCTTCGTCGACAACGACTTCACCGTGCAGTACGTGGCCACCAACTCCAACAGCCTGCTGCCGCTGCAGTACCGCATCTCGGCGGTGTGGGGGGCCCACGAGGGTTCCCTGCTGCTCTGGGTGCTGACCCTGGGGGGCTGGACCGCGGCCGTGGCCCTGTTCAGCCGTCGCCTGCCGCTCGATGCGGTGGCGCGGGTGCTGGGGGTGCTCGGTCTCATCTCGGTGGGCTTTACCGCCTTCGTGCTGTTCACTTCTGACCCCTTCACCCGCACCCTGCCGTACTTCCCGGTGGATGGGCGCGACCTCAACCCCCTGTTGCAGGATCCCGGCCTCATCTTCCACCCCCCTATGCTCTACATGGGTTACGTGGGCTTCTCGGTGGCCTTCGCCTTCGCTATCGCCTCCCTGATGACGGGCAGGCTCGATGCCACCTGGGCGCGCTGGTCCCGTCCCTGGACCATGGCGGCCTGGGTCTTCCTGACCCTGGGAATCGTGCTCGGCTCCTGGTGGGCCTATTACGAGCTTGGCTGGGGCGGCTGGTGGTTCTGGGATCCGGTGGAAAACGCCTCCTTCATGCCCTGGCTGGCGGGCACGGCTCTGCTGCATTCCCTGGCGGTGAGCGAGAAACGCGCCACTTTCAAGGCCTGGACAGTGCTGCTGGCGCTCTCGGCCTTCTCTCTGAGCCTGCTCGGCACCTTCCTGGTGCGCTCCGGCGTGCTGGTGTCGGTCCACGCGTTTGCCTCCGACCCGACCCGCGGCCTTTTCATCCTGGGCTTCCTGCTGGCGGTGATAGGCAGCTCCTTGCTGCTGTTCGCCTTCAAGGGCTCCCAGGTCAAGAGCCACGGCAAGCACGAGCTGTGGAGTCGCGAGACCCTGCTGCTCGGTAACAACATCCTGCTGGTGGCGGGCCTGCTCACCGTGCTGCTCGGCACCTTGTTGCCGCTGGTGCACAAGGAGCTGGGGCTCGGCAGCATCTCCATCGGTACCCCCTTCTTCAACCACATCTACAGCTGGCTCATCATCCCGTTCGCCCTGCTGCTGGGGGTGGGTCCGCTGTTCCGCTGGCGCCGTCAGGAGCTCGGCGAGCTCAAGGGCAAGGTGGTGCTGGCCCTGGGGCTGAGCCTGGTCGCCGCCTTCGGGTTGCCGCAGCTCTTTGCCGGGGAGTTCAAGCCCTGGGCCGCGCTCGGCATCGGTCTGGGTAGCTGGATCATCATCACCAGCATCCAGGAGACCTGGGTGCGAGCCACCCACAAACACAGCTTTGCCACCGGGGTGCGCAAGCTCGGCAACAGCCATTGGGCCATGATCCTGGGCCATGTGGGGCTCGCGGTCAGCATCATCGGCATCGCCTGCACCCAGAACTACAGCATCGAGAAGGACTTGCGGATGCAGGCCGGTGATCGGGTGCACTTCGCCGATTACGAATTCGTGTTTGCCGGGACAGCCGAAAAGAACGGCCCCAACTACGACGGCTTCAAGGGGGTGCTGGAGGTGCACAAGAACGGCAAGCAGGTAGCCCTGCTCAAGCCCGAGAAGCGGATGTACAAGGTGAGTCGCATGCCGATGACGGAAGCCGCCATCGACGCCGGCTTCACCCGGGATCTCTATGCAGCGCTTGGCGAGCAGCTCGACAACGGCGCCTGGGCGGTGCGGATCTACTACAAGCCCTTCGTGCGCTGGATCTGGTTCGGCGGCGTCTTCATGGCCATCGGCGGCGTGCTGGCCATGCTGGACAAGCGCTACCGGTTCGGCCGTCGTGACGAGGAGGCCAAGGCATGAGCAAGAAGACCTGGTTATTTCTGCTGCCCTTCATCATCTTCCTGATGGGTGCCCTGTTCCTGTTCAAGGGGCTCTACTCCGACCCCACCAAGCTGGAATCCGTGATGGTGGACAAGGAGGTGCCCGTGTTCACCCTGCAGGACATCTATGACCTCGACAAGCAGCATGACAGGAGCATCTTCAAGGGGCGTCCCATGCTGCTCAACGTCTGGGCCACTTGGTGTCCGACCTGCTATGGGGAGCACACCTACCTCAAGCAGCTGGCGGGGCAGGGCATTCCCATCGTCGGCATGAACTACAAGGATGAGCGGGACAAGGCCATCAAATGGCTGGCGGAGCTCGGCAATCCCTATGAGGTCAATCTCTACGATCCGGACGGCATGTTGGGGCTGGATCTCGGGGTTTACGGCGCGCCCGAGACCTTCTTCATCGACAGCCAGGGCATCATCCGCTATCGCCACGTGGGGGACGTGAACCCGGAAGTCTGGGCCTCGACCCTCAAACCCATCTTCGATGCCATGAAGTGAGGGCAACTCTGATGAAAACCCTTATTGCCTCCCTGTTGCTGCTGGCGGGCTTGTTCGGCGCCGGTCAGGCCAGCGCCGCCATCGACGTCTACACCTTCGACAGCGATGCCCAGGAGCAGACCTTCCGCGAGTTGACCAAGGAGCTGCGCTGTCCCAAGTGCCAGAACCAGGACATCGCGGACTCCAATGCCGGGCTCGCCAAGGATTTGCGGGACAAGACCTACCAGATGGTACGCGAGGGCAAGGAGAAGCAAGAGGTGGTGGATTACATGGTGGCCCGTTACGGCAACTTCATCCTGTATGATCCGCCCCTGATGGCCTCCACCCTGATCCTCTGGCTTGGCCCCCTGCTGGTCATCGTCATCGGCGCCACCACGGTCGTGGTGCGCAGCCGCCGTGCCCCGGCGGCGACAAAACGAATGGATAACGCCCTGAGCGAAGAAGAGCGGCGCCGTCTGGCCGAGTTGCTCAAAGAGGAAGAGAAACAATGACCGCATTTTGGATAGTGATCGCGGCCCTGCTGGTGCTGGCGAGCCTGGCGCTGATCCTGCCGCTGTGGCGCGGCGAGGGCAGGCAGAGCATCAGCCGCTCGGCGCTCAACAAGCAGCTCTACCGTCAGCGTCTGCTGGAGATAGGCGAGGAGCGTGAGCAGGGGATACTGGCCGAGGAGTCCGAGTCCTTGGTGGAGCTGCAACGCAGCCTGCTGGACGACATCCCCGACGTGGAGCAGAGCGCCCGTGGCGGCAAGAGCCTGACTTGGATCCCGGGTGTGCTGGTGCTGGTGGTGGTGAGTCTGGGGCTTTATTACAAGCTGGGGGCCTGGCAGGAGGTGAGCCGCTGGCAGGATGCCAGCAGCCGGCTCGGGGAGCTGAGCAACCGTATCCTGGTGGAGCGGGATAGCAATGTCACTGAGCAGGATCTGCTGGACTTCACCCTGGGGCTGCGCACCCGGCTGAAAGAAGAACCGAGCGACTATCGTGGCTGGCTGCTGCTGGGGCGTCTGACCCTGGATGGCAATGACCCCGAGATGGCCCGCGAGGCGCTGGAGCGGGCCTACTCCCTGGCCCCGCAGAAGGCCATGGTGGCGGTGCCCTATGCCCAGGCCCTGATGATGACGGGGGAGGAGGCCAGAGCGGATCAGCTGCTGCAGGCGGCTATTGCCCAGGATCCGGCCAACATAGAGGCGCGCTCGGTTCATGCCTTCATGGCGCTGCAAAAAGAGGACTTCCAGACCGCGCTGGTTCGCTGGCGAGCCATGTTGCCGCTGCTGGAGCAGGGCTCGACCCGCCACGCCATGGTGGAGCGCTCCATCGAGTATGCCGAGCAGCAGCTCAAGCAGCGTGGCATGGCGGCAACCCAAAGCAAACAGGCACAAACCCAGGTACTGGCGGTGAAGGAAGGGGAGTTCCCGTTGCACATCACTCTGGCGCCAGGCATCCAGTTGCCTGAGGACGCTCACCTGTTTGTGTTTGCGGTGATCCCCAACGGCCCACCCATGCCCATCGCGGTCAAGCGCATCCCGGGCCCGCAGTTGCCCCTCACCCTGTCACTGGGGGATGGGGATGCCATGATGCAGGGCAGCAAGCTGGCGGCTCATCCCGAGCTGCAGTTCAAGGCGCGCCTCTCCCGGGGCGGCAACGTGATGAACAAGGAGGGCGCCTTCGAGGGGGTCTCGGTCACGGTATCGACGAATGCTATCCCCACAGCGCCGATTGACATCCGCATCGATCACGCACTCTAATACCTCTTTTACATAGGTAGCCCGCCCCTGGAGGGGCGAGCTACCTATAATTCATGGCAATTCCCAATAAAAAGCTTAGGACTTTCATATGTATCTGCGTTCAGGAGCATTGGCAGTGGCACTGCTGTTGGGGGGCTGTGCGGGTGGCCCTCCCAAGCCGGGTCCAGAGAGCCTGGATCTCAAGGAAACCCCCAGCCGTCCCGAAGCGACCAGCACGGCCAGCGATCCCCGTGACCCCTTCCAGGGCGCCAACCGCGCCATGTGGGCCGTCAACTATGACGTGCTGGAGCCCTATGTGGCCCGCCCCGTGGTCCATGGCTATGCCCGTTATGTGCCGCAGGGGGTGCAGGACGGTATCGCGAATTTCGTGGATAACTTCGACGAGCCGAGCAGCATGGTCAACCACCTGCTGGTCGGTGACCTGAAGGGGGCGGGGACCAACCTGGGCCGCTTCACCCTCAACACCACAGTGGGTCTGCTGGGCATCTTCGACGTGGCCAGACATGCCGGCCTCGAGCGCAACATGCTGGAAATGGACACCGTACTCGGCAAGGCGGACATCGGGGATGGTGCCTACATCATGGTGCCCGTCTACGGCCCGACCACCACCCGCGAGCTGGTGGGGGATACCATCGATACTGTGTACTTCCCCTACGCGCTGCTGACTTTCCCCATGAAATTCATTCACTGGGCGCTGGATGGCCTGGGTACCCGCGCCAAGCTCATCGATCAGGAGCGGATCATCGACAATGCGCTCGATCCTTATGCCCTCACCAAGGACTTCTACCTGCAGTACAACGACGGCAAGGTGACGGGTCGCCAGCCTGAGCTCAAGCAGCAGGGCCAGCAGGAGGATGACAGCAACCTGGACGAGTATCTGGACGAGATAGACCAGTAAGGTCAATGGTTATCAGAAAGGCGCCCATGGCGCCTTTTTCGTTGCTTTCCTGCCATAAAAAAACGCCCCGCAGTGCGGGGCGTTTTGGCATGAAGCGGCTATCAGGCAGCCAGGTTCTTGGCCACGAATTCCCAGTTGACCAGGGCCCAGAAGGTTTCCATGTACTTCGGACGCAGGTTGCGGAAATCGATGTAGTAGGCGTGCTCCCACAGGTCGACGGTCAGCAGCGGGGTGGTCCCGGCTTCGGTCAGCGGGCAGCCGGCGTTGGAGGTGTTGACGATGGCCAGGGAGCCGTCGGCTTTCTTTACCAGCCAGGTCCAGCTGGAACCGAAGTTACCGATGGCAGACTTGGTGAACGCATCCTTGAACTCGGCGAAAGAGCCGAATGCCTTGTTGATGGCATCGGCCAGGGCGCCGGTAGGCTCGCCACCGCCGTTCGGGGAGAGGCAGTGCCAGTAGAAGGTGTGGTTCCAGATCTGGGCGGCGTTGTTGAAGACACCGCCGGTGGAGGTCTTGATGATCTCTTCCAGAGACTTGCCTTCAAACTCGGTACCCGGCACCAGGTTGTTCAGGTTGACCACGTAGGTGTTGTGGTGCTTGCCGTGGTGGTATTCCAGGGTTTCCTGGGAGATGTGCGGTTCCAGAGCATTGATTGCATAGGGCAGAGCGGGAAGTTCGAATGCCATTTTCTACTCTCCATTGGCTGGTCCGTGCGAAGGCGACGGTTGCAAGACATTGCATACTCTTTTCTATGTTGAAAAGAATTGTTCTTGAAATGATGGGGCCTGAATGGCCCAAAGCCCGTCGATTGTAGCAGCATCAAAGATGAGCGAACAACTCTTGATTCTCGCCATGATCCGGATCAAGCTGCGACGTATTGATTCATCACTTCTTGCATTCGGGACCGTTTGCCAGTTTGTGGTCTGCCCGGTTTGCAGTAGAATGGCCGCCGAAATCGCTCTAGTGAGGCATTTATGGAAACTATTGAAAAGATCAAACAGCAGCTGGCTGAGAATCCCGTCATCCTGTACATGAAGGGATCCCCCAAGCTACCCAGCTGCGGTTTCTCTGCCCAGGCCTCCCAGGCCCTGATGTCCTGTGGCGAGCCCTTTGCTTACGTCGACATCCTGCAAAACCCGGACATCCGTGCCGAGCTGCCGAAATTTGCCAACTGGCCGACCTTCCCGCAACTGTGGGTCGAGGGTGAGCTGGTCGGTGGTTGCGACATCATGATCGAGATGTTCCAGGCTGGCGAGCTGCAGACCCTGATCAAGGAAGTGGCCGCCAAGCACAAGCAGGATGATGCCGCCGCCGAATAAGGTCGCATCCGCATCATGCAAAGAGGGGAGCCATTGGCTCCCCTTTTCTATGGGTACGCAGGGCCTCAGCCGATGCGCTCGATCCGTGCCATATAGAAACCGTCGAAGCCGGTCTCGGAGGGGCTGACGGTGTGGTCATCCCGCAGGCGGTAGTTTTCGTTGGCCGCGAGGAATTTGTCCACCTGTTGACGGTTCTCCTGGGGCAGGATGGAGCAGGTTGCATAGACCAGCAGACCACCCACCTTCACCATCTGGCTGTAACGCTGCAGGATCTCTTCTTGCAGGGCAACCAGCACCGGCAATCGCTCGGCGGTATCACGCCACTTGGCATCCGGATTGCGCTTGAGTACGCCAAGACCGGAGCAGGGCACGTCCAACAGCACGCGGTCGGCACTCTCTTTGAGGCGCTTGACGGTCTTGCTGCTGGTGATGACCCGGGTCTCCACGTTGTGGGCACCGGCGCGGCGAGCGCGTTGCTTGAGGTTCTCCAGCTTCCACTCTTCCACGTCCATCGCCAGCAGGCGGCCTTTGCCCTCCATCATGGCGGCGATATGCAGCGTCTTGCCACCGGCACCGGCACAGGCGTCGATGACGCGCATGCCCGGGGTCACTTCCAGCGCGGCCGCGACCAGCTGGGAGCCGGCATCCTGCTGCTCGAAGCAGCCATCGGCGAAGGCCTTGGTGCGGAACAGGGCGGCGTCAGAGGTGACCTGCAGGGCAGTATCCACCCCGTCGACGGGGATGGTGGTGACGTGCTCTTTGGTCAGAATGGCCTGCAGCTCTTCCCGGCTGCACTTGAGGGTGTTGACCCGCAGGTAGCGCTTGGGCATCCAGGCCAAGGCAGCACGCTCGGCGGGCCAGGCGTCACCCAGCTGCTCGCTGCCGAGTTTTTCCAGCCAGGAAGGGCAACCATCCATCAGCACCGGGTTCTTTTTGGCCTCGGTCAGACGGCGACGGAACGCCTCTTCGTTGAAGCGATCCAGGGTCGGGTTGTTGGGCTGGGCAATCTTGTGGAAGGCGTGCCAGCTGTGCAGCAGCGGCCAGACATTTTTTTCGGCCTGACGCACCTGGATGCCGGTGAGGAAGCAATAGAGACTGAGACGACGCAGCAGGTCGCCGGTGACCAGGGCAATCCTTGCCTGTTCTTGCGGTTTGAGTTCGATGCCGGAGAAGTGACGGGCATAGGCGCGGTCGAGGGTAAGACCCTGACCCAGCACATCGTCAACGATGGCAACGACCAGATCCCCGAAACGGGGCAACAGTGGGGATTTGAGCATGAGATTAACCTTGGCCAAAAAAGGATGAACCGGCCCGTGACACAGGAGGGTTCTGAAACGGACAAATCCGCGCCATGATAGGGGCTAGACTGCATTGGTGCAACCGTCCCCATTCGGGGAATGTACAGCGGATGGTGCTGGACTTCTCACTGTGGCAGGAAAATGATGCTGAGGCAGTTCAGGCGAACGCATTGAAAAAGGAATAAAAAGATGCAGTTGATGAAATACTCTCCGCTGGCGCTGCTGGTGGCCGGTCTGATGAGCACCACCGGCCTGGCCGCCAGTGAGTGGAATACGGTGGCGGCAAAGGCCACCGCTGCCGATGGCTATGAGGTGCGAGCCAGCCAATATCGCATCGCCACCGTACCGGCCGATTACTTCGCCGGTTTGCTGGGAGGGGAGCATCGACTGGCCCTGCCGCTGCCGGATGGCAAGGAGGTGACCTTCAGCCTGCAGCCCTATGATCTGCTGCCGGCGGACCTCGCCGCCAAGTACCCCGGGATCCGGACCTTCAAGGGACACGACGAAGCAAACCCGGTCGAAACCGGGCGTGTCGATCTCGGCCCCCAGGGTTTCCACGCCATGTTCAGCCACCAGGGCCGGATGGTGTTTGTCGATCCCCTGCGCAACGGCGAGGGTTATGCGGTCTATTACCAGCAGGATGCCCACAGCCGGCTGGAAGAGGAGGCCGATCGCGTCATCGGCAGCAAGGCCGGCACGTTGGCCCGCCAGGTGCTGGTGGATGGCAACGAGCGCAAGCGCTACGTCATCGCCATCTCGGCGGCGGGGGAGTACACCCAGTATCACGGCGGGACTGTGGAGGCCGGTCTCGGTGCCATTACCACCCTGCTCAACCGGGTCAACGAGGTGTACCAGCGTGACGTGGCAGCCGAGTTCCAGCTGGCCAGCGGCAACGACACCATCATCTTCACCGACGCGGCCACGGATCCCTTCTTCAACGGGGATGACCCGTCCGGCTCTGGCCTGAGCGACGTCGACGTCAACATGCAGGTGCAGGCCGTGGCGCAGACCCAGGGGCTCGGTGCCTTCGACATCGGTCACGTGGTGAACACCGGGGGCGGTGGGCTGGCGGGGCTGGGAGTGCTCTGCACCGCGGATAAATCGGCAGGCATGACCGGTTCCTCGAACCCGGTGGGAGATGCCTTCTTCATCGACTACGTGGCCCACGAGATTGGCCACCAGTTCGGGGCCGACCATACCTTCAACGGCACCACCGGCAGTTGCGGTGGCGGCAACCGGGAGGCCAGCCAGGCCTGGGAGCCCGGCAGCGGCAGTTCCATCATGGCCTATGCCGGGATCTGCGGGGAAGAGGACCTGCAGGCCAACAGCCTGCCCTACTTCCACAGCAAGTCCATCGAGCAGATGCGGGCGCACATGGCCACGGTGTCGAGCTGCGGCACCACCCAGAGCCTCACCAACAATGCGCCTCAGGTGGCCGCAGGCAACGACCATGTGATCCCGGCCAACACCCCCTTCGTGCTCAAGGGGGCCGGCACCGATCTGGATAACGACGCCTTGAGTTACACCTGGGAGCAGATCGATCTCGGCACCGAGTCCTTCAGCGTCGCCAGCATGGTGGACGACGGCAGTCGTCCGCTGTTCCGTTTCGTGGCGCCGACCAGCGTGCCGGAACGCACCCTGCCAAGCCTTCCCTCGTTGCTCACCAACACCCTGGCGAAGGGGGAGGCTTGGCCTGCCACCAACCGTGAGCTCAACTTCCGCCTCACGGCTCGGGACGGCAAGGGGGGTGTCAGCAGCGACGACATGAAGATCCAGGTGGTCAACACCGGCAAGGCCTTTGCCCTGACCAGTCCCCTGGTGACGCCGCTGGCAGCCGGCCAGACGCAGACCATCGACTGGGACGTCGCCGGTACCAACGCGGCCCCCATCAACTGCAGCAAGGTGGATCTCTACATGACCCGGGACGAGGGGGTGAACTGGACCCTGCTCGCCGGCGGCCAGCCGAACTCGGGGTCGGCGAGTGTCGCCATTCCGGCGGGCAGTGACGGCACCGCCAGGCTGAAAGTGGCCTGCAGTGACAACCTCTTCTTTGCCATCAGTCCGCTCAAGCTGTCGGTGACCCAGCGCGTGGAAGGGGGTGGCGGTGGTGGCGGTGCCCTCGGCTTCTGGACCCTGGCCCTGGCGTTGCTGGGCTGGCAACGGAGGCGGGCATGAGACTGGCCGGCGTGCTGCTGCTCACCCTGATAGGCGGCTGCCAGGCCGATGCCGACGCCCTGGATCAGGCGATCAGTGCCAGCCTGGCCAAGCAGGATTACCGGCTGATCGTGCGGGCCGGGCGTGGCGAGGTGGCACCCGGCATTGCGGTGGGTGAACAGGCTGCAGCCAAGGCCCGTTGTGGCGTGCGCTATCTGGACGGGTTCGGCGATGTCATCAAGCCGGATCAGAAAGAGGCACATGCCAGGCTGAGCACTTATGCCAGTGAGTATAACCAGCTCATGGTGACGCATTGCCCGGCAGCATCGGGTGCTGACAAGCAGTAATACACCAATATACCCATCCAGATGAGGGGCACTTCTGCCCCCAGGTTATCCGTGGAGGCGCCAATGGCGCCTTCATTTTTCCGCTTTTGAACGGAGTCCGCTTGTTTCACCGGAGGTGTGGAGATCGGTAGTAGCAGGTTTTTTAAGCGTGATAGCGGTTTTGTGCGGATTTTCTTTTCTGTCTGTGACGCAGATCGGCCATTTACGCTGCACCATACTTGGGATCACCAAGGTAGGGCAAGGAGGCTCTATGAAGCATGGCATTGTGGTGATTATCACCAGTTTGTCTGTTCAGGTTGCGGCAGAACCCCAGTGGACCTTCATGGATGAGAGCGCGGCAAGGGGGGGCGCCTATGATGTGCGAGCTGACAAGGTCAGAGTGGTCGTTCCGGACAAGCCTTTTGAACCCGGGCATCTTGCCAGTGTGTTGACCTTGCCACTCCCAGATGGCACTACGGTGCAGTTTGATGTTCATCCCAATACCCTGCTTCCTGACTCGTTGGCCCAGCGTTACCCTTCTATCAATACCTACAATGGCAAGGCCATCGATCAGGCCACGGATACCGGTCGATTCGATGTCACCATGCATGGTTTTCACGGTTTGTTTACTCACCGGGGGCGTACCTTTTACATCGATCCGCTTCAGGACGGTTTCTCCTATGCCGTTTATGAGCAGCAGGATGCCTGGCGGCGACAGGATGTGGATCAGGTGCTGGATTCTCTGGGAGTCGATCGCGAGCGGGCCGTGCTGGTCGATGGCAATTTGCGCAAGCGCTACACCATCGCTATCTCGGCAACCGGTGAATATACCCAGTATCACGGTGGCACCAAGGTCGCTGCACTCTCGGCCATTGCAACACTGCTTAATCGGGTCAACGAAGTCTATCGCCGTGAAGTGGGTGCCGAGTTTCAGCTTGCAGCCGATACGGACAAGGTGATTTTCACCGATCCTGCAACGGATCCCTTCACCAACTCGACCCAGGATATCGCCATCAACCAGACCCAACAGGGGCTACTGTTAAATCCAACCTTTGATTTGGGCCATCTGCTGGCGACATCCGGTGGCGGCGTGGCGACCCAGAGATCCCTGTGTAACCCCTTCAGCCGTTCACGGGGCATGACGGGGGGCTCACCGCCTGTCGGCGATGCCTTCTTTATTGATTATGTGGCGCATGAGCTGGGGCATCAGTTGGGGGCCGAACACTCTTTCAACGGCACGGCCGACAGTTGTGCAACGGGTCGCAAGGCTCACTCAGCCTGGGAGCCGGGCAGTGGCTCGACCATCATGGCCTATGCCGGGATCTGTGGTGAAGAGAATCTGCAGATCAACAGCAGCCCCTTCTTTCACAGCAAGTCGATCGAGCAGATGCGCACCCTGATGGCCTCTTTGCCCTCCTGCGGCACAGATCTGGCTCTTGCCAATAATGCGCCGGTCGTGGATGCGGGGGGCGATCGGGTGATCCCCGCCAATACTCCTTTCACACTGGTCGGCAGCGCGCTGGATCTGGACGGTAATCCCCTGAGTTACACCTGGGAGCAGGTTGATCTTGGCAATGCATCCTACAGTGTGGCGACCATGGTGGATGATGGAACCCGCCCGCTGTTTCGTTTTGTCTCTCCGACATCGGAACCCCACAGAACTTTGCCCGCCATGAGCTCGCTGATCTCGGGTGTATTGGCCAAAGGAGAGGCGTGGCCTGCGACCAATCGTAACCTTCAGTTCCACCTTACTGTGCGCGATGGGCAGGGGGCGGTGAGCAGTGATGAAATGGTGGTACAGGTGATCAATACCGGCGCGGCATTTGCTATCACTGCCCCACAGGTCGGCACCATGGTTGCGGGTAGTACCCAGATGGTGACATGGGATGTTGCAGGGACCGATCAGCCTCCCATTAACTGCTCTCGCGTGGATTTGGCACTGACACAGAATGGCGGCTCTAGCTGGACTACGCTGGCAAGCGGTCTGGCCAATAACGGCTCGACCAGTGTGGTGTTGCCTGCATCGTTGACCAGCACGGCCAGGCTGAAGCTGGCATGCAGCAATAATATTTTTTTCTCTATCAATGGAATAAAAGGTAATGCGTCGGCTACGACGGAGAGTGCAAGCGTGATTAACAATAACAGTGCGGGTGGCGGCGGTGGTGGCGGCGCAGTAAGTCTTATCGTGATCTTCCTGATGGGAGGGGCAGCCGGATGGCGCAGATATTACGGCTAGTCGCCAGTTTGCTGCTTCTGCATATATGCGCAGAACAGGTTGTGGCCGCCTCTATGACCGAGACAATAGAGGAGAGTCTTGCCGCTCAGGATTATCGGCTCATCGTACGCGGCGGGCGTGGCGGCATGGCCCCAGGAGTTGTGGAGTCACTGCAAGCAGAAGCGAGAACCCGGTGCGGGGTGCGTTATCTGGAAGGATTCGGCGATGTGATTGAGATAGGCAAGGAGGCGGAGTTCAAGCAGCGGATTGACTATGCCACCCGATATAACCGACGGATGCTGGAAAAGTGCATGCCAGAGGCGATTGAGAGGTAATTGAGAGGTAATAGTGTGCAGGTAAGCACAGCGGGGAGGCAGTTGCCTCCCCGCTGCGTTATGGCTTGTCACTGGCAGACGGGCGGAGCACAATGCCTGCGTCACTCTCTTGATGGTCGTGGAACCATTATTTATTTGAAGGAAAATCAAGATGATGGATGTTGCTGATCTGCGTCGCGAATACACCAGGGGCGGACTGCACCGGGCCGATCTGCCGGCCGAGCCCCTCGCCCTGTTCGAGAAGTGGCTGGCCCAGGCGTGCGAGGCCAGGCTGACCGATCCCACCGCCATGGTGGTGGCGACCGTGGATGCCGAGGGGCAACCCTGGCAGCGTACCGTGCTGCTCAAGCATTACGATGCCGAGGGGATGGTCTTTTACACCAACATGGGCAGCCGCAAGGCACACCAGCTGGAAGGCAACCCGCGTATCAGTCTGCTCTTCCCCTGGCACACCCTGGACCGTCAGGTGCACGTGACCGGTCGGGTGGAGAAGATGAGCACCTTCGAGGTGATGAAGTACTTCCACAGCCGCCCCAAGGACAGTCAGATAGCCGCCTGGGTTTCCAAACAGTCGACCCGCATCTCGGCCCGTGGCGTGCTGGAGGCCAAGTTCCTCGAGCTCAAGCAGAAGTTTGCCAATGGCGAGGTGCCGCTGCCGAGCTTCTGGGGTGGTTTCCGGGTGCGGATCGAGACGGTGGAGTTCTGGCAGGGGGGTGAGCATCGCCTGCACGATCGCTTCTATTACAGCCGCGAGGGGGATGGCTGGCACATCGAGCGCCTGGCCCCCTGATGAACATAGCCCGGCTCAAGAACTTCACCGAGATAGTGAAGAACAACTTCAACATCTCGGCGACGGCGGAGAAGCTCTACACCTCCCAGCCGACCCTCAGCAAGCAGATGAAGATGCTGGAGGAGGAGCTGGGGCTGGCGCTGTTCACCCGCAAGGGCAAGAACCTGGCGGGCCTGACCCCCATGGGGGAGCAGGTGATGGAGCTGGCCAAGGGGGTGGTGGCCCAGGTCGAACAGATTGGCCAGCTCTCCCTCGGTGACCAGCTGGCCACCAGCGGGGTGCTGCGCATCGCCACCACCCACACCATGGCCCGCTACAAGCTGCCCGCGGTGATCACCGCTTTCTCCCGCCGCTACCCAGCGGTGAGCATCCAGCTGCATCAGGGGGCGCCGGCCCAGCTGGCACAGATGGTAGAAAACGGGGACGTGGAGATGGCCATCGCCACCGAGTCCATGCACCTGTTCGAGGAGCTGGCGACCGTTCCCTGTTACCGCTGGGGGCGCGGCGTGGTGGTGCCCCACGGTCATCCGCTGCTCGACTGCCAGCCGCTGGCCATGGCGGATCTGGCCCGATATCCCCTCATCACTTATGTGTTCGGCTTCACCGGCAGCTCCAAGATGGACAAGGCGTTCGGCCGTCATGGCCTCAGTCCCCGCATCGTGCTGACCGCCACCGACAGCGACATCATCAAGCACTATGTGCGCCTCGGCATGGGGGTGGGAGTGATCGCCACCTCGGCGTTCGACGAGGCGGACAGGGAGAGCCTGGTCTGTCTCAACATCGATCATCTGATCGCCTCGAGCACAGCCCATGTCTGCCTGCGCAGGCACGCCCATCTGCGGGACTACATGTACGACTTCATCCACCTCTATGCTCCCCATGTGAGCCGGGAGACGGTGCAGCTGGCGCTGCTGAACCAGTCGCTCCCCACCAGTGCGGCGACCCTGCCCTGGTTGTAGCGCCGGATCTATGCCGCGGCGCGACATGGCAGGGATAGAAAGAGAGGCGTAATGGACAGGCGTCGAGGGTGCAGGGTGACGAGGCCCTCTTCCCCGAGCAGTGAGGTGAGGGGCTGCGGGAATGAGGTCAGAGAGCGATTCCAGCTGGGCGACATCGCTGGCGTGAAGGCGGTCATGGTCCTGTTCGATACGCATAAAAAATCCGAAACCAAATCAACTGGTTTCGGATTTTTACACCGCAGAGGGTCGGTCAATGGCCCCTGGATTGCCCGACATTAACGCCGCAGCGTCCCTTCTTGCTGTTTCTGCCGGGATCATCCCCCCCGCTGAAAGCGGAAGCGCTTCTTGCGCCGGTAGGGATAGACATCCTCGAACACCCCCTCCTTGATGTTGCCCTGCAGCATCTTCCAGTAGTTGGCATCGAACAGCTCCTTGTGCACCTGCATCATGATCTCCCGCACCTGGGGCTTTTGCAGCAGGAAGGTGGCGAACTCCTCGGGGAAGATGTCGTTCGGGGCCACCGAATACCAGGGCTCGGCGCTCCACTCATCCTCCGGGTAGCGCGGCGGCGGGATCTGGCGGAAGTTGCACTCCGTCATGTAGCAGATCTCGTCGTAGTCATAGAACACCACCCGGCCGTGGCGGGTCACGCCGAAGTTCTTGAACAGCATGTCGCCGGGGAAGATGTTGGCCGCCGCCAGCTGCTTGATGGCGTTGCCGTACTCCTCCAGCGCGAGCCGGGTCTGCTGCTCGTCCGCCTGATCCAGATAGAGGTTGAGCGGGATCATCTTGCGCTCGGTGTAGAGGTGCTTGATAACCAGCTTGTCGGCCGTAATGGTGAGCGCCGAGGGGGCCACCGACTTGAGCTCGGCCAGCAGTTCGGGGGAGATGCGATCGAGGGGAAACTCGAAGTTGGTGAATTCCTGGGTGTCGGCCATCCGGCCCACCCTGTCGTGCTGTTTCACCAGCCGGTATTTCGCCTTCACCTGCTCGTGGCTCACGTCCTTGGGCGGGGTGAACTCGTCCTTGATCACCTTGAATACCACATCGTAGGAGGGGAGGGTGAACACGCTCATCACCATCCCCTTGATGCCGGGTGCGATGACGAACTGCTCCCGGCTCTGGGCCAGGTGCTGCTGGTAGTGGCGATAGAGCTCTGTCTTGCCGTGCTTCTGGCAGCCGATGGCGTTGTAGATCTCGTAGTCCGGCTTGCGGGGCATGATCTGGCGCAGGAAGAGCACGAACAGGGCCGGCACAGGGGCATAGACCATGAAGTAGGCGCGGGCGAAGCCGAACACGATGGAGGCCAGCTCAGGCTCGAAGATGACGGTGTCCACATAGATGCTCTGGCCGGTGCTGAGCAGCGGCAGGATGAAGGGATGCACCTCGCCTTTCACCCGAATGAGGCCCACCAGATAGGCCCCCTTGTTGCGGTAAAACACCTCCTTCAAGAGCTCGATGGCGAATGGCTCCTCGTGCAGTATGGCCGGGCCGCTCTCCGCCAGATGGCGGTGAATGTCGATGATGTCCCGCTGCTTGTCCTCAAAGGGCAGGGTGAAGCTGTAATCCCCGAGCAGCTGGCTCAGGGTCTGCGGCAGGTGGGCAAGGTCGGTGCGATAGACTCGCAGCAAGGCGCTCAGATCCGGGTGCTCACCCCGACTGCGAAAGGGGTGGATGTAGAGATTCTCGTCGCGGATGTTGCGATGGCGGAAGATCCGGCGATAGACGGAGTTGAAGAAGGACTCCGCCACCTCGAAGTTCTCGCAGCGGGGCAGCAGATCGCTGAAGGCCCCCTTCACCTGCTTGAGCAGGGCCTGGGTCGGCAACTGCTCCCCCATCATCTGCTTGATGAGGGCGGTGGTGGCACCGACGTGATGATCATAGAGGCGAATGCGCTCGCGCCCGGCGAGCTGCACCCCCAACCAGTCGCTGTTCTCGAAGCGGCTCTTGCTGCCCTGGGTTATCTCGAGAAAGCGGCTGTAAAACGACTCGAAACGCTGCAAGATCGTCTCGGCGACCGCCTGTTCCAATGGCTGCTGCATCTCTCTCTTCCTTGTGATGTATCGGGCCGATGGCGTCTGTGCCGGTAGGCAACGGGCTCACTCGTCCGGCCACTATGGCAACATCCAAACATCTGTTCAAGTGGCAATGTTCGGGGATAAACGGTAGATTGCGCCCCTGTTTTACCGGCGGTTTGCTGCAGTTCGCGGCGTCGGCCCTGTTCAGGAGAAACCCGATGAAACTCTATTTTGTACTGGTGGCCCCCGCTCGCGCGGCCAATGTGGGTGCGGCCGCTCGCGCCATGAAAACCATGGGCTTCGATGCCATGCGACTGGTAGGGAGCCGGGTACACGAAGAGGAGGAGGCGAGCTGGGTCGCCCATGGCGCCCAGGAGATCCTGACCGAGGCACGCGCCTTCGACACCCTGGAGGAGGCCCTTGCCGACATGGATCTGGTGGTCGCCACCACGGCCCGCCAGCGTGGCCGTTATCAGCACTACCTCACCCCGGCCGAGATCCGCGATCAGATCCGCGCCAAGCCTTCCCTCGAAAAGGTGGCCATCGTGTTTGGCTGCGAGGAGTCCGGCCTCTCCAACGAGCAGCTTGCCCAGGTGGACCTCATCAGCTATCTGCCCCTCAAGGTGAGTTATCCCTCTTTGAACCTGGGGCAGGCGATCATGCTGTATGCCTACGAGATGAGTCCCCTGCTGGACGAGCCCGAGGCCGTAGCAGAAAATTTTGATGGTACCGGGCAGGTTCGCGTACTCAAATCAAAAACAGCAGAATTGCTTGGTGAACTCGGAGTTTATCAGGATGAAAAGCTGCATCAATGGGTGATGGACCGAGTACCCATGCTGCCGCAGCGGGATCTGAATATGCTGCATCTGCTCTGCAAAGACCTCGCCCGCAAGTTTGGCAAAGAGGTTTAGGTTGACAGCCCAAGGTCCGGCAAGGTATTGCTAACAACCAGTTTCGTTCAAGAGTGTTCGTCATGCAGCTATTCACCAACATCATCACCACCACCATTATTACCGGTACCACCACAGGTGGCACTGGGGCCGGTTGATGCGCTGACGAACAAGCACAGAAATCTTAAAAGGCCCGTACCCACCCAGTACGGGCCTTTTTGTTGGATTGGTTTTTAGATTGCATTTCATAGATTTACAGGGAGAGAAAGCGATGAGAGTGTTGAAATTTGGCGGGTCGTCACTGGCCGACGCAGAGCGTTTCTTACGGGTCGCCGATATCGCGGTGAACACCCACGGCCAATCCCAGGTTGCCCTGGTGCTGTCGGCTCCGGCCAAGGTGACTAACCACCTGGTGGCCCTGGTAGAGCAGACCAGCCGCGGCATGGATGCCAGCAATACCCTGTTTGAAATCAACGGCATCTTCTCCCGCCTGCTGGCGGGTTTGAAGGCGGCCTACCCGGCGCTGGATGACAAGGCGTTGCAGGCTCGCCTCACCGCCGAGCTGGATCAGGTAGAGCGCCTGATGCAGGGCATCCGCCTGCTGGGCCTCTGCCCGGACAATGTCCAGGCCCGCATCCTGAGCCGGGGGGAGAACCTCTCCATCGCCTTCATGCACGAGTTGCTGCGGGTGCGCGGTCTCGAACTGGATCTCATCGTGCCGGAGCAGCTGCTGGTGACCGACGGCGGTTACCTCGAAGCCCATGTGGACATCGAGGCCTCCCGCCTGCGCTTTGCCGCCAAAGGCTTGCGTACCGATTGCCTCTACCTGATGCCGGGCTTCACCGGTGGCAGCGACAAGGGCGAGACTGTGCTGCTGGGCCGTAACGGCTCGGATTACTCCGCCGCCGTCCTGGCCGCCTGTGTGGACGCCGAGTGCTGCGAGATCTGGACAGACGTGGAAGGTTGCTACAACTGCGACCCGCGCCTGGTGCCGGATGCCTACCTGCTGAAAACTCTCTCCTATAAAGAGGCGATGGAGCTCTCCTATTTCGGCGCCAAGGTGCTGCACCCGAAAACCATCGCCCCCGTGGCCCAGTTCCACATTCCCTGCCTCATCAAGAACAGCTTCAACCCCCAGGGGCCTGGTACCCTCATCGGGGTCGATCAGGGGGATGATGACCTGAAAGTGAAGGCCATCTCGGATCTCTCCGGCATGTGCATGTTCAACGTCTCCGGCCCCGGCATGAAGGGCATGGTGGGCATGGCGGGTCGCATCTTCTCCGCCGTCTCCCGCGCCGGGGTCAGTATCGTCCTCATCACCCAGTCATCCTCCGAGTACAGCGTCAGCTTCTGTATCCACAGCTATGACAGCGACAAGACCCGCAAGGTGCTGGAGCGCGAGTTCGAGCTGGAATTCAAGAACCAGCTGCTGGATCCGCTCGAGATCATGACCGATCTCGCCATCATCTCCCTGATCGGGGATGGCATGCGCACCAGCAAGGGGATGGCGGCGCGCTTCTTCACCTCCCTGGCCCAGGCCTCCATCAATATCGTCGCCATCGCCCAGGGCTCGAGCGAGCGCTCCATCTCTGCGGTGGTGCGGGATCGCAAGGTGGCGGAAGCCATCAAGGCGTGCCATCAGAACTTCTTCGGCAGCCAGCAGTTCATCGATCTCTTCGTGGTCGGTGTGGGCGGCGTCGGCGCGGCCCTGGTGGATCAGATTGCCCGCCAGCAGCCGGTGCTCGCCGAGCAGGGCACCGGCCTGCGGGTGGTCGGCATCGCCAACAGCCGCCAGATGGCGGTCAACAAGGATGGGCTGAGCCTCGCCAACTGGCGTGAACAGCTGGTGGAAGCCCGTGACAGCTTCAGCCTGGAAGCGGTGAAGAAGCTGGTGGAAGAGAGCCACCTCATCAACCCGGTGATCGTCGATTGCACCTCCAGCGAGGCCATCGCCGTCCAGTATGCGGACTTCCTGGCCGCCGGTTTCCACGTGGTCACCCCGAACAAGAAGGCCAACACAGGGTCGCTGGATTACTACAAGGCGCTGCGCCGCACCGCCCGCCAGACCCGCCGCAAGTTCCTCTACGAGACCAACGTGGGCGCGGGCCTGCCGGTCATCGAGAACCTGCAGAATCTGATCAAGGCCGGTGACAAGCTGCGCGCCTTCGACGGCGTCCTGTCGGGGTCGCTCTCCTTTATCTTCGGCAAGCTGGACGAGGGGATGGCCTTCTCCGACGCAACCAAGATTGCCCGTGGCAACGGCTTCACTGAGCCGGATCCCCGCGACGATCTCAACGGCATGGACGTGGCTCGCAAGCTCTTGATCCTGGCCCGCGAGGCCGGCATGGCGCTGGAGCTCTCCGACGTGGAAGTGGAGCAGGCGCTGCCACCTGGCTTTGATGTGAGTGGCGATGTGGAGTCCTTTATGGCTCGTCTGCCCGAGGCCGATGGCTGGTTCCGCGATCAGTTCGCCCTGGCTCAGAGCGAGGGCAAGGTGCTGCGCTACGTGGGCTCCATCGAAGGGGGCAAGTGCAAGGTCGCCATCAAGGCGGTCGGTGCCGACGAGCCCCTGTTCAAGGTGAAAGACGGGGAGAACGCGCTCGCCTTCTTCTCCACCTATTACCAGCCCATCCCCCTGGTGCTGCGCGGCTATGGCGCAGGGACCGAAGTGACCGCCGCCGGCGTCTTCGCCGACGTGCTGCGCACCCAGAACTGGAAGCAGGAGCTGTAACATGAGTTCAGCGATGAACCCCGATTTTGAACAAGATGCCATGGCGCAGGGCGGCAGCGTGGTCGCCTATGCACCGGCCTCCAGCGCCAACCTGAGCGTGGGATTCGATGTACTGGGGGCGGCGCTCGCCCCCGTGGATGGCTCCCTGCTGGGGGATCGCGTCCAGGTCAAATCGGCAGAGGTGCCTTTCGCCCTCTCCTCCGTGGGCCGCTACGCCCACAAGCTGCCGGATGATCCCAAGAAGAACATCCTTTATGACTGCTGGGTCGCCTATGGCGAGGCGCTGGAGAAGCGCGGCCTGGGCCTCAAGCCGCTGGCGATGGTACTGGAGAAGAACCTGCCGGTGGGCTCGGGTCTGGGTTCCAGCGCCTGCAGCGTGGTGGCGGCGCTGGAAGGGCTCAACGCCTTCCACGGCGCGCCCCTCAATGAACACGACATGTTGCTGCTGATGGGGGAGATGGAAGGCAAGATTTCCGGCTCCGTCCACTACGACAACGTGGCCCCCTGTTATCTCGGCGGTATGCAGCTGGTGCTGGAAGAGCACGGCGTCATCAGCCAGGGCATACCGGTGTTCGAGCAGTGGTACTGGGTGGTCTGCTACCCGGGCACAGTCGTCTCCACCGCCGCCGCCCGCGCCATCCTGCCCGCGCAGTATCGCCGTCAGGATTGCCTCACCTACGGTCGCCGCCTGGCGGCCTTCGTGCACGCCAGCTACACAGGACAAGAGGGGCTGGCGGCCAGCGTATTGAAGGACGTGATCGCCGAGCCCTACCGTGCGGCGCTCATTGAAGGCTTCAACGAGGTGCGGGCCCAGGGCGCCCAGAACGGGGCACTCGCCACCGGCATCTCGGGCTCCGGTCCCACCGTGTTCGTGGTGATGAAGGATCTGGCCCAGGCCGAACGGATGAAAGAGTGGATGGAGGCGCACTTCGTGCGCAATGAAGATGGATTTGCCCGGGTCTGCAAAGTAGACATCGAAGGGGCACGGGTAACAGGAAGCGAGCTATGAATCTTTACAATATCAAGGACAAGAGTGAACAGGTCAGCTTTGCCCAGGCGGTGCGCCAGGGTCTGGGTCGCGAGCAGGGGCTCTTCTTCCCCGAGGTGATTGCGCCCTTGGCCGATGTGGATGCCCTGCTGGACTTGCCGCTGGCCGAGCGCTCCGCGCGCATCATCAGCCACCTGCTGGGGGACGAAGTGCCCAAGCCTAAGGTGAGCGAGCTGATCAATGCCGCCTTCACCTTCCCGGCGCCGCTGGTGAAGCTGAAAGACGGCACCTATGCCCTCGAGCTGTTCCACGGCCCGACCCTGGCGTTCAAGGACTTCGGCGGTCGCTTTATGGCCCAGTGCCTCGCGACCTTCCGCACCAACGACAAGATCACTATCCTCACCGCCACCTCGGGCGACACCGGCGCCGCCGTGGCCCACGCCTTCTACGGGCTGGAGGGGATTGAGGTGGTCATCCTCTACCCCAAGGGCAAGATCAGCCCCTTGCAGGAGGCGCTGTTCTGCACCCTCGGCGGCAACATCCGCACCATCGCCATCGACGGCGACTTCGATGCCTGTCAGGCGCTGGTCAAAGATGCCTTCGACGACGAGGGGCTCAAGACCGCCATCGGCCTCAACTCCGCCAACTCCATCAACATCAGCCGCCTGCTGGCCCAGGTCTGCTACTACTTCGAGGCGGTGG
The DNA here is from genome assembly GCF_020423125.1 of Aeromonas media. Lineage (NCBI taxonomy): Bacteria > Pseudomonadati > Pseudomonadota > Gammaproteobacteria > Aeromonadales > Aeromonadaceae > Aeromonas > Aeromonas media. The sequence continues at coordinate 1,285,844 of NZ_CP075564.1, forward strand.
CCCAGTTGCCCAAGGGCGATCGTGCCAAGGCGGTCATCAGCGTGCCGTCCGGCAACTTCGGCAACCTCACTGCGGGTCTCATCGCCAAGGCGCTGGGGCTGCCGGTGAAGCGCTTCATCGCCGCCACCAATGCCAACGACACAGTGCCGCGCTACTTGAAAACCGGCAGCTGGGAGCCACACCAGACGGTGGCAACGCTGTCCAATGCCATGGACGTGAGCCGCCCCAACAACTGGCCGCGCGTGGAAGAGCTGTGCCGCCGCGAAGGTTGGGCGCTGGAAACCTTGGGGTCTGGCATGCGCAGCGATGCCGAGACTCGCGATGCCCTTAAACGCCTGCACCAGCTCGATTACCTGTGCGAGCCTCACGGCGCCATCGCCTGGGATCTGCTGAATGAGCAGCTCGCCGAGGACGAAGTAGGGGTCTTCCTCTGCACCGCTCATCCCGCCAAGTTCAAGGAGTCGGTGGACGAGATCCTGGGCCTCGATGTGCCGCTGCCGGGCCCGCTCGCCAAGCACGCCGCCCTGCCGCTGCTCTCCCACAACCTGCCCGCCGACTTTGGCCGCCTCAAGGCCTTCCTGCTCGGTTAAGCCGCCATGAGACGCTGAAGATCCCCCGCTTTTATATCGAGAGCGGGGGATTTTTTATGTCCGGTATAGGGCGGGGAAACCCGCATTGGATTAAGCACCATTTCACGATCAGAGCGTGAGCAGATCCTAAGGAGCACTGTATGAGCCAACATCCCCTTCGCACATTGATCGAGACCTGCGACGCAGCCATCTCCCGGCGCGACTTCGACGCCCTGATGGCCTTCTATGCAGAGGACGCCGCCCTGGTGGTCAAACCCGGCATGGTGGCGCGCGGCATTCCCGCCATCCGCCGCGCCTTCACCGCCATCTCCGATTACTTTGACGGCCGGCTTGAGGTGACCCAGGGAGCCATGGAGGTGATAGAGGGGGCCGACAACGCCCTGGTGATCATGGAGACCCGGCTGCGCTACCCGGACGCGCCAGGCGGCCTGGTGGACGAGACCCGCCGCGCCACCTATGTGTTTCGCAAAGAGAGCGATGGCCAGTGGCGCTGCACCATAGACAACTCCTACGGCACTGCGCTGCTGGGTATGGTTGAGTAACCGCCGAATCACTGTTCTCGCCAGTTTCTGACTGGGGTGCTGGCCGATTATCCGGGCACATTGCTGCTTGTCTCCCACGATCCCGAGTTTGTCGCCGGAGTGGGGATTGGGCGGGAGTATTGGTTGGAGGGATAGGGATAAAACATGAGCCAGCCGAGTAATGGCTGGCTCAGAATGGTGGTACGCCGATATTGCTTCTATGACTAGGTAGAAATGAAATGAACTTCAATAACTGATATGGCTTTTCCTGGCCGAGGATTTCTACTATCTGGTTTTATTGCGATTTGATCACCCTCTTTTAATTTGCTCCACTCGCCCCAGCTACCATTGACTAGGGAAAGTGCGAACAAGTATCCCACGAACAAAAAATGAAAATTTTAGTCATTTAATATCAATGGGTTACCAGTAAATGCTCTCGTGCCATATGACTTATTCGCACCTTCCCTAGATACTACATAATTCCCTAGAGCTATTTCAAGCTCATGAAGAACCATTGCCGTTTTTCTTCGGTTGATTTCTGGATTCATGTTTCCCTCAATGGATTAGTTGGTGGCTATCTATTTCAGATAAATAATGGTGGTATATAAATGAAAGATTGTATTTATTGGCCGAGGAGTATCGTATATTTTACAGTTTTCGTAGGTTGATATTTCTTTCTGTGAAGCTAAATGTCTACTGCGAAGGTATTTCGGTTTATTTAATGTTTGTGTCATCAAATATTAAATATTCTTTTAGAAAGTATTTCTCATTTGCCGGGTTTCATTTAATTCAGTGCAAACCAACGTCACAAGCCTCAATATCCCTGAGGATGATGAACAAACTCCAAGCTACCGCCCCTGGATTACAGCTTCCAATGCGCTCCATGGACCAGCGGGCGGGCCCCGGATGGTGCTGTAGGCGCCGAATGACCAGCATATCCTCAAGCCTCATACGCAAACCAGTCAGAAAGTGACGCAATTATCAGGAAGATCTGCGTTTTTTGCGCCAGCTCAACAATTGCAGGGGCTGAGCGGGGAGGAAGGGGCGGGATGTGGGATGGCGTATTCGGCGAGCCGGTGTGCTTTTTGTTGTCACGGGGCGGGGGGACTATAGTGCAGCGAGGCGAGGGTGCCTCGTTTGGCCCGCGTGAGTGGGGGCTAACCACAATGGATAGAACGATGGGAGTTGGTCATATGAAGCGGATCCTGATGGTGTTGAGTCTGTGTGTGACGGTAATGGGCATGGGAATGGGGGTGGCCCAGGGCGCAACCTCTGGCGCGCAGCAAGAGTGCGAGGCCCAGGCGGCGGTGAAGAAGCTGGCGGGCGCCGCCAAGACCAGCTTCGTGGGCAAGTGCGTCAAGGATGCCTCGGCCAACGGCAAGGCAGCCCAGTGTGAAAAAGCTGCCGCCGACAAGAAGCTGGCGGGGGCTGCCAAGAACAGCTTTATCCAGAAGTGCGTGAAGACGGATGCAGCCGCCGACAAGGCGACTCAGTGCGAGAAGGCGGCGGCGGACAAGAAGCTCGCCGGGGCGGCCAAGAACAGCTTCGTGCAAAAGTGCGTCAAGACCACCTGAACCCTTGGGGGCCAGGAGTGAGCGAGCGCCTTGGGAAGATCGTCGCCCGAGGGAGGAGAGGGGCCATAGGCCCCTCTCTTGTGGTGGTGCCAGAGCCGGATTGACGTGACCCCGGTGCGCCTCGGCAAGGGCTGCGAACGACGCGTTGATGAGGGACAGCAGGCGGAGCTTCACTCCGCCTCTTTTTTGATTAAATAAATATCCATTTAAAAACAATCTCTTGCTGGCTTTTTATGGGCATTTTTTCAGGTTTTTTCAATTTGTCGGAAATCTTTTCTCCCCGGCGCCGGTTCTATTGGACGTAGCCGGATGACATGCGCCGGAGACATCACTCTCGACAATAAGGAATAGGGATATGAACGTGAAAAAGAGTACTGCCATCGCCTCTGCCATGACGGGTCTGCTGGCCCTGGGTGCCCAGTTCATCGCCGCGCCAGTCATGGCGGCGGACGACAAGGAGAAGTGCTACGGCGTGGTCAAGGCGGGCAAGAACGATTGCGCCAGCAAGGGCGGCTCCTGCGCCGGTACCGCCAAGATGGATGCCCAGGGGGATGCCTTCGTGGTGGTGCCCAAGGGCCTGTGCGAGAAGCTGGCGGGCGGGTCGCTGCAACCCAAGTAAGCCCCATGCCATGGTGTGGCACCCGCCGCACCATGGCCCCTTCCTCTGAGGGAGCCCTGCCATGAACCCCCTGATCGGTATAGGTTTACGTCCCCCCCACTACGACGAGATCCGCCAGACCCTGCCTGCAGTCGGCTGGCTCGAGGTGCACAGCGAAAACTACTTCGAGCGCCACAGCAACGGCTTCGAGGTGCTGGCCGAACTCGCCGCACACTACCCCGTCAGCCTGCACGGGGTCGGCATGTCGCTCGGCTCTGCCGACTCGCTCGATCCCGCCCACCTGCGCCAGTTGGCGGCTCTGGTGGCGGCCATCTCACCGGTGCGGGTCTCCGAGCACCTGAGTTGGGGCAGCATCGACGGGCGCTATTTCAACGATCTGCTGCCCATGCCCTACACCCGTGAGGCCCTCTCGCACATGACTGACAAGGTGGAGCGGGTACAGCAGGCGCTGGGCCGGCAACTGCTCATCGAGAATCCGTCCTCCTATCTGCAACTGCCCGGGGAGATGGGGGAAGCTGAGTTTCTGGCCGAGCTGGCGCGGCGCAGCGGCTGCGGCATCTTGCTCGATCTCAACAACCTGCATGTCAGCAGCGTCAATCACGGCTTGGATTGCGCCGACTACCTGGCCGCCATCGACCTCGAGACGGTCGGGGAGATCCATCTGGCCGGTTTTACCGACAAGGTGTTGCCACAGGGGCACCTCTATATCGATACCCACAGCACCCCGGTGGCGCCCCCCGTGTGGGAGCTCTATCGGCAGGTCTGCCAGCAGCGCGCCATCCCCACCCTGATCGAGTGGGATCAGGACATTCCCCCGCTGCCGGTGCTGCTGGGGGAGGCCGGGCGTGCCGACGCCATCCTCGGCGCGGCGCGGCGGATTTCGCAGGAGGCCGCCCATGTCTGAGCTTGCCCGCCTGCAACAGGGGTTCGCCAGTGGCCTGCTCGGCGAGGATGACACCATCCTGGCGCACCTCCAGCCGGGGCGTTTTCCTGCCGACGCCGTGCTGCAGATCTATCGCAACAACGTCATCCTCGGCCTCACCGAGGTGCTCGCCAGCAGTTATCCCGCCGTCAAGGCCATGGTGGGGGAGGCGTTCTTTGCCGCCGCCGCCCGGGGATTCGTGCTGGCCGAGCCCCTGCGGGAGGGGAGTGTCATGCACTATGGGGAAGGCTTCGGCGACTGGCTCACCCGCCTGCCGACCACCGGGGCCCTGCCCTGGCTCGGGGAGCTGGCCCGCTTCGAGTGGATGCTGGAGCGCGCTTCCCTGCTGGCGCCAGAGCCGAGGCGCTGGCCCGCCGAGCGGCTCGCCGCCCTCGCCCCGAGCCAGTGGGATAGGTTGGTGCTGCACCCCGCCTGCGATCTGCTGCTCCTCGAGAGCCAGCATCCTGTGCTGGCGCTCTGGCAGATGGCACTGCACGGCGGGGAGACGGTCAGCGAGCTGGATGCCCCCTGCTGGCTGGCCCTCAAGAAACGCCCCGGCCACAGGGTCGAGCCCATTCCTCTGGATGCAACCCCCTGGCGCCTGCTGCAAGGCTGCCAGCAGGGCAGGCCGCTGGCCAGCCTGCTGGCACAGGATCCGGCCATGGCCGAGCACCTTGCCCCCCTCATCACCCTCGATCTGCTGGTCGATCTGGAGCTTGCCCCATGACAACACAGACTCACTCCAAGCCGCTTGGCCTCTTTGCCGAACGCATCCTGCCCTGGTGCAGCGGCGCCCTGCTGCTGCTGGCCAGACTCTGGGTCGCCGCCGTCTTCCTGCGATCCGGCTGGCTCAAGTTCACGGCCTGGGATTCCACCCTCTACCTGTTCGAGTTCGAGTATCAGGTGCCCCTGTTGCCCTGGCAGTGGGCGGCCTACGTGGGCACCGCGACCGAGCTGCTGCTGCCGCTCTTCCTGCTGGCGGGCCTCTTCACCCGCCCGGTCGCCTTGCTGCTGTTTGGCTTCAACGCCATGGCGATCATCTCCTACCCGGCCCTGTGGGCGGGGGGCTTTCACGATCACCAGCTGTGGGGCTGGATGTTGCTGACCCTGGCGGTGTGGGGCGCAGGCCCCCTGGCGCTGGACAGCTGGCGACTTGCCAGGGGGCGTCGCGGCCATTAACGTGGGTGCCAAATGAGTGATGGTTGGCCCCTCTTGTCATGGTGACAGGGGGCAAAGAGCCCCGTCATGCCACCCAAGGAGAAAGAGATGATGGTTCGCGAGGCCCTGGCTGCCGATGTTCCCGCCCTGGTGCGGCTGCGCATGGCGCTGTTTTGCGAGGTGGGGGAGCTTGATGACCCGCTGGCGGATGCGGCGCTGTGGCAGGCGACCCAGGCCTATTTCAGCGCGGCGCAGGCGGATGGCAGCGCCCGTTCTTGGCTGGTGGAGGTCGAGGGCGAGGCGGTGGCGTGCGGCACGCTGGCCCTCTTCGTGCGACCACCCTATCCGGGCAACCTGGCGGGGCGCGAGGCCTATCTGCTCAACATGTACACCCGGCCTGCCTGGCGCAAGCGGGGCATGGCGAGCGCCTTGCTCGATGCCATGGCGCGCCATGCCCGGGAACAGCAACTCGGCAAGCTGTGGCTGCACGCCAGCGACGAGGGACGCCCGCTCTACGAGCGGATCGGTTTCGTGGCCAATCCGGCCTGCCTGGAGTGGTGCCCGGCGCGCTGATCGAGGCGCAGTGATCCGGAGAGGATTCTGCTACGTATTGGCAGCCCTTGGCGGCCTAGTCGCTTTTCTCTGCACTGCGCGCCCCCATGATCCAACGTCATCTGACCACTCATATCGAGGTTGGTGGGGCCGATACAGTCAGTGGGGTCAGGCTGTGGTGCCGATCCGGATCGTCAACGAGGTAGGAGTGTCATGTTCAATCACAAACTCAAGGCGCAGTTGCTGGCCTGTCAGACCCGGCTCGATGAGCAGCAGAGTGTCGTCGAGGCGATCAAGGACGGCGCCGCGACCATCATCTTCAGCCCGGACGGGGAGATCCTGGAGGTCAGCGAGCCCTTCCTGAGCCTGATGGGGTATGGCGCGAGCGAGCTGCTAGGGCACCACCACCGCCTGCTCTGCCCCGAAGGCTGGACCGGCTCCACCGACTATCAGCAGTTCTGGCGCCGCCTCGCCCAGGGGGAGGCGCAGTCCGGCACCTTCGAGCGGGTCAACCGGCAGGGGGAGACCCGCTGGCTCGAGGCGAGCTATTTCCCGGTGAAGACCCAGGGCAGGGTGACCCGGGTAGTGAAGATGGCCAGCGATGTGACGGCCCGACATCAGCGGCTGCAACACCTGGAGGCGCTGTCCCAGGCGCTGGACCGCTCCCGGGCCATGATAGAGTTCACCCCGAACGGCGAGATCATCAGCGCCAACGCCAACTTCCTCGACACCATGGGCTATCGCCTGAGCGAGCTGGCGGGCAAGCATCACAGGATGTTCTGTGACGAGGCCTTCCTGCGCGAGCAGCCCACATTCTGGGAGGAGCTGGCCCGTGGCCAGTTCAAGTCAGGCCTTTTCATGCGCCACAACAGCCGGGGAGAGCCCGTCTGGCTGGAGGCCACCTACAACCCGATCCGGGACCAGCGCGGCAAGGTGGTCAGGGTCGTCAAGTTTGCCAGCGACATCACGGCCCGCATCGAGCAGAACAATGCTACCCGGGAAGCGGCCCGGCTCGCCCACAGCACGGCGCAGGAGACCCTTGGCAGCGCCGAGGCCGGGGCCGAGCTGCTGCGCGCCGTGGTCGATACCTCTTCCCTCATCGCCGCCCAGGTGGATGCGGCCATCGCCCTCATCGGTCAGCTCAACGAGCAGTCCAGGAGTATCGAGGCCATCGTCTCGACCATCAGCGCCATCGCCGATCAGACCAACCTGCTGGCCCTCAACGCGGCCATCGAGGCGGCGCGGGCGGGGGAGCAGGGACGGGGCTTTGCGGTGGTGGCCGACGAGGTGCGTCAACTGGCGGCTCGCACTTCCCTCTCCACCGGCGAGATAGCCAAGGTGGTGCAGAAGAACCGCGAGCTGACCGCCAGGGTGACCGACGACATGGCCGGGGTGGCGGGCAGCGCCGAACTCGGCAAGCAGCAAATCAGCGAGGTGGACAAGCTGATGAGCGACATCCACCGGGAGGCGAGCCGGGTTTCGCAGACGGTCTCGGCACTCTCCATCTGAGTCGTCGTCCCTGACGACACCGTCTGGCGAGATCGCCAAAAGAGTGAGCGAACGAGCACTCAAGCTGAACCCTGGCTGTACGACCCCGCCCTTGTGAATTGTGGCGCCCCGCCGCCTTGTTTAGGCTGCCGCCTCTTTTTTCAATGAGCAGGTAGAGAACAATGGCAGTACGACAGAAAGGCAGGGCCCTGGCCCTGCTGCTGGGGACGGTGGCGAGCATGGGGCTCGGCGGTTGCATGGGGCAGATGGGCCTCTCCTCCATGGTGACCAAGGGCAACCTCAGCGTGGTGGACAATCGCTACGGTCGTGCCGGTGTCTTCGTCCTGCTCTCCCCCGTCTATGGTCTGGCGGCGACGGCGGATCTGTTCGTGTTCAACACCATCGAATTCTGGTCTGGCAAGAACCCGATCACCGGCAAGTCCCCGGCGCTGGTGGATCACAAGGCCGATGCGGTGATCAAGGTCAACCAGCATCTGGATCCGGCCCTCAACAAGGTGCCGCTCGCCATGCTGCCGCAAGGGGTGCGCGAGGTGAAGGTGAGCTACCCCGACGAGCGCACGGCCCAGATGGAGATCCACTACATCGACGGCCATCGCGACATGATGCGGGGGGAGATGCGCGGCGAACTGCTGGAGATCTATCTGGACGACAAGCTGGTCTCGACCCTGACCCGCCAGCAGTTGGACGAAACGGCAAGCTCAGGCAAGGCTGACGTTTAAGTTCCTCAGGATCCTGATCTTTTCTTCTCTGGAAAGGGTATACATAAGCTGCTGGCAAGATCGCCATGACGTCCAAGGAAGCAGGTTATGACGGTGAGGGGTTTGCGATTGGCAGAGTTGATTGGTTCCCTTAGTCATGCTCTGGACATGACGGAGGGTCAACCCAGAGGGCACTGCATCCGCTGTTGCTGGATAGGTTCTCGTCTGGGGGAGCGGCTGGGACTGGATGCCCGGCAACGCCACGATCTCTACTACACGCTCCTGCTCAAGGATCTGGGTTGCAGCAGCAATGCCGCCCGTATCTGCGAGCTCTACCTCACCGACGATCTTCACTTCAAGCGCGACTTCAAGCTGGTGGATGGCTCCCTCTCCGAGGTGGTCAACTTCGTGTTGGGTCACACCGGCTTGCAGACGGACCTGCTGGGGCGCTTTCGCAGCCTGTTCCATATCTTTCGCAACGGCGATCAGATAGCCAACGAACTTATCCAGACCCGCTGTCATCGGGGGGCGGACATCGCTCGCCAGCTGCGCTTCAGTGACGAGGTGGCCGCAGGCATTCTCTCCCTCGATGAACACTGGAACGGCAAGGGGCGGCCACTGCAACTGGCTGGCGAGAGGATCCCTCTCTTCTCCCGCATTGCCCTGCTCTGCCAGGTGGTCGATGTGTTTCACGCCGCCGCAGGGCCGGATGCTGCGCTCAGGGAGCTGCGCGAGCGCAGCGGCAGCTGGTTTGATCCCGCCCTGGTCAGCGAATTTGAAGCGCTTGCCGACGACGATTTCTGGCAAGGGCTGACCGACCCCAGGCTGACCGAGTGGGTCTTCGACCACCCGGCCGGTCAGGGGGAGGTAGCGCTGGATGAGGATTATCTGGACGAGATAGCGGCGGCCTTCGGTCAGGTGGTGGACTCCAAGAGTCCATACACCGCGGGCCACAGCGGCAGGGTCGCGCTCTATACCGACATCATTGCCGCTCAGATGGGGCTGTCTGAATCGAGGCGGCGATGGCTCAAACGGGGTGCCCTGCTCCATGACGTGGGCAAGCTTGGGGTGAGCAACGCCATTCTCGACAAACCGGACAAGCTCAATGCGCAGGAGTGGGCCGCGGTGCAGATGCATGCCGCCTATACCGAGGAGATCCTGAGCCGGATTGGCGCCTTCGAGGAGCTGGCGCAAGTGGCGGGGGCCCATCATGAACGCCTGGATGGCAAGGGGTATCCAAAGGGGCTCAGCGCTGCGGACATCGCGCTCGAGACGCGCATCATCACCACTGCCGACATCTTCGATGCCATTACCGCCAAGCGTCCCTATCGCGGGGCCATCCCGGTGCCCCAGGCGCTGGAGATGATGGCCGAGCATCTGGGCACCGCCATCGATCCCGACTGTTTCGCCGCCCTGCAGGCGGGGATCCGGGATTTTTCCATCTACCTCAGTCCCGAGCAGCCGCTGGCGCAGGCCGGTTAAGGCCTTTAGCCCCGTCATGGCCAAGCGGCCAGATGCAAAGACAGACACACCCCGCATTGCGGGGTGTGTTGTTTTGGAGCGCTGGCTGAGGGGGGAGTATTACCAGCCCAAGCAGGGGACAGGCTGGCGAGCAGCTACTGATGGCTTTAGCTCGGCAGAGTGACGCGGGCGAGCGCTGTGTTCGGGCGGCACCATCTCATGTCGGGTCGAACTTCTTGTGTGGGAGGCCGCAGCGACTGTTACTCCCCCGACAAGAGGCGGATCCGGACCCGCTCGCCGGGGGCAATGGCCGAGTTGGTGGCGCATTCGATCAGGCAGTTGGCCGCAGGCAGGGTAGAGGGCATGACAGCACTGGCCGGACGGACCAGCAAGCAGCCGTCGGCATCCTGGCTGAGGTAGCCGGGCAGGCAGGTCTCCCCCGCCGGATTGGGGATAGCCTCCTGGGCGCGGGCGAGCAGGCGCAGCGGCGGGAGAGGGGGCTGGGCGTCCCGGATGGGCAGCCGGGCACAAATGAAGTCGGCGATGGCATCCAGATCCTCGAAACGAAACTGGGGCAGCGTCGTGGCCTGAGGCCGATCGCTGATGAGGGCGACGATGTCCGGGTCATCCGGAAACAGCAGCGGCCGGCCGATGGCGCCGCGGTGCAGCTCAATCTTGGGAAAATGGCGATGCTTGAACCCCTCGATCAGCAGCAGATCGAGCTGGTTCCGGTCGAAACGTGCCAGCAGCGCCTCCAGGGGGGGCTCGCCCTCCGGGGTCTCGCAGATCAGGGCGTGGCGCCGGTCGGAGGCCGCCATCACCTGCCGGGCTCCCGCCTGGCGCAGGCGATGGCTGTCCTTGCCGGGCTTGTCCATGTCGAAGTCGTGATGGGTATGCTTGAGCACCCCGAGCCGCAGGCCACGCTGACCGAGCAGGGGGATGAGCCGCTCCAGCAAGGTGGTCTTGCCGGTACCGCTCCAGGCGACGAAGCCGAGCAGGGGGAGGGGACTCATGGCGTGTCTCCGCCCGCCAGCAGCCTCGCCTCGTAGGCGGCGAGCTCGGCCGGGCTGTTGAGATTGATGAAGGCATCCGGCGCATCGGCAAAGGGCACCACCGTCATCCGGTGGCGGGCAAACCAGGCCCCGGTCTTGCGCTCTCCCTCTGCCAGCGCCCGTTGCAGTGAGGGCAGCAGGCTGCGGTGCAGCAAGGCGACCACGGGTTGCAGGTGCTCCCCGTCGTGGGCCACCACCAGTTCGGTCTGCGGCGTCAGGGCGGCGCGAAAGCGGGCCATCAGATCCCGTGGCAGGGCGGGCCCGTCACAGGGGACAAACAGCACCCAGTCGTGGCGGGCGGCGGCAAGGCCAGCCTGCATGCCCGCCAGCGGCCCCTGAAAATCGGCCTGTGCGTCGCCGATGACGGGGGCAAGCGCCCGGTAGCGATCCTCACTGCGGTTGGCGTTGATCAGCACCTCGTCTACTTGGGGGCGCAGGCGCTCCAGCACATGGACTACCAGGGGCTGGCCCGCCAGGGGCACCCAGCCCTTGTCGTCGCCCCCCATGCGGGTGGCTCGGCCGCCGGCCAGGATCACGGCGGAGACGGGGAAGGTGGGGTCGCTGCGGCTCATGGGGCTCCAGAGATCGATAGGGGTGGCATGCCGCGCATCAAGGGTCTGCTGTTGCAAAGGCGATCACGGCATCGAGTGTCCGCCGATCTTGCGCCAAGCGCCTCGCTGGGGCAAGCCCGGCGGCCATGAGCCAGGCAGGAGAGGGGGCTTTGGCCGCAGGGTATGCCCAAGCTCACAAAACCGAATCCCCAAACGTCATATGATCCCAGGTAATCTGAGTCTTGCTCTCCTGCCGAATGGCAACTTCATGTAAATCAAAGAGAATGACTATGGCTACCGGACAATATCTGCTGTGGAAAGACGTACAGGGAGAGGACTTTCGCCCCGTTGCACTGACAGGCACCGATCTGCTCAACGATCGCAATCTCAACAAGGGCACCGCCTTCACCGAACAGGAGCGCGCCGATTTCGAGCTCGACGGCCTGTTGCCGCCCCAGGTACAGACCTTCGAAGCCCAGCTGGACAGGGTCTATCAGGGCTTCCTGAGCGCCTGCAGCGATATCGAGAAGTACCAGAACCTGCGGGCATTGCAGGATCGCAACGAGACCCTGTTCTACGCCCTGCTGTCGCGTCACGTGGAGGAGATGACCCCCTACATCTATACCCCGACCGTGGGCAAGGCGTGCCAGGAGTTCAGCCACCGCTTCCAGAAGCCGCGCGGCCTCTACATCACCCCGAAGAACGTCGATGACATGGGTTCGCTGGCGCGGCACATGGACGCCAAGGCGGTACGCATCATAGTGGTGACCGACAGCCAGGGGATCCTCGGCATCGGCGATCAGGGGGTGGGGGGCATGGGCATTCCCATCGGCAAGCTCTCCCTCTATACCCTGGGGGCCGGCATCCATCCGGCCTGCTGCCTGCCCATCGCGCTGGACGTGGGTACCGACAATCAGGCGCTGCTGGACGACCCCATGTACCTGGGTCAGCCCCACAAGCGCATTCGCGGCAAGGAGTACGACGACTTCATCGACAAGTTCGTGGCCGGGGTCAAGCGCCACTTCCCCAACGCCGTGCTGCAGTGGGAGGACTTCAGCAAGTCCAACGCCTTCAACAATCTGTCGCGCTACCAGCAGACGCTGCCCTCGTTCAACGACGACATCCAGGGCACCGGAGCCGTGGTGCTGGCGGGCATCATCGGCGCCGTCAAGTCCAAGGGCGAGACCCTGGGCCAGCAGAACTACCTGGTCTATGGCGCCGGGGCCGGCGGGGTCGGGGTGGCGGATCAGATCTGCGCAGGGATGATCCGCGAGGGGCTTGACCCGCAGGCGGCCCGGGATCGCATCTACATCCTGGATACTCAGGGGCTGGTGTGCGACAACCGCGAGGGGCTGGACGAATACAAGCGCCGCTACGCCAAACCGGGCCTGCTGCTGGCCCAGTGGGATCTGCAGGGCAAGGCCGGGCTGACCGAGGTGCTGCGTCACGTGCCCATCAGCGTGCTGCTTGGCACCAGCGGGGCCGGTGGCGCCTTCCAGGAAGAGCACATCCAGCTGATGCTGGCCCACTGCGAGCGCCCCATGGTGTTCCCCCTCTCCAACCCCACCGCCAACTGCGAGGCGCTGCCGGAAGACATCTATCGCTGGAGCCAGGGCCGCGCCATCGTCGCCACCGGCAGCCCGTTCAAGGACGTGGAGTTCGAGGGGCAGCGCTACCGTGTCGGGCAGGGCAACAACGTCTTCATCTTCCCCGGTGTGGGGCTGGCCGCCATCGTCAGCCAGATCCGCGAGATAAGCCCGGATATCTTCACCACCGCGGCCTTCGCGTTGGCGGAGTGCGTGGATGAGGCGGATCTCGCTCGCGGCACCGTCTACCCGAGGATCAGCGAGCTGCGCAGCATCTCGGTACACGTGGCGACCGCCGTACTCAAAGACATAGTGCGCAAGGATCCTTCCCACCCGCTCATCGGCCAGGATCTGCAGCAGCACCTCCTGAGCCACATGTGGGAGCCGGTCTATCTGCCCTACCGCCGGGTCTGACGGGGTGTCGAAAAACTCGACGGGGTGGCGCCAGCCACCCCGTTTTTTTGTGTCCACCGACCACAGCGGGACCATGGTCGGTGGATGCCGCACTTTTTTGAGCCCAGCTCCCGACGCAGGCGCTGGGTGATGGCCCGGGCTGAAAACCTTGTCATCACACCCGGCCAGAAAAACGATTGGCGTCGGCCACAAAAGTGCGTAAAATCGCATACTCGATGCTTGTAGCAACGAATCCCGCCTAAAAAGCCAGTTTCATGCCCTCCCCAAGCAGTAAAAGGTAACAAATGACGCCAACAGGCTCATTTCATGCCTTGAAAAAGTCTTGTGATAACTGAAAAGTGTCAATTATCCCTGTCAGTTATCAAAAAATTAAGGATACCCATGTTTTCCTTGGTCAAGCAAAGTGTCGCCGGGCTGCAAATTCTGTTTGTCGCCTTCGGTGCCATGGTTCTGGTGCCCCTGCTCACCGGATTGAACCCCTCCATGGCCCTGCTTGGCGCCGGTGTAGGCACCCTGTTGTTCCAGCTCTGCACCCGTCGCCAGGTGCCGATCTTCCTCGGCTCCAGCTTCGCCTTCATCGCCCCCATCATCTATGCCACCCAGACCTGGGGCCTGCCCTCCACCATGTTCGGTCTGTTTGCCGCCGGCTTCATGTACTTCATCCTGGCGGCCCTCATTCGCGTGCGGGGCATGGGTTTCGTGCACAAGCTGCTGCCCCCCGTGGTGATTGGTCCGGTGATCATGGTGATCGGCCTGTCGGTGGCCCAGGTGGCCTGCAACATGGCCATGGGCCGTGCCGGAGCCGAGCAGGTGGTGGCCCCTGCCACCGCGCTGACGCTGGCGGGGATCTCGCTCGCTGTCACGCTGATTGCGGCCGTGTTCTGCAAGGGGTGGATCAAGCTCATCCCCATCCTCTCCGGCGTCATCGCCGGTTATGTGGCCGCGGTGCTGATGGGTCAGGTGAGTTTCGAGGGCATGGTCAATGCCCCCTGGCTGGCGCTGCCCCACTTCGAGACCCCCGAGATCAACTGGGCTGCCGCCCTCTTCATGCTGCCAGTGGCCATCGCCCCCTGCATCGAGCACATCGGTGGCGTACTGGCCATCGGCGGTGTGACCGGGCAGGACTACACCAAGAACCCGGGCCTGCACCGCACCCTGGCCGGTGACGGCATCGGCGTCTGCTTCGCCGGTTTCATCGGTGGCCCTCCCGTCACCACCTATGCAGAAGTGACCGGCGCCGTGATGATCACCCGCAACTTCAACCCGGTCACCATGACCTGGGCCGCGGTGTTCGCCATCATTCTGGCCTTCTTTGGCAAGTTCAACGCCCTGCTCACCTCCATCCCCATGCCGGTGATGGGTGGCATCATGCTGCTGCTGTTCGGATCCATCGCCGCCATCGGTCTCAAGACCCTGGTGGAGTCCAAGGTGGATCTGGGGCTGTCCCGCAACATCGCCATCGTGGCCGTGACCCTGACAGTAGGGGTCGGTGCGCTGGAGATGAAGATAGGTGACTTCGCCCTGGCCGGTGTCGGCCTGGCCTCGGTGGCCGCGATCCTGCTGAACCTCATTCTGCCCCAGCACTCCGAAGAGGGCGCGATGGAGTCTGCCAAGGACTGAATGACGACCCGTCAGCCACTGCCATGCCAAGAGGCCACCCCAGGGTGGCCTCTCTCTTTCCTGCTGAACCTCATTCTGCCCCGGCACTCCGAAGAGGGTGTGATGGCGTCGGCCAAGGACTGAGTGACGACCCGCCAGCCACTGCAATGCCAAGAGGCCACCCCAGGGTGGCCTCTTGCTTTTGTCGCTCCCGGTCGGAGGGCCTTGACTCATCGTGGCTCGGCCTGGCGTCTACAATCAGGGACGTTGTTCACAGTCAAGGAGACGAACATGAAGACGAGATGGATCCTGGCCCTGCTTGGGCTCATCTGGGGGGGCGCGGCCCAGGCCGGTGCGGTGCGCTACCAGGTCGATGGTCAACCCTTCGAGGGCTATTACCTGGCCGCCGCCGACAAACAGGCGCCCCTGGTGGTGCTGGTTCATGACTGGGACGGGCTCAACGACTACGAGATCAAGCGGGCCGAGATGCTGGTGGCGCTCGGTTACAGTGTGTTCGCGGTGGACTTGTTCGGTGCAGGGATCAGGCCGACCGCCATGGAGGAGAAGAAGAAGCTGACCGGGGCGCTTTATCAGGACAGGGCCAAGATGCGCAAGCTGTTGCAGGCAGGGCTCGCCGAGGCGGGCAAACAGGGAGGGCGGCTCGACAATGCGGTGGCGCTCGGCTACTGCTTTGGCGGCGCCGCCGTGCTGGAGCTGGCCCGCAGCGGCGCCAGCCTCAAGGGGGTCGTCAGCGTGCATGGGGGGCTGGAGACCCCGGCCGGACAGGACTATAAGCAGACCCGGACCAGCTTGCTGATCCAGCATGGCAGTGCGGATCAGGCGGTGTCGCTGGGTCAGTTCGCGGCCCTCATCACCGAGCTGGAGAGCGCCGGGGTGAAACATGAGGCGACCAGCTATAGCGGCGCCCCCCATGCCTTCAGCGTCTTTGGCTCGGACAATTACCGCAGCGATGCCGATGCCAAGTCCTGGCGGCGCTTCACCGAGTTTCTCGGCGAGGTGACCAAGGGGTAGGGCGGTGAGCGGCGGCAGGCAAGGGGTCATGCCATTCACCTGTCGCGGGGCCCCACTCCTTGCTGGCCGGGTCAGCAGAAGTTCAGTGGCGCTGGTTATACTGACGCGATGAGAGACTTGCATCTGGCCAGAGCCATGCTCCGGATGTTGAACACAAATAACGGGTCACCGGGATAGTCCTGACTCGATTCTGGATCGGCAGAGGGCCCGTCAGCCCCCGCACATGAGATACGAAGGAGTAATGACATGCGTCTATGGACTCATATTCTGGCCGTTCTGCTGTTGGTTGGCTGTGCCAAGGGCGATACCCCCGCCGAGCAGCGCAGCCACATTCAACAGATGCGCCAGCAGACCCTCTCCACCCTGTATGGGCAGGATGGGGGTACCAGACAGGAGGTGGCAAGATCCAAGGGGTATGCCGTCTTCACCAATGTGAACAACAACCTGCTGGTACTGAGCGCCGGCAGTGGCTATGGGGTGCTTCGTGACAACCGCACCGGTCGTGACACCTACATGAAGATGGCGACCGCCGGGATGGGGATCGGCATGGGGATCAAGAAGTTCCAGGCCGTGATCATCTTCAACGACGCCGCCGCGCTGGATCGCTTCATCACCACGGGCTTCGATGCCAGTGCCCAGGCGGATCTGGCCGCCAAATCGGCGGAGGATGGCAAGGTGGTGGTCAGCGAGGCGGCCAACGCCGACTTCCAGAAGGTGAAGATGTACCAGCTCACCGAGCAGGGGCTGGCGGCGCAGGCCACCATGCAGGGTTACAAGTACTGGCCGGATGATGAACTCAACGGCACCAGATAACCTCCAACCACAGCTTGTCACTGCGCGGCGCTCATCAGAGCGCCGCGCGCATTTCTGCAGCCTTGAGGCCTGCTAGGCGGGCTTGTCCAGCCTCAGCACCCTCACCCACATGGCCCCTTCCCCCACGGGGTGGCGGGAGGAGAGGCTGAGCTCGCCCGTCTGCGCCGCGATGCGGTGTACGGCCACGCTGCGGGAGCGCTGCCCGGTGGCGATCAGATAGTGGCCGCTGTGGTCGATGGCAAAGCCACGGGGGCAGGATTCGGTCGGGAAGTGGTCAAGCGGGGTCAGGGCACCGTCCTCCTGATCAACACCAAACAGGGTCAGCAGGCTGCTGGTCCGTTCGCTGGTAAAGAGGAAACGGCCGTCCGGGGTCAGGTGCAGATCTGCTCCCCAACGCTTTCCCTGATAACCCTCGGGTAGCATGTCCAGGCTCTCCCGCGTGCTGATGCGACCGTCCGCCTCCCTGTGGTAGCGGTTGAGGGTACAGTCGAGCTCATTGAGACAGTAGAGCTCCCCGTTGGTCGGGTGCAGGGTCAGGTGACGGGGCCCGGCGCCGGGGGCGGTGTGGATGTCGCCCAGGGGATGGGGGCTCAGGTGGCCATACTCTCCCAGGGTGAAGCGGCGGATGACGTCCTCCTTGAGGCAGGCGACCAGCAGCTCCTGCTCCCCGTTTTGCCCCGCCAGCCAGGTCACCGAGTGGGCGGCCATCAGCCGGTCGATGCGCAGGTGGGGTGCCAGCACCCGGCCCCCGTCATCCATGGGCGACACGCTGACGTGGTCGAAGGCGTAGGAGGCGGCAAAGAAGAAGCGCCCCGTCCCATCGGTGCAGGTGTGGGAGGCGCTGCCCGCGAGCGGGGCCGAGGAGGGCGCCCCGAGCTTGCCATCCGCGCTGATGGGGTAGCTCAGCACCCGAAAGTCGGGGCGTACTCCGGCATAGAGCCAGCGCTGGTCCGGGCTGATGACCAGGGGCTGCACCTCGCCGCCGGTCAGGACTTCCTGCAGCGGGACCAGCTCGCCGTCCTCGAGTCGAAACACATGGATCAACCCGCTCACCGGGTTGGCGACATAAACGACTTGCTGCATTGTGATCTCCTTCATGCTCTGGCGCTCATCATCGGATGATTGTTCCAGGCCAGACAAGTAGTTGTGCAGGGTATCGTCGTAATTGGCCGGCCCTGTCTTTGTTGTGGGACGGGTTATTTTTCCAGGCTCAGCAGGTAGTTGCGCAGATTGACGCCGCGATTGGCCAGCCCCAGCTTGATGCGCACGCTGTTGCGATGATTCTCCACCGTTTTGCGCGCCACATTGAGGGCACTGGCGATCTCCTGGCTGGACATGCCGCTGCGAATGAACTCGGCCACCTGCATCTCCGAGGGGGTCAACACCTCCAGCAGGCGTTGGTTGCCGTCGGCCTGCAGGCTCTTCTCCATGCTGGCGCGGATCAGCTCCAGGCACATCTTGAGGGCCGGATCTTGAATTTGGGTAAGTTTTTGCTCCACTTCGGGCAGGTGGCGGGCGATCAGCTGCTGATGCTGCTCACCGGGCGCCGCTCCCTGGCTGTCGCTGAGTGCGGCCAGGGAGTGACCGAGTTCGTTGATGAGCCGGTGATCCTGCTCTATGCCTGAGGCGTCCTGGCTCTCGCTCGGCTTGATCTGCAGGCACCAGATGCGGGTGCCGTCCGGTCCGTCATGGGCGAAGAGCTCGAAGGCAAGATTGAGGATCTCGAAATGCAAGGTGGGCAGGTTGCCCCGGATCCGCTGGCGTATGGCCTTCAGGTAGTCGGGACCTACCAGGAACACCAGATCGTCTAGCCGATTGAGGGTCAGGGTATCCACCGGATAGCTGGATGCCACCACCTGCTCCTGCTCATCGAAGCTGATGAAATAGATGTCATTGCGCGCCAGCAGTTGATGGCAGAGCCCCTGCTCGACGATAGGGATCAGCTTGTTACTCATGTTCCTTCCAGTTCTGCATCTCGTGATAAGTCCCCGTATTTCGCCTTCATTCATCCCTGTTGTTGTGTTCGGCTCACCCAGTGAATACCCAGACGCTCAGATTTTTCCCGTCATTAATTAACAAAAATTGAACATCCTGTGAGCTGCGTCGCAAAAACATCGCGCTCTTTAGTGAGGTACATCTCATTACAGGCTATAAAACACCTAGATAATACCTATCAACCACTCAATGGATATAGGGAGAATACCATGTTGGCAAAACGCTCACACTTTTTACTGGCGGCATTGACCGCCGCCATGCTGCTCGGCAACGGGGCCCAGGCCGCCGAGGCGACCACGACTCTGGGGCCCAATGGCGAACAACCAACCCCTTATACCCAGGTAACACTCACTACTGCCCAGCAAGACAGGGTCAAGGCCCAGCATTACACGGCCGCCATCCTGATGCACACCACCTCCGACTGGTCGAGTGCCCTCATCAAGGGTGCCAAAGACAGATTCCATGACTTGAACGTCAAAGTGGTGGCGGTGACCGATGCCGAATTCAATGCCAACAAGCAGAGGACGGACGTGGAAACCGTGATGGCCATGGCTCCCGACATCATTCTTACCCTGGTGGTCGACCCTGTCTCCGGCGCCGCGGCCTTTCGCCCCGCGGTCCAGCAAGGCAGCAAGCTGGTGCTGATCAGCAACCTGCCAACGGGATTTGAATATGGCAAGGATTACGCCGGTATCGTCACCGACGACCTGTTCGAGATGGGTGGTCTGGCTGCCGACATGCTGGCCAAGACGGTGGGTGAGCAGGGAAAGATAGGCTTCATCTACCACGAGGCCAATTACTACGTCACCAATCAGCGGGATCAGGCGGTGCTGACCAACCTGGCCAAGCATCACCCGGGCGTCCAGATCCTCGCCAAGCAGGGCATTGCCAACGCCAATGATGGTGAAGTGGTTGCCTCGGCTCTCATCACACAGCACCCGGACATCCAGGCCATCTATGCCCCCTGGGATTCCATCGCCGAAGGGGTGGTTGCCGCGACGCGGGCCGCCGGACGCAGTGACATCAAGGTGATCACCATGGACCTGGGCGCCGCCAATGCCCTGGACATGGCCAAGGGCCGCAACGTGGCCGGCATAGTGACGGATTTACCTTATGACCTCGGCCAGACTCTGGCCACCATGGGGGCCCTGGCCAAGCTGGGAGAACAGACCCCTCCCTTCGTCACCGTCTCCGCCGATGCGGTGACCCGCGACAACCTGGCCGATGCCTGGCAACAGGCGCTGCGTCGAGATCCTCCGGCCGCCGTTACCAAGGCACTCAGTCAATAAGCGTACGGGTAGCCGCCTCGCAGGCGGCTACCCGTTCCATCTCACGGAAGGAGTTATCACATGGAGCTGTACGCCATAGAGGCGAGTGGTATCAAGAAGGGGTTTGACGGCATCCCCGTGCTCAAGGATGTGTCGTTTCGTCTCAAGCGTGGCGAGGTGCATGCCATCGTCGGTCAGAACGGGGCGGGCAAGTCCACCCTGGTCAAGCTGCTCAACGGCTTTCATGGTCGGGACGGTGGCGAGGTGCTCTTGTTTGGCAAGCCCTGCAGCTTCACCACCCCCAAAGAGGCGCAGGCCGAGGGGATCGCCATGGTGTATCAGGATCTCAGCCTGGTGCCGACCCTGTCGGTGGCCGATAACATCTTCCTGGCTGGCGGCGGCGAGAGTGGCTCGATCATTTCCAACCGGGACAGGGTCAGGCGCTCCGCCCCCCTGCTCGCCATGCTGGGTGTCGATCTGGATCCGGACTGCGAGGTGGGGCGGCTGAGCGTTGGTCAGCAGCAGTTCGTCGAGATAGCCAAGGCCCTGGCCCAGAATGCCCGCATCCTGGTGCTTGACGAGCCGACAGCCTCGCTCTCCAACAATGAGATCAACGAACTGTTCAAGGTGATCGCCACCCTCAAGGGCCAGGGGATGTCGATCATCTACATCACCCACTATCTCAGCGACATCATGCGGGTCTGCGACGCCGTGACCGTGCTGCGTGACGGCCATACGGTGCTTGCCACCCACACGGCCAACACCAGCGTCGAGGCACTGGTCGAGGCCATGCTCGGCAGCAAGGGTGACACCAGCCTGAGCTGGTCACGCCCGGGATCTGCCGTGGATGCCGTGCCTCTGCTCGAGCTGGAGGGCGTCTCGAATGCACAGCTGCACGACATCTCCCTCAGGGTGATGCCGGGCCAAGTCGTGGGATTGGCGGGTCTGCTGGGCAGTGGCCGTACCGAGATCCTTGAGGCCATCTATGGCCTGACACCCATCCAGGCTGGCGAGATCCGCATCGATGGCGAGCCGGTGCGGATCCGCTCACCCAGGCAGGCCATCTCGCTTGGCATCAACATGGTACCGGAGGAGCGGCGCAGCCAGGGCTTGGTGCTCGATTTCTCGGTGGCCGACAACATGTTGATGGCCGCCTATGACCGGCTCACCCAGGGACTGGGTCTGGACAAGCTCAAGGGAGACGCCATGGTGCGGGCCCAGATCAAGAGCCTGGGGGTCAAGACCAGCGGTCCCGAGCAATCGGTGCGTTTTCTCTCCGGCGGCAACCAGCAGAAGGTGGTGATCGGCAAGTGCCTCTCCACCAAGGCCAAGGTGTTGCTGCTCGACGATCCCACCTTCGGCATCGATATCCATGCCAAGTACGAAATCATGAAGATAGTGGACAGCTATGTCGCCGCCGGTAACGGGGCCATTTTCGTGTCGAGTGAATATGCCGAGGTCGCCAGCTTCTGTGACCTCATCTATGTGGTGAACAAGGGGCGGATCGTCGCCTGCCTGGAAGGGCGACGGATGAATGAAGAAACGCTGCTGGCGGCGGTTCAATAACAAGCAAGGAGTCAAGGATGAAAGATTTAACTCTGCCGGCGCCCAAGGGCCGCGGTATCAACTGGCGCGACTACATCATCTACATGGTGTTCGTGGGCATCTTCGTGTTCTTTTCCGTGGTATTGCATGACAAGGGCTTCCTAAGCGCCGTCAATCTGATGAACATCGCGCGTCAGACCGCCACCATCGCCATCATGGCGGTGGGCATGACCTTCGTGCTGAGTGCCGCCGAGATAGATCTCTCGTTCGGTGCCACGGTCGCACTCAGTGCCATAGTCGCGGCGCTGACCCTGCAGGAGACGGACAGCATTCTGCTGGCGGTCTCGGCGTCGCTCCTGGTGGACACCATGATAGGGGCCATCAACGGCCTGTTCGTGACCCAGGTCGGCATTCCCTCCTTCCTTGTGACCCTGGGTACCACCGGCATCATCACCGGCATCGCTCGCTGGTCCACCTCGCTGCAATCCATTCCCATCGACAACGACCTCTATGTGTTCATCTTCGGCTCGGGTGACATAGGACCCATCTCGGTGCTCTTCATCTGGACCATTCTGGTGACTGTGGCAGGCGCCTTCGTGCTGCGCAATACCCGCTTCGGCAAGCAGGTGCTGGCTACCGGGGGCAACAAGATCTCCGCCATGTATTCGGGCATCAACATCAACCGCATCAAGCTCTACGTGCTGATGCTCAACGGTTTTCTCGCCGCTCTCGCGGGCATCCTCTACTCGGGGCGGCTGCAAAGCGCCCGCTACACCCTAGGGGAGAGCGATCTCATGTTGGTGATTGCCGCCGTCATCATAGGGGGGACCAATCTGTTTGGTGGCAAGGGCATGGTGGTGGGATCCGTCATCGGCGCCCTCATCATGGGCATGGTCAACAATGGCCTGATCCTGATGGGGCTGAACGTGGATCAGCAACTGATCCTGCGCGGCATCATCGTCATCGTCGCCGTCACCTTCACCATGGGGCAGCTCAAGCAGCTGCGAAAAAAATAAATTTATTATCAGATACTTAAGGAAGAGATCATGAAGATGGATCCCAAGGTGGCAAGCATCATCTCCAGCTGGAGCCTGAAAGAGAAGGTGGGTCAGTTGTTCATCCTGGCCTTCCCGGGCAAGTCCGCCGAGCAGGCGCGCACCATGATAGTCGAGTACAACCTGGGAGGCTGTTACCTGAGCCAGGACAACGGCGATACCTTCGCCGAGGCCCAGCAATTGACTCGGGAGCTGGCCAGCATAGGTGCCGAGCAGGGTCGCCTACCGCTGCTGCTCGGAGTGGATCAGGAGGGGGCCTGGGGTGTGCTGGTGGGGGAGTCCACCACTGGGCCCGGCAATCTGGCTCTCGGTGTGGCCGAGACCGGGCAGGGTACCGAAGCCATGTACAAGGCCATGGCCGAGGAGATGCGCCTTGCCGGTTTCAACTGCATTCTGGGGCCCTGCTGCGATGTGAACTTCAATCCAAGCTCCCCCATCATCGACAGCCGCTCCTTCGGGGACAGGCCCGCCAAGGTGGCGTTGCACGCGGCGGCGGCGGTGCGCGGTCTGCACCAGGGGGGCATCTGTGGCAGCGGCAAGCACTTCCCCGGGCACGGCGACACCCAGGGTGACACCCACAGGGAGATCCCCAGGGTCGACAAATCCCTCAGCGAGTTGCGCGAGCAGGATCTGCGGCCCTTCCAGGCCGCCATCGATGCCGGGGTGGATCTCATCATGACCAGCCACATCCTCTATCCGCAGCTCGACAGTCAGCACCCGGCCACGCTCTCATCGATCATCTTGCAGGATCTGCTGCGTACCGAGATGGGCTTCGAGGGTGTCATCATCTCCGACAGCATGAACATGGGGGCCATCGTCCACCACTACTCCCCCGCCACGGCGGCAGTGCTGGCGCTCAAGGCAGGCATCAACATGATCATGCTCTCCGAGGAGCACTACGATCACAGCGACTCTTACCTCGACAAGCAGTTCGCCATGATCCACGGCATCATGGCCGCGGTGGCGGCGGGGGATCTGGACGAGGCAGTGATCGATGCCGCCCTGGCTCGCATCCTTGCCTTCAAGCTCGCCAAGCTGGTGCCCATGGCGCTTTATCAACCCACCGACATGGCGGCAAACCAGCAGGTGGCCAACCGCTGTGCCAACCAGGCGCTCACCTGGCTACGCCAGGTGCCCGAGTTGGGCGAGGGGCCCTTCTATGTGCTCAACGCCACACCGGCGACCAGCTATCACAACCTCACCAATCCCCGTGGCATAGGCCCCAACCAGCGTGAACCTGCCTTCGATCACTTCCTTGCGGCTCTGGACCAGGGCGCTCGACGGGTGCTGTCCGTGACGCCCGAGCAGCTGACAACCGTTGGCGACGACTGGCTGCTGGTGGTGACCGAGCACCATCCTCTGCCCGGAGAAGACTTCGCCCAAGGGGAGGCCCAGGCCTTGGTCCGCCGGCTCAGCCGCGAGGTCGAGAAGCTGATAGTGGTGGCACTGCGCAGCCCTTATGACCTGCTCGGTTATCCGGATGTGCGCTACTACCTGTGCAGCCACTCGGCCCGCCCCGAGAGCGCTCGCGCCGCCGCAAAAGTGTTGAATGGCACCCTGGCGACCCAGCACAGCCGTGCGGTGAGTCTGGTCAGTTAACTTTTGTTTTTCCCGCCATCCCGGATGGCGGGGGATTTCTCCTAGGAGTCTGTTGTTGGGAGCCTGCATGGGCAATTGCCCGGTGATTAATGGACTAATTAGAGGGTTCAGGCTTTGAAAAGCACCATGAAAATAGTGTCGGCAACCGTGTTGCTCGCGTTGGCTGTCCCCGCTCTGGCGGCCAAGGGCGGCACTCAGGACTTCCTGGATGCGCTGCGCAACTTTGAATCCGGTATCAATCCGGCACTGGCAGATTTTTATCTGCAAAACCTCGACAACCCTGTCTACACCTATGCCCAGGTGACGGCGCCGGGTCGTCTGGTACGGGACTGTTCGACCGGCAGCATGTTGTCCGAGCCGACCACCATCAGTGGCTTCTTCAACAAGCTGGGGGTGGGGAACATCTATAATTCCGCCACCCCGACCGATGCGGTCATGTTCCGGAAGATGCAATATAACTCCTTGAACGCTTGGGGTTTTATCGGTTATCAGCTGGGTGAAGCTGTGCTGATCGATGCCGGTTACTACAGCCCGAAACAGGTGACTGTCGATGGCAAGGAGTACGACAGCTTCTACATGTTCGTGCCGGACTCCACCTGGGCGGGTTGCAAGACCGAGGCCCTTGCCGAGATTGAGGGCTCGGGCGGCAACAAGGTCTATGTGACCGATGTCAACCGCTGGCAGGGCACCTTTGTCGGCAAGAATGGGGTCAACTCCCTGGCGGACTTGCGCCTGCCGGAGAAGCAGGAGCTGGTGATGCGCGACGCCATGCATTTCAACTATCAGGTGATAAGCAAGCTGCTCAAGGACGCGAACATGACCTGGGCCCAGGCCCTGGCCAAGAGCTGGCCCGATAAGGATGACAACGGTCAGCCAATTCAGGTCCGTGCCACCATGTCAGGCATACTGGCGGCGGCACACCTGCGTGGCGCCTGGGGGGTCGGCGCCCTGCTGACCAAGGATCAGATCACCTGTGATGAGCTCGGGACCTGCATCACCAAGTACGTCTACAAGTTTGGTGACTACAACAGCCTGTTTGACACCCCGGGTGACAGCATCACCCAGGGCTCACCTTATGATGAGGTGCTGACGGCCGGTTGGGGCAATGACATTGTCATCACAGGTGGTGGCAAGGATCAGATCCTGCTCAACGAGCAGGCGAACGGCCTGACCACGGTCAATGACTTCACTCTGGGCAATGATCTCATCGTGTTGCGTGGCTGGAGCATGGCGGATCCCCTGGCGGATCTGGTGATTGGTGATGTTGCCGATGGCGCCGAGTTGCAGTTTGCCGGTCAGCGCGTCCTGCTCAAGGGGGTCAGCGCGGCGTCGGTGCAGGCCAATCCGGCTGCCGTCATCACCAAATCCGATATCTACACCCTGGCTTGGAACTCGGGCAAGCAGGTGGTCCAGGGCTTCGATCCTGCGGTCGACAAGATTGCGGGCAGTGCTGGCATCGGCTTCAAACACCTGAAGGCTTATGAGACGGCCACCTCGGTGGTGATAGGCCCGCAGGCGGAGGATGGCGGCATCTACTCCTCCTATGAGCTGGTGGGGTTGACCCTCAAGGATATCAGGCCCGAGATGTTCACCAATGTCACCGGCAGCTACGATCGCCTCGGCTATATAGTGCCGCTTAGCTCGCTGAACTGGGGCTGGAACATGACGCTGGTCGTCAGTCGCTTCGATCCGGCCAAGACGGTCATCACCACCCCGAGCAACCAGCCGGTACCTTTCTCTGGCATCAAGCTGAGCCAGGAGGGGAGCGACGTGGTCATCAGCCTGGTTGAACCCTATGCCAAGGGGGATGCCAAGCAGATAGTGCTGAAGAACACGGCGGTGAATACCCTCAGTGCGACCAACTTCGCCGGTTTTAGCGGCAGCTACAGCGAAGCTACCATTGACATTCCCGTCTTCTTCGACATCAGCGTGAACGTCGGGGTCGGCGGCACTCTGTCACCGGCGCCGGTGAACGGTGTGTTGAAGGCCAAGGGGGGAACCAGCTTCACCGTCACCCTGTTGCCCGATACCGGTTACAAGGTGAAATCCCTCACCGTCGATGGTGTGGCGCAGGCTGTGGCCGGTAGCTACACCTTCACCGCCGTGAATGGTGCCCATAGCCTGTCGGTCAGCTTCGAGCAGGGCAGCAGTTGCCCGGCAAGCTGGGCCACCGGGTCTGTGTACACCACGGGCAACAAGGTGACCTACAACGGCAACATCTATGAGGCCAAGTGGTGGAACAGTGGCAATGTGCCGAGCGCAGGGGACCCCTGGAAGCTGATCGGTGCCTGCAGCTAAGCGCCCTTTATGCGCGCTGGGTGATAGCTGTCACCTAACAACACAGGCCCCACTTCGGGGCCTGTGTTTCTTGATGGGCTCATGCGGCGTCGTCAGGGGCGGCTCAGGATCTCCTGGATGACGGGCACCACGGAGAGGGCCAGCAGGGTCGCCATGGCGTAATTGAATCGGCGGCGGGCGAGGGCATGGGTCAGCCAGCGTTTCAGCAGGGTGCCGCACAGGAGCCAGAGCCCGACGCAGGGGAAAGAGACGATGAAGAAGGTCAGGGCTATGGTCAGGTTCTGCTGATGGAAGTCGGCCCCCGCGCTGGTGAAGGCGGCGATGGCGCCGGTGGCGACCACCCAGGCCTTGGCATTGACCCACTGGAACAGGGCGCCCTTGAGGAACCCCAGGGGGCGGGCAGAGGCGTCTCCCGTCACCTCGTCGGCGGAGCGGGCAATCAGCCAGGCAAGATAGAGCAGATAGAGGGTGCCGACACACTTGATGATGAAATGCAGGCTGGGGAAGAGGGTGAACAGCTGACCGAAACCCAGCCCGACCAGCAACAGCATCAGGGTGAAGCCGACGCAGATCCCCATGAGCAGCGGCAGGCTCTTGCGTATCCCGAAGTTGGCACCGGCGCTCATCACCATGATGTTGTTCGGCCCCGGGGTGACCGAGGCCGAGATGGCAAAGAGCACCACGGCGTAGAGATAGTCCATTGAGTTCCTCGTGGCTGACAGTCCGTTGTCTTCCCTATATTGGGGGACTGACCCCGCTTTCAAGGTGTGGGAAGGGTAGAAAAAAATCAGGCCCCATGACGGGGCCTGTGCAAGCGGGCGGGATCAGACGGGGTGGTTCCCCGCCGGCGGCAGGGCCGGGCGGGATTCCACCTTCTGCTCGTCCCCCTGCATGTTCTTGATGTAGACATCCATCTGATTGAACGCGATCTCGATGCCATGCTCGCGGAACAGCACGTCGATGCGGCGGTTCAGCTCGTCGATGGCCGGGTTGCGATCCCCGAGTTCACTCACGAAGAAGCGCAGCTCGTGATCCAGGGTGCTGGGGCCGAAGGTGAGGAAGTAGACGATGGGCGCCGGCTCTTTCAACACCCGGCTGTTCTCCATGGCCGCCTGCATCAGCAGGGTGCGGGTCAGCTCCAGATCGGAACCATAGGCCACCCCGACCCGGGCGATGACCCGGGTGACGGTATCGCTCAGGGACCAGTTGATCAGTCGCTCTATCATCAACTGCTGGTTCGGGATGATCACCTCCTTGCGGTCGAAGTCGGTGAGGGTGGTCGAGCGGATCCGGATCTTGTTGACCGTGCCCGAGATGGTGCCGATGGTGACCGTATCCCCGATCCGTACCGGGCGCTCGAACAGGATGATGATGCCCGAGATGAAGTTGGAGACGATCTGTTGCATGCCGAAGCCGATACCGACCGAGAGGCCTGCGGCCAGCCACTGCAGCTTCTCCCATTGGACTCCCAGCATGGCCAACGCCGTGAGCGAGCCCATCCCGATCAGCACATAGTTGAGCATGGTGGTGAAGGCGTAGGCGGTACCCTGGGCGAGGCGCAGCTTGGAGAGCACCAGCACCTCCAGCAGACCGGGCAGGTTGCGGGCCAGCGACAGGGCCGCCCCGAACAGGAACAGGCCGGTCAGCACGTCGCTCAGGCTGATGGGATAGAGCACGGCATTGGCCCCTGTCCCCTCGCTCTTGTGCCACAGCACCACGCTGTCGAGGTAGGTGAAGACCGCCACCAGATCGGACCAGAGCCAGTAGAAGGCGACGCCGAACACCACCAACAGCATGATCCGGGTCAGGCGCAGGGACTGCTGGCTGACTTCCTCCAGATCCATGGGCTGCTCTTCGATGGCCTCGCCCCCTTCCGCATCTTCCGAGGACTTGTGCTCGCGCTTGGCGACGGCGCGGCGATAGGCCAGACGGCGGGCCGCCAGCTCCAGACCTCGCAGGGCGGTGCGATAGACCAGGCTCCAGATGATGATGAGGTAGAAGGACTCGATGAGGCGGCCGGTCAGCTTCAGGGCCGTGTAGTAGTAGCCGAGCGCCGCCAGCACCATCAGGGCCACCGGCGCCAGTGCCAGGGCGACCGCCGTCAGGGTCTGCAGCATGCTGGCCTCGCCCTTGATGCGGGCGCGGGAGATGGGCAACACCAGGTAGGCGGTCAGACCCAGCAGCAGCATGGTCAGCGCCTGGCCAATCACGTCGTTACCCAGCGATGAGGGTTCAACCACCGCCTTGGTCGACAGCATGATGAGGGGCAGCAGGGGCAGCCAGAGGTAACGCATGCTGTTGCGCTTGGCTTGCAGCTCGTCCCGCGGGATGCGGAAGTGGCTCTCGCCGATGCCACCGGGTCGCATCACCGACAAGTAGACGCTGAACACCAGGTAGCCGAGTGCCAGGTTCAGGGTGATCTGGAAGATGAGCTTGGGACTGAGCAGGCCGCAATAGGCGAGCAGCAGGCCGGCGGCCAGGATGAAGAGGGTACCCGGCAGGCGCTGCAATACGGTGTAGAGCAGGGCGCGCGGGGTGTGCCACTGACTGTCCTGGCGGAAACGGCCGAGATCCTTGGTGATCCTCTGCTGGCGCTTGACCAGGGTCGGGCGCTTCCACATCAGCAGACCGCCGACCAGCAGCAGCGGCAAGGCGAGCAGGGAGACCGCCAGCAGCATGTCGCCCCAACCTTGCCAGTCCGGCTTGAGCACCAGATCGGAGACCTGTTTGTAGGCATGGCTCGGCCAGTTGATGAACCACTTGCCATCGATGGGCTTGTTGCTGCTGACCCAGAAGATGTGTTGTTGCAGGGTGAATTCGATGGAGGCATAGATGCGCGTCAGCTGCTGCTGGGTCAGCTGCAGGCTGATGGCGTTGGTCAGCTGGGCATCCATCTGGCGGTTGAGCTGGTCGAGCAGGCTGATACGGGTGTCGATCAGCTTGGCCAGGCTCGCCTTGTCCTCCTCGCTGACCGCCTCTCTGCTGCTGGCGATCAGGTTGTCAAGGTACTGGGTCTTCTGGAACAGCTGATCCCGCTGCTGGCTCAGTTCGAACTGGGCCAGGTGCAAGTCGGCGATCTGCTCCTCCAGGTTTTTCACCAGGGTGGAGGGGGCGGCCTCCAGTTGCTGGTAGAGCTGGTAGAGGATGCGTGACAGCAGCAGGTTGCCCTTGAGCATCTGTACCTGTTCATTGAGGTTGCGCTCGGTCTGGGTGCCACGCTCCAGCCAGCTCTTGGCCTGCAGGTTCTTCTGGGCGAGGGAGTTGAGGTTGGTAGTGGCGCTGATGAGCTGTTGGCTGAGCTGGTGGTTGATCTCCTGCTCTTTTTGCACCAGCGGGTTGTCTTCGGTGGCCACCAGTTCGCCGGTCTGCTCGGCGGTCTTCTCGGTATCGCCGAGGCGCTTGGCACTGCTCTGCTCCTGCAGGGCCTGCAGCTTCTGTTCCTCGTGGGCGAGGCGCGCGCTCTGGTAGTCCCGTTGCTTGACTGCCAGATCCTGCATGCTGGTGCGGTTGTCCAGCTCCTTTTGCAGGTTGGCCAGTTGCAGGTCCAGCAACACCAGCTCGGTATTGAGCTTCATCTTCTCGGCGCTGCTCACCCCGTCCCCTGAGTTCAGGCGAGTACGGATCTCCTGACTGCGTTGATAGGCGCGGCTCATGTTGGCCTGGGCCCGCTCCGGCAGGGTCTGCAGGTTGGTGATCTGGCTGCCGATGGTGCCGAGGGCCTCCTGGGCCTCCTGCATGTTGGCCATGATCTCGGGCTGGCGGTTGTCCAGCTCTGCCAGGCTCATGGTGGCGTATTCGCTCTTGAGTTGCTCCGGACCCTTGTCCAGGGCCAGGGCATCGAGCTTGGCACTGATCTCTTTCAATTCACCGGGCAGGGTGCGTACCCGCTGTGCCAGCGTCTTGGCCTTGGCTTGCTCTTTTTCGATGTTGTCGAGCAGGGCCAGGGTGTCGGTCAGAAATCTCTGGTCCGCCTGCTGGCTGACGGTGAGGGTCTCGGACTTGCCGAGGGCATCGAGCGACCGTTGTACTGTGGTGCGCTGGGGCAGGTCTTGCGCCACGGCTTGCGGTGCGCAGAGGCTGATGAGTAAACAGAGCAGCGGCAACAGGGTGGCCGAGGCTCTTCTGAACTGTATTGAGGGCATAAAACGTCCGGGTGATTATGCGAGATTCGGGTGGTTTTCCACTGGGGGAAAATCCGCGTGGATTCTAGCACCGGCTTGAGAGGCGAAGCAGGGGGGAGAGATAAAAAAAACGGCGCCCAAAGGCGCCGCTTTCAATGGTTCAAGACTGATTACAGTACGTGAACGGAGGCGGTGTTGGTGGTACCGCTCGGTACCAGGGCACCGGAAACCATGACGACCACGTCACCCTTCAGACCCATGCCGCTTTGCAGCGCTGCGTCTTTGCCGATGCGATAGAAATCGTCGGTGGAGGCGATGCTGTCAACCACGTGAGCAACCACACCCTTGGTCAGGACCAGCTGGGCAGCAGTCTTCTTGTTGGTGGTGATGGCCAGGATCCAGGCTTTCGGGAAGTACTTGCGAATGGCCTTGGCAGACTTGCCGCCTTCGGTGGCAACCACGATCAGCGGGGCGTCCAGCTTCTCGGAGGTCTCGACCGCACCCTTGCACACGGCTTCGGTGATGCGCAGCTTGTTGCTGTCGTTGGCAGCAGACAGGTTGGACGGCATCACGGCGTCGGTACGCTCGCAGATGGTGGCCATGATGGTCACGGCTTCCAGCGGGTACTTGCCCTTGGCGGACTCGCCGGACAGCATGACGGCGTCGGTGCCATCCAGGATGGCGTTCGCCACGTCACCGGCTTCGGCGCGGGTCGGACGCGGGTTCTTGATCATGGAATCCAGCATCTGGGTGGCGGTGATGACCACTTTACGTGCCTTGTTGCACTTGGTGATGATCATCTTCTGGGCGAAGATCACTTCTTCAACCGGAATTTCCACACCCATGTCGCCACGAGCAACCATGATGCCGTCGGAGACAGCCAGGATGTCGTCGAAGTTGTCCAGGCCTTCCTGGTTTTCGATCTTGGAGATGATCTGGATGGCTTCGCCACCATGGGCCTTCAGGTGCTCACGGATTTCCAGCACGTCTTCTTTCTTGCGGATGAAGGAGGCGGCAACGAAGTCCACGCCCTGCTCGCAACCGAAGATCAGGTCACGCTTGTCTTTCTCGGCCAGGGCCGGCAGCTTGATGGAGACGCCCGGCAGGTTGACGCCCTTGTTCTCGCCCAGATCACCGTTGTTCAGCACCTTGCAGATGACTTCACGTTCGGTGATTTCGATGACGTCCAGACCGATCAGGCCGTCATCCACCAGGATGCGGTTGCCGACGCGCAGGTCGTTGGCAAAGCCGGCGTAGGTCACGGCGACCTTGTCTTTGTTGCCAACCACGGTCTGGTCGGTGGTGAAGGTGAAGGTCTGGCCGGCAACCAGAGAGACATCGTTGCCACCTTCCAGCTTCATGGTACGGATTTCCGGACCCTTGGTATCCAGCAGGATGGCTGCGTGCTTGCCGGTCTCGGCCATCACTTCACGCAGGTTGCGGATACGGGTGCCGTGCTCTTCGTAATCACCGTGAGAGAAGTTCAGGCGCATGACGTTCATGCCGGCGTCGAGCATCTTGCCGAGCATTTCTTTGGATTCGGTCTTGGGACCGATGGTGCAGACGATTTTGGTCTTTTTCATGTCAGTCTTCATGGTTAAGGAGTTTCCGCCGTGCAATATACACCAGTTTTTGGATACTTTTTATGATCCAGAAACAACGTTTTGAGCTAAAAGCGCCTCAATTCACAAGATAACGTTTTCGCTCACAGCTGATTTTAGGGGCTAAAATAATTGATTTTCCGCGAGTGAGGCCATTTGGTTCCCATTTCTGGCCTGCTCGTCGTTGCCATCCCATGTTGTTAAATGACAAACAAGAGGGAGGCCTCCGGCGAGGGGGGCAGGGCCCCTTTCCCCTCTGGCCGTCACCCAGTGTAGTCACTGGGCGGCCACTGCGCGGGGCTGGCATCGGGTCGCGACCAGGCGCGTCGCCCGGGCAGGCGACGCGCCTGTTGCACAGGCTTAGCCGAAGAACCAGTAACCGCGGTTGACCAGACGGGTCAGCAGTTGCAGGAAGCCGGCCTGATCGGCGAGGTCCACCATGTCGGCCTGGGTGATGATGTCCTTGTCGCACAAGAGCGAAATGGCGGCCGCATCCTCGCTTGGCAGGGTCCAGGCCTCGCCATCGATGTAGCAGGTACGGCTCTCGCCGCTGAACCAGACCGAGCGCAGACCCGGCACCTTGATGGCGGGCTCGCCCTGGGTCAGCAGATCGGCAATCTCTTCGGCACTGTAGTCTGGCTCCATGGGGCTCACGTCCAGGTCGTGCTTGGCCTCGGAAATCATGGTGCCGAACCACTCCTTGAACAGGGTCTCGTCATCGAGGGCCTGCTGCATCAGCTCCCGCAGGCGATGCAGCTCAAAGGGCTGGATCTCGCCGTGACGAACGCGTGGCTTGAGGTCCGGATCGCCGTAACGCTCGGTGCGCAGGTCGTTGTCGATCAGGTGATCGGCAAACGAAGAGATGAGCGCCTTGGCATCCGGTGCCCGGAAGCCCACGGAGAAGTTCAGGGAGGGCTCGATGGCGTAGCCCTCGTGGGGGAATCCAGGCGGGATGTAGAGGATGTCGCCCGGCTCCATGATGGCGTCGATGATCGCCTCGAACGGCTCGCAGTGCAGCAGGGCTGCGTGGGCGGCAAATTCGTTCAAGGGCTTGGCATCGCCGACACGCCAGTGACGCTTGCCCTGGCCCTGGGTGATGAAGACGTCGTAGTTGTCGATGTGGGGGCCGACCCCGCCATGGGGGGTGGAGAAGCTCACCATCACATCGTCAAAGCGCCAGCCCGGGATGAACTGGAACGGCAACGCCAGCTCGTGCACCTCGGGGGCCCAGTGGTTGCAGGCCTGCACCAGCACGGTCCAGTTCTCTTCCCCCAGGTGATCGTAAGACTCGAAGGGGCCGTGAGCGGCTTCCCATTTGCCGTCGAAGCGGGTCACCAGGCGGGATTCGATGACGTCCTCCATGGCCAGGCCCGCCAGTTCGTCCGGGCTGATGGGATCCTGAAAGTCGGTGAAGCCGCCCTTGATGAGGAGGGGGCGTTTCTGCCAGTAATGCTCGAGGAAGTGGGCAATATCCAGATTGAGTTCGTACATAGGTCTTCTCGTCAAAAGGTCAGACAAAGTTAGAGAGGTCTTGCCCAAGGGGGGCGCCGGCCTTGGGCAAGGCCTCTATGGCAAAACAGGTGGCGGTCAAAAATAACAGGGGCCCTGTGGCTGTCGTGCCCAGGGCCCCGCATTCATCCTGCCGGCTTATTTCAGCAGATCGACCAGACGCTGGGCCTGACCGAGGTAGTTGGCCGGAGTCAGCTTCTTCAGTTCGACCTTGACGGCCTCGGGCAGTTCCAGAGTGTCGATAAAGGTGCGCATGCCTTCGGCATCCACGCGGCGGCCACGGGTCAGCTCTTTGAGCTTCTCGTAGGGCTTCTCGATGCCGTAGCGGCGCATCACGGTCTGGATGGGCTCGGCCAGCACTTCCCAGTTGGCGTCCAGATCGGCGGCCATGGCGTCCGCGTTCGCTTCCAGCTTGGAGATGCCCTTGAGGGTCGCCTGATAGGCAATCAGGGAGTAACCCACGGCCACACCCAGGTTGCGCAGCACGGTCGAGTCGGTCAGATCACGCTGCCAGCGGGAGATCGGCAGCTTGCTCGCCAGGTGCTGGAACACGGCGTTGGCCAGACCCAGATTGCCTTCGGAGTTCTCGAAGTCGATGGGGTTGACCTTGTGCGGCATGGTGGAGGAGCCGATTTCACCCGCCACTGTGCGCTGCTTGAAGTGACCCAGGGAGATGTAACCCCACACGTCCCTGTCAAAATCGATGAGGATGGTGTTGAAGCGGGCCATGGCGTCGAACAGCTCGGCGATGTAGTCGTGGGGTTCGATCTGGGTGGTGTAGGGGTTCCAGTTCAGGCCCAGAGAGGTGACGAACTCCTCGGAGAACTGGTGCCAGTCCACTTCAGGGTAAGCGCTCACGTGGGCGTTGTAGTTGCCCACGGCGCCGTTGATCTTGCCGAGGATCTCCACCGCCATGATCTGCTTGTACTGGCGCTCCAGGCGATAGGCGACGTTGGCCATCTCCTTGCCCATGGTGCTCGGGGTCGCCGGCTGGCCGTGGGTGCGTGACAGCAGCGGCATGTCGCGGTACTCAACGGCCAGGCGCTTGAGCTCGGAAATCAGCTTCTCGCAATAAGGCTTGATGACCTCGTCGCGGGCGGTTTTCAGCATCAGGCCGTGGGAGTTGTTGTTGATGTCTTCCGAGGTGCAGGCGAAGTGGATGAACTCGCTGACGGCGGCCAGCTCGGGGTTCACTTCCACTTTCTCTTTCAGGAAGTACTCCACCGCTTTCACATCATGGTTGGTGGTGCGCTCGATCTGCTTGATGCGCGCGGCGTCCGCTTCGTTGAAGTTCAGGACTATGCCGTCCAGCACGGCATTGGCGGCCGCACTCAGGGCAGGGACTTCCGGGATCCCGGCGTGGCTGGCCAGTTTTTGCAACCAGCGCACCTCGACTTCGACGCGAAAACGCAGCAGACCGAATTCGGAGAAGATGGGACGCAGGGCATCGGCCTTGTCGCCATAACGACCGTCAATCGGGGAAACAGCAGTCAGCGCGGACAGCTCCATGGGGTGAACTCCTGATGATTGGTGTGGGGGATTCTCATCAACTCGCGCTCCTGTTGCGAGGCCGTTATCAAGGCTCATGTGCTGCTCGGCATCCTCATTTATCGACATAAACTCCGGTACCTGTGCTGCTCTTCACCTTGCTTCCGGCCTTTCACTACTAAGCTCGAGCCGATTCTTAGAAACGTTTGGCCAGTTCCACCATCTTCTTGCGAGCGAAGATGATCTGGGTACGGCTGCCGCCAAGCTGGCGCCACAGCACGGCGGCGCGGATGCCGGCCAGCAGCAGGGCGCGCACCTTGTGCTGCACCAGGGGCTGCTGCAGGAACAGCGGGGTGCCCGCCACCTGGATGCGCGGCCCTATGGGGCTGATGAGATCGCTGTAGATGCTCGCCATGTTGGCCAGGATCTGCTCGTCGAGCAGATCGAAATGCTGTTGCTGGCGGGCGATCTGTCCGATCCGCTCCCCCAGCATGTTGAGAATGTCCTTGCGCTTGGCCAGCTTGCGCTCCAGCGCAATCAGGCTCACCACGTAGCGGGTCAGCTCGGCGTTCTTCTGGCTGCCGTCGGCCCCCAGCTGCTCCACCAGGGCGCGGTAACCGTCGCGGATGGCGAGGTGGCTGCCGAACACTTCCAGCGGCTGCTTGGGATTGGTCACCAGCACGCTTTGCAGGCTCTCGCGCAGGGAGGCCTCGTCGCAGTTGCCGTCACGGGCCACTTTCTGCACCAGATAGGCCGCCTGGCAGATGCCGGCGAAAGCCATTGTTCTGTCTTGGAATTTGTCGCTCACGTCTGCTGCCTTCTGTTAAGGATTCAAACCGGATGGCTGAAACGCTGTTCTATGATGCCGCCGCCCAGGCACACTTCCCCGTCATAGAAGACGGCGGACTGGCCCGGGGTCACCGCAGCCTGTTTCTCGTCGAAGATGACCCGTATGGTCTCATCGTCGATGGGCTGGATGAGGCAGGGGATGTCCTGCTGGCGGTAGCGGGTCTTGACGGTGCAGCGACGCGGCGCCCGGATCGGGGTGCGATCCACCCAGTGCAGCTGGCTCGCGATCAGGCCATCGGAGTAGAGGCGGGGATGTTCCCCTTGCGCCACCACCAGGGTATTGCGCTCCACCTCCTTGTCCACCACGTACCAGGCCTCTTCGGTCGCATCCTTCATGCCGCCGATGCCGAGCCCCTTGCGCTGGCCCAGGGTGTGATACATCAGCCCCTGGTGCTCGCCGATCACCTTGCCATCCACGGTTTCGATGGGGCCGGGCTGGGCGGGCAGGAACTTGGCCAGGAAGTCCTTGAACTTGCGCTCGCCGATGAAGCAGATACCGGTGGAATCCTTCTTCTTGGCGGTGATGAGATCCAGCTGCTCGGCGATGCGGCGCACCTCGGGTTTTTCCAGATCCCCGACCGGGAACAGGCTCTGACCCACCTGGGCTTCGCTCAGGGTGTAGAGGAAGTAGCTCTGATCCTTGTTGGTGTCCAGACCACGGAGCAGACGCAGGCGGCCCGTGCTGTCGTCACGGCGCACATAGTGGCCGGTGGCGATGTAGGTGGCACCCAGCTCTTCTGCGGCAAATTCGAGGAACGCCTTGAACTTGATCTCCTTGTTGCACAGGATATCCGGGTTCGGCGTGCGCCCTGCCTTGTACTCTTCCAGGAAGTGCTCGAACACGTTGTCCCAGTACTCGGCGGCGAAGTTGATGGTGTGCAGCTTCATGCCCAGCTTGTCGCAGACGGCCTTGGCATCAGCCAAATCCTGGGAGGCGGAGCAGTACTCGTCCGTGTCGTCTTCTTCCCAGTTCTTCATGAACAAGCCTTCGACCTGATAACCCTGCTGCTGGAGCAGGTAGGCCGAGACGGAAGAATCCACGCCGCCGGACATGCCGACGATCACCTTGATTTGGCTGTTGTCTGTCATTAGTCGAAGTTACCAGTTCGTTTAAACGGGGCGTATTCTACCAGAGTTTTGCGCCCCCGGTCACATCTCCCTGCCGTCGTTCCCCTCGGGAGCCTGGCGGCGGGAAATCGTTTTTCCGTCGTTTGCCAAGATGGGCAAAAAACGGCTTCAGTTGGCCTCATATAAAGGCTTTGAGCGCCGACAGCGGCAGGCGGGTGCCAGCCAGGTAGTCCTGGATACACTGCCACACCAGGGGGCTGCGCAGGGCGGGCTTGCACTCGGCTATCTCTTCCAGGGTGAGCCAGTGGCAGGCCAGCACATCGCCGTCGGGATCCTCTGGATGGTGCTGACCCGGCGCCTTTTCAAGGTCGAAGATGACGGCGGTGCGCACAAAGGTGGCCTCGCTGTCCGCCGGTTTGAACAGATAGACCCCGAGCCAGGCGCTGGGGGGGGCGGTCAGCCCCGTCTCCTCTTTGAGCTCGCGGCAGGCCGCTTCAAGCAGGTTTTCCCCCGGCTCCACGTGGCCGGCGGGCTGGTTGAAGCGGCGCAGCCCCTTGATCTCCTCTTCCACCAGCAAGAAACGGCCCTGCCAGTGCACCAGGGCGGCCACCGTCAAACGGGCGGGCAGGGGCGGGTGTTCGATCATGATAACTCCTTGTCGCTGGGGTGACGGGCGGGTCTGCGGGCCGTGCCCCGGCCGCTGCTGCGGGGCTTGCTCTCCCCCGCCGTGGGTGATTTGGATTTGCCCGTGCCGCGCGGTTTATCGTTTCGCTGGGACTGGTTCCCCAGGCTCGGCGCCTTGCTTGCCGGTTTGGCTGCGTTGCCACTGGTTCGGTGTGATGACGGCTGGCGCCTGGCCTGTGCCAGCTCGGGGGCGGGCAGGCTTTGGCTCTCGCCGGGGGCGAGCCCATCGAGGGTCCAGTCACCGATGGCGTAGCGAATGAGGCGCAGGGTGGGGTGGCCGATATGGGCCGTCATGCGCCGCACCTGACGGTTGCGCCCCTCGATGATTGTGATCTCCAGCCAGCTGGTGGGGATCTCCTTGCGCATCCGTATGGGCGGATTGCGCGGCCACACATCGGGCTCAGCCATGATCCGCGCCCCGGCGGGCAGCGTCATGCCGTCGTTGAGTTCCACCCCGGCGCGCAGACTCGCCAGCTTCTCCTCGCTTGGAATGCCCTCCACCTGTACCCAGTAGGTCTTGGGGGTCTTCTCCCCCGGCTGGGTGAGGCGCGCCTGCAGCTTGCCGTCGTTGGTGAGCAGCAAGAGCCCCTCGCTGTCACGATCCAGCCGGCCTGCGGCATAGATGCCGGGCTCCCGGATGTAGTCCTTGAGAGTCTCGCGCCCCGCCTCGTCGGTGAACTGGCAGAGCACCATGTAGGGCTTGTTCAGCAGCAAGAGCCTGCGATCTGCCGGTGCCACCTCTGGTTTTTGCCCCGCCACTCTGGCGTCGCCCGCCTGCCGGGTGCCAGCCCGTGAGCGTGCAAGGCCGGGCTTGTGAGCCTCATCCTGTGCGGGGCGGCCAGCGGCACTGGTGCGGCCGGAAAGGGAGAGGCGGGGACGGGCAGGTTTCATCGCGTGCATACCAAAAACAGGGGATGCCGGAGTGTATCACGGCGGCGCTCGCCATGGGTCATCGGGGATGAGCGCACCCGGGTAGCCCGGCGCCTCTCAGCCGAGCAGGCTGTCGATGACGATGGCCTGGCGGGCGGGGGCCGAGCTTGCGTGTAAGAGCGCCGTGCTGACCACCTCGTCCATCAGGGCGCGAGCCAGTCGGGTGAGGGGGCGCAGCTGCTCGGGGGCGAGCCCGGCCGGAATGGCCAGCAAGATGATGGTCTGCACAGGCCCGAGCGCCGATCCCCAGGGGAGGGGATCATCGCAGCTAAGCAGCGAGAGGCTTGGCCTGGCGATGGCGGGGCAGATCACATGGGGCATGGCGAGGCCCGGCCTGATGATGGTGGCGGCGAGTCGCTCCCGATCTGCTATGGCTTGCTCCAGCGCGGATCTGTCGCGCACCCGCTCCGCTGGCAGCAGATCCACCAGCACCTGCAACGCCAGCGCCTTGTCGAGGGGGGCCGAGCTGTGGCCGAGCTGGGCGAGGGAAAAACCGTAGTCGGGCAGGGCGGCGGCCAGACGTTGCTCGGCCCGGGCCGAGGTAGCGGGGCGCCCCAGTGGCTGGCCCAGCTCCACGCACCAGCAGGTGAAGGCTATGTGGGCGAGCTCGGCATCCAGCCCTTCGATCAGCAACTGGCAGATATCTCCGGGCTGAGTGGCCAGGGTGAGCAGGGCGAGCTGGCTGGTCGCCTCCGCCCGCTGGCGACGGCTGATGTTGATGAAGAGGATCTGGGACTTGAACAGCCCGGCCAGTCGACAGAGCTGCTTGGCCTGGGTGATGGTCAAGCCCTGGTGGCAGCAGAAGGTGAGCTCGCGGCGCAGCATTCAGGCGCCGGGGGTGCTGGCTTTGAGCACGGCGGAGGCGTCCAGCAGCACGGACTCCAGGGATACCTGGCGCACATTGCAGCCGAGGAAGCGCTCCTTCTGCTCTATCTCGATGTCGGAGGCAATGAGCACCAGATCCGCGCTGGCGATCTCCCTGGCGGTCAGCACGTTCTCCAGCCCCATGGCGCCCTGGGTCTCCACCTTGATCTTGAGCCCCAGCTTGTCGGCAGCTTTTTGCAGCGCCTCGGCGGCCATGTAGGTGTGGGCTATGCCGGTGGGGCAGGCGGTGACGGCGAGGATCTTCATGGGCTCTCGAAGCGAATTGAGGTGGGGCAACAAGATAGCGCCAAGGGGCGGTTTTTGCCAAAGGTGCGGGGTGAAAGTGGGATCTTGGCGGCGCTCTGGTGCCGCTTTGCACAAGGCATGGCCCCGTTTGAGTGTGGGGTTGTGCGGGTAAAAAAACGGCCCGCCAGAGGGCGAGCCGAATACATATCAGGATATAAAGCGGATGATGGCCATCAGGCGGACTGGGTAGCCAGCTCGGCGGCGCGCAGTTCCCGTTTGATGCGGCGGATCTTGCGCTCCTCGGCGACCGCCACGCAGGCCATCAGCACCAGACAGGCGGCGGCGGCCATGTCCAGCGCCGCGAAGGTGCCGGTCCAGCCGGTCAGGCCGAAGATGGGGGTACCGTCGGCTATCATGCCCAGGCCCAGCTTGGCGAAGCTGTCACCGATGAGGTAGGCAAAGGTGCCCTTGACGCCATCGGCCACGCTGATGCCCTGCTTGGGCACGAAACCCACGGCGGCCACGCCGATCAGCAATTGCGGACCGAACACCAGGAAGCCCAGCAGGAACAGGGAGCCCAGGAACATGAACTGGGTGGTGGCATGCTGGTAGAGCCCCAGGGTGGCGATGATGAGCGCCAGTGCCACGCAGGCCACCAGACCACGGCGACCGTTTGCCAGATCCGAGAGGTAGCCCCACATCAGGGTGCCGACCAGGGCGCCCACTTCGAAGAAGGTAAAGCCCTGGATGGCGACTTCCTTGGAGAAGCCGAGCTCCTGGTGGGCGTAGACGGTGGACCACTGGTCGATGCCGATGCGCACTACGTAGAGGAAGATGTTGGCAAAGCAGAGCAGCCAGATCACCTTGTTCATCAGCACGTACTTCACGAAGATCTGCCACTTGGTCAGTTTCTGCTCTTCGGTGGCGATGTCCTCTTCGCTGGCGACTTCGTCAAACAGCTCTTCCACCTTGCCCAGACCATAGGCCTCCGGCGAGTCGCTGCCAAAACGCAGGCCGATAAAGCCGACAATGAGCGCAATGATGGAGGGGAAGATGAACATGCCGAGCACGTTGCCATCGAACAGGTAGTTGGCACCGAACAGCGCCACACCGGCCGCCCCGGCGCCGCCCACGTTGTGGGAGAGGTTCCACATGCCGAGGTAGGTGCCGCGCTTGTTGCGGGGGGTCCACTTGGTGATGGTGGAGTAGCTGCAGGAGCCACCACAGCTCTGGAAGAAGCCGCTCAGGGCATAGAAGAAGATCATGAAGTAGAGGCTGAACCCCGTGCCCCCCATGCTGGCACTGAAGCCCAGCATGCAGAGGGCGGAGAGGATCAGCATCAGCGGCAGGAACTGCTTGGTGTTCTTGCCGTCGGCATAGTAGGAGACGACCGTCTTGCCCACCCCGTAGGTGATGGAGAAGCCAAGGCCTATCATGCCGAGCTCGGTCATGGAGAGACCGTACTCCTGGATCATGTCGTTCTGGGCGATGTTGAAGTTCTTGCGGATCAGATACATGGTCAGATAGCCAATAAATACAACCAGATAAGATTGCATGAATGGCTTGAACCAGAGCTTGCGCCGGGCTTCGACCGGCAGGTCCAGAGTGGGGATCCGGACCTGTTCGAGCAGTTTAAACATCTTCGTTCATCCTCTGCGAGATAGACGCTATTCCCGCCGCGCTCCTCATTTGTGTATTGAACTCGTTCAATCTGTTATGGGAGGTCACGCCACGGGAAGGGCGACAGGAAGAGGGCGAACTGCAGAGCGCTCCCCTGTCGATTGAACCCATGCCCGGCCCTGGCACCTGCGCTGGGGTCGGGTAACTACATCAGGTAGGTCGACTGTAAAGAGGCGGGATGTAGATGGCGTGAGAGCCATCCCTAGGACACGTAGGAAAATTTCCTAGTTTGGCGGCTTGTGGCCCTGAAGCGTGAAGGGGATCACAGAGTCTGCTCACGCGCCCGGGGTGGCGCGGCGCCGCAGGGGGGGGAGCCATCAGGCTCGCAAACCGGTGGCAAGGGGACGCGCACAAACAAGCAGGCCACCCGGGGGTGGCCTGCTGTCATCTCAAGTACGTGGGGTAAACAAGGGTCAGGCTGCCTTGGCCAGCGCCACCTGGTCGGTTTTCTTCACCCGCAGTTTTTTCAGGGCAACCGCCACCACGCCGGTAACGATGGCGCCGCAGATCATGCAGAGCAGGGCCAGCAGCGGCTTGTTGACCGCACCCAGCAGGGCCACGATGGGGCCACCGTGGGCGACGCTGTTGGTGATGCCAAACAGGAAGGCCATCACGGCGGCGGTCATGCTGCCCAGCACGTTGGCGGGGATGACCGCCAGCGGATCCCGGGCGGCGAACGGAATCGCCCCCTCGGAGATCCCCACCAGACCCATGGCGCCGGCAGCCTTGCCCGCTTCGATTTCGGTGGCGTCGAAGATGCCGAGCTTGCGACCGAGCACGGTAGCCAGCGACATGCCAAGGGGGGCGGCCGGAATGGCGCAGGCCATGGCACCCATGAACTGGGTCTGGCCGGAGGCGATCATGCCCACCGAGAACAGGAAGGCCACCTTGTTGACCGGGCCGCCCATGTCAAAGCCGGCCATGCCCCCCAGCACGATCCCCAACAGCACCAGGCTGCCACCGCTCATGGAGAGCAGCATGGCGTTCAGACCCGTCATCATGTCGGCAATGGGGGCGCCGATGATGAAGATGAAGACCGCAGCGATAAACAGGGAACCGACGATGGGGGCGATCAGGATCGGCACCAGCGGCTGTACCATCTTGTGGTAGTGGCGGGTCGCAATCCAGCGCACCAGATAACCGACCAACAGGCCTGCGATGATGGCACCGATAAAGCCGGTACCGGCGTCGGCGCCGTAGAAGCTGCCGTTGTTGGCGATCCAGCCGCCGATAAAGCCCGGTGCCAGTGCCGGACGATCACCGATGGCGTAGGCGATGTAGCCCGCCAGAATGGGGATCATCAGGGTGAAGGCGGCGACACCCACGTTGAGGATCTGGTTCCACATGCTCCCTGCCGGGATCTGCATACCGCTTGGGGTAGGATCACCGCCGATGGCCAGTGCCAGGGCGATCAGCAGACCCCCGGTGACCACAAACGGGATCATGTGGGAGACGCCGTTCATCAGATAACGGTAAAGATCCGAGCTGCCGCCTGAGCTCTTCTCCTCGCTCTTGCGCTCATCCTTGTCCGCCACGTAGGCGGGGGCCTTCAGCGCCTGCTCAATCAGCCCCTTGCCATCCTTGATGGGGGCCTTCACGCCGGTCTTGATGAGCGGCTTGCCGTTGAAGCGGGCCATGTCCACCTGCTTGTCACAGGCCACCACGATGGCGCTGGCGCGGGCGATCTCGGCCGCCGTCGGGCTGTTCTTGACACCGATGGAGCCGTTGGTCTCCACCTTCACCTCAAAGCCCAGCTCCTTGGCGGCGCGCTCCAGGGATTCTGCCGCCAGATAGGTGTGGGCGATACCGGCCGGGCAGCCGGTGACGCCGATGATCAGCCCCTTGTCGGCGGCCGGGGTGGCCACTTGCGGTTCTTTCTTCTCGAGCAGTAGGGCCAGCGCCTCGGCCGGGCTCTTGGCTGCCAGCAGGGCATCGATAAAGCCCTCTTCGATCAGCTTGGCGGAGAGCTCGGCCAGCACCTCGATATGGTGGTTGGCACCACCCGCCGGGGAGGCAATCATGAAGAACAGCCGGGAGGGCTTGCCATCCTCGGCGCCGTAGTCGATGCCGGCACGGCTGATGCCGATGGCCACCGCCGGGGTGCTCACTGCCGCACTCTTGGCGTGGGGCAGGGCAACGCCCTCTTCAAAGCCGGTGTTGTCCAGCTCTTCCCGGGCCCACAGGTCCTTGATGAACTGCTGCTCGTCGCTGACCTTGCCTTGCGCCGCGAGCAGACGGGTCATTTCGGTGAAGACCTCCTCCTTGCGCGTGGCCTTTAAATCGAGCGCGATCAGTTGCTCGTTGATAAGGGTGGTGATCATGGCGTTCTCCCTGCTCCCTTGATGGAGCCTGTTGGCATCGCTTCCCGGGTTTAGTTGACCACGATAGGTTCTACCCCGGGACATGCAGACAAATTTGACCCTCCTAGTATGGTGGGGGCACGCCATTCCCCCTATGGGACAAAACTGCGAAATACTGGATTTTTGTGCGCTATAGACTTGAGTGTGACCCCGATCTCACAGCAGACCAGCTGATTAAATAGGTCTGAACTG
Organism: Aeromonas media; assembly: GCF_020423125.1. Classification (NCBI taxonomy): domain Bacteria; kingdom Pseudomonadati; phylum Pseudomonadota; class Gammaproteobacteria; order Aeromonadales; family Aeromonadaceae; genus Aeromonas; species Aeromonas media. Next base: position 1,329,847 of record NZ_CP075564.1, read on the forward strand.
AATCGAGTAATGAATTCTTGTAGTTAAAAATCAATTGGTTGAAGGTGTTCTTACCGATATTTTTCATCCATTGAGCTAGTCCTCACCTGAGCGAGGGGAGCTGCATTCCTGTAAATTTGTGAGGTACGAAGAGGCTTCTAGATGTGAGCCAACGCACGTAAATGGCGGTCATGGGGAGGTTGAGAGGAGAAGCAAGCGAGGGGAAAGGTGGAGAAAAGTCGTTAGCCATCGGGTGGCAGCCATTATGGATGGTGGCTGGAGGTGGATTAAAAGTAGGTCGGCGGTTCACCGACATAGCGTGACAGCCCAAGAGAGAAATACATGCAATCCTCCCCCCCCGGAATGCGCCTATATCCCAGCCTCTCGTAGTAGTGATGGCCGATATCCGCATGCAGAAAAGTAGCGACAGTATTTGGAGCGTTCAGGAGCATTTCTGTCACGCCGCACAGCAGCTGGGAGCCAAACCCCTTTCCTCTCATCGCGGGATCCGTTGCCAGGGAGCCGATACCAAAACAACCCTGGCCGAGGCCAAATAGGTCGCTATAGACGATAAGGGAAGAGACCGGCTTTTCATCGACAACCAATACATACCAAACACCGGACTGGTATTTCTTGCTGTTTTGACAACCAGCAAGAAATTCATCTCGGGACAGACCCTCACCCCAAACATCGAAGCCCATAAGATAGATGATATCCAGTTCATGTCTGCAGGCTGTTCTTATCTGCATCTTATAATCACCTATCTCATGTATATAAAAGTTGAGGCTCTGTATGGAGATGGTATTCACCTGACAATTGCCCACAAAAGGGAGTGGTCATACGGTGACTCCAGATAACACGGTAGGGGTACCGTTTTGTTATGCAGTTTGAGGCCGGTGTCAGGCGATAACTAGATCTGTACATCTCTAAAATCATTCCTTATACATGTTTTTTTGTGCAGAGAGTCATCGTGGTTTCTGACACTGATTATCCATCAATGCGATAAAAATCAGATGCTTAACCTATGGTTTTGAAGCCACACCTCAAATACAAGCTCTTTGCGGGAATGTTGTTTGAAAGGACGTTTAAATCTAACCAGTCAATACTGTCAGTTTCTTGGAAAAATCGGAATGCTGATTCTAATACACTCGGTTAAGTGTCGCTCCGATTAGAACTGTAGGTTCGATTAGCGCAGCGTAATCGGACTTTCGCGAAGACATATTCAAGACCTTCACCTTTTCATCAGACTAAGCTACCGCCCCTGGATCTCAGCCTCCAACTTGCTGCTTTTCATCTGCGATTGACCTGAAATGGCGTGATAGATCTGTGTCATGGATGCGACTCCACAAAGGCATTGGTAGCCAAGTGGAACATCTTAATCAAAGCGGTGCGGTAGTAACACAGGGAGCCGATAAAAACCGGCTCGGGATCAACAAATGGCTTGTTCAGGGGGGCGGCCAGCGCGGAATTGGCGGGGCTGACTTGAGTTACCGCAGAGGCGCCAGCCACTTTGTGACATGGCGCTAGGAACAGGGCTCAATACTCGAGAAAGGTCTCGCCGCAGCGTTCGCAGATCAAGTGCTTTACATGGGTGGTCTGGTAGGCCAGGGTCGAGCCAAATGCCCAGTTAGTGATCGTGCTTGCGCGAAAGGCTTGCCAGAAGGCCTTGCGCGGCTCTTTGGGCATCACGTCCTGGCTGTGGTCGCGAGGGACCAGCACCACTATATGGCGGGTGCGCTCGCCGCAGCGGTCGCAACGATGGATTTCGCACGGTTCGCTCAAGGTTGTCATACTGGCGTCGCTCTCGAGGTGGGGGGCGCCCATCATAATCTTTTCCACTTGGCTCTCAACTCCCCGTTCAGGGGCTGTGTCACGGCCTAACCGACTTGGGTGGCGTCGGGTTCAACGATTCGGCCCACCCGGCAGTATTGGGGGAGTTAAAGCCGGGATGCTATACCGGGGAATGGATATTTTAGTCCTGCTCATTCCCAAGCATCAATAGAACCACCCGGTTCTGAACGACACGCCGGTGATGACAAACAGGATGGAGATAATCGTCACCGGGATGATATGCCAGGCCATGGTGGTGAGGTTTTTCTCGGACAGATGGGGGATGACTCTAAACCGTGCACTCATGGCGAAGCAGAGCGTCAAGGTCAGCAGCGACAGTTTCAACAGGATCGGGTGGGAGAGGGGATTGGAAAAGTCCAGCCACTGGCTGACATCCGGCAGCATTCGATAGGCCAGAAACAGGCCCGTTATCACCTGGATGATCAGTGCCGGCATGCCGATCTTTTCGTAAACCGACTCAAACTCCAGCAACCTGGCGGGTGAGCGTTCTCTCAATACCTTTGGCAGTACGACCACCGACAGCACTATGTGTCCCCCCGTCCAGATGGTGGCCGCCAGTATATGTAACAACAGTGCCAATCCGTACATCGTCTACCTCAGCTATCTAGTGCCAATAAATCGAGCCATTGATACCGAACATATGGTGACCCTGCGGCACTCTTCGAGCCGTGGCGCCCCCCATGGACATTCCCTCGCCATGGCTGGCGATGAGGTAAACATGTTAACCAATGGCATGATTTTGCAAAACGCCATACTGGATAAATCCTGTTCAAGATCAATAAATTCCCCGAGACAAGGGCCCTTGGTTGCGAGGGGCGCGGACGGCGTCTGCACCGGGATGCCTTATCGATGGCAAGTGCAATCCTCTTTGTGACAAGGGACGGGGGGCTGGCGGGGCAGCAGAGGAGGGCAAGCGCGCCAAGCCGATCGTGCCGGGCTCAGGGCTGCCCTGGGGACAGTATGCCCATGCTGGCCAATACCCGGGCGGCGTTCTCCTCGCACGACATCTCGTCGGGGTTGGGCTCCTCCGGCGGGAGCAGGCCTGCAACGGCAGCTTGTTCTGACGCAGTCGAGCCTCCCGTGCCTCGATATCGCTCACCTTGCTGAGCAGGCTTCTGGATTCGTAGAAACGGATGGCTGATGTCGCCATCTCTGTCTGGCCCTGTGTTCTCATGGGATGGCAGATGTCACCTATTCACATGCCCGATGAGGTCAGAGGCTTTGTCTGTCTGGAACCCCGGAGTCACGCAGCCAATGCCCACCACCTGGCCGGTCACCCCGGCTTGCGCCTGCTCGGCCGAGGGGATCGCATGAGCCTTGGTATGACACTCAGCCTGCGCCCGGCGCCATGAGTCCTGATTGGCAATGACAGGGGCCCGAAAGGGCCTCATTCATTGGCGTACGCCGGGGGCGGCGATGGACCAGGGGCGGATTGCCTGGTTTCATCGCGGTTTTCTTAACCCAGCCTGTCTTCGCCGTGGCTTTCGGTGGACGGCAAAATGCCCCGTTGTTCTACTCCCCGCCAGGTTCAAACAGCCGTAGCGACAGGCGGCCCCGGCTCACTCTGGGCGAGTCGGACAAGGGAATGGTTTAGGGAGAAATGGGTAATGGCATTGGGCAAGTTTTTGATAGCAGGATTGGCAGCCCTGGCGCTGTTGGGGTGTGGCGGCGATGACGATGAGGGTTCAACGGGGGAGGGTTCCTCCCTCGCCTCGCTGCAGATAAGTCCCAAGGAGGCCAGGTTTCCCGTCGGCGTCGAGCAGCAGTTCCAGGCGCAGGCGACCTGGGATGATGGTGCTGTGCAGGACGTGACCCGTCATCCTGACATCGTCTGGACCAGCAGCGACACCGCCGTGGTCACCGTGGATGAGCAGGGCCTCGCCACCGGGGTTGGCCCGGGCACGGCCACCATTACCACGACGGGCACTGTCAATGGTGAATCTCACAGCGCCACCGCCAGGGTGGAGGTGATCGATGCCTATGTGACCGAGCTGCAACTGACCCCGACCATGGCCAGAGTACCGGTGGGATTGAGTCAGACCTTCGTGGCCATCGCCACCTTCTCCGACGGCCAGTCGCGAGACGTGACCAACGCAGCAGGCCTGCAGTGGCGCAGCAGTGACGAGGGCAGCGCCCTGGTCAGCAACGACGCCGGCAAGAAGGGCGTCGCCACCGGGGTAGCAGTCGGGGAGCCGAACATTGAGGCCAGTGGCACCCTCAACGACGCGTCCTTCCAGGCTTCTGTCCCGCTGGCGGTGACGGATGCCGTGATCACCGGGCTGGATATCCATACGCCGGAGGATCCGTTACCCATGGGATTGAGCGCGCAGGTGCACGCATTTGCCGCCCTGTCCGATGGCAGTGACCCCATCGAGGTGACCGGACATGACGCCTTGACCTGGAGCAGCAGCGATCCGGCGGTGGCGAGTATCAGCGAGACCGGGCTGGTCACCGGGCTGACACCGGGGAGTGTCACCATAGGAGTGAGCGGCATGGTGAACGGAGTTTCTCTCGAGGCGACCGAGTCGCTCAGGGTGAGCTCGGCCGCCGTCATCGGGATCGAGGTGCAATTGATGGGGGGTGACATTGCGGTCGGTCTGCAAACACAGGTTGCCGCCACGGCCTATCTCACCGATGGGACCTCGTTCGATGTCACCGACAACCCCCTCATTCAGTGGCAAAGCAACCAACCCGGGATTGCGAGCGTCAGCAACCAGGCGGGGAGCAAGGGGCTGGTGACCGGCCTGGCGGTGGGAACTGCCACCATCATGGCGAATGGCACGCTCGACGGTGCAGCCTTCACCGATTCGGCTCCGGTGACGGTATCATCCGCCGTGGTGACCAGCCTGGACGTGACGCCACCGGATGCCTCCGTGATGGTGGGGGACAAGGTGCAGTATCAGGCCATGGCCACCCTCTCCGATGGCAGCAACCAGGATGTGACGGACGACGAGGCCACCTTCTGGTCCTCCGATGCGTCTGCCGTCGCGCCCATCAGCAATGCCTCTGGTAGCCGGGGGGAGGCGATCGGTCTGAGCGAGGGGATGGCGCTCATTACCGCCAATCTGGGCGGTGTCACCAGCACGTCGGCGCAGCTCACCGTGATGCCGATGGCCCCTGAGGCCCCCATCGTCATCGAACCGCGGCAAAACCAGATAGCCTCGTTGCAACTGAGCCCGGAGGCGTTCGCATTCTGGAATGCGACCTCCATCAACTCCCCCGAGGGGCAGGCGGCGCTGAAAGATCTGACCGGGCGGGTCTATGGCCAGTTTCAGGACCAGTTCGACTTTATCACCGTGCTGATGAACAACGAGGCGAAGCCCCTGGGTATGCCCACCGGCGAGTTCACCCACATCAAGAACGACGTCTCTGGTATCGGGCTCTCTATGTTTGATAACACGGCGGTGTTTCACTCGGACGGCAAGCTGCAGGGCATTTCCTTCTTGTACAAGAAGCAGTATCTGTCGACCTCCACCTACGGGCCCATCCTGCATGAGATGACCCATCGCTGGGCAAACTGGGTGGTGCCGACCAGCTATCCTGGCCACTGGGGAAACGAGCTTGGGATCAAGGGGCAGTTGAACGATGTGAGTGCGAATTACGCCGATATCGAGCTCTACCTGATGGGGTTGATGGACGCCTCCGAGATGACGGATCCCGCCAGTCTCTATGCCTATGCCCTGATCCCGGCCGACCAGAAACCCAGGGTGCCGAGCGCCGTTAACTCGCGGAAGACGTTCCGTGTTCTGCTGCTGATCCTGTCTGATCGGCCACTCACCGCCACCGAGATCCAGAACTACAACAACGGGGCCACCCTGCTGGCCAGGACAGACAATCCATCCCAGCAAGGCACCAACTTCCACAAGATGACCCGAGGCAGAGGCACCCTGGTGGTGAGCGGACTCGATACCCTGGTCAAGCCGACCCCCTGATCCTGCGGCGCATAGACCAGACAAGCCAGCCTGGCTGAGCAGTCACCACGACCTATCCGGCGCCCACCATTGGCGCCGGATTGCTTATGGGGATGGCAAGGCGTGGTGCAGGGGCGGTGAGCTCGCAACCGCATCTCCTGCCACGGCAAAAAGGGGCCTCGGGGCCCCTTATGTTCAGCACGGCTAATTCAGCCTCGTCAGGCTACCTTGCTGCTGCCTTCCAGGGTGCGGGCCAGCAATCCATCTGGATTGTGGATAGCATCCTTCGTTTTGACATCGATGATGTCGATATTGGCGAAGCGATCCCGGTGCTTGATGGCCACGTCATGGGCCAGGATGACGCAGCGGGCGTTGGCCACGTCCTTTGCCGTGATGCGGTTGATGATGCCGTTGGCGCCCTGGGTCTCCACTTTCAGCTTGATCCCCGCCTTGGCGGCCGCCTTTTGCAGGCTCTTGGCGGCGAGGAAGGTATGGGCGACGCCGGAGGGGCAGGCGGTGATGGCGAGTACGTCAGCTTCTCCTTCTGCTTCGATGGCCTCATAGCCGCCATCCGGGGTGGTGACCTCTTCCTCGTCGGTCACCGGCTTTTTCAGCAGGTTGACGACAAGGGCCGTGGTCAGGGCACCGAGGATGGTGCCGAGGATATAGCCCATCTTGCCTTCCACCACCGGCAGTACTATCCAGCCGCCCCAAGGGGCGTGGTTGATGCTGTGCATCATGAAGCCGGTGACGTTGCCGACGATGCCGCCCGCGACGATGGCCGGGATGACGCGCACCGGATCGGCGGCGGCAAAGGGAATGGCCCCCTCGCTGATGCCGATCATGCCCATGATGGCGGCCGCCTTGCCTGCTTCACGCTCCTCCTTCTTGTAGCGCTTGGGCGAGAGCAGGGTCGCCAGCGCCATGCCGAGCGGCGGCACGCAGATGGCGATGCCGACACCCCCCATCAGCCAGGGTTGGGTGTTGACCTGGGTCTGGGCGAACAGGGTGGCGACCTTGTTGATGGGGCCGCCCATGTCAAAGGCGGTCATGCCGCCGAGGATGGCGCCCAGCATCACCTTGCCGGAGCCCGCCATGCTGGAGAGCCAGTGGTTCATCCCCTCCATCATGGCGGCGATGGGCGCCCCGATGACCCACATGACGATGCCGCACACCAGGAAGGTGCCGATCAGCGGGTAGATGAAGATGGAGCCGAGCGAACTCATGGAGTCCGGCAGCTTGATGCGTTTGAGCTGATTGACGATGAGGCCGGCGATAAAGCCCACCAGGATGGCGCCGAGAAAGCCAGTGTGGAACTGCTGCACCGCAATCCAGGAGCCGATCATGCCGGGGGCCAGGCCCGGTTTGTCCGCCATGGAGTAGGCGATATAGCCACCGAGCACGGCGGTAAACAGGGTCAGCCCCGCGATCCCCATGTCGGCCATGTCCTTGAGTACCCCGGCCTCGGGTACGGCACCCTTGCCGCTCATCATCACCGAGAGTGACAGCAAGACGCCCCCCGCGACGATGAAGGGGATCATGTGGGAGGTGCCGAACAGCAGGTGCTGCTTGAGGGTATTGAGCTGGCCCTTGAGGCTGCGATCGACCGGCTCTGACGGCTGGGGTTGAACTTTTGTCTGTGGTCGGAGGCTGGTCGGAGGCGCCGCCGCCAGCAGCTTGAGCACCTCTGCCTTGCTGGTGGCAGCCTGCATTCCGGCAATGAAGCCGGGCTCCAGCAGCTTGGTGGAGAGCTCGGCCAGCACCTCGATATGGTGGTTGGCGCCCCCTGCCGGGGAGGCAATCATGAAGAACAGCCTGGAGGGCAAGCCATCTTCGGCGCCGTAGTCGATGCCCTGACGGCTGATGCCGATGACGATGGCGGGCTGCAGCACCGCCTCGCTCTTGGCGTGGGGCAGGGCAACTCCCTGTTCAAACCCTGTGTTGTCGAGGTTTTCTCGCGCCCAGAGGTCGCGCACGAATTGATCCTGATTGGCTATCTTGCCGCTGGCCTTGAGCCGGGCAGCCAGCTCCACAAAGAGCCCCTGTTTGTCATTGGCCGCTATGTCAAGGCAGATCAGTCCTTCGTCTATCAAGGAGGTGAGCATAGGTGTCTCCTGGCTCCTTCTTGGAGCCGTTGTGATGAGTAACAATTGACCCGCCTATTGTTTCGCCCTTACCCCCGGGTCGAAATCGGACATATGTGCCCTTTACTGGATTTTTGTGTCGCCCACCTCATCCTGTGACCCCGTTCGCATTTTGATATCGTCTTTCCAGAACGGAGGATTATTTTTTATTTCTTTTTAAAACAGATGGTTGATTTGTTTTTTGACGATCTTATCAGAAGGTGGCGGCGACATGCCGACCCAAAGTCAGGCGAGAGGATTGGAGATTTGTGCGCCATGGCCGCGCCCTGAAATGTGAGCCATCCGGCAAAAGTGTGGCCCGGGAGCGGTTGTGCACCGGCAAGGCGGAGTTGAGCGGAGGGCGTGAAAAAATATGTGCATAACCAGATGGCCTCGAAAAGGGCGGCGGAAAGGTCGGGTGTTATGAATTCAAGTAATTGATAATTAAGCTAAATGTGTGTTTTTGTCGCGCCTGTTCTGGAGGGTTTAATATGGTCTCACAAGAGGCTTTTTGCTGTTTTATAGATTGGCTTTTGCATAATAAATCGTTTATTTAGTTGGACAATCGGGGAATAATTGGTGTCCAATCGAATAGAGCAGGTTGGCCAACAGCGCCGTCAGCCAGTGTGTAACCCGAGATACAAGGAGACATCCTGATGGAAAAACTTGACCAAGAAATCGACACCATGCGCCAGGAATTCGAGTCACAAGGGCAAAAACAGGCCCATGACAAATGGCAAGCCAGGGTCGATGAACTGCAGCGGGAACGCTCGGAAGCTCCCCAGCCGGAAGCGGCAGAACACTAGCCCCCGACGGCCGTGATGGCCATCGGTTGAGCAGATAATGAAAAACCACCGCCCTGACTCAGGGCGGTGGTTTTTTTCAAGGCCGCTATCGGCCTTCCTCATTCCTTGACTGCGGCCAGCGACACCTGAGGGCAAGGGATCAGGCAGGGCTCGACTGCGGTTGTCGCCACATGCGGTACATGGTGTGGCAGTTGACGAACAGGAAGCTCAGCTCAATCAGGCTGCCGCCGATGGAGCCGATCAAGATGTTGTGGCTGGTCCAGCACAGGCCACCCGCCAGCATGCTGAGTCGCAGCGTGATGCCCTGGGCCCGAAACAGTCCCCAGGTGCCGATGGTGGTACCTATGATGGGCAGCCACTGTACCGCGCTGGTGATCCCGGGAATGCCGAGCCCCCAGACCAGAAGCAGGAACAACAGCATCACCCAGGGGCTGCGGGTGTACCCAGAGGCGGTGGTGCGAATGCAACTGAGGCCTGCACTGAGGGCCGCGGTGCCGGCCCCCATCAGGAAGAAGTGGAGGGCGATGGCCGCCTGATAGAGGCAGAGCCGCAACCGAAAGCGCCCGTCATCCCGTTGCCGGAAGGCGCTGATCCCGACCAGCATGGCGGCGAGGCCGATGCCCTGTGCCAGAGGTTGTTGCTGGAACAGCGTCCAGAGCGGCATCAGTCCGCCGAGATCCAGGCTCACAGGCCACCCCGGCGCAGGAACCGTGTTCGCACCCAGCGTTCATTGCGCGGGCTAAGAATTGGCTGCGCCTTGGGAAGCTGGGCGGTGAGCGGGACTGATGGAGTCAAGGGATCATGCATGGGGAAGCCTTCGAAGCGAGGGCCATCAGAAGATGGCCCTCGTCTATTCACGATGTTGCTGATGATGTCTTAGCAGCGGTTGCCAGCACGGGCGACCCGGCCATCGGCCAGCAGCTGGTAGCTGCCGGTGGCGGCGGGGATAAAGGCGGATTGCCCTTTCTCCAGGCGCAGTGACTGCTTACCTTGCTGAAGGATGACGGTGCCATCGATGGCAAACAGGATCTCGGCGCTGGCGGTGGTGAGTGCATGCTCACCAGCCGGGTAGACGCTGAAGGTGAAGTCCGGTACGGGGACGTCGTAGTGCTGCACGGCGCCTTCCATGCGGGGACTGAGCAGGATCTGGTCGTCCGGCTTGGCCAGGCAGCGGGTGCAGTCCAGCAGCTCGGCCACGTCTATGTACTTGGGGGTCAGCCCGGCGCGTAGCACGTTGTCGGAGTTGGCCATGATCTCGAGGCCGGTGCCGCGCACATAGGCGTGGGGGGTGCAGGCATCCAGATACATGGCCTGACCCGGCTGCAGGGTCACCACGTTCAGCAAGAGCGGCGAGAAGAGGCCCACATCCCCCGGATACTGGGCGGCCAGACTGGTGACGAGGGCAAAGGTCTCCTCGTCCTGATGGGCGGCGGCATAGGCCAGCAGACCCGCCAGGGCGTCTTCCTTGCGTGGCCCGGTCAGGATCAGCAACTGGTGGAAGAAGTGTTGCAAGCCCGCTTCGTTCTGATTGGCGGCAAGGTCCGCGACCAGATCGGCGATGGTCGCCAGCTTGACCCGCTCGAACAGCGCCAGGATGGCGGGAATGGCGCGAAAGCCGTTCATCGCCTGATAGGGGGTGAGGGCAAACACCAGCTCCGGCTTGTGGTTGGGGTCCTTGTAGTTGCGATTGCTCGCCTTGATATCGATGCCGGCGGCCTCTTCCCTGGCAAAACCGGCTTCAGCCTGGGCCTTGCTTGGGTGCACCTGGATGGAGAGGGCATTTTCGGCGCACAGCACCTTGAACAGGAAGGGCAGGCTGCCGAAGCGGGCCTGGGTGGCGTCCCCCAACACGGTGGCGGGGGCGCTGTTTATCAGGGTCGAGAGTTTCTGCACATCCCCCGCCAGCACCACCTCGGAGCAGCCGTTGGGGTGGGCCCCCATCCAGAGTTCCGCCTGGGGTTTGCCAGTTGGATTGGGGATGCCAAACAGGGTGGTCAGGGCGTCATGGCTGCCCCAGTCGTAGCCTTGAATCGGATTTTGCATCAACAAAAAGGAGGGCAGATCGCGACTGCTCATAAGGGACGCCTCATTTGGTGTGAAGAAAGTCGGGTGAAGAAAAGGGTGGAATTGACGGTCCGGCCCGGACTATAACATGGGCGGCCTTTGCCGCCGCAATCGCTTGCCTCTCTCTTGATCGGGATCATCATGTCACTCATCTTCAGCCAGCTGCTCGACGGCGCTCTCCACGACCAAGTTCCCTTCGAGCAGATCTGGTTCGCCCAGGATCAGGGGGTGCCCCCCGGCTTCAGCTATCAGGTCAACTTCCCGCGCCTCGAGCTGGTGTTCAGCGGTGAGTACCTCAACCAGATCTGGGACAGGGAGTCGGGTTGCCAGGAGGTCAGCGTGTTGCCGGGGCAGGCGCTCTACATCCCCCCCAACGGCTGGAACAAGCCGCTCTGGACCACGGACTGCTCTGTGCTGAGCCTGCTGTTTGGCAAGCGTCAGCTCGGTTTCAGCCTGGTGAGCAAACGGCGGGAGGACCCGGATTTCTTCGACGTGCAAAAGCACAGCATCATGGCCCGGGCCGGTCATGTGAACGAACACATACTGGCGGCCCTCAACGTGCTGGTGGAAGATCAGGGCCGCTCCCCCACCGACAACCACCTGTTGCAGGCGCTGCTCACCAGCGCCCGTCAACTGCTGACGGAGTCCGCCTTCGAGCGGCCGCGAGGGGCTGAGCTGTTTCACGGCATCTGCATCTATATCCAGGAGAATTTTCACCGCCCCATCAGCCGTGATTCCATTGCCCACCGCTTCAACGTCTCGGCGAGCCACCTCTCCCACCTGTTTCGCGAGCAGGGCCACATGCGCCTGGCGGACTACATCAGCTGGGTACGCATCGATAGGGCCAAGTTCATGCTGAAAAAATACCGCTTCCGTCTCGAAGAGGTGGCGAGCCGCTGTGGTTACATGGATGTGAACTATTTCTGCCGGGTGTTCAAGCAGAAGACCGGGCTCACCCCCTCCCAGTACCGCGCCCTGAGCCAGCCCCAGGGGCAAAGCGAGAGCCTGACGCCATGACAAAGGCTGGCGCCATGCCTCGATGGCAATGGCAGGATCCTCATCCCGGGGGGAGAGGGTGGGCATTGTGATCCAGTACTCGACTATGGTCGGACATGCACGCCCGCCATTTGATTATGCAAATGGATGGGCTAAGATGGCCGCGCGCAACGATCAACGATCAGATTGATAACAAACGGAAGTTAGGAGATGCCGATGGAAAGCAAAGTAGTTATCCCGACCCAGGGTCAGAAAATCACCGTCGATGCCAGCGGCAAGCTGCAGGTTCCCCACAATCCCATCATTCCGTTTATCGAAGGGGATGGTATCGGTGTGGACGTGACCCCGGCCATGCTGAACGTGGTGAACGCTGCGGTCGAGAAAGCCTACAAGGGCGAGCGCAAGATCGCCTGGATGGAGATTTATACCGGCGAGAAATCGACTCATGTCTATGGCGAAGGTGCCTGGCTGCCGGCCGAAACCCTGGATTTCATTCGTGAATACTGCGTGGCCATCAAGGGCCCGCTGACCACCCCGGTCGGTGGCGGTATTCGCTCCCTCAACGTGGCCCTGCGTCAGGAGCTGGATCTCTACATCTGCCTGCGCCCGGTTCGTTACTACGAAGGGACCCCGAGCCCGGTCAAGCACCCCGAGCTGACCGACATGGTGATCTTCCGCGAGAACGCCGAAGACATCTACGCCGGCATCGAGTGGAAGGCGGACAGCGATGAAGCCAAGAAGGTGATCGCCTTCCTGCAAAACGAGATGGGCGTGAAGAAGATCCGCTTCCCCGAGTCCTGCGGCATCGGCATCAAGCCCATGTCCAAGGCCGGTACCGAGCGTCTGGTCCGTGCCGCCATCGAGTACGCCATCGACAACGATCGCGACTCCGTGACCCTGGTGCACAAGGGCAACATCATGAAGTTCACCGAAGGTGCCTTCAAGGATTGGGGCTATGCCCTGGCCCAGAAAGAGTACGATGCCCAGCTCATCGACGGCGGCCCCTGGTGTTCCTTCAAGAACCCGAAGACCGGCAAGACCATCATCGTCAAGGACGTCATCGCCGATGCCTTCCTGCAACAGATACTGCTGCGTCCGGCCGAGTATGACGTCATCGCCTGCATGAACCTCAACGGTGACTACATCTCCGACGCCCTGGCCGCTCAGGTCGGTGGTATTGGCATCGCGCCGGGTGCCAACATCGGTGACGGCGTGGCCCTGTTCGAGGCAACCCACGGTACTGCGCCGAAATACGCCGGCCAGGACAAGGTCAACCCGGGTTCCCTCATCCTCTCCGCCGAGATGATGCTGCGCCATATGGGCTGGGTCGAAGCGGCCGATCTTATCGTCAAGGGCATGGAGGCAGCCATCGCCAACAAGACCGTGACTTATGACTTCGAGCGTCTGATGGAAGGTGCCACCCTGCGCTCCTGCTCCCAGTTCGCCCAGGACATGGTCGACCAGATGTAATCCGGTTCTCTTAATGCAAAAAATGCAAAACCGGCGCCCTGAGCGCCGGTTTTTTTATGGGTGACAGGCCGCTGGCCTGAAGGTGCACCTGTGATCAGGTGGTCTTTTCCACGTGCTGTTGATAGAGCTGTTGCCACTTGCTGCTTTCGGCTTCATCGCCCTGCGTCTGCCAGAACTCGCAGATGGAGTTGGCGAGCTCGGACGCCATGGCGTGATCGCCATCGCGACGGCTCATCAGATATTGTCCAAGCCAGCTTTGATACTGTTTCATAGCCCGATCTCCTTATCTAAGGTGTCCCTGGTGTCGTGTCGCTCGCTGGCACAGGCCGCCAGCATTGACTCAACCGGGTCACTTGTGGTGCTGCGCCGCCGCGTGTTGTGCCCACCGGACTGGGTGGTGATCTTGCAGGATCAAGGCGACAACGGGGCGCAGATGTCAAAAAACGGCCCCTATCGTATCACAAAATAACCAACTTGGGGGGATTGACGGCAGGAGGAAGGGGAGGGGGAACGGCAAAGCTTGGGCAAAGAGCATGCCATCTTGCTGATCCCAGAAGAGAAAAACCCGCCAGGGTGGCGGGTTTTTTAGTTGAAAAAAAGATCAGAGGTGGGCAGTGGCGAGGTATTTTTCCATCTCCTCGGCGGGCACCATGCCACCGCCGGTGGCCCAGACCAGGTGGGTGGCCTGCATCATGCGTCGGGCATCCAGACCGTGCGATGTCTGCCACTCGCCATCGGCACTGACCCGCCAGGGGCCCGGCATGCCTGCCAGGGCGGAGGGCTCGAGCTTGATCTGCTCATCCCGCGCCAGCAGCCCCAGCAGGTCATACATCTCCTGATCGCTCAGGGTGTAGAAGCCCGACAGCAGCCGCTCCATGGCGCGGCCGACGAAACCGGAGGCGCGCCCCACCGCGAGACCGTCGGCGGCGGTGAGGTTGTCGATCCCGAGATCTTGCACTGCAATGGCATCGTGCAAGCCGGTGTGGACCCCGAGCAACATGCAGGGGGAGTGGGTCGGTTCTGCGAAGAAGCAGTGGACGTTGTCCCCGAACGCGAGTTTGAGGCCAAAGGCCACGCCGCCCGGGCCGCCACCGACGCCGCAGGGCAGGTAGACGAACAGCGGATGCTCGGCATCCACTTTGATGCCCATCTCGTCGAACTGCTTCTTCACCCGCTCGCCCGCCACCGAGTAGCCGAGGAACAGGGTGCGGGAGTTCTCGTCGTCGATGAAGAAGCAGTTGGGATCGCGCTCGGCTTCCTTGCGACCCTGCTCCACCGCTACCCCGTAATCTTCGGCATATTCCACCACGATGACGCCATGTTCGCGCAACTTGCGCTTCTTCCACTCCCGCGCATCGGCAGACATGTGGACGGTGACGGTGAAACCGAGCTTGGCACTCATGATGCCGATGGACATGCCGAGGTTGCCGGTCGAGCCCACCGCAATGCTGTACTGGCCGAAGAACTGGCGGAACTCGTCCGTGAACAGCTTGCGATAGTCGTCCTCCTCGCAGAGCAACCCGGCCTTGATGGCCAGCCGTTCGGCGTGGGTCAGCACCTCATAGATGCCGCCACGGGCCTTGATGGAGCCGGAGATGGGCAGGTGGCTGTCTTTTTTCAGCAGCAACTTGCCGGTTACCTCGATGCCGTAACGCGCATTGAGCGTTGCCTGCATGGCCGGGATGGCGGCGATCTCGGACTCCAGAATGCCCTTGCTGACGCGGGTCTCGGGGAAGGCGTCGCACATGTAGGGGGCGAAGCGGGCGAGGCGGGCGGAGGCATCCGCCACATCGTTGCCATCCAGGCCCACATAGGGCAGACCGACCGCCAGCGTGGTGGCCTTGGGGTTGAACCAGGTCACGGGTTCGAGTGCGATCAGGGAGCGAACCAGCGGGAATTGGGTAATGAGTTGTTGGACGTCGATGTTTTTCATGGGATGTCTCGGTCTTGTTACACGATATAGGAGAGCAGGAAGGTACCGGCCAGCGCCATCAGGGAGGCGACAAAGGTGGCACTGGTGTAGTACTTGAGCGTTTCGTTCAGGGTGGCACCGCAATACTGTTTGACCAGCCAGAACAGGGAGTCTGTCACCATGGTGCAGCCGATGGCGCCTGAGCCGATGGCGAGCGTCATGATCTCGGGGCTTATCTCGGGGTAGTGCACCATGATGGGGGAGACGATGGCGGTGGCCCCCATCATGGCGACGGTGGCCGAGCCCACGGCGGCGTGCAATATGATGGCGACCAGCCAGGCCAGCAGTATGGGGTGCATGTCCAGCTGGGAGAGGATGGTCGCCAGGCTGTCCCCCAGGCCGCTGGCCTTGAGTACGCCGTTGAAGGCGCCACCCGCGCCGATGATCAGCAAGATGTTGGCAATGGAGGAGAAGCACTGCTCTGTCTGGTCCAGCAGCCCTTCCATCTTCATACGCTGACGGATCCCCAGTACGTAATAGGCGGTGAAGGCGGCGATGAACATGGCGGTGATGGGGTTGCCGATAAACTCCAGCACGGTATAGAGGTGGCTTGCGTGATCCATGTTGAGCTCGGCCACCGTCTTGGCCAGCATCAACAAGATGGGCAGCAGCACGGTGAAGAGGGAGGCACTCAAGGTAGGGAGGCTTGCCTCATCGCGGGCCTGGATGTCGGCAAAGGCGTCGGGCACCTCCTTGAATGGCACCCGCTTGCCGAGCAGCTTCAGAAACAGCGGGCCGCCCACCAGGGAGGCAAAGAGTCCGACCGCGAGGCCATAGACGATGACGGATCCCACATCGGCACCCAGCTGGTTGGTAACATAGAGGGCGGCCGGGTGGGGCGGCACTATGCAGTGCACGGCCATCAGGGCGGTACAGAGCGGAATGGCCAGGGTCAGCAGCGAGGTTCTGGTCTTGCGGGCGATGGAGAAGGCCAGCGGAATGAGCAGCACCACCCCGACCTCGACAAACAGCGTGATGCCGCACACCAGACCGACCAGCACCATGATCACCTGGGGCGAAAGCCAGCGGCACTTCTGCAGGGCGAGGCCGATGCGCTCCGCCGCCCCCGACACCTCCATCATCTTGCCGAGTATGGTACCAAGGCCGATGACGGCGGCGAGAAAGCCCAAGGTGCCGCCTATGCCCTCTTCCATGGCATTGACCATCTTGACGGGGTTCATTCCCATCATGGTGCCCACATAGAAGCTCGCCAGCAGCAAGGCGAGGAAAGGATGTACCTTGCCCTTCACTATGGTGACGACAATCAGAATGATGCTAGTCAGCAAGGTACCGACGACCCACACTTCAGAATTCATACTGCGCCTCGACAAGGATGATTAGAGATAAATGATGGGCCTATTGAACGGGAAGGACGTCGGGCTGACAAATGATGAAAATGGCCTCTTGGATGAGCTGGGTTGATGCAAAGGTGCCACATTCATCACATTTAGCGGTATTTATGTGACTTGGGTTCGGTTGCCTCACCCTGAATCAGGTCATCCGGGATATCATGACGGCGATGTTGAGCCGGTGACGGGGAAGGCGGATGTATACCGAAGACAACTACGTATCGAGAAACAAGCTGCTCAGCGGCTATCAGCTCTCCAAGCTGCACACCTTCGAGGCGGCGGCCCGCCACAGCTCCTTTGCCCTGGCGGCGGATGAGCTGGCGCTCAGCCCGAGTGCGGTGAGCCACAGGATCAGCGCGCTGGAAGAGGAGCTCGGCTTCAAGCTGTTCCAGCGCTTTCATCGCAAGGTGGTGCTGACGACGGAGGGGCAGCGGGTGTTCTGGGCGCTCAAGTCATCGCTGGAGTTCATCAACCAGGAGATCCTGGAGATCAAGAATCAGGAGCTGTCCGGTTCCCTGACCGTCTACTCCCGTCCCTCCATCGCCCAGTGCTGGCTGGTGCCGCGGCTCGCGGATTTTTCCCGCCTGCATCCCCAGATCGATCTCAACATCATGACAGGCAACGAGAACGTCAATCTGCACGGCTATGGTATCGATCTGACGATCTATTTCGATGACAAGGTGCCGGAGCGGCTCGCCATCCACCCGCTGATGGATGAATACATGGTGCCGGTGTGCAGCCCCGAATATGCCGAGCGACACCAGTTGCTGAATAACCCGGATAACTTGAACCACTGTCGCCTGCTGCACGACAGGCAGGCCTGGGGATATGACTCGGATACCGACGAGTGGTGCAGCTGGGCCCGCCAGGCGGATGTCTCCCTCGATGGCTGCCAGTCGAGCATGGGCTTCGATCGTTCCGATCTCGCCATCATCGCCGCCATGAATCACGCCGGCGTGGCCATGGGCCGCAAGAACCTGGTGCGCCAGCGGCTGGAGCGCAACGAACTGGTGGAGCCTTTCCCGGGCAAGGCGGTTCGCTGCAATCAACGTTACTACATGGCCACGCTCCCCCATCGCCAATGCCCCAAGATCCAGGCATTCATCGAATGGATAAGCGCCCAGGCAAAGGAAATTGGCTGAGCCAGGGAGAAGAGTGCCCTTGATGCATGGCGCTGCACGGTTTGGCTATGGTGCTTTTTCATCCGATGCCCGGATGGTGCGGCCAATATTTGTACATGGAACACCGAGCTGTGTTGATGGCGAAATGGGGTGGGATATATACATGGCGGTGCTTGGATGGCACCTCTTTTATCTGGCTGATGAATACTTTGGGAAACTGGCACCGATTAAGCTGTGTTGAAGAAATAATGTCTGTTGAGTGGACCATCTGATAAGAGTGACGGCGTGAATTAACCACAGGGAATAATGACATCCAGGTGCCAGGAATTGCTCCGGCACTATAAAATCATTATGTTGTTATCGAGCGGACATGCTATTCTCAGAATGTGTAATCCCTGTGACATACAAAAATAATTCTGTGAGGAAGTAATGAACGAGTTTCTGAAGGTTCTGCTGAACATTCGCAGCTTGCGTGCTGCCATTCGTGAACTGCCGTTTGAGCAACTGCAAGAAGCGAAAGAAAAGTTTGATCTGGTATATAACGAGCGTGCCGAGTCCGTAGAGCAAGAGCGGGCCGAGCAGGAAGAGCGTCAGCGCAAGCTGAGCGAGTTTACCGAGATGCTGCAACAGGCTGGCATCGATCCGCGCGAGCTGATCGGCAGCGTGGCCGCTCCGGCAGCTGCTGGCGCGACCAAGAGCAAGCGCGCTCCGCGCCCTGCCAAATACAAGTATCAGGAAGATGGCCAGGAGAAGACCTGGACCGGCCAGGGCCGCATGCCCAAAGCCATTGCCGAGCAAGTTGCGCTGGGCAAGGATCTGAACGACTTCCTGATCTGATTGCCAGGATCGCTTCATCAATAATGCCGCCCAAGGGGCGGCATTATTATTTTCAGGATCCTGTTGTTCTATTGTCCAGAGAAGATGACACCGAATTACGATTACCTATCCGGAATAGCCATGACCATCATGGGCCAATAAAAAGGATCCATTAGCGGGAAGCTAATCTCTGTGGCGTGTTGTCAGCCACACGATGAGGACTCATACAGCCCATTTGTTATCTCTGATGGCACAAGACAACAAATTAGCGGGCGTCACGATGGGATTAAATAGGTGGGGTTGCCGGTGTATCTCTCGCTCTGCCTGTCTGCCCATTTTTCTATCATGGGGAGACATTGTCCCTCTTGTACCAATTTCTTCCCTCATGACTGCTCTATTTGGCACCCTTGCCAGGACAATATGTGAATGTCATTTACCCAGGCCGAAGATGTGAATCGGGGTCTGGCGACCCCGCTGTGGAGAAATAGGCAATGTGTTAGCTGACAGGCTGGCTGACTTCATTGCGAAGGGGAATGGCGCGCCTGTTTGAACATTGACGACGCGCCTCGATGGCATCGGCCAGCATGGCCAGCAGGGTTTCACTCTCCTCCCAGCAGAGGCAGGCATCGGTGACCGACAAGCCATATTGCAGCTCACTCAGTGGCGCCGGTTTCTGGCTGCCCCCTTGCAGAAAGCTCTCGACCATGACGGCGGCAACGGCAGTGCTCCCGCCCCGCAACTGGCGGCAGAGCTCCCCGGCGACCAGGAGCTGGTTCTGGTGCAGCTTCTGGCTGTTGCCGTGGCTGCAATCCACCATCAGCCGAGGGTTCAGCCCCTGGCGCGCCAGGCGTTCGGCCGCGTCCATCACGTCGCTCTGGTGATAGTTCGGCAGGGTGCCGCCGCGCAGTATGATGTGGCCGCCCGGATTGCCTTCGCTCTTGATCACCACCATGCCCCCCTGACTGCCTGGGGCGGTGAACAGGTGGGAGGCCTCGCTGGCCAAGATGGCATTGATGGCCACCCGGATGTTGCCGTCCGTGCCGTTCTTGAAGCCGACGGGGCAGGGCAGGGCCGAGGCCAGTTGCCTGTGTACCTGGGATTCGGTGGTGCGGGCGCCGATCGCCCCCCAGCTGATGAGATCAGCCAGATAGAGGAAGCTGGTGGTATCGAGGAACTCGGTGGCGGTGGCCAGCCCCAGCCGGTTGATGTCGAGCAGCAGCTGACGGGCCAGGTGGAGCCCGTGACCGATGTCGTTGCTGCCATCGAGATGAGGGTCGAATACCAGCCCCTTCCAGCCGACTGTGGTGCGGGGTTTCTCGAAATAGGTGCGCATCACTATCTGCAGGCTCTCCTGATACTCGGTGGCGAGCCGTGCCAGCCTTTTCGCATAGTCGAGGGCGGCGACGGGGTCGTGGATGGAGCAGGGGCCTATCACCACCAGCAGGCGATCGTCCGCCCCGCTCAGGATCTGGCGCACCTGGTGGCGGTGCTGGTCAATGTGCTGCGCCATATCGGCCGAGCAGGGATGCTGTGCCAACAGGTCGGCAGGGGTGGGGAGCGCCTCCACCGCGAAGGCGCGCATTACCGAATTCAAAACAGCCATCTGGGATTACCTTGCTGTGGAAATGGGGTCGACGATGGGCCCGTAACGCCCGGGTGTCTGGATCAGGGGATCTGCGTCCAGGACACACCATCTTTGTTGAGAGTGATTATCATTATCTTGCTGTTCGTCTCAAATGCAAGCACTACCGAGAGGATCACCAAAGATGGGGGGCGGGCCGTAAGGGGGAGGGGAGAATGGCAACCAGGCCCGCTCCCGAGCGGGAGAAGGCCTGACAAGTACAAGGAATACAGGTGGTTATCAGCTATCCATCACGACGTGGCGATCCTGATGGTAGGCGTCTTCATCCTTGCCGCTGCGCCAGTAAGGCACGGCATAGACCCGCTGGCGATCGGTGTCCAGGGTTCGCCTGACATGACGACGCAGGGGCACCACCAGACCCTCTTCCCCCCCGAACCAGAAATAACTTCCCTCGGCAGCCATGGGCTGGGCGGTGAAGTACTCCACCAGGGGGCCGGTCTGGTCCGGCGTGCCGACAAACCAGCGCAGGCTGACCCCTTCGGGCAGCGACAGATCCTGCACATCGTCCTGATGGGGCACCAGCAGGGCGATATGGCCCCGGGCCTCTGCCGGCATCACCTCGGCCATGGCGCTGATGGCGGGCAGGGAGGTGAGATCGCCGGCCATGTAGTAGTGATCGGCCAGCTGCAACATGGGGTCCGGACCGCCCGGACCCGAGATGGCGAGCCTGTCCCCCGGCTTGGCGTGGAGGGCGAAGCGGCTGGCGGGGCCGACATCACCGTGCAGAGCGAAGTCGATGTCGATCTCCAGGGCCTCGCGGCGGAAGGCGCGGATGGTGAAGGTGCGGATGATGGGCTTCTGGCTCGGATCCTCCCAACGGGGACCCTTGGGGGTCGGGGTTGGCAGCACTATCTCGCTCTGGCCCGGCCGGGGCAGCATGATCTTGATATGGGCGCCGCCACAGCTGAAGGGGTAATCCGCCAGTTCGGGGCTGGTCAGGCAGACTCGGCGCAGATGGGGGCTCACATCGTGGACATGCTTGACGGTGAGCAGGCGAGGGCGATTGACCGGGGCGGACTGTGACATTTGAGTACTCCTGACAGACGAGAGCGCTCATTTTTCATTAAATGAAAATTATTATCAATTGCTTTGTGGCGGGGAAGGGGCAAGGGCAGCCAGCATGGAGGCCATGTCGGCTGCCCTGGGGTCTGACCGGGCTCTAGCTCCGATCGCTCCCTCCCAGCGCCCGGTAGATCCCGGCCATGGTCTTGAGCTGGCTCTGTTGCTGGGCCAGCACGCCGAGCTCCGCATCCCACAGTCGATTCTGCTCGTCCAGCCAGGGCTGAACCCCGGTGGCGCCCGCCAGGAAGCGGGCCCCCGCCAGCCGCTCGGCCTCTTTGGCATAGGCCAGTTGCTGCTCGAGATAACGCAGCCGCTGCTCCCCTTGCTGACGAGCGGCCAGGCCGTCCTCCACCTCCAGCAGGGCCGTATAGAGCTGCTTGCGAAACTCGGTTTCGGCTATCTGATAGTCAATCTCGGAGCTCGCGATGGAGAGCCGGGTCTTGTTGTACTCGAGGAAGGGGAGCGCCAGGGTCGCGCCCAGGGTCCCCACCGGGTTTTGCAGCACCTGGGTCAGGGTGTCCGAGGTGGTGCTGGCGCCGCCGGTGAGGCTGAGGGTGGGGTAGAAACCGGTGCGAATCTCGTCCCCTCTGGCCAGCGTCTTGCGAAGGCGCAGCTCGGCGGCCCGCACGTCTGGGCGCCTGGCCAGCACATCGGCGGGAATGCCGACCGCCAGCGTAGGAATGGGGCCCATGGCGAGGGACGTCGGGGCAAACTCCAGCGGGCCGCTGCTGCGGCCGAGCAGCAGGCGCAGGGCGTTGCCGGCCTGCTCCCGTTGCAGGGTGAGGGAGGCGAGCTCCGCCTGCTTGCCGGCTTTCTGCTGGCTGGCCTGCACCAGATCGAGGCGGGTGACGGCCCCGGCGTCGTATTTTGCCTGGGTCAGCCGCTCTATCCGCTCGTAGTTGGCCAGCTGACGCTCGCCAAGGGAGAGGGCCGAGCCGAGGTAAGCCAGCTGCCAGTATTGCTCCAGGGTCTTGCCTACCAGCATCAGACGGGTGGCGGCGCTATCCTGCTCGCTGGCCTCTGTCTCCCACTGGGCCTGATCCCGCACCGAGGCGAGCCTGCCCCAGAGATCCACCTCATAGCTCAGGTTGAAGGAGGGGCCCAGGTTGCTGCTGGCGCTGCCGTCCTTGATGTTCTTGTTGCCGCTCGCCCCCAGGCTGGCGTTGACCGACGGGGTGAGGTTGGTGTCGGCTAGATCGGCGCCGAGCAGAGCACTTTTGAGCCTGAGCCCCGCCACCTGCATGTCCGGGTTGGCTGCGAGCACCTTATCGACAAGTTGGTCGAGGGCGGGATCCTGGAACCCCTGCCACCAGAGCCCGGCCTGCTGGTCGCCAAGATCCCGGGCGTCCTGCTGCCACGCTGGCGCCACGTCCAGCTCGGGTCTGTGGTAGGTGCTCTGCTGGCTGCAGGCACTGAGGCAGACGGTGAGAATCAGGCTAAGCGCCGTTTTTGACAAGGGGCTGTGCTCCTGGTTGGACGAGAGGCGCAGCCCCCGGCCGGATAAGTTGTGCATCATCATTCCCTCGCCAGTGCCTCGACCGGATCGAGCCGGGCCGCATTGCGGGCGGGCAGGTAACCAAACAGGATCCCGATGAGCGAGGAGCAACCGAAGGCCATCAGGATGGAGAAGAGCGAGAAACGCATCTGGAAGCTCTCCACGAGCAGGGAGAAGATAAAACCGATGAAGATGGCCAGGCCGATGCCGAGCAGGCCCCCCAGCAGGCTGACCATCACAGCCTCGATCAGAAACTGCTGCAGTATGTCGGACTGGCGGGCGCCGACCGCGATGCGGATCCCTATTTCGCGGGTGCGCTCCACCACAGACACCAGCATGATGTTCATCACCCCGACCCCGCCGACGATGAGGGAGATCACCGCTATGGCGGAGACCAGCAGCGTCAGGGTGGCCGTGGTCTTCTCCACCGACTTGACGATGCTGTCGCTGCTGAAGGTGAAGAAATCCTTCACCCCGTGGCGCTGGGTCAGCAGCGCCACGGCGGCCTGCTCGGCCAGCGCGGGCTGGACCCCGTCCTTGACCCTTATGGTGATCTGGCTGAAGTGGTTTTGGGAGATGAGGCGGCTCATCACGGCGCTGTAAGGCAGCCAGACATTGACCGACTGGCTGCTGGGGCCAAAGCCGGTCTCCTGGGCCACCACCCCGACGATGCGCACCGGCAGGGTGCCGACCAGCACCACCTGGCCGACGGGATCCGTCTTGCCGAGCAGGCTGGCTATGGTCTTGCCATCCACCACGGCCACCGCCGTCCGGCTGCGGATGTCCCGCTCATCGAGCAGGCGGCCCTGGGTGAGGGTCATCCCCTTGACCCGGAAGAAGTCGCTGCCGATCCCTACCACGCTGCCGCTGCTGGTCTTGTTGCGATAGCGCAGCTGGCCCGAGGTGGCGATCTGGGGGCTGGCCCCCTCCAGATAGGGCTGGCCGAGCAGGGCGTCGAGATCCCGCTCGTTCAGGGTCTGGATGCTGGCGGCCTTCTCGTCGCCCCAGTCCTTGCCGGGGAAGATGTCGATGGTATTGGTGCCCATGGCGTTGATGTCGTCGATCACCTTGGCGCGGGCCCCCTGGCCCAGCGCCACCACGCTGACCACGGCGGCGATGCCGATGATGATGCCGAGCATGGTGAGGAAGGTGCGCATGCGGTGGGCCAGCATGGCGTGCAGCGCCATGCGACCCGCCTCCCGGTAGCGATCCCAGCCCTGGCTGCCGCGCTTGGCGACGGAGGCAGTGGCGACCCGGCCCGGCGCCGACGCGCGCGCTTCCTGCCCGGCGGCTGGTCGGGGGAGCTCGGAAGATACCTGATCGACAGTGGTCTGCGGGATCTGCTCACACTCGTCCATCCCGTGGGCGTGGGCCCTATTCGGGGAGATGGCGGGGCTGGCCGCCGGTTGGCCGCTGTCTTCCACCACGCGTCCGTCCCGCAGGGTGATGATGCGATTGGCGTGGTTGGCCACCGCCATGTCGTGGGTCACCAGAATGATGGTGTGACCCTGCTCGTGCAGCTCCTTCAGGATGGCCATCACCTCCTTGCCGCTGTGGCTGTCGAGGGCGCCGGTGGGCTCGTCCGCCAGGATCACCTCGCCGCCATTGGCCAGCGCCCGGGCTATGCTGACCCGCTGCTGCTGGCCGCCGGAGAGCTGGCCCGGCCTGTGGTGGCTGCGATCGCTCAAGCCCAGGCGGGTCAGCAGGGTGCGGGCACGTATCTGGCGCTCGGGGCGGGAGGTGCCGGCATAGATGGCGGGGATCTCCACGTTGGCGGCCGCATCCAGATGGGGCAGCAGATGGTAGCGCTGGAAGATGAAACCGAAGTGGTGGCAGCGCAGCCGCGCCAGGGCCAGGGCATCCAGGCCGGCGGTGTCCTGACCGCGAAACAGGTACTGGCCGCCGCTCGGGCGATCGAGGCAGCCAAGCAGGTTCATCAGGGTGGACTTGCCGGAGCCGGAGGCACCGACGATGGCCACCATCTCCCCCGCCGCTATGGTCAGATCCAGCGGGTGCAGCACAGTCACCTCGTGCTCACCGCTCTGGTAGCGGCGCTCTATGCCCTTGAGCTGGATCAGGGGCTCGCTCACGGGACCATCTCCATCTCGTCGTTCTGGACGGGCTTGCCCTGCTCCAGTGTCACCTTGTCCTGCTCGTCAAGGCCGCTCACCACCTCTATCTTGATGTCATCCTTCATGCCGGTCTTGATGCGGCGGGTCTCTTTCTGCCCATCCTCCTTGAGCAGGGAGACCTCATATTCGTTCTCCCCCAGCTTCTTGCCGAGGGCGGTCTGGGGGATGGCCAAAACCTGTTTGCGTTCACCCAGCACTATGGTGACCTGGGTCGTCATGGCGACCCTCAGCTGATGGTCGGGGTTGGGCACATCGAACAGGGCGTAGTAGTAGATGGCGGCATTGCTGGTGGTCGTGGTGTTGGCGCTCTGCTCGTTGATGTTGGTGGGGGCCAGCTCGACAGTGCGCAGGGTGCCGTGATAACGGCGGTCCGGGTCTCCGATCAGGGTGAAGTAGACCGGCATGCCGGCCCTGACCTTGGTGACGTCCGCCTCCGAGATCTGTGCCTTGACCGTCATGGTGTCCAGGTTGGCGAGCTTGAGCAGGGTCGGGACCGTCTGGCTGGCGGCCAGGGTCTGCCCTTGGCGGGTCACTATGGAGACGACTGTGCCATCCATGGGGGCCTGGATGCGGTTATAGCCGAGCTCCGTCTTGGTGCGCTCCACCTTGATCAGGGCGTTGTCGATGTCCGCCTGAGCGCTTTGCAACTCGGCCCGGGTGACGGCCAGCTGCGCCTCTGCACTCTCCAGATCGGCCCGGGAGCTCGCCTCCTGCCTGAACATCTGCTGCTGGCGGCGCCAGGCCAGCTCGTTCTGCTTGAGCTGCGCCTGCTTGATCTTGAGCTGGGCACGGCGGCTGGCCAGTTCGGCCTCGGCGGTCTTGAGGTTGTTCTGGGCTATCAGGGGATCTATCTCTGCCAGCAGATCCCCCTGCTTGACCTGTTGCCCGGCTTCTACCGCCAGATAGGTGACCTGACCCGAGACCTGGGCCCCCACATCCACCTGCTCTATGGCCTGCAGGACGCCACTGGCCAGCACCGTCTGCTCCACGTCCTGACGGGTCACGGTCGCAGTCAGTACGGGGTCCGGGGTCTTGCCGGGCCAGGCCAGCCAGACCACGAGGGCCAGCAACGCCAGGGCGAACAGGGCGTACTTGCCTGGTTTTGGAAGAGTCTTCATTTATCACCTGAACGAAACGAGTGAAGGCGTGCAAGGGCGATATCCTGCAGCAAATGACACTTAAAAAGAAGCGAGCAATGTGTAAGAAATCATGTAGATGAAGTTGTCAATTAAGAGGGGCTGAATGTCGGCAGGGGAGGGAAGGCCAGACCTGCATGATACCCGATGGGGGCGGAGCAAGGGGCTTGGGAGGTCTACCGAGGGGATAAATGCAGGAAGCCCGCTCGTTGAGCGGGCTTCCTGGTACTCAGCTGACGGCCTTGAGCTGCTCGGCATAGGGCTCGTGGCAGATCTGGATATCGACGGGCAGCTTGTAGATGAGCAGGCGGGCCAGCGAACCTTCCATCCAGTGGTGGCGGCTGCCGACCAGCAGGAGCGAGGTCGGGTGGGTGCTCAGCCACTGGCCCAGATCCCTGACCACGTCATCGACCACCAGGCAGTGGTAATCCACCGGATGAGGCAGCAGGGTGATGAGTTCGCTGATGATGGCCTTGGCATCCAGCGTGCCCTGGGCGCTGCGCTCCTCCTCGGACAGCGACAGGCTCTTGCGGCGCACCTTGCTGCTGTGCGTCAGGTGCAGCAGGGTCAGGTCGCAGCCCAGTCCCTGTGCCAGGCGGCTCGCCTTGGCCAGCGTCTCCTGCTCGTAATCCTTGCCTTCCAGCAACAGCACTATGTTGGTGTGGGTCATAAGCAGTTCTCCTTGGCATGGCGCGGGTCACCGGGAACAAAGGAGCTGTCCCCTACCACAATGATCCCGCTCTGTATTGCATGGTACTCAGTTGTCTGCGGGCGCCAGACGTCATCCTTTGTCGGTGAGGGCGCGCAAGATCATCTTCGTTTACATCAGCATAACAGACGCAGTTGAACGGAGAATGAAGACATGCCGCCCATGACCCCCTTGATGGAGGAATGGCATGGGTAAATGGTCTATGGGCAGCATAGCTGTGGGATTTTTCTTGGATGAGCCTGGTGATCATGCTGCTCGCCCGGCTTCAAGCCAAGGTGCCGGGACCTGGTGTCGAAGGGCGGGCAATCTCAGTGGCGGTCGGGGGGCCGCCACTGTGACAGGGCTTAGCGGGGCACTTTTGACAACAGCTGGGTCAACCAGGGAAGCCCCTCTTTCTTGCGACTGAGGGCCCCCGCCAGCTGGACCGGTTCGGCGGGCAGTATGCCCCTGCTGGCAAAGTGGAGCTCACTGTTTCCCTTGGCCAGATCGGTCAGCATCAAGACATAGCCATCCAGCGAGTCCAGGGTCAGCCTCTGTGCCATGGCTTGATGCAGCTCCTCCATCCGGCTGTGCATCTGGCTCGGATCCATCACGCAGATCTGGCTGACCATGAGGGAATGACCCGCTATCTGGTAGGCCTTCTCGTCGGCCACGAGCAGCTCGCGCAGGGGGGTATCGCCCAACTGGGTGCGCCGCTCCAGCAGGGTCTGGGCAAAGGGGGCCAGGGCCAGATCGGCGATGGGCAGCAGCCGGTCGACCGCTAGCCTGTCCTCTGCCGTGGTGGTGGGGGAGGTGAAGTTGAAGGTGTCGCTGATGATGGCCCCCAGCAACAACCTGGCCTGGGCGCGGGACAGACTCTCATGGCCCATCAGCTCCAGCAGCACAGTGGCACTGCACCCGACCGCCCTGATCCAGGCATCGAGGGGGCCACGGGTGATGAGGGTGCCGATGCGGTGGTGATCGATGAGGCCCTGTACATCGGCCTCGGCCAACCCTTCCGGCCCCTGCTCTAGCTCGCTGAAATCCACCAGAAAGACCGGTTTGTTGGCGACGCTGCCCGTCAGAACCGGGGGGGCCTCCATCCCTGCCGTCTCCAGGATGAAGCGGGTCTCGGCAATGGGTTCACCCAATGCATAGGCCTGGGCGGGGCGACCCTGACGGTTGAGCCAGTCTGCGGTGACCAGCGCGGTGCAGATGCTGTCGCTGTCGGGATTCTTGTGGCCAAAGACATGAAGCATGAGGCGGTTCCTGATGTCGGGTGATGGGCTCGACCGCATGTCGCGGCGCCGGGCCAGAGAGGGCCATGGGGCCCGAGTCGGTTCCACTCTACTGTCTGGCGGTGATGGGGGCAAATCCGGCCAGGCTCTGGCCTCTGGCCTGGGGCACCGAGAGTCGGAGAAGGAGAGGGCGCACCGCCGTCATTGACCAGGGCCGCTGGCGGCGGGTCCGGATCATGGGGTGACTGAGTGGGCGTGCTTGGGTTCGTGATTTCGGGCAGGTCACCGAAAGAATTGAAGACCCGCTTCTCTGGGCAGGCCACCGAGGGGGATGGTTCACCTTTCCGGGCTGGCTGCTTGAGAGGTTTGCTACTCGTCTTCCCGGTCAGGTCACCGAAAGGATTGAAGGCCCGCTTCTCTGGGCAGGCTACCGAGGAGGATGGCTCGCCTTTCCGGGCAGGTTGCTTGAGAGGTTTGCTACTCGCTTATCCAGTCAGATGGCCGAAGGCTTGATGGCTCGCCACTCAAGGCAGGCTGCCGGAGAGTGGTTACTCACCTCCCCGATCAGGCCACCGAAAAGGTTGATGACACGCTAGGACTGGTGCCGGGAGGCAGGTGACTCACTCCCGGTCAGGTCATCGAAGGGGCTGATGGGGCTCGCCGCCCCTGGGGCGGCGAGGGGGGTCGATGGCTTGCCGCGCTGCCATCAGGAGGCAAGCAGCTCGCGGGCATTGGCCAGGGTGTTGTCGGTGATCTGATCCCCCCCCAGCAGACGGGCCAGCTCGTTGAGGCGGGCCCCCTGGTTGAGCGCCTGCATCTGGGTCTCCGTGGTCTTGCCGTCCGTGTGCTTGCTGACCACCATGTGCTGGTGGCCCTTGCCGGCCACCTGGGGCAGGTGGGTGACCACCATCACCTGGGTGGATTCGCCGAGCTGGCGAAGCAGACGGCCCACCACTGCCGCCGTCGGGCCGCTGATCCCCACGTCCACCTCGTCGAAAATCAGGGTGGGGGTGGAGATCTTGCGGGCACTGATCACCACTATGGCGAGGCTGATGCGCGACAGCTCGCCGCCGGAGGCCACCTTGCCCAGCGGCTGTATGGGCTGCCCCGGGTTGGTGGTGACCATGAATTCCACTCGATCGATGCCGAGTGGCGACAGGCTGCTCTGGGCGTCGGGGCGCACCTCGATGACGAAGCGGCCATCGGGCATCGCCAGCTCGTGCATGCTGGCGGTCACCTGGGTGGCCAGCTCCTGGGCATAACGCTGACGGCTCTGGCTGAGCACCTCTGCCGCCTGGACAAAGGCCTGACGGGCCTCGGCCAGTTCATCCTCCATCCCCTCTAACCGCTCCTCATCGGAGTGGAGGCGGGCGAGATCGCTGGCCAGCTCCTGATGCTGCGACGGGAGATCCGCCGGCTTGACGTGGTGCTTGCGGGCCAGATTGATCGCCTTGGAGAGGCGGGCCTCCAGCTCGTTGAAACGCTCGGGATCCAGCTCCAGCAGATCCAGATAGCTGCGCAGCTCGCTGTGGCTCTCCTGCACGCCGATCAGGGCTTCGTTCAGCATGCCGAGCACGTTGCCAAGGCGGCTGTCCATGCCGACCAGGGTCTCGGCCCTGTCCACCGCCACCTGCAGCAGGCCGGCTATGGTGGTCTCCTCGTTGTCATAGAGCAGGTCGAGGCAATAGCCGCACTCCTGCATCAGTTCGGTGCCGTTGGCGAGGCGCTGGTGCTCCTCTTCGATGGCCTCAAATTCCCCGGGTTGCAGGGCGAACTCGTCCAGCTCCTGCACCTGATACTCGATGAGCTGGCGACGGGCCTCCCGCTGCTGCTGCTCGGCCTTGAGGCGGTTGAGCTCGTTCTGCAGCTGGCGCCACTGCTGATAGTGCTGGCGTACTTCATCGAGCAGCAGGTGGTGACCGGCATAGCCGTCCAGCAGGGCGAGCTGATAGTCAGGCTTGAGCAGCAGCTGATGCGCGTGCTGGCCGTGAACGTTGACCAGCAACTGGCCCAGGCTCCTGAGCTGCACCAGGGGGACTGGGACGCCGTTGATGTAGCTGCGCGAGCGCCCCTCGGCGGAGAGTACCCGCCGAACTATGCACTCACCGTCGTTCTCCAGCTCGTTGGTGGCGAGCCAGGCGCGGGCGGCCGGGTTGCCGTCCAGCAGGAAACGGGCACTGACTTCCGTCTTGTCGCTGCCCGGCCGCACCATGCTGGCTTCGGCCCGCTCGCCGAGGCAGAGGCCGAGGGCGTCGATGGCAATGGATTTGCCTGCCCCCGTCTCCCCTGTGATGCAGGTCATGCCGGATTGCAGATCGAGTTCGAGAAACTTGACTATGGCGAAGTTGTTGACGGTCAGCTGGGTCAGCATGGTCTCATCCTGTATGGGTCAACATCACTGTGTATGCATCCAGTATATACTGGTCTTATATACAGTAAAGTGTGCGGGGCGGGATTTTTTGCCGGGCAAAGGGGGTGAGGGGCTGTGCGAGGTGCCACACCTAGCCGTCATGGCATCCCATGGGCGATGTGTCCTTAGGGGCCAGGTGCGCGATCAGCCTGTATTGGTTCACCTTTATGGGGTCTTGTAGAGGCAGTGAACTTGTGGAGTCGGGATGGCTGAGACACACTCGAGACAGGCATGGCTCGGGTTCAACGGGCAGGCCACCATGCTTTCACCAAGGATGCATCTAGATGATCCACACCCCGACCCTGCTGTTGATCTCCCTGGCAATCAATCTGATGTCGGCACTGCTCATGTTGTTCATCCATTTCTTGAAGCCTGGTCGGCGCAACTTCCTGTTCTGGTCCCTGTCGGCCTTCCTCTTCTCCTTCTCCATCTTGCTGCTCAGCCTGGGGATAGGGAGTGGTTATCCGGCCCTGGGGATCAGGGTCGGTGGCCT
Organism: Aeromonas media; assembly: GCF_020423125.1. Taxonomy (NCBI): domain Bacteria; kingdom Pseudomonadati; phylum Pseudomonadota; class Gammaproteobacteria; order Aeromonadales; family Aeromonadaceae; genus Aeromonas; species Aeromonas media. The sequence continues at coordinate 1,360,601 of NZ_CP075564.1, forward strand.
GGTCTCCCTCATGAGCATATTGCTGTTGTTGGCCGGCTTTTATGCCCTCTATGGCCTGTCCTGGCGCCCCCGCACCCTGTGGGGAGGGGTTGCCCTGCTGTTGGTTGCCTATCTGGGGCTGTCGAGCCATTTCGAGGTGCGCATGGTGCTGGCCCTGATGGAGTCTGTGGTCTACCTCTGGTGTGCTTGTCTCATCGTTTCCCTCAGCCGGCACCAGAAGCGGGTACTTCATGCCGTCGCCGTCATCTACCTGCTGCATTTCACCATACTGCTGAGCCAGGGGTTGCTGCTCCTGCTGGGGGCCACTGGCCCCGTGAGTGAGGGAGACTGGCTGCTCGATGGCATCTTCTTCATGCACATGGTGCTGACCATAGGCTCGGTATTGCTGCTGCCCCTGGTGGCCTATGTGGAGGCGGAGCAGGCGCTGCTGGCCCTCTCGGAGCGGGATCCCCTCACCGGGGTGCTCAACCGGCGCGGCCTGTTCAGGCAGGGGGAGCGGGCGCGGCCAGGGCAGATGCGCTGCGTGGTGGTGCTCGACATAGACCACTTCAAGCGCGTCAATGACCGATTTGGTCACGGCTGCGGTGATGAGGTGATCCGGTACGTGGCCAGGGTGCTGGTGGCCGAGACGCGCAAGGATGATCTGGTGGGGCGCATAGGTGGCGAGGAGTTCGCCATCATCATGGGAGGGGTGAACGGCCAGATGGCCCATGACATTTGCGATCGGATCCGCCGCCAGATAGAGACTGGCTCCCGTCAGGGGGCCTGCCCGCCGTGCGAGGGGGTGACGGTCAGTGTGGGGGGCGTCTGCGCGGGCGCGGAGTCAGGGCTGGCGCACTTGCTGACGAAGGCCGACGAGGCCATGTACAGGGTCAAGGCGGCGGGGCGAAATGGCGTGCATCTGCAGCTCGAGCCCGGACCGCTTCGGCTGGTTGAGGGCGGCGAGGGCTAGGCTCTCGCCGCCAGCCTTGCCGCGGCCCGGGCCCGCCTTCTAGAACAGCTTGCTGCCCCAGCCGAGCTTGTTGCGCAGCACGTGGAAGTAGCTGTAATCCAGCGGGTGCACCAGATGCAGCTTGTGCTGGCTCTTCTTGATGAGGATCTCGTCCCCCGGGTGGACCGCCAGGGTCACCTGGCCGTCGCAGCTCACCTGCATGGCGTCATCCTGATTGTCGGGGGAGACCAGCAGCCGCACCTCGCTGTCCGCGTCCAGTACGATGGGGCGGCTGCTCAGGGTGTGCGGGAACATGGGCACCAGCGTGATGGCGTTGAGCTTGGGGGTGAGGATGGCGCCCCCCGCCGACAGGGAGTAGGCGGTGGAGCCGGTGGGGGTAGCCACTATGATGCCGTCCGAGCGCTGGCTGTACATGAAGCTGCCATCGATATAGACCTCGAACTCGATCATGTGGGCTATCTTGCCCGGGTGCAGCACCGCCTCGTTGACCGCCAGGTTGCTCGACTTGCGCTCGCCGTGGCGATAGACGGCGGCCTCCAGCAGGAAGCGGTGCTCGCTCTTGAAGTGGCCGGAGAGCACCTGCTCCAGGGGCAGCAGGTAATCCTGGGGGGAGAGATCGGTCAGGAAGCCGAGGTTGCCCCGGTTCACCCCTATCACCGCCACATCGAACCGGGACAGCACCCGGGCCGCCCCCAGCATGTTGCCGTCACCGCCGACGACGATGGCCAGATCCGCCTGCTCACCGAGCTGCACCAGATCCATCACGTTGTCACCCAGCATGCCAAGGGTCTGGGCGACCCGGCTCTCCAGCAGCACCCGAAAACCGCGGGTACTCAGGTATTGATACAGGCCGCTGAGGGTCTGGTTGGCCCCTTCATGATGGGGCTTGCCGATGAGGGCAACGGTTTTGAACGGAGAATCCATAGGTTATCGGGTCTGGGGAAGTCTTGCGGGGAGTATACCGCGCTTTGCCGGGGATTTGTCTGTCTCCATGGTCCTTGGCGCAATCGGCCCCGAAAAGCGGCAAGCTGGCCGGCTGGCGGCAGGCATTGTGCCTGATATGGCCTTTTCCCCTTGAAAGCCGGGGCTGCGTCCCCATAATAGCGCCAACACAGGGTCCGTTGACGCGTGTCGCTTACCTGAACGTCAGCAACCCCTCATAAGTAACCCCTGAATATTGGAGATGTCATGAGCCACGAAGAACAAAAGGTTGAAGCGATGGAGCAAGTGGAAGTCCAGCCAGTCGAGCCGACCGATGTAGACAGTGAAGTGACAGCCGAGCAGGCCCGCATTGCCGAGCTGGAGGCCCAGTTGGAGGCAGCCCAGCAGGCATCCCTGGAAGAGCGTGAGCGCGCCGTGCGTGCCGTCGCCGAGATGGAAAACCTGCGTCGCCGCGCCGCTCAGGACGTGGAGAAGGCACACAAGTTCGCGCTGGAGAAGTTCGCCGCCGAGCTGCTGCCGGTGCTGGACAACCTGGAGCGTGCCATCGAGCTCGCCGACAAGGAGAGCGAAGCGCTCAAGCCGATGATCGAAGGGGTCGAGCTGACCCTCAAATCCATGCAGAGCTCGGTGGCCAAGTTTGGCCTGGTCGCCCTGGATCCGCAGAACCAGCCGTTCGACCCCAACGCCCATCAGGCCATGAGCATGATAGAGAACGCCGAGCTGGCGCCCAACACCGTCATCGCCGTGATGCAGAAGGGCTATGAACTCAACGGTCGGGTGATCCGTCCGGCCATGGTGATGGTCTCCAAGGCCCCGGCCTGAGCACCGTCCCTGTGCTGAGCCCGCCGCTCGGCGGGCTTTTTATTGGTAGCGGCGCCATCAGGGTATTTGTTGGCGCCATTTGGCAAGCACTCTTGCGCCCAAGGGGCAAGAATGCGCGGTTTTTTAAGGTCAGGGCTTGAAGCGTCGGCTTGAGACCCCATATAGGTGGCAAGGCCACGGCGGCATCTGATTTCAGTGGCATGGAAATTTAGGTGACACGGAAAGAATTTGATGTCGGGTGCTTGAAAGCCACAGTGGCAGGCCCCACCTAGCCGTTAACGTATTTAAGGCGAGCCCCTCGCCAGTTTATTCAAAGTATTTGGAGATTCGTCAAATGGGTAAAATCATCGGTATTGACCTGGGTACTACCAACTCCTGCGTTGCTATTCTGGATGGCGACCATGCTCGCGTGATCGAGAACGCGGAAGGCGACCGTACTACTCCGTCCATCATTGCCTATGCCGATGACGGCGAAATCCTGGTTGGTCAGCCGGCCAAGCGCCAAGCCATCACCAACCCGAAGAACACGCTGTTCGCTATCAAGCGTCTGATTGGCCGTCGTTTCGAAGATGAAGAAGTACAGCGCGATCTGAAGATCATGCCGTACGCCATCGCCAAGGCTGACAACGGTGACGCCTGGGTAGAAGTCAAAGGCAAGAAAATGGCACCGCCGCAGATCTCTGCCGAAGTGCTGAAGAAGATGAAGAAGACAGCCGAGGATTACCTGGGCGAGCCGGTGACCGAAGCGGTCATCACAGTACCGGCCTACTTCAACGACGCCCAGCGTCAGGCCACCAAGGATGCCGGTCGCATCGCCGGTCTGGATGTAAAACGCATCATCAACGAACCGACTGCTGCGGCCTTCGCCTACGGCGTGAACAAGGTCAAGGGCGAGCGCAAGGTTGCCGTCTATGACCTGGGCGGCGGTACCTTCGATATCTCCATCATCGAGATCGACGAAGTGGAAGGTGAGACCACCTTCGAAGTACTGGCGACCAACGGTAACACCCACCTGGGTGGTGAAGACTTCGACAACCGCGTCATCAACTACCTGGTAGACGAGTTCAAGCGCGAGCAGGGCATCGACCTGCGCAACGACCAGCTGGCTCTGCAGCGTCTGAAAGATGCCGCCGAGAAAGCCAAGATCGAGCTCTCTTCTGCCCAGCAGACCGACGTCAACCTGCCGTACATCACTGCAGATGCCACAGGTCCGAAGCACATGAACATCAAGGTGACCCGCGCCAAGCTGGAATCCCTGGTGGAAGACATGGTGAAAGATTCCCTGGAGCCGGTTCGTGTCGCCCTGAAAGACTCCGGTCTGGCGGTTGGCGAGATCGACGACGTCATCCTTGTGGGTGGTCAGACCCGTATGCCGCTGGTTCAGAAGACCGTTGCCGACTTCTTTGGCAAAGAGCCGCGTAAAGACGTCAACCCGGACGAAGCCGTGGCCATGGGTGCCGCCATCCAGGGTGCCGTACTGTCCGGTGACAAGACCGACGTGCTGCTGCTGGACGTGACCCCGCTCTCTCTGGGTATCGAAACCATGGGCAGCGTGATGACTGCGCTGATCGAGAAGAACACCACCATCCCGACCAAGAAGTCCCAGGTGTTCTCCACTGCCGAAGACAACCAGTCTGCCGTGACCATTCACGTGCTGCAGGGTGAGCGCAAGCGCGCCAGCGACAACAAGTCCCTGGGCCAGTTCAACCTGGAAGGCATCCGTCCGGCACCGCGCGGTCTGCCGCAGATCGAAGTGACCTTCGACATCGACGCCAACGGCATCCTGCACGTCTCCGCGAAAGACAAGGAGACCAACAAGGAGCAGAAGATCACCATCCAGGCCTCCTCCGGTCTGTCCGATGACGAGATCGAGCGCATGGTACGCGAAGCCGAAGCCAACGCGGCGGAAGACAAGAAGTTCGAAGAGCTGGTGCAGACCCGCAACCAGGCTGACGGTCTGGTCCACTCGGTACGCAAGCAGGTCACCGAAGCCGGTGACGCCCTGCCTGCCGACGACAAGACCAAGATCGAGACTGCACTGTCCGAGCTGGAAGCCGCCATCAAGGGTGACGACAAGGCTGCCATCGAAGCCAAGCAACAGGCCCTGATGGAAGCGTCCCAGAAGCTGATGGAGATTGCCCAGCAGCAGGCTCAGGCGCAAGGCGCCGGTGCCGAGGCCGGTCACTCCTCTTCTTCCGCCAAGGCTGACGACGACGTGGTCGACGCCGAGTTCGAAGAAGTGAAAGACGACAAGAAATAAGCCCAACCCAGATGGGCAGAGCAGACTCTGCCCATCGGCTCAGTCAATGATTTCACGGGCGTTGGGTAACCAACGCCCGTCTGCATAACGGCTCAAGTAGAACAGGATGAGTATGTCGAAGCGCGATTTCTACGAAGTGCTCGGGGTATCGAAAGGTGCCGACGAGCGCGAGATCAAGAAGGCGTACAAGCGTCTGGCGATGAAGTATCACCCGGATCGCAATCAGGGTGATGCCGCATCGGAAGAGAAGTTCAAAGAGGTCAAGGAAGCCTACGAGGTCCTGACCGACGAGAACCTGCGTGCCCGCTATGACCAGTACGGTCATGCCGGCGTGGATCAGAGCCAGGGCGGTGGCCAGGGCGGCTTCGGCGGTGGTGCCGATTTCGGTGACATCTTCGGCGATGTGTTTGGTGACATCTTCGGTGGTCGTGGGGGTGGTCGTCGCGGCCCGGCCCGTGGCTCCGACCTGCGCTACAACATGGAGCTGACCCTGGAAGAGGCGGTGCGCGGGGTCTCCAAGGAGATCAAGATACCGACCCAGGTCCATTGCGAGGTCTGCAACGGGTCCGGCGCCCACACCGGCAGCCAGGCCCATACCTGCCCGACCTGCCACGGCTCCGGTCAGGTGCAGATGCGCCAGGGCTTCTTCGCGGTGCAGCAGGCCTGCCCCCACTGTCACGGTCGCGGCAAGATCATCAAGGATCCGTGCCGCAAGTGCCATGGGGAAGGGCGCTACCAGAAGACCAAGACACTGTCGGTGAAGATCCCGGCGGGCGTCGATACCGGCGATCGCATCCGTCTCTCCGGCGAAGGGGAAGCGGGGGAGGCCGGCGCACCGGCAGGGGATCTCTACGTACAGGTCCACGTCAAGGAGCACGAGATCTTCGTCCGTGACGGCAACGATCTCTACTGCGAGGTGCCCATCAGCTTCACCACTGCGGCGCTGGGCGGCGAGATCGAAGTGCCGACCCTGGATGGCCGGGTCAAGCTCAAGGTCACGGCGGAAACCCAGACCGGCAAGCTGTTCCGCCTGCGGGGCAAGGGGGTCAAGTCTGTGCGCTCCGGCCAGGTGGGGGATCTGATGTGCAAGGTGGTGATCGAGACCCCGGTCAAGCTGACCGAGACCCAGAAAGATCTGCTGCGCCAGCTGGACGAGTCCTTCAGCGGTGCCGCCGCCAAGACTCACAAGCCGAAATCCGAAGGCTTCTTCGAAGGGGTGAAACGCTTCTTCGACGACCTGACCAAGTAACCGCGACCCGCGTGACCCAAGCCGGCCTTCAGTGCCGGCTTTCTTTTTGCCTGCAATTTGCCCCGGATCCGCCCTATTGAGTGGATCCCGATGAGGGATCCTCCTCACAACTCCCGTCGGTTTTCCCTGTGCAAACGTTACGCTGATCACAAGTGGCTGAAACGGTTTAGCTGGCATATTGAGTTGGCTAAAGCGGTTTAGCTATTCTCTGCTCGTTCATAACAACAGCGCCCGGACGGGCGGCAGATGACAGGTGAGGAAGATGACGATGTTCAAGAGTAAGTTGGCGGTGGCGGTGGCGGTGGCGCTGGGATTGGGGATGAGCAGCCCGCTGTGGGCGGCCGAGGGCGGTATCGAGGCGCGTATGGCTGCGCTGGAGGCGCGAGTGCAGGCGGCAGAGTCCCGCGCTGCCGCCGCCGAAGCGCGGGCAGATGAGGCCCAGAGCAAGGCGAGCGAGGCCCGGGAGACAGCAGTGGTGGCCAAGGCCCAGAGCGAGAAGGTGGACAAGCAGACCGCCGGTGCCCAGGGCTTCGAGTTTCACGGCTACGCCCGCTCCGGCCTGCTGGTCAACAGCAACGGCAACGGCGGGCGCGGCGGTCCCTACGTGACGCCAGCCGGCTCTGTGGGCGGGGCCGTGGGTCGCCTTGGCAACGAGGATGACACCTACATGGAGGCCAACCTGCTGAAGACCCAGACCTTCGACGATGGCAGCTGGGCCCGCTACAAGCTGATGCTGGCGGACGGGGTGGAGACCAGCAACGACTGGACCGCCAGCGATTCGAGCCTCAATACCCGCCAGGTGTTTGCCGAGATCGGCGACCTGGCGAGCTTCAGCGGCCCCTTCCAGCACTCGGTGCTCTGGGCGGGCAAGCGCTTCGATCGGGACAACTTCGACATCCACTGGCTCGACTCGGATGTGGTCTTCCTGGCCGGGACCGGCGGCGGTGTCTACGACGTGCAGCTGGCCGACAGCTGGAAGGCGAACTTCTCCCTCTACGGGCGTGACTACGGCGACATCAGCGCCAGCGGCCTCTCGGACATAGAGAGCTACATCCTCACCATGAACAACCGCTTCGGCAACTGGCAGTGGATGCTGAACGGCCTCTCCGCCAAGGACAACGAGGCGCGCATCAACGACGGTGGCGTTGGCAGCGAGGCGGCGAACAAGGGGGCGCACACCCTGGTGGCCTACCACGCCGACAGCTTCTTTGGCATCAACCCCGGCTTCTCCAAGGCGGCGGTGCTCTACGGTCATGGCCTGGGGGCCGAGCTCAAGGGGCTGGGCTCCGACAGCGAGTTGCTGGCGGACGCCGATGCGGTGCGCCTGGCAGTGTTCGGTGCAACCGATCTTGCTCCGCGCTGGCGTGTCGCCCCGGCCCTGCTGGCGGAGCAGAGCCAGGATCGCTACGTGAAGGGGGACGAGTATCAGTGGCTGACCCTCAACACCCGGGTGGCCCAGGTGCTGAGCCAGAACGTGGAGCTGGTCTACGAGGCCGCCTGGCAGTACATGGACCTGGATCCCAAGGGTTACAAGGGACGGCAGGCGGTGAGCGGCAACTTCACCAAGCTCACCTTCGCGCCCACCTTCAAGGCGCAGACCGCCGGCTTCTTCGAGCGGCCCGAGCTGCGGGTGTTCGCCACCTGGATGGACTGGTCCTCCGAGCTCGACAACTACGCCAGCGACGACGCCATGGGCCAGAGCGATTTCACCGCCGGTGGTGAGTGGAACTTTGGCGTGCAGATGGAAACCTGGTTCTAGTTCGTTATCCCGATCACAAAAATGGCAGCAGGCGCCGGGATCTGTTGGTTGGCTAAAACGGTTTAGCTGATAATGCCGACCAAGAGAACAGAGCCCGGCTCTGGCAAATCCTGTGCAGCAGTGGAGTAGCAAGGTGACGAATCGTGTGTGGGTAATGGGGGATGCGGTGGTGGATCTTATCCCGGAAGGGGAGGTGCACTACCTCAAATGTCCGGGCGGTGCGCCCGCCAATGTGGCGGTCGGGGTGGCACGGCTCGGCGGTGAATCGGCCTTTATCGGCCGGGTCGGCGCCGATCCCTTCGGCCGCTTTATGGCCGAGACCCTGGCAAACGAGGGCGTCGATATCCGTCATCTGACCCAGGATCCGGCCCATCGCACCAGCACAGTGCTGGTGGAACTGGATGACGAGGGTGAGCGCAGCTTCACCTTTATGGTGTGCCCCAGCGCCGATCAGTTCCTGAGCCCCGCCGATCTGCCGGTCTTCCAGGCCGGGCAGTGGCTGCTGACCTGCTCCATCGCCCTGGCCAATGAACCGGTGCGCGGCAGCTGCCAGCAGGCCATGGCGACCATCAAGGCGGTCGGGGGGCGGGTCTGCTTCGACCCCAACCTGAGGCCCGAAGTGTGGGGCAACCCGGCCGAGATGCTGCCCGTGGTGCGGGAGGCCATCGCCCTGGCGGACGTGGTCAAGCTCTCGGTGGAGGAGCTGCAATTGCTGAGTGGTCTGGACGATCTGGCCGCGGGCTTGGCCACCATACAAGGGCCCGCCCTGGTGCTGGTGACCCGGGGGGCGGCCGGTGTGGTGGCCCGTTTGGATGGCGAGTTGCTGGAGTGGATGGGGCCCAAGGTGACCCCGCTCGACACCACGGGGGCGGGGGATGCCTTTGTCGCCGGTCTCCTGGCGGCGCTGGCCGGGCGTTCGTCGCTGCCGACGCTGGTCGAGCTGCCCGCCATCCTGGCTCAGGCCCACGGCTGCGGGGCGCTCGCCACCACCGCCAAGGGGGCCATGACGGCGCTGCCCACCCGCACCCAGCTGGATGAATTTTTGCTATTGAGCGCGATCGAGCGCAAGCGGCCGTTGATCTGCGGCTAGAACCGCAGCTCAACAGCCCTTAATCTCATATGACAAGGGCCCGCCAACTGGCGGGTCATAAGAGGAATAATATGAATATCAGTGCGATAGCCAAGGATCTGGTGCCCCTGCTCGGGGGCAGTGAGAACATCGTCAGTGCCGCCCACTGCGCCACCCGGCTGCGGCTGGTGCTGGCGGACGACAGCAAGGTGAACAAGGCCGCCATCGACAAGCTGGACGGGGTCAAGGGGTGCTTCAGCAACGCGGGTCAAATCCAGGTGATCTTCGGCACCGGTCTGGTCAACAAGGTCTATGCGGAGTTTGTGGCGTTGACCGGTACAGGCACCGCCAGCAAGGCGGAGTTGACCGACATGGCGACGGCCAAGCTCAACGTGGCCCAGCGCCTGGCGCGGACCCTCTCCAACATCTTCGTGCCCATCATTCCGGCCATCGTCGCGTCGGGCTTGCTGATGGGGCTGCTCGGCATGGTGCGCACCTACGGTTGGGTCAATGCCGACAGCTCGCTGTTCGTCATGCTCGACATGTTCAGCTCGGCGGCCTTCATCATTTTGCCGATCCTGATCGGCTTCACCGCGGCGCGGGAGTTTGGCGGCAACCCCTACCTCGGGGCAACGCTGGGCGGCATTTTGACCCACCCGGCCCTGACCAACGCCTGGGGCGTGGCGGGCGGCTTCAAGACCATGGACTTCTTCGGGCTGGATGTGGCCATGATCGGCTATCAGGGCACCGTCTTCCCGGTGCTGCTGGCGGTCTGGTTCATGTCCCATCTGGAAAAACAGCTGCGCAAGCGCATTCCGGACGCCCTGGATCTGATCCTCACCCCGTTTTTGACCGTCATCATCACCGGCTTCGTGGCGCTGCTCTTTATCGGCCCGGCGGGTCGGGTGCTGGGGGATGGCATCTCGTTTGGCCTGAGCGCTCTCTATGAGCAGGCGGGCTGGCTGGCGGGGCTGGTGTTTGGTGGGACTTATTCGCTTATCGTCATCACCGGCATCCATCACAGCTTCCACGCTATCGAGGCGGGGCTGCTCACCAATCCGGCCATAGGCGTCAACTTCCTGCTGCCCATCTGGGCCATGGCCAACGTGGCCCAGGGCGGGGCCTGCCTGGCTGTCTACTTCAAGACCCGCGATGTGAAGATCAAGGCGATCACGGTGCCGGCGGCCATGTCCTGCCTGCTCGGCATCACCGAGGCGGCGATCTTTGGCGTCAACCTGCGCTACATCAAGCCCTTCCTCGCCGGCCTGTTCGGCGGGGCCTGCGGCGGTGCCTACGTGGTGGCCGCCAAGGTGGGCATGACGGCGGTGGGTCTGACTGGCATCCCCGGCATGGCCATCGTCCAGCCCATGAGCCTCATCCACTACGTCATCGGGCTGGTGATCGCCTTTGGCGCTGCCTTCGCCGCCTCCTACCTGCTCAAGTACAAGGTGGAGTGATGAAGGAAAGCCATTTTCTCAACCAGGTTGTCCGGTCACTGCTGGCCGGACAGCTCAAGGCGGCGGCCGATCCCCATCGGCCCCGTTGGCACCTGGCAGCCCCGGTGGGGCTGCTCAACGACCCCAACGGCTTTATCGAGCACGACGGGCGTTATCACCTCTTCTACCAGTGGAACCCGCTTGACTGCGAGCATCGCAACAAGGGCTGGGGCCATGTCAGCTCCACCGATCTGCTGCACTGGCAGCACGAGCCGATGGCGCTCCTGCCCACCGAAGCCTATGAGAGCCACGGCTGCTATTCCGGCTCGGCGGTCAGCGACGAGCAGGGGTGCCTGACCCTCATCTACACCGGCAACGTCAAATACCCGGATGGCAGCCGCACCGCCTATCAGTGTCTGGCCCGCGCCGACGGTGAGGGCGGTTTTGCCAAGCTGGGGCCTGTGCTCGATTTGCCGCAAGGCTACAGCGGCCATGTGCGGGATCCCAAAGTGTGGCACGACGGCCAGCAGTGGCTGATGGTGTTGGGAGCGCACACCCTGGACGACAAAGGGGAAGTGCTGCTCTATCGCGGTGATGCGCTGGATGCCTGGACGCTGGTGGGCCCCATCGCCGGCAGCGGGCGCGGCGGTCTTGGCGAGTTTGGCTACATGTGGGAGTGCCCTGATCTTTTCCCGCTGGCCGACCGCCATGTGTTGATAAGTTGCCCGCAGGGTATTGCCCCGCAAGGGGAGGATTATCGCAACCTCTACCAGTGCGGCTGGCTGGCGGGCAGTTTCGATGGCACGCACTTCGCCCACGGGGCTTTCCACGAGCTGGACAGGGGCTTCGAGTTCTATGCGCCGCAAACCACCCGAGACAGTCAGGGGCGCCGCCTCTTGTTTGGCTGGCTGGGGCTGCCGGAGGAGAACGAGATGAGCCAACCCACCATCACCTATGGCTGGCTGCACCAGATGAGCTGCCCGCGGGAGCTGTTCTGGCAGGATGAGTGGCTCTGCCAGCGACCGGTGGCCGAGCTTGCGGCGCTCAAGGGAGAGCGGACCCGCTTCGAGGGGACGCTCGGCGAGTTTCCGGGGCTGGCCATCGACTCGGCCTGGCTCGATCTGGATCTGTGCGGCAAGGGGAGCCTCTGGTTCGGCGCCGTGGCCGAACTGGTGTGGCAGCCGGGGCGCATCAATTTGCGGCGCCAGAACTGGCAGAACGGGGAGTGGGAGACCCGCAGCAGCCCATGGGCTGGCGGGCGGATCACCGTGCTGTGCGATCGCTCCAGTCTGGAGTGCTTCATCGATGACGGTCGCCAGAGCCTGTCTGCGCGCTACTTCCCCGGAGAAAAGCCGCAACTTTCATCGGGTAACGGCGATGATGGCTGCAAAATTTGCCTTGATTACTGGCCGCTGGCGGCCTGCCTAGTACAATAGCCCGGTTCTAGTCAGCCGGGAGGCCAGGTGGAGAAGAAGAAACGGATCACGATTGCCCAGATAGCCGAACTGGCGGGGGTGTCCAAGGCGACCGCCAGTCTGGTGCTCAACGGCAAGAGTGCGGAGTACCGGATCGCCGACGATACCCGCAAGCGCATTCAGGCGGTGGCGGACGAGTGTCACTACCTGCCGAGCTTTCACGCCCGCTCCCTGCGCGAGACCCGCAGTTACACCTGGGGCTTGGTGATCCCCGATCTCACCAACTTCGGGTTTGCCAGCATAGCGCGCGCCCTCGAGGCCCACTGCCGGGAGGCGGGCATCCAGCTGTTGATCGCCTGCTCCGAGGATGATCCCGCCCTCGAGCAGCGGGTGGTGGACAACCTGATCAGCCGTCAGGTGGATGGGCTGATTGTTGCCTCCAGCGGCCACAGCGATGACATCTATGCCCGCATTCACGACCGCCTGCCGGTGGTACAGCTCGACCGTCACATCGGGGAGTCGCGCCTGCCCATGGTGATCTCGGATGCCTGCAAGGCCACCGCCGAACTGGTGCGGGACATGGCGAGCGAGTGCGACGCCGAGATCTACTACTTTGGCGGCCTGCTGGATCTCTCCCCCAGCCGCCATCGGCTGGCGGGCTACGAGCTGGGGCTGCACCGCGCTGGGCTGGAGGCAGACCCGACCCGGGTGCGCCATAGAGACTATCAGCCGAGCTCAGGTTATCAGCTGATGGCCGAGCTGGTGGCCGAGCTCGGCGCACCGCCCCGTGGACTCTTCACTGCCTCCTTCACCCTGCTGGAAGGGGTGCTGCGCTACCTCAACGAGGCGGGATTGATGGAGACGGGGATGCGGCTCTGTACCTTCGACGATCACGACCTGCTCGACTGCATTCCCATGCGCATCGACTCGGTGGCGCAGGATTGTCCGGCGCTGGCCCGCGCTGCCTTCGAACTGATGCAGCAGCTGATTGCGGGTAACCCTCCTGCGCAGACCGCCCAGGTGATCACCCCCCGGGTGCGCTGGCGTAGTCGCCGCTAGTCACGCCGCTTCGCCCATCCCATATGAAAAAGCCCCGCCAATCCTGGCGGGGCTTTTTGTTGGCCGACATGGCGGGGCTGCACCCTTCAATCCGTGGTGCTGGCGCGCCAGAAGATCTGCTTGATGCGGGGATGCTCTCCCAGCGTCTTCATCAAGGCGTCCAGCTCATCGCCGTCGATGGAGGTGGCGAGCAGCACCGCCGAGATCTCGATGTCCTGGTCCCCGAACGGCTCGATATCCAGCTCGCTCAGGGGGTAGTTGGCCTGCTCCAGCTTCTGCTCCAGCCAGGGCAGCACCTCCTTCTGATGAGTGCGGCGGATGAGCGCCGTGACGCGGTAAGTCACCTCAGTGTCGGTATTGTCCACCGGATGACGGTTGATCTGATTGACCAGAGGACGCAGCAGGGTGTTGGCGGCCAGCACGAACAGGGCGCCGAGCACCGCCTCCATGGCGAATCCGGCGCCGCTGGCCGCCCCGACCGCCGCCACGCCCCACAGGGTGGCGGCGGTGTTGATGCCGCGGATGTTGCCCGATTCGCGCATGATGACGCCGGCACCGAGAAAGCCGATGCCGGAGACGATGTAGGCCACCACGTGCACCACCCCGTAGCTGCCGCCGTACAGGTCATAGATGCGTTGGGCCAGGTTGACGAACAGGGCCGCCCCCACGGCGACCAGCACGTTGGTGCGAAGGCCGGCGGTACGCTGTCGGTACTGACGCTCCAGTCCGACCAGGCTGCCCAGCACGAAGGCGAGCAACAGGCTGGCCAGGGTGTCGAGCAGGGCGAGAAAATCGAGTTGTTGCCACATTCTCATGAGGTACTCCTTCTGATCAGTGATGGCCTCGCGCAATCCATGATGGCACGCCAGGTGAGATGGCGGATGAATCGCAAGGATGTGCGTGCGACAGGCCTGCATGAAAAATGCACGCTGGGACGCGGTTCTGGCTCCGGGCACGCAAGGGGGGAAGGGAGCCTGCCTGGCCAGCCCCCGATAGTGCCGATGACCCGGATTACTGCGTGGGCAAGGTGAGCGCCGTCAGGTGCGCTCGGGATCGCCGCCGCGGCGCGGACGCAGTTCCCAGCGTACCGGATGGTCTGCCCCGACCTGATGGACAAATTGCACCAGATAGCGGCGCTGGGGCGGGGTGCACTGGAGGTTGAGCACCAGCTCACGTCCGCCGCTGCGACCCGGTTTCATCGATTGCATGGGGTGCAGCCCGGCCGGTTGCAGGGTGTGGCTCACCATCTCCAGCACCTGCTCCAGATCGGCGCGATCCTCGCAGCGGATCTGCAGCCGGTAGTGGTGCTGGCGCGGTTTGCCGCCCAGCCAGCGCGGCAGCATGCCAAGGCCGAGCTTGCTCAGCAGGGGATGAGCCCGGGTAGCAACGGAACCTGTTGCGACCGCGCGATCCGCAGCCGGTTTGATTGAGATAAAACGCATAGCAGCCTCCTTGTGGGAAGCAGAAACTATGCAGGCAAGGCGCCCGTGGCGGTTGGCCAGGGTCACCCGACGTCAAGTGTAAAAAGAGAAGAGGGGAGTGGATTTCCGCTTCTCGCAGGGTTGCGAGTTGCGGCAGAGGGACTCTGCGGCTAGCTCGCGACCGAGGTGCCGACGATGAGGGTCGGCGTGCATCTGTCACTTGATGAGTTGCCCACCGATGGTCTCCGCTAGTGATAAAGAGGCGACATGGTAGCCGATGTGGCAACAGGGGTAAACCTTGGGGCTCTGACAGCAACATATTGAAACAAAATGGGGTTTTACCACGAGGGAGCCATAGCTCCCTCGTTTTCATCGTCCGGTTTGGGCTATTTCATGCCCATGCGCTTCAGGATCATGGCGGCGGGGCAGAAGCCGGTGAACGCACTCTGTATCAGGTTGACCCCGACAAAGACGCTCAGCCAGACGAAGCCCGGGTGGACCCAGGCAGTGAGCAGCAGCGACAGCAGCAAGATGCAGCCTGCGACCACTCTGACTCCGTTATCGACTGTCATGTGTCTCTCCTCTTTTTTTGGTTATTTAGTGGTTGCTAATTTAGTGTTGATTTATACAATAGACTAAATATCAGCAATTGCTAATTTATGCTTATGAGCCCATTCGACGAGATGCACAGACACGCGACGGCGGCCGCCTCCCTGCTCAAGGCGTTGGCCCATCCTGAGCGCCTGATGGTGCTCTGCCAGCTGGTGGAGGGGGAGAAGGGGGTCGGGGAGCTGTTGGCCCACAGCCAGCTCGGGCAATCGGCCTTCTCCCAGCAACTGTCGGTATTGAAGCGCCATGGCCTTATCCGTTCGCGCAAGGTCTCACAGCAGATCTACTACTCGCTGGTGAGCGAGGCGGCCGCCGATGTGCTGGCGGCGCTGCAAACCCATTTTTGTCACTCAGAAAATAAGGAATCTTGATGATGGAAAGCCAATGGCTGCTCTCTTTGGGCGGCGGCATGCTGGCGGGGCTGTCGGTCCTGATCCTGATGTTGTTCAACGGCCGGGTCGCCGGGATCAGCGGCATTCTGGCCGGTGCGCTGCAACACCGGGCGCCCTGGCGGGTACTGTTTCTGCTGGGGCTCGGGGCGGGCGCCTGGCTGGCGTTGACCCTGGGCTGGGCCAGCATGCCTGCATTCACCACGCTGCCCGGCTGGCCCGTTGTGCTGCTGGCCGGTCTGCTGGTCGGTATCGGTACCCGTCTTGGCAATGGCTGCACCAGCGGTCACGGTATTTGCGGCATTGGGCGGCTCTCCCTGCGCTCCATTGTCGCCACCCTGATCTTTATGGCGGCAGGCTTCATCACCGTCTTCGTCACTCATCATCTGCTGTAAGGAGCTGATCGCCATGAAGTTGCTGACAAGTTTGTTTGCGGGCCTGCTGTTCGGGCTGGGGATGGCCATCTCCGGCATGGTGGATCCCGCCCGGGTCACCGGTTTTCTCGATCTGGCCGGGGCCTGGGATCCCAGCCTCGCCTTCGTGATGGGAGGCGCCCTGCTGGTCTTTATGCCGGGTTATTTTCTGCTGGTGAAACCCCGCCGCCAGAGTCTGCTGGGAGAGCCCATCGTCGCCGTCCCCACCCCCAGGCTGGATCGCCGCCTGATCGGCGGGGCCGCGCTGTTTGGCATCGGCTGGGGGCTGGTGGGCATCTGCCCGGGGCCAGCCTTGAGTCTCATTTCCAGCGGGCAGCCCATGATAATGTTGTTTATAGCGGCCATGGTGGCCGGGATCTTGCTGGTCGACCGGGTGCTGGTTCACGCATGGAACAAGGCTCGCCAGCCCCGTACCGCCTGATCCCGTGAAGTGACTGATGATGCCAGGGAAGGAGAGTGATGATGGAAAAGATCCGGTTGCTGGGGATCACCTTGCTGGTGATGACATCGCAGGCCATGACATCCCCCCAGGCCCTGGCCGCAGACGTGGAGCCTATTGCCCCACTGACAGAGCCCTTGCTGACAGTGGCGCCACAGCCGGTGACCGACTGGCTCACGCTGGATGGCACCGTCAGCGCCATCCATCAGGGGACGGTGGCGGCCCAGACCAGCGGCCGGGTCTCCCGCATGCTGGTGGATGTGAACGACGAGGTACAGGCGGGGCAACCGCTGCTCGAGATCAGCGGCAAGGAGCAGTTTGCCGCCGTCACGGGGGCCGAGGCGCGGCTGGCCCGGGCGCAGGCCCAGCAGGTGGAGGCAGAGCGCCAGCTCGCCCGCTTTCAGGCGCTGATCGCCAAGGGGGTGATCACCCGCGCCCAGCTCGACAATGCCGAGGCCTCCGATCGCGCCGCCCGCGCCGAGGTCAATGCGGCCGATGCGGCCCTCACCCAGGCCCGCGAGGCTTACGGTTATACCCGCATTCTGGCCCCCTACGCTGGTGTGGTGACCAAGCGGCTGGTGGAGTTGGGGGAGACGGTGGCCCCCGGTACGCCGCTGCTGTCGGGCTTCTCCCTTGACGAATTGCGAGTGGAGGTGGAATTGCCCCAATCCGCGCTCGCCCTCGCCGGTCAACCTTCGGATGTGCAGGTGCTGTTGCCCGATGGCAAGACCGTTACCCCCGCCAAACTGACCCGCTTCAACTATGCCGACAGCCAGAACCACGCCTTCAGGTTGCGCCTCGACTTGCCGCCGCACACCGCCGGAGTATTGCCCGGCATGTGGCTCAAGGTGCAGCTCAAACAGGGTGAACGTCAGGTGTTGCAGGTGCCGGTACGTGCCCTGCTGCGGCAAGGGGAGTTCAACGGCGTCTATCTGCAGCAGCCCGCTGGCTGGGCCTTGACGCCGGTGCGGGTCGGCCATTGCGTCGAGGGACAGTGCGAGATCCTGGCCGGGCTGCAAGCCGGTGACAAGCTGGCCCCCGATGCCTGGGCACAGCAGCAGGAGGTGGCCCATGAGTAACGAGCTGAACGGCAACAGGGAGAGGCTGGGGCCCGCGGGTCGGCTGGCTGCGCTGTTTCAGGGCTCGGCCATCACTCCGCTGCTGGCGCTGGTGGGGCTCTTGCTCGGCCTGTTTGCGGTGCTGGTGACCCCCAAGGAGGAGGAGCCGCAGATCGATGTCACCTTCGCCGATGTCTATATCCCCTTCCCGGGGGCCACCCCGGCTGAAGTGGCCTCTCTCGTCACCACCCCTGCCGAGCAGGTGGTCTCCCAGATAAAGGGGATCGATACCCTCTACTCCTTCTCCCAACCCGATGGGGCCCTGCTGGTGGTGGTGTTCAAGGTGGGGGTGAGCCGCGAGCAGGCCATCGTCGATCTCAACAGCCAACTCGACTCCCACCGCGACTGGTTGCCACAGGGGATCGGGGTCGGCCAGCCGCTGGTAAAACCCCGGGGGATCGATGATGTCCCCATCGTCAGTCTCACCTTATGGAGCAAAGAGTGGAGCAAAGAGGGGAGCAAGCAGCTGGGTGCCCCCGAGCTGACTCGGGTCGCCCATGAGCTGGAGACCGAACTCAAGCGGATTCCCGGCACCCGAGATATCTACACGCTGGGCAGCCAGAGCGCCGTGTTGCGGGTGATGCCGGATCCGGCGGCCCTCAGCGCCCACGGCATCAGCTGGGGCGAGCTGAGTCAGCGACTGGCGGCCGCCAATCAGGTGGGCACAACACAGGCTATCGAGCAAGACAACAGTGAGATCAAGGTGCAGGTGGGGCAGTTCCTGCAAAGCGAGCAGGAGGCTAGAGAACTGGTAGTTGGGCTGCACGACGGCAAGCCGGTCTATCTGGGGGAGGTTGCCAAGGTCTCCCTAGGTCAGGAGACCCCGACCAAGCGCAGCTGGATGGGGCAGGGGCAGGCCAGTTATCCGGCGGTGACACTGACCATCGGCAAACAGCCTGGCCAGAACGCGGTCGAGGTGGCCAAGCGGGTGGAGGAGCGGGTCGAGAGTTTGCAGAACCGGCTTATCCCTGCCGGGGTCGAGGTGACGGTGACCCGTGACTATGGCGTCACCGCCGAGACCAAATCCAACACCCTAATCGGCAAGCTGATCTTTGCCACCACGGCGGTGGTGCTGCTGGTGCTGGTGAGCATGGGTTGGCGCGAGGCGCTGGTGGTGGGCGTTGCCATCGTCATCACCCTGGCGCTGACCCTGTTTGCCAGCTGGGCCTGGGGCTTTACTCTCAACCGGGTGTCGCTGTTTGCGCTGATCTTCTCCATCGGCATTCTGGTGGATGACGCCATCGTGGTGGTGGAGAACATCCACCGCCATCGCGGTCTGGGCAAGGGGGCGCTCAAGGATCTTATTCCGGGGGCGGTGGACGAGGTGGGCGGGCCGACCATACTGGCGACCCTGACCGTCATCGCGGCACTGCTGCCGATGGCCTTTGTCAGCGGCCTGATGGGCCCCTACATGAGCCCCATCCCCATCAATGCCAGCATGGGGATGCTTATCTCCCTGCTGGTGGCCTTTATCTTCTCCCCCTGGCTGGCGAGCCATTTGCTCAAGGGGGAGGTACACGGTGCCCACGGCGAGGCCAAGGTCGGTCTCTTTCACCGGCTGATGACCCCTTTCCTGATCGGTGACGGCGCCCAGCGTGCCAGACGCAAGCTCTGGCTGGTGGTGTTGCTGCTGGTCGGGGCGGCTACCGCCATGCCAGTGGTGCAGTGGGTGGTGCTCAAGATGCTTCCCTTTGACAACAAGTCGGAATTCCAGCTGGTGCTCGACATGCCGGAGGGGGCGACCCTGGAGCAGACCGAGCGCACCCTGCTGGCGGTCGGGCGGGAGCTTGCCAAGGTGGAGGAGGTGAAGGATTACCAGATCTACGCCGGCAGCGCGGCCCCCATCAACTTCAACGGGCTGGTGCGCCACTACTTTATCCGCAGCGGCGCCAACGTGGGGGATATTCAGGTCAATCTGGTGGACAAGCATGAGCGGGATCGTAGCAGTCACCAGATTGCCCAGTCGATCCGGGCACCGCTGCAGGCTATCGCCAGCACGGTGGGGGGCAACCTGAAAGTCGTGGAAGTGCCACCCGGCCCGCCGGTCTGGTCACCCATAGTCGCCGAGGTCTATGGCCCGACTCAAGCCGCCCGCGAAGCGGCGGCGCGCGCGGTACAGGCCCGTTTTGTGGCGACGCCGGATCTGGTGGATGTGGATATCTATCTGACCGACCCGCAACCCAAGTGGCGGCTGGTGGTGGATCGCAGCAAGGCGGCCCTGCTCGGGGTCGATCTCGGCGACCTGGTGAGCACCCTCAATGGCGGCGTGGGCTATCAGGATACCAGTTGGCTGCAGGGGCACGGCGCCAAGTATCCGGTGCCGATCCGCATCGAGCTCGCTCCCGGCGACAAGCGGGATCTGGCGGGCGTACTGGCCCTCAAGGTGCGCAGCCAGAGCGGCCAGCTCATCCGGGTATCCGAGCTGGTGAGTCGCCGCGATGAGGTGGCTCCCAGCTATATCATGCACAAGAACATGCAGCCCATGGTGATGGTGGTGGCCGACATGGGCGGCCATGCCGACAGCCCGCTCTACGGCATGTTTGCCGCCGGTGCCGACATCTCGCTGCCCCAGTATTACGTGCAGCAACCCGACAAGCTGGGGGAAGTGGCGTTGTTGTGGGACGGGGAGTGGAAAATCACCTACGAGACCTTCCGCGACATGGGTATCGCCTACGGGGTGGGGATGATCCTCATCTACCTGCTGGTGGTGGCCCAGTTCCGCTCCTATCTGGTGCCGCTCATCATCATGGCTCCCATTCCGCTCACCCTCATCGGGGTGATGCCGGGTCACGCCCTGCTGGGGGCCCAGTTCACCGCCACCTCGATGATCGGGATGATCGCCCTGGCCGGGATCATCGTACGCAACAGCATCCTGCTGGTGGACTTTATCGAACAGCAGCGCAGCGCCGGAGTGGAGTTCGAGCAGGCGGTGATTGCGGCGGCCCAGGTGCGGGCCAAACCCATCATGCTGACGGCGCTGGCGGCGATGATCGGGGCCCTGTTCATCCTCGATGATCCCATCTTCAACGGACTGGCCATCAGCCTGATTTTCGGGATCCTGGTCTCCACTCTGCTCACCTTGGTGGTGATACCCTTGCTCTATTATGCCCTGCTCTCCCGACGCTGATGACGGGAGTGAACAGCGAAAGGATGCGCGATGAAGAGAGGTTGGCTGTGGTGGGGAAGTGGCGCCGTGGTAGCGGTGGCTGCTGTGGCATGGTGGTGGCGACCGCAGCCGACGCCGATCAGGCTGACTGAGGTCGGGCGCGGGGATGTGCTGGTCACTGTGGTCAACACTCGGGCCGGCACCATCAAGTCGTGCCAGCGGGCCGGGCTCAGTCTGCCCGGTGGCGGCGTGGTTGCGCAGATCGCCGTCAAGGCCGGGGACAAGGTGGCGAAGGGGGATCTGCTGCTGACGCTCTGGAGCGACGATATCCGCGCCGATCTCAGCCGCGCCCTCGCCCAGCAGGCCCTTGGCAAGACCCAGCGCGAGGAGCGCTGCAGCGAGGCGGCCTACTACGAGCGAGAGGCCAATCGGCTGGCCACCTTGCTGGCCAAGAACCTCACCTCCCGCACCCTGGCCGAGCAGGCCCAGAACCTGGCCGATACCCGCCGCTATATCTGCCGGGCATCCCGTCAGCAGGAGCGGGTCGACGAGGCGCTGGTTGCTCAGGTCGAAGCCCGCCTGAGCGAGCGCCGCCTGCAGGCGCCCTTTGCCGGTGTGGTGGCCGAGGTCAACAGCAAGCTGGGTGAATACATGACTCCCTCGCCCCCCGGGGTGGCCATGCCCCCCGTCATCGATCTCATCGACGATAACTGCCTCTATGTCTCCGCCCCCATCGATGAGGTGGATGCTGCTCGTCTCAAGGTGGGCCAGAGCGCCCGGATACTGCTCGATGCAATGCCTGGGCGTGACTTTGCCGCCACCGTCACCCGTATCGCCCCCTATGTGAAGGAGCTGGAGAAGCAGGCTCGCACCGTGGAGGTGGAGGCGGTGCTCACCGCTCCGCCCGACGACGTACCTTTGCTCATCGGCTACAGCGCCGACCTTGAGGTCGAGGTGACCCGCGCCACCGAGGTGTTGCGGGTGGCGGCCAGCAGCCGGGCCGACGATGGCAGCGTGCTGCGGCTGGAGGGGGAGCGGCTGGTGCGGGTGCTGCCCCGCTGGGGCGTGGAGAACTGGAACTGGATTGAGGTGGCAGAGGGGCTCGCCGCCGGTGATCGGCTGGCGGCCCAGCCCAGTCAGATTGTCGGGGAGGGGCCTTTCAGCGCCGCCACGGAGCCGGCGGATGAGTGAGCTCATTCGCCTCGAAGCCGTCAGCCGTCGTTTCACCCTGGGGGGGAGCGAAGTGGCCGCCCTCGATCGCGTTTCTCTGCGGGTTGCCGAGGGGGAATATCTGGCGGTGATGGGCCCCTCGGGTTCGGGCAAGTCGACCCTGCTCAACGTGCTGGGGCTGCTGGATCGGCCCGACGAGGGGTGTTACTGGCTGGGGGGCGAGGACACCGCCACCCTGCCAGAGCCGGCGCTGGCCCGGCTGCGCGGCCATCGCATCGGCTTCGTGTTCCAGTCGTTTCACCTGGTTTCTCGCCTCACCGCCCGTGAAAACGTCGAGTTGCCGCTGATGCTGTGCGGCGTCGTCCCCGCCGAGCGCCATCGCCGCAGCCAGCGCCTGCTGGAGGAGCTGGGGCTGGAGAATAGGGCCGACCACAGGCCCGCAGAGCTCTCAGGCGGTCAGCGTCAGCGGGTGGCCATCGCCCGGGCCATGGCCATGGCGCCGCGGCTGATCCTGGCGGACGAGCCCACCGGCAATCTCGACTCCCGCTCCGGGGAGGAGGTGATCACCCTGCTCGAGGGGCTCAACCGCGAGCAGGGGATCACCCTGGTGGTGGTAACCCACGACCCGCGCCTCGGCGAGCGGGCGGGCAGGCGGATCCTGATGAACGATGGCCGTATCAGCAGCGACAGCGGTGGGGACTGAATGCGGCGCCCCGATGCCATCCGCTTCGCCGCCGTGGCGTTATTGCGTCAGCGTTCACGGGCGCTGGTGCTGATCCTGGCGGTCAGCCTGAGCGTCACCTCGGTGCTGCTGCTCACCGCGCTGGGGGAGGGAGCGAGACGCTACGTCGCCGACCAGTTCAGCTCCCTTGGCAAGGATCTGCTGGTGATGTTCCCGGGCCGCAAGGAGACCACCGGCGGGCTGCCGCCGGTCACCGGCAACAGCCTGCGGCAGATCACCCTCGACGACATGCACTACCTTGGCCAGCATCAACCCCAGCTCAGGCTGGTGCCGCTGGTGATGGGCTTTGCCGAGGCCAAGCAGGGGGCGCGGTTGCGCCAGACCATGCTGCTTGGCAGCAGCAACGGGCTACGCGATACCCACGGGCTGGAACTGCTCTCCGGCCGCTGGTTGCCGGGGGAGGCCACAGAGGACAGGCCGGTCGTCCTGCTCGGGGCCGTGGCGGCCCGGGAGCTGTTCGGTCAGACCGAGCCGGTCGGCCAGTGGCTGCGTTTTGACAATCGCCGCTTTCGGGTGGTGGGAGTCTTCACCAGCCAGAGCAGCAATCTGGGGATGGACATGGCCGAGGCAGCGCTGATCCCGGTGGGCAGCGCCATGCGGCTGTTCAATACCGAGGGGCTGTTTCGCCTGCTGATCCAGCCGCTGGCGGGGCAAGCAGTGCCCCCGCTGGTCAAGCGACTGGAGCAACTGATGCAGGCGCGCCACGGGGTGCTCGATGTGACCGTGGTGCGCCGTGACGCCATGCTGGCCACCTTCTCCACCATTCTGGCCACCCTCACCCTGGCGGTCGCCGGCATCGGTGCCATCAGCCTGCTGGTGTCCGGCATCATGATGATGAATCTGGCGCTGATCAGCACCCGCCAGCGCACCGGGGAGATCGGCCTGCTCAAGGCGCTGGGGGCCGACAGTCGCCAGATCCGCCAGCTGTTCTTGTGGGAGGCGCTGCTGCTCAGCGGCAGTGGCGCGCTGTTTGGCACGGCCCTGGGCTATGCCCTGGTCGCTATCGCCGGGTTGATCTGGCCCAGCTTCCCGGCGGCGGTCCCTTTGCTCGCGACCCTCTGTACCCTGCCGGCGGCCCTGCTGACCGGGCTGTTTTTTAGCTGGCTGCCCGCCTCCCGGGCGGCACGGCAGGATCCGGTCAGCAGCCTGCGCAGCGGGCAATGGAGTGGTGGCTGATGCGCGCAGCCGATCTGCTGTTCTGGCTCTGGCGCGCCCTGCTGGCCGGGCGCAGTCGCAGCCTGCTGTCGGCGCTGGGCATCGCCATCGGGATTGCCTCGGTGACCCTGCTCACCGGTATCGGCGAGGGGCTCAGGCTCTATCTGCTCGACAGTTTCTCCCAATTTGGCACCCGGCTGATCGCCGTGACCCCGGGCAAGACCGAAACCGCCGGCGGGCCGCCCGGCATCCTCTCCAGCAGTCGTCCCCTGCTGCTGGAGGATGCCGATGCCCTCGCCAGATTGCCGGGGGTAGAAGCGGCGCTTCCTGTGGTGCAGGGGCAGGGGGAGGTGCGCAGCCACGGACTGACCCGCAGCACCGCCATTCTGGGTACCGGCCCGGCGGCACTCTCCGGCTGGCGACTCACCCTGATGCAGGGGCGTTTTCTGCCCGCGGATGACAGCGCCATGCCCCGCGCCTATGCGGTGCTAGGCGCCAAGGTGGCGGCGGAACTGTTTCCTGGCGGCGATGGGCCGGGGAGCCTGCTGCGCGCCGGTGATCGCCGCTTTCGAGTGGCGGGGGTGCTGGCGCCCAAGGGGCAGTTTCTCGGCTTCGATCTGGACGACATGATCTATCTGCCCGCCGCCCACGCCCAGGCGCTGTTCAACAAGGAGGGGTTGCAGGAGATCGACGTCATCTATCGCGCCGGGCAGACGGAGGCCGACATCTCCGCCCAGATCCGACGTGTGCTGATCGCCCGCCACGGCGCCGAGGATTTTACCCTCACCTCCCAGCAGGACATGCTGGCCAGCCTCGACAAGATCCTCTCCATCATCAAGCTGGCGGTCGGTGGGCTCGGCATCATCTCGCTGTTGATCGGGGCGGTTGGCATCTTCAGCATCATGAGCATCGCCCAGCAGGAGCGGATCCCCGAGGTGGGGTTGCTGATGGCGCTGGGTTGCCCGCGGCGGCGCATCCTGCTGCTGTTTCTGCTCGAAGCCGTGGTGCTGGCGCTGTTGGGCGGGGCCATGGGGCTGGCCCTGCTCGGCGGGCTCAAGCTGCTGCTCGCCTTGCTGGCGGCCGGGTTGCCGCTCACCCTCCATCCTCTCTATCTGCTGCTGGCGCTGGGTTGCAGTGCTCTGGTCGGCCTGCTGGCCGGGGTCGCCCCCGCCTTGCGGGCGGTGCGCCTCGACCCCGTGGTCGCCCTGCGGGGGGACTAGGGGATGGCCTCTGCAATCTGTTGGGGGTCGCCAGCCTTGAACAGCGGGAAATAACGCCTGTCCGCCTGGCTCATGTGGCCGACCACCAGCTCCTGAATGATGAAGTTGAGCAGCTCGTCGTTGCCGAGCGTCCCCGCTCTGGCGGCGGTCATCAGCTGGGAGGCCTTGTCCAGCAATCTCTGGTGATCCAGTCGATGGCTGGCGAGCTCCCCGTAGTCGCACGCTGCCAGCATCTGCTCCTCGAAGGCAAAGTGCTGGCGGGTCATCACGAACAGGCTCTCCAGACTCTCCAGAAACTGCCCGGATTGTTCGCCCTGATCCTTCATGTGCTCCAGCAGGCGATTGGCCAGCATGAAGAGCCGGTGATGCTCGGCATCGATACGGGGATGGCCGCATGCATGGCCGGGATGCCACAGCAGGGTTCCCTGCGCCGGATCCCAGGTGGCCGTGAACAGGCAAACCCGGCCACGCCCCTGGTTCTTCGCCTGATACATGGCTTGATCGGCGTGGTGCATCAGGGTCTTCGGGTCGGCACCGTGTTCCGGATAGAGGGCGACCCCAATGCTGCTGGAGATGCGCAGCGCCTGCTGTTCAATCTGGAATGCATGGTGCAGGCTCTGGTGCAGCTTGTCGGCCACCGCCAGCGCGCCATCGCCGGTATCGGGCAGCAGAACCACGAATTCGTCGCCGCCGAGCCGCACCACCAGGTCGTCCTCTCGCACGCAATGACCCATGCGCTCGGCCACCAGCTTGAGCAGCCGGTCTCCGGTCTCGTGGCCAAAGGTGTCGTTGATCGGCTTGAAGTGATCGAGATCGATGAAGATGAGGGCCAGGGGGCGGTCTGGCTCCTGCTGCAGCCTCTCTTTCAGCCGCTGTTGCAGCAGGCGGCGATTGGGCAGGCCGGTGAGGGGATCATGGAAGGCGAGGCGGCGCATCATCTCCTCCCGGGCCGCCCGTTCGGTGACATCCCGGGTCACCCCCAGAATGGCATCCGGCCGCTCCCGGGCGTTGCCGTGCAAGGTGGTGATCGTCTCGATGGCCACCAGATGACCATCCTTGTGGCGAAGCTGGGAGTGGATGACGCAGCGGGTATGGGCCTGCTCACCCCGTTGCCAGGCGGCCAGGGCGGCGGTGATCTCGTCGCGCAACTGCCTTCTGGATTCGTCGGGCAACAGTTGCTTGAGGGACATGGTGAAGAGCTCGGCGGGTTCATAACCGCTGAGGGGGCCGATGGCCGGGCTGACGTAACGAAAGCGCAGGGAGGCGGTATCCATGGTCCAGATCACGTCGGCGCTGTTCTCCGCCACGAAGCGGTAGTGCTGCTCGCGCTGGGCCAGTTCGCGGGTGAGCCGCTGGCGATCCCGCGCCTCCTGGCGCAGCCGCAGATGGAGGTACAGGAAGATGCCGAGCAGCACCAGCAGGCTGAAGGTGATCAGGATGGCCACCGCCACGCTCCTGTCGAGCAGTTGCCGCTGCTGGTGCAGGCGGGCCTGGGCCGGGTCGTAGATGAAGGAGGCCAGGCTGGGCATGGCCTTGAGCATGCCCGCGTCCAGATAGGTTCTGGCGATCTGTTGCCAGCGCTCCTGCTGCATGTAGCCAGGCTCGATGAGATCCGGCTGCATCAGCGCCCGGGTTTCGCGGGCCTCGAACGCCAACCGCTCACGACCAGCACCACTCGGGTACTGCACCATGATCAGGTCGATCATCTCTTCGGGATGGTCCATGGCATAGCGCCACCCCTTGAGGCTCGCCTGCAGGAAGGCATGGACCCGCTCCTGACGGGTGACGAGCTCGTGTTCGGAGGTGAACAGGTTGTCCCCGTAGAAGTCAAAGCCCATGGCGCGCGGGCTGAAGACCCGATAGGGGATCCCTCTCTGTTGCAGATAGAAGGGCTCGGTGGAGCTGTAGGCACTGATGGCATCCACCTTGCCTGTCAACAGCGCCTGCACGCCCTGTTCGTAGGGGAGGGTGTTCCACTGTCTGGTCTGCGTATAGTGGTGAAGATAGGTCAGCAGCTCGTTGGAGCCCGGCTCCAGCATCAGGCGCTTGTTGGCCAGGTCCGCCGGGGTGCGGATATCGGGTCTGTCCAGGGTGAGCAGTACCAGGGGAGAGTGCTGCAACATGGCGGCGAGCACCACCACGGGTCGCCCTGCGGCTCGGGCCAGCAGCAGATCGCTGCCGCGGATGCCGAACTGGGCCCTGCCCGTGGTCACCTCGTTGATCACATCGGTGTGGGGGTCTGCCTCGCGCAGGGTGACCCGCAAACCGGCGTCCCGATAAAAGCCCTTGGCGATGGCGGCATAGTAGCCGGCAAACTGGAACTGATGCTGCCATGGCAGTTGCACTATGACGTGCTCGTCTGCTCGGAGGGGAAGCGTGATCAGGGTGGATATCACCACCCAGATGGACAGGAGCCAGCATCTACGCTGGCAGGGGGCATCGGACTCCGTCATACCGCGATTCTCTCGGGAGGTGCTCTGCTGGCTAGAGTCAAACAATTTCTGGTTATCCGCAAGGGGAGAGAAGCCCATAAAGAGGGACGATGCGTGGCATTAAAAGTCATTTTTGTGTCATTCATCACGCGCAATGAGGAAATGGTACATTTTTGAGCCTTATCCGACCTTGTCATGGACCCTGTCATGGGGGCAAACCGTCATCCTCCCTCCTTGCGGCTGTTATCGCGCCGGTTGCTGCTGGGCTGCATCTTCAGGCCTTCTGTGCCACCTCGTATTGCCACTGTGGCCAGGAGAGGACGCCCCGTGGGGACGGTGGTATGGTAGTCTCCCCTTTTTCCAATGAGGTCCCCCCATGTCTTCCCTGCGCCTGCTGGTCTCCGACTCCCACGATCCCCTGTTCAACCTGGCGGTGGAAGAGTGCATCTTCCGCCAGATGGATCCCGCCCAGCGGGTGCTGTTCCTGTGGCGCAACGCCAATACCGTGGTGATCGGCCGGGCCCAGAATCCGTGGAAGGAGTGCAATACTCGCCGGATGGAAGAGGACGGCGTGACCCTGGCCCGGCGCAGCAGCGGGGGCGGGGCCGTGTTTCACGACCTTGGCAACAGCTGCTTCACCTTCATGGCGGGCAAGCCCGGCTATGACAAGAGCGTCTCCACCGCCATCGTGCTGGATGCGCTGAGGCGGCTCGGGGTCGAGGCCTTTGCCTCCGGTCGCAACGATTTGCTGGTGGCGACCCCGGACGGGGATCGCAAGGTGTCGGGCTCCGCCTACCGGGAGACCCAAGATCGCGGCTTTCACCACGGCACCCTGCTGCTGGACGCCGACCTTGGCCGACTCGCCAACTACCTCAATCCCGACCCCAAGAAGCTGGCGGCCAAGGGGATCAGCTCGGTGCGCAGCCGGGTCGCGAACCTCTGCGATCTGCGGCCTGGGATCGACCATCAAGGGGTGAGCGAGGCGCTAGTCGAGGCCTTCTTCGGCTACTACGGTGAGCGGGTGCTACCCGAGCATATCTCCCCCGAACAGATGCCCGACCTGCCAGGCTTTGCCGAGACCTTCGCCCGTCAGCGCAGCTGGGAGTGGAACTTCGGTCACGCCCCGGCGTTCAGCCATCAGCTGGACGAGCGCTTCGGCTGGGGCGGGGTGGAGCTGCACTTCGACGTGGAGAAGGGGGTGATAGGGCGGGCGCAGATCTTCAGCGACAGCCTGGATCCGGCCCCTTTGGATGTGCTGGCCGAGCGGCTGGTGGGCGCGTCCTACAGACCCGAGGCGATGGCGGTGCTGTTGCGCCAGCTGATGAGCGAGTTCCCGGCCAGGGCCCATGAGCTGGCGGAACTGGAGGCCTGGCTGGTGACGGCGCTACGCTGAGACGCTTGACCCGGATCACGAAACGGAGCAAGCCATCCGTCGCCGGTTTGTCGTCAGCCCGCGACTGTCGCGGTCATGATAAAAAGTAGGGCAGACCATTAGTTATTGTCGCTGTTTCCTGTGCCGCCCCGGGGGTATAACCGGGACACATTTGCAGTACTAATGGTCTTGTCATGAACGATCTTGTCTATCTGAAAGAGGAAGGCGTCAACGCCGTCCACCCCGACTTCTCCGCCCGTTTTGCCACCGTCAAAGCCAATTTCTTCTCGCGCAACCCCGATCTCTGGCCGGTGTTCCGCGAACCCGGCTTCGCCACCCTCAACGAGTTTCGCGCCCGTGGCCTGGCCCCGGATGCGCGCCTCAATGCCTGGCCCGATGGCCGTGCCCGCCTCGCCGACTTGTGCGAGACCATGCCGGTGCCCGCACAGATGCGCACCCCGGGTGAACCCATGACCGAGCTGCTGTTTGCCGGCGCCCTCTCCAAAGACTGGGAGAACCCCTCCAGCGTCGAGAACGTCATCACCATGTCGGCGGATCCCGCCATCTATGGCGCCCAGATGGGGATCCTCGCCAACCCCAACCTGGTCTACTCCGAATATGCCGGGGTGGCCGAGGAGCTCGAAAAAAAGGTGGTACGCCAGATTGCCCTGCTGGCGGGTTACGACCCGGCCAGCGCCACCGGCATCTTCACCCAGGGGGGGACCTTCTGTAACCTCTATGGCTACCTGCTCGGCATTCGCAAGAGTTTGCCAGAGGCCAAGCACAAGGGGCTCGGCCACTATCAGGATTACCGCATCATCAACTCCCAGGGCGGTCACTACTCCAACATCACCAACCTCTCCCTGCTCGGGGTCGACATCGAGAACAAGACCATCCGCATCCAGGTCGGCGAGAACAACGACATCGATCTGGTGGATCTCGAGCGTACCCTGACCGCCTGCTTTGCCCTCAAACACGTGGTGCCCACCATCATGCTCACCATGGGCACCACCGACACCTTCGGGGTGGATAGGGTGAAACCCGTGGTGGACCTGCGGGATCGGCTGTGCGAACGGTTCGAGGTGGCGGTCAAGCCGCACATCCACGTGGATGCTGCCATCGGCTGGTCGATGATCTTCTTCCTGGATTACGACTTTGCCGCCAACCCGCTGGCCATCAACGCCGCGACCCTGGCCGGGATCGAGCGCAATGTGGCGCGCTTTGCGGAGCTGAAATTCGCCGACTCCTTCACCGTCGACTTCCAGAAGTGGGGCTATGTGCCTTACACCTCCAGCCTGGTGATGATCAGGGAGCGGGAGGACCTCAAGGCGATGGAGAATGACCCGGAAAACTTCTCCTACTTCGAGCGTGACATCCAGGGTCAGACCCACCTGCAGTCCACCATCGAGTGCTCCCGCGGGGCGAGCGGCCTGTTCGGCGCCTATGCGGCGCTCAACTACCTGGGGGTGGAGGGCTATCGCACCGTGCTGGCCCACTGCCTGCAAAACGCCAACTACTTCCGCTTCCGGTTAAGCCAGCTCGGCAACGTCAAGCTGGTGGCCCAGGAGAATCAGGGCCCGAGCGTGGGCTTCAAGATCTACAACCCCGAGTGGGTGAGCGACCCGGAGGCCGAGTTCACCTTCGAGCTGGCCCGCAGCCCGGACGCGGCCTACAAGGCGCGGCTGGCCCGCAACACCGAATACCACCGCAACCTGTTCAAGCAGCGCGGCAAGGTGGGGCTCTACACCAACTGGGTGGAGGCGGTGGCGCACTCGGAATACGACGAGCGCGGCAAGTACTCCTACATCGCCGGCGAGAAGGCGGTCTTCATGAACCCGGCCTGCACCCGCGAACAGATCGACGCCTTTATCGAGCATATTCGCGGCTGATGGGGGCTGACATCACAGATAAAGCAACGGCGGGCCAGTGCCCGCCGTTTCATTATCGGGGTGACCCCGTTACTGGCGCTGGATGGCGGTCACCGTCAGCTTGCCCGCCGGGTTCTCTGCGTGGAAGCGCACCGCATCCCCCACCTTGAGCCCCTCCAGCAGGGCCGGATCGGCCACCCGAAACACCATGGTCATGGCCGGCATCTTGAGGTTGTCGATGGCCTCGTGCTTGATGCCTACCTTGCCGTTGGCCGCGTCGATGCGGCTGATGACCCCCTGGGTCATCGCCATCTCGCCCATCTCGTTCATGCCTTCCATCTGGCTCATCTGGCCCATGTCGTGGCCGGCATGGTTCATCATCTCCTCGGCCTGCAGGCCGGTGTGAGCGGCGAGACCAAGCAGCAGGGTCAGGGTCAGTGTCTTGTAGTTCATGGTGTTTCCTCGTCGTTTATTCACATTCTTGGTTGTTAAAAAGGGCGCAGCCACCGGGTTAGCCGGCGGGTTGGTGCTCGGTCGCTCCCAGGTGCCGGCTGCGCCACAGGTAGAAGGCGGCGGGCAGCACCAGCAGGGTCAGCACCAGCGCGCTCACCATGCCGCCGATCATGGGGGCGGCGATGCGCTGCATTACCTCGGAGCCGGTGCCCTGGCTCCACATGATGGGCAAGAGGCCGGCGATGATGGTCACCACCGTCATCATCTTGGGGCGCAGGCGCAGGGCGGCGCCGTGGATCACTGCCCGGTGCAGGCCTGCCTGGTCCGGCTTGCCGCAGGCCACGAGGTCATCCCAGGCGTGGTTGAGGTAGACCAGCATCAAGACGCCGGTCTCCACCGCCACCCCGGCGAGGGCGATAAAGCCCACCCCGACTGCCACCGAGAGGTTGAAGTCGAGCAGCCAGAGGGTCCAGATCCCGCCCACCACCGCCAGCGGCAAGGTGGTGAGGATGAGCAGCACCTCCTGAACGCGACGAAACGCCAGATAGAGCAGCAGCACGATAATGGCGACCGTGAGCGGCACCACGTAGGCGAGGCGCGCCTTGGCCCGTTCCATGTACTCATATTGGCCGGACCAGGTGAGGGCGTAGCCCGCCGGCAGCACCAGCTGCTTACCCACCTCGGTCTTGGCCTCGGCTACAAAGGAGCCAATGTCGCGGCCGCGAATATCCACGTAGACCCAGCCGTTGAGGCGAGCATTCTCACTGCGCAGCATGGGGGCCTCGTCGCTGATGTAGACCCGGGCCACGTCCGCCAGGGCGATACGCGCGCCGCTCGGGGTGACCAGCGGCAGCAGCTCCAGGCTGGCCACCGAATCGCGATAGCTCTGGGGGTAGCGCAGGTTGATGGGGTAGCGCTCGCGCCCCTCGATGGTCTGCCCCACCTCCATGCCACCCACTGCGGTGGCGAGCACCGCCTGCACGTCGGCGATATTGAGGCCATAACGGGCCGCCTTGAGCCGGTCGATATCCACCTTCACATAGCGGCCGCCTGCTACCCGCTCGGCGTAGACCGATGAGGCGCCCTCTACCTTGCCGACTACTTGCTCAAGCTGTTGGCCGAGCTGCTGGATCACCTTGAGATCGGGCCCCGCAATCTTGATGCCGACCGGGGTCTTGATGCCGGTGGCCAGCATGTCGATGCGGGTCTTGATGGGGGGCACCCAGGCGTTGGTGAGACCGGGGAAGCGGATCAGGGAGTCGAGCTCTTCTTTCAGCTTCTCAGGGGTCATGCCGGGGCGCCACTGGTCGCGGGGCTTGAGCTGGATGCTGGTCTCCATCATCACCAGATCGGCGGGGTCGGTGGCCGAATCGGCACGCCCCGCCTTGCCGAACACGTTCTGCACCTCGGGCACGGTACGGATGAGCTTGTCGGTCTGCTGCAAAATCTCCCGCGCCTTGCCCACCGAGATGTTGGTCGCGGTGGTGGGCATATACATGATGTCCCCCTCATCCAGCGGCGGAATGAACTCCGAGCCCAGGTACTTGAGGGGCCAGAAGCCTGCCACCGTCACCACGGCGGCGATGGCCAGCGTGGTTTTCGGACGGGCCAGCACGGCCTTGAGCAGCGGCACATAGCCCTGGCTTAGCCAGCGGTTGAGGGGGTTGGCCTGCTCCGCCAGCACCTTGCCACGGATGAAGTAGCCCATGATCACCGGCACCAGCGTGATGGCGAGCCCGGCCGCCGCCGCCATGGCGTAGGTCTTGGTGTAGGCGAGGGGGTGGAACATCCGCCCCTCCTGCGCCTCCAGCGCGAACACCGGCAAAAAGCTGATGGTGATGATGAGCAGGGAGAAGAAGATGGCGGGCCCCACCTCGATGCTCGCCTCGACGATCACTTGCCAGCGGTTCTTCTCCGTCAGCTCGGTGCGCTCCATATGCTTGTGGACGTTCTCGATCATCACGATGGCGCCATCCACCATGGCGCCGATGGCGATGGCGATGCCCCCCAGCGACATGATGTTGGCGTTGATCCCCTGCAGGTGCATGACGATGAAGGCGGTCAGGATGGCGATGGGCAAGGAGATGACGACCACCAGGGATGAGCGCAGGTGGAACAGGAAGGCGAGGCAGACCAGCACCACCACCGCGAACTCCTCCAGCAGCTTGCCGGAGAGGTTGTCGATGGCGCGCTGGATAAGGTCGGATCGATCGTAGACGGTGACGATCTCCACCCCTTCCGGCAGGCTGCTTTTGAGCTCTGCGAGCCGTTTCTTGACCCCGTCTATGGTGTGCTGGGCGTTCTCGCCGAAACGCATGACGATGATGCCACCGACCACTTCCCCTTCGCCATTGAGCTCGGCGACGCCGCGTCGACTCTGGGGGCCGGTGACCACATCCGCCACGTCACCCAGCAGCAGCGGGGCGCCGCGCACATTGGTACCGAGCGGGATCTGCTTCAGATCCTCCACGCTCTTGAGGTACCCGTTGGAGCGCACCATGTACTCCGCTTCCGCCATCTCGATGACGGAGGCGCCTGTCTCCTGGTTGCCCTGCTGGATGGCGGTCTCGATAAGGGAGAGCGGGATGCCGTAGGCGCGCAGCTTGTCGGGATCGACCCGCACCTGATACTGGCGCACCATGCCGCCCACGGTGGCGACCTCGGAGACGCCGTCCACCGTCTGCAGCTCGAACTTGAGCAACCAGTTCTGCAGCGAGGTGAGCTCGCTCAAGTCGTGCTTGCCGGTTCTGTCCACCAGCGCGTACTGGTAGACCCAGCCCACCCCGGTAGCATCGGGGCCGAGCTGGGGGCGGGCGGAGGCGGGCAGGTTGGGCGCAACCTGGCTCAAATACTCCAGCACCCGGGCGCGGGCCCAGTAGAGGTCGGTGTTGTCGTCAAACAGCACATAGACGAAGGAGTCGCCGAAGAAGGAGTAGCCGCGTACCGTGGTGGCCCCCGGCACCGCCAGCATGGCGGTGGTGAGCGGGTAGGTCACCTGATCCTCCACCACCTGGGGCGCCTGGCCCGGGTAGGCCGTCTTGATGATCACCTGCACGTCGGAGAGATCCGGCAGGGCGTCCACCGGGGTCTGCTTGACCGACCAGAGCCCCCAGGCTGTGAGCATGACGGTCAGCAGCAGCACCAGAAAGCGGTTGCCCACGGACCAGCGAATAATCGACGGGATCATGATTGGGCTCCTTGCTCATTTGGTGCAGAGAGCTGAACCTGTTTGTCGGCAAGGTAGCAAATGATGGCAGGGATCATGACTTGGCTCCCATATCGTGCTGGCTATGGTCCATGCCTTCCATCTTCTCCATCTCATCCGTTGCGGGCTTGGTGGTGTCGCCGCTTGTCGGCGCTTGCTGCTGATGGATGGTGGTGATGCTGTACTCATCTCCCTCCTGCATCACTTGCAGATGCAGGGTCTGACCCTCGGTCAGCTTGCTCATGTCGACCCCGTCCGCCACGGTGAACTCCATCTCCATGGCGGGCCACTGCCACTCGGGGATGGGCTGGTGGGAGACCATCAGGGTGCGGTTGGCGAGATCGATACTTTCAACCTCGCCCTGAGTCCACACCTGAGCCGGGCGCACCGCCGTCATGCGCTGGAAGTCCGAAGTGATGGCCGATTCGGAGTCGAGCAGGAACTGGGCCGAGCTGACGATGCTGTCCCCCGCTTCAACCCCCTCCTGGATGGCCACCTTGTCGCCAAACTGGGGGCCCAGGGTAACGGCCACCGACTTGAAGCTGCCATCTCCCAGCGCCAGCACCAGCCTGTCCTGGCTGCCGGTGCGGATCACCGCCTCGCTCGGCACCACCAGCCGGGGCTCTCCCTTGCTGGTGCGAATGGCTACCTTGGCGAACATATTGGGTTTCAGGAACTCGTCCGGGTTGGCGAAGCGCAGCCGTACCTTGAGGGTGCGGGTGGAGGCATCCAGGGTCGGGTAGAGGTAATCGACCCGGCCCTGCCAGCTGCGGCCGGGGGCGTAATCCAGGGTCATGGTGACCGGATCGCCCACCTTCAGCTGGGCCGCCTGGCGCTCGAACACCTCGGCACTGACCCACACCTGCTTGAGGGTGCTGATGTTGAACAGCGCCGCGGCGGGCTCCACATACTGGCCCTCGCGCACCTTCAGCTCGGAGACATAACCGCTGCTCGGGGCATAGATGCGCACCGTCTCCTGCACCTGACGACTGCGCTTGAGGGCGGCTATCTGATCCGCCGGTACCTGCAGGGACTTGAGCTTGCCCTCGGCGGCGCGCAGCAGCAGCGGGTTGGCGGTGTTGAGGGCGAGCAGGTACTCGTGCTGGGCGTTGACCAGATCCGGGGCATAGAGCTCGTAGATCAGGCTTCCCTTGCTGACCTGCTGCCCCTCGCTCTTGATGGCGAGGGTGCGGATCCAGCCTGCCATGCGGGCGTTGACCGCCTCCAGTCGGTCCTCGTCATAGCCGACGTAGCCCACCGTCTCGATCTGCTGGTGGATGGGCAATCGTTCCACCTTGGCGAGGCGCACCCCCAGGTTCTGCTGGATCTCGGGGCTGATGGTGACGGTGCCCGGCGAGCCGCTCTTCTGCTCCTCGTAGACGGGAATGAAGTCCATCCCCATGTTGTCCTTGGCGGGGCCGTCGCGCTTGTCGCGGGGATCCATGGGGTTGACCCAGTAGAGGGGCGTCTTCTCGGCGCTGGCGCCATCGCCAGGCAGGTGGCTGGCGGCCCAGTAGCCGCCACCGGCGCCGAGGGCGAGCAGCAACGCGGCCATTAACAGGGTCTTGTTCATGACAGGCCTCCGGCACACAGCGGGCGGGAGGGCCGGGCGCACGAGGGTGCGAACGTCTTGGGTGATGACATGGTACTTCTTCTCTCGTATCGGGCCGTCCGGCCGTGAGCGGATGCGGTGCAACAGGCACGTGGCGCTCGGCTCGCGGTGGACAGGATTGGCCGACAATCGGGGCACCGCCGACGGAGCGGCCGGTGCACGGTATGGCGATGGCAGCACCATCGCACGGGCTATCGGGAGAAGTGGTTTCTAATGGCGCAGCACGGACAGCATCAGATGCCGTCTGGGCCAGGAGGGCGGATGGGTACCACGCAGGCGCAGGAAGGGATCCCGAAGCCAGTTGTCCAGCAGGGGACCGACATGCCACGAAGGGGGCAGCAACAACAGCGGAAGCAGCAGCAATGACAGCAGCAGGCCGAACAGGGGAGGCGCATTGGCAGCACCGGAGAAGCCGCTCTGCATCTGACACTCATCCCCCGACAGGGACTCCGCATTCACTGTGCCCGAATGGCAGGAGAGGGGAGCTGTGCCGGCCTGGTCATGGTTCATGGCGGCGTGCTGTACCGACTCGCTCCCGTGCAACCCATGAGACAGGGGATGGGGCTGTGCCATCGGGGTCAGGGTGGTGTCGGGTGAGTGGCTTGTAAGGGCGGTGGCCGCACCATGCCAGCTGATGCAGAGGGTGAGATTGCAGACGAGCAACAACGCCAGCAATAGCCGGGCGATGAGTTCTGTGGGCAATCTCGATGACAACATGGTGCATCTTTCCTGTGACGAATATGAGAAATGTAAACCTTACCAACAGGAGAAGGTCAAGGTATGGCAGACCCGCTCTGCCAAAGAGTTGATATGGATTAAGAAATGGCGGGGCTATAAACGAAAAAGCCCCCGCATCGGCAGGGGCTTGGGGTCGGGAGATGGCAGAGATCCGGGCCAGGAGGCCCGGCACCGGGATCAGGCGAAGCAGGTCCAGATGGGGGCGTGGTCGGAGGGTTTCTCGATGCCGCGCAGCTCGTAGTCGATGCCGGTCTCGGTCACTTTGTCCTTGAGGGCATTGGACGCCATGATGAGGTCGATGCGCAGGCCACGGTTCTCGTCAAAGCCCCTGGAGCGGTAGTCAAACCAGGAGAAACGCTCGCACTCGGTGGGGTTGGCGGCGCGGAAGGTGTCGGTGAGGCCGAAGCCTTTGAGCCGCTCCATCCACTCACGCTCGATGGGCAGGAAGGAGCACTTGCCATCCCGCAGCCAGCGCTTGCGGTTCGCCTCGCCGATACCGATATCGAGATCCGTGGGGGAGATGTTCATATCCCCGATCAGCGCTATCTGGTCGTCCGGACTGTGGTGGGTCTCGAGGTAGTGCTGCAGGTCCTCGTAGAACTTCTGCTTGGCCGGGAACTTGGTCTCGTGATCCTGGCTCTCCCCTTGGGGGAAGTAGCCGTTCATCACCTTGATGAGGGAGCCATCTTCCCGCTTGAAACTGGCCATGATCATGCGGCGCTGGGCATCCTCGGGATCGGTGGGGAACCCCTTCTGTACGTCGATGGGCGCCTGCTTGCTCATGATGGCGACCCCGTAGTGACCCTTCTGGCCGTGGAAGACCACGTGGTAGCCCATGGCCTCCACGTCCGCGACCGGGAAGGCTTCGTCGTGGACCTTGATCTCCTGCAGGCCGATCACATCCGGTTGATGCTTGTCTATGATGGCTTGCAACTGATGAAGACGGGCACGCAGGCCATTGATATTGAAAGAGATGATCTTCATGTCAGGGATGCTCATGTCGTTTTTATTAGTCGCTATTGGACTAGGAATCCGGTCTGGATGCAAGTTCCCGGGCTGTGCTCGGCGCGGCTCCTCTGCCCGGTATAGGGTTATCGGCAACCTGTTTACTGCCCCGCCGCAGGAGTGTGGAGAGCTTGTCAGCGGGTCATCTTTTTGACAAATACCACCACGAACAGCGCCAGCGTGAAGCTGCCGGTGAAGGCCTCGAAGGCGGCGAAGATCCGTGAGAGGCCGACCGGGGTGAAGTCGCCATAACCCAGGGTGGTGAAGGTCACCACGCTGTAGTAGAGGCATTCCAGCAGAAAGATGGCGTTCTCTTCGAGGGTCGCCTCCGGGCGGTAGATGAGGTGGTTGCCCGCGAAGTTGAGACCGCAGAAGAAGTAGAAGATGCTGCAGATGAAGATGAGCAGCAGGGAGAAGAGCACCACCCGCATGGGGGCCTCGCCGTAGCCGCAGAAGAGATCCACTATCCATGAGGCGAATCGGTGATAGGACCAGAACGGCATCTGCAGGCGGCGCATGGTGAGCTCCTGCTGGATGTAACGGCCGGACATGGTGAAGATCCCCTGGGCCTCCGAGGCCTTGCGCAGATCCCGATAGGTCTCTTCCGCCTCCTTGAACCAGACGCGGGCCTGCACCGGATCCCGTTCGCTTCGCCCCTTCCTGTCCTGCATCAGGCGCCTGCCGGTATCCAAGTTATCGAGCCGGGTGTTCTTCCAGCGGATGCCGAGCAGGTTGACGTCGTGCAACTCGGCGCAGTGTAGGTTGGCGTCACTGACATCGGCCTTCATCAGGCTGCCGCCCTTGATGCGAATACCGTAGAGGTGCGCGCCGCGCAGGTTGGCGCGATAGAGGTTGCACTGCTCCAGCAGGAACCCCTGTGGCCCCTCTCTGTTCACCAGGTTGAGACCGGCGAGATCGGCGCGGGCCAGTTGCAGACCGTGGCACAGGCCTCCCTGGCGCACATAGCGCTCCAGCGCCGCGGCGGTGTCCGGGGATAAGTGGGAGGCGTGAGGGTCGTGCCAGTGGCACAGGTCGTGATCCCCCGCCTCTTCGCTGCAGTGGCGGCCATCTGCCACCAGGTATCGGCACATCCCCATGCTGTCGCCCCTCCTTGCCTGAGTCTGTATCAGCATAGGTGAGGGAGGCGCGCCGCTGGTTAGGCTATCTGGTTAAATTCCTGGCGCAGCTTGCGGAAGCGATCCTGCTGGGCGGGATTGAGGGGGATGCCCTCCAGCACCTCCAGGGTCTCCTTGCACTCGGCGCCGAATTCCGGGCTCTTGCGGTGTTTCTGCATCAGTTGCAGCAGCACCTGGATCTTGTTGAGGGCGGCGCCGGTATTGGCGGGCGCCCGGCGCAGGGCCTCGCGGAAATGGCCGAGGGCCTGCTCCAGCTCCCCGCTCTGGTAGGCCTTGATGCCCAGATCGTTGAGTTGCTGGTAGCGCTGACGGCGCTCCTGCACCGTCTTGTCGTCGCGGGTCACCTGGATGCAGGTGGTGAGCAGCCGGTCTTCGTCCTGTGCCAGCAGGGATTGCAGGCTTTCGGCGTACTCGAACTCCCCAAGCTGGTAGAGGGCGAGTATGGTCTCGCCGAGCAGGGCGGGGGGCATGGTCTCGGGCTTGTCCAGCCAGTTCTGGTTGGCGCGATAGAGCATCTTCTTGCCCTTGAGCAGTTCTCCCAGGGCAATCCGGACCCTGGCCTGACAGATCTGCTCGAACACCGGGTAGTTGAACTCCGACATCATCAGGGAATCGCGAATGCGCGACAGAGCGGAGTTCACCTGCTTTTGCAGGTTGGCGATGTGATAGCCGTCGTTGCTGTTGAGGGCATAGAGCGTCAGGGTCTGGATGTAGGCCCCCAGGTAGTGGGGCGTGCGATGGATGGAGTTGCGCGACAGGTCGATGAGGGAGAGCAACACATCCTTGGCCTGGCCGTAGTCGTGGCGCTGCAGGCACACCTCTGCCAGGCGGCGGGAGAGCTGCACCGACTGGGGGGAGATGTCCACCGCCCGGCGCAGCTCCTGCTGTGCCAGCTCCTCCTTGCCCAGGGAGAGCAGGGACTCCGCCAGCCAGAGATGGGCCTCCACCATCAGGGGGGTATTCTTCAGCGTCGCCTGCAGGTGGCTCACCGCCTCGTCATAGAGCGCCAGACGGTAGCAGGCCTTGCCCAGAGTCAGTCTGGCCCAGCTGTTCTCCTGGCCGGCCAGCAGCTGGCGCATCAGGCTGCGCGCTTCCTTGGCCTGGCCGAGCTTGAGCTGGGTGTCGGCCTGCAGGCAGCGGCAGAAGTTGGCGAAGCGCGGCGCCGCATCGGCCTGCCTGGCGCAGGCTTCGACCAGCGCCGGCAGGTCATCCCGGGTGAGGGCGGTGAAGACGCTCTCCAGGGCCTGGCGGCGGGCGAGGGCGCGCTTCAAGCGAAACGAGAACTGCTCCTGGGAGAAGGGTTTCATCAGGTATTCGTCGGGCTCGGCTTCAAGGGCGCTCAGCACCATGGCGCGGGAGCTGTCGCTGCTGACCATGATCACCACGCTCTGGGGCGGGATCAGCTGCTGATCCCGCAGGCTCTCCAGCAACTGGCGGCCGTTCTCACCCGCCCCCAGCTCGTAGTCGAGCAGATAGATGTCGAAGCTCTCTTTCTGGCAGCGACGGCGGGCCTCGTCGGCGGAATTGATGTAGGTGATGCGGCTGATGCCGATGTTGATCAGCATTGCCTTCATCATCATCTGGAAGGATCGCTGCTCGTTGACCAGCAGGATGCGCCTGGGTTTGGGCTGTGCTTTCTTCTCTGGTGCGGGATCCGGTGTCTGCATCTGTCTTGCATCGAGGCGCTGCGGGCTGGTGGGAGAAGTGTGCCACCAAAGTCCGCAGGCAGGCAATTGAACATGGGAAGGGTCCCCGTTTTTCCCGCCGAGCGCAGAGCCGGGCCGCAAAAAATCATGGCGCGTACTTGATCTCCGTCAACCGGGCACGAGATGACAGTGGCGCGGTTCCATCCGTTTTTTAGACTTGAAGGGAGGCAGATCCCGGCGATCTGCAGACGGGCAGCGGGCCCGCCGATGTTTTACCCGCACCATAAGGAGGAATCAAATGAGTTTGCTACCGAGCCGAACCAGCCTGTTTGATGACCTGTTCCACGACATGGCCTCCGGTTTCTACATCCGGCCCCTGCACGGAGATCCCCTGCCCAGCCAGATCAAGCTGGATCTGAGGGAGAGCGACGGTGGTTACCTGCTGCAGGCCGAGCTGCCCGGGGTGGCTAAAGAGGATATCCACGTGGACGTGCACGGCAAGCTGGTGACCCTGAAGGCGGAGATCCGCCAGCACGACAGTCAGAACAAGGAGGACAGGGCCCTGCGCAGCGAGCGCTACTATGGCAGCGTGTCACGCACCGTCGAACTGCCGGTGGAGGTGGCGCCGGACAAGGTCAGCGCCCGCTTCGACAACGGCATCCTCACGTTGCAACTGCCCAAGCAGGCGGTCACCCCGGCGCCCCATCGGGTCCCCATTGAATAACGCGCCATCATGAAGAGGCCCCGCATTGCGGGGCCTCGTTGCTCATGGCTGCCTGCGCACCAGATAGGGGGCGAACTCCG
Organism: Aeromonas media; assembly: GCF_020423125.1. Taxonomy (NCBI): domain Bacteria; kingdom Pseudomonadati; phylum Pseudomonadota; class Gammaproteobacteria; order Aeromonadales; family Aeromonadaceae; genus Aeromonas; species Aeromonas media. The sequence goes on from NZ_CP075564.1 coordinate 1,401,638, forward strand.
GGGTGTGGCGCGCCGCAAACCCCTGATCCGTCTTCTCGATGAGATAGACCGCCAGCTTGTGCTCGGTGGCAAAGGCCATCGCCTGCTCCGGCCCCATCACCATGAGGGCGGTATCGAGGGCGTCGGCCTCGAGCGCGGTCGGGGTGATGACGCTGGCGGAGACCAGCTTGTGGGTGACGGGCTCGCCAGTGGCGGGATCGATGATGTGGGAGTAGCGTCGGCCATCGAGTTCGTAATAGTTGCGATAGCTGCCTGCGGTGCTGAGGGCCATGCCGTTCGGGGTGACCACGTCCTCGATGGCTCCCGGCCTGTCCGAGGGCTCGACGATGGCCACCCGCCAGGGGTTGCCCTTGTCGTTATGCCCCTTGCTGCGCACGGCGCCTGCCACCTCGACGAGGTAGTTGTGCACCCCCTTGCGCTCCAGCAGCGTGGCTATCTCGTCCGAGGCAGCCCCTTCCCCCAGGGTGGAGAGATCCAGATAAAGGTTGGGGATGCTCTTGCCGAGCAGGAAGTGGTCCCCTTGCGGCGTCAGGCTCAGCTTGTCGATGCCGACCCGCTCCCGTGCCTGGGTGATCTGCTCCGCGGTGGGCCGCTTGACCGGACGCTTGTCCGGCCCGAAGCCCCACAGGTTGACCAGGGGACCCACGGTGACGTCCAGTTTGCCCCGGGTGAAGCGTCCCGCATCCATGCCCTGCCGCACTATCCTGGCCATGCTGGCCGGTATGGGCATGGGGGCCTTGCCTGCGTCCCGGTTGAAGCGGGAGATGAGGGAGTCCGGATCATAGGTGGAGATCTCCTGGTTGAGTCGCGCCAGCAGGGCATCGACCTCCCCCTGCAGCGCGGCCTGGCCGCCGGGGAAGGGATCGCTCAGGGTCACCGCGTAGTAGGTGCCCATGGTGTTGCCCTGAATGCGGGTCTGGGTCGGCGCCGGCTGACAGGCGGTCAACAGCAGCAGGGAGAGCAGCAGGCCGCGGGGGGCCAGGGAGAGGGTCTTCATCTTGCATTCTCGCGGGAGTCATCGACGGGGGAGCAGCTTAGCCAAGGGGGCCTGGGTTGACGAGCCCCTGACGCCGGACTTGACTGGAAATAATTAAGCGACGCTGGCGGTGAGCCTGCGGATCTGTTTCACCGTCAATGCCATCGGGGAGTGACCTGGTCCGCAGCTTTGAGCAAAAGCCGTCTTCCTCCGGCGACATTTGGGTACAATAAAGATCGATCATGACAGCATCTTTAGCGTGTCGCCGAGCGATTCGCCAGACAAGGGTGTTGCCATTCCTCGTCAATCAAAGGAGAAGATTATGAAAAAGGTGTTAACCCTGCTGCTTCTGAGTTCACTGGCGGCCCCGGTGCTGGCCGATGAGTGCGCATTGGTCATCGAAGGCAATGACGCCATGCAGTACAACCTCAAAGAGATGAGCGTGCCGGCCACTTGCAAGGAGGTGACTATCACCCTCAACCACACGGGCAAGTTGCCGGTGGCCAACATGGGTCACAACTGGGTGCTGGCCAACACCGCCGACTATCAGGCCGTCGCCACCGCGGGCATGAGCGCCGGTGTCGATCACGACTACCTGCCCAAGGACGATGCCCGAATCCTGGCGCACACCAAGCTGGTGGGCGGCGGCGAGAGCACCAGCGTCACCTTCAAGACCGACGGGCTGGCAGGCAAGGATCTCACCTTCTTCTGCTCCTTCCCCGGCCACTTCGCCATGATGAAGGGCGCTTTCAAGGTCGGCTAAGCCGCTTTGCCTGTCATGACATTAAAAAGCCGGGATCTCCCGGCTTTTTTATTGGGGTTTACATCGGGGGAGAAGGGCGGTGAATAAGCGTCTCTTTTCATGATCTGACCGGCGGTAGCCGGAGAATCAATGAGATAGACTGGGCCGCAAACGGGCCAGCGTCCCGCCGATGAACCGAACGGATAGAGAGAATGAGAGCAGTCAAATGGGTGCTCGGCTGCTGCCTGCTGCTGATGTGTGCCATCGCGCTGGCGGCGGAGCCCCGGTCAAGAAGAGCCGCAACGGCATCTGCCATCCCAAGGGCGGCACCTACTACAGCCGCACCAAGTACTACGAACCCTACGACAGCATGCAGGCTTGCCTCGATAGCGGAGGTCGGGCCCCCAAACGCTGATCCTGCCTGTTGTTCAGCCGATCGGTTGCAGGGTAAAGAAGGCGATGGCCGTCTTCTTCTGACACTCCAGTCGTATGCTCTCTTCCCCCGTGACCACCAGGGTCTCGTTGACCGCGACGGCTCGGCCATCCACCTCGAGCTGACCGCTCAGCAGATGGCAGAGGTAGGTCTTGTCCGTCTCCAGGGTGAGGGTCAGGGGGAAGGGCACATTGAGCACCCGCACGTTGGCGCTGAGGCGTTTCGGGTCGTAGATGAGCCCCAGATCCGTCACCTCCTTTTTCAGCAGCTCGCAGTGGGTCTCATCATCCCCGCTGAAATGGGCCGCCTCGAAGGTGGCATAGGGGTGGCCGTTGAGCACGAAACCGGCGCCGCTGACGGGCAGCAGGATGCGCTGATAGCCGGGAAACTTGGAGAAGGGGCCCGCCGCCTTGATGGGGGCCGAGCTCAGTCGGTAGTCAAAATCGAGCTTGTCCAGGCTCGAGCCCGGGGGAGAGACAAGGATCTGGGCCGTGGTGCCCTGCTTGTTTTTCCAGGGCATCTTTAGCTGGTCAGACTCTTTAATCAGGGTGATCACGTTGGCGCCTCGGCAAGGAGTGGGGAGAGTGAGGCCAAGTGATACCATCCCGCACGCCCGCCCACAAGGCGCGGGGGGCTGGGGACGGTCCGACTGTCCAGAATGTCGTCACTCTGGCCCCTGACCATCACAGGCTCCTGGATGAGGTGCTCAAGATGTCGCCGATCGGCGGAGTGGGGGTGAGTCAAAGGTCGAGGCTGTGATCCTGACGCTGTTAAACGAGCTCGAGGTCGCTACACTGGCACTTCTGCCGTATGGAGGCCCCATGACCCACAAGATCATTCTGGATACCGATCCCGGTATTGACGACGCCATGGCAATACTCTTTGCCGAGGCCCACTCTGCCATCGACTTGCTCGCCATCACCACGGTGTTTGGCAACGCCACCATAGAGAACGGGACCCGCAACGCGCTCTGGCTCAAGCAGAAATACGGCATGAAGGCAGAGGTGGCCCAGGGTGCCGCCGCGCCGCTGCTGCGCGAACCCGTGGGGCCGACCACTGTGGTGCACGGCCCGAGCGGGCTGGGGGATGTGGAGGCGGGGGAGGTGACCCTGGCGCCGGATCCTCGCCCTGCCTGGCAATACATCGTCGAGACGGTGAAGGCCAACCCCGGCGAGATCACCTTGGTGACAATCGGGCCCCTCACCAACCTGGCGCTGGCGCTCGAGGCCGCCCCCGAGATCACCGCGCTGGTGAAGCAGGTGGTGGTGATGGGGGGCGCCTTTGGCGTCAACGGCCATCGCGGCAACGTGACCCCCTATGCCGAGGCCAACATTCACGACGATCCCGAGGCGGCCGACCGGGTGTTCACTGCCCCCTGGCCCGTGGTGATCATCGGGCTGGACGTGACCCAGCAGAGCTTCTTCAGCAGTGCCTACCTGGATGCCCTGCGGGACGATGCCGGTGAGCCCGGCCGCTTCCTGTGGGCGGTGAGCCGCTTCTACCTGCGCTTCTATTCCGAGCGCATCGGCCTCAATGGTTGCCATGTGCACGATCCGTCCGCCATCGCCTATGTGATCGATCCCGAGCTGTTCACCCTGCGGGAGGGGCCGGTGCGAGTCATCGACCATGGTCCCGCCATCGGCCATACCCTGCAGAAGTTCGACGGCAAGTCCCATCCCCACGATGAGTGGGCGGGCCTCCCCGCTCAGCGGGTCGGGGTGGCGGTGCGGGATCAGGCCCTGCTGGCGCTCTATCGTGAGACGCTGGTGGCCTGGGGGAAGGATTGCTGAGACGCTCGCCAGCGTGATAGACAAAGCGTGAGGCTCGCCAAATAATTGCCAGCCGACGCTGGCCTATACTGACGAAAACTGAGGTATTCAAGGAGCAAGCGGATGGCCTGGTTGTCTTTGTTGGTGGCGATAGCCCTCATCTGGTGGCTGATGAAGCTGGGGCGGGGCGCCCTGTTCGAGATCCGGTTGCAGCCTGGCAAGGTACTGCTGAAGCGAGGCTCTGTGCCGCCGCGCTTCCTGGCCCAGGCCAAGCAGATCCTGCAGCAGGAGCCGGTACGGGGGCGCATCCTGGGTCAGCGCGATGGCAACGGGGTCAGGCTGGTCTTCTCCCGCTCCATCCCTGAGCCCGTGGCCCAGCGCCTGCGCAGCGTCTTCCCCTATGGGGATTATCGCGGCGTCACCTCACCCCCGGCTGGGCGCAATGCTCGCTGAACCCGCGGGCTGAACTCTTCCGCTGAACGTGCTGTTCACACCGGACGCCGGGCACTCTGCCCGGCGTTTGCTTTTCCCATAAGTCATGGCCAGGACGCAGTCATCAGCGCGGCACTTGCAGGGGCTTCATCACCTCGATCAGAAAGTCGATGAAGGCGCGGGTTTGGGGCTTCAAGAAGCGGCCGCCGCGAAATACCGCATGGATCTCGTCATGGCGATCCTCGTACGGGGAGGCCTGCCAGTCCGGCAACAGCGGCTGCAGAGTGCCATCGTCGATCCCCTGTTGCACCATCCAGCTCGACAGCAGCAGGATGCCGGTGCCCGCCTGGGCCGCGCACAGCAGCGGCGTGCCGCCGACCGAGGCGAGGTTGCCCCGCACCGCGACCCTGTGCCGCTGCGCCCCTTGCCGGAAATACCAGTGCTGGCGCTGACGGCCATGGCCGCGGATGAGGCAGTTGTGGTGTGCCAGTTCATCGGGATGGGCGGGCTCGCCATGGCGCGCCAGATAAGCGGGGGAGGCAACCAGCAGGGTCCGGTTGGTGAGCAGGTGGCGGGCATGGAGGCCGCTGTCCACGGGGCGCCCGATACGCACCGCAACGTCCACGTTTTCGGCGTCGAGATCCACCAGCCGGTTGTCGAGCTCGATCTCGAGCCGCACCCCGGGGTAGCGGGCCAGGAAGGCCGGCAGGCGCGGTGCCAGCCAGGCGGCGCCGAAGCTCTCGAATACCGAGACCCGAAGCGGGCCCTCTGGCGCCACCGGCAGGGGCTGCAGGGATTGCACCAGCTGATCCGCCTCCTCCAGCAGGCGCACCGAGCGTGCAAGGAAGTACTCACCCTGCTCGGTCAACACCAGTTGACGGGTGCTGCGCTTGAATAGCGGGATCCCCAGCTGTTGCTCCAGCGCATCTATGGTGCGGGTCACCGAGGAGGGGGCCAGGTTGAGGGCCCGGGCGGCCCGGGAGAAACTTCCCGATTCCACCACCTGAGCCAGGATGCGGACGCGATCCAGCATGGGTATACCTTTGCGATAAGCGCAAAACTGTTGCAGGTTATGGCGGTATTCTATCCATGGATGAAAGTGTGAACAATGTGCTCATCGCCCAAGGGGGGCGCTCACCTCAGGAGTATTGCCATGTCAGATCGTATCCAGCTTGCCAGCCAGGTACCCGCCGCCGTCTCGGCCATGATGGGGCTCGAGGCCTATCTCGGCGGGACCGATATTCCCCTGTCGCTCAAGGAGCTCATCAAGCTGCGGGCCTCCATGCTCAACGGCTGCGCCTACTGCATCGAGATGCACGCCGAGGTGGCCATGAAACACGGTGATAGCCCGCAGCGCCTGTTGGCGCTGGCCGCCTGGCGCGAATCCCCGCTGTTCGACGAGCGGGAGCGGGCCGTGCTGGCCCTGACCGACGAGGTGACCCTGATCGGCGAGCGAGGACTCACCGAGGAGACCTACCAACAGGCCCTGGCCCTGCTGGGGGAAACCCTGCTGGCCCAGTGCTTGATGCAGGTGGTCACCATCAATGCCTGGAACCGGATCGCAGTAGCGACCCGAATGGAGCATAAACACCCCTGAGGGAGACCCCGTGGTGGGGCGTTGTCTTCAGCGGGCTTCGTATGAGGCCCGATTTTCATGGCGGGCCTCAGACAGGGCAGCCCCTTCTGCACCTCCATCGGTCCCGGGAAGTTAATCATACATTCGTTTGATTAATTATTTTTTTATTCCACCTCGGAATATGCGCATCCAGATCAAGGAATGGTGAGGGCGCTTGTGCATCAAGAAGGGGGTTGAATGACTCTTTTTTGCCCTGTTTCTCCCTCTGAAAATAAGGGTAATGGACCATTTTGATTAATTGGTGAGCGATTTTGGCGGGGGGATAAATTAACGGGAGATGAATTGAGAGTCTGTGAATTTAATAAATTGGTCGCTGTCAAGCGATTAACATCTGATACCTGTTTTCACCACCCTTGGAACATTTTTGGGATTAATTTTTCATGTTGTTCACATGCCGGTCTGATGCAATAAAATGCGGCATTTTTATTATACCAATAAGCCTTGAAACGATGAGGACATTGCATGAGACCTTTTGAAGTAAAGAGGGGCTTGGGCGCTTTGCTGTTGATGGCAACCGCTGGCTTGCTGAGTGGCTGCGACATGGCTCTGATGAGCCCCAAGGGGCAGGTTGGTCTGGAGCAGAAGTCACTGATATTGACCGCACTCGGGTTGATGTTAATCGTGGTGATTCCTGTGATTATTATGACGGTGGCATTTGCTCGTAAATACAGAGCATCCAATACCACTGCCAAATACACCCCGGATTGGTCCCACTCCAACAAGATTGAAGCGGTCGTCTGGACCGTGCCTGTCATTATTGTCGCCATCCTGGCGGTGATTACCTGGAAAACCTCCCACTCCCTCGACCCCTACAAGCCGCTGGAATCTGACGTCAAGCCGATCCAGGTCGATGTGATTTCGCTGGACTGGAAATGGCTGTTCGTCTATCCGGAGCTGGGGATCGCCTCGGTCAACGAGCTGGCCTTCCCGGTCAACACCCCGATCAACTTCCGGGTGACCTCAGACACAGTGATGAACTCCTTCTTCATCCCCCAGCTGGGCGGTCAGATCTACGCCATGGCCGGGATGCAGACCAAGCTGCACCTGATTGCCAACGAGGCGGGTCAGTACAAGGGGATCTCCGGCAGTTACAGCGGTGCCGGTTTCTCTGGCATGAAGTTCAAGGCGATTGCCACCCAGGACCAGGCCGGTTTCGATGCCTGGGTCGCCAAGGTGAAACAGTCGCCCAAGATGCTGAGCACCATGGGTGAGTTCGATGCCCTGGCCAAGAAGAGCGAAAACCACCCGGTTGAGTACTTCGCCAGCGCCGATCCCAAGCTGTTCGTCAATGTGATCAACAAGTTCATGGGCGGCATGTCCCATGGCGGCCATGACGCTGCAAAAGATGGCGCCATGGACCACGAGGCCATGAAGCATGACGCCGCGAAAGCAGAACCCATGGACCACAAGGCCATGAACCATGACGCTGCAAAAGCAGAACCCATGGACCACGCGGCCATGAGTCACGACGAGCATGCCGGACACATGGCCACGTCCATGGCTGACAAGAGTGTGAAAGCAGGATCCGAGGAATAATCGATGTTTGGAAAATTGACACTCGAGGCTGTTCCGTACCATGAACCCATCATCATGGTCACGATAGCCGGTATCATCTTGGGTGGGCTGGCGCTTGCCGGTCTCATCACTTATTACGGCAAGTGGCAATATCTGTGGAAAGAGTGGTTCACCTCGGTAGACCACAAGCGCCTCGGTATCATGTATCTCATTCTGGGCATGGTCATGCTGCTGCGCGGCTTCGCCGATGCGGTCATGATGCGTGGTCAGCAGGTCATGGCCTCCGCCGGTAGCGAAGGCTACCTGAACGCGCACCACTACGATCAGATCTTCACCGCCCACGGCGTCATCATGATCTTCTTCGTGGCCATGCCGCTGGTGATCGGCCTGATGAACATCGTCGTGCCGCTGCAGATCGGTGCCCGTGACGTCGCCTTCCCCTTCCTGAACAACCTGAGCTTCTGGTTTACCGCCGCGGCCGTGGTGCTGATCAACGTCTCCCTCGGGGTCGGTGAATTCGCCCAGACCGGCTGGCTGGCCTATCCGCCCTTGTCGGGGCTGGAGTTCAGTCCCGGGGTCGGGGTCGATTACTGGATCTGGAGTCTGCAGATTTCAGGGTTAGGTACCCTGCTGACCGGCGTGAACTTCTTTGCCACCATCATCCGGATGCGTGCCCCCGGCATGACCATGATGCGTCTGCCGGTCTTCACCTGGACCGCCCTGTGCGCCAACATCCTGATCATCGCCTCCTTCCCGATCCTGACCGTCACCATCGCCCTGCTCACCGCAGACCGCTATCTGGGTACCCATTTCTTTACCAATGACATGGGTGGCAACATGATGATGTACATCAACCTGATCTGGGCCTGGGGTCACCCCGAGGTGTATATCCTGGTGCTGCCGGTGTTCGGGATCTTCTCCGAAGTGGTGGCGACCTTCTGCAAGAAGAAGCTGTTCGGCTACACCTCCCTGGTGTGGGCGACCGTGGCAATCACAGTGCTCTCCTTCGTGGTCTGGCTGCACCACTTCTTCACCATGGGGTCTGGCGCCAACGTGAATGCCTTCTTCGGCATCACCACCATGATCATCTCCATCCCGACCGGGGTGAAGATCTTCAACTGGCTGTTCACCATGTACCGCGGTCGCATCGAGTTCACCTCGCCCATGCTGTGGACCGTCGGCTTCATCATCACCTTTACCGTGGGTGGCATGACAGGGGTACTGCTCTCCGTGCCGGCCGCCAACTTCGTGCTGCACAACAGCCTGTTCCTGATTGCCCACTTCCACAACGTCATCATCGGCGGCGTGGTGTTCGGTTGCTTCGCCGGTATCACCTACTGGTTCCCGAAAGCGTTCGGCTTCAAGCTCGATGACGTCTGGGGCAAGCGTGCGTTCTGGTTCTGGATCACCGGCTTCTTCGTGGCCTTCATGCCGCTCTACGTGCTGGGCTTCATGGGCATGACCCGTCGTGTCAGCCAGAACATCGATCCCGAGTTCCACGGCTGGCTGGTGGTTGCCGCCTGCGGCGCCGGCCTCATCGCCATCGGTGTCTTGTGCCAGCTGATCCAGGTCGTGGTCAGTATCCGTGACCGCGAGAAGAACCGTGACTGGACCGGCGATCCCTGGGGTGGCCGTACCCTGGAGTGGGCCACCTCCTCTCCGCCGCCCTTCTACAACTTCGCCATCGAGCCCAAGGTGACCGGTCTGGACGCCTTCTGGGAAGCGAAAGAGGACGGCAGCGCCTATCGCCAGCCGGCCAAGTACGCTCCCATCCACATGCCGAAGAACTCAGGTGCCGGTGTCATCATCGCCGCCTTCAGCGTGGTGTTTGGCTTTGCCATGATCTGGCACATCTGGTGGATGGCCATCGCCGGCTTCGTCGGCATGATCGCCACCTGGATCATCCACAGCTTCAACGACGATGTGGACTACTACGTACAGGTTGACGAGATCGAGCGCATCGAAGGTCAGCATTTCGACAATATCAACAAGGTGGCTTAACTCCATGGCGACTGACGTTCTACATCACTCTCACGGTGCCCATGAGGATGGGCACCATGATGCCGGTGCCACCAAGGTGTTCGGCTTCTGGATCTACCTGATGAGTGACTGCATCCTGTTCGCGACCCTGTTCGCAACCTATGCAGTCCTGGTCAACGGCACTGCCGGCGGCCCCACCGGCAAGGACATCTTCGAACTGCCGTTCGTGTTCGCCGAAACCATGCTGCTGCTGCTGAGCTCCATCACCTTCGGGTTCGGCATGCTGGCCATGAACAAGAACAAGGTCTCGGCGGTCAACACCTGGCTGCTGGTCACCTTCATTCTTGGCGCTGGCTTCATCGCCATGGAGATCTACGAGTTCCATCATCTAATCGTCAATGATGCGGGCCCGGATCGCAGCGGCTTCCTGTCCGCCTTCTTCACCCTGGTCGGTACCCACGGTATCCACGTCACCAGCGGCCTTATCTGGATCATCGTGATGATGGTCCTGATCACCAAGAAGGGGCTGACCGAGCGCAACCGCACTCGCCTGATGTGCCTGAGCCTGTTCTGGCACTTCCTGGACGTGGTGTGGATCTGCGTCTTCACCGTGGTTTATCTGATGGGGGTCATGTAAATGAGTCATTCCGTTGACAATATTGACTGTGCCAGCCACGACAGTGTCAGAACCTATCTGAAGGGGGTCATGTAAATGAGCACTCATTCCGTTGACAATCACGGCGCCAGCCACGGCAGCGTCAAGTCCTACATGATAGGCTTCGTGCTGTCACTCATCCTGACCGCAATCCCGTTCTGGATGGTGATGGACGGCTCCGCTTCCCATGCCATGGTGCTCGGCACCGTGGTCGGCATGGCGGTGGTGCAGATCTTCGTGCACCTGATCTACTTCCTGCACATGAACACCTCCTCCGAGGAGCGCTGGAACCTGGTGGCACTGGTCTTTACCGTGCTCATCATCGCCATCGTGGTCGTGGGTTCCCTGTGGATCATGTACAACCTCAACATCAACATGATGGTTCACTGAGCGGGTTGATGTGATGATGAAGCAATACCTGCAAGTGACCAAGCCGGGCATCATCTTCGGTAACCTCATCTCGGTTATCGGCGGCTTCCTGCTGGCCTCGAAGGGGAGCCTGGATGTGCCCCTGTTCATCCTGACCATGGTGGGGGTGTCACTGGTGGTGGCCTCCGGTTGCGTGTTCAACAACTACATCGACCGGGACATCGACTGCATCATGGAGCGCACCAAGAACCGCGCCCTGGTGAAGGGGTTGATCGCGCCGGGCGTCTCGCTCTGGTATGCGACGGCGCTGGGCGTTGCGGGCATTGCACTGCTCTACTTTGCTGCCAACCCGTTGGCCGCCTTGCTGGCGGTGCTGGGCTTCCTGGTCTATGTGGGGGTCTACAGCCTCTACATGAAGCGTCATTCTGTCTATGGCACCCTGGTCGGCAGCCTCTCCGGCGCCGCGCCACCCGTCATCGGCTACTGCGCGGTGAGCGGCCAGTTCGACTCGGGGGCGCTGATCCTGCTGGCGATCTTCAGCCTGTGGCAGATGCCGCACTCCTATGCGATTGCCATCTTCCGCTTCAAGGATTACCAGGCCGCCAACATCCCCGTGTTGCCGGTGGTGAAGGGGATCTCGGTAGCCAAGCACCACATCACCCTCTACATACTGGCGTTCATGGTGCCGACCCTGATGCTGTTCCTCGGCGGTTACGCCGGTTACAAGTACCTGATCGTCGCCACCGCGGTGAGCGTCTGGTGGCTGGGGATGGCGCTGTCTGGCTACAAGGCGGCGGTGGATGACTCCCTCTGGGCCCGCAAGCTGTTCATGTTCTCCATCGTCACCATCACCTGCCTGAGCGTGATGATGTCGGTGGACTTCCAGCCGGACGCAACGCCTGTATTGGTGAGTATGCTGCCCTGACTCAGGAGCTGACATGTTCTCCATCGTCGTCATCATCTTCACCTGCCTGAGCGTGATGATGTCGGTGGACTTCCAGCCGGACGCAGCGCCCGTGCTGGTGAGCATGCTGCCCTGATAGTGTGAACTGCCCCCCTAAATGCATGAAATCCAGAGCCGGGAACCTTCCCGGCTCTGTTATTATGAGGCCCGCCCCACGGGGCGCATTGTCGGCTTTTTCGGGTGTGGCGTGCCTTGTCATCCGCCCCTTTCTGTCTCCTCTCTCTGACCTATCGAGGCCATCATGAATGATTTCACCATGACGAGGGGCGAGCGCCGCGCGACCTGGGCGCTCGGCTCCGTCTTCTCGTTGCGCATGCTCGGCATGTTTATGGTCCTGCCGGTGCTGACCACCTACGGCATGTCCCTGGCGGGTGCCTCGGAGGCGCTGATCGGCCTTGCCATCGGCATCTACGGCATGACCCAGGCGCTGTTCCAGATCCCCTTCGGCCTGCTCTCCGATCGCATCGGCCGCAAGCCCCTCATCGTCGGTGGCCTGCTGATGTTTGCGGCAGGCAGTGTCATCGCCGCCCTGAGCGACTCCATCTGGGGGGTTATCGTCGGGCGCGCCCTGCAGGGGAGCGGCGCCATCTCCGCCGCCGTCATGGCGCTCCTGTCGGATCTCACCCGGGAGCAGAATCGCACCAAGGCCATGGCCTTCATCGGGGTGAGCTTTGGCATCACCTTCGCCATCGCCATGGTGACCGGCCCCCTGATCACCCAGACGGTGGGACTCTCCGGGCTATTCTGGCTCATCGCCCTGCTGGCGCTGGCGGCCATCACCATGGTGATCTGGGTGGTACCGACCCCGGCGGCCCACCTGCAAAATCGCGAGTCCGCCATGGTGCGCGGCGGTTTTCGCACCGTGCTCACCAACCCGCGCCTGCTCAAGCTCAACCTCGGTATCCTCTGCGTTCACACCCTGCTGATGTCGAGCTTCGTGGCGCTGCCGCCCCTGCTCGAACAAGCTGGGCTGGCTCGGGAGCACCAGTGGCAGGCCTATCTGGTCACCATGCTGGTCGCCTTCGTGAGCGTGGTGCCCTTCATCATCTATGCCGAGAAGCACAGGCAGATGAAGCGGGTCTTCATCGGATGCGTGGGGGTGATGCTGGTTGCCGAGTTGGTGCTCTGGCAGGCAGGTCTGCAGCTCTGGGGCCTGCTCGCCGGGCTGCAGCTCTTCTTCGTCGGCTTCAACGTGATGGAGGCGCTGCTGCCGTCGCTGATCAGCAAGGAGTCCCCCCCGGGTTACAAGGGGACCGCCATGGGGGTCTACTCCACCAGCCAGTTTCTCGGGGTCGCCATCGGTGGCAGCCTGGGGGGCCTGCTCTACAGCCTGGGGGGCGGCCCTCTGGTGTTTGGCGGCTGCGCCGTGCTGGCCCTGCTCTGGTTCGGGGTCAGCCTCACCATGACGGAGCCCCCCTACGTCAGCAGCCTGCGCATAGTGCTGCCGGAGGGGGTCGAGGCCACTCCGGCGCTGGAGCAGCGGATCCGCGCCTGCGACGGGGTGAGCGACGTGCTGCTGGTGCGCGAGGAGCACTCCCTCTACGTGAAGGTGGACAGCAAGCGCCTGACCCGCGGCGATCTGGAGCGGCTGGTGTCCCTCTGAGGGCGGCCAGGGGCGCGGCTGCTATGCTGAGATCCTCAACCACAGGAGGAACCTCTCATGTCATATGTAGACGGATTCGTGATCGCCGTGCCCACGGTCAACAAGCAGGCCCTGATCGATCATGCGGGGCTGTTTGACCCCATCTTTCTCGAATATGGTGCCACCCGGGTGCTGGAGTGCTGGGGGGATGACGTACCCCACGGCAAGCAGACCGACTTTTACCGCGCGGTGGCGGCCAAGGATGACGAAGCCGTTGTCTTCTCCTGGGTGGAGTGGCCGAGCAAGGCGGTACGGGACGAGGCCATGACCAAAATGATGAAGGACCCCAGGATGGATCCGGCCAGCCCCATGCACCAGACCATGCCCTTCGATGGCGCCCGCATGATCTTCGGGGGCTTCACTACAGTGCTGGAGCTCAAGGGCTGAGGGCCGTTAGAGCCAAAAGCCCGCCTGGCCTTGGAGGGCTTCACCATTGTGGCTGGAGCTCAAGGGCTGAGGCCCGCCAGAGACACCCAGGCCCGTCAGATGATGAAAAAGCCCGTCATTCGGCGGGCTTTTTGCTGGGCGTCATGCCATGGGATCAGCGTTCGATCAGCGGGGCCGAGCGGTAGCTCCAGAGGCCATAGGTGCGCAGGGCGTCGCGGTAGATGCCGAGCAGCTCCTCCGGGCTTGCCTTGGCCAGGGCGGAGAGGGGCTTGTCCGGGTAGGCGACACTGTCGATGCGGATATTGGCCGGGCCGCTCTGCCAGCAGGCGATTTCCAGCAGGGTCTGGCCCCGGCGCACATGGCTCGCCGAGCTCACCAGAGTGGCGTATTCAATCTCGTGGCGGGCGAGGGCATAGCCGCTGTAGAGGGCGTTCTCCACCGTGCTGGTGGCGTAGTTCTCCTCGATGATGCGGGAGCGGTCGATGCCCTTTTTCGCCAGCCAGTCCGCCATCAGCTTGCCCTCGGTCTGGCGGTTCTGGGGCATGCCGCCGGTGAGGATGACGAGGGCCGCCGGATCGGCCTGGGCCAGGGCGCGGGTAGTCTCGAGGCGCCCCAGCAGGATATCGTTCATGGAGCCATCGGGATTGAGGGCATAGCCCAGGGTGACGATGGCGCGGCGCCCCTTCTTCTCGCCCCGTCCCTGACGCTCCTTGAGCGGGGTGGCGACCACCCGGTCGACGGTGGCGAACAGCCGCTGAAGATCGGCGGCGCGACCGGCGTTGAGCTCGCCGACCCGCTTGACGTAGCCATCGGACTTGGCCTGATCGCCCTTGAAGCGCAGCCAGGTGGCCAGATAGGTGTTGATGTCCAGATCATCCGGCGCGGCGGTGAGGGCCTGCTCGAACAGGGCGATGGCCCTCTCCACGTTGCCGTTGTAGATCTGGGCGTTGGCCGCCGAGATGAGCAGATCGGTGCGATAGGGCTCGAGCTGGTGGGCCTCCAGCAGCAGGGTGGTCACCTGCTCCATGTTGCTCGGCATCTTGGCGGTGAAGCCCGCATCTGAGACCCGGGCGGGGGAGTGGAAGATGCGGGTGGCGTCCGCCAGCAGTTGATCCACTACCTGGCGCTTGCTGATGTACTGATCGTAGTTCTGCTCCTTTTGCAGGGAGCGCACCGGGGCGGCCCAGGCATCGGATGAGACAAAGAGTGACAGCGCCAGCAGGCTGGTGAGGGTCAGGGCAATCGCAGTTTTCTTCATCATGGGGCTCCACCTGGGGTGAGGGGTGCGATGCCGTGGCTCGTCCCCTGAATGCTTTTCCAATAAAAACAGATGCTTGGTTTGCTGCCTACTCTACTCCTTTCCCGATGAAAAAAACGTGAACCCTTCCGGTTATCCCGATGGCGCGCCTCAGCGCGGCCCCAGCCGCTCCTGCAGGAAGGCGAGCCAGGCCTCCACCTTGGCGGGCAGGTGGCGGCGCCTGGGATAGACGCACCAGACGCCGTGCTCGGGCAGGGCATGGTCAGGCAGCACGGGCACCAGTCGGCCGATGGCGAGATCCCGTGCCACGATGAAGTCCGGCATGTTGCCGATGCCGAGCCCCGCCAGCAGTGCGGTGTGGATGGCATCGCTGTTGTTGACCTCGAAATTGCCCCTGGGGGTGATGGCCACCTCTCCCTCTGGCCCGTGCAGCCGCCACAGAGTGCCGCCGCGAAACAGGGAGTAGAAGAGGCAGTTGTGGCGCTCGAGATCGGCCGGGGTGCGGGGCGTGCCGGCCTGCGCCAGGTAGGCGGGGGCGGCGCACAGGGTGCTGAGACAGGGGGCGAGGCGGCGGGCGACCAGGCTCGAATCCTCCAGCTCGCCGATGCGCACCGCCACGTCGAACCCCTCGGCCACCAGATCCTGCTGGGCGTCGCTCATCTCGAGCTGCAACTGCACCTCGGGGTGGAGGGCGAGAAACTCGGGGACAAGGGGGGCGATGTGGCGCCGGCCATAGACCATGGGCACAGTTACCCGCAGCAGGCCGCGGGGGGCCGATTGCAGGGCGCCGATGGCATCTTCCCCGTCGCTGGCCAGACGTACCGCATGGCGCACCGTCTCGAAGTAGCGCTCCCCCGCCTCGGTGAGGGTGAGGGAGCGGGTGGTGCGATAGATGAGCTGGCAGCCGAGGGCCTGCTCGAGCTGGCTCACCTTCTTGCTCAGCACCGACTTGCTGAGGCCGAGCTGACGGGCGGCGCCGGAGAAACTGCCCGACTCTACCACGGCGACGAAGGCCGGGAGCAGGGCGAAGGCTTCCTGGTTCATGCTGCTCTCAATATGGAAACAATGTTGTTCCAGGAGGGTAGATTATCCCCAAATCAAAAACAATTTACCCTGCTCGCCAGTGACACCAAGGAGCAACCCCATGATCCCCCCTCTTGTTGACCGCGGCCCCGGCCGCCCCGCCCTCGGCCAGACACTCGGCCAGACCCTGGGCGCTCTGGCTGCCTTCGCCGCTGGCCTGCTGCTGGCGCTGATGATCGCCCAGAACGGCGCCCTGGCCCGCGCCACCGACCCCTGGCTCGGGAGCTGGCTGGCCCACGGGGTCGGCAGCCTGGTCGCCGCGCTCCTGTGGTGGCTCTCCCCAAGGCCCCCGACGCCGGAGGCGGCCCCGCCCTGGGCCTGGCTCGGCGGCCTGCCGGGGGCGCTCACCGTGGTGCTGGCGGCCCTGTGCCTCAACACCCCCCTCGGCATGGCGGGCACCCTGGCCCTGCTGCTGCTCGGCCAGTTGCTGTTTGGTGCCCTGTGCGATGACCTCGGCTGGTTCGGGCTGGCCCGCCGCCGCCCCTCGGGGAAGGACGCGCTCGCCGCCTTGCTGGTGCTGGCCGGCGCTTTGCTTATCGTGCTCGGTTAGGAGAAACACCATGACCCTATTGATCCTGCTGGGACTGCTCGCCGCCTTGCTGGTGATGGCCGGCGCCCTGCTTATCGTGCTCGGCTAGGAGAAACACCATGACCATTTTGATCCTGCTGGGACTGCTCAACGGCGTGGCGGTGAGCCTGTCGCGCACCCTCAATGGCCGCCTCGCCAGCGCCCGGGGCGCCATGACGGCCGCCCTTGCCAACCACCTGCTCGGCTTTGGGCTGCTCGGCGCCCTGCTCATCCTCAAGGGGGCGCCCTGGGAGCGGCTCGCCGGGCTCGATCCCTGGCTGCTGCTCGGCGGCGTGCTGGGGGCGCTGTTCGTCGCCATCAGCAGCTGGGCCATAGGCCAGGTCGGCGCCCTGGCCTGCGCCCTGCTCATCGTCACGGGCCAGCTGGCGGGGGGCGCACTGCTCGATGCCCTGGCCGGACGGCTGGCTGCGAGCGATCTGCTCGGCATTCTGCTGGTGCTGACAGGGGCCGCGCTGCAACGCTGGCAGGCCGGCAAGCCGTGCCCTTCGCCATGAGGGGCGCTGGCGTGGCGACCTTCAGGAAGCAAGTGACAAGCGCGCCGCCCTGCCTTGACGGGAAAGGCAAGGGCCAGCCAGATCAGGGCCCTGGCGAAAGGGAAAAGGCGAAAAAAAGGGAGGGAAAAGAAGAAAAAGGAAGGCAAAGGAGAACAAAGAAAGAGAGCCCGCCTATAAGCCAGGCCCGACCCAAAACGCAGAACACCGGCCCTTGGCCGGTGTTCTGAAATAACAAGGTCGCGCCCCTGCTCGGGGCGTCGCGGGCATACGCAGCTTAGGCGTAGAAGGCTTCGACTGTGCCCTTGACGGTGATCAGCATGGCATTGCCGTAGCGGTCCTTGGCCTTGGGGGAGGGGATCTTCACCCAACCTTCGCTGATGCAGTACTCCTCGACATTGGTGCGCTCCTTGCCGTTCACGCGAATGCCGATCTCGTGCTGGAAGCACTCTGCCACATGGTGCGGGCTGCGCGGGTTGGCCGCCAGGCGGTCGGGCAGTGCAGGTTTGTTGTCGCTCATGGTCATTACCTGTTGTGGATGCAAAGTGCGCCATTGTAGACAATGGCCCCGCCGGGCTCAAGGCAGCGTCGGCGCAGCCTTGAAAATCTGTGATGAGGTCGGTCAGGAGGCGCGCCAGGCCTTGATCCTGCCATAGGCGGTGCCAGCCAGAGTGACAAGAAACATGACGACATAGCTCCAGAGCGGCGGGTCGAAATAGAGATCCTCCGGCAGGCTGCAAAGATAGAGGAAGGCAACCGCCAGAAGCGGTGTCAACAGAAGCTGGATAAGTGTTCTTATCATGGGGCGATTGACTTATTGGATGAGAAATATGGAGGAGCAGGTGCTTGTCGCGAGCCTTTCGCTGCGTTAATCAGCCATGCCAGTTGGTGTAATTCAACAATGGGTCTTCTTCTTCCGGCACTCTATTTTGTCACGTGCGTGCTATTTTGCGATTCCGGCCTGACGAGGAGTTGCCTTGTCACTCCGGTAGTTGAGATAACCATGCGACAAACCATTCAGCAGGCATGGAGGCAGACGTGTGATTCCGTGCAACGTGGATATCCCAGTTCGTTTCTACCTCCGCGAGGATGGGCATCACGGCATCAATCTCTGCGGGGGCATCGACATCAGCGTATCTGTTCCAGAAAGCCTCACACCAGTGAGCAATGGACTCATGATGGTGAGGTGCACTTTCTGGATGGGCGCCCCACGTTAAAACCTGTTTTACATTGTCTGGCGTAGATGCCAGCTGTATTTCATCAAGCATATTGCTTTACCTGCAACATCAGGTGTGGTGACGATGGTTGATATGTCCAGTGACACAACCCTGTGTAGGGCGTGTATTTGCACCAAGACATTCGTCGCTCTTTTTGGGGCGCAAGTCGTTTGCGCAATGCAGAAAAATAAGGGTCAACACAGTACGCTAGTTCGCGCAGTGGTCCTGCCGCTGCGCCTGTAGAGGCTTGTTGTGCATGCAGACGAAAACGGGATGGCTCTCTTTTCTCACATAGCCCCAGACCCGGATACCACGCTCCAGCATGGTAAATTTGACACCGGCCTGGCTCGCAATATGAATCGCTTCATCCGTGAAATCTTCAATGTCCGGTGCCAGCAATGCCCCTCTGGAGTGAGCCTGGTATGCCAGGACGTCCAGGAACTCCATGGCCCAGAAGTTGCCCCCATATTGTGCCAGTTCTGGTGTATAGCTCTTGCCATCTTCTGGAAATGTGGAACCATCCAGATCCGTTCGCCGGTATTGGAAGAACCTGTTGTTCTGATGCAGCAACGCAAAAAGACGATTCCATTTGGAATTGTTCGAAACAGACGTCATGCCTGCCTTGATAACATACTCTTTGACTGGCTCTCTATGTCGAATGTCCATCATTACCCTCCAGATCGAATGATACCTTGCCAGGGAAATCTACGCCGCCGTGTCGTGACAAGACCCACTAAAACCAGATATTGGTTTGATAAACGACAGGTGTTGTAGATCACCTGTCAAGCGCCATTTTTATAACGCGGTCAAGCAGTTCTTCGTCCTCATGCAGCTCGCGGTACGCGGTGAAAGAGAGGGAAGGTGCGAACAAGTCCCTGATATGAGATCCTGTTTGTCATCTGGAGCCATGGAACAGGGTTCATCATGAGTCATCAACTTACCTTCGCCGACAGTGAATTCAGCAGTAAGCGCCGTCAGACCAGAAAAGAGATTTTCTTGTCCCGCATGGAGCAGATTCTGCCATGGCAAAACATGGTGGAAGTCATCGAGCCGTTTTATCCCAAGGCTGGTAATGGCCGGCGACCTTATCCGCTGGAAACCATGCTACGCATTCACTGCATGCAGCATTGGTACAACCTGAGCGATGGCGCGATGGAAGATGCTCTGTACGAAATCGCCTCCATGCGTCTGTTTGCGCGGTTATCCCTGGATAGCGCCTTGCCGGACCGCACCACCATCATGAATTTCCGCCACCTGCTGGAGCAGCATCAACTGGCCCGCCAATTGTTCAAGACCATCAATCGCTGGCTGGCCGAAGCAGGCGTCATGATGACTCAAGGCACCTTGGTCGATGCCACCATCATTGAGGCACCCAGCTCGACCAAGAACAAAGAGCAGCAACGCGATCCGCAGATGCATCAGACCAAGAAAGGCAATCAGTGGCACTTTGGCATGAAGGCCCACATTGGTGTCGATGCCAAGAGTGGCCTGACCCACAGCCTAGTCACCACCGCGGCCAACGAGCATGACCTCAATCAGCTGGGTAATCTGCTGCATGGAGAGGAGCAATTTGTCTCAGCCGATGCCGGCTACCAAGGGGCGCCACAGCGCGAGGAGCTGGCTGAGGTGGATGTGGACTGGCTGATCGCCGAGCGCCCCGGCAAGGTAAGAACCTTGAAACAGCATCCACGCAAGAACAAAACGGCCATCAACATCGAATACATGAAAGCCAGCATCCGGGCCAAGGTGGAGCACCCATTTCGCATCATCAAGCGACAGTTCGGCTTCGTGAAAGCCAGATACAAGGGGTTGCTGAAAAACGATAACCAACTGGCGATGTTATTCACGCTGGCCAACCTGTTTCGGGCGGACCAAATGATACGTCAGTGGGAGAGATCTCACTAAAAACTGGGAATAACGCCTTAAATGGCGAAGAAACGGTCTAAATAGGCTGATTCAAGGCATTTACGGGAGAAAAAATCGGCTCAAACATGAAGAAATGAAATGACTGAGTCAGCCGAGAAGAATTTCCCCGCTTATTCGCACCTTCCTTAGGGAAGGTGCGAACAAGTCCCTGATATGAGATCATGTTTGTCATCTGGAGCCATGGAACAGGGTTCATCATGAGTCATCAACTTACCTTCGCCGACAGTGAATTCAGCAGTAAGCGCCGTCAGACCAGAAAAGAGATTTTCTTGTCCCGCATGGAGCAGATTCTGCCATGGCAAAACATGGTGGAAGTCATCGAGCCGTTTTATCCCAAAGCCGGTAATGGTCGTCGGCCCTATCCGCTGGAAACCATGCTGCGCATTCACTGCATGCAGCATTGGTACAACCTGAGCGATGGCGCGATGGAAGATGCTCTGTACGAAATCGCCTCCATCCGTCTGTTTGCCCGGTTATCCCTGGATAGCGCCTTGCCGGACCGCACCACCATCATGAATTTCCGCCACCTGCTGGAGCAGCATCAACTGGCCCGCCAATTGTTCAAGACCATCAATCGCTGGCTGGCCGAAGCAGGCGTCATGATGACTCAAGGCACCTTGGTCGATGCCACCATCATTGAGGCACCCAGCTCGACCAAGAACAAAGAGCAGCAACGCGATCCGCAGATGCATCAGACCAAGAAAGGCAATCAGTGGCACTTTGGCATGAAGGCCCACATTGGTGTCGATGCCAAGAGTGGCCTGACCCACAGCCTAGTCACCACCGCGGCCAACGAGCATGACCTCAATCAGCTGGGTAATCTGCTGCATGGAGAGGAGCAATTTGTCTCAGCCGATGCCGGCTACCAAGGGGCGCCACAGCGCGAGGAGCTGGCTGAGGTGGATGTGGACTGGCTGATCGCCGAGCGCCCCGGCAAGGTAAGAACCTTGAAACAGCATCCACGCAAGAACAAAACGGCCATCAACATCGAATACATGAAAGCCAGCATCCGGGCCAAGGTGGAGCACCCATTTCGCATCATCAAGCGACAGTTCGGCTTCGTGAAAGCCAGATACAAGGGGTTGCTGAAAAACGATAACCAACTGGCGATGTTATTCACGCTGGCCAACCTGTTTCGGGCGGACCAAATGATACGTCAGTGGGAGAGATCTCACTAAAAACTGGGAATAACGCCTTAAATGGCGAAGAAACGGTCTAAATAGGCTGATTCAAGGCATTTACGGGAGAAAAGATCGGCTCAAACTGAAAAAATGAAATGACTGAGTCAGCCGAGAAGAATTTCCCCGCTTATTCGCACCTTCCTTAGCTTTCCTGAGTAGCAGCGTAAATGATGCAGATAAATGTTGGAAAAATTGACTTCCCATTTTTCAAATAGAAGATAGGTTTCTTCTATTTTTAGAATTCGCTGCTCGGCATATTTCTGCTTTGCTTGCGTTTCAGAATTGGATTTTGATAGCTTTAAATTGAAAAGATTTGTGATGACGACTGCAAGTAGTGTCGATACAGCAGTTATAAGGCCGCTAATTATGATTGTGATGTCTTTTATTTCGATGCCTGTCAAAGTTATGTCCTAGGCTCTAAAGTTTGGTTGAGGGGCGTACAAAAGCGAAGCTTTGGATGTCCCGAGTGGGCGAAGCGAACGATTTAAACCACTAGTTAGGTGATTGCAGACCTCTCTACCCAAGGGAAATTATATCTGTGGCTTTCGTGAACAAAGTATTTTTTGCCACATCTCAAATGTTGAGCTAAAAAACGTAGGTTGGTGCTGAACGAAGTGAAGCCCAAAGTTGACCGTGAATATATCTGAATATCTGTTTTATGGATCTGCCAAATCCATATTTATCCCGCTCAGGTTGGCGCAATAATGCTCATCTGTTGGACTTCGCTATGCTCTGCGCCAACCTACAAAAACCACGCTACCGCCCCTGGGTTTCAGCCCCACTCCGCTGCTTTCACCTGCGAGATATCAGCAATCACTCCCATGGTGTCCTCCCGAGAGGTTGATTGTCGTTTGGCTATCTTAAGGGCCCTGATCGAGGCATGGGAAGGGGTGGTTGATAGAAATCTGAGCTGGTTCAATCAATTAGTGAGCAACTGCTGTTTTAAGTGGGCTGTTGGGTGAGCAGAAATGCGAAAACTCCCCTCACCCCAGCCCTCTCCCAGGGGGAGAGGGTGCATATCTGCGGTTTAGGCAGAAGCTGAGGGCCGGCACGGTTTTGATCCCCCTCTTATTCGCTGAGGCGAGCCCTCTTGTCCAGGCCGCGAGGCAGGATGCCGAGCGAGCGGCGCTGGGGCATGGGCAAAATCGGAAAGGGCGAGCACAGCTCGACCCGATTTGGCGCGAGAACACGGATGTTCGAAACGGACTTTGGCCGAAGCCATGGATGGCGAAGACCAAAGGCCCATCGGCGCGTGCCGTTGGACAAGAGGATGAGCCGAAGGTACCCGACGTCAGTCGGGCGAACAAACGGGGGTGACTTTTCTTTGGCCACGCAAAGAAAAGTCACTCGCCCAGGCCCGAAGGGCGGGCGAAACCCCATCGAGGACGGAGTCCTCGCATCCTGCGTGGCAAAGCCACGCCATCAGGGGCATCCGCAGGATTGGGAGTTCGGATTAACTCCGCCCGGATCGCGAGCGTCCGAATACGCTTCGCTATTCGAACCTACGGGCACCCATCAAATCGTTAACCTTCGGGGAACCCTGACTCCCCTCACCCTAGCCCTCTCCCAAGAGGAGAGGGGACAAAGACGTCGGGAGCGGCAGCAAGCAGGAAAGAGAAAGGGAGCCGGTCAGGCTCCCTTTGATGCGTTGATAGGGTGATACAACGATGCCGCTATGCGTAAGGCGGATACGCAGCCTGACCATTCACGGCCAATGGCATTTGGCCAAAGCCACTCCTTATCGATTGGTCGCGGCCTTCATCCCCTCCACAAACTCTTTCAGACGAGTGAGCATATGTTCCGGATTCTGGTGGTGGGTCTCGATGATCTTCACCACGGCGGAGCCGGAGATGGCACCGGCGGCGCCGGCCTTGATGGCTTCACGCACCTGAGCCGGTTCGCTGATGCCAAAGCCGAGCAGGGCGGGGGGGGCGTTGAACTCGCGCAAGGTGTTGATGAGGCCATCCACCGGCATGCCGGCCTTGGTCTCGGCGCCGGTGACGCCTGCGCGGCTCACCAGATAGGTGTAACCAGAGCCAAGCTCGGCAACTGCCTTGAGCGTCTCGGAGTCACCGTTGGGCGGGGCGATAAAGATGCTGTCGATGCCGAACTTGTCGGCGGCCGCCTTGTAGGGGGCGCACATCTGCACCGGCACGTCCGCCACCAGCACCGAATCCACGCCAGCCTGCTGGCACTTCTCGTAGAAGCCGTCGATGTGGCGCACATAGACGAGGTTCGCGTAGACCAGCAGGCCAATGGGGAGCTGCGGGTACTTGGCGCGGATGCGGGCAAGCAGGCCGAAGCAGTCGTCCGGGGTGGTGTGGCTGGCAAAGGCCCGCAGGGCGGCACCCTGAATGGTGGGGCCGTCCGCCACCGGATCGGAGAAGGGAATGCCGAGCTCCAGGGCGTCGGCGCCCCCTTCGACCAGGGCATCGACGATGGCCAGGGACAATTCGGGGGTGGGGTCACCCAGCATCACGAACGGCACGAAGGCGCCCTGATTGGCCTTGTCCAGACGGGAGAAGAGTTGTGCGTAGCGATTCATGACAAGGTTCCTTCTTTCTCGAAAATGTCGGCAACGGTGAAGATATCTTTGTCGCCACGGCCGGAGAGGTTGACGATGAGCACCTGCTCTTTTTCCGGTTCACTGCGGGCCATCTTGAGGGCGTGGGCCAGGGCGTGGGAGGACTCCAGCGCCGGTATGATGCCTTCTGATTTGGCCAGCTCCTGGAAGGCGTCCAGCGCCTCCTTGTCTGTGACAGAGACATACTCGGCGCGGCCGATGGAGGCCAGGTGGGCGTGCTGGGGGCCGACGGAGGGGAAGTCGAGTCCCGCCGAGACGGAGTAGGACTCCTGAATCTGTCCCTGCTTGTCCTGCATCAGGTAGGAGTGCATGCCAAAGAAGACCCCCTTGCTGCCGTGACCGAGCGGTGCACCGTGCTCGCCGCTCTCGATGCCGTGACCACCGGGCTCGACCCCGATAAGGCGCACCGACGGCTCATCGATGAAGTCGGCAAACATGCCGATGGCATTGGAGCCGCCGCCGACGCAGGCGATCACGGCGTCGGGCAAGCGCTCTTCCTTCTCGAAGCACTGGGCCTTGGCTTCTTCCCCGATCATCTTCTGGAACTCCCGCACTATGGTGGGGAAGGGGTGGGGGCCGGCGGCGGTGCCGAGCAGGTAGTGGGCGCTGTCGTAGTTGGCAGCCCAGTCACGCAGCGCCTCGTTGCAGGCATCTTTGAGGGTGGATGAGCCCGAGTGCACCGGAATGACGGTGGCGCCCATCAGCTTCATACGAAACACGTTCGGCTTCTGGCGCTCGCAATCCTTGGCACCCATGTAGACCCGGCACTTGAGGCCGAGCAGGGCGCAGGCCAGCGCCGTCGCCACGCCGTGTTGACCGGCGCCGGTCTCGGCGATGATCTCGCTCTTGCCCATGCGTTTGGCGAGCAGGGCCTGACCCAGCACCTGGTTGGTCTTGTGGGCGCCGCCGTGCAGCAGGTCTTCACGCTTGAGGTAAAGCCGGGTCTTGGTTCCCTTGGTCAGATTGCGGGTGAGGGTCAAGGGCGTCGGGCGCCCGGCATACTCGGTCAAGAGTTCCCCAAACTCGGCAACGAAGGCCGGGTCATCCTTGGCATCGACGAAGGCCTTCTCCAGCTGGAGCAGGGCGGGGATGAGGATCTGGGGCACATACATACCACCAAATTCACCGAAAAACGGATTGAGCAGGGTCATACATTATTCCTTGTGCTTATAGGCAAACGCAGTTCATTAATTTGGTACATGTCACTAGAGGGTTCGCAGACCGGCAAAGGCCGCCGCCAGCTTGTGCGCATCCTTCTGGCCCGGGGCACTCTCCACCCCGGAGTTGAAATCGAGGCCCACACAGCCCACTTGGGCGGCCTGCAGGGCGTTGTCGGGATTGAGCCCCCCCGCCAGCATCAGCCTGGCTTTATCGAGATTGGCCAGCAGGGCCCAGTCGAACGCCTGGCCGGTGCCGCCGCTCTGGCTGCCCACTTTCGTATCCAGCAGCAGGCGATCCACCTGGTAGTCGAGGGCAGGCAGCGGCTCGCCGCTTGTGATGCCGACCGCCTTCCAGATCTGGCAGTTGGCTGGCAGCAGGGGGCGCAGCGCCTCGATATAGGCGGCGTCTTCATCCCCGTGCAGTTGCACGGCTGCGAGGTTCAGGGCCTCGACCGTCTTGGCTATGGTCTGGGGCTGGGCATTGCGAAATACCCCTACGTAACAGAGCGGCGCGCCCGCCATCACGGCGCGGGCGGCGGGAATGTCCACGTAGCGCGGACTCTTGGCGACAAAGATGAGGCCACCGAACACGGCACCCGCCTGATGGGCTGCTGCGGCATCTTCGGGGCGAGTCAGGCCGCACACCTTGTTCTGACCCAGCACCAGCTTGCGCACCGCGGCCTCCAGATCTGGCTCGCTCATCAGGGAGGAGCCCACCAGGAAGCCCTTGGCATGGGCGCGCAGCTCCGCCACCTGGGCGCGGTGGTTGATGCCGGACTCGCTGATGACCACCCGATCGGCGGGGATCTCGGCCGCCAGCTGTTTGGTGCGGGCGAGATCCACGCTCAAATCCCGCAGATCCCGGTTATTGATGCCAATCACGGGGGCACCGAGGGCGATGGCGCGATCCCGCTCCTCTGCATTGCTCACCTCGGTGAGCACCCCTAGACCTAACTCTTTGGCCACCTTGAACAGGGCGCGATAGCCCTCGTCGGTGAGCACGGAGAGCATCAGCAGGATGGCGTCTGCCTGATAGTGGCGGGCCAGATAGACCTGGTAGGGGTCAATCATGAAGTCCTTGCACAGCACCGGCTGCTTGACCCGGCCACGCACCCTGGGCAGGAAGGCAAAATCCCCCTGGAAGAACTGCTCGTCCGTCAGCACAGAGATGGCGGTGGCGTAGTTGCCATAGATGTCGGCGATGGCCTCCGGGCTGAAGTCGTCGCGGATTAAGCCCTTGGAGGGGGAGGCCTTCTTGCATTCGAGAATGAAGCGGGTGGAGCCTGCCCGCAGGTCGCCTTCGAAGTCCCGATCGCTTGGCACCAGGGCGCCCTGGAAGTTCTCCAGGGGCTGGGCCAGCTTGCGGGCAGCGACCCACTCCTGCTTGGCGGCCACGATTTTGCCGAGAATGGTCTGGTTGATGGAAGCCCGATTCAGGAAGGCATCGGGGGAGGAGAGGGGGTCGAGCATCTCGATATCCTTGCTAAGAGTGGTACTGCCTTGTTGGCTGCCGTGAGTACTGACTGACATCATGCCTCCTGATGGCTCAGGGTGGCGAGGGCCTGGGCGAGCATGCGGGTTTCACCGCTTGAAAGCTTGGCCAGCACCTGTGCGGCCGCCTGCTTGAAGTCCGGGGCCTTGCCCGCCATCACCAGGAGCGGCGCCACGTTGGCGGCGATGGCGGCGTTGTGGGCCGCTGTGCCTTCCCCTGCCAGGATGGCGTCCGTGATGGCACGGTTCTCTTCCGGCTCCCCCCCTTGAATGGCGCTGACCGGGTAGGTCTCGAGGCCAAAGTCGGCCGGGGTGAGCAGGTATTCGCGAATTTCGCCGTCAC
The DNA here is from genome assembly GCF_020423125.1 of Aeromonas media. Lineage (NCBI taxonomy): Bacteria > Pseudomonadati > Pseudomonadota > Gammaproteobacteria > Aeromonadales > Aeromonadaceae > Aeromonas > Aeromonas media. The sequence goes on from NZ_CP075564.1 coordinate 1,428,461, forward strand.
GGATCTCGGCCACCTGGGTCGGACCGTGAATGGCCACTTCGTCCAGCCCGGCGCCGTGTACCACCATACCGGTTTTCAGCCCCAGTGCCAGCAGGGTTTCAGCGATGGGACGCACCAGCTCGGGGGCATAGACTCCCATCAGCTGGTAGCTGGGGCGGGCCGGGTTGATAAGCGGCCCCAGGACGTTAAATAGCGTCCTGGTTTTCAAGGCCTGGCGCACCGGCATGGCGTGGCGCACCCCGGCGTGGTACTGGGGGGCGAACAGGAAGCAGATGCCGAGCTCGTCCAGACAGCGGCGAGCCTGGGCCGGGCTCATGTCGAGCTTGATGCCCATCTTGTCCAGCAGATCGCTGGAACCCGACTTGCTCGAGACGGAGCGGTTGCCGTGCTTGGCCACTTTCAGGCCGCAGGCGGCGGCCACCAGTGCCGAGGTGGTGGAGACGTTGATGGTATTGAGGCCATCGCCACCTGTGCCGACGATGTCACAGAACGCATAGTCCGGGCGCGGGAAGTCGCGCGCTTCCGCCAAGAGGGCCTCGGCGGCGCCGGCGATCTCCTCCGGGGTCTCCCCCTTGATCTTGAGGGCGGTCAGGAGACTGGCGAGGACGATGGGATCCACTTCGCCACGGACTACCTGGCCGAAGGCGTCGCGGGCGGCGTCGCGGGTGAGAGACTGCCCCTGATAGAGGGTGTTGAGATGATGATGCATGGGGTCTCCTTACCGCACGTGGCTTTCTGGACGGGTGATGTGGGCGAGGGCCTGGGTCAGCAGGCGGGCCCCTTCCGAGGTCATGATGGATTCCGGGTGGAACTGGAAGCCCAGCACCCGCTCGTCCCGTTGCTCTATGGCCATGGGCATGCCCTGATAGTGGGCAATCACCTGCAACTCCTCCGGCACATAGGTCGCCACCAGGGAGTGGTAGCGGGCCACCGGCAAGGGGCTTTGCAGCCCCGCGAAGGCGCCGTGACCGTTGTGCTCAATCAGCGATCGCTTGCCGTGGACGATTTCCCCAGCCGCCCCGACGGTGCCGCCGTAGGCTTCGCACAGGGCCTGATGACCGAGGCAGATGCCGAGGATGGGCACCCGGCCGCGGGCCAGCTTGATGAGATCGATGAGGCAGCCCGCCTCGTGGGGGGCGCCCGGTCCCGGGGAGAGCACCAGCACGGCATCACCGTCACAGGCTTCTATCTCCTGCATGATGCGGCTCGCCGGCAGGCTGTTGCGGTAGATACGCACCGGATAGCCCAGGGTGCGGAACTGATCCACGAGGTTGTAGGTAAAGGAGTCGAAGTTATCGAGCAGGAAGATGTTAGTCATGGCTCACGTCCTTATGTTGCTCCTGCTGGGCGCTCAGGGCTTGCAGGGAGGTGCCATGGCTGGCGGCGATGGCGGCCAGCACGGCGGCCGCCTTGGCGCGGGTCTCGTCCGCTTCGGCCTGGGGCTTGGAGTCATAGACCACGCCGGCACCGGCCTGGACATGGGCCAGGCCCGCTTTCACGAAGGCGGAGCGGATGACGATGCAGGTGTCCATCTCCCCCGCGCCGTTGAGGTAGCCGACGGCACCGCCATAGCTGCCACGGCGCTTGCCTTCCACCATGCGGATAAGCTCGCTGGCTCGCAGCTTGGGGGCGCCGGTCAGGGTGCCCATGTTCATGCACGCCTGATAGGCGTGCAGGGCGTCAAGGTCGGCACGAAGGCGGCCCACCACCCGGGAGACCAGGTGCATCACGTGGCTGTAGCGATCCACTTTGAGCAGATCCTTCACGTAGCGGGTGCCGGGCTCGGAGATGCGGGCGATGTCATTGCGACCGAGATCCACTAGCATCAGGTGTTCGGCCACCTCTTTCTCGTCCTGACGCAGCTCGAGCTCGATGCGACCGTCGAGATCCAGATTGATGCTGCCATCGGGGTTGAGGCCGCGGCGACGGGTACCGGCGATGGGGTACATCTCCACCTGGCGGCTGGCGGCGCAGAACTTGACCGCGCTCTCCGGGGAGGCGCCAAACAGGGTGAAGCCCTCATCCTGCACATAGAACATGTAGGGGCTGGGGTTGGTCTGCTTGAGGCGGCGATAGGCGGCCAGCGGGTCGGGGCAGGGCAGGGAGAAGCTGCGGGACGGCACCACCTGGAAGATGTCGCCACGGCGGATAAAGCCTTTGAGTTTTTCCACTTCGGCGCAGAACTGCTTGTCGCTCTTGTCGATCTGGAGGTTGCCAGTGAGCGGCTTGGCGCCCTGAGCCCCCGGTTGCGGCTGCTGGCAGGCCTGCTTGAAGGCCTCGAGGCGGGCGGTCAGCTGGGCGTAACGCTCATCGAGCTGGCTCTCGTCCTGCTCGCCGCCAAAGAGGCAGGCCAGCAGGGCCGTGCTCTGCTTGATGTGATCGATGGTGATCAGGGTCTCGGCCACATAGAAGCAGTAGTCGGGGCAGTCGTTGCTCCCTTCAGGCACTTCTGGCAACTCTTCAAAGGAGGCGATGAGGTCGTAGGCGAAGCTGCCGCCCATGAAGAGCGCCTCTTTGCCCTGCTGGCACTCAAGCTCCCGTTGCAGGGTGCGCAGCACGTCCAGCACGCTGCTGCCCTTGAGGCGGCTGTCTTCGTCAAGGATGCGGTCGGAGGCCGGGAAGTCGAGTTGCAGCTCGTCCGCCACTCGGGTCTGGGTGATGACGGCGCTCAGGCGCTGCTCGAGCAGGCGCTGCAACTGGACGCCGTTGCTGGTGAGGGCACGGACCCGCACTGTGCGGCCACGGCATTCGATGCGCAGGCAGGCATCCACCAGCAGCAGGCTCTGGGTGCCGGCCTTGGAGTCGATCTCCACCGATTCCAGCAGCAGGTTGTTGGGGCTGTCCTGGCAGAGTCGGGTGTAGAGCGCCAGGGGATCTGTCACATAAGGGGCATTGAGCCTGATGGTATCGAATTCGCCCAGGGGTAACCGGGTCTTGTTGCCTGTCATAATGCCTTCCCTTGCATGTGTTGTGTGTAACCGATGGTCATGGCGTTTCTCTCGAATTGGGATGGGGGTTTCGTCACGTCAGCGAGTTCGCCATCGCCATGTCAGTGCACTTGTCTGAATTGTCGGTTTCATCACAGGTCCATTTGCCGGATAATAAAAAAGCCCGCTGGGGTCAGCGGGCTTTTTCTTTGGGTTCTTAATTTGCTGTCAGATTACAGGTACAGCAACGACCACACGCCCGCATGTCAGGGAGTGTGCCACCACCAGATGGTCAGGATGGAAGTCGTTTGCATGATAAAGTCCTGTAAAAAGATGTTTGCAATGAAGTGCCTACAGAAAACGATAAAGCCGCGGCCAAGTCAAGTCGCTTTTTTGCCTTCTTTTTCCCAAGCAGGCCCCCTGATGAGAGCGAAACAAGCCGATGAGATTCGATCTTCACTGTCATACCACGGCCTCGGATGGCGTGCTGAGCCCTGCCGATCTGGTGCGCCGCGCCGCCGAGAAAGGGGTTGAGGTGTTAGCGGTCACTGACCACGATACCCTTGACGGGCTTGATGAAGTCCGCCAGACGATCAACAGCGAACAGTTGCCGCTGCGACTGGTGAGCGGGGTCGAGATCTCCACCGGGTGGGAGCACCACGAGATCCACATAGTGGCGCTCGGAGTAGATGAAAAAAATCCGCAGCTGGTCACCTTCCTGGCCGGTCAGCGGGCCCGCCGCGAGGCGCGCGCCCAGGAAATAGGGCGCCGTCTGGAGAAGTGCCTCATCCCTGGCACCTATGAAGAGGCCAAGCAGCTCGCCGGTGACGCCGCCGTGACCCGTGCCCATTTTGCCCGGGTGCTGGTGGCGCGCGGGGTGGCCGACAACATGCAAAAGGTATTCAAGAAGTACCTGAGCCGGGGCAACAAGGGCTATGTGCCCGCCGAGTGGCCCGAGATGGGGGAGGCCATCGTCGCCATTCATGCCGCGGGCGGGCTGGCGGTGCTGGCCCACCCCAGCCGTTACGATCTCACCGCCAAGTGGATCAAGCGGCTGCTGGTGGCTTTCAAGGCGGCCGGTGGCGATGCCATGGAGGTCTCCCTGCCCCAGCAGAGCCCCCAGGAGCGGGCCAACCTCGGTCAATGGGCCAAGGATCACGACCTCTACATCTCGGTGGGGTCCGATTTTCACTTCCCCTCCAACTGGACCGAGCTGGGCCGCCATCTGTGGCTGCCCAAGGAGGGCATGCCGCTCTGGCTCGGACACCCCGATCACTTTGGGCTCAGCCAGGAGCAGCATGCCAGTCTGCTGGCCAGCCGCTGAGCACAATGGGCGGGCCAGCATCTTTGGTGCGGGCGAGTCTGTGCCAAACAGGGTAAGGTAGTGTCATGGGCCAAGGGGCCCGTGACCATGAAGCGGGCACCCGGTGTGCCCCTATCGCGAGAAGAGCATATGAGTCAGCATTTTTACGTACACCCGGACAATCCCCAGGTTCGCCTCATCGGTCAGGCGGTGCAGATCCTGCAAAACGGCGGCGTCATCGTTTATCCTACCGACTCCGGTTATGCCCTGGGCTGCCAGATGGGCAACAAGGATGCGCTTGAGCGCATCTGCCGCATCCGCCGCATCGAGCCGAATCACGACTTCACCCTGGTGTGCCGGGATCTCTCGGAGATCTCCACCTACGCCAAGGTGGACAACACCGCCTTCCGGCTGGTGAAGAACAACACCCCAGGGCCCTACACCTTCATCTTCAAGGCCACCAAGGAGGTGCCACGCCGCCTCATGAACGAGAAGAAGAAGACCATCGGCATCCGGGTGCCCGCCAACAATATAGCGCTCGCATTGCTCGAGGCCCTCGGTGAGCCGCTGCTCTCCACCACCTTGATCCTGCCGGGCTCCGAGATGGCGGAGTTCGACCCCGAAGAGATCTTCGACAAGCTCGGCAAGCAGCTGGATCTGGTGGTCAACGGCGGCTATCTGGGTGAGCAACCCACTACTGTGGTGGACTTCTCCGACGACGAGCCCGTGCTGCGCCGTCGCGGTGCCGGGGATCCGACGCCGTTTGAGTGATACTGCCGAGCCCGTACCCGAGACGATGATCGCACCGGGTGCGATGGGGGAGGTACTGCTTCCCCCGCCCATCGCGAAAGTGCTGGGGCAGCCCTACCATGAGCTGCCCCAGGATTTGTTTATTCCTCCCGATGCGCTCGAGGTGTTTCTCGACACCTTCGAGGGGCCGCTGGATCTGCTGCTCTACCTCATCCGGCGTCAGCAGCTCGACATCTTGAACCTGCCTATCCTGCAGATCACCGCCCAGTACATGGAGTACGTGGAGCTGATGCAGGGGCTCAATCTGGAGCTGGCGGCGGAATACCTGCTGATGGCGGCCTGGCTTGCGGAGATAAAATCCCGCCTGCTGCTGCCCAAGGCCCCGGAGCTGGAAGACGAGGATGATGGGGAAGACCCTCGCGTCACCCTGATCCGTCGGCTGCAGGAGTACGAGCGCTTCAAGCTGGGCGCAGAGCGGGTCAACGCCTTGCCGAGGCTGGAGCGGGAGATCTTCATCGCCACCGCCCTGCCACCGGATTTTGGCGCTTTGAAGCCGCTGGCTCCCGATGTTTCGCTGGTTGAGCTCGCCCTTTACATGCAAAGTGTGGTAAAACGCGCGACTCATTTTGAACATCACCAGATCCGCCGCGAGCAGATCCCGACCCGGGTGCGCATGGCGGAGATCCTCGCCATGTTGTCTCTGGGCCAGACCCTGCGGCTGGAGCAGGTGCTGCGGGCCGAAGAGGGGCGCATGGGGGTGCTGGTGACCTTCCTGGCCCTGCTGGAGCTGTGCAAGGAGCAGCTTATCTGGATCCTGCAGGCCGAGCCGCTGGGGCCCATCCATTTTGCATTGGCCGAGCAGGGCGAGGAGGGCAACCGTGGCGCTGCCCATTGAACGACTCAAGACCCTGACTCAGGGAGGGATGCGTCATGGCGCTGCCAGCTGAACGGCTGAAGACCCTGATCGAGGCGGCGCTGTTCGTGGCCGGCCGCCCGCTCACGGTGAGCGAGCTCAAGGCCGGGGTGCTCTCGGATTACCCTGTCACCAGCCGCTATGTGCAGCTGCTGCTGGCGGAGCTCAGGCAGGACTACAGCGAGCGGGGGGTGGAGCTCAAGGAGGTCGCCTCCGGCTGGCGCTTCCAGGCCCGCCAGGAGTATGCCGAGGAGCTCTCAAGGCTGTGGAGCGAACGGGCGCCCCGCTATTCCCGCGCCGTGTTGGAAACCCTGACTCTGATTGCCTATCGTCAGCCCATCACCCGGGCCGAGATAGAAGCCATCCGCGGGGTGGCGGTATCGAGCCAGATCATCAATACCCTGAAAGAGCGCGGCTGGGTGCGCAGCATAGGTCACAAGGAGGTGGTGGGTCGCCCCGAGCTGCTCGCCACCACCCGAGAATTTCTGGACTATTTCAATCTGCAGAGTCTGGAGCAGCTCCCCGAGCTGGATCCCGAACTGCACTCCCCCTTGCCGGTCATGCTGGGCGAGGGGAGCGACGGTCAATAAGCGGCAGGCCGTCTTGAGAATGAACGTGGTGACGATGCCCGAGGGCGCGTCATAGGAGTCAATGTTGTCCGCTATGTCAGCGGGCAGCGATCAACAATCAGGTAAACCCGATGAGTGAAAAACTGCAAAAAGTATTGGCCCGCGCGGGTCAAGGCTCCCGTCGTGAGATGGAGGCCCTGATCACCGCAGGTCGGGTCAGCGTGGATGGCAAGGTCGCCATGCTGGGGGATCGCGTCGAAGTGAACGCCGTGATCCGGGTGGATGGTCACCAGGTCAAGACCCGTGCGGCGGAAGAGCAGATCTGCCGCGTGCTGGCGTACCACAAACCCGAAGGGGAGATGTGTACCCGTCACGATCCGGAAGGTCGTCCCACCGTGTTTGATCGTCTGCCCAAGATGGACGGAGCCCGCTGGATTGCGGTGGGTCGCCTCGACGTCAACACCTCCGGCCTCTTGCTGTTCACCACCGACGGTGAGCTGGCCAACCGGCTGATGCACCCGAGCCACGAAGTGGAGCGGGAATATGCGGTGCGTGTCTTTGGCGAGATAACCGAAGCCATGCTGCAGCGCCTGCGCAAGGGTGTGCAGCTGGAAGACGGCATGGCCAAGTTCAACAAGATCAAGCCGGCCGGCGGTGAAGGGCTGAACCAGTGGTTCAACGTCACCCTGACCGAGGGTCGCAACCGTGAAGTGCGCCGCCTGTGGGAATCCCAGGAAGTGCAGGTGAGCCGCCTGATGCGTATTCGCTACGGTGACGTCACTCTGGATCGCGGCATTCCCCGTGGTGGCTGGCAGGAACTGAAACTGCCCGAGGTGAACTACCTGCGCGGCCTGGTCAACCTGCCCAACGAGACCGAGTCCAAGGTCGACCTGCAGCAGGATGGCAAGAGCACCCGCCACAAGCAGGCCGCCCAGATCCGCCGCGCCGTCAAGCGCCACAAGGACATGCAGGGCATGGAGCCGCGTGCGCGCAGCACCACGGCCCGCCGCAAGCCGCAAGCCTCGACCCGCAACTCCGGTACCGGCAGCAAGTAAGCCGCCTCCGTGCCTGACGTGATTGGCCTCGGCTAACAAAGCCCGCACCCTCTGGTGCGGGCTTTTTGTTTGCGGCTCCCGCCGGAATTGACTGCGACTCAAAGTGCACAGGGCTGAGAGACAGGGTCGGACATGCTCCTCCCCCTGTTGAAATGGGAGGTCGGGAGGGGGTTGTTGCTGTGGGATGTGGATCAGGATGGTTGCCCTGCAGGGGCTGGCTTGTTAGCCTTTCGCGCACAGATACAGGAGAAACCAATGAGCAAGGTACTGGATGAGCTGCTGGCACTGCTGGCGCTTGAGAAGATCGAGGAGGGCCTGTTTCGGGGCCAGAGCCAGGATCTCGGATTGCGATCCGTGTTTGGCGGACAGGTGATGGGGCAGGCCTTGTCAGCCGCCAAGCAGACGGTCGCCCTCGATCGCCAGGTCCACAGCTGTCACTCCTACTTCCTGCGCCCGGGGGATGCCAACAAGCCCATCGTCTACGACGTGGAGAACATCCGCGACGGCCAGACCGTCTCCACCCGTCGGGTCAAGGCCATTCAGAATGGCAAACCCATCTTCTACCTCAACGCCTCCTTCCAGGTGGAGGCCGAAGGCTTCGAGCATCAGGCCCAGATGCCCGAAGGCATCACGCCCCCCGAGCAGCTCAAGAGCGAGCTGGAGCTGGTGCGCCCCTACGAGCAGATGATCCCGGCGGCCCTGCGGGACAAGATCCTGTGCGAGAAGCCCATCGAGATCCGCCCCGTGACCCTGGTTGATCCCATTCGCCCGGATGTGCACGAGCCGCTGCGCTACACCTGGTTCAAGGCCAACGGCCCGGTGCCGGACGATCAGCGGGTGCACAACTACCTGCTCGCCTATGCCTCCGACTTCCACTTCCTGTTTGCCGCCCTGCAGCCCCATGGGGTGTCGTACTGGGAGCCGGACATGCAGGTGGCCACCATAGATCACTCCATGTGGTTCCACCGGGAGTTCCGGCTCGATGACTGGCTGCTCTACGTGGTAGACAGCCCGAGTGCCAGCGGCGGGCGTGGTCTGGTACGCGGCCAGTTCTTCACCCGCGACGGCGTGCTGGTGGCGAGCACCATGCAGGAAGGGGTGATCCGTCGCCGGGGCTGAACCTGCCTTCATCACGGTGCATCAACAAAAACGGGAGCCAGTGGCTCCCGTTTTTTTATTGTGGTGCAGGCCCTCAGGCGGCGTCACGCTCCGGTGCGGCCAGGGGCGCTTCGCTCTGGGCGAAGCGGTCGGCCCACAGGGCGATGACGCCATCCCCGGTGACGTTGCAGGCGGTGCCGAAGCTGTCCTGGGCCAGGTAGAGGGCGATCATCAGGGCGATGGAGGCCTCACCGAAACCCAGCATGGAGGTGAGCAGGCCGAGCGCAGACATGACGCCGCCGCCGGGGGCGCCCGGCGCCGCAATCATGATGACGCCGAGCATCATGATGAAGGGCAGCATGGTGCCATAGCCCGGGATGGCCAGGTGCTCGGAGAGGAACATCACCGCGGTGGCACAGGTCACCAGCGTGATGGTGGAGCCACAGAGGTGAATGGTGGCGCACAGGGGCACGGTGAAGTTGGCGATGCCGTCGCTCACACCGTTGTTCTTGCTGGCCTGCAGGGCCACCGGGATGGTGGCGGCGCTGGACATGGTGCCAAGCGCGGTGAAGTAGGCGGGCAGCATGTTCTTGATGAGCATGGCGGGGGAGCGACCCAGCGCCAGCCCGGTGCCGATGAAGAGCAGGCTGAGCCAGAGCCAGTGCATGACGATGGCCATCACCAGCACCACGCCAAAGGTCTTGAGAGTGGCGAACACGGTGCCTTCCACCGTCATCTCGACGAAGACGCCCGCGATGTAGAAGGGCAGCAGCGGGATGATCACGCGGGCCAGCAGGCGGTCAATGATGTCACGGCCCTGATCGGCGACCCGGCGCAGGTCGGTGGCCTGGGTGGCGCTGATGCCGATGCCGAACACGAAGGCGGCGGCCAGGGCCGACATTACCCCGAACAGCGGCGGTATCTCGAGGCTGATGTAGGAGCTGAGCTTGATGGCGGCTTGCGCCGTGGGCTCGGCGGCGGTGGTCAGCTGCGGGATCAGCTGGCTCGCCACCGTGAAGGCGAACAGGCCCGCCAGTATGGTGGAGCAGTAGGAGAGGGCCACCGTCTTGCCGAGCAGCTTGCCGGAGTTCTTCGGCAGGCTGGCGATGCCGCTCATGATGAAGAACAGGATGATGAGCGGAATGGTGAAGGTGATCAGCTGACCTATCACCGTCTTGGCCGTGAACAGCACCCGTGCGACCCATTCCGGGGCGTAGAGGCCGAGCAGGAGACCGGCGAGGATACCGGCAATCAGATTGAGGACGAGTTTCATGGGGGAATCCAGGTGTTGGTGTCTGTTTTGTTATTTAATCTTGATTTTAATGCCGCTTTTTAACACAAATGCCGCATCTTGTCTGCCATCACCTGGTTAACTCAGAGTTAAATATTGTTATCTGGATGCTGAATCGCGTCGGGCACCCTGTCTGGAACGACGGCCGCGATATTGATTGATTGTGGCGGGATTGGGGTCGCGGATCAGCAGGGCATGGAGCCAGCGGCCGTGCACGGCATCGTCGCTGCACCAGCTGTGATGCAGCTCAAACGGCAGGGGGGCGATCAGCTGCTGCAACCGTGCCTCATCGAGCCGGGTCAGCAGCGGGTATTCGTCCTGTGAGAGGGGCAAGGGGCTGCCGGGTTCATTCTCGCCATAGGGGAAGGAGCAGTAGAGGGGCCCCTGGGGTTTGAGCAGGCCGGCGAGGTGCATCAGGGCGGGGACCAGCTCATCCTCGGTGAGGCAGGGCAGCGAGCCGCTGGCCCAGACGCCGTCATAGGGCAGCACGTTGTGCATCTGCTCGAAGCGGCAGACCCGCACCGGCTGGCCGCACAGGCACGAGGCGGTGCTGGCCTGGCTCAGGCTGGCATCGAAGGCGGTGACCATGAACCCCAGCTCCCGAAAATGGTGCAGATCCTCCCCCGCGCCGCAGCCGGCTTCCAGCAGGTGGGCGCCCGGCTGCAAGCGGGCCAGGAAGGGGGAGTGGGCCTGGCCGATGAGGGCGAGGCGGGGCGCCAGCGGGGCAGCGCTCTGGGTGCCTTGGGCGGGTGAGAGTGACAGTGGCATAGGGCTCGTCTCTAAGGTGGGCGGCTACTCTAGCAAATTTGCCCCGCTCTGTTCAGATCTGCTGAGGATCCTCCCCGGCCCTTGGCGGCGCCAGCGCCATCAGGGGCGGCGCAGAAGCGAGGGCGAGGGGTTGGCGAGCAGGCCGAACAGGGTGTCGAGCAGGAAGTCGGCCTCCTGAATCAGGTTGATGCGCTCCGGGAAGTGCAGCCAGTTGATGATGTAGCCGTCCAGGGTGCAGTGCAGCAGGGTGGTGGCACGGCGTAGATCCAGCCCCTGGGGCAGGTGGCCGAGGCGCACGGCGTTGCCCAGGGTGATCTCCAGATCCCGGAAGAAGTTGATGGATTGCAGACGCATGTGATCCCTCAGGGCTTCGGCTTCTCCCTCCAGAGGCTCCAGGTTGAAGATGATGGTGAACATCTGCTGGTGGGCGGGTTCGGTGCTGATCTTGTACATCACCTCCTTGAGGAAGCCGCGCAGCTTGCCGAGGGGATCCTGCTCCTGCTCATCCACACAGGCGTCTATCTGGTGGGAGAGGGGGGCGCACAGCTCCTCCCACAGGGTGACGAACAGCTCCTCCTTGTTCTTGAAGTGCCAGTAGATGGCACCCCGGGTCAGGTCTGCCGCCTTGGCGATGTCGGTCAGGTTGGTCTTCGCCAATCCCTGTTGGCAGAACAGATTCAGGGCCGTGCCCATGATGTGGCAGCGGGTCTGCTGCGCCTCTTCTTTGGTTCTTCTGGCCATCGGATCCGTACCTGTTAAAAGGGGAAAAAGTTACTTACATACATTTATGAATGTATGTATATTGCCTCATCTTCGCAGTTTTACCAACAGGGACCCCATAAACCCTGTGGTTTTGTGATTTTTTTTGTTTGAAACAGAGGCTCAGAAACTCCATGCATAAACACATTCTCGCACGTTCGGTGGGCCTTGCCTTGTTGGCAAGCGGCCTGCTGGTTGGTTGTGGCGACAAGGGCGAGGCCGGGCAAGGGGCGGGCGAGATGCCGCCTGCTGCCGTGGACGTGGTCACGCTCCATGCCGCACCGCTGCAACTCATGTCCGAGCTCACCGGCCGCACCGCCCCCCTGCGGGTGGCCGAGGTGCGCCCCCAGGTGAATGGCATCATCCTCAAGCGCCTGTTCACCGAGGGTAGCGACGTCAAGGCTGGCCAGTTGCTGTACCAGATCGATCCCGCCGTCTATCAGGCCGCCGTTGCCAGTGCCAAGGCCAATCTGGCCAAGGCACAGGCCAACGAGCAGAGCGCCCGCCTCAAGGCCCAGCGTTATGCCGAACTGGTGAAGGTGAAAGCCATCAGCCGTCAGGAGTATGACGACGCCGACGCGGCCTGGAAGCAGCAGGTTGCCGAGATCGGGGCCGCCAAGGCCGCCCTGCAGAGCGCCAACATCAACCTGGCCTATACCCGGATCACGGCCCCCATCAGCGGCCGCATCGGCAAGTCTGCGGTGACCGAGGGTGCCCTGGTCACCGCCCAGCAGGCGGACAGCCTCACCTCCATCTCGCAGCTCGATCCCATGTACGTGGATGTGCGTCAGTCCACCGCCGATCTGCTGCGCCTCAAGCGTCAGGTCGCCGCCGGCAAGCTGACCCAGGGCAAACAGGATGGCGCCAAGGTCAGCTTCCAGCTGGAAGATGGCAGCCAGTACGGCGAGCAGGGGACCTTGCAGTTCTCCGACGTGACCGTGGACGAGACCACCGGCATGGTGACCCTGCGGGTCCTGGTCCCGAATCCCCATGATCTGCTGCTGCCCGGCATGTTCATGCGCGCCACCCTGCAGGAGGGCGAGCGCCCAGAAGGCCTGCTGGTGCCCCAGACCGCCGTGACCCGCACGCCGAAAGGTGGGGCCACCGTCATGGTGGTGACCGCGGACAACAAGGTCGAGCTGCGGGAAGTGCAGCTCAGCCGCGTCGTCGGCGACAGCTGGGTGGTGGAATCCGGCCTCGATGCCGGCGAGAAGGTGATAGTGGCCGGTTTGCAGAAGGTCAAACCCGGTGCCGTGGTGGCGCCCGCTGAGCGCACCGGCAACACCACGACCACACAGGCCAATCAGACCCCGGTCACCAAGCAGTAGGATGGAGTAGTCGCCTCATGGCACGATTTTTCATAGACAGACCCATTTTCGCCTGGGTGATCGCCCTGGTGATCATGCTGGCCGGGGCCATGGCCATCATAGGCCTGCCGGTCGCCCAGTACCCGACCATAGCCCCGCCGGCCGTCGGCATTTCCGCCAGCTACCCGGGGGCCTCCGCCAAAACGGTGGAAGACTCGGTGACCCAGATCATCGAGCAGAACATGACGGGGCTGGATCACCTGCTCTACATGTCTGCCCAGTCCGATTCGTCCGGCAACGTCAGCGTGACCCTCACTTTCAAGCCGGGCACCGATCCCGACATCGCCCAGGTGCAGGTGCAGAACAAGTTGCAGCAGGCCATGTCGCTCCTGCCCCAAGAGGTGCAGCAGCAGGGTGTCCGGGTCCAGAAGACTTCCAGCAGCTTCCTGATGGTGGCCGCCTTCATCTCCACCGATGGCAACATGACCAACGACGATCTCGCCGATTACGTGGTCTCCAACATCAAGGAGCCCCTGAGCCGGCTGGACGGGGTGGGTGACATCACCTTGTTCGGCAGCCAGTACTCCATGCGGGTCTGGCTCGATCCTCACAAGCTCAACCGGGTACAGATGACCCCGGGAGACGTGCAGGCCGCCATCCAGGCCCAGAACGCCCAGGTTGCGTTCGGCAAGCTGGGGGGCACCCCGGCGGTGAGCGATCAGCAATTTACCGCCACCATCATGGGGCAGACCCGTCTCTCCACCCCGGAGGAGTTCAACAACATCCTGTTGCGGGTGAATCAGGATGGCTCCAAGGTGCTGCTCAAAGACGTGGCCCGGGTCGAGCTCGCCGGCGAAAGTTACGATGCCTCCGCGCTCTACAACGGTCAGGCCACGGCGGCGGTTGCCATCAAGCTGGCCACCGGAGCCAATGCGCTGGATACCGCCGAGATGGTACGTGCCAAGCTGGGTGAACTTTCAGCCTACTTCCCGGCCAACATGAAGATCGTCTACCCCTACGACACCACGCCGTTCGTGAAGATCTCCATCGAGGAGGTGGTGCAGACGCTGATCGAGGCCATCTTCCTGGTGTTCTGCGTTATGTATCTGTTCCTGCAGAACTTCCGGGCGACCCTGATCCCGACCATCGCCGTGCCCGTGGTACTGCTCGGTACCTTTGGGGTCATGGCAGCCTTCGGCTTCTCCATCAACACCCTGACCATGTTCGGTCTGGTGCTCGCCATCGGCCTGCTGGTGGATGACGCCATCGTGGTGGTGGAGAACGTGGAGCGGCTGATGAGCGAGGAGGGGCTCTCCCCGCTGGAGGCGACCCGCAAGTCCATGACCCAGATCACCGGCGCCCTGGTGGGCATCGCCCTGGTGCTGTCGGCGGTGTTCGTGCCCATGGCCTTCTTCGGCGGCTCGACCGGCGCCATCTATCGCCAGTTCTCGCTGACCATCGTCTCGGCCATGGTGCTGTCGGTGCTGGTGGCGCTGATCCTGACCCCGGCGCTCTGTGCCACCCTGCTCAAACCCATGAAACACGGGGAGTTTGGTGCCCAACGCGGCTTCTTCGGCTGGTTCAACCGCTTCTTCGATACCAATGCCAACCGCTACCAGAACGGTGTGCGCAAGGTGATCAAGCAGGGGACCCGCTACGGCATCATCTACCTGGCCATGCTGGCGGTGCTGGCGGTGCTCTTCATGCGTCTGCCCACCTCCTTCCTGCCGGAAGAGGATCAGGGGGTCATCATGTCCATGGTGCAGCTGCCGGTGGGGGCCACCAAGGAGCGTACCGAGGTGGTGCTGGCCGACATGCGCGACTACTTCCTCGAAAACGAGAAGGATAACGTCGACTCCGTGCTGACGGTGGCGGGCTTCAGCTTCGCCGGTAGCGGCCAGAACAGCGGCATGGCCTTCATCAAGTTGAAGGACTGGAGCGAGCGTAAAGGGGAAGAGCGCAGCGCCAATGCCATCATAGGCCGCGCCATGGGGTATCTGTTCAGCATCAAGGAGGCGCAGGTCTTTGCCTTCAACCTGCCCCCCATCCCTGAACTCGGCACGGCCACCGGCTTCGACTTCTTCCTGCAGGACCGTGGTGGTCTGGGTCACGAGAAGCTGATGCAGGCGCGCAACCAGTTGCTCGGCATGGCGGCGCAGGATCCCAACCTGGTACGGGTACGCCCGAACGGGATGGAAGACACCCCCCAGCTCGACATCAAGATCGACTACGAGAAGGCGCTGGCCCAGGGGCTTTCCATCAGCGACATCAACAACACCCTGTCGGCGGCCTGGGGCTCCTCCTACGTCAATGACTTCGTCGACAGAGGCCGGGTCAAGAAGGTCTACCTGCAGGCGGATGCCCCCTTCCGGATGAACCCGGAGGATCTCAAGCTGTGGTACGTGCGCAACAGCACGGGCCAGATGGTGCCTTTCTCCGCCTTTGCCAGTACCGAGTGGAGCTTCGGCTCGCCCCGCCTGGAGCGCTACAACGGTGTCTCCGCCATGGAGATCGTCGGTGAAGCTGCGCCGGGCAAGAGTACCGGTGACGCCATGGCGGCCATCGAGCAGATGGTGAAACAACTGCCGGAAGGCATCGGCATCGAGTGGACAGGGCTCTCCTTCCAGGAGCGTCAGGCAGGCTCCCAGGCGCCGGCGCTCTACGCCATCTCGCTGCTGGTGGTCTTCCTCTGTCTGGCGGCGCTTTACGAGAGCTGGAGTATTCCATTCTCGGTCATGCTGGTGGTGCCGCTCGGGGTGCTGGGGGCCATTTTGGCCGCAACCCTGCGCGGGCTTGAGAACGACGTCTACTTCCAGGTGGGCCTGCTCACTACCATAGGGCTCTCGGCCAAGAACGCCATCCTGATCGTCGAGTTCGCCAAGGAGCTCCATGACAAGGGGATGAAACTCGGCGATGCGGTGGTGGAAGCCTCCCGTCAGCGTCTGCGTCCGATCCTGATGACGTCCCTTGCCTTCATCCTCGGCGTCTTGCCGCTGGTGATCAGCACAGGTGCCGGCGCCAGCAGCCGCAACGCCATCGGTACCGGCGTGATGGGGGGGATGATCACGGCCACCGTGCTCGCCATCTTCTTCGTACCGTTGTTCTTCGTGCTGGTGATGCGCTACTTCACCAAACACAGTTCAGCCGAGGAGCGCGTCGCGCTGACCAAGGAGACCCAACATGACTAAGACCCTGGTCGCCCTGAGTGTGACGCTGCTGCTGGGGGCCTGTTCCATGGCCCCCGATTACCAACGCCCCGAGGTGCCGCAAGGCGCCTCCTGGCAAGAGAACCTCGCCACCCAGGGGGCATTGGCGCCCTGGCAGCAACAGTTCCTCGATCCGGCACTGCAAAAGCTGATCGACACCGCCCTGGAGAACAACCGGGATCTGCGGCTCGCGGCCCTCAACGTCGAGGCCTATGAGGCGAGATACCGGATCCAGCGGGCGGCCCAGTTGCCGACCCTGGCCGCCAGCGGCTCCGGCACCCGTCAGCAGGGATCCGACGATCTCAGCAGCACGGGGCAGGGGAACATCAGCAGCCAGTACGGCGCCGACATCGGCATCACCGCCTATGAGCTGGATCTGTTTGGCCGGATCCAGAGCCTGAAAGATCAGGCGCTGGAGAACTACCTGGCGCAGATCGAGACCCAGCGGAGCACCCAGATAGCGCTGATCGCCTCGGTGGCGAATGCCTACCTCACCCTGCTGGCGGATCAGGAGCTGCTGGCCCTGAGCCAGGCGACGCTGGCGACCGAGCAGGAGAGCTATGCCCTGACCCAGCACAAGTACCGGCTGGGAGCGGCCTCCGAGATGGAGCTGGCGCAGGGGCGCACGGCGCTCGAGAACGCCCGGGTCAGCCAGGCGCAATACCAGCGCCAGGTGAAACAGGACAGAAATGGCCTGACCCTGCTGCTCGGCACAGAAGTGCCCGTGCAGGAAGGCCAACCGGCGACCCTGGCCGAGGTGCAACTGGCGCCGATCCCGGTGGGGGCCCCCTCCAGCCTGCTGCAACAGCGGCCCGACATACTGGCGGCGGAGCACAGCCTGAAGGCGGCCAACGCCAATATAGGCGCGGCCCGTGCCGCCTTCTTCCCGACCATCTCGCTCACCGCGACGGCGGGCACCGCCAGCAATCAGCTGAGCGGGCTGTTTGACGGCGGCACCGGCACTTGGACCTTCATGCCCCAGATAAACCTGCCCATCTTCGACGGTGGCAAGCGCATTGCAGATCTGGATGTAGCCGAGGTCGGCACCAAACAGGCGGTGGCGAGCTACGAGAAGAGCATCCAGACCGCCTTCAAGGAGGTCGCGGATACGCTCGGTGCCCAGGCGGACTACCAGCAGCAGCTGCAGGCCCAGCAGGATCTGGTGGATGCCAACCAGACCTACTTCAAGCTGGCGGAGTTCCGCTACGAGCAGGGGGTGGACAGTTATCTCACCCGGCTCGATGCCCAGCGCACCCTGTTCAGCGCACGGCAGGGGCTCATCAGCACCCGCCTGGCCCAGCTGAGCAACCAGGTTGCACTCTACAAGGCGGTCGGCGGTGGCTGGCAGGCACCCAAGGAGGCCTCGGCGGCCTCCGAAGGGCAGGGCTAGTCTCTCATCCGTTGCTGACAATGTGACAAAAACGGGGCGAACCGCAGGGTTCGCCCCGTTTTTATGTGTAAATGGCCGCCTCTTCTGGACACTTCGCTGCCGAGCGCAGGCCCGGTTCGCGAACGCCAGGCTTGCCCAGGCTGAAATAGAAAAAGGCCCGCATCGCTGCGAGCCTTCTCATCTATCTGGTGCCGGAAACAGGAGTCGAACCTGCGACCTTCGCATTACGAATGCGCTGCTCTACCAACTGAGCTATACCGGCTTGTCGTTAGATTCCCGAAAATGTGTTGGCAAGTCAATGAGACTGGGCTGTTTTTATGAGCCTGCTCATGGAGTTACGGGTACACCTCAGAGATCGACGAATTCCGGAATGTGGGCGCGGCCACGGTTCTCGAGAAACGCGAGCAGGGCGCGGGGGGAGCGTGCCAGGATCCGCTCCTCGGGGAAGCCGGCCTCGGTCACCAGCCGATGGCAGTGGTCAAAATCTCCCAGGCTGAAGGCCACGTGGGAGTCTGAACCGAAGGTGAGATAGGCACCGAGGTCGCGCGCCGCCTCGACGATGGCGCGGCAGTTGCCCTCACTGCCAGGACGGGAGTGACTAAAGGAGGAGTTGTTGATCTCCAGCGCCACCCTGTATTCGGCGGCAGCCCTGACCACGGCCTGGATGTCGATGGGAAAAGCCGGGTTGCCCGGGTGGCTTATCATGTCGACGCGGCCACTCTTGATGGCGTTGATCATGGCCTGGGTATGGGTGGCCTGATCGCAGGGAGGAAACACGGGCTCATGGAAGCCGGCCATGATCATGTCGAGGCGCGACTCGTAGCGCTCGGGGAAGTCGATGTCGCCGTCTATATTCTTGATGTTGGCCTCGATGCCGCGCAGTATGCCGACCCCGTCCACCACCCGCGGCAGCACGTGCAGGTTGACGAAGTGCCAGAAGTGAGGGGCATCGGCCATGTCGGGGCCGTGATCCGTGGTGGCGAACAGCTTGATCCCCTTGGCCCTGGCAATGGGCAGGTAATCGTGAATGGTGCTGTAGGCGTGGGTGCTGGCGACGGTGTGCGTGTGGGTATCGACCGTATACTTCATCTTCTCTCCCCTCTGGCATGAGGCGCCAGCATAGCAAAATTGGCGGACTCGGGCCATGTGGCGGCCTGCCATACTTTGTCACAAATTACGCCAGGACTGACAAAGTCTGACCACCTTTGTCTGCGAGCATAGCCCCATCGATGCAAGCCTGAACTCTCATCGATGAGTCGAAACTGGATGATTCGACTCACTTTTCCCCACCGTCGCCCCTGCGACGGTTTTTTTTGCCCGCAATCTTCGCCGCCACCCGGATAAAAAAATGCCCAACTAGCATGGCGCAAGTTGGGCGAGACTTAATGTTTAATTGCAGTGGCATAGATATAGAGTCCGACCTGGCCGCTAAGTTCCCATCTTGTTCCCGCTTTTTTGGTTGAAAACATTTCGCCAACACCTGTTCACATTCTCTTGACATGACTGGGCGTGAAACGTACTTTTTAAACATTCGTTTAAGTGAGGTGTCCAGTGAGTAAAATCGATACCAAAAACCGTATTCTCGATGCCGCCGAGGTGCTGTTTGCCGAGCGGGGATTCGCCGATACCTCGTTGCGTCTGATCACCAGCGAGGCCGATGTGAACCTGGCCTCGGTCAACTACCACTTCGGCTCCAAGAAGGAGCTGATCCAGGCGGTGCTCGATCGCTACCTGAGTATCTTCATGCCGGCGCTGGATGCGCGCCTGCAGACCCTGATGGTGCAGGAGCAGCTGACCCTGCTGCAGGTGTTCGAGAGCTTTGTCGATCCCCTGATGAAGCTGGTGGCGGTGCGGGCCAACGGCCCGGCGCTCTTCATGCAGTTGCTGGGGCGCGGTTACATCGACAGTCAGGGCCACCTGCGCCGTTTCATCACCACCCACTACGGGGCGACCCTGCACGGGATCACCCAGGCGATCTCCAAGGCCAACCCGGCCCTGTCGCCGGCGGATCTGTTCTGGCGCCTGCACTTCACCCTGGGCACCGTCGTGTTCACCATGGCTTCCGCCGATGCCCTGCGTGACATCGCCCAGGCCGATTTTGGCCAGCAGCTCGATGTGGAAGGGCTGGTGCGCAACGTTATTCCTTATCTGGCGTCCGGTGTCGGGGCGCCCGTGGAGTCGACCAGGCTCTCCCTGGCCGTGTAACACCTAACAATAATCAACGGAAACAGTGAAATAGAAGGAACTTCGGTATGATCACATTGCTTGTCCTGCTGGTGCTGGCGATAGCCGTAGTGCTCGGCGTGCCCGCCATCCGTAAAAAGGTGGTAACCCGTCCCGTGTTCGGCATCTTCAAGAAGATACTGCCGCCCTTGTCGGCCACCGAGCGGGAGGCCATGGAAGCCGGCTCCGTCTGGTGGGATGGCGAGCTGTTTCGCGGCAACCCGGACTGGAAGAAACTGCATGGTTACGGCAAGGCCGAACTGAGCGCCGAGGAGCAGGCCTTCATCGACAATCAGGTCGAGACCCTGCTCGCCATGGTGGACGACTTCAAGATCGTCAACGAGACCAAAGACCTGCCGGAGCCGGTGTGGGACTATCTGAAGAAAGAAGGCTTCTTCGCCCTGATCATCCCGAAATCCTACGGCGGCCGCGAGTTCTCGGCCATTGCCAACTCCACCATCGTCACTCGCATCGCCACCAAGAGCCTGAGCGTGGCGGTCACCGTCATGGTGCCGAACTCCCTCGGCCCGGGTGAACTGCTGATGCACTACGGCACCCAGGCCCAGAAGGACTTCTGGTTGCCGGGGCTGGCCAACGGCAAGGAAGTTCCCTGCTTTGCCCTGACCGGTCCGGAAGCGGGCTCCGATGCGGGCGCCATCCCGGACAAGGGGATCGTCTGCAAGGGCATGTACAAGGGGGAGGAGGTCCTCGGGCTTCGCCTGAACTGGAACAAGCGCTACATCACCCTGGCACCGCGCGCCACCGTGCTGGGTCTGGCGTTCAAGATGTACGATCCGGACAAGTTACTGGGTGACAAGGAAGAGATCGGCATCACCTGTGCCCTCATCCCGACCAACCACCCGGGTGTGCGGGTCGGCGATCGCCACTACCCCATGGGGCTGGCGTTCCTGAATGGTCCGACCTTCGGCAAGGATGTGTTCATCCCGCTCGACTGGATCATCGGTGGCCCTGAATACGCGGGTCGCGGCTGGCGCATGCTGGTCGAATGCCTCTCCGCCGGTCGCGGCATCTCGCTGCCTGCCCTGGGTACCGCCTGTGGCCACATGGCGAGCCGCACCGTGGGCGCCTACTCCTATGTGCGCAAGCAATTTGGCATGTCCATCGGCAAGTTTGAAGGGGTGCAGGAGGCGCTGGCCCGCATCGGTGGTCTCACCTACCAACTGGAAGGGGCCCGTCGCATGACGGCAGGTTCCCTGGATCTCGGTCAGGCGCCCGCCATCGTCACCGCGATTTCCAAGTACCACATGACCGAAATGGCGCGCCAGATCATGGATGACTCCATGGACATCCATGCCGGTCGTGCCATCCAGCTCGGCCCGAAAAACTACACCGGCTACGCCTACATGGGCATTCCGGTCGCGATCACGGTGGAGGGGGCCAACATCCTGACCCGCAACCTGATGATCTTCGGGCAGGGTGCCACTCGCTGCCATCCCTACGTGTTTGCCGAGCTGGAAGCCGCCGCCGACACCGACGTGGAACGTGGCCTCGAGAAGTTTGACGCCCTGCTGATGAAGCACATCGCGTTCGGCACCGGTAACTTCTTCGGTGCCCTGTTCCAGGGGCTGACCCTGGGGCAGTTCAACAATGCTCCCGTGGGAGGCGAAACCGCCCGCTACTACAAGCAGCTCTCTCGCATGAGTAAAGGGCTGGCCTTGTGTGCCGACGTGTCCATGCTGATGCTGGGTGGCGATCTCAAGCGCAAGGAGATGATCTCCGCCCGTCTGGGTGACGTGTTGAGCCACCTCTATCTGGCCTCTGCGACCCTCAAGCACTACGAGGATCAGGGTCGCATGGTCTCGGATCTGCCGTTCGTGCAGTACGCGGTGGAGCGCAATCTTTACCTCATCGGCAAGGCGTTCGAGGGCTTCTTCCAGAACTTCCCGAACAAGGTGGTCGGTGCCGTGCTCAAGCGTGTGGTGTTCCCGTTCGGTGTGGGCTACAAGATGCCGGCGGACGATCGCTGCCACGCCATCTGTCTGGCCATGATGACGCCGGGCGAGTTCCGCGATCGTCTGACCGCGCTCTGCTACGTGGGCAAGGATGACGCTGACCCTGTTGGTCTGATGGAGCGTGCCTTCCAGGCCATGGTGGCGGTGCAGCCCATCGAGAAGAAGCTGGTGCAGGCCCAGAAAGAGGGCAAACTGCCCCGCAAGATGGCCCTGCCGGAGCTGGTGGCCGCGGCCCTGTCCCAGTCCATCCTCGGCAAGGAGGAGGCGGACAAGCTGCTGGCCGCCGATGCCCTGCGCTACGAGGCGATCCAGGTGGACAACTTCGCCCCGGGCGAGCTGGAAGGGCTGTCTCAACCGGCCCCGGCGGTGCACGCCGCCTGAGTCTGATGCTCGATTGCAGAACCGGCCCATGTGGCCGGTTTTTTTGTTGTTTAACCAGGCATTTACAAGGCCGATTAATTCCAGTTTAATGCAATGGCCCCCACCCTTGGGGCAGGAAGCAAGGCCAGCGGAATGGCCGATAACAACAACTCAGGAAGAGTGAATGAACCTCGCCAAAACGGCGATCGAACGCCCCATCTGGGTGGCGGTCTCGGTCGTGCTTATTTTCGTGCTGGGCCTGCTCAGCATCCGGGGGCTGCCGATCCAGCTGTTCCCCGACATAGACCGTCCCCACCTTAACATCTCGGTGAGCTGGCGCTCCGCCTCGCCCCAGGAGATGGAGTCGGAGGTAACCGACCCCATCGAGCAGGAGATGCAGGGGGTGCAGGGGCTGAAAAGCATCGGCAGCAACAGCTACCCCGGCTTCACCGAGATCAACATGGCGTTTGCTCTCGGCACTGACATGCAGCGGGCCCAGCTCGACGTCATCTCGCGGCTTAACCGGGTCTCCGGCCTGCCGGACAGGATCGACGGCCCCTACGTCAACAACTACAGCAGCAACGACACCCTTACCTTCTTCTTCATCCAGCAACTGCCCGGCGCCAAGGGGGTGATCGACGATCATCAGGCGCTGATCGAGGCGCGGGTCAAGCCGGAGCTGGAGCGGATCCCCGGGGTTTCCACCGTGGAGGTAGAGGGGATCAACGAGCGCCAGATCCAGGTGCGTTTCGACCCCTACCGCGCCGCCGAGCTGGGGGTGGAGATCCCGGTGCTCGCCAGTCGGGCCAGCACCGACTGGGACGTCTCCGCCGGCACCCTCGACATCGGCCGCTGGGAGTACAAGCTGCGCTTCGCCGGGCGCTACGATGTGGAGACGCTGGGGGACAAGGTGGTGGACTGGCGCGACGGCCTGCCCATCTACCTGCGGGACGTGGCCGAGGTGCGATTGGCCCGAGAGGATAACCCGGTACTGCGCATCCAGAACGGCAACACCGCCATCGTGGCCCAGATCTTCAAGGAGAGTGGCGCCAACGCCCTGGCGGCACTGGAGGGGATCAAGGCCAAGGTCGGGGAGCTCAACCGTGAGGTGTTGGAGCCGGTCGGCCTGCACATGGAGCAGTCGTTTGACGCCTCCCTCTACATCAACCGGGCGGTGGGCATGGTCACCGCCAACCTGGGGCTGGGGGTGCTGCTCTCCTGCGCCATCCTCTGGGTCTTCCTGCGCCAGCTCAAGGCGACCCTGATGATAGCGATTGCCATCCCCATCAGCATCATGCTCACCTTCTGTCTGCTCAAGGTGATGGGGCGCACCCTCAACGTCATCTCCCTCGCCGGCATCGCCTTCGCGGTCGGCATGGTGCTGGATGCCGCCATCGTGGTGCTGGAGAGCATCTATCGCCGCACCGAGCCGGGGGATGTCAGCAAGGCGGAGGCGGCACTGGAAGGCACCAGCCGGGTGTGGACGGCGCTGGTGGCCTCGACCCTGACCACGGTGGCCATCTTCTTACCGGTGCTCTTGCTCAACGACGTGGAAGGGCAGTTGTTTGCCGATCTTGCGCTGACCATCGCCTGCGCCGTGACCGTCTCCATGATGGTGGCTGTGACCGTACTGCCCGCCGTGGCGGCGCGCTGGATGGGGCGCGAGCGACTGGTCGACCCCTATGACGGGCTTTGGCGGCGCACCACCCGCCACGTGATCCGCTGGACAGCGACTCCCCATCGGCGCTGGACCATCATCATCCTGATGATGAGCCTGCCCGTGCTGGCCAGCTGGCTGCTGCTGCCCAAGATGAACTACCTGCCGGACGTGAAACGTGATGCCATCGACGTCTGGATGAGCTTCACCCCGGGGGTCAACCCCAAAGCCCAGAGGGAGGAGGTGATCGATACCCTGATCGCCCGCCTCGACTCTTACATGAAAGGAGAGAAGGAGCCGGCCCTCAAGAACTATTACATCTTGCGCTACCCGGGTGGCGCCCAGATCGGGGTGCGTCCCAGAGACGAGACCCGGATCAAGGTGCTCGAGCGCCTGCTGATGGACAAGCTGCTCACCAATATCCCGGACACCCGGGTCTTCGGCGGCCAGGGCTCCCTGTTTGGCGGCTTCGACAGCGAGAACAGCATCTCATTGCTTATTCAGGGGGGCACCCTGCCCGAGCTCTATCAGGCGGCCCGCGAGAGCATGGCCATAGTACAAAAGGACCTGCCGGGGGCCCAGGTCAGGCCAGAGCCAGGTCTCGACTTCACCGCCCCCGAGCTGAGGCTGGTGCCGCAAGACAGGCGTCTGGCCGAGGTAGGCTGGGATCGCACCCCCATGCCCACCATCATCCAGACCTTCGGCGACGGCCTGCGGGTCGGTGAGTATTTCGATGGGGAAGACCGGCTGGACATCCTGCTGATAGGGCAGAGCTCGGCCAATCCGGATGAACTCAAGGCGGTGCCGCTTGCGACCCCATCCGGGCGCATCGTCCCCCTCGGCGAACTGCTGCGGGTGGAGCCTGCTCTCGGGCCGGAGAGCATCTTCCGGGCCGATGGCCGGCGCAGCATCCAGCTCATGATCACCCCACCGGAAGGCATGAGCATGGAGCAGGTGCTGGAGACCCTGCAGAGCAAGAGTTTTGCCACCATCAGACCCAGACTGCCGGCTGGCGGGGAGCTGCAGATCGCCGGCAATGCCGACAGCCTGCAGCAGGCGCTGGACAACCTGGGCAGCATCTTCCTGTTTGCGGTGCTGATCCTGCTCATCCTGCTGTGGGGAGTGTTCGCCTCCCTCAAGGATGCCGTGCTGGTGCTGCTGACCTTGCCCCTTGCCGCCGTCGGCGGTGTGCTGGCGCTGCGTCTGAGCGGATTGCTGGTGCCGCTGCCAATGGATCTGCTCACCATCATTGGCTTCGTCATCCTGCTGGGGTTGGTGGTCAACAACGCCATCCTGCTGGTACACCAGACTCGCACG
Source organism: Aeromonas media (assembly GCF_020423125.1). NCBI lineage: Bacteria > Pseudomonadati > Pseudomonadota > Gammaproteobacteria > Aeromonadales > Aeromonadaceae > Aeromonas > Aeromonas media. The sequence continues at coordinate 1,453,327 of NZ_CP075564.1, forward strand.
GCGGAGCGAGAGGGGATGAGTCGCCAGCTGGCGGTGGCCGATGCCCTGCAAAGCCGGATGCGCCCCATCGCCATGACCAGCCTCACCAGCATCTTCGGCATGTTGCCGCTGATGCTGAGCCCGAGCGAGGGGAGTGAAATCTACCGGGGGCTGGCTACCGTCATCGTCGGTGGCATGAGTTGCAGCACCCTGTTTACCCTGATCCTGTTGCCTGCCTTCCTGAGGCTGGGTGAGCGGGTCGACGCGCCGCATGCCATCCGGCAGCGGGCCTGAGCAAGGAGCTCATCAATGAAACCTGTGTTCACAAGGATGGCAGTGGGTGCCCTGCTGCTGGCGGGCGCGTTGCCCGCGCAGGCGCAGAGCAAGATGGTGACCCTGGCGGAGGTGGCCCAGGGGGAGGCGGGGGCCAGCATCTGGGTCAGCGGCACGGTCGCGAGCCGTCAGCAGGCGGCGCTCAGCGCCGAGGTCAGCGGACGGGTGGAGTGGGTTGCCGAGTTCGGCAGCCGGGTCAGCAAGGGGGATGAGCTGCTGCGCCTGGACGCGGCCACCCTGCGCCTCTCCCTTGAACAGTCACGGGCAGAACAGGCCAGAGAAGCAAGCAACCTGCGCTACGCACGTGCCGAGTTCCAGCGCCTGGATCGGTTGCACCAGCAGAAGAGCGCCTCCCAGAGTCAGTACGACAAGGCGCGCTACGACGTGGAGCAGGCCGAACTGGCCGAGCAACTGGCACGGGTACAGGTGCGCCAGATCGAGGCGCAACTGCAGAGGACCCACATCTTCGCCCCCTTCGATGGTGTGGTGAACGAGCACTTCATCCAGCCCGGCGAGCACGTGGATGCGGGGGAGCAGGCGCTGGAGCTGGTCAATCCGGATCAGCCGGATATCCGGCTGAGGGCCCCCATTGTCTGGGCCAGTCAGTTGGAAGATCAGGCCAGGTTGCGGGTCGAGGGGGAGCAGATCAGCAGCCACGCCACCTATTACCAGCGGGCGGCCAGCGCCGATCCCAAGTCGCGGCTCATCGAGTTGCGCCTCAGGCCCGAGCCGGGCAGTTTCATCATCGGCTCGCCGGTGCGGGTGGCGCTGCCGCTGGGGGAGCAGCAGACCATGCTGCTGCCACGGGATGCCCTGGTGCTCGGCACCGAGGGGAGCGTGGTCTATCAGGTGGAGCAGCGCGGCGAGGCGCTGACCGTGAACCGGGTGCCGGTGACCGTGCTGTTTGGCGACAACCGGCAGGTGGCGGTGAGCGGGGCGCTCAAGCTGGGGGACCGGGTGGTGGTGCGCGGGGCAGGCAGCCTGCAGGATGGGGACAAGGTGGAGCTGTTTCGTGGTTGAATCGGGTATGACGCCATAAAAAACGGCTCCCGCAGGAGCCGTTTTTGTCGATGTCGAGGCGAGCGATTACTCGACCATCATCACCTTGCAGGTGTTGGTACTGCCCACGGTTTCCATCTTGTCGCCATGGGTCAGCAGCACCATGTCGCCGCTCTGGACCAGTCCCTTGGCCTTGAGCACGTCGAGCGCCTCGCGGCACACCTCGTACACCGGCTTGCTCTCGTCGCCGTCGAACAGTACCGGGGTCACGCCACGGTAGAGGTTGGTCCATGCCAGGGTCTTGTTGTGGGGAGACATGGCGAAGATCGGCAGGCCGGAGCTGATGCGGGACATCAGCAGCGGGGTAGTGCCGGATTCGGTCAGCGCCACGATCGCCTTGACCCCTTCCAGGTGGTTGGCCGCGTACATGGTGGACATGGCGACGGCCTCTTCCACCGAGGTGAAGGTATAGCTCATGCGGTGGTTGGAGACGTTCAGGCTAGGGTGCTTCTCGGCGCCCACGCAGACGCTGGCCATGGAGGTCACGGTCTCGATGGGGAACTGGCCGGCGGCGGTCTCGGCGGAGAGCATCACCGCATCGGTGCCGTCCAGCACGGCGTTGGCTACGTCCATCACTTCGGCACGGGTCGGCAGCGGGGCGTTGATCATGGACTCCATCATCTGGGTCGCGGTGATCACCACCCGGTTCAGGCGACGGGAGTGGCGGATCAGCTTCTTCTGCACGCCAACCAGCTCGGGATCGCCGATCTCGACGCCGAGATCGCCACGGGCCACCATGACGGCGTCGGAGCCAAGGATGATGTCTTCCATCGCCTCGTCGCTGGCAACGGTCTCGGCACGCTCGACCTTGGCCACGATCTTGGCGTTTGAGCCGGCTTCTCGGGCCAGTTCGCGGGCGTAGCGCAGATCATCGCCGCTGCGGGGGAAGGAGACAGCCAGGTAGTCCACGTTCATGCGGGCGGCGGTCTTGATGTCTTCCTTGTCCTTCTCGGTCAGGGCCGGCGCGGAGAGACCACCGCCCTTCTTGTTGATCCCCTTGTTGTTGGAGAGCGGCCCGGCCACGGTGACCGTGGTGTGGATGCGGGTGCCTTCAACCTGCTCGACCTTCAGCTGCACACGGCCGTCGTCCAGCAACAGGATGTCGCCGGCCACCACGTCGTTTGGCAGACTCTTGTAGTCGATGCCGACCTGCTCCTGGCAGCCTTCGCCCTTGCCGAGGGCGGCATCGAGAATGAACTTGTCACCGATGGCGAGGTAGACCTTGCCATCCTTGAAGGTGGAAACGCGGATCTTGGGGCCTTGCAGGTCACCCATGATGGCCACATGACGGCCCAGCTTGGCGGCGATTTCACGCACCTGGTTGGCGCGCTGGATATGATCTTCAGGAGTGCCGTGAGAGAAGTTCATCCGCACCATGTCGGCACCGGCGCGGATGATCCCCTCGAGGATGCCGTCGCGATCGGTCGCCGGACCGAGTGTGGTTACAATCTTTGTTCGTCTTGGCATGAAAGACTCCGATGTGAAGTTGATATGACTTGAAATACTGCCCCGTCAAGCGTGTGGCATGGCGCCTGCTTGCAGGCCATCTGGGTGGCCTTGTGTCATTGAATTACGATACTACACCAAGCCCGGTGGCTTAGACAGTCGGGGGCGGACCCCCGAATGATTCAGGAATTATGCGGGGTATCAAAGCGGGATTCGCGCAAACCTTCTTTGACTTTCTTCAGGTTTTCGCGAAATTTCATGCCACGGCGCAGGGTGAAGCCGGTGGCCAGCACGTCCACCAGGGCGAGCTGGGCGATGCGGGACGCCATGGGCATGTAGACGTCGGTGTCTTCCGGCACGTCCATGGAGAGCACCAGGTTGCACTCGCGGGCCAGGGGGGAGTCCTTGGCTGTCATGCCGATGACGGTGGCATCGTTTTCACGGGCCAGGGCTGCGATCTCTACCAGTGCCTTGGTGCGGCCGGTGTGGGAGATCAGCACCACCACATCCCCTTCACTGCTGTTGATGCAGCTCATGCGCATCATGACGATGTCCTCGAAGCTCACCACGGGGATGTTGAAGCGGAAGAATTTGTTCTGGGCATCGCGGGCCACGGCGGAAGAGGCGCCCAGGCCGAAGAAGCTGATCTTCTTGGACTGGGTCAGGATGTCGACGCAGCGGTTGATGGCGGAAATGTCCAGGCTGTTCTTGGCCGCATCGAGGCAGGCCATGGTGGATTCGAAGATCTTGGCGGTATAGGTGTCTGGCCCGTCTTCCGCTTCCACGTGGCGGTTCACATAGGGGGTGCCGTTGGCCAGGCTTTGGGCGAGGTGCAGCTTGAAGTCGGGAAAGCCCTTGGTATCGAGGCGACGGCAGAAGCGATTGACGGTGGGTTCGCTGACATCCGCCAGCTTGGCCAGGGTGGCGATGCTGGAGTGAATGGCGGTCTGGGGCGACGCCAGGATCACTTCCGCCACCTTACGCTCTGATTTACTGAAACTTTCCAAATTGTTCGTAATTTTATCGAGGGTATTCATCATTACCACCAGGCATTTTTGTAATTTAACTTCAGTGTCTGTGCACTAAATTCACAGCTCAAGCAGGTTTCCAATCTCCGCGATGACTATACAAGACAAGCGCTTATCGGAACTAATCTCGTCCATACAAAGTATGACTCATGTCTAATTATTTCGTGTTTTTAGTTACAAACTTCCATTCCGCCCTTGAAAACGCTTACAAATGTTGCAAAGCAACAACACTGTGAGCGGGCGCACAGTTGCATTCATAAAACGCGCCGCCGGGAAGCGGCCTCGAGTAGTATTGCAGCCAAATAACAAGGTCGGGACGGTAAGGGCCGCCCCGAGTCGGTAACGAAGGAGTTTGTTATGCAGCATACCCATGCGCTGGTGGGCGACGTAGGCGGTACCAATGCCCGGCTGGCCCTCTGCGAGCTGGCGACCGGCGCCATTTCCCAGGCAAAGACCTATTCAGGGCTGGCCCACCCCAGCCTGGAGGCCGTGGTGCGCCTCTATTTGGAAGAACATGGCGCCAAGGTGGGCGAGGCCTGCATCGCCATCGCCTGTCCCATCAACGGCGACTGGGTCGCCATGACCAACCACAGCTGGGAGTTTTCCATCAGCGAGATGCAGGCCAATCTGGGCCTGGATCGCCTGCAGGTGATCAACGACTTCACTGCCGTCTCCATGGCGGTGCCCGTGCTGACAGAGGCTGATCGCATCCAGCTGGGCGGCGCGGCCCCGGTGGCCGGCAAGCCCATCGCCATCTATGGCGCAGGCACCGGCCTCGGGGTCGCCCACCTGGTGCAGGCCGGCGAACAGTGGCTCAGTCTGCCGGGTGAAGGCGGGCACGTGGACTTCGCCGCCAACACGGAAGAGGAAGATGCGGTGCTGCAGGTGATGCGCGGCGAGCTGGGCCATGTGTCGGCCGAGCGCTTCCTCTCCGGTCCGGGTCTGGTGAACCTGTACCGCGGGCTGGTGAAGTCCGACGGCCGGGAGCCCGAGGCGTTCGAACCCAAGGACATCACAGAGCGGGCACTGGCGGGGGAATGCCTGGATTGTCGCCGTACCCTGAGCCTCTTCTGCGTGCTGATGGGGCGCTTTGCCGGCAACCTGGCCCTCAACATGGGCACCTTCGGCGGCGTCTACATCGCCGGCGGCATAGTACCGCGCTTCCAGGAGTTTTTTATCGCCTCCGGTTTCCGGGTGGCGTTCGAGGACAAGGGGCGCTTCAAGTCCTACCTCAAGGACATCCCCGTGTTCCTCATCACCCACGAAGGTCCGGGCCTGCTCGGTGCGGGCGCCTATCTGCGTCAGTCCCTCGGGATCCGTCTCTGACAGGCTAGGGAAACGATTTCATCGCGGTTCAGCCCTGATTCAGTGGCCCTGGCGTAGAGTAGGCTCACGTACTCAAGAGGACAGGGTTTCACAGGGAATTGGAAGCTGTCTTCATCCGCTGGGTGCGAATTGTCACCTGACAAGCCTGAACTGTTTCACCGGCCCTCGCGGCCGGTTTTTTTATGCCCGTCGTTTCTGCTCGAGCAGGGGGTGAGGGGAGAGGCCCGTCGGTTTCTGATGGGAGGCAACTTGTCAGCACCATTGCCCTCGGCCAGGCATCGCCGGGCAGCACAGGGGAAAGGGTGGGAGAAGGTGAGCGCCGGGATGGCGATGCCCGAATGCGGCAGGGGCCAGGCACTGGCCTGGCCCCGATCTGTCAGGGGAGGGTGATATGGAAGCGGGCGCCGCCGAGGGGAGACTCATCCACCCGGATCTTGCCGCCGTAGCTGTGCACGATTTCGGTGACGACGGCGAGCCCTATCCCCTGGCCCGGGGAGCTGTCGGCCCTGACGCCGCGCTGGAAGATCTGCTGCGACTTGCCGGGGGCGATGCCGGGGCCGTCATCCTCCACCACGATGAGCAGGCCGTTGTCCTGGTGGCCGACATGGACCCGGATCTCGCTGATGGCAAACTTGCAGGCGTTGTCGAGCAGGTTGCCCATCAACTCCATCAGATCGCCCTGCTCGCCGTGGAAGAAGACATCGTCATCGAACTGGAAGCCGGTCTGCAGCTTCTTGTGGCGATAGACCTTGGCGAGGCTGGCCAGCAGCTTCTCGATGAGCGGTACCGGCTCGGTGCCCTTGCTCGCGAGGCGCTTGCGACCCGTGACGGCGCGGCGCAGCTGGTACTGGATGATCTGGTCCATGGTGGTGATCTGTTCGCTGATGTTGTCATGGATGTCGTGGCCGAGCTTGAGCTCCTGGGCGGTGATCTGGATCAGGGCCAGCCGGGTCTTCAAACTGTGGGCGAGATCGTTGAGCGCATGCTGATAGCGCTGGGTCTGCTGGCGCTCGTTTTCCAGCAGTTGGTTGACCGACTCGGTCAGCGGCGTCAACTCCCGCTCGTAGTCCTTGGAGAGCGCCTCCCGCGTGCCGGCACGGATCTCGTCTATCTGCCGCGCCATGGTGCGCAGGGAAGAGAGACTCCAGAAGCTGGTGAGCAGCAGCAGGGCGCCGAGCAGGCTGTAGGCGAGCAAGGCCTGGCGAATGCACCGGTAGAGATAGTCCCGGGTCTGGGCCTGGTAGCGCTTGGCGGAATCGACCATCACCACGTAGTAGGTCGTGGGGCCGTCGCCGTGGTTGCGCAGGAAGCGCAGGCTGTAGATGAAGTAGCTCTCGCCATTCTTGATGGTGTGCAGCTTGAAGAAATAGTCCTGATCCAGGCCCCCAAGGTACTTCATCAAATCCCGGCAGATGGTCTCCTTGATGGTGATCACCTCGGGCATGTGCAGGCTGGACCAGCTCAGCTCTCCATCGGAGCGGCAGATCAGGGTGTCGAGATTGGGGTCGATGGCATCCGGGGTCAGGCCGCCGAGATCCGTGATGGCGTGGGGCTCCGGCTGCTTGGAGGAGAACAGCTTGGATAGGTTCTCCTGCATACGGATGCTGGCTTTCTGGGCCTGCTCCTCGGCGTGGCCGAGGTAGAGGATATAGACGGAGAAGGCCATGATGAGCGCGATGACCAGCATGGCGCTCAGCATCAGCTTGAGGTGCAGTGAGCGACGGATCAGTGTCATGGGGTGCAGCATGGCAAGGGGCATCAACTGCAGGAGAGGTTGAAGATGTAACCCTGGCGGCGGATGGTGGAAATGGGCTGGATGAGCCCCTCCGGATCCAGTTTCTTGCGCAGTCGGCTCACCATCACCTCTATGGTGTTGGGATCCCCTTCGCCATCTCCGTAGAGCTGGTCCAGCAGTTGCTGCTTGGAGACCACCTGGCGGGCGTTGCGCATCAGGTACTCCAGGATCAGATACTCGAAGCTGGTGAGCACGGTGACTTCGCCGGCGATGGTCAGCTCCTTGCGGGAGAGATCCAGCTCGTAGTCACCCGCCTTCACCCTGGGGGAGATGAAACCGGCGCTGCGGCGCACCAGGGCATTGAGGCGGGCCAGCAGCTCGTCCTTCTGGAAGGGCTTGACCAGGTAGTCGTCCGCCCCGGCTTCCAGCCCTTCCACCTTGTCCTGCCAGTTGCCCCGCGCGGTCAACACTATGATAGGGAAGGGGATCTGCTGCTCGCGCAGGCGGCTGATGAGCTGCAGGCCGTCCATGTCCGGCAGGCCGAGATCGATGATGGCCACGTCGATGGGGTAGTCGGTCGCATAGTGCAGCGCCACCTGGGCATTGTCCGTGCTGTGAACCTGATTCTGGGCCTCGGTCAACAGCGTGGAGAGATGGTGATTGAGCAGCTTGTCGTCTTCGACCAGTAGGATTTTCATAAGATGCATGATGATAAGGGTCCGGGCTGTCAATTAGAGGGTCAACAAGAAGGAGAGTCAATGCGGATCCTACTTGACCCCCCTGTATCGGGACTGAATCATGCCAGCCTTTGTCTCCTCTACCCGTCCTTGTATCGGCAGCCATGCCTTTCGTACTTTATTGTGAGTCATGCTGTCGAATCAGATGAGGACTGCCGGGGTTCCATTGGTGACTACTTGCGACTGTTCTGATCGCACTGGTGGGGATGGGGGCTCACTGTACTGTTGCAGCAGTGTTAGTCGTTACAGTTTGGCACCGGTTATCTTGGACTACTTGTATGTGTTTGTAATCATATGAATAAATTGAATTTTATTGCTTTTAGGGGCGTTCGTGAGCAACTTCTGGGGATGTGTAAAGGAGGATATTGCACAGGAAAAGTCGGCAGGTCGAATTAGTTGCTTTTTTGAAGCCCTATCGTACGAGAGGTTTTCTGCGGTTTTGACTATTAATCCCTGCGCCAAACGAGATAGAATCTGGCCCAAATCGGGTTTGGGGCTCTCGGTTGCCCAAGATGTGTACAATGTCGCCGCCAGGAATCCTTGGCTGAGTAATGTGATGTAACGCCATTGTGAGACATCCGCAAAAAGAAGAAGCTGGAGGATATGATGACCAACAGCGCGCACAATCAGGTTAAAAGCAGCATGTTGGGAGCTGTAACCTACGGGCGGTAGCGTGATCATTTATCCATTTCAATCTTGCGTTGGTTCATCTCCGTTAATCCTCTTGCTTTGAGAGTCTTTCTGCATGCAGACAGACAAACATCACCCAACGAATTTCGTTGAGTGGGTCTAAGCATTTGTGAACTCAGCGCAATCACTTTGCCCTATGAAGAAAAAAACCAGCCAGAGTGATGCACAGTAGCAAACCCTAACCAAAAATCTTTCCTTTTCATTAGATCGCAATCGGGAACCTTTCAATGAAGATCCTTGTAACCGGCGGTGCCGGTTTTATCGGTTCGGCTGTTGTTCGCCATATTATTCAACATACTCAAGATTCAGTGATCAACCTCGACAAACTCACCTATGCGGGCAATCTGGAATCCTTGGCCAGTGTCGCAAACAGTGAACGTTATGCCTTTGAACAGGTGGATATCTGCAACCGCACCGAACTGGACCGGGTGTTTTACCAGCACCAGCCGGATGCCGTGATGCACCTGGCCGCCGAGAGCCACGTCGATCGATCCATCACCGGCCCCGCCGAGTTTATCGAAACCAATATCGTCGGCACCTACATGCTGCTGGAAGCGGCTCGCGCCTACTGGAACGGCCTGGACGAGGTACGCAAGGCGGCTTTCCGTTTCCACCATATCTCCACCGACGAGGTGTATGGCGATCTGCCCCATCCGGATGAAGTGGCCCCCGGTGTGGCACTGCCGCTCTTCACCGAAACTACCCCTTATGCCCCCAGCAGCCCCTATTCTGCCTCCAAGGCTTCAAGTGACCATCTGGTGCGCGCCTGGCGCCGTACTTACGGCCTGCCGACCGTCGTCACCAACTGCTCCAACAACTACGGCCCGTACCACTTCCCCGAGAAGCTGATCCCGCTGGTTATCCTCAATGCGCTAGATGGCAAACCGCTGCCGGTGTACGGCAAGGGTGACCAGATCCGTGACTGGCTCTATGTGGAAGATCACGCCCGCGCGCTTTATACCGTGGTCACCACAGGTGTCATCGGCGAGACCTACAACATTGGAGGTCATAACGAGAAACAGAATCTGGAAGTCGTTCATACCATCTGCGATCTGCTGGATGAAATGGTGCCCAAGGCCGGCTCCTACCGCGATCAAATCACCTATGTGACCGACCGCCCTGGCCATGACCGCCGTTATGCCATTGACGCCAGCAAGATGAGCGCCGAGCTCGCCTGGCAACCGCAAGAAACCTTTGAATCCGGTATCCGCAAGACAGTGCAGTGGTATCTGGATAACCAGCAGTGGGTCAACAACGTGAAGAGTGGATCCTATCAGTCCTGGATCGATAAGCAGTACGGGGAGAAGAAGTAATGAAAGGCATTATTCTGGCAGGTGGTTCAGGCTCTCGTCTTCACCCCATCACGCGTGGCATTTCCAAGCAACTGCTGCCGATTTATGACAAGCCGATGATTTACTATCCCCTCTCCGTGCTCATGTTGGCAGGTATCAAGGATATCTTGATCATCACGACGCCCGAGGATTCGGAAAGTTTCCAGCGCCTGCTTGGCAACGGTGAGCAGTTCGGCATCAATCTGCAATACACGGTTCAACCGTCACCGGACGGACTGGCCCAAGCCTTTATTCTGGGTGAGGAGTTCATCGGCCAGGACAGCGTCTGCCTGGTGCTTGGCGACAATATCTTTTTTGGTCAGGCCTTCGGCAAGCAGTTGCAAAAGGCGATAGCCAATCAGGAAGGGGCCACCGTCTTCGGTTACAAGGTCATGGATCCCGAGCGTTTTGGCGTCGTTGAATTCGATGAAGAATTCCGTGCCAAGTCCATTGAGGAAAAACCGATAAAACCGAAATCGAACTGGGCTGTCACCGGTTTGTATTTCTATGACAACTCCGTCATCGAGATCGCCAAGAGCATCAAGCCGTCTGAGCGTGGTGAGCTCGAAATCACCAGCGTCAACCAAGCATATCTGGATCGTGGCCAGCTGAAGGTAGAACAGCTGGGCCGTGGCTTCGCATGGCTTGATACCGGTACCCATGACTCTCTGATTGAAGCTTCTCAGTTCGTGCAAACCGTTGAAAAGCGTCAGGGATTCAAGATCGCATGTCTTGAAGAGATTGCGCTTAACAATGGCTGGTTGAACCGTGACCAAATCAAGGCTATTGGCAGCAGCATGGTGAAAACCGGTTATGGCAAGTATTTGTTGAGTCTGATCAAATAAGAGATGTCGACATGAATGTAATCAAAACAAAAATTGCAGACCTGCTGATTATTGAGCCGAAAGTGTTTGGCGATGAGCGTGGTTTCTTTTATGAAACTTACCAGGAAGCGCGTTACAAGGCCGCCGGAATCACGCCGGATTTTGTCCAGGACAACCGCTCGCGTTCTACACAAAATGTACTGCGCGGTCTGCATTTCCAGAAAACCAAGCCACAGGGAAAACTGGTCACTGTGACCCAGGGCCGTGTATTTGATGTTGCCGTCGATTTAAGGCCAGACTCTCCTACTTTTGGTCAGCATGAATCTGTCTTGCTGACAGGAGAAAACAAGGTCCAGTTTTACATTCCGCCTGGATTTGCCCATGGTTTCTGCGTACTGAGTGAAACGGCCGATTTCCAATACAAATGTACCGATTACTATGACCCGACCGATGAAAGCGGGTTGCTGTGGAATGATCCCGCGCTGGAGATAGAGTGGCCGTTGACGGCACCGCTGTTGTCACCGAAAGACAGTGTGCAACCCACGCTAGCCCAGATCCGCGACAACCTGGTGAATGGGTGGTGAGCATGAAACGTTACACAGTATTTGGTGGGCGGGGTTTTATCGGCAGCGAGATCGTCAGCATGCTGGAAGCTGCTGGCCAGAATGTCTGGGTGCCGCCGCGCGATGATGAAAGTGTATTCGACACCGATCTGGGGACTGTGATCTACAGTGCGGGACAGGGTGACTGCAAGAATGCCCCGCTGGGAGTGTTTGATGCCAATTGTCGTTTGCTGGCCGATCTGCTGGCACGAGGCAAGTTTGAGCGTCTCCTTTATGTCTCTTCCACCCGTGTATACATGAATCAGGACTCGGCGGCAGAAGGAGATGACCTGAAAGTATGTTCCGATGATCAGCGCCGGTTGTTCAACCTGACCAAGCTGGTATCAGAAGAACTGTGCCTGAAAAGTGGGCGCGATATCACTATTGTCAGACCAAGCAATGTCTATGGTGTTGCTCTGCACAGTCCGCTTTTCCTGCCGGCGATCACCCGTAATGCAATCAATCACGGCAAGGTCGATATGTATATTGACCAGGATTATGCAAAAGATTACGTTTCGGTAACGGATGTTGCCCGCGCCTGTATAACCTTGGCCACTCATCCTGAGAGCGTGGGACAAATCATCAATATCGCTGCGGGATATAATATTACGGCCAAGCAAATAGCTGATGTCTTGCATAAATTTACAGCATGTGAAATCGTGTGGCATAAGATTGCTTTCCCGAATGAAAACTTCCCTCAGACAGCAATCACTAAGATCATGTCTCTCATCCCTGATTATCAACCAAGGAATGTACTCGAAGACATTGAGCTGATGATAGCAGAATTTAAAACTCATTTGGCTGCACACTGATGAGTGAATTTAATAGACTGCTGAAGAACTCAGTAGCAAATATAATTAATGGTTTTTCAAATGTAATATTGGGGATAGTTATATCCCCTTTCTTATTGCAACGTTTACCAATTGATAGTTTCTCGATATGGAATTTGAGTATTCAAGTCGGAGCGTTCTTTGCTCTCATTGGTTTTGGATGTCAGTTAACTGTTGCGAGAAACATTACAATTGCGAGAGAGAAAAAAGACTCCATAATGGAGCGCCATATAATAAAAAATGGTATTTTTTTAAGCTCTCTAGGGATTATTCTTAGTTGTCTATTATTAACTTTAATTTATAACAATTTTTATTCTTTATTTAGTAAAGTGGAAGGGATTGAAGCATCTGAGGATAAGGTAACTTTTTTTGTTGTAGCTATATCATTTGTTATTGGTCTAATATCATCTGTATTTAGTGGTTTTTTCACTGGGATAGAGAGGAATGACATCCCAGCAATGATAAATTTATTGTCGAGAGTTATATTAGGTATCCTCATTGTAATGTCGGCACAATATGGCATTAAAGTAATGTCATATGTTTATCTAGTAGTTAATATTCTATCTTACTTGACGATATATATATCATATTCATTTTTCAGAAATCCTCTAGATAATCAATCATCAAAAGATGGTTCTGAGTATAAATTTGGCAAGTTTTGTTCATATTTCATTGGTATAAGCGTCTTCAATTTAGCCTCTTTTATGTTGGTTGGATTAAATGGGATACTAGTAGGGAAATATGCTTTTGATGAGTTTGCATATTATTCACTGGGAATGAGTTTGGTAACAGCTGCTGTAGGGTTTATTAATGCCGCAATGTCACCAATAATACAGCCGTTGGTGAAGCTCTCCAATAGAAATGACTCTTCAGAAAATTTAAATAAATTATTATACAACTTAACTTTTATTGTCATGTTGTTGTCTATTATTTCTATAATAATAGCATTTTATGTTGGACCATACATTTTGAGTTTATGGGTAGGAGATTCGATTTCTACTCATGTAGAGAATATATTTGTATCTCTGATGGCTGTTAATCTTGTTAGGTTAGTCGGCGCTCCACTTGGTCTATTATATATTGCTCAAGCTAAGCAGAATAAAATAATGCATTATCCGTTAATGGAAAGTGTCATTAGCGTAGTATTGACAATTATTCTGATTCATTCCTATGGAATGTATGCGGTACCTATAGGGCTAGCTATTTCAGCTTTTCTAATACTATTTGTATATTCATTTAAATTATTAAATATACTAGATGATCATAGTTATTTTATCAGATATAAATTGATTTTCTTAATATATCCACTATCAATGTTTATTTTTATTATTGGTTTAGTAGAGGCGAGAAAAGAAAACATAGATATCGTAAGTTATATGCTAAATGTTTTATCAACTCTAGCTCTAACAATCGGTGGATATTTGGTGTTGAGAAGAACAAAAAACATTAAAAAAATACTCGAGGTGTGATTCATGATCGGACGATTGATCAACTTCATATATAAAATAAAATATAGATTCTTCCTTGATAAGAGAGTTGAGATTTCACCTGATAATGTTTTCATCCATAATGCTGCGACATTTATAGTTACTGGTAATTCAAACTCTAAGATAACAATAAATAAAGATGTGTATGTGGGGAGATATGCAAATATACATACTGGCTCTCAAATTATAATTGGGGAGGGAGCTGTTTTAAGTGACTATGTGTATTTAAGCACTCTCTCACATGGCCTGGATCCTCAATTAGGACCAATAATGCAGCAAGAGTCTTATGATAAAGGACCAATAATTTTAGGTGAAAATGTATTCATTGGCTTTGGCTGTAAAATTATGCCTAATGTCACACTAGGAGACTGGTGTATTGTTGGTGCTGGTGCGGTTGTGACAAAATCGTTTCCTGGTTATGTAATGATTGCAGGAAATCCAGCTAAAATAATTAAAAAATATGATTCCCAATCTAATAAATGGGTGAGTTAATTATGATTTTTGGAAAAATCATCAATGGCATATTTTTGATATATAGTCAGCTAAAGTACAAGATTCTTATGCATAGTTTTGGCCATAAGAGTCGAATTATAAAACCTATGCTAATCTCCAACCATAAGCATATTTCTGTAGGCGATAATGTTATTATAAGAAATGGAGTTAGGTTAGAGGTTGTTGATCCACAGAATGAGATTGTAATAAAAATTGGGAATAATGTTAATATAGAGCAATATGTTCATATTGTTGCTCGATGCAATATATCAATAGGTGATAATGTATCTATCACTGGCGGATGTTCTATTGTAGACGTTGTCCATCCATATAATGATGTGTTCGCAGCCAATAAAATAGGTGATCGAATAGAAGATACATGTATGCCAGTTCTGATAGGTGATGGAAGTTTTATTGGCTTCGGTTCACATATAAATCCTGGCGTGACAATAGGCCGTAACTGCATTGTAGGAGCTAGATCTGTTATCACTAAAAATGTAGATGATTATAGTGTAGTCGCTGGAAACCCTGCAAGAACAATTAAGAAATATAATTTTGATAAGAATGTGTGGGAGAAAATATAGTGTATTCACCAAAGTTAGGTCTTGTTACTGTCCTTTATAATACACCTGAAGTTTTACCCGATTTTTTTAAAAGCATTGTATGTCAAAATTATAAAAATTTTATCCTCTATGTAATAGATAACAGCTCTAAACCCGAGTCACTTCGTTTGGCACGAGAGCTGGCCTCTCAGTACGGTATTGAAACTACTTTCATCGATAATCAAGGCAACAATGTCGGTGTGGCGGCCGGTAATAATCAGGGAATTAAAGCCGCTTTGGTGGATGGTTGCGAATATGTTTTGATTATCAACAATGACCTTCTTTTTGAGGCGCCAGATGTCTTTGACAAGTTGATGCAGGTGGCCATCAATGGGGAAAGCCTCGTCAGCCCGCTGATCTTGAATTATCCGGAAGGCAAGCTTTGGTATGCCGGCGGACATTTCGATGAGTATCGGGCGTTGGCTCCTCATGATTACGCAGGGATGGATAAAGCTGCAGTAGCAAAATTTGATGAATATCATGCTTATGCACCCACCTGCTTTCTGATCGTGAATAGTGATGTGTTCAAGCAAGTCGGCATGATGGATGAGCGCTATTTTGCTTATTATGATGATACCGACTTCCTGTATCGTGCTTATATTGCAGGTTATAAAGTAAAGCTCGAGCAGGATGTAGTGATATCACATAAAGTCAGCGTATCAACAGGGGGGGATTTGAGTTTCTTCGGAGCGTATCATCTGACCCGAAACAGAATTTATTTTGCTAAAAAGAATCTGCCTTTCCCAAAAAGAGAAATAAGTATTTCCTATACCGCCATCACTCGGTTGGGACGTATATTGCTTTCTGCTGGCGCAGTAAGAAAGGGATTCATCAAGGGGCTGGTTGACGGCTTCAAAATGTAGTATGCATGTATGACACTATATCTGGTTCTGCTACTTTATATTCCTCTGATACTTCTCTCTATCTGCTCTGAAAAAGATGAAGGAATGTTGAAAGGAGCATTTTTATATATTATCCTGTTCTTCATCTTTTTCCATATAGATGCCGGACCGGATCATCATGTATATCAGTGGGCCTATTATGAGCCACCATTCTCCATTCCCTTTGAGCCAGTCTTTGGTTTGCTGTTGGCTACTGCCAAGCTGTTTGGGCTCGACTACATAGAATTTTTAGTCGCTCTGAGACTGATTAGTTTTATTTTGTTTGCGTATGCGTGTCTCAAACTGGACAAAACCAAATTCATATTTCTGATGGGACTGTACATTCCGATTTCGTTCATCACGTTTGAATTGAATTTGTTGCGCCAATCTTTATCTTTGCACTTTGGTCTGGTAGCCGTCTGTCTTTATCTTAAGAACAGAGACAAAACCTCTTATGCGTTCATGATACTGGCTGTCATATCACACCTATCTGCAATCGTAATGACCTTGATTTATTTGAACAAGATAAAGGCCAAAGTACTAGTTTTGTTAGGTATGGTGGGATTGATGATATTGATGCTTGCCTTGCCGGCGATCATAAGCAAAGTCAATGATTATCAGGCCTTGGGTGCGTTGAATATCCGTCTGGATGTGGCGATGCTGCAGTTGTTAGTGCTCATGATCTTGCCGTTCGTGTTCTTCAAAACTCAAGGTGGCTTGCTCCCGATTCTGCTCTATGTTGCTCTTTGCTTCATGACATTTATCCCTGTCTTGATCAGGCTGTATCCGATTGCTTTGTTGATCCTGTTACCATCAATTGCAGTGGCAAAAGGAAACAAGAAGATGACAACACTCTGTTTATTCGTTTGTATTTCTTTCTTCATGACTATAGGAAAGACATATTTACTGCTGCAAGCCGACCAGCATGCCATTCAGGAGGGCACCTATCAGCATGGTTACACAAAATAAAAAAGTCATATTTGTTTCCATGTCGGGCCGCGATTCTGCCATGTGGTTCTCGTTTACCGGGCTGGCCCATGCGCTTGAAAAATACGATGTTTCTTTTGCATTTCCATCGTCTAATCCAGCAGCAGAAACTGAATATACAGAGCATCTTTTTTATTACAACTTGCGGAGTCCCATCAAGACCGCTCGTTCAGTATTAGCTTTGGCGAGAGTGATCAATGAAAAATATGATCGTGTGGTCATCTTCTCACAAGGTATTTTCTCTGCCTATCTGACCATGTTGCTGAATAGGAGGATTGAAGTCGTCGCTTGGGGTCATGAACTCATAAAGCATGTCGAGAGAGCCGGTTTTTTGAGGGGCATGAATTACTTTCTGTCAGATCGAGTCATGGCATTGAGAACTGCCAGAATGATAGTCGCTTCTGATGAGCTGGAATCGATAGCGGTCGCTTGCTACCCAAAGAAGAAAATAACCAAGACCTGTTTACCCATGTCGGGAGATTTTGCGTGCCTGGTTAACAAAGCCGACACTAAAGGTGAGCGCACTCATGCCAAGCTGGAGATACTTTTCTTTGGTGCCATCACATCCTACAAGGGGTTGGACATTTTGGGGCGGGTTCTCGATAAATTCAGCGATGATGATATTCACTTGACCATCATGGGTAGAGGGGCGCTGGAAAAATATTCTGAGGGTCTTTATCTACGGGCCACACAGGGGCGAAATGTCACCTGGATTAATAAATTTGTTGATGCTGAAGAGGTCGTTGCTCAGTTGCATGTATCTGACTACATGTATTCGATGTATAGTTCCGTTACGGCGACATCACAAATAGACATCGCAAATGCATTTGGTGTTCCTGTGCTGGTGACGGATCTTCCATTCTTTAACAAAAAAATAAAACATGGCTGTAATGGGTATATTCTCAATGAACAGTCCCTGTATGTGCTGCTGCAAGAGAGAGTGGCTGGCAAGTCGACCGGAGCTCGGGAAGAGGTTATTGCGCATTATAATCAGGCCGGTATCAACAAGTATTGTGTAGAAAATATAATAAGAGACGGGATTGTCTAGATCATGAAAAAATATATCCAGCACTATGGTCTCTGGGGATGTATTCGATTGATTGTAGAATACATCATCACCAGAGTGTGTTTTCGAAATGCCCGTTTGATCCGGCGGCCTTTTGAGATCAGGGGAGCATCAAGGATCCGCTTGGGGAGAGGATTTACCACCGGAAGATATTGCCGGCTGGAGGCTCATGGCTCAGATGGTATCAATCTGGACATAGGGTTGAATTGCCAGCTCAATGATGCGGTTCATATTGCTGCAGCCGACAGTATTGTGATCGGTGATGATGTGTTGATCGCTAGCCGGGTGTTTATCACGGACCTCAATCATGGTAACTACAGCGGGGAAGAACACTCTCATCCTGATTCCATCAGCAGGGAGCGGACGCTGCATACCAAACCGGTTGTGATTGAGTCAAATGTGTGGCTTGGCGAGGGTGTAGTCGTGTTGCCTGGCGTCACAATTGGCAAGTCCTCCATCATCGGTGCAAATTCGGTAGTGTCCAGAGATATACCTGCAAATTCCATTGCGGTAGGTAATCCGGCAAGAGTGATTAAGCGGTTTGATTTCCAATGCGGGCAATGGGTGGCTGTGGATGCGAAGTAATGCTGGTGCCGTGTTGATATGTCCGGATTTTTTTGATTATAAAAATTTGCTTACAGATGAACTTGAACATCGCTACGAATCGGTTCTCTCTTTTTCTGACCGACCACAGTGCTCATCCATAGAAAAGGCTTTGATAAAATTTAATATTCTTGGATATACAAGAGTTGCAGCCAAAAGATATAGCGCTGAAATTTTTGATGCGATTTCTGATAAGCTTTCTGGAATCGCTGAGATAATTATTGTTAAGGGGACCTGTATCTCTCCTTGTTTTATTGATAAAGTTAAAAAGCTCAGTCCAAAAACAAGAGTCATTTGTTACAGCTGGGATTCCATTCCAAATATAAAGACGTTTCCTTTATTGGCAGTCAAAGCTGATGCGGCATATACATTTGATATCGCCGATTGCAAAAAGTATGGCTATGGCTATTTGCCATTGTTCTATTCTGATAAAAAATCCCACAGTCATACTGTTGCCAAGAAATATAAATATAGTTTCATCGGCAGTTATCATGGTGATCGTGCAGCCGTCTTGCAACGTATCTTCTCCCATGAAAATGATGTCTGTGTATATGTAAAAATATTTTTCCAGAGTAAATTGCAATTTGCATTTTACTATCTTCTCGATCCTGCCTTGCGCACTGCACCCAAGGAGTGGCTCACATTCAAGCCACTGGCAAGGGCAACAATTACTGATGTGGCTGAGCACAGTGAATATGTCATCGACATACATAATGCCAATCAAACCGGCCTCACCATGCGCACTTGGGAAACCTTGGGCGATGGTCATCAATTAGTAACGACGAATGCGGCAGTGCTCTGTCATGCAGACATGAGAGAGATTGTTGTCATTGACAGGAATACAGGAAAACGATGGTCTGATTCACAGTGTGCTCGGTACCTGGATGCGATGTCGAACTCCGCGCTGAGTGTAGATGCGTTGTCCATATCTACATGGCTTGATAACTTGTTGGCAAGAAGTGAAAATTAATATGGCTGTTATTCCCGTAATCATGGCTGGGGGCTCTGGCTCCAGGCTTTGGCCCATGTCTCGTGAGCATTTCCCAAAACAGTTCCTTAATTTGTATGGCAATAATTCAATGCTGCAAGAGACAGTAAATAGGCTTGCTGATATTGAATGTACTGCTCCCCTGATCCTGTGTAATGAAAAGCATCGCTTTATTGTGGCTGAGCAACTTCGTCAGCTCGATATCCTTGCCAATAACATCATTCTGGAGCCGGCAGGACGAAATACAGCTCCGGCAATAGCGTTAGCTGCAATACAAAGCCTGAGAAATGTTGATGACGCGCATGACCCGATATTGCTGGTGTTGGCTGCAGATCACTTGATCAAGGATCAACAGGCATTTACCAATGCGATCAACAGTGCTGTTCCGTTTGCCAAGTCGGGCAAGCTGGTCACGTTCGGAATTGTTCCGAACGCACCGGAGACGGGGTATGGTTACATTCATCGCGGTAGTGAACTGGATGCCTCTCGGGATGAAGCAAAGGCATATTGTGTCAATCAATTCGTCGAAAAGCCCAATCTGGATGTTGCCAAGAGCTATCTGGCGAGTGGAGAGTATTACTGGAACAGTGGCATGTTTATGTTCAGTGCTCGCCGTTATCTTGCCGAGTTGAAACAGTCGCGTCCTGATATATACGATGCATGTGTGGCTTCGATGAATGATGTCAGAAGTGATCTTGATTTTATCCGGATCAATAACGATGAATTCAAGCAATGTCCCAGTGACTCTATTGATTATGCCATTATGGAGAAAACCTCGGATGCGGTTGTCATCCCAATGGATGCTGGCTGGAATGATGTAGGTTCATGGTCATCCTTGTGGGAAATATCGGATAAAGATGTGTGCGGTAATGTTAGCCGTGGCGATGTTATTTTGACCGAAAGTCATAATAACTATGTTTCTGCCGAATCCATCCTCGTCTCCACTATTGGCGTGGATAATCTGGTCATCATTCAAACAAAGGATGCCATCCTCGTTTCAAGCAAGGACAAGGTACAGGACGTCAAGTCGATAGTCGAAGAATTGAAACGCTGTGACCGCAAGGAATATAGCACTCATCGCGAGGTATATCGACCATGGGGTCGGTACGACTCCATTGATGACGGCAATGGCTATCAGGTAAAAAAAATATTGATCAGACCCGGCGAGTGTCTATCAACACAAATGCATCACCACAGAGCAGAGCACTGGATCGTGGTTTCAGGTACTGCGAAGGTGACCAATGCTGAACGTGAGTTTCTGATCACCGAAAACGAATCCACATTTATTCCAATAGGTGCAATACACTCCCTTGAAAACCCGGGCAAGGTTGACCTGGAGTTGATCGAGATCCGCTCCGGAAAATATCTCGATGAGGATGATATCATTCGTTTTAGTGATAAATATGGCCGAGATGATGGGGGAGAAAAATGATGAAACAAGACTATCTTGTGAGCCGTGACGTGATCAAGCACAGTGGTATTGAATTTGGTACCAGTGGTGCACGAGGTCTTGTGACCGATTTTACAGTACCCGTGTGTTTTGCATTTACCTATGCCTTCGTTGCCGTGATGAGGACTTCTTATCGCTTCAATCAGGTCGCGCTCGCCATCGATAACAGACCAAGCAGTTATGATATGGCAATGGCCTGCGCAACGGCCCTCGAGGCAATGGGGTTGGAGCCTGTATATTACGGCGTTGTCCCGACACCCGCATTGGCTTACAAAGCCATGAATGATGGTATCCCATGCATCATGGTGACCGGCAGCCATATTCCATTTGATCGCAACGGGCTTAAATTTTATCGTCCCGATGGCGAGATAACCAAGGGCGATGAACTGGCCATTATTTCGGCAGAAGAAACCTTTTGCGTTGCAGGCAATCTGGTTAGCCTAGGTGCAAAAAATGATGCTGCCGAAGCCTACATCGCGCGCTATACATCGCTGTTCCACCATGCACCGCTCACTGGTATGCGCCTTGGTATCTATGAGCACTCGAGTGCGGGGCGTGACCTCTATACCGTGCTCTTTGAAGCATTGGGGGCCGAGGTCATTTCTCTTGAGCGAACCGAGACTTTTGTTCCCATCGATACAGAAGCCGTTTCAGAGGAGGATCAAGAGAAGGCCAGACAATGGTCCCATGAATGTTATCTCGATGCGATTTTCTCGACAGATGGTGATGGTGACAGGCCTTTGGTGGCTGACGAGTCAGGCAACTGGTTGAGAGGTGACATATTGGGCCTGCTCTGTGCCGCCAATCTGGGTATTGAAGCAGTTGCTATTCCTGTCAGTTGCAATACTGCCGTCAGTGCATCCGGAAAATTTGCCAATGTGACCCATACCAAAATTGGTTCACCCTATGTTCTGGAAGCGTTTCCGATATTGAATGCTCAATATGGAGCCGTGGCTGGTTTTGAAGCCAATGGTGGATTCCTGCTTGGTAGTCAGGTGACGTTCAATGGTCAAACTTTGGATCCTTTGCCAACGCGGGATGCAGTATTGCCGGCCTTGATATTGTTTGTCAGCTCACGCACTTCCGGAATATCAGCGTTGGTTGAGGCGCTGCCCCACAGATTTACCTGTTCCGACCGGCTCAAAGATTTTCCCAGAGAGAAAAGCAGAGAAATAATCGAACTGGGGCAAACTGATATTGCCAGACTTATGCAAAAATTGCATTTTGATGAGTTTGAAATAATGTCGGTTGATTATACAGATGGTTTGAGAATTTTATTTGTCGGAGGAGATGTATTACATCTTAGACCTTCAGGAAATGCACCAGAGCTTCGCTGTTATGCCGAGTCTGATAGTATGGGAGGTGCGAAGTCCATAGTGAATCAGTGTCTTGGATATTTGCTGGAATAGATTTAAAAATTTTGTTTAGAAAAATTCCGTACAAACTTTAAGCTCGTGGAGTAATACATTGAGTTATCAACGCCGTCACTCACGCTGGTATGAGCGTGTATTGTTCAGTCCTCCTTCTCTATTCTTCCTGGGAGCCTTGCTTGCTGTGTGTTTGCCTGCCCTTGAGCGTTGGGGATGGGGGTTCTGGAATTATTTTGATGCGGTTAGGATAAATACGTTAAGTGGGGCCTTTGCTGCGTTCCTGCTGACTGGGATAGTGCTCCAGCGTTTTCTTCGCTACCCCGGGTCCAGCCCTGTCGCTTACATGATACCAACAGTGACAACTCTCTATGGTCTTCTAGTCGGGAGCCTCTTCTTTTTACGTCTACCTTATAGTCGGCAGGTTCTTTTTGAGTCATATGTCGTTGCGCTGCTATGTTGCTGGGTTGCCTATTTTATAGGTCGTCGTTATCGCACCCCCAAATATGCTTTGTTGCCTTTCGGTAATTATCAACCCCTCCTCCAGCATAATAGTGTGCAGTGGCGTTTATTGGATAAGCCGGATTTGGGGGCTATTCGTTATGATGCCGTGGTCGCTGACCTTCGGGATGAGAAACTGGCGGGGGAGTGGGAACGTTTCCTCGCGCGCTGTGCCTTGGCCCACATTCCCGTCTATCACATCAAGCAAATCAGCGAGACCCTGACCGGACGGGTGAAGATCGACCATCTCCACGAGAACCAGCTCGGCTCCCTCTTGCCGTCCCCCGTCTATGCTTTCATCAAGCGGGGAATGGATATTCTGGCCGCGTTGATCGCGATTCCGCTCTTTTCGCCTTTGATGCTGGTGACGGCAATCCTCATCAAGCTGGAGAGCCCGGGTCCGGTGATGTTCCTGCAAAACCGGGTGGGGAAGGGCAACAAGGATTTTCGCATCTACAAGTTCCGCAGCATGTGCAAAGATTCGGAGAAGGCCGGTGCCCAGTTCGCCCAGGACGGCGACATGCGCGTCACCCGGGTGGGCAAGGTGATCCGCAAGTTGCGTATCGATGAACTGCCTCAGTTCTTCAACGTGCTCAAGGGGGATATGAGCCTGATAGGTCCGAGACCTGAGCAGCGTACTTTCGTGGATCAATTTGATCGGGAAATTCCCTTCTACATGTATCGTCATATCGTACGACCCGGGATCAGTGGTTGGGCCCAGGTCGTGCATGGCTATGCAGCTGATGCCGATGACACCCGTATCAAGATCGAGCACGATTTTTACTACATCAAGCACTTCTCCCTCTGGCTGGATGTGCTCATCGTGTTCAAGACTATCCGCACAATTCTGACTGGTTTTGGGGCTCGCTGATTGCTATGCAGCTACTCCTGTTAGGAGGAAGTGGTGAATTGGGGCAGGTTATTGCCAGAACACTTTCATTTAACGCTCTGGGTTGGCAAGTCACTGCTCCTAGGCATGCAGACTGCGATTTTGGTGATCATTATTCGTTAGCGGACTTTATCGGTCGAGCACAACCTAGTGTGATCATCAATGCCGCCGCTTATACCCAAGTTGATCAGGCAGAGTCGGAGTCCGAGCGGGCCTATCAGGTCAATACTCAGGCGGCAGCGGTCTTGGCTGAAGAAGCAAAACGGATAGGCGCCCTGTTGGTGCATTTTTCCACTGATTATGTCTTCGACGGAAGCGGTGACTTGCCTTGGAGTGAAGAGGATAAACCGGCGCCCCTCAATGTTTACGGGTTGAGCAAGTGGAACGGGGAGCAGGTCATTCAGGTCAGTGGGTGCCGCCATCTGGTCCTCAGAACCAGCTGGTTGCATAGTCCCTATGGGCATAATTTTGTGAAAACCATGTTGCGTCTGGGGCAGCAGCTTGAGTCTCTCTCAGTAGTTTGCGATCAGATTGGGGCTCCCACCTCCGCAACTATGCTGGCCAGAGGAACTCTGAGGGCGATTGAGCTGGCGCTGGTCAATCCTGCATTATGCGGGCTTTATCATGTGACGGCCGGTGGGGAGGTAAGCTGGTTTGACTACGCCTGCTTTATCTTTGCCAAGGCCCAAAAACTGGGGTTTGAGCTAAAAGTGAGGGAAATTAAGCCTGTGCCGAGTTGCGTCTACCCTGCTGTTGCCAAGCGCCCACTGAATTCCCGTCTCGACACGACCAAGTTTTGCTCCTCTTTCGGGTTTGAGCTTCCCCATTGGCGCGAGGGGGTCGAAGAGACACTCAACCAGCTACTGAAAAAGTGATATCTGTAAGTGATGTTCTACCACCTTCGGAATAAGCAGGCTTATCATGCTATCTGGCCAAGCAATGTGGGGGGAAATACATAGACAGAATGATTACTGTGAAATTTCTTCCCTGTCCATTCCTGATGTGGTGTTAATCGAGCATCGGCAGTGAATCAACGAAAGCGGCGATTTTGTGAAATTATTTCGTCAACAGGACTTTGCCGCTTATTGTTGTAAAGACGGCGGTGATGTGAATTTTTATTGGGTTCATATGCCCCCCTAAATCTTACCAAGGCTCGCTGCATGGCCTGCACTATCTGGTGTAGAACAGTCACCACTCAAGCTGATGCCGGTCATCTTTGGTCTGGGAACACGACCTGCACTAGGGGGCGGGCTATGTCCTGTGAGTGGAGTAGTACCTTGATACTGAAATGTTCATACTGCGCTAGCTCCTGTCTGGCTTTGTCCACTGTTTTAATGTGCTAAGTGAGATGGCAGTAGTGCTCTACAAGTGCACTGACCATTACAGCCCCGAATTTGAGCCAACAATCAATTGGACAGAACCCGTGCTGGTTATTCCCGGATCACTTATGGAAAATAGTCCCCTAGTTTTGCTTGATAAAGATCGCTGCCCCTTATTACCTCTCTGATTGGATTAGGAAACGAGTGTCGCTATGACAAATAAAGATATGATCCCCAAACCGGATACTCAGCTGCCAGTAGGTTGGCAAGCCACTACAGATGAAATCGATCTGCGCGATCTGTTGTTGGTACTGTGGCGCCAGAAATTACAGATCCTAGTCGCCATTGTACTGTTTGCCTTGGTGGGGGTCGGTTATGCCTTTTTTGCCCCCCAGCAGTGGTCCGCCAAGGCAGTGATTGTGGAGCCCAAACCGGAAGAGCTGTTGCCGATGCAGAAGGTAGAGGCTCAGGCTACCGCATTGGGACTCAAAGAGTTTCCTACGGGGATAAAGCTCTACAAAGACTTTGTTCAGGAGTTCAACTCTTTTGAGAACCGCCGGGATTATCTTAAGGGCAGCCCTCTGTTTGCCGAGCAGATAAAAGAGAAGGGCCTGGACGACAAGGCTCAGCGGCGCTGGTTGCGCGACTGGAGCAAGCTGGTGACGGCTCACCCGATTGACAAGAAAGGTGAGGAACCGGGGATTGAGCTCACTCTTGCTGCACCCGCTGCGGATGCCTCGTTGATATTGCTGGAAGGGTATATCGATTACGTCATCAAACGACAGCAGCAACAATTGATCCAGCGATTGAATGAGAAACGCACCTTACAACTGGAAGAGCTAGCAACCCGCTATGCCGTGATGCAAGAAGATGCCAAACGCATGCTGCAGCAGGATATCACCGAAACCAGACTGGCTAATATCGTGGCCAAGGCCGCTGGGGCTACCACGCCGTTGGAAAACTACACCAACCAGGAGCGTTTTCCCATCTCACTGGGTTCGAAGGGGCTGGAAGAAAAACTGAGCCTGTTAAAATCTATTGAGCTTGAGCGTTATCAGCCCGAGTTGCAGGTGCTGCAGGCACAGATGGCACGTCTCAAGCGTATTTCTTTGGAAGGAATAAGCTTCCGTCCCTTCTCCTATCTGGATGCACCCGAAGAACCCCTGAGCCGTGACAAGCCCAAGCGCCCCTTGGTCGTGGTGCTGGCCACCCTGCTCGGCGGCATGCTGGGGGTGGGCATAGTGCTGGTTCGCCATGCGTTTCGCAAGCCCGAGCCAGAACAGGCATAATCGTTGCCAAGTGCATCAAAGGGGGCTCGGCCCCCTTTTTGTTGCTTGGGGGATAGTGTTATGAACATGAATGCATGGAGGTCAGGGAAGATGACGTCAACAGCAAGGGCCTTTGGGGTGATCAGCGTGCTGTACTGGCTGCTGGGCATGCATTTCTTTATGCATAACCCCGGCGGGGCCGGGCTCTACCTGCCCTTCAACGCCTGGGGCTGGATCTTCGCGAGCCTGGTGATGGCCCTGGGGCTGTGGCAGGTCACCCTCAACCAGCGGCTGATGGTTTCGCCGCTGCTGACGGTCCTGTGGCTTGGCGGCTTGCTGCTGTTGCTGCCCATGGCCTATCCCGGCTTCGAGCTCAAGGATTACGCCATTCCCCGGCTGCTGGGGCTGTTTGCCGGCCTGCTGTTCCTCGCCAGCCTCTACCAGTGGCGGCTGGATCGCGGCGCACGCGACCGGCTGCTCTATCTGCTGCTGGGTGCCGTCGCCATAGAGGCGCTGCTCGGCCTGGTGCAGTACTACCTGCTGGTGCCGGGCAACTGGCTGGGCTATGACACCAAGGTCAACCGCCCCTACGGCATCTTCCAGCAACCCAACGTGATGGCGAGCTTCATGGCGACCGGCTTGTCGCTGGCCATCTGGCTGGAGCTGCGGGGCCATGTGCACCCCTGGCTCAGGGGGCTGCGCTATGGGGTGATCCTGGCAACGTCCCTGCTGCTGGTGGTGGTGCAATCCAGGGTGGGGCAACTCGGCGGGGTGCTGGCCCTGCTGCTGCTCGTGCCCCGGTTGCACCGCGAGCGGTTGCTGGGCCGGATGCTGGGTCTGGTGGCCCTGGGTGTGGCGCTCGGGCTGGCCTCCCAGTACGGGATGGCGGGGGCAAAGCGGGGGCTCGAGATGTACCAGTCCGGCGGCATGCGCTCGGTCTACTGGCCCTATGCTGCCAGGCTCATCGCCGAGGCGCCCTGGAGCGGTTGGGGCTACGGCAGCTTCGAGTCCGTTTTTCTGCAGCACTACATGGCCGACAAGGCGCTGAACCCCGCCATGGTGCAGATCGAATACAACCTGGATCACCCCCACAACGAGTTTCTCTACTGGGCGGTGGAGGGGGGGCTGGCCCCCATGCTCGGCATGGTGCTGATGGGGGGCGCCCTGCTGTGGCGGCTGGGTCGTGCTGGCATCGTCAGGGGGGCGGCCTTGCTGGCCCTGGTCACGCCCATCCTGCTGCATACCCAGACCGAATATCCCTTCTACCACGCCATTGCCCTGTGGTGGGCGCTGCTGTTGCTCATCCATGTGGTGGATGCGGAAGTGGAGGAGGAGGGGCTGGCCGGCCACGCCAACTGGCGGGAGCATGTCTGTCGCCCCTGGCTCTTGCTGCGCTTCGCGGCCATCACCATTCCCCTCATAGTCGTGCCCTTTATGCTGACGGCCCTGCACACCGCCTGGGTGGTGACCAAGTATGAGCGGGGCGGTTACAAGCAGCCGGCGCTTCTGCTCGACATCGTCAATCCCATGGCCTGGCTGACCCGGGTGGAGTTTGACGTGAACGCGGTGCGGCTGATGGTGGGCCTGCAGAGCAACAACAAGGGGGAGCTGGAGGCCTATCTCGACTGGGGGCAGGGGTTCGTGCGCCATACCCCCAGGGCCAATATTTACGCCAACATGGTGATCGCCCTCAATGCCCTGGGGCGGCGTGAGGAGGCCGATCGCCTGCGGGCCGAGGCCCTGGTGCTTTATCCAGGTGAGCCCTTGCTCACCGGCTCGGCGGCGAGATCCGTTGCCGCGACCCTGGAGCGCAAGCCCTCTTCATAGTCCGGAGTGACAGCCCTCGGTGTCTTTCCATCACGGCCGCCTCGCGGCCGTGCTCATTTCCACCTCGGGCAAGCTGGCAGTCAGCTTTGGTGGTGTAGTCTCCCCGGGGGGATGGCGTGGCCCAAGGCGGGGTCGGCGTCATCGGGTCTTGGTCGTCACCGGAGTGGATATCGTGAAGAAGAGTGCATTCATCGTCATCAGCCTGCTCGCCCTGACGGGTTCGCCCGCTGTCGCGGGCACCAGCGCCCAGGTGGAATACGGCACGGTACAGGAGAGCCGCCTCCTCACCCAGGAGGCGCCCCGGCAGGGAACTACCCGGCCCCTTCGCACCATAGGGGCGGCCGCGCTGGGAGCCGCCGTCGGAAGCCAGTTTGGCGGTGGCTCCGGCCAGACCGTCGCCACCACAGTGGGGGCCGTCGCGGGGGCCGAAGTCTCCCGCCGCCGCCAGGGTAACCAGCAGAGCGGGCAGGGCCGGCAGACGGTCGAGCTGCTGATCAGGACGGAGGCGGGCAAACTGCTCAACGTCGTGCAGGAGCAGGATCCCGCACTCACCTTCGCCAAGGGGGACAGGGTGCGCATCCTGACCACGGGAGCGGACACCCGGGTCGACAAGTCTGTATAGCCACGTCGGGGCAGGAGCTGTACAAGGTTGCACCAAGGGGGTCATCGGCTCGCAAAAACGGGCTTGAGTGCTGGACGGCGGGAGCGTCTTGGCTAAGATAACCGTCTTAACGTCTTGTTTGGCAAGGGAGTATGACATGGAGATAGTACTAGGCCCATTAGAGGCGCGCGTGATCGGCTGCCTGATAGAGAAAGAGATCTGCACGCCGGATCAGTACCCTCTCTCGCTCAATGCGCTGGTCAACGCCTGCAACCAGAAGAGCAACCGCGAGCCCGTGCTGGAGCTCGCCGAGCTGGACATCCGCGCCGTGATCGACGAGCTGATCCGCCGCCGCCTGGTGGTCAATACCGCCGGTTTCAACGCCCGGGTGCCGCGCTATCAGCACCGCTTCTGCAACACCGAATTTGGCGAGCTCAAGTTCACGGCCCAGGAGCTCGGCATTGTCTGCGAACTCTTGCTGCGCGGCCCGCAGACCCCGGGTGAACTGCGCTCGCGCACCAATCGCCTGTGCAGTTTCGACGACGTGACCGAGGTGGATGCCGTGCTGGCCGGCCTCGTCGAGCGGGGGCCCTATGTGGTCAAGCTGCCCCGGGAGCCGGGCAAGCGGGAGTCCCGCTACGCCCACCTGTTTGGCGGCGAAATCGATCTGGAAGCCTTGGCCGAGGTCGCTCCCGCCAGCAGCTATGGCTCTCCTGCCACCGATCGCCTGAGTCAACTGGAAGAGGAAGTTGAGCGCCTCAAGTCGCAGTTGCAGGCCCTGGAAGCCCGTCTGGCGCACCTGGAAGGCTGAATCCGGCGAGTTTGCTTACCCCATCAAGAGGCGCTGCGGCGCCTTTTTTCATGCCCTGCTGGCCGCCCGCAGAAGAGGGTCTGCCCAGCCCCTGTCCCCGCTTTTATGAGCCTGACCGCTTTTTTTGTACTAATTCGCGGTTAAGGGTCGAGCCGCCGCCGCTTTCCCGTTAAAATTCCGCCTTTGCACCTGCCCGCGAGTTCTGATGTCAGCCTTCACCCTCTCTTCGGATTGCTATGCCCTGCTCAGCGAGCTGCAACTGCAGCGCGCCGCCAGTACCCGTTATTTGCAAGACACGCTGTACGCACAGCGCTCGCCCGGGCAGGCGCTGACGGACCGGCTTAACCAGTTGCAGCAGCAAGGGCTGATACGGCTGCGCACCGAGCAGCAGTGGAGCCTGACGGCGGATGGGACCCTGACCCTGATCCTGGCGGTGCGATCAGGGGCCTGCCCCATGCCGGACTGGACGCGGGTCCCCTCGGTCACTGGTCAGGAGATGGCACAAGGGGTGGTGCGCGAACTCTGCCTGGGGGAGGCGGGGCAGATCCCCGCCTACTACCAGAGCGCGGATCTCTTGAGCCTGCTCGACCAGCCCGATGCCCACCGCCTGCTGCCTGGCTCAAGCCCTGCCTGGCAACAGCTGTTGCTGGAACATTTCGCCCTGCAGACCCTGCTCGATGCAGAGCCTGAGGCGCGCTGGCCTCTGGCGTCCGTGACCGTGGCCTGCGCCCCCGTGCTGGCAAGCCACCTCGAGGCGCTGGCCAGCGAGTGGGCCTGGCTCTGCGGCCCGCTGGCTGGCGAGGTGACCACTCACTGGTCAGCTCTGCAACAGTTGGCCGAGCAGAGTGATGAACAACCTCTGGCGGAGCGGCTGCTTGCCGCGTTGGGGCAGGCGCCGGCGGCGCACGAGCCCTGGCCCAGGATGTTCAGCACCCTGCTCTGGCTTGGCTGGCTGCAGCAGGCCGATCCCGTGCTCGCCAGCGAGCAACGCAAGAAGTGGCAGCGCAGCCTTGGCAACCATTTCCCCCTGCTTTCGGATCTGCTGGGACAGTGGGCCGGTGATCGTCACGGTCAGGCGATAGGCCTGTTCGATACCCTGCAACTGCCGCTGGAGGAGCTTCACTGGGGCTACCTCTGGCTGGATCTCTGCGCCCTCGCACGCCACGGCGAGCAGAGCCCCCAGGTGGCCATACTGCACAAGTGGGATCTCTCCCACGTGCTGGAGGCCGAGCCCCGTCATCGCCTGATGGCTTTCTGTCAGGATCTGCTGCGCCTCTTGTTGGGACAGGGGGCCGAGCGTCCCCCGTTGCAGCAACTGCGTGCCGCTCCGGCTCTCGATGCGATCAGCGACGCCGAGGATGAGGACAAGACCCCCGCCTCGGCCAGCTGGCTCAACTGGTTGCAGGGGCTGGGGCGCTCCAGCGGCGTGCGCAAGGCGCAGGAGCGGCTGGTATGGCTGCTTCATGCGGAAGGGCCTGAGCTCGAGTGCAAGATCCAGAAGCAGAGCACCAAGGGGGAGTGGACCGCCGGGCGCCGGGTCGATCCTGCCCTGCTCTCCACCCAGTATGCCGCCCTGCTCGACGAGGCGGACTGGGCGCTGGTGCGCACCCTGCCACGGGGCATGAGCAAGCTGCCGCGGGAGGCCTGGGCCCCCCTGGCCAGCCATCCGCGCCTGTTCAACGCCAAGGGACAGAAACTGCAACTGGCCATCAGTGCCCCCTTGTTGCAAATCGTCGCCACCGAGCAGGGCATGAGCGCCGTCCTGAGCCCGGCCGCCGCGGCGCGCGGGGCGCACATCGTGCCCCTGGCCCAAGATCTGTGGCAGCTCATCCTGACCCCTCAGGCGCTGCTGGACAGACTGCCTGCGCTGGAATCCATACCGCTGCTGCCAGCGGACGGGCTTGCCGAGCTGCAACGTACCCTGGACGCCATTCCCGAGCAGCCCTGGCACAGCCAGGTCGAGGGGCTCAGTGGCAATGCCGAGCTGACCCCCTGGCCTGGAGTACCTTCGGTCCAGCTGGACTGGCAGGATGGTCAGCTGGTGGTCCAGCTGGTGACCCGGGAGGGGGAGCTGCCGCCGTTGCCCCTTGGCAAGGGGGAGGCCATAGTGCGCCAGGGGGTCAGAGACTATCACTACTGGCAACGGGATCTGGCCGCCGAGAAGGCCGAGGCCCAGTTGCTGCGCAACCAGTTGCCCATCGGCCTGCCGGGCAACGAATGGAAGCTGGATGGTGAGCAGGCACTGACCCTGGTCAATGCGCTGCCCGAGCTGGTGGACGCCGGAGTGGTCGTTCACTGGCATCAGGACAGCGCCCGTCTCAAGAGCCTCGACGAGGCGGCCCTGAGCCTGCGCATCGAGCGTCGCCAGGACTGGTTCCAGGTGGAGGGCGCGCTGGCGCTGGACGAGCACCAGATCCTCGATTTACGCCTCATCCTGCGCCAGCTGACCCCGGGTCAGCGCACCGTTCAGCTCGACGAGAAGACCAGTCTGATGCTGAGCGACAAGCTGGTGGAGCGGCTCACCATGCTGGGGGCCATGCTGGACACCGAGCAGCGCATCAACAACAAGCTGGCCTACCCTCTGGCCCGCTTGTTGTCGGCGGTGACCACGGCCGGGGATGATGCCTGGCACTCCCTGCAACAGGAGTGGCAGCAGGAGGTGGAGTGTGCCCCCGAGCTCTTGACGGCGCTGCGGGACTATCAGAAGGAGGGGGTGCGCTGGATGGCGACCCTGGCCCACCATGGCTTCGGAGCCTGTCTCGCCGATGACATGGGCCTTGGCAAGACGCTGCAGGCGCTCATGGTGCTGCGCATGCGCCAGCATCTCGGCCCCGCCCTGGTGGTGGTGCCCAAATCCGTGGTCACCAACTGGCAGGAGGAGGTGACGCGGTTTGCCCCCGAGCTGGAGGTGGTGGTGTTCGAGAATCCCGCCGAGCGGGAGACCCTGATCCAGGAGGCCAGGGCCGGCCAGATCATTCTGGTCAACTACGGCATGCTCGGCAGCCTGGCCCAGTCCCTCAAGTCCCGTCGCTGGGCGAGCATGGTGCTGGACGAGGCACAGCAGATCAAGAATGCCGGCACCCAGCGCGCCAAGCTGCTGTTCCAGCTCGAGGGGGATTTTCGCCTGGCTCTCTCCGGTACCCCCATCGAGAACCACCTGGGTGAGCTGTGGAGCCTGTTCACCTTCATCAATCCGGGCCTGCTCGGCAGCCTCGGCGAGTTCAAGCGCCGCTTCGGCAAGGCGGTGAAGGATCCCCAGCACATGGCGCTGTTGCGGGCGGTGATCAGCCCCTTCATCCTGCGACGCCTCAAGCAGCAGGTGCTGACCGAGCTGCCGGACAAGACCGAGATCATCCACCACATCAGCCTCTCCCCCGAGGAGCGTCAGCTCTATGAGGCGACCCGGCGCGAGGTGGTGCAGCAGGTGCAGAGCGCCGATGGTCGTGCCCTGATGCACGTGCTGAGCGGCCTGACCCGCTTGCGGCGGCTCTGCTGTTCCCCCAAGCTGGTGATGCCGGAGTGGTCCCAGACCAGCAGCAAGCTTGACGAGGCCATGGCGCTGCTGGACGAAGCCATCGATGGCGGGCACCGGGTGCTGGTGTTCAGCCAGTTCGTCGATCTGCTGAGCCTGCTGCGGGCCCGCATCGAGCAGCGGCAATGGGACTACTGCTACCTGGACGGGGGCTGCTCCGCCAAGTCCCGTCAGGAGTCCATCCTACGGTTCCGTCACGACCCTGTTCCTCTGTTCCTCATCAGCCTCAAGGCGGGGGGCACGGGTCTCAACCTGACCCAGGCCGATACCGTGTTGCACCTGGATCCCTGGTGGAACCCGGCGGTGGAGGATCAGGCGAGCGATCGGGCCCATCGCATGGGCCAGACCCAGCCGGTGACCGTCTATCGATTGGTGTGCGAGCAGACGGTGGAGGAGAAGATAGTGGCACTGCACGACGAGAAGCGGGCCCTGGCCGATGGCCTGCTGAGCGGCCAGTCCGAGGTGCGCGGCCTGGATGTGGAGAGCCTGCGTGCCCTGCTGATGAGCTAGGCGCGGCACTGCCTGTGTGAGAGGGGGATGGTCCTGATGGCCATCCCCCTTCTCTGTTTCAGGGACTCATGGCCCGGCTCTGGCCAGGAGGCGCTAGCCCTGATAACGGTAGAGGTGCAGCCGCTCTATGATGGCTTCGCCGCCAATCTTGCGATCCCGCCGCGCCTGGCGCAGTTTGGGCGGATAGTGGCCCAGATGGGTGACGGCGGGTTGGGTATCCGAGCAAAGCAGCAGGGGCAGGCTCGCCTTGAGCTGCTGCTTGCGCGGCTCCCTGTCCTGCCAGAGCAGGTTGATCATGGGATGGGTCTTGACCGGCCGGCGGATCCGCAGCTGCACATCCGCCGGTAGGCGGCGGATGTCATACACCTCCTGATCCACCATCTTGCTCCACTCCTCGTTGCTGGAGAGTGCCGGCACATAGCGGCGGCTGCGCTCCAGCATTTCCAGCACCTGCTCGCGGCTGATGCGGCTGATGCTCTGCTTGTCGGCCCAGGTGAAGCCGAGGGAATGCAGCTCTCCGGTGAGCAGGGTGAGCTTGCGATAGACCTGCAGGGTGATGACCCCGGGTAGAGCGCTGTGCACCAGTTCGAACTTCTCGTCCCGCCCGCCGGCGGCCTGTACCAGGGCCTTGAAGGCGAGCTTGTGGCCGTTGATCTCGTCGAGCAGCGGCTGCAACAGGGAGGCACAGGCGGCGGGGAAGCGCAACCAGCCAGGCAGCCGGTGAGTCGCCTTGGTGGAGCAGCCGGGGCGGGCGCTGTGATCCTGATAGGCGGTCAGGGTGGCGGCCAGCGCCTCCTCCCCCGAGAGATAGCCCACTTCGATGGCCTCGATGGGATCGTGCTCTTCCCCTTGCGGCACGGCGGGCAGGGGATAGACATGGGCCTCCAGCAACTCGAGCTGGCCGAGTTGTCTGGCGAGACGGGCAAGGGCGTCTTCCAGTTCGTCCATCTGTTGACGCAGGGCGGCGGTGGGGGTAAAGGTGTCCATCGGCATATCCTGTCTGTTCCCCCAATTCGTCGCCCTAAAGTGACGATCAGGGGGCATGATTAAAGTACTGTATAAATAACCATACCAGTATGACGGGAAGGCGCCAAGTGCCGCCTTTCAAGCGCCGTCCGGAGGCGGCAGCCCTGGTCGCCTTCCGAGGGTTGCCTGTCTGTATCATCCTGTTAAATAACGATCTTTAAGTGATCCAATGATTAACAATTGGCGCCTGGGCCGAGGTAGCCACGCCCTGCCTGGCACTCGGGCTCTGCATAGCTAACGTGGGAAACTGCATACTTAGAAACAGATGATGCAGGAGAAAATGCTGTTGGGTAGAGGGAGGGAATGTCTGGTTAATATTTTACATATAAATCAACGCTTTGTGTTTCACCCCATGGCGAGATTAGCCATTACTTTTACTAATCCCATGTATCAAAATTCGTCAATTGAGGCACCTCCTCGTCCTGACTAAGCTTTGCGCATCAAATCCGAGCCTTGCGCAGAACTAGAGAGAGGAGCCATATCATGGCCAACATGACTTATACCGAAGCCGGTTACCAGCATTCCAGCGAATCGAATCTGGTTGCTCGCGTCAAGATGACCGTCCTGACCTGGCTGGAACGCAGCCGCAGTCGTCGCCAGCTCTCCGAGCTGCCCGCCTACCTGCTCAAGGACATCGGTCTGAACGAAGCCGACCGCTATCAAGAGACCACCAAGCCGTTCTGGCGTGGTTGATCAGCCGGGCATGGATGCCTCGTTTTCTTGCTGATCTGATCTGATCTGAACTGCTCTGCCTGATGCTCTTCGCCCCCAGACGGGCCTGATTTTTCCCTGTTGCCGCTTCCTGTTTTCCCCCTTGTCTGTTTTTCCTTCTGTTTACCCCCTGCGGCATGATTTGTCATCATCCCTCGCCAACTTTGTATCCTTACTGTTTGAATTTGTTTAAAAACTGATTTTAAGCCCGGCTGCCTTGCGTATAATCCGGCCATAGCATTCCAGACAAGAGGGTGAGATGGATGATTCCCCAGCATGACTTTTTGGCTCTGACCCGCCGCCACGAGTGGCAACTCGATCCTTTTGCCTTCGATCTGGCCAATGGCACCCGGGTGAGTGTGTGGGACACCGGCGTACTCTGCCTGGAGCCCACAGGGACGTCGCCTGGCGGGCGCAAGGACATAGTGCTCTCCTGCGGCATTCATGGTAACGAAACCGCCCCCATCGAGATCTGCAACCAGTTGCTGACCCGGCTGCTCAGCGGGGAGATCCAGGCCTGCCACCGGGTGCTGTTCCTCTTTGGCAACCCCGCCGCCATGAACCAGGGGGTGCGAGAGGTGGAAGAGAACATGAATCGGCTCTTCTCGGGCGCTCACAGCAAGGGGGAGGGGCTGTGCAACAGGGAGCGAATTCGCGCCATGCGTCTGGAGCAGTATGTGAGCCGCTTCTTTGCCGACCCCGCCAGGCCCCGTTATCACTACGATCTGCACACCGCCATTCGCGGCTCCCGCCACGAGAAGTTTGCTGTCTATCCCTTCCCTCACGAGCGGCCGCACTGCAAGGAGCAGGTGCAGTTCCTCGGGGCTTGCGGGGTGCGCACCATTTTGCTCTCGAGCGGCCCGACCACCACCTTCAGCTATTACAGCTCGCACCAGCATGGCGCCCATGCCTTCACGGTGGAGCTCGGCAAGGTGCGCCCCTTTGGCGAGAACGACATGACCCGCTTCATCGAAGTACGTCAGGCGTTGCAGGAGCTGGTGACCCGGGATGAGGTGATGCTAGAACCCTGGCGGGCGGATGACTTCACGATTTTTGCCATCGATAGGGTGATCAACAAGCAAACGGCCGAGTTTCGTTTCCTGTTTGCCAGTGACGTGGACAATTTCACCGAATTTCCCCAGGGGTTTGTGCTGGCGGAAGACGGAGATCGGCAATACAGGGTAGAGAAACCGCGGGAAGCGGTGGTCTTCCCCAACGCCAACGTGGCCATCGGCCAACGTACCATGCTGCTGGTGGTGCCGACCCGTTTGTGGGAGTGATCTGAGCCCATTTTTTCACACCAACCCTGCGCCCTTGGCGGCACGCCAAATACGGGTGTGATCCCGAACCCGCTCCGACAGGGAGCCCGAAAGGGCTCCCTTCTTCGTTTCTGCTCGCCGAAAATCTCATCTTCTTTCTGAAATTAAAGAAGTTTCTACTGGTCTTACCTGACTGAATCTCGTTGCCCTTTGCTTAACATATTATTTACATTCTAAGGGTCACCTCATGGTGGTGACGCTGACAACGGCAAGGAGCCAGTTATGACCCATGTCGACATCCCCTTCCTTCGTTACCTCGATGAGGAGGGGCGCCCGGTCGCGACACTACCGACCTGGCTGGACAAGGCGATGCTGCACACCTTCTACCGCAACATGGTGATGGTGCGCAGTTACGACAAGAAAGCGATAGCACTGCAGCGAACCGGCAAACTCGGCACCTTTCCCTCCCATCTGGGGGCAGAGGCGGTGGGGATTGGGGTCGGTCTCGCCATGCGGCCGGAGGATGTCTATGTGCCCTACTACCGGGACATGCCCACCCTCTATGTGCGGGGCGTGCCCATGGAGCAGAACCTGCAATATTGGGGTGGAGATGAAAGGGGCAGTGTCTTCTACAAGGCCGATGGCGAGTTGTCGGAAGACTTGCCCATCTGCGTTCCCATCGCCACCCAGATCACTCATGCCGCCGGCATAGCGGCCGCCTTCAAGCTGCGCAACCAGCCCAGGGTCGCTGTGGTGACCATAGGCGATGGCGGCACCTCCAAGGGGGATTTTCTCGAAGGGCTCAACTGCGCCGGTGTCTGGCACCTGCCCATGGTGATGATCATCAACAACAACCAGTGGGCCATCTCGGTGCCACGCAAGCTGCAGTCGAGCGCGCCTACCCTGGCCCAGAAAGGCATAGGGGCCGGAGTGCGCAGCCTGCAGGTCGATGGCAACGACGTGGTGGCCGTCTATGAGGCGACCCGCGCCGCCATCGAGCGGGCCCGCAGCGGCAAGGGGCCAACCCTGATCGAGGCGGTGAGCTATCGGTTGGGGGATCACACCACGGCCGATGATGCGACCCGCTATCGGGAAGCGGCCGAAGTGGAAGCTGCCTGGGCCAAGGAACCGGTCAAGCGGCTGCGCCAGTTCATGTTTGAGCAGGGCTGGTGGGACGAGCAGCAGGAGCAGGCATTGCTGGCCGAGGCGGCCCGCGAGGTTGAACGCGCAGTGGCCGTTTATGAAGGCACAACGGCGCAGGCGCCGGAAACCCTGCTCGATTATCAGTTTGCCGAGCTGCCGAGGGAGTATCGTGCCCAGCGTCAGCGCATCATCGCCAAGGGCATGCAGCAGCGCGGCGGGGAGACACACCATGAGTGACATGACACTGCTCGAAGCGGTCAATCTGGCATTGCACCATGAGATGGAACACGACCCCGATGTGGTGGTGTTGGGTGAAGATGTGGGAGTCAACGGCGGGGTGTTTCGCGCCACCGTGGGCCTGCGCGACAAGTTCGGCTTCAAGCGGGTGATCGACACGCCGCTGGCGGAGGGACTGATCGCCGGGGTGGCGGTCGGCATGGCGACCCAAGGGCTCAAACCCGTTGCCGAATTCCAGTTCCAGGGCTTCATCTTCCCCGGCATGGAGCAGATCATCTGCCAGGCGGCACGAATGCGAAACCGCACCCGCGGCCGGCTCTCCTGCCCCATCGTCTACCGCTCCCCCTACGGTGCTGGGATTCATTCGCCCGAGCACCACAGCGAGAGTGTGGAGGCGCTGTTTGCCCATATTCCGGGCCTGCGGGTGGTCATCCCCTCCAGCCCGAGGCGGGCATATGGCCTGCTGCTCTCGGCCATTCGCGATCCGGATCCCGTGATGTTCTTCGAACCGGATCGCATCTATCGCTCCATGAAGTCGGACGTGGTGGATGACGGCGTTGGCCTGCCGCTGGATGTGTGTTTCACCCTGCGACCCGGACGGGATCTCACCGTGGTCGCGTGGGGGGCCTGCATCCAGGAGGTGATGCGAGCCGCCGCCCTGCTGGCGGAACAGGATATCCAATGCGAGGTGCTGGATCTTGCCACCATCAAGCCGCTGGACATGGAGAGCATCCTGGCCTCGGTGCGCAAAACCGGGCGTCTGCTGGTGGTGCACGAGGCGTGCGGCAGCTTCGGGGTCGGTGCCGAAATTGTGGCACGGGTCACCGAGGAGGCGTTGACCTCCCTCAAGGCGCCGCCAAAGCGCCTCACCGGGGTGGATGCCGCCGTCCCCTACTACCGCAACGAGGAGTATTACCTCATCACCGAGCAGGATATCGCGGATGCGGCTCACCAACTGATGGAGAACAAGTGGCTATGACGTCTCTCAACTGTTGGCGCCCAGGCGCCCGAGCAAGGAAGAGCCATGAAGTCGGTCAATCTTTGGTGATGTTCCCGCGGATGGAGAACTGGTCATGAAATTTTTCAAATTACCGGATCTGGGTGAAGGATTGGCCGAGGCCGAGATCGTTGAATGGAAGGTCAGTGCCGGCGACACCGTGAGTGTCGATCAGGTGCTGCTGTCGGTGGAAACTGCCAAGGCGCTGGTGGATGTGCCCTCGCCGGTGGCGGGGGTGATCGCCAGGCTGTGTGGTGCCGAGGGGGATATTCTTCACATCGGTGCCCCCCTGGTTGAGTTCGAAGGCGGCGAAGATGACGGCACCGTGGTGGGCAAGGTCAGCGCCCATCAGCACCACATCGAGGATCACTTCGTGGTGGGGGCCATGGCGCCCGGTGGCACCCTGGTG
The DNA here is from genome assembly GCF_020423125.1 of Aeromonas media. Classification (NCBI taxonomy): domain Bacteria; kingdom Pseudomonadati; phylum Pseudomonadota; class Gammaproteobacteria; order Aeromonadales; family Aeromonadaceae; genus Aeromonas; species Aeromonas media. The sequence continues at coordinate 1,492,210 of NZ_CP075564.1, forward strand.
CAGGCCATGCCGGCGGTGCGTCTGCTGGCGCAAAAGCTGGGGTTGGACATCGACAGGCTCAAGGGTACCGGCAGTGCTGGCATGGTGACCGAGCAAGACGTGCAGAGCGCCTTCGAAGCGCTGCAAAGCAGCGGCAACGAATTTCTCAAGGGGTCGCGCCGAGCCATGGCAAAGGCGATGGAGCACTCTCATCAGACGGTGGTGCCAGTCAGCATTACCGACGAGGTGGACTTGCGCCACTGGCGGGTAGACGAGGACGTAACTGTGCGCCTCATCAAGGCCATCGGGGTTGCCTGCCGTGCCGAACCCTCCATGAATGCCTGGTTTGACGGGGATACTCTGTCGAGGCGATTGTTCAGGGAAGTCAATGTGGCCATCGCCGTCGACTCCAAACACGGGCTCTATGTGCCGGTCATGGAGAACGTGGCCGAGCGGGAGAGGGCGGACATTCGGCACGGACTGGATAGGATGATCGCCGATGTGAAGGCGCGCGCCGTGCCGCGGGAGATGTTGCAGGGGGCGACCATCACCCTGACCAACTTCGGTGCCATCGCAGGCCGTTATGCCAGCCCTATCGTCACGCCACCCCAGGTGGCCATCATAGGGGCGGGCAAGCTGTTCGAGAAGGTGGTCTTCATCCATGGGGAAGCGCGGCCGGTCCGGGCACTGCCCTTGTCGATGACATTTGACCACAGAGCCTGTACCGGCGGGGAGGCTGCGCGCTTCCTCAAAGCCCTGGTTCAGGCACTGGAAGCGGCGGAGGCGTAAGCGATTGCACCCTGCTCCTGGCGGGGTGCAAATTTGGTTGCGTAATCGACAAAGGCACGTATAATCTAAACCAGCTTGAAAGGGCGTTAGTTATGTCAATGAATATGATGTTTTGCATCTTTTCCTGTTGTTCATAAGTTAATCCCGTTTTTGAGCTTTACCCGCTGAAAAGCATAAGTAATTATTTTGAATACAGGTTAAAGATATGTCTAACATGATCACCGGTACCGTTAAGTTTTTCAACGAAACCAAAGGTTTTGGCTTCATCCAGCAAGAAAACGGCCCGGACGTTTTCGTTCACTTCAGCGCTATCAGCGGTAACGGCTTCCGTACCCTGGCTGAAGGTCAGCGCGTACAGTTCTCTGTGACCCAAGGTCAGAAAGGCCCGCAGGCTGAGAACGTAACTGCTCTGTAATTCTTACAGAATTTAAGAAAGCCGTGGTACCTCTGGTGCCACGGCTTTTTGTTTTATGGCATATTCATAAATCACCTTTGCCAATGACCATCATCATGCTCCCATCACTTTTGTTGACCGTGGTGCTTGCCAATACTCCCGAGCAGGATCCCGCGGCAAGCGAGGCTGTAACCGTGTGCCAGCAATTCGTGCAGGTCCGTTTGGGCAAGGCAGAGCAGCCCGAGGAGATCAAGGCACAGCCTGTCCCAAAGCGGGCGGGGGAGTGGCTGATCGATGGCAAGGTAAAAGGACCCGAAGGTCCTTTGTTGTTTGCTTGTCTGCTGCGGCAGGGAAAGCGCTGGGAATTGCTCAACTTCTCGCTCTGGGCGCCGCAGGAACTCAATTCGGCTTGAGTGCCACCAGCAGGTGTTGAAGATGCTCCAGCATGGTCATGCCGAAGGGGGTCAGATAGCCGCCATCGACGGCACTGATCATGCCTTGGCTGTGCAGGCGCTGCGCCGCCAGGCACAGCTCTTCAGACATGTCGCTGCGTAACTTGATCCCCAGACTCATGTTCGCCGGATCAAAGCATGCCAGTATTTTCAGCTCATTCACAAAATCGTCAGAAACCTGGTCGATCCCACTCATGGATGCACTCCTTACGCTAAAGATGTATGCAAACTAGCATTCCCGGTTTGACTTTAGTGGGCGCTGGCTCAAAGTATTGGGCTTTGTCTGGGCCGGCTGTGCCCGAACGCTGCTTTTTTGGTCGGATGCATCACGCCCCGGCTGGCTGGACGAGCAGAGTCCGCGTGCCGTTAAACATGGTAGAATGGTCCCTCTTTTGTCCCCCTGGCCAGGTATGAACCCAGGTCTTCCAGCTCAAGGCGCGTCTCATGATCACTGTCACTCTGGTATCTCTGCTGCACACCCTAGGTCCCCGCTTTCCTGTTTATGCTCCCTCCTTGTTGCTCCCCCTGCTCGATGAGCATCAGGGGGATCTCTGGCTGCCTTCCATCAAGGGGGCGGATGTCGCCGCCCTGCGCCAGCATGCCAAGGTGGGCGGGGCACAGACTCTGGCGCCTCTGGCAGCGGGGTGGTGCGATTTTGGGACCGGCGGCGAGGGTGAGACTCCCGAGCTGGATGCACTGGCAAGTTACGACGAAGAGATGCTGGACAACCTGCAGATGTACTGGCACAGCCCCGGCAAGATCAACAGCCCGATCACCGATAACCTGTTCGAGCTGCGCCGCGAGGTGGTGGATGAAGCCCATGGCACCAGGCTGGCGGCCGCCTGGGAACAGCAGCAACAGGCACGCTTTGAGCAGATCATGCAAGGCGTGCAGGCCGGGCGGGCCCAGCTCTGTTTCGTCGAGGTGGAGTCCGCCTACTGGTTGCGCCAGCGTTTCTGCGAGACGGCGGAGATCACCCTGGTGACCCCGGCGCTGGGCTGAGATAGCCGAAACAGGAGCGACTGAGCACTCTTGCTGGACAAGGCGCCAGCAAGATGTGAACATGTCGCCCTTTATTGAATGAGAGACTTGACCAATGAGCTATGAACTTAGCGACACCGAGCGCAATGCCGCGCTGCAACTGAACGCCGACTACCGCTTTGATCACTTCATCAGCAAGCTGGTCGAGCACGAAGAGCTGTTTGTTCTGACCGACGAGCACGGCGTCATGATGCTGACCACCGAAGACGAAGACTGCATCCCGGTCTGGCCGCATCCGGAATACGCCAAGGCGTGGGCCGAAGGCGAGTGGGCAGACTGCAAGCCGCAGTCCATCACCCTCAAGGTGTGGCTGGATCGCTGGGTTGATGGCATGGAGCAGGACGAACTCTGCGTGGCCGTGTTCCCGACCCCGGAGCAGGAAGGCATAGTGCTGGATCCGGCCGACGTGGCCGACGCCATCGCGCAAAAGCAAGCCAAGCGCGGCTAAGTCCCCCAGGCACTGCCGCTACAAAAAAGGCCCCGCCACAGTGCGGGGTCTTTTGTTTGCGCCGAGCCAGAGCGCGGAGCCGGCTCAGGGTTGTTGGTAGCGGGTGTCGATCACAGTGACGGGAGGGAAGGTCTTGCCCTGTTTGATGGCGGCTTTCGTCTCCGCTTTTAGCTGCTCGTCAATCCAGAGTAGGCCGCCGAAGCTGTAGCCCGAGTTGGCGCCATCCAGGGGCCAGTAGAGCAGATCGCTCTGGGGCGTTGCCGGCGTCTTGGGCAGTTTTATCCAGCGCCAGGCACCTGCCCGGGTATAGGGGACCTGATAGGCGGGGACGAAGCTGGCCAGCTCATAGAGCCGCTGCTGGATCTGCCGTGAGAGCTCGGCCTTCTTGCCGAAGTCGAAGGCCTTGTCGTATTGCTCCACCAAGGCCGAGATGGCGTCGTCATCGAGGTTCATGATGTTGTTGGTCTGGGGCTTGTTGGCGTTGACCTTGTGGAAGTGCTCCCAGTAGGCGGGATAGCGGCCACTGCTCCAGGCCATCCAGGCGCTCTGATGCTTCTTCTCCAGCATGGATTTGAAGCCGGCGGAGGCATCCATCAGGTTCAGCTCCAGATTGAGGCCCGCCTTCTTCGCTTCTTCCCGCAGTAGGGTCAGGCGCTGGGCATGCTCGGCCGTGGTGTAGGTGATGCTGAGGGAGAGGGGCTGGCCCTTGTCGTTTTGCAAGACGCCATCCGGCCCCGTCTTGGTGAAGCCCGCCTTGGCGAAGTAGTCCCGCGCGAGCCTGGGATCGAAGGGGCGTGCCTTGATGTCGGTGTTGGTGAAGGCTCCCTGGCCCGAGCCGTAGCTGTTGAGGCGTTGGTAGTCCCCCCGCAGTAGGGTGGCGATCATCTTGTCGAGGGCGAGGGCGTACTGGATGCCGAGCCGCACATTGAGATCCTTGAGCAGCGGGTCGGCGGTGTTGAGGTAAAGCCCCATGGGGGACTGCGGCGTCTGGTTGTAGAACCAGAGCCGTTCGATATAGCCCTTCTCGAATTCCCCTGTCTTGCTCTTGTCATGCCACCAGTTGGGCATGACCAGCGGGAAGGTGTCGAGATCGCCGCGCAGGAAGTGCTGCCAGGCGATGTTCTGATCCCTGAGCACCTTGATCTCTATCCGGTCCGGGTTGAAGCGGTGCTGGAAGTAGCGCTCCCCGTCACCCCACCAATCCTTGACCCGGTTGAAGGTGACCGACTTGCCCTTCTTCAGCTCGCCAATCTGGTAGGCGCCTGTGACCGGCAGCACCTTCCAGTTGTACTCCTTGACCCAGTTGGCCGTGAGCCTGATGGCATGGCTCGGCTCCGGGCTGAACGGCAGGGATTCCAGCAAATCCTCCCGGCTCTTCTCGGTGCCGCTGGTGATGGCGAGGGTGTGATCGTCGAACTTGGTCACCTCGCTTATCTGGGTGCTGTAGTAGTTGTTGTACCAGGGGTCGCTTATCTCCTTGCTGCGCATCATCTTGAGGGTAAAGAGCCAGTCATCGGCGGTGACGGGCTGGCCGTCCGACCAGCGCGCCTTGGGGTTGAGGCGAAAATAGAGGGTCTTGTGGTCGGCGCCGAAGGCCCATGCGCTGGCCAGCATGGGAATGGGATTGCCGGTCACCGGATGGGTGGCGAGCAGGGGCAGGTTGGTTTCGCGGACGTAACCGGCGAAGCCGCCGTTGGAGTCGGGCCCGTACTTGCGCAAGGTGAGCGGGAAGCTCGACATGAAGTCACGGAAGGTGCCGCCCCGTTTGGCTTGCGGGTCGGCATAGACGGGGTCGGTGTCATTGCTCTCCCACTTGAGATCTGCCGGCAGGGTGGCGCTCCAGCCGAAGGCGCTCCAGCAGAGGGGGAGCATCATGGCCGCGACCCGCATGACACGGGGCAAAGGGGGGATGACCGAGGGTGAACTGTGCAGCATGTCCTTGCTCTCCTGATGGTTGGCGTCCTGCCGGGGTCAAGCCGTGAGGCCCGGGAGGGCCTGCTTCATCATGGGAAGTTTCCCCATCGAGGTCAATGCTCGGCTTGTGCCTTGAACAGCCTCATTTTTCCACCCAGCAGATGGACCACGAAGCCGAGCAGCACCAGGCCGGATCCCAGCCACTGCAGGGCCGTGGGGTGCTCATCGAGCAGCAGAGCGGCCGCAACCATGCCAACGCAGGGCACCAGCAGGGAGAGTGGCGCCACCTGGGCCACCGGATAGCGCATCAGCAGCCGCCCCCAGAGACCGTAGCCAAGCCAGGTGGCGATCAGCGACAGATAGAGCACGCACAAGAACCCCTGCCAGCTGAAGTTGAGCAGGCTGGTGGCAATGACATCGGGCCCCTCGAACAGCCAGGAGAGCGCGAAGAAGGGCAGGATGGGCACCAGGCCGCCCCAGGCGATAAGGCTCGGCAGAGCGGTCTGGTAACGCAGCCCAATCTGGCGATTGATGACGTTGCCCAGGCCCCAGCAGGCGGCGGCGCACAGCGTCAGCACGAAGCCGAGCAGGGTCAGGTTGCCTTCGCCATGGGTGGCGATGAGATAGAGACCGGCCCCCGCTAGCGGCAGCGCCACCCAGTGGTGGGGTTGCCAGCGCTCCCCCAGCCAGATCATGGCGAACAGCAGGGTGAACACCACCTGGGATTGCAGCACCAGCGAGGCCATGCCCGCCGGCATGCCGAACTTCATGGCGCAAAACAGGAAGGCAAACTGCCCCAGGCTGATGGCGCCGCCATAGGCCAGCAGCCAGCGCCAGGGCATGGCGGGTCTGGGCACCAGCAAGATGGCGGGGAAGACCACCCCGACGAAGCGCAGCGCCCCCAGCAGCAGCGGCGGTATGCCCTCCAGCCCCCATTTGATCGCCACGAAGTTGAGTCCCCAGCAGAGAATGACCAGGGCGGCCAGACACTTGTCCTTGGCTTGCATACAGCGTCCTTGTGTGAGAAGCAGGGCCATGAGATGGCGTCGGAAGGGAACGAGCATACCCTCGACAGGGTGGTCGGCGTCAAGCCGCAAGCGAGGTGGCGTGCGATCGCTCCGGGTAGTTCGAGCAAAGAGGGCGGCACGCCGGGGGAAGACTAAGCTAGTAGGAGAGCGCCCGATACGATGGGCGGCTACCTATGGCTGACTGGAGGTGTCCCATGAGCGACCATACCCTGCTGCCCCATGGTGAGGATCTGCGCCGCGCCGTACGCTGGCTCAGCGAACACCATGAACACGACATCCGGGCCATCGAAGAGGCCTGCGTCCGCTTCGATCTCTCCCCGCTGGATGAGGAGTTCCTCCTCCGCTATTGCCGCGAGCAGGCACCGGAGTCCCAGGCTCGCTAGACGAAGTTGGCCAGGTTGATGCCAAACTCCTTGGGATCGACCGTGCTCTCTATGCTCTCCTGTCCCCCGTTTCTGGCAAGATCCAGCCACTGCACCTCAAGGTAGTGGCGCTGGGTGGCGTGGTAGATCACCTTGACCATCGGCTTGAGCGGCTGCTGCTCGTTGCGCTGCATCACGACCGCCAGCCGCTGGTTGGAGAGCTGCACCAGGGTGCCCACCGGATAGACCCCCATGCACTTGATGAACTTGGTGACCAGCTCGGCATCAAAGTGCTGATTGATGCCTTTGAGCAGAATACGAAACGCCTGGGTCGGCTGCATTCCCTGCTTGTAGACCCTGTCGGCCGTCACCGCATCGTAGACATCGACGATGCCGCTCATGCGGGTGTAGAGGGAGAGCTGGTCGCCCTTGAGCCGCTGCGGATAGCCGGTGCCATCGAGGCGCTCGTGGTGGTTGGCGGCCACCTCCAGCATGGTGGGGGTAATACCGGCGGTATTGCTGAGGATGTCGTAACTGTGCACCACGTGCTGGCGCATCACGCCAAACTCCTCGTCGGTCAGCTTGCCCGGTTTGTTGAGCACCTCGTCCGGGGTCATGATCTTGCCCACGTCGTGGAGCAGGCCGCCCAGGGTCAGCTCCTTGAGCACGCTGCGATCAAGCCCGAGGTAACGACCGAAGTTGGCGAGCAGTATGGCCACGTTCATTGAGTGCTCCATCAGGTAGGCATCCTTGGCCCGGATCCGTGCCAGACAGAGCATGGCGTCGCCATGGGTGAACATGGTGTCCACCATCTCCTCGGCGACCGCGGCCAGCGGCGTGATGTCGATGGGCTCCCCGGCCTTGAGATGGCGAATGAACTTGCCCTGCAGCTCGCGGGCCTCCTGATAGAGACGGCGGATCTTGAGCTCGCGCCCTTCGCCACTGCCTGCGGGACGCACCGAGCCGGCGCTGTGGGCCGGGCTCGGGGAGATGACCTGCGCTATCCCGGGCAGCTTACTGCGGGCGAGATCCACCTTCACCGTCAGCACGCCGCGCCGGATCAGCACATCCACCTGCTGACGGGTGGTCACCAGCCCCGTCTGGGCGATCTCCATGGCACCGGTCTGGCTGGCGATGGCAATGACGTACATGCCAGGTCGCAGCTGGTTGACGGGGATGACGGGATGAGGCTGAGTCGGCTTCATGGGGCTTCCTGGGATTATTATTATGCGTGGTGTCGGCGCGCTGCCGGCAGTCTATCACCGGCACATCATGGCGTCAGGCGCCATCTGCCTAACTTCTCCCTTAGTGCTGGCGTTGTGGGGACCGGCCTATATAATGACGCCCCTTGATAACGTTGGATTCCGAGGTTTTGTGCATGCGGCTCGATAAATTTCTTTGCGATTGCTCCGATTTGACCCGTTCCCAGGCGGGCAAGCTGATCCGTCAGGGGGAGGTGATGGTGGACGGGATCCTGGTCAAGCAGCCCGCGTTCCACATCAATGAGCAGAGCCTGATCGAGTTTGATGGCGTGACCTTGACCCTGAATCAACAGAATCGCTACTTCATGCTGCACAAGCCGGAAGGCTACGTTTGCTCCAACGAAGACCCCGATCATGCCACCGTCTTCCATCTGCTTGATGAGCCCGCCATGGGCAAGTTGCATGTGGTGGGCCGGCTCGATCTCGACACCACAGGCCTGGTGCTGATCACCGACGACGGCAAGTGGTCCCACCGCATCACCTCGCCGCGTCACGAGTGTGCCAAGACCTATCACGTCTGGCTGGCCGACCCCGTGAGCGAAGAGGCCATCTCGCTGTTTGAAGATGGCGTCTACTTGCGTAACGAGACCGACAAGACTCGCCCTGCCCAGCTGGAGATCCTGGGGGAGTGCGAGGCCAGGCTGACCATTCACGAGGGCAAGTACCATCAGGTGAAGCGGATGTTTGCCGCCATCGGCAACAAGGTGATAGGGCTGCATCGGGAGCGGATCGGGGCGCTCTGTCTGGACGACGAGCTGGCACCGGGGGAATACCGGGAGCTGACTGCAGAGGAAGTTGCCCAGTTTTAATCACGCCATCCGATGGCGAACGTTCGCAATGATGTTACCGCGTCCGATTACGCCGCGACGCGGCTAATCGAACCTACATAACCAATTGAATTTTGTAGGTTCGAATAGCGAAGCCTATTCGGACGATCCTGAGAATTGGGCGTAGGTTGGCGCTGAGCGAAGCACAACAGCAACCTCTGACTTACCCCGCTCCCAGTACCAGTGCCGTGCCCAGGGTGGCCAGCAGGGCGCCGGCCCAAGCGGGCAGGGCAGGGCGCATCCCTGAGTGCCACCACAACAGGGGCAGCAGGATGACCGGCGTGGTGGAGGAGAGGATGGCCACCATGCCCACGTCTCCCTGACGCAGGGCCACCAGGATGAGCGTCATCCCCAGCGCCATCGCCAGGAAGCCGTTGATGCCTATCATGCCAAGCACCTGACGGTTGATGGGGTTGTGGGGCATGGCCAGCGGCACCCTCAGCACCCGCAAGGCACAGTGTGCCAGCAGGGCGCTCCCCATGCGGATGCCGGAGGCGCTCACTGCGTCCACGTCGCCAGCCATCATCACCGGCTTGGCGATGATGGCCCCCAGGCTCTGACACAGGGCTGCGGTCAGGCCGAGCGCGATGCCGACGGCGAGGTGGCCGCGCACCTGCTCCCACTCGTTGTGCTGCTGCGCGTTACCACGGCGGCCGAACAGGATGGCAAGTATGACCCCGGCCAGCACCAGCAAGGCCCCCACCAGACGCCAGCCACCGAGTTGTTCGCCGAACAACCAGAGCCCGAGCAGGGCGGAGAAGAGCGCATGGCAGGAGAACAGCAAGCCACTGCGTCTGGGCCCCAGTCGGTTCATGCAGGCGAACAGGGCGGTGTCACCGACGAAGATGCCGATGAGCCCCGACAACGCCAGCAGTGGCAGGGCGCTCTCGGTGAGAGTCTGCCAGCCCCCCGTGATCAGGCTGGCGCTGGCCAGCATCAGGCTGACCAGAAACATCCGCCAGCGGCTGTAGGCAAAGGCCCCCAGATGGCGCGCCGGTTTGACGGAAATCAGGGCGGCGACGGCCCATAAACTGGCGGCGGCCAGCGCCAGCCACTCATACCCCATAAAGACCCCTGAAACGGTAGAAATCAGCCGGGCGGATGCCAGTATCGAGCGCCATGTCAGCCTGACAGGCCTTCATGCGAGGCGAGTCGAGGAGCCCTCAGGCTGTCTTGCGCACCCGTGGCTGATAGTTGGGAAAAAAAACCTGAAAAAATAACCCGAAAGACTCCATCTGCCGGGCAGGCCCGATACAATACGGGGCGTCTTCGGGGATAACAAGCGCGGCATCATGCATTCGTTTCCAGGCGCGCCGCCGGCCTTCCCCCTTCTTGAAATAAAGTGAATTGAACGAGGTTGATGTCATGCTTTACCGTTTCGCCGCCCGGCCAGCCCGTCGCTGGCTCTCTCCCTTGTTGCTCGGACTGATGCTGGCGCCGCCGTTGCAGGCGACCACAGTGGTGCAGCAGCCTGCACTGTCAGACAGGCAGACCCTGGTCAAGGGTAACGGCGCCGAACCCGAGTCCCTCGACCCTGCCCAGATCCGCTCCGGTTTCCCGGGGGAGGTGGTGCTGGTGGACTTGTTCGAGGGGTTGGTGAGCGAGGATGGGCAGGGCAGGATAGTGCCGGCTCAGGCTCTGCGCTGGGAGACCAGCGAGGATGGTCTGGTGTGGCGTTTTTTCCTGCGCCCGCAGCTCAAGTGGTCCAATGGCGAGCCGCTCACCGCCCGGGATTTTGTCTACGCCTGGCGGCGTCTGCTGAGCCCGGAGCAAGCCTCGCCCTCCGCCGGCCTCTTGCTCGCGACCGGCATCAACAACGCCCAGTCCATCTATGCCGGTGCACTCGATCTCGATGCCCTGGGGGTGGAGGCCGAGAGCGACCAGATCCTCAAGGTGATCCTGGAGCGGCCCGTGCCCTACTTCCTGCAACTCATCAGCCAGCGCCCCTTCGTGCCGGTCAACGAGCGGGCCATCGCCCAGTTTGGCAAGCAGTGGACCCAGCCTGGCAAGATGGTGAGCAACGGTCCCTACAGGATGGTGAACTGGGTGCCGAACGAGCGGATCGAAGCCGAGCGCAACGTCCAGTACTGGGATGATGCCCATACCCGGATCCAGCGGGTGACCTATCTGCCCCTCGCCTCCCAGCATGCGGAGCGGCTGCGCTACGAGGCGGGGGAGATCCAGCTCACCAACAGGGTGGCGCTGGAATACTACCAGAAGACCATGGCGGAGACCCCGGAGCGGATCTGGGGCCTGCCGCTGCTGGGCACCTACCTCTATACCTTCAACCTGCGCCGCCCCGAATTGCAGGATGTGCGGGTGCGACAGGCGCTCTCCATGGCCGTCGATCGCCGCCTGTTGACCGAGAAGGTGAGTGGTCAGGGGGAGCGGCCAGCCTGGTCGCTACTGCCCGGCATGCCGGACTATCAAGAGCTGGGGTCGGCGCTGGCCCTGGAGGATATGCCGACCCGTCTGGCCAGGGCCGCCGCCTTGCTGACGGAGGCGGGCTACAACAGTGCCCACCCGCTCAAGTTGACGCTGACCTACAACACCTCGGAGAACCACAAGAAGCTGGCCCTGGCGGTCGCGGCCATGTGGAAGCCGCTGGGAGTGGAGATCACCCTCAACAACATGGAGTGGAATGCCTATCAGGTGGCCAAGGACAGCGGTGATTTCATGCTGGCCCGCTCATTCTTGTTTGGTGATTACGTGGAGCCCTCGTCCATGCTGGGCAGTTTCCGCTGTCAGGATCCCCAGAACGAGAGTGGCTACTGCAATCCGGCCTTCGACGGCCTGTTGCAACAGGCCGCGGACACGCTGGATGGCAGCGCACGAACCGGACTCTACCGCAAGGCCGAGCAACTGCTGATGGAAGAGATGCCCGTCATCCCCGTCTATCACTACAACCAGATGAGGTTGGTGGACCCCGCCCTGCGCGGCCTGCCGAGCAGCAACCTGAAGGGGGCCATCGCCACCAAGGATCTCTACTTCAGCCAGCCATGAGGAGTGCGCGATGAAGATAGCCATCATTTCCGATCTGCACGGCAGCCTGCCTGCTCTGGAGCAGGTGCTGGCACAGCTTGCCCCTTGGCAGCCGGATCACTATCTGTTTCTGGGGGATCTGCTCAACCACGGCCCGCGCAATCCGGTGCCGACGGGGTATGAGCCTGCCGCCGTGGCGGCGCGGCTCAACCAGCTGGCCCCCCGGATCATGGCGGTACGGGGCAACTGTGATTCGGAGGTGGATCAGATGCTGCTGCACTTCCCCATCACGGCCCCCTATAACCAGTTGCTGGTGGACGGGCGGCGCTGGTTCGTCAGCCACGGTCATCTCTATGATCCCGAGGCGGTGCCCTTGCCGGCGGGCAGCCTCTTCATCAGCGGCCATACCCATCTGCCCATATTGCGACGAGAAGCGCGGCAAGAAGGGGAACTGGTGCTGGTGAACCCGGGATCCATCTGTTTTCCGAGGGGAGAATGGGCAGCCAGCTATGGCCGGTATGAGGATGGCGTCATGAGCATTCACGCCTGCCGCGACGGGACGACACTGATGGAACTGGTGCTCTGACGGCAGGGCATCAAGAGAAGGAAGAAGAGAGAATTAGGCCTTGATCCCCAGGGAGCGGGTGCCGGAGCGGGTATTGCCCTTGGCGTCATAGGTCAGAGAGTTGCTGTCACGCAGCTTGCTGAGGAAGCTCGCCAACCGGCGATTGGAGATGATGCTGAGTTCGAGCAGCCGACCGTTGAGGTTGTTCTGCTCCTGACAAGCTTCCAGTTTGGCTTGCAGGGCCTGCAACTGGGTCGGGAAGGCGCTGAGTTGTTGCTGCAGATCGGGCAGCTCGGCCAATGTCTTGTCCAGGGTCTCGATGGCCTCAAGCAGTTGCTGCTTGCGCTCGGCCAGCGCCGGCAAGGCTAGAGCCCGGTGTGCCTTGAGCAGGTCAAACTCCTCTGCCAGCAAACCTTGCATCTGGGAGAGGTTGTCGTCCTGGGCGTGCAGCAGCGAAGGCAGTTCCATCATCCCAGCCGTTTGTCCAGGTCTGCTTCGAAGCTGAACATCTTCCTGGCCACGGCTTCGCTGTTGACCTTGTATTCCCCACTGGCCACGGCCTTCTTCAGGCTTTCGACGCGGCTCTCATTACCGGTGGAGGCGGTGTTGAGGGTCTTCTGCATCTGTTGCAATTGCTGCGCCTCACTGGTCAAGGAGACAGAGTCGGTCTTGACGGTCGCCGCGCGATTGCTCTCGGCAGAGGTCGCGGACTTGGCGGCTACACCTTGACTGGTCCCGTTGTTTTGCAACCGGCTGTTTGCCAAGTTGTTGATATTGTTGATAGCCATACGGTTTACCTTCGTCTGCTTTGCTGTTCGCTTACCCGGTTATCGGTGACGGCGGTCAGAACTTTAGAAAAAAATTGCTGCATTAATAAAGCAGTCAGAATGTGACTACCACGGAGCCAACGGCACTGACCTGGCCTTGCACCGCTCTGCCCGAACGAATGTTGACGAGCCTGATCATGTCTCCGAAGCTGCCATCTTGCAAGGCGCGGGCCATGGTTTTGATCTGCATGCTGCTGTTTTCCGCACTCAGGGTGACCTGGTCCCCCTTGCAGACCACGCAGACCTGGGTGAGCCGAATTGGCTGGCCCGGCTTGAGTTCACGCTTGCTGCGGACCCCGATGAGGGCGCTCGGGTCGGTGAGATAGTCACCACGGATCAGGGTCTGATCCTGATAGGCCAGGGTCAGCATGGACTCGCTCAGTATGTCCCCCTTGGCCACGGGAGCCGCGACGGTGACATAGGGCTTCTGAATGCTGACCCGCACCGGAAGATAGAGATCCCAGGGTTTGTCTCCCTCGCACTTGAGGTAGACGGTGGTGTTGCGGCGGATCTCCATCTTGGCCGGGAGGGAGATAGTCAGCCCCTCTTCGCAGTGGTGCAGGGGGAGGCGTTCATCTATGGTGCCGGCTTTCACCTCGGCCTGGGCATCGAGGGGAACATCCAGCTGGTCGAGAACGAACGCCTGTGCCTGCTCCTGCAGATAGTCGGTGACCTCGGATGCCATGGCGTGAGAGAGGCTGCAAAACGGCAGTAAGATGAGGAAAAGTCTATTAATCATTTTTGCTTACCGGTCGATAAGTTGTTCACGTACACCATCGCAGTTAACTATGCTTGCTGCAGATTTCGGTTGTCGAGACATCGATAGTCTGATGCAAGCCAATGTGCATGCACACACAACATGCACGATCAGTGCCAAGCGTTTTTTAGGGAGTGTTTATGGCGAGTATTCTGGACTCGGTCAACCAACGGACCCAGCTGGTGGGACAAAACCGGTTGGAGCTGCTGCTGTTTCGTCTCAACGGACGTCAAAGATTTGGCATCAACGTATTCAAGGTACGTGAGGTGCTGCAGTGCCCTCCCTTGACCGTCATGCCCAAGCTCAACTCCTGCATTCGCGGCGTGGCGCACATTCGCGGCCAGACCATCTCGGTGATCGATCTCAGCATGGCGATGGGCAAGCGCCCCATCCAGGACATCTCCAAGTGCTTCATCATCATCTCCGAGTACAACAGATCCGTTCAGGGATTTCTGGTCCATTCGGTCGAGCGCATCATCAACATGAACTGGGAGTCCATCCTGCCCCCTCCCAAGGGAGCCGGTCGCATCAACTACATGACGGCGGTGACCGAGGTGGATGGCGAGCTGGTGGAGATCCTGGATGTGGAGCGTATTCTCAACGAGATTTCGCCGGTCTCCACCGAGGTGAGTGCCGAGCTGGTGGAAGCCAGCGTGGAGCGCAATCCCCATGGCCGTCCTGTGCTGGTCGCCGACGACTCCTCGGTGGCACGCAAGCAGGTACAGCGGGCGCTGGAAGCCATCGGGGTGCAGTGTGTGCTGGCCAAGGATGGACGGGAGGCCCTCAACATGCTGCTGGAGATGGCCAAGCAGGGCCCCATCCTCGATCAGATTGCCCTGGTCATCTCCGACATCGAGATGCCGGAGATGGATGGCTACACCTTCACCGCCGAGATCCGCAACAATCCCAACCTCAAGGATTTGCATGTTATCCTGCACACATCCCTCAGTGGGGTGTTCAATCAGGCCATGGTGCAGAAAGTTGGTGCGAACAACTTCATTGCCAAATTCCAGCCTGATGAATTGGCCAAGGCCGTACAAGGCGCTCTCTAATAAAGAAGAACAACTGCATGAAGACACTTTCGGACGACTTATACAGGCAATTCAGCAATTTTCTGGCGCAGCAGAGCGGCATAGTGCTGGGTGACAACAAACAGTATCTGGTCAAGAGCCGTCTGTCGCCCTTGATGACTCAGTTTGGTATCGAGAGTCTGTCTGAACTGGTGACCCGGGCGATGAACGTGCGTGAACGGGAGCTCAAGATGGCTGTGGTCGATGCCATGACCACCAATGAAACCCTGTGGTTTCGCGATACCTACCCGTTCCAGCTGCTGAGCGACAAGATTTTCCCCGAGCTCGGCAAGAGTGGTCGTCCCATCAAGATCTGGTCTGCGGCTTCCTCCTCCGGGCAGGAGCCTTACTCCATCGCCATGACGGCGCTGGAGCAGCAGGTCAAACGCCCCGGCACCTTGCCGGGCGGGGTGCAGATAGTGGGGACCGATATCTCTAGCACCATGCTCAACCAGTGCAAGGAAGGGGTGTATGACAGCCTGGCACTGGCCCGCGGCCTGTCTCCCGAGCGCAAGCGGCTGTTTTTTGAGCCCTGCGGCGACAACAAGATGCGGGTATCGGAGCGTGTCAGAAAATTGACCAGCTTCCGGCCCCTGAACCTGCTGGAGAGCTACAGCCTGCTCGGCAAGTTTGACATCATCTTCTGCCGTAACGTGCTCATCTACTTTGCGCCAGAGGTGAAGTCCAAGATCCTCAACCAGTTTGCCAGCAGCCTCAATCCTGGCGGCTATCTGATGCTGGGGGCCTCGGAGTCCCTGGCGGGCCTCACCGACAAGTTCGAGATGATCCGCTGCAACCCCGGCATCGTCTACAAGGTCAAATAACTCCCCCCTCGTCCCTCTTTGGCACACCTCTTGCTAAACATTCGTGAAGCAGGAGGTGCGCTATGGCAATTTCATTCGACAAGGCATTCGGTGTTCACCAGTACACGCTGAGCGTTCGCGCCAAGCGTGCGGAGGTGTTATCGAGCAACATCGCCAACGCGGATACGCCGGGCTTCAAGGCCCGTGACATCAACTTCTCCCAAGCGTTGCAGGATGCCCAGAGCCAGCAAGGGTTCGGGCTGTCCACCACCAGCGAGAAGCATTTCGCCTTGCAGATGGATGCCCCCGGGTCGACCCAGTATCGCAACCCCCTGCAACCGGATACCGGTGACGGCAATACGGTGGATGTGCAACAGGAGCGCAGCGAGTTCCTGCGCAACAGCCTCGAGTACCAGGCCTCCCTCGAATTCATGAATGGCAAGATAAGCGGCCTGCTCAAGGCGTTGAAAGGAGATCAGTAATGAGTTTGTTCAAGGTCTTTGACATTGCAGGCTCTGCCATGAGCGCGCAGTCTGTCCGCCTCAATACGGTGGCCAGCAACATGGCCAACGCCGACAGCGTCAGCTCCAGCGTGGAAAAAACTTACCATGCCAGGCGGCCAGTCTTTGCCGCCCAGCTGGATCAGGCCATGTCCGACAAGCAGGCCTCGGTGGGGGTGGATGTGAAGGGCATCGTCGAGAGCGATGCGCCCCTGCTAAAGGAGTACAACCCGAACCACCCCATGGCGAACAAGGATGGCTTCATCTTCAAGCCCAACGTCAACATGGTGGAGGAGATGGCGGACATGATCGCCGCCTCCCGCAGTTACCAGACCAACGTCCAGGTTGCTGATGCGGCAAAGAAAATGCTGCAGCAGACGCTCGGCCTCGGCAAGTCCTGATAGAGGTGAACCCAGATGACTGAGACTTGTGACGGCCTGCATGACTGCGGCCATGGGGTCGACCCGTACGGCGTGCGGCAAACCCGGACAGAGGGGGAATCATAAGTGGCAGATACCTATGACAGCCTGCTGGGCGTCAACCGGACGACGGCCGCCCAGACCAATACGACCAACACCACGACCCAGAAGAAGGAACTGGATCAGGAGTCCTTCCTGAAGCTGTTGACCATGCAGCTCTCCTACCAGGATCCATTCAAGCCGGTGGACAACGCCCAGATGTTGTCCCAGATGACCTCGATGTCGACCTCCCAGGGGATCAGCAGCCTTTCCACCCAGATGGAGAGCCTCAACAGCCTGATGACCTCCAGCCAAGCGTTGCAGGCCTCTGCCCTGGTGGGCCAGAACGTGCTCATCCCCTCCAACACGGGGTATGTGGAGAAGGGCGGCACCCTCTCCGGCGTCATCGCCACCGGTGACGGTGGCAGCAACGTCAAGGTGACGGTGAAGGACGAGAGCGGCCAGGTGATCAAGGAGTTCTCCCTCGAAGGGGACCATAAGGGAAACGTGGCCTTCGAGTGGGATGGCCTGGACAAATCGGGCAATGCCGCCAAGAGCGGCAAGTATTCGATAGAAGCGCACGCCACCGTGGATGGCAAGTCCGAGAGCGTGCCGGCCCTGACCTATGCCAAGGTTGAGAGTGTCACCCTGGGCACCAGCACCAACCCCAGTACCCTCAAGCTCAAGGGACTGGGTGGCATCTATCTGACCGATGTATTGGAAATTGGCGGGACGTCCGGCAAGTCGGCTACGACCCCGACGCCGACCCCGACCCCGACCTCTAACGCAGTGATCTAAGGAGAAAGACATGTCATTCAACAATGCCCTCAGCGGCATCAATGCGGCTCAGAAAGACCTGAACGTCACCGCGAACAACATTGCCAACGTCAATACCACCGGCTTCAAGGAGTCCCGCGCTGAGTTCGCCGATGTCTACGCCAACTCCATCTTCGTCAATGCCAAGACCCAGGTCGGCAACGGGGTGGCGACGGGGGCGGTGGCGCAGCAGTTCCATCAGGGGGCGCTGCAATTCACCAATAATGCGCTGGATCTAGCCATTCAGGGCAACGGCTTTTTCGTGACCTCCGATGGCCTGACCAACCTGGATCGCAGCTACACCCGCTCCGGCGCCTTCAAACTCAACGAAAGCAGCTACATGGTCAGCAACTCCGGCGGCTACCTGCAGGGGTACGAGATCAATGCCGATGGCACCCCCAAGGCGGTGAGCATCAATGCGACCAAGCCCATCCAGATCCCGGACAGGGCCGGCGAGCCGGTCCAGACCTCGAAGATCGAAGCCAATTTCAACCTGCCGTCCACCGCCTCTCCACTGACGGCGGGGGGGACGCCCTATACACCTCCGGCCCTCCCTCCGGCGGATGCTTCCAAGTTCGATCCCAAGGATTCGGACACCTACTCCTCTTCCACTTCGGTGGTGGTCTACGACTCCCTGGGGGAGCCGCACACCATCACCCAGTACTTCACCAAGGAAGCTGATCCGCTAGACCCGGCCAAAGCGGCGGTGCCGACTGCCTGGCGTATGTACCTCTATCAGGGGGACAAGCCCATCGACATCTCGGGTGGTGCCCCCACCGCCATGGCTGCCGGCTTGAACCAGGCCCCCCTGAGTGCCCGCGTCACCTTCGACGCCTCCGGCAAGATGGTCACCCCGACTGATCCTGCGGTGATCAAGACGGTCTCATTAGGTTCACCTGCTGCAGGTACACCGGTTACTGGAGAGCCAGGTGCTGGCATCATTACCAATGGTGCAGATGGGACTCAACAGTTTGAAATAAAGCTCGGCACCGTGACCCAGTATGCCTCGCCGTTTGAAGTCAACAAATTGACCCAGGATGGCTCCACCGTCGGCCGGCTGACCAAGGTGGAGATCGGGGCGGACGGCATAGTCTCCGCCACTTACAGCAACGCCACCACCGTCAAAGTGGCCATGGTGGCCATGGCTAAGTTCGCCAACTCCCAGGGGCTGACCCAGGTGGGGGACACCTCCTGGCGCCAGTCCCTGCTCTCCGGCGATGCCCTGCCGGGCACTCCGAACTCGGGCACCTTCGGCTCCATCAAGTCGTCGGCGCTGGAGCAGTCCAACGTGGACCTGACCACCGAGCTGGTGGACCTCATCACCGCCCAGCGCAACTTCCAGGCCAACTCACGCTCGCTGGAAGTGAACAGCTCCCTGCAGCAGAGCATACTGCAGATCCGCTAAGGTTTTTGCGGTTGCAAGGGGCGCTCATGCGCCCCTTGTCGTTTCCGGCATAGTGTTTTTTCCTCCCCTGTTTCTCCATTCTTCCGCTCTTGGCACTCAATTTGCAGTTGTCCTGCGAGAGTCATCTGTTTGACGGAGGATCACATGGATCACCTGCTTTATATCGCCATGTCAGGAGCCAAGGAGAACATGAACAGCCTGGCTGTGCGTGGCAACAACCTGGCCAATGCCAACACCATCGGCTTCAAGTCTGATTTCGAGCAGGCGCGCAGCATGCAGGCGTTTGGCGAAGGACTGCCCACGCGGGTGTTCGCCATGACGGAGCGACCGGGTCAGAACCTGCAGCACGGCCTGCTGCAGACCACGGGGCGGGATCTTGACGTCGCCGTCGACGGCCCGGGCTGGATTGCGGTGCAGGATCCCAATGGAGCAGAGGCCTATACCCGCATGGGCAACCTGCAGCTCAATGCCGCCGGCAATCTGCAGACCTCGGCCGGGCTCAATGTGGTGGATGACGCCGGTCAGCCCATCGTGCTGCCGTTGCCCATGGAGAAGATCGAGATCAACCGGGATGGCACCATCAGCGGCCGTCCCGAGGGCGCCGCTGCCAACCTGCCGGAGGATTTCCAGCGCATCAAGCTGGTCAATCCGCCGAGCGATGCGGTGGAGAAGGGCCAGGATGGCCTGTTTCGCCGCAAGGATGGCCAGGCGGAGGCCGCGTCTGCCGACGTGGGCCTGATCGCCGGTTCCCTCGAGGGGAGCAACGTCAACGTGGTCGACGAGATGACCAACCTTATTCGCTTGCAACGTCAGTTTGAAACTCAGGTCAAGATCATGAAGACCGCCGAGGAGAACGACGAGGCACAAACCCAGCTGCTGCGTATCAGCTAATCAAGGAGCATGACATGAACTCTGCACTCTGGATTCGCACATCAAAAGATGACATGACCCTGCACCCTAGATCCGCTAATTAAGGAAGATGAAATGAATCCTGCACTCTGGATCAGCAAGACCGGCCTCGATGCCCAGCAGACCAACATCTCGGTCACCTCGAACAACCTGGCGAACGCCAGCACCGTGGGCTACAAGAAGGCTCGCGCCATCTTTGAGGATCTGCTCTATCAAAACGTCAACCAGCCCGGTGGCCGCTCCTCGGCAGACACCGAACTGCCCTCCGGCCTGATGCTGGGGGCGGGGGCCAAGGTGGTCGCCACCCAGAAAAACCACAGTCAGGGCAACGTCCAGACCACGGACAACTCCCTGGATCTGATGATAAGCGGCCGTGGTTACTTCGAAATCCAGCTGCCGGACGGCAGCGCGGCCTACACCCGCAACGGCCAGTTCACCCTCAATGACGAGGGCACCATCGTCACCCCGGGCAACGGCTACCCGCTGCAGCCGGAGATCCAGATCCCCGAGAACGCCCAGAGCGTGACGGTGGGGGAGGATGGTCAGGTGTCGGTACAGCTCAAGGGGGATGGCCAGTCCCAGGTGGTGGGCCAGATCAATACCACGGATTTCGTCAACCCCACCGGCCTGCAACCCATGGGGGAAAACCTCTTCGTCGAGACCCAGTCCAGCGGCGCCCCCATTCAGGGGACGGCCGGTGCGGACGGGCTCGGAGTCATCAAGCAGGGGATGCTGGAGACCTCCAACGTCAACGTGACCGAGGAGCTGGTAAACCTGATCCAGGCCCAGCGGGTCTATGAGATGAACTCCAAGGTCATCTCGGCAGTTGACTCGATGATGTCCTTCCTGACCCAGCGCACCTAATCCAGCCACCTAAGCGGAGACGCATGATGAAAGTCATCTGGATGCTGGGCCTGCTGATGTTGGCAGGCTGCAGCAGCACCCCCAATACCGCCAGGCCCGACGACCCCGAATTCGCCCCCGTGTATGGCGAGTCGGAGCCGGTGTCGGTGCGCCCGACCGGGGCCATCTTCCAGCCCGAGCAGGTCAACGGCATCTACTCGGACATCAAGGCCCATCGGGTGGGCGACATCATCACCATCGAGCTGGCGGAGTCGACCTCGGCGTCGAAGAAGGCCAACACCCAGAGCGGCAAGGACAACAAGATGGAGCTGGAACCCGTCACCCTGGGCGGGGTGCCAGTGACGGCGAGCCCCTATGACCTGTCTGCCTCCATCGGCCAGAGCAGTGCGTTCAAGGGTCAGGCCAAGGCGGACCAGAGCAACAGTCTGCAGGGCAACATCTCGGTCAGCGTGGTCAAGGTATTGCCGAACGGCAACCTGTTGGTCCGTGGCGAGAAGTGGATCATGCTCAACAACGGCAACGAATATATCCGCATCACCGGACTGGTGCGCCCGGAGGACGTGAGCTCGGAGAACAGCGTCTCGTCCCAGCGGGTCGCCAACGCGCGCATCCATTACGGTGGCACCGGCGATCTGGCCAACACCCAGGAACAGGGGTGGCTGACCAGCTTCTTCAACGGCCCCTGGTGGCCCATTTAATACTCGGACCCCGGGTCGCCAACGAAGACCCGGGGCCAGGATGGTTTAGTCAGGAGATGTCATGAACCGACTCCGTTTGCTCGGCCTGCTGTGCTGTATCTTGCCGTTCGGGCTGGCGCACGCCTCCCGCATCAAGGATCTCAGCTCGGTGGAAGGGGTGCGTAGCAACCAGTTGATCGGCTACGGTCTGGTGGTGGGCCTGCCCGGCACGGGCGAGAAGAACAACGCCTTCACCGAGCAGACCTTCAGGACCATGCTCAACAACTTCGGCATCAAGGTGCCGGACAACATCAAGCCCAAGATCAAGGACGTGGCGCCGGTCGCCATCCACGCCGATCTGCCCCCCTTCTCCAAGCCGGGTCAGACCATAGACGTCACCGTCTCCGCCATCGGCGAGGCGAAGAGCCTGCGCGGCGGCACCCTGCTCCAGACCTTCCTCAAGGGGCTGGACGGCCGCGTCTATGCGGTGGCCCAGGGCAGCCTGGTGGTCGGTGGTCTCGGGGCCGAGGGGGCGGATGGCTCCAAGGTAGTGGTCAATACCCCGACCGTGGGGCGCATCGCCAACGGGGCGACCGTGGAGCGTGAGGTGCCGAACTCCTTCGCCCAGGGGGACACCATCACCTTCAACCTGAACCGGCCAGATTTTACCACTGCCCGGCGGGTAGCCGACGTGGTCAACGATCTGGTGGGCCCGAACACGGCCCAGGCGCTGGACGCGACCTCGATCAAGGTGTTCGCGCCGCGGGATCCGAGTCAGCGAGTCTCTTACCTCGCCACCATCGAAAATCTGGAAGTGGATCCGGCCACCGAGTCCGCCAAGATCATCGTCAACTCGCGCACCGGCACCATCGTCATTGGCAGCGAGGTCAAGTTGCGGCCAGCCGCCATCAGCCATGGGGGACTGACGGTCACCATCGCCGAAAACCAGCAGGTCTCCCAACCCAATCCGCTGGCCGGCGGTCAGACGGCCGTCACCAACAACTCCACCATCAACGTGCAGCAGGAGCCGGGACGTATGTTCAAGCTCGACACCGGCGCGACCCTGGACGATCTGGTGCGGGCGGTGAATCAGGTGGGGGTCGCCCCCGGCGATCTGATGGCGATCCTGGAGGCCCTGCAGCAGGCGGGTGCGATCCAGGGTCAACTGGTCATTTTGTAATTTCTTGAGCGGCAAGCGGTTGCCACGGGCGGCAAAGAGGTAGGTTATGGCAGAGTTCGACACCCAGAGCGGTATCAATCTTGGCATGGTGCAGGACGTTCAGAACCTGGACAAGCTGCGCCAGATGAGCCTGAGCAAGGAAGGGAAGCAAGAGGCACTGATGGCGGCTGCCCGCCAGTTCGAGTCCATCTTCACCCAGACCCTGTTCAAGGGGATGCGCCAGGCCAACTCGGTGCTGACCGAAGACAACCCGATGAACAGCAGTTACACCCAGTTCTACGAGGGGATGCTGGATGAGCAGCGGGTCGCGGACATGTCGAGCAAGGGGGGCCTTGGCATCGCCGAGATGGTGGCCAAGCAGTTCTCCCCCGAGAAGACCTTTACCCACAATGACGGCCGGGTCCTCAAGTTGCCCCAGCGGACCGAGCGGGTCTACAAACCCTATCAACCCCCCAGCGCCTCCAACGATCTGATTGCAGCCTCCAAAGTTGGCAAAGATTTTGCTGATAACGAAATGAAGAGCGAGATGAAGGGAGGGGTAAATGGGGCCGAGCCTCCGTTGACCCTGCCCAGACGCCCCCATCGCACCGTGCCACCCATGGGCAGCAGCCCGCGGGCATCGGCCCTGGACGGGAGCGCCAAGGTGTTTGACAGTCCGGAAGAGTTCGTCGAGCGCCTGATGCCGCTGGCCAAGAAGGCGGCGGACAAGCTGGGGCTGAGCCCGGCGGTACTGGTGGCCCAGGCCGCCCTTGAGAGTGGCTGGGGCAAGCGGGTGATCAAGGACGGGGAGGGGCAGATGAGCCACAACTTGTTCGGCATCAAGGCGGATCCGCGCTGGGAAGGACCCAGGGCCGTGGTGAGCACCCTGGAGTACGAGCAAGGAGTGGCGTCGCGGCAGAAGGCGGCGTTTCGATCCTACGAATCGTTTGAAGAGAGCTTCAACGACTATGTGGACTTCCTGACCTCGGGGACCCGCTACAAGGGCGCGCTGGCCAAAGTGGACAGCCCGGATCGCTACTTCGAGGCGCTGCAGCAGGCCGGTTATGCCACCGATCCCCAGTACGCCAGCAAACTGAAACAGGTATTGCGCAGTGATGCCATCGCCGGCTACTCGTCACCCGGCAACACTGCGACCAGGAACACAGAGATGGAGCTGTAAGCTATGGCAAGCGATCTGCTTGGAATCGGGACTTCGGGTGTGTTGGCCCAGCAGCGGCTGCTGCAGACCACCAGCAACAACATAGTGAACGTCAACAGCCAGGGCTATGTACGTGAACGCACCCTGATCTACACCAATTCCGTCGGATTGGGCACGAGCGACATGGTGAGCGAGCGGGTCATCAACGCCTACGCCCAGGCTGAGGTGCGCCGGGATACCTCCGCCTACCATGCCGCAGGCTCTCGCTACGATCAGCTGTTCGAGATCGACAGCCTGCTGGGGGATGCCAGCAACAGCGTGGGCACCACCATCACCTCCTACTTCAAGGCCTTCCACACCGCCAACGAATCGCCGGCGGAAGTGGGCGGGCGCAAGACCACCCTGAGCGAGCTCAACGGCATGGTGGACCGCTTCCACACCCTCTCCGCCCAGCTCGACAAGCAAAGCGACACCATCAACGCCACCATAGGGGACGAGACGGACAGGATGAACAGCCTGCTGAGCAGCATCAACGATCTGAACCAGGCCATCATCCGCACCCAGGGTTCGCCGGAAGAGAACCTGATGCTGTTCGATCAGCGTGATGAGGCGATCCGCCAGCTCTCCGAGAAGATGGAAGTCCGCACCGTGACCCAACCCAACGGCAGCATGCTGGTCAACATGAGCACGGGGCACTCCCTGGTGCTGGACGGCGGCGTGGCCCAGTTCAAGGTGGTGCCGGGCAGCCCGGACTCCCGGGATACGAGGCTTCAGCTGACCCTGGGGGCTAACCAGGCCAACATCAATGTCAAGGATCTGGGAGGCGCCATCGGCGGCCTCTTCACGGCGCGCAACGATCTGGAGCCCGCCAAGCGGGAGCTGGGCCAGCTGGCGGTCGCCATGGCCGATGCCATGAACCAGCAGAATCGTCTCGGCATGGATCTGGACAACGAGCTGGGGGGGGACCTCTTCTCCCTCAAGGGGAGCCAGGGGCTCCCCTATGCCGGCAACCAGGGCAACGGCGCCGCCAGCGTCAACTTCGTGCCTGGCAAGGGCTCGGAAGTGACTACCTTCGACTACGAAGTGCAGTTCAACAGTGCCACCGGTTACGAGGTCTTCTCCATCGACGGCTCAGGCCAGCGGACCTCGGTGGCGACCGGCACCACGCCCCCCGCCACCTTTGAGGTGGCCGGACATGGCATCGAGATAGACCTGTCCGGCACCCCGGTCGGGGGCGACAAGATAGTGCTGCAACCCACCAGGCATGCTGCAGCCAACCTCGAGGCCGCGATCACCCGGCCGGAAGACATTGCGTTGGCATCCCCCATCAAGGCGGACAAGAACGCCCAGAACCTGGGCTCGGGCGAGATCAAGGTGAGCGGCGTCTACAACACGGGGGCGGGGTCGGGCTTTGGCACCAACACCCTGGACCCGAGCGCTCCCCAGGTCATCAAGATCGACGACAGCGGCAACTACGAGGTCTATGACAAGAACAACAACCTGCTCGGCGTGGCCCCCGCCTCCAGCAAGGGGCAGAACCTGATGACCGCCCTCGAGATGCCGCTGGGCACACCCATAGTGCTGGTCCCGACCCCGGGCTACGACTTCAGCATCACCGGCAAGGTGGAGGCCAACGACAGCTTCACGCTGAGTTACAACAAGGACGGGTTTGCCGACAACGCCAACGGGCTGGCACTGGCGGAGCTGCAGAACAAGGAGCTGGTGCGAAAGAACAACAACGCCGCCACCAGCAACGACAAGATGACCTTCAACGACGCCTACAGTGGCCTGGTGACCGGGGTGGGCAACAAGGCCAGCCAGGCCAAGACCCTGCTGCAGGCCAACGAGGCCAAGCTGACCCAGAGCACCGCCATCTTCGAGAGCGTCTCCGGTGTCAACCTGGAGGAGGAGGCGGCCAACCTCATCCGCTTCCAGCAGTCCTACGCCGCCTCGGCCCAGATAGTGAACACCGCCAAGACCATCTTCGATACCCTGCTGTCGTCCGTGAGGTAACCCATGCGCATCACCACCAACATGATCTACGACCGCAACCTGGCCACCATGAGCAAGGTGAGCGAGCGTCAGAATACCGCCTACAACCAGCTGATGACGGGGGAGAAGTTCTCCCGGGCGGGGGAAGACCCCTCTGGCATGGGCCAGAAGATGGCGCTCACCA
Source organism: Aeromonas media (assembly GCF_020423125.1). Lineage (NCBI taxonomy): Bacteria > Pseudomonadati > Pseudomonadota > Gammaproteobacteria > Aeromonadales > Aeromonadaceae > Aeromonas > Aeromonas media. The sequence goes on from NZ_CP075564.1 coordinate 1,517,833, forward strand.
AGGAGATCGATCTCTTCAAGCAGTACGGCGTCAACGGCAGCTTGCTGGAGAACAGCCTGGGCCACGAGGATACGGTGCTCACCTCCCTCAACAACGCCATGCTGAGTGCCCAGACCCTGATCCAGAAGGCGAATAACTCCGCCATGGGCGCCGAGGAGCGCAACGCCATTGCAAGTGAATTGGAGGGGCTGCAAAAGCAGATGTTCGACCTGATGAACAGCAAGAACTCCCAGGGGGAGTTCATCTTCGGCGGCAACCAGAGCAAGACCCAGCCCTTCGTCAAGAACGTCAGCGGCAACTACGTGTTCCAGGGGGACACGGGTCAGCGCAGCATCCAGGTCTCACCTACGGTGCAGATCCCGGCCAACGACTCCGGCTTCGATCTGTTCGAGACGGTGGCGACCCGTCGCACCGCCAGCGCCGTCAGCACCAACATCCAGGTGGGGATCGGGGATCAGGGGAATTTCGAGAGCTTCTATCGCAACAATTATGACTCCTCTCTTGCCAGCAATTCGTTCACCGTGAGCACGGTCGCGGGCCCGCCGGATACTTACGAGATCACGGACAGCGGCGGCACAGTCGTGCAAAACGGGGGCTACAGCGCGGGCAACAAGATCGCCTTCAACGGGCTGGAGCTGAGCCTGGATCTGCCGGCAGGGGGGGCGGATCAGACCTTCGTGCTGGACAAGCCGAAGAACGACAGCGTGCTCAACGGCATGTCCGACTTCCTCACTGCCCTGCGCGACCCCAGCCTCTCGGCTGATGGCTTCCAGTTGGCGGTGGCGGATGCCACCACCCATATGAACAACGCCAGGACCAAGATAGACAGGGGGCTCGGTGAGTTGGGTGGCCGGATGAACAGCCTGGAGCAGGTGATGGGGTCGAACGATGGCCTCAGCACCTTGAACCAGCAGGCGCGGGCCAAGGTATCCGAGGCGGACATGTACGAGGTGATTGCGGCGCTCTCCAAGGAGGACGCGGCCATGAGCGCCTCCCAGCTCGCCTTCAGCAAAATAAGCAAGCTGACCCTGTTCGATTACATCCGCTGATGGCTAGCCCCCCCGGGCAGGGGGAGTCCGCTCTCCTCCTGCCCCTTTTCCCTCCAATTTGTAACAACCCGTTGCCAGAGGCCCCACGAGCCTTGACTCGACCCGCCCCGGCGCCGATGATGCCGCCCGCACCTCCTCAGGGTGGTGCGCATTGTTTGCAGCATCTCGTTAGGCGAGGCTCCTGCATAAACACAGGCCACTGATCTCACGACGTCCAGAGACGCCCAAGATCAGGACAGTTTTCATCGGATTAAGGTGTCAACCCAAGTGGCTTCCGGCATGCCGGATACGTTATGCAGTGCTAAAGCTGGTACGTGGGGATGAAAACACGCCGGACGGCGTCATTTCCTGCCTGTTACTCGTCAATCAAATTGCTGTTTTCTTGTCGACAGCGACCGGTGTGAGCCGGTTGCCTTCAGGCTCTGCCTGAAATCACATGAGGATATCTGTGATGAAGAAAACACACACCCTGCTCAACCGTCATCAACTGCTCGATCTCGCCGCTCTGCAGGGCTGGCTCGACCACAACCTGGACCCGGTGCAGCGGGCCGATCAACTGCTGACCCTGCGCCCGGAAGAGCTCAACTGCGTCTTCGATACCCTGCCTGTGCCGCGAGGGGCCGCCCTGCTCGGCGCCCTGTCGGCGGAGAGCGCAGGCCAGCTGCTGCTGCGCCTGCATGGCAGCATAGTGGGCGTGCTGCAGGAGGCCATTCCCCGGCGCGAGATGGTGGCCATCTTGCGCAAGCTGGGTGCTCAGGATCGCACCAGGCTGCTGACCCGCTTCCCGACCCAGGCGCAGGCCATCTATGCCTCCTTGTTGGATTGGCCGAGCGAGTCGGTCGGTGCCAACATGCGCCACGAATACCTGGCCGTCGATCAGGGAACCACGGTGGAGAGCGCCAAGCGGCGGATCCACGACGCCTGGGACAAGGCCCAGCTGTTTCAGCACCTCTATGTGGTCGACGGCGAGCAGCGCCTGCTTGGCAGCGTCTCCCTCAAGTCCCTGCTGATCGCCGATCCCCGGCGGCCGGTGAGCGAGCTGATGGAGCGGGAGGCGGTGCGGATCAACGCCCGGGCGGATCAGGAGCTGGCCGCCCGCCTGCTGATCGATCGCGACATCTCGACCCTGCCGGTGGAGGATCAGGGGCGCCTGGTGGGGGTCTTCCACGTGGATGACGCCGCCGACATCCTGGAGCTCGAATCCACCGAGGATGCGGAGTTGCAGGGGGGCTCATCCCCCCTGGATACCCCCTATCTGCAGGCCACTCCCTGGCAGCTGTGGCGCAAGCGGGTGGGCTGGCTGCTGATCCTGTTCGTGGCGGAGGCCTACACGGGGACAGTGCTGCGGGCCTTCGAGGAGCAGCTGGAGGCGGCCATCGCCCTGGCCTTCTTCATCCCCCTGCTGATCGGCACCGGCGGCAACAGCGGCACCCAGATCACCACCACCATAGTGCGGGCCATGGCGGTGGGGGAGGTGAGCCTGAAGAACCTCGGCACAGTGCTGAGAAAAGAGCTCTCCACCGGTCTGCTCATCTCGGCCGCCATTGCGTTGGCCGCCTGGGTACGGGCCTGGAGCCTGGGGGTGGGTCCCCAGATCGGCATGGTGGTCACCCTCACCATCATCGCCATCGTGCTCTGGAGCGCCGCGGTCGCCTCCATCATCCCCATGGTGCTGCGTCGCCTGCGCATCGATCCGGCTGTGGTTTCTGCCCCCTTCATCTCCACCCTGGTGGATGGCACCGGCCTCATCATCTATTTCGAAATCGCCAAGTGGCTGCTGCCCGAGCTGCAGTGACATCGACAGAAAGCAAAAAGGCAGCCATCGGCTGCCTTCTTTCGTTTGAGGTGAACGATCACCCGAGCTGGAACAGCAGGGGCCAGCCCTGCTCCTGGCAATAGCGGTGCTCCTTCTCCAGGTTCTGGATCAGCAGGCGGTTCTCCTCGCACCAGTCGGTGGGCAGGGTGACCACCAGCTGATCCCCGGCGGCCTGCACCCGCCACTCTGGCAGCAGGTTGTCCTGGCGCCTGTGGTGGGCCGCCACCGCGAGGCGCAGGATGCGGATGCAGCGCAGCACCGTCTGCTCGTCGTGGTTGGGCAGGGCGGGCAGCTCGGAGAGCTTGAGCCCCTTGCGCTGGAAGCGCACCAGGGCCGCCAGCAGGGCCTGATCGTCCTGGTTGAAACCGGGCAGATCCGTGTTTTGCAGGATGTAGGCGGAGTGGCGATGGATGCCGCTGTAGTTGATGGCAAGGCCGATCTCGTGCAGCCGCGCCGCCCAGCCGAGGATGGCGCGATAGGGCTCGATGGGCATTTCCCAGGGATCGCTCAGGGCGTCGAACAGATCGAGGACGCTCCGCTCCACCCGGGTGGCCTGGCGCTTGTCGATGTGATAGTGGGAGCTGAGGGCCAGCGCGGTGCGCTCGCGAATGTCGTGGTGCTGAAGGCGCTCCTCGAACTCATAGAGCAGCCCCTCGCGTAGGGCACCGTCGGAGTACTCCATCCGCTCGATGGGCAATGAGGTGAAGAGCCCGAGCAGTATGGCCACGGCGGCGGCAAAGACTCCCTGGCGCTCCTCGGTGAGGCCGACGAGTTTGAGCTGGTCGACCCGCTTGTGCTTGAGCATCTCTTCTTTCAGCCGCTCCAGTCCCGCCAGCGTGATGGCTCCATCGGTCCACTCCTCCCCCTGCAAGACGTCGCGCACGGTTCGAATGGAGCCCGAGCTGCCGAGACAGCTCTGCCAGCCCAGCTTGCGGTACTGGTTGATGATGGGAGCGAGCTGGTGCTGCGCCTCCAGCACGGCGCCGTTGAAGGCCTTCTCGCTCAGCTTGCCGTTCCCAAAGAAGCTCTGGGTGAAGCTGACGCAGCCCATCTTGCGGCTGGTGAGGGCCTTGTGTTCGAATCCCTCGCCGATGATGAGTTCGGTGCTGCCGCCACCTATGTCCACCACCAGCACCTGGCCCTCGATGTGCTGGGTATGGGCGACCCCCTGATAGATGAGGCGGGCCTCTTCCTGGCCGCTGATGATTTCGATGGGGTGGTTCAGCACCTCGGCCGCCTCGCGCACGAAGTCGCGGGCATTGCTGGCACGGCGCAATGTGTAGGTGCCGGCGATGCGGATCTGATCCGGCTTGATGTTGGTGAGGCGCTCGGCGAACAGGGCGAGGCAGTCGAGCCCCCGTGCCATGGCCTCCGGGGACATGCGGCGCTGCTCATCCATCCCCTCGGCGAGGCGAACCCGCTCCTTGATGCGATCGACGATCTGCATCCGCCCCTCGTTGAGGCGGGCGATGACCATGTGGAAGCTGTTCGACCCCAGATCGACAGCGGCGTACAGACTATTGTCCATTGTTTGACTCGATACGTTTGAGATAGTCGTAAATCGCAACCTGGGAGCGAACCTTGCGGCGGTTGCCCCGCTTCACGTACTCGTTCTTCTGGTCGGCATCGATGACCCGCGCCTTGCAGGTGTCGCTCAGTTGCAGATCGAGGATGTCCAGGATGCGCTGTTTCAGCCGCTCGTCGTAGATGGGGGTACCCACCTCGATCCGGCCGTCGATGTTGCGGCTCATCCAGTCGGCACTGGAGATGAACAGCTGGGGGTTGCCCTTGTTGTGGAACACCATCACCCGGGGGTGCTCGAGGAAGCGGTCTATGATGCTGATGACCTGGATGTTGTCACTGAGGCCAGGCACCCCGGGACGCAGCGCGCACATGCCACGGATGATCATCTGGATGGGCACCCCGGCCTGACCGGCGGCATAGAGTCGGTTGATGAGGTCTCTGTCCACCAGGTTGTTGATCTTGAGGGTGATACCGCAGGGCTGGCCCGCCTTGGCGTTGGCCAGCTCGTTGTCGATGAGACGATAGAGCTGGCGACGGCAGTTGATGGGGGAGACCAGCAGGTGGTTGAATTTGTAACGTTTATAGGGGTACTCGATGTATTCGAACACCCCCTCTACCTCGGCGGTGATGTCCGGGTGGCGGGTCAGCAGGGAGAAGTCGGTGTAGATCTTGGCGGTCTTCTCGTTGAAGTTGCCGGTGCCGATATGGGCGTAGCGCACCGCCTCGCCATTTTCGTGGCGGGTGATGAGGCAGAGCTTGGAGTGGATCTTGAGGCTCGGCACCCCGAACACCACCTTGACCCCCGCATCGGTCAGGATATTGGCCCAGTCGATGTTGGCCGCCTCGTCGAAGCGGGCGCGCAGCTCCACCACTACTGTCACCTTCTTGCCGTTGTTGGCGGCGTCGATGAGGGAGTGGATGATCCGTGACTTCTTGGCAACCCGGTAGATATTGATGCGAATGGCGCTCACCGCCGGATCGAACGCCGCCTGGCGTACCAGCTCGGTGAAGTGGTGGAACTTGTGGTAGGGGTAGTAGAGCAGTATGTCCTGCTTGGTGATGGCGTCGAAGGCGTTGACGAAGCCATCGAAATCACGGCAATCCAGGGCCGGCAGCTTGGGATTTTCCAGATAGTCCCGGCCCACGTTGGGGAAGCCGATGAAATCCTTGAAGTTGTGATAGCGCCCGCCCGGCATGATGGCGTCGTAGGAGCTGATCTGCAGCTTGAGCTTCAAGAAGCTTATCATGGCCGCAGGCATCTCCCGCTCGTAGACGAAGCGCACCGGCATGGCGGTGAGGCGCTGCTTCAGGCCATCACTCATCTTGTCCACCAGGCTCAGATCCAGCTGATCGGAGAGATCGTACTCGGCATCCCGGGTCAGCTTGACCGCATAGGCCGCTATCTCGTCGTAGTCGAAGAAGCCCTTGAAGATCTCGTCCAGGCAGAAGCGGATGACGTTATCCAGGATGATGATCTGCTTCTTGCGGCGGGTTCCCTCCGGCGGCAGCTGGAAGAAGCGGGGCAGGTCGTCGGTCGGTACCTCCACCAGGGCGTACTGGATCACCTGGCCGTTCTTCTTCATCTCGACGGCGAGATAGGTGTGCTCGTCTTTGAGGAACTTGACCGGGTTGACCTCCTTGTTGAGGAGGATGGGGATGATATGACGCAGCACCTTCTCCTTGAAGAAGACCCGCAGCCATTGCTGGATCGCCTCGGAGAGCTGGTTTTCATTCACCAGGAAGATGTTGTGGCGGGCCAGGGCGATCAGCAACTCCTTGTAGGTGTTGTCAAACGCCTCGCCGAGCGCCATTACCTTCTGCTGGATGGCGCGCAGCAACACCTTGGCCTCGTCGTCGCCACCGTGCACCTCGTTGATGAGGATGCGGCGCTTGACGTCAGAGACCCGGACCTTGAAGAACTCGTCCTGGTTGGAGGAGAAGATCCCCAGAAAACGGACCCGCTCGATGAGGGGGACCGTCTTGTCCATTGCCTCTTGCAACACCCGTTCATTGAATGAGAGCCAGCTAAGCTCTTTCTCTTCATACTGCCTGTCGGTGCTCATCTGGTGCCTCTGTGCTCAGGTTGCGTCTGCGCGGAAGTTATGGCGTCAAACCATGACAAATTTATGACAACCCGCGCTATTCGGTCAGATCGTGATCGATGTCGACCACCAGATCGTCGGAGAGGGACTCCAGCGCGGTGATCAGATCGTCGAGTTCGAGCTGGGGCGGCAGGGCCACCAAAGCATGTGCATAGAAGAGCGGGGCCCCGGAGTGGGGGGCGGGCTCGCATCCCGTGGTGAGGTCGGCGACGTTGATGTTGAGCTGGCGCAGAATGCTGGCTACCTCGTGCACTATGCCCGGTCTGTCGTTGCCGGTGACGCTCAGCATCAGCTGGTGGGCGGGCTCGGGGCTGAGCTGGCCTTCGGCGAAGCTCACGGTGAGACCCGGCAGCATCACCAGCGCCTCGCACAGGCTGCGATAGTGTTCATCCGGCACGGCGACGTGCAAAATGCCGGCAAATTGCCCCGCCAGTTCGCTCATGGAGCTGGCCAGCCAGTTGCCCTGCTGACGGGTGATGGTGTCGGCCAGGCTCTCGACGATGCCTGGCTTGTCTGCGCCGATCACGGTGACGACCAATTGCTTTTGCATCCTGCTCTCCTTGAATGGGACTGCCTGGGGTCAGTTGACGTTTCGCCGCGACCGTTGCGGTATCTTCTGTGCGCCGAAACGTCCATAGGCTCTAGCATTGTGCCTGCTGCGACAGGCCATATGAAGCCCGCCTCACGCAAATTTAGTGAAAAAACGCGAATGCCGGAGCGGCGTTGATTTCAGCTCTGCCTGCCGAGGTTCCCCCGTGGTAGAGTGTTGCCCCTTCGTGTTTGATGAACTGGATATGTCTTGTGAACGGGGTATGTGTTTATGAATAGCCTTGTCGTATCGGGATCCGTGTTGTTGGTGCTGCTCCTGCTGGTGATCCTCTGGCGCAGGAGCAAGAGGGGCAAGGCCGAGCCCTATGAGCTGCAGGAGACCCTGTTCAGCCCGGCGGAGCGCGCCTTCCTCGGGGTGCTGGATCTGGCGGTCGGCGACCAGGCCCGGGTCTTTGCCAAGGTCAGGGTGGCGGATGTGCTGACCCCACAGGCGCGGCTGGGCAAAGGCAAATGGCAGCAGGCGTTCGACATGATCAGCGCCAAGCGCTTTGACTATCTGCTCTGCCACCCGACGGATCTCTCCTTCCTGTGCGCCGTCGAACTCGATGACAGCGCCCATCGCCACCAAAAGCGCAAGGTGCGGGATCTCTTCCTGAAGTCCGCCTGTGACAGTGCGGGCCTGCCTCTGCTGCAGATCCCGGCCAGCAGCCATTACCAGGTCGAGGAACTGCGCGAGCAGTTGTTGCCCCTGCTGGTCAAGATGAGTCTCCCGGTGGAGGAGCTGTTGCCGGGGGAGCGTCGCGAGCCGACCTTCAACCCCTTGCTGCTCGATGGTGTGGACTTGAGTGCATCCCACCACGGGGGGCGCATGCCCAGGGCGCCACAGGCCGAGCCGCCCCAGCCTGACGAGCAGGGGCCGGTGCTGATGGACAACCCCTTCATCGGCCCGGATGAAGAGGAGGAGGCCTCCGCCTCTGTGCCCCATTGCCCCCGCTGCGCGGCGCCCCTGGTGGCCCGGGAAGCGAAGAAGGGTCCCCATGCCGGCCGTCTGTTCCTGGCCTGCAGCCGTTTCCCCGAGTGCCGTTACGCCGCCCCCCAGGAGCAGGCCAGGCACTGATCCCCGCTCTGGCGCCGGCTGCGGTCGGCGCCTTGCGTTCTCCCGCACCGGTTTCCACTTGGCCGACAGCGGCTGTCCGAGTGTGATCCCCATCCCGCCCGGGCCGCGCCAAGCGCGACAAGTTTTGACAAACCGCCAGAATTTTGGCACTTTGTGCACCCTATAACACAGTGCATAGCTCATTATCATAAGCACTTAAAAAACAATAACTTGGCGTCAGGTGTGTAAGGAAGATAAATATGATGGCTATGGGGGTGTTGATCGTTGATGCCGATGAACAGCGGCGTCAGCAACTGGGAACTGTGCTCTCCTTCATGGGGATCCCCTGGCAGGAGGTGGTGGAAGCCGATCTGGATGTGGCCATCGAGACTTCCGGCCCGCTGCAAGGGGTCCTGACGGGCAAGCTGCTTGAGCGCTCCCTCGGCGAGCTGCTGGCCGCCTTCCCCCGCATCCCGTTCCTCTCCCTGATGCAGGCGGATCACCCCAACAGCAACTTCATCGGTGGCAGCGACGAGCCCTATACCTATGAGTCCCTGACGCGCCACCTGCACTTCTGTCAGGCCTTCATCTCCCTCCATCCCCGCCAGCAGGTGCACGACAAGGGCCAGACCCTGTTGCGACTGCTGGTGGGCAAGGGGCGTGGGATCCAGGAGGTGCGCCGCCTCATCGGCCAGGTGGCACAGACAGACGCCAACGTGCTGATCCTGGGGGAATCCGGGACCGGCAAGGAGGTGGTGGCCCGCGCCATCCACGAGCTCTCTGCCCGCAGCGCCGGCCCCTTCGTGCCCATCAACTGCGGCGCCATTCCGGCGGAGCTCCTGGAGAGCGAGTTGTTCGGCCACGAGAAAGGGGCCTTCACCGGCGCCATCGCCGCCCGTCGCGGCCGCTTCGAGCTGGCCCAGGGGGGGACCCTGTTCCTCGACGAGATTGGTGACATGCCGCTGCCGATGCAGGTCAAGTTGCTGCGGGTGCTGCAGGAGCGACTGTTCGACAGGGTCGGTGGCGGCAAGCCCATCCAGGCCGATGTGCGTATCATTGCGGCGACCCACCGGGATCTGGAGGCGATGATCCGCACCCAGGGTTTTCGCGAAGATCTCTACTATCGCCTCAACGTATTCCCCATCGAGACGCCGCCCCTGCGCGAGCGTTGCGACGATATTCCCCTGCTTTTGCAGGAGCTGCTCAACCGCCATGGGGAGCAGCACAGGGGGATCATCCGCCTGACCCAGCGGGCCATGGAGTCCCTGATGCAGTACCCCTGGCCTGGCAACGTGCGGGAGTTGTCGAACCTCATCGAGCGGCTGCTGATCCTCTACCCGAACCAGATCATCGACGTGGCGGACCTGCCCGGTCGCTACCGTCTGCTGCCAAGCGAGCCCAGGGACGAGCGGCTCACCGAGATGGATGAGCGGGATGCCCTGGCCGCCGTGTTCCAGACCCCCCCCGTGCTGGATCCCGGCCTTGCGGTGCCGCTGCCCATGCAGCTACCCCAGGAGGGGCTCAATCTCAAGGAGATGCTGGCGGATCTCGAGGTGGAGTTGATCCGCCAGGCCCTGGAGTCCCAGGACGGGGTGGTGGCCCGCGCCGCCGATCTGCTGAGCATGCGCCGCACCACGCTGGTGGAGAAGATGAAAAAATACGGCATGAGCAAGGACAATTGAGGTCAATGCTTTGACGGATATGGTCAAGATATTGATATATAACAAATAATTTACTGGCATGGAAATTGAATAAGCTGACCCAATCGCCAGTTTGAGGTCAGCTTTATGACAATCTCGCAGCAGGACAACCCGCTCCAGTCACACGAAGTGAGTCAGCTTTATGCCATCTTCACGGCACTGCCGACCGGCGTGCTGCTGCTCGATGGGGAGGGGCGGATCACTCGCGCCAACCCAGCTGCCCTGACCCTGCTGGGGGAGCCGCTGGAGGGGCAGGCCTGGCGCCAGATCATTGCCCGCTGTTTCCAGCCCAGGGAAGACGATGGCCACGAGATCTCCCTGCGGGACGGTCGCCGGGTGCAACTCTCCACCCAGCCGCTGCCGGATCAGCCCGGCCAGCTGGTATTCATCACGGATCTCACCGAGACGCGCCAGTTGCAGGACAGGGTCAACCACATGAAGCGGTTGTCGGCCCTGGGCAACATGGCGGCCTCTCTCGCGCACCAGATCCGCACCCCCCTCTCCGCCGCCATGCTCTATGCGGCCAACCTCGCGAACCGCACCTTGAAACCGGAATCCCGCACCCAGTTCCAGCAAAAGTTGATGGCTCGCTTGCAGGATCTCGAGAAGCAGATAAACGACATACTGCTGTTTGCCCGCAACGGCGACAACCAGGTGGTGGCTCCTGTCTCGGTACAGGGGCTGCTGGCGGAAGTGCAGGCCGGTGCCGAGGCCTTCTGCCAGCAGCAGGGCTGCGCGCTGCACATGGAGGCGCCTGAGCCGGATCTCTGCCTGCTCGCCAACAGCAGTGCGCTGGCCGGTGCCATCAACAACCTGATCGCCAACGCCCGGCAGGCCGGGGCCGATTCGCTCCTGGTGAGCGCGGTGCGCAGCGGTAACCGGGTAGAGATGCGCGTCCTCGACAATGGCAAGGGGATGCCTGCCCAGCTGCTCAACCAGATCTTCGAACCCTTCTTCACCACCCGCTCCCAGGGCACAGGCCTCGGGCTTGCCGTGGTGCAATCCGTGGTGCGTGCCCATCAGGGGGAGGTCAGCGTGGCCTCGGTCCCCGGAGAAGGAACCTGTTTTACCCTGTCGTTCCCCCTGCATCAGCAAGCGGTGCAGCTTGGAGGTGTAGCATGAATCCCATCTTGTCCCTGTGGTGCAAGGCCTGCGGGCCCGTGGTTGGAGGTGTGGCATGACCCAGGCCCGTATTCTGGTGGTGGAAGACGACAACGGCCTGCGCGAGGCGCTGGTAGATACCCTGCTGCTCGGCGGTTACGAGTGCCGCGAGGTGGACAGCGGCGAGCGGGCCCTGCTGGCGCTCTCTCGCCAACGCTTTGACATGGTGATCTCTGACATCCAGATGGGAGGCATGGACGGCCTCACCCTGCTGGCCAACATCCGCCAGCAATACCCCCAGGTACCTGTGCTCCTGATGACCGCCTACGCCAACATCGACGGGGCCGTGCGCGCCATGCGCGAAGGGGCCATCGACTATCTGGCCAAGCCGTTTTCCCCCGAGGTGCTGCTCAACCAGGTCAGCCGCTATGTGCCGGCCCAGAAGGTGGAGAAGCGCGCCGTGGTGTACGGGGATCCCAGGACCGCCGAGCTGTTCCAGCTAGCGACCCGGGTCGCCAGAAGCGAGGCCACCGTCATGGTGACAGGCCCGAGCGGGACGGGCAAAGAGGTGCTGGCCCGCTACATCCACGACAACTCCAGCCGGGCCGAGCAGGCCTTCGTCGCCATCAACTGCGCCGCCATTCCGGAAAACATGCTGGAGGCGACCCTGTTCGGCTACGAGAAGGGGGCCTTCACCGGCGCCGTGCAGGGGTGCCCCGGCAAGTTCGAGCAGGCCCAGGGCGGCACACTGCTGCTCGACGAGATCACCGAGATGGATCTGGGGCTGCAGGCCAAGCTGCTGCGAGTATTGCAGGAGAAAGAGGTGGAGCGGCTCGGCAGCCGCAAGATGATCCCGCTGGACGTGCGGGTCATCGCCACCAGCAACCGGGATCTGAAGAAAGCGGTGCAGGACGGCCTGTTTCGTGAAGATCTCTACTACCGTCTCAACGTCTTCCCCCTGCGCTGGACCTCCCTCTGGGAGCGGCCCGGCGACATACTGCCCCTGGCGGAGCACCTGCTGGCGCTGCATGCCAGTCAGCAGGGGCTGCCGACACCGCAGCTGGCCGATGCGGCGCGCGAACGCCTGCTGACCCACCCCTGGCCCGGCAACGTGCGCGAGCTGGACAATGTGGTACAACGGGCCCTGATCCTCTGCCCCGATGGTCTCATCGATTGCGAGCATCTGATCCTGGAGGAGACGGACGAGGAGCTGGTGCGCCCCCTCGAACGTCTGTCGGGGGAGGGGCTGGGGGGCGAGCTCAAGCAGCAGGAGCACCAGATCATCCTGGACACCCTGCAGGAGTGCAACGGCAGCCGCAAGGCGGTGGCCGACAAGCTCGGCATCAGCCCGCGCACCCTGCGCTACAAGCTGGCCCAGATGCGTGACGCCGGCATAGAGCTGCCCGCCTAGCACCGGTTGCCGGTGTCATGGCCTTGCCGGCCCGGCTCGATTATCATGGGGCCCTCGGCATCATGAGCCTGGGCCCCGTTGTGACTGCAGACAAGAGCCTGATCGCAGACAAGGGGGAGCAGCGCCTTTACAAGGGACTCCTATGATCTCTCATCGCAAACTGGAAACCGTGCTCAATCACCTGCTCGAGCCTCATGCCATCAAGGACTACTGTCCCAACGGGCTGCAGGTGGAGGGGCGCGAGCGCATTCGCCGGGTGGTCACCGGCGTCACCGCCAGCCAGGCCCTGATCGATGCGGCCGTGGCCCTGGATGCCGATGCCATCCTGGTCCATCACGGCTACTTCTGGAGCGGGGAACCGCCCCAGATCACCGGCATGAAGCAGCGCCGTCTCAAGACCCTGCTGACCCACGACATCAACCTCTTCGCCTACCACCTGCCGCTGGACGTGCACCCCGAGGTGGGCAACAACGCCCAGCTCGCCAGGCTGCTCGGCATCAAGGTGCGCCGCGGCCTGGAGCCCTGGAACAGCAAGAGCGTGGCCATGGTGGGCAAGCTGGAAGAGCCCATGAGCGGAGCTGACTTTGCCAAACTGATTGCCGAGCGGCTCGGTCGCGAGCCGCTCCATTGCGGCGACAGCGGCCCCGAGCTCATCAGCTCAGTGGCCTGGTGCACCGGCGGCGGTCAGAGCTATATCAACCAAGCGGCCGAGCAGGGGATCGATGCCTTCATTTCGGGTGAGGCTTCAGAGCAGACCATCCACACCGCTCGCGAGATGGGCATGCACTTCTACGCAGCTGGTCATCACGCCACCGAGCGTTACGGCGTCAAGGCGCTGGGGGAGTGGCTCGCCACCGTGCACGGGCTGGAGGTGACCTTTATCGATATCGACAATCCGGTATAGGGTCGATTAGCCGCATGGCGGTGTCATCTGACATGAATGCATGTCATGGCGTCGATATGCAGAAATGACAAGGGAGGCCAAAGCCTCCCTTGTTACATTTTGCATGCAGCGAGCAGCGGTCACTCGCTGGCATAGCCCGCGGGGCCGAGCAGGAGGTCATCCAGCAGGGCTGCGCCCTCCTGCATCTTGAGCCGTCCCTCGCAGAACCACTGCACCACCAGGGGGTAGATGCTGTGCTCCTGGACCTGCACCCGGGCAGCCACCTCGTCGGTACTGTCCCCTTCGAAGATGGGGACGCGAGCCTGCAGGATAACAGGGCCGCCGTCCAGCTCCTCGGTGACGAAGTGGACGCTGGCGCCGTGCTCGCGCTCCCCATCGTCGATGGCGCGCTGGTGGGTGTGCAGCCCCTGGTATTTCGGCAGCAACGAGGGGTGGATGTTTATCATCCGCCCGGCGAAGTGACGCACCAGATCGGCGCTCAGGATCCGCATAAAACCGGCCAGTACCACCAGATCCGGCTGATAGTCATCCATCAGCGCCAGCAGGGCGACGTCATACTCCGCCCGGCTGGCAAACTGCTGCTGGGCCAGGATGGCTGTCGCCACTCCGGCTTCTTTGGCGCGAACCAGACCATAGGCATCGGCCCTGTTGCTGATGACGCCGACCACTTCACCGGCAACCTTGCCGCTGGCGCAGTGGTCGAGAATGGTCTGCAGGTTGCTGCCGTTGCCGGAGATCAGCACCAGGATCCGTTTCATGGGGGAGGTCATTTTATGATGACTTGTTCTTCGCCATCGGCCGCCTTGGCGATGTGGCCTATGTGCCAGGCGTTCTCGCCTTCGGCCTTGAGCAGGGCCAGCGCCTTGTCCAGCTGATCCGCCGGCAGGGCGATGATCATGCCGACACCGCAGTTGAAGGTGCGGTACATCTCGTGATGGGTGACGTTGCCAGCCTGCTGCAGCCAGCTGAACACCGCCGGCCACTGCCAGCTCTGCTCGTCGATCACCGCCTGGGTATTGGCGGGCAGCACGCGGGGGATGTTCTCCCAGAAGCCGCCACCCGTGATGTGGGACAGGGCGTGGATCTCGCACTCCTTGATGAGCTTGAGCACCGGCTTCACATAGATGCGGGTCGGCTCCAGCAGGGCGTTGGCCAAGGTGGTCTCACCCAGCGGCTGATGCACATCGGCCTTGGAGACTTCCAGGATCTTGCGCACCAGGGAGAAGCCGTTGGAGTGGGGACCGCTTGCGGCCAGGGCGATCAGGGCATCCCCTTCGCCGACCTTGCTGCCGTCGATGATCTCGCTCTTCTCCACCACACCGACGCAGAAACCGGCGATGTCGTAGTCTTCCCCTTCATACATGCCAGGCATTTCGGCGGTCTCGCCGCCCACCAGGGCGCAGCCGGACTGCTCGCAGCCTGCACCTATGCCGGTGACCACGGCGGCGGCGGTGTCCACATCCAGCTTGCCGGTGGCATAGTAGTCGAGGAAGAACAGGGGCTCGGCGCCTTGCACGATGAGGTCATTGACGCACATGGCCACCAGATCGATGCCCACGGTATCGTGCTTCTTCAGATCGATGGCCAGACGCAGCTTGGTGCCCACACCGTCGGTACCGGAGACCAGTACCGGCTCCTTGTAGCCAGCAGGGATTTGACACAGGGCCCCAAAGCCGCCAAGACCACCAAGGACTTCAGGACGACGAGTGCGCTTTGACACGCCCTTGATACGTTCAACCAGTGCATTGCCGGCATCGATATCTACGCCAGCATCCTTGTAGCTCAGTGAGGTTTTGTCAGTCACGCGTATTCCCCGTCATATAGAGAAGTGGAGGGTAAAATTCGGGGCGTATTCTACCAGTGGGCGGGTAAAAGCAGAAAGAAAATCGTTTGCGCGTTTTTGCGCAGAAATGCTCTACAAGCCGCGGCTTTTGTTGTATGATTCCGCGATTTTTTGGCGCCGGTTCGAGGAGATAATAATGAAAGTCGTTGAAGTCAAACACCCCCTGGTCAAGCACAAGATCGGCCTGATGCGCGAAGGCGACATCAGCACCAAGCGTTTCCGTGAACTGGCCAAGGAAGTGGGCAGTCTGTTGACCTACGAAGCGACCTCTGACTTCGAAACCGAGAAAGTTACCATCGATGGCTGGAACGGGCCAGTGGAAGTTGACCAGATCAAGGGCAAGAAGGTCACCGTCGTGCCTATCCTGCGCGCCGGTCTTGGCATGATGGATGGTGTGCTCGAGCACATGCCGAGTGCCCGCGTCAGCGTGGTCGGCATCTACCGTGATGAAGAGACCCTGCAGCCGGTTCCCTATTTCGAGAAGATCGTCAGCAACATCGAAGAGCGTCTGGCCCTGGTCATCGACCCCATGCTGGCCACCGGCGGCTCCATGATTGCCACCATCGATCTGCTGAAGAAGAAAGGCTGCCAGTCCATCAAGGTGCTGGTGCTGGTTGCCGCCCCGGAAGGGATCAAGGCGCTGGAAGCCGCTCACCCCGACGTGGAGCTGTTCTGTGCCTCCATCGATCAGGGACTGAACGAGAAGGGCTACATAGTCCCGGGTCTGGGGGATGCCGGCGACAAGATCTTCGGCACCAAGTAACCCCTGACGCCATAGCCGCTCTCTTTGAAAGAGCGCAAACGGAGCCGGCACCTTGCCGGCTCCGTCGTTTATCCCGCCCTCCGGCTTGCTGCCATGCGCGCCTTGCCGCTACCATAAGCAGCATCCCCCATTTCGAGAATCTTCTTTATGCTGAAACGCTTAGCGACTCTCCTCTGTTGTCTGCCACTCATGGTGTCGGCTGCCCAGGTGACCGACCTCTATCAGGGCAAGGCGCCGACCAGCGGCGACATGACGGCCGCCCAGTCCCAGGCACTGGGGGAGGTGCTCGTCAAGGTGACCGGCAGGCGCGACATTCTCACCCAGCCCGAGGTGGCCAAGGCGCTGGCGGCGCCCGGTGACTATGTGCAGCACTACGGCTATCAGGATGTGGGACCGGTCAAGTTTCTCAAGGCCGATTTCAATGTGGCCAAGGTCAATGCCCTGGTAGGCCAGAGCAAGTTCCCCCTGCTCGGGCCCGTCCGCCCGCAAATGGCACTCTGGCTGGTAATAGATGAAGGGGAGCGCCGCATATTGCCGGATCAGTCCAGCGACGGCTGGTCCGCCGCCCTGCGCGGCCAGGCCCAGGCCATGGGATTGCCGGTCAGCATCCCGCTGATGGATCTCGATGACAACATGGCGGTCAGCGCCACCGATGTCTGGGGCCGCTTCGCCGACCCCATCCTCAAGGCGAGCGAGCGCTATGGCGCCGAGATGGTGGTGCTGGGCAAGCTGACGCCGGAAGGGGAGAAGTGGAGCATCGACTGGGGGCTCTATGGCACCAAGCCGGGAGCCCAGGGCGGCGCAGAGCTGACCGAGCTGACCAAGGGAGCCGGCTCAGGCACGCAGGCCGAGGTGGCACAGGGCATGGCCGATACCCTGGCGGGCTGGCTGGTACAACAGTACGGCACTCGCCTGTCCGGGGTCGCCTCCAGCCAGACTCTGGTGGTGGAGGGGCTTGCCGGCATCGATGGCATGATCCAGATACAGAAGATGCTGCAGGGCATGGCCAGCGTCACCAAGGTGGCGATCGGCAAGCTGGAGGGGGACAAGGTCACCTTCAACCTGTCGCTTCAGGGAGACAAGGCCGAGCTGGTAAGGGGCCTGCAACTGGAGAGTCGCCTGCACCAGATCGAAGACAACGAGAGCGGTCTGCGTTACCAGTGGTCGCAGCCCTGACGCTTTCTGCTTATCCCAACCGCCTGGCATGAAGAGTCTGTGCGGTTCTCCAGCTCGAGAGCCAGCAGTGCTAGATCGAAGACAACGAGAGCGGTCTGCGTTATCAATGGTCGCAGCCCTGACGCTTTCTGCTTATCCCAACCGCCCGGCATGACCCGGGCGGTTCTCTATCTGCCATTGCAATGATACACTTGGGCGCAAATATCACAGTCAAAGCCCAACGAGTGAAGCAACCGGCCCAACTGTCTTTAGCCGTACAATTACCGGATGATGAAACCTTCGTCAGTTTCTATCCCGGCAACAACGCCCATCTGATCACCGCCCTCAAGAATGCGGCCATCGGTCAGGGCGCTCCTTTCCTCTATTTCTGGGGAGCCAAGGGCTCCGGACGCTCCCACCTGCTGCACGCTACCTGCGCCGAGGTCAATGCCCGCGACGCCGCTGCCGCCTATCTCTCCCTCGATCAGTTCGAGCAACTGGATCCCAGCATGCTCGACGCCCTTGAAAGCCTGCCGCTGGTCTGTCTCGACAGTCTCGAAGTCATTGCTGGCAATACCGTGTGGGAGCGGGCCCTGTTCGATTTTTACAATCGCTGGAAAGAGAAAGGCGAGGGCACCCTGGTGGTCACCGGCTGCAGCGCCCCGCGCAAGCTGGGGCTGCAACTGCCGGATCTCGCCTCCCGCCTCGATTGGGGGGTGAGTTTCCATCTCGACGAGCTCGATGATGAAGGCAAGCTCAGTGCCCTGCAGCTGCGTGCCGAGCTGCGGGGCTTCAAACTGCCCATCGACGTGGGTCGCTTCCTGCTCAACCGCTTGTCCCGCGATATGCGCACCCTGCTCGCCACCCTCAATCAGCTTGACAACGCCTCCTTTCGCGCCAAACGCAAGCTCACCATCCCCTTTGTCAAAGAGATCCTCGAGTTGTAGTCCTGTGGAGTTTGTTCGCTTGCCCTGAAAAACAGACAAAAATAAACCCCGGCTGATGGCCGGGGTTTTGTCATTTCAAGGGGCACTGTCTATCAGTGGAACTGATCTTCTTCGGTGGAACCGGTCAGGGCGGTCACCGAGGATTGGCCACCCTGAATGACGGTGGTCACCTTGTCGAAGTAACCCGTGCCCACTTCCTGCTGGTGCGCCACGAAGGTGTAGCCACGCTCGGCGGCCGCAAACTCGGGCTGCTGCACCATTTCGACGTAGTGCTTCATCCCTTCGCCGCGGGCGTACTGGTAGGCCAGCTCGTACATGTGGAACCACATGTTGTGGATGCCCGCGAGGGTGATGAACTGGTACTTGTAGCCCATGTCGGACAGCTCCTGCTGGAAGTGGGCGATGGTGGCATCGTCCAGGTTCTTCTTCCAGTTGAAGCTCGGGGAGCAGTTGTAGGCTAGGATCTTGTCCGGGTACTGGGCCTTGATGGCTTCGGCGAACTGGCGCGCCTCGTCCAGATCCGGCTTGGCGGTTTCACACCACACCATGTCGGCGTAAGGGGCGTAGGCCAGGCCGCGGGAGATAGCCTGCTCGATGCCGGCCTGCACCTTGTAGAAGCCCTCGGCGGTACGCTCGCCAGTCAGGAAGCCGGCATCGTAGGGATCGGCGTCCGTGGTCAGCAGGTCGGCAGCGTTGGCGTCGGTACGGGCGATAACCAGCGTAGTGGTGCCGCAGACGTCGGCCGCCAGACGGGCTGCGATCAGCTTTTGTACCGCTTCCTGACTCGGTACCAGCACCTTGCCACCCATGTGGCCGCACTTCTTGACGGAGGCGAGCTGATCTTCGAAGTGCACGCCGGCGGCGCCCGCTTCAATCATCCCCTTCATCAGCTCGAAGGCGTTCAGCACGCCGCCAAAACCGGCTTCGGCATCCGCCACGATCGGCAGGAAGTAATCGATGAAGCCTTCGTCCTGCGGCCCAACCTTGTTGGCCCACTGGATCTGGTCGGCACGGGCGAAGGAGTTGTTGATGCGCTCCACCACGGACGGTACCGAATTTGCCGGGTAGAGGGACTGATCCGGATACATGGTGGAGGACAAGTTGTTGTCCGCCGCCACCTGCCAGCCGGAGAGGTAGATGGCCTCTATGCCCGCCTTGGCCTGCTGCACCGCCTGGCCGCCGGTCAGGGCGCCGAGGCAGTTGACGTAGCCCTTCTTGGCGCCGCCGTGGATCAGCTCCCACAGCTTGTCGGCGCCACGCTGGGCCAGGGTGTGTGCTGGCTGCAGGCTGCCACGCAGGTTCACCACGTCTTCGGCGCTGTAGCCGCGTTTGATCCCTTTCCAGCGGGGGTTTTCCGCCCAGTCTTTCTCGATAGCCTGGATCTGTTGCTCACGGGTCAGTGCCATATCAGTTCCCTCTTTCATTGATTTCACGTTTCCATTGACTTGTTATTGGCGAGCCCCGCCCGGGGCCCGTGATTCAGAGCCGCTCGTATCCGGGCAGCGTCAGAAAATCGATCAGAGTGTCGGCGCAGGTGATCTGCTCCATCAACTCGCCTGCCTCGGCAAAGCGCCCCGCCTGCCAGCGGGCATCGCCCACCTCTGCTTTGACCACCTCCTGCTCCTCGGCCAGCATCTGGCGGAACAGCGCTTTGGTCACCACCTTGCCGTTCGACAGGCTCTTGCCGTGTCGTATCCACTGCCAGATGGAGGTGCGGGATATTTCGGCGGTGGCGGCGTCTTCCATCAGGCCGTAGATGGGTACGCAGCCGTTGCCGTTGATCCAGGCCTCCAGGTATTGCAGGGCGACCCGGATATTGGTGCGCATACCAGCCTCGGTACGCTCGCCCTCGCAGGGGGCCAGCAGATCCGCCGCCGTGATGGGAACATCCTGCTCGCGCAGCACGCCGAGCTGGTTTTTGGCGCCAGCTGGGATGGCGGCGTTGAACACCGCCATGGCGGTATCGGCGAGGCCGGGGTGGGCAACCCAGGTGCCGTCGTGGCCGTTGTTGGCTTCACGCTCCTTGTCCGCTTTCACCTTGGCGAAGACCTCGGCGTTCACTGCCGGATCTTTGGCCGGAATGAAGGCCGCCATGCCACCCATGGCCAGGGCGCCGCGTTTGTGACAGGTCTTGATCAGCAGGCGCGAGTAGGCAGAGAGGAAGGGCTTGTCCATGGTCACCACCTGGCGGTCCGGCAGGACACGGTCAGGGTGGTTCTTCAAAGTCTTGATGTAGCTGAAGATGTAGTCCCAGCGGCCGCAGTTCAGCGCAACTATGTGATCCTTCATCTGATAGAGCAGCTCGTCCATTTCGAACACCGCCGGCAGGGTTTCGATCAGCACGGTGGCCTTGATGGTGCCGCGGGGCAGACCGAACCTGTCCTCGGTCCAGGCGAACACCTCGCTCCACCAACGCCCTTCCAGATGGCTCTGCAACTTGGGCAGGTAGAAGTAGGGACCTGACCCCTTGGCCAGCAGCGCCTGATGGTTGTGCAGGAAGTAGAGTGCAAAGTCGAACAGGCCGCCCGGGATGGGCGCACCATCGAAGGTGACGTGTTTTTCCGGCAGGTGCAGACCACGGACCCGGCAGATGAGGACGGCCGGATCGGCGTTCAGGTTGTAAGCCTTCCCTTCCGGGCTGGTGTAGGAGACGGTACCGTTGACCGCATCGCGCAGGTTGATTTGCCCCTCGATCACCTTGTTCCAGGCCGGCGCCAGTGAGTCCTCGAAGTCCGCCATGAACACTTTTACATTGGCGTTGAGGGCGTTGATCACCATCTTGCGCTCGACCGGACCGGTGATCTCCACACGGCGGTCCTGCAGATCGGCGGGAATGCGACGCACTGTCCAGCTGCCTTCGCGGATGTGGGCGGTTTCGGGCAGGAAGTCCGGCAACTCGCCGCCATCGATGCGGGCCTGGCGGGCCACCCGTTGTTTCAGCAGCTCATTGCGCTGAGGAGCGAAGCGTTCCACCAGTTCGGATACCAGGGCCACCGCATCCGGCGTCAGGATCTGCGCGTAATCGGGAAGCATCTCGCCTTGGATATGCAGACGGGTGCTGCTGATGGTCTGGGCCGGTGCCGACATAGGTTTCACTCCTTTGAAAGTTACATTTTGAACTTACTAACTACGACTAACGTCTATATTCCTCTCCCCGTAACAGCGGGGTAACACGACTCATAAGGTGCAAAATAATGCTTGGTTCGTCAACTTGATTTTTAAAACGGGTGTTTTTGGTTGGTGTTTAAGTTTATGTTTTTAAAGTATTTATAAGATTAGCATAAAAGCTCTACGCAGATGGTTATGCTCTCGATTGACGGAGCCGTCAGGGGGGATGAATGAGCCGGGTATGGCACATCGAAAATGTAATTAATTGCGTAATAAAATTACCAATGCAAAAACAAATCCCGACCTTACTCCAGGCTTTGTGAAAACAGCTGTATGAAATACCTGCAGTCAATACAGCCAGCATCTGGCGTGCGAGGCTATTGATAGGTGAACTACCGTTTAAAACTGAAAGAGTGAATCTTGCGAAACGGAGGCGTTAGGAGGCGAGTGATGGAAATGACGAGCAATAACGTAGGTTTGTATCAAGGGGCGGGAGCAGGGGAGAGGAGGATGAAGGGGAGCTTAGTAGTGAATAACACCAATTAATAGATGGTTATCAGCATTTTATGGTTATTTTTGTTGGCGGCTTTTTAGCCGGGACGAGATGGGGTGCCGGACAGCAAAACCGGCCTTTCATCCGCGGTGTTGGAGAGGGGCAGGGCCAGATCTACCTCAGTAGTCATCATCAGGCGCGGCGAGATCGATCACGTCGAGATGCACTGTACCGCCGAGGCTGGCGTCGGTGGATTCGAGTTCGGAATGAGGTGAGGAGATAAGGGGCTGATCGGGCTGAGTGTCAATAGTCTGGGTCATGGGTGCTTGCCTCAATGGATTGCAAGCCGGTTGGTGATTCCCTCACCCTGATGCCACCTCCCTGTCTGATGGCCGGCGGAAAAGTTGCGTATCCTAGCGGGACTTTGTGAAAGCTTCAAGTGGTTCTGTATAAAATTTATTCCGTCACCGCCCCGATGCAAGGTGGTGAGATGGGACAAGAAGGAGGCATGCCAGAGGGAAGGGAGGCAACAGACAAAAAAATAGCCCAGTCGTTTGACTGGGCTATTCTCGGGGAAAATGGTCGGTGTGAGAGGATTCGAACCTCCGACCCTCTACACCCCATGCAGATGCGCTACCTGGCTGCGCTACACACCGACGGAGTCAGACTCGGCTGACGGGAAAGGAGTCTAATAGGATGGCCAGGAGGGTGCAACTCCTTTTTTATCAGGGAGATGCCGATTGCTTCTTTATTGTTCAATCAAGATGCGACTTGGGCCCTGGCGGGAGTTTTGGCATAATCGCCGCCCCGTATTGCCAGGGGATTCCGGCATCAAGCTTCTTTGCTGGTCTATCCGATTGTTGCCAATGACCGGCAGACAATAAGCCGCAAGTAAACGCTAGCAACCCGTCAGAGAGAGGAACAGGGTGTGAAATCATCAGACGTCACAGAACCGGTAAGCCAGAGTGAGCAGGACGAGCACTGGATGCGTCATGCCATGGCCCTGGCGGCCAGGGCGGAAGGGATAGGCGAAATCCCGGTCGGTGCCGTGCTGGTGCTGGGGGACGAGGTGGTTGGCGAGGGGTGGAACCGCTCCATCAGTGCCCATGACGCCTGCGCCCATGCGGAGATCATGGCGATCCGTGCTGCCGGTATCACGCTGGAGAACTACCGGCTGCTCGACACCACCCTCTATGTGACCCTGGAGCCCTGCTGCATGTGTGCCGGCGCCCTCATCCACAGCCGGGTGAAGCGGGTGGTTTACGGGGCCCGCGATCTCAAGACCGGGGCTGCGGGCTCGGTGTTCGAGATTTTGCAGGACCCGCGCCACAACCACAGCGTCGAGCTGACGGGCGGTGTGCTGGCAGAGGCGTGTTCGGCCCAGTTATCGGACTTCTTCAGGCGGCGCCGCGCCGAGAAGAAGGCGGCCAGAGAGGCGCTGAAACAAAGTGGTGGCCAGGCTTTCTGAGGTGGGCAAGGGGCATCGTCTTGCCCCGTCCCGAAATTATTCACATATTCATATATAAAACATAGGGTTGGCACTGCTGCTTGCCTTTGATCTCCCACCTGAATCCCCCTCGAAATAACCTCTTCACAGAGGCTCTTGATGTAACAAAACTGTCATGCAACCGCCATATAATGCCGCCAAGCCTAGCTCACATTGAGGTCTTGCATGTCATCGGAATCGTTAAACCTGGTCATGGCGGGCAGTAGAAAACGCCGGATCAAGGATAAATTGGCCAAATACGGCGTCACCACAGGGGGAGCCCTGGTACTGGTGGCGCTGCTGCTTATCTTCTTCTACCTGCTCTATGTGGTGAAACCCATCTTCAATGGCGCCAGCGTAGAGGCAACCTCCTCCTTTACCCTGCCGATGCAGGGCAAGACGGCATGGCTCGGTGTCGAGGAACAAAACGAGATAGGGTATCGCTTCAACGACCAGGGTCAGGTCAGCTTCTTCGCCATCAAGGCGGATGATAACGTCAAGGTGGGCCAGGTGCTGGGTCAGACCGGTGTCACCGGTGACGTCACCGCCGTCGCCGTGCCGGCACCGGGCCAGAAGCTCATCGCCTATGGCTTTGCCGATGGCAAGGCCATTGTGGTGCAGCCCTCTTTCAAGGTCTCCTATCCGAATGACGTGCGTGTCATCGAGCCCAGCCTGCAATATCCCTTCGGCGAAGAGCCTGTGGTGATAGATCCCCTGGGCAAGGCGCTGACCCGCATAGTGTTCGAGGCGACCAAGGACAAGATGGCCACCGCCGCGGTGACCGAAGATGGCCGTGGCGTGATGACGGTAATGAGCGGTGAGGAGAACTTCCTCTCCGGGGAAGTCGAGTGGAGCAGCCAAAACTACGCCATTCCTTCCCTGCCGCGTCACGTGGATCAGATGCTGCTGACTCCCAACCTGCGCATCTTGTTCGTGCGCGAAGGCAATCGCCTGTCGGTCTATGACATCCACAACCTGAGCGACATCTCCCTGCGCGACGTCATGGAGATCAATGCTCCCAACGCCGACGTGACCCAGGTGGCCCTGCTCTCCGGCGCCTCCTCCCTGCTGGTGGGTAATGACAATGGCGTCATCTCCCAGTGGTTCGAGGTGGCTAAGGATGGCAAGCGTGAGTTTACCCAGATCCGTGACTTCAAGGGCGACGGCCCGGTCGCGCTGCTGACCCCGGAGCATTTCCGCAAGGGCTTCATCAGCGCAGCCAAAGACGGCACCATCAACTTCTTCCACGCCACCGGCGAGGCCAAGCTGCTCGGTGAGACCATAGAAGGCGGCGCCCTGGCGGCCCTGGCCATCTCTCCCCGTCACAACCTGTTGCTGACCCAGCAGGGCGACACCTTGAAGATATTTGACGTGGAAAACGATCACCCTGAGGTGACCTGGTCGGCCCTGTGGCAACAGGTGTGGTACGAAGGCTATCCCGAGCCCATGTATGTGTGGCAGTCCACCTCCGCCAGCAACGACTTCGAAGCCAAGCTGAGCCTGGTACCCCTGGTGTTCGGGACCCTCAAGGCCTCCTTCTACGCCATGCTGTTTGCGGTGCCGCTCGGTGTCGCCGGTGCCATCTACACCGCCTACTTCATGTCGGCGGGCCTGCGCAAATACGTCAAGCCGACGGTTGAGATCATGGCGGCGCTGCCGACCGTCATCCTCGGCTTCCTGGCGGGTCTGTGGCTGGCACCCATCATCGAGGGGGCGCTGCCAGGGGTGATCCTGCTGCTGCTGCTGCTACCGATGGGCATGTTGCTCACCGCCCTGGTGTGGAACTACCTGCCGGAGCGCAGTCGCGCCTGGTTGCCGGAGGGCTGGCACGCCATCCTGCTGATCCCGGTGCTGTTGCTGATTGGCTGGGGTGCCTTCGCCTTGAGCCCGCTCATCGAGAATGCCTTCATGCACGGCGATTCGCGCATCTGGCTGACCCACGAGATGGGCATCAAGTTTGACCAGCGCAACTCACTGGTGGTCGGTATCGCCATGGGCTTCGCCGTCATACCCACCATCTTCTCCATCGCCGAAGATGCGGTCTTCTCGGTGCCCAAGCATCTGACCCAGGGCTCGCTGGCGCTCGGGGCAACCCCCTGGCAGACCCTGAGCCGGGTGGTGATCCTGACCGCGAGTCCGGGCATCTTCTCTGCGGTGATGATGGGCCTTGGCCGCGCCGTGGGCGAGACCATGATAGTGCTGATGGCGACCGGCAACACCCCCATCATGGACTTCTCCATGTTCCAGGGGCTGCGTACCCTGGCGGCGAACATCGCGGTGGAGATGCCGGAGTCGGAAGTGGGCAGCTCCCACTACCGGGTGCTCTTCCTCGCGGCCTTCGTCCTCTTCGTATTCACCTTTATGTTCAACACCCTGGCCGAGTTCATCCGTCAGCGGTTGCGTGAAAAGTACAGCTCTCTGTAAGGACTAAGGAATCGACAATGGGTAAGTGGTTTAAATCGGGGGCCCCCTGGATCTGGATGACGGGGGGCGCCGTCAGCCTGAGTCTGGTGGCCGTACTGGGTCTGCTGTTGCTGATCGGCTGGCGCGGTCTGGTCTATTTCTGGCCGCACCCCATCTATGAGTGGCAGCTTGAGGACGCCAGCGGCAACAAGAGCGTGCTGATCGGCGAGATCAACGACCGCGAGCTGGTGCCGGTGGAGCGGCTGCGCGCCGCAGGCCAGGCGCTGGAGGGGGAGGAGCGCGAGCTGCTGACCCGCTATCTGGTCAAGACCGGCAACCGCGAGTTTGTCGACCTCGATTTTCGCTGGGTGCTTGAGACCGACATCAAGTCCCGTACCCAGCCGGCCGAGCTCGCCATGGTCGAGCGCACCACCAACGGCAACTTCTACGGTTACATCACTTCGGTGAAAGAGGATGGCCGCGAGCTGACCCAGGATATGCATCCAGCCTTGCAGCGGGTGCTGGCCCGAGCCAACGCCCTGTCGGAGCAGGCCAACGATCTGCAAAAGGGTGACATCGGCAGCATCAACTATCAGCTCGAGAAGTTGCGCCTCAAGGAGCGCAAGGCGGAGCTGGAAGGGGAGCTGACCGACGCGCTCAAGGCGGATCTCGCCGCGCAGCGCCAGGCCCTGAACGATCGCTATCAGGTGCTGGAGAAGGAACTCTTCTCCCTGCGTGCCCAGGCGGACAGAGACGCCATCACGGTCAAGGACATGCGTGGCGAGCAGGTGACCATGCCCATGTCCAAGGTGCTGGACGTGGTCTGGCCCAACGACATGAGCCTGCCCGCCAAGGTCGGTCACTGGTTCCATCAGATTGGCAAGTTCGTCTCCGACGATCCCCGTGAGGCCAACACCGAGGGTGGCGTCTTCCCGGCCATCTTCGGTACCGTCTTCATGGTGTTGCTGATGGCCATCATAGTGACACCCCTTGGGGTAGTGGCCGCTGTCTACCTGCACGAGTACGCGGGCAAGAACAGCCTGACCAAGATCATCCGCATCGCGGTGATCAACCTGGCGGGTGTCCCCTCCATCGTCTACGGCGTCTTCGGTCTGGGCTTCTTCGTCTACACGCTCGGTGGTTCCTTGGACCAGCTGTTCTACCCGGAAGCGCTGCCGAGCCCGACCTTTGGCTCACCCGGCGTCATCTGGTCGGCGCTGACCCTGGCCATTCTGACCCTGCCGGTGGTGATCGTCTCCACCGAAGAGGGGCTGGCGCGGATCCCGAGCACCATTCGTCAGGGCTCGCTGGCACTGGGTGCCACTCAGGCCGAGACTCTGTGGCGCATCGTGCTGCCCATGGCGAGCCCGGCCATCATGACCGGCCTCATCCTGGCCATCGCCCGGGCGGCCGGTGAAGTGGCGCCGCTGATGCTGGTAGGGGTGGTGAAGCTTGCTCCCACGTTGCCGATGGATGGCAACTTCCCGTACCTGCACGTGGAGCGCAAGTTCATGCACCTGGGCTTCCACATCTATGACGTTGGCTTCCAGAGCCCGAACGTCGAGGCGGCGCGGCCCCTGGTCTACGCTACCTCCTTCCTGCTGGTGACGGTGATCGTGGGCCTCAACCTGACGGCCATCGGCATTCGTAACCACCTGCGCGAGAAATTCCGGTCGCTGGAGCATTGATAGACCAGCTACCACAGAGACGGGCCGGGAACAGGGTTCCCTGCCAGCCAAGCGTTCAGGCCGCGGGCAACGAGAGTGCCCGCCGCCACAAAGAGAATTTGAGGTAACAGATGATCAACGTAACACCGACTTCGACCCAGCATACCGCACTGGACCTGCTCAACCTGAGCCCGGAGCAGACTGCCCTTGAGGTCAAGGATCTCAACCTGTACTACGGCAACAAGCAGGCGCTGTTCAACGTCAACATGAAGATCCCCAAAGGCCAGGTCACCGCCTTTATCGGCCCGTCCGGTTGTGGCAAGTCCACCCTGCTGCGCTGCATCAACCGGATGAACGATCTGGTGGAGATCTGCCGCATCGAGGGGGAGATCCAGCTGCACGGTCACAACATCTATGACAAGAGCGTGGATGTCTCCGCCCTGCGCCGTCAGGTGGGCATGGTGTTCCAGCGCCCGAACCCCTTCCCGAAATCCATCTACGAGAACGTGGTCTATGGCCTGCGCCTGCAGGGCATCAACGACAGACGCACCCTGGACGAGGCCGCCGAGCGCTCCCTGCGCGGCGCGGCCCTGTGGGAAGAGGTGAAGGATCGCCTGCACGACAACGCGTTCGGCCTCTCAGGTGGTCAGCAGCAGCGTCTGGTGATCGCCCGTGCCATCGCCATCGAGCCGGAAGTGCTGTTGCTCGATGAACCGACTTCGGCGCTCGACCCCATCTCCACCCTCACCATCGAGGAGCTGATCAACGAGCTCAAGAGTCAATTCACCGTGGTCATCGTCACCCACAACATGCAGCAGGCGGCGCGGGTGTCGGATCAGACCGCCTTCATGTACATGGGCGAGCTTATCGAGTACTCGAACACCAACACCATCTTCACCACCCCGGCCAAGAAGAAGACCGAGGACTACATCACCGGTCGTTACGGCTAAGAGATGAGGATGACTGACATGAACCACAAGAAACAGATTGGCGGTCGGTTCAACGGCTAAGGCATAATCGGAGCAACAAGGATTATTTGTATGGACAATATGAACCTCAATAAACACATCTCCGGTCAGTTCAATGCCGAGCTCGAGAACGTGCGCAACCAGGTGCTGGTGATGGGCGGTCTGGTGGAGCAGCAGCTGACCGATGCCATCTCCGCCATTCACATCCAGGATCTGGATGCGGCGCGCAAGATAGTGGCCAACGACCACAAGGTCAACGCCATGGAAGTGGCCATCGACGAGGAGTGCACCCGCATCATCGCCAAGCGCCAGCCTACCGCGTCCGACCTGCGGCTGGTGATGGCCATCATCAAGACCATCACGGATCTGGAGCGCATCGGCGATGTGGCGGACAAGATAGCCCGCATGCTGACCGACAACGCCAACAAGCCGCAGCCGCCGTTGGTGTCGCTCGAGAACATGGGCCGTCGCACCATCAAGATGCTGCACGACGTGCTCGACGCCTTCGCCCGCATGGATCTGGAGGCGGCCATCACCGTCTACAAGGAAGACGACAAGGTGGACCGGGAGTACGAGTCCATCATCCGCGAGCTGATGACCTACATGATGGAAGATCCCCGCACCATCCCTCAGGTACTCAACGTCCTGTGGGCGGCGCGTGCCATCGAGCGGGTCGGCGATCGCTGCCAGCACATCTGCGAATACATCGTCTACTACGTCAAGGGCAAAGACGTACGCCACACCAAGGCGGATGAACTGAGCGACCTGCTCGGCAAGCATTGAATCCACGATGAATAAAAAGGCGCGTTGAGCGCCTTTTTTATTGCATTGGGGGGCGGCTTAAGATAACGCGCCCCACGGGGCGCTTTTCTGCTAGAATATTGCCCCTGTGTGAGTCCCGGATGGAGTCACGGTCCGGTTTCCCGGGCCCAGTTTGCCGTCTTGTGCTAAGGCGGCTGTCGCAATAGGTTAATCATGAGTTTTGCCGATAGTTTGTTCTTTCTGATGCTGCTGGTCGCCGGCAGTGTGTTCTTCTCGCTTTCCGAGATCTCTCTCGCCGCCTCCCGCAAGATCAAGTTGCAGGTGATGGCCGACGAGGGCAATCGCCATGCCGAAAAAGTGCTGGCGCTGCAGGCCCAGCCGGGTAATTTCTTTACCGTGGTGCAGATTGGCCTCAATACCGTCGCCATCCTGGGCGGCATCCTGGGCGAATCCGCCCTGAACCCCGCCATCAAGCAGTTCGTTGCTGGCTTCTATCAGGGCCCCTGGCTCGGCCAGATAAGCTCTGCGGCCTCCTTCGTGTTCGTCACCGGCATGTTTATCCTGATCGCCGATCTGATGCCCAAGCGTCTTGCCATGACCATGCCGGAGCGGATCGCCGTGGTGGTAGTACGCCCCATGCTGCTGTGCGTGACCCTGCTGATGCCGCTGGTGTGGTTCTTCAACGGTCTGGCCAACGCCCTGTTCCGCCTGCTGCGGGTCTCCATGGTGCGCAACGACGAGATTACCTCGGACGACATCTATGCGGTGATGGATGCGGGCGCCGAGGCCGGCGTCATCCAGCGCGAGGAGCACCAGCTCATCGAGAACGTGTTCGAGCTGCAGTCCCTTGGCGTCACCTCCGCCATGACGGCGCGCGAAAGCCTCATCTACTTCACCCTGCAAGAGGGGGAGGAGAGCATCAAGGCCAAGATTGCCGAGCATCCCCACAACAAGTTCCTGGTGTGCGACCACAACCTCGACAGCATCAAGGGGTTCGTGGACGCCAAGGAGCTGCTGATCCGCGTCATCAGCGGCCAGAGCATTGATCTCAACAGCGGATCCCTGGTGCAGAGCGTCATCATCATCCCCGACACCCTGAACCTCTACGAGGCGATGGAGTACTTCAAGAACCATCGCGGTGATTTCGCCGTGGTGATGAACGAGTACGCCCTGGTGGTGGGCATCGTCACCATGAACGACCTGATGAGCACCGTCATGGGGGAGTGGGCCACTCACGTGGTGGAAGAGCAGATCGTCCAGCGGGACGAGAACTCCTGGCTGGTGGACGGGGTGACCCCCATCTCCGACGTGATGCGGGCCTTCGACATCGAGGAGTTCCCGGAGAGTCAGAACTACGAGACCATCGCCGGTTTCATCATGTTCATGCTGCGCAAGATCCCCAAGCGTACCGATTCGGTGAAATACGCGGGCTACAAGTTCGAAGTGGTGGACATCGACAGCTACAAGATCGATCAGCTGCTGGTCACCCGGGTGGAGCCTGTGCTGGCCGAGAAACCCGCCCTGGAATCGTGAAAGGAAGTTACCAAGGAGTCATGAAGATGCCGTCTTATTCCCGTGCGCTCGCCTGCGTGGCGCTTGCCCTTGCGCTGGGGGCCTGCAGCCAGAGCGCGCCCCGCAAACCCGCCGCCGCCCCCAAGCCAGCCGCCCCCAAGGCTGTGGCGGTGGTGCCGCAACCGGACCCCGATGCCGTGGTGCAGAGTGCCGTGGCGGAACCCAGTCCGGTGTTCGATGAGGAGTACCATGGCCCGGATCAAGGATCGCTGGAATCGGTGACCGCCCTGTTCGCCCGTGGCTACATCGAGTCGGCCATGCGTGAGACCATGCTGGCGGCGGTACACAGCGATTACCCCTTGCTCGGCATGCGGGACGTGCGCCTGACCGATCCTGTGGCCAAGTTCCTCACCTCGGCCCAGGCCCGTACCACGGCCCACGATTACCTCTATGCCGGGGTGCAGCGCCGGCTGGGCCGCCCCTTGAGTCCGGCCCAGTGGGAGCAGATCTGGCAAGGCTATCCCCAGCAGGGGCGCGTCTCCGACTGGGTCAAGCAGACCAAGCGGGTACTGGCAGGGCGCTGAGTCGCCAGCCCATCATGCTTCACAAGAGGCCACCCCCCGGGGTGGCCTCTTGTCATTCAGGCCCATGGACCGGGGCCCAGGGTGGCGAGGACGAGGGGCTTCCCTTTGCCACTGTCATCCTGAGCTTGCCCGGATTTGTTCCTAGTTCCCGATTGCCTCTCCCTCTGCTTTGCGCCATGATGTATAGGACATATAGCCGTCTAGATGTTTTGACGGCTTAATGTCTTTTCACACAATAAACACCCGTCATGACGGGGACACGCAGAGAGACAGAGATGGATACAAAGGATTTGTGGGTACTGGATGGCGGCATGGGGCGTGAGTTGGCACGGCGGGGCGCACCGTTTCGCCAGCCGGAGTGGTCGGCCCTGGCCCTGATGGAGGCGCCAGAGACGGTGCGTGAGGTGCATCAGGCCTATGCGGCGAGCGGTGCCCGGGTCATCACCACCAACAGCTATGCCCTGGTGCCGTTTCATATCGGTGCTGAGCGTTTCGCCGCCGAGGGGGAGAGACTGGCGGCGCTGGCCGGCCAGCTGGCGCGGGAGGTAGCCGACGATCAGGGGGGCGCGGTGCAGGTGGCCGGTTCACTGCCACCGCTGTTTGGCTCCTACCGCGCCGATCTGTATCAGGCAGAACGGGTGAGCGAGCTGGCGACCCCGCTTATTCGGGCGCTCTCCCCCCATGTGGATCTCTGGCTGGCGGAGACCATGAGCCTCATCGCCGAGCCGCTGGCCCTCAAGGCTCTGCTGCCAGGCGATGGCAAGCCGTTCTGGGTCTCCTTCACCCTGGAGGACGAGGCGCCGGGGAGCGAACCCACCCTGCGCTCTGGCGAGCGGGTGGAGGATGCCGTGGCCGCGTTGGTGGCGGTCGGGGTGGACGCCATCCTGTTCAACTGCTGCCAGCCCGAGGTGATCGAAGGGGCGCTCAAGGTGGCCGGCGCCGCATTGCAGGCCCTGGGGCGCACCGACGTTCGCCTCGGCGCCTATGCCAACGCCTTCCCGCCCCAGCCCAAGGAAGCCACCGCCAACGACGGCCTGGACGAGATCCGCGGCGATCTGGGGCCGTTGGATTACCTTGGCTGGGCCGAGCGCTGGCGCGGTGCCGGTGCTTCCCTCATCGGCGGCTGCTGCGGCATAGGCCCGGAACACATTGAGGCGCTGGCCAGCCGGCTGCGTTAAGGAGAGCCCATGAAAGAGAGCAAGATAGGCCTCTGGTCTCTCACTGCCCTGGTGTTCAGCTCCATGGTGGGGGCGGGGATCTTCAGCCTGCCCCAGAACATGGCCGAGGTGGCCGGTGCTCGCGCCGTGCTGATCGGCTGGGGCGTGACCGGGGTGGGTATTCTGGCCCTGGCCGCGAGCTTCCTCTATCTGTCGCGGCTCAGACCGGATCTCGATGGCGGCATCTACAGCTATGCCCGCGCCGGCTTTGGCGATCTGGTGGGCTTCTTCTCCGCCTGGGGTTATTGGCTGTGTGCCACCATAGGGGTGGTGGGCTATCTGGTGATCGCCTTCGCGGCGCTGGGCAGTTTCGTCGATACCCCTGACAATGTCTGGTTTGGCGAGGGCAACACCCTGGCCGCCTTCATCGGCGAGTCCTGCATCCTCTGGGCGGTGCACCTGCTGGTGGCCCGCGGCGTGCAGCAGGCGGCCCTGTTCAACCTGGTGGCGACCCTGGCCAAGAGCCTGCCACTGCTGCTGTTCATCCTGTTCGCCTGCTACTGGTTCGATCCGGTCACCTTCGCGGCGGATCAGCAGGGCAGCACCCTGGCGGTGCCGGTCTCCGAGCAGGTGCGCAACACCATGCTCATCACCCTCTGGGTCTTCACCGGCATCGAGGGGGCGGCGGTGCTCTCGGCCCGGGCGAGAAACAAGCGGGACGTGGGCACGGCCACTGTGCTCGGGGTGGTGCTGGCGCTGCTGCTCTATGTGCTCATCTCGGTGCTGGCGCTGGGGATATTGAGTCGCCCCGAGCTCGCGGCCCTGCCCAACCCCTCCATGGCGGGGCTGATGGCCCAGATGACGGGCTCCTGGGGCAAGGTGCTGATCAGTGTCGGTCTCATCGTCTCGGTGCTCGCCTCCTACGTGAGCTGGACCCTGTTCTCGGCCGAGGTGCCCTTCAGTGCGGCGCGACACGGCGCGTTTCCCGCCATCTTCCGGCGCCAGAACCGCAACGGCACCCCCATAGCGTCGCTCTGGCTCACCAGCCTGACGGTGCAGGGCTGCCTGTTGCTGGTGTGGCTGCTCGGCAAGGGGTACACCAACCTGCTGCTCATCTCCACCTCCATGATCCTGGTGCCCTACCTGTTGATCGGCCTCTTCCTGCTCAAGCTCTCCTTGAGTGGAGAGGGCAATGGCCTGGTGCGGGCGGTGGCGCTGGTGTCGAGCGGTTACGGTCTCTGGCTGCTCTATGCCGCCGGGGTGGAGTATCTGCTGCTCTCCTTGCTGCTCTACGGGCCGGGTCTGCTGCTGTTTCTCTACAGTCGCCGTCAGCTCGGGGCGGATCAGCGGCTCAGCCTGCGCGAGCGTCTGCTGGCCGGGATAACCCTGGTGAGCCTGGTGCCCGCCATCTGGTCCTTTGCCCACGTCTGAGGGACCTGACGATCAATGCAAGAGAGCGCCCAAGGGCGCTCTCTTTTTTGTGGCGTGTGGCTCAGGTGTTCCCCGGGCCCGCCGGTTTGCCAAACAGCACCTTGAGCTTCTCTGACCAGGGCAGGCCGCGGGCGTCGCGCAGCATGTCGCGCCACTCGTGGAAGGTGAGGGTAAGGGGGTTGAAGCTGTGGACGGGCTTGGTGATACCGAAGCGACAGGGCTCGGTGGGGTCCTCTTCCACGAAGGTACCACACAGCCGATCCCAGATGATCAGCACCCCGGCGAAGTTGCGGTCGATATATCTGGGGTTGCTGGCGTGGTGCACCCTGTGGTGGGAGGGGGTGTTGAAAATCCACTCCAGCCAGCCGAGCTTGCCCACCACCTGGGTGTGGACGAAGAACTGAAAGCCCAGGCTGAGCAGCACGGTGGCGACCACCGCCTCGGGGGGGAAGCCGATGAGGATCATGGGGATCCAGAACAGCCACATGCCGGAGACGGGGTACATCAGACTCTGGCGAAAGGCGGTGGAGAGGTTGAGCCGCTCCGAGCTGTGGTGCACCACATGGGAGGCCCAGAGCCAGCGCACATGGTGGCTGGCAAAGTGGAACAGCCAGTAGCAGAGATCCTGCAGCAGGAAGAGCAGCAGCACGCTCCAGAGGTTCAGCTCGATATCCAGCAGCCGCCAGCCCCACAGGGTGTCATAGAGGTAGGCGATGGCGATGGCCGTCAGGGCATCTCCCCCCTGGTGCATCAGGGCCAGGGCGGCATTGGCGAACAGGTCCCGCCACTGGTAGGTGGCGGTGGGAAAGGCCGCCCCGTGTTTGCGCAGATAGAGCATCTCCCAGCCGACGAAGGCCAGAAAGAGGGGGGAGAGGTAGAGCAGCAGCAGTTGCACATCCATGTGAGCCATCCGGTTGGACCAGTTGGGTTCCAGCATACCGAATGAATTTAAAATTTCATTAACATCCTTGCTCCGTCCGTGCGGCGGATCGTCAGATGGCGAGAGCCTGTCGCAGGGGAAACGTCAGGGGCGCTGACCCGGGTGATCATGTCGGGAATGTAAGCAGAAGAGGGAGCCATGGGCTCCCTCTTCTGCTTTCTTCGGCTGTCAGCGTCAGAGCACCTGGCTCAGGAACTGGCGCAGACGCGGGGAGGGGGGATTGTCGAAGAAGTCGGTGGGCTTCTCGTCTACCAGCAGCTCGCCGCTCTCCATGAACAGCACCCTGTCCGCCACTTCCCGGGCAAAGCCCATCTCGTGGGTCACCACCACCATGGTCATGCCCTCTTTGGCCAGGCCCTTCATGACGTCCAGTACCTCGCCCACCATCTCGGGATCCAGGGCGCTGGTGGGCTCGTCAAACAGCATGATGCGCGGCTGCATGGCGAGCGCCCGGGCGATGGCCACCCGCTGCTGCTGGCCGCCGGAGAGCTGGGACGGGTAGCTCTGGGCCTTGTTGGACAGCCCGACTTTCAGCAGCAGGGCCTTGGCTCTGTCCTCGGCCTCCTTGCGCGACAGCCCCCGCACCTTCTGGGGGGCGAGGCTGATGTTGTCCAGCACGTTCAAGTGGGGGAAGAGGTTGAAGGACTGGAACACCATCCCCACCTCTTCCCGCAGCTTGTTGACATCCCCGGGCTCGGTCAGGCTGATGCCATCGACCTCGATATGGCCGTCGTTGATGGTCTCGAGCTGGTTGAGGGTGCGCAGGAAGGTGGATTTTCCAGATCCGCTCGGGCCCACTATCACCACCACTTCACCTTCCGCCACCTGGGTGCTGACGTTCTTGAGGGCGTGCACCTCGGTGCCGTAGAACTTCTCTACACCGCTCGCTTTGATAATCGGATCAGTTGCTTTTCGCATATTTCACCTCGAGACGGCGTACCAGGAAGGCGCGGGGCGTGCCGGTGATGGCAGCACTTCTCGACACAGGTTGAGCCTTGATAATGGGATCAGTTGCTGCGCGCATATTTCACCTCCAGACGGCGTACCAGGAAGGAGAGAGTGCCAGTCAGCACCAGGTAGAGCAGGGCCACGGTGAACCACACCTCGAACGGGCTGAAGGTGGAGCTGACCACCTCCCGTCCCGCCTTGGTGAGATCCGTGATGGAGATGACCGAGACCAGGGAGGAGTCCTTGATGAGGTTGATGAACTGGCCCGCGAGCGGCGGCAGCACCCGCTTGAATGCCTGGGGCAGGATCACGTAGCGCATGGTCTGGGCTGCGGTCATGCCGAGGCTTCTGCCCGCCTCCATCTGCCCCTTGTGGATGGAGCTGATGCCGGCCCGCACGATTTCGGCCACATAGGCGCCGGTGAAGACAGCGAGCGCCGCCACCCCGGCGGTGAAACGATCCAGATTGAGTACAGTGCCGATAAAGAAATAGACGATGAAGATCTGCACCAGCAGCGGGGTGCCGCGAATGAGCTCCACATAGGTGACCGCCAGGTTGCGCAGGGCGGGATTGGGGGAGAGTCTTGCGAGGCCCGCCAGGGTGCCCAGCAGGATGGCGAAGACGCCCGCCACCAGGGAGAGCTTGACCGTGACCCAGACACCCCAGGCGATGGGACCGGCGGTCCAGCTCAGTTGCACATCCAGGGTGTCACCGAGGAAGACGGTATCCCCTTCGGCAACCTGGGCGCCCGTGCTGGCGATGGCCTGGCGACGGTTGGGGTCGAGATCGTCTTGCAGGAAGAGTTGCCCCTTCTCTGCGGCTGTGGTGCCGGTCACCACTGTGCCGTCAAATTCTGCGTACTGTTTCTGCTCGGCCTGGTAGGCGATGTACTGGGGAATGCGTTCCCAGCGCCAGGTGTAATCCACTGCCTGCACGGCCTTGTAGATGCCAAAGATGGCGGCCAGCACCATCAGCAGGAAGACTCCGTGCCAGAGCAGCAGGTTGGGCTGTTTTTCCATCTGTCTTGTGATTTTGGGGTTGATCACTGTCACAACCTCTCTTGTCGTTATTGTGTGGGAGTCTGCGTGAAGGGGCGGCGAGCCGCCCCTTGAGAGGTTATTTGAGCTGGTTCAGCCAGGCGTTGGATTCGAACCACTTCTTGTAGAGACGGTCGTAGCTGCCGTCGCCCTTGATCTGGCGCAGGTAGTTGTTGAACCAGTTGAGGGTGTCCTGATCCCCCTTGCGGATCGCCCAGGCCAGCGGCTCGAAGGTGAACGGCTTGTCCAGGTGCACCACGGCGCCGGTGTTCTGGGAGGCAAAGATGGCGTTGTAGGGCAGGTCGTAGACGAAGGCGTCGACCTTGCCATTGATCACTTCCAGCTTGGCGTCGTCCTGGGTTTCAAACTGCAGCAGGGTGGCCTTGGGGATCATGCGCTTGACCGCCTGCTCGCCGGTGGTGCCGAGCTTGACCGCGATCTTGTACTTGGGATCGTTGAGGTCCTGGAAGGATTTGATCTCGCCCGCCTTGTCCTTGCGCAGCACTATGGTCTGGCCCACGACGATGTAGGGATCGGCGAAGTTGACGCGCAGGTTGCGCTGGGGGGTGACCGTCATGCCGCCCATGATGACGTCGAACTTGTCGGTCAGCAGGGCCGGGATGATGCCGTCCCAGGCGGTGTTGACGAACTCCACCTTCACGCCCATCTCTTTGGCGACCATCTTGGCGAGATCCACGTCGAAGCCGATGTACTGGCCCTGCTTGTTGGTCATCTCGAAGGGTTGATAGCCGGCGTCGAAGCCGACCCGCAGCACACCGCGCTCCAGCACGGCATCCAGGGTAGAGCTGGGAGCGGCATTGGCGAGCCCGCACAGCAGCAGGGTAGAGAGAATGAGTTTTTTGATCATAAGTGACGTCTCTGTCGTAAGTGTGTTCGGCCTTGAACCTGCTCCCGTGCGACTCCGTGGCACAAGAGACTGCTGCATCCGGCAACAGGCAAGACAGGATTATTGTCTTGATTGAGGCAAAAGCCCCATATGGGATTCTATTCTTCGTGGGTTGAGTGAAAAATGTACCAAAATCCGATTGTGTCAGACGACTCAATAGGTTAGTGACGTTTTTTCCTCGTGGCACGGCTCATAAAACCACATGAAAACAACATATCTATCTAATGGCGCGGGTTCAAGTGCAAAAATAGTTGGCAGGCATTTTGCTGTATGACAAGCGGGAAATCTGGGGCCGAACGAACCTTAAGTGC
Source organism: Aeromonas media (assembly GCF_020423125.1). NCBI lineage: Bacteria > Pseudomonadati > Pseudomonadota > Gammaproteobacteria > Aeromonadales > Aeromonadaceae > Aeromonas > Aeromonas media. Next base: position 1,555,507 of record NZ_CP075564.1, read on the forward strand.
ATGACATCAGGCTGGGTGACGGGGCGGCCAAGCGGAGACCCGGAAAATATTTTATTGCGCCAGAAGGCTCCCTCTGTGTCTTGTCATGGGCTTCCCATATACTCAGCCATCCCCATTGGAAGGTTCGGGAATGGACGCCTCAATTCTGCTCAATCTGGACATATTTACACTGATGTTCATGGCCCTCGGGGGCTACAGTCTGGGATTCATCACCCTCTCCATCATCTGGTCGACCCACAGGGAGATCCCGGGCCTCGGACTCTGGTGGTGGTCCAGCCTCTGTGCCCTGGCGGCCCAGTCGCTGTTCTTCCTGCAGGCATTCGCGCCGCACATGGCGGGGATCTGGCTGGCCAACCTGCTCATCACCCTCTGCATCGCCCTGATGCCACTGGCGCTGCAACGCTTCTTCGGCGAGTCGCCGAACTGGCGGGCATTCGCACTCTTCATGCTGATCTACCTGCTGTTCCTCTGCTGGAGCGTGCTGTTCAACGACCATATGGCCCCCAGGGTGTTGCTGGCCTGCCTGAGCTACATGGTGCTGGGGGCCGTGGTGGTGGTGCTCATCTGGCGTCATGGCTATCCGGCCTACCTGCCGGCGGTGCTGGTGTTTACCGTGGTCAACATTCTGCTCTATGGCTTCAACCTGGTGCGCATGGGCTCCCTGCTCAGCGGTGAGGCGCGGGTGCTGATGGACAAGCACGTGGTCAATGTACTGCCCTTTCTCTCCATGTTGATGGGCAACTACCTCTCCACCTTTGGGGTGCTGCTGCTCTGTACCCAGTACCGGGCACTGGCCCTGCGTCGGCAGGCCAGCCAGGATCCCCTGACGGGCCTGCTCAACCGGCGTGGCTTTATGGAGCGCTGTGTGACTGCACCCAAACAGGGGGCGCTGGTGGTGCTGGATCTCGATGACTTCAAGCAGATCAACGATCGTCACGGTCACGAGGTGGGGGACAGGGTGCTGGCGGCAGTGGGTGCCTATCTGGCCGGTCAGGGGGATCTGGTGGCCAGTCGCTTCGGCGGCGAGGAGTTCGTGCTGCTGCTGCCCGAGGGGGATGCCTTGGCCCAGCAGGCCCGTTGCGAGCAGATCCGCCAGGGGATAGCGACGCTGCCCCTGGACGGCATCCAGGTCACCGCCAGCCTGGGGCTGGTGCCCTATGCCCGGGGCTGGCATCTCGACACCCTGTTCGGACAGGCGGATCGTGCCCTCTATCAGGCCAAGCGCAGCGGCAAGAACCGGGTCTGCCTGCCGGCCTGAGCTGTTGTGATCAGCCCGACTCGGTGACGAGGGCTCGCGGTGCCTGGGCTTTTAAGAAGGGCAGCAGCAGCAGAGCCGAGACCCCGGCCGCCACCGAGATCACCACGAAGAAGCCGTTCCAGTGCCAGATCTCCATCACCTTGGCGAGTGGATAGCCCGACAGCGCCGCCCCCATGTAGGCAAACAGCCCGACAAAGCCGGTGGCCGCCCCTGCCGCGTTTTTGTGGGAACACTCCGCCGCCGCCATGCCGATCAGCATCTGGGGGCCAAACACGAAGAAGCCGATGGTGAAGAAGCAGGCCGCCTGCATCACGTAGCTGAAGAAGGGCATTAGCCACAGCGACCCCACTGCCAGCAGGATCCCCACCGCAAAGATAAGGTTCATGGGCCCACGGTTGCCGTTGAACAGCTTGTCCGATCCCCAGCCCGCCACCAGGGCACCGATAAAGCCCCCCACCTCGAACATGGAGATAGCCGAGTTGGCGCTCATCAGATTGAAGCCGCGCTGCTCGGTCATGTAGAGGTTGCCCCAGTCGTTGATGGCGGTGCGCACCACATAGACCAGCACGTAACAGCAGGCGAGCAGCCAGATATAGGGGTTGCCCAGCACATATTTGCGCAGGATCTGGCGGTGGGAGAGCCCCGCATCCTGAGTCTGCTGGGCCAGCTCCATGGCATCATTGCGCCACACTCCCACCGTGGGCAGCCCCATGGCACTCGGGGTATCCCGCAGCCGCCAGCAGAGGAACAACCCCGCGACGATGGCGATAACCCCTGGCACTATCATGCCGTAGCGCCAGCCATGCTGCAGGGCAATGGTGCTGACGATGAGGGGGATGAGTGCCCCGCCGACGTTGTGGGCGGTGTTCCAGGCCGACCACCAGACCCCGCGCTCGGTGCGCGAATACCAGCTGGTGAGCAGCTTGGAGCAGGGGGGCCAACCCCAGCCCTGAAAGAAGGCGTTGGTGACCCAGAGGGCGGCAAACATCCAGAGTGCCGACGAGAGGCCGAACAGGATATTGATGACGCCGGTCGCCATCAGGCCAATCCCCATGAAGTAGCGTGGGTTGGCGCGGTCGCTGATGATGCCGGAGAAGAACTTGGAACAGCCGTAGGTGATGTAGAACAGGGTCCAGAGCATGCCGATGTCGGACTTGTCCAGCATGCCACTCGCCAGCATGTCCGGCATGGCGAAGTTGAAGCTCTTGCGGGTGAAGTAGAAGACCGCGTAGCCCAGATACATGGTCAGCAGCAGGTGCAGCCGCCAGTGGCGATAGGTGGCATCGATCTCGGCCTGATCCCGGATAAGCGGTTGCGGCGGCGCGCTTCTCATAAAACTCAGCACAGGCTGGCCCTCCGGTGGTGATTAGCCATGACTCTCCTCCCGTCTGCGACTGGGCAGGTTGACGGTCAGCTGGGTGCCGTGGATGCAGGAGAGTTGCAGACTGCCCCCGAGCGCCTGCACCCGCTCGCGAATGCCGAGCAGGCCATAGCCCTGCTGCGGGCGACTCTGTGGCAGGCCGCGGCCATCATCTTCCAGCACCAGTTGCAACTGCTCGCCGCTGGCCCGAGCGCGAATGGTGACCGAGTGGGCGTTGGCATGTTTGACCACGTTGTTGAGTCCCTCCTGACAGACCCGAAACAGGGTGACCCGCTGGGCATCGGAGAGATCCCCATCCGCCAACTGCCACTCCAGTCGGGTAACGATGCCGCGGCGCTCCAGCTCCAGTTCCCGCAGCAGACTGCGTACCGCCTGCTCCAGGGTCATGTCGTCGAGCTGGCGCGGGCGCAGTCGCCCGAGCAGGCCGCGCACCGCGTCGTAGATCCCGAGCGACAGGGTGTCGATAAGTGCGCTGCTCTGGCCTACCCCGGCGTTATCGGGGGCGAGCCGGCGCACTATGCCCGCCTGGGTGCGAATGGCGGTGATGGTCTGGCCGATGTCGTCGTGCAGCTCGCGCGCCACCTCCTTGCGGATGCTCTCCTCGGTCTCCAGCAGCCGCTCGGTGAGCTGACGATTGTGGGCGAGCTGGCGGGTCAGCGCCTGATTGAGCTCGCGCTGGCGCTGGATGCCTGCGCCGAGCAGCAGGCCGGTGAGGCTCTGTGCCAGCAGGGAGAGCAGCAGGTCGAGGGGGTGATCATGCCAGGCCTGGCTCGCCAGCAGGGCGATGGTGTTCATCAGGGTGGCGAGCAGCGCCCCCTGCCAGCCGTAGCGCCACGCCATGGCGATGATGGGGATGGCGAGACAAAACGGGGTGAAGCGCACCAGCGAGTTGGGCAACCCCAGTTGCAGCCAGAGGCTCAATACGAACAGCAGCAGGTACCAGACCAGATGGCGAAAACGCCAGTCCACCGGTTGATCCACCAGCGCAGGCCCCAGCGGCACCCAGGTGGCGCGGGTGAGGTAGTGCCAGATCAGCATGCAGGTGGAGGTGAGGGTGAGACCGCCGGTCAGGCTGAGCAGCAGGGCCGAGAGGCCATCCTCCCCCGCCAGATGCCAGAGCAGGGCTTGCAACAGCGCCGCCGCCGTGACGGTGGCGAGCAGCAGCAACAGTTGCTGCCAGTCGTTGCGCACCTGCTGGCGACGGGCAATGAACAGCGGCAACAGGGTGAACAGGCTGCCGGCGATCAGCCACGGCCAGTGGGGCAGCCCCACCTCCTGATTGAGCCAGTAGAGCAACAGCCCTTCGCACAATAATAGCGGCGGCCAGTAGTGGCCGGGGCTTTGCAGCAGCAGCCCGAGGCGCAGGCCAAAGGGGAACAGCAGCACCGCCAGCGCCGGGCCACCCGCCAGATGCAGGCTGATGCTCCAGAGGCAAAACCAGCCAGCGGCAAAGATGAAGCTGGCCGCCAGCGCGATGGCGACATAGCTGGCCAGACGGGAGATCACCAGCTATCCAGCATGCGGTGGGCCAGCTCGACGTTGTTGCTGACCTTGAGCTTGTCCATCAGGTTGGCGCGGTGCACATGCACCGTCTTGGGGGAGAGACCGAGCTGCTCGGCGATGCTCTTCACCTCCAGCCCCTGGGCCAGCAACTGGGCAATCTCCCGCTCCCGATTGGTGAGGGGATCCCGGCTGCTGTTGGCCAGCTTCTGGGCGATATCCGGGGTCAGGTAGCAGCCCCCCTGGGCGGCGGTACGCACGGCGGCGATCAGCTCATCCGGGCTGCAACGCTTGGAGAGAAATCCCTTGGCACCGGTCTGCAGCGCCTGCTCGATGAGGGCCGGGCTGTCGTGGACCGAGAGCATCACTACCGCGAGGCCGGATGGGAGCTGCTTGAGGAGCTCCAGCCCCGATTGGTCGGGCATCGAGATATCACAGACGCAGACCCGGGCCCCGCTGCCGGGCAACCCGGCTAGGGCCTCGGCGGCGGAGCCAAATTTGGCGACAACCCGCAGATCGGGTTCGAGATTGAGCAGTTGGGCAAAACCGGATCGGACGATCTGGTGATCGTCGATGAGGGCAATCTTTATCATGATGTCAGCCTGAAATCTGCGGCCAGGGCGCTGGCGCGGCCAACAAGATACTCCCGCTCGCCACTTGGCTCAAGGAGGAGGAGAACGTCTGAACAGGATGAGGCTGCGATGCACGCCCCGTCTGGGCATGGGGCGCGGGCGGCAATAAAAAGGAAGGGCACGCTCTGCTCGTCTCGGTGGCGGGCAGAGCGTGCCCGGCCCGATCAGCGGTGCAGCTCGCCCGCGCGCTCCGGCTGATAGACCACTTCCAGGATCTCTACCTGGATGGTGCGCCCGGCCGGGCCCGGCCAGGCGATGCTGTCACCCACCTTCAATCCCAGCAGGGCGCTGCCGACCGGCGCCAGCACGGAGATCTTCGACTCGTCCCCCTGCACGTCCTTCGGGTAGACCAGAGTCAGGCAGAAGTCGTTGCCGCTGTTCTGCATCTTGAAGCGCACCGTGCTGTTCATGGTCACCACGTCCGGCGGCATGTCGGCCGGGTCGCGGATCTCGGCGCGGTCCAGCTCCTCCTGCAGGGCCAGGTGTTGCGGGTGGTTGCCGAGCAGTTGCTCGATGCGATCCAGATCCAGGCTGGAGATGACGAGATGAGGCTGTTGCATTGGGTATTCCTTATCAATGGCTGACAGGACCAGGATGACGGGCAAGCTGGTCGAAAAAGGGTTCGGATTGTGAGAATAGATCGCAAACGCGATGCCCCCGAGCGACTCGCGGTCAGGGGCGAGGGCGGGGGCTCAACGGGGTGTGAGCAGGCTGGAAAAAATCATGAGCGCTTTCATGGGGATACCATAACCATTCTGAATGGCTTTGGCAAATGCCCGGCCGGTGTCAGGGCGCCTGATAATCGTACTGCTTGAGGATGCGTGCCAGGCTGCCATCCTCGCGCATTCCCTCAATCGCCTTGCGCCAGCGCAGCGCCTCTGCCGCAGGAAACAGCGGGCTGGCGGCCAGATAGAGGGCGCTCTGTTGCAGGGTGTCACCGCGCACCAGATCCGCCAGGGGCAAGCCAGCCCGCTGCTGGTTGTAGCGGGCGGTATTCCAGGCCACCGCCCAGCCCTGGATGCGACCCCTCGCCAGCTTGCTGGCGTTGCTGACCTCCTCGGTGACCAGCTCCCGGGTCACTCCCTCCAGAGGCTGGATCAGGCTCTGACCATGAGAGCCGCGCAAGGCCCCCAGGGTCAGGCCGGCCACCTCCTTGACGGAGAGGGGGGCCGGGTGGTGCTGGCGGTGGCTGACCAGTACGAAGGCCTCCTCCAGCAGGGGGGCAATCCAGAGGAACAGAGGCTCGCGCTGGGCATTTCTGGCCGGCGGCAGCAATAGCACATCCGGTCGGTGGCGGGTCTGGCTGAGGGCGCGGGCCAGCGGCATCAGCTCGATCTCCAGCGGCTCCTGAAGGCGGCGGGCCACCTCCTCCAGCACCTCGATGGCCATGCCGCTCGGGGCCCCCTGCTGGGAGCAAATGACATAAGGGGGAACGTCTGCGGCCAGGACCACCACGGCGTGGGCACGGGGGCCCGGGAAGAGAAGGGCGCAGCAGAATAAAAGCAGTAGGGGAAGACGCATAGAAGGCCGGGTCAGGGATGAGTACACAGAGTGTAACATCCCGTTACCCCAAGTCAGCCAACCCATTGGGGGAAGAGGGTGGGTCAGTCGAAGAAGTCGCGCAGATCCAGAGTCTGGTAGCCGTCGAGCTGTTGCCAGGGCAACTGCCTTGGCAGGGGTTTGAGGGTCACCTCCATCCGGTAGCTGCGGTAGCCGTCGAGGCTCGCCGACTCCACCACCAGCGGCAACTGCCAGCGGCTCGACCAGAGGATGCGGGTGCGCTGCTTGCCCTCGCGCTTTTCGTACCAGCGGGCCTGCTCGGGTGCCTGCTCATCGAGCGGGGTCATCTCTTGCAGCAGGGCTGGGTTGACGAGGTAGCGGATCCGCTCCCAATCTGGTTTGAAGGCCACCTGGCCATACTCTTCCGGCGGCACCTCCACCAGCTGGTTGTGCCAGGCGTCGGCGTAGCGCAGTTGCAGGTCGCCCCCGTCATCCAGGGTGACCCAGCGCGCCGCCATCTGGTGGGTAAAGTGCTTGTGGCCGGGCGTGGCGTCGTGAGTGGCGTGATAGGCTCGGGCAAGGGGCAGAGGGATGAGCCGCTGGCTCCACACCTGGTTGCCCACTCGCAGCCACTTCTCCTGCCAGACGCTCTCCCGGGCTATGCCATCGCTGCCGGTGATCCTGTCCTGATAGCGGATGCGGGCGGCCAGATCGGGTGCCTCATCGGCCAGCAGGGGAAAGGAGAGGGTACAGCCAAGGAGCCATATCGAAAGTAACAATCGCATCATGCTTGATCGCTCGTCAGGAGAGGGCCCGGCGTGACACCGGGCCCTGTGCCTTACAGACCGAGCGCCTCCTTGAGCTTGCCGAACACCAGGGTGTTGTCGAGGGTGCCCTTGAAGCGGCCGCTGCCAGCGCCATCCGCGAACAGCATCACATCGCCGCCGCCGTGGGTCTCGGAGCCGAGCTTGACCCCGGTCTCCTGCAGGTAGTCGTCCGCCATCACCTGGTCGCTGGTGAGGTTGGGGCGCACGTCAGCTCGGTTCGGACCGTTGCCGAACACCAGGGTGGTGAAAGGCTTGCCATCCACGTCGTTCTGGGTGGAGCCGTTGCCATTTTTCACCAGATCCAGCACAGGGTTGCCCTTGGCGGCGTAGCCGTTGATGGTCATGGTGTGATCGTGGTCGGCGGTGACCACGATCAGGGTATCTGCAAGATCCACCTTGCCCAGCGCCGTCTTGACCGCCTCGTCCAGTGCCACCGCATCGGTGAGGGAACGCTTGGCGTTGGTGGCGTGCAGGGCGTGGTCGATGCGGCCTCCCTCCACCATCAGGAAGTAGCCCTGGCTGTTCTGGCTGAGCAGATCGATCGCCTTGGCGGTCATCTCGGAGAGGGACGGCTGGGTATTGGCCGCCCCCTTGGCGACGCGGTCCAGCTCGTAGTCGAGGTGGGACTTGGCGCTGAACAGACCCAGCACCTTGCCGCTCTCTATCTTGGCGAGATCGCTCTGGGTGGTGACGTACTGATAACCCTGGGCACCGAGCTCGGCGGTGAGATCCCGGCCATCGGCCCTGCCCCCCTTGTTGCTGGCGCTGTAGGGGGTCCAGTGATTGGCACCGCCCCCCATCAGCACGTCCACCCCGTTCCCGAGCGCGGCGTTGAAGCCGGCGCCGCCCGGCACCGCCTGCTCGGCGATGGCATAGGCAGCATCCCGGTGGCAGATATGTGCATAAGTAGCCGCTGGGGTGGCATGGGTCAGCTCCGTGGTGGTGACGGCGCCCACCGATTTGCCCGCCGCCTTGGCCAGCTCGAGTATGGTGGGCACCGGGGTGCCGTTGTCGTCGGTGCAGTTGTTGATGCCCTTGTTGCCGTTGGCATCCTTGGACGGTGCCACGGCCTTGGTGTCGCTGCTCATGGCGATCACCTCGTTGTTCATCTTGACGCCGGTGGTGTAGGCCGCCATGGAGGGGGCCGAATCAGTGGTCTGGGCGTCGTGGGAGAAGGTCTTGATGCGGGCGCTGCGTGGCAGCGACATGATCTCGAGGTTGCCCTCTTCTCCCACCTTGAACAGGCGGGTGGCGGTGAGCACGCTGGGGCCCATGCCGTCGCCGATAAAGAGGATGACGTTCTTGGCGTCGCTGGCCTGGGCCTGGGACAGGCCGCCGAGGGCGGCGAACAGGGCGGTGCACACCAGGGTTTTGTTCATGGTTTTTCTCACGGGAATGATCCTCACAGCTTGGCCGCAGCCTTGACCTTGCCGAACACGGCGGTGTTATCGAGTGAGCCGTGGAAGCTGTCAGCTCCCTGGCCTATGGCGCCGAGGAAGACGTCGGTGCCGCCGTGGGTCTCGTTGCCGATCTCGCCCACCTTGACCACCACCTCCTGGTGATAGTCGTCGGCCGAGACGGTGGCATCGTCGAGCGGCGCCACGCTGCTGCGCGGGCCATCCACCCGGTTGTAGCCGTTGCCAAAGCCGATGATGGTGTAGGGCATGCCGTCGCTGTCCTTGCTCGGCTCGCCGGTCTCGTAGTTCTTCACCAGCCCGAGCACCCCGGGGTTGCCGGCCGTGGTCTTGCCGGTGCGCTTGGCGTAGCCGTTGAGTACCAGGGTGTGGTCATGGTCGGCGGTGACCACGATCAGGGTGTTTTTCAGCTCAGGGTCTGTTTTCTTCACCTCGTCCAGGGTGGCCTTGATGGCGTCGTCGAAGGCGAGGGTATCCTGCAGGGCACGCTTGGCGTTGGTGTCGTGCAGGGCGTGATCGATGCGACCCCCTTCCACCATCAGGAAGTAGCCCTTCTCCTTGTCTTTGAGCTGCTTGATAGCGGCCAGGGTCATCTGGGCAAGGGAGGGCTCGCTGGCAGGCCTGTCCAGGTCATATTTCATGTGGCTCGAACCAAACAGCCCCAGCAGCGGCTTGCCCGCCTCGGCCTGGTTCAGCTCGTCCAGGGTGCTGGCAAACTGGTAGCCCTTGGCCTGCATCTCGTCGATGAGGTTGCGGCCGTCCTCCCGCTTGCCCTTGTCGGCCTTGGGCAAGAAGAAGCTGCTGCCGCCGCCGAGCACCACGTCCAGCCCCTCTTTCAGGGCGCCGTTGTAACCAGCACCGCCCGGTACCAGCTGGGCGGCGATGTCCGCCTCCAGATCCCGGTTGCAGATGTGGGCATAGGTGGCGGCCGGGGTGGCGTGGGTCACCCGGGTACTGGTGACCACGCCGGTGCCGCGGCCGTCGGCCTTGGCCAGCTCCAGCAGGGTGGTGACCGGCTTGCCGGCGCTCTGGCTGCAGTCGCTCTCATAGGTAGCGTCGCTGTCCATGCTGATGACGCCGTTGTTGCTCTTGACCCCCGTCATGTAGGCCGCCATGGAGGGGGCCGAGTCGGTGACCTGGGCGTCGTGGGAGAAGGTCTTGATGAAGGCCGTCTCCGGCAGGGTGTCGATGGTGAGGCTGCCCTCTTCCCCGACGCCGTAGATGCGGGCCGCGGTCAGGGTGTTGAGGCCCATGCCGTCGCCGAGGAAGAAGATGACGTTTTTGGCGCTGGGCTCGGGGGTGCTGCTGTCATTGTTGGAGTTGCAGCCGGCGACCAGGGTGGCGCCTATCATCACTGCAAGTCCTGCCATGTTTCTCATTGGGGTTCGCTCCTTGTAAAACCTGAGCGCAGCCTAGAGGGGGCAGATGACACTTTTAGTGAGTCTGGATGACAATACGGTGAAGGTGACAGATAAATGTTATGTTGTATCAATGAGTTATTGATTGCTGTTCGGGCCTCTGCCGTCGCCGGCCGTGGTGGCACCAGTGTTGCTGCCATGCACGCCCGTGGCCACAATGGCCTGTCAAATCGGGGCCGCAGCAGGTAAAATGCGCCCCCTTGCGATGAGTGCCAGCGGTTTGGCGCATCACCAGGCGCCCGCAGCCCCCAGCGGGAGCCCGCATCCCCAATGAGAGAGTAACGGATATGTCCATCAACTGGTTCCCCGGCCACATGCACAAGGCCCGCAAAGAAATTGCCGAGGTCATGCCCCAGGTCGATGTCATCATCGAGATGCTCGATGCCCGCATCCCCTTCTCCAGCGAGAACCCCCTGGTGCCCGAGCTGCGTGGGGATACTCCCGTCATCAAGGTGCTGAACAAGGCGGATCTCGCCGATCCGGCGATCACCGAGCTGTGGGTGGCGCACATGGAACAAGAGAAGGGGATCAAGGCGTTGCCCCTGACCCAGCAGGAGCCGGAGAAGATCAAGGCGCTGCTGACCCTGTGCCACGAGATGCTGCCGGAGCGCAACTTCGACCTGCGCGGGGTGCGGGCCATGATCATGGGCATCCCCAACGTGGGCAAGTCCACCCTGATCAACACCCTGGCGGGGCGCATCATCGCCCGGACCGGCAACGAGGCGGGGGTGACCAAGTCCCAACAGCGGATCAAGCTGGACAACAACGTCATCCTGACCGATACCCCGGGTTTCCTCTGGCCCAAGCTCAACCCGCCCTCCTGTGGCTACCGGCTGGCCATCACAGCGGCCATCAAGGACACCGTCTTCGACTACGCCGACATCGCCATGTTCGCCGCCGATTACTTCCTCAAGGCCTACCCGGAGCGGATCAAGGCGCGCTACCAGATAGCTGAGTTGCCCGAAACCGAGATCGAGCTGCTGGAGCTCATCGCCCGCCAGCGCGCCTTCATGCGCAAGGGCGGCCTGGCGGATCTGCACAAGGCCTCCGAGATCCTGGTCAACGAGTTCCGCTCCGGCATGCTGGGGCGCATCTCCCTGGAGACCCCGGAGATGGTGAGCGCCGAGATCGTGCTGGCGGCCGAGGAGGCGGAGCAGAAGGCCAAGGAGAAGGCGGAGCGGGAAGAGGAGCGCCAGGCGCGGGCCCGTCGCAAGTACGCCAGAAAGCGTCAGAAATAGCGTCTATTGTGCTGGTAGAAAGAGGAGGCGACCCCGGGGTCGCCTCTTCGTTTTTCAATGGACAGGGTATCGGCCTAAATGGCTGAACGCCTTGGCCGCCAGCGGGCACCTCGCGGCTCAGATCCAGGCTGTAGAGTCTGCGCGCAGATAAACACCACCGCCACGGCTCAGCGCCGATTGACAATGGCTTTGGCAGTGGCATGATGCGCTCGCATTTTGACTCTCCCCACGGTTTTATCCATGACCACATACTCCCGGCCAGTGCTGTTATTGCTCTGTGGCCTGCTGCTGTTGACCCTGGCCATCGCGGTGTTGAATACCCTGGTGCCGCTCTGGCTCGCCCATGACCAGCTTCCGACCTGGCAGGTGGGCATGGTCGGCTCCGCCTATTTTTGTGGCAACCTGCTGGGGACCCTGCTGGCGGGGGTGCTGATCAAACGCGCCGGGTTCAACCGCAGCTACTACCTGGCATCCCTGATCTTTGCCGCAGGCTGTGTGGGCTTAGGAGTCACCCTGGGGTTCTGGAGCTGGCTCACCTGGCGTTTCATCGCCGGCATCGGCTGCGCCATGATCTGGGTGGTGGTGGAGAGTGCGCTGATGTGCAGCGGCAACGCGCGCAACCGGGGGCGTCTGCTCGCCGCCTACATGATGGTCTATTACCTGGGGACTGTGCTCGGGCAACTGCTGGTCAGCACGCTGCCGACCGCGCTGATGGATGTGCTGCCCTGGGTGACTGGCCTGGTACTGGCCGCTATCCTGCCGCTCTTGTTCACCCGCATTGTCAGCGAGCAGGGGGAGCCGCAGGGGGCAACCCAGGTGTGGCCCATGCTGCGCCTGCGTCAGGCGCGCCTTGGGGTCAATGGCTGCATCATCTCCGGCATCGTGTTGGGGTCGCTCTATGGCCTGATGCCGCTCTACCTGAACCATCAGGGGGTGAGTGATGCCGGTATCGGTTACTGGATGGCGGTGATGGTGAGCGCCGGCATCCTGGGGCAGTGGCCCGCCGGCCGTCTGGCAGACAAGTTCGGTCGTTTGCCGGTACTGCGGATGCAGGTGCTGGTGGTCATCCTGGGCGCCTTGGCGATGCTCGGCAACCTGGCGATGGGACCGGCGCTCTTCATCCTGGGCGCCGCCGGTTTTACCCTCTATCCGGTGGCCATGGCCTGGGCCTGCGAGAGGGTCGAGCAGCATCAGCTGGTGGCGATGAATCAGGCGCTGCTGCTGAGCTACACCATAGGCAGCCTGCTGGGCCCTGCCTATACCGCGCTCTTGATGCAACACTACTCGGATAACCTGCTGTTTATCATGATCGCCAGCGTGTCCTTCATCTATCTGCTGATGTTGCTGCGCCCCATGAGTGAGCATCCGACGCCAGTGGCTCATGCCTGATGGCTGTGTCTGATGGGAAGGGGCGCCGAGCGCCAGGCATGACGCTGTCCTGTCTCTGGTGACAGGCACTGCAAAACGCAGCTGTGCCCTATATAAGAAGAGGCGGCCCCGGGGCCGCCTTGTTGTTATCAGGGGCTGGCGAGGGGAAAAGGGGCGCTAGCCATAGCGCTTTTTCGCCTCTTCGAACAGAGAGAGGTGCAACGGGATCAACTGCCGCCAGTCGCGCCGATAACCGCCTCCCGGTACGGCGGCGATGGGCAGGCCATGCTTCATCGCATAGTCAAACACCATGGCGTCCCGCTGGCGCACCCCGGCGTCGCTCAGGGAGAGGTAGCCGAGCTCGTCGGCCTGGTGCACGTCGACCCCGGCCTGGTAGAGGATGAGATCGGGGCGGTAGAGGCGCAGCGCCAGATTCAGCGCCTGGCTCAGGGTCTCGAGGTAGGCGTCGTCCTCCATGCCGCTTGGCAGGGCGAAGTCCAGATGGGAGGCGGGTTTGTGGTGGGGGAAGTTGTGCTCGCCGTGCAGGGAGAGGGTGATGATGTCCCGGCTCCCCGTGCACAGGGCGGCGCTGCCATCTCCTTGGTGGACATCGAGATCCACGATGAGCACCTGCTCGCAGCGCCCCTCGTCGAGGCAGGCCCGGGCCGCTATCACCAAATCGTTGAACAGGCAGAAGCCGCTGCCAAAGTCCCTGTGAGCGTGATGATAGCCGCCGGAGATCTGCAGGCCGCAACCCTGTTCGAGGGCGTGACGGCTGGCGGCGACGGTGGCCCCGACCGAGCGCAGGGTGCGTTCAATCAGCATGGGTGACCAGGGAAAACCGAGTCTGCGGATGGCCTCTCTTTCAAGCTGCCCGGTGAGGGCGGCCTCAACATAGTCGGCATCGTGGACCCGTGCTATCTGCTCGCGGCTCGCGGCGGGGGCCTCTGCCAGCGGATAGCCCAGTGCTGCCAGGTGCTGGTAGATCGCCTGGTACTTGGCCAGGGGAAAGCGGTGGCGCTCGGGCAGCGTCAGGGAGGAGTAATAGGGGTGGTAGAAGATGCGCAGGGACATGGCAATAGGCCCGAACTGATATGAAAAAGGGGAGCCAGGCTCCCCTCTATACATAAAGCGACGCGCTGCGCCCTTATTGCTGCTGGATCACCCAGATCTGGAAGGCTTTGCGGGTCTCCGCATCGGCCTTGTTGTACCAGCTCTGCAGCTGGGTCAGGGCTTCCGGATTGCTCTGGGCCTTGCTCGGCGCCACTTCGACCGGCGCGCTGGCGGCGGCCATCACGGCAGCACTGGAGACGGCAACGGTGGCTGGCTGGTTGAAGGCCTTGCCCATCTTCAGCAGCTCCTGCTGATAGTCACGGGTCAGCTGGAAGCCACCCACTTTCGGCATGATGAACTGTTCGCTGGCCAGCGCCTGACCGCTGACCTTGTCCTTGATCACGACTTTCTGCTCTTTCACGAACGCCTTGGCTTCGTCTTCGTTACGGGGCTTCTTGAAATCCAGCATCAGGGTCTGGTTGTCACCGGCGGTGAAGTTGATCACCAGGGGCTCGGCGGTCACCAGCTTGATGTCGTTGCGGTTGGAGTAGTTGCCTTCGAAGGCCACCACTACCTGGTGCTTGCCGGCACTGATGGGGAAGCTGCTGGTCTTCTCCAGCAGCTTGGGATTGATGGATTCGCCATCGATCAGCTGCACCACATAGGGATTGTGTATTTCCAGTTGGCTATCAGCCAGGGCGCTACCTGCCCACAACAGACCAGCCAGGGCCGGCACCAGAACAGTCAGTTTCATTTCATCTCCTTGAACAGTCAGGCGATTGCCCACTGAAAAATAGGGGCTCATTTTTACAGGTTTGCCCCACAGCAGCAATAGCCGTTTATGGCGCCGCCCGGCAGTCAGCTTGCTGACTCATCTGTCAAATAAACCCGACATGCCTCATTCGATACGCCGGGTGAAGGGGGGCAGCGCATCGAGCAAGCCCTTGCCGTAGCGCTTGGTGAGTAGGCGCCGATCGAGAATGGTGACCCGGCCCCGATCGGCTTCCTTGCGGATCAGACGACCACAGGCCTGGATCAGTTTGCGGGACGCCTCCGGTACCGTCAGCTGCAGGAAGGGGTTGCCGCCCCGTTTCTCGACCCACTCGGCGGTCGCCTCCTCCACCGGGGAGTTCGGCACCGCGAAGGGCAGCTTGGTGATCACCAGGTTGGTGAGGTAGTGACCGGGGAGGTCCAGCCCTTCCGAGAAGCTGCCGGTACCGAACAATATGCTGGCCTGACCGCCGTCGCACTTCTGTTTGTGCAGGGTGAGCAGGGCGTTGCGGGACGCTTCCCCCTGTACCAGCAGGGAGAGGCCCTTGGCCCGCAGCCCCACTGCCACCTCGTTCATCTGCCGGTAGGAGGAGAAGAGCACCAGGCTCGCCTCCTTGCCCGCCAGCAGACGGGGCAGGGTATCGACCAGCTCCTGAGTAAAGCCGGGAGCGCTCGGTTCATGGGTCATTTTTGGCAGATAGAGCTCGGCCTTGTGGTACTCGAAAGGAGAGCGCAGGCGCAGATAACGGGTGCCGTCATGCTCTTTGAGCCCCACCTGGTGGCGGAAATAGCTGAAGGAGGAGAGGGCGGTGAGGGTGGCCGAGACCAGCACGGCGCCCAGACAGCGGGACCAGAGCCACTCTTCCAGCAGATAACCCACCTCTATGGGGGAGGCGTGCAGCCAGATGTCCCCATCCTCGCTCCTGGCCATCCAGCGAGCCAGCGGTGTCTTGCCAGTTGGCACGTGGCGGCTCAGCATCTCCCACAGGGCGCAGAAGCTCTCCAGCCGCTGCAGGTGAAAACCGCTCTCCGCCAGCAGGGGCTCGGCCTCCTTGCGACGGATTTCGCCGTCCTTGAGCGCCTCGCCGATGGCGCCCTGCATCCTGTCCAGCGCCCGCAGCGCCTTCTTGCTCGCCTCCTTCAGGTTCTCCGCCAGCATGGGCAGGGGATCGGGCAGCACCCCTTCGGCAAATCTGTGGTGCTGCTCGGAGCCAAACAGCTGATCGTTGCCGGCGAGCCAGTGCTCAAGCGCCTTGAGATCCGGTTGCAGGGAGGCCAGGGCATCCTGCAGTTTCAGCTGGGGGTCGAGCAGGCTCTCCTTGTTCAGCGCCCTGGCCAGCTTGCCTGCGCTCTGCACCAGCTTTTCCAGCCAGCGGCGGGACCCCCTGATGCTGGCCGAGGCGGCGCCGTGATCCCGGGCTATGGTCGGCAGGTGATGGGCCTCATCCAGCACATAGATACACTCGTCCGGTGGCGGCAGTATGATGCCGCCGCCCATGGTGAGATCGGAGAGCAGCAGGGCATGGTTGACCACCAGCACATCGGCGGCATCCATGTCGTTCCTGGCCCGGTGGAAGGGGCAGTGCTGATGATGGCTGAGCGCCTTGTTGCAGCTGTGGCGATCGGCGGCGATGCGATCCCAGCACAGATCCGGGATGGGCTTGGGCCAATTGTCCCTGTCCCCGTCCCACTTCCCCTCGGTGTAGGCCTGCCACAGCGCCTGATAACGCGCCTTGTCAGAATCTGACGGCTTGTGCTTGCTCAAGCTGCCGAAATCGAGTTCGAAATTGGCCATATCGGCGCCGCTTGCCGCTTGTTCAAGCAGATGTTCGCAGCAGTAACGCTGGCGCCCCTTGACCAGCATGAAGCGAAACGGCAGCTCGCTGTGGCGATGGTAAAAGGGCAGGTCCTTGTGGATCAGCTGCTCCTGCAGGGCGACGGTGGCGGTGGAGATCACCAGCTTCTTCTGGGTGAGCCGCGCCACCGGGATGGCGCCCTGGGCATAGGAGAGGGATTTGCCGATACCGGTGCCCGCTTCGGCCACCAGGATACGGCGACTCTTTTCATACTCTCCGGTGAGGGTCTTGGCGATTTCGGCCACCAGAAAATTCTGCTCCTTGCGCGGCACAAAACCGGGTAAACCATCGGCAATCTGTCGATAGGTATTGCGAATAGTGGCTTTGAGGCGAGTCGATAGCATGAATGAGGCCTGACCGTGTCTGGGATGAATGGTCACAGGATACCCGCAACAGGCGGCCTGGGTCGAGGCAAGGCGAGGCAGGGGTTATGGGCCGGGATCCGCACTTATGTCATGGGGTGGATGACACGTGCAATAAACCACCAAAAAAGGGCGTTTCAGGCAGCGAGTATCGCTGTAAACGTTTTCCCTGGGAGGGCAAACAATATGGGATTCAGCTCACAATTTTTTCCCTGTGACTATGGTTTTCTCAAAAAGTTCCAAGTTTTTTCGTTGCGGATCGTAAAACCCGGTGATAGTCTCGGCGGCATAGTGATGCAAAGAACATCGCTAACACAGGGAATAACAAGGACTTAGTGTTTAATTACAGTAGGCATTGGAAACAACTATGAAAAAGACAATTCTGGCTATCGCTATCCCGGCTCTGTTCGCATCTGCCGCTAACGCCGCAGTCGTTTATGACAAAGACGGTGTTACTTTTGATATCTACGGCCGTGTTCAGGCTAACTACTACGCTGACCATAACAAATTTGTTGAAGGCACCCCTGCTGGTTTTGAGTTCAACTCTAAGACTGGCACCGTTGACCCGGTGGCTGCTACTGCAGATCGCTACGAAGATGTAGATGGTGAAATTGTTGGTTCCTCCCGTCTGGGCTGGTCCGGTAAAGTCGCGCTGAACAACACCTGGTCCGGTATCGCCAAGACCGAGTGGCAGGTTTCCGCAGAAAACTCCGACAACAAGTTCAACTCCCGTCACATCTGGGTCGGCTTCGACGGCACCCAGTACGGCAAGATCATCTTCGGCCAGACCGACACCGCGTTCTACGACGTGCTGGAGCCGACCGATATCTTCAACGAATGGGGTGACGTAGGTAACTTCTACGACGGTCGTCAAGAAGGTCAGATCATCTACTCCAACACCTTCGGTGGTTTCAGCGGCAAGCTGTCTTACCAGACCAACGATGATGTAGCTGTCAAAGTGACCGATATCGGTCAAGGCATCAAAGAAGCTGCCGTATATGGCAAAAACGTGAAGCGTAACTATGGTTATGCCGCAGCAGCCGGCTATGACTTCGACTTCGGTCTGGGCTTCGATGCTGGTTATGCTTACTCCGACCTGGAAAGCACTACTTCCAGTGCTTCCGGTGACAAGAAAGAGTGGGCTCTGGGCGCGCACTACGCCATCAACGGCTTCTACTTCGCCGGTGTTTACACTCAGGGTGATCTGAGCTATGACAACACCACCGGTGGTGACAAGGACAAGGGCCGTGGCTACGAGCTGGCTGCTTCCTACAACGTTGACGCCTGGACCTTCCTGGCTGGTTACAACTTCAAAGAAGGCAAGGTTGCTTCCAACTCCGCCGGTGCTTCTTACGAAGACATGGTTGACGAAACCCTGCTGGGCGTTCAGTACAACTTTACTTCCAAGCTGAAGGCGTACACCGAGTACAAGATCCAGGGTATCGACGACCTGGACGACGAGTTCACTGTTGCCCTGCAATACAACTTCTAATCCAGTCTTAATCCGGATTTAGTTGATAAACGGCCAAGCTTGCTTGGCCGTTTTGTTTTATCTGCCTTTCATCTTCCTCATTCCCCGCCGTTTGGCCCTGCGCCAGGTCACGTTGTCTCTTTTCCACCCTTGGCTCCTTTGCCGTAAATCGCTAGATTATTCAATTCGTTGAAAGATGGTCTGCCGACAGGGAAGGATGAGTGTGATCGATTTCAGTCACCCCGAGTGGCGAGCGCTGGCTCAGCAGTTGCTGGACGAAGCGCCCCAGGTTATCCGCGGTCGCCAATGGCAGCCCCTTATCGGCATGCTCAGGGACAATCAGTTGCTGCTCCCCCTTGGCAATCACCGCTATGAGCTGACCCCGGCCGGACGGCGCTATCTCACCCGCGAGCTGATGCTGGCCGAGCTGGCCTGTGCTCCCCCCGAGCCCGAGGAGTGGCTCCATGCCCAGGGTTGGCAACTGGGGGAGCGGGTCAACGAGCGGGTGCTGGCGGCGCTCTATCGCAAGGGAGAGGCGAGCTTCAGTCCGGTCGAGCAGATCAACTTCGAAGACAAGGGGATACGGCTGTGCAGCGATCTGCCGCTGCGCCTGCGGGCCGCCCGCCCGTTCAGCCTGTTCTTCAGCGGTGGCACCCTGCTCGATGCGGCCCCCTGGTTGCACACCCTGGGAGAGGTGGCGCTACCCGCCCGCACCCTGGCGGGCCTTGGCAAGATCCTCTGGGGCGAGGGGGAGATCCAGCGGGTGATCAGCACCGACTCCGTCGGCGTCTTCGCCGAGCTGAGTCTCCCGGACGACGCCTTGCTGGTCTGGCTGCCCGCCCAGGATCCCGGCGCCCTGCAACCCCTGATTGCCGCCTTGCCGCCCCAGACCCTCTGGAGCCACCTCACAGCCCTGGACCCGGCCGGTGTCGACCGGGTACTGGTGTTGGCCCAGCGGCTGGGACGCCCGGCCAGCTGGTGGCTGCCCCGGGAGCTGGCTCCCATCAAGGAGGCCTATGCCGCCCCTCTGCAGGACGCCCGCCCCTGGGAGCCGAGCCGGATCCCCCGTCCATTGCGGGCCCTGTGCAGCGATCTGGTGGAGTCCAGCCGTGGCCTGTCGGCCGAGGTATGCGCCCTGGCATCGGGCTGGCATGCCATCGGCTGAGGGGGGCCGCCATCCCCCTTGAAAAAGCGGTTTTCCCCTATGGAAGGCAGTGGTATAAAGAGTTGACGGAGCGCTCGCCAAAGGGGCGCTTTTGTTTGCCAACCTACTTTGCCAGCCAACGAACTCAACGGAATACAGGGAATACCATGTTTGAAAAGGTTGTTGCCGCCCCAGCGGATCCGATCCTGGGCCTGACCGAAGCCTTCCGTGCCGACTCTCGCAGCCACAAGATCAATCTGGGGGTCGGGATCTACAAGGATGAGACCGGTGCCACTCCTATCCTTCATTGCGTCAAGAAAGCCGAGCAGAAGCTGCTCACCGACGAGAAGACCAAGAACTACCTCGGTATTGAAGGCAATATCGAATATGGCCGCATAGTGCAGCAACTGCTGTTCGGGCAGGATTCCGCCCTGGTCGCCAGCGGCCGCGCCAAGACAGCCCAGGCGCCGGGTGGTACCGGTGCCCTGCGCATCGCCGCCGAGTTCGTGGTGCGCAACGGTCTGGCCAAGACCATCTGGATCTCCGATCCCACCTGGGCCAACCACGTCAGCGTGTTCCAGGCCGCCGGCCTCACCGTCAAGTGGTATAAGTACTACGATGCGGCGACCAAGGGTCTCGACTTTGCCGCCATGCAGGCGTCGCTTTCCGAAGCGCAGGCCGGCGATCTGGTGCTGCTGCACGGCTGCTGCCACAACCCGACCGGCATAGACCCCACTGCTGATCAGTGGCGCGCCCTGGCCAAACAGAGCGCCGCCGCCGGCTGGCTGCCGTTGTTTGACTTCGCCTATCAGGGTTTTGCCCGTGGTATAGAGGAAGATGCCGAGGGGCTGCGCATCTTCGCCGAGTGCCATGACGAACTGCTGGTAGCGAGCTCCTTCTCCAAGAACTTCGGCCTCTACAACGAGCGGGTCGGTGCCTTCACCCTGGTCAGCGCGACCAAGGCGATTGCCGACGTGGCCTTCACCCAGGTCAAGACCGTCATCCGTGCCAACTACTCCAACCCGCCGTCACACGGCGCCGCCGTGGTGACCACCATCGTCAGTGACCCGGCCCTCTATGCACAGTGGGTGGAAGAGGTGGCGGCCATGCGGGTGCGCATTCGCGAGATGCGCGAACTGCTGGTAGAGAAGTTGGCTGCCCTCGGTGTGAGCCAGGACTTCAGCTTCATCCGCGAGCAGAACGGCATGTTCTCCTTCTCCGGTCTCTCCAAGGATCAGGTGGAGCGCCTCAAGAGCGAGTTTGCCATCTACATCGTCGGCTCAGGCCGGATCAGCGTGGCCGGTATTACCCGCGCCAACATAGATCCCCTGTGCGATGCCATCGCCAAGGTGCTGTAAGCACAACCATCGGCATCCGCTCAGTCAAAAGCCCGCCATGTTGGCGGGCTTTTTCATGCCTGTTTTTCGGTATCAGCGGCGCCGTTTGCTGCCCCCTAGCAGGGAGCCCAGCACTCCGCGCACCAGATGACGTCCCACCTCGTTGCCCAGGGTGCGGGCCACACTCTTGGCGGCGGTCTGCACCACGCCGTCATGCTGGCCACCGCGCGGGCCCGTGCGCCCGAACAGGATGCCGTTGAGAGCATCGAGCAATCCGCCCCCCTGCTCCGACGGGGTCTGGGGAGCATCATCCGAGGCGGCTGGTGCCCCGCCATTGAGGCGCTCGAAGGCGGATTCGCGATCCTCGCGGGTCTCGTATCTGCCGTGGAGCACAGACCCCTGGATCAGGGCCTGCCGCTCGGTGTCGCTCAGAGGACCTATGCGACTGGCGGGCGGGGCGATGAAGGCGCGCTCCACCACGCTTGGACGCCCCTTCTCGTCGAGCAGGGAGACCAGGGCCTCGCCCACCCCGAGCTCGGTGATGACGCCGGCCGCGTCGAAGGCCGGGTTGGCCCTCAGGGTGTTGGCGGCGATACGCACCGCCTTCTGATCGCTCGGGGTAAAGGCGCGTAGGGCGTGCTGCACCCGGTTGCCGAGCTGCCCCAGCACACTGTCGGGAATGTCGGCCGGGCTCTGGGTCACGAAATAGACGCCGACCCCCTTGGATCGGATGAGGCGCACCACCAGTTCAATTTTTTCCAGCAGCGCCTTGGGGGCGTCGTTGAACAAGAGATGTGCCTCATCGAAGAAGAACACCAACACGGGTTTATCGGGATCCCCCACCTCGGGCAGCTGCTCGAACAGCTCGGAGAGCAGCCAGAGCAGGAAGCAGGCATAGAGCCGGCTGGACTGGGTGAGCTTGCCGGCCGCCAGCACATTGATGTGGCCGTGGCCGGCCCCGTCGGTCTGCAGCAGATCCTGAATGTCCAGCATGGGCTCGCCGAAGAAGTGGTCCCCTCCCGCGCTCTCCAGAGTGAGCAGGTTGCGCAGGATGGCGCCGATGGAGGCGGTCGACACATTGCCATAGCGGATGGTGAGGGATTTGGCGTTGTCTCCGGCAAACTGCACCATGGCGCGCAAATCTTTCAGATCGAGCAGCAACAGCCCCTCGTCGTCCGCCACCTTGAACACCAGCTCCAGTACCCCGCTCTGGGTGTCGTTGAGGCCGAGCAGACGGGCCAGCAGCAGAGGCCCCATATCGGAGATGGTGGCGCGCACCGGGTGCCCCTGCTCGGCGAAGAGATCCCAGAACAGGGTGGGGCTGGCGGCAAAAGCGGGGGTCGGGATGCCGAGCTGGGCCAGACGGGCATCCAGCTTGGCCGATGGAGTGCCGCCGGCGCCGAGGCCGCTGAGATCCCCCTTCACATCCGCCAGAAAGACCGGCACCCCGAGGCGGGAGAACCCCTCTGCCAGCACCTGCAGGGTGACTGTCTTGCCGGTCCCCGTGGCACCTGTGATGAGGCCGTGGCGGTTGGCCATGGCGGGCAGCAGGGAGATGGGTTGGCCATTGGCATAGGCCAGCGTCAGCGGTTGGGCCATGGTGAACTCCTTGTCTTGGCAGGTAGCGGCAAGCTGAGGGCTACAAGGAGTGTGGTGGCAGAGCCAAACGATGGCAAGGCGGGGCGAGTTGCGGCCTACAGGGAACCCGAAGGTCGGGGAGGGGGCTCAGCGGGAGTGGCTCAGCCTGCCCAGTTGCAGCATCAAGAGAGTGAGCAGGGCCCCGGTGGTGGCGGTCAGCACCGCCAGCAACAGGCTGCCGAGCAGGAAGGGGGGCACCAGGGTCGCCGCCTCATGTTCCAGCCAGTGCAATGACCAGGTGAGGTGAAACGGCTCAGGCGTCTGGTGCAGCACCAGGCAGCCGGTGCGATAGGCATAGAGGTACATGAAGGGCAGCGTCAGCGGGTTGTTGAACCAGACCGCCAGCAGGGCCAGCGGCAGGTTGAGGCTGAACGCCAGCGCCAGTCCGACCGCCACCAGGGAGTGCATGGGAATGGGGATCCAGCTGGCAAAGAGGCCGGCCGCCACGGCGCCGCTGAGCGCCCGGGTGCCACCCTGCCAGAGGGCGGGGGTCAGCAGGCGCTCACCAAACAGGGCGAACCACTTCTGCTGGCGCAGGGTGTCGGGGTTTATCTTGATTCGGACCAGCCAGCGGCTCAGCATGCCCGCGCCCCCTTGCGCTTCTGCCACTGGCGCACCGTGTTGATGCGCCAGAAGGTGCGGATGAGGGTGTAACCCAGCAGCGAACTCAAGAACGCGAGCACCAGGGATCCCAGCAGCAGCGGCGGGGCCAGGGTTTCAAATACCGAGACCAGCCATGCCCAGGTGAACTGGATATCGATGTGCTGGGCGGGGTGGCCGAGCAACTGGCAGCCCACCAGGTAGGCGCCATAGAACAGCGGCGGCATGGTGACTGGGTTGGAGAGCCAGACCAGGGCGACCGAGAGGGGCAGATTGACCCGAAAGAGGATGGCGCCACCAGCCGCCAGCAGCATCTGGCAGGGGAGGGGGATCCAGGCCATGAAGAGGCCGACCGCGAAGGCACCGGCGGCGGAGCGGCGGTTGAGGTGCCAGAGGTTGGCATCGAGCAGCAACTTGCCGAACAGCCGCAGGTGCTTGTGCTCCTTGAGCTTGTCCTGATCGGGCAGCCAGCGTTTGATGAGTCGTTTGGGCATGTTTGAAACCTTGCTAAATACTTGCTCCATGGATCTGCGTCTGTTGTCGTTTGCCCTGGGGGCAAGCTCCTCACTGCTCTGGCCCTGGTTACCCTCTACTGCATGGGGCGGCGCACTGCTGGCTTTTGCGATCCTGCTCGCCCATGGCCGCCACTGGCGGCTCTTGTTTCTGGTGCTCGGGGTGCTCTGGATGCAGTTGAACCTGCAGTATCGGTTGACCTGGCTGGACAAGCTGGAGACACAGACCAGCCACATCATAACCGCACGGGTGCAAAGTACGGAGTCCTCAGGCGATAAACCACGAGATAAATTTGCCCGCCTGCTGCTGCGGGTCGAGACGTTGGACGAGCAGCCCCTCGGGATGGCCCCCCTCGTCAGGATCAATGCCTACCAGGCACTGCCGCCCCTGCCGGCAGGCAGTCGCATTACCCTGGTGAGTTCTCTCAAGCCCGCCCACGGGTTGGCCAACGAGGCTGGCATGGATGGGCGGCGCCTGTTGCTTGGCAAGGGGATCACGGCGACCGGCAACCTGCGCCGTCTCATTGAGGTCCAGGCGTCGACCCCGGGGATGCGGGAGCGCTGGCTGGCCGCTGCCAGCACCGCCTGGCAGGGGCTGGAGCAGGCCCCCTTGCTGGCGGCGCTCAGCTTCGGGGAGCAGGGGGGCATCACGGATGCCCAGTGGGATCTGTTTCGCGGCAGCGGCCTGACCCACATCATCGCCATCTCCGGCCAGCATATCGCCCTGGTGGCGGTGCTCGGCTGGTGGCTGGGGCGGCTGCTGGGATTGAGGGGGGCCATTCTGATCTCCCTCTTGTTTGCCGCCGTCTACAGCTGGCTGGCGGGTTTTGCGGTGGCGACCGAGCGGGCCCTCATCATGGTGCTGGTGTGGAGCTTGCTGCGCTGGCTGAAGCGGGACTGGCCCAGCCACCGCATCTGGCTGTGGGCCTTCGTGGTGCTCGTGCTCTGGGATCCCTTTGCCCTCTACTCGGCCGGCTTCTGGCTCTCCTTCATGGCGGTGGCCCTGTTGTTGCTGGCGAGCCTGCTGCACGCGCGCCCCGGGCTGGTGCGTCTGCAGTGCCTGCTGCTGCTCGGGTTGCTGCCCCTGCAACTGCTGCTGTTCGAAGGCATGGCCCCGCTGGCGCTCCTGATCAATCTGCTGGCGTTGCCGCTGTTCTGTCTCGGCATCATTCCGCTGGCGCTCATCGGCGTGCTGCTGGCGCCGCTCTCCAGCACTCTGGCTCATGCCCTGTTCTGGCTGTCCGATCTGGGGCTGACGTGGGTGTTGTGGGGACTAGACCTGCTGGCGGACCATCTGCAGCTCTGGTGGCCGGTTCCCGGCTGGCTGATGCCCGTCAGCACCTTGCTGGTGCTGCTGTGGGGGGCCTGGCACTTGCCGGGAGGGCGCGGCTTGCTGCTCCCGGTGGGGGCAGCCCTGTTGCTGGGGGCTTGGCCAGCTCCCACACCCTGGCAGGTGCGGGTGCTGGACGTGGGGCAGGGCTTGTCGGTACTCGTCACCCGCGGCGAGCGCGGCATCCTCTATGACACCGGGGATCGCTACCCCGGCGGTTACAACATGGCGGAGGCCGCCATCCTGCCCGTGTTGAACCGGCTCGATGTGCGGGTACTCGATGCCCTCATCATCAGTCACAAGGACAGGGACCATGCGGGCAACCGGCAAGCAATGTTGCAGGCGATGCCGGTGCGCCGCGAGCTCTCTTCGTTCGGCTTCGCCCGCAGCACGACCCTGTGTCGCCGTGGTCAGCGCTGGCACTGGCAGGGGCTGGATTTTCGCGTGCTCTGGCCCGAGCGGCCGGGGGTGGGTCGCAACAACGACAGTTGCGTGGTGCAGATAAGCGATGGCCGGCATCGTCTCCTGCTCAGTGGCGACATAGAGCAGGAGGCGGAGCGCCGCCTGCTGGCCCTGGAGAGCAAGGGAGAGGGAGACGTGTTCGCCAGCACATCTGCCAGTACTCGCTTCAGCACCCTCGCCAGCGCCGTGCTGGTGAGCCCTCACCATGGCAGCCGCACCTCCTCGACCCCGGGCTTCGTGGCGGCGGTGAACCCGGATGTCGTCATCCACAGCGCCGGTGACAGGAACCAGTGGCAGTTTCCCCGCCCCGAGGTGGTGGCGAGATACCAGGGCGCCCGTCAGTGGGTGACGGGGCAGGATGGCGCCATCCTGATCGAGTTGGGGGAGGCCGGACTCGAGATCCGGCCCGAGCGCGAGCAGGGCCCCTGGTACAGGCGCAATGGCCACTGGTGGCGGCCCAGGCTATGGCACTAGGACTCTCCCTCGGCCGTTATTTCCCTTTGGGATGGGCCTGGGTTATGGCAACGCTTGGTGTAATCCTGCGCTTTGGCTAGAATACCCCGTCATTTCCCTTATTAACGGCTATTCATGCAACAAGAAACCTCACAAGAGAGCTGGCCCGTCTTCAAACGTCTGCTCGGTTATGTCCGGGATCGCAAACTGGGTCTGGTGGGCGGCATCATCGGCATGCTGGGTTATGCTGCCGTGGATACCACCTTCGTCTACTCCATCAAGCCGCTCATCGATCAGGGCCTCAACGGCAACGACAGCAGCGTGCTCAAGTGGATGCCCTTCTTCGTGCTCGGCATCGTGGCCCTGCGCGGTTGCGCCGCCTTCCTCTCCAACTACTGCATGGCCTGGGTCGGCAACCATGTGGTGATGCGGCTGCAGCAGCAGGTGTTCAGCCACCTGATGGCCATGCCCATGAGCTTCTTCGACCGCCAGAATACCGGCAACCTGCTCTCCAAGGTGACCTATGACGCCGGTCAGGTGTCGTCAGCCGCGAGCTCCACCCTGGTGTCTCTGGTGCGCGAAGGGGCCACCGTCATCGGCCTGCTCGGCCTGATGTTCTGGCACTCCTGGCAGCTGTCGGTGATCTTCCTGGTGGTCGGCCCCGTGGTGGGGGTGCTGATTGGTCTCATCAGCCGTCGTTTCCGCAAGATTAGCCGCCACATCCAGCAGGCGGTGGGTGACATCACCACCTCCACCGAGCAGATGCTCAAGGGCCATAAAGAGGTGCTGATGTTCGGCGGCCAGCAGGTGGAGGACAAGCGCTTCTATCAGGTCAGCAACCGGATGCGCCAGCAGACCATGAAGATGGTGGCGGCCGACGCCATCGGCAGCCCCATCGTCCAGATGGTGGCCTCGGTCGCCCTGGCGGTCTTCCTCTATGTGGCGACCATCGACTCGGTCAAGGCGACCCTGACCGCGGGCACCTTCACCGTCATGGTCACCTCCATGATGATGCTGCTCAAGCCGCTGAAAAGTCTGACCGACGTGAACAACCAGTTCCAGCGCGGCATCACCGCCTGCCAGAGCCTGTTTGGTCTGCTGGACTCCACCCCGGAACAGGACACCGGCACCCGCACCCTGGAGCGGGCCCGTGGGGAGATCGAGTTTCGCAACGTCACCTTCACCTACCCGACCAAGGATACCCCGGCGCTGCACAACATCAGCTTCAAGGTGGAGGCGGGCAAGTCCGTTGCCCTGGTGGGTCGCTCCGGCTCCGGCAAGAGCACCATCGCCAGCCTGCTGACCCGCTTCTATGACATAGAGCAGGGGGAGATCCTGCTGGACGGCGTCAACATCCGCGAATACAAGTTGAGCGAGCTGCGCAAGCAGTACGCCCTGGTCTCCCAGCATGTCCACCTGTTCAACGACTCCGTGGCCAACAACATCGCCTACGCGGCAGAAGAGAAGTACAGCCGGGAAGAGATCCAGCATGCCGCCCGCATCGCCCATGCCGACGAGTTCGTGCGCAAGATGCCGGAAGGCTATGACACCGTCATCGGCGAGAATGGCGCCTCCCTCTCCGGTGGTCAGCGCCAGCGCATCGCCATCGCCCGCGCCCTGCTGCGTGATTCCCCGGTACTGCTGCTGGACGAGGCCACCTCGGCACTGGATACCGAGTCCGAGCGCCACATCCAGGCGGCCATCGACGAGCTGTGCAAGGCGCGCACCTCCCTGGTGATCGCCCATCGTCTCTCCACCATCGAGAAGGCGGACGAGATCCTGGTGATCGACGAGGGTCATATCGTCGAGCGCGGCAACCATGATGCCCTGATGGCCCAACAGGGCACGTATGCCCAGTTGCGGGCCATTCAGTTTGGCAACGTCGCTGTGAGTAACAAGGGCTGATGCTGGAGCGTCTATGGTACGGCAAGAGTGGCTGGCGCTGGGCGCTGGCTCCCTTGGCCCTGCTGTTTGCCCTCGTCAGCGGCGGGCGCCGCTTCGCCTACCGGCGCGGCTGGTTCAGCACCTATCGCGCCAGCCTGCCGGTGATCGTGGTGGGCAATATCTCGGTCGGTGGCAACGGCAAGACCCCTGTGGTGGTCTGGCTGGTGGAACAGCTTCAAGCCCGTGGCTGGCGCCCCGGCGTGGTCAGCCGGGGTTACGGTGGCAAGGCGCCCCATTACCCTTATCGGCTCGATAAGCAGAGCACCACCGCCCAGGCGGGGGATGAGCCTGTGCTCATCGCAAGGCGCTGCGGCTGCCCCGTGGTGGTGGCGCCCAAGCGCGCCGATGCGGTACGGCTGCTGGAGCAAAGCGGCGAGGTGGACATCATCATCACCGACGACGGCCTGCAGCACTACGCCCTGGCCCGGGACATCGAACTGGTGGTGGTGGATGGGGCCCGGCGCTTCGGCAATGGCTGCCTGCTCCCCATGGGGCCGCTGCGCGAACCCATGACTCGCCTCAAGCGGGTCGATGCCATCATCTGCAACGGTGGCACTCCGGCCCAGGGGGAATACCCCATGGCGCTGGTGGCGGCAGCGCCGCGCCGCGTGTGCGACGATGCGCCCCTCGAGGCCCCCCTTGCTGGCCCTGTGGATGCACTGGCGGGCATAGGCCATCCTCCCCGCTTCTTTGCCACCCTGACCGGACTCGGTTATGAGCTGGCAGAGCGTGTCGGTTATGCGGATCATCAGGCCTTTGATCGGGATGAGCTGCTCGCCCGCTTCGGCGCGCGCCCCCTGCTGATGACGGAGAAGGATGCGGTCAAGTGCCGGGCCTTCGCGCCAGCGCACTGGTGGTATCTGCCGGTCAGCGCCGAGTTGCCCGCCACCCTGCTCGATACCCTGCTGCCGCGGTTGCCCCCGCTGCAGGCGTCCGGCCCCGACCATGCACATTGAATGGCGCAAGATCATCGCCTGCACGACGTCATCGCTCGTGCGGCACAATTGCAAGGAGCCGGGTTCCGGCTCCGGCGATGGAACATTAAACTGCTCGGCAGCCTAGCCCGCCCGAGATCGTCGCTTGCTCGACATCGTTGAAGGAGTTTCGTTTTGGCACTGGATATCAAATTGCTCGACATCATCGCCTGCCCGGTTTGCAAGGGGAAGCTGCACTATCAACCGCAATCGGACAAGGCTGCCCATGAGCTGATCTGCCGTTTCGACAGACTGGCCTATCCGCTGGAGGAGGGGATCCCCGTCCTCCTGGAGAACCGGGCGCGTCATCTGCCCCTGGAAGAGCTGAAGCCATGAGTTTCGTCGTCGTCATTCCTGCCCGTTACGCCTCGACCCGCTTGCCGGGCAAGCCGCTGGCGGACATCCATGGCAAGCCCATGGTGCAGCACGTGGTGGAGAAGGCCCTGCAATCGGGCGCCGATCGGGTGATCGTCGCCACCGACGATGAGCGGGTGCGGCAGGCGCTGCAGGCAACCGGCGTCGAGGTGTGCATGACCTCGCCGGATCACCAGTCCGGCACCGAGCGCCTGGCCGAGGTGTGCCGTCACTACGGCTTTGCCGCCGATACCATCATCGTCAACGTGCAGGGGGATGAGCCGCTCATTCCGCCCGTCATCATCCGTCAGGTGGCGGACAATCTGGCCGCTGCCACTGCACCCATGGCGACCCTGTCTGTACCGATCAAGGATGCCGAAGAGGCGTTCAATCCCAATGCGGTCAAGGTTGTGACCGACAAGGATGGTTACGCCCTCTACTTCAGCCGCGCCAGCATTCCCTGGGACAGGGATCGCTTTGCCAAGAGCCACGAGCAGATTGGCAATCACTATCAGCGCCACATCGGCATCTATGCCTATCGCGCCGGTTTCATCCAGCGTTACGTGGACTGGGCGCCGAGCGCGCTCGAGCAGGTCGAGGCGCTGGAGCAGCTGCGGGTGCTCTGGTACGGGGAGAAGATCCACGTGGCCCAGGCGCTTGAGGCCCCCCCGGTCGGGGTGGATACCCAGACCGATCTCGACAAGGTGCGTGCCCTGCTGGCCCCCTGAGATCAGTTTGCTAATCAAAAAAACGGCGCCAATAGGCGCCGTTTTTTTGATTGTCGCCGGGGCCGTCCGCACCATGGCCGTTCGAGCCGGCTAGCGGATCTGAGCCTCGGCCAACTGCTGCACCAGCTGGAGCGGGGTCGTACAGCCCATCTTCTTCATCATGTTGTGGCGGTGAATTTCGACGGTACGCAGGGCGATGCAGAGCCGATCCGCTATCTGCTTGTTCTGCATCCCCTCCTGCACCAGTGCCATGATCTCCCGCTCTCTTGCCGACAACCGTTCGAGCCGCGTCTGCAGTGCACGGCGGGCATGCAGCCGTTCATGCAACTGGCGGCTGTGGGCGCAGGCGCGGCCTATCGCCTCCAGCAGCACGTCGGAGTCCACCGGTTTCTCCAGCAGGTCGAAGGCGCCCTGCTTGAAGAGACTCACCGTGGTGGCGACATCCGCCTCGCCGGTGAGGAAGACGATGGCAAGGGTATTGGGTATCCGGTTGAGCGCCTCTTGCAGCTCGCCACCGCTCATCCCCGGCATGCAGAGATCGAGGATCAGGCAACCCGGCTGGTCGAGATCCGCCTCGGCCAGGAAGCGGCGAGCCCCGTCGTAGCTCTGCAGCGTGATCTGTATCGCCTCCAGCAGCCAGCTCAACGACGCCCGTACTGTGGGATCGTCGTCCACCAGATAGACGTTTTCTCTCATTGTTGCGCTCCCTGATCGGCCTGCGGGTGAAGTGGCAAAGAGAAGGCGAGCACCGCTCCCTGTGCCACCTGCTCCGCCCAGATAGTTCCCTGATAAGACTCGATGATCCGCTTGCAGATGATGAGGCCAAGCCCCAGCCCCTCCTTCTTGCTGGTATGAAACGGCACGAAGAGATGGGCCCGCTGTGCCTCGGTCATGCCGGTGCCATTGTCATGAATGCTGATGACCACCCGATCGGCCTCGATCCGCTGGCGGATGGCGATGAATGGCGGCCGCGTGTCGGGGTTGAGTGCCACCGCCTCACCGGCGTTGCACAGCAGGTTGACCAGCACCTGCTGCATCAGGGTGGGATCGACCCGCAGCAGGACCGAGTCTCCTTCGGGCAGGCTCAGGGCGATGCGCTGGCGCCTGAACTGATCCCGAAAGAGCGGCAGGGTGCACTGCAGCAGCTCATCAAAGGAGACGGCGCTATCCTGCGCCTCGCCCTTGCGCATGAAGTTGCGCAGCCGGGCGATGATCCCCTTGGCCTGGGTCACCTGAGCGAGGGCCAGCGTGAGCCCCTGCTCGACATCGGCCAGCGCCGGTGGCTGGGCCGCCAGGCGCAGCCGGCAACCCGCCAGGTAGTTGTTGAGCGCCATCAACGGCTGGTTCAGTTCGTGTGCCATCCCGGCCGCCAACTCACCGGACAGCAGCACCCGCTGCGCCGAGAAGAGCTGCTGCTGTTGCTGGCTCAGGCGCTCGGCCGCGAGCCGATTGTCGGTCAGCGCCTGGGTGAGTTGCAGGTTGCTCTCCTTGAGCTGGCGGGTGCGCAACTGCACCAGGTGTTTCACCCTCAGGTGATAGCCCCCCAGCAGCAGCAACAGCCCCAGGGCGATCAGCAACCAGCCGCGATAGTGATGCCAGATCTGCAACGCCAGCGGCTGCGCGTTGGCGGCGTCGAGCTGCTGTTGCAGGGCGATGACGGCGGCGTCCTTGACCGGCGCCGTCCAGTGCAGATAGTGACCCGCCCTGGCGGCATCCGAGTCGGCAGGTATTTCCAGCAACACTCTGGCGAGATCCCGGGCGAAGGCCTCGTTGACGTGCGCCAGCCTGGCCAGGCTGAGGGAGGGGTAGAGCGGGGTCGAACTCTGGCAGGGGAGCGCGGATTGGGGCTGCGGCAGTATGACCCTGAATTGATCGGCCCTGTAGCGTCCCTGAGCGATGGCCTGCTCCAGGATGCAGGTCGGCAGGATCGCCACCTCGGCGCTGCCGTCTTGCAGCAGGTGCAGCAGATCCTCTTGCGGCAAACCGGCAAACAGCAATCCGGGGAATGCCTCTCTGGGATCGAGTCCGGCCTTGAGCCAGAGCCCCTGGATGATCTGAAAACCACCGAAGGCTTCCGGACTGGTGGCGACGATGCGCTGGTGCCCCAGCATTTGCCAGTCGGTGATAGGGGGGCCATCGGCACGGGAGATGAGGGTCGAGCCGACCGCCTGCTCGGCGGAGCCCTGCAGGGGGCTGAGGCTCAGCAGGCGTACCGCATCATGTTGGCGCTGGTAATCGAGAAACTTCAGGCCATTGCTGATGACGAAGTCCAGGGTGCCGGAGGCCACGAGCTGATTGAGGCTGCTCACGTCCCCGCTCACGAGCCGGAACTGGTATTGCGGCAAGCGCCGGTTGAGATAATCCACCGTCGGTTGCCAGCGAGCCTTCTCGGCGTCGGGCTGATCGAAGGTGATGACACCGATGCGGATCACCGGCCTGAGGCTGGTCTGCCACTCCTTGGCGACGAGCGGCCCGAGCCAGCCGAGCCAGAGCAGGGAAACGCAGAGGAGGACGCGGCCCATGAGATTCGTTGCTCCTGATAGAGGGAAAGGGCGATTAGGGCACTATCCGGTACTGTCTGGTCCTTGATCCAGATCAAGGTCGGCACCGATCTGCGGTCAGCCACTATAGAGCGGCGGACGCGCATTATGGAGCATGAGGCTCTTCTTCAATAGCAGAGAGTTCATCATGCCAGAGCAGTCCAACCGTTCCCGGCGCGATTTTTTGACCAAGGGCCTGCAAACGGCAGCCTTTGCGTCCATCGCTACCGCCATCCCCAGTGTTGCCAGCGCCGGCCAGAGTCCAGGCTGCATCGATCCGACCCAACTGCCCTGGGACGAGGAGATGGACATCCTGGTCATTGGCAGCGGTATCGCGGGCTCGGTCGCGGCCATCAAGGCGGCGGAGACCCGTGCCGGTATGAAGATCGTCATCGCCGACAAGATGTCTCGCCTCGGTGGCTCCTCGCTGATCTCCGGCCTCAACATGGCGGTGGTCGGCTCCGAGTGGCAGAAGGCGATGGGGGTAACGGATGACAGCTGGGAACTGCTCTATGCAGACATGGAAAGAGAGTCCAGGGGCTTCAATCACCCGGACATCAGCAAGGTGGTGGCGCAAAACAGCCTGACGCTGTTCAACTTCATGGCCGATCACGGGGTCGAATACGACAAGAGCATGGGCAACGGCACCGGCGTGAAGGATCTCGGCGGCCACTCCCGCGCCCGGGTCGTGTGGCCGAAGGAGGGCGGCACCGGTGTCATCAAGAACCTGCACGCCTACATGGCCAGGCACCTGCCCAACATCGAGATCCGCAAGCGGGTCAAGCTGGAAGAGATCTATCGGGATGGCGGCGGGCGCGTGGTGGGGGTGCGGGTCAGGGAGGAGTATTTCTTCGATCTCGATACCCCGGACTTTGGCCGCAATGACGATCCCGCCTTCAACGGCACCGGCGTCACCAGGTTCTACAAGGTGAAGCGGGCCTTGGTGATGGCCTCCGGCGGTTTCAACCAGGATCGCAAGTTCCGCGGCGATGAGATAGGGGTGTTGCACGACTGCGTCTCTACCGCCAGCCCCGGCGCCACAGGCGGTGCCCTCAAGTGCATGATGCAGGCGGGCTTCAAGCCGGTGCACATGACGCTGTTCCGCTTCGCCTTCGCCATCCCCACCGAAGACATCAACTGGGGCATTCTGGTAAACCCGCAGACCTGTCGGCGCTTCATCAACGAGCACAACAACAATGACCGCCAGGGGCTGGGGCTCGCTATCCTGGCCGAGCGGCGCAAGCTCAAGCCCGGTCAGCAGGCGATCCTCATCTATGACCAGACCGGGGTAGACAGCTACCACGACAAGCAGCGGCTGCATCTCTCGCTGGAGGCGAAGAACGGCACCGAGGGCACCATCTGGAAGTTCGATACCCTGGCGGCGCTGGCGGCCCGTTTCGAGATGGATCTGACCAGGCTGGAGGCGACCATCGCCGAATACAACGGGAACATGGCCAGGGATCAGGATGCCTTCGGCAAGCCGAAATCCGTGGTGGGCAAGGCCACCGCCATCGGCAAGGCGCCCTATTACGCCATGTACCTCAACCCCCGTTACAACTACAGCCAGGGCGGTGCTCTCATCAGCCCCAGGGCAGAAGCGCTGGACGTGATCAGCCAGCAGCCCATTCCCGGCGCCTTCGTGTGCGGTGAAGCGGCCGCCGGGACCTTCGGCTACATCCGGCTGACCGCCTGCAGCAGTCTGGACAGCGGTGTCTACGGCATGATCGCTGGTGAAAACGCGGCTAAAACAGAGCCTTGGGCCTAAGGAGCGAGGGATGAAATCATTACTCCTGGCCCTGATGGTGCTGGCCAGCCTCTGCGTTGGCACCGTCGCCCTGGCCGAGGCCCCGGTCGGCGCGATGACGCCAGCCCCGGCGACCCATGGGCTCAAGCCCCATCACGGCAAGCTCGGCTTCACCTGTGAGAATTGTCATCAGGGTGGGGATCCCAAGCAGTACCAGCGGCTCAAGACCGAGGATTGCCTGGCCTGCCACGGCAGTGCGCAGAAAGTGGCGAATCGCACCCGGTTCATGGATGCGAACCATACCAACCCGCACAACTCGCTACACGACAAGCTGGATCTCGATTGCTACGAGTGCCACGCCGAGCACAAGCCGTCCCACAACCTCTGCCAGACCTGCCACGACAACACCCGTGACTGGTTCGGTCCCACTCCCTAGGAGCCCTCGCAATGAATCGAATGAAGTTCGGCCTGCTCCTGGCCTGTGTGGTGGGCCTGGTCTCCATGGGGATCAGCCTGATCGGGGCCGAGGTGGTCAAGGCGACGGGGGGTGAGCAGTTCTGTGGT
Organism: Aeromonas media; assembly: GCF_020423125.1. NCBI lineage: Bacteria > Pseudomonadati > Pseudomonadota > Gammaproteobacteria > Aeromonadales > Aeromonadaceae > Aeromonas > Aeromonas media. Next base: position 1,589,881 of record NZ_CP075564.1, read on the forward strand.
GCCTGCCACGAGATGCAGCCCATGGTGGAGGCCTATCGGCATGATATACACGGAGGCAACAACAGGGTGGGCTTCAAGGCGGAGTGTGCCGACTGCCACCTGCCCCATGACAATACCTTCAACTACCTGCTGAAGAAGGCAACCAGCGGTCTCAACGATGTCTACAAGGTAACGCTGACGGACACCAGCCAGATCGACTGGCTCGGCAAGCGGGAGCGGCGTGAGGAGTTTGTGTACGACTCGGGTTGCCTCTCCTGCCATCAGGGGCTGCTGGAAAAGACCGTGGCCAGCAATCCCAAGTCGCTGGAGATGCATGGGCACTACCAGAAGATGCAGCAAAATGGGGAGGCGCTGCAGTGCGTCTCCTGCCACCTGACCATAGGGCACAACGGCGAACTGCGCAGCAGGCTCAATGAGACCCAACCGGAGTACAAGTTCCAGCATGATCGGCTGATGCAGGAGGCGGCCAGAGCCAAGTAAGGAGAGCCGATGCCGTCTGAAAAAGCCCGGGATGAAAATCCTGGGCTTTTTTTCATCAGGGCGGTCCTAACGGCCATTTCTTGGTTGAATTTTTATATAATTATTTGATTAGAAACAGTATTTACGAGCGCTTTCAAACTTTTCCCGGCCATGGTTTGCCAAATCAACGAGTTTGGTTATGATGCAAGACGCCGTGTTAACCCTAACTGGCATATAACGAGATAAAAAACGGGGTGTTTGGGTGATTAATGTATTCCTGGTCGATGATCATGAGTTGGTGCGTACAGGGATAAGACGCATTTTGGAAGATGTCCGCGGGATCAAGGTGGTGGGCGAGGCACAGAGCGGGGAAACCGCCGTGGCCTTCTGTCGGCAGCATCACCCTGACGTGATCCTGATGGACATGAACATGCCGGGCATCGGCGGCCTGGAGGCGACCCGCAAGATCCTGCGGATCCGGCCCGATGTGCGCATCATTGTGCTGACCATTCATTCCGAGAATCCGTTCCCCACCAAGGTGATGCAGGCGGGGGCCGCCGGTTATCTCACCAAGGGGGCCGCGCCGGACGAGATGATCCACGCCATTCGCCTGGTGCACTCCGGCCAGCGTTACATTTCCCCCGAAATCGCCCAGCAGATGGCCCTCAGCCAGTTTGCCTCGGCGGACGAGAATCCCTTCAAGTCCCTCTCCGAGCGTGAGCTGCAGATCATGATGATGATCACCAAGGGGCAGAAGGTGACCGACATCTCCGAGCAGCTGAACCTGAGTCCCAAGACGGTCAACAGCTACCGCTACCGGCTGTTCAGCAAGCTGAACATCAACGGTGACGTGGAGCTGACCCACCTGGCCATTCGCTATGGCATGCTGGATGCCGATACCCTGTAACGGGCGGCGTGTAGCCATCAAAGGCGGCCTGTGCCGCCTTTTTGCTTTTTGCCGCACCGGCGCAGTATGCTTTCCCCGTCTTTTTGCATTCATCCGTGAGTCGAGTTGCCGATGACCTTTTCTTCCGAGCCCCATTTTGACAGCAAGGCATTCTTGAGCGCCGTTACCCACCAGAGCGGCGTCTACCGCATGTACGACGGCGGCGGTACCGTCATCTACGTGGGCAAGGCCAAGGATCTGAAAAAGCGGCTCGCCTCCTACTTTCGCACCAATGTCGACAGCATCAAGACCCGCACCCTGGTGCGCCAGATAGCCGACATCCAGGTCACGGTCACCCACACAGAGACAGAGGCGCTGATCCTCGAGCACAACCTCATCAAGCAGTACCAGCCGCGCTACAACGTGCTGCTGCGGGATGACAAGTCCTACCCCTGGATCATCATCACGGCGCACCAGCACCCGCGCATCGGTGTGCATCGCGGTGCCCGCAAGATCAAGGGGGAGTACTTCGGCCCTTACCCCTCCGGTGGTGCGGTGCGCGAGAGCCTGCACCTGATGCAGAAGATTTTCCCGGTGCGCCAGTGCGAAGACGCAGTCTACGCCAACCGCAGCCGCCCCTGTCTGCTCTACCAGCTAAAGCGCTGCGCCGGCCCCTGCGTGGCGGGGCTGGTGAGTGAGACCGAATATGCCCAGCAGGTGGAGCTGGCCAAGCTGTTCCTCGCGGGCAAGAACCAGCAGGTGATAGGAGAGCTGGTCGGCAAGATGGAGTCCGCCAGCGGCGATCTGCGCTTCGAGGAGGCGGCCCGCTACCGGGATCAGATCCAGGCCCTGCGCCGGGTCACCGAGCAGCAGTCGGTGAGCGGCAACGTGCTGGACGAGCTCGACGTGGTGGGGGTGGCCTTCGAACAGGGAACCGCCTGCATCCACGTGCTCTTCATCCGCCAGGGCAAGGTGCTGGGCTCGCGCAGCTACTTCCCGAAAGTGCCGGCCGATACCCCCCTCGACGAAGTGGTGCAATCCTTCCTGCTGCAGTTCTATCTGTCGGGGCAGGGGGGGCGGCAGATCCCGAGCGAGGTGCTGCTGGACGTGGCGCTGGAGGATGAGAGCGTGATCGCGCAGACCCTGAGCCAGACCGCCGGCTACAAGGTGCGGGTGCAGAGCCGTACCCGCGCCGAGCGGGCGCGCTTTATCAAGCTAGCCTCCATCAATGCGCAGACCGCGCTGCGCTCGCGCCTCGCCCACAAGAGCACCATCACCGCCCGCTACGACCAGCTGGAGGAGCTGCTGGAGCTGGAGCGTCCCATCGCCCGCATGGAGTGCTTCGATATCTCCCACACCATGGGGGAGCGCACCGTGGCCTCCTGTGTGGTGTTCAACCGGGAGGGACCGCTCAGCTCCGAGTATCGGCGCTTCAATATCGACGGCATCACCGGCGGGGATGACTACGCCGCCATGGAGCAGGCGCTGGAGCGGCGCTTCGGCAAGCAGCAGGAGCCGGACAAGGTGCCTGACGTGCTGTTTATCGATGGTGGTCTCGGCCAGTTGCGCCGCGCCGAGGAGATCCTGGCGCGCCAGCTGGAGTTTCTCGGTGGCAAATACCCGCTGCTGGTGGGCATCGCCAAGGGGGTGACCCGCAAGGCGGGGCTGGAGACCCTTATCCTGGGGGAGAGCCACGAAGAGCTGCACCTGCCGGCAGATATGCCCGCTTTGCACCTCATTCAGCACATTCGCGATGAATCCCACCGTTTTGCCATCACAGGCCACCGCGCGAGACGGGCGAAAGCCCGCACCACCAGTACCCTGGAGGATATCCCGGGGGTGGGGCCCAAGCGGCGGCAGGCGCTGCTCAAATATCTGGGCGGCTTGCAGGAAGTAAAGAAGGCAGGGGTAGACGAGCTCGCCAAGGTGCCCGGCATCAGCCAGGAGCTTGCCCAGTCCATCCATGACGCCCTGCACTCGCTCTAACCCTGAATAAACAGGCTTCTTCCGGGCTGGCGGCGTTCGGTGCAATCGGATATCCGGCATCAGTCAGGAGCGGGTCTGACCAGGGCAACCCAGAGTGGCTTGCAGTTGATGTGGATCCCGCAAACCGGCTCCGGCCGCACAAGAGCCGTGACGCAGGGGGCCCGCAAATGCCATAATGGCATGCATCCTGAGGTTATTGACGGATTAATATACCAAGGCGGGCGCCTGTCCGGTTGCAACGGTGATCGGCTTGGGGCTACCATGTAGCGGCATACAAGAAGTGGCTGAAAATAATGACAAATATTCCTAACCTGCTGACGTTTTTTCGGATTTTGCTCATCCCCGTCTTCGTCATCCTGTTCTACCTTCCCTATCAGTGGTCCTACCTGGCGGCCGCGCTTGTCTTCATCCTGGCGGCCGCGACCGACTGGTTTGATGGTTATCTCGCCCGCAAGCTGAACCAGTCCACCGCCTTCGGCGCCTTCCTCGATCCTGTTGCCGACAAGATCATGGTGGCCGCGGCCCTGGTGGTCATCGTCGAACACTACAACACCATCTGGGTCACCATCCCGGCCATGACCATGATTGGCCGCGAGATCATCATCTCCGCCCTGCGCGAATGGATGGCTGAGCTCGGCAAGCGCTCCTCGGTGGCGGTTAGCTGGATTGGCAAGTGGAAGACCATGATCCAGATGGTGTCGCTGACCGGGCTCATCTGGCAGTACGACATCTGGATGGTGTGGCTCTCCTACGTGCTGCTCTATGTCGCCACCGTGCTGACGTTCTGGTCCATGTTCCAGTACATGAAGGCCGCTTGGGGCGATCTGACCTACCACTCCCGCTTCTAGTCTGCCCATGGGCAAATGGTTGTTTCCTTGTCGTTGGGGCCGGGAAACGGCCATGAGTGGCAAAATGTGGGGGAAGGGCAAAAAATGCCCGAACGATCAGCGTATTAAATGTTTTTGGTTGACTGGACGAGGAACATCGCTAGAATGCGTTCTCGTAGTCAGGCAGTCAGCCAGACCAATGCGGGAATAGCTCAGTTGGTAGAGCACGACCTTGCCAAGGTCGGGGTCGCGAGTTCGAGTCTCGTTTCCCGCTCCAAATTCAGACAATCGAGAGCCAACTCTCTTTTGCATGGCGCGTTAGCAAAGCGGTTATGCAGCGGATTGCAAATCCGTTTAGTCCGGTTCGACTCCGGAACGTGCCTCCATATTGACAAGCCCGTACGCGGACTTGATACCGATTGCGGTGCCTGAGTGGTGAAATCGGTAGACACAAGGGATTTAAAATCCCTCGACGTTCGCGTCGTGCCGGTTCGATTCCGGCCTCAGGCACCATTAAAATCAAAGACTTACGAAGGCCGCTAGCGATAGTGGCCTTTTTGTTTTTGCGTCAATACCCACACTTGGTCCACACGACCTTATTTCGGCAGGTATGCCCGCCTTACTCCCCGTAGCTCCCGAAGCCCAGCCGTAGCCAAGGGTCAATGTCGAGTCGATGGGGGGTTACAATCTGGATTAACGGTCCGGGCCTCTGCTCATCGGGCTGGCCCTGTGGTGGACACGACCGCGTGATCCCGCCGCCATCCTCGAGCCGGTGGCACCCTCATCTCGTTTTCGCCCCATCTGGGGCTATCCAATGCAATATCGTCGGAAGAGATGGTTGGATAGAAGAAAAAATACTTAGACGTCGGCTGCGAACTTGGCATGGGGAATGGAGCCTTATTCGAGGCTGTGCCTGCTTGCCATTGCCTACGGCTCTTGCCGCTGTCTCGATCCCGCCTGCTCCCACCGAATCAAATTGATAGCATGCAACTGCCGTGGCTGGGCCACGATTTCACTGGAAAAAGGGGGGATTCGGTTGGCTAGGAGGGCATCAGCAACCGATTGTTGAGCGGGTTCGTTATGTCCGGATAGCCTCATTTTTTGCGCCATCCCTTGCGCGCGCAGCGGCGGAAGCTGTCGTACGCTTGGCGCTTTATCACCAAGGAACCTCTCGATTGAACTTCAACAAAGCCAGACCAGACGGGGACGAAAATTGAACGAACACAAACCTGAAGGAATCCATTATGAGTGTGCTCAAGATGAGATACGTGCTCCTCAGCACGTGGACGCTGTTTTTAGGTGGCTGTGATACCGAAACCATGGTGCCCGTGCCCAGTGGGAGCGGCGGAGGTAATGGAACAGACACAGCACAGATCACCAGCCTGCAAGTCACCCCCTCGGAGAGCCGTATCCCGGCAGGATTACAACAACAACTGATTGCCCAGGTCACCCTGAGCGATGGCTCGACCGCGGAGGCCGCAGCCGATGTGACCGTGAACTGGAGCAGCAGTGATGCCAGCATTGCCACCGTCGACGAGACGGGGCGTGCCACTGCCGTGGGGGCCGGGATAGCCAGCATCAAAGCTACAGGGACCGGGAATGGCAGGGTCTTTGAGGCAAGCGCCAAACTGGAGGTGACAGATGCCGTTGTCTCCGATCTGACCCTTACCCCGGCGATCGCCACCAGCATGCCGCCCTCGGCATCACAACCGATAGTCATGACCGTCTTTGCCGCCAAGGCGACGCTCTCCGATGGCAGCATGATCGATCTGACCTACAACCCGGCCCTGAGCTGGAGCAGCAGTGATGAGGCCGTCGCCACCGTCAGCAACACGATCGGCAGTAAAGGGGTCGCGACCGCCGTCGGCGCGGGGGCCACCACTGTCAGCGCGAGCGGGATGCTCAATGGGCAGAACTTCTCTGCCACCGCAGACTTGACCGTGACCCCGTGACTGGCGTTGTGGTAACGGGTAATCGTCTACCAGTGTGACCATGACGGCAGGGCGCCGGCTCTGCCACTCTTTTCCCTCATCCTCCCTGTGTCACCTCGCGTTACCGGGCCCCGCCTGTACCAAGGGGGCACTGCTGATGCGCTCCGCCCATCATTCCATCCTGCTCACTGGGTCCCCCAAGGTTTCGTGGTGCTTGCCAAGGCATGGCCGGGCCAAGCAACGGCGTCATGACGTGGATGGCGATGACGGACAGAAATGGGTGCCACGGCCGTCGCTTTCTCCCTTGACCGGTACGGTGTGCTTCATGGAAGCTCGATCTTTTCCACGGGAGGGCGAAGCGATGTTACGGATCTTGGGCAAGGCGTCGTCAATCAATGTGCGCAAGGTGTTGTGGACCTGCGCCGAGCTGGATCTCCCTTTCGAGCGGGAGGAGCGGGGGAGCGGTTTCCAGTCCACCCGGAGCGCCAAGTTTCTGACGTTGAATCCCAACGGGATGGTGCCGGTCATGAGAGATGGGGACTTCTCCCTGTGGGAATCGAACAGCATCATCCGATATCTGGCGACGCGCTATGGTGACGGCGCGCTCTATCCCGCCGAGGCGCGGGCAAGGGCCAGGGTCGATCAATGGATGGATTGGCAGTCGTCGGACTTGAACCGCGCCTGGAGCTACGCCTTCATGTCGCTGGTGAGGCTCTCCTCCGCCCATCAGGACAGCCAGGCGATCGAGGCGAGTTGTGCCGAGTGGTCCAGGTACATGCAGATCCTGAATAGGCAACTCGAGGTCACTGGCGGCTATGTGGCCGGGAGCCGCTTCTCGCTGGCGGACATTCCCATCGGCCTGTCGGTGAATCGCTGGTTCCATACACCCTTCGAGCGCCCGCCACTCGCGGCGGTGAGCGATTACTACGTGCGTTTGAGCCATCACCCCGGCTTCTGTCTGTATGGCAATAACGGGATGCCATAAGCGGCAGTGCAAGATCGGCCGCAGTGCCGTACCTGCCAACCTCGATTGGTCAGCGCCTCGCGCCAGAACCCCGGGCTGGGCGACTTGCCCTGTTAGGGGGCGTCGTGGCGAAAGGCGCGGCTCGCCCATAAAAAAATCCGAAACCCAATGTTTCGGATCCTGGCCCGCGAGGGGCGTACACGGGGTGTGTCGGGAGGCAGGTCAGCTGCGGATCTTGTTGTAGACAAACAGCACGATCAAGGCACCGACGGTGGCGATGAGGATGCTCGGCAGGTTGAAGCCGGTCACCGTTCCCATGCCGAGCAGAGTGCCGACATAGCCCCCCACCATGGCGCCGACGACCCCCAGGATCACCGTCATGAAGAAACCGCCCCCATCCTTGCCCGGCATGATCCACTTGGCCAGGATGCCGACGATCAATCCCAATACCACCCAGGTCAGAAATCCCATCATCTCGTCCTCATGTGTGTGCACAGACACAGAGTATATGCAGGGTTCAGTGTTGCCTCCTGCCCAAAGAGGGGGACGTAAGCAGTCATAAGGGCACCCTTATCTCCGCTGACAAGGCGTCACTCGGGGAAAGGATGGCTCTCGAGCCGCTGGCCCTGCGGGGAGCAGCTCAGCACCGATCCCTGCTCGAACCAGTCCCCCAGCACGATGCGCCGCGCCGGCGTGCCGTCCAGCATGAAGTCATGGACGGCGGGCCTGTGGGTGTGGCCGTGGATCATCAGGCGGCAGCCGTGTTGGCGCAGCAGGGCATCGACCGCCGCCGGGGTCACGTCCATGATGGTCTGGGGCTTGCCGGCATTCTCCATCTGGCTCTGGCCCCGCATCTTGCTGGCGATGATCTGGCGGCGGGTGAGCGGCAGGCGCAGGAAGAGCCAGCGCAGCCATTTCTGCTGGGTGATGCGGCGAAACTTCTGATAGCCGAGATCCAGGGTGCAGAGTAGATCCCCGTGGCTCAGCAGCACCCGCTGCCCGTAGAGATCGATGACGCAGGGGTCGCCGAGCAGCGTCATGCCCGCCCGCTTGGCAAAGGCCTTTCCCAGCAGGAAGTCGCGGTTGCCGTGGATGAAGTAGATGGGCACGTTCTGCCGGCTCAGGGCCAGGAAGGCCTCGGCCACCTGCTGGTGGAGCGGGTTGGGATCGTCGTCGCCAATCCAGAACTCGAACAGATCACCCAGCACATAGAGGGCATCGGCCTTGGGGGCATCGCGCTCGAGAAAGCGCACCAGTGCGGCTGTCATGTCGGGCCGCTGGGCACAGAGGTGAAGGTCACTGATAAAAAGGGTGCTCATGATGTGGGATGAGTGCTCTTGATGGGATCCGGGCAAAGGGGGGCAGGGGAGCCTGCCGGCGTGGGCGAGTCGCTCAGGGATCGTGCCTGCCAGTGGAGCTCGGCAAGGTTGCGCCCCTCCAGGGTCAGCAGCGCGGCGTAAGGATCGCCGCAAAGCCCTAGCAGACGACAGATGGCGGCCTCTCCTTTGAGTCCTTCCCCGAGGCGAAGACGCAGCACGGCCTGATGGAAGTCGTGGCCAAAGTGCCCCAGCAGGGCGGCCATCAGGCTGAGGTGACGCCAGCCGTTGAGCGTCTCAAGCCGGGCCGGGGTGACATAGAGCTCCACCGGCCAGCGCGCCTGGTCCGGGCCGGTCAGGGTCTGCTCCATCAGCCACACCTGGTTCCCCTTGCCCCTGACCGTCCAGCCCTGCTCACGCAAGAGGGCGGCGAGGCGCGCGGGCTCAGGGTGCTGGCAGAGGATGTCGAGATCGCTGCCGGGCAGGTCGAGCCCGATGGCGACCGTGCTCACCAGGGCCAGGTCCTGGCACAGGCGCCCCAGCGTATCCCACACACCACTGCTTAGCAGGGCGTGGGCGGAGCGCTGGCGGGGATTGCCCCGGGCCAGATAGTCGAGGCGGCGCCAGTTGGCAGGGGTGGCCTGCGCAGATGGAAAAACTGCGGCCGGGGCCGCAGTTTCATCGCTACGCAGTAGAAAACAATCAGTCAGCAAGGGTGACCTTGGTGATGACCACGTCTTCAACCGGTACGTCCTGGTGCATGCGGCCTGAGTTGCCGGTCTTGACGCCCTTGATCTTGTTGACCACGTCCATGCCAGCGGTGACTTCACCGAACACGCAGTAGCCGAAGCCCTGGGTGGTGGCGGACTTGAAGTCCAGGAAGTCGTTGTTGTTCACGTTGATGAAGAACTGGGCGCTGGCGGAGTGCGGCTCGCTGGTGCGGGCCATGGCGATGGTGCCAATCTTGTTGGACAGGCCGTTGGCCGCCTCGTTCTTGATGGGGGCGCGGGTCTCTTTCTCTTCAAAGCCAGGAGCATAGCCGCCGCCCTGGATCATGAAGCCGTCGATGACGCGGTGGAAGATGGTGTTGTCGTAGTGACCGTCACGGCAGTATTGCAGGAAGTTGGCCACGGTCTCGGGGGCTTTTTCCGCGTTCAGGGTCAGAGTGATGTCGCCGTGGTTGGTGTGCAGAGTAACCATGATATGTCCTTTCATTTGATGCGGGCGATGAAGTGCCCGCAGGTGTATGGCATAAAGTGGTGGCAATTCTAGCCCATCGAGGGGCTGCGGCATAGATGGCATGGGGGATCCGGCGCTTTTTCTGCCTCGTTTTCTCCACCGGATGCGGTTAGAATGTCAGACCATTTTACTCACAGGCAGTGGTCATAAGATGCTGAAGATATACAACACACTCACTCGTCAAAAAGAAGAATTCAAACCTATCCACCCGGGCAAGGTGGGCATGTATGTGTGTGGCGTCACTATCTACGATCACTGTCATATCGGCCACGGCCGCACCTTCGTCTCCTTCGACGTGGTGGCCCGCTACCTGCGTTACGCCGGTTACGATCTCACCTATGTGCGCAACATCACCGACGTGGACGACAAGATCATCAAGCGCGCCGCCGAGACCCAGGTCACCTGCGACGATCTTACCGAGCGCCTGATCGGCGACATGCACCAGGACTTCGACGCCCTCGGCATGCTGCGCCCTGACATCGAACCCCGCGCCACCCAGCACATTGGTGAAATCATCGCTCTGGTCGAAACCCTGCTGGAAAAAGAGCACGCCTACGTGGCGGAAAATGGCGACGTCATGTTCATCGTCGAGTCCTTCGCCGACTACGGCAAGCTCTCCGGCCAGGATCTGGAGCAGTTGCAGGCCGGCGCCCGGGTCGACGTGGTCGAAGCCAAGCGCAACCCCCTGGACTTCGTGCTGTGGAAGATGTCCAAGCCCGGCGAGCCGACCTGGGACAGCCCCTGGGGCCCGGGTCGCCCCGGCTGGCACATCGAGTGCTCCGCCATGAACTCCAAGCACCTTGGCAACCACTTCGACATCCACGGCGGCGGCTCGGATCTGCAGTTCCCCCACCACGAGAACGAGATCGCCCAGTCCTGCTGCGCCCACGGTGGCGACTACGTCAACACCTGGATGCACAGCGGCATGGTGATGGTGGACAAGGAGAAGATGTCCAAGTCCCTTGGCAACTTCTTCACCATCCGCGACGTCTTGGCCCATTTTGACGCCGAAACCGTGCGTTACTTCCTGATGTCCGGCCACTACCGCAGCCAGCTCAACTACTCGGAAGATAACTTGAAGCAGGCCCGCGCCGCCCTGGAGCGGATGTACACCGCCCTGCGCGACCTGCCGGTGGCCGCCGCCGCCGGTGGCGACGAGCAGGTGGCCCGCTTTGTCGATGCCATGGACGACGACTTCAACACCCCGGAAGCCTACTCCGCCCTGTTCGATCTGGTGCGCGAGATCAACCGCCAGAAGGCCGAAGACATCGCTGTCGCCGCTGGCCTGGGTGCCCGCCTGCGAGAACTCGGCGCCGTGCTCGGCATACTGCAGCAGGATCCGGACGCCTTCCTCAAGGGCAATGAAGCCGACGACGAAGTGGCCGAGATCGAGCAACTGATCGCCCAGCGCAACCAGGCCCGCGCCGACAAGAACTGGGCCGCCGCCGACGCCGCCCGCAACCGTCTCACCGAGATGGGAATCGTGCTGGAAGACAGCGCCGGCAAGACCAGCTGGCGCCGTGCCTGAGGCTGGTGGCGCTGCTCGCGCCAACCGGTTGAGCCAATAAAAAAACCGCAGCCCAAGGGCTGCGGTTTTTGTTTGTGCCTTTTCCCTCGACACCTCTCAAGCCTCTGCGCTCTGATCCCCTCTCCCCTTGCGGGAGAGGGCCAGGGTGAGGGGAGCTAACGTCATTCCTCGGCTGAATGCCGTCCAACGCCTTAATGGCATGGCTTCGCCATGCAGGACGCGAGGGCGGTGCCCTCGAAGGGATTTCGCCGCCGCTACGTGGCTTGGCGAGTGACTTTTGAAAGACCGCTCTCTTTGGCAAATAACACCAAAAGTCTTTTCCCCCGGCAAACCGCCCGCTTCGCGGGTTCCCTCGTCTCGTCCAACGGGTCGGACGGAGCGCCGCAGACGGCACTTTGGCCTACACCATCCCTGGCTTCGGCCAAAGCCCGCTTCGAACCTCCCTGTTCTCGCGCCAAATCGGGGTCGAGCAGTGCTCGCCCTGACCCGATTTGGCCCCTATGCCGACTGCGGCTGCGCCATCATCCCTGATGGCGCTCCTGACCCGTTGAACTCGACTCGGAGGTTTGCAGGGGGACCAATACTGTGCCTGCCCTTCATATTTCATATTGGCCGCCTATCCGCCGCAGGGGGAGAGCAGTGCAGGGGGTTGACGAAATAGCGTTTTGGTTTGGGTACGAGAGTGTTTGGGGGAATAGAAATAAAAACCGCAGCTCAAGGCTGCGGTTTTTTAAAGCGTAATGTTAAATATATTATCTTTTGTAAGTTTTGACCAAAAGCCTGCTTTAATGCTTTTTGGATTTTTGTAATAAATTAATTTTTTGTCTATCAAGACCTGCTTTACCATATCTATAACATAAGTAGTTAGATATATCTTGCTCATGAGTGGATATGATCACTTGTCGATCTCTGAACTCAACTCTAAGCAAGTCACTCAGCGATGCTATATTTATTTCATCCATGCATTGCGTAGGGTCATCTATAAATAAGAATGCTGTTTTTGCATACTTCTTATTTAATGCTAAGAATAATGATAACGATAAAGCACTAATTTGCCCGCTACTCATGGATAGAGCTGCATCGTGATGGAAATCTTTTGTGGTGAAAAAATTCATAGTCGCATTTTTTCGCTCTCCTTCAGGCATGTCAATGAAAATTCCTAGGGAAAGTGCGAACAAGTATCCCACGAACAAAAAATGAAAATTTTAGTCATTTAATATCAATGGGTTACCAGTAAATGCTCTCGTGCCATATGACTTATTCGCACCTTCCCTAGCATGAGTATTACCTTCAGATAATATTTTTATTACATGGTAGAGGGCTACTTTCCCTTGATAAACGAATCCACTCCAAGCAGGGATCGCACTGCTATTTACCACTTGCGGTGTTACGTTTGACAATTTTGTATGTCTCCAAATAACTTCTACGAATGAGCTCTTAAATTAATAAATAAGTAAGAAATTCTAGAAATAACATTTTGTCACAGTGTGATTTTCACTTTCGGACATTCTATATAAAGCTATCTCCCAATAGGGATGCGAGCTGCTTGCTGCTGTACTCGCAATGATTTTTTCACCTATGCAACTATATCGATGATGCCTGTTGCATAGGTGTGGCAATCTGATTTCGCCATGGGGTGGGCGAGGGGCCGGATCAGAGATAACAACCCTCCCGATCATTGTCACGAATACATTGGGTTCGGTTAACTGGCCTCGGAGTTGAGGATTCAGGTTTTTTGCCCCCTTTTGTTCGCCGAGGTGAGCCCGTTTGTCCAGGCCGCGAGGCAGGACGCCGAGCGAGTGCCGCTGGGCCAGGGATGGCCCATCGGCGCGTGCCGTGGGACAAACGGGTGAACCGAGGGAACCCGACGCAGGAGGGCGAACAAGTGGGGGAGAAGACCTTTGGTGACTTTGGGTCTTTCCAAAGTCACTCGCCAAGCCGCGCAGCGGCGGCGAAACCCCGTCGAGGGCAGCGCCCTCGTGTCCTGCATGGCGAAGCCATGCCATTCAGGCGTGGAGCGATATTCCACCAAGCAATGGCGTTACCGACCCCTCACCCTAACCCTCTCCCGCAAGGGGAGAGGGAATTGGTACCGTGGTGCAATGCGCTGTGCTTATTGCACCCTACCCCTCACCCGCAAGGGGAGAGGGGATTGTTACCGTGGACGATTACGCTTCGCTAATCGACCCTACAGGTTTATTGGCACCCAATGCCTCTCCCCCAAGGGGCGAGGGGACGATTACCGCGGACGATTACGCTTCGCTAATCGACCCTACTCGACCCTACTTGTCCCGGGGCCGACGGAAACCCCGTCGAGGGGGGATCCCTCGCCCCTCGCCGAGGTGCGGGATGCCGGGCTGGCATCCGTCAGGGACGCTACCGCCTGACTGCGGCTGCCAGAGTGCGTCGTGAACCGCCGTCAGGAGGGGGGGGGCCAACGGGCACCCACTCCCATCCTACGGAGCCGACGGGGCCCGATCCACGGATATTGCTGACTCAACTGTCAGAATCGACAGGTTTTTTGCGCTGGTTCAAAGTTACGGCCGCATGCCAAGGGCGGGGCGAGGCGTCAGACCGTGGCGGTGGGCGCGCCAAAGTGTGAACGGGGTGGTATTTCCCCGGCCTACCCCTTTCTCGCACTTGTCTGGCGTGTCCCGGGTTGGCTAAGGTGGTCGCCCATCACATGCAGGTAGTGGAGAGAGGCATGGACAAGATATTGCAGACCCTGTCGGAGCGGGTCACGGCGGCGCGGGATCTGGAGAGCCTGACCCGGCCCCTGCTGGAAATGCTCGAGGCGGTGACCGGGTTGGAGTCGACCTATCTCACCGAGATCGATGTCGGGCAGAGCACCCAGCATATCCGCTATGCCCGCAACGTGGCCGGGCTGCAGATCCCGGAGGGGGCGGCGGTGGACTGGAGCGATACCCTGTGCCGGCGGGCCATCGATGAGGGGCGCTTGTTTACCGACAACGTCACCGAGTGCTGGGGGGATTCACAAGCGGCCAGGGCCATGGGCATTCGCACCTATCTGAGCAGCCCGGTGCGCACCCCTTCGGGGTTACTCTACGGCACCCTGTGTGGCGCCAGCGCCGAGCAAAAACCCCTGGTAGCCGGCTCCGAGGAGCTGGTTGCCTTCTTCGCGAGGCTCATCGCCGAGCATGTGGAGCGAGAACAATTGCTGCTGCAGTTGCAGCGGGCCAACGACGAGCTGTCACGCCAGGCGCTCTGCGATCCCCTGACCGGGCTGCCGAACCGCCGGGCCCTGATGCAGGAGCTGACCCGGCTGTTCTCCCTCTCGGATCGGGCCGGACACCCTGTGCTCATCGCCTTTATCGATCTCGATGGCTTCAAGCAGATCAACGACATCCACGGTCACGAGGCGGGGGATCGGCTGCTGACCACCATGGCGCGTCAACTGGGGTCGGCCCTGCGCCGTGGCGACATGTTGGCGCGGATGGGGGGCGATGAGTTCGTCGTCGTGGGCATGGGCCCGATCCCGGGGGAGGAGACGCTCGAGGCGGCGGTACAACGCTTCCGACATCGGCTGTTCGAGCACAGCGTGCTGCAGTTGCCGATCAAGTCCCGGGTGCTGCACTACCCCGGGGCCAGCGTGGGAGTGGTGGCGGTCGATCCTGCGCACACCAGCGTGGACGAGGCCCTGCGCCAGGCCGATGCGAGCATGTATGAAGTCAAGCGCCAGCGCCGCGCGCTGGGGTGACGGGAACCTTGCATCCAGGGCGCCCCGGCCCATGGGAATGAGGCCAGGCGCCGCGCCCTTGATGCCGCGCATTGTTGCCCCCGCGCCCGGGATGCTAGGATGCGTCTCCCTCAACACAGGCACCCTCTACCATGGCAAACCGCGTTATCGGCCAGCTCCGCGCCCTGGCGGCGAAAGTGGCCACCCTCTTTGCGGAACTTTCGGAGTTTCAGCAGCGTATCTGGGTGGTCAGCATCATCAAGGACGCCTACACCGATACCTTCATCGTCAACGAGGGCAGTTTCGAGGAGCCCATGCAGTGGATGCACCGCAAGGGCTACAGCGCCGAGATGCTGGCCCGGGTCGATGCCATGGCGCGATCCCAGGTGGTCCAGCTGGAGTTTGGCGGGCAGCTCCACCGCCTGATGCGGGTCAAATGATGCGGCTCAAATAAGGGGCGCCGCCATGGCGTCCCTCTTTGCCCGACGGGCCCCGGCAATCCGGGCCCTGGCTCTGCGGCCTGATGGCGACCTCCCGGTGAGCCTGCTGAGCTATGACTTCTCGGTGGTGCGCTCCGGTTTTAACGCCCCCGAGTAGACGCAGATAGCGGAGTTGTAACTGTTGTAGGCGACGGCGTAGTTGAAGTCGCAGAAATAGGCCGGGTGCTTGGTGGCCACGGTGTCACCCGCCTTGCATTTGTCCTGCATCCCCTCCACCAGAGAGTCATTGTTGGCGCCGAGACAGGCCTTGCCCGTGGTCTTGTCGCCGCCGCACGCCATCAACAGGGCGCACACCGAGACACCCATCAACCACTTCACTGTTTTATGCATGTTCAGTCCTGATATGTCCAAACAAAGTGCCATCTGCACCGGGAGAGTGGGGCCAACAGGCTCCCGGCACCATTTTACGGAGCCGGGACGCTCCGCGTCACCCCTTGTGGTGACCAGCGTCTGACATTCCATGGTGTTTGTGAGGGAGTCAGCGACCGCCGAGGCGGGGAGCGGCCGAGAAGGGCGTGGCGGGCATGCCAGGCCCAGAAAAAGGGAGGAGCCCATCCCGGCTCCTTGTCGTGGCGCTGAGCGTCAGGGGATCGGGAAGTACTTGTGCTGGATCCGCTGGAACTCGCTGCTGGCCAGCACCTGGGTCAGGCCGTGCTGGAACTCCTTGACCAGGGCATCGTCCACCGGATGGCTGAAGGCGAAGCAGAACTGCTCCGAACTCAGCACCCAGCGCACCTCGAACTGGGCGGGATCCAGCTGCTGGGCCTGGATGAGATCCATCAAGGTGGCCTTGTTGCTGGAAATGAGGTCGACCCGGCCCGAGGTGAGCATCCGCAGGGCCTGGGGTAGGCGGTTGGCGGTCATTATCTTCTGCTCGTCGAAGCCGTTGTTGAGCAGCAACTGCTCACCCACGTCGGCACGCACGGCGCCTATGGTGTGCTGCTGGGCATCCTCCAGCCGGGTGAGCTTGAGGGGATGGCTGGCCAGCCCCATCAGCACGATTTCGGCATAGCCGATGGGGCAGGCCCACTTGAACAGGGGATCCCGCGCCTCGGTGCGGGCGGTGGCGAAGAGCACCACGTTGGGCTTCTGGGTCAGCAGGTAGTAGCCCCGGGCCCAGGGGAGGATGCTGATCGCCTGGGGCGGGGTGCCCGTCTTCTGCCACACCAGGTGCAGCAGCTCGATGGCAAAGCCGCTGGGGGTGCCATCTTCTCCGGTGAAGTTATAGGGTTTGTACTCTTCGCTGAGGTAATGCAGCTTGCCAAGGGCCGGGCTGGCGCTGGCCTTTCCCATCTCCCCCGGCCCGCCCCAGAGTGTCGCCAGCAGGGCGGCCATGCCCGTGATGGTGCCCCCGAGCGTGCGTGTGATCCCTGGCATCCCTGTTCTCATCCTGACCGTCCTGCTGCCGAGTGCCCAGCTTCAAGTGTTGTCAAGCCACGGGGTTTCGCCACCCGAGGGGGCGAACAACTGCGGCTGCCCCCCGGGTGCGGCGCAAGAGGAGAGGCGGGAATGCGCTCCCCGGATGGCGCATCACCAGGCCGGACGGGTGTGGCCGATGGGCTTGAGCGCCTCGTCCCGCAGGCCGACCAGCAGGGTTCCGCCGTCCGGTTGCAGCCGGAATTCGCCATAGCGCGCCTGCTCGTACTGTTCGCCCGTCCCCTCCTCGAAGAAGAAGGCATCCGGCCCTATCCGCCACTGGCCTTGCTGCCAGCGGGCCAGCAGCAGCCGCTCGTCCGGGGCCAGGGCGTCGGTTCTGCCCCCTTCCACCCGCTGTGCCACTTGTTGCTCATCGAGGCGGATAACCAGGGTCTGGGTGGCGGCGCCCTCCTGGTGCGGACTCCCCAACTGGCGGGCGAGGGCGTAGCTCAGGCGCATGTAGTCCCCCTGCATCAGGGAGCGGGGATCGACCGGGGCCAGCTCCAGCAGCACGGTCTCGCCGCTGCTGATGGCGTGCTCGAAACGCCAGACGGTGACATTGATGCCCACCAGAATGGCGAGGCCGGTCAGAAAGAAACCAAGACGTCTCATGAGGGGATACTCCCATCCAGGTGTTTGAGCCCTTGGTCATCGCGCTGCGACAGGGGACCGGAGCCCGGCTGTGTGGCGAGGCCGGTCAGCAAAAGGGCAAAGCGTTTCATGAGGCGATCTCCTTGCCGAGGATTTTCAACAGCTGGCGGGTGCCGAGCAGCAGGGCCCCCGAGCCCAGCAGCAGCCAGGATTTGGTCATCAGGGTCAGCCCGAGATCGTAGTAATAGAGAGAGCCAAAGCCGAGCAGCAGCAGGCCGGCCAGGGTCATGAGCCCGAGACTGCCGGCATAGAATCCAAGCACCAGCACCAGAGCGCCGGCCCCCATGCCGGGGATGAGGGCACTGATCACCACCAGCGGCAGGCCATACAGCAGTGGCAGCTTGAGGCGGATCATGACGGCGAGCAGCAGGGCGGCGCAGAGCAGGGGATTGAGCATAAGCGGCAGGCGGGAGTGGCCCAGCTCGTCGAGCACGCTGGTGCCGCCGTCCCACAGGGGATGATGCAGTCGCCCCAGCACCAGCAGGGAGAGTGCCAGCCCCAGGGTGAGGGATTCATAGAGCGAGTGGCGTTCTGGGTCGCGCTCGGCCCAAAGCCAGCAGAAGGTGAGGGCGGCCATCACCAGCGGCAGGGCCAGCAGTTGCAGGCCGAGACAGGCGAGCCCCATGGTCAGCAGGATGGCGGCGGCGAAGCTGTGGAACAGGCGAACCAGCCAGTGCTCGAACAGGGCGGCGATGGCCAGCGACAGCAGGGCCAATCCCAGCCAGAGCGGGGCCGAGTGGGGGTCAATCTGGTCGATGAGGCCATAGAGCAGCCAGGCATCGGCCGCGAGCGCGAGCGCCAGCACGAACTGATCCCAGAGATCGCTACGCCGGGCCAGGCGGTTGAGGCCGAGGGCGGCGGCCATCAGCAGGGTGCCCATGACAAGAGCGTGGTTTGGCTCGCGGATCAGGCTCTCGAAGGCCATGAACAGGAAGAACAGCAGGAAGAGGGCGGCCAGCCAGCCCACCATGCCGAGCAGGAAACGGCTCGACCAGTGAGGCTGCTCGTCCCGGGGGGCGTCGCCCTCCACCAGATGGGCGGCCCGCAGCCTCTCCCAAGGGCTCAGTTCAGACATGTTGCCTCCGTTGCTGTTGCAGCCAGCGGCTGGCCATCACCGACAGACCTATGGCGATGAGGGATAACAGCAAAAAGCCGTTCATGTCCGGCTCCATCCACTTGCCCAGCGCCGCGAGAGTGACGGCGATAAGGCTCAGACATCCCATGGCGAGCCCGGCGATGAATCTGTGGTGCCAGCGCAGGTAGGCGGCGCCGAGCCAGGCGAGCCAGGCAGGCCAGACCCAGGGGGAGGCAGCATCGAACAGTGCCAGCAGGGCCAGCAGGGTGACCCCGAGCCCGGCGGCCAGCCCCGGGAGCCAGGAGGGCATGAGCCCCAGACGCGCGGGGGCCAGGATGAGCAGACCCCAGAGGGCGGCGTTGAGCAGGGTCAGGCACCAGCCGAGGGCCTCCTCATCGAAGGAGAAGAAGAGATCGATGAGGCCGAGGCGCCAGTAGAGCACCAGGGCCAGCTGGCCGAGCAGCCAGGCGAGGGTCCAGAGCAGGGGGCTTCTGCCGAGCGCCGCCAGGGGCAGCAGCAACAGGGCCCAGGTGGCGAAGAGCTGCCAGGGATCGGCGCCGGTCTGGTAGGTCTGACCCACCAGGGCCAGCAGGGCGCCTATGTTGAGGGCCAGGGCCAGCAGCAGGGCCTGGCGCGGGGTATTGGCCAGGGGCTTGCGCCAGAGCACCAGCAGCATGGCGAGCAGGGGCAGCTCCAGCAGGGCGAGGCGTGAGAGACGGCCCAGCGCCTGCCAGTTGAAGGCGACGAAGAACACCAGGCCCGCCCCCAGGCAGAGGCAGCCGAGCCAGAGCAGCAGCCTGTCGAACAACCACTGCCAGCGCACCGGGGCCGGGGGCAGATCGCAGAGGGCGAGGGCGGCGGGCAATGACTCCCGGGGGAGACGACCGCGTCTGACCCAGTCGAGCAAGGTCTGTCTTGAGGTGACGTGCATGGGGGCTCCTGAAGCCGTCGTGCCTGAATGGTAAGGCATTATGGCACGGCGCTGCGCCCCGGGGCAGACCCCGCTGGCGCTGAAGCGACAGGGGCAGGGGCAACAAAAAAGCCCCGACCGGGAGGAGGGGGCTGGCATGACGGGTAGACGGGGATATGGATGGGTGCTCACGCCCATCCTATCCCCTCGTTGCTGGCGCGTCAGACGAAGATCAGGGTGCTGGCGCCCAGACCCACGAAGAGGATGGCGCAGGCGATGCGGATCCCCTTGAGGGGCAGCTTGTCGGCCCCCAGCTTGCCAAGCAGCACCACGGGTACGTTGGCCAGCATCATGCCGATGGTCGTGCCGGTGATGACTTGAGTCAGGGAGTCGTACTTGGCCGCCAGCAGCACAGTGGCTATCTGGGTCTTGTCGCCGATTTCGGCGATGAAGAACAGCACGAAGGTGGCCATGAAGGGGCCGTATTTGTCGAGGGAACTCTCTTCATCGTCCATCTTGTCCGGCACCAGGATCCAGACTGCCATGGCGATGAAGGCACCGGCGACCAGCCAGGTCATCACCTTGGGATCCATCCAGCGACTGATGAACTCCCCTATCCAGGCGGCACCCGCATGGTTGAGCAGGGTGGCGACCAGCATGCCGGCGATGATGGGCCAGGGTTTGCGAAAACGACAGATGAGCAGCAATGCCAGGAGCTGGGTCTTGTCGCCGATCTCGGCGATGGCCACGCTCAGGGTTGAGGTTAACAAGGCTTCCATAAATATGACCGGGGGACGGAATTGTTATAAACCAAAGACAAGCCTGCGCCATCCGTCCCCGGTATTGGCACTGGCCCGTCAAAGGTCTTGTCAAATCCGGCATTGCCCGGATCATCCTGACCATGGTGAGTTGGCACCAAGTATGTTGATCAGGATCGCGCACCGGGTTGGCACCCGTGGCGAGACTACTCCCCCTCGATGGGAGCCGGCATTCTAGGGAAAAAGTGCGGGAGAGACAAGCAGATCAACCGCCCACCAGCTTGACGCTGAAACCGGCCTTCTCCAGCTCGGCCTTGATAAGGTCCCGTTTGTCCCCCTGGATCTCGATGATCCCCTCCTTGAGGCCGCCGCCAGTACCGCACTTCTTCTTGAGCAGGGTGGCGATGGTTTTCTGCTGTTCGGCCGGCACACCGTGGATGGTGATGACCCCGGCGCCCTTGCGTCCCTTGGTCTCGCGCCGGATGCGCACGGTGCCGTCGGCGGGGAAGGGGGAGGCGCTCTGGGTGGGGGCGGATTCCTTGATCATACCGCCGTCCGTGCTGTAGACCAGGCGGCTGTTGTTGTCGTGACTCATGGCAATACTTTGTCGGTTAGCTAAGCGGAGTTTGATTTTACGCAAATAAATGTTGGGGGCACAGCTTATAATCCTCCCCACTAAAAGCGAATTATTCTTGTTTAACTTCAGGAGCCCGTCATGGTACTCACAGAGTTGTCGCCCGGGCAGCGTGCTCGCATCAAGAACATGAACCAGCTTGGCCGCACCCTGCGACGCAAGCTGATGGTGATGGGACTGCTGCCCCAGACCGAGATCCTCTATCTGCGGGCGGCCCCCCTGGGGGATCCGCTCCAGGTCCAGTGCCAGGGCATCTGCCTCTCCATGCAAAAGAACCTGGCCCAGCACATCGAGGTGGAGCCGGTATGAACTATTCCCTGGTAACCGTCGGCAACCCCAACAGCGGCAAGACCTCGCTGTTCAACGCCCTGACCGGTGCCCGCCAGCAGGTGGGCAACTGGAGCGGGGTCACCGTCGACAAGAAGATGGGCGAATTTTCCGCCAAGGGGCAGGAGTATACCCTGATGGATCTGCCCGGCATCTACTCCCTGGCCAATCAGGAGGCGAGCCTGGACGAGCAGATCGCCAGCCGCTTCGTGCAGGGCCAGCAGCCGGACCTGCTGCTCAACGTCATCGACGCCGCCAATCTGGAGCGCTCCCTCTATCTCACCCTGCAACTGCGGGAGCTGGGCCTGCCCATGGTGGTGGTGCTCAACAAGATGGATCTGCTGCAAAAGCGCCGCATCACCATAGACGAGGGGCTGCTCGGCCAGGCGCTCGGT
This sequence comes from Aeromonas media, assembly GCF_020423125.1. NCBI lineage: Bacteria > Pseudomonadati > Pseudomonadota > Gammaproteobacteria > Aeromonadales > Aeromonadaceae > Aeromonas > Aeromonas media. The sequence goes on from NZ_CP075564.1 coordinate 1,611,380, forward strand.
TGCCCCGTGGTGTCGCTGTCGGCCCACAATCGCCAGCAGGTGGCGGCCTTCAAGGAGCAGATCCACCGGTTCATCGGCCAGCCCCAGCCCGCCCTGGTGCTGGATTACGGCCAGCCGCTGGAAGCCGACATCGCCGAGCTCGAGAGCCTGCTTGCTCCTCATCACCTCAGCGACCGTGGTCGTGCCCTGCGTCTGCTGGAGGAGGACATCGCCATGCAGGAGACCCTGGCGGCGGGTCAGCAGGCGGCGGCTGGCAACGTGGTCAGCCGTGCCCACCACGCCCAGGACATCGATCTGCAACTGGCTGATCTGCGCTATGGCCACATCCATCACTGGAGTCAGCAGGCGTGCCGTCAGCAGGGCAAGCTCACGGTCGCCCAGAGCGAGTGGCTGGACAGGGCGCTGCTCAACCGCTGGGTGGGCATCCCCTTCTTCCTGCTGGTGATGTACCTGATGTTCATGTTCGCCATCAAGGTGGGCAGCGCCTTCATCGACTTCTTCGACATCCTGGGGGGCGCCCTGTTCGTGGACGGGGTGCACCACCTGCTGGGGCTGGCTGCGGCCCCCGACTGGCTGGGAGCCGTGCTGGCGGACGGCGTCGGCGCCGGTCTGCAGACCGTGGCGACCTTCATCCCCGTGGTGGGCTGCCTCTTCCTGTTCCTCGCCGTGCTGGAGAGCTCGGGCTACCTGGCCCGCGCCGCCTTCGTGGTGGATGCCCTGATGCGCCGCCTCGGGCTGCCCGGCAAGGCGTTCGTTCCCATGCTGATGGGCTTTGGCTGCACCGTACCTGCGGTGATGGCGACCCGCACCCTGGGCTCGGAGCGCGAAAGGCTGATGACCTCGGCCATGGCACCCTTCATGTCGTGCGGCGCCCGGCTGCCGGTCTATGCCCTGTTCGCGGTGGCCTTCTTCCCCGAATCGGGCCAGAACCTGGTGTTTGGTCTCTACCTGCTCGGCATCCTGGTGGCTGTGCTCACCGGCCTCTTCCTGCGCAGCACCCTGCTGCCGGGCAAGAGCGACTCCATGGTGATGGAGATGCCGGACTACGAGTGGCCCCGTCCGGTGGACGTGGGGCTGCGTACCTGGCAAAAACTCAAGGGCTTCATCTTCGGCGCGGGCAAGACCATAGTGCTGATGGTGGCGGTGCTGAGCGTGCTCAACTCGCTCGGTACCGACGGCAGCTTCGGCAACCAGGATCAGGAGCGTTCGGTGTTGAGCCAGCTCAGCCAGACGGTGACGCCGGTGCTGCATCCCATCGGTATCCGTGACGACAACTGGCAGGCCACGGTCGGCATCCTGACCGGCATCTTCGCCAAGGAGGCGGTGGTCGCCACCCTCAACAGCCTCTACGCCGGCGGCGCCGGTGACGAGGAGGCGAGTGCATACTCCCTGCTGGGCAGCCTGAAGGAGGCGCTGGCCACCATTCCCGCGAACCTGGCGGACATCGATCCCGCCGATCCCATGGGGCTCAGGGTCGGGGAGCTGGCGGATCAGCAGGCGGCCGCCGAGGCCCAGGAGGTGGACACCTCCACCTATGGCAACATGCAGACCCACTTCGACGGGGCGGCCGGTGCCTTTGCCTACCTGCTGTTCGTGCTGCTCTACATGCCCTGTGCCGCCGCCATGGGCGCCCTGGTACGGGAGACCGGCCGTCAATGGGCCCTGTTCACCGCCGCCTGGTGCAACTACATGGCCTTCATGTGCGCCACCCTCTTCTATCAGCTGGCGACCTTCGCCGCTCACCCCGAGCAGAGCCTGTTCTGGACCCTGAGCTACGGGATCTCCCTGGTGCTGCTGTGGTGGCTTGGCCGCCGCCACGGGGACATCGTCGCCCGCAAGGTGGTGACCCTGTGACGGCGCAGAAGAGCAGATTGACCCATCAGGGGGAGGTCACGCCATGATATTGCGAGAGCTGGGTGACTATCTGGCGGCGCAGCAGAGGGTGAGCCGGCGGGAGTTGGCACGCCACTTCCACACCTCGGAGGATGCGGTGGAGGCCATGCTCGGCGTCTGGATGCGCAAGGGCCGCGTCACCAAGCGGGAGACCCGGGTGTGCGGCGGCAGTTGCTGCGGCAAGAGCGAGGAGGTGATGTTCGAGTGGTGCGAGCCAGGCCGGATAGGCCTGGTACAGCGGCGCTGAGCACTGTCGCCAGAGAGCGTCAGCTGACAACAAGAGACCCGCCGATGGCGGGTCTCTTTATTGGCTGTCTTGCTGTCTTGGCGGGGAGGGCCCATCCGGGCCATCACAGCCTGGCCAGCATCTCCTGGGTGACCAGCACTATGCCCTGCTCGGAGCGGTAGAAGCGGCGGGCATCCTCATCGGCATTTTCGCCCACCACCAGGCCTTCGGGCAGGGTGCAGCCCTTGTCGATCACCACCCGGCGCAACCGGCAGCCGGCACCGATCTCGACCCCGGGGAAGATCACCGCCTGATCCAGGGTGCAGAAGGAGTCGATCCGCACGTTGGTGAACAGCACAGAGCTCACGATGAAGGAGCCGCTGACGATGGTGCCACCGGCGAACAGGGAGTTGATGGTCATGCCGTGCTGGCCGTTTTGATCCTGCACGAACTTGGCGGGGGCCGTCATCCTCTGACTGGTCCAGATGGGCCAGTCCTGATCGTAGATGTCGAGCTCGGGCGTCACCGAGGCGAGATCCATGTTCGCCTCCCAGAAGGAGTCCACCGTGCCCACGTCGCGCCAGTAGGGACGCTTCTGAGGGCAGCAGCCGACGCAGGAGAGGCTGAACGGATGGGCATAGGCGGTACCCTCCTTGACCACCCGCGGGATCACGTCCATGCCGAAGTCGTGGTGGGACTGCTCGTTGGCGAGATCCTCTTCCAGCAGTTGGTAGAGGTAGTCGGCGTCGAAGATGTAGACCCCCATGGAGGCCAGCGCGGTGTCGGGCTTGCCCGGCATAGCGGGCGGGTCGGCGGGCTTCTCGACGAAGGCGTTGATCTTGCGGCTCTCATCCACCGCCATCACGCCAAAGGCGCGGGCCTCGCGGCGCGGCACCTCGATGCAGGCCACGGTCACCCGGCTGCCCAGGTTGACGTGATCGAGCAGCATGGCGGCGTAATCCATCTTGTAGATGTGATCCCCCGCCAGCACCACCACGTATTTGGGGCCGTGCTCGCGAATGATGTCCATGTTCTGGTAGACTGCATCGGCGGTGCCGCGATACCAGCTGACTTCGTCAATGCGCTGCTGGGCCGGCAGCAGTTCGATGAATTCGTTCATCTGATAGCGCAGGAAGGACCATCCCGATTGCAGGTGACGCAGCAGACTGTGGGATTTGTACTGGGTGACCACGCCGATCCGGCGGATCCCGGAGTTGATGCAGTTGGAGAGGACGAAGTCGATGATGCGGAACTTGCCGCCAAAATGCACGGCCGGTTTTGCCCTGTTGTCCGTCAACTGCTGGAGCCGACTGCCTCGCCCCCCGGCTAACACCAACGCCATGGTCTCGTTCAATAACTGTCTGGACCTTGCTGTGTTGGCTGGTTGTAACAACATTGAATACCCCTTTATTGATATACCTCATCAATGGTGCCTCTTTTGAGGCCCGTTTGAAAGGGTTTTCAACCACATTGATGGCAGGGTTTGGGCTTAAGTTGATTTTTTTGTCATTTATGTGGCGAGCGTCATTGCTTCGGGGGGATGGCTCACCTGTGGCCGGATGAAGGGCAAAGAGGTGAGTGCAGAGGAGAGGCATCGGCCACGCGGTCATTGAGCACACAGCCGCGAGGGCGGCTGTGTGCTCAGCGGGGGAGGGATCGCGCCTGACTAGAAGATATCGTTGTTCTCATCCTTGCTGGGCTCCAGGCTCCAGCCGCTGGCCTCCGCACTGTTGCCTATCTGCCCCTTTTCCTTCCACAGCTTGATCTTGAGGCGCAGGTTGTTCTGGGAATCGGCGTTCTTGACCGCCTCCTCCTCGTCGATCACCCCCTCCACCACCAGATCGAACAGGGTGCTGTCGAAGGTGACCATGCCAAGGGCCCTGGATTTCTCCATGATATCCTTGAGGCCGCCAAACTCGCCGCGCTTGATGAGATCGCGAATGGTGTGGGTGCCGATCATGACCTCCACCGCCGCCCGGCGGCCGCCCTCGGTGGTCTTCACCAGCCGCTGGGAGACGAAGGCCTTGAGGTTGTTGCCAAGATCGTTGAGCAGCTGGGGCCGGCGCTCCTCGGGGAAGAAGTTGATGATGCGGTCCAGCGCCTGGTTGGCGTTGTTGGCGTGCAGGGTGGAGATGGCCAGATGCCCGGTCTCCGAGAAGGCCAGCGCATGCTCCATGGTCTCCCGGTCGCGAATTTCACCGATGAGGATGACGTCCGGTGCCTGGCGCAGGGTGTTTTTCAGGGCGGCGTGGAAGCTGCGGGTGTCCACTCCCACCTCCCGCTGGTTGATGATGCTCTTGCGGTGGCGATGGACGAACTCCACCGGATCCTCAATGGTGATGATGTGGCCGCCGCTGTTGCGGTTGCGATGGTCGATGAGGGCCGCGAGGGCGGTGGACTTGCCCGAGCCCGTACCGCCGACGAACAGCACCAGGCCGCGCTTCTCCATGATGGTGTCGAGCAGCACCGGGGGGAGCTTCAAGTCCTCGAAGCGGGGGATCTCGGTCTTGATGTTGCGCGCCACCAGGGAGACCTCGTTGCGCTGCTTGAAGATGTTGACCCGAAAGCGGCCTATCTGGGGCAGGGAGATGGCGAGGTTCATCTCCAGCTCTTTCTCGAACTGCTGCTTCTGCTCCGAGTCCATGAGATCGGCGGCGATCCTGGCCACCTCGCCCGGCTCGAGCGGGACCTCGTTCAGGGGGCGCAGGGCACCGTTGAACTTGGCGCAGGGGGGGGCGCCGGTGGAGAGATAGAGGTCGGAGCCATCCTGCTTGGCCAGGATCTGTAGCATGTCTCGCAATTCCATGTGTTGCCTCGTCACTCAAAGGGATGGGGGATCAATGTGCTTGAGTGTACAGCCTCAGGCACCGGTCAGTTTCTCGCGAAACACAAAAAACACCGCGCCCAGGATGCACAGGCCAGCCCAGAGGTAGTCCCACTTCAGATCCTCTTTCAGATAGAAGATGGAGAAGGGCACGAACACGGTGAGGGTGATCACCTCCTGCAGGATCTTGAGCTGGCCGACCGTCAGCACTGTGTGGCCGATGCGGTTGGCGGGCACCTGCAACAGATATTCGAACAGGGCGATGCCCCAGCTCACCAGGGCGGCGATGATCCAGGGCTTGTGGTTCATGCTCTTGAGATGGGCATACCAGGCGAAGGTCATGAAGACGTTGCTGCAGATCAGCAGACCGATACTGGTCATGATAGGGTTCATTAGGTTCTCCTTTGAAATCAATGCATTTTATCTCGACACCATGGGTTTCCATAAGTGGGGCTTGCGGGTATTTTTATGCCACAAGGATGTGACAATAGAAGGTTGAGGCTGGATGGGCAAGACAAGCTGGGGAGTGCTTGGTCTGTGGTTTGCCTGCATGGCGCCCGTTACCGCGATGGCAAACGGTGCGCCGACCCTGACGGTGGTGACCGATGTCTGGCCCCCGTTTCGCATGCTCGCGCAGAACGACGAGTTCCATGGTCTGGACATCGACATTCTGCGCCAGCTGCAGGCTCACAGCGGCATAGCGCTCACCCTCAAGCGGGTGCCCTGGGGACGGGCGCTCAAGCAGATGCAGACCGGTCAGGCGGACTTGATGATAGGGCTGGCCCACACGCAAGAGCGGGCGGCCTTCATCGATTACCTGCAACCGGCCTATTACCAGTGCCGACCGGCCTTCTACGGCAAGGCGGCTGCGGTGGCCACCCTGAAAACTTACGAGGATCTGCGCGGCCGAGAGATTGGCTATGTGCTCAACTCCGCCTATTTCTCCCCCTTCGACGATGACAGCCGGCTCGACAAGCACGGGGTGCCTACCGAGGATCAGTTGCAGCGCATGGTGGAGCGGGGCCATCTGCCGCTGATGATTGGCACCGACTGCCAGGTGGACTACGCCCTGAGCCAGCACAACGAGGCCGGTCTCATCAAGGCGGACTATCGTCCACCCCATCCCGTGGTGCTCTATCTGGGCATGAGCAAGCACTCACCCCACCATGAGCTCGCGCCTGCACTGGCCCAGGCGTTGCAGACCATGGTGGAGAGTGGCGAGATAGCGACGCTGGCCAAGCCTTACCAGCCTTGACCTTGGGTGGTAACGCGCTGTTATCATGCAGCTTTCCTGCTGGCCCCGGTTCGGGGGTGGCAGCTGTCTCATTTCGGGGATCCCGCGTGTATCTCGCTCTCATCCACCGCCAGCAGCGCTGGCAGCGCCACTGGCTGTTCGCCCTGTCGCTGCTGGTCCTGTCCCTGTTCCTGCTCTCCCTTGCCCTGGGGGAGTTCGTGCTGCTGCCCTGGCAGCCGCTCGGGGAGCTGGAGCTGCGCATCTTGCTGGAGCTGCGCCTGCCGCGCGCCCTGCTGGCCCTGCTGGCGGGGGCGGCGCTCGCCTGTGGTGGCGCCGTGTTGCAGGTGATGCTGCATAACCCTGTGGCCGAGCCCGGCCTGCTCGGCGTCTCGAGCGGGGCGGGTCTCGCCGCCATGGTGGCGATGGCGGTAGCCAAGTCCCTCGGCGTCTACCTGCCGGGCTGGGGGTTGTCCCTGGCATCCTTCGGCGGCGCCCTGGTGGTCACCATGTTGCTCATCCACCTGGCACGCCGGGCCCGGCTCGGCCACACCCGGTTGCTGCTGTTCGGGGTGGCCATCGGCATTCTCACCAATGCGGCCATGACCTGGCTGATGTATTTTGCCGACGACGGCTCCCTGCGGGAATTCATGTTCTGGATGATGGGCAGCCTCTCCTATGGCAGCCAGCAGCTCGCCTGGTGGTGGCTGGTGCTGCCGCTGACCCTGGGCTGGCTCTGCTGGCAGGGCCGGGCACTGCAACAGCTGCTGCTGGGGGAGACCCAGGCCCGGCTGATGGGGATGAACGTGGACCGCATGCGGGTGCGGCTGGTGCTGGCGGTCTGCCTGCTCACCGGGGTGGCGGTGTCCCTGTGCGGTGTCATCGGCTTCGTCGGCCTGGTGGTGCCCCACCTGCTGCGGCTGTGCGGCGGCAGCGATCAGCGCTTCCTGCTGCCCGCCTCGGCGCTCGGCGGGGGCGCCCTGCTGCTTGGCGCCGATCTGGTGGCTCGCTCGGCCCTTAGTGCCGGTGAGCTGCCCATCGGCGTCATCACCGCCTCGGTCGGGGCGCCGCTCTTTATCTACCTGCTGCTGAGGCAAGATGCCGATGTCTCCCGTTAAGTCCTCTCCCGATCCCCTCTGGTTGCTGGAGGCGCGGGCCCTCGGGATCCCGGCGCGGCTCGCCCCCCTGGATCTCGCCTGGGCCGGGGGCCAGCTGGTGGCCCTGCTCGGCCCCAACGGCAGCGGCAAGTCGACCCTGCTCGGTGCCCTGGCGGGCATTCTGCCCGCCGAAGGCGCCGTGCTGCTGGGGGGGGAAGTGCTCACTGACCTGAGCTGGCCCGAGCTTGCCAGGCGCCGCGCCATGCTGCCCCAGCGCCAGCCCCAGCTGTTTCATATCCCGGTGTTCCAGGTGCTGAGCCTGGGGTTGGAGGAGGGGGGGCTGCCGGCCTCACAGGGTCGGGCGGTGGCCGAGATCTGCGCCGCGCTCGAGCTGGATGCCCTGCTGGCGCGGGACTTCAGCCGCCTCTCCGGCGGTGAGCAGCAGCGGGTGCTGATCGCCCGCACCCTGCTGCAGCTGTGGCCCGGCCTCAACCCCGATGGACGGGTGCTGCTGCTGGACGAGCCCCTGGCTGGGCTGGATCTGCACCATCAGCTGGCCCTGCTGCGGCTGCTCAAGCGCCTCTCCCGGCAAGGCCTGCTGGTGGTGATCGCCATCCACGACATCAACCTGGCCATCGACTGGGCGGATCGCATCCTCTGCCTGCAACAGGGCCGGGTGGTGAGCGAGGGGGGCGTCGAGGTCATCGACGAAGCCTTGCTGGAGCGGGTGTTCCAGATCAGGACGGATCGCGTCGAGTCGGCCGGTCGGGTCTGGTTTATGCCGAGCCTGTGAGGCTACCCCCTCATCCCCGACCCTTCTCCCGCGAGGGGAGAAGGGAGAAGGATCGCCCGGGCTGGATAGCGCGAAGCGGCTAACCAGCCCTGAGACTCAACGTTTACCGGGAAAATCAAAGGGCCAGACATCCGGGATGTCTGGCCCTTTGTATCGCTGAACAGAACGTTTAGTTGTTCAAACCAGCTGTTTGCTTAGACGCACAGCCGCCGCCTCGGCCAGCATGGCCAGCAGGGTTTCGGTGTCTTCCCGTGACAGCCAGGCATCGGTGATGCTTTGGCCGAAGGAGGATGACGCAGCCGTTAACCCTGGTGGGTTTTCTCCAACCGCACCTGGGCCGCTTCGGCCAGCATGGCCAGCAGGGTCTCGGGTCGCTCCAGGACAGGCAGGCATCGGTGATGCTCTGGCCGAAGGAGGATGACGCAGCCGTTAACCCTGGTGGGTTTTCTCCAACCGCACCTGGGCCGCTTCGGCCAGCATGGCCAGCAGGGTCTCGGGTCGCTCCAGGACAGGCAGGCATCGGTGATGCTCTGGCCGAAGGAGGATGACGCAGCCGTTAACCCTGGTGGGTTTTCTCCAACCGCACCTGGGCCGCTTCGGCCAGCATGGCCAGCAGGGTCTCGGTATCTCCCCAGGAGAGGCAGGCATCCGTGATGCTCTGACCAAAGGTGACGGCGCAGCCGTTCTCCACGTCCTGCCGCCCTTCCACCAGGAAGCTCTCGGCCATGATGCCGGCGATGCCGGTGCGGCCGCGGCGCAGCTGATCGCAGATATCCTGCGCCACCTGCAGCTGGCGACGGTGATCCTTCATGCTGTTGCCGTGGCTGAAGTCCACCACCAGCCGCTCGGGCAGGCCCACGTCGGCCAGCGCTTCGCACGCCTCGTCTATGCTGGCGGTGTCGTAGTTGGGTCTGTGGCCGCCACGGAGGATCACGTGGCCATAGGGGTTGCCGGCGGTACGGTAGATGGTCATCTTGCCGTCCTTGTCCGGGGAATAGAAGATGTGGCTGTGGCGGGCGGCGCGCACCGCATCGATGGCGATGCGGGTGTTGCCGTCGGTGCCGTTCTTGAAGCCCACCGGACAGGAGAGGGCGGAGGCCATCTCGCGGTGCACCTGGGATTCTGTGGTGCGTGCGCCTATGGCGCCCCAGGTGATGAGGTCGCTGATGTACTGGCCGGTCACCATGTCGAGGAATTCGGTGGCGGTGGGCATGCCCATCTCGTTGATGTCCACCAGCAGCTGGCGGGCCAGCTTCAGCCCCTCGTTCACGTCGAAACTGCCGTCGAGGCGCGGATCGTTGATGAGCCCCTTCCAGCCCACTATGGTGCGCGGCTTCTCGAAGTAGGTGCGCATCACTATGTACAGGCTCTCTTTGTATTGCTCGCGCAGGGTGTTCAGGCGCTGGGCGTATTCGCGGGCGGCGGCCGGGTCGTGGATGGAGCAGGGGCCGACGATGACCAGCAGACGCTGATCCTCACCGGCCAGAATGGCTTCTACATCGTGGCGGGCATCCAGCAGGTTCTGGGCGACGGTGTCGTTTAACGGGAAGGCGTGCGCCAGCTCGCTCGGAGTGATCAGGGACTCCAGGCGACGGGTGCGCAATTCATCGGTGTGAATGGACATACGACTCAATTCTCGAGTGAATAAGGGGGCGGGATGCCGAAATGCAAGGGAATAAAATAAAGCAAAACTCTCCCGATGGAAACCTTGGGCGGCTCTGATAGGATGTGAGCCTAAAAGCCATTTCAAATGAGGTAGTTATCGTGGCAAAGCCAGGCGCGACCGGGGTTACCCGCATCATCAACGCAACCGGTTACAGCATGAAGGGTCTCAAGTCGGCCTGGATTAACGAGGCGGCCTTCCGCCAGGAGCTGGTGCTCGTCTTGGCTCTGATGCCGCTGGCCGGCTGGCTCGGCAACTCCCTCAACGAGATCCTGCTGCTCATCTGCATCAGCTGGCTGGTGGTGATCGTCGAGGTGCTCAACTCCGCCATCGAGGCGGTGGTGGATCGCATCGGCTCCGAGCATCACGAGCTGTCGGGGCGCGCCAAGGATCTCGGCTCCGCCGCCGTCTTCATCGCGCTGGCCCTCAATGCCCTGGTGTGGGGCGCCTTGATTGGCCGCAATCTGCTCGGCTGGTGGTAGCTTGCGAGAGCAACCTTTCTCCTTGCATAAAAAAGCCCGTCATTTAGACGGGCTTTTTGCTGACCAGGCGCTGGGCTCAGGGCATCAGTGCAGGATCCGGGCACGTATGGTGCCGTTGATCTCCTTGAGACGGGAGAGCGCCTTCTCGCTGTGCTCGGTTTCCACGTCGATCACCACATAGCCGATCTCGCTGCTGGTCTGCAGGTACTGACCGGCGATGTTGATCCCCTCGTCGGCGAAGATCTGGTTGATCTGGTTCATCACGCCCGGCTGGTTGCGGTGGATGTGCAGCAGGCGGCTGGAACCCTTGTGACCCGGCAGGGAGACTTCCGGGAAGTTGACGGCGGAGAGGGTGGAGCCGTTGTCTGAGTACTTGACCAGCTTGTTGGCCACTTCCAGACCGATGTTCTCCTGGGCCTCCTGCGTCGAACCGCCGATGTGGGGGGTCAGGATCACGTTGTCCAGGCCGCGCAGCGGGGTCAGGAACTCCTCGTCGTTGGACTTGGGCTCGCTCGGGAAGACGTCGATGGCGGCGCCCGAGAGGTGACCGCTCTTGATGACGTCGGCCAGGGCATCGATGTCCACCACGGTACCGCGGGAGGCGTTGATGAAGATGGCGCCCGGTTTCATCATGCGCAGTTGCTCGGCACCGATGAGATCCTTGGTGGAGGCGGTCTCCGGCACGTGCAGGCTGATGACGTCAGACATGTTGAGCAGCTCCACCAGGTTCGGTACCTGGATGGCGTTGCCCAGAGAGAGCTTGTTCTCGATGTCGTAGTAGTAGACCTTCATGCCGATCATCTCGGCGATGATGCCAAGCTGGGTGCCGATGTGGCCGTAGCCGATGATGCCGAGCTTCTTGCCGCGGGCTTCCACCGAACGGTTGGCGAGCTTCTCCCAGACGCCGCGATGGCACTTGGCGTTCTTCTCGGGGATGCCGCGCAGCAGCAGCAGTATCTCCCCCAGTACCAGCTCGGCCACGGAGCGGGTGTTGGAGAAGGGGGCGTTGAAGACGGGGATGCCACGCACGTGGGCGGCATCCAGGGAAACCTGGTTGGTGCCGATGCAGAAGCAACCGATGGCGACCAGTTTGCTGGCGGCATCCAGCACCTTCTCGGTGATCTGGGTGCGTGAACGCAGGCCCACGAAATGCACGTCACGAATACGTTCGACCAGATCCTCTTCCGACAGGGAGGTCTTCAGATACTCAACATTGGTGTAGCCGGCTGCCCGAAAGGTCTCCACCGTGTTGGGATGCACTCCCTCCAGCAGCAGTACCTTGATCTTATCCTTGTCCAGCGAAAACTTGGCTGTCATGACGTTCCCTCTATTGTTTTGAAAAATGCGCTCAGGCTTGCAGTGTGAAGAAAACCGTAAAGTAGCAAAAACGTTTGGGAGAGGGAATATTTGTGACGAAAGTCAAATTCTTTGAAGTTATCAACGTTTTTTGCAGCGATGTTGCTACAAGCCATTGAGGGATAAATAGAAACGGCGCCATCAGGCGCCGTTGTCCATTCGCGGGGGCAATAATGGGGGTCTGGCGACCCGCGTTCCCTCCCGCAGTCAGCCTTATTGCGTGACCACGCCCTCTGGCGTGCCAATCAATACCACGTCGGCGCCGCGATGGGCGAACAGGCCGTTGGTGACCACGCCCACGATGGCGTTGAGCTGCACTTCCAGCCCTTTGGCATCGGTGATGGCCATGCCCTTGACGTCCAGGATGATGTTGCCGTTGTCGGTCACCACACCCTCACGCCACACCGGGTTGCCACCCAGTTTCCTGATCTCGCGGGCCACGTATTCACGGGCCATGGGGATCACCTCCACCGGCAGCGGGAACTGGCCCAGCACCTCAACTGTCTTGGTGTTGTCGATGATGCAGATGAACTGATCGGCCACGGCCGCGACTATCTTCTCGCGGGTCAGGGCGGCGCCGCCCCCCTTGATCATGTCGCGGGTCCCGTTGATCTCGTCGGCGCCATCCACGTAGACGGAGAGGGCATCGATGTCGTTGAGGTCAAACACCGGGATGCCGAACCCCTTGAGGCGCTCGGTAGAGGCGATGGAGCTCGATACCGCGCCCTTGATCTCGTCCTTCATGGTCGCCAGTGCGTCGATGAAGTGATTGACGGTAGAGCCGGTGCCCACCCCGACTATGGTGCCGGGTACCACGTATTTGAGCGCAGCCCAACCGGCCGCCTTCTTCATTTCATCTTGAGTCATGATGGATCCTTATGGAAAAAGCGGGCGCATTATATCCAAGCATCCTGCCCAGAGCGACCATGGCGGTCACGTTCCGGGGCAAAAAGCCCCAAGATGTAAATCGTTTGCCTGTTTATTGAGCCGAGGGGCGGGGGAAGAGGGGCCAGCCCCCCGGCAGCAGGGCAAAACTTGCTAGGAGAAGCGCCAGCAGCGGGCGGGGGTGATGATCTGGGGAAGCGGCACGTCCCACTGCGCCTGGGGCACGGACTCCACCTGCTGGCAGTCGTGGGCAAGACCCAGCGGCCTTGGGCCCAGCCCGTGTTCGTGCCAGCAGGCCAGGGTGCGATCGTAATAGCCGCCTCCCATGCCGAGCCGGTTGCCCTCGGCATCGAAGGCCACCAGCGGGGTGCAGATGAGATCCAGCATGCTGTGGGGCAGCACCTGCTGCACATCGAGCTCGGGCTCGGCGATGCCATAGCGGTTGCGGGTCATGGGGCTGGTGGCGGTGTAGCGCAAGAAGAGCAGGTGACCCGGGGTGAAGGGGTGCAGCACCGGCAGGTAGACCTCCTTGCGCTGGCTCCAGAGCCAGTGAATGGCGGGCAGGGGATCGAGCTCGCCGTCATTGGCCAGGTAGAGGGCGATGCGTCTGGCCCCCTGGATCTCGGGGTGTTCCTGGAAGCGCGTGACCAGTTGCTGGGCCGCCGCCTGCTGCTCGGCCTGACTCAGGCTCTTTCTGCGCTGGCGGATGAGCTGGCGCAGGCTTTGGCGTTCGGGCTGGGTATCGGACATGGGGGCTCCTGTGGTGGAACTAAAGGGCTGGGTTACCTTAACAAGGGGCCATCGGGATGAAAAGCGGGGAAGGGACGGTGCCGGGATCTGGCCGGGGACGACGGGATCGTCCCCGGCCAGATGAAGTTGCTTAGGCCTGCGCCGACGGCTCGGCCACCGCAGCGCAGTTGGTGCTTGACGAACGCCGCGACTATGGCGGCCAGCCCCAGGTCTCAGTGGTAGAAGGTGATGATCAGGCGACTTGTCGATTATCGGCGCCGCCGCGCACCTGATGCTTGATAAAGACGGCGACGAGGGCGGCCAGGGCCAGCGCCATGGGGTAGAAGCTCATGCTCACGACCGAGAGCGGTGAGAGGGCGAAGATGGAGCCGAGCAGCAGCGCCTGGGCGCCCCAGGGGATGAGACCCTGTACCACGCAGGAGAAGATGTCCAGCATGGAGGCGGCGCGGCGCGGGGTGACCCCGTGCTGCTCCGCCAGGTCCCGGGCCACCTTGCTGGCGACTATGATGGCCACCGTATTGTTGGCGGTGCAGAGGTTGGTCAAGCCGACCACACCGGCGATGCCGAGCTCGGCCGCCTTCTCGTTTTGCTCACCGTCGTGGGCACGGGTGAAGCGGGCGATCAGGGCCGCGATGCGTGCGCTGATCCAGGCCAGCCCCCCCTGGCGCTCCATCAGGGCGCCGAGGCCGCCGATCAGCATGGAGAGCAGGAAGATCTCCTGCATGCTGGTGAAGCCCTGGTAGATGTCCTTGCTGAACTGGCCGAGGGGATAGCCTCCGATCATGCCAACGCCACCGGCGGCCAGGATGCCAAGGCCGAGCACCACGAAGACGTTCATGCCACCGAGCGCCAGCACCAGGATCAGCAGGTAGGGCATCACCTTGAGCAGGTCAGCGCTGGCGTTGGCGGCGGGGGCCTCACCGGTGGAGCCCAGCAGCAGGTAGAGCAGGATCACCAGCACGGCGGCGGGGGCGGCAATCTTGACGTTCTCGCGGAACTTGTCCTTCATCTCGCAGCCCTGGCTGCGGGTCGCCGCTATGGTGGTATCCGAGATGATGGAGAGGTTATCGCCGAACATGGCGCCGGAGAGAATGGTGCCCGCCATCAGCACGGGATCGATGCCGGTGGCCTGGGCGACACCGAGGGCCACGGGGGCCACTGCCCCTATGGTGCCCATGGAGGTGCCCATGGCGGTGGCAATGAAGGCGGAGATGAGGAAAAGCCCCGGCAGCAGGAACCAGCCCGGGATCAGGGAGAGGCCGAGAGCGACGGTGGCATCCACCCCGCCGGTGGCCTTGGCCACGGTGGCGAAGGCGCCCGCCAACAGATAGATGAGGCACATGGCCATGATGTTGCTGTCACCCACCCCCTTGAAGAAGGTTTCAAGGTTCTTGTTGAAGCCCTCCTTGCCCAGCATCAGCGCCAGCATGACGGCGGGCAGGGCGGCCACGGGGGCGGGCAGCTGGTAGAAGGCAAACTCGACCCCCTGCAGGGTCAGCCAGGTGCCGGTACCGATGAAGAGAGCAAGAAAGACCAGAAGGGGCAGCAGGGCTCTGGCACTGGGTTGGGTCTGGATCATGTGTTCCTCGAAACTTGAACAATGACCTCCTGTCGCAGCCTGTGTTGGCCCGAGTATGTTCGGACACAGGGTAGGCATCCTGCCGCTATGGGGGGCTTACAGTAGTGAGTCGGGGGCATTCGGTCAAGATAGACGTCCAGATGGATAAGTCTTTTTCTTTTGTGATTCTGATGTGCTGATTAAATCCGTCAATTATTCGGACTTTGCAGATATTTATTGTTGATATGGCGGCGCCGAGACGGCGGCCACGGAGGGCTTTTCAAAGCCGGCGCGGGCTGGTAAAACGGTCTCTTTCCAAAATAAAGAGATGAGAGGGTGGAGATGGACAATCCGATCCGTGTGGCCGTGATGGGCTGTAATGGTCGTATGGGCAAGGTGCTGCTGGAGGCCATCACCAACGCCGAGGGCGTGGTGGTCGGTGCGGCGCTGGAGCGACCTGGCTCTGCCGTGATAGGCCTGGATGCGGGTGAACTCAATGGCCTGGGCCGGCTTGGGGTCGTCATCAGCGACAGCCTGGACAAGGTGCGCGATGAGTTTGATCTCATCATCGACTTTACCCGTCCCGAGGTGACCCTGGCGAACCTGGCCTTCGCCCTGGCCCATGGCAAGCAGATGGTGATAGGCACCACCGGCTTCGACGACGCAGGCAAGGCCGCGCTGCACGAGGCGGGCGAGCAGATCGGCATCGTGTTCGCGTCCAACTACTCGGTCGGCGTCAACCTGGTGTTCAAGCTACTGGAGCAGGCCGCCAAGGTGATGGGGGAGTACACCGACATCGAGATCATCGAGGGGCACCATAGACACAAGGTGGATGCGCCATCCGGCACCGCGCTCTCCATGGGGGAAGTGGTGGCGAAAACCCTGGGCCGGGATCTCAAAGAGTGCGCCGTCTATGGCCGCGAGGGGATCACCGGCGAGCGGGATCGCAACACCATCGGCTTTGCCACCATCCGCGCCGGGGATCTGGTGGGGGAGCACACCGTCATGTTTGCCGACATCGGCGAGCGGGTGGAGATAAGCCACAAGGCTTCGAGCCGCCTGACCTTTGCCAATGGCGCCGTGCGGGCAGGCAAGTGGCTCGGCCAGCAGGGGGCGGGTCTTTACGACATGCAGGACGTACTCGACCTCAAATAGGGTGTAGCGGGAGCCCGACCAGGGCTCTCCTCTCTCCGATCTGGTTGTCAGACCCCGGCTCGCCGGGGTTTTGTTTATGGTTTTTGTAAAAATAAGCGTTAAGCACCGCTTTTGTGGTGAACCAGCCTAAATCTTCCCCTTCCTATTTCTGCGCCACACTCCTGCGACAAAAATGTCATCAGAGGGTAACGGGATTGGGTCTCAATCTTCCCTGTAGTCTGCTTTTCTTACATCAAGTCAAACAGACTAAAAATGCAATCAAAGAAAAACGTTTTCTATTTTTAGTAGTCAGTTTTCTATCGCCAAATGGCACTTTTTGGCTTGAGTTGTTTGTTTTTTAAATTCGTATTCATCTGTTTATTAACGATAAAATATCGTTTTTTGTCTGTCGGGTGGCATGGGTGGGTGCTTTTGTTTCGGGTTTTGGCTTTTCTTTTTGGGGAGGGGGTTGCAAAGCGCCTTAGTGCATAGATAATGGGTAATGTTGCTTGTTTATTGAATTTAGATGCATTTCAAACGAGAAAAGACGTTGAAATGAGATCGTTTTTAAGTAGAATGCGCCCAATTTGCCAGAAATCTGCCGGGTTTGAGCCCTGTTTCAAACAGCGTCCGGACCCGCAACACCCAGGTAAATTGCTGAATTTAAAGCTAAATAACTGGAGGTTGTCTTGAATCACACTGCATTGCTAGTGCTGGAAGATGGAACTGTGTTCAAAGGCGTGTCGATAGGCGCCGAGGGATGTTCCGTTGGTGAAGTGGTTTTCAATACGTCGATGACGGGCTATCAGGAAATCCTCACCGATCCCTCTTATTCCCGTCAGATAGTCACCCTCACTTACCCCCATATAGGCAACACCGGCACCAACAGCGAAGATGAAGAGTCCAGTCAAATCCACGCGCAGGGATTGATCATCCGGGACCTTCCGATACTTGCCTCCAATTTCCGCAATCAGCAATCCCTCTCCGATTACCTCAAGTCTCACAACATCGTTGGCATCGCCGACATCGACACCCGCAAACTGACCCGCATCCTGCGGGAGAAGGGTGCCCAGGCCGGCTGCATCCTGGCCGGCAAGCAACTCGATGAAGCCCATGCCCTGAGCCAGGCCCGCGCCTTCCCCGGTCTGAAGGGGATGGATCTGGCCAAGGAAGTGACCGTCAGCGAGTCCTACGCCTGGACCGAGGGTAGCTGGCAGCTCGGCAAGGGGCACGTCACCCCGGCCGCAGATGAGCTGAAATACCACGTGGTGGCCTACGACTTTGGCGTCAAGCGCAACATCCTGCGCATGCTGGTGGACCGCGGCTGCCGCCTGACCGTGGTGCCGGCCAAGACCCCGGCCGCCGAGGTGCTGGCGCTGAACCCGGATGGCATCTTCCTCTCCAACGGCCCCGGTGACCCCGAGCCATGCGACTACGCCATCGAGGCCATCAAGACCTTCCTCGGCACCAATACCCCGGTGTTCGGCATCTGTCTGGGTCACCAGCTGCTGGGTCTGGCCTCCGGCGCCAAGACCGTCAAGATGAAGTTCGGTCACCACGGTGCCAACCACCCGGTGAAGAGCCTGGACGACAACACCGTCATGATCACCGCCCAGAACCACGGGTTTGCGGTGGACGAGAACAGCCTGCCGGAGTGCCTGCGTGCCACTCACGTCTCCCTGTTCGACGGCTCCCTGCAGGGCATCCATCGCACCGATCGTCCAGCCTTCAGCTTCCAGGGTCACCCTGAAGCGAGCCCGGGCCCCCACGATTGTGCCGGTCTGTTCGACCACTTTATTGAATTGATTAAGCAGTATCGCGCCTAAGAGGATAAAGAGAGCCATGCCAAAACGTAACGACCTACAGAGCATCCTGATCCTCGGCGCCGGCCCCATCGTCATCGGTCAGGCCTGCGAATTCGACTACTCCGGCGCCCAGGCCTGCAAGGCTCTGCGCGAGGAGGGATACCGCGTCATCCTGGTGAACTCCAACCCGGCCACCATCATGACCGACCCCGAGATGGCGGACGCCACCTACATCGAGCCCATCACCTGGGAAGTGGTGCGCGAGATCATCAAGAAAGAGCGCCCCGATGCCGTGCTGCCCACCATGGGTGGCCAGACCGCGCTCAACTGCGCGCTGGATCTGGAGAAGCACGGAGTGCTGGCCGAGTTCGGTGTGGAGATGATAGGTGCCACCGCCGATGCCATCGACAAGGCGGAAGATCGTCGTCGCTTCGACATCGCCATGAAGAGCATCGGCCTGGAGTGCCCACGCGCCGGCATCGCCCACAACATGGAAGAGGCGTGGAAGGTGCAGCAGATGGTCGGCTTCCCCTGCATCATCCGTCCCTCCTTCACCATGGGTGGCTCCGGTGGCGGCATTGCCTACAACACCGAAGAGTTCGTCGAGATCTGCGAGCGCGGCCTGGATCTCTCCCCGACCAAGGAACTGCTCATCGATGAGTCCCTGATCGGCTGGAAAGAGTACGAGATGGAAGTGGTGCGGGATCGCAACGACAACTGCATCATCGTCTGCGCCATCGAAAACTTCGACCCCATGGGTATTCACACCGGTGACTCCATCACGGTCGCGCCAGCCCAGACGCTGACCGACAAGGAGTACCAGCTGATGCGCAACGCCTCCATGGCGGTGCTGCGCGAGATCGGTGTCGAGACCGGCGGCTCCAACGTCCAGTTCGGCATCAACCCCAAAGACGGCCGCATGGTCATCATCGAGATGAACCCGCGGGTGTCGCGCTCCTCCGCGCTGGCCTCCAAGGCGACCGGTTTCCCCATCGCCAAAATTGCCGCCAAGCTCGCCATCGGTTACACCCTGGATGAGTTGATGAACGACATCACCGGCGGTCGTACCCCGGCCTCCTTCGAGCCGGCGATTGACTACGTGGTGACCAAGATCCCGCGCTTCAACTTCGAGAAGTTTGCCGGTGCCAACGACCGTCTCACCACCCAGATGAAGTCCGTGGGTGAAGTGATGGCCATTGGCCGCAACTTCCAGGAGTCCCTGCACAAGGCGCTGCGCAGCCTCGAGACCGGCAAGACCGGCTTCGACCCCATGGTGGATCTCAATACCCCCGACTCCCTGACCCGTATCCGCCACGAGCTGCAGGATGCCGGTTGCGACCGCATCTGGTACATCGCCGATGCGTTCCGCGCCGGTCTCTCCATGGACGGTATCTTCAAGCTGACCAAGATTGACCCCTGGTTCCTGGTGCAAATTGAAGATCTGGTGAAGCTGGAAGAAGAGGTCAAAGAGCGCGGCATGGCCGGTCTCGATGCCGACTTCCTGCGCGCCCTCAAGCGCAAGGGCTTTGCCGATGCGCGTCTGGCCAAGATCCTCGGCGTGGCCGAGGGCGAGGTGCGCAAGGCCCGTGCCCGCCACAACATCTTCCCGGTCTACAAGCGGGTCGATACCTGCGCCGCCGAGTTCGCCACCAACACCGCTTACATGTACTCCAGCTATGACGAGGAGTGCGAAGCGGCCCCGACCAACCGCGACAAGATCATGATCATCGGTGGTGGCCCGAACCGTATCGGTCAGGGCATCGAGTTCGACTACTGCTGCGTGCACGCGGCCCTGGCCCTGCGCGAAGACGGTTACGAGACCATCATGGTCAACTGCAACCCGGAGACCGTCTCCACCGATTACGACACCTCTGACCGTCTCTACTTCGAGCCGGTGACCCTGGAAGACGTGCTGGAAATCGTGCGCGTCGAAAACCCCAAGGGCGTCATCGTCCAGTACGGCGGTCAGACTCCGCTCAAGCTGGCTCGCGCCCTGGAAGCGAACGGCGTGCCTGTCATCGGCACCAGCCCGGACGCCATCGACCGCGCCGAAGACCGCGAGCGCTTCCAGTCCGCCGTCGAGCGCTTAGGCCTTAAGCAGCCGGAAAACGGCACCGTCACTGCCCTGGAGCAGGCTGTGCTGACCGCCGAGCGCATCACCTACCCGCTGGTGGTTCGCCCCTCCTACGTGCTGGGTGGCCGCGCCATGGAAATCGTCTATGACGAGCAGGATCTGCGCCGCTACTTCGCGGAAGCCGTGAGCGTCTCCAACGAGTCGCCGGTACTGCTGGACCGCTTCCTCGACGACGCCACCGAGGTGGACGTGGACGCCATCTGTGACGGCGTGGACGTGGTCATCGGCGGCATCATGGAGCACATCGAGCAGGCCGGTATCCACTCCGGTGACTCCGCCTGCTCCCTGCCGCCCTACACCCTGTCCAAGGCCATCCAGGACGAGATGCGCGAGCAGGTGCGCAAGCTGGCGCTGGAGCTCGGCGTGGTCGGTCTGATGAACGTGCAGTTCGCGGTCAAGGACAACGAGATCTACCTCATCGAGGTGAACCCGCGTGCCGCCCGAACCGTGCCCTTCGTCTCCAAGGCCACCGGTGCGCCGCTGGCGAAGATCGCCGCTCGGGTCATGGCCGGTCAGAGCCTGAAGGATCAAGGTTTCACCACCGAGATCATCCCGCCCTACTACTCGGTCAAAGAAGTGGTGCTGCCGTTTGCCAAGTTCCCGGGTGTGGATCCGCTGCTGGGGCCGGAAATGCGCTCCACCGGCGAGGTGATGGGGGTGGGCAGCAGCTTCGCCGAGGCTTACGCCAAGGCCCAGCTGGGTGCTGGCCATCAGGTGCCGAGCGAAGGTCGCGCCCTGCTCTCCGTGCGTCACGGCGACAAGGAGCGGGTGGTGAACCTGGCCGCCAAGCTGCTGGAGCTGGGTTATGAGCTCGACGCCACCCACGGCACCGCGGTGACCCTGGGTGAAGCGAGCATCAACCCGCGTCTGGTGAACAAGGTGCATGAGGGCCGTCCGCACATTCTGGATCGCATCAAGAATGGCGAGTACACCTACATAGTGAACACCGCCGAGGGCCGTCAGGCGATTCAGGATTCCAAGCAGCTGCGCCGCGGCGCCCTGCAGCACAAGGTGGCCTACACCACCACGCTGCACGCGGCCTTCGCCACCTGCATGGCCATCAGCGTCGATGCCACCGCCAACGTGAACTCGGTGCAGGAGCTGCACCACAGGGTCAAGCACCGCTAAGGTGCGTGCGGCCAGGGCGGCTTACGGCCCTGGATGCAAGCCTGACAACACCCCGCCAGCGATGGCGGGGTGTTTCTTTTTACGGGGCCGGCAGATCCCGGGGCATCGCCCTCTCATGCACGAGATGGCGTCAATAGCGAGAATGAAAGGTGATAAACTCCCTTTAATTAGTTAATTTCAATCATAAATTGCCTATTTTATGCCATTGGCAACAATCTTCGCAATCACTCACCCCGAGCGTCTCCCTATACTGGTTTCTCATCACATGCGTGAGCAAACAAGGTCGTCCGCACCGGCAAGCATTCAGTGTCAGAGGGTTGCGAGAGGATCAGGGCCGGCGTTATCGCGCCAGCCTGGTCGGCCCCTTCCACCAGAAGGGGCAAATGGAAACCGGTTGTGAGGTTACCGCCGCACCTCCAGTCAGGGCCAGCGTTATCGCGCCAGCCCGCTCCCCCTCCTTGCACCCTCTGTTACCTGCCCGGTCGCCTGGCGCCTCAGCATATCTGCCAAGGGAATCTGAATATGAGCTTCGATCATCGCAAATACCGCCCGGCCCCCGTCATTGCGTTGGCGGACAGGCAATGGCCCAACCGGGTGCTTGAGCGCGCGCCGCTCTGGTGCGCCGTGGACTTGCGCGACGGCAACCAGGCGCTGGTCGAGCCCATGACGGTGGCCCAGAAGCTGCAGATGTGGGCGCTGATGACCCATGTCGGCTTCAAGCATATCGAGGTGGGCTTCCCGGCCGCCTCCCAGCCGGACTTTGACTTCGTGCGCGAACTCATCGAGCGCAATCTCATTCCGGACGATGTCACCATCCAGGTGCTGGTGCAGGCCCGGGAAGATCTCATCGCCCGTACCTTCGAGTCCCTCAAGGGGGCGAAGCGGGCCATCGTTCATGTGTACAACTCGGTCAACCCGACCCAGCGCAACTATGTGTTCAACACCGGGCGGGAAGGGGTCAAGGCCATCGCCGTGCAGGGGGCGCGCTGGGTACGGGAATACGCGGCCCGCAACCCAGGCACCGAGTGGAGCTTCCAGTACTCCCCCGAGAGCTTCAGCAGCACAGAGGTGGAGTTCGCCGTCGAGGTGTGCGACGCCGTCATCGACCAGTGGCGATCGGCCTCCCGCCCTATGATCCTCAACCTCCCCGCCACCGTGGAGGTGAGCACCCCCAACGTGTTCGCGGATCAGGTGGAGTGGTTCTGCCGCCACCTCAGGGCGCGCCCCGAGGTGAGCATCTCCATCCATACCCACAACGATCGGGGCTGCGGGGTGGCGGCGGCCGAGCTGGCGGTGCTGGCGGGGGCGGATCGCATCGAGGGCACCTTGCTTGGCAACGGTGAGCGTACCGGCAACATGGACATAGTCACCATGGCCATGAACCTCTACAGCCAGGGCATCGATCCCGAGCTGGATCTCTCTGACATGGATGCCATCGTCGCGACCGTGGGGGCCTGCACCCAGATAGCCCTGCACCCGCGCCACCCCTATGCTGGCGAGCTGGTCTACACGGCGTTCTCCGGCAGCCACCAGGACGCCATCCGCAAATCCCTGGCGGCCGAGAAGCCCGATGCCTACTGGGACGTGGCCTATCTGCCGATCGATCCTGCCGATCTCGGTCGCAGCTACGAGGCGGTGATCCGCATCAACAGCCAGTCCGGCAAGGGAGGGGTCACCTATCTGCTGGAGCGCGACCTCGGCCTGCAACTGCCACGCTGGCTGCAGATCGACTTCAGCCGCCGGGTCCAGGCCCAGGCCGAGGCGAGCAGCAGCGAAATCAGCCCGGAGCAGATCCGCGCCCTGTTCGAGCAGCACTACCTCGAGCCGCTGCACGGTTATCGTATCGGCCGCTTCCAGCTGGGTCACGACGGCCAGGAGACACTGCGCCTCGAGCTGCAGACCCCGGATGGCAGCTTGCAACTGTGTGGTGAGGGGGAGGGGGCCATCACGGCCCTGGTCAACGGTTGGGAGCGCCAGACCGGCATGCACATAGATGTGCTCGACTACTCCGAACATGCCCTGAGCGCCGGCACCGAATCCCGCGCCGCCGCCTATGTGTTGCTGAGTGTCGACGGCACCCGCATGTGCGGGGTGGCCATCGGCCGTGACGTGGTCAACGCCTCCCTGCAGGCGGTGATTAACGGCGCCGCCCAGATCCGCGCCCTGCGCCAAAGCGCCTGAGCCATGTCCGCCAACAACAACGCCACCTCAGGGTGGCGTTGTGCTTTATGGGGCCTTGCTCAATCCACCAGCGGCTTGCGGGGGCGGGGCAGGGCACGCCAAATCTTGCGCACCGTCACCAGGAAGGGGCGCAGGATCAGGGCACTTAATCGGCTGTAGCGTTCGTTGTCTCTCGGGCCCACCCCGAAGGAGAGCGGCTCGGGCTGGCTGCTGGTCACATAGAGGGTGCCGAACCACCAGTCCCAGAGGGAGAGATTGGTGCCGAAGTTGTGGTTGAAGTGGCGGGGATCCCGGCTGTGATGGATCTGGTGCTGGGCCGGGCTGTTGAGCAGGTGTTCGAGCCTGGGGCCGAAGGAGAGCCAGATGTGGGTGTGGCGCAGGTTGGCGGCCAGGGCGTTGAAGATGAGCACCAGGTAGCTGATGCCAAACAGGGTGTAGGGGCGCACTGTGCCGCCACAGAGCCAATAGAAGATGCCGCCGTAGAGGGCGAGGCAGCTCCCCTTGACCAGCATCTCGCACAGCTTCTCCACCAGGTGGATGCGGCTCGCCGTTGGCGGCACCATCATGGTCGCGCTGTGGTGTACCTTGTGAAACTCCCACAGCCATCGGCTGTGAAAGGCGCGGTGCAGCCAGTAATGGACGAAGTCGCTGATGAGGAAGACCCCCAGGCCATAGAGCATCATCAGCCAGCTCGCCTCGGCCAGCCTCGGGCGCTCACCCCAGAGCCGGGTCAGTGCCGATTGCACGTCCCCGGTTTGCAGCAACCAGGGGTGGAGCAGGGTCAGGACAGGCAGGATCACCGCCACGTGCAGCAGGGCGCGCACCAGGTAGTACTGGTAATCGAGCAGGGCCGAGGGGTGCAACCAGACGGCCCGGCCCCCCAGGAAGTGGCGAAAGCTGCGGGTTTCAGGATCTCCCTGGCGACGGCGGCGCAGATAGAGCAGGTAGGCGACGGTGCCCGAGATCAGCAGGAAAACAAAGCCCAGGCGCCCGTTGAGATCGAACAAGCCCGACAGACTCTGCCAGAGCGGGGTGATCAGCAGTCGCTGCAGAGGGTCGAAGAGGGGGGTCAGCTTGTCCATGGGCTCCATGCCGCGGGCGTGTCGGTCGGCGGCATTCTAAATAGAAATGACTATCAATAAAAGCCATTGTTCGAGGTTTGGCAGATGGGACCTGTGCACAGGCTCACGCCACCTGTCGTCATGCCGCTGCGCCCTATTCCCCGGGGCTGCCCCAAGCTCGAGTTGGAGGCTTTAGCCGGGCGAGCCAATCCTCTACAATGGGCACCTGTTTGCGTTCGGGGCCTTTCATCCGTGATGAATGAGGGCCCGGCCCCCGCTCTCTATCGGAAGCCTTCATGACATTCTCTCCCTGTTTTGCCTCTCCTTCTCGTGTTGTCTCTTCTGCGCGCGCCCTGATCCCCCTGCCGCTGCTGATGGCCGTGTTGCTGGCGGGCTGTGCCAGTGAACCGACCGTTCCTGTCGAGGAGGCGGCCGTCATCGCCAACCAGCCCAAAGCCATGCAGCCGCGCAAGCCCGCGGACATGAAGACCCGCATCGTGCGCTTCCTGCCGCGCCAGGTGCAGGACAAGCCGGGCTGGGCCAACGACGTGGTGACGGCGCTCAGCACCCAGGGGCTGACGGTGAGCGATCACAATGTCTGCTCAGTGCTGGCGGTGGCGGAGCAGGAGGCCACCTATCAGGCGGATCCAGTGGTGCCCGGTCTTGGCAAGATAGCCTGGAAGGAGATCAACGCCCGGGCGGCCAAGCTGCTGATCCCCGAATTCGTGGTGCGCACGGCGCTCTCCATCAAGTCTCCCACTGGCAAGAGCTATGCAGCGCGCATCGATGCCCTTCGCACCGAGCGGGAGATGAGCGAGATCTTCGAGGATATGATAGGGGCCGTGCCCATGGGCAAGCAGCTGTTTGGTAACCTCAATCCGGTGCGCACCGGCGGCCCCATGCAGGTCAGCATCGCCTTCGCCGAGGCCAACGCCCGCGGCTATCCCTATCCGGTCAAGGAGTCCATCCGCCACGAGGTGTTCACCCGCCGGGGTGGCATCTGGTTTGGCACCAAACATATCTTCGGTTATCCCGCCGACTACCCGGACACCCTCTACCGTTTCGCCGACTTCAACGCAGGCTGGTATGCGAGCCGCAACGCCGCCTTCCAGGCCGCGGTGAGCCGGGTCAGCGGCAAGCCCCTGGCACTGGACGGGGATCTGGTCCGCTACGACTCAGACCTGCCCGGCAAGACCGAGCTCGCGGTGCACAGCATCGCCAGCCGCGTCAACATGAGCAAGCAGGCCATCCACCAGAGCCTGCTCAAGGGGGACAGTGCCGATTTTGCCAAGACCGACCTCTATCATCGGGTCTTCACCCTGGCTGACCGGCAGGCGGGCAAACGGCAGCCCCGCGCCGTGCTGCCCGGCATCCAGCTGAAGAGCCCCAAGATCACCCGCAACCTCACCACCGCCTGGTTCGCCAAGCGGGTGGATGACAGGGAGCAGGCCTGTGTCAGAAAGATGGCGACCATTCGCTGATAATCAGAGACAACAAGGGCGGCCAAGTGGCCGCCCTTGTTTCAGTTCCCGCTGAGGGGTCAGGCTCTGATGTCCCGTGTCGCAGCACCATGGCGAGTCTTCGCAAGGGGTACGATTCCCTTGCATGTTGGATATCCGCTACATCCCCAAAACGAGTTGCCTCTGTTTTCTCCCCGGCTGGCGGTACGCAAGACCATGGCATTGCCACATCTGGGGCAAGGCGGACTCGGATCACCGAGCTGTTGGATGGTGACAGGGGAGGGCGCCGCGCCCTTTTCGTCAGGCACTGCCTTGGTGGAAAACGGCTTGCGTGATGATTCGCCATGACGCGCCTTTAGCTGGGCCACATGCTGCCTGCGGGTCTGCCAGTTTGCCACCAGCCGCCCTTGCTGGATGGTCTCGACCACTTGCGTGACCTCGGCAGGGGCCAATACTTGGGTGGTTTTTCCTTTGATATGGCGGATCAGTCCGCGGTTTATCACGTTGTCCGGCATGGGGGTCTTGAAGGTGCAGTCGCCAATGAAGTAGATGACCGAGTGGAGTTGATGATCCGCCAGCCCCAGCAGGGATTTGAGGGTCATCATATGCAGGTGGTTCTGGTGCAGGGGATTCTGGAAGCTGTGCTTGCGGCGATAGATCTGCTGGGTCCAGTTCTTTTGGGCCGGATTGCCGAATATCCAGCCCTTCATGTTCTTAGTCTCAATCACGAATATCCCGAAGCGGGAGACGAGCACATGGTCGATCTGGGTGCTGCCCTGGGGGATGGGCAGGGTCAGATCTTTGAGCAGGTGATATTCCCGCTGGTCGAGAAAGAGCCGGATGCTGACGTTGATAAGCCACTCCCCGATCATGCCCTTGAACCAGGGGCTTTTGACGAGGGTCGCCAACAACAGCAGTGGCAATAGAAACCAGAGCTGGGCCAGCAAGGGATAAATAACGGCAGTGAAGTCCATCTCATTGCTCCTTGACCCCGTAACCACTCCCTGGCAACCGAGGCATGCTTTATTGGCAAGGGCTGGCGTCTTTCCTCAGGAGCCATGCGCAATATTGGGTTCTGGAGTGAATAACTGTAGCGAGTCGGCAGGGGCGAAGGCGTGACAACATCCATCAACTGAGTGGTTCATCACTATTTTCGCAGCAGAAAAGGCTCGCCTGAAAAAGGCGAGCACGGAAGTCAGAGGGAAAAGGGGAGCGTTGCCCTGGGGCCGCGTTAGAAACTCATCGCCAGCCCGATAGAGTAGCCGCTGGTGTTGTGACTGAACATATAACGGGCCACCAGCCGGGTGCGGGTGATGAAGATGTCGTACTTGCTGCTGTCGAGCTCGATGCCCAGGCCCAGGGAGTTGAGGCTGTTGAAGCCGATCAGGCCGCGCTGCTCTCCCAGGTACTCGGTTCTGGCGCCTTCCAGCACGTAGCGCAGCGGGCGATCCAGCAGGGTCCAGGTGAAGAGCGGGGCCCGGCGGCGCAGGTAGAGGCCGAGGTTCTCCGCCTCGGCCTGACCTGTGACGCTGTCGGCGGTGCCGGTGAAACTTTGCAGATGCTGATAGGAGTAACGCAGCTCGGCGTCGATGTCCTGGGACTTGGAGAACAGCTCGTAGTCGAGCATGAGGGAGCCCCCCAGGCCATAGACGTTGAGGTTGCCGCCATCGAGGAAGTCGAGGTTTCTGCCCGTCCTGTACTCGATCAGGGCGGCGCCGATACGCAGGTCGCTCGCCACCGTGCCCAGGGTGAAGTTGGCGATGGGGCGCAGCACCAGGTTGCCGCCAAAGCGGTCACGGTGCAGGCTGAAGTCCCAGCCGATGCCGCCGGTGGCACTCAGGCTGTTCCATTTGACCGGGATGGTGCGGGTCTCGGTGCCGTCGGTGAAGACGAATTGGGGATCGTAGCGGCTGTATCCCAGGGTGCCCTCCAGGTAGATGGGGAAGCCCTCGCTCATGGTGGCGCCGCCGCCGAGCTGGGTGATGGTCAGGGCCGACTGTTCGTTGGTGCCGCTGCCGATGTCCAGGTTGCTGGCGGTGATGTCCGGCACCACGGTGTAGCTCATCAAGGAGACGACCGCATTGGCCCGCTGCTGGATGAGGGTCTCATCATTGCCGTGAGCGGCCTGGCAGAAGAGCCCGAGCCCGCCAAGCAGCAGCATGCTTGCATGAACATGAGAAGAGGGGTGATGCGCCATACCTAGCTCCGTGAACCTCCTCGTCCTCTGAGGAGTCCTTACACTGTAACGGTTTTTCTACCGTCATGGCAGCCCGACTCGGCGCCAACTGACTATATTCTTTGCCGTTTTCGTCGTAGAGCCGAAGGACGCCCCGTGGCGAGATCTTCCCGCCGCCAGGGCACCGGGGGGCCGGTGGCGGATGAGGGCGCAGCCACATAAATGGCAGACATTAATTTATTGTTCAGTTCCCCGGGTGTATAACGGGCCTCCCGCAGGAACAGATGGGGGTGGTACCAGGGAAGGATGACCAGACCGGGCCTTTGGGCCGACATGACGGATGCGCATTACGTTGATGGGAGTCACACCAGATGCAGGACATGCTGCTTGCCATATGGCATCAGGACTTTGAGCAATTAATACAACTGCAGGCGGTCGGCCTGCTCGTCACCTGCCTGGTGGTGATCCTCTTTCTCGAATCGAGCTTCGTGTTTCTGCCACTGCCGGGAGACAGCCTGGTGCTGCTGGCCGGCGGTCTGGTGGGCATGGGGGTGCTCGGCCCCGAGGTGGTGTTCCTCTATCTGCCTCTGGCCGCCGGCGTCGGCAGTGTCCTGGCGTATTGGCAAGGCCATGCGCTCCATGGCACCCGCTTCATGGGCCAGGTGGAGCGGATGATCCCGGAGGGCAGCCTGCCCCGTGCCTCCCGCCTGCTCGACCGCTATGGCTTCTGGGCCATGTTCGTCTCCCGCTTCATCCCCTTCGTGCGGGTGCTGACACCCATGCTGATGGGGGTCTCCCGCCTGCACCTGCTGCGGGTGGCGATGGCCAGCTTTGTCAGCGCCTTCCTCTGGGCCCTGGCCCTCAGCATGGTTGGCAAGTTCATGATGGCGACCCCGCTCTTGGCCGATCATCACGAGCTGTTGACCAAGTGTCTGCTGGTGACCTCCTTCGCCCTCTTCGTCATCGCCGTGGCCGCCATCGGCATGCGGCTGCTCAAGCGCTCGACCAAGCGGGCGCGCTGAGCTGACCATGGGAACTTAAGGGGACGGGCCTGCCGCCCGTCCTGTGCCCTCTTTCCCGTGCGGTCCGGGTCAGGCGGCTCGCCGGTAGCGTAAAAATACAAGCCATTTGAGGCGGCATTCCTGCTGCCTATCTGTTACACTTCGCGCCCGTTATTTTCCGGCTCATCTTCTGATGTCATGTCAGACCCAGCCGTCCTTGGCCCCAAGCCTCGCCGAGGCCGTGCCACACGCCGGCCCAGGCCACTTAAGCCAACTACAGCTCAGCTGGAACACAGGAACCCATTATGAGATTTGAATCGTTCGATTTTGCCCCCGAGATTTTGCGTGCCGTCTCAGAGTGCGGTTATCAGGAGATGACCCCGGTACAGCAGCAGGCGATCCCGACCATACGCCGTGGCAGCGACGTGCTGGCCAGCGCCCAGACCGGTACCGGCAAGACGGCGGCCTTTGCGCTGCCCATACTGCAACGTCTGGTGGATAACCCGGCACCGGCCCAGCCTTCCAACGCCCGGGTGCTGATCCTGACCCCGACCCGCGAGCTGGCCGCCCAGGTGGCGAGCAACATCAATGACTTCGCCAAGTATCTGGACATCAGCGTGCTGACCCTGGTCGGCGGTGGCAAGCAGGACGTGCAGGCCCGCAAGCTCAAGGCCGGCGCTCACATCATAGTGGCGACCCCGGGTCGGCTGCTGGAGCACCTCACCGCCTGCAACCTCAGCCTCTCCGGCGTCGAGACCCTGGTGTTGGACGAAGCGGATCGCATCCTCGACATGGGCTTCAGTGCCGATGTGCAGCAGATCCTGCAGGCGGTCAACAAGACCCGGCAGAACCTGCTGTTCTCCGCCACCTTCTCCGACGCCGTGAAGAAGCTGGCGAACCTGATGCTCGACAGACCGCAGATCATCAGCGTCAACAAGCAGAACTCCACCGCCGATACCGTCAGCCACACCGTCTATCCGGTGGAGCAGAAGCGCAAACGCGAGCTGCTCTCCGAGCTCATCGGCAAGCAGAACTGGCAACAGGTGCTGGTGTTCGCCAGTACCCGCGAGAGCTGTGACGTGCTGGTGGAAGAGCTGAATCTCGACGGCATCAAGTCCGCCGTGGTCCATGGCGAGAAGGCCCAGGGCAGCCGTCGCCGCGCCCTGCGCGAGTTCATGGAAGGCAAGGTGCGGGTGCTGGTGGCCACCGAAGTGGCCGCCCGTGGTCTGGACATCCCGGATCTGCAGTACGTGGTCAACTACGATCTGCCGTTCCTGGCGGAAGATTACGTCCACCGCATCGGCCGCACCGGCCGCGCCGGCAAGAGCGGCATGGCCGTCTCCTTCGTCAGCCGGGAAGAGGAGCGCACCCTGCTGGAGATCGAGGCACTGATCGGCCAGAAGATCCGCCGCATCATGGTGCCGGGCTACGAGGTGAGCAGCCGTGACGAGCTGATCAAGCAGTTGCAGGAGCGCCGCCGTTTCGGCAAGCGCCCGCAGCGGGAAGACAACGCCGCCGCCCAGGTGATGGCCGAGGCCAAGCTGCAGGGCCAGCGTCTCAAGCGTCTGGCGGCCGCCAAGAAGCCCCGTCAGCCGAAATAAGCGAGCAACAATCCCACCCCGGCCCTCCCCTTTGACAGGGGAGGGCGCCCTGTACCTCCCTCTCGTGGAGGGGGAGGCGGGGAGGGGGTTGGCATCAGCTCCCCACTCAAGGCGCCATCCGGCGCCTTGATGCTGCTTATTGTTCACACAGAGGAAGCTCAATGACGTCACCCGTCAAGAACCCGCAAGAGTACAACCAGGCCCTGCTCGACATGGCCACCCGGAGCCTGGCCGAGCTGGCGCGTACCGCAGAGCAGAAGGCAAGCAAGCGCACCCCGGCGCAAGAGAGCCACTTCCTCTGCACCTGGATGGCGGACTCCCTCAAGGAGAAGCGCTTCTCCCGCCTGGTGATGGAAGATTTGAAAGCCTGGGTGCAGCTGGGTCGCACCCTGGGGGCCGGGGCCGATCTCAAGGGGCTGCTCTCGCGCATCGTCTGCCAGTACGGCCGGGCCATGGCCGAGCCCGGGCAGCTGGGGGCCAGGCTCGCCACCCTGGTCGCCGAGCTGGAGAGTGCGGGTTGGCTGGTGTTTACCGACAGCGAGCTGAACACCAAACAGCGGCTGCTGAGCCAGGGCCAGTCCAGCCTGGTCATCTCCGCCAGCGAGTATCAGGGCCATATCGAGGGGGGCGAGCTGGTAAAGCCTCTCACCCTCTATGTGCGCGGCGATGAAAAGCAGCTGGCCGAGGCGGCCTTCAAGCAGGGGCTGCTGCTGAGCCAGGGGGACAAGAAGAGCACCCTGGTCAAGCACCACAAGGTCTACCGGCTGGTGCCGGGCAATGCCCAGCCCGCCCTGGCGCTGTTGGCCGAGGGCTGAACCTGTTCACGGTTCTGACGCTCATGCCTGCCTCATCACCTCGGCCCTGTGCCGGGGTTTTTTATGGTCGGATGGGCCCAAAGGGCCTACCTGATCGCGCAAGGGGCAGGGCAAGCTTTGTCGCAGCAGGGGCGTGCCCCCTCTGATGGGGGGCGTCCCCCATATGGAGGGATGGTGGGGTGGTGCTTCTGCTCTAGGGTGAGTGGGCCCCAAAGAGGGCCATATGGAAGCAAACCGCCTGATGGCGCTACTCAATGAATGAGGAAACATGATGAAAGCGACTCCCCTTGCCCTGTTGCTGGCCGGCGTACTGGCCTCTCCGCTCTGCGCCGCCGGGCTCGACGCCCGGCTCACCCTGGTGGAGGGCAGCACAGACGATGTGCGCGTCAACCTGACCCTGACCAACACCGGGGACAAACCGGTTCGCCTGCTCAAATGGCAACTGCCGGGCAGCGAGGATGCCCCCCTGTTCCAGGTGGAGCGTGACGGTCAGCCGGTCGACTATGAGGGGGCCCTGATCAAACGGGCCGCCCCGAGCGACCAGGACTTCCAGCTGCTCAAGGCCGGCCAGAGCCTGACGCTGCAGGCGGAGGTGTCCGGTCTCTATGACATGAGCGCCCAGGGTCAGTACAGCATCCGTTACCGGCTGCCGACGCTGCCACAGGAGGGGAAAGCCGCCAAGGCCAAACAGATCCAGGGGCGCGAGTCCAACACCGTGACCCTGTGGGTGGAAGGGGTGGCTGACGATCGGGTGCTGGCCAAGGCGGCCCTGGCCGAGCCCCAGGCGGTGAGCGCCTTGGTCAGCTTCAGCGGCCGCTGCACCAACAGCCAGAAGAGCGACATCCTGGCGGCGCTCGATGCCGCCAGCGGCATCAGCAACGAATCCAGCAGCTATCTGGCGGTGGACAAGCCGAGCGGCCAGCGCTATCGCAGCTGGTTTGGCGCCTATGACGCCGCCCGCTGGAACCAGGCCGAGACGAACTTCAGCAAGATCAAGGATGCCATCGACAACAAGCCGCTCACCTTCGACTGTGGTTGCAAGCAGAGCTACTTTGCCTACGTCTATCCGGATCAGCCCTACAAGGTCTACCTGTGCAAGAGCTTCTGGACCGCGCCCGTCACCGGGACAGATTCCCGCGCCGGCACCATTGTCCACGAGCTGAGCCACTTCAACGTGGTGGCGGGCACCGACGATCTGGGATACGGTCAGGCCAATGCCCGCAATCTGGCGAGCACGGATCCGGTCAAGGCGCTGAACAACGCCGACAACCACGAATACTTCGCCGAGAATACCCCGAGCGAAAACTGAGTCGTAAGCAGGGGCCGGATGGCCCCTTTTTTGACGGAGGCACCATGATTACACTCTTGCTCACCACCCTGGCGCTGGCCCCCCTGCAGTGCGAGCTGTCGGTCAACGCCGAAAGTCGGGTGAACGAGCCCCTGCCCCTGGTGATGACCCTGACCAACCGGGGGCAGGCCCCCCTTGAGGTATTGACCTGGTTCACCCCCTTCGAGGGCTGGTTTGCCGATGCCATCGACCTCACCCGCGATGGCCAGCCGCTGGCCTACCGGGGACCGCTTGCCAAGCGTGGCGAACCCGGTGATGGCGACTTCCTCCTGCTAGGGCCGGGGGAGCAGAGCCAGGCCGATGCGGATCTGGCGCAGGCCTACGATCTGTCGCAGCCGGGCAGCTACCGGCTCAGCTATCGTGCCCAGCCCCTGACGCTGACCAAGGGCGTAGCGCCCAGCTGCCCCGCCATCGACTTTACCCGGGTGGCGGCGCCTTAGGAGAACTGAGGATGAGACGTCGTCTCTAGCAACCCACCGCGCGGGCGGCGATCGCCAGATAATGGGGCGAGCTTGCCTGCTCCCGCCAGCAGCAGTGCACCAGCTTGATCACATGGTCGTCCAGACTCTCGATCGCTCTCGGCAACACCTGAGCCCAATCCAGCACTGCCGTATCCGGCCAGTGCTGCGTCTGCAGCCTTGGTGCCCCGACGGTGACGTAGGCGGCGGCCACCGCCTGCCACATCAGGCTCTGCCAGGCGTCCTTCAGCTCATCCGGCAGGTGACGGGCGACGATGGCGGCGGCCCGGCTGCCGGTCACCATATGCAAGACGGTGAAGTTACCGGTCTGCCAGTAGAGGGGCAGAGCGGCCTCGGCCAGCTGTGCCAGCGCATTTTCCCCATCATCGAGGCTGCACGGCAGCGACTCCGGCCAGCGGGGATCGGTTGCCACCTGCCGCAGGCGTGCGGTGATCCACTCTCCCTGCCAGCGCGATCCCTCCCAATGGGCCGCCAGCCCCGCCAGCAGGCGGGTGACGTCCCGGCAGGGGGCGCCCGTCCCCGTTGGCAGGATCAGGGCCTTGCACTGCCAGGCGGCCAGCGCTGCCGCCTGTTCCCCCAAGTGGCCGTTTTCCAGAGCACAGGCGAAGCGGATGAGGGGGTGAAATGCCCCGCCTGCCGGGGAGAAACGCTGCACCAGCAGCTCTTCGAAGCATGGCAGCCAACCCTCTTCGGCGAATCGGGTCAGCAGTTGCTGGCGCAGTGCCACGAACCGGGTCTCCTCCTCTTCACCCTGGTTGCCCACCCCGGCGGGCAGGGCTTGAGTGGTCTGCCAGTGGGCGAAGAAGCGCCGCAACTGCCGGGGGCTGGCCCCCATCTCGTGCAGGGCGTGCAGCGCCATGGAGCAGTGATTGGTGGTGCCGCGACCATTGAGGGCGAAGGACTGGTTGGCATCGAGCAGGGGGTAGAGATGATCCATTATCGTTTGACTCCTTTTGTCGGGGGAGACAGGATTATGCAAGTTGAAGTTAACTTGAGATCAAGGACGAAGATGGATCGCAAATGGCTGGCCATAGGCCAGATAGCCAAACGTGCCGGCGTGAACGCCAGCGCCCTGCGCTTCTACGAGCAGAAGGGGTTGATCCAGAGCCTGCGCAGCGAAGGCGGCCGGCGTCTCTACCCCCAGGATGTGTTGCGCCGCATCGCCTTTATCCGGGTGGCGCAAGGGATGGGCCTCACCCTCGACGAGATAGCGGGTGCTCTCAGCGGGTTGCCCGATGGTCGCACGCCGGATCGCCACGACTGGGAGCGGATCGCCGGCCAGTGGCAAACGCTGTTGGACAGCCGCATAGCCGCCCTGCAACTGATGAAGCGCAAGCTCACTGCCTGCATCGGCTGTGGCTGTCTGTCGCTGGAGCACTGCGCTCTCTACAACCCGCAGGACCAAGCCGTCTCAGGGGGCTGCGGCCCCCGTTATTTGCTGGGGGATCTGCCCCCTGTCACCGATTGAACCGCGCAGGCCATGGGCAGTGCCGGGTCAGTCTGGATGACTTTCCAGGAGGAAACATGGAACTGGAACAACTCAAACGGGAGCTGGAGCGCTTTGGCGCACACAATGACGGCGAGCAGCAGGCTCGCGGCCACAAGATGCTCAACATCACACGGGATACCGGCGAGCTGCTGGCGCTGCTGGTGCAGACGAGGGGGGCCGACGCCGTGCTGGAGATCGGCACCTCCAACGGCTACTCCACCCTCTGGCTGGCCGAGGCGGTCAAGAGGCTGGGTGGCAGGGTCACCACCATAGAGCAGGACGAGGGCAAGCTGGCGCTGGCGGCGCATAACTTCCAGCGTGCGGGGCTCGAACCCTGGATTGAGCAGTTGGCAGGCGAGGCAGGCACACTGCTGCCCACCCTGCCAGCGGCCGCTTATCAGCTTATCTTCCTCGACTCCGATCGCCGGCACTACCAGGCCTGGTGGCCCGAGATCCAACGCTTGCTTGCCCCTCGCGGCCTGCTGGTGGTGGACAACGCCATCTCCCACCGGGAGGAGATGAACGACTGGATGGCAGAAGTGGCGCAGGATCCGGCCTTCATGATCGCCCTGGTACCGGTGGGCAAGGGGGAGTTTTTGGCTGTGAGGCGCTAGGGGCTGTCACTCTGGGTGATACATAAAAGAACAGCCCCGCATTGGCGGGGCTGTTTGCTTGAGACCTTAACCGGCAGTTTACACGGCCAGGTAGTCCATGATCCCTTCGGCGGCTTTGCGGCCCTCGTAGATGGCGGTCACCACCAGATCCGAGCCGCGCACTGCGTCGCCACCGGCGAACACCTTGGGGTTGCTGGTCTGGAAGGCATGCTCGGCCTGCTCGGGAGCCTTTATGCGATCCCGGTTGTCGAGCTCGATGCCGTGTTCCGCCATCCAGGGCTGGGGGTTGGGCTGGAAGCCAAACGCCATCACCACCGCATCGGCGGCCAGCACCTGCTCGGAACCCTCGATCACCACCGGATTGCGACGGCCGTTGGCATCGGGGGCGCCAAGCTCGGTGCTCACCACCTTGATGCCGCAGGTGCGGCCCTGGGCGTCCAGCTCGACGCCCACAGGTTGAAGGTTGAACATAAATTCCACCCCTTCCTCCTGGGCGTTCTTCACCTCTCGCTTGGAGCCTGGCATGTTCTCGGCATCGCGGCGGTAGGCGCAGATCACCCGGTCGGCCCCCTGACGGATGGCGGTACGGACGCAGTCCATGGCGGTATCGCCACCGCCGAGTACCACCACCTGCTTGCCAGCGAAGTCGATGTAATCGGCCTGGGCCTTCTCGAAGCCCAGCAAGCGGTTCGCGTTGGAGATGAGGTAGGGCAGGGCGTCGTACACGCCGGGGGCCGTTTCGTTCTCGAAGCCGCCCTTCATGTACTTGTAGGTGCCGACCCCGAGGAAGACAGCATCGAACTCGCCAAGGAGGTCTGCGAAGGTAACGTCACGGCCCACTTCGGTCTCGAGACGGAATTCAACGCCCATCCCCTCGAAGATCTCGCGGCGGCGCTGCATCACCTCTTTTTCCAGCTTGAAGGAGGGGATGCCGAAGGTCAGCAGACCGCCGATCTCCGGGTACTTGTCGAACACCACAGGGGTGACGCCGTTGCGCGCCAGCACATCGGCACAGGCGAGGCCGGCAGGGCCGGCGCCTATGACGGCGACCCGCTTGCCGGTCTTCACCACCTTGGAGAGATCGGGGCGCCAGCCCATCTCGAACGCCTTGTCGGTGATGTATTTTTCGATGTTGCCTATGGTCACGGCGCCGAATCTGTCGTTGAGGGTGCAGGCCCCCTCACAGAGTCTGTCTTGCGGGCAGACGCGGCCACACACTTCCGGCAGGCTGTTGGTCTGGTGGGAGAGCTCCACCGCCTCCAGGATGCGCCCCTCGTTGGCCAGCTTCAGCCAGTTGGGGATGTAGTTGTGCACCGGGCACTTCCACTCGCAATAGGGGTTGCCGCAGTCGAGGCAGCGATCCGCCTGCATGCCGACCTGGGCCTGGTTGAAGGGCTCGTAGATCTCCACAAACTGGATCTTGCGGATCTTGAGCGGCTTCTTGGGCGGGTCGACCCGCTGGACATCGATAAACTGGAATACGTTCTGGCTCATAGGGTTCCCTCCTTATTGCGCCTGGATTCTGAGTTCTGCACTGGAACGGCTGGTGTGACCAAGCAGGGACTTGACGTCGCTGGACTTGGGCTTGATCAGCCTGAACTTGGGCACATAGGAGTCGAAGTTGGCCAGGATCTCCTCGGCGCGCGAGCTGCCTGTCTCGTTGAGGTGCGCCGTGATGATGCCGCGCAGGTGCTCCTGATGGATGGCAAGGTCAGCCACGTCCAGCAGTTCCACCAGCTCGGGGTTGGTACGCTTGGCAAAGTTGCCGCACTCGTCGAGCACGTAGGCAAAGCCCCCAGTCATGCCGGCCGCGAAGTTGACGCCGGTGGTACCGAGCACGGTGACGATGCCGCCGGTCATGTACTCACAGCCGTTGTCGCCAATCCCTTCGACTACCGCCAGCGCCCCTGAGTTGCGCACCGCGAAGCGCTCGCCCGCGGTGCCTGCGGCGTAGAGCTTGCCGCCGGTGGCACCGTAGAGGCAGGTGTTGCCGATGATGGCCGCCTCGTGGGACTTGAACGCCACGCCGACGTGGGGTTTGACCACCAGCTTGCCGCCTGTCATCCCTTTGCCCACGTAGTCGTTGGCGTCACCCGTGAGGATCATCTCCAGGCCACCGGCGTTCCAGACGCCGAAGCTCTGGCCTGCGGTGCCGTTGAAGTGCACCTTGACCGGATCGGCGGCCATCCCCTGGTTGCCGTGACGTTTTACTATCTCGCCAGAGAGGCGCGCCCCCACGGAACGGTCGGTGTTGCGGATGTCGTAGCGGAATTCGCCACCGCTCATGTTTTCCACCGCCTCCAGCAGATCCTCCACCATCTTGAGGTTCAGCGGCCCCTTGTCGAAGGTGGGGTTGTGCTGCTGGCTGAACAGGCTGGAGCCTGCCGGTGCCACCGGGCTTGCCAGAATGCCGGACAAGTCCAGCTTGGCCTGACGGGCGGTGAGGCCGGGCAGGGCTTCCAGCAGATCGGTACGACCGATGAGATCGGTGAGCTGGGTGACGCCCAGCTCGGCCATCAGCTCGCGGGTCTCTTCTGCGATGAACTTGAAGTAGTTCATCACCATCTCCGGCAGGCCGGTGAAGTGCTCGCGACGCAGCTTCTCATCCTGAGTGGCAACGCCGGTGGCGCAGTTGTTCAGGTGGCAGATGCGCAGGTATTTACAGCCGAGCGCCACCATGGGGCCGGTGCCAAAACCAAAGCTCTCGGCGCCGAGGATGGCCGCCTTGATGATGTCCAGACCGGTCTTGAGACCGCCATCCACCTGCAGGCGCACCTTGTGGCGCAGGCCGTTGGCCACCAGGGCCTGCTGGGTTTCGGCCAGCCCCAGCTCCCAGGGAGAGCCGGCATACTTGACCGAGCTCAGCGGGCTGGCGCCGGTACCGCCGTCATAGCCAGAGACGGTGATGAAGTCCGCGTAGGCCTTGGCCACGCCGCAGGCGATGGTGCCAACGCCGGGCTCGGAGACCAGCTTGACCGACACCAGGCAGTCCGGGTTGATCTGCTTGATGTCGAAGATAAGCTGGGCCAGATCCTCGATGGAGTAGATGTCGTGGTGGGGCGGCGGGGAGATCAGGGTCACGCCTGGCACGGAGTAGCGCAGTTTGGCTATCTGGGCCGTCACCTTGTCACCGGGCAGCTGGCCACCTTCGCCGGGCTTGGCGCCCTGAGCCACCTTGATCTGTACCACATCCGCGTTCATCAGGTAGTGGGGGGTGACGCCAAAGCGCCCCGACGCCACCTGCTTGATGCGCGAATTCTTCTCGGTACCAAAGCGCTTGGGATCCTCGCCGCCTTCGCCCGAGTTGCTCTGACCGCCGAGGCGGTTCATGGCCACAGCCAGCGCCTCGTGCGCCTCGGGGCCCAGCGCGCCTATGGACATGGCGGCGGAGTCGAAGCGGGGGAACAGCTTGGCGGCGGGCTCGACCTGTTCCAGCTCAACCGGCGTCGTTCCCTGCTTGAGGACGAGCAGATCGCGCAAGGTGGCGACGGGGCGCTCGTTCACCAGGCGGGCGTACTCCTTGTAATCGGCGTAGTTGCCGGAGCGCACCGCCACTTGCAGGGTCTGCACCACGTCTGGGTTGTAGGTGTGGTACTCGCCGCCGTGGACGAATTTGAGCAGGCCGCCCTGG
Organism: Aeromonas media; assembly: GCF_020423125.1. Lineage (NCBI taxonomy): Bacteria > Pseudomonadati > Pseudomonadota > Gammaproteobacteria > Aeromonadales > Aeromonadaceae > Aeromonas > Aeromonas media. Next base: position 1,650,195 of record NZ_CP075564.1, read on the forward strand.
GTCAGCGGCTTGCGGCCGAGCCAGGCCTGGCGTGCCAGATTGACCTGATCCTGCTGGATGTCGGTGAAATCGGCGCCTTGAATGCGGCTGGATACGCCGCGGAAGCAGAGCTCGACCACGGATTGGGAGAGGCCCACCGCCTCGAACAGCTGGGAGCAGCGGTAGCTCGCCACAGTGCTGATGCCCATCTTGGACATCACCTTGTAGAGGCCCTTGTTGATGCCGTTGCGGTAGTTGAGCATGGCCTGACGCAGGCTCATCTTCAGCACCCCTTCCTCGACCTGTTTGGCCAGGGTCTCGTAGGCGAGATAGGGGTAGATGGCGGTGGCGCCAAAGCCCAGCAGCACGGCGAAGTGGTGCGGGTCGCGCACGCTGGCGGTCTCCACCAGTATATTGGCGTCGCAACGCAGGTTGTTGTCCACCAGGGTGCGTTGCACCGCCCCCACCGCCATGGCGGCCGGAATGGGCAGGGTGTCGGCACTGATGTCTCTGTCAGACAGCACCAGCAGTACGGTACCATTGCGGGCCTTGTCGGCCGCGTCGGCACAGAGCCGCTCCAGCGCTGCCTGCAGCCCCTCTTCGGGCTGGTAGTTGAGGCTCAGCACCGCATGGCGGTAGTGCTCCCCTTCCAGCGCCAGCAGTTGGTGGAAGTCGGAGTAGAGCAGGATAGGCGACTGGAACAGCACCCGGTGGGCGTGGCCGAAGGTCTCGTTGAACACGTTCTGCTCGCGACCTATACAGGTGGCCAGCGACATGACGTGGTTTTCCCGCAGCGGATCTATGGGCGGGTTGGTCACCTGGGCGAACATCTGGCGGAAGTAGTCGTACAGGGTACGCTGGCTGGAGGAGAGCACCGCCATCGGGGTGTCATCCCCCATGGAGCCCACCGCCTCCTGGCCGTTCTCGCCGAGCACGCGGATAATCTGATCCAGCTCCTCGTAGGAGTAGCCGAACAGTTTCTGATAGGTCTTGAGCTGATCGTCAGGGAGCTCGCGGGCGCCTGTGCTGGCGTCATCCATCTGCTCGAACGGCACCAGTCGCTTGCAGTGCTTGTCCATCCACTGCTTGTAGGTGTGACGGCTTTTGAGATCGTCATCGATCTCGAAGCTGGTCCACACCTTGCCGTTACTGGTATCCACCACGAACAGCTCGCCCGGGCCGACCCGGCCCTTCTCCAGCACTTCGTCCGGGGTGTAGTCCCAGGTGCCAACCTCAGACGCGAGGGTGATGAACTTGTCCTTGGTGATGACGTAGCGGGCCGGGCGCAGGCCGTTACGGTCCAGGGCGCAGGTGGCGTAGCGACCATCGGTCATGACGATGCCGGCGGGGCCATCCCAGGGCTCCATGTGCATGGAGTTGAAGTCATAGAAGGCGCGCAGGTCGTCATCCATGTTCGGGTGCTTTTGCCATGCAGGCGGGATCAGCAGGCGCATGGCCCGGAACAGGTCCATGCCACCGGCCAGGAAGAGATCCAGCATGTTGTCGAGGCTGGAGGAATCCGATCCCGTGGTGTTGACGAAGGGGGCGGCCTCTTGCAGATCCGGGATCAGCGGGGTGGCGAACTTGTAGCTGCGCGCCTTGGCCCACTGGCGGTTGCCGGCGATAGTGTTGATCTCGCCGTTGTGGGCGAGATAACGGAAGGGTTGCGCCAGCGGCCAGCGTGGGCTGGTGTTGGTGGAGAAGCGCTGGTGGAACACGCAGATGGCGGCCTGCATGCGGATGTCGGCGAGATCCAGATAGAAGCGCGGCAAATCCACCGGCATGCACAGTCCTTTATAGACGGTGACCAGGTTGGAGAGGCTGACCACATAGAAGTAGTCGTCGCTGATGCGCTTCTCGATGCGGCGGCGCACTATATAGAGGCGGCGCTCGAGATCCTTGTCGACCCAGCCTGGCGGCGCGTTGACAAAGACCTGTTCGATGCTGGGCAGGGAGGCCTTGGCGATGGGACCGAGCACATTGGTATCGATGGGCACCTTGCGCCAACCGACCAGACTCAGGGTCTCTCTTTCCAGCTCCTCGTCGATGATGTCGCGGGTCTGCTGGGCCAATACGGGGTCCGGGTTCAGGAACAGCATGCCGACCGCATAGTTGCGGCCCAGGTGCCATCCCTTCTCTTCGGCGACAGCGCGATAGAAGCTGTCCGGTTTTTGCAGCAGCAGACCACAGCCATCGCCGGTCTTGCCGTCGGCGGAGATGCCGCCGCGGTGCTGCATGCGAGCCAAGGCTGACATCGCGAGACGGACAAGCTTGTGGCTGGCTTCCCCTTCCATGTGGGCCAACAGGCCGAAGCCACAGTTATCCCTCTCCAGCTTTGGATCATATAGTGACATTGCATTTCTCCCTTGCTCGGCCTTCCATCGCACTGTCATCAACAGATTGCATAAATTGCGATTGGCTCTTGTGGTTCCGTCCGCCTGAGGTGGCGAATCTCCAAACTAATGGGATTTTCGAGCAAGGTCAATTGGACATCCCGCTTGTTTGCAATGTTACACTGCCATAACAAAATGCGGGTTTCAGAGATGCAATTCGATTTTATCTATATAAAAAACTATTTATTTTATTTTTTAAAGTTTATTGGGCTAGTAATGGAGGGTTTGGTGGTTGACTGCTTCGCGTCACTGAACTGTAGTAATTTTACCAATCCATTCCGTCAGGGGTGGGCGGGGATCACATTTCAGGATCCTGCATCTTGCATTTATTTGTATGCAGGCTATGGGAGATTTTTTCAGTACTAACAGCCGGTTAGAGGGGATGAATTGCTTCCGTTTTCCCTCTTTGTATGAGGCCTGTGGTTTCCAAAAGTAACCTTAAAATCCTGTCTGTGGGTATTTATCGCACGCAATGTGAATATTTATATGATTTTTGGCGGCGGGACAGCTTGATCCAGCTCAGTCTGACGTGGGGCCCGTGCCAGTACAATGACAGCTCATATTGGAGGTGTCATGCAGTTACACGAACTCATCAATACATTCGGCCAAGATCTAAAGCAGCGCCACGGTCAGAAGATCCACAAACTCTCCATCCACGGCGCCTTCACCTGTCCTAACCGGGATGGCACCCTGGGCCGCGGCGGCTGCACCTTCTGCAATGTTTCCTCGTTTGCCGACGAGTCGGCCCAGCAGCTCTCGGTGGTGCAGCAATTGCTGGCCCGCCGGGACGAAGTGACCCGTGCCAAGCGTTATCTCGCCTACTTTCAGGCCTATACCAGCACCTATGCCGAGGTGGAGTACCTGCAACGCATGTATGAGGAGGCGCTGTCGGTCAGCGACATGGTGGGGCTCTGCGTGGGCACCAGGCCAGACTGTGTGCCGGATGCGGTGCTGGATCTGCTGGCGGGCTATCAGGCCCGTGGCTACGAGGTATGGCTGGAGTTGGGGCTGCAGAGCGCCAATGACAAGACATTGCAACGGATCAACCGGGGTCACGGCTATGCCGCCTATGAAGACGCGGTTAGCCGGGCCCACGCAAGGGGCATCAAGGTCTGTGCCCATCTGATTGTCGGCTTGCCCGGTGAGGTGCCGATGGACAGTCTCGATACTCTGCATCGCATCGTTGCGACCGGGGTCGAGGGGATCAAGCTGCATCCGCTCCATGTGGTGGAGGGGAGCATCCTTGGCAAGGCGTGGCAGGCGGGGCGGCTGGAGGTGCTGACTCTGGAACACTATGTGGAGGCTGCGGTGGCCATGATCCAGCAGACTCCGCCCGAGGTGGTTTATCACAGGATCTCGGCGTCGGCCCGCCGTCCGACCCTGCTGGCGCCTGCCTGGTGTGAGAATCGCTGGACCGCCATGGCTGAGATTGCCACTGAGTTGGCTCGAACCGGCCCACAGGGGAGTGCGTTGGGCCGACCCTTCTCACTCGCTTGTGCTCATCAGTGACGACTCTAATTTCATTAAAAAAACAGAGGGTTATTAGATGAAATTCAGTCTTTGCAGTATAGTTTCGTTCAAGTCGCCTTGATAAGATGGTCGGCTTGAAAAAGACATTGTTATCAATAACTCTTTAGTAATTAATGTACCCGGCAGGATATCTCGCCCCCCCTTGCCGTTATTAAATGACGTGCTTGGCTCTTTTCGTTCCGGCTTGACGATGTGCGAGTCTGGCGATGATATTCGATGTCACTGCTCAGTGCGCTAATTGGGTTGTCGGTTCGCGATGATGGAAGCTGCTCTGCGTTCACAGGTCGCCACCGGGTTCCGGGTGATGTATTCCCTGCGACAACCGTCTGAATCATGTTTTGACAGGATGCTATGCAAGCAGAAACCAGCCATATAGATGAGCTACTGGAGTGCCTGGTCTTTTTGACCCGTTTTTATGGTGTGCCCAATAGCCAGGATGCCCTCACAACGGGTTTGCCACTGGTCTCGGGCCGTCTGAGCACGGCACTCTTCAGCCGCGCTGCCGAACGTGGCGGTCTGTCCGCCCGTGAGGTCATCCAGCCACTCGAACAGATATCCCCCCTGCTGTTGCCCTGCGTCTTGCAGACGCGCCATGGCGGCGCCTGCATCCTGTTGGAATGGAGCAAGGACAGGAGCCAGGCCAAGGTCATCTTCCCCCAGGCCGGTGACGCGGCGCAGTGGGTCAGCACCGCCCAACTGGGCGACGAATACAATGGCCGGCTGTTCTTCGTCAAGAAGCAGTTCAAGTTCGATGAGCGCTCCCCCAAGGTACTGGAGACCCGGGATGGTCACTGGTTCTGGAGCACGTTGTTTGAATCCCGCGGCATTTATCGCGATGTGCTGATTGCCTCCATCCTCATCAACCTCTTTGCGGTGGCCAGCCCCCTGTTCACCATGAATGTCTACGACAAGATAGTCCCCAACCTGGCATTCGACTCCCTCTGGGTGCTGGCGGTGGGGGCCATGGTAGTGTTCACCTTCGATTTCGTGATGCGCCAGTTGCGCAGCTACTTCATCGATATTGCCGGCAAGAAATCGGACGTGCTGCTGTCGGCCAAGATCTTTGCCAAGGTCATGGGGATGAAGATGGAGTCCCGCCCGGCCTCGACGGGGGCGTTTGCCAAGCATCTGCAGGAGTTTGAATCGGTGCGGGAGTTCTTCACCTCCGCCACCGTATCGACCCTGATTGATCTGCCGTTCGCGGTCTTCTTCCTCTTCATCATCTGGCTGTTTGCCGGTGTCATGGTGGTGGTGCCCATCGTCGCCATGCTGATCCTGGTGGCCTACAGCTTCTACATCCAGGCACCCCTCAAGCAGTCCATCGAGGAGGGCTCTCGCCTGGCCTCTCAGAAGAACGCCAACCTGATCGAAAGCATATCCGGCCTTGAGACCGTCAAGATTTTCGGCGCAGAGAGCATGTTCCAGCATCGTTGGGAGCAGGCGGTGTCCCACATTTCGACCTGGGGTGTGCAAACACGACGCATCACCAACTCCATGTCCTCTCTGGCGAGTTATATCCAGCAGGTGGTGACCGTAGGACTGGTCATTGTCGGGGTCTACCAGATTTCTGAAGGGCTGGTGACCATGGGAGGCATGATTGCTGCAGTCATGCTGTCCAGCCGCGCCATCGCACCCATGGTGCAGCTCTCCGTGCTGTCGACCCGCTACAACCAGGCCAAGTCTGCCTTGGAGATCCTGGAGAAGATCATGATGACGCCGGGCGAGCAGGAGGAGGGCAGGCAGTACATCCACCATCCTGTCATCCAGGGGCGTATCGAGTTCGAGAACGTCTCTTTCAAGTACCCGGGCATGGAAAGCAGCACCCTGCACAACATCAACCTGCGTATCGAGCCGGGGGAGAAAGTCGCCATCATAGGACGGATAGGGGCGGGCAAGACCACCCTGGAGAAGCTGTTGATGGGACTCTACCGACCCACTGATGGTCTGGTGCGCCTTGATGGCTTCGAGCTGGATCAACTGCCGCCGGCCGCCATTCGCCGCAATATCGGCTGTGTGCCGCAGGATGTGACCCTGTTCTTTGGCTCGGTGCGAGACAACATCATGCTGGGCAACCCGCTGGTAGACGATGCCCGGGTCGTTCGCGCCGCCAAGCGGGCCGGTGTCACCAACTTTACCAATCGGGATCCCAATGGGCTGGACAGGCAGATAGGCGAGGGTGGGCGCCAGCTCTCCGGTGGTCAGCGTCAGGCCATTTTACTGGCCCGTGCCCTGCTCAACGATCCGCCCATTCTGGTGATGGATGAGCCCACGTCCAACATGGACAACCAGTCAGAGATGCATGTGAAGCAGGAGCTGGCAAGGCTGGGGCCCGAAACCACCCTGATCCTCATCACTCACAAGACCTCCATGCTGGATGTGGCCTCCCGGGTCATCGTCGTGGAACAGGGGAAGATAGTGGCTGACGGCCCCAAAGAGGCGGTGCTGCAACAACTGAAGGAAGGCAAGGTGCGGGTGCAGGAGACGGCCAATGGCTAACAACTGGTTCAAGAGAACGGCATCAGACAAGGTGTTGCCCGCTCCCGAGCACCTCGAGTATGTCGATGATGGTGCTGCCGCCGTCTTGCTGAGCACACCAACCCGCGCCAGGGTGCTGCTCTGGGCCTGTTTCCTGTTTTTCATGAGCGCCATCGTCTGGGCAGCCTGGGCCGAGCTTGACGAAGTCACCATCGGCCAGGGCAAGGTGATCCCATCTCGCCAGTTGCAGGTTATCCAGAACCTGGAAGGGGGGATCGTCAAAGAGATCTTCGTCAAGGAGGGGGACATAGTCGAAAAGGGGCAGCCTCTGCTGCGCATCGACGATACCCGCTTCAAGTCGGACTTTCGCGAGCGTGAACAGGAGCTGGTGATCCTCAAGGGCGACATCGCCCGCCTGCGTGCCGAGATCCGCAGTGTGGTGGTAAAGCGAGAACCCAACCTCGGCTGGCGTGAGCAGGTGGTCATCGACAAGCAGCCCATCGTCTTCCCCGAAGGATTTGAGAATGTCTTTGCGGAATACGTGGCCCGTGAAAAGTCGGTACAGGACGAGAGGCTCAACAATTTGAACAACCAGCTCTACATTCTCGGTCAGCAGATCGAGCAGAAGGAGCAGGAGACCATAGAGCTCAATGCCAAGATCAGGACAGTGAGCCGCAGCGTGGATTTGGCCCGTCAGGAGCTGAACATCAGTCGGCCTCTCGCAAAAGAGGGTATAGTTCCCCAAGTGGAGCTAATCAAACTGGAACGGCAGGTCAACGAGATGCAGGGAGAGCTGGAAGCCAACCGGTTGCTCATCCCCAAACTCAACTCCGTGCTGCGGGAAACCATCTCCAAACGCAATGATATCGCCTTGAAGTTCAGAGCGGACTCCCAGACCGAGCTCAATGAACGCCAGGGCAAGCTGAGCCAGTTGTCAGAGGGCCAGGTCGGTCTGCGAGACAGGGTCGATCGCACCAGCGTGATTGCGCCTCTCAAGGGCACCATCAAGAAGCTCAAGATCAATACTCTGGGCGGGGTTGTTCAGCCGGGCATGGATCTGATGGAGATAGTGCCGCTGGAGGATACCTTGCTGGTGGAAGCCAAAGTATCACCCAAGGACATCGCGTTCCTGCGACCCGGACTGGAGGCCGTGGTCAAGATAACCGCTTATGATTTCACTGTTTATGGAGGTTTACATGGCAAGGTTGAGCAGATAAGCGCCGACTCGATCCAGGATGAGGAGGGCAACTCCTTCTATCTGGTTCGGGTGCGTACCGAGAAGAGTTATCTGGGCGATGAGCTTAACGCACTTCCCATCATCCCCGGTATGTTAGCCAGTGCAGATATTATTACTGGTAAAAAGAGTGTCCTAGACTACTTGCTGAAACCCATCTTGAGGGCTAAGCAGTCGGCACTGAGAGAACGATAAGCCAACAATCTAAAAACAACATGACTGGAGATACCATGAAGAAGACGATTGTTGCCATGCTGGTTAGTGGCACCATACTGTTCCCGGGCCTGAGCCAGGCACAAACACTGGAACAGTCAGTGGCACAGTCACTGGCTACCCATCCGAAAATCAAGGAAGCTTTTGATCTCTATCAGGCACGACTGTATCAGCATGATGGAGCCAAGGGCGGCTACTATCCCACCATCGATCTACGTGGCGGCGTTGGTTACGAGAAGACCGACAGCCCCTCGACCCGTGCGGCGGGCGCCAACTCGCAGACGATCGATGATTCCATGACCCGAAAGGAGGCCGGGATCAGCCTGCGCCAGATGCTGTTTGACGGTTTCGATGTCAGCAGCAACGTGGCACGGACCGATGCCGCCGCCCAGGCCCAGCGTCTTGCCATGATTTCCGAGGCGGAGAACACGGCGCTGCGTGTGGCCGAGGTGTACCTCAACATGCTGCGTCAGCAGGAGATCCTGGAACTGTCCAAGCAGAACCTCGAAACCCACGAGCAGATCCGTAGCGACATCCAGAAACGGACCGATTCCGGTCTTGGTTCGACGGCGGATCAGACCCAGATCGATGGGCGTGTTGCGCGGGCCTACTCCAACCAGGCTGCGGCAGAGAACAACTACCGGGATGCCGAGAGCGAGTTCATCCGTGTCGTGAACGAAGTGCCCAAGGATCTGGTGCTACCGGCCCCCAACAGCCAGTTGCTCCCCGCCACCCTGGAGGATGCACTGAAGACGGCTACAGAGGTGCACCCGACCCTGTTGTCCTCTCTGCAAGACATCGAAGAAGCCAAGTATCAGCATGAAGGCTCCAAGTCCGGGTTCTACCCGAACGTGGCCTTCGAGGTGGATCAGAACTGGAACGAGGATATCGATGCGGTCAAGGGGCGTAACGACGATCTCACCGCCATGGTCCGGATGCGTTACAACCTGTTCCGTGGTGGTTCCGATCTGGCAGAAAGCAAGGCCACCTCGGCACTCTATTCCCAGGCAAAAGATATTCACCTGAACGCCTTCCGTCAGGTGGAAGAGGGAACCCGCCTCGCTTGGAATGCCAAGGAGTCGCTGGCCAAGCAGAAGGTCTTCCTGAAAGAGCACGTGGACGCCAGCTACGACACCGTACAGGCGTACAAGAAGCAGTTTGGTCTGGGACAACGGACCTTGCTGGACGTGCTGAACACGGAAAACGAACTGTTCGAGGCCCGTCGTAGCTACATCACGGCCGAGTATGATTCCCTGTTAGCGGATTACCGTATCCTCAATGCCACCGGGGGACTGCTCAATGCCATGAATGTCCAGCCGCCCGCCGAGTGGCAGGCCAACAACAACTGATGGTTATCGTGCTGATGCCATCTCAGTCAGAAAAAATGGCTGCAGCTTGCTGCAGTCATTCTTTTATGAATCTGGTTTTCAACTGAAGATTGCGATGGAATGCCGCAGGGGAAACATGTGACATCGTGGTACAAGGCTGGGAGCTTCAGGCTCTTTTGGCCAGCATGGTCCATCCGCCCCGTGCAACGTTGGCGGCTCCACCTGCTGTGGCTGGTTCTGTTGTCGATCCCTCTGCTGCTCAGCGCCAGCCAGCCTTTGTCACCAGAAGATCTGACGCTGGTCAAGCGGGCGGAGGAGACGTATGGCCCTCGTGCAGGCAAGCGAGTCACCAGCTGGCGCACTCTGGCCCTTCAGAGCCGGACTGCGGGTCTGGCAGAGCGGCAGAAGCTGGAGAAGGTGAACCAGTTTTTCAATCAGATGCAATTTATCGATGACATCAAGCTGTGGCACAAGAAGGATTATTGGGCGACCCCGCTGGAGTTTTTGGGGGCGGCTGGTGGAGATTGTGAAGACTTCAGCATTTCCAAGTACTTTACGCTGCTGGAACTTGGCATTCCGGATGAAAAAATGCGGATGGTATATGTCAAGGCATTGGATTATAACCAGTTTCATATGGTTGTTGCCTATTATGAAACGCCCGCATCAGTCCCTCTCATTCTGGACAATATTGTCGGCGCCATTCGCCCGGCCAATCAGCGGGCGGATCTGATGCCAATTTACAGCTTTAACGGTAGTCACTTGTGGTTGATGAAGGCGCGTAGTCAAGGGGAACTGGCCGGGCACTCATCCCGCTTGGGATTATGGACTGACTTACGCAATCGCATGACTTCAGGGCGATTGGCTCGGCCTGTGGTGAATTTGGATGATTAACCTATGACGCTCTACAGACAACTATTGGCAACCATGCTGTTACTGTTCGGATTGCTGTTTGCTGCCACCTATTGGGTACAGTTCAATTCGACTCGCAACTATCTGGCGCAGCAGCAGGAAACTACCGTCATCAACACCTCCACTGCCCTGGGTCTGGCGTTGACACCTTATCTGGAGAACGGGGACAAGGTGAGTGCCGAATCCGTCATGAAGGCCGTGTTCGACGGTGGCTACTATCGGTTGGTTCGCCTGGATCTGCTGGCTTCCAAGGATGTCATCGAACTCGAGAACAGCAGCAACATTCAAGGGGTGCCGCAGTGGTTCATCGGGCTGGGCCTCTTCCCTGAGGTATCCAACGAATCCATTCTGACGTCGGGCTGGTTGCAACTGGGCAAGCTGAAGATCGTGGGCCATCCGGGACAGGCCTACTACGAGCTCTGGAAGGGGATGAGCGAGCTGGCGACCTGGTTCCTTGTGGGCTTCCTGATCACCACCATACTGCTGATGCGGGCACTCAACTACCTGCTCAAACCGCTCAAGCTCATTTGCGATCAGGCGGTCGAGATAGAGCTTCACCATTTCGGGCACACCATTCCCGAGCCCAAGAGTCGCGAGTTGAAACAGGTGGTGCAGGCCATCAATACCCTCTCGAGCAAGCTGGCGGTGCAGTTCAAGGAGCAGGCTGATGAAGCCGAGAATCTGCGTGCCCGCGTCTATGTGGATGCAGTCTCCGGGCTTGGCAACCGTTCCTACTTCGTGGGGCAGGTCAATGCCTGGATCGCCGAGGCGGGACAGGGGGGGGTCATGTTGGTGGCCGTCGACATGCTGGACGATCTCTATCGTGAAGAAGGGTTTGCCGCGAGGGACAACATGGTCAAATCCATCGCCCAGGTGCTCAGAGAGTTGCTGGATGGCTGGGATGGTGCGGCGCTGGCCCGGATTTCGGCTACCGAATACGCCTTGCTATGCCCTACCGATGATCTGTCACAACTCAAGGAGCTGGCGGAGCTGATCAATAGCCGTATCGCCGATCTGGTGGTGAATCCCATGGGTGAGAGCGGTGCACTCTCCGTGGTCGGGATCGCCGGTCGTGATGGCAATGATGATCTCTCTGCCCTGCTGACCAAGGCGGACAATGCGCTGGGCAAGGCCCGCAACGAGCGACGGGGTGCCGTCGTCATGGAAGGGGGCGCGGATCAAGGTTTGATGGGACGTCTCGCCTGGCGTGATCTGGTGCAGGATGCAATGGCCAGAAACCTGTGGCGCTTCAAGGCACAGCCTGCTTGTCGCTTCGATGATGGCACACGCTTGCATGCCGAGCTGTTCGCTGCCATCTCGCGAGATGGCAGCGACTACTTCGCTGGCCAGTTCTTGCCTGCCATCGAGCAGTTCCAGATGGGCGCCGAGTTTGACAAGACCATACTGGAGGCCTGCTTGCCCTTGTTCAAGCAGCAATCCGAGCTGGTATTGGCGGTCAATATCACCGCAGGATCACTCTGCTCGGATGAGTTCCTGACCTGGCTGAGAGGCTATCTGGCCGTGAACGGCGAGTTGAAGGATAAACTGCTGTTCGAGATCCCAGAGGCCGCCATCATGAAACACAAGCAGCATGTGACCAACCTGGTCGATGTGCTGCAAGAGCATGGCTTCCTGTGGGGGGTCGATCACTATGGTCGCCACTTCCAGTCCCTTGGGTATCTGGAGGAGCTGGCCCCTGCCTACGTCAAGGTTGATCATGGCTATACCAGCCAGATCATGGAGCCGGGAGCGGATACGTCCTTCCTGGCCGCGGTCTGCAGGGCGGCCCACAATGCGGGTGTAACGACCATTGCCACCCGAGTGGAGGATCAACAGCAGGTTGAGATGCTGGCCCGTCTGCACATAGACGGTTATCAGGGTTTCGTTCATCCGGCATTCCCACTGCCGTGAGTCATACCCCCTATACTGAAAAGGGCCCCAATAAGGGCCCTTTTTTATATCTATTTAGAATATACGGAGGAGCTTTTGTTCGATGAGTATGCAGAAGGTCTGAATAATGTGTTGTTAGTTTATTGATTTACCTGTGTAAAAAAAATTCATTCGATTCGCTGCATCGGATGAAGGCAAACAGATTCAATGTTGTACATTTTTGCAACTGAAGCCTGATGGACGCGCATCTAGAGTGTAGGCATCAAGATCTGTCACCCTGGAGCAATGGATATGCGCACCCAAATCATCGACAAAACCGTCGTCGTCTCTTCCGTAGAAGGCAATGTTCAGATCCTGCTTGCCGATGGCAGCAGCCGTCCTCTCCAGCCTGGCGAGATATTGCAGCCGGGAGCCAGACTCAATATTGCCGACGATGCCAAATTGATGTTGGCACCCTACGATGACAGCCCGGCTCCGGCCGATGCAGCCCCTGCTGGCCCGGATATTCCCGCCGATGGACAACCCTCCTCATCGGTCGCCAATCGTCAAGCTGGCTCGCCAGAGGTGTCGCCGGAAATTGCGGCCTTGCAACAATCCATCTTGCAAGGGGTCGACCCGACTCAAAACTTTGAGGCTGCGGCAGCTGGCGGGGCACCTGCAGCGGGTGGCGGCGGTGGCATCGGCGGGGTCGCGGGAGCCAGCGGCAACGGCGGCTTTGTCGTCATCGATCGTATTGGTGATGCAACCATTGCCGCTGCCGGATTCGATACCAGCTATGACACCTTGCCTGAGCAGAATGTGCTTCAGGAAGACGATCTCCTGCCCGAGAATGATCTTGATGATCTGGATGAGTCTGCCGTCACCCTGGAAGACCAAGCCATCAGTGGCAACCTGCTGACCAACAGCAGCAACTCGGATGGCCCGCTTGATGCGTCGATTGTCTCTTATAGCTGGGGCAGCAACACCGGTATTTCGGCTGGTGTCGAGAGTTCATTGGACGGGATAGGCACCCTCATCATCAATGCCGATGGCTCCTATACCTTTACGCCGGCCCCGAACTACTCAGGATCAGTGCCTCCGGTCAACTACGTTGTGACCGATGGTGCCGATACGGATGTCTCCATACTGACGGTTACCATTACTCCCGTGGATGAACCCGTTTCCCTGGAAGGGTTGCAAGTAGACGGTGGTGAGATTGTCCTGAATGAAGCTGCACTGGCAGATGGCAGCAGCCCGGATACTGCGAACCTGACCAAGAGTGGTGTCTTCACCTTCAATGCGGCAGATGGTATCCAGAGCCTGGCTCTGGGTGGCGTGGTACTGATCAGTAACGGCCAGGTCATCACCAGTTTCCCGCAGGGGATCCCAAGCCCTCTGGGCAATCAGTTGCTGGTGACAGGTATCAGCTACAACCCGGTGACAGGCGCCGGCACGGTGACTTACAGCTACACCCTGAGCGATAACGAGACCCACAACCAGCCTGCCAATGACACGGCTCTGACCGAGAGTTTCAATGTTGTACTGACAGATAGCGATGGCGACAGCACCAGCGCCAGCCTGGATGTGGTGATACTCGACGATGTGCCGACGGCTGCCAATGACGCAGGGGGGACCCTGACCGAGGATGTGGCGGGCAGCCTGAATGGCAACGTGCTGAGCAACGACGCTGGCGGGGCCGACACCCCGGCGGTGTTCGTGGGGTGGAGCGCGAGCGGGCATGACAACGGAGCGGCGGTCGCCGCGCTGAACAGTTACGGTACCTTTACCCAGGACCCGGTCACCGGCGCCTGGACCTATGTGCTGGACAACAGCAAGGCGGCCACGCAGGCGCTGACGGCGGGCTCGAACCTGAGCTACGACGTCTGGTACACGATGAAGGATGCGGATGGGGATGAGAGCATTGCCAAGCTGACCATCAACATCAAGGGGGCGGATGACAGCTCGAGCGTGGTGACGGCAGCGGCGACGGGGCCGGACCACCTGGTGTACGAGTCGGGCCTCAATCCGGACGGGTCCGATGCGGCGGCCAACACGGAGACGGTGAGCGGCAGCTTCACGGTCTCGGCCACGGACGGGATTTTGAATGTGGTGATAGGGGGAACGACCTACACCCTGGCGCAACTGCAAGGGTTCAACGGCAGTCAGACCGTCAACACGGGCGAGGGCGTCCTGACGCTGCTGAGTTACGTGGGGACGGCCAGTGGCGGGACGGTGAGTTACAGCTACACCCTGAGCGGGACCATCGACAACGACAGCAAGGCGGGTGCAACGGGCACCGGGTTTGACGACAGCATCACCATCGGGGTGAACGGGGTGGGCGGCACCAGTGCCAGCGACCAGTTAATTGTGCGCATCGTGGACGACGTGCCGACGGCTGCCAATGACGCAGGGGGGACCCTGACCGAGGATGTGGCGGGCAGCCTGAATGGCAACGTGCTGAGCAACGACGCTGGCGGGGCGGACACCCCGGCGGTGTTCGTGGGGTGGAGCGCGAGCGGGCATGACAACGGAGCGGCGGTCGCCGCGCTGAACAGTTACGGTACCTTTACCCAGGACCCGGTCACCGGCACCTGGACCTATGTGCTGGACAACAGCAAGGCGGCCACGCAGGCGCTGACGGCGGGCTCGAACCTGAGCTACGACGTCTGGTACACGATGAAGGATGCGGATGGGGATGAGAGCATTGCCAAGCTGACCATCAACATCAAGGGGGCGGATGACAGCTCGAGCGTGGTGACGGCAGCGGCGACGGGGCCGGACCACCTGGTGTACGAGTCGGGCCTCAATCCGGACGGGTCCGATGCGGCGGCCAACACGGAGACGGTGAGCGGCAGCTTCACGGTCTCGGCCACGGACGGGATTTTGAATGTGGTGATAGGGGGAACGACCTACACCCTGGCGCAACTGCAAGGGTTCAACGGCAGTCAGACCGTCAACACGGGCGAGGGCGTCCTGACGCTGCTGAGTTACGTGGGGACGGCCAGTGGCGGGACGGTGAGTTACAGCTACACCCTGAGCGGGACCATCGACAACGACAGCAAGGCGGGTGCAACGGGCACCGGGTTTGACGACAGCATCACCATCGGGGTGAACGGGGTGGGCGGCACCAGTGCCAGCGACCAGTTAATTGTGCGCATCGTGGACGACGTGCCGACGGCTGCCAATGACGCAGGGGGGACCCTGACCGAGGATGTGGCGGGCAGCCTGAATGGCAACGTGCTGAGCAACGACGCTGGCGGGGCGGACACCCCGGCGGTGTTCGTGGGGTGGAGCGCGAGCGGGCATGACAACGGAGCGGCGGTCGCCGCGCTGAACAGTTACGGTACCTTTACCCAGGACCCGGTCACCGGCACCTGGACCTATGTGCTGGACAACAGCAAGGCGGCCACGCAGGCGCTGACGGCGGGCTCGAACCTGAGCTACGACGTCTGGTACACGATGAAGGATGCGGATGGGGATGAGAGCATTGCCAAGCTGACCATCAACATCAAGGGGGCGGATGACAGCTCGAGCGTGGTGACGGCAGCGGCGACGGGGCCGGACCACCTGGTGTACGAGTCGGGCCTCAATCCGGACGGGTCCGATGCGGCGGCCAACACGGAGACGGTGAGCGGCAGCTTCACGGTCTCGGCCACGGACGGGATTTTGAATGTGGTGATAGGGGGAACGACCTACACCCTGGCGCAACTGCAAGGGTTCAACGGCAGTCAGACCGTCAACACGGGCGAGGGCGTCCTGACGCTGCTGAGTTACGTGGGGACGGCCAGTGGCGGGACGGTGAGTTACAGCTACACCCTGAGCGGGACCATCGACAACGACAGCAAGGCGGGTGCAACGGGCACCGGGTTTGACGACAGCATCACCATCGGGGTGAACGGGGTGGGCGGCACCAGTGCCAGCGACCAGTTAATTGTGCGCATCGTGGACGACGTGCCGACGGCTGCCAATGACGCAGGGGGGACCCTGACCGAGGATGTGGCGGGCAGCCTGAATGGCAACGTGCTGAGCAACGACGCTGGCGGGGCGGACACCCCGGCGGTGTTCGTGGGGTGGAGCGCGAGCGGGCATGACAACGGAGCGGCGGTCGCCGCGCTGAACAGTTACGGTACCTTTACCCAGGACCCGGTCACCGGCACCTGGACCTATGTGCTGGACAACAGCAAGGCGGCCACGCAGGCGCTGACGGCGGGCTCGAACCTGAGCTACGACGTCTGGTACACGATGAAGGATGCGGATGGGGATGAGAGCATTGCCAAGCTGACCATCAACATCAAGGGGGCGGATGACAGCTCGAGCGTGGTGACGGCAGCGGCGACGGGGCCGGACCACCTGGTGTACGAGTCGGGCCTCAATCCGGACGGGTCCGATGCGGCGGCCAACACGGAGACGGTGAGCGGCAGCTTCACGGTCTCGGCCACGGACGGGATTTTGAATGTGGTGATAGGGGGAACGACCTACACCCTGGCGCAACTGCAAGGGTTCAACGGCAGTCAGACCGTCAACACGGGCGAGGGCGTCCTGACGCTGCTGAGTTACGTGGGGACGGCCAGTGGCGGGACGGTGAGTTACAGCTACACCCTGAGCGGGACCATCGACAACGACAGCAAGGCGGGTGCAACGGGCACCGGGTTTGACGACAGCATCACCATCGGGGTGAACGGGGTGGGCGGCACCAGTGCCAGCGACCAGTTAATTGTGCGCATCGTGGACGACGTGCCGACGGCTGCCAATGACGCAGGGGGGACCCTGACCGAGGATGTGGCGGGCAGCCTGAATGGCAACGTGCTGAGCAACGACGCTGGCGGGGCGGACACCCCGGCGGTGTTCGTGGGGTGGAGCGCGAGCGGGCATGACAACGGAGCGGCGGTCGCCGCGCTGAACAGTTACGGTACCTTTACCCAGGACCCGGTCACCGGCACCTGGACCTATGTGCTGGACAACAGCAAGGCGGCCACGCAGGCGCTGACGGCGGGCTCGAACCTGAGCTACGACGTCTGGTACACGATGAAGGATGCGGATGGGGATGAGAGCATTGCCAAGCTGACCATCAACATCAAGGGGGCGGATGACAGCTCGAGCGTGGTGACGGCAGCGGCGACGGGGCCGGACCACCTGGTGTACGAGTCGGGCCTCAATCCGGACGGGTCCGATGCGGCGGCCAACACGGAGACGGTGAGCGGCAGCTTCACGGTCTCGGCCACGGACGGGATTTTGAATGTGGTGATAGGGGGAACGACCTACACCCTGGCGCAACTGCAAGGGTTCAACGGCAGTCAGACCGTCAACACGGGCGAGGGCGTCCTGACGCTGCTGAGTTACGTGGGGACGGCCAGTGGCGGGACGGTGAGTTACAGCTACACCCTGAGCGGGACCATCGACAACGACAGCAAGGCGGGTGCAACGGGCACCGGGTTTGACGACAGCATCACCATCGGGGTGAACGGGGTGGGCGGCACCAGTGCCAGCGACCAGTTAATTGTGCGCATCGTGGACGACGTGCCGACGGCTGCCAATGACGCAGGGGGGACCCTGACCGAGGATGTGGCGGGCAGCCTGAATGGCAACGTGCTGAGCAACGACGCTGGCGGGGCGGACACCCCGGCGGTGTTCGTGGGGTGGAGCGCGAGCGGGCATGACAACGGAGCGGCGGTCGCCGCGCTGAACAGTTACGGTACCTTTACCCAGGACCCGGTCACCGGCACCTGGACCTATGTGCTGGACAACAGCAAGGCGGCCACGCAGGCGCTGACGGCGGGCTCGAACCTGAGCTACGACGTCTGGTACACGATGAAGGATGCGGATGGGGATGAGAGCATTGCCAAGCTGACCATCAACATCAAGGGGGCGGATGACAGCTCGAGCGTGGTGACGGCAGCGGCGACGGGGCCGGACCACCTGGTGTACGAGTCGGGCCTCAATCCGGACGGGTCCGATGCGGCGGCCAACACGGAGACGGTGAGCGGCAGCTTCACGGTCTCGGCCACGGACGGGATTTTGAATGTGGTGATAGGGGGAACGACCTACACCCTGGCGCAACTGCAAGGGTTCAACGGCAGTCAGACCGTCAACACGGGCGAGGGCGTCCTGACGCTGCTGAGTTACGTGGGGACGGCCAGTGGCGGGACGGTGAGTTACAGCTACACCCTGAGCGGGACCATCGACAACGACAGCAAGGCGGGTGCAACGGGCACCGGGTTTGACGACAGCATCACCATCGGGGTGAACGGGGTGGGCGGCACCAGTGCCAGCGACCAGTTAATTGTGCGCATCGTGGACGACGTGCCGACGGCTGCCAATGACGCAGGGGGGACCCTGACCGAGGATGTGGCGGGCAGCCTGAATGGCAACGTGCTGAGCAACGACGCTGGCGGGGCGGACACCCCGGCGGTGTTCGTGGGGTGGAGCGCGAGCGGGCATGACAACGGAGCGGCGGTCGCCGCGCTGAACAGTTACGGTACCTTTACCCAGGACCCGGTCACCGGCACCTGGACCTATGTGCTGGACAACAGCAAGGCGGCCACGCAGGCGCTGACGGCGGGCTCGAACCTGAGCTACGACGTCTGGTACACGATGAAGGATGCGGATGGGGATGAGAGCATTGCCAAGCTGACCATCAACATCAAGGGGGCGGATGACAGCTCGAGCGTGGTGACGGCAGCGGCGACGGGGCCGGACCACCTGGTGTACGAGTCGGGCCTCAATCCGGACGGGTCCGATGCGGCGGCCAACACGGAGACGGTGAGCGGCAGCTTCACGGTCTCGGCCACGGACGGGATTTTGAATGTGGTGATAGGGGGAACGACCTACACCCTGGCGCAACTGCAAGGGTTCAACGGCAGTCAGACCGTCAACACGGGCGAGGGCGTCCTGACGCTGCTGAGTTACGTGGGGACGGCCAGTGGCGGGACGGTGAGTTACAGCTACACCCTGAGCGGGACCATCGACAACGACAGCAAGGCGGGTGCAACGGGCACCGGGTTTGACGACAGCATCACCATCGGGGTGAACGGGGTGGGCGGCACCAGTGCCAGCGACCAGTTAATTGTGCGCATCGTGGACGACGTGCCGACGGCTGCCAATGACGCAGGGGGGACCCTGACCGAGGATGTGGCGGGCAGCCTGAATGGCAACGTGCTGAGCAACGACGCTGGCGGGGCGGACACCCCGGCGGTGTTCGTGGGGTGGAGCGCGAGCGGGCATGACAACGGAGCGGCGGTCGCCGCGCTGAACAGTTACGGTACCTTTACCCAGGACCCGGTCACCGGCACCTGGACCTATGTGCTGGACAACAGCAAGGCGGCCACGCAGGCGCTGACGGCGGGCTCGAACCTGAGCTACGACGTCTGGTACACGATGAAGGATGCGGATGGGGATGAGAGCATTGCCAAGCTGACCATCAACATCAAGGGGGCGGATGACAGCTCGAGCGTGGTGACGGCAGCGGCGACGGGGCCGGACCACCTGGTGTACGAGTCGGGCCTCAATCCGGACGGGTCCGATGCGGCGGCCAACACGGAGACGGTGAGCGGCAGCTTCACGGTCTCGGCCACGGACGGGATTTTGAATGTGGTGATAGGGGGAACGACCTACACCCTGGCGCAACTGCAAGGGTTCAACGGCAGTCAGACCGTCAACACGGGCGAGGGCGTCCTGACGCTGCTGAGTTACGTGGGGACGGCCAGTGGCGGGACGGTGAGTTACAGCTACACCCTGAGCGGGACCATCGACAACGACAGCAAGGCGGGTGCAACGGGCACCGGGTTTGACGACAGCATCACCATCGGGGTGAACGGGGTGGGCGGCACCAGTGCCAGCGACCAGTTAATTGTGCGCATCGTGGACGACGTGCCGACGGCTGCCAATGACGCAGGGGGGACCCTGACCGAGGATGTGGCGGGCAGCCTGAATGGCAACGTGCTGAGCAACGACGCTGGCGGGGCGGACACCCCGGCGGTGTTCGTGGGGTGGAGCGCGAGCGGGCATGACAACGGAGCGGCGGTCGCCGCGCTGAACAGTTACGGTACCTTTACCCAGGACCCGGTCACCGGCACCTGGACCTATGTGCTGGACAACAGCAAGGCGGCCACGCAGGCGCTGACGGCGGGCTCGAACCTGAGCTACGACGTCTGGTACACGATGAAGGATGCGGATGGGGATGAGAGCATTGCCAAGCTGACCATCAACATCAAGGGGGCGGATGACAGCTCGAGCGTGGTGACGGCAGCGGCGACGGGGCCGGACCACCTGGTGTACGAGTCGGGCCTCAATCCGGACGGGTCCGATGCGGCGGCCAACACGGAGACGGTGAGCGGCAGCTTCACGGTCTCGGCCACGGACGGGATTTTGAATGTGGTGATAGGGGGAACGACCTACACCCTGGCGCAACTGCAAGGGTTCAACGGCAGTCAGACCGTCAACACGGGCGAGGGCGTCCTGACGCTGCTGAGTTACGTGGGGACGGCCAGTGGCGGGACGGTGAGTTACAGCTACACCCTGAGCGGGACCATCGACAACGACAGCAAGGCGGGTGCAACGGGCACCGGGTTTGACGACAGCATCACCATCGGGGTGAACGGGGTGGGCGGCACCAGTGCCAGCGACCAGTTAATTGTGCGCATCGTGGACGACGTGCCGACGGCTGCCAATGACGCAGGGGGGACCCTGACCGAGGATGTGGCGGGCAGCCTGAATGGCAACGTGCTGAGCAACGACGCTGGCGGGGCGGACACCCCGGCGGTGTTCGTGGGGTGGAGCGCGAGCGGGCATGACAACGGAGCGGCGGTCGCCGCGCTGAACAGTTACGGTACCTTTACCCAGGACCCGGTCACCGGCACCTGGACCTATGTGCTGGACAACAGCAAGGCGGCCACGCAGGCGCTGACGGCGGGCTCGAACCTGAGCTACGACGTCTGGTACACGATGAAGGATGCGGATGGGGATGAGAGCATTGCCAAGCTGACCATCAACATCAAGGGGGCGGATGACAGCTCGAGCGTGGTGACGGCAGCGGCGACGGGGCCGGACCACCTGGTGTACGAGTCGGGCCTCAATCCGGACGGGTCCGATGCGGCGGCCAACACGGAGACGGTGAGCGGCAGCTTCACGGTCTCGGCCACGGACGGGATTTTGAATGTGGTGATAGGGGGAACGACCTACACCCTGGCGCAACTGCAAGGGTTCAACGGCAGTCAGACCGTCAACACGGGCGAGGGCGTCCTGACGCTGCTGAGTTACGTGGGGACGGCCAGTGGCGGGACGGTGAGTTACAGCTACACCCTGAGCGGGACCATCGACAACGACAGCAAGGCGGGTGCAACGGGCACCGGGTTTGACGACAGCATCACCATCGGGGTGAACGGGGTGGGCGGCACCAGTGCCAGCGACCAGTTAATTGTGCGCATCGTGGACGACGTGCCGACGGCTGCCAATGACGCAGGGGGGACCCTGACCGAGGATGTGGCGGGCAGCCTGAATGGCAACGTGCTGAGCAACGACGCTGGCGGGGCGGACACCCCGGCGGTGTTCGTGGGGTGGAGCGCGAGCGGGCATGACAACGGAGCGGCGGTCGCCGCGCTGAACAGTTACGGTACCTTTACCCAGGACCCGGTCACCGGCACCTGGACCTATGTGCTGGACAACAGCAAGGCGGCCACGCAGGCGCTGACGGCGGGCTCGAACCTGAGCTACGACGTCTGGTACACGATGAAGGATGCGGATGGGGATGAGAGCATTGCCAAGCTGACCATCAACATCAAGGGGGCGGATGACAGCTCGAGCGTGGTGACGGCAGCGGCGACGGGGCCGGACCACCTGGTGTACGAGTCGGGCCTCAATCCGGACGGGTCCGATGCGGCGGCCAACACGGAGACGGTGAGCGGCAGCTTCACGGTCTCGGCCACGGACGGGATTTTGAATGTGGTGATAGGGGGAACGACCTACACCCTGGCGCAACTGCAAGGGTTCAACGGCAGTCAGACCGTCAACACGGGCGAGGGCGTCCTGACGCTGCTGAGTTACGTGGGGACGGCCAGTGGCGGGACGGTGAGTTACAGCTACACCCTGAGCGGGACCATCGACAACGACAGCAAGGCGGGTGCAACGGGCACCGGGTTTGACGACAGCATCACCATCGGGGTGAACGGGGTGGGCGGCACCAGTGCCAGCGACCAGTTAATTGTGCGCATCGTGGACGACGTGCCGACGGCTGCCAATGACGCAGGGGGGACCCTGACCGAGGATGTGGCGGGCAGCCTGAATGGCAACGTGCTGAGCAACGACGCTGGCGGGGCGGACACCCCGGCGGTGTTCGTGGGGTGGAGCGCGAGCGGGCATGACAACGGAGCGGCGGTCGCCGCGCTGAACAGTTACGGTACCTTTACCCAGGACCCGGTCACCGGCACCTGGACCTATGTGCTGGACAACAGCAAGGCGGCCACGCAGGCGCTGACGGCGGGCTCGAACCTGAGCTACGACGTCTGGTACACGATGAAGGATGCGGATGGGGATGAGAGCATTGCCAAGCTGACCATCAACATCAAGGGGGCGGATGACAGCTCGAGCGTGGTGACGGCAGCGGCGACGGGGCCGGACCACCTGGTGTACGAGTCGGGCCTCAATCCGGACGGGTCCGATGCGGCGGCCAACACGGAGACGGTGAGCGGCAGCTTCACGGTCTCGGCCACGGACGGGATTTTGAATGTGGTGATAGGGGGAACGACCTACACCCTGGCGCAACTGCAAGGGTTCAACGGCAGTCAGACCGTCAACACGGGCGAGGGCGTCCTGACGCTGCTGAGTTACGTGGGGACGGCCAGTGGCGGGACGGTGAGTTACAGCTACACCCTGAGCGGGACCATCGACAACGACAGCAAGGCGGGTGCAACGGGCACCGGGTTTGACGACAGCATCACCATCGGGGTGAACGGGGTGGGCGGCACCAGTGCCAGCGACCAGTTAATTGTGCGCATCGTGGACGACGTGCCGACGCTGGGCAGCTTTATGTCAGGTTTCATGGCAAATGAACCACTCACATCCCTCAAGGGGTTCTTTGATGTAGAGCCGGGAGCCGATGGCCTGTCTGCCTTCAACATCACTGGGCCAGCCATAACTGGTGTGAGTTATAGCTCATCCAGTGCATACAATCTGGATGGCAGTTTGCTGAGTACCACCTTGTTGGCAAGCGCCAGTGGGAGTGGCTTGTTCTCCTTGACCGTGTTTGCTGACGGGCATTATCAGTTCAATCTGATCAACTCGGAGGTCGCCCGTGACGAGACGTTCTCGTTGTTGAATCTCACGGCAGGAGGGCCGCAGCCATGGGTACAAACGGCGGATGGGCGGATAGAGTTTACGGGTACCAGTAATGGTGTGAACTCTTCTACCCAGGGTTTTGGTGTCGACAACCAGTTCCTGGGCAATGGTGAGAGTGTCACCATGGAGTTTCATAATGTGGGGGCGGCTGGTGACAACCCTTCTACATCCGATCCCAAGTTGATCGATAAATTGACGCTGACCAATAACAGTATCAATGGTTCTTTGACCATACAGTGGACTGCTGTAAACACCCTCCTGGATCCGTCCGATCCTCTATATACCCAAACGGGCACCATGATGGTGAGTGGTACGAGTACGGTGATTGATCCTTCGATCAGCTTCAACGTAGTAACTATTACAGGTATCAGTGGATCAGGACAAGGTGTGCGTTTTACGGAAGCAATTGTCTCGACACGGATTTTGCCTGCTGATCAGGATCTGTCTTTTGGCATTCAAGGAACGGATGGAGACGGTGATACAACGGCCACTTCGACTCTCCACATTGGCGTCGTATCGGGGGATGGGAGTTATACCCTGACAGGCACTGGTGGTGATGATGTTCTCGCGGGCAGCTCACAAGATGATGTGATCTCCGGTGGTGGGGGACATGACTTGGTGGATTACAGCGACGACGGCGCTGCGCATACCATCAATCTGCTTACTGGTACCGGTTCTGGGGGCGATGCAGACGGAGACACATATAGCTCCATTGAAGGTGCGATTGGTGGATCTGGCAGTGATACTCTGATCGGCAACGCAGCAGATAATTTACTGATTGGCGGGTTGGGCAACGATATCCTGACAGGAGGAGATGGCAAGGATACCTTCAAGTGGCTAGCAGGGGAGGCCGATGGCAGTGTGGACAAGATAACCGACTTCACCTTGGGTTCGGGCAGTAATGGTGATGTGCTGGATCTGTCGCAATTACTAGACAATGTGCCGGGCAGTGCCAGCAATAGTGAGTTAGCCAGTACCCTCAACAGCTATCTGACGTTTGATACGGTCAATAACAAGTTGACTATCGATACCAATGGCAGCACTGCAGGTGGTGGGCAATTGACGGTTATGTTCCAGGGGGGGCCGGATCTGACCCATGGTGGCACCATCACCACAAACCAGGCCATTATTGAGCAATTGCTTAACGATGGTAACCTCAAGATAGATCCGCACCCCTGATGACGCAGATGGAGGGCAGGCTTGCCTGCCCTCTGTTGCTTGTGAATGAAGGGCGTTAAGATAGGCAGGATCGAAGATGTGAGGGAAATATGGAACCATTCAACTGGGTCGACATCGATGGTATTCGCTACAGCTGGGACGGACAGGACAACATCGTCTGTTCGGGCCGGTTTGGCTATCAGGCCACGATGACGGGGAACAAGATAAACACCCTGGATCTGGAGAGCGAGGATGGTGAGGTCGCGGGAGCGCTCAATGTGGATTTCGCTGCATCGAGCATCAGCTTCACGCCAGCAGAGGACGCACCCTTGCCCCACATGGTGGTGCTGGTTGGCCACGAGCTGGGGCAACAGGAGTATTCACTGCAGAGTCTGAGCGACAGTTCCTTGCAGGATCTGCTTGGTCATGGGGATGACTTTGACTGGAGCTCGCTGGCGGTTGTCACGGCATCAGACCCGGTATTGCCATCCCAAGGTCATGTTCTGTCGTGGGACTCCTTTCATTTCGAAGAAGACTCGCTGCTGGGTGCCCAGGGGCCAGCCCCCGTGCTTGCGAGCCATGGTAGCCCGCTGGCAGGCGAGATCAGCATCAACATTGACATGACCAATCAGGTGCTGGATCAGATCCCCCCATTGCACGATATATGAATCCCAATCGACGACGTGCATAATGGCCTCCATCTAATCGACGGAGGTTTTTTCTATGTGGCGTCCCCTTCTTACCCTGTCTGCGCTCGTTATCAGTGCTCCGCTGCTTGCCATCGAGGTCCCCGAAGCCCCTCATCTGGTAGTCAGTGGCTATGCGGAGCAGAAGGCCGAGCCCGATATGCTGACGCTCAATGTTGCCGTCACCGCGCTGGAAAAACAGGGTATCAAGGCCAAGCAGCAGGTCGATACCAAGGTAGCCGCATTCTTTGGTCAACTGGAGAACCTCGGCATCAAGCGCAGCGATGTGGAGGCCGGCAATCTGGTGATCTCCCCCGAATACCAGTACCCGCAGAACAAGCAGCCCGAGATGGTGGGTTACCGAGCCCAGCGCCAGTTGGCCGTCAAACTCTACCAGCTCGACAAGCTGAGCCAGTTGATGGACACCGCCCTCAAGGCAGGCCTGGAATCTGTCTCCCAGATTGAGTACGGCCTCAAGTCGCCTCAGGTCATCAAGGAGCAGGCGCGTCTTGGTGCGGTGGCAGACGCTACCAGCAAGGCAGAATCTCTGGCCAAGGCCTTTGGCATGAAACTTGGCAAGGTGTACAGCGTGGAGTACCGCAACAGCTCTCCCATGCCGATATATAGCCGTGCCATGAAGGCTGCCGCTGCACCCGCCGCCGACATGGCGGAGAATAGCTACCAACAGCAGCAGATCAGCATCACAGATAACGTGGAAGCCGTCTTCCTGCTGGAATGATGGACTGCAAAACTAATCCTGATCTCCCCAAACCCGAGGCTCCTGTCTCGGGTTTGTCGTTATGGAGTCCCTGCTCATGGAAGTTAAATGGCAATGCCCGGTGGCGTCCCTCAGCTGTGCATGCCAGAGGCAGGGGAGTGATGGACCGCTTCGCTGTTGCCGGGGGGATGGAGCACATAAAAAAATGCCGGTCAGTGACCGGCATTTTCGTAAGAGAAGCGGAGAGACTTAGCCCAGATTGGTGGCTATCCGTTCTTGGCGCTTCTGCTTGAACAGATAGCCCAGGCCCAGCACCAGTACCCAGGCCGGGATCAGCTCGACCGAGATGCGGGTGCCATCGTTCATGTACATGATCACCAGAATGGCGGCCATGAAGGCGAGGCAGAGATAGTTGCCAAACGGACTCCACAGTGCCTTGAACTTGGTAGTCACCCCTTCGGCAGCCTTGACCTTGCGGAACTTGAGGTGGGCGAGGCTGATCATGGCCCAGTTGATGACCAGGGCGGAGACCACCAGCGACATCAATAGGCCGAAAGCCTTGCCCGGGATCAGGTAGTTGATCAGCACGCACAGCAAGGTGGCTGCTGCCGAGATGGTGATGGCGGTCAGGGGAACACCGCTCTTGTTGGTCTTGAGCAGTGCCTTGGGGCCGTTGCCCTGCTTGGCCAGGCCAAACAGCATGCGGCTGTTGCAGTAGACACAGCTGTTGTAGACGGAGAGCGCGGCAGTCAGCACCACCAGGTTCAGCACGTTGGCCACCAGGTTGCTGTCCAGGGCATGGAAAATCATCACGAACGGACTGCCGCCTTCGACCACCTTGCCCCAGGGGTAGAGGGAGAGCAGCACGGTCAGGGCGCCAATGTAGAAGATCAGGATGCGGTAGATCACCTGATTGGTGGCCTTGGGAATGCTCTTCTCGGGATTATCCGCTTCCGCCGCCGTGATGCCGACCAGCTCCAGACCGCCGAAGGAGAACATGATGAAGGCCATGGCCATTACCAGGCCGCCCACGCCGTTGGGGAAGAAGCCTCCCTGAGCCCACAGGTTGCTGACCGTGGCCTCGGGACCGCCGGTGCCGGAGAACAGCAGGTAACCGCCGAAGCCTATCATGCCGAGGATAGCCACGACCTTGATGATGGCAAACCAGAACTCCATCTCGCCGAACGCCTTGACGTTGGAGAGGTTGATGGCGTTGATCAGCACGAAGAAGAAGGCCGCCGACATCCAGGTCGGGATCTCGGGCCACCAATACTGCACGTAGATGCCGACCGCCGTCAGCTCCGCCATGCTCACCAGCACATAGAGCACCCAGTAGTTCCAGCCGGAGGCGAAGCCAGCGAAGTCACCCCAATACTTGTAGGCGAAGTGGCTAAATGAACCGGCCACCGGCTCTTCCACCACCATCTCGCCGAGCTGGCGCATGATGAGGAAGGCGATGAAGCCGCCGATGGCATAGCCAAGCAGCACCGAGGGGCCTGCCATCTTGATGGTGTCGGCAATGCCGAGGAACAGGCCGGTACCGATGGCACCGCCCAGTGCGATGAGCTGGATGTGGCGGTTTTTCAGGCCGCGCTTCAGCTCTTCGCCGTCTTGTTGAAGATCCATTCTTCCTTCCTTACGTCGCTGAATTCACTCGTCTCGCGCCCCGTCTGCCATGGCACCTCCTGTGCCAGGCGCGGCATCTTGTGCCGAAAACGTGACGAAATCCGTATTAATATCGTTACGGTTTGCCGCGCACTGTTTTTTGTAGCGGCTACCAACCCGAGCAGAATAGTGATAATCGACCGTTTGTGCACCTGTTTTCCTCATCATTGGTTTGCTTTGTGGGCAATGTTCAGGTTTTTCATGATCTGGAAAGGGGTTTTGGAAGTGATTGCTGGTTTTGTAGTCGGTTGGTCTTGGGGTTATTGACCTGCTGGGGATTTGATGCACTAGTAGCCGTTTTTCAAGGAAGGACTCATATGTTCGAAGGTATTGTCGGTGGCTTGCTGCTCGCAGCGCTCTGGCTGGGAGTCTGGCTATCCCCCATGTTGCTGACCATGGCGGCGGCCTGTCTCATGGTCTGGGGATGGCAGGGGGCGGATTATCTGGTGAACAGCATCGCCATGGTGCTGACGCTCGCCGCCGTGCTGGGCCTGCTTCCCGCCTGCTGGTTGAGCGAACGGGTACGCAAACGCCATGGTTTGCTGCGCTTTCATGGCATGTTGATGAACAATCGGGAGCTCAACAAGCCAGCTTCCCGCCCTCGCCCCTGAGCCTCATGACGCCGACGGACCCGCTGGCGTCATTTCTCCCTGTCTTTCTGTTTCGTTATCTTGCCACTGGGCTGTCGATACGCGCGTTTATCCTGCCTTTTTTATGTTATCTAGCAGAGCTGGCGACGAAGGCCGGTTGCTTCCAGGATCTTGGCGCTGATCTCTTCCACCGAGTGGGAGCTGGTGTCGAGGAAGCGGATCGCCTCCTGGCGAAACAGCCGCTCCACGCTCGCCAGCTCCTGTTCGCACTGCTCAAGAGAGGAGTAGCGACTGTTGGCGCGGCGCTGATTGCGGATCTCGTGCAGTCGCTGGGGAGCGATGGTGAGGCCGAACAGTTTGTGGCGGTTGGCCTTGAGGGGGGTTGGCAGTACCAGCGAACCCATGTCCTGCTCGATGAAAGGGTAGTTGGCGGCGCGAATGCCAAACTGCAGCGCCAGATAGAGGCTGGTCGGCGTCTTGCCGCAGCGGGAGACCCCAATGAGGATGATGTCCGCCTCGTCATACTCCTTGGTGGTGATGCCATCATCGTTGCTCAAGGCAAAGTTCACCGCCTCGATGCGATCGTCGTAGAGCTTGCGGTTCTCCATACCATGGGTGCGGTGCAGCCTGGGCTCGGCCTTGATCCCGAGCTCCTGCTCGAGGGGGCTCACGAAGGTATTGAGAAAATCGTGACTGCTAGTCTGGGCCTTGAGTACCTCTTCCCGTACCAGGGGGTCGACTATGGTGTGAAACAGAATGGGGCGCACCCCGGTCTGGCGAAACTGCTCATCGATGCGAGCCCGCACCTGGCGCGCCTTTTCCAGAGTCTCCACGAAGGGAATGGTGACCTGTTCGAAGACCAGCGGAAACTGGCTCAACACGGCATGGCCGAACACCTCGGCGGTGATGGCGGTGCCATCGGATACATAGAATACGGTGTGCACAGCGGACTCCTGTGGTGTGCCCCTGGGGGGTTGCGAGCATTAAGTATCTCTCGAAACCATATCTCTTTTGTCAACAGGTCTGCCATTCCCAAGTTGTGAACTCGCTTGCAAACCTGAGTCGTTACCTTTTTGTGTCGGTATTGTAGAATGCCTGTGTCAAACGGCCATCCCCAACTCTTGCTCGGGGATTTTTTTGACAATAAGTAGAAAACGTTTTCATGGTCGTTGGCAACAGACACTAACAAAAACACACGACTTGGCACAGCAGGTGCGTTGACACCCTGGCCCACCAACCTGGAGACATGCAAATGCAACAGTACGTACTTTGGTACGAACAGCTCGGTATGCAGGACGTAGAGCGCGTCGGCGGCAAGAATGCATCCCTTGGCGAGATGATCAGCAACCTCTCCGGTGCCGGCGTGTCCGTACCGGGCGGCTTTGCGACCACCGCCTTTGCGTTTAACGAGTTTCTGGAGTTAAGCGGCCTCAACGGCAAGATCCACGACCTGCTCGACAGCCTGGACGTGGACGACATCGCCGCCCTCAACAAGGCCGGCCAGCAGATCCGTGACTGGGTGGTGGATGCTCCCTTCCAGCCCGCGCTGGAGCAGGCCGTGCGTGCTGCCTACGACAAGCTGAGTGCCGGGCTTGAAGCCTCCTTTGCGGTACGCTCCTCCGCCACCGCCGAGGACATGCCGGATGCCTCCTTCGCCGGTCAGCAGGAGACCTTCCTCAACGTGCGCGGCATCGATGCCGTCATGACCGCCATCAAGCATGTGTTTGCCTCCCTGTTCAACGATCGCGCCATCTCCTACCGGGTGCATCAGGGGTACGATCACAAGGGCGTGGCGCTCTCCGCCGGGGTGCAGCGCATGGTGCGCTCCGATCTTGCCGCTTCCGGCGTCATGTTCACTCTGGATACCGAGTCCGGCTTCAACGACGTGGTCTTCATCACCGGTGCCCAGGGCCTGGGGGAGATGGTGGTGCAGGGGGCCGTCAACCCGGACGAGTTCTATGTGCACAAGCCGACCCTCAAGGCTGGTCGCCCCGCAGTGGTGCGCAAGACGCTGGGCTCCAAGCTCATCAAGATGACTTATTCCGAGGACGCCGGTCACGGCCGTCAGGTAAAGATCGTCGATACCGTGGAGGCCGAGCGCAACCGCTTCTGCATCACCGATGAGGAGGTGATGGCGCTGGCCAAGCAAGCCCTCATCATCGAACAGCACTACGGCCGCCCGATGGATATCGAGTGGGCCAAGGATGGTCAGGACGGTCAGCTCTACATCGTCCAGGCGCGCCCGGAGACCGTACGCAGCCGCCAGGAGGCGAACACGCTCGAACGCTTTGCCCTGAAGCAATCTGGCAAGGTGTTGATCGAGGGGCGCGCCATCGGCCACAAGATTGGGTCGGGCCCGGCGCGGGTCATCAGCTCCATCAGCCAGATGGACGAGGTACAGCCCGGCGATGTCTTGGTCACCGACATGACCGACCCGGACTGGGAGCCCATCATGAAACGGGCCTCCGCCATCGTCACCAATCGGGGTGGGCGTACCTGCCACGCCGCCATCATCGCCCGTGAGCTGGGCATCCCGGCCGTGGTCGGCTGTGGCGATGCCACCGACCGCATCGAGGCAGGTCAGCTCATCACGGTTTCTTGCGCGGAAGGGGACACCGGCTTCATCTACGACGGCGAGCTCGACTTCGACGTAGCGGTGACCGAAGTGGGCAATATGCCGCCCTTGCCCATCAAGATCATGATGAACGTCGGCAATCCGGACAGGGCATTTGATTTTGCCCAGTTGCCCAATGCCGGTGTGGGGCTGGCGCGGCTCGAGTTCATCATCAACCGCATGATAGGGGTGCACCCCAAGGCCCTGCTGGAATTCGACCAGCAGACCCCCGAGCTCAAGGCCACCATCACCAGGATGATCGCGGGTTATGACAGCCCCCGTGAATACTATGTGGCCAAGCTGAGTGAAGGCATTGCCACCCTGGCCGCCGCCTTCTGGCCGGAGCGGGTCATCGTGCGGATGTCGGACTTCAAGTCCAACGAATACGCCAACCTGGTGGGGGGCCGCGGCTACGAGCCCCACGAAGAGAACCCCATGATCGGCTTCCGTGGCGCGTCCCGCTACATCGCCGACAGCTTCCGTCCCTGCTTCGCCCTCGAATGCGAGGCGATGAAACGGGTGCGCGACGTCATGGGCCTGACCAACGTCGAGGTGATGATCCCCTTCGTACGCACCGTCGGTGAGGCTGAGCAGGTGGTGGAGATCCTGGCCGAGAACGGCCTGCGCCGCGGCGAGCGGGGCCTGAAAGTCATCATGATGTGCGAACTGCCCTCCAATGCCCTGCTGGCGGACAAGTTCCTCGAGCACTTCGACGGCTTCTCCATCGGTTCCAACGACATGACCCAGTTGACCCTGGGGCTGGATCGGGATTCGGGCCTCATCGCCCACCTGTTCGATGAGCGCAACGAGGCGGTCAAGGCACTGCTGGCCATGGCCATCACCGCCGCCCGCAAGGCGGGCAAGTACGTGGGTATCTGCGGCCAGGGGCCGTCCGATCACCCGGACTTCGCCGCCTGGCTGGTCGAGCAGGGGATCGACTCTGTGTCCCTCAACCCGGATACCGTGGTCGACACCTGGCTCTATCTGGCCGAACAACACAAGGCTGGCTAAGCCCGTCCCCCGCTTTTCAATGACACGGCGCCGCAAGGGCGCCGTTTTTTTGATAGCGCCATTTTCTGGTACAAGGGAGAGGGAGCAAGGTGCTCCGCACGAATCACAGGACGACCCCATGACCTCATTGCAGTGGCAATCCGCCGCCCTGGCCCTTCATGGCCATCACACTCTGGTTATTCCAGAACTTTGTCTCACCCCGCAGGACTGCTGGGCCTTCGTCGGCAGCAACGGCAGTGGCAAGACGGCACTGGCTTCTGCCCTGTGCGGCGAGCTGGCTGTCCGTGCAGGGGGGGTGACTGGCCGGGTGAGGGCCGAGCGCCTCTCGTTTGAGTCGCAACAGCGACTCGGGGAGCTGGACTGGCAGCGGCGCAACACCGACATGCTGGGGGAAGAGGAGGAGGCGGGCTATCGGGTGTCGACCCTGATGCTGGAGGAGGGGGGAGAGGAGGCGCAAGCCCGATCGTTGCTGGCGCGCTTCGGCATCGAGTCCCTGTGGGATCGCCCCTATCGCCATCTCTCGAGCGGGGAGGGGCGCAAGCTGCTGCTGGCCCGCGCCCTGCTGGGACGACCCGAGCTGCTGGTGCTGGACGAGCCCTTCGATGGCCTGGATCAGGGCTCGCGCAGGGATCTGATGTCGCTGCTGGCACAAT
This sequence comes from Aeromonas media, assembly GCF_020423125.1. NCBI lineage: Bacteria > Pseudomonadati > Pseudomonadota > Gammaproteobacteria > Aeromonadales > Aeromonadaceae > Aeromonas > Aeromonas media. Next base: position 1,682,548 of record NZ_CP075564.1, read on the forward strand.
TGGTGGCGCAGGGGCAACGTCTGGTGGTGATCGTCAACCGCTTCGACGAGATCCCCCCCTTCGCCACTCACCTCGGCCTGCTCGGGGAGCGCCGCCTGTTGCTGGCGGGGGAACGTGACGCCGTGCTCGGCAGTCAGGAGGTGGCCCAGCTGGCACGGGCCGAGGGGCAGAGCCCGCAGCTGCCCCCGCCGCTCCAGGCGCCCACGCTCCTGCCCGCCGGCCCCAGGGTTCAGATGCGCGCCCTGCGCGTCGCCTACGGGGACCAGGTCATCATCGACGGGCTCGACTGGACTATTGCCGAGGGGGAGCACTGGCAACTGGTGGGGCCCAACGGCGCCGGCAAGTCGACCCTGCTCGCCCTCATCACAGGGGATCATCCGCAGGGGTACAGCAATGATCTGCGCCTGTTCGGGGTGCGCCGGGGCAGTGGCGAGAGCATCTGGGAGATCAAGCGCCACATCGGCCTGGTCAGCCCGGCCCTGCACCTGGACTATCGCGTCCATTGTTCGGTGCAGACGGTGATCCTCTCCGGCTTTTATGACTCCATCGGCCTCTATACCCGCCCGGGGGATCGCCAGCTGGCGCTCGCCAACCAGTGGCTGGCCCTGCTGGGGCTAAAGGATCAGGGGGCGCTGCCCTTCCACACCCTCTCCTTTGGTCAGCAGCGTCTGGTGCTGATTGCCCGAGCCCTAGTCAAGCATCCGCCGCTGCTCATTTTGGATGAGCCCCTGCAGGGGCTGGATCCTTTGAACTGCCACCTGGTGCGGGAGATGGTGGTGCGCCTCATAGGCCAAGGCACCCAGTTGCTGTTCGTCTCCCACCACCCCGAGGATGCGCCCCCCGGCCTGACCCACAGGCTGAGTTTCATACCGGACGGCGCCGGGGGCTATCGCTATCTGCAGGAGAAGCTGGGGAAGGGGTCTGCCTAGGCCTATTTGACGAGTGCCAGTATCTGGCGAAATGCCGGATGGCGGCAATCTCCCATCAGCTCGTAGAGGCACATCTCCACCGAGGTGAGGGCTGCGCCTCGGGCCGCCAGCTGGCTGATGGCGAGATCCCGGTTGGCGGCGGTGCGGGATGACACCGCATCCACCACCAAAGAGACCCGGGCGCCGCTGGCCAAGAGCCCCTGCACGCTCTGGTAGACACAGATATGGGCCTCGATGCCGCATACCAGCCAGTGACTGACCCCGGTTCCGGCCAGGGCGGCGGCGACCGTCGGCTCCCCCAGGGCGCCGAAGCTGCATTTGGCCAGCACAAGGGTGCTCGCCTGCTGCGGCTGCAACTCGGGCACTGTGGCCCCGAGCTTGTCCGGGTTCTGCTCCAGCCAGACAACCGGCAACCCCAGTGCCTTGGCTCCCTGCACCAGTCGGGCCGTGTTGGCGATGAGCGACTCGCTCCCCTCGACCAGACGGGCCAGTTTGCTCTGGATATCGACGACCAACAGGCCGGTGGTGGAAGTGGTCAGCATGGTTGCTCCTATTTTGGCTTGCTTAGCTGAGTCGCCCGTTTCTTGTCTCTGACCCATAATACTGAATTGTCAGTCTTCTTCATTTCGAATAGGTCAATAGCTAGAAAAAGGTCACTGAGTTTTTTGAAACCATAGTTTCGTTGATCAAATGAGGCGTGATTTGATATATGGTTTCCTATCGCCCCCAGCATTGCCCATCCTCCACCTTCTTCTACTGCATCCACGGCTTGACGCAATAAATTTATAAGGCGAGCGTCACTTTTCAAATTTTTTGTTTGCTTTGCTACTGGCAGTTCTTCTTTTATATTTTGTAGCTCTGCATCCAAATAGAGGAAACGAGAGCAACTATTGACGAATGGCATTGATGCCTTGCGCTCACCAAATCCAATCACAAATTTACCATCAGCCAGACAGCGAGTGACAAGAGGGGTAAAATCGCAATCTGAAGAAACGAGGCATATGACGTCGACATCCTTGGTATAGAGCACGTCCATCACATCAATAACCAAGGCCATATCTGTGGCATTTTTTCCCTTGGTCAGATCAAATTGCTGTACTGGCTGAATGGCAAATTCATGCAGTATTTCCTCCCACCCTTTGAGCGTCGGGTTTTTCCAATTGCCATATGCTTTGCGAATATTGACGACGCCATAGCGAGCTAGTTCAGACAATACATTCTCAATCTTGCTCGCTGGAGCATTATCGGCATCAATAAATACCGCGATTTTTTCCTTATCTTTCAAATGACCTCCTGTCATTTCATTTTTATAAAAATCTAGAATTATCCCGCCTCATGCTGCAACTCCAACATCACACCACCACAATAGGCCAGTTGTGCCTCAAGCGGGGAGGGGGCAAACGCGATAACTGCGTGCGTTATCAAAGATTTTCAGCTCGGGGCCGGAGGGACTTCACCGCCATCTGGCCAAGCTTGCCCGGTTTTGTTGCTTGGCGAAGGGGAAAAGCTCTGTTATGGTGTCTTTAATTAGCCGTTTGGATGGCTAGATGGTTGTGGTGTCGGCCTTCATGATGACACCCGCAGCCCCACCATTTTGATGATCACCTCGACAGGGAGTTTCTATGCAGCGTCGTTCCTTCTTCACCCTCTCCGCCCTCGCGCTGCTCGCCAGCAGCCTGCCGCTGTCCGCCTTTGCCATCGATGAGGCGAAGAAAGAGATAGTGATAGGCACCACGGTCGGGGACTTCGCCGACATGGTGACCGACTCCATCAAGCCGCAGCTCGAGGCCAAGGGTTACAAGGTCAAACTGGTGGAGTTCACCGACTACGTGACCCCCAACATCGCCCTGGCGGACGGGTCGCTGGACGTCAACTGCTTCCAGCACAAGCCCTATCTGGAGAGCTTCTCCAAAGACAGGGGCCTCTCTCTGGCACCCATTACCCAGGTACCGACCGGCCCAATGGGGCTCTACGCCGGCAAGCTGGGGGATCTCAAGGCCCTGAAAGAGGGCAGCACCGTCGCCATTCCCAACGACCCCACCAACCAGGCGCGGGCCCTGCTGATGCTGCAGGACCTGGGCTGGCTGACCCTCAAAGAGGGGATCAACCCCCTCAAGGCGAGCGAATTCGATGTGGTGAAGAACCCCCACGACATCAAGCTGGTGTTGCTGGAGGCGGCGCAACTGCCCCGCTCCCGTGAAGACGTGGACTTCTCCGTCATCAACGGCAACTTCGCCGCCTCGAGCGGGATCCCCTTCAGCACGGGTCTCTTCCTCGAGCGCAGCTATGACTTTATCAACTGGGTGGTGGTCAAAGGGGCCGATGTGGACAAGCCGTTCGCCAAGGATGTGGCGGCGGCCTACAACTCCCCCGAGTTCAAGGCCTATGCCGCAAAGCGTTTCGTCGGCTACAAGTACCCCCAGGGCTGGCAGAGCCAGGGCTGAGAGCAGCACCTGAAACGAAAAACGGGCACCAGGGTGCCCGTTTTTTATTTGGGAGGTCAGTAATGGCGCAACCACCAGCGGGCGGCAACGAGGGCGGTGAGGCTGCCAAGCAGGGCGCTCGCCAGCACGTCCAGGGGCCAGTGCATGCCGATCAGGGTGCGCGACAGGCCGATGCCGATGGCCCAGAGCGGCAGCAGCCAGACCCCGGCGGGGGCCCGGGCCAGCCAGATCAGCCCGAAGAACTGGGCCAGGCTCATGGCGGCTATGCTGTGGCCGGAGGGGAAGGCGTAGTTCACCTCCGTCTGCCAGTGGTGGCCGAGCCAGGCGGGCAGCGCCAGCAACTGGGTCGCGGCATGGATCTGTTCGCTGCGAAGATCCTGGCTGCCGGCATAGAACTGGCGGATGGCGGGGATAAGCTCCTGGCTCTCCAGCCAGAGCAGATAGGGCCTTGGCTCCTCGGTCAGCTGCTTGATCAGGCTCTTGATGATCCAGTCGCTCGCCAGCGTAGTAAAGAGGGCACCCGCGAGGGCCAGCAGGGCGGTGTGGCCGAGCGTCAGCTTGTGTCGGGTCAGCAGCAGCAGGGCGGCGATGGTGATGGCGAGGCCGGGCAGGTCCACCATGCGGGTGAGGGCGTAGGGCCACCAGAGCCAGTCCGATTGCAGGGCACTCGTCATGAAGGGCTGCCAGGGCAGGCAGACGAGCAGCAGCAGCGGCAGCAGCAGTATGGCGTTGAAACCAAGTACCAGGCGGCGTGGCAACGAAGAGGCATGAGTCGGCATGGGAGGGCTCATCACAGGTGCGCATGACAGGGGCGGATGATAAAGAGGCGTCATTGTGCCAGCATGGCCCCCCTGGTCAAGGCAGGGGAGGCGAGGGCAACATGTTGTTACATATGAGTGCCGCGCCTCATCCATGGATGCCCGGGAGCCCGCTTCGATACTCTGGCTTCCTGTGGCTCCAAGAGAGCGGCGCACTCTTTGTCCATGACAACCCGAGAACAAGCCTCTGAAAATTCGATGCGTTTGGGCTAGAATGGCGCGCCTATGGCCGGTTGTGGATGAAAAGAGAGCGGATGAAGATCGTCGTTGATGAAAATATGCCCCATGCCTGCGAGCTGTTTGCCGAATTTGGCGAAGTCGTGCCCCTGCCCGGGCGGCAGATAGGGGCGGCGGATCTGCAGGATGCCGACGTGCTGCTGCTGCGCTCGGTGACCCGGGTCGATGCCGGGCTGCTCGCCAGCTGTCCGCGGCTGGCTTTCGTCGGCACCGCCACCATAGGCACGGATCACATCGACACCGCTCTCCTGGCCGAGCGGGGCATCCCCTTCTTCAGCGCCCCCGGCTGCAACAAGTATTCGGTGGGCGACTATGTGCTCTCGGCCCTGCTGGTGCTGGCGGAGCGTCATGAGCTCAGCCTCGATCGGATGAGCCTCGCCGTCATCGGCGCCGGCAACACAGGGGAGTGCGTGGCGGGCAAGGCAGAGGCGCTCGGCATGCGGGTGCTGCGCTGCGATCCGCCGCGGGCACGGCAGGAGGGCGCCACTGGCTTCGTCGACTACCGGGCGGCGCTCTCGGCCGACATCGTCAGCTTCCATGTGCCCCTGACCCGGGAGGGGCCGGATGCCACCTTCCACCTGCTGGGGCAGCGGGAGATAGCCGCCCGTCCGGCCGGGCAGATCCTCATCAATGCCTCCCGAGGCGAGGTGTGGGACAACCAGGCCCTGCTCGCCCGCCAGCAGAGCCAGGCGCCGCTCAAGCTGGTGATGGATGTGTGGGAAGGGGAGCCCGAGCCGCTCGCCGCCCTGGTGCCCCATACCGAACTCGCAACCCCGCACATCGCTGGCTACAGCCTGGAGGGCAAGGCCCGCGGCACCTGGATGCTCTATCAGGCGCTCTGCCAGCAGCTGGGGCGCGTGCCACGCCAGGATCTGCAATCCCTGTTGCCCGCCCCCGAGGTGCGCGAGCTGACGCCGGGTCAGCCCGCCGATCAGGGGTTGATCAAGCAGCTGGTGCATCTGATTTATGACGTGCGCCGGGACGATGCCCGCTTTCGCAACCGGATCGGGTTGCCCGGCAGCTTCGATGGGCAGCGCAAGGACTACCCGGAGCGGCGTGAGCTCTCCTCCTTGCACCTGAATGGCCCCTTCGCCTGCGACAGGCTGGCCCAACTGGGTTTTGCCATCTCGCAAAAATAAACCGGAATTCATGCGGGGGCTCCGATCACCGGATCGGGGTCCTCCGTCTCGGCCCGGCACCCTGCCGGCCGACCATCAGACAGATCACGCCTGCCACCCCTGATGCCGACCCGCTCGGCCTCATCGGCGGGCAATATCACAGGAGAGAACATCAGTGAGTCAACAATTCAACGTAGCTGTACTGGGTGCGAGCGGCGCCGTGGGTCAGGCCATGATCGAGATCCTGGAGGAGCGCGGCTTCCCGGTCGCCACCCTCTATCCCCTGGCCTCCAGCCGCAGCGCCGGCGATACGGTGCGCTTTGGCGGCAAGAACATCGAGATCAAGGATGTCGAGGAGTTTGACTGGAGCCAGGTGCAGATCGCGCTCTTCTCCGCCGGCGCCGAGGTCTCTGCCAAGTGGGCGCCCATCGCCGCCGAACAGGGCTGCATCGTCATCGACAACACCTCCTGCTTCCGTTACGACGAAGACATTCCCCTGGTGATCCCGGAAGTGAACCCGGATGCCCTGGCGGATTTTCGCAATCGCAACATCATCGCCAATCCCAACTGCTCCACCATCCAGATGCTGGTTGCCCTCAAGCCCCTGCAGGACGAGGTGGGCATAGCCCGCATCAACGTGGCGACCTACCAGTCCGTCTCCGGCTCTGGCAAGGAAGGGGTGAGCGAGCTGGCCGGCCAGACCGCCCATCTGCTCAACGGCCGTCCGGTGGAGCCGACTATCTATCCGCAGCAGATCGCCTTTAACCTGATCCCGCAGATCGACAGCTTCACCGACAACGGTTACACCCGTGAAGAGATGAAGATGGTGTGGGAGACCCAGAAGATCCTGGGGGATGCCAGCATCGCCGTGAACCCCACTTGCGTGCGGGTACCGGTGTTCTACGGTCACGCCGAGGCGGTCCACGTCGAGCTGCACCAGCCGCTGGACGCCGAGCAGGTCAAGGAGCTGCTGCGCAATGCCCCCGGCGTCACCCTGTTTGACGACGATGCCGACTACCCGACCCCGGTGCGCGACGCCACCGGCAAGGACGAGGTGCTGGTTGGCCGGGTGCGCCAGGATATTTCTCATCCGAGCGGTATCAATATGTGGATCGTGGCCGATAACGTTCGTAAGGGCGCTGCGACCAACAGCGTGCAGATCGCCGAGCTGCTGGTGCGCGACTACCTCTGAGGCCGTTTTGCGGCCTGCGGCGGGGAGGGAACCCCGCCCGAGGAAGTGAGCCAGGGTTCCGGGATGTGACCGGGGGCGCACTCTCCGGTTTTAAGAATGTCGCGTGATATCAGTGGACTAGGTTTTTTTCTACACTCGGGTTCGCGTCTGGGGCCGCTCTCTGGCGGCATGTGGACGCGAAATATGTCGGATCGCTGGCTTGAGACCGGCGGCTGATTTATATTGAGCCGATTGTTTTGGGGTAACTATCCAGATTTTTCAATGTGATAGGGCCATCATACGAAGGAACGAATATGGGACATTCCCGCATAACGCTGGCAACGCTACTTGCATTGGGTCTTCTGGGCACGGCTCAGGCCGATGAGGCGGGGCGAGAGCCTTTCTTTGTCGAGCTCAAGGGCCCGGACGGTGCCGCGCCTCCTGTCGTTCAACCTCAGGCCCAGCCCGTGGCGCCGGCCCAGCCTGTTGCCAGGGCTCAGCCCATAGTGCGTCAGGCGCCCAGCGCGGCGGCGGGCAGCTATGGCCCTGTTCGTTCCACCGATACCCTCTGGAGCCTGGCGAGCAAGCATCGCCCCTCCAGCCGGGTGACCGTCTACCAGACCATGGTGGCGATCTATGACAAGAATCCCCGCAGTTTTGCCGACGGCAACATCAACCACATCCTGGTGGGATCCCGCATTCTGCTGCCGAGCGCCGCCGAGGCGGGCCGCATCACGGACGCCGAGGCCCGCCGCCGCTTCAATAGCGACAACGCCAGCTGGAAGGGACTGAGCCCCAAATACCTGGCCGAGAAGCAGACCCATCCGTTGGCGACCAAGCCGGCTGCCAGCGCGCCGGTCAAGGCCGTGGCCAAGGCGGCCCCCCTTCCGACGGCCACCCCCAAGGTGAGCACGCCCCAGGCGGCGACCGAGGTGACGGCGATCGCCAAGGCTGCAGTCCCGGTGGCGAGTGCCGCCGCGCCGACCGCTGCCCCGGCCCCCTTGCCGGTCAGTGCCGCGACCGTGGTGGGCAAACCCTCCACCGAGATGGCGCTGGCGCTGGAAGATGCCAACGCCCAGCTTGGTCAGGTCACCGAGATGAACCACAGGCTCAAGCTGCGCCTGCAAGCCCTGACCGAAGAGGTGGAGACCCTCAAGGCCCAGTTGCAGGATCAGACTGCACTGCAAAAAGAGGTGGCGGAACTCAAGGCCAAGCCGGTACCGCCCGTGGTGGCCCCCGAGCCCAAGCAGAACTGGGTAATGGAACTGCTCGCCTCGCCGCTGAACCTCGCCATGATCATCCTGCTGCCCGTGCTGCTGGTGTTGGCGCTGGTGACGCTCTGGCTGCGTGCCCGCGCCCGCCGCGAATTGGAAGAGCAGGAAAAGAGCCTGTCCGAGTCCACTTCCATGGTGATGGGGGAGGAGAGCAGCGAGTTTGACCAGTTGATGACGGTCGGCATCGCCGATGACGAACCCATGCACCCCATGGCGGATCTCAATGGGCCGGCTGGCAATGGCAGCCAGGAGGGGGCAAATGCCTCCACTGACGTCATCTTCAGCGATGACGAGGTGGCCCTGTCCGCCTTCGATGTGGAGCCTGCGGTGACGACGGCCAACCGGGATCCGGATCTGGTGCCCGAGCTCGATCTGGCTCTCGACGGAGACTTTGATCTGCCTTCGGCCCCTGAGCTCGATCTCTCCGGCGAGTCCGATGCCAGAGCCCGGGCCAGCGACGAGATCATGAGCGAGGAGGAGCTGCAAGCGGCCCTGTTTGCCGAGCTGGACGCTGATCTCGAGGCCGATCTGAGCCAGGCGCAGGAGCAGAGCCGAAGCCAGCGGGATACGGAACTCGCCAACTTTGATCTCAGCGATCTCGAGACCGGCTTCCAGGAGCCTGCCACCGACACCGCTGCCCGAGGCGACGACGCCTATGGCAAGGATGATATCGATGACATGCTGGCTGAACTCGGGCTGGAGCCCACCAAGCCGGCGGCGCCGGCCTGGGATCCCAACGAGCTGGCCCTGGCGGACTTCGAGGATGCCTTCACCGAGGTGGAGCCCCATCAGGGCGATCTGAAGCCTCGTGAGCAGGCGCAGGCGAACGACTACGTGGAGATAGACAAGCTGCTGGCCGAGGCCAACGCCAGCAGCTCGGAGCAGGAGCCCTACCAGGGCTTCTCCCTGGACGTGGGGCTGGATGGCTTCCCCGAGGTGTTGCCGGAATCCACCGGGTTCGATGTGGATGCCGATGACGGCGGCGTGGGGGCAAAGCTGGATCTGGCCCGCGCCTACCTCGAGATCGACGACAAGGAGAGCGCCCGCGAGCTGCTGCAAGAGGCGGCGGCCCAGGGCAGCGAGCATCAGCGCAGCGAAGCCGAGAAGCTGCTCAGGCGCCTGGGGTGATCCCCTTTGCCAGTGATCAACACAGAGGGCAGCCCGCGGGCTGCCCTCTTTCATGTTGGCCGCCGGCACGGGATGCCTGCCCGGTCTGGGACTTTTGGGCCCAAGGGCGTATAATCCGGCCCGTTTCTTTCATCCTTTCCCCACAAGACAAGATTCATCCATGCGAATTGCCCTAGGTATTGAATACGACGGCAGCCGGTATTTCGGCTGGCAGCGTCAGCGCGAAGTGATCAGCGTGCAGGCCGAACTGGAAAAAGCCCTCAGCCGCATCGCCAATCACCCTGTTTCCATCCAGTGCGCCGGTCGTACCGATGCCGGGGTGCACGCCACCGGCCAGGTGATCCATTTCGATACCGAGGCGAACCGCGCCGAGGGCGCCTGGACCCTGGGGCTCAACTCCAACCTGCCGCCGGACATCGCCGTGCGCTGGGTCAAGGAGGTGGACGAGAGCTTCCACGCCCGCTTCAGCGCCACCGCCCGTCGCTACCGTTATGTCATCTACAACCACAACTTCCGCCCGGCCATCCTCGGCAGCGGCGTCAGCCACTATCACGAGACCATAGATGCCGACCTGATGCACCAGGCGGGCCAGAGCCTGCTGGGTGAGCATGACTTCAGCACCTTCCGCGCCATCGCCTGCCAGTCCAACACGCCCTGGCGCAACGTGACCCACCTGTGCGTCAGCCGCTCCGGCCCCTACATAGTGCTCGATATCAAGGCCAACGCCTTCCTGCACCACATGGTGCGCAACATCACCGGCTCCCTGCTGCTGGTGGGGCAGGGACTCAAACCCGTGGAGTGGATAGCCGAGGTGCTGGCGGCCAGGGACCGCAACCTGGCGGGGCCGACCGCCAAGGCGGGGGGGCTTTATCTGGTGGACGTGGACTACCCGGCAGAGTTTGCCTTGCCGCAGTTGCCGCTCGGCCCGCTGTGGCTGCCGGACTCGGCACCGGGTACGACCAGTTTTTAGTAACTGGGCCCGAAAATTTGTGGTTTAATGATCCGTCATTTATTGCCATCGAGCCGTAAGTCATTGAACAATCAAGGCCCGATGCGTTTTGTCAGGCACAAAAGCATTAAGGAATTCCATGAGCTGGCTTGAGAAGATCCTTCCCAAGAGCAAGATCACTACACCGCGTCGTCACAACATTCCGGAAGGGGTGTGGACCAAGTGTACCGCTTGCGAACAGGTGCTCTACCGGGCAGAACTGGAGCGCAATCTCGAAGTGTGCCCCAAGTGTGATCATCATATGCGGATCAGCGCCCGCGCCCGCCTCGAGAGCTTCCTCGACGAGCAGGGCCGCACCGAGATCGGTGCCGAGCTGGAGCCGCAGGACATCTTGAAATTCAAGGATTCCAAGCGCTACAAGGATCGTTTGTCTGCCGCTCAGAAAGAGACGGGAGAAAAAGATGCGCTGGTGGTGATGAAGGGGACCCTCAAGGGGGTACCGGTCGTCGCCTGTTCATTCGAGTTCTCCTTCATCGGTGGCTCCATGTCCTCCGTGGTTGGTGCCCGCTTCGTGCGCGCCGTCGAGGAGAGCATCAAGGAAGGTCGCGGCCTGGTCTGCTTCTCCACCTCAGGTGGGGCGCGGATGCAGGAGGCGCTGTTCTCCCTGATGCAGATGGCCAAGACCAGTGCGGCGCTCGACAGGCTCACCAAGGCGGGTCTGCCCTTCATCTCCGTGCTGACTGACCCCACCATGGGTGGCGTCTCCGCCAGTCTGGCGATGCTGGGTGACATCAACGTGGGCGAGCCCAAGGCGCTGATCGGCTTCGCCGGTCCCCGCGTCATCGAGCAGACAGTGCGCGAAAAGCTGCCGGAAGGCTTCCAGCGCTCCGAGTTCCTGCTGGAGAAGGGCGCCATCGATCTCATCATCGACCGCCGCGAAATGCGCAACCGTCTGGCCGGCCTGCTGGCCAAACTGATGAACACTCAGGTCATCGAAGACTGAACATGAGTTCGCACATGCAACAATCTCAAAGCCGGTCGCTGGTCGACTGGCTTTCTTATTTGGAACAGATCCACCCGGTCAACATCGACATGGGGCTGGATCGGGTCGGCGCCGTCGCCCGGCGCATGGGTCTCACCCAGTTGCCGTTCAAGGTGATCACGGTGGCGGGCACCAACGGCAAGGGCTCCTCCTGCGCCATGGCCGCCAGCATACTGATGGCCGCAGGTTACAAGGTGGGGGTCTACTCTTCGCCGCACCTGCTGCGCTTTACCGAACGGGTGCGCATCGACGGGGCCGAGCTTTCTGACAACGAGCACTGCGCCGCCTTTGCCGAGGTGGAAGCGGCCCGCGGCGAGATAGCGCTGACCTTCTTCGAGTTCGCCACTCTGGCGGGCCTGTGGCTCTTCTGTCGCGCTGCCCCCGACATGCTGCTGCTGGAAGTGGGGCTGGGCGGTCGGCTGGATGCCACCAATGTGGTGGAATCTGATGTGGCCATGATCACCTCCATTGCGCTGGATCACTGCGACTGGCTCGGGGATACCCGCGAAGCGGTAGCGGTGGAGAAGGCCGGGGTGTATCGGGCGGGCAAACCCGCCATCAGCGGCGAGCCCAATCCGCCGACCACCATCGCCAGCGAAGCGGCGCGCCTCGGCGCCTGCCTGCGCCAAGTCGGCCGCGACTTCTACGGCGATGAGCAGGATACCGGCTGGGATTACCACGGCCTGAACCACTGGCTGGGGCTGCCCAAACCGGCCCTGCCACTGATGAACGCGGTCACCGTGCTGGCTGCGCTGGAATCCCTCGGCTTGCCGCTGCCGGAGTCCGCCATCCGTGACGGGCTGGCCAATGCCCGGCTGGCGGGGCGGATGCAGCGACTGCAAACCGCGCCGCTCGTCATCGTCGATGTGGCCCACAATCCCCATTCGGCGGCCTATCTGGCGAGCCAGCTGCGTCAGATCCCCTGCAAGGGCAAGCGCCGCGCCGTGGTCGGCATGCTCAAGGACAAGGACATGGCAGGGTCGCTGGCCGAACTCGATGGCCTCATCGACCAGTGGTTCCTGGCCAGCCTCACCGGCCCGCGCGCCGCCACCGCAGAGCAGCTTGCCGCTGCCCTCGGGGACGGACAGGGATCGGCGGCGACCTTTGACGGCGTGAGTGCGGCTTATGGTGCCGCCCTGGCCGCATCGAGTCCTGATGATATGGTTATCGTCTTTGGTTCGTTTTACACTGTCGCCGACGTGCTGGCGGCGAGCGCCTGAGCGGCCCGACCTGCTCTTCGCATCGTGGATGTCCGCAAGATTGCAGTTGAGTTTAAGTAACATGGGTGGAAATTAACTTGGCTTCGAAGTTTCAAAATAGATTGGTGGGGACCGTCATCCTGGTCGCCCTGGTTGTCATCTTTCTGCCGGATCTGATGGACGGCAACAAGCTGGAGCAGAAGGAGGAGGCGTTTGCCAAGATCCCGCTGCGCCCTGAGCTCGAGCCCGCCAAGCCTGCCTTGCAGGTCTCTGCCGCCAGTACCCTGCCGGCCGATCACTTGGCGAGCCAGCAGCAGGCCTCTGCCGCCACCCAATGGCAGGTGGAAGAGATCGGGGATACGGTGACTCTGGCTGCCAATCAGGCCTCTGCTGCCGCCCAGGCACAGCCAGCGACCCAGACTGCGGCCAAGCCTGAGCCCAAACCCGTGCCCAAGCCCGAGGTAGTGGCCAAGAAACCGGTGGAGCAACCCAAGCCCAAGCCAGTGCCGCCCAAGCCTGTCGAGGTGAAGAAGCCGGTGGAGAACAAGCCGCAGGTGGGCCAGATCAAGTCCATGGACGATCTCATCGCGAGCAAGATGACGACCCAGGCGGCCACGCCGGCACCCGCAGCGGCAGCCCCTGCTCAGGGCAGCTGGATCCTGCAGCTCGGCGCCTTCAAGAATGCTGACAGCGTCAATGCCCTGGTGGGCAAGCTGCGGGCGGCCGGCTACTCGGCCCAGACCTCGCCGAGAACGCCGGTGCAGGGGCAGATCAACCGGGTCTTTATCGGGCCGGATGTCTCCAAGGCCAAGCTGCAGGGCATGCAGAGCAGGATAAGCCAGATGACAGGGCTGAGCGGCTCCGTGGTGGCCTACAACCCCTGATGGGGGGTTGACGAACGCCGAACACAAAAATACCGCGCCTCATTTGACAGATGGGCGCGGTATTTTTTTGAACCTGTTGATGGTCTCTCAGGGAGAAGCCGATCTGGTTTTTAGATGCACTTCACCGGCTTGGGCAGGCCTGCGATCTTGGTGGCCTGCTTGGCGGGCCCCTCGGGGAACAGCTTGTAGAGGTAGCGGCTGTTGCCCTTCTCCGGGCCGTATTGCTTCTCCATCGCCTTGACCAGGGCGCGGATGGCGGGGGAGGTGTTGAACTCCAGATAAAACGCCCGCACGAAGCGCACCACTTCCCAGTGCGGCTCCTCCAGCACTATGCCCTCCTGCTCGGCCAATACCAGCGCCAGCGCCTCGCTCCACTCTTCGCTGTGGCGCAGATAGCCCTTGGCATCGGTCTCGATGAGTTGGCCGTTGAAATGCAGCTGATGGTGTTCGGACGGGTGCTCGGACATGGAGGCTCCTCGGGCTGTCGGGATTGGGCGGGCATGGTAGCGCCTTGATCTTCGGCGAGCAACCGGCGCAGACGCGCCAGGGGGCATAATTCACCGGGCAGGGTGTCGCCCCGCCCGGTGTGCGTTCTCTGGACTGGTGCCTTTCTTCGCCCGTCAGACGTTGCCTTGCCGGGTGAGCAACTGGCCGTCGTTGGCCAGCATCAGCAACTCGTCCGCCAGTTGGCTGATGAGGGTGAGCTGCTGCGTCAGCATCAGCTGCTCCTCGCTGCTGTCCGGGGTGATGGCCGGGCATGCCCCCTCGAGCCGTGCCGGCATCTCACCCGCCAGATGGCCGGCGGCCCGCTCCAGGGTATGGCTGATGTGGCGGCTGATGTCGTCAAGGCCCTCGATGGGCTCCAGCCTGTCCCGATGGGCCCCGAGGGCCGAGATGTAGGAGAGCAGGGCGTGGTTGCGCCAGGTGAGGGTGAAGCAGAGATCGAGGAAGCGGCGGCGCTTGCTCGGCTCCACCAGCATGCTCTGCCAGGCCATTGCCAGCTCGCTGTCGGCCAGGTGGGCACACTTGCGGGCCACCCGGTAGTCGAGGGACTCGTCCCGCTGGCGGTGCAGGCTGGCGAGTACCGCCGACAGATAGCGCGCGTTGGCGGAGAGGGAGTTGGCAATCAGGGTCGGCAGCCGCTTGTATTGCCAGTCCGGCCAGAGCCAGGCCACCAGGGCGTAGGAGAGCAGGCAGCCGAGCAGGGTATCGAGCAGGCGCGGCCCCAGGATGGCGAAGCCGATGCCGTCCAGCAGGTTGAACGCCATCAGCACGTAGAGGGTGATGAAGCAGACGGCGGCGCTGTAGTTGCTGCGCACCTGGGTGAAGAACAGGAAGGCGGCCAGCCCCATGATCCCCAGTTGCAGGTGCAGCTCGGGGAAGAGCCAGAGCACGGGCACGCCTATCAAGATGCCGGCGAAGGTGCCGAGCATCCGCTGCACCAGCCGGCGCCGGGTGGCGCTGTAGCTCGGCTGGCAGACGAACAGCACCGTCAGCAGTATCCAGTAGCCCTTGTCCAGGTTGAAGGCCTGCAGTATGCCATAACCCACCACCAGCCCCAGCGACAGTCGCAGGGCGTGGCGAAACACCATGGAGTCTGGGGTCAGGTGCTGCTTGAGCAGGGTCAGCAGCGGCAAGGAGGCTGGCCTTGCGAGCGGCGGCAGGCTGGCAGGAGGGGCAGCGGGGTTTTGCAGCTCCTCGGCGCTGGCCAGCAGCTCGTTGATGCTGGCCAGGTTGCGGCGCAGGAACTTCATCGGCGTCAGCAGTGTCTTGGGATAGTGCTGCTTGAGATGGGTGAACTCCAGCTGATCGCCGAGGGCCTCCAGGGTCCAGTGAATGCGCTTGTGATGGGCATAGGGCTTGTGCACCAAGATGGCGTAACCGAGTCGCTGGCACGCCTCCGAAAGCTGCAGGAATACCTCCTGGAAGCCGTCGAGGACGATGCCCTGCTTGAGCTCCGCTTCCAGCTTGCTGTAGGGGTAGTGGCTGGAGGTGGCCCGCTCCTGGATCTCCAGCGCCAGCAGGTAGAGCCGCAGCAGGCCGGTGAGCTCGGGCGCCGCCTGATGGCGGGTACTGAGGCGGGCATTGAGCGCCGTCTTGGTCAGATTCAAGGCATTGACCAGGTTGATGTTGAGCTGGGCCAGGTTGTGGCGAATGGCCTGGGCGCCGTGCTCGTCCGCCGGGAAGAAGCGGGACTTTTCCAGCAGGTAGCGGCCGAGGGCGAAATAGCTCTGGGCGAGCTGCTCGTGCAGCGTCTTGTAGGGCAACAACCAGAGCCAGACCAGCGACACCAGGCCGTACCAGAGGGCGCCAGCACCGAGCGCCAGCGGCTGGTAGAAGAGATCCGGCGCCTTGGCGGCCCCCAGCATGGTGTAGATGGCGATGAGCAGGGAGCCGAAGCTGATGGTGGCGTAACGTTGCCCGAGCGCCCCCACCATCACGAAGATAAAGGTGGATCCCGCGAGCCCAAGGGCAAACAGCCAGGGGGTGGGGAAGAGGTACTGCACGCACAGGGAGGCGAACAGGAAGCAGACCAGCGTCATGGCGAGGTTCTTGACCCGGCCCCAGAGGCTGTCATCGGTCTCGGCAATGGCACCCGCCACTACCCCGAGTGAGAGCAGCACGGTGAGCTGGATGTCGCCTGTGGCCAGGGCGAAAGCGAGCAGCCCCAGGATGGCCAGCAGCACCTTGAGGGCGAAGTAGATATGGCTGTCAGACAGCAGGCGGCGCAGCAGGCCCGCAAGATCAATGGGCATGGGAAACACTGTCCTTGTGTGCAGGGGCATCGGCAGCGTGAGCAATCAGTGAACGGTGCCGCAGATCGGCAGAAACCATGGGCATGGGATAGATGCAACCCTTGAGCGAATCGAAAGCGAGAGAATAGCCGGTTGGCTACGAAAGAGCCCTGATCCAAATCAGGGCCGGGTTCTTCATACCGGTTTTGTACTGACGCCTTCACCCTAGCAGGGGAGGCGGACAATAAAAACCCCGCCGTAGCGGGGTTTTGTTCATCAGAAACAGCGCTTAGTTGCGGTTGCCGCCAAGCAGGCTCAGCAGACTCAGGAAGATGTTGTAGATGGAGACATACAGGGTCACGGTGGCGGAGATGTAGTTGGTCTCGCCGCCGCGCACTATCTGCTTGGTGGTCAGCAGGATGGCGCCGGAGGAGAACAGCATGAACATGGCGGACAGGGCCAGGCTCAGGGCGCTCATCTGCAGGAAGATGTTGGCGACCATGGCCACCAGCAGCACCCAAAAACCGACGAACAGCATGCCGCCGATGAAGGAGAGGTCACGCTTGGTGGTCAGGGCGTAGGCCGACAGACCGAAGAAGGTGAGCGCCGTGCCGCCAAGGGCCGTCATCACTATCTCGCCGCCGCCATTGTTCATGTACATGTTGATGATGGGGCCCAGGCTGTAGCCCATCAGGCCGGTCAGGGCGAAGGTGAACACCAGCCCCATGCCGTTGTCACGGTTCTTCTCGGTCAGGAACATCAGTCCGTAGACACCGACGAGGAAGATGGCCCAGTGCAGGGGCGGCATGTTCATGACGGTGGCGACCCCGGCAACCACGGCAGAGAAGCCAAGAGTGAGGGAGAGCAGCATATAGGTATTGCGCAGCACCTTGTTGGTGTCGCGCACGGCACCCTGGGTGCCAGTGTAGATAGAACGGGTATCCATCTTGATGTCCTCTTGATTTCCGGGGTGAGGCGGCAGATTCCGCTTCGTTAACGCATTGTATGCACTGAATGTATGGATGACGAGCGCTGATTTCAAGCGCCCCCCAACTGTGTCGGCTCCTACTATTCCAGAGCAAAGATGTATTGCGCATGAACAAGGGTGCGAAGGTGCTCCGTCAGCCAGGCCTGGGCCCTGTGATTGTGCCGGTCCTTGCTGTGTCTGGAATCGTCACAGCGCCGCCCTGGATGGCTGTCGGCCCGGGGGGATGGCTGGCACACTGCCGGTGTCAGGGGCGCATGGGTGCAGGCGTGCCGATGCATGTAACAGATCATGACAGGGAGTGGCAGATGGTTGTCATATGGAAGAGAGTGGTGTTGTCAGGGGCGCTGTTGCTGGTGGGTCTGGTGTCGGGTTGCAGTGTCCTTGCCCCGACCCCCATCACCTATCTGAGCCAGGATCCTGCACCGGGCATCCTCCCTTATGGGAAGGTTGCCTATGTGGACGACGGCAAATGCCCGGCTGACCAGGTGAAGAGGTTGATCGGTGGCGATGCGAAGAAGAGTATCCCGCGCCGTGTGGAGTGCGTGGCGCGTCCGCAACCACAGGCGGATGAGTGGTGGAGCAGCCCCGCCAGCGGCCAGGGTGAGATAAGTCCTTGAGGTGAACATCATCACAAAGAGGCCCAGGCAATCGCTTGGGCCTCTTTCATGTCGGTGGCGAAGGGGCTAGAAGGCATCCCCTGGCACCCGCACCCAACCTTCCATCAGGATGCGGGCGGAGCGCGACATCACCGCCTTGGTGACCGTCCACTGTCCCTCTATCTGCCGCGCCTCTGCACCCACCCGCAAGGTGCCGGAGGGATGGCCGAAGCGCACCGCCTCGCGCTCGCCGCCACCGGCCGCCAGGTTGACGAGGGTGCCGGGAATGGCCGCCGCGGTGCCGATGGCCACGGCGCAGGTGCCCATCATGGCGTGATGCAGCTTGCCCATGGAGAGCGCCCGCACCAGCAGATCGATCTCACCGTCCTTCACCTCCTTGCCGCTGGCTGTGCGGTAATCCTTCGCCGGCGCGACGAAGGCAATTTTCGGCGTGTGCTGGCGGGTCGCTGCCTCTTCTGCAGTCTTGATTAGCCCCATGCGCAGGGCCCCGGCGATGCGGATCTGCTCGAAGCGGGCCAGTGCCTCGGGATCGGTGTTGATGGCCTCGCGCAGCTCCGTGCCTTCATAGCCAATATCTTCGGCGTTGACGAACACAGTCGGGATACCTGCGCTGATCAGGGTGGCTTTTAATGTGCCTATGCCCGGCACCTCCAGTTCATCGATCAGATTGCCGGTGGGGAAGAGGGCGCCGCCCTCCTCACCATCGTCGGAGGGGTCAAGAAACTCCAGCACAATTTCGGCGGCGGGGAAGGTGACCCCGTCCAGCTCGAACGCGCCGGTCTCCTGAACCTGACGGTTCGTCACCGGCACATGGGCAACGATGGTCTTGCCAATGTTGGCCTGCCAGATCCGCACCACGCAGGTGCCGTTGTCGGGGATGCGGACCGGATCCACCAGCCCGGCGTGAATGGCGAAGGCGCCGGCGGCGGTGGAGAGGTTGCCGCAGTTGCCGCTCCAGTCTATGAGCGCCTTGTCGATGGCTATCTGGCCGTATAAATAGTCCACGTCGTGATCCGGTTGGCTGCTCTTGGCGAGGATCACGCACTTGCTGGTGGAGGAGGTGGCGCCCCCCATGCCGTCCATGTGGGCCGAATAGGGGTCGGGGCTGCCGATCACCCGCAGGAAGAGCGCATCGCGGGCCAGGCCGGGTACCTGGCAGCGCTCGGGCAGATCAGATAAACGGAAGAAGACGCCCTTGCTGGTGCCGCCGCGAATATAGGTGGCCGGGATTCTGACTTGAGGTGCGTGAGTCGAAGAGAGTGGGGCCATAGAAATTGTCCTGATCGTGCTTGTTCGGGATAGAAGACGGCAGCCAGGGGGCTGCCGTCTTGACGTTAGGCCTGGCTTGCCGCCTGGTGCGCCGTCGACGCCAGGAAGTCCTGGGCGAAGCGTTGCAGCACGCCGCCAGCCTCGTAGACCGAGACCTCCTCGGCGGTGTCGAGGCGGCAGGTCATGGGCACTTCGATCACCTCGCCGCTGCGACGGCGGACAACGAGAGTGAGATCGGCGCGAGGCTGGCGCTCCCCCACCACATCGTAGGTCTCGGTGCCGGCCAGCCCAAGAGTGAGGCGGCTGGTGCCCGGCTTGAACTCCAGCGGCAGCACCCCCATGCCGATGAGGTTGGTGCGATGAATGCGCTCGAAACCTTCCGCCGCGATGGCCTCCACCCCGGCCAGCCGCACCCCCTTGGCCGCCCAGTCACGGGACGAGCCCTGACCGTAGTCGGCGCCGGCGACGATGATCAGCGGCTGCTTGCGCGCCATGTAGGTTTCGATGGCTTCCCACATCCGCATCACCCGACCTTCCGGCTCGACGCGGGCGAGGGATCCCTTCTTCACCGCGCCGTTCACCACCGCCATCTCGTTGACCAGCTGGGGGTTGGCGAAGGTGGCGCGCTGGGCGGTCAGGTGATCGCCGCGGTGGGTGGCGTAGGAGTTGAAGTCCTCCTCCGGCAGGCCCATCTTCGCCAGGTACTCACCCGCCGCGCTGCTGCGCAGTATGGCATTGGAGGGGGAGAGGTGGTCTGTGGTGATGTTGTCCGGCAGCAGTGCCAGCGGCCGCATCCCCTTGAGGGTGCGCTCACCCGCCAAGGCGCCCTCCCAATAGGGCGGGCGGCGGATATAGGTGCTCATGGGGCGCCAGTCGTACAGGGGCGCCACCTTGGGGCCGCTCTCTTCCTCGAGGGTGAACATGGGAATGTAGACCTGACGGAACTGGGCCGGCTTCACCGAGGCCTTGACCACGGCGTCGATCTCTTCGTCCGACGGCCAGATGTCTTTGAGGCGAACGTCCTTGCCGTCCACCACTCCCAGCACGTCCTTCTCGATGTCGAAGCGGATGGTGCCGGCGATGGCGTAGGCCACCACCAGGGGCGGGGAGGCGAGGAACGCCTGCTTGGCATAGGGGTGGATGCGGCCGTCGAAGTTGCGGTTGCCCGACAGCACGGCGGTGGCGTAAAGGTCGCGATCGATGATCTCCTGCTGGATGGCAGGATCCAGGGCGCCGGACATGCCGTTGCAGGTGGTGCAGGCGAAGGCCACCACGCCGAAGCCGAGTGCGGCAAGCTCGTCGTCCAGCCCCGCCTCTTTAAGATACAAGGCGACTGTCTTGGAGCCGGGGGCCAGGGAAGATTTGACCCAGGGCTTGCGGCTGAGGCCGAGCCTGTTGGCGTTGCGCGCCAGGAGGCCGGCGGCAATCACGTTGCGCGGGTTGCTGGTGTTGGTGCAGCTGGTGATGGCGGCGATGACGACGGCGCCATCCGGCAGCAGGCCGTCGGCCTCCTGGGCGCGAGCCTTGTCCAGATCCACCGCGATGCCGCGCGTGGTCAGCTCGGCCACCGGCAGGCGGCGGTGGGGGTTGGAGGGGCCGGCCAGGGTACGTACCACGGTCGACAAGTCGAAGTGCAGCACGCGCTCGTACTGGGCATCCACCAGGGCGTCGGCCCAGAGGCCCGCCTCCTTGGCGTAGGTCTCCACCAGCCTGACCTGCTCGTCGTCACGGCCGGTGAGTCTGAGGTAGTCGATGGTCTGGCCGTCGATGAAGAACATGGCCGCGGTGGCGCCATACTCCGGCGCCATGTTGGAGATGGTGGCCCGATCGCCGAGGGTCAGGGCGGCGGCGCCCTCGCCACGGAACTCCAGATAGGCGCCGACCACCTTCTGCTGGCGCAGGAACTCGGTGAGCGACAGCACCAGATCCGTGGCGGTGATGCCGGGTTGCGACTTACCGGTCAGCTCCACGCCGACGATCGAAGGCAGCCGCATCCAGGAGGCGCGGCCCAGCATCACGTTCTCGGCCTCTAACCCACCGACCCCGACGGCTATGACGCCGAGGGCATCCACGTGGGGGGTGTGGCTGTCGGTGCCGACGCAGGTATCCGGGTAGGCCAGGCCGCGATCGGCGTGGATGACAGGGGACATCTTCTCCAGGTTGATCTGGTGCATGATGCCGTTGCCCGGCGGGATCACCTCGATGTTCTTGAACGCCTGCTTGGTCCAGTTGATGAAGTGGAAGCGATCCTCGTTGCGGCGATCCTCGATGGCGCGGTTCTTCTCGAACGCCTGCGGATCGAAGCCGCCGCACTCCACGGCGAGGGAATGGTCGACGATGAGCTGCACCGGCACCACGGGATTGACCTGGGCGGGATCCCCCCCCTGATCGGCGATGGCGTCACGCAGCCCGGCCAAGTCCACCAGGGCGGTCTGGCCCAGGATGTCGTGGCACACCACGCGCGCCGGGAACCAGGGGAAGTCGCGCTCGCGCTTGCCATGGACTATCTGGCCGAGGCACTCGCCGAGGATGGCCGGATCGCACCGACGCACCAGGTTCTCGGCATGGACGCGGGCGGTGTAGGAGAGCCTGTCCCAGGCGCCGGGGGTGATGGCGTTCACCGCCTCCCTGGCATCGAAGTAGTCAAGCACCGTGCCTGGCAGGGGCTTGCGGTATTGAGTGTTTACCATCACTTGCGCTCCTTGAGTGGCACGAACACCAGGTCTTCCGGGCCGACGTAGTTGGCGCTCGGGCGGATGATCTTGCCGTCGATGCGTTGCTCGATGACGTGAGCGGACCAGCCGGAGGTGCGGGCGATGACGAACAGCGGGGTGAACATGGCGGTGGGCACCCCCATCATGTGGTAGCTGACGGCGCTGAACCAGTCGAGGTTCGGGAACATCTTCTTGGCCTCCCACATGGTGGACTCCAGCCGCTCGGCAATGTCGAACATCTTGGTGTTGTGCTGCTCCAGGCTGAGCGCGCGGGCCACTTCCTTGATCACCTTGTTGCGGGGATCGGAGACGGTGTAGACCGGGTGGCCGAAACCGATGACCACCTCTTTCTTCTCGATGCGGGCACGGATGTCGGCCTCGGCCTCGTCCGGATTCTCGTAGCGTTTCTGGATCTCGAAGGCCACCTCGTTGGCGCCGCCGTGTTTGGGCCCGCGCAGGGCACCGATGGCGCCGGTGATGCAGGAGAACATGTCGGAGCCGGTGCCGGCGATGACGCGGCCGGTGAAGGTGGAGGCGTTGAACTCGTGCTCGGCATAGAGGATGAGGGAGGTGTGCATGGCACGCACCCAGGAGTCACGGGGCTTTTCGCCGTGCAGCAGGTGCAGGAAATGGCCGCCGATGGAGTCATCGTCGGTCTCCACATGGATGCGCTTGCCGTTGTGGCTGAAGTGGTACCAGTAGAGCAGCACGGACCCTAGGCAGGCCATCAGCTTGTCGGCGATGTCCCGGGCACCCGGGTGGTTGTGATCGTCCTTCTCCGGCGAAAGGCAGCCCAGCACCGAGACGGCGGTGCGCATCACGTCCATGGGGTGGGCGGAGGGGGGCAGCTGCTCCAGGGCGGTCCTGACCCCGGTGGGCAGGCCGCGCAGGGCCTTGAGCTTGGCCTTGTAGGCGGCCAGCTCGGCCACATTGGGCAGATGGCCGTGCACCAGCAGGTGGGCGATCTCTTCAAATTCGCAGCTGGTGGCCACATCCAGGATGTCATAGCCACGGTAGTGCAGGTCGTTGCCGGAGAGGCCCACGGTACACAGGGCGGTATTGCCGGCGGTGGTGCCGGAGAGGGCGACGGATTTCTTCGGCTTGAAGCCGGTGGTTTCGGGAATGGCGCTCATCACATGTTTCCTCATTCAGTCCGTTGAAGCGCCGGCCGCCAGCATGAGACGGCCGGTCGCCGTGTTATTCCTTGGTAGACAGGTCCTGGGTAAACAGCCTGTCCAGGGTCTGCTCGTAGTGGTGGTAGCCGAGGAAGTCGTAGAGGGACTCCCGGGTCTGCATGGTGTCGACCACGGCGCGCTGGTGGCCATCGCGGCGCAACTGCTGATAGACGTTGAGGGCGGCCTGGTTGGCGGCGCGGGTGGCGCTCAGGGGGTAGAGCACCATGTCGACGCCGTGGGCGGCGAGCGCTTCCTTGTCAAACAGCTCGGTCTTGCCGAACTCGGTCATGTTGGCGAGGATCGGCACCCCGGCTGCCTGCTTGAAGCGGTCGTACTGGCCCAGTTCGGTGACCGCCTCGGCGAAGATCATGTCGGCGCCTGCTTCCACATAGGCGGCGGCGCGCTCCAGCGCCGAGCCCAGCCCTTCCACCGCCAGGGCGTCGGTGCGGGCCATGATGACGAAGTGTTCGTCTCGGCGGGCATCCACCGCCGCCTTGATCCTGTCCACCATCTCGGCGATGGAGACCACCGCCTTGTTCGGCCTGTGGCCACAGCGTTTCTGGGCCACCTGATCCTCCATGTGGACGGCGGCCACCCCACCGCGCTCGAAGGCGCGGACGGTACGGGCGATGTTGAAGGCGCCGCCCCAGCCGGTGTCGATGTCCACCAGCAGGGGGATCTCGGTGGCAGCGGTGATGCGCTCGGCATCGATGAGCACGTCGTTCATGGAGGTCATGCCCAGATCCGGCAGGCCATAAGAGGCGTTGGCCACCCCGGCGCCGGAGAGGTAGAGGGCCTTGAAGCCGCTGCGTTCGGCCATCAGCGCCATATAGGCGTTGATGGTGCCAACGATCTGCAGGGGTTTCTCATTGGCCAGCGCGGTGCGAAAACGCGCCCCGGC
Source organism: Aeromonas media (assembly GCF_020423125.1). Classification (NCBI taxonomy): domain Bacteria; kingdom Pseudomonadati; phylum Pseudomonadota; class Gammaproteobacteria; order Aeromonadales; family Aeromonadaceae; genus Aeromonas; species Aeromonas media. Next base: position 1,706,140 of record NZ_CP075564.1, read on the forward strand.
CGAGGGGGACAAGTTAGACATAGTGACTCCTTTCATGCTGCTCATGTTTCGCTGTGAATAGAACCATCTCACACTACGTTGACGTTAACGTCAATTATGCTTAGGTCCAAGGCCCGTCAATCTGCGGGTACAGGTGGCCCCTCTTTTGATAACTACTTGCCATTCAATTGGATAGCTCTTGATGCCCCAGGTGCACCGGGTCAATGGCATGACGCCGCCATGGGGAGCAGGGCCGATTCTGTCGTCTTCCACGAGGGGGGGCAACGAATTCGAAGGGGGGTGTCATGAGATGAAAAGTGGCTGTCGCCCGATGCAAAGCGGACGTTTACGTAAACCCCTAGATTCACTCTGGACGATGTTTTCACCCATGAATGAATCTGGAGAACAGCCATGGCCAACGCCATTCGCTTTTATGAAACCGGGGGGCCCGAGGTCCTGCGTTATGAAGAGGTCAGTGTTGGCGAGCCCGGGCCAGGCCAGGTGCGCATGTGCCACGCGGCGGTCGGTCTGAACTATGCCGACACCTATTTTCGCAACGGCACCTACCCCATCCCCATGCCAAACGGCCTCGGCGTCGAGGCGGCCGGTGTCGTGGAAGCGCTGGGCGAGGGGGTGACCAACGTCGCCGTCGGGGATCGCGTCACCTACACCGGCTTCATCAATACCCTTGGCGCCTACGCCACCCAGCGCCTGATCCCGGCCGCCCCGCTCATCAAGTTGCCGGATAGCATAGCGTTCGAGACCGCTGCCGCCATGACCATGCGCGGTCTCACCTCCGCCTACCTGATGCGCCGCATCCATGCCTTCAAGCCCGGTGACAGCATCTTGCTGCACGCGGCGGCGGGCGGGGTTGGCCTCATCGTCGCCCAGTGGGCCAAGCTGCTGGGGCTGACGGTGATAGGCACCGTGTCGAGCGACGCCAAGGCCGAGCTGGCCCGTGCCCACGGCTGCGACTTCACCATCGACTACAGCCGTGAAGACGTGGCCACCCGGGTGCGTGCCCTGACTGGTGGCGCCGGGGTTGACGTGGTGTTTGACAGTGTCGGCAAGAGCACCTTCATCGGGTCGCTCGATTCCCTCAAGCGCCGCGGCCTGATGGTCTGCGTCGGCACCGCCTCCGGCCCCATCGACGGCTTCAACCCCCAGTTGCTGGCCATGAAGGGCTCCCTCTACCTGACTCGTCCTGCGCTCGCCGACTACATCGCCGACCCGGCCGAGAAGGAGGCGCTGGCCGGCGAGCTGTTCGATCACGTGGCCAGCGGCCGGATCAAGATCGAAATCAACCAGAAGTACGAGCTGCAGGACGCAGCGCAGGCCCACCGGGATCTGGAGTCGCGCCAGACCACGGGCTCTTCCGTCTTCATCATCTAGGCCACGGATCTCAGGCCAGTCCGCACTCAAGGGCGGCGCCTGACAGCATCGACTTGTCATTCAGGGAGATAGACATGCGTGTAGAACAACTGACCTGCCATATCGGCGCCGAACTGAGCGGCGTGCGCCTGGCGGACGCCGTTCATGATGAAGGGCTGTTCGCCGAGCTCCGCACCCTGCTGCTCAGGCACAGAGTGCTGTTTTTGCGTCAGCAGGAGATCAGCCGGGCCGATCACGTGGCCTTCGCCCGCCGCTTCGGCGAGCTGGAGGATCACCCGGTGGCGGGCAGCGATCCGGACAACCCCGGCCTGGTGCGTATCTACAAGTCGCCGGATGTGCCGAGTGATCGCTACGAGAATGCCTGGCACACCGATGCCACCTGGCGTGCCCAACCCCCCATGGGGTGCGTGCTGCGCTGCGTGGAGTGCCCACCTGTGGGGGGCGACACCCTCTGGGCCAACATGGTGGTGGCCTACGAGCAGCTGCCTGACGAGATCAAGCAGAAGATCGCCGGTCTGCGCGCCCGTCACAGCATAGAGGCGAGCTTCGGGGCGGCCATGCCCACCCCGAAGCGGCTCGCCTTGAAGGCGCAGTTTCCGGATGCGGAGCACCCCGTGGTGCGCACCCACCCGGAGACAGACGAGAAGATCCTGTTCGTCAACGCCTTCGCGACCCATTTCACCAACTACCACACACCGGCCCACGTGCGGGTCGGCCAGGACTACAGCATGGGAGGCAGCGATCTGCTGCGTTACCTCATCAGTCAGGCCTATATCCCGGAATATCAGGTGCGCTGGCGCTGGCAGCCGGGCAGCGTGGCCATCTGGGACAATCGCAGCACCCAGCATTATGCCGCCATGGACTACGCCCCCAGCCATCGCAAGATGGAGCGGGCCGGGATCATGGGTGACACCCCCTTCTGATAGACAGGTTCTGATCAACGATGCCCGGGCGAGTGGATCGTCCGGGCACAGCTTCACCTCAAGGAGAGAAACAGATGCAATTTTTTGACGATTCCCTGCACCCGGAAAACATGGAGAAGGTGGTCATCACCGTGGCCCCCTATGGCCCTGAGTGGGCGCCGGGCGACTTCCCGGAAGACATCCCGGTGACCATGGAGGAGCAAGTCCAGAAGGCGGTGGAGTGCTACGAGGCCGGTGCCACCGTGCTGCACCTGCACGTGCGCGAGCTGGACGGCACCGGCTCCAAGCGCCTGTCCAAGTTCAACGAGCTGATCGCCGGGGTACGCAAGGCGGTGCCGGACATGATCATCCAGGTCGGCGGCTCCATCTCCTTCGCCCCGGAAGGCGAGGGGGAGGCGGCCAAGTGGCTCTCCGATGACACCCGCCACATGCTGGCGGAGCTGACCCCGAAACCGGATCAGGTCACGGTGGCCATCAACACCACCCAGATGAACATTATGGAGCTGCTCTATCCGGAGTACCTGGCAGGCACGTCGCTGGCGAACCCGGCCTACCAGGCCGCCTACAGCGAGATGACGGTGCCGGCCGGCCCGGCCTGGGTGGCGGAGCACCTCAAGCGCCTGATGGCCAGCGGCATCCAGCCTCACTTCCAGCTGACCGGCATGCACGCCCTCGAGACCCTGGAGCGCCTGGTGCGCAAGGGGGTCTACATGGGCCCGCTGAACCTCACCTGGATCGGCATCGGCGGCGGCTTCGACGGCCCCAACCCGTTCAACTTCATGAACTTCGTCCATCGTGCGCCGGACGGTGCCTGCGTCACCGCCGAGTCTCTGCTGAAAAACGTGCTGCCGTTCAACATGATGGCCATGGCCATGGGGTTGCACCCCCGCTGCGGCATCGAGGACACCATCATAGGCCAGCACGGTCAGCGCATGAGCTCGGTGGAGCAGATCCGCCAGTGCGTGCGCGTCGCCCACGAGCTGGGGCGCGAGGTGGCCAATGGCAAGGAGGCCCGCGCCATCTACCGCATCGGCGTGCAGTACGACAGCATCGAGGAGACCCTGCTGGCCAATGGCATGGCGCCGAACCGCGTCCCTGGCCAGCTCGGTGTGCCGCAGCGCTGAGCCAGATGGGTCGCGGTATGAAAAACCCGCACCGCGACCCGTCAACTCTGTTTGCCAAAGGGCGGCAGCCCTTGCACTATGCAGCACCCAGCAAAACTGAGCGATGCATCAGTAGTGGGTGCCCGGTGGCTCCGGCCACCGGTGCCCTGACCGGGATCCTGCCCAACTTGAAGTAGCACGAGGGATTGTATGGCTACGTATCATATCGATGACGACCCCCAGGCCGGCAAGGTTGCCGTGCCCCGTCGTTATGCCTGGATAGTGTTTGCGCTGACCTTCGGTCTGCTCATCTCAGATTACATGTCGCGCCAGGTGCTCAACGCCGTCTTCCCCATGCTCAAGGGGGAGTGGGCACTCTCCGACACCCAGCTGGGGCTGCTCAGTGGCATAGTGGCGCTGATGGTCGGCCTCTTGACCTTTCCGCTCTCCCTGCTCGCCGACAGGTTCGGCCGGGTCAAGAGCCTGGCGCTGATGGCCGCGCTCTGGAGCCTGGCGACCCTGGGCTGCGCCCTGGCTCAGGACTATGAGCAGATGTTCATCGCCCGCTTCCTGGTGGGGGTGGGGGAGGCCGCCTACGGCAGCGTCGGCATCGCCGTGGTGGTCTCGGTGTTCCCGCGGGAGATGCGGGCCACCCTCTCCGGCGCCTTCATCTCCGGCGGCATGTTCGGCTCCGTGCTCGGCATGGCCACCGGGGGCGTGCTGGCGCATTTCCTCGGCTGGCGCTGGGCCTTCGCCGGCATGGCGCTGTTCGGTCTGGTGCTGGCGGCCCTCTATCCCCTCATCGTCAAGGAGGCGCGGATCTCCCAGACCAGCCGGGCGGCACGGGGGAACACGGAGGTGGGTCGCAATCCCCTGCGCAGCCTCTACTCCAGCCGCTCGGTGATCTCGGCCTATGTGGGCAGCGGTCTGCAACTGTTCGTCGGCGGCACCGTCATCGTCTGGATGCCGAGCTATTTCAACCGTTACTACGGACTGGACACGGACAAGGCGGGGCTCATGGCCGCCATCATAGTGCTGTGCAGCGGGGCCGGCATGATCCTCTGCGGCATGCTGAGCGATCGGCTGTGCCGCAACCGGCCAGATCGCAAGATAAGCCTCGCCATCGCCTACTGCCTCGGCAGCTGTGCCCTGCTCTCCCTGGCGTTTGCCCTGCCGGCCGGGTTGCCCCAGCTGCTGCTGATCGGTCTGGGAATGTTCATCGCCACCGGCACCTCGGGCCCCGCTGGTGCCATGGTGGCCAATCTCACCCATGCCAGCGTGCACGGTACGGCGTTTGCAACCCTGACGCTGGCCAACAACCTGCTTGGCCTCGCGCCCGGTCCCTTCATCACCGGCAAGGTGTCAGACCACATCGGTCTGGACAACGCCTTCCAGCTGGTGCCCCTCATCAGTGTCGCGGCGGCGGTGGTCTTCTTCTACGGCAAGCGCCACTACCACAAGGACGTGGCCCGGCTCGAAGGCGACGCCCGCCTGGTCACCACCGGCCCCCAGGGCAGCGAGGTGAGGGCATGACGCTCAGCATCGAGGTCTATTTCGATTTCATCTGTCCCTGGTGTCTCATCGGCAAGCGTCAGCTGGATCAGGCGCTGGCCCAGTTGCGGGTGGCACAGCCCGAGGTGCAGGTTGCCGTGAGCTGGAGCGGGGTGCAGCTGCTGCCCGCGCTGCCGGTGCAGGGGGAGGCGTTTCACGACTTCTATCTGCGGCGCCTTGGCAGCGAGCAGGGGATGAGCCTGCGTCAGGCCCAGGTGCGACAGGCGGCGGCCAGCGTCGGCGTTGAGCTGGACTTTGGCAAGATCCCCCGCATGCCGAACACCGCCGATGCCCACCGCCTGTGGCAACGGGCCTGCCAGCTCGGCAGCCCGTCCCAGTGCGAGGTGTTGCTGGAGTCCCTGTTCGCCAGCCACTTCCTGCACGGTGGGGATCTGGGGGATGGCAGTACCCTGCTGGGGCTGGCCGAGGCGGCCGGCTTCTCGTCCGCCGAGCTGGTGAGCAGCCTGCAGGGGGATGGTATCCCCTTCCTTGGCACCGCCGAGGGAGCCGCCAGCCAGGGGGTTCCGAGCTTCGTGCTGGGAGGACAGGTCCTCTCCGGAGCCCAGCCGGTGGAGCGCCTGCTCGCCAGCCTGCGCCAGGCCGTCGCGGCGGCGGCCCGGACGTCGGCGACACGGATTGCGGTGCCTGCCGAGCGGGTGCCTGCGCCGGGCAAGCGGATCCTCATCGAGGCTGAGGGCAAGAGCCTGGTGCTGTTCAACGTCGATGGCCGTTTCCACGCCATCGATGACGGCTGTCCCCATCAGGGCGCTTCCCTGTGCGGTGGCCGGCTGGAGGGGGAGGTGATCCAGTGCTGTGCCCACGGCCTGCGCTTCAACCTGAATACCGGCTATCTGCTGGGCTCCACCCAGCTCAGAGTCAACTGTTACCCGGTCGAGCGGGCGGGTGACCAGCTCCATATCGTCATTCCACAAGAGGACGCCGCTTCATGCACGCGTTGAACCCCACCGCCACTGCCCGTTTCTCGCGGGTACGCGAGCTGGCCCCCGGCATGGCGGTCAGCATCACGGTGGCGGCCGCCGCCACCTTCCTGTCCGAACACTACGGGGCTCCCGTGCTGCTGTTCGCCCTGCTGCTCGGCATGGGGTTGAACTTCCTCAGCGCCGAGGGGACCTGCAAGGCCGGCATCGAATTCACCGCGCGCAGCGTGCTACGCATCGGGGTCGCCCTGCTCGGCATGCGCATCACCCTGGGCCAGATCGCCGAGCTGGGCTGGATGCCGGTGTTGCTGGTGGTCACCCTGGTGGTGGTCACCATAGGCCTGTCGGTGGTCGCCGCCAAGGCGATGGGCTTCCAGCGCCTGTTTGGCATGCTGACCGGCGGGGCTACCGCCATCTGTGGCGCCTCCGCCGCCCTGGCCCTGGCCGCCTCCCTGCCGAGCCATCCCCAGAAGGAGCGAGCCACCCTGTTCACCGTGATCGGGGTCTCGGTGCTCTCGACCCTGGCGATGATCCTCTACCCCATGATCGCCCGCTATTTCGAGCTGACACCGGTGGAGGCCGGGGTCTTCCTCGGCGCCACCATCCACGACGTTGCCCAGGTGGTGGGAGCCGGCTACAGCATGTCCACCGAGACCGGGGATGTGGCCACCGTGGTCAAGCTGATGCGGGTCGCCATGCTGCTGCCGGTGATCGTCGTCGCCGCCATGATCACCCGCAGGCAGGGGGCGGATCCTGCCTCCGGCAAGCGTCCGCCCCTGCTGCCGCTGTTCGCCGTCGGCTTCCTGGTGCTGGCCTGCATCAACAGCACAGGCCTGGTGCCCGCCATGGTTCAGGGAGGGGTCAACGAGCTGTCGCGCTGGTGCCTGGTGATCGCCATCGCCGCCATCGGCATGAAAACCCAGCTGAAAGAGCTGGCGGCCGTCGGCATCAAGCCCATCCTGCTGATGGTGGGGGAGACCGCCTTCCTGGTCGCCCTGGTGCTGACCCTGATGCATTGGGGCATCAAGCCATAACGTACGGAGAAACCCCGACCCTGGTCCTCCTCTCACAGGGGGCTGGGAGGGGCGGGGAGACAGGTCCAATCAAGACGCCCCGTCATTGAAGAAGAGCAAACGCCCCCGTGGCCAACGGACTAGCCAGAGAGCAGAGAGGTATTTATGAACAAGGTTTATCCCAGCGCCCAGGCCGCCCTTGGCGATCTGGTGCAGGACGACATCACCATCGCCTCGGGGGGCTTCGGCCTGTGCGGCATTCCCGAACAGCTTATCGAGGCGCTGCGCCAGAGCGGCAAGCGCGGCTTCACCATCATCAGCAACAATTGCGGGGTGGATGAGTTCGGCCTCGGGCCGCTGCTCCATAGCCGCCAGATCAGGAAGATGATCTCCTCCTACGTGGGGGGCAACAAGGAGTTCGAGCGCCAGTACCTCGCGGGGGAGCTTGAGCTGGAGTTCACCCCCCAGGGGACGCTGGCGGAGAAGCTGCGGGCCGGCGGCGCCGGCATCCCCGCCTTCTTCACCCGCACCGGTTACGGCACCCTGATTGCGGAAGGCAAGGAGACCCGCCAGTTCGACGGCGAGTGGTATGTGATGGAGCACGCCCTGACGGCGGACCTGGCCCTCATCAAGGGGGCCAGAGCGGATCGGGCGGGCAACCTGATGTTCAACAAGACCGCACGCAACTTCAACCCGCTCTGCGCCAAGGCGGGACGGATCTGCGTGGCCGAGGTGGAGGAGATAGTCGAGGTCGGCGAGCTGGACCCCGACGAGATCCACCTGCCCGGCATCTATGTGCAGCGGCTGGTGCTGAACCCCCATCCCGAGAAGCGTATCGAAGTGCGGACAGTGAGGAGCTGACGATGGCCTGGACCCGTGAAGAGATGGCGCCGTGTTGCGCGCAAGTGCTGCCAGCAGCGTTCGTTTTACAACATTGCGCACAGAGGAGTTGTTAACGATGGCCTGGACTCGTGAAGAGATGGCGCAGCGCGCCGCAAAGGAGCTGCAGGACGGCTTCTACGTCAACCTGGGGATCGGCCTGCCGACCCTGGTGGCCAACTACATCCCGGACGGCATGGAGGTGTGGCTGCAGAGCGAGAACGGCCTGCTCGGCATCGGCCCCTTCCCCGGCGAAGAGGAGCTCGATCCCGATCTCATCAACGCCGGCAAGCAGACCATCACCACATTGCCCGGCAGCAGCTTCTTCGACAGCGCCGAGAGTTTTGCCATGATCCGCAGCGGCCACATCAACCTGGCCCTGCTCGGGGCCATGCAGGTCTCCGAGCGCGGCGATCTCGCGAACTGGATGATCCCGGGCAAGATGGTCAAGGGCATGGGGGGCGCCATGGATCTGGTGGCCGGCGTCAAGCGGGTGGTGGTGCTGATGGAGCACTGCGCCAAGGGGGGCGAGCACAAGATACTGGAGTGGTGCTCCCTGCCGCTGACCGGGGTCGGCGTGGTGGATCGCATCATCAGCGATCTCGCCGTGCTGGATGTGACCCCCACCGGCCTTCGCCTGGTGGAGCTGGCCCCCGGCATCGAGTTCGCGCAGTTGCAGGCCGCCACCGGCTGCGCCATCGCGCGCTGATCGTCGGACTGTCGGTGGGGAAGGGGCCTGGCCTTTCCCCACCGTTTTTATGTCTGACACCCGTCTCCCTTTCGTCCTGACTCTTCCCCACGCATCCTGCCCATCCCGCCAGACAGGCAAACAGGCCCGTAATCGGGGTTGTCTGGCACCGCTTTGGGCGCCCTTTGCCATCCTCCGCCAGCGCTGTCATCAAATGAAAAGTGGCTGACGTTCAATGGCAAGCGTGGCCCCGGAGGGAGGCCTTACAGTCGGCACACAAGAGAGAAAAACCGAGCTCATCAGCGTGAGCGACACCCCGGGGCCGATGCAAAAACAGAGCTGCATCCTCGACTGCCAAACAAGGTGGTGCGCCATCAGCCAGGTCATCTCGCTTGCATCAATGCAAAGCCAACGGAAACGGCGATCAAACAGATAACAACAACTAAATCAGATGACGACACTCGGAGAGACTGTAATGGATTACATGCACACGAGTCATGGTTGCGGCGTCCTGCGCCTCAGCCTGCTGGCGACGGCCATTGCGGCCGTCCTCATGCCCACCGTTCAGGCGGTCGAAGTCGATACCGGAAGCGAAGAGTGGTCCGTTCGCTTCGACAACACCGGCAAGTTCAACTACGGTGTGCGCACCGAGAGTGCCGACGAGCGGATGCTCGCCACCCCGAACAACAACGATGGGGATTACAACTTCAAGGATGCCGGCGATACCGTCACCACCCGCTTCGATCTGCTGACCGAGCTGGACGTGGTGAACAAGGGCAACACCGGCTTTCGCATCAGCGTCGCCAGCTGGTATGACTACGCCTATCGCGACGTCGGCGCTGACGAGAACCCCTTCATCAACGGCAACAGCGCCAGCTCCGGCATCGTCGGGCAGCCCCCGGTGGCGGGCAACCGTCATCTGAGCGACTATGCCGACCGCTATTACCATGGCCCCTCCGGCGAGCTGCTCGACGCCTTCGTGTTCCACAACATGGAGCTGGGTGACGAGTCTCTGCTCGGGGTCAAGATAGGGCAGCACAACCTCTACTGGGGGGAAACCCTGCTGAGCCCGGTGCACGCCCTCAGCTATGGCCAGTCGGGGCTCGATCTCGCGAAGCTGGCGGCTTCCCCGGGGACGGAAGCGAAAGAGCTGTTTGTGCCCCGCAACCAGGTTTCCGCCTCCTTCACCCTGAACCCGGAATGGACCTTCGCCGCCCAGTACTTCCTGGACTGGAACGCCGCCCGCCTGCCGGAAGCCGGCACCTATTACGGCAGCTCCGATCTGGTGGGCTTCGGTGCCCAGTCCTTCCTGCTGGGCCACACCGGCGGGCCGGGCCTCGCCGGACCGAGCGGCACCCTCAGCAACATTCGCCGGGGGGATGACATCGAACCGGGCAAGCACGGCGACTGGGGCATCATGGCCAAGTGGTCACCCGAGGCGCTGGATGCGACCCTGGGGGCCTTCTACCGCCGCACCGCCGACATCCTGCCCCAGGCGGTGCTCGATGCCCGTGGCCTCAGTGTCCGTGGTGCCACCGCCAACCCGATCCTCAACCTGCGCAATTCGATCTCGACCACCAGCTACTCCATGGCCTATGGCGACGACATCGACATCTTCGGCCTGAGCCTCTCCAAGGACGTGGCCGGGGTCAGCGTCGGCAGCGATCTGAACTACCGCCACAAAATGCCGCTCTCCAGCATCCCGGCCCTGCTCAGCGCCCCGGGCCCGGGCGGGCTGGCCGCCGGCCTGGGCGCCCTGCCTCCCCGCAATGCCGACACCGGGGTGATCACCGATGACTCCGATGGCTATGGCGCCACCGGTGAGACCCTGCACTGGACCCTCAACGGCCTGATGACCATCGCCGACACGGCGCTGTTCGACGGGGCCGCCCTGCTCGGCGAGCTCTACTACAGCAACCTGCTGAGCCTGGATGACCACAACAAGGCGCTCTACAAGGGGGACGACAGCTACACCGGCATCGACAAGCCGACCCGCGATAACTGGGGGCTGGCGGTCAACTTCACGCCGATCTGGTACCAGGTATTGCCGGGTGTCGACATGAGCATGCCGCTCTCGGTGAACTGGGGGCTGGCGGGGATCTCCCCGGTCCAGGCGGGCGGGGCGAAAGATACCGGGAGTTACGCGGTGGGCCTCGGCGCCACCCTCTACAACCAGTACTTCGTCGATCTGAAATACGTGGACTCCTTTGGCGAGTCTGCCGAGTGCAATGACGGTGCCGAGGATGGCACCACGCCCAACGCCCTCGATGGCGCCCAGCGCAACACCTGTTATGCCGGTGGTTACGCCTCTTTCTCCGGTGGCGGTGCCACCACGGAAGACAGAGGTGCCCTCTACCTGACCCTGAAGACCACTTACTGAGTCAAGCGACCGAGTCGGAGAACGAGATATGACATTCAACAAGACCATGCTGACCGCCGCCCTCACCCTGGCCCTCGCGGGCCAGGCGCTGGCCGCCGTCTCCAGCAGTGAAGCACAGCAGCTCGGCACCAGCCTGACCGGGGTGGGCGCCGACGCGGCCGCCAATGCCGACGGCAGCATCCCCGCTTACAGCGGGGGGCTGACCACGCCCTCCGCCGGCTTCAAGGCCGGTGACAGCATGCGCCCGGATCCTTATGAGGGCGAGCAGCCGCTGCAGGTGATCACCGGCAAGAACGCGGCGCAATACCAGGGGGCGCTGACCGCCACCACGGCGGAGCTGCTCAAGCGCTTCCCGGACTTCCGGGTGGACGTTTATCCGACCCATCGCAGCGTGGTGCTGCCCCAGGCGGTGCTGGATAACACCAGGCAGAACGCGCTGAACGCCACCACCCTGGCGGGGGGCATGGCGGTGGACAAGGTGTTGCCGGGCATTCCCTTCCCGATCCCCAAGAGCGGGGCCGAGGCGATGTGGAACTTCCTGCTGCGCTACCAGGGGGTGAACATCGCCACCAAGTACGACTCCTGGAACGTCGATTCTGCCGGGGTCGCGGCCCTCTCTACCACGGGGCAGGCCTTCATCAACTACGCCATCTACGAGGACATGACCAAGCCCATCTCGGCCAAAGACACCTACTACCAGATGAAGCTCCATTACACAGGGCCGGCCCGGCGCGCCGGCGAGGCCATCATGCTGCGCGATGCCGCCAACCCCCTGGAGCAGCCGCGCAAGGCCTGGCAGTACCTGCCGGGGCAGCGCCGGGTCAAGCTGGCGCCGAACCTGGCCTATGACACCCCGAACCCGGGTACCTCGGGGGCGGGCACCTATGACGATGTGTTCGTGTTCAACGGCGCGCTGGACCGCTTCGACTGGAAGCTGGTGGGCAAGCAGGAGATGATCGTGCCCTACAACACCTATCGACTGACCTATCAGCCCGATGCCAGTGCCCTGACCACCCCGAACTTCCTGTCACCGGATCACGTGCGCTGGGAGAAGCACAGGGTCTGGGTGGTGGAGGGCAGCCTCAAGGCCGGGGAGCGTCACATCTACGCAAAGCGTCGCTTCTACCTGGACGAAGACAGCTGGGTGGCGCTGGCCTCCGATCAGTACGACGCCCGTGGTCAGCTCTATCGTGGCTCCTTTGCCTTCCTGAGCCAGAGCTACGACAAGGAGACCCCGGATGCGACTCCCTTCATGATCTATGACCTGGTGGCGGGCAGCTACAACATCAACGGCGTGGTGGGTCCCTACGGCGGCATCAAGTACGGCACCTCCCTGTCGAAGGCACAGTGGTCGCCGGAGTCTCTGGCCGGGGTGGGGATCCGCTGACGCTGACGGGAACCAGGCTCGCCGCAGGCGAGCCCGGCTCCCGGCTGTTCGTGCCGGCGTCCCCGGCGCATATGGAGGCAAGGACGTATGGGTTCATTCAACAAGTTGGCGCTGTGCTGCGCCCTGCTGATGCAGGGTGCCGTGCTGGCGTCTGAATACATCGACGTGCTGGATCTGCCAGCCAAGCCGAGCGCCCTGGCCCGGCACAGCCCTCTGCTGGATCTGACCCGTGCCGGGTCGCGGCTGGTGGCGGTGGGGCAGCGGGGTCACATCCTCTACTCCGACGACGAAGGCAAGGGCTGGCAGCAGGCCAGGGTGCCGGTGAGTTCGGATCTGAACGCCGTCGTCTTCCCCACTCCCGAGCAGGGCTGGGCGGTGGGGGGGGATGGCGTGGTGCTGCACAGCCAGGATGGCGGCACCAGCTGGCAAAAACAACTGGATGGCCGCCAGATCGGGGAACTGGTCTTGCGTCATTACACGGCGCTGGCCCGTGCCGAGCCGGACAGCGCGCAGTGGCCGCAATGGGTGGAGGAGGGCCAGCGCCTGGTGGAGGAGGGGGCCGACAAGCCGCTGCTCGACGTCTGGTTCCAGGATGACAGGGTCGGCTACGTGGTCGGGGTCTTCAACCTGATCCTGCGCACCCAGGATGGTGGCCAAAGCTGGACACCGCTGCAGGATCGCACCGACAACCCCCAGGGGCTGCACCTCAATGCCATCGCCCGGGCCGGTGACGACCTCTATCTCGTGGGTGAGCAGGGCCTGCTGCGCAAGTGGGACCCGGGGACGCAGCGCTTCGTCTCCTTGCCAAGCCCCTATGACGGCAGCTTCTTCGGCCTCATCGGCCGACCCGGTGAGCTGCTGATCTACGGGCTGCGCGGCCATGCCTATCGCAGCACGGATGACGGCCAGCACTGGGTACGGCTGGCCAGCCCGCTGCCCATCAGCATCAGCATCAGCACCGCGATGCAGGGGGCCGATGGCCAGTTCCGCCTGTTTACCCAGGCCGGTCACATGCTGCTCCAGCGTGGCAACGAGCCGCTCACGCTGCTGCCCCAGGCCGAGCCATCGCCGGTGGCGGGCGCCGCCCTGACCGCCGATGGCACCCTGGCGCTGGTGGGCAGCCGCGGGGTGCGCATGCCGACTGCGGCCAAATAACGTGTGTGAAAGCAGGCCGTCACCGGATGACGGCCCCATAACGATAACGAGGATCCAGAGATGGGCCATGTGAAGCAAGATGCGATGCCGGTGATCCGCGAGTTGGCACAGTTCGACAGGCACTCCGGCAACCTGCTGGAGCGGCTGGTGTTCAACCATAGAGCCCTGTTCATGTTATTGATGACACTGGCGACCCTGGTGCTTGGCTATATGGGGACGACCCGCCTGGCGCTGGCACCCAGCTTCGAGAAGATGATCCCCCAGAGCCAGCCCTACATCAAAAACTTCCTGGAGAACCGGGATTCCCTGCGTGGCCTCGGCAACTCGGTGCGGGTGGTGGTGGAGAATACCCGGGGGGACATCTTCGACCCCGACTATCTCGGCGTACTTAAACGGGTCAATGACGAGCTGTTCCTGACGGAAGGGGTCGACCGGGCCTGGATGAAGTCCCTGTGGAGCCCGGCGGTGCGCTGGACCGAGGTGACCGAGGAGGGCTTCCAGGGTGGGCCCGTGATGCCGGATGCCTATCAGGGCAAGCCCGCCGACATCGAGCAACTGCGCCAGAACATCAACCGGGCCGGCATCGTCGGCAGCCTGGTGGCGAGCGACTTCAAGTCCAGCATGCTGATCGTGCCCCTGCTGGACAAGGCATCGGCCACCGGCAAGCCCCTCGATTACCATGCCTTTTCCCAGCGCATCGAGCAGCTGCGCAGCCAGATTGAATTTGACAGCAAGCCGCACCAGGCGGGGGAGGAGGGGACGGGTCAGTACAAGATCCGGGTGATCGGTTTTGCCAAGCTGGTGGGGGATCTCATCGATGGCCTCATTCAGGTGATCCTCTTCTTCGCCCTGGCGGTAGTCACCTCGCTCGTCATTATCTTCCTCTACACCCGCTGCGTGCGCAGTACCCTGCTGGTGGTGGGCTGCTCGCTCATCGCCGTGGTGTGGCAGCTTGGGCTGGTCGCCTGGCTGGGGTACGCCATCGATCCCTACTCGGTGCTGGTGCCCTTCCTCATCTTCGCCATCGGGGTCTCCCACGCGGCCCAGAAGATGAACGGCATCATGCAGGACATCGCCCGTGGCACCCACCGCCAGATAGCGGCGCGCTATACCTTCCGCCGCCTCTTCCTGGCCGGGGTCACGGCGCTGCTCGCCGACGCGGTGGGCTTCGCCGTGCTGATGCTGATCGACATCCCGGTCATTCAGGATCTCGCCATCACCGCCAGCATCGGGGTGGCCGTGCTCATCTTCACCTCCCTGCTGCTGATGCCGGTAGCCCTCTCCTATGTGGGGGTGGGCCGCAAGGCGGCCGAGCGAGCGCTCAGGATAGAGACCCACGCCGCCGCCAACCAGGGGTTCGGCAGACTCTGGGCGCTGCTGGATCGCTGCACCGAGCGCAAGTGGGCCACCGTTGTGGTTGTGCTGGGTCTGGCCATGGGGATAGGCGGCTACCTGGTGAGCCTGAACCTGAAAGTGGGCGATCTGGACAGCGGGGCCCCCGAGCTGCGCGCGGATTCCCGCTACAACAGGGACAACGCCTACATCACCGGCCACTACGCCCTCTCGAGCGATCTCTTTGCCGTCATGATCAAGACGGCGCCGGAGGGGTGCCTCGACTACCGGACCCTGATCCTGGCCGATCGCCTGGGGTGGGAGCTGCAGCAGCATCCCGGCGTGCAGGCCACCAGCTCGCTGGTCAATGCGGTGCGCCAGATCACCACCGGCACCTATGAGGGCAACCCGAGGCTCGCCAGCCTCCAGCGCAACCAGAACGTGCTGAACTATGCCGCCCAGCAGGCCTCGGTCAACACCCCAGAGCTGTTCAACACCGACTGCTCCCTGATGCCGGTGATCGCGTATTTGAAGGATCACAAGGCCGAAACCCTGAGCGGCGTGGTGACCATCGCCGAGCGGTTTGCCGAGGAGAACGGCACCGCGGATCGCCAGTTCCTGCTCGCCGCGGGCAGTGCCGGCATCGAGGCCGCCACCAACATGGTGGTGCATGAGGCCAACCGTACCATGCTGCTTTACGTCTATCTGGCGGTGACCCTGTTCTGCCTCATCACCTTTCGCAGCTGGCGGGCGACCGTGGTGGCGCTGGTGCCCCTGATGCTCACCTCGGTGCTGTGCGAGGCGCTGATGGTATTCATGGGGATCGGCGTCAAGGTGGCGACCCTGCCGGTGATTGCGCTCGGGGTCGGCATCGGAGTGGACTACGCCCTCTACCTGCTGAGCGTGCAACTGCACCATCAGCGCCGGGGCATGTCACTGGTGGACGCCTATCGCCAGGCCGTGGCCTTCACCGGCCGGGTGGTGGGGCTGGTGGGGATCACCCTGGCCGCCGGTGTAGTGGGCTGGATCTGGTCTCCCATCAAGTTCCAGGCCGACATGGGCATACTGCTCACCTTCATGTTCCTGTGGAACATGCTGGGGGCCCTGATCGGGGTGCCGGCGCTCTCCTACTTCCTGCTGTCCGGTACCGGGGCGGCAACGGCCCGTGCACACCGGGAGGGGGATGTTCAAGAGGGCGGCAAGCCCTGCACCCCGGTGGGCGCCGACGCCAGCTAGCAAGACGACAGAGCATGCAGAAGGAGAAAAAGAGCAGGGAGGCTGGATGCCTCCCTGCTCTCGTCTGGCCAATGCTCGGTTGTCTCAGCCGTAGGCGAGGCCGGCGCGTGCGGGTTGCGCCACCACGCCCTTGTGGCGGGAGCGCCAGGTGGCCGGCGGCATGCCGAACTGGGCGTTGAACCAGCGGGTGAAGGAGCTGGGCATGGAGTAGCCCAGCATGTCGGCGATGTGGCCGAGGGAGTAGCCGGAGTTTTGCAGATAACGCATCACCAGATCCCGGCGAACGTCGTTGACCAGTTCGCTGAAGGTGGCGCCGCTCTCTTCCAGATGACGCTGCAGGGTGCGCACGTTCATCCCCAGGGTACGGGCGATCTGCTCTATGGTGGCGCGCCCCATGGGCAGCAGCAGGTAGACGGCCTTGCGTACGTCGGTCAGCAGGGATTGCTGGGTCTCCACCAGCAGGGTGTCGAGGTACTGGCGGGCATGGCGGGCCATGGCCTGGTTGGCCAGGGGGTTCGGAATGTCCAGATCGGCGGCGTGACAGACGATGCCGTTGAACTCGCTGCCAAACTCCAGCTTGCAGCCGAACAGTCGCTTGTGGATGGTGAGGTCCGCCGGCGCATCATGGGTGAAGTTGACGCTGATGGGATGCCAGTTGGCGCCGACCCCGACCTGGGCCGCACAGAAGCGATACATGACGCCGACCGCGAGCTCGGTGGCCTGGCGTGAGGGCATGGGGGCGTCGGTGATGATCTCCTCGCGAATGATCACCGCCTTGCCCGCCTCCTCGATGAAGATGGCCAGGGCATTATTGAACAGGTGAATGTACTGGACTATGACCTGCAAGGCCTCGCGCAGGTTGGGCTGGTAGCTCAACAGCAGGCTTACCTCGCCAAAGTCCGACAGCTGACGATGCTCCGCCATGCGCAGGCCCAGGCTCTGGCAGTTCCCGGTCCGGGCGGACAGCTCGAGCAGGTTGACGATGGTGGAGACGGGGATGCGCTGATTGGGCACATCCAGAATGGAGGCGCTGAGGCCGGCTTGCGACAACAGGTTGGGGGTATTGAGGCCCAGCTGGCGGGCGATGTCGAGATAATTGGTGAGGGTGGCGGCTCTGGCAAGGAGGGTCATGATGCAATTTCCATGGCGACAGCTCATCTGCTGGTTGCTTGTTGTTAACTGGTTTTTATCATTTCATTTACAAGTTGGAAAGTGCTTATTAACTGATCTGTTAGTCTCGGGTGTCATGTGATGACCCTGTCCGTCAACCAACTTCATGGTCTTTCGAGTCCCGTTCTGCACAGACCTCTGATCCTCAGGTCACCCGGCTCCTGTCATATAAAGACAACTTCATGGCATCCAAGGTAAAGCAGCCGGGGAGCTGGCACCTTACTGTGGTCCTGATGTCATCCGGCCGTCGCCGGAGCGCCTGAACAGGGGAAGAGAGATGAAGGCATTTCAACCCGAGGCCACCGTATTGATCGTGCCCGGCCTGCGTGGGCATGTGGCAGACCATTGGCAGACTCTGCTCGCCGAGGGGCTTGAGAAGGTGGTGACAGTGCCGCCTTTAGGCTCTGACACGCTGAGCTGCCAGGCCAGGGTCGAGGCCATCGCACAGACGCTGGAGCGCATCGACGGCCCGGTGATCCTGGTGGCTCACAGCGCCGGGGTGCTGATGGTGGCTCACTGGGTGGCGCAACAGGGCGCAACCCGGTGTCGCCATTCCATCCGTGGCGCCCTGCTGGTAACGCCACCGGATCTGGACGCCAGCTGGCCATCCCATTATCCGAGTTCCCACGCCATGCAGGCCGGGGGCTGGCACCCGCTACCGCGCATGAAGCTGCCGTTCCCGAGCCTGGTGGTGATGAGCCACAACGACCCCCTGGCGAGCCCGGAGGCGGTGCGTGCCCTGGCCCTGGACTGGGGCAGCGAGCTGGTGGATGCCGGGGCGGTGGGACACCTCAACCCGGCGAGCGGATTTGGTCCCTGGCCCCAGGCCGAAGCCTTGCTCGGGCGTCTCGACGCCCGCTAACCCCATTGCGAGGGGAGGGATGCCTCCCTGCGCCCAAACACGAATCGGAAGGAGTCCGTATGGTGAAGACAAGGATCATACCGCCAGCCCAGGGAGCCCATGCTTATCCGCTGCTGATCAAGAGCCTGCTGCTATCCGGGGTGCGCCAACACCCGGACCGGGAGATCGTCTACGCAGATCGGCTGCGCTATGACTATCGCACCCTCAATCAGCGGATCCACCGTCTCGCCAACCTGCTGACGGCCTCGGGCATAGGGCCGGGGGACACGGTCGCCCTGCTGGACTGGGACAGTCATCGCTCCCTCGAGTGCTTCTTCGCCGTGCCCATGACAGGCGCCGTGCTGCACACGGTGAATGTGCGTCTCTCGCCGGAGCAGATCGCCTTCACCATGCACCACGCCGAGGATCATCTGGTGCTGGTCCATGACGACTTTCTGCCCATGATGGACAGCATCAAGGACAAGCTGCCCACGGTGCGCGGCTATATCCGGCTGACCGATGGGGAGTCGCCTTCCACCGGTCTGCCGCTGCTCGGAGAGTACGAGACCCTGTTGGCGGGGGCGGACGACCAGTTCGACTTCCCCGACTTCGATGAAAATTCGGTGGCGACCCTGTTCTACACCACGGGTACCACGGGGGATCCCAAGGGGGTCTACTTCAGCCACCGTCAGCTGGTGCTGCACACCCTGAATGAACTGGGCACCCTGGCGGCCCATGCGGGCCAGTCGTTGCTGCGCTCCGACGACGTCTACATGCCGATCACCCCCATGTTTCACGTCCATGCCTGGGGCGTCCCTTATGTGGCGACCATGCTGGGGGTGAAGCAGGTCTATCCGGGACGTTACGAGCCAGACAAGCTGGTGCGGCTCTACCGCGACGAGGGGGTGAGTTTCTCCCACTGTGTGCCGACCATCTTGCAGATGATCCTCGACTGCGAGGAGGCCAGACAGACCTCGTTCGAGGGGTGGAAGATGCTGCTGGGGGGCAGTGCGCTGCCGCTCGGACTGGCGACCCAGGCCCATCGACAGGGGATCCTGGTGCACGCCGGTTACGGCATGTCGGAGACCTGCCCGCTGCTGTGCGTGGTGCACCTGACCGAGGCGGAGCTGGCGCTGCCCATGGCCGAGCAACTGCCGCTGCGGATCCGCACCGGCAAGCCCATCGGGCTGGTGGACTTGCGCATCATCGATGAGGAGGGCCGGGCGCTGGCTCACGATGGCCAGACCATGGGGGAGATAGTGGTGCGTGCTCCCTGGCTGGCCCAGGGCTACCTGAAAGAGCCGGACAAGGGGGCAGAGCTCTGGCAGGGGGGCTGGCTGCACACGGGGGACATGGCCTCGATCACCCCGAACGGCACGGTCGAGATCAAGGATCGCATCAAGGATGTGATCAAGACCGGGGGAGAGTGGATAAGCTCCCTCGCGCTGGAGAGTCTCATCAGCGCCCATGCCGCCGTCCATGCGGTGGCCGTGATCGGGGTGCCGGATGCGCAGTGGGGAGAGCGGCCCCTGGCCCTGGTGGTCGGCAAGGAGGGATCGCATCTGGATGCGCAGGCCATCAAGACCCACCTGCAGGGGTTCGTCGACAGCGGCCGCATCAATCGCTGGGCCATTCCACGCCAGATCCGCATCGTGCAGGAGATCCCCAAGACCAGTGTCGGCAAGGTGAACAAGAAGCTGATCCGGGAGCGTGAATGCCGTCCGGTGGCTGAGAACTGAGGGCGCCGTCATAGATTCAGAGGAAGGCCTCTCAGCCATCCCCACTGCCTGAGGGGCCGCGTTGGCCTGGCCGCCATGGCTTGACTACGCTCACTGAGTTATCACACAAGAGGCGTGCGCCATGAACAGAACCCAGATTCATCTCGTTGATGAAGAGGTGGATTTTCCGTCCAATGAACAGTTGGTCTCCACCACGGATCTGCAGGGGGTCATTACTTATGCCAATGATCACTTCTGCCGGGTTGCGGGATACAGCAGGGCCGAGATGATAGGTCAGCACCACAACATGGTGCGTCATCCCGACATGCCCAAGGCAGCCTTTGCCGATCTCTGGGGCAAGCTCAAGCAGGGCAAACCCTGGCGCGGCATGGTGAAGAACCGCTGCAAGGATGGTCGCTACTACTGGGTCGACGCCTATGTCACCCCCATCTTCGAGCAGGGGCGGATAAGCGGTTATCAGTCGGTACGCAATCGGGCCGAGCCCGCGATGAAGGCCGTCGCCGCCGCAACCTACGGGAGATTGAGGGCGGTGGAGCAGGGGGATCGCAAGGCGGGCCTGAGCCTGCGCCCCGTGCGCCATGGGCTGGCCATCGCCGGGCTCCTGTCGATGCTGGCGGCGGGTGCCTATCTGACCGGGCCCTTGGGGGCCTTGTTTATGCTGCTGCCCCTTTTGTGGCTTGGCCTCCTCTATCGCCACGCCATCATCACCACCCCCCGCTATCTGCAACAGCTGGCCGAGGAGTACGACAGCCTGACCCGGCTCATCTACTCGGGGGATGAACCCAGCGCCATCGCCGATTTCCACATCAAGCTGCTGCAGGCCAGGATCCGCACAGTGCTCGGGCGGGTGGACGATGCGACCCTCTCCCTGCAGGATCTGGCGGTCCATCTCAAGACGGCCTCCAGCGAGGCGAGCGCCGACATCGCCGAGCAGGACATCCAGACCCAGCAGGTGGCGACCGCCATCACCGAGATGGCGGCGACGGCCCATGAGATAGCTCGCAACATCCAGGAGACAGACAACCAGATTGCCCAGGCCAAGGTGCACTGCCAGCATACCGACCAGCAGCTGGAGGATACCCAGCACAGGGTCACCGAGCTGGCTACCCAGGCCGAACAGGCCTTCACGGCGGCGGTGGCGCTGGCGGAGGAGTCGGATCGCATCGGGGTGCTGATGAGCGAGATCCAGGGAATAGCGGATCAGACCAATCTGCTGGCCCTCAATGCCGCCATCGAGGCGGCCCGGGCAGGGGAGCAGGGGCGTGGTTTCGCCGTGGTGGCTGACGAGGTGCGTACCCTCTCTACCCGTACCCACAAGGCGACCGAGCAGATCCAGGGCAGCATAGGGCAGATCCAGCGTACCCTGAATGGCTGGAAGGGGATGATGCAACAGAATCTGGAGCAGACCCAGTCCTGTGTAACCCTGACCCGGCAGGGGTCACAGAGCCTGCATCAGGTGTTGACGGAGATAGAGCGGGTAGTGGATCTGTCGACCCAGATCTCGGCGGCGGCCGAGCAGCAGCAGGCGGTGGTGGAGGACATCAGCCGAAACGTCAACGCCATCTCCCAGCACTCCCACACCAACAGCAACAAGATGCACGACATGGATGCCTCGAGCGACATTCTGCTCACCAAGGCGCGCCAGCTCAAATCCCTGGGGCAGACCTTCGGCTGACGTCCGCCTCGAGCAAACACAAGATGACAATAAGGCCACCCTGGGGTGGCCTTATTGTCTGGGCGCTGTGGGTGGCCCCGCCGTTGATGGCACTGTCAGCTGGATTGCTCCACCAGCGCAATGAAGCCGCCGTTCTTGTCGCAATACATGGCCCTGTCCGCCTGGATGAGCCATTGCTCCGGGCTCCAGCCGCTCTGGTAGTGACTGACCCCGATGCTGATCCCGACCTGCATGGGCTGGCCATTGACCACGAACGGGGCCTCCATGGCCTGCCGGATCACCTCGGTGACCTCCTCTGCCTGATGGGTGTTGTAGCCGGGCAACAGCAGAATGAACTCATCTCCCGCCAGGCGAGCGAAGAAACGGTGATGGCCGATGGCATCGTTGATCCGCTGAGCCAGCTGGCAGAGGAGCGCATCCCCCTGGCTGTGGCCAAAGTTGTCATTGATGCGCTTGAAGTCATCGAGATCACAGAACAGCAGGCAGCCGGGGCTGTCGCTCTTTACCTGTGCTTTCAACTGTTCCATCAGGTTCAGGCGATTGGGCAATCCGGTGAGGGGATCGCGCCTGGCCAACAGCAGTATCTCCTGCTCCCGCTGCTTGCGCAGGGCCACCTCCCGGTAGAGTCGCTTGTTGTTGGCGAGCAGATAGAGAGCGAGCAGCAGTATGATGCTGCCAACCCCCAGGCTCAGCAAGAACCAGGGGCGCCAGAAGATCCACTGCTCGGAGGGGGCCTGATAGAGAAAACGGGTCAGTGGCACCGGCTTTGGAACCAGCCCTATTTCGACCAGTTGCTGCATGATGTGGGCGAAGCGATCCGGATTCATATACCCGATCTCCACATAGAGCGGCTGTATCATCTCCTTGCTCATCTGCAGCTCGTACTCCATGTGGGCCTGGCTGCGGTTGACGCCATACTCTTTGCGCAGCAGGTCGATGGCCTCGGCCGGGTGGGCGAGGGCGTAGCGCCACCCCTTGAGGCTCGCGGCCCGAAACCGCGCCACCCGATCCGGGTTGGTGTGCTCCTCGTCCTGAGTGGTGAACAGGATGTCGCTGTAAAAATCGATGCCGTAGTTGCGGGGATTGATGACGGAGACCGAGACGCCGCGCTCTTCCAGGTAGAAAGGCTCGTTGCTCAGGTAGGCGTTGAAGATGTCTATCTTGCCGGCGATCAGATCGTCGATGTTGACCGAAGTCGGCACCGGGATGAGCTGGCGTTCGTGCAGCCCCTGATAGTAGAGGGTGGCGAGCAGCTCGGCGTCCTGATGGCCGGGGAACATCATGATCCGTTTGCCACGCATGTCCGCAACGGTGAGAATGCCGCTGTCGCGACGGGCCAGGAAGATGGACGGGGAGTGCTGGTAGACACTGGCCAGTGCCAGCAGGGGTTCGCCATTGGCGTAGCCGGTCAGCACCTCGGTGTTGCCGACGCCAAAGTCGGCGCGACCGCTGAGTACTTCCTGGACCGGGCTTATGCCCTTGCCGCCGGGTCTTATCTCGACGTCCAGTCCGGCCTCGGCGTAAAACCCCTTGGCCTTGGCCATGTGGTAGCCGACGAACTGGGGTTGATGCAGCCAGCGCAATTGCAAGACGACCCGATCCGGAGGTTCATGGGGACGGTCACTTGCCTGGACAGGGAAAGCGTAACTGGCGCCAAGCAATAGCAGCCAAAACAGGTATCTCGTCATCCGTGCGATTCTTGTGCTGAGGATCCATGGGGTGGCCAGCAGGCCCGCATTCAACTTGTTAACAAATCACATTCTAAAGGGTTATAGATGTACCGGATACAGTTGCAGCACAAAGATTTCATGGTGATCAACAAGGGTCCAGGCCTTGGCATGCATGACGAGGGCGGTGAGCCCGGGCTCGTCAATCGGGTCAAGATGGATACCGGCCTCGAACTCTATCCTGTCCATCGCCTCGACAAAATGACCTCGGGGCTGGTGCTGCTGGCGCGCACCCCGGAGGCTAACCGGGCCCTCAGCATGGCCTTTGCCGCCCGGGAGGTGAGCAAGCAGTATCTGGCCCTCTCCGATCGCAAGCCGAAGAAGAAGCAGGGCTGGGTCAAGGGAGACATGGAAAAAGGGCGTGGCGGCAGCTGGATGCTGGCCCGCACCCAGCAGAACCCGGCCATCAGCTGGTTCGATTCGGTGGCGGTGCGGGAGGGGCTGCGGCTCTATCGCATCAAGCCCCAGACCGGCAAGACCCACCAGATCCGGGTCGCCCTCAAGAGCATTGGTGCCCCCATCCTCGGGGACGCGCGCTACGGTGGCACGGTCGCCGATCGCGGCTACCTGCACGCCTGGCGCCTGCAGTTTACCCTGGCAGGGGAGGTTTTCGATCTCGTCTGCCCACCGGATGAGGGGGCGCTGTTCCTCCTGCCCGAGTTGCACGCCGCCATCGCTGGATTGAGCGAGTGATGGCCTCCCGCGCGGCGCCCGGCTCGGGCTGGATCCTGGCCGACTTTGACGACACCCTGGCGCCGGGGGACAGTCACGCCGGCCTGCTGCGCTTCATCCTGCGCCGCCGGCTTTGGCCACTGCTGCTGCCGGTGATCGCACTGGGTGGCCTGGTGTATCTGGTGCCCAGCCTGCGGCGTCAGGGGATCTCGCTTATCTGGTGGGCCATCACCCTGGGGCTCTCGCCGCTCGGCTGGCGCCAGCTGGTACGGGCCTATTGCCACACCCGGCCGGGGTTGTTTCGGGAGGCACGCGCCCTGCTGCTGGCCGAAGGGCACCGTTGCTGGGTGCTTTCCGCCAGCCCCCGCGCCCTGGTCCGGGCACAGCTCCATCGGCAACTGCCAAGGCTGCCCCATCGCATCATCGGTTCGCGAATGCACTATCGTCTCGGCGGCCTGGTGCCGCGCTTTTACTGCCACGGCCGGCACAAGATCCTGCACGGGATCCGCGCCCTCGGCGCCACGCTGGCCTTGAGTGACAGCCTGCATGATCTGCCGCTGCTGGCACTGGGGGAGGAGGCCTGGCTCATCAATCCCAGCGCCCGCCGGCTGCAACAGGCCAGGGTCAGCCTGCCCCATCTCGAGGTGAAAAACTGGCAGCTGTAAGGCAAAGCTGACAGCCTTGCGGTGCGCCGTGGGGCTGTCCGCAAGGCTCAGGCTGCAATGTCACAATCTATTTACATCTTATGGCGGTGGCTTTCGCCAAACTATCTGAAACCCGCCTCTTCTCTTCTGCTCCGCCCCTGTTTCTAATGAAACAAGTTGTTAACAATGCCGGTGGCGACTGCCTGTCGTGGTCCCGGTGTGACCCGTTTCGTTATCAATCCATCGCAAGGAGCGCATCATGACGACCTCTTCTTCCCGTTCCCATACCATCAATCCCCTCGGCACCGATGGGTTCGAATTCGTCGAGTACACTGCCCCGGATCTCAAGGGCATTGCCGCCCTCAAGGCGCTGTTCGTCTCCCTGGGGTTTGCGGAGGTGGCCAGACACAAGCACAAGCAGTGCTGGCTCTACCGCCAGGGGGACATCAATTTTGTGGTCAACGCCGAGCCCCACTCCCAGGCGGAGCAGTTTGCCAGCCTGCACGGGCCCAGCGTCTGCGGCATGGCATTTCGGGTGGCGGATGCGGGCCGTGCTCAGCAGTACGCCATCGCCAAGGGGGCCAAACCCTTCGTCGGCAAGATAGGGCCCATGGAGCTCAACATCCCCGCCATCTACGGCATCGGCGAGAGCACCCTCTCCTTTGTCGACCGCTACGGCGAGCAGGGCTCCATCTATGACGTGGATTTCGTCTTTTATCCCGACTGGCAGGTGCGCATGGCCGAGGTGGATGCGGGGCTCTACGAGATCGATCACCTGACCCACAACGTCCATCGCGGCAACATGGACGCCTGGTCCAACTTCTACGAGCGGATCGGCAACTTCCGGGAAATTCGCTACTTCGACATCGAAGGCAAGCTGACCGGGCTACATTCCCGCGCCATGACGGCCCCCTGCGGCAAGATCCGCATCCCCATCAACGAATCCTCCGACGACAAGTCCCAGATCGAGGAGTACCTGCGCCAGTACAAGGGGGAGGGGATCCAGCACATAGCGCTCGCCTCCAGCGACATCTACCAGACCATCCGTACCCTGCGTGGTCGCGGCACCGGCTTTATGCCGACCCCGGACACCTACTACGAGAAGGTCAACAGCCGGGTGGAGGGGCATCAGGAGGATCTGGAGGCGCTCAAGGCGCTGCGCATCCTCATCGACGGCTCGCCCACCAAGGACGGCATCCTGCTGCAGATCTTTACCGACACCGTCATCGGCCCGGTCTTCTTCGAGATCATCCAGCGCAAGGGCAACGAGGGGTTCGGCGAGGGCAACTTCCAGGCACTGTTCGAATCCATTGAACTGGATCAGATCCGCCGTGGGGTGCTGAGCGGAACCGAGCAGGGCGAGAAGAAGGGGGAGCCGAGCGATGCGTAACGGGATGCTAGCTCGTCGGCCGGTATTCATTTCATGGGAGGTACACAGCCATGCGTAACTGGATAAGTTTCCCCCACCGGGAGGGGACCCACTCCCGCCAGGCCCACGCCGACCTGCCCGAGCAGGCCATCTACGAGCGCGAGCTCGGGCGCAGCGGCTTCTTCGGCCCCGCCACCCACATGCACCACAAGCATGCCCCCACCGACTGGAGCAGCTGGGAGGGGCCGCTGCGACCGCGGCTGTTTGATCTCAATGCCCTCGGCGAGGCGGTGAGCTCCCTCTCCCCCTGGGTGATGCCGGATCTGCTCAGCAACCCCCACTGCCGCTACCGGATGTGGCGCCTGACCGAGTCGATGCCGTTTCTGGTGCGCAACGCCGATGGCGACGAGCTCTTGTTCATTCACGAGGGGAGCGGCGACTTCTTCTGCGACTACGGCCATCTGACCCTGCGAGAGGGGGACTACGTGGTGATCCCCCGTGGCACCATGTGGCGCATCGAGCCGACCGCGCCGCTCTTCATCCTGATGATAGAGGCGACGGAGGATAGCTATCAGCTGCCGGACAAGGGGCTGGTGGGCAACCACGCCATCTTCGATCCGGCGGCCCTTGACGTGCCCGCCATCGATGAGTGTTTCCTGGCCCAGCAGGATGAGAATCCCTGGTCGCTGCAGGTCAAGCGCCACGATCAGGTCTCGGTCATCACCTGGCCCTTCAACCCCCTGGATGCCCAGGGCTGGCACGGGGATCTCTGCGTGGTACGCCTCAACTGGCGGGACATCCGCCCCCTGATGAGCCACCGCTACCATCTGCCGCCGTCGGCCCACTCCACCTTCGTGGCGAGCCGCTTCGTCATCTGCACCTTCGTGCCGCGCCCCATCGAGAGCGATCCCGGGGCGCTGCGGGTGCCCTTCTACCACAGCAACGATGACTTTGACGAGGTGCTCTTCTACCACGCCGGGGACTTCTTCAGCCGGGACAACATCGAGCGGGGCATGGTCACCTTCCACCCCGCCGGCTTCACTCACGGCCCCCATCCCAAGGCCTTTGCGGCGGGGCAGGCCCATGCCAAAAAGTTCACCGACGAGGTGGCGGTGATGCTCGACACCCGGGATGCCCTGGGAGTCGGCCAGATCTGCGAAGGGATAGAGGATCCCCACTATGTCTCCAGCTGGCAGCGGCCAGACGGCACCATCGGCAAATAAGGAATTCGATATGAAATTGGCAACCTTGAACAATGGCAAACGCGATGGCGCCCTGGTGGTGGTGAGCCGGGATCTGACCCGGGCGGTGGCCGTGGCCGACATAGCCCCCACCCTGCAAGGGGCGCTGGATGAGTGGAGCGATCTCGCCCCCCGGCTGACCGCCGTCTATCAGGCCCTCAACGACGGCGCCTGCCCCGATGCCTTCCCCTTCGATGAGACGGCCTGCCTCTCCCCGCTGCCCCGCGCCTACCAGTGGGCCGACGGCAGCGCCTACGTCAATCACGTGGAGCTAGTGCGCAAGGCGCGTGGCGCCGAGATGCCGGAGAGCTTCTGGCACGATCCCCTGATGTACCAGGGGGGCTCCGACAGCTTCCTCGCCCCCCGCGGCCCCATCGTCATGGGGTCGGAGGAGTGGGGCATCGACTTTGAATCGGAAGTGGCCGTCATCACCGACGACGTGCCCATGGGCACCAGCGCGCAGGGGGCAGAGGAGCACGTCAAGCTGCTGATGCTGGTCAACGACGTGAGCCTGCGCAACCTCATTCCCGGGGAGCTCGCCAAGGGCTTTGGCTTCTTCCAGTCCAAACCCTCCAGCAGCTTCTCGCCGGTGGCCATCACCCCGGACGAGCTCGGCAGCGACTGGCAGCAGGGCAAGGTGCATCTGCCCCTGGTGACCCAGCTCAACGGCGCCCTGTTCGGGGAGCCGGATGCGGGGCTCGACATGACCTTCAACTTCTTCGAGCTGATTGCCCACGCGGCCAAGACCAGGCCCCTTGGCGCGGGCTGCATCATAGGCTCGGGCACCGTCTCCAACTACGACAGAAGCCGGGGATCCTCCTGCCTCGCCGAGCAGCGGATGCTGGAAATTATCGAGTCAGGTCAAGCCACTACACCCTTTCTGCGCTTTGGTGATACAGTGTCCATCGCGATGCAGGATCGCAACGGGATGAGTCTGTTTGGCACCATTTTGCAACGGGTCACGCAAGGGGGCGCCAGTCAGACGAGCTAGTAAGGCCTGGGCCGGCCAAGGTCGGCCAGGCGACACGGCAGGTGGCACACACCTGCCACCATAGGGACATAATATGCTGCAGTTGTTTGGATATTGGCGTTCATCGGCCAGCTTTCGCGTGCGTCTGGTGCTGCAACTCAAGGGACTTGGTTATGAGCAACACCCGGTCAATCTGAGACAGGGTGAGCAGAAAGAGAAGGCCTATCGCCGGGTCAATCCCCAGGGGCTGGTGCCTTTTCTCATCGACGGGGATGTGCAGCTGGGTCAGTCGGTGGCCATCATGGAGTATCTCGACGAGACCTATCCGGCCTACCCCCTGATGCCCTCCGCCCCCGAGGAGCGGGCCCGGGTGCGCCAGATAGTCAACATGATCGCCTGCGACACTCACCCCCTCAACAACCTGAGGGTGCTGAACTACCTGGAGCAGGAGCTGGGGCAGAGCAAGGCGGCGCGCGATGCCTGGTATCGCCACTGGATTGACGAGACCTTCACCGCCCTGGAGCAGTTGTTGATGACCACGGCCGGCGTCTATTGCGTGGGCAACGAGGTGACCCTGGCGGACTGCATGCTGGTGCCCCAGGTCTATAACGCCCACCGCTTCAACATGACGTTGGACGACTACCCCACCATCGCGCGCATCGTTGCCAACTGCGAGCAGTTGCAGGCCTTTGTCAAGGCGGCCCCCGCCAATCAGCCGGATGCGCAAGCCTGATTCTTCCCCGTGATAAACAACAAACACCCCGCACCGTCAGCCGACCGTGCGGGGTGTTTGCATCATTGTCAGGGCTTGTCAGCTACGAGCATCCTGGCGCTCAAAGTAGCGGATAAACTTGCCAAACTTGGCCTCATCGTAACTTTTCCCCTTCTCCAGCAATCCGGTGTTGAAGGACTCCAGCAGCTTGCCTCTGGCGTCCAGCACGTAGAAGTGGGGCACCCCCAGATATTCTGGATAGGCCTTGAGGAAGGGGGCGTTTTTGTTCGCCTTGCTGACGTTCACCTTGACCACCACGAAGGTCTGGTTGAACTGACTGGCAAGGGCTGGCTCCCGGTCCAGGAAGCGGTTCATCTCCTGACACCAACTGCACCACTCGCCCCCCACCAGCAGCAATACCTGCTTGTCCTCTTGTTGCGCCCTGATGGTGGCAGCGGCGAGATCTTTCGCCGGATCCCGCTGCTCGTCATAGCCCTGACTGTAATCGGGCAAGCCCCTGGCCCAGAGGTGGTCACCCGCGCGGGCGGCGCCGTTGAACAGCAGGGTGCCCAGCATCAGGGGCAGTAACAGTCGTTTCATCGTCTCTTCCTTGTATTGTCGTTGCTTCCAAGCCGGAATAATGTGACACGAGCGAACCCCTTCGCCAAGCCGCAAACAGGGAAGGAGATAAGCAAAAAAGCGGGAGTGAAATGGCAGAAAACAACAAAGCCCCTCGAGAGGGGCCTTGTTGTTTGGTCGGGCTCTGTCCGCTTGCGGATCAGTAGCTCTGCTGGTGGACGTCCATCACGGCGCGACCGGAGGGGTCGGCCATCTCCTTGAACTTGGCATCCCACTCCAGCGCGGTCGGGGTGGAGCAGGCGACCGACTTGCCGTAGGGCACGGTGCGGGCGGCGGACTCCAGCGGGAAGTGCTCGTCGAAGATGGCGCGGTAGAAGTAGGCCTCCTTGGTGAGCGGAGTGTTGACGGGGAAGCGGAACGCCGCCGCCTCGAACATCTGATCCGTCACTTCGGTCTCGACCATGGCCTTCAGGCTGTCAATCCAGGAGTAGCCCACGCCGTCGGAGAACTGCTCCTTCTGGCGCCATGCCACCTCGTGGGGCAGCAGCTCCTCGAAGGCTTCCCGCAGGATGTGCTTCTCGATCTTGCCGTTGCCACACATCTTGTCGGCGGGCTGCAGGCGCATCGCCACGTCCATGAACTCCTTGTCGAGGAAGGGCA
The DNA here is from genome assembly GCF_020423125.1 of Aeromonas media. Lineage (NCBI taxonomy): Bacteria > Pseudomonadati > Pseudomonadota > Gammaproteobacteria > Aeromonadales > Aeromonadaceae > Aeromonas > Aeromonas media. Next base: position 1,736,095 of record NZ_CP075564.1, read on the forward strand.
CGCGGCCCTCCACGCCCCAGGCGGCCATGGACTTGTTGGCCCGCAGGCAGTCATACAGATGCAGGGAGGCCAGCTTGCGCACGTTCTCCTCGTGGAACTCCCGGGCGTTGGGGGCCTTGTGGAAGTAGAGGTAGCCGCCGAACAGCTCGTCGGAGCCTTCGCCGGAGAGCACCATCTTGATCCCCATCGCCTTGATGTAGCGCGCCATCAGATACATGGGGGTGGAGGCGCGGATGGTGGTGACGTCATAGGTCTCGAGGTGATAGATGACGTCCCGCAGGGCATCCAGCCCTTCCTGCACGGTGAAGTGGATCTGGTGGTGTATGGTGCCGAGGTGATCGGCCACCTTGCGGGCGGCGGCCAAGTCCGGCGAGCCTTCCAGGCCGACGGCGAAGGAGTGCAGCTGGGGCCACCAGGCTTCGCTCTTGCCATCGTCTTCTACCCGACGAGCGGCATAGAGCTTGGTGATGGCGGAGATGACGGACGAATCCAGACCGCCGGAGAGCAGCACGCCGTAGGGCACGTCGCACATCAGCTGGCGTTTGACCGCCGCTTCCAGCGCGGCTTTCAGCTCGGCCTTGTCACTGACGTTGTGCTCGACTGCCTGATATTCCATCCAGTCGCGTTTGTACCATTGTTTGAGCTCGCCATCCTTGCTCCAGAGGTAGTGTCCCGGCGGGAAGGTCTCGACGCTCTTGCACACCGGTACCAGGGCCTTCATCTCGGAGGCGACGTAGAAGTTGCCATGCTCGTCGCGGCCAGTGTAGAGGGGGATGATCCCCATATGATCGCGACCGATCAGGTAGGCGTCCTGCTCGGCGTCATAGAGGATGAAGGCGAAGATGCCGTTCAGATCGTCCAGGAAGGCGGGGCCCTTCTCCTTGTAGAGGGCGAGCAGCACCTCGCAGTCGGAGTGGGTCTGAAACTGGAAGTCGACCTTGAGGTTCTTCTCCAGTTCCTTGTGGTTGTAGATCTCGCCGTTGACGGCCAATACGTGAGTGCGCTCCGGGTTGTAGAGCGGCTGGGCGCCATTGCCCGGATCGACGATGGCCAGGCGCTCGTGCACCAGGATGGCCTTGTCGGAGCTGTAGACGCCGGACCAGTCAGGCCCGCGGTGACGCAGTCGCTTGGACATCTCCAGGGCCGATTTGCGCAAGGCGGCGGAGTCGGTCTTGATGTCCAGAATGCCGAAAATAGAACACATTGGCGGTAATCCTCTTGATTTTTATATGAGCCCCCCACGTTTGGGCTCGAAATTCCATTTACATTCCTCGCCAATCACAATGCCTAGTGCAAAAACCTTTTGCAAGCGGGAAAACCGCACAAAATCATGCCGCAAACGTCAACCTGGCCGGCATGAAAAAGGGCCGCAGACAGGGCCCTGGTTGACGTTGGCGTCAAGTCGCGGCGGGCTCGAAGATCACATAGACCTTGCGACAGGGGGTGAGGGTCTCCCACTCGCCGACGAAGCCCGCCGGGATGACGAACTGATCCCCCGGCTTGAGGTGCTGCTCGCCCCCCTGGCCGTCGTGGATCCGCGCTTCCCCTTCCAGCAGCTGACAATATTCGTGCTCGGTGTAGTGGATGGCCCAGCGGCCGGGCTCGCAAGCCCAGAAGCCCACGTGAAACTGCTGACTGGGGTCCGAATAGTGGTTCCAGAGGGTCTGGCTCGGGTTGCCGGCCCGGATCCGCTCTGGGGCGGGCATCAGCGGGGTAGGAGAGACGGGGTGCTGGTCCAGCAGGATCCAGTCGTTCAGGCTCTTCATGGTGCGTCCTTGGGGTGGCGAGGGGAGCGTCCTGCTCCCGTTTAGTTTGTTTAACAATGTTGCGCTTACGTTAAACGATGTGCGCCACCTTGCCAAGGGGGACCAAGGAAGGGGATCAGACGATATCGATGTCGACTACGGAGTCGAAGATGTGATTCGGTCTGAACGGCATGCGGTCGATGTCCGCCACCTTGCTCACTCCGGAAAGCACCAGCACGGTTTCGAGACCGGCCTGGAAACCCGCCAGGATGTCGGTGCGCAGGTTGTCGCCGATGATGATGGTGTCGTCGGAGTGGGCCTCCATCCGGTTGAGCGCCGCGCGGATGATCCAGGCGCTCGGCTTGCCGACGTAGAACGGCTTCTTGCCGGTCATCCGCTCGATGGGGGCGCAGAGGGCGCCGCAGGCCGGGTGCATCATGGGGCCATGGGTATCGGGGTTGGTGGCGATGAAGCGTGCCCCCTGATCCACGAACTTGGCCCCTAGCTGCATCATGGTCCAGTTGTAGTTGCGGGTTTCCCCCACCACCACGAAGTCGGGGTCGATGTCGGTGATGGTGAAGCCGGCCTTGTAGAGCTCGTGGGTCAGGGCCCCTTCGCCGATCACATAGGCCTTCTTGCCATCCTGGCGCTTGAGAAAGTCGGCGGTGCCCATGGCGGAGGTATAGAAGCACTCCTCTGGCACCTCGATCCCGGCGGAGCGGAAGCGGTTTTGCAGATCTTTCTGGGTCTGGGCCGGGTAGTTGGTGAGGAACAACAGCTTGCTGCCCTGCTCCAGCAGGCGATGAACGAAACGGTCGGCGCCGGGCACCAGATCGTTGTTGTGCAGGATGACGCCGTCGATATCGCAGATGACGCTTTTCTTCATGGGAACTCCTTGTAGGGGGAGGTGGTTGCCAACCTCGAATGTCTTCAATCACTTATGGCTTTTTTGTGCCGCCATTATAAGACGCTTTGATGACAAGTCTCCCCCGGCGCGTCAGATGGGTGCACAATGACGGCAGAGGGAGGGCGCCGTTGGCGCCTGTACTTGCCTTAACCATCAGGCGCTGACGATGGAGCCGTCATCATGGAGAACTTTATTGCCGGCTTGCCCAAGCTGGAGTTGCACCTGCATATCGAGGGCACCCTGGAGCCCGAGTTGATGTTTGCCCTTGGCCAGCGCAACGGGGTGACCCTGCCCTGGCCCGACGTGGCGAGCCTGCGAGCCGCCTATGAGTTTGACTGCCTGCAATCCTTTCTCGATCTCTACTACCTGGGGGCCAGCGTGCTGGTCACCGAGCAGGATTTCTTCGACCTCACCTGGGCCTATCTGGAACGCTGCGCCGCCGACAAGGTGGTGCATGTGGAGATCTTCTTCGATCCCCAGACCCACAGTGCCCGCGGCATTCCCTTCGAGACGGTGCTCGGCGGTATAGAGCGGGCATTGCAGCAGGGTGAGCGGCAGCTTGGCATCAGCTGGCGTCTCATCATGAGCTTTTTGCGGCACTTAAGCGAAGAGGCGGCCTTCGCCACCTTGGAGGAGGCGCGGCCTCATCTGTCCCGTATCCATGGCATTGGCCTCGACTCGAGCGAGCTCGGCAATCCGCCCGGCAAGTTTGCCCGGGTCTTCGCCCGCTGCCGTGAGCTGGGACTGCCGGTGGTGGCCCATGCGGGGGAGGAGGGACCGGCGGCCTACATCTGGCAGACTATCCAGGAGCTGCAGGTCAAACGCATCGATCACGGGGTGCGCTGCGCCGAGGATCCAGCGCTGGTGCGCTACCTGGCCGATACCCGGTTGCCCCTGACCGTCTGTCCTCTCTCCAACGTACGGCTCAGGGTGTTTGACAAGATGGCGGATCACAACGTACTGACCCTGCTGGAGCAGGGGCTCTGCGTCACCATCAACTCCGACGATCCTGCCTATTTTGGCGGCTACATGGGGGCCAACTTCCAGGCGCTGGCGAACAGTCTCGGTGCCACGCGGGAGCAGCTCTGCCGCCTCTCCCTCAATGGGGTGGAGGCGAGCTGGCTGAGCCTCGCCGACAAGGTGAAGCTGACCCAGGAGATCAGGGGCTATGGTGCTTGCCATGGGGTGGCTCTCTACTAGCACCCGGACGTTCAACAACAACGCGCCCGCCGATAAGGGCGGGCGCGTGGCTCCGAGGCCAGGCTGGTTGCCAGTCTCAGGCAGGCTGTGACGCTGTTTCGGCCTGATAGACGGGGTAGTCGATGAGCCCCTGCTCACCACCGCCAAACAGGGTGGCGGGATCGTGGGGGGCAAAGGGATAGCCGTGGCGCAGCCGGTTCGGCAGATCCGGGTTCGCCACGAAGGGGCGACCGAAGCCAATCAGGTCGGCCCAGCCCGCCTGCAGCGCGGCTCTGGCTCGCTCGCCGTCATATTTTCCCGCATAGATGAGGGTGTTGGGGAAGGCATCCCGCAGCCCCTGCTTGAAGCCCTCCGCCATCAGGGGGGCATCGTCCCAGTCCGCCTCGGCGATATGCAGATAGACGATGCCTATTTCCCCCAGCAGCTTCGCTGCAGCCAGATAGGTCTCCTGCGGGTTCGCATCGACAGTACCGTTGAGGGTGGTGAGTGGCGCGAGACGCACCCCGACGCGGTCTGCTCCGATTTCGGCACTGACCGCTTGTGTCACCTCTTTCAGGAAGCGCAGCCGGTTCTGAAGCGACCCGCCGTAGTTGTCGGTGCGGGCGTTGGACTCGGAGTCGAGGAACTGGTTGATGAGGTAGCCGTTGGCGGCGTGCAGCTCTATGCCGTCAAAGCCGGCCTCCATGGCATTGCGGGCGGCCTGGCGGAACTGGCCCACCACGGCGTCGATGTCGGCCTGGGTCATGGCGCGGGGAGTGACCGTCTCCACAAAACCGGGGGCATCGCTGCCGTTGTCGACAAACACTTTCACCCCTTCGGCCTTGATGGCGGAGGAAGAGATGGGCTGGGCGCCGCCTATGTTGTCCGGGTGGGTGACCCGGCCCACGTGCCAGAGCTGGGCAAACATGATGCCCCCCCTGGCGTGCACCGCATCGGTCACCTGCTTCCAGCCGGCCACTTGCTCGGCGCTGTGGATGCCCGGGGTCCACGCATAGCCCTTGCCCAGGGGATCTATCTGGGTGCCCTCGCCGATGATGAGACCGGCGCCCGCGCGCTGGGCGTAATAGGTGGCCATCATGGCGTTGGCCAGATCACCGGGCTGGCTGGCGCGGGAGCGGGTCATGGGCGGCATGACGATGCGGTTGGAGAGGTGCAACTGGCCGAGGCGAAGGGGGCAGAACAGGGGATCGTGGTGCATGGTGAATTCCTCGTGTTGAGATGGAGGAGACTCTAGAGGGGATTGTCATTGTGAAAAAGAGGGGTAATTGCAGAAGAGAATTGCCCTTGGCACAGCAATGGGCCTGAGGCCATGAAAAAGAGGGCCTGTTGGCCCTCTTCAGTGTCGCGGCAGATCAGGCGGCGCTGGCGCCGATCGGGGTGACCCGCACCCGCTCTATCCGGCGCTCGCTCACCGCCAGCACCTCGAAGCAGAGCTGACCCAGGCGCAGTTGCTGGCCGCTGGTGGGCAGACTGCCGAAGTGGGAGAGCAGCATGCCCGCGAGGGTCACGTACTCATCGCTCTCGCTCACCAGGCCGTCATGGCCCAGGGTCTGCTCTATCTGGTGGATGTTGGTGCTGCCGTTGATGAGCCAGCTCTCTCCCTCCTGGACGATGTCCGGGGTCTCATCCTCATCCGGCAACTCGCCGACGATGGCCTCCAGCAGATCGTGGTTGGTGACCAGCCCCTGGATGATGCCGAACTCATCCGCCACCAGAATGAGGCTGCCCCTGGCCTGGCGCAGCTCCGCCAGCAGCCGGATCACGTTGATGGTCTGGGGCACTATGATGGGGTCATTCTGCCTGGCGAGCTCGGCCAGGGACTGCCCCTCGTTGAGGGAAAACAGCAGATCCCGCGCCTTCACCACCCCGATGATCTCATCCAGCTCCCCGTCGCAGACCGGGAACAGGCTGTGGGGTGCCCGCTGCAGCAGGGCCCGGATCTCGTCCGGGGAGTCATTGACGTCGATCCACTCCATCTCGGCGCGGGGGGTCATGATGGTGCGGATGGAGCGCTCGGCGAGCGACAGCACCCCGGTCACCATGTAACGCTCCTCCTCTCCGAAGCTGATGGGGCGGGGGGCCTCCAGCTCCTCCTCCTCATCCTGCTGCGGGTGCTGGTTGGCCCGGCTGCCCCCCATCAGTTTGAAGATGGCGGCCGTGGTGCGCTCGCGCAGGGGCTGCCTGGATTCGTGGCGCTGGGCACTGCGCTGGGCGAGCTGATTGAAGAACTCGATGAGCACAGAGAAGCCGATGGCCGCATAGAGATAGCCCTTGGGAATGTGGAAGCCGAAGCCCTCCGCGACCAGGCTGAAGCCTATCATCAGCAGGAAGCTCAGGCAGAGCACCACCACGGTGGGGTGGGCGTTGACGAAGCGGGTCAGGGGCTTGGAGGCGATCACCATCACCACCATGGCGATGGTCACGGCCGCCATCATGACGCCCAGGTGTTCCACCATGCCGACCGCAGTGATGATGGAGTCCAGAGAGAAGACGGCATCCAGCACCAGGATCTGGGCGATCACCACCCCGAATCCGGCATAGACACCGGCCGGGCCCTGCTCCTCCGGCTTGGCCTCCAGCCGCTCATGCAGCTCCGAGGTGGCCTTGAACAGCAGGAAGAGGCCGCCCCCCATCAGAATGAGATCCCGCCCCGAGAAGGGGTGATCCCAGATGTGCAGTATGGGGGTCGTGAGCGTCACGAGCCAGGACATCACGCTCAGCAGGGCGAGGCGCATGATCAGGGCCAGGGAGAGGCCGATGAGCCGGGCCTTGTCCCGCTGGGCGGGAGGGAGCTTCTTCACCAGGATGGCGATGAAGACCAGGTTGTCGATCCCGAGCACTATCTCGAGGATGATCAGGGTGAACAGACCGACCCAGATAGACGGGTCCAGCAAGAATTCCATTAGGATGACCTCAATAAAAACAGACGCAGTGGATGTCGCTCACGGCAAGGGCCGTGGCAGGCTAAGGCTCGAGTGTTTTCAGAGGCGCTGATTGAGCAGGTACAGATAGGCTTTGATGGGGAAAAACGAAGGGCTACTTCGGGGGTTGTCCATGATGGGCAATAAAACCTCGGGTCAAAAGTGAGCCCTGATGATAACGGGAATCCCGCGTTTGGCAAGAGGACACCCAAGGAAGCGCGAGGGGGAGAGGCATGCCGCCCACTGTGGGGGACAGGGGCGGGCGGAGCTTACCGGGCAGGCTCCGCCTTGCTGCTTACTACAGCCAGCGCTTCTCGCGGGTGAAGCATACCGAGAGCCAGGCATCTCCCAGGGTATCGCCGAGGCGGGACCAGAGCTCCTGGCGCAGGGCATCCTGGCGCTCGACGGGCCATTCCTGGCCGGGGGCCACCAGAATGTTGAGTTCGAGATCGAAGCGGCGGCCGCTTTTCGCCAGATGGCTGTAGCACTCGATGCCATGGCGCTGGCGCAGGGCATCTATCTCGCTCTCGACCCGCGCCGAAACATCCCCCTTGGGAGCGATTTTCAACACTTCCCGCAGGTTGCGGCCGAGTACCTTGATGGGGATCAGGGTGGCGCACAGGGCGAGCAGGGTAACCAGCACCGGGTCTATGTAGCGGTTGTAGTGGCCGTAGCCGAGGGCGTCGAGGCCGATGGCGACCACGAAGCCGATGAGCAGGGTGGCGCTGAGCAGGGTGTCGACCAACCATTCCTTGGCGTCGACCCGTACCAGCTCGGAGTTGAGCCGCTCGGCAACGCCCGCCTCGATCCGGTAGATAATGGCGCAGAAGAAGGTACAGACGGCGGCGTAGATGAGAGCGTGGCCGAGGTCTATCTCCCGTCCCCCTTCGAGCAGGGAGGTGATGCCGCTATAGAGGGCGCCGAGGCAGAGCAGCAGGATGACGGTGCCGTTGATGACGTTGGTGATGGGCTCGAAGTGGGCATAGCCGTACTGGAAGCGTGAGTCGGAGGGGCGAGTCACCAGGTAGGCGGTGATGAGTCCGAGTCCCGTCATGCCCATGCTGAACAGGGTGAAGATGCCATCGAGCATGATGGCGTTGGAACCGACGAACAGGCCGTAGCCGATCCCGAAGATGGCGAAGCTGATGCAGCCGAACAGCGACAGGGTCAGCGCCTGTTTCTCGGTGCGAACCAGCGTACTGATAACATGGCTGTGATGAGCCATAAAAGTCCTCCTTTCAAATGGTGAAGATTGCACGCGCAAGCGGTTTTCTAGCTGATATACTGCCCGCTCACATGTGAGCGGACTGGTTCGGGGGCCCGCGAAGAGGCTGGCCCGAACGGTCGTTGTCGCCGGAGTTCCGGCATCAAGCAAAGGATGGGAACAAGGATTCATGATCCCGAGACTCGATTACCAGGACAGTTTGTCACCTACAACCCTGCAGTTTCTTGAGTTGCTGGCGCGCTCAGCATTTCGTGGTGATATCGAAAAGTCTTATGCAAGCCGGTTGGCGATGGCGACGGATAACAGCGTCTATCAGGTCGTACCTCAGGCGGTGCTCTATCCGCGTAGCGCGGATGACATAGCGGTGATGCTCAAGCTGGCCCAGGGGCCCGAGTACGCGGCCTTGAGTTTCTTCCCTCGCGGCGGCGGTACCGGCACCAATGGTCAATCCTTGGGCGGCGGCATTATCGTCGATCTCTCGCGCCATATGAACCAGATCCTGGAAATTAATCTGGAGCAGGGCTGGGTGCGGGCCCAGGCCGGGGTGGTGAAGGATCAGCTCAACGCCTACCTCAAACCCCACGGCTACTTCTTCTCGCCGGATCTCTCCACCTCCAACCGCGCCACCCTGGGGGGCATGGTCAACACAGATGCCTCGGGGCAGGGGTCGCTGGTGTACGGCAAGACCTCGGATCACGTGCTGGGGCTCAAGGCCGTGCTGGAGAACGGTGACATCATGGCGACCGAGCCGGTGAACGGCCAGCGCCTGGCAGACAAGCTGGCGCTGGAGAGCCGCGAGGGGGAGATCTACCGCACCCTCTATCGCATCGGCCGCGAGCGGCGCGCCGACATAGAGGCCACCTTCCCCAAGCTCAACCGCTTCCTGACCGGTTACGATCTCAAGCACCTCTATGCCCCTGACACCGACACCCTGGATGTGAGCCGGGTGCTGTGCGGCTCGGAAGGGTCGCTGGGCTTCATCACCGAGGCTCGCCTCAACATCACCCCCATTCCGCGCTACCGGACGCTCGTCAACGTCAAGTACGACAGCTTCCCGTCGGCGCTCAGAAACGCCCCCTTTATGGTGGAGGCTCACGCCCTGTCGGTGGAGACGGTGGACTCCCGTGTGCTGGGGCTGGCTCGCGCCGACATCATCTGGCATTCGGTCAAAGAGTTCATTCAGGACGTGCCCGGCAAGGATCTGCAGGGGCTCAACATCGTCGAATTCGCCGACACCGACGAGGCTGAACACCAGGCCAAGGTGGCCGAGCTGTGCCGCCGCATCGACGCCCTGCTGGCCAAGGAGGAGGCGGGGATCATCGGCTATCAGGTGTGCAGTCACTTGCCGAGCATCGAGACCATCTACGGTATGCGCAAGAAGTCGGTGGGGCTGCTCGGCAATGCCGAGGGGCGAAAGAAGCCGGTAGCCTTCACCGAAGACACCGCCGTGCCACCGGAGTCCCTGGCCGATTTCATCATGGAATTTCGCGCCCTGCTCGATGGCCATGGCCTCGACTACGGCATGTTCGGCCACGTCGATGCGGGTGTGCTGCACGTGCGCCCGGCACTGGACTTATGCGACCCTGAACAGGAGGTGCTGCTGCGCCGCATCTCGGATCAGGTGGTGGCCCTCACCGCCAAATATGGCGGTCTGATGTGGGGGGAGCACGGCAAGGGCTTTCGCTCCGAATACAGCCCCGCCTTCTTCGGCGAGCTGTGGGAGGAGCTGCAGCGGGTCAAGGGGGCGTTCGATCCGGCTAACCGCATCAACCCGGGCAAGATCTGCATCCCTTATGGCAGCGGTGCCGAACTGGTGTCGGTGGACGGTCCCAAGCGCGGCAAGTTTGACCGCCAGATCCCGATTGCGGTGCGCGAAAGCTACACCCGCGCCATGGATTGCAACGGCAACGGCCTCTGCTTCACCTTCGAGACCGACTCCCCCATGTGTCCCTCGGTCAAGATAAGCCGCGACCGCCGCCACTCCCCCAAGGGGCGGGCCGGGCTGATGCGCGAATGGCTGCGTCAGTTGGCGGAGCAGGGCTACGATCCCCTGGCCGAAGAAGTGGCGCTGCAAAGCGGCGGTCTGCGTTTCAAGCAGATTGTCGACAAGTTCCGTAATACCCTGGCCCGCGCCCGCGGCGAGTACGACTTCTCTCACGAGGTGATGGAGGCGATGGAGGGGTGCCTGGCCTGCAAGGCCTGCACCAGCCAGTGCCCCATCAAGGTGGACGTGCCCACCTTCCGCGCCCGCTTCATGCAGCTCTACCACAGCCGTTATCTGCGCGGCCCCAAGGATTACTTCGTCGGCACCGTCGAAGCTTATGCGCCCCTGCTCGCCAGGGCGCCCAAGCTGGTCAACTTCTTCCTGGAAAAAGAGTGGGCCCAGAAGGCGACCGAGAAGAGCATCGGCATGGTGGATGTGCCGCTCTTGAGTATTCCCACCCTGGCCGAGGAGCTGCGTGATCACAAGGCCCGCTACTTCGACCTGCCGGGGCTGGAGGCCATGAGCCCCGAGCAGCGCAAGAAGGTCGTGCTCATCGTGCAGGATCCCTTCACCAGCTATTACGACGCCCCCGTGGTGCGCGACCTGGTGAAGCTCGCCAGCAAGCTGGGCTATCAGCCCTACCTGCTGCCCTTCAAGCCCAACGGCAAGCCCCAGCACGTGAAGGGCTTCCTGCGCGCCTTCGCCCGCACCGCAGCCAGCAGTGCCCAGTTCCTCAACAAGATGGCGGCGCTGGGCATCCCCATGGTGGGAGTCGATCCCTCCCTGGTACTCTGCTATCGCGATGAATACGTGAAGGCGCTGGGCCCTGCCCGCGGCGACTTCCAGGTGCTGCTGCCCCAGGAGTGGCTGCTCTCTCTTCCTGCCCCACAAGTCAGTGCCGCAGCGAAAGAGCCGGGAGAAGCCGAGCCCTGGTATCTGTTTGCCCACTGCACCGAGAAGACTGCCAAGCCCTCGACTCACGGTGACTGGGGTACCCTGTTTGGCCGCTTCGGCGCCACGTTGCAGCCGGTGTCGGTCGGCTGCTGCGGCATGGCCGGCACCTATGGTCACGACGCCAAGCAGGTGGACAACTCCAAGGGGATCTACTCCTTGAGCTGGGCCGAGCCGCTCGCTCGCCTGCCCAAGGATCGCTGTCTGGCCACGGGTTATTCGTGCCGTAGCCAGGTCAAGCGGATGGAGGGGGAGAAACTCAAGCATCCGCTGCAGGCGCTGCTGGAACTGCTCTGATGCTGCGCTTCCCCAAGCGGTTTCGGGTGCCGCAAGCCTATCGGCACCCGAGCTTTCTGCTGCTGCCTGCCAGCCCAACTCAGGCGGTGGTGGAGTTTGTCGCCATGCTGCGCGAGCGGGAGCAGCTTCATCAGCTGTTTCGCCCGGATGACGTCTGGCCCTCGGCTCAGTTCAGCCTGAGCCAGCACGAGGCCGATCTGGAGTGGCAGCGCTCGGAGTTTCTCGCCAAGCGCTCCTTCGCCTATGGCCTCTGGAGCCCGGAGCGGGAGCCCGAGTTCTGGGGCGGGGTCTATCTCTACCCCTCGGTGTTGCCTGAGGTGGAGGTGGAGCTCTTCTTCTGGAAGGTGGCCGAGGCCCCCCTTGATGACGTCGTGCTGGAGGCCGAACTCCGTGCCTGGCTGGGCAAGGTGTGGCACTGGCATCACCCGCGCCTGCCGGGGCGCGAGCTCCCCTGGGCCGAGTGGCCCGGGGTGACCTATCCCTGGTGACGCAAGGTACTTGTCAAGATGCCCCGGATCGGGGCATCTTTTTTCGCCGGCACTGATCGTGTCCAACTCATTGATCACATAAGGAGTCTGCTCGCCATGAGTCAAGAAAGCGCCCCCATCTGGCGCAAACCCATGAGCCTCGAAGGGCTCAATGCCAGCTCCCGCAACACCCTGATGGCCCACCTTGGCATCCTCTATACCGCCTTTGGGCCCGACTGGCTCGAGGCCAGCATGCCGGTGGATCACCGTACCCATCAGCCCCTTGGCATGCTGCACGGTGGTGCCTCCGTGGTGTTGGCGGAGACTTTGGGGTCGCTGGCCGCCAACATGGCGGTAGGGGAGGAGAGCTACTGCGTGGGACTGGAGGTGAACGCCAACCACCTGCGTGCCAAACGGGAAGGGGTGGTGACAGGGCGTTGCTCGCCGCTGCATCTGGGAGCGACGACCCAGGTGTGGCAGATTGACATTCGGGATGAACGTGGGCGTTTATTGTGCACCAGTCGATTGACCATGGCGGTGCTCAAACACAAGCGGGACAAGGACTCCAGCGGGGCGTGACAAGCAATAACGCACCAGTAGTGCAAAATAAGCAAGCCATAGTCGCAAGATCCCTCTATAATTGCCAACGTCTTGAGACGCTTATCACATTTTTCAAGACAGCAGAACAAAGTGGCGCTATAATCGCCGCCTTTTTGCTATTCCGCGGTGCTTAGCCGCCTGCCTTACTCTGGAAGAATCTATGTCTGATACCCATACCGAACAAATGCCCCTTTTTAGTGAGCTTGGACTGGCCGCGCCTGTATTGAAAGCGCTGCAAGACGTGGGCTATGAGCGCCCGTCACCGATCCAGGCCGCAGCAATTCCCCACCTGATGGCGGGACACGATCTGCTGGGGCAGGCGCAAACCGGTACGGGGAAGACCGCTGCTTTTGCCTTGCCTCTGTTGTCTCGTCTGGAAGCTGGTAACCGTAACACCCAGATTTTGGTGCTGGCACCGACCCGTGAGCTGGCGCTGCAAGTTGCCGAGGCGTGCCAACGTTACGCCAAGCACATGCCTGACTTCCATGTCCTGCCCATCTACGGTGGCTCCTCTTACGAAACCCAGACCCGCGCCCTGCGCCGTGGTGCCCAGGTGGTCGTCGGTACCCCTGGCCGCGTGATGGATCTGATCCGTCGCAAGAACCTGGACCTCTCCGGCCTGAAAGCCCTGGTACTGGACGAAGCCGATGAAATGCTGCGTATGGGCTTCATCGACGACGTGGACTGGATCATGGAGCAGTGCCCGGCCACCCGTCAGGTTGCCCTGTTCTCTGCCACCATGCCGGACCAGATCCGTCGTGTTGCCCAGAAGCACCTGAAGCAGCCAAAAGAGATCAAGATCATCACCAAGACGTCCACCGCACCGACCATCCGCCAGCGCTACTGGCAGGTAACCGGTCTGCACAAGCTGGACGCCATGACCCGTCTGCTGGAAGTCGAGCCGTACGAAGCCGTACTGGTCTTCGTGCGCACCAAGAACGCCGCCGAAGAGCTGGCTGGCAAGCTGGCCGCCCGTGGTCACGCCTGTGAAGCCCTGCACGGTGACATCCCGCAGAAGCTACGTGAGCGTACCGTCGACAAGCTGCGTCAAGGCCAGCTGGACATCCTGATCGCCACCGACGTCGTCGCCCGTGGTCTGGACGTCGAGCGCATCACCCACGTGGTGAACTACGACATTCCGTACGATACCGAATCCTACGTTCACCGTATCGGCCGTACCGGCCGTGCCGGTCGCAAGGGCGAGGCCATCCTGTTCGTGGCTCCCCGCGAGCGCCGCATGCTGCGCGCCATTGAGCACGCCACTCGTCAGGCCATCGAGCCGATGAAGATGCCGAGCACCGAGGACATCAACCAGCACCGTATGACCAAGTTCAAGGAGCGCATCCGGGAAACCATGATGGGCGAAGAGCTTGAGATCTACGTAAACCTGGTGAACGAGCTGATCGAAGAAGATTCTGCCGATCCGCTGGAGCTGGCTGCCGCCCTGGCCAAGCTGGTGCAGGGTGACCAACCGCTGCTGCTGGATGACTCCGTCACTGAACCGGCAAGCGACCGTGCTGGCCGTGAGTTCGAGCGCCGTGACTTCGGTGATCGTGCTCCCCGTGATTTCGGTGACCGTGGCGATCGTCCTGCCCGTCGCATGCCGTCCCTCGAGCCGCGTCCGCTGAAAGACAATCCTGACGTGGAGATGGAGCGTTACCGCGTAGACGTGGGTGCCCATCACGGCGTCAAGCCGGGCCAGATCGTCGGCGCCATCGCCAACGAAGCGAACATCGAGAGCCGTTTCATCGGCAACATCGACATCGCCGATGACTTTTCCACCGTCGACCTGCCCAAGGGCATGACCGCCGACGTGCTGGAAGTGATCAAGAAGGCCCGTGTCTGTCAGCGTCCGCTGATGATCACTCGCTACACCGAGGTGCCGGCCGGCAGCAACACTGCCCCCCGTCCGCCCCGCAGCGATCGTCCCTTCAACAAGGATCGCCGCCCCAGCGGTGACCGTCCGTTCAACAAGAGCGGGGAGCGCCGTGAAGGTGGCTTCAACAAGGATCGCAAGTTCGGTGGCAACAAGCGCCGCGACAGCTAAACCCTGACTGCACTGATGAGAAGGCCGCTCCATGGAGTGGCCCTTTTTGTGTCTGTTTTTCAGATGCGTAGCGAAGATTGTCACCTTTTTCCGGCCGTGGTGGGCATCCGGTTTGATGAGGAGCCAGTGAAAGAAAAATGGTGCAATCCATTTGCCTGGGGGTGGCGCCTGGTGTCATTCTTTGGGAAGCGATTGGATACTTTTGGAAGACGCACAATCGTTGCTGGTTGCAAACGACTGCGACTTTGGTCTGAAGGTGCATTCTGTTGTTTGCATATGAGTCAGCAGAGTGAGATGAATAAATAAACCGTATGACAGGGAGGTGCGTGATGGGCAAGTGGCTTGGCAAGGTGTTGCTGATATCTGGATGGCTCGTGTCGGGTATGGTGTTGGCGGAGGAGCCCTTCTTCAGAATTGCGGGGGCGGGGTGCTGCAATGGCAAGGGGGAGGTGGTGCTGACCCGTGCCGAGTTTGAGGCCTTGCCGCAGACGGAAGTTAAGACGGGGACGCCCTGGACCGAGGGGGAGCACCTCTATCGCGGGGTGTTGCTGCGGGACCTGGTCAGGATCTACGGTCTCAAGAGCCAGGAGGTCAAGGCCCTCGCGGTCAATGAATACTGGGCCGCACTGCCGCAGGAAGACGGGGAGAAGTACCCGGTGCTGGTGGCCGAGAAGCAGGATGGCAAGGCTCTGACCCTGCGCAACAAGGGGCCGCTCTGGGTCATTTATCCCCTCACCGACCATCCCGAACTCAACAAGGAGATCTATCACAGCCGGATGGTGTGGCAGCTGACGGCGCTGGAGAGCAAATAAGATGCTGAGCAGCAAGTTCTTGAGCCTGATCCTGATGGTGACCACCTTTTTGGGGGTGACCCTCTGGTCGGTCTGGAACTATGACCGCGCGTTCAATGAGGTGACGCGCTACACCCAGCTCTCCGCCTGGGCACTGGCCCAGCTCGAGCTGGAGATCCACGACTTCGAGAAGGGCTTGCAGCTCTATCGTGCCGGTGCCGTCAGCCGGGAGGAGATGAACAAACGCTTTGACATTGCCTGGAACCGGCTCGATGTCTTCCTGCACGGGAAGGAGGCAAAGTCGGTCAGGGCCCGATTCGGTGCGGACAAGGCGGTCGGCAAGATCCTCGCTCTCTTCGAACGCTATGAGCAGGATGTGGTGCAAGGGGAGCCGGATTCCCCCGCACTCAAGATGTTCACGGCCGCACTCGATGACGAGATGCGCGGGGTGCGGGACGTGATGGTGAAAAACTTTACCGGGCCTTCTGCCATCGCCCAGCGTGAGCTGCTCAACGAGTCGAGAACCCAGAACTTCTTCATCCTGGGGTTTCTGATGCTGGCGACTATGGTGATGTTGATGGTGCTGTTTCGCGAAGTGCGTCGCCAGTATTTTCTGGCGTGGAACGACCCTCTCACCCGTCTCCCTAACCGGGCGGCGCTCATCAAGCACCTCCAGCAGTGGACCAGCCACCCCGGGCGGCGCAGCAGCATCACCGTCTGCCTCATGGATCTGGGGCATTTCAGGGAGGTCAATAACAGTCTGGGTTACGAAGTGGGGGACGCCTTGCTCAAACGGCTTGCGGCGCGGATCAAGGCCGCCTCTGGCCAGGGGATCTTCGTTGCCCGAACCGGCAGTGACGAGTTCACCCTCATCATCACCGGCACCATGCCCACCTATCTGCGCTTCCCGTTTCTGGAGCAACTGCGCAGCGAGCTGGCGGATCTGGTGTTTGCCGCCGATCCGGCGCACCGGGTGCGGGTCTTCATGGGCACCAGCCAGTACGTGAAACCGGATCATTCACCGGAAGAGATGCTGTTGTTTGCCGATATCGCCCTCGACAGCGCCAAGCGCAAACGGCTGAATGACAATGTGCTCTTCTCCAGCAGCATGTATCAGCACTATCAGCGCAAACGCCGGCTGTCGACCGAGCTGCGGGAGCTTATCCACTGCCCGCAATGCCCGCAACTGGCCCTTTACTATCAGCCCATCGTGCGCGGCCAGAGTGTAGTGAGGCTGGGGGCCGAGGCGCTGATCCGCTGGCATCATCCGGAATATGGCTTTATTGCCCCCCTCGACATCATCTCGCTGGCAGAAGAGAACGGGTTGGGCGAGGCGCTCGGGGGCTGGATCATCCGGCGCATGCAGCTCGATCTGTCCGGCTTCCCGGAGGAGGTGCTAGCACCGCTCGAGATCTCCATCAACCTTTCCAACTCCATGTTCAACATGGGGTTGGCCAGGGAGATTGAAGAGAAGATGGAAGATGGGCCGTTGGGGCTGCACCAGTTGATAGTGGAGCTGACCGAAACCATCGCCCTCGATGACATCGCCCTCAGCAAGCAGATCATTCACTCCCTGCGCCAGATAGGGGTGCGGGTGGCCCTCGATGACTTCGGGACCGGCTGGTCCTCGCTCTCTTACCTGCGTGAACTCTCTTTCGACAAGCTCAAGATCGACCGCTCCTTCATCACCGCCATCGACAAGGATCCCCGTCAGGCGCTGTTCGTCGAGACCATCACCACCCTCTCTCATCAGTTGGGGGTGCGTGTCGTGGCAGAAGGGGTGGAAAACAGCGATGAGCTCAAGGCGGTGCTAACCATAGGGGTGGATGAGATCCAGGGTTATTTCTACTCGCGTCCCTTGCCGCTGCCGGAGTTCATGCAGTTCTGTCACCGCTATTTCGCCCACAGCGCCGCTATTCAGGAAGTGGCACTGGGGTAGCCTTGGGGCAATCGAGCCCCTGTAGCCTTGTCTTCGAGTCCCTCTGTTCGATTGTTCCTGGTTGATATTTCATCCCGACACCTTTCTTCCATGGCAGGACCGCCCTTGACGCGGTTTTCTTGTGCCTCCTGCCAGAACGAGGGTGCGAGAGGGCAGGCCCGGTGCTACCTTGTGCCACGAACAGTGCCACGAACAGTGCCACGAACAGTGCCACAGGGCAGAGGAGCCATAAATGGATCGCTTGGGGGTGATGGAGGTGTTCGTGCTGGCGGTGGAGACCGGCTCGTTTTCGGCGGTGGCCCGCCGACTGGGGATGGGGCAACCCACGGTTTCCAGATTGATTGCCCAGCTTGAGGCGCACCTTGGCAGCCGCCTGTTGCTGCGTTCGACCCGGGGGCTGGCGCCCACGGAGGCCGGAGAGGCCTACTATCTGCGGGCGAGAGAGATCCTGGCCCAGGTCAACGAGGCCGATGCCATGGTGCAGCAATGCCGGGCCGGGCTGAGCGGGCGTCTGCGGGTGAGCGCTCCCGTCACCTTCGCCCGCCTGCATATCATTCCCCATCTTGCCGGTTTTCTGGCGGCTCACCCGGGACTGGATCTGGAGATCCTGCTGGATGACGGCAATGTGGATCTCATTTCGGCGGGCATCGAGGTGGCTCTGCGGATCGGCAAACAGGCTGACTCGTCGCTGGTCGCCCGCTGCCTCGCCCGAAGCGACGTGCGGGTGCTGGCGACGCCGGCCTATCTGGCCGCCAAAGGAGAGCCTGAGACCCCTCAGGCTCTGCAACAGCATGATCTGGTGCTTTACAGTCCACGGCCCGGAGTGGGGCAGCAGTGGCGATTTCGCCGCGGCGTCGAAGAGAAAGTGGTTTCCGGAGAAGGCAGGCTGACGGTCTCGGCGGCCGAAGGCATGCGCGCAGCCGTGCTGGCAGGCCTGGGGCTCGGTATCGCCTCGGAGTGGATGTTTGCTCCCGAGCTTGCCCGCGGCGAGGTGGTGGCGGTGCTGCCCGAGTGGCAACTGCCCATGCAGGAGCTCTGGACCCTGCTCCCGGCAGGTCGCCAGCCTGGTGCCAAGGCGAGCGCCTTTCTGGCATTCGTGACCGGCCTGCCCGGCGTGGGGCATACGCCAGCGGAATAACTGTTATGGTCCCCACCGCTCTACTGGTGGCGACGCTCCCCGGGTAGGCTGTGCGCATGGGGCCCGTATCCTGGCGGGAGCCCTTCTAACACGAGGAGAAGATCATGAGTACATCGCCTTCTGCCGGAGGGGCCGCAACCCCCGGCCCCTCCCTGCTCTTCGCCATGGCCCTGTCATGCGGCCTGGCAGTTGCCAACATCTACTACAACCAGCCCATGCTGGCGGTGATGGCGCAGGACTTTCCCGGGCACTCGGGCATGCCATTGATCGCCATGCTGACCCAGCTTGGCTATGCCATGGGTCTGCTTTTGCTGGTGCCGCTTGGCGATGTGGTCGAGCGCCGCGGGCTCATTCCGGGGCAGTTTGCACTGATCGCGCTGGCTTCCCTGCTGGCGGCAACCCTGGCAGATCCTGCCCGCCGTGGTGCCGTGGTCGGTAGCGTGATGAGCGGCCTGCTGGCCGGGATACTGCTCAGCCGCACCGTCGCCGGTCTGGTCACCGCCTATGGCAGTTGGCGCGCCATGTTCTGGCTGGCCATTCCCCTGGCCCTGTCGGGGGCCCTGCTGATGGCCAGGATGATACCGTCCGGATTGCCGCGCTCTCCCCTCGGTTATGGCCGTCTGCTTCACTCTCTGGTCGGTCTGTGGCGCGAGGAGCCCGCCTTGCGCCGCGCGACCCTGACCCAGGCCTTGCTGTTTGCCTCCTTCAGCGCCTTCTGGACCGTGCTGGCGTTCTACCTGGCCGAACCTGCCTATGGGTTGGGGGCCGACATGGCGGGTCTGTTCGGCGTCATCGGGGTGGCTGGGGTGGTGGCGGCCCCTCTGGCAGGCCGGATGGCGGATCGGTTGGGGGCCAGACCAGTGGTATTGGCCGGTGCCGTGCTGGTGGTGCTTGCCTGGATCTGCTTCGAGCTGTGGCTCTCTCTGGCCGGGCTGGCGTGCGGGGTCATCTTGCTGGATCTCGGAGTGCAGAGCGCACTCATCGCACATCAGCAGCGCATCTATGGTCTGAGACCTGAGGCCAGGGGGCGTATCAATACCCTCTTCATGACCGGCATGTTCCTGGGGGGAACCCTCGGCTCCAGCCTGGGGATGCTGGTCTGGCAACAGGGACATTGGCTCGGGGTGGGAGCAGCCGGCATGGGGTTGGCCCTGGTGGCCTGTCTCTGCGCCCTGGCCGGCAGGCGGGGGCTGCAACCGGCCATCTGAGGTATGTGCAAGACAAGAAAGGCGACCTCGGGGTCGCCTTTTGTCTGTCTGCTCGGGATGGTCTCAGAGCACCATGGCGGCAATCCAGCCGAAGATCACCAGGGGGATGTTGTAGTGGATGAAGGTTGGCACCACGCTGTCCCAGATGTGGTCGTGCTGACCGTCGGCGTTGAGGCCAGAGGTGGGACCGAGCGTCGAGTCGGATGCGGGGGAACCCGCGTCCCCCAGCGCGCCCGCGGTGCCCACCAGGGCGATGGTCGCCATGGGCGAGAAGCCGAGGTGGATGCACAGGGGCACATAGATGGTGGCGATGATGGGCACGGTGGAGAAGGAGGAGCCGATCCCCATGGTGATGAGCAGGCCCACCAGCAGCATCAGGAAGGCCGCCAATCCCTTGTGACCTGCCATCATGCTGGAGACGGACTGCACCAGACTCTCCACCCCGTGGGTCTCCTTCATGACGGCGGCGAAGCCTGCGGCGGAGATCATGATGAAGCCGATGAGGGACATCATACGCACACCCTGGGTGAAGGCATCCTGGCTCTCGCGGAATTTGATGACGCCGCCGCAGGTGAAGATGATGAAGCCTGCGAGCGCCCCCAGCACGATGCTGTTGGTCATCAGTTGCAGGCCGAGTGCCACGGCGATGGCCAGCAGGGCGACCCAGATGTGGTTGAGATTGAGCTCGACCGTCTCCGGTTCGGCGGCCAGGATCTTCTCCAGATCATACTGACGCGGCTTACGGTAGCTGAAGAAGACGGCGATGAGCAGGCCGAGGAACATGCCGAATACCGGGATGGCCATCGCCAGGGGCAACTGGCTGAATTCCACCGGTACGCCGTTGTCGACGAGATTCTTGGCCAGGATGTTGTTCAGGAAGATGCCGCCAAAGCCCACCGGCAGCAGCATGTAGGTAGCGGTCAGGCCGAAGGTGATGACGCAGGCCACCTGACGGCGGTCGATCTGCATCTGGGCCATGACATGCAGCAACGGCGGGATCAGGATGGGAATGAAGGCGATGTGCACCGGGATCAGGTTCTGGGAGGAGACGGAGACCGCGAGCACCGAGGTGAGCAGCAGGCTCTTGACCCAGAGAATGCGGGTGCTGCTGGCATCCTTGCCGAGCTGGTTGATGACCTTGCGGGCCAGCAGATCGGTGATGCCGGAGCGGGAGATGGCTACCGCGAAGGCCCCCAGCATGGCGTAGGAGAGGGCGATTTCTGCACCGCCACCCAGCCCGCCAGTGAAGGTGCTGAGGGTCTGCTCGAGGGAGAGGCCGCCGAGCAAGCCACCCACGATGGCACCGATGGCGAGGGAGACCACCACATTGATCCGCAGCAGGCTGAGCACCAGCATCAGCGCCACCGCGATAACAACAGGATTCATTTGATTTCCTTATGGATTGTGTTGCTGTCAGTCGTGTGAAAGCCAGCTAGTTTGCGAAAAACGTGACAAAAGTCGAGAAAAAAAACGGCAAAATGGCCTCTTCACGGCATTCCTGCCGAGCAAATTCGGATCAACCGGGATGGAATGCTGAAAACGGTGCTGTATGACCCTGTTTATGCCACTCTGGTCAAACCAGCTGCCAGGCGTCGAGTCCCCAGCAACCTCATGGAAAGAGGCTGCCAAGGCAGCCTCTTTCTCATGCCCAGGTGGAACTACTGGGGGTTGTCATCGGCGGGCGTTTCGTCCGGTGTGGCCAGTGGCCAACCCCCCAGGCTCTTCCAACGGTTGACGATATGGCAGAACAACTCGGTGGTGCGCTCGGTGTCGTAGAGGGCGGAGTGGGCCTCTTTATTGTCAAAGGGGATGTTCGCGCTCTGACAGGCCTTGGCCAGCACCGTCTGCCCCAGTGCCAGGCCGGAGAGGGCCGCGGTGTCGAAGGTGGCGAAGGGATGGAACGGATTGCGCTTGAGGCCTGCTCGCTCGGCGGCGGCCATCACGAAGCCGTGATCGAAGGTGGCGTTGTGGGCCACTATGATGGCCCGGCCGCAGTCGCTCTCCTTCATGCCCTTGCGCACCCCCTTGAAGATCTCGGTGAGCGCCTCCTTTTCGTCCACGGCACCGCGCAGTGGATTGAAGGGGTCTATGCCGGTGAACTCCAGCGCGGCTTTCTCCAGATTGGCCCCTTCGAATGGCGCCACATGAAAATGGAAGATCTGATCGGGCATGAGCCAGCCCTGCTCATCCATCTTGAGGGTATAGGCGGCGATCTCCAGCAGGGCATCGGTCTTGGCATTGAATCCGGCGGTTTCAACATCGATGACGACGGGGTAAAAGCCACGAAAACGGCCCTTGAGGGTGTGAACGGCGTCGGTCATGGTATCTCGGTCGGCGTGAAAGAAGGCGGCATTATGGCAAAAAAGCCGGCCCTTGTCCCTCCTGGGCCGCCATGCGCACGCCAACTGGTTCTATTAAAAGCAGTTGCGCTTATAATTGGCCACTTCAACCATGGAGGGGAGAGGCGATGAAGAAGCTGGGATTGGCGCACAAGATGTTGCTGGTGGTCTGTCTGCCACTGTTGGCCCTGCTGTTTTTTTCCGGTCGATACGTCTATGAGCGTTATCGGGTCGAGCAGGAGATGAGTCAGGCACAGGCTGCACTTGGAGTGGTGCGGGAGGCGGCGCAGCTCGCCCATGAGCTGCAAAAGGAGCGTGGCATGTCGGCCGGCTTCCTCGGCTCCGGTGGCAACAAGTTTCGTGATGCCCTGCCTGCCCAGCGCAAGGTGGTCGACACCCTGCTGGCGGGTTTTCATCAGGATCCTGCCTTGCTGGCCTTGTCCGAGGTGCAGCAGGAGCTGGTGGGGCTCACCGCCATGCGCGAGCGGGTCAGTGCGCTGGGAGTCGAGGTGGCGGAGCAGGTTGGCTTCTATACCCGTCTCATCACCCAGCTGCTGGCCGTGGTGGATCAGGTCAGCATCCGCAGTCAGGATGCCACCATAGCGCTGCAGACCAATGCCTACGCCGCCTTCTTGCAGAGCAAGGAACGCATGGGGTTGGAGCGGGCGACCCTGAGCAACGTGTTCGCACGAGACAGCTTCACCCCGGCGCTGTTGCAGCAGTTCATCTCCCTCCTTGCCGCCCAGAACACCTATCTCGAGCGTTTCCAGGCGGTGGCGAGTCCGTCCCAGCGCCAGTTGCTGGCCGAGAGCCTGGCTTCTCCCGTGGTGGCCGACGTGGCCGCCATGGAAAAACTGGCGTTGGACAAGGCGTCCAGCGGCGGTTTTGGTGTCGATCCCGAAGCCTGGTTTGCCTTGAGTACCGACAAGATAGGCCTGCTCAAGGAGAGCGAGGATCGCCTCTATCAACAGTTGGATGATCGGGTTGAGCAGATGCGGGCCCGCAGTGCCAGCGACTTCTGGTGGGCCGCCGTCGGTGTACTGTTGTGCGTGGTCCTGACCAGTGCCATCTGCTGGCGGGTGGTGCGCGACCTGCATCTGGGGTTCCTGGCGCTGCATCAGACCTTCAAACGGCTGGTGCAGGAGAACGACCTGACGGTGCGGGTCAACTGGCGATCCGGCGATGAGCTGGGTGCGTTGGCGCAGGATCTGAACCGCTTCCTCGAACATCTGGAAGGGCTGTTGCTGGCGGTACGCCGCTCCTGTGACGTGCTGGCTCGCAGCGCCGCAGCCTCGGCAGAGGTGATTGCCCAGGTCAACGCCGGTGTGGTCAAGGGGGTTGGTCAGGTGGATCTGGTGGCGACTGCCGCGACCGAGATGGCCTCGACGGTGGCGGAGATTGCCCGCAATGCCACCCAGACCTCGCTGGCGACCCAGCAGGCCATCGGACGTGCCCATCAGGGTGACAAGGAGGTAGACCAGACCATAGACGCCATCCAGCAGGTGGCGGGTACCCTGGTCGATACCCAGCAGTTGGTGGACAACCTGCATCGGGAAACGGAGTCGGTCGGCGAGGCGCTCAACCTCATCAAGCAGATCTCGGACAGAACCAATCTGCTGGCCCTCAACGCCGCCATTGAGGCGGCCCGCGCCGGTGAGTCCGGTCGCGGTTTTGCGGTGGTGGCGGAGGAGGTGAGGGCGCTGGCCTCGCGCACTCAGCAGGCGGCGGATGACATCGCGCAGATGCTGGCCCGTCTGCGCCAGGGCGCCAGTCAGGCGGTGACGGCCATGCACCTGGGCACCGAGCAGGCGGGGCTGAGTGTGACCGAAGCCAAACGGGCAGGCAGCGAGCTGACCGATATCGTCAAGGAGGTGCGCAAGGTGAACGACATGACCGCTCAGGTGGCGACCGCCACCGAGGAGCAACGTTATGTGACCGACGACATCCAGCACAACGTGCTGACCATTCGGGAGGTCTATGAGGCCCACCGCCTGCACTCGGAGACCCTGCAACAAAACAGTGTCGAGCTGGATCAGCTGGCCCGGGATCTGACGGCCCGCATCGCCAGCTTCAAACTGATGGAGCGCCCCGCTCCCCATTGAGGTTTTGCCCTAAAGCTTGGCTTGCCGCTGCCGATAGTTAATCCGAGATCGTGTGGAGGGCAAGCCGTTGAATGCTTGGGTGTTAGGGTTGATCAGCATATCCGTGAGTATGCAGTTGCAGGCGGGAGTGACCGAGTTCGGTGCCGGCCTGGATCAATCCGTCTGGCGGTTGACCTCGGATACTCAGGTGGAGTGCCGTCTCGAACACCCTATTCCCCGCTGGGGCACGGGCGCCTTCGTCAGCCGGGCCGGTCGCAAGATCAACCTGGACTTCGAGCTGAAGGGACAGCGGCCGCAGGCCAGGACCCAGACGGTGAGCCTCGGGATCATGCCTCCCAGCTGGCGCCCCGGTGTCTCCGGACGCCAGATAAGCCAGCTGCAGTTCTATCAGCAGTTCGACGGCCTGGTGGCGGGGCAAACCGCCTGGACCATGCTGGACGAGCTGGAGGGGGGGCGTATGCCCACCTTCCAGTACAGAGACTGGTATCGCCAGGACAGGCCGGTGCGGGTGTCGCTCTCCTCGGTCAACTTCAGGGTCAAATACCAGGCCTTCATGGATTGCCTGAGCGGCCTGCTGCCCTACAGCTTCAACGACATCGCCTTCAGCGTGCTCTCCTATGACAAGAACAGCGATCAGCTGTCGCCCGCCTCCAAGCGGCGGCTGGCGCTGATCGGCGACTATGTGAAGGCGGACAAGAGCATAGACGTGGTGGTGATCGACGCCTACAGCGACAGCTACGGCGGGCGTTGGCCCAATCAGAAGCTCTCCGAGAAGCGGGCAGATGCCATCAAGCAGGTGTTTGTGGATCTCGGCATCGAGGAGGGCAAGATCTCGGTGGAGGGGCACGGCGAGAAACAGCACGTGGCCTCCAACGAGACGGATGCGGGCAGAGCCAAGAACCGGCGGGTCGTGATCAACATGGGGCGCAACGGCACCATCTGATCGAGCTGATCGAGGAAACCCAGCTCTGGCTTGTGCCCGACCGCTTATTCTGATCATCTGGAACGGGGCAGGGTCAGTTCCACGCTTCAGCGGCTTAGTTTCCCGATATCAGAGATAAAAAATGCCAGTCGGCTGGGCCGACTGGCATTTTTTCAAGGGTTCGCGATTTACTTGGCCAGCTTATTTAGCCAAAGAATCCGGCAGGTTTTCGCGGATCTTGCCGAGCATCTCTTTCAGGACGCGCGGGTTGGCGACCACGATGTTGCCGGAGTTTTCGTAGTTGTGACCACCCACGAAGTCGGTGACGATGGCGCCAGCTTCCTTGGCCAGCAGCTCACCGGCGGCCGTTTCCCAGGGCTTCAGGCCGATTTCCCAGTAGCCGTCGATGCGACCGGCGGCCACATAGGCCAGGTCCAGCGCAGGGGCGCCAGCACGGCGGATGTCGGCACACTCGATGAACATGCTCTGGAACATCTTCAGGTAGGGTTCGATGTGGTGCTTCTGCTTGAACGGGAAACCGGTCGCCAGCACGGTGCCAGCCATCTCTTTGGCCTTGCCGACGCGGATGCGGTAGCCGTTCAGCTGGGCGCCGTTACCACGGGTGCTGGTAAACAGCTCGTCACGAATGGGATCGTAGACAACGGCTTGTTCGGTCTTGCCCTTGACGCGCAGGGCGATGGAGACGGCAAAGTGCGGAATGCCCTTGACCAGGTTGGTCGTGCCATCCAGTGGGTCGATGATCCATTGGTAATCCGGATTGGTACCGGCAATCTCACCAGACTCTTCAGCCACGATGCTGTGTTCCGGGTAAGACTTCTTGATGGTGTGAATGATGGCCGCTTCGGCTTCACGGTCAACGTTGGTCACGAAGTCGTGGCTGCCTTTTTGGATAGCCTCGATGTTCTCGGGCTGGGAGAAGGCTTTTACTACAACTTGACCGGCGTTGCGCGCAGCGCGCACGGCGATATTCAGCATCGGATGCATAGGTTCACCACTGGATGTTAAAGAACGGGGGATAAAAGGACGCGGTATCTTACCAAGATATTCTGGAATGGCAACCGTTATCCGCGGGCGCTGTCACGGCATTGACTGCCAGATCTGACGGCTCCAATAAAGGCCTGTTATCGGCTAGTCTTATCGCGACAGCCGGCTAACAGGCTGTGGTGAGCATAGGGACATGAGCCATGAATCTGTCATTAGTCAGTCAAAAACCGTCGGCAGCGACGACATTGGGTGTGCTGGCCGCACTGCGTGCCGCCAGTGGTGATGGGCATTACTTCACCGAGATCACGGTCGCACAACCGGATAGGTGGCAACCGTCGAAGGAGGAGGCGGCCATCCTGCTGCTGGAAGACGATGATGCACCATGGCCGGAGTCGCGCTGGTCCGCCAGCGGCACTACGTTGGGATTGCCCGTTTTGCCACTGTTGGTTCATCGGCAATATGACTGTGCTCCCCAGGGACCGGATATCAGGGACCCGCGCTTTTACTTTGTCTCCAATGGCATAGTGCTGGATGAGACTGAGCTTGCTGATCCCGCCTGCAGCCTGGTCTTGCAGAGCAAACTCGAGTCCTATTTTCCGCTCCTCTCCCGCCTCATCCTGCTGCGTCAACGTCAACCCCTCACTCTGTGCGGCTAACTGTTTCCCCTGTATTCGGGCTGTTCAAGCGGTGCAATATTTGTCATAACAGACCGATGTTGTGCCGCTGGCCATGGTTCCCCGTGGGGATGGGAAGCGGCCAGCGGTCTTCATTCCCACGCAGGCGAGATGAAGATCTATGAGTTGAAGCGTGTCCCCAATGCCCGCCGGTTCAGGATGTTTCTGGCGGGGAAGGGCATCGAGATGACTTATCAGCAGGTAGATCTGGGAGCAGGAGAGAACCTCGAGCTCGCGTTTCTGGTCAAGAACCCGGCAGGGCACACCCCGGTGCTTGAGCTCGATGCTCAGTGAGACGATGACTATCTAGCGTTACGGTGAAGAGCTAAGCCTCTTTGCTGTACACCATCGACTTTGGCAAGGTCGTCGGTCTTCGCATCGCCCCGCACCAGCATCACTTGCAGGCTTGGCATGAGCGGGTGAGTGCCCGTCCCTGCGCCCAGGCCTGATCATTACGTTTGAACGACCAAGGAGTCCAAGATGATAGATTTGTACACTGCCGCCACGCCCAATGGGTTCAAGGTGTCGATCGCCCTCGAGGAGCTGGGGTTGCCTTACAGGGTGATCCCGCTGGATTTCTCGACCATGGAGCAGAAGAAGCCCGAGTTTCTGGCCATCAACCCCAATGGCCGCATTCCGGCGA
The DNA here is from genome assembly GCF_020423125.1 of Aeromonas media. Classification (NCBI taxonomy): domain Bacteria; kingdom Pseudomonadati; phylum Pseudomonadota; class Gammaproteobacteria; order Aeromonadales; family Aeromonadaceae; genus Aeromonas; species Aeromonas media. Next base: position 1,763,200 of record NZ_CP075564.1, read on the forward strand.
TCGTCGATCGGGATAACGATGATTTCGCCGTGTTCGAATCCGGCGCTATCCTGCTCTATCTGGCGGAGAAAACCGGCAAGCTGTTGCCGCAAGATCCCAAGCGCCGCTCCCAGGCCATCCAGTGGCTGATGTTCCAGATGGGCGGCGTCGGCCCCATGATGGGGCAGGCCAACGTCTTCTACCGCTACTTCCCCGAGAAGATCCCGGCGGCCATAGAGCGCTACCAGAAGGAGGGGCGCCGTCTGTTCGAGGTGCTCGACGGTCACCTGGCGCACCATGAGTACCTGGCCGACGAGTACAGCATTGCCGACATCGCCACCTGGCCCTGGGTGCGGATCCATGACTGGAGCGGCATCTCCATCGAGGGTCTGCCCCATCTGCAGGCCTGGATGGCGCGCATGGAGGCCAAACCCGCCTGCCAGAAGGGCATCACCATTCCGCCCCGCAACGAGAGCCCTGAGGATCAGGTCAAGCGGGCGCAGCAGATGGTGACCCGCTAGGATGATGACGATGGCCCGATGACGGGCCATCTCTTTTTATGATTGCCGCCCCATTGCCGGCCTGCTGGGCCGCTCACTAGCTCCCCCTTTCCCGCTGCAAATAAGCCATCTATCAAAAATGAAAAGTCATTCATCTTGATTAATTGTTATGTTATAACGCCAGTTATTGGTTGGTAATCATTATCGTTTGGATGGGATGGATGACAAAAATACACGCCTGTTCGGGGTGGTGCGCCCTGGTGTTGATGGCCGGAATGAATGTTGCTCACGGCAAGCCGCTGGCCATGGTGGGGCCCTGGGAGATCCACAGTGTCGACCCTGCCAGCAACGGGGTCTTTTTTACCCGCATGCAGGTGGCGGAGACCCTGGTGGAGGTCGACAGCCAGGGCAATCTGCAACCCGGGCTCGCGAGCCAGTGGTCTCACTCCGAGGATGGTCTGCAATGGCGATTCACCCTGCGCCCCGGGGCCCGCTTCCACGATGGCAGCGAGGTGAGCGCCGAGCAGGTCGCCTTTGCCCTGCAGCAGGCATGGCGCAAGCCCGGTGTCATGACCAGCGCCCCCATCGCGTCCATCCAGGCCCATGAGGGGGCCCTGCTGGTCACCCTCACCGGCCCCTTCGCGCCCCTGGCCGCCGTGCTGGCGCACCCCAGCACCCAGATCCTGGCGAAGGGGGCCTATGATGCCAAGGGGGAGGTGACCCAGGTCATCGGCTCTGGCCCCTATCGCATCACCCGGTTGCAGCAGCCCCAGCGAGTCGAGACCGAGCGCTTCGACGGCTGGCAGGGCCCCCAGCCTGCCATCTCGCAGGTGAGCTACCTGACGGTGGGCCGCGCCGAGAGCCGCACCCTGATGGCAGAGAGCGGTCAGGCCGACATCGCCTGGGGGCTGGATCCGGTCAGCATCCGCCGCTTGCAGCAGGCGCCCCGGGTCTCCATCGTCTCCGTTACCCTGCCGCGCACCATACAGCTCAAGCTCAATGGGGCCGATCCTCTTCTGAAGGATCCGGCGGTGCGCCGCGCCCTCAGCCTCGCCATCGATCGCCGTGGTATGGCGGCGGCCCTGCTGCGGGATCCCGAGATGGCGGCGACCCAGCTCTTCCCTCCCACCCTGGGGGAGTGGCATCAACCCGGGCTGACCCCGCTCGCCTATGACGTCAAGACAGCTCAGGCGGCCTTGGCGGCGGCAGGCTGGTTGTTGGGGGCGGATGGCGTGCTGCACAAGGGAGAGGAACGCTTCGCCCTGACCCTGCGCACCTTCCCGGATCGCCCGGAATTGCCCCTGCTGGCCACGGCACTGCAGGCGCAGTGGAAGGCGGTGGGGGTGGACCTCAAGGTGGCGGTGGGCAACTCGAGCGAGATCCCGGCCGGTCATCAGGATGGCTCGCTCCAGCTCGGCCTCTATGCCCGCAACTATGCCCTGGTGCCGGATCCCCTGGTTACCCTGCTGGGGGATCTGGCGCCCGCCGGTGCCGACTGGGGGGTGATGAACTGGCAATCCCCGGCCATGGAGCAAACACTGGCCCGCCTTGGCAAGGAGACCCTGCCCGCTGGGGAGGCCGCGGCACTGCGCCGTGAGATCGCCACCACCCTGCAGCAGGAGTTGCCCCTCCTGCCCATCGCCTGGTATCGCCAGAGCGCGGCGGTCAGCCGTGAGCTGAAGGGCTTTGAGCTGGATCCCCAGGAGCGCAGCTACCGTCTGGACAAGCTGACATGGAGCGCACAATGACAGCGGCGCCCTTCTCTGCCGTCATGGGAATACTGGGTCAGCGGCTGGTGCAGGCGCTGATGGTGGCTCTGCTGGTGGCAGGACTCTGCTTTCTGATGGTGCAATCCCTGCCCGGGGATATCGCCTTTCGCATCGCCGCGGGTCGCTACGGCTATGACTATGTCACTGCCGAGGCCGCCAACGCGGTACGAAGCGAGCTGGGGCTGGCCGGCTCGGCGCTCTCCCGTTTCGGGGACTGGCTGGGCGCCCTGCAGCAGGGGGATCTCGGCAGCTCCCTGGTGACGGGCGCACCTGTGGCAAGCGAGGTGGGCCACCACCTGGGGGCCACCCTGTCCCTGGCGGTGGCCGCCGTGGCCCTGGCCCTGCTGCTGGCGCTGCCGCTCGGCAGCCTGAGCTCCCTGCGTCCGGGGGGATGGTGCGATCGCCTGACCCTGGGCTGGAGCGTGCTGATGCGCGCGCTGCCTCCCTTCCTGCTCGGCCTGGTGCTCATGGTGCTGCTCTCGGTGGAGCTGGGCTGGGTCAGCGCCGCCGGTCACGGGGAGGGGAGCAACCTGCTGTTGCCCGCCCTCACCCTGGGGCTGGGGCTCTCGGGTGTGCTCTCCCGGGTGGTGCGCGAGAGCGTGCTCACCGTGGTGCAGTCCGGTTATTACCGCTTCGCCCTCACCAAGGGGCTCTCTCCCGCCCGGGTCTTCTGGCGTCACGGGTTGCGCAATACCGGGGTCAGCGTCATCGCCTACACAGGGGTTCAGCTGGTGCTGCTGATCGAAGGGGTCGTGGTGGTCGAGAGCCTGTTCGCCTGGCCCGGCATCGGCCATGCCCTGGTGCATGCCCTCTTCTGGCGCGACATCCCCATGGTGCAGGGAACCGTGCTGGTGCTGGCGGCGCTCTTCGTGCTGCTCAATACCCTGACGGATCTGCTCTGCCTCGCCATCGATCCCCGCGGTCCCAAGGAGTCCTGATCATGTCTTTCTCTGTCAAGGCGGGAGCAAGCCTGCTCCTGCTGGTGGTGCTGTTCGCCCTGCTGGGCCCCGTGCTCTGGCCCGATCCCGCCGCCCAGGATCTGGTGCTGTTCCTGGCCGATCCCTCCTGGCAGGAGCCGCTCGGGCGGGATCAGATGGGCCGCAGTATGATGGCGCGGCTCGCGGCGGCGACCCGGCTCTCCCTGCTGCTGGGGATGCTGTGCGTCCTAACGGCGGCCCTGCTGGGATCGCTGCTGGGCTGGCTCTCAGCCTGGCGCGGCGGCTGGGTCGACGGCCTGTTGCGCAGCCTGGCCGACGGCGTGCTGGCCCTGCCGAGCCTGCTGCTGGTGCTGCTCTTCTCCGCCATGGCCCAGGGAGGCTTCGCCATCCTCTATCTCGGGTTGGCCATGGCCCAGTGGGTGGAGTACTACCGGGTGGTGCGGGCCCGCAGCCGGGCGCTGCTTGCCTCGCCCCAGGTGGAGGCGTCCCGGCTGCTGGGCTTTGGCAACGCCCACATCCTGCGGCGCCACCTCTGGCCCGAGCTGGCTCCCCAGCTGCTCACCATGATGGCCTTTGGCCTCGCGGGGGCCATCCTGACCCTCTCGACCCTGGGCTTCGTCGGGGTGGGCATCCAGCCACCCACCCCTGAGCTCGGCCTGATGATGACGGAGGCGCTGCCCCACTATCAGGAGGCACCCCGCCTGCTGCTGGCCCCCATATTGGTGATGGGAGTGATGCTGCTGGCCCTGGTGCTGCTCAATCAGAAGGGCACATATCATCCTGGACCCGCACAAGGAGTCACCCCATGACGACCATTCATATCAAGGGCCTGCAGGTCGATGACGGCCGACAGACCCTGCTGCAGGCGCTGGATCTCACCCTGCTCCCTGGCAGCGCCTTGACCCTGATAGGGGAGAGCGGTTCGGGCAAATCCCTGCTGGCCCATGCCCTGATGGGGACCCTGCCTGCCCCCCTGCGCGGCCGGGGTGAGATGGCGATAGGCGGCCTGTGCCACAGCCTGGCGGACCCCCAGGCCCTGCGCGCCCTCTGGGGGCGGGAGCTGGCCATGCTGCCCCAGGAGCCGGTGCTGGCGCTGGACCCCACCATGGGGCTGCTGCCCCAGGTGGAGGAGGGTTGGCTGGCGGGAGGCAAGGAGGCGCGCTCGCGGGCGCGGGACGCCCTCGAGCGGCTCGGGCTTGCCGGGCGGGAGCGCCACTTCCCGCACCAGCTCTCCGGGGGTATGGCCCAACGCGCCGCCTTTGCCGCCGCCACCCTGGGGCAGGCGCGCCTGCTCATCGCCGACGAGCCCACCAAGGGGCTCGACAGCCGGGCCAGTGCCAGGTTGCAGACATTGCTGCAGGGCTATCTGACCGAGGGGCGCCACCTGCTGACCATCACCCATGATCTCTCCCTGGCCCGGGCGCTGGGGGGCAGGGTGCTGGTGGTCAAGGGGGGTGAGATAGTGGAGCAGGGGCCCGCCGAGCAGGTGCTGCGGGCGCCTTCCCATGCCTACACCCGCGCCCTGCTGGCGGCGGAACCCTCGGCCTGGCCCGAGGCCGTGCATCCCCCGACCGGTGACTGGCTGCTCAGGGGGGAGGGGCTCGCCATGGGCTACGGGGAGCAGACCCTGTTCGAGGGGCTCGACCTGCCACTGGCCCGGGGGGAGCGGCTCGCCATCATGGCGCCGAGCGGTGCGGGCAAGAGTACCCTCGGCAATGTGCTGCTGGGGTTGCAGCGCCCGCTGCGAGGGCGGGTATTGCGCCAAGGGGGCATAGCCTCTCACCGCTGGCAGAAGCTCTATCAGGATCCGGTGCAGGCCTTCGCCAGCCGGGTGCGTCTCGCCACCCAGTTTGACGACCTGCTGCGCCTGCACAGGCTGCCCCGCCAGCCCCTCACCGACTATCTGGCGAGGCTCGGCCTCGATGAGCGGCTGCTGAGCCGGCTGCCGAGCCAGGTGTCGGGGGGAGAGCTGCAACGGCTGTCCCTGATCCGGGCCCTGCTGCTGCGCCCCGTGCTGCTGTTTGCCGACGAGCCCAGTTCCCGGCTCGATCCCCTGAGCCAGCAGCAGACCATCGCCTGCCTGATGGGGGAGCTGGCGGAGATAGGCTGCGCCCTGCTGCTGGTGACCCATGACGAGGCGCTGGCGGGCAAGGTGGCTGGGCGCTGCCTGCGATTGGGGGCGGCGGGCACAGCTGAGCAGAGGCTGGCGCCCGCCGAGTTGGGACGGGTGGGCTAAGGGGAGCGGGGCGCCTGGACACAGGCGCCTCGATCCCGTTCGATGTCAGTTCGACAGGGCCGCTGGCCCCGTCACATTAGAAAAACTTGGGAAAGCAGATTATAAAGATTCGTTCGTTTTTTGTGACATGAATCACTAAGATCACCGCAAGCCAAAGAGCGTCCTGCTCCTGGCGGGTGCGGGTCCTCCGCCTTGCGTTTCACCTTTGATTGACCCTGTTTATTGGATCCCCTCTGCGGTTCTCTGCCAGAGGCGGGCAGCTTTTCGATGATTCTTCGGGACTGAGATATGTATCGGCACAGTTTTTATCCGCTGTTTTTCCTGACCATTCTGATGGTCGCCGTGGGCCAGATGACCCAGACCCTCTATGTGCCCTCCATTCCCATGATGGCGGGGGACTTTCATGTGGCTTCCGGCCAGTTGCAGGCGGTGATGGCCTGCTACCTGATCCCGTACGGCCTCTCCCAGTTCGTCTACGGTCCGCTGTCGGATCGCATAGGTCGTCGCCCCGTGCTGCTCATCGGCATGATGGTGTTTCTGGTGGGCACCCTGACCATTCAGCTGATCCCGCACTTTGCCGCCCTGCTGGCTGGCAGCTTCATCCAGGGGTTGGGCACGGGGGCCGGTGGTGCCATGAGCCGGACCGTGATGCGGGATCGCTACAGCGGCGCCGAGCTCAACCGCGCCAACAGCCTGGTGAGCATGGGGGTGATCTTCTCCCCCCTGCTGGCACCCGTGCTGGGGGGCTGGCTGACCGAGCTGTTCAACTGGCGCGCCGGCTACTGGTTCCTGTTCGGCTTCGGCGCCCTGACCACTTTGGCCCTGCTGGCCTGGTTTGGTGAGACCCTGCCCGAGGCGGCCCGGCAGCAGCCATTGAGGGTTGGCGCCGCCTACCGCCACGTGCTCGGCAACCCGCGCTTTCAGGGCAACCTGCTCTGCCTGATGGCGACCTTCGCGGGACTCGCGGTATTCGAAGCGGCGGCCGGGGTGCTGCTCGGCGACGTGCTCAAACTGAGCGCCCGCACCGTGAGCGTGCTGTTCGTGCTGCCGCTGCCCGGCTACCTGTTCGGCGCCTGGCTCTCGGCCCGTCTGAGCTTTCGCCTGAGCCAGGGCAAGCTGATGCGCCTTGGTATTGCCTTCCTGGGGCTGGGGGCCCTCATCATTCTGGTGCCCGGGCTGTTCGGGGTGGTGAGTGCGGCCTCCCTGGTCGGGGGCGCGGCTGTCTACTTCATCGGCAGCGGCATTCTCTACCCGACCGCCACCTCCTGCGCCATCGAGCCCTTCCCGGGTCAGGCGGGCACCGCCGGGGCCATCCTGGGGGGTATGCAGAACCTGGGGGCAGGTATCGTGACCTTGCTGGCCGCCAGCTTCCCGATGGAAGGGCAGGTGACCCTGGGGGCCATCATGGTGGTGATGGTGCTGATCGTGGCCCTGAGCTTCCTCTGGCTGCGCCACCATGGCTTGCCCCACGAGCAGATGGCCGTCTGAGTGCATCCAGGTCAGGTGCAGAACCCGCCCTCGTCGGCTGGCTTGTTATTGCGCCTGGTTCATGGAGGATGACCGCATGACAGTGTGCAGAAAAAGAAAGAGCCCGTCATATCAATGACGGGCTCTTGTGCTAGGTACCCCGGAGATGCCGTTGCCGGTTTGGGCCCTTGAACCGTGAGTTCAAGGCGGAATTCTAAACTGGCCGCAGGCTTCTCGGTCGGGCCGAGCATGCGCAATAGTCAGAAGATAGAACTCCTGTTGGGTATGATTATCGGCTCGGGGACTTGAACCGGCTGACGCACACCCCAGGGAATTTTAAAACGGGTCGCGGTTAGGGCTGACGGCCCTCCTCGCTGGAATCACCATATTGACCGTGCTCGATCAAGGCCGCTTCTATGGTGCGCTGCAGCATCTTGATCCGCTTGTCCATGGTCTCAGAGTATTGGTGGTTCTTCTCTTTTTCAAGGCAGAGCTCATGACAGAAATTGAGCGCCGCCATGATGGCAAGCTGTTCATTGCTGGAGACCTTGGAGCGTTGACGCAGCTCGATAAGCTTGTCACTCAGCTGGTCGGCGGCCTGGCGCAGGGCATCCTGTTGTCCCAAGGGACAGGATACCTTGTAGGGACGTCCCAAAATGACGATTTCTACGGCCTCTATGCTCATGCCTTCCTCAATACGGCGGGGCTGATTCCCGCTTTTATCCACGTGGACAACTGGGCGGGACTATATAGCGCAGATGCAGAAGTTTCAAGGCCTTGCTGGCTCTGGGAGGGGGAGAATGCTAGGATCTCGGCCATAATTTTTGCATATTTGCCTGAACTTTGAGCGGATCTTCGATGAGCAAAACGAACCCCCTGAAATACGCGGCCGTGGCCGACCTGATGGAGCAGCACGAGCTGATGGCGACGGCTGTCGAGGCCCATGGCGTGATCTGCGGCCTGGTGTGCGGTGGCGTGGTACTGGACGACAAGAGCTGGCTGCCTCCTTTCAACGATCTGATCAACGATGGTTTCGGCTTGCCGGCGCCGGTGCGCCAGGTGATGACCGAGCTCTATCAGGGCGTCATCGAGAGCCTGATGGCACAAAAAGGGGTCGAGCTGCTGTTGCCAAGTGACGAGGCGCCGCTCGACGAGCGCATCGATGCCCTGGTGGACTGGTCCCAGGCCTTCCTGGCCGGTTTCGGTGTGGTGCAGCAGGAGCTCTCCAGGGCTTCCGAGGAGCTGCAGGAGATGATCCAGGACATCGCCAGCATCACCCAGGTCTCTGCGGAGTTCGATCAGGAGGATGACGAGAACGAAGCCTCCTTCCTGGTGCTCTACGAACACGTGCGCCTCGGGGTCATGATGGCGTTCGAGGAGTTCGGCAAGCGCCCGGATGCTCCGAGCACCCCGCCGACCCTGCACTGAATCCCGCAAGAGTGCCCGAACGGAGATAGAAAAGAGCGCCTGATGGCGCTCTTTTTCCGTGATGATTCTGCGCGGAGGAGGGGAGTGCCGGGCGGGCTCTGGCGAGCCAACTGTCGGTGCCAAATCGGTTTTTTGCCCGTGGCCTCGCATCCCGCCCCCCGCCTTTGTGATAGCATTGGCCCACGTTTTTAGCCTATGCCCTCTTCTCATGTCTCATTCTGATCCGGTTCACGTCGACGTGGCTATCGTCGGCGGTGGTATGAGCGGCGCCGTGCTGGCCCTCTCCCTCGCCGCCCTGAAAGGGCCGAGCGGTGCCCCCCTGCAGATCCTGCTGCTGGAGGCGAGCGCCCCCGAACTCAATGCCCACCCCGGCTTCGATGCCCGCGCCATCGCGCTGTCCGCCGGCACCTGCGAGGCACTGGCCCGGCACGGGCTCTGGTCCCGTTTTGCTCCTCACTGCGCTCCCATCACCCATATCCATGTCTCGGATCGGGGCCACTGCGGCCAGACCCGGCTCACGGCGGCGCAGTTTGGTCTGCCCGCCCTCGGCCAGGTGATCGAACTCTCCGCCGCCGGCATCGCGCTGCAGCAGGGAATGGACGCCATCGCGAACATCAGGCTGTGCTGCCCGGCCCAGCTCTCCACCATAGCGCCACAGGAGGAGGGGGTGACGCTGACGCTTGCCAGCGGCGAGCGCTACCAGACCCGGCTGCTGGTGGCGGCCGATGGGGGCAACTCCTTCGTGCGCCAGCACTTCAAGCTGCCGGTCAGTCGCCATGACTATGAACAGAGCGCCATCATCGCCACGGTCAAGACCGCCGAGGATCCCGCCGGTCGGGCCTTCGAGCGCTTCACCGAAGGGGGGCCGCTGGCGCTGCTGCCCATGCAGGAGGGGCTCTCCTCCCTGGTGTGGAGCGTCCCGCGGGACGAGGCGCAGGCCCTGATGGCGCTGGATGATGCCGCCTTCCTGGCCCGTCTGCAGCAGGCCTTTGGCTGGCGGCTCGGGCGCTTCGTGCGCACAGGGGCGCGCAACCTCTACCCCCTGGTGCTGACGGTGGCCGACTATCCCCTGGCCCAGCGCACCGTGCTGGTGGGCAATGCCGCCCACCTGTTGCACCCCATCGCCGGCCAGGGCTTCAATCTCGGCATGCGCGACCTGGACTTGCTCACCCAGGCGGTGGCCCGGGCCCTCTCGGCCGGGGAGGACATCGGCAGTTTCGAGGTGCTGAGCGCTTACTGGCAGCGGCGCAAGGGGGATCAGGAGCAGACCATCTGGCTCACCTCCTCTCTGGCCCAGCTCTTCTCCAACGGCCATGCCCCCCTGGTGGCCGGTCGCAATCTGGCGCTCTCCCTGATGGGGCGACTGCCCTGGCTGCAGGCGCCGCTCGCCTCCCGCACTCTGGGGTTTGTCGCCGACCTGTGCCGTGAATGAGGTGTGCCGAGAAGAGGCCACACCGAACAACTTGATGAGGGGATGCCAGCGGGCGTCCTCCTGCTGATCCTGGCGATCAGCCACGAAAGGATAGAGATGATGCAGATGCAAAATGTGGATGTGGTGATCGTGGGGGGCGGTATGGTGGGCCTGGGGCTCGCCGCCGCCCTCAAGAACAGTGCGCTCACGATCGCCATCGTCGAGGGGCAGCTGCCCGACACCCAACTCGGGGAGGCACCGGACAACAGGGTCAGCGCCCTGAGCCTCGCCAGTCAGCGCATCTTGCAGGGGGTCGGCGCCTGGGACGGCATAGTGGCGCGGCGCCTGCAAGCCTACGACAGCATGGCGGTGTGGGAGCAGGACAGCTTCGGCCATATCGGTTTTGATGCCGCCAGCCTGCGCCAACCGGCGCTCGGCCATATCGTCGAGAACCGGGTCATCCAGCTGGCGCTGCTCGATGCCATTGCGGGGGCGAACAACATCAGCCTGCTCACCCCTGCCCGGGCCGCCAGCCTGCAGAGCAGTGCGGCGGGCGCCCTGTTGCTGCTGGAAGATGGCCGCGCCCTCTCGGCTCGCGTGGTGGTGGCCGCCGACGGTGCCCACTCCTGGGTGCGCCGCCAGGCGGATATCCCGCTCACCAGCTGGGACTATGGCCACCACGCCCTGGTGGCGACGGTGCGCAGTGCCGAGCCCCACGAGGCGGTGGCCCGCCAGATCTTCACCCCCGAAGGCCCGCTCGCCTTCCTGCCCCTGTGGGAGCCCAACCTCTGCTCCATCGTCTGGTCTGTGCCCGCCACGCGGGCCGAGGCACTGTGCGCCTTGGATGATGAAGGCTTCAATCGCCAACTCACCACCGCCTTTGATGGACGGCTGGGGCTGTGCAGGGTGGAGGGGGCCCGCAGCGCCATTCCGCTCACCGCCCGCTACGCCCGGGACTTTGCCCGCGAGCGGCTGGTGCTGGTGGGGGACGCGGCCCACACCATACACCCGCTGGCGGGGCAGGGGGTCAATCTCGGCCTGCTGGATGCGGCGGCCCTGGCCGAACAGCTCCTCAAGAGCCAGAGCGCGGGGGCGGATATCGGCCTGCTGGCCAACCTGCGCGGCTATGAGCGCTGGCGCAAGAGCGAGGCCGCCCGCATGCTGGCGGCGATGGAAGGGCTCAAGCGGCTATTTGGTGGTAACCACCCCCTCAAGAAGCTGGTGCGCGGAGTGGGATTGCGGGCCGTCGATGGCTTGGCGCCGCTCAAGCAAAGCGTGATCCGGGCCGCCATGGGGTTAGAGGGTGAGTTGCCGGCCTTGGCCAAGGGGAACAATTTGCCGACCCGGCCGAAGTAAGAGGATGATCCGGGCCGCCATGGGGCTGGACGGTGAGCTGCCTGCCCTTGCCAAGGGTGAAAAAATCTAATCTTACTCGCTAGTTTTAACAATAAAACTAATCTGACAAGGCTGAATGCCCCTCCGGGGTGTCAGCCTTTAATGTTGGCGGGAAGCGAAACGTTTTTCTGTAAATTGTGACGTAACGGTAAAAATCAACATTAAATCTCGCACATCCCGGGCTTGTACTGTTTTTATCACTGTTTTTGTCTTAGTGTCTGGTGTCAGTTTGTCGGGGCGGGATTAGTTTTTTTTGAGCGGCACACCGGCGCTCTTGTCATATAATCCGCTCCGTTCAAGGAATCACTCCTGCCCCACGGGTGGGAACGAGCACAGACCTTGCGGTTCGCCCTCCCGCTGTGCAAGGGAGCCGGAGCGGATTGCGAGCGTTGTCGCGAACGCTTAAGGAAACACAGCGATGATCCAGACTACTGTACTGCATCCCAAACACCTGGAAGCTGGCGCCAAGATGGTGGACTTCCACGGTTGGGAAATGCCCATCAACTACGGCTCCCAGCTGGAAGAGCACCACGCGGTGCGCAGCTATGCGGGCATGTTCGATGTCTCCCACATGACCATCGTCGATTTGACCGGCGAGCGAGTCAAAGCCTTCCTGCAACACCTGCTGGCCAACGACGTGGCCAAGCTCACCGTCCCCGGCAAGGCCCTCTACAGCGGCATGCTGAACCCGGAAGGCGGCGTCATCGACGACCTCATTACCTATTACCTGACCGATACCTTCTACCGCCTGGTGGTGAACTCCGCCACCCGCGAGAAGGATCTGGCCTGGATCCGCCATCACGCCATCGACTTCTCTGTGAGCGTGACCGAGCGCCCGGAGCTTGCCATGATCGCGGTGCAGGGGCCCCACGCCAAGGCCAAGGCGGCCAAGGTGTTCACCCCTGAGCAAAATGCAGCGGTCGAGGGCATGAAGCCCTTCTTCGGCGTGCAGGCCGGGGATCTCTTCATCGCCACCACTGGCTACACCGGCGAAGACGGTTATGAAATCGTGGTGCCCGAGCCCCAGGCCTGCGCCCTGTGGCAGTCCCTGCTGGACAACGGCGTGGCCCCTTGCGGCCTCGGTGCCCGTGACACCCTGCGCCTGGAAGCGGGCATGAACCTCTACGGTCAGGACATGGACGAGTCAATCTCGCCCCTGGCCGCCAACATGGCCTGGACTCTGGCCTGGGAGCCCAGCGATCGCCAGTTCATCGGTCGCGCCGCCCTGGAAGCCCAGAAGGCCGCCGGCACCCAACCCAAGCTGGTGGGTCTGGTGATGGAAGAGAAAGGGGTGCTGCGTGCCGGCATGCCGGTTACCTTCACCAGCGAGAGCGGTGAGCAGCGTGAAGGGGTGATCACCTCCGGCTCCTTCTCGCCGACTCTGGGTTACAGCATCGCCCTGGCGCGGGTACCCCGTGACATTGGCTCTGAAGCCCAGGTCGAGATCCGCAAGAAGCTGGTCACCGTGAAGGTCACCAAGCCGGCTTTCGTGCGCAACGGCCAGCCCCTGGTGTAATGATTGATTGCGGCGAAGTGGAGCCCCTTCGCCGACCCATTTTTGTTGAAGCGATCCAAGAGCATAAAGGAAGCACAAATGAGCCATATCCCGAGCGAACTGAAATATGCCACCTCCCACGAGTGGGTCCGTGTTGAAGCCAACGGCGAAGCCGTGGTCGGCATCACCGAGCACGCCCAGGATCTGCTGGGAGACATGGTGTTCGTCGACCTGCCGGAAGTGGGCAAACAGGTGAGTGCCGGCGAAGATTGCGCCGTGGCAGAGTCGGTCAAGGCCGCCTCCGACATCTACAGCCCGGTGAGCGGCGAGATCCTGGCCATCAACGAAGAGCTGGAAGGCAGCCCCGAGCTGGTCAACTCCGACCCCTACGGTGCCGGCTGGCTGTTCCGCATCAAGCTGGACGATGCGGGCGAGCTCGCCAACCTGCTGGATGCCGAAGGCTACCAGAACGTGGTGGACGAAGAGTAATGCCCCCGGGCCCTGCCAACACAGCAGGGCCCTTTTGTATGACTGCCATCCTGCGGCCATGGCGGTTGCAGGAAGGGTGCAGCCTTTGCGCCTTCGGGATGCCCTTGCCGCATTCCCCGTCTGCCTGCGGCGGACACAGAACATGAGTGGAGCCGGTATTCGCCGGCTATCAGGAACATCAGGTCCTGGCTATCAGGACTTAATACCAGGAATAGGGAAATGACCCAGTCACTGTTTGAACTCGAGCAAAAAACCGATTTCATCCGCCGTCACATCGGCCCGGGTGAGGAAGAAGTGCGGGCCCTGCTCGCCACCGTGGGGGCCGAGAGCCTGGACGATCTGATTGAGCAGACGGTCCCCGCCGCCATCCGTCGCCCGGGCCCGCTCGGCATCGGCGCCCCCATGACCGAAGTGGAAGCCCTGGCCAAGCTCAAGGGCTATGCGGCCAAGAACCAGGTCGCCAAGAGCTACATCGGCATGGGCTATCACGACACCCACGTGCCCCACGTCATCTTGCGCAACGTCTTGGAAAACCCGGGCTGGTATACCGCCTATACCCCCTATCAGCCGGAGCTGGCCCAGGGCCGCCTCGAAGCTCTGCTGAACTTCCAGCAGCTGACGTTGGATCTCACCGGCATGGATCTGGCAAGCGCCTCCCTGCTGGATGAGGCTACCGCCGCCGCCGAAGCCATGGCGCTGGCCAAGCGCATGGCCAAGTCCAAGTCCAACCTCTTCTTCGTGGCCGACGATGTTCACCCCCAGGTGATCGACGTGGTCAAGGAGCGCGCGGTGCACTTCGGTTTCGACGTGGCCGTGGGCCCGGCCTCTGACGCGGTGAGCGAAGAGGTGTTCGGTGCCATGTTCCAGCACCCGGGCACCACCGGCAACGTGACCGATCTGCGTTCCCTGATCGCTGCGGTCCAGGCCCAGAAGGGGCTGGCCTGCGTCGGGACCGACATGCTCGCCCTGCTGCTGCTCAAATCCCCGGGTGAACTGGGGGCCGACGTGGTGTTCGGCTCTGCCCAGCGCTTCGGCGTGCCCATGGGTTACGGTGGCCCCCACGCGGCCTTCTTCGCCACCCGCGATGCCTACAAGCGCTCCATGCCGGGCCGCATCATCGGCGTCTCCAAGGATGCCCGTGGCAAGAATGCCCTGCGCATGGCGATGCAGACCCGCGAGCAGCACATCCGCCGCGAGAAGGCGAACTCCAACATCTGTACCGCCCAGGTGCTGCTGGCCAACATGGCGAGCTTCTACGCCGTCTACCACGGCCCTGTGGGGCTGAAGACCATCGCCTCCCGCGTCCATCGCCTGACCAGCATCCTGGCACTCGGTCTCAAGGCCAAGGGCGTGACCCTCAAGCACGACAGCTGGTTCGACACCCTCACCGTGCTGACCGCAGGCAAATCAGAGCTGGTCGCCAAGGCCGAAGGGCTGGGCATCAACCTGCGCGCGGATCTGGACGGTGCGGTCGGTGTGTCTCTCTCCGAGACCACCACCCGTGATGACGTGGCCGAGCTGTTTGATCTGTTCCTCGGCCAAGGCCACGGGCTCGATGTCGCGGCCCTGGATGCCAAGGCCCAGGCTCACCACGCCATCCCGCAGGATCTGCTGCGCACCGACGCCGTGCTGACCCACGAGGTGTTCAACAAGTACCACTCCGAGACCGAGATGCTGCGCTACATCCACCGTCTCGAAGCGAAAGATCTGGCCCTGAACTACGCCATGATCTCCTTGGGCTCCTGCACCATGAAGCTCAACGCCACCGCCGAGATGATCCCGGTGACCTGGCCCGAGTTCGGCAAGCTGCACCCCTTCGCGCCGCTGGCTCAGACCCAGGGTTACCAGCTGCTGCTGGCAGACCTCGAGGACTGGCTGGTGAAGGTGACAGGTTATGACGCCGTCTGCATGCAGCCGAACTCCGGCGCTCAGGGGGAATACGCGGGCCTCTTGGCCATCAAGAAGTACCACGAGTCCCGCGGCGAGGGGCATCGCGACGTCTGCCTGATCCCGGCCTCGGCCCACGGCACCAACCCGGCCTCCGCCCAGATGGCGGGCCTCAAAGTCATCGTCACCGCCTGCGACAAGTCCGGCAACGTGGATCTGGACGACCTGCGCGCCAAGGCTGCGGAGGTGGGGGACCAGCTCTCCTGCCTGATGGTGACCTACCCCTCCACCCACGGGGTGTACGAGGAGACCATCAAGGAGGTGTGCGACATCGTTCACCAGTATGGCGGTCAGGTCTATCTGGACGGCGCCAACATGAACGCACAGGTCGGGCTGACGGCGCCAGGCTTTATCGGTGCTGACGTCTCTCACCTCAACCTGCACAAGACCTTCGCCATTCCTCATGGCGGTGGCGGCCCGGGCATGGGTCCCATCGGCGTGAAGAAACACTTGGCGCCCTTCGTGGCCGGTCACGCCGTGGTCAAGACAGAGAAAGAGAGCCGTGACAACGGCGCCGTGTCTGCCGCCCCGTTCGGCTCGGCCAGCATACTGCCCATCAGCTGGATGTACATCGCCATGCTGGGGGACGAGGGGCTCAAGAAATCCACTCAGGTCGCCATCCTCAACGCCAACTACCTGGCCAAGAAGCTCGGCGAGTCCTTCCCCGTGCTCTACACCGGGCGCAACGGCCGGGTGGCCCACGAGTGCATCCTGGACATACGTCCGCTCAAAGAGGCCTCCGGCATCAGCGAGATGGACGTGGCCAAGCGCCTGATGGACTACGGCTTCCACGCGCCGACCATGAGCTTCCCGGTAGCGGGTACCCTGATGGTTGAGCCGACCGAATCCGAATCCAAGCGCGAGCTGGATCGCTTCGTGGAGGCCATGACCGCCATCCGCGCCGAGATTGCCCGGGTGCAGGACGGCCACTGGAGCCTGACCGACAACCCCTTGGTCCATGCACCGCACACCCAGGATGACGTCATGGACGAGCAGTGGAGCCGCGGTTACACCCGCGCCGAGGCGGTCTTCCCGTCCGACGCCGTGCGCGCCAGCAAGCTGTGGCCCTCGGTGAACCGCATCGACGACGTTTACGGGGATCGCAACCTGTTCTGCTCCTGCGTTCCGACCGAGGATTACGCCAAGTAATAGCGGGGCTGATCACGGACAACTAAGTTGGAAACCGTGACATTGGAGTTGGAAACCGACAATTGAGTTGGAAACTAAAAGGCCCTGCATAAGCAGGGCCTTTTCATTTTTCACGGAGATTAACTGTAATTTAATTACAAAAAAATGATCCTATTTGGATCTTTTAGGTAGGTCAGGGTCGGCATTCAGCCAATGGCACATGAAAAGCATCATTTAGATTGATGCGAAAAATACTGAGCGTTGATATTGACTCAGTAGCGTCAGATGTAACACACTGCCGATATAGCATCATTAGCGATGAAGAGATTTTTTTGTGACCCTAAACCAGATTGCCACCATCAGCGCGGGACATCCGTTTCGAGGCAAGATCCCGGAGGTAGATTCCGGCAGCCTGGCCGTGGTGCAGATGAGAGACACCACGCCGGAAGGGGGGGTTGACTGGTCTATTTGCCTTCGCACTGAGCCGACGAGCAAGAAGGAGCCCGACTGGCTGCAAACGGGTGACATTCTGGTAGCTGCCCGTGGCAACCAGAATTACGCCGTATTGGTCGATACCAGCAGCACCCCGTTGCCCGCCGTGGCAGCGCCCCACTTCTATGTGGTGCGCTTGCACAGCGAGGCGCTCAGCCCCGAATTTCTGGTCTGGCAGCTCAACCAGCCCCCCTGCCAACGTTACTTCGAGCTGCACGCCGAAGGCAGCGCAGCGAAAAGTATTCGCCGTCAGGTGTTGGAGGAGACCCCCATCGGCATCCCATCCCTGGCGAGACAAGCCGCCATCATGAACATGGCTCACAGCCTGCGTGAAGAGCGGCATTTGATGCAGCAACTGCAACGCAACGGCGAGCAGATGATGCATAGCATTGCCGCCAGTCTGCTCGAATAATCCGACTTGCCAGCTAGACAAGCTCACTGACAATTTCAAACTCAAGGAATAACGATTCATGACCGACCCGATAAGCCAGGACGACATCAATAAAGCACTCTGGTCCGCTTGCGATACCTTCCGGGGTACCATCAGCGCCGATACCTATAAAGACTTCGTGCTCACCATGTTGTTCCTGAAATACATCTCCGATGTCTGGCAGGATCACTACGACGGCTACAAGGCCGAGTATGGTGACGAGCCCGAGCTAATAGAAGAGATGATGAAGAACGAGCGCTTCGTGCTGCCCAAACAGGCCAGCTTCTACAGACTGTTTGAGCGTCGCCACGAGCCGGGCAACGGCGAGCGGATAGACCAGGCCCTGCACGCCATCGAAGAATCCAACGGCACCAAGCTCAAAGACGCGGGCAAGAGCGTGTTCCAGGACATCAGCTTCAACACCGACCGGCTCGGCGAAGAGAAGCAGAAGAACACCATACTGCGCCACCTCTTGGAAGACTTCGCCAAGGACGAGCTCAACCTCAAGCCCAGCCGGGTCGGCACCCTGGATGTGATCGGCAACGCCTACGAGTACCTCATCAAGAACTTCGCCGCCAGCGGTGGCCAGAAGGCGGGCGAGTTCTACACCCCGCCCGAGGTCTCCGATCTCATCGCCGAGCTGCTGGAGCCGCTGCCGGGCGACACCATCTGCGATCCGGCCTGTGGCTCGGGGTCACTGCTGATGAAGTGCGGTCGCAAGGTGGTGCAAGCCCACGGTCAGAAGCACTACGCCCTCTACGGGCAGGAGGCCATCGGCTCCACCTGGTCGCTGGCCAAGATGAACATGTTTCTGCACGGGGAAGACAACCACAAGATCGAATGGGGCGACACCATCCGCAACCCCAAGCTGCTCGATGGCAACGGCAACCTGCTGCGCTTCGATATCGTCACCGCTAACCCGCCGTTTAGCCTGGACAAATGGGGTCATGACGAGGCCGAGCACGATAAGTTCGGCCGCTTCAAACGCGGGATTCCGCCCAAGACTAAGGGCGATTACGCCTTTATTCTCCATATGATCGAGACGCTAAAACCCAAGAGCGGTCGCATGGGGGTCGTGGTGCCCCACGGCGTACTGTTCAGGGGGTCCAGCGAGGGCAAAATCCGCCAGCAACTGATCGACGAAAACCTGCTCGATGCGGTGATCGGCCTGCCGGAAAAGCTGTTCTACGGCACCGGTATCCCCGCCGCCATCCTGATTTTCAAGAAGGAGAAGCTGGACGACAACGTGCTGTTTATCGACGCCAGCCGCGACTTCAAGGCGGGCAAGAACCAGAACCTGCTGACCGAAGAGAACATTGCTCGCATCGTTGCTACCTACCGCAATGGCGACAATGTCGATAAATACGCCTACCTCGCTTCGCTGCAAGAGATAAAGGACAACGACTACAACCTCAATATTCCCCGCTATGTGGATACCTTCGAGGAGGAAGAGGAGATCGATCTGCTGGCGGTGCGCGCCGAACGGGAGCAACTGAAAGCCCAGCTGACCGAGCTGGAAACTGAGATGGCCAAGTATCTGGAGGAGCTCGGCTATGGTGCCTAAGGGATGGACGATCGGTACATTAAGTGACTTAGCAGATACCGTTATGGGGTTCGCGTTTAAAAGTAGTGACTTTACTCCAGCGGGTATTCCCTTGCTAAGGATGGGTAATTTATATCAAAACACTTTAGATTTTGAACGAAATCCAGAATATCTTCCTGAGTCATTCAAGGATGACTATGCAAGATTTCTGGTGAAACCTGGTGAAACCTGGTGATCTGGTCATGTCTATGACGGGTACTATGGGGAAGCGAGACTATGGATTTACAGTAGAAATACCATTGGATGCACCTGATTCACTATTGAATCAGCGAGTGATGAAGTTTGTTCCTAATAAACAAACAAGTGCTGGCTATCTTCTCAATTTGCTGCGAAGTGAAATAATTCTTTCACGCTTATATTCATTCCCTGGTGGTACTAAACAAGCAAATTTGTCTGCAAAACAGGTGCATGAACTTGTAGCGCCAATACCTCCCTATCACGAACAAAAGAAAATCGCCAAAATCCTCTCCACTTGGGATAAGGCGATCATCACCATCGAGCAACTACTTGCCAATAGCCAGCAGCACAAAATGGTCCTGATGCAGCAACTTCTTACCGGCAAAAAGCACCTGCTGGATAACAACGGTGTGAGATTTAGTGGGAAGTGGAAGGATGTTCGTTTAAAGGCGTTATTATGTGAAGAAAAGGCGCGTAACAAGAACAACTCTATTGCAAGGGTTCTAAGCGTTACAAATCACAGTGGCTTTGTTTTACCGGAAGAACAGTTCTCAAAGCGCGTAGCTAGTGATGATGTTAGCAACTATAAAGTAGTGAAAATGGGTCAATTTGGCTATAACCCTTCACGCTTGAATGTTGGTTCATTTGCTCGCCTAGATAATTATGCAGAAGGTCTGCTGAGTCCAATTTATGTGGTATTCAGCGTTGACGAAAAACTTCTTAATAGTGATTATTTTCTGAATTGGATGAGTTCCAACGAGGCTAGGGAAGGTGCGAACAAGTCCCTGATATGAGATCATGTTTGTCATCTGGAGCCATGGAACAGGGTTCATCATGAGTCATCAACTTACCTTCGCCGACAGTGAATTCAGCAGTAAGCGCCGTCAGACCAGAAAAGAGATTTTCTTGTCCCGCATGGAGCAGATTCTGCCATGGCAAAACATGGTGGAAGTCATCGAGCCGTTTTATCCCAAAGCCGGTAATGGTCGTCGGCCCTATCCGCTGGAAACCATGCTGCGCATTCACTGCATGCAGCATTGGTACAACCTGAGCGATGGCGCGATGGAAGATGCTCTGTACGAAATCGCCTCCATGCGTCTGTTTGCGCGGTTATCCCTGGATAGCGCCTTGCCGGACCGCACCACCATCATGAATTTCCGCCACCTGCTGGAGCAGCATCAACTGGCCCGCCAATTGTTCAAGACCATCAATCGCTGGCTGGCCGAAGCAGGCGTCATGATGACTCAAGGCACCTTGGTCGATGCCACCATCATTGAGGCACCCAGCTCGACCAAGAACAAAGAGCAGCAACGCGATCCGCAGATGCATCAGACCAAGAAAGGCAATCAGTGGCACTTTGGCATGAAGGCCCACATTGGTGTCGATGCCAAGAGTGGCCTGACCCACAGCCTAGTCACCACCGCTGCCAACGAGCATGACCTCAATCAGCTGGGTAATCTGCTGCATGGAGAGGAGCAATTTGTCTCAGCCGATGCCGGCTACCAAGGGGCGCCACAGCGCGAGGAGCTGGCTGAGGTGGATGTGGACTGGCTGATCGCCGAGCGCCCCGGCAAGGTAAGAACCTTGAAACAGCATCCACGCAAGAACAAAACGGCCATCAACATCGAATACATGAAAGCCAGCATCCGGGCCAAGGTGGAGCACCCATTTCGCATCATCAAGCGACAGTTCGGCTTCGTGAAAGCCAGATACAAGGGGTTGCTGAAAAACGATAACCAACTGGCGATGTTATTCACGCTGGCCAACCTGTTTCGGGCGGACCAAATGATACGTCAGTGGGAGAGATCTCACTAAAAACTGGGAATAACGCCTTAAATGGCGAAGAAACGGTCTAAATAGGCTGATTCAAGGCATTTACGGGAGAAAAGATCGGCTCAAACTGAAAAAATGAAATGACTGAGTCAGCCGAGAAGAATTTCCCCGCTTATTCGCACCTTCCCTAGGCAACGAATTGTAGGAAGTACGCAGGGATCTGTACGTGATTCTGTTGGATTCGATGCTTTGTGCGGCTTTCCATTTATGTTGCCACCAATAGACGAGCAACAAAAAATTGCCACTGTACTCTCCACCGCTGCTCAGGAAATCAATGCTCTGCAAAAGAATCTCGATGCTCTAAAGCAGGAGAAGCAAGCCCTGATGCAACAACTGCTGACCGGCAAGCGTCGGGTCAAGGTAGAGGTGGCGGCATGAAAAAAATCACCATTCATCCCCTGACCGAGAGCGAGACCGAGTGGCTGGAGCAGCGACTGCTGGATTATGGCGATGATGATTCGGTGCTGACGCTGTCGGAACTGGACGGCTTTCTGACCGCCATCGTCACCGGTTCCGAACTCGTGCCGATAAGCCGTTGGTGGCCGACGTTGTGGGGCGGTGGTGTTGAGCCAAAGTGGCAATCGGATCGAGAGATGAAGCGAGCCATTGAGCTGATCCTCGGTCATATGAATCTGCTGGCCCACACCCTATGCTATCAGCCAGAACATTTCGAGCCACTGCTGATGATCAATTCCTATGCCCAGCCCCCGGTCGAGATCGCCGAGGAGTGGTGTTTCGGCTATCTGCGCGGGGTGGCACTCGGCAACTGGCCGACCCTGCCCGAAGATCTGGATACCTGGCTCGAAGTCATTCGCCTGCATGGCAACGAGGACCAAGCCCCGCAGCTTGCCAGCCTCTCCCTCGAAGAACATCAGCAGAGCGTGGCCGAGGTCGGCCCCGCCGCCTTGCGGCTACACGCTCATTTTCTGGCACAGCGGGGGCCGAATACGGCACCTGTAGCAGCACCAGCAACAACGCCGGTCAGAGCGGCCGCCAAGGTCGGGCGCAATGAGTCATGCCCCTGTGGCAGCGGCAAGAAGTTCAAGCAGTGCTGTCTGCACTGATTTGGCTCTCGCCCGTGGCCGTCACCTCAGGGAGCATGACGGCCACGGCGAATGGCGAGCATTGGCAGCATCCGTATTGCCAGAAAAAATTTAAATAAAATAAACAATCAGTTAGGGATAAACATGAAATTACAGCAACGGATGGAACTGCTGGTAAAAGCGGTATGTGAAGGAATGTTCGAGCGGGAAGAGGTGATCTCGGTGGCGCTACTTGGTGCCTTATGTGGTCAGAATACCTTTCTTTACGGCCCACCCGGCACGGCCAAAAGCCTGATCTCCCGTCGCATCACCTGTGCCTTTGCCAATCCTGCCTACTTCGAGTACCTGATGAACCGGTTCAGTACCCCTGAGGAGGTCTTTGGCCCCATCTCGATAAAGGCGCTCAAAGAGGATCGGTATGTTCGTAAAACCGAGCATTATCTGCCCCAAGCTGATTTCGCGTTTCTGGACGAGATATGGAAATCGAGCCCGGCGATCCTCAATACCCTGCTGACACTCATCAATGAGCACACTTTTCGCAACGGTGAACAGATCGAGCAGGCCCCGCTTAAAGCGCTGGTGGCAGCATCGAATGAAACGCCCGATGCCAGTCAGGGGCTGGAGGCGCTGTACGATCGCTTTATCATCCGCCTGATGGTCGGGCCTATCGCGCAGTCTGATAATTTTGAACGATTGCTGGCGTGCAAACCGACCGAGGCGGTGATCCGGGTTGATGACTCGCTTATTGTGAACGCCTATGAGTGGGCTGAATGGCGTGAGAAGCTGCATGAGGTGCGCTTGTCACCTGAAACACTGACCATTATTCACCTGATCCGCGGTGAACTCTCCACCAGATATGACGAATTGAAGGTCTATGTTTCCGACCGCCGCTGGCAGCGTGCGGTACAGCTGATGAAGGCTGCCGCGCTCTTTAATTGCCGCAGCGAAACCAACCATAGCGATGCCTTGCTATTGCGGCACTGTTTGTGGACCCGTGAAGATAACCGCATTGCCGTCAACGAAATCGTCGAGCAGGCAGTCAAGGATACCGGTTTTGACAGTGGCGTAAATCTTGCGCAAATTGATGCAGAAAAAGAAGCTTTGGATAAAGAAATAAATAACGAACTTTTCCACTTCACTGATGTTTACGATACGGAGACAATAAATGGGGAGGGTTTTTTCGAAGTAGAAAATCCATTTAACAACACTAGGGTTAAGTCTTCCATATTTATTTCATCGGGGAACCTTAAGAAAGATAATGAGTTTCATCCGGTAGACCAACATGGTAACGAAATTAGTGGTGTCTACTGCAAATTTGATGGGCAAGGTAGCTGCCGAATATCAAATCGCTACAATAATTATAATTTCAAACCAGAAGTTCTTTTCCATAAAGGCGATAAAAAACCTCATGTCAACAAACGGCTTATCACCTCATTGGCTGCGTCAGTGGCAAAAACCAGAGAGCAGCTTATAGCCACTCTGGACAAGATAGAAACCCAGCGCCAAGGCTATGAGAAAAAACTGGCATCCATTTTCGTACCCGCCAAGCAGCGGGCGCTGGCTATCGATGGCGTTGTCGAGCAGATAGATCGGCTCAAACTGCGTATCAAAGATTGCGAACGGCTGGAAGCCTTATGCAAATAAGCCAAGTGGAGAGTGCTGCGCTTTTCATCCAAAGAGAGCTCCACGACAGCTATGCCGGGCTGCTGGAGCACTCTGACTCGCTGGCCAGTCAGGTCACGCAGTATGTCGAGGGGTGGAAGAGCGATGCCCAGGCAATGTTGGCCAACGAATGTCCATTCGCTGAGCATGCCCACAAGTTGAACCATTGGCTAAGAGAAAATGCGGTTGGCGAGATATCCAAGGCCTCTTTTCAAGGGGCTGTGAAAGATTTTCTCGCGCTCTGTAAAGCCAGCCAGCATCCAGCCGATCCGCCGTTTTGGCAAAAGCAGGTTGTAGAGACTTTCGATCAGAACGCGGATGTGCCGAAAGAGGATAAGGCTATCAGTTGCCAACTGCTGGGTGCTGAATGGCTAAAAGTGCTGGATAAAGCCCGCACTGGCTGGGAGCTGACCAAGATCGAGCAATTGCGCCGCCAGTTAATGGAACGATTGGAGACCATGCTCAAGCTGTTGCAGCAGTTGCAACCGTTACTTGAAGGGTTGGGGCTGGATCCGGGGCTATTAGTTGATCTCTCCAGTGGCCACCTCGCTACTCAGGATCTGGTCCAGTTCCAGCATTGGGCCAGCTATCTGGCAAACGACAAGGGGTTGCACGCGCTATGCGACTTGCTCGGCAAGATCCGGCAGATTGAATTGTCCGAGAAGATCGAGCGAGTGAAAATCAACCACGCCCTGGATGTCTATCTGCCTGATATCAATTCCCGAGAGGAGATTGTGGGTATTCGGTTGGGGCGAGATCTGGAGTATGTATTGCCCAGCGAGAAAGCCCTGCTGGCAGATGCAGAGACAGCGCTGCTGTTTGATCTGAAATTCGTCGAGTCACGACTGATGAGCTTCGATATGGCAGGCATTCAGACTCAACACCTGCATGTTGCAAGAGAAGAGGACAGACAGGTCAACGAGGAGGATAAGCGCGGCCCCATGATCCTCTGCGTTGATACCAGTGGCTCAATGAACGGGGCGCCTGAGACAATCGCCAAAGCGATGACACTGTTTCTGGCGACCAAAGCGAGAGAGGAGCAACGCCCCTGTTATCTGATTAACTTTTCGACGAGTATCGAGACGCTGGAGTTGACCGGAAAATGGGGCCTTGCTGCGATAATCGGCTTTCTGAAAATGTCATTTCATGGTGGTACTGATGCTGCGCCAGCCCTTGGTCATGCATTGAAAACCATGGCAGCAGAGACCTATCAAAAGGCTGACCTGCTGATCATTTCTGACTTCATCATGGCTGATCTGCCACCGGCTACCTTGGCAAATATCGAGAAACAGCGTGGTGAAGGTAATCGCTTTTACTCCCTGGTGGTCGGCTCTGCCTATATGGTTCAGAGGCTAAAGAGTCTCTTTGATCATGAGTGGGTATACAACCCGACGACGAGCACTATTCATGAGCTGATCGGCTTTCAGCAGAAAATTGACAACAAGTTCGAGGTACTCCCGGTATGAAAGCCCTGCCGAAATTTCAAGAAGAGTACAGCGCCAAGATCCCGGCCCTGACGCTGCTGACCCAGTTGGGCTGGACTTTCCTCTCCCCCGAAGAGGCGCTGGCTGCGCGGGATAACAAGCCCGATCAGGTGGTGCTGCGCCAGATCCTGCGTTCGGTGTTGGCCGAGCGCACCTTTGTGTTTGCGGGCAAAACCCATCCGCTGTCGCCCAAGTCGGTGGACAATCTGGTGAGCGAGCTGTGCAGTCCGGCCCTGAATGAAGGTTTGCAAGCGGCCAACGAGCGGCTCTATAACCACCTGCTCTACGGCATGTCGGTCACCGAGTTTGTCGATGGCAAGAAGGTCAGCCCCACCATCCCGCTGATCGACTGGCATAACCCACACAACAACCGCTTCACCTTTACCGAAGAATTCAGAGTTACTCGTTCTGGCGGGATTGAATCGCGCCGCCCGGATATCGTCTGCTTCGTCAATGGCTTGCCCTTGGTGGTGATTGAGGCCAAGCGCCCGGATGGCCATACCAAAAAAGGCCCAACCATCAAGGAGGGGATCTCCCAGAGCCTGCGCAACCAGCGGCCTGACGAGATCCCGCTGCTGTTTGCCTATAGCCAGTTGCTGCTCTCCATCAACGGTATCGAGGGGCGATACGGCACCTGCGGCACGCCGGAGAAGTTCTGGGCCGCTTGGCGCGAGGAGGACATCGGCGATGGTGCTATGACGGCTATCAAAAATAAGCCTCTCTTGCCCGAGCAGATTTCAGCCCTGTTTAGCCATAGGCCCGCCGCCGATCTGGACTGGTATCAGTCCTTGGTCGCCAGGGAGCTGGCCGTCAGCGAGCAGGATCGGCTGTTGGTAAGCCTGCTTTCACCTGACCGGCTGTTGGAGATGACCCGCCTGTTCACCCTGTTTGACAAGAAGGCGGGCAAGATCGTGGCCCGCTACCAGCAGGTGTTTGGCATCAAGCGGTTGATCGAGCGTATCAACCTTAAAAATGCGGGTGGCGGGCGTGAGGGCGGGGTGATCTGGCACACCACCGGCTCGGGCAAGTCGTTCACTATGGTGTTCCTCAGCAAGGCGCTGATCCTGCACGAAAGTTTGAAACAGTGCCGCATTCTGGTGGTGACCGACCGGGTGGATCTGGAGAGCCAGCTCAGCAAGACCTTTGCCTCCAGCGGTGAGCTCGCTGGCAAGAAAGACAAAGAGGCGGCCATGGCCACCTCGGGCAAGCGGCTTGCGCAGCAGATCGGCAAGGGCAGCGAGCGCATCATCTTCTCGCTTATTCAGAAGTTCAATACCGCCACCAAGCTGCCGGAGTGCATCAACAAGAGCCCGGATCTCATCGTGCTGATCGATGAGGGTCACCGCAGCCAGGGGGGCGAGAATCATATCCGCATGAAACAGGCGCTGCCCAACGCCGCCTTCGTCGCCTTTACCGGCACGCCCTTGCTCAAGGATGACAAGACCACCAACAAGTTCGGCCCCATCGTCCATGCCTACACCATGCAGCGGGCGGTCGAGGACAAGACGGTGACGCCGCTGCTCTATGAGGAGCGCATCCCCGATCTGGAGGTGAACGAGCGGGCCATCGACAGCTGGTTTGAGCGCATCACCCAGGGGTTAAGCGAGCAGCAGCAGGCCGATCTGAAACGCAAATTTGCCCGCAAGGGCGAGATTTACAGCGCGGAAGACCGGATTAAGCTCATCGCGTTCGATATTGCCAACCACTTCGCCACCAACATCGACGAGGGGCTCAAGGGCCAGCTGGCCTGTGACAGCAAGGCCTCGGCGGTGCTTTATAAAAAGTACCTCGACGAGGTGGGAAAATTCGAATCGGCGGTGGTGATGAGCCCACCCGACAGCCGTGAAGGCAACACCGAGGTGGATGAATCGACCACGCCGCTGGTCACCCAGTGGTGGAAGGATAATGTCGGCACTCAGGATGAGCAGGAGTACAGCAAACAGGTCGTGAGCCGTTTCGACCAGGATGACGACCTCAAGCTGCTGATCGTGGTAGACAAGTTGCTGACCGGCTTCGATGAGCCAAAGAACACCGTGCTTTATATCGACAAGCCGTTGAAAGAGCACAACCTGATCCAGGCGATTGCGCGGGTCAACCGGCTGCACCCGAAGAAGAAATTTGGTCTGCTTATCGACTATCGGGGCATCTTATCCGAGCTGGATATCACCATCGGCAAGTACCAGGATCTCGCTTCTCGCACCCAGGGCGGCTATGACGTTGACGACCTCAAAGGTCTCTACAACCAGATGGGCACCGAGTACAAGCGCTTGCCGCAGCTCTACCAGACCCTGTGGGGTATCTTCGCCGGGGTGAAGAACAAGCAGGATATCGAGCAACTGCGCCAAGTGCTGGTGCCCAAGATGGAGGATCTGGACGGCGAACTGGTGGATGTGAACCTCAAGGTGCGAGAAGACTTCTACGAGGCGATCACGGCGTTTGCCAGTTGCCTGAAAGTGGCGTTGCAGTCGGCCTCTTTCTTCGAGGACAGCGCCTTTAGCGAGGCGGATCGCCGTCACTACAAGGAGACGGTGAAACAGCTCTCCAGCCTGCGCCAACTGGTGCAGCTGGATGCAGGTGAGAAGGTGGACTACGACGAATATGCCGAGCAGGTGAAGAAGCTGCTGGATAAGCATGTGGTCGGTGTAGAGGTCAAAGAGCCGGGTGGCGTCTATGAAGTCGGCAAGATGGGCCAGCAGCAGCCAGAAGAGTGGAACGAGAACAAGACCCGCAACGAGACCGATATCATCAAGACTCGGGTCACCCGTATGATTGAGCAGGAGCTACGCGACGACCCTTACGCCCAGGAAGCCTTCTCCAAGCTGCTGCGCCAGGCCATCGAGGAGGCGGAGAAGCTCTTCGATCACCCGCTCAAGCAGTACATGCTGTTTCGTGAGTTCGAAGAGCAGGTGCAGGATCGTCGTCTGAGTGACATGCCCGATGCCTTTGCCGGTCATCGCCATGCGCAAGCCTACTTTGGGGTGTTCAAGAAGGTGCTGCCGGAGGTGTTTGCCATCACCGACAGCCAAGTACAGGACAAATGGATAGCGCTGGCCTTCGAGATAGACACTATCGTGGATGCCTCGGTGGCTGAGCACTCCATCAACCCGCAGAACATCGAAGCAGGCATCCGCAAGCAGTTGCTTCCGCGCATGTTCCAGGAGTGCAAGGCCATCGGCAGCGGCATGGAGCAGGCCAAGAAGATCGTCGAGATGGTGGTGCAGATCACCCGCGTCGGCTTGAGTGGAGTCTGATCGGAATGAATGTGCCTATTCGGGCTAAAGGTGATGCTCAGGCCCAGGCTCCAGCTCCATCTTTTCACTTTCGCTACGGCGATGAGTTGATCGCCTTCGAGCGGGTAGAGCGGCCACAGGCCTGCGGCAAGGTGTTGATCAAGGTACATCCCGATTGCCGTGTCGTCGTCTCTGCGCCGCTTGAGGCAGACAACGATGCTGTGCTCTCGGCGGTTAAGCAGCGCGGACGCTGGATCTACGAGCAGTTACGCGATTTTCGTGAGCAGTTGGAGCATGTCACCCCACGCCAGTACATCAGCGGTGAAAGCCACTATTACCTTGGCAAACAGTACTTGCTCAAGGTGATAGAGGCACCTGATGCAATGCAGGGGGTAAAGCTGCTGCGCGGCAAACTGGAGGTGTCGGTTCGACAACGTAGCGCCGAGAAAGTCCGTGAGCTGCTGGCAGACTGGTACAAGGCCCGTGCCAAAGAGGTGTTTGCCAGACGCCTCAACGCCATGCTGGATCAAGCCATCTGGATTACCGGTCGTCCGCCGCTGCGTATCCTGACTATGCAGACCCAGTGGGGGAGTTGTTCCCCCCATGGCCGGATCACGCTTAACCCGCACCTCGTCAAAGCGTCCAGCGAGAGCATTGATTACGTCATCCTGCACGAGCTCTGCCACATCGCCGAGCACAACCACAGCGAGCACTTTTACCGGCTGATGAGCCAGGTGATGCCGGGTTGGGAAAAGACCAAAGAGCGATTGGATGGGATGGCGGCTCGATTGTTGGCGTAAGTTATCTGATCGTCAGTCACTCCCACAGCCCGGCAGGGTACCCTTGCTGGGCTGTTTCTTTAGTACTGATGTCGCCTACTGATCCTCAAAGGATCCCTCTCATGGCCGAAAAGGCCATTTTTTCTGTGCAGAACAATCGATAGCCTCAGAATCATGCTCTATATCAGCTGCCCTCTTATATCTAAATTGGAATAAAAAACTTGTACTTATTATTTATAAAAATAAATATGCACTGTTGTGTGTATTTATGCGCATATAAGTAAGTTTTTGTTTTTAAATGAAAAATACAATAATTCAATACGTGTGGAGTTTTCACCACAGCAGCATTACTAGTTAATATTTAAAAAAATAAATAAGCAAAAACAACACCTTACGTTCATTCGTGTTGTTGACGATCCCCTGCCTGCTGACTAGGTTGTATGCAAGTCAGATAGGAGCGGTCATGAAGCAAAAGATGGTTAAGCAGCCAATTATCACAGATGCAGAAATCGCCAAAATAGAGCGATACAACCGAGACATCCAAGCTCGGGGGTATCGGCCCTGGGTCACAGTGCGACAGTCCCATACCTATGGGCAGGGTCAGATTGTGTATAGTCACAAGACCAAACGTGAGCACCATCTGCTCAGCCGTGGTGAGCGACTCCCATTTTTTCACTTCGAACATGACCCAACGGTTATCGATATTCTGGAACAGTACCCGCTTCCCCTGCATAAAACTCTAGAAATTTCTGCCTCTCTGAACATTGTCCATCCAGGTAATTACAAAGAGAGGGGCAATCATGGTGGTCGTATTCCAGCCAAAACCATGACTCAGGATTTTTTAGTGTTGAGGCAATCCGATAGTGACAACGCGCGATTGACAGCGTACAGCTATAAATACTCCGATGCACTGGATCCTGCGATCACCAATCCCCGAGTCGTTAATCGAACACGAGCAAAAGAGAAAATTGCCCTTGAATATTGGCGTACTCTAAATGTCGATCATGTGCTGATAACAGAAAATAATTTCAACGAAGACTATATTTACAATGTAATATTTATGCGTGAATGTTTCGATAAGCCTGAGTTTATTCAGAGCTCTTCGGATGTTTACAGCATCGTGTATGGCCGAATCAAACACCATCTTAATATTTTACCATCCAGTACATTGCTAATGCTGATCCAGCATGTGGCTCAGGAATTGAACCTATCTGATATACAGGTGTTATCAGTTTTTCAACATGCTGTTTATATCAATCGACTGAAAGTCGACCTGACACAACGACTAGAATTATACAAGCCAGTGCCATATGTTGAGGTGGATTATGCGGATTAACCAAAAACTGGTTTCAAATACTGACGAAAAATCAGAATTATTGATTGTTGCCATATGCTGGGATACCGGCCTTTTGGCCGTAAGCGATTTGTTGGCTAAGGTTCCCTTGCGCCCCTTTGTTGTATCGATTACTGAAATAGAAGCTGCTATTCGTAGTGGGTATCAAAAAATTGTCGATCATGATTTTCCGAAAATTCTCTTGACGCCAGATACACAGCTGGATCCAGGCTGGATTAAGGCTCGCGATAAAGCTCTTGAGGCCATCAGACCCCTGTTGAAGGAACCAGAATTGCTGCACCGCTATCTTTTTGGTGACAAGCGCGGGATTTTGCAGAAACTCATTGAATCTTCTGGCCTGAGCAAAAAATATATTGCCAGTCGATTAAATCGTTATTTCTATTTTGGTGGTATTAAAAATTCACTATTACCCCATTATTTCAAATGTGGTAAAAACAATCAGTTGCCCATAGAGCCAGTGATACGGGAGGGGACAGTTTGTATTAAATCAAAGTCTGGACCTGAAACTCGCTATGGCACTCCATACCGTGGCGTAACTCAACAAGATATTAAACAAATTGAGCAATTTTCTAAAACCATTCGGTCGGGTGTGGGTGTTAAATTTTCTGAGTTGCATCTGGATTATTGTATGAAATACGCATCAGTTGAGATACGTCCAACGGGTGCCGAGGATTGCGACATTGCAGAACCAACACGCATTATATTCCCCAGAATGCAGCTTATTTCACCCAGAAGTTTCAAAATGCATCTGAAAAAATTTGTGAGTAACCTAACCTTCTTAAAAAAGCGAGTTGGCGCCATCAATTATGCCCGTGACCATGCAGGCAAACCAGGACTCGCTCGTGCAGGCCTACGTGGACCCACATCACGTTATGAAATCGATAGTACTGTTGCTGATGTTTATATTCGATATCCTTACAGTAAGGACGAATTGTTGAGTACCGGTCGGCCAGTAATATATTTTGTCATCGATACTCTTAGTGGCATGATTGTCGGCTTGCATGTTGGTTTCGAATCGCCATGCTGGCATGGAGCCAGTCAGGCATTATTTAATGCGATGAACAGTAAAGTTGCCTTCTGTCAGCGGTATGGCGTGAATATCACAGAAGCGGACTGGCCCTGTCAACTGCCATGCCGCGAGTTGACATTTGACCGGGGTTCTGAGAATACAGATAAAAATATTTCCAGTCTGTTACGTGGGCTCATTGGTGTCACTGTTGGAAATTTTAATGCGTATCACCGTGGTGACATGAAGGGAACAATCGAAAAAAACTTCGATATCATTCAGACTCTAGCAATTCCATTTGAGGCAGGTAAGGTTGTTAAATACCCACATATGGAGGATCAACATGCATCTCGTCGCCCTTTGCTAACCTATGAGCAATTCATGAAGCGACTGATTATTATCATTATTTACTCAAACAATAATCGCCAACGGGTGAGCTCACATAATTTCGAGATGTCACGTGACGGGGTGGGATTTACTCCACGTGATGTCTGGAATTGGGGGCTGGAAAATTCGGTAATGGTGGCTCCTGTTGCGGTAGATCGTCTCCGTTTTGCTCTGTTGCCCGAGGCCGAGGCGACGGTGCGGGCTGAGGGGATATTTTTCAGGGGCCTTTACTACAGCAGTAATCACATTGTGCAGATGCAGTGGCTGGATCAGGCTAAAAATTTTGGCCGCTATAAAATACAGGTTAGATATATAGATACTTGTACCAATCAGGTGTGGTGCAAAGCTGATGACAGTGATGAGGTTTATCAATTAGAACTGACGGATCGCAGTGAGGCATACCGCAATCAGATTTGGGCGAATGTCATACACCGCTTGGAACTCGTTAAAAATCAATTGGCAGAACTGGATGAAAAGCGATTTAACGCGCGGGCAGAATTAGAAATGGACCTGCGTGAATGTGATGACTTGATTCGTCAGGAAAATCGTGGACTAAAAAAATCCATTGCCAAAAGTATACAACCAGGCATGAAGACCCACAAACGTCTAGAGGGCCAGTTACAGCGCCACCAAGAAGTGATGGCCATTGTTACTGATTTGGCTCCTATTGCTCAGTCAAATATACCTCATGTTCAAGCGAAGTCGGTACCAGCGCAAGATCTCACTGATCCAACAATATTCACAGTTCAGGAAAAATAACCATGGCGGAACCGAAATACTTTGTACACCCCAATGTGAATTATCGTGGTAATCCCTATATTGAGGGGTTAGGTCTGCCACTCTCTTCGACACAGTTTTATGCGAACTGTGAGATCCCTTTTCACTATGATTTAGATCTGGGCGGGGTAGATGAATCGCTACATTCATATTTTATCCGTACAGCCATTGACCAACTGGCGACGGTTTATACATCTCCAGATGAGGCATACCGTTTATACGACCAGATGCGGCGGATGATCGAGGCCGGATATATTCGACGCAATCCGGTTGGGGCTGATGTTCGTCGGATATTAGCTGCGATTGATCGTGATAAGGCTGAACCGTGGAAGGCTGCGCATGTATTGGAACTGGAGTTGTCAGTTCAATACAGCCTGTTACTGCTGGGGCTGAGTGGACGTGGAAAGTCCACGATGGTAAAGCAGATTTGCAGGCAGATCCCACAGACGATAGAACATGGTGGTTATACGGATCACCATGGCAACGAGTTTGTTATTAACAGAACACAGGTGACCTATCTGTATATCGAGGTACATGATCGCCGTGGCCAAAAGGCATTACTACTAGCGTAATCCCTCGCTCTTGTCCCATTCCCTCGAAATATTCACACAGTTGCTCCACCAGGCTGTGGAGTGCCATCGTCTCATGTCGCAGCGTTTTGTTGGGCTGCTCGGTACGAGCCAAGAACAACATGCTGTCGACCATCCGGGCCAAGCGTTCGTACTCTTCTTGGTTCGATACCAGCAGATTCTGATACTCCGCTATTGAGCGGTCACGGCTCAGTGCTTGCTGGGTTTGCCCTGTCAAATTACTGAGCGGGGTGCGCATCTCGTGGGCCAGATCTTCGGAAAAACGTGATAGCTGAGTGAAGCCCTGTTCCAAGCGTGTAAGCATTTGATTCAGCGCACGACTGAGTGCACTCAGTTCGTTCAACTCTTCAAACTCAGACAAGCGCAGATGCAGGTGCTGTACATCAATGGCGGCAGCATGCATCGCCAGTTGACGAACTGGTTTCAAGCCGCGCAGGCTGACCAACCAGCCGAGTAAAAAGGCTAGCAAGGCGCCGATGGCCAACGCTGCTAGCACTTTTAGCCGATAGGCGTTGAGCATCTGTTCGCGTTCACCGAGGTATTTGCCCGTAATCAAGGTCAGGCGGTGTTGCGCCGTGACCACATCCAACCAGGCCAGACGCAATAATGGGGTCTGCGAACTATCTGACAGCCTCGGTTCTGGTGCTGCAGGCAAGATGGGACGTGGCAGGGCAAGCGGATTAATATCGATCTGTAATTGGTCATGGTCATCGACAATCCAGAGCAGGCTGTCCCGATTGCCCAACATGCTGTCGTAAAGCTGGGGGCGAGTGCGTAGGGTATCGATACTGGCACTGTCATGGATCAGTGCCTGCATCCGCTCCAGGCGGCCTAGCAATGCTTGATCATCGCGCCAGACAAGCTCACGTTGCAGTGATTGATATAAATAAAATCCCACCGCCCCGAGCAACAGCACGCTAACCAAGGCGAACATCATCGCCAGGCGAAGGCTCAATGTGCGTGGCCACCAGCTCATGGTTGAACATCCAGCCTGTAGCCAATGCCACGGATGGTGTGAATCAACTTGCTTGAGTAAGGATCATCGACCTTGGCCCGCAAGCGACGAATTGCCACATCAACCACATTGGTGTCGCTATCAAAATTCATCTGTCAGACATGTGAGGCGATCAAGGTTCGTGACAACACTTCACCTTCACGACTGAGCAAGAGATGCAGTAACGCAAACTCCTTGTTGGTCAGGGTTAAGCGTTCGCCATTACGAGTGACCTTGCGTGTGAGCAGGTCCAGATGCAAATCGGCGATCTGATAACGTTCGGCTTCACGCGGTGGGCCGCGCCGTAGCAGTGTCCGTATTCGGGCAAGCAACTCGGCGTAAGAAAAGGGTTTTACCAGATAATCATCGGCCCCGAGCTCCAACCCCTTGACCCTATCTTCGATAGCATCACGAGCGGTTAAAAACAGTACCGGCGTCTGCCATTTGCGCCGAATGATCTGTAATAGCTGCCAACCGTCCAGCTTGGGCAGCATGACGTCAAGGATGATCAGGTCAAATTCACTTTCCTGTACCAGATGTTGGCCATCGAGGCCATTCAATGCCACCTCAACCAAGAAGCCCGATTCGCTCAGCCCTTTGCACAGGTAATCTGCTGTTTTCACCTCATCTTCCACAATCAATATCCGCATCATCCCCTCCCATCACAGCCCTCTACTTTAGAGCTATATCGTCGAACGTCCCATTACAAATTTGTCATCTCAAGGCAATCAGTCTGAGCGCCACGTTTATGCACTATGGCGAAGAACCGCTCAAGGGAGCGTCCAATGGGAGGATTGATGCTTATCCGAAAAAATTACGCCTTATCAGCCATGGTGTTGGCACTGAGCTCCAGCGTGGTGTGGGCGGAAACCCCGCTAGTTGCCCAACGCTCAGATGTGACCTTGTCGATGGCCAATCAGTTGGTGCAAGCGACGTTGGCTGCCTGCCACGCAGAGGGGCGCACCGGCGTTGCAGCAGTGGTCGATCGTGGCGGTCATCTGGTGGCACTGCAGCGGGATGACAACGTCGGACCGCACAATACGTTGGCAGCCCAGCGTAAAGCGTTCACTGCTTTATCAACGAAAACGGCCACCGGCCTGTTAGCTGAACGGTCACGCAGTAATCCTGACGCGGCAAACCTCAACACAGTTGCAGAGTTATTGCTGCTAGGCGGCGGTGTTCCGCTAAAAGTGGGCGATCAGGTCATTGGCGCTATCGGTGTTGCTGGCGCTGGTGGCGCTCAGTTCGATGAAGGTTGTGCGCAGCAAGCAATCTCACACGTGTTACCTACCCTCAAATAACTTGGAGAATATGATGAACATTCTGAAAACCCTGATCGCCGGTGCTGCTTTGTGCAGCATATCGACAGTTGCTCTGGCTGCAGCCAATCCGCTGAGTGTCCACGTGCTTAACCTGCAAGATGGCTTGCCGTCACCAGGGGTTAGCGTCACCTTGGAAAAGAAGAACGGTGAGACTTGGAACACGCTAAACAGCGGATCTACCAATGAGCAGGGGCGTATTACTGAACTGTATCCAGCAGGTAAAGAGCTGGAGAAAGGCACTTATCGCGTGACTTTTAAGACCGGTGACTGGTTTAAGCAGCACACAACGGCCACCTTCTTTCCAGAGGTGCCGGTGATTTTTGAAGCCGATGGTAGCGTGCCACATTACCATATTCCGTTGCTGCTCAGCCCTTACGGCTTCTCAACCTATCGCGGTAACTGAGTGCTGAGAGCCAAGTTGACCTGACAGACGGCTAGTGGAACCGTGGCTACAACCGCGCCAAAGTCGTCTTCCCGTCCGACGCCGTGCGCGCCGCCAAGCTGTGGCCGTCGGTCAACCGCATCGACGACGTTTACGGCGGTGTTCTGCTCCTGCATCCCGACCGCGGATTACGCCAAGTAATCGTGGCGCCCGAAAGGGCTGACAGCCCATAAGTACAAGGCCACCCCTGCGGGTGGCCTTGTCGTTTCTGGCGCCCTCGATCTCGTGATCAGCCGCGGCGTGCCGCCTCGATGGCGGCGATATCAATCTTGCCCATCTGCATCATGGCTTCGAAGGCGCGCTTGGCAGCCTCGGGGTCGGGATCGCTGATCGCCTCGGTGAGGGCCAGGGGGGTGATCTGCCAGGAGATGCCCCACCTGTCCTGGCACCAGCCGCACTCGCTCGCCTGGCCGCCGTTCTCGATGATGGCGTGCCAGTAGAGATCCGTCTCGGCCTGGGTCGTCGTTGCGACTTGAAACGAGAAGGCCCAGTTGTGGCTGACCCCGGGGCCGCCGTTGAGGCCGAGGCAGGGGATCCCCATCACCCTGAACTCGACAGTCAGTACGTCCCCCCGCTTGCCGGCGGGGTAGTCGGCCGGGGCGCGGTGCACGGCATCGACGGCAGAGTCGGGGAAGAGGCTTGCGTAAAACCGTGCCGCCTCCTCGGCATCCCCGTCATACCAGAGGCAGATCCTGTTCTTTGCGGTTGTCATCATCTCGTGGCTCCTGCCGGTTGCTGTCATCCTGTGCCCCTCCCTTTCTCTTGCCCCATTGGTTGCTACCTGGCGCCCTCTGTTGCCAGCCGGGGAGTTGCATGATGTCGTCAAGTGTAGTGGCATAGGGATCCGGCCCGCCCGGTCTGGCGTGCAAAGCGGCAGGAAGGGAAACGGGATGCGGGCAGATGGTGCCCGTCACTGACAAGAGAGGTGTGCGCGATGGACAGTACCCAGCGATTCTCGACCCGGGTCGAGGCTTATGTGAAGTTCCGCCCCGGTTATCCGGCGGCCATGCTGGACTTTCTGGCTGACGAGCTTGCCATGGTGCCCGAGGCCCAGGTGGCCGACATAGGGGCGGGCACCGGCATTCTGACTACCCTGCTCGCCCCCCGGGTGGCGCGGGTCTGGGCGGTAGAGCCCAACGATGAGATGCGTGGCGCCGCCAGACGGCTGCTGGCGGATATGGGCAACATAGGTTGGTCCCACGGCAGTGCGGAGGCCACCGGCCTGCCGACGGGCTCGGTGGATCTGATCACGGTTGCCCAGGCGTTTCACTGGTTCGATCGCGCGGCCTTTCGGCAGGAGTGCCAGCGCCTGCTCAGACCCGGTGGCCGGGTCGCCCTGATCTGGAACGATCGGCTGACGAACACCGATTTTCTCAAGGCTTACGAGGAGGGGCTGCACGCCTATTCGGGGGATTACGAGGAGGTCAATCATCGCAACCTCGGCGAGCACGATTTTCGTGCCTTCTTCGAAGGGGAGTATCGGCTCGATCGCTTCGAGAACCGCCAGCTGTTCGATCTGGACGGCGTGCTGGGGCGGCTCAACTCCTCCTCCTATGCGCCCGCCGTCGGCACCCCGGCCCATGAGCAGATGACGGCGCTGATCCGCCGTGAATTTGGCCGTCATGCGGTCAACGACAGGATCTCCTTCAACTATTGCACCCTGGTTTACAGTGGTCGGGTGTCGGCCTGACCGAGGCCGATACCCGGTATGACAAGGCCCTCGTCGTTCTCGACGAGGGCCTTGGTGATGACCCTGGGACCTCGCATGGGTGGGCTGTGAAGCAGACCGTCGCGAGGGGGTACCATGACCTTATTCCATGTCGATGCCCAGGATGGCCATGGCTTTGGCCAGGGTATCGACGGATTCCTGATGTTTGCCTGCCTTGTGCAGGGTCTCTCCTTCTGCTCTCAACTGTTTTACCTCGGCCAGTTGCTCGGCGCTGAGGGCGGGGTTCGTTGCCAGGGCATCATCAATCTTCTTCATGTCCATGGGGCAGTGGAAGGCGATGGCGCTCCCGGCGAAGAGCAGGGTTGCCAACAACAGCATGAGTCTCATCTCTATGACCTCCTTGATGGGATCCCGTTAAGAATAGCCCGGGAGGGCCTGGGCCATTGGGTTGAACCGGGCAAGAAACAAAGGCTACCATGACCCTTTCGTCACTAGGAGGCGCCATGACACTCACGAGATTGCTGTCACCCCTGACCAGCCTGGTGATCTTCATTCTGGGCCACGGCATGTTCAACACCCTGCTGACGGTGCGCCTTTTTGCCGAGCAGGTGTCGGTGCAGGCCATCGGCCTGGTGTCGGCCGCCTATTTTGGCGGCCTGGTGCTGGGGGCCTTCGTCAATGCTCGCCTCATCATCCGGGTGGGCCATATCCGGGCCTATGCGGCCTACGCCTCCCTGCTCTGCTTCCTGTTCCTGCTGCACGGCATGGTGGTGGACCCTATCGCTTGGGCGGCGCTGCGGCTGCTGGGAGGCTTTGCCACCGGCGGCCTGTTCGTGGTGCTGGAGTCCTGGATGCTGGTCTCAAGCACCCCGGCGAACCGGGGGCGGCTGATGTCCCTCTACATGATCCTGCTCTATGGATCCCTGGCCATGGGCCAGTTGCTGCTCAAGTGGGTGGATCCCATGGTGTTGACCCCCTTTGCCCTGTGCGCCATGGCCGCCACCCTGTCGGTGGTGCCGCTCGCGCTCTCCCGGGTGCCCACTCCGGCCATGGTGGCACCCCAGCCGGTGGGAGTGCTGGAGCTTGTCCGGCTCACCCCGGCGGGCATGGGCAGCAGCTTCACCTCGGGCCTCATCCTCGGGGCCATCTACGGCCTGCTGCCGCTCTACTTTACCGACAGCGGCGCCTCGCTCTCTCGGGTGGCGGACATGATGGCGCTGGTGATCCTGGGGGGCATGTGCCTGCAATACCCCATCGGCCGGATGTCAGATCGTTATGACAGGCGGCTGGTGATCCTGCTGCTGTGCGGGGCGCTGACTCTGCTCGCCCTGCTGATGGTGCTGCTGCCCGAGGCGTGGCGCGAGCCGATCGCGGGTGCCCTGGTGTTCCTGCTGGGGGGCATGGCGTTCTCCATCTACCCCCTGAGTCTCAGCCACGCCTGCGACGAGTTGCGCCCGGATCAGGTGCTGGGGGCCAATCAGGGGCTGCTGCTCGCCTACAGTCTGGGGGCCATGATAGGGCCGCTGCTGGCGCCCTTCGTCATGGTGCAGTTCGGGCCAGAGGGGCTGTTTATCTACTTCGCCTTGTGCGGTGTCCTGCTGGCGGGCTATCTGGACTGGCGCAGGCGGCAGCGGGCGCCCATTCCCCTGGCCGAGCACCAGGTGTTCATGCCGGTGCCGCCCAATACCCCCATGACGGCCGAGCTGGAGCCGAGAACGGATCTGGAAGGGGAGGCGGTGCCCGCGAGTTATGCCGCGCCCGAGGTTGAGGATGTGGAGGGGATTGAGGAGTCGCAGGTTCGCTGAGGGCAGGTCTGCCCGAAGACGTGCATAAAAAAGCCGACTCCAGGGAGTCGGCTTTTTGTCGGGCGATGAGCCTGTCAGGCGGTCACGGCATCGGCCTTGGCGGCAGCGGCTTCCGGCGCCGCATTGCGGATGAGGTAATCGAAGGCCCCCAGGGCGGCGGTGGCGCCAGCGCCCATGGAGATGATGATCTGCTTGAACGGCACAGTGGTGGCATCCCCTGCGGCGTAAACGCCGGGCAGGGAAGTTGCCCCCTTGGTGTCGATCTCGATCTCGCCGAAGCGGGTCAGGGCGACCTCGCTCCCCTTGAGGAACTCGGTGTTCGGTACCAGACCTATCTGCACGAAGATGCCGGCCACCGCCAGGTGCTTGATCTCGCCCGTGGTGCGATCCTCGTAGTCCATGCCCACCACCTTGCTGCCGTCACCGATCACTTCGGTGGTGCGGGCGCTCATGATGATGTCGATGTTGCCCATGGAGCGGGCCTTCTTCTGCAACACCTCGTCGGCGCGCAGGGTATCGGCAAACTCCACCACGGTGACGTGCTCGACGATGCCAGCGAGATCGATGGCCGCTTCTATGCCGGAGTTACCACCACCTATCACCGCCACCCGCTTGCCCTTGAAGAAGGGGCCGTCACAGTGCGGGCAGTAAGCCACGCCCTTGGTGCGGTACTCGAGCTCGCCCGGCACGTTCAGGTCGCGCCAGCGGGCACCGGTCGCCAGGATCACGGCGCGGCTCTTCAAGGTGGCGCCAGAGGCGAGATCCACGTTCACGTAGCCATCCTTGCTGATGGCGGCGGCACGCTGCTCGGTGATCACTTCCACGCCGTACTGCTTGACGTGCTGCTCCAGGCTGGCGGCCAGCTTGGGGCCTTCGGTGTAGGGCACTGAGATGAAGTTCTCGATGCCGACGGTATCCATCACCTGACCACCGAAGCGCTCGGCGACGATGGCGGTGCGAATGCCTTTACGAGCTGCATAGATGGCCGCTGCGGCGCCAGCCGGGCCACCGCCCACCACCAGCACGTCGTAGGGGGCCTTTTCGCTCAGCTCTTGCGCCTTGCGCTCTGCCGCGCCGGTATCGAGCTTGGCGACGATCTCTTCCAGGGAGGTGCGACCCTGGCTGAACGGCTGGCCGTTCAGGTAGACGTTCGGGACCGCCATGATCTGGCGCTCGTTCACCTCGTCCTGGAACAGGGCACCGTCGATCATGGTGTGGGTGATGCCGGGGTTCAGGGTGGCCATCAGGTTCAGGGCCTGTACCACGTCCGGGCAGTTGTGGCAGGAGAGGGAGATATAGGTCTCGAAGTGGAACTCGCCCTTGAGGTTCCTGACCTGCTCCAGCACGGCCGGATCGGCCTTGGAGGGGTGGCCGCCGCTTTGCAGCAGGGCGAGCACCAGGGAGGTGAATTCATGACCCATGGGGATGCCGGCAAAATGCACGCGCGGTGCCTGGCCTTGTGGCGCCACGCTCATGGAAGGCTTGCGAGTAGCAGTGCCATCGGTCATGGAAATCTTGGGGGACATCTCGGCTATCTCGTTGGCCAATGCCAGGAGCTCTGCGGATTTGTCGCTGTCATTGCCGGACACGCTGATCTCGATGGGATTGACGATGTACTGCAAGTAACCGTTGAGTTGTTGTTTGAGGTTGGTATCTAACATGGTCGAATTCCTTCTTGTTATGGCGGTCGGCACTATTAATGAATACAGAAAGCACTGGGCCAGAAAGCAGACCGGCCCTTGAGTGGGCCGGTCTTGGAGAGCAGGAGGCTTAGATTTTGCCTACCAGATCCAGGGACGGGGCCAGGGTGGCATCGCCTTCTTGCCATTTGGCCGGGCACACTTCACCCGGGTGAGCGGCAACGTACTGGGCAGCCTTGACCTTGCGCAGCAGCTCCAGAGCGTCACGGCCGATGCCACCAGCGTTGATTTCAACGATCTGGATGACACCTTGCGGGTCGATGACGAAGGTACCGCGGTCAGCCAGGCCAGCTTCTTCGATCATCACGCCGAAGTTGCGGGTGATGGTGCCGGTCGGGTCGCCGATCATCGGGTACTGGATCTTCTTGATGGTGTCAGAAGTGTCGTGCCAGGCCTTGTGAGTGAAGTGGGTGTCGGTGGAAACGGCGTAGATCTCGACGCCCAGCTTCTTGAAGGCAGCGTAGTTGTCAGCCAGGTCGCCCAGCTCGGTCGGGCAAACGAAGGTGAAGTCAGCCGGGTAGAAGAACACCACGGACCACTTGCCTTTCAGGTCAGCGTCAGACACCTGAACGAATTTGCCATTGTGGTAGGCGGTAGCGTTGAACGGCTTGATTTCAGTGTTGATATAGGTAGACATGTATTTGCTCCTTGGTGATGTACATATGCCCGTCTGGTCGTGAAGTGCTTGGCCAGGCGAGGCGCTTAACTTTCGATGGAGGCATCATAGGGCTTTTCGCTAATCGGTCAAAGCCACAATTTTGAATCACTTAAATCTATTTATTAGATAGCCCATCGCAACTGTACCTAACATGAATATCTCAGGCCTTCAGAGATAACTCATTGTCGAAGTTCAATTTCTGTCCGCCATGTCACATTTTCAAGTCCCGGATGGGAACTTGTTTTATGCCGGAAGTGATGAGAGGAGTGTTGAAGGTGCGTCGGGCAGAGGGGGAGGGCGTGAGAGACGGGCAAAAAAATCCCGGCGCCGTCGCACAGACAGGGCCGGGTCATCAAACAAGGAATGGCGATATAAAAATGCTTTACAGCAAAGACTAACTACGGGGTGTGCAAACTTGCAGACATATGAAGAGAAGACATCGGGTGCACAATCCTCATCTCCTCTTCGGCAACCATTGCATGGACGGCATCATAGTGTGATGAAGATCACAAAGCAAGTTTGTGGTGTAATTTTTCAATCAA
Source organism: Aeromonas media (assembly GCF_020423125.1). Classification (NCBI taxonomy): domain Bacteria; kingdom Pseudomonadati; phylum Pseudomonadota; class Gammaproteobacteria; order Aeromonadales; family Aeromonadaceae; genus Aeromonas; species Aeromonas media. The sequence continues at coordinate 1,805,361 of NZ_CP075564.1, forward strand.
ACTGAAAGTGTTTCAGCTATTTAGGCGATTAACTAAGCTGAAAACGCTTTTATTGTAATTTTATTACATTTTTTTGTGATCAGAAATCAGAGGGCGGCTCCTGCTCCTCCATCAGTTCCAGCAGATTGATGGCGACAGTGATGAAATCCGACTCCGTGACTATGCCCACCAGCTTGCGTCCCCGCACCACCGGCAGGCAGCCATATTTGTGGCGCTGCAGGTAGAGGGCTGCCTCCTTGATGCCGGCATGGGGATCCACGCTCGCCACCTGGCGGGTCATGATCTCGTCGAGCTGGACGCTGTCTGTGAACTCCGCTTCCCGCTCCGGATTGATGAGCAACAGTTTGGACTCGCGGGTCGCCAGTATGTCGGAGAGGGTCACCAGTCCCAGCAGATGCAGGTGCTCATCGACGATGGGGATATGGCGGATCTGTTCCTGCTGCATCAGCTCCATCGCCTGCTTGACGCTGTTCTGTGGCCCCAGGGTGAAGGGGTGTTCGGTCATGATTTCAGTCAGGGTCATCATGGTGGGCCTCCTCGTGTCTCTGTTCTCACCCTAGCTCAGCTCCTGGCGGTGGAACCTGATCAGGGTCAATACAGATCATTAAAGAATCATTAACCCAGGGGTTGTTGGTACGGCGGGGTACAAATTGACGCCCAAGTGCCCGTGTCGGTGCGCCAAGGGGCCCCCAGGCTCGCAAAAAGAGCGCTATCCCTTGCCGGCCTTGGGTTTTTGGTCTTTTGGGTTGCCTTGGAAGAGGGGGATAACTAGACTAGCCGCCGATTCCCCCGAGGTGAAAGATGCAAGTATCCGATTTTCATTTTGATCTGCCAGACGAGCTGATTGCCCGCTATCCGATGGCAGAGCGCACCGCCAGCCGCCTGTTGCAGCTCGATGGTCAAAGCGGCGCCCTGCGCCACGGTCAATTTGTGGATGTGCTGGACCAGCTCAACCCGGGCGACCTGCTGGTGTTCAACAACACCCGGGTCATTCCGGCGCGCATGTTTGGCCAGAAGGCCAGCGGCGGCAAGCTGGAGGTGCTGGTGGAGCGCATCCTGGACGAGCACAGCGTGCTGGCCCATGTCCGCTCTTCCAAGTCTCCCAAGCCCGGCACCCGCCTTATCCTCGATGGCGGCCCCGATGGGGAGAAGGTGGAGGCAGAGATGCGCGCCCGCCATGATGCCCTGTTCGAGATCCACTTCCTGGACCCCCGCCCCGTGCTTGAGATCCTGGAAGCTATAGGCCACATGCCGCTGCCCCCCTATATCGACCGTCCCGACGAGGATGCCGACAAGGAGCGCTACCAGACCGTCTACAACCAGAAGCCGGGCGCCGTGGCTGCGCCGACCGCGGGTCTGCACTTCGACGAGCCGCTGCTTGAGAAAATTCGGGCCAAGGGCGTGGAAACGGCTTTCGTCACCCTGCATGTGGGGGCGGGCACCTTCCAGCCGGTGCGGGTGGAGAAGATTGAAGATCACCACATGCATTCGGAATATGCCGAAGTGCCGCAGGAGGTGGTGGACGCCATCGCCGCGACCCGTGCCCGCGGTGGTCGCGTGGTTGCCGTGGGCACCACCTCGGTGCGATCGCTCGAGAGCGCGGCCAAGGTGACCCTGGCCCAGGGCAAGCCGCTGGCGCCCTTCTTCAGCGACACCGACATCTTCATCTTCCCCGGCTACCAGTTCCAGGTGGTCGATGCCATGGTCACCAACTTCCACCTGCCTGAATCCACCCTGATCATGCTGGTCAGCGCCTTCGCGGGTTACGACAACGTGATGGCGGCTTACCAGGCGGCCGTGGCCGAGCAGTACCGTTTCTTCAGTTACGGGGACGCCATGTTCGTCACCCGTCGCCAGGTCGAGGCATAAGCCTCCGCCTTCAGAAGCCGTTCAGGGAGGCCTTGTCAGGATCCTGGCCGGTTTCTTGTATCGGGCCCCATGGGGCCCTCCGTTGTCAGACTGTTTCTCTGACTGAATCGAGGTAGCAATGAAATTTGAACTGAAAACCACAGATGGTCGCGCCCGTCGCGGTCAGCTGGTATTCGAGCGCGGTGTGGTCCAGACCCCGGCCTTCATGCCGGTCGGTACCTACGGCACCGTCAAGGGGATGACCCCGGAAGAGGTGCGCGAAACCGGCGCCCAGATCCTGCTTGGCAACACCTTCCACCTCTGGCTGCGGCCGGGTCAGGCGGTGATGCGCGCCCACGGGGATCTGCATGACTTCATGAATTGGCAGGGCCCCATCCTGACCGACTCCGGTGGTTTCCAGGTGTTCAGCCTGGGTCACATTCGCAAGATCACCGAGGCCGGGGTGCACTTCCGTCATCCCATCAACGGCGAGAAGATCTTCCTCGACCCCGAGAAATCCATGGAGATCCAGTACGATCTGGGCTCCGACATCGTGATGATCTTCGACGAATGCACCCCGTACCCCGCGACCTACGAAGAGGCGCGCAAGTCCATGGAGATGTCCCTGCGCTGGGCCAAGCGCTCCCGCGAGAAGTTTGATGCACTGGGCAACAAGAACGCCCTGTTCGGCATCATTCAGGGCTCCGTCTACGAGCCGCTGCGGGATGTCTCCCTCGACGGTTTGCTGGAAATAGGCTTCGACGGCTATGCGGTCGGCGGTCTGGCGGTGGGCGAGCCCAAGGAAGACATGCACCGCATCCTGGATCACGTCTGCCCGAAGATCCCGGCCGACAAGCCGCGCTACCTGATGGGGGTGGGCAAGCCGGAGGATCTGGTGGAAGGGGTGCGCCGCGGCATCGACATGTTCGATTGCGTGATGCCGACCCGCAACGCCCGCAACGGCCATCTGTTCACCACGGACGGGGTGGTCAAGATCCGCAACGCCAAGTATCGCGAAGACACCAGCACCCTGGATGCCGACTGCGATTGCTACACCTGCAAGAACTACACCCGCAGCTATCTGTACCATCTGGACAAGTGCAACGAGATCCTCGGTGCCCGTCTGAATACCATTCATAACCTGCGTTATTACCAGCGTGTGATGCAGGGTTTGCGGGACGCGATCGAGCAGGGTAAATTAGACGACTTTGTAACTGAGTTTTACCGTCGGCAAGGGAAGCCCGTGCCTCCGTTAACTGAAAATGACGTGAAATAACAACGACATATAAGTTAGTTTTCAAATCTACATCAATAAGAGGTTGTTAAATGAGCATTATCTCCAAGGCGTATGCAGAAGGCGCAGCTCCGGGTGCACAGGGTGGTGGCATGGAAATGATCATCATGCTGGCCGTGTTTGGCCTCATCTTCTATTTCATGATCTACCGTCCCCAGGCCAAGCGCGCCAAGACTCATCGCGATCTGATGAGCTCCCTGGCCAAGGGTGACGAAGTGCTCACTTCAGGTGGCCTGGTCGGCAAGATCGCCAAGGTCTCCGCCGATAGCGACTACATCGTGCTGGCCCTGAACGATCAGACTCAAGTCACCATCAAGCGTGATTTCGTCTCTGCCGTTCTGCCCAAGGGTTCTATCCAGTCCCTTTAATCTCCCGAGGAGCACAGCGTGTTAAATCGCTATCCGCTGTGGAAATACCTGATGGTGATCGTCGTGATCGCCATCGGTTTTCTATATGCAGCCCCCAATCTTTACGGCGAAGACCCGGCCTTGCAGGTCTCTGCCAGCCGTGGTGCCGAAGTCAAACTAGAGACGCTCGATCAGGTGAAGGAGACGCTCGAAGCGGCTCAGATCCCGGTCAAACATGCTGCGTTCGAACACGGTTTCATTCTGATCCGGTTCACCAATACCGAAGACCAGCTCAAGGCTCGTGACGTTGTCGCCAACAAGCTGGGCGACAACTTCATTACCGCCCTCAACCTGGCACCTTCCACGCCTGCCTGGCTCGAAGCCATCGGCGCCGCTCCCCTCAAGCTGGGTCTGGACCTGCGAGGTGGCGTGCACTTCCTGATGGAAGTGGACATGGCCGAGGCGCTGACCAAGCAGCAAGAGCAGATGGTGCAGGATTTCCGCTCCGAGCTGCGCACCCAGAAGATCCGTTACTCCGGTGTGCGCCGGGTGGGTGATCAGGTGCAGGTGGTGTTCCGCGAGGAGGCCGATCAGGCCAAGGCCGCCGCCTTCCTGCGTCGGCAGAATCCAGATCTCACCTTCACCACAGAGCAGAAAGGGGATGACTTCATCCTGCTGGCTGGCCTGAGTGAAGCCAAGATCAAGGAAGTGAAGAAGTACGCCCTCGAGCAGAACATCACCATCATCCGTAACCGGGTGAACGAACTGGGTGTGGCCGAACCGCTGGTACAACAGCAGGGTGCCGAGCGCATCGTGGTGGAGCTGCCCGGTATCCAGGACACCGCCCGTGCCAAGGAGATCCTGGGGGCTACCGCGACCCTGGAGTTCCACATGGTCGATGAGGCCGCCGACATCCAGGCCGCGGCCGCAGGCCGGGTGCCGCCGAGCTCCAAGGTCTACAACGATCGCAACGGTCGTCCCGTGGTGCTGCAAAAGCGCGTGATCCTGACCGGTGACCACATCGTGGGTGCCCAGTCCGGTTTCGACGAATACAGCCGTCCCCAGGTCAACATCAAGCTCGATGGCCAGGGTGGCAACAAGATGGCCAACTTTACCAAGGACAACGTTGGTAAGGGCATGGCCACCGTCTTCATCGAGTACAAGCCGGTCGGTCAACCCGGTCCGGACGGCAAGCGCAAGTTCCGCAAGCAGGAGGAGGTGATCAACGTCGCCACCATCCAGTCGCGCCTTGGCAGCCAGTTCCGCATCACAGGTATCGACAACGCCAACGAAGCCCACAACCTGGCGCTGCTGCTGCGTGCCGGTGCCCTGATAGCCCCGATCCAGATCGTCGAAGAGCGCACCATAGGCCCGAGCCTGGGTCAGCAGAACATCGACAGCGGGATGGAAGCCATCGGCTGGGCCATGCTGGTGATCGTGCTGTTCATGGGGATCTACTACCGTGCGTTCGGTTGGGTGGCCAACCTGGCTCTCTCCATGAACCTGGTGCTGATCGTCGGCATCATGTCGATGATACCGGGGGCCACCATGACCCTGCCGGGTATCGCCGGTATCGTGCTGACGCTGGGCATGGCAGTGGATGCGAACGTGCTGATCTACGAACGTATTCGTGAAGAGATCCGTAACGGCCGCGGCGTGCAGCAAGCCATCCACATGGGCTTTGACCGCGCCTTCTCGACCATCGCCGACTCGAACGTCACCTCGCTCATCACCTGTGTGATCCTGTTTGGCATCGGCACCGGCGCCATCAAGGGCTTCGCCCTGACGCTGGGCATCGGTCTGACCGCCTCCATGTTTACGGCCATCACGGTATCCCGCGCCATCATCAACCTGGCCTGGGGCGGACGGCGCATCGACAAGCTGCCGATCTAAGGAAGAGACATGTTTCAGATTCTACATTTTGAAAAGCCCATCCCCTTCATGCGCTTTGCCAAGTCGGGAATGGTGTTCTCTGCCTTGCTGACGATGCTCGCCCTGTTCTGTCTGTTCGATCGCGGTTTGAACTGGGGTCTGGACTTCACCGGGGGGACCACTATTGAGGTGGGCTTCCAGCAATCGGTGAGCCTGGACAAGATGCACGCGGCGCTGGACGAGCAGAAGATTGAAGGGGCGACCCTGCAATTCTTTGGCTCCAGCCGCGACGTGCTGGTGCGCATGGCTCCGAAAGAGGGGGTCAAGGTCGAGCAGCAGGGCAACGAGGTGCTGGCGGCCGCCAAGCTGATCGATGAAAGCGCCGTGCTCAAGCGGGTCGAGTTCGTCGGTCCTTCGGTCGGTGACGAGCTGGCGACAGACGGTGCCCTGGCCATGCTGGCCTCCATCCTCTGTATCCTGGCCTATGTGGCGGTGCGCTTCGAGTGGCGTCTGGCGATGGGGGGTATCCTCTCCCTGGCGCACGACGTCATCATCACCCTCGGCATCTTCGCCTATTTCCAGTACGAGTTCGACCTGACCGTGCTGGCGGCGTTGATGACCCTGGTGGGTTACTCCCTGAACGATACCATTGTCGTGTTCGACCGGGTGCGGGAGAACTTCCGCAAGGTGCGCCGGGGTGATACCGCTGAGATCATGGATCTCTCCATGACCGAGACCCTGAGCCGGACCATCATCACCTCGGGGTTGACCTTCGTGGTGGTGGTGGCGCTGCTGCTCAAGGGCGGCCCGCTGATCCACGGCTTCGCCATCGCCATGGTGATAGGGGTGGCCTTCGGGACCTACTCCTCCATCTATGTGGCGAGTGCCTCTGCCATGTTCTTCGGGGTCAAGCGGGAGCACATGCTGCCGACCCAGGTGGAAAAAGAAGGTGCGGATCAGCAAGAGATCCTGCCGTAACAGACAAGGGCGCCACAGGGCGCCCTTTCTCTTGGGGCGCGGCTAAGTCATTATGCTCCCTACAACCCATCCTCATTACCCATTGCAAAAATGCAAGGAGCAAGCCATGCAACATAATCCCCGTTTTCTGGCCCTGGTAGAGGCCATTCGCCCGCAGGTACGGGAAACCGACGTGCACCAGATCAGGCGCTGGCAGGAAGAAGGCCGTGATTTTCACCTGATCGACGTGCGGGAAGATAACGAGTGGGCGAAAGGGCACCTGCCGGGGGCCGAGCATCTGGGCCGCGGGGTGATGGAGCGGGACATCGAGACCCGTTTTCCCGATCCCGACACCGAGCTCTACCTCTATTGTGGTGGGGGTTTTCGCTCCATCCTGGTGGCGGACAACCTGCAAAAGATGGGGTATTCCCGGGTGGTCAGCGTCGATGGAGGCTTTCGTGGTTGGAGTGATGCCGGATACCCTGTCGAATCCTGATTTATTTGAGGGATAGGGGTTGCGCCACATGACAAAAGGCCGGTTGACCTTTACCATATGCGGGGTCAAGCGTAAGCGTCGGAGTGTTCATTGAACGTCAGGAAAGGGATTGGATACCTCACCGGTATTCTGTTGTTGCTCCCCATGTGGGGATGCAGCAGTAGCAGTCAGGTTACAGCGCCTCAAGTTCCCAAGCCGCAACCCGCTTCATTGGTATTGGCGACCCCCTTGCAGGTCTCCTACCAGAGCGAGTTGGCGTTGGCGCGACTCGGGCAGATGCTCAGTGAAATGGAATTGACGACCGAACAGCGGGCGGAGCTCTTCTATGAGCGTGCCGTGGTGTTTGACCGGGTTGGCTTGCGTTCCCTCGCTCGGCTCGACTTCAACCGTGCCCTGCGGGAGAAGCCCGACTTTGCCGAGGCTTACAACTTCATCGGTGTCTATCTGGTTCAGCAACAGAACTATGACGAGGCCTATGAGGCGTTCGACTCGGCACTCGAGCTCGCCCCGGATTACGATTACGCCTATCTCAACCGTGGCATCGCGCTCTATTACGGCAACAGGTCAGAGCTGGCTACCGCCGACATGAAGCGTTTCTACGAGGCGCAGCCGGAAGATCCCTACCGGGTGATCTGGCTCTATCTTGCCGAGCAGAAGCTCAACGGGCCGGCGGCCATGAGCCGGATGCGTGAGCGCCTCAACAAGTATGACGACGACGCCTGGAACTGGGATCTGGTGCGCCTCTATACCGGCGAGATCAACGCCACCCAGCTGATGGGCAACGTGGTGAAAGGGGTGAAGGACAACCGGGAGCTCGCCGAGCGCCTGTGCGAAACCTACTTCTACCTCGGCAAGTTCGAGCTGGCAAAGGGCAACCGCAAGGAAGCCATCAGCTACTTCAAGCTGGCGCTGGCCAACAACGTCTATGACTTCATCGAGCATCGCTATGCCCTGCTGGAGCTGGAGCTGATGGCGCGCAAACCCTTGCCGCCGGGTGCCCAGGGCAAAAGCAGCAAAGCGTGAGAAGGGCGTCAGCCCTCAGTGAAAAAGGCCTCTTGATGAGGCCTTTTTGCTGTCTGCTGCTGTCGTCCCTGCGTGATCACTTCACCAGGCTCATGCCGGGGATCTGTCGCCAGTAACCGTTGCAGTCCCGTTCCTGCTGCAGGGGGAGGGGAGCCTGACCCTGCTGGTTGGCCTTGAAACGCGCCAGCATGTCGAGTGTCTCCATCCCTTCGGGAGAGAGGCGCACTACATCCACCAGTCCCGCCATGCCTTTAAGCTCGTTGCCAAGGTTGTAGCAGTAGCCGGACTGGGTCTGGATGCCGTTGAGATTGAACACCTTCTGCCCCTCGCGGCTGCTGGCCAGCCGTCCGGTCGGGTAGTGGATGCAGGCGAGCTCGCAGTTGTCCTTGGGCTTGTCGAGGGAGCGGGCGGTGAAGCAGCGCGCCGAGTAGGCGAGCGGCAGGTGGCCGTAGGCGAACACCTCCACCTCGAACTGCTGGCGGAGCGGGCCAAGATCCTCATTGAGTTGCACCAGCCAGTCGCGGGAGAGCTCCACCGGCATCACCCAGCGCTGCATCCCCTGTTTGAGCAGCATGCGCAGCACGTCTGCGTTGTAGGCATTGATGGCCGGGCCACACACGAAGGGCAGGCCCGCCTCACAGGCGAGCTGGACGGTGCCGAGATCGTTGGCCTCGACCATGAGATCGCCGTTGTCCACCAGCCGCTTCACCTCCTTGAGCTCCGATGGCGCCGAGATCAGCGCCAGAGTGGAGAGCACGGTCTGTTTACCCGTGCTCGCCACCTGGCGGGCCAGGGCAATCCAGTCATCTACTTTCAGTTCACGGCGTTTGCTGCACACCGTCTCACCCAGATAGATGATGTCGGCCTGGCTCTGGGCCGCCGCCTCATAGAAGGCCCGGGTGTCGGCCTTGGGCCAGTAGAAAAGCAGGGGCCCGAGAGAGAATTGCATGATGTGCTCCTTTTATTGCCACTGGCGATGATAGGCGCCGAGGGTGGTCTGACTTCCCTCGGAGACGCGGGCAAGCTGGGCATCCCACTCGCTCTTGACGCTGTAGGCGTCGGGGTTGGCTTGATAGGCATCGATGGCGGCGCGCCAGACCCGGGTCACCTGCTCGACATAGGCGGGGCTGCGTTGGCGGCCCTCGATCTTGACCGACTGGATCCCGGTCTGGAACAGCTCGGGCAAGAGGCCAAGCGTGTTGAGACTGGTGGGCTCCTCCAGGGCGTGATAGGTCTGGCCATCCACCTCGAAACGTCCCTTGCACAGGGTCGGGTAACCGGCGTTTTCCCCCGGGCCGTAGCGATCGATCAGCACCTCATTGAGACGGGATTCGAGACCGCGGGGGGTCTCTTCCCAGCGCACGAACTTGGCGGGGGAGCAGGCGCCCACGGTATTGGGGCTTTCACCCGTCATGTAGGAGGAGAGATAGCAGCGCCCCTCCGCCATGATGCAGAGGCTGCCGAAGGCGAACACCTCGAGGCCGACATCGGTCTCGCGGGCCAGCTGCCTGACCTGGTGCATGGAGAGCACCCGTGGCAGCACCACCCGGCCGACGTTGAAGTGCTGCTGGTAGAAGCGGATGGCGGCGGCGTTGGTGGCGCTGGCCTGCACCGAGACATGGAGCTCCATGTCGGGATGATGGCGGCTGGCGTAATCCAGCACGGCGAGATCGGCGATGATCAGGGCATCGGCACCGAGCGCCACTCCCCTGTCCACGGCCTGCTTCCATCTGGCATCGGAGCCCGGGTGGGCGAAGGTGTTGATGGCGATGTGCAGCTTGCGGCCGTGCCGGTGCACATAGTCCACCGCCTTCTCCAGTTTGCTGTCCGTGAAGTTGAGCCCGGCGAAGTGGCGGGCGTTGGTGTCATCCTTGAAGCCGATATAGACCGCATCGGCCCCGTTATCCACGGCTGTCTTCAGTGCCGGCAGGCTACCTGCCGGGCAGAGTAATTCCATCGGGTACGCTCCGAGAGGGCAAAAATGCAAAAAGTGGCCCGATTGTATGCAGGCTTGACCCCCCGCTTTTTGACCTGAGGCAGCTTTGTGTGGCTTTACCCTTCTAGAGGTAAGTGGGCACAAGTTTGATTTTCAACAGGATCCTGATAATTGCACTGTGTTTGAATACGCAAAAAACTGGGAGTTTATCGTGTTTCAACAACTGCAACGTCGCCTGGTCGAACAGGCTCCTCGTCTCTTGCGCCGCCCGCTCAAGCTGGTGCCCTTCACCCTGCAGCAAAACCTGATGGAGGCTTTGTTGGCACAGGCGTTCAAGGAGGCCATCCAGGACGGGGATTTCGCCTTCCTGGCCGGCAAGTGGCTCAAAGTTGAGGTGTCGGATCTCGAACTATGCTGGTTCGTCAGCGAGCGAGAGGGAAAACTGGTGGTGGCCCGTGACTGCGAGCGTGCCGATGTCTGCTTCAGCGGTAGCAGCCAGGATCTCATCCTGATTGCCGGTCGAAAAGAGGATCCGGACTCCCTCTTCTTCCAGCGCAGGCTGAAGATAGAAGGGGATACCGAGTTGGGCCTCGAGGTGAAGAACCTGATGGACAGCCTGGATCTGGATGGGCTGCCCGGGCTGATGAAATATCCCTTGATGGACCTGGCCACCCTGATAGAGCGGGTCCGATCAGCGCAGGATCCGCTGCCCGCGTCGATGGCCTGAGCCGCGTCTCAGCTGCATCGCCAGCCCCGGGGTATGATGGCGATGACGCCGCCTGGTCCACAAGCAGCGGCCACCCCAGAGACAGGGGAGCAGGGCGAGCAGGGCCGTGGTGTCAGGTTGGCGCAGCAGCACCAGCCCGAGCGCCAGCCACAGGAAAGGCAGGGCCTCATAGCACCACTCCGGTTGCAGCCAGCGTTTGGCGGGATAGATGACCAGATCGGTGCGCCTGTAGTTGGAGCGCATCATCCAGAGGAGAGCACCCACCACAAACAGCAGGATCGCCGCGAGCCAGAGCAGCGGTGAGTGGGCAAAGAACCACAACACAGCGGAGAGCAGCAGGTAAAGTAGCGGCAATTGTTCATAGATCCAGGGGGGAAGCATGAGAGGAGTGCTCCGGGTAATGCAGCTTGACCCTCTAAGGTTAGCTCTCCCTTTTCCCCCCTTCAGGCCGGTTGGTTATACAAGCGGTGATTTTTGTTCTGAAATGCGGGGTCAGAAGCGGTGCCAAAATAGCGATTCGTTATGTTACTATTACGCGCCATTTTTGACTGAAGATTGACTGGGCATGTTGGATCAGATTCGTATCGTTTTGGTAAACACCTCTCACACCGGCAACATGGGCTCTGCGGCGAGAGCCATGAAGACCATGGGGCTGACTCAGCTGGTGTTGGTTGATCCGCAAGCCTTGCCCGATGACGATGCCATCGCCCTGGCGGCGGGAGCCAGCGATGTGCTGGTCAACGCCCGCATCGTGCCGACGCTCGATGAGGCCATCGCCGATTGTGGCCTGGTCATCGGCACCAGTGCCCGCTCTCGGACCCTGAGCTGGCCCATGCTGGATCCCCGCGAAGCGGGTGAGAAGCTGGTGACGGAGGGGGTGATGCATCCGGTCGCTCTGGTGTTTGGTCGTGAACGCACCGGCCTCACCAACGATGAGCTGCAAAAGTGTCACTACCACGTGGCCATCCCGGCCAACCCCGAATACAGCTCTCTCAATCTGGCCATGGCGGTGCAGACCCTCTGCTACGAGGTGCGGATGCGCTGGCTGGAGACTCAGGGAACTGCCACGGTGGAATCGGATGCGGAGCGGGTGGATTATCCCAGTGCCCAGCAGTTGGAAGGCTTCTATCTGCATCTGGAGCAGACCCTGCAGAAGACAGGCTTCATTGCCGATGATCACCCCGGTCATGTCATGAGCAAGCTGCGCCGTCTGTTCAACCGCGCCCGGCCGGAAGTGGTTGAATTGAATATCCTGCGGGGCATTCTCACCTCGGTGCAGAAAGCCCGGCCGCAGGATTAATCCCGACTGATTTACTCAAGCATATACTTGACTGTTTTAGTCGGGTATGTGACCATGTGCCCATATTGATTTGTTCGCAAGACGGTAAGGCATATGAGACTGACCTCAAAAGGACGTTACGCAGTGACAGCCATGCTCGACGTGGCGTTGCATGCAGAGCAGGGGCCCGTTCCTCTTGCTGATATTTCAGAGCGCCAGGGCATCTCCTTGTCCTATCTGGAACAACTGTTTGCCCGTCTGCGCAAGCATGGGCTGGTGAGCAGCGTGCGCGGCCCGGGCGGTGGTTATCGCCTCGGCCTGGCCCCTGGCGAGATCTCGGTAGGTCAGGTGATCACCGCGGTCGATGAATCGGTCGATGCGACCAAATGTCTCGGCAAGGGTGGCTGCCACGGTGGTACCCAGTGTCTGACCCACTCCCTGTGGCGTGACTTGAGTGAGCGCATTTCCAGTTTCCTGGGGGACATCACCCTGGCGGAGCTGGTCGGTCAGGCCGATGTGCGCCGCATCGCCGGTAAGCAAGATGAACAAATGAAGACCGTGTTGTCCCTGGTTGACCGGGCCGAACGCGGTGATGTGAGCTTGAAAGTCCAACTATAAACGTGCTTTCCACGACGAGTCGCTGTGTGGCCGCGTCGTAACGGAGAAAAACATGAAACTGCCTATTTACCTTGATTATTCGGCAACCTGTCCGGTGGACCCGCGTGTCGCAGAAAAAATGATGCAGTGCCTCACCATGGACGGCCTGTTTGGCAATCCTGCCTCCCGCTCTCACCGTTTCGGCTGGCAGGCCGAAGAGGCGGTGGACCTGGCCCGTAATCAAGTGGCAGAGCTGATTGGTGCAGATCCTCGCGAGATCGTCTTCACCTCCGGCGCGACCGAATCCAACAACCTGGCCATCAAGGGCATAGCCCACTTCTATGCTGGCAAGGGCAAGCACATCATCACCTCCAAGACTGAACACAAGGCGGTGCTCGACACTTGCCGCCAGCTGGAGCGTGAAGGCTATGAGGTGACCTACCTCGAACCGATGCCAAACGGCCTGTTCACTCTCGAGCAGATCGAAGGTGCCCTGCGCGATGACACCATCCTGGTCAGCATCATGCATGTGAACAACGAGATCGGTGTGGTGCAGGACATCGCCGCCATCGGCGAGCTGTGCCGCTCCCGCAAGATCCTGCTGCACGTGGACGCGGTCCAGAGCGTGGGCAAGATCCCGGTGGACGTGGAAGCGCTGAAAGTGGACCTGCTCTCCATGTCCGCCCACAAGGTATACGGCCCCAAGGGGATCGGTGCCCTGTACGTGCGCCGCAAGCCCCGCGTACGTCTGGAAGCCCAGATGCACGGTGGCGGTCATGAGCGCGGCATGCGTTCCGGCACCCTGGCGACCCACCAGATCGTTGGCATGGGTGAGGCTTTCCGCATCGCCAAGGAAGAGATGGCGAGCGAGAGCCAGCACATCATGGCCCTGCGTCAGCGTCTGTGGAATGGCATCAAGAACATCGAAGAAGTCTATATCAACGGCGATCTGGACCAGCGTGTCCCGGGTAACCTGAACGTCAGCTTCGCCTATGTGGAAGGGGAATCCCTCATCATGGCGCTGAAGGATCTGGCGGTCTCTTCCGGTTCGGCCTGTACTTCGGCCAGCCTGGAGCCTTCCTACGTGCTGCGCGCCCTGGGCCTGAACGACGAGCTGGCACACAGCTCCATCCGCTTCAGCATCGGTCGCTTCACCACAGAGGAAGAGATCGACTACGCAATCAAGCTCATCTGCGACTCCATCGGTCGTCTGCGCGAGATGTCCCCCCTGTGGGAGATGTTCAAGGACGGCGTCGATCTGAACACGGTCGAATGGGCACATCACTGATCCTTGCCAACGTGGCAAGTGTTTGGTGAACAACGGAATTAGCAGGAGTTAGATATGGCTTACAGTGAAAAAGTAATCGACCACTACGAGAATCCCCGCAACGTCGGCGGTTTTGACAAGAACGACCCCAGCATCGCGACCGGCATGGTCGGCGCCCCGGCCTGTGGCGACGTGATGAAGCTGCAATTGAAGATCAGCGACGACGGCATCATCGAAGACGCCAAGTTCAAGACCTATGGCTGTGGCTCCGCCATCGCCTCCAGCTCCCTGGTGACCGAATGGGTCAAGGGCAAGACCCTGGACGAAGCCGCCGGCATCAAGAACACCGACATCGCCGAAGAGCTGGCCCTGCCGCCGGTGAAGATCCACTGCTCCATTCTGGCGGAGGATGCCATCAAGGCCGCCATCGCCGATTACAAGCAGAAGAAAGGTCTCTAAGGTCCGGAGAGCAGTATGGCCATTACCATGACAGATGCCGCAGCGGCACGGGTTTCCTCTTTCATAACCAACCGGGGCAAGGGCATAGGCCTGCGCCTCGGCGTTAAGACCACCGGCTGTTCTGGCCTTGCCTATGTGCTCGAGTTTGTGGATGAGCTGGCCGCTGAGGATCAGGTGTTCGAGCAAAACGGTGTCAAGATCATCGTCGATGCCAAGAGCCTGATCCATCTGGATGGCACCGAGCTGGACTTCGTCAAGGAGGGCCTCAACGAGGGCTTCCAGTTCAACAACCCGAACGCCAAGGGCGAGTGCGGTTGTGGCGAGAGCTTCAGCGTCTAATCGATGAAGCCGGCAGCCTGCTGCCGGCTTTGCCGTTCAAGATGGATGGTGAGCAAGGCACTAGCCTTCGAGTCTGAGGACACAGAATGAATCATTTCGAGCTGTTCGGGCTGGCAGAGGGCTTCGAGCTCGATACCCGCCAGCTGGCAGACACCTACCGCCAGTTGCAAACCCGGTTTCACCCCGATCGTTTTGCCACCGCCCCCGAGCGGGAGCAGTTGGCCGCGGTGCAGCGTGCCGCCCAGATCAACGATGCCTTCACTACCCTCAAGTCCCCCCTGCGCCGAGCAGAATACCTGCTCTCCCTGCGCGGTACTGACATTCGAGGCGAGCAACAGACCCTGCAAGACACCTCTTTCCTGATGCAACAGCTGGAGTGGCGCGAGCGCCTGGCTGACCTGAAAGGGAATGCGAGTCCTGAGCGTGCCATCGAAGATTTTCGTTGCGAGATCAGGCATGATCACCAGTCTCTGATGCAACGGCTGACCGATGCCCTCACCGCGGGTGAAGATCTGGCGGCGGCCGACTGCGTGCGCAAACTCAAGTTTGTCGACAAGCTCCTCGAGGAGCTGGAACGATTCGAAGACTCGCTGTTCGAGTCTTGACCCTCTAACGCTGGAATTGTGATTACCCATGGCATTACTGCAAATCGCCGAGCCCGGCCAGAGCGCCGCGCCTCATCAGCACAAACGTGCCGTAGGCATCGATCTCGGCACCACCAACTCCCTGGTTGCCGCCGTACGCAGCGGCCAGGCCGATACCCTGAGTGACGAACAGGGGCGCGATCTGCTGCCCTCCGTGGTGCACTATCAAGCTGGTCAGGCCGACGCCATCAGGGTGGGCTTTGACGCCAAGCGCGAAGCCGCCCTCGATCCCCACAACACCATCGTCTCGGTCAAACGGATGATGGGCAAGGCGCTGGCCGACATGGATATCCGTCAGCAGCCTTACGAGTTCGTGGCCGCCGACAACGGCATGCCCCAGATCCAGACCCGCCAGGGGCTGGTCAATCCGGTGCAGGTCTCGGCGGAGATCCTCAAAAAACTGGCCGAGCGCGGCGCCGCCTCCCTCGGCGGTGATCTCGACGGTGTGGTCATCACAGTGCCCGCCTATTTTGATGACGCCCAACGCCAGGGCACCAAGGATGCGGCCCGTCTGGCTGGTCTACACGTGCTGCGCCTGCTCAACGAGCCCACCGCCGCCGCCATCGCCTACGGCCTCGACTCCGGTCAGGAAGGGGTGATCGCCGTCTATGACCTCGGTGGTGGCACCTTCGACATTTCCATCCTGCGTCTGCATCGCGGGGTGTTCGAGGTGATGGCTACCGGCGGCGACTCGGCGCTGGGTGGCGATGATTTCGATCATCTGCTGGCAGACTGGATCAAGGCGCAGGCCGGTTTGAGTGGCCAGCTCGATGCCCGCACCCAGCGGGAGTTGCTGGATGTGGCGGCGGCGGTCAAGCACGGCCTGACGGATGCAGACCGCGTTGCCTGCTCCTTTGCCGGCTGGCAGGGGGAGGTGAGCCGCAGCCAGTTCGACGAGCTCATCCTGCCGCTGGTCAAGCGCACTCTGCTGGCCTGCCGCCGCGCCCTGCGCGATGCGGGGCTCGAGCAGGTGGAGGTGCTGGAAGTGGTGATGGTGGGGGGCTCCACCCGGGTGCCGCTGGTGCGCGAGCTGGTGGGGGAATTCTTCCAGCGTACGCCGCTGACCAGCATAGATCCGGACAAGGTGGTGGCCATCGGGGCTGCCATCCAGGCCGACATCCTGGTGGGCAACAAGCCCGATGCCGAGATGCTGCTGCTGGACGTGATCCCGCTCTCTCTGGGTCTTGAGACCATGGGGGGGCTTGCCGAGAAAGTGATCCCGCGCAACACCACCATACCGGTGGCCCGTGCCCAGGAGTTCACCACCTTCAAGGATGGCCAGACTGCCATGGCCATCCACGTGGTGCAGGGAGAACGCGAGCTGGTGGCGGATTGCCGCTCCTTGGCCCGCTTCACCCTGACCGGTATTCCGCCCATGGCGGCCGGTGCCGCCCACATTCGCGTCACCTTCCAGGTGGATGCGGACGGACTGCTGTCGGTCAGCGCCATGGAAAAATCCTCCGGCGTGCAGGCGGAGATCCAGGTCAAGCCCTCCTATGGCTTGGCGGAAGAGGACATCCTCAGCATGCTGAGCGCCTCCATCGCCAATGCCCAGCAGGACATGGATGCCCGCATGCTGGCGGAGCAGCAGGTGGAAGCCGATCGGGTGGTGGAGAGCCTCAATGCGGCGCTGGCCGCCGATGGCGAAGCACTGCTCAATGCTGCCGAACGTGCCGAGATCGACGCCGCGATCACTCATCTGCTGGCCATGCGTGCCACCGGCACAACCAATCAAATCAAAGATGCCATCGAGGCGGCGGATGCCGTCAGTGGCGAGTTTGCGGCCCGTCGCATGGATGTGTCCATTCGCAAGGTGCTGACCGGCCAAAACGTCAACAAGGTGTAATATGCCAAAACTGATCATTCTGCCTCACCCCGAACTCTGTCCGGACGGCGCGGCCCTCGAGGGCGCGACCGGTGAGACCATACTGGACATCGCCCTGCGCAACGGCATCGAGATCGAGCATGCCTGCGAGAAGTCCTGTGCCTGTACCACTTGCCACTGCGTGGTGCGGGAGGGGTTTGACTCCCTCGAGCCGAGCGATGAGCTGGAGGACGACATGCTGGACAAGGCATGGGGACTGGAGCCGGAATCCCGCCTGAGTTGCCAGGCCCGTCTGGCGGATGAGGATCTGGTGGTGGAGCTGCCCAAGTACACCATCAACCTCGCCTCCGAGCGTCACTGATTGACCCGCTAATTACACATGAGTGAATTGCGCGTGCAGCATCTCATGGTGCAGTAATGATATGGTGAAGGCCGTACCCCTCGGGGGAACGGCCTTTTTTGTCTCCGTTACCCCGCGTTGTTAATGAATCGTGCCAAGAAGAAAAGGAAGCAAGAGAAAATGGCTGACATGATGAAGGTACTGTTATCCGCCCAGGCTGCTGCCGCCCACTGGGGTGAAGGCGCCCTGCTCAGTTTCAACGGTGAGGAGACCCTGATCCACCTGGGTTCCACCGTCTTGCAGCAGGATATCCTGCGCACAGTTCAGCGTGCGGCTCGTCGACTCGAATCGAGCGGCATCAAGCGGGTGAGCCTGGTCGGTGAGGGTTGGGATCTGGAGCGCCGTTACGCTTTCGCCCAGGGCTTCTATGCCGCCAATGGGCAGCGTGAACTGGACTTCGGCGAGCAGAGCACAGCGGATGCCCTCGAGCTGGAGGCGCTGGTCAAGGCGACCCGCTGGGTGCGCGAGGTGACCAACGGTTGCCCGGAAGAGATCTACCCCATGAGCCTGGCGGAGTCCGCCCTGCTGCTGCTCCGCGGCCTGGGTGGCGATCAGGTCACCGCCCGCATCACCGCAGGCGAAGCTCTGCGCGAGGCCGGCCATATCGGGATCTGGTCGGTGGGTCGCGGCAGCGAGCGCGAGCCCGTGCTGCTGGAGCTGGACTACAACCCGACCGGGGATCGCAACGCCCCCGTGGTGGCGGCTCTGGTGGGCAAGGGCATCACCTTCGACTCCGGTGGCTACTCCATGAAGTCCTCTGACAACATGCTGCCGATGAAGTCCGACATGGGTGGGGCCGCCATGGTGACCGGCGCCCTGGCGCTCGCCATCAGCCGTGGCCTCGACAAGCGGGTGAAACTCATCCTCTGCTGCGCCGAGAACCTGGTCTCAGGCCACGCCTTCAAGCTCGGTGACATCCTCACCTACAAGAACGGCATCTCGGTGGAGATCCAGAACACTGACGCCGAAGGGCGCCTGGTGCTGGCCGATGGCCTGCTGGCAGCCTCCGACAGCGGCGCCGCCCACATTCTCGATGCCGCTACCCTGACCGGCGCCGCCAAGACAGCGCTGGGGCGCGACTACAATGCCGTGTTTGCTCTGGACGAGTGCGAGCAACAGCGCGCCCTGGCCGCTGCGAAAGCCGAGCAGGAGAAGGCCTGGCCGCTGCCGCTGGAATCCTGGCATGCGGGTCAGCTCACCTCTGCCTTCGCCGAACTGGGTAACGTCGCCTCCGCCGAAGGCACCGCCGGAGCCACCACGGCCGCCGCGTTTCTGTCGCGCTTCGTGCGTGACGAGGGCAAGGGCTGGGTGCACCTGGATCTCGCCGCCTCCTATCAAAAGTCCGGCAACGAGCTGTGGGCGACCGGCGCCAAAGGGCACGGTCTGCGCACCATAGCGCGCTGGTTGCAGGAGGTTTCTGCATGAACATCTGTTTGAATCACGAGTGGCGCCGTGAAGTGCGCCAGATGCCGGCAGGCCAGGCCTGTGTATCCATGATTGCCCGCTGGTTGCAGGAGGTGTGTGAATGAACGTCTGGCTGAGCCGTGAATTTGCCGCCCCCGATTGGGGCGAGGGGGCGCTGCTCTCCCACCGTGCCGATGGCATGGTGATCCACCTGGTGACGGCGTCCCCCTTGCTGGACATCCAGCAGGCGGCCCGCCGTCTCTGTGGTCAGGGGATCCAGAAGGTCGCCCTGTGCGGTCACTGGGAGCGCGAGCAGCAGTGGGCCTTCGCCCAGGGGCTGCAGACCCCGAAGGCCGAGGTGGAGCTGCAGTGGGCGACCTCGTCCGAAGAGGACAGGGAAGAGCTGGAGGCGCGCTGGCTGTGCGGGCGCTGGGTGCGTGAGATGACCAATGCCACCCCGGAGCAGCTGGGACCGCTGGAGCTGGCGGTGGAGGCGGCAGCCTTCATCACCGAGCTGGCACCGGACAGGATCAGCCATCGCATCCTCAAGGGCGAAGCCTTGCAGCAGGCGGGTTGGGTCGGTCTCTATCAGGTTGGCCGCGGCAGCGATCGCGAACCCGTGATGCTGGAGCTGGACTACAACCCCACCGGGGATCGCAACGCCCCCGTGGCGGCGGCCCTGGTGGGCAAGGGCATCACCTTCGATTCCGGCGGCTACTCCATGAAAACCTCCCAGGGCATGCTCACCATGAAGCATGACATGGGGGGGGCGGCCATCGTCACCGGCGCCCTGGCGCTGGCCATACTGCGCGGCCTCGACAAGCGGGTGAAGCTCATTCTCTGCTGCGCCGAGAACCTGGTCTCCGGTCACGCCTACAAGCTGGGTGATATCCTCACCTACAAGAACGGCACCACGGTCGAGATCGTCAACACCGACGCCGAGGGGCGCCTGGTGCTGGCCGACGGTCTGCAGCTCGCCGGGGAGTCCGGCGCACCGCTCATCATCGACGCCGCCACCCTGACCGGGGCCGCCGTGATGGCGCTGGGGGGGCGCTACAACGCCCTGTTCGGCCTCGACAAGGGATTGGTGAGCCGTGCTATGGCCTATTCGGATGCGGAGCAGGAGCCAGCCTGGCCGCTGCCGCTGGAACCCTGGCACCGCCAGCAGTGCCCGTCCCACTATGCCGATACGGCCAACAGCCGTCCGGTGCCGGGTGGTGGCCCGGGCGGTGCCTCCAACGCGGCGGGTTTCCTCTCCCGCTTCGTCGGCAATGAAGGGCGGGGCTGGCTGCACGTCGATCTCGCCGCCTGTTTCAGCGAGAACGGTGACAACCTCTGGGCCCCCGGGGCCAACACCCTGGGGATGCGCACCATCGCCCATACCCTGCTGGCGGAGACGCGCCGAGGGGCATGACAAGGCGAAAGGGCACCTCGGGGTGCCCTTTTCAACGGTGCTGGTTATATGAGCAATAGATAGGGTTTTAGCGGGTTAGCGTGACTATCGTGCACAAGCGCACATTTTTTCTCAGTGCCATGACACAAGATGAGTCACCATGTTGTTTCAAGGAATTTTTTGTTTAATAAAAAGTTGCTATTTTGTGTGTTATTTCGGTTTTTGTTTACGTATAATCGCCGCCGAACATGGATTCCTACAATAAAACTCTGTAGTTAAGGAAAGAACTCAATGGCTATCGAACGTACCTTCTCTATCGTCAAGCCGGACGCGGTCAGCAAGAACCTGATCGGTGCCATCTACAGCCGCTTCGAGAGCGCCGGCCTGAAAGTGGTCGCCGCCAAGATGCTGCACCTGAGCAGCGAGCAGGCCGCCGGTTTCTACGCCGAACACCAGGGCAAGCCTTTCTATGATGGACTGGTTGCTTTCATGACCTCAGGCCCCGTCATGGTACAGGTGCTGGAAGGGGAAGACGCCATTCGCCGTCATCGCGAAATCATGGGCGCCACCAACCCGAAAGAGGCCCTGGCCGGCACCCTGCGCTCCTGCTATGCCGAGAGCATCGATCGCAACGCTGTGCACGGTTCCGATGCCCCGGCCTCTGCCGCTCGTGAAATCGCCTACTTCTTCTCCGACGCCGAGATCTGCCCACGCGGCTGATTTTCGTCAGAAGATCATCAAGGGAGCCTCGGCTCCCTTTTGTTTTTTGGTCATTCGGTCAATATCCTCTTATTCTCCAGGTGGAAAGGCAGACCCATTATTTGTACAATGCCGCCCCCTGACGTAGGTCAGCCGATAATTTATGAAGTGTGTGAGCTGAGGCCCTTGATGAGCGAAACAAAAACCAACCTGCTGGATCTCGATCGGGATGCCATGCGTGCCTTCTTCGTCGAGCTGGGCGAGAAGCCGTTCCGGGCAGATCAGATAATGAAGTGGATCTACCACTCCGGTTGTGATGACTTCGATCAGATGAGCAACGTCAACAAGGCGTTGCGTGAGCGTCTCAAGGCCATTGCCGAGATCCGAGCCCCCGAGATCAGCCGTGAACAACGCTCCGCGGATGGCACCATCAAGTGGGCCCTGCAGGTCGGGGATCAGGAAGTCGAGACCGTCTACATCCCGGAGGCGGATCGGGCAACCCTCTGTGTCTCCTCCCAGGTCGGCTGCGCCCTGGCGTGCACCTTCTGCTCCACCGCCCAGCAAGGTTTCAACCGCAACCTGAAGGTCTCCGAGATCATCGGCCAGGTCTGGCGTGCCGCCAAGGTGGTGGGCGGCAAGCGCCCCATCACCAACGTGGTGATGATGGGCATGGGCGAGCCGCTGCTGAATCTCGCCAACGTGGTGCCGGCCATGAGCCTGATGATGGATGACTTTGGTTTTGGTATCTCCAAGCGCCGCGTCACCCTCTCCACCTCCGGCGTGGTGCCGGCGCTGGACATGCTGGGCGACCAGATCGACGTGGCGCTGGCCATCTCGTTGCATGCACCGAATGACAAGCTGCGCTCCGAGATCATGCCGATCAACGACAAGTACAACATCGAGGCCTTCCTGGCGGGGGTGCGCCGCTATCTGGCCAAGTCCAACGCCAATGGCGGCCGGGTGACGGTGGAATATGTGCTGCTCGATCATATCAATGACGACATGCAGCATGCCCACGAGCTGGCGCAGGTACTCAAAGATACCCCTTGCAAGGTCAACCTGATCCCGTTCAACCCCTTCCCGGGCAATCCGTTTGGCAAGCCGAGCAACAGTCGCATCGACCGCTTCTCCAAGGTGCTGATGGAATACGGTATGACCGTCATCGTCCGCAAGACCCGCGGGGATGACATCGATGCGGCCTGTGGCCAGCTGGTGGGGGAGGTGATCGACCGCACCAAGCGCACCATGAAAAATCGGATGCAACAGGATGGGATTTCCGTCAAAATGGTTTAACTCGCTAAGCCATTGTATAGACAGGAAATGGATATCCGTACATTGATCGTAGTGGCAGCGCTCTGCGCGCTGCCTGGCTGTGTCACCGAGACCACTTACGCTGGCCAGAATTCTACCCAGCGTGAAGTGGGTCCCGACTTCAAGGCGGCTGCCCAGACCCGCCTCGATCTGGGTATTCAATATCTGCGTCAGGGCAATGCCGAACAGGCCAAGTTCAACCTCGATCGGGCCCTCCAGTACGACCCCAGCAACCCTCAGGTGTATATCGGCTTCGCCTATTTCTACCAGCAGGTATCCGATTTCAAGGCGGCCGAAGAGAATTACAAGAAGGCACTGGCCATGGATCCGACCAACGCTGACGCGATGAACAACTACGGTGCCTTCCTGTGCAACCGTGGGCGCTTCGACGAGGCGGAGAAGGCATTCCTGCAGGCGGTCAGCCAGCCGGATTACATCAAGATCGCCGATACCTACGAGAATGCGGCGCTCTGCTCGATGCAAAATCACAGAAATGACAAGGCCAACGAGTACTATCGTCTGGCCTTGGGGTATAATCCCCGCAATCCAAGGTTATTGCTGGACATGGCCGAGCTTTCCATGAAAGATGGCAAGCTGCCTGATGTGCAGTCTTATCTCGTGCGTTTCGCCGACGTGGCAGACGAGAACGAGGAGAGCCTCTGGCTCCGGCTGAGGCTTGCCCAGGCCATGGACAAACCGGCATTACTTCACCAATTCGGGACTGAGCTGGTAAGGCAATATCCCACTTCGCAACAAGCCAAGCGTTACTTAGCCAATGACTACTGAACAGCCACACGATTTCCAAGACGACTCCCAGGCAGTTGGCCCAGGCCAGCTGCTGCGCAACGCCCGTGAACAGCTCGGCTGGACACGAGAGCAGGTTGCGTCCCGCATTCACCTTCGTCTGACCCTGATCGCCGCTATCGAATCGGATACCTACGACAAGCACACGTCCCACACCTTCATTCGGGGCTATCTGCGTACCTATGCCAAGCTGGTCGGCATTCCCGAGGAAACCATACTCGCGGCCTACGACAAGCTGGGGCTGACGCCGCCCGATAACATCGACATGCAGAGCTTCTCCCGCCGCTCCCGCCAGCAAGCCAACGACAGTCGGCTCAAAGTGGTGACCTGGCTGGTGATCCTGGCACTGATTGCGCTCTCCATCGCCTGGTGGTGGCAGAGTACAGCGCGTCGCTCCGCCGGGGATGAAGCCCTTGCGGCGAGCGAGATGGGCACGGACCAGACCGCGTCGGTCGCCAACGTGACGCCTACGGTGGACGTGGCCGACCCCGTGTTGCCCGTCGCCTCCGATGCCGTGGCGACTGAGCCTGCGGTGAGTGACGCCGCCGCCACAGCACCGGATGTCGTTGCCGCGACCAGCGCCGCCCTGTCTACCGAGGCCTCGGCCGCAGAGGCGACCCTGGCGCCGGCAGAGACGGTCGCCACCGAACCTGGCAAGGCGCCCCAGCTCAAGATGAGCTTCACCGCCGACTGCTGGCTGGATGTCAAGGATGCCAACGGCAAGACCCTGTTCAGTGGTCTGAAGAAGGCGAACGACGAGCTTGTGCTGGAAGGACCCGAGCCACTCAGATTCATCATTGGCGCGCCCATGGCGGTCAATCTCGAATACCAGGGCAAGTCCTTCGACATGAGCCGTTACAACAACGGCCGGACTGCTCGCTTCTCACTGCCGCAGGAGTAATCTGTCCGCCATGTCCGCTCACGAATCCCCCATTATTCGTCGTCAATCCAGGCAGATCATGGTCGGCAACGTGCCGGTTGGGGGCAATGCCCCCATCACGGTGCAAACCATGACCAACACCAAGACTACCGATGTTGCCGCCACCGTCGAGCAGATCCAGCGGATCGAGCGGGTCGGTGCTGACATAGTCCGGGTCTCGGTGCCCACCATGGAAGCGGCGGAAGCCTTCCGGCTCATCAAGCAGCAGACCCGCATTCCCATCGTCGCCGACATCCACTTCGACTACCGTATCGCCCTGAAAGTGGCCGAGTACGGTGCTGACTGCCTGCGCATCAACCCGGGCAACATCGGCAACGAAGAGCGGGTGCGCGCCGTGGTCGATTGTGCCCGTCATTACAACATTCCGATCCGCATCGGCGTCAACGGCGGCTCTCTGGAGCGTGACATCCAGGAAAAGTATGGTGAACCGACCCCGGAAGCCTTGCTCGAGTCGGCCATGCGCCACGTGGATTACCTGGATCGCCTCAACTTTGAGAACTTCAAGGTGAGCGTCAAGGCCTCCGACGTCTTCCTGGCGGTCGGTGCCTATCGCCTGCTGGCCAAGCAGATCGACCAGCCGCTGCACCTGGGGATCACCGAGGCGGGCGGCTTCCGTGCCGGCGCGGTGAAGTCCGCTATCGGGCTCGGCATGCTGCTGGCCGATGGCATAGGCGACACCATTCGCATCTCCCTGGCCGCCGATCCGGTGGAAGAGGTGAAGGTGGGCTTCGACATTCTCAAGTCCCTGCGCATCCGCTCCCGCGGCATCAACTTCATCGCCTGTCCCTCCTGCTCCCGTCAGGAGTTCGACGTGATAGGGACGGTGAACGCCCTGGAAGAGCGGCTGGAGGACATCATCACCCCGATGGACGTCTCCATCATCGGCTGCGTGGTCAATGGCCCGGGCGAGGCCCTGGTCTCTGACCTTGGTCTGGCGGGTGCCGCCAACAAGAGTGCCTTCTATGAAGGGGGCCAGCGGGTCGACAGGCTCGACAACAAGGATCTCATCCCCGTGCTGGAGCGCCGCATCCGCGCCCGGGCGGCCATGCTGGATCCCGCCAACCAGATCCAGGTGGACAAAGGTTGAACCATGAAGGGGCCACCTGGGGTGGCCCCGGCTTTAGGTTGTTGATTTTACATCCCGCATCCGGGCACCCTGATTTTACCTCGGGGCCGAAAATCCCTATAATGCGGCCAAATTTTACCTCTTTTTCTCGAGTATCAACGTGGCAAAACAGATCCAAGCTATTCGCGGTATGAATGATTGCCTGCCGGAGCAGAGCCCGGTATGGCAGAAAGTGGAACAGATCCTGCGCCAGGTCGTCGCCAGCTACGGCTACAGCGAAGTGCGCATGCCCATCGTCGAGCAGACCCATCTGTTCAAGCGCGCCATCGGTGAAGTGACCGACGTGGTCGAAAAAGAGATGTACACCTTTGAAGACCGTAACGGCGACAGCCTGAGCCTGCGCCCGGAAGGGACCGCCAGCTGCGTCCGTGCCGGTATCGAGCACGGCCTGCTCTACAACCAGGAACGCCGGATGTGGTACATGGGCCCCATGTTCCGTCACGAGCGTCCCCAGAAGGGCCGTTATCGCCAGTTCCACCAGTTCGGAGTCGAGCTGTTTGGTATCAACGGGCCGGACATCGATGCCGAGCTGATCATGCTGACCCACCGTCTGTGGCGCCTGTTCGGCATCAGCGATCATGTCACCCTGCAGCTCAACACGCTCGGTCAGAGCGCCGAGCGCGCCGCCTACCGCGATGCCCTGGTCGCCTACCTGGAGCAGTACAAGAGCGAGCTGGACGAAGAGAGCCAGCGCCGCATGTACAGCAACCCGCTGCGGGTGCTCGACTCCAAGGACGAAAAAGTGCAAGCCATCCTGGTGGGTGCGCCCCGTCTGTTCGATCACCTGGGCGAAGAGAGCCTGGCCCACTTCGAGGGGCTCAAGCGCTTGCTCGAGTCCGCCGGTATCCAATACGAGGTGAATGAGCGTCTGGTGCGCGGCCTCGACTACTACAACCTCACCGTGTTCGAGTGGGTGACCAACAGCTTGGGTGCCCAGGGCACCGTCTGTGCCGGTGGTCGTTACGACGGCCTGGTGGAGCAGCTCGGCGGTCAGGCGACCCCGGCCGTGGGCTTTGCCATGGGCATGGAGCGTCTGGTGCTGATGCTCGAAACTCTCGAACTCAACGCCGATATCCGCCCGGCGGTGGATGTCTATCTCTGCATGGTGGGCGAGGGGACGGAACAGGCTGGTTTCCAGCTTGCCGAGCGGCTGCGCGATGCCCTGCCGGACTTGCGTCTGATGAGTCACTGCGGCGGCGGCAACTTCAAGAAACAACTCAAGCGTGCCGACAAGAGCGGCGCGGCCATTGCCCTGATCCTCGGCGAGACCGAGGTGCAAAGCGGGGAGATCACCATCAAATATCTGCGTGGCCAGGCCGAGCAACAGACCGTCTCGGTCGATGCCGCCATCGCCCTGCTGGCAGCTAAAGGAGAGTAAGCTGTGGAAGTGTATACCACTGAAGAACAACAGGTTGAGGTCATCAAGAGCTGGTGGAAAGAGAACGGCACCTCGGTACTCGCGGGGACCGTGATCGGTCTGGTCGGCCTCTTTGGCTGGCGTTACTACAACGAGCTGCAGCAAACCAACCAGGAAGCCGCCTCCCAGGCTTACAACGCCATGACAGCCCAGCTCGCCAAGGGTGACGATGCCGCCCTTGAGCAGGCCAAGAGCTTCATCAGCGCCCATCAGGGCGACGCCTATGCGGAGTTGGCTGCCCTGCAACTGGCCGCGGCTGCGGTCAAGGCGGGCAAGCTGGATCTGGCTGCCGAGCAGCTGACCCAGGTGGCCGCGAACGGTGACGAGAGCATCAAGCCCATCGCCGCCTTGCGCCTGGCCCGGGTGCTCAAGGATCAGGGCAAGGCTGACGAGGCTCTGGCCCAGCTTGGCAAGATCAACAACGATGCCTTCAAGGCCCAGGTAGCGGAAGTGCGTGGTGATGTGCTGCTGGGTCAGGGCAAGCCCGAAGAGGCGCGCGATGCCTATCAGGTGGCGGCCGATGCCGGCGGCCTGCAGAGCAGCGCCGAGCTCAAGCTGAAGATGGACGATCTGGCGCTGCCAGCGGTGACAGCGGGTGAGGCTCCGGATGCGTAATCTGTACAAGAAAATGGCGCTGGGGGTGGCAGTTTCCCTGGCCCTGCAGGGCTGCTCCCTGTTCAGTTCCGAGGAAGACCTGACCCCGATGGCGCCCCTGCCCGTGGTCGAGTCCGCCTTCACGGCCGACACGGCCTGGTCTTCCTCCGTCGGCGATGGCATCGGTGATTTCTACTCCCAGTTGCAACCCGTGGTGGAAGAGGATCACATCTATGCCGCCGCCCGTGATGGCGACGTGACCGCCTTCGATCGCAACAGTGGCGAGACCTTGTGGAGCGTGGATCTGGCGGACCTGCCCATCAACGCCGACAAACGCAGCGCCCGTCTCTCCGGCGGTCTGGTCTCCCGCTATGGCAAGTTGTTCCTCGGCTCCGAGAACGGGGTGGTCTACGCCCTGAACGAAGCGAACGGGGAAGTGCTGTGGCAGACCACTGTCCCCGGTGAAGTGGTGGCGAGCCCCGCCGTCGAAGATGGTCGCGTGGTGGTGCTGACCACCTCGGGTCGTCTGGTGGCGCTCGACACCGATGAGGGCAAGTTGCAGTGGACCTTGTCCGAAGAGCAGCCGCCCCTGACCCTGCGCAGTGCCGGGACCCCGGTCATCACCAACGGTGCCGTGCTCTATGGCCGTGCCGATGGCAAGGTGGGCATCGCCCTGCTGAGCAACGGTCAGCCGGTGCGCCAGTCCAAGGTGGCTGACCCGCGCGGCGCCACCGAACTGGATCGCATGATCGACGTGGACGCCAGCCCGCTGATTGCCGGTGATGAGCTCTACGCCATCGCCTACAATGGCCAGCTGATGGCCCGCAAGCTGATGACCGGTGACGAGGTGTGGAAGCGCAAGTATTCCGGCTACCGCGACATGGCGGTGACCGGCAATGCCATCGTGCTGACCGACAACCGCAGCCATCTGTTTGCGGTCGATCGTCGCAATGGACTCGAGCTGTGGTCCAACACCCAGCTGGAAAACCGCACCGTGACCGCCCCCGTCGTCCTGGGTGACTATGTGGTGGTCGGCGATGTGGAAGGCTACCTGTATTGGCTGGATCGTACCGACGGGTCCATCAAGGCCATGCAGCAGCTCGACAGCAGTGGTCTCTATGCCGCGCCCTTGGTGGACGGTGACACCCTGTATGTGCAGAGCCGTGGCGGCAAGTTGTACGCAATCAAGCGTCCCTGATCGCCCGTCAATCTGAATATCCGGCTCCTGGTCTTCGGACCCGGAGCCTTTGTCGTCTTGAGAATGAGGCTTTTATGACTCCTGTAGTAGCCCTGGTGGGCCGCCCCAACGTGGGGAAATCCACCCTGTTTAACCGCCTGACCCGTACCCGGGATGCCCTGGTTGCCGATTTCCCCGGCCTGACCCGGGATCGTAAATACGGCCAGGCGAAGTTGGGCGAGCTGGAATTTATCGTGGTCGATACCGGCGGTATCGATGGCACCGAGGAGGGGATCGAGCTGAAGATGGCCGAGCAGTCCCTGTTGGCCATCGAGGAAGCCGATGTGGTGCTGTTCATGGTGGATGCCCGTGCCGGTTTGACCGCCGCGGATCAGGCTATCGCCGAGCACCTGCGCAAGACCCACAAGAAGGTGTTCCTGGTCGCCAACAAGACCGATGGCATCGACGGTGATTCCGCGGTCTCCGAGTTCTATGGTCTGGCGCTGGGGGAGGTCTACCAGATCGCCGCCGCCCACGGCCGTGGCGTGTTGAGCCTGCTGGAGCTGGCGCTGGCTCCCCACCTTGAGACCCTGGTCGAGGCCGCCGAAGAAGAGACGCAGGAAGAGGAGGACTTCGACGAAGAAGCCCTGCTGCGCATGGTGGCCGCCGGTGATCTCGACACCCGGGAAGACACCAAGGAGACCCCGTTTGCCGACCTGCCCATCAAGTTCGCCATCGTCGGTCGCCCCAACGTCGGCAAGTCGACCCTGACCAACCGCATGCTGGGTGAAGACCGGGTCATCGTCTATGACATGCCGGGCACCACCCGCGACTCCGTCTACATCCCCATGGAGCGTGACGAGCAGAAGTACGTGGTCATCGACACCGCCGGCGTGCGCCGTCGTGGCAAGGTGCACGAGACGGTGGAGAAGTTCTCCGTCATCAAGACGCTCAAGGCGATTGAAGATGCCAACGTCTGCCTGCTGGTGATCGACGCGCGCGAGACCATCACGGATCAGGACTTGAGCATCCTGGGCTTCGTCCTCCACAGCGGCCGCTCCGTGGTGCTGGTGGTGAACAAGTGGGACGGTCTGGATCAGAAGGTGAAAGAGGACGTCAAGAACGAGCTGGACCGTCGTCTGGGCTTCATCGATTTCGCCCGCGTCCACTTCATCTCCGCCCTGCACGGTAGCGGTGTCGGCCATCTGTTCGAGTCCATCAATGAGGCTTACCAGTCCGCCACCCGTCGTACCAGCACCGCCATGCTGACCCGCATCATGCAGATGGCGCAGGAAGACCATCAGCCGCCGATGGTGAATGGTCGCCGCGTCAAGCTCAAGTATGCCCACGCCGGTGGCTACAACCCGCCGCGTATCGTGATCCACGGCAACCAGCTGAATGACCTGCCGGACTCCTACAAGCGGTATCTCATCAACTACTTCCGCAAGTCCCTGAAGATCATGGGGACCCCGATCAGGGTCGAGTTCCAGGAATCGGTCAACCCGTTCGAGGGCAAGAAGAACACCCTGACCCTGAGCCAGGAGCGGCAACGGGATCGCCTGCTCAAGGCGAAGAACAAGAGCAAGAAATAAGCCCTGACGGCTGCCCCGGTGGCAGCCGTTTTTTTATCTGCAAGATGAGAGGTGAGCCCAGCGCTCATGCCTGAGAGGAGATGACCATGAGTCTCTTGACATGCCCGGCCTGCCACGCCGAGCTGGACAGCCGCAGTGCGGAGGCGAGCTGTGGCCAGTGCCATGCCAACTATCGGATCCGGGCGCTGTGCCCTACCTGCCAGCATGAGCTTGAACGGCTCAGGGCATGTGGCGCCGTGGATTACTTCTGCCACCACTGCAACAGCCTCATCTCCAAACGTACAGTCCAGTTTGAGCTGACGCCGGTCGAGGCATAAAAAGGCATTAAAAAACCCGGCCTTGGCCGGGTTTATGCTGTGTGCTCCGCAATCAGCAAGGTGTAGGAGCGGTTTCGGTGCCATATCTTGCGTTTCATGTCGGCCAGTTTCAGCTTGCGTCTGGGGCTCCAGGCGCATCTGGTCTTTCTGGTCAACGTGGCTCTTCTGCGTGTTCGCATCTGGTTTTCCTCCCTGGTCATCCCGGCGACGCTGACAGCCCTGACATAGGGGGCCATCGGTATCGCAAGTTGATGAATATATTGCAGCAAGCCTCTCTCAGACAGGCTTGGGTCTGGGAGGATGGTAACAGAGAATTTCCCCAGACGACACACCCGGCAGGGCTCAGGGGGTGATGATCTGCTTGACCACTTCGGCGATGATGGCGGGGCGCTCTGCCGGGGCGGCCGGCTCGCTGCCGTCGTCCTCGTCCAGGGTTTCGCGGCGATGAGCCTTCTGTTGCTCGTTGTCGAGCCACAGCAGGCTCTGGTAGTACTGGCGCACGTTGTTGACATAGTTGCGCGCCTCGCCACCCCGGGCATAGCCATAGCGTACCTTGCGATGCCAGCGTGACTGCTGCAGCAGGGGCAGCACCTCTTTCACGTCCCCCCAGGCATCAGGGTTCTTGCCGAGCTCCTTGGTCAGGCGACGGGCATCCATCATGTGGCCATAGCCGATGTTGTAGGCGGTGAGGGCAAACCACACCTTCTCGTCGGCCGGTACCGAGTCGGGCACCTTCTCCATCATCTCCTGCAGGTAGCGGGCGCCCCCCTTGATGCTCTCCTCCGGGTGCAGCCTGTCATTCACCCCCATCGCCTTGGCGGTAGGGCCGGTGAGCATCATCATGCCGCGCACCCCGGTGTAGGAACGTGCCTGAGGATCCCAGTGGGACTCCTGATAGCTGATGGCGGCCAGCAGGCGCCAGTCGATCTCCTTGGCGTGAGTCTGGAACAGATCCTGGTACTTGGGCAGCAGGCTCTTGGCCCGCTGCAGGAAGGTGCGGGTGTCGACGAAATCGAAGTTCTGCACGTGGCCAAAGTACTTCTCGTCGAGCTTGGCGATGGAGCCATCCATGAAGCGCTGACCGAAGAAGTCGATGATGCTGGCATAGAGGCTGTCATCGGGCAGCTTGGTCATGGCCCAGGCCACGGTCTGCTTGCTGGCGAGGGTCAGCCCCTCGGTGAGTTCGGGGTAGTAACGCTGGGTGCGGGCCAGTACGGTGTCCTGCACCACTGTGTAGTCGACCTCGCCGTCGGCGACCTGTTTGAGCAGCTCCTCCACGTCGGCATCGCGGTTGATGCGCCAGTTCAGATTGGGGTACTGGCTGGCCATCTCCTTCATCAGGTCCTCACCGGTGGAGCCGGCAGGCACCACTATGGTGCCCTTGATGTCGCCGAGATCTTTGGGCCTGGGGGAGCCGTTGCGATAGACCAGCTTGGGGGATACCTGGTAGAAGCCCGGGCCGAAGCGAAACAGCTTGCGTCGCTCCGGAGTCACGACGATGGCGGCGGCGGCGAGATCCAGCTTGCCCTTTTGCAGTTGCTCGACCAGCTCGGCGGTGGAGTAGGCCGGGACTATGGTCAGTTTGACCCCCAGCCAGTCGGCATAGTGCTGCGCCAGCTCGTAATCGAACCCCTGGGCGGTGTCGTCGCGCTGGTAATAGGAGGTGGGACCATAAAGGGTGCCAACACGGATCTCGCCCCGTTGGCGGATCTGCTCCAGCTGGCTGGAGGGGGAATAGAAGTCACAGCCGGCCAGGGCCAGTGTCAGCAACATCCCGATAAACAGTCGAAAAATGCAGCGCAAGTAGGTGAGTACCCTTGTTGAAAAAATCGGCATTTGTCAAAAGAGAGGCACCTTTATACCAGAGACGGTGGAGGGAGTCACATCGTGGGAGATGAGAAAAACGTTTGTTCGCGGTGAGCCTGATCCCTATAATACGCGCGTCTCAAATCCCCCCACACTCTAAAACTTGGTGAGAAAGGTATATGGAAATCTTGCGTGGTGCCCCAGCACTGTCTGAGTTTCGTGTCCACAAGCTGCTGCAGAGCTGCGCACAGAGAGGAGTAGAGATAGCAGACGTCTATGCCGAATACGTGCACTTTGCCGAGCTTTCGAGCCCGCTCTCGCCCCCGGAGCGAGCGACCTTGGGCCAGCTTCTGCGCTACGGCCCGACCATCCCGGAACACACCCCCAGCGGTCAGCTGTTTCTCGTTACCCCCCGCCCCGGCACTATCTCCCCCTGGTCTTCCAAAGCAACCGACATCGCCCACAACTGCGGCCTGAACCAGGTCAAGCGGTTGGAGCGCGGCATTGCCTATTACGTGCAGGCCAAGGGTGAGCTGACCACTGCCCAGCGTGGCGAGGTCGCAGCCCTGCTGCACGATCGCATGATGGAGGTGGTGTTCGATGAGCCGAGCCAGGCTGCCGCCCTGTTTGCCCATCACGAACCGCGCCCCTTCACCCAGGTGGATGTGCTGGGCGGTGGCCGCAGCGCCCTGGCCTCGGCCAACATCGAGCTGGGCCTGGCCCTCGCCGATGACGAAATCGACTACCTGGTGGAGAACTTCACCCGCCTTGGTCGCAATCCCAACGACATCGAGCTCTACATGTTCGCCCAGGCGAACTCCGAGCACTGCCGTCACAAGATCTTCAACGCCGACTGGACCATAGACGGTGAGCAGCAGCCCAAGTCGCTGTTCAAGATGATCAAGAACACCTTCGAGCAGACGCCGGATCATGTCCTGTCTGCCTATAAAGACAACGCCGCCGTGATGGAAGGCAGCCAGGGTGGCCGCTTCTTCCCGAGCCCCGCCAGTGGCGAATACCAGTATCACCAGGAGCGCGTCGACATCCTGATGAAGGTGGAGACTCACAACCACCCGACCGCCATCTCCCCCTTCCCGGGGGCGGCCACCGGCTCCGGCGGCGAAATTCGCGACGAGGGCGCGACAGGCCGTGGCGCCAAGCCCAAGGCGGGCCTGGTGGGCTTCTCCGTCTCCAACCTGCGCATCCCAGGTTTCGAGCAGCCCTGGGAGCAGGATTTCGGCAAGCCGAGCCGCATTGTCAGCGCCTTTGACATCATGCAGGAGGGGCCCCTTGGCGGCGCCGCCTTCAACAACGAATTCGGTCGTCCGGCCATCCTCGGCTACTTCCGTACCTTCGAAGAGCAGGTGCCGAGCCACAACGGCGTCGAGGTGCGGGGCTACCACAAGCCCATCATGCTGGCGGGCGGCATAGGCAACATCCGCAGCGAACACGTCCAGAAAGGGGAGATCCCGGTGGGGGCAGCCCTGATCGTGCTGGGCGGCCCGGCCATGAACATAGGTCTGGGTGGTGGCGCGGCATCGAGCATGGCCTCCGGCCAGTCTGCCGAAGACCTCGATTTCGCCTCTGTGCAGCGGGACAACCCCGAGATGGAGCGCCGTTGCCAGGAGGTGATCGATCGCTGCTGGCAGCTGGGCGATGACAACCCCATCGTCTTCATCCACGATGTGGGCGCCGGCGGCCTCTCCAATGCCATGCCGGAGCTGGTGAACGACGGCGATCGGGGCGGTCGCTTCGACTTGCGTGCCATCGCCAGCGACGAGCCGGGCATGAGCCCGCTGGAGATCTGGTGCAACGAATCCCAGGAGCGCTACGTGCTGGCGGTCGCCCAGGACAAGCTGCCCCTGTTCAAGGCCCTGTGCGAGCGTGAGCGCGCCCCCTATGCGGTCATAGGTACCGCCACCGAAGAGAAGCACCTGACGCTCTCGGATGCGCACTTTGACAACCAGCCCATCGATCTGCCCCTGGACGTGCTGCTCGGCAAGGCGCCCAAGATGCACCGCGACGTGCAGACCCTGCCCGCCCAGGGCAAGGCGCTGCAACTGGACGGCATCACCCTGAGTGACGCGGCCGAGCGGGTACTGCGCCTGCCGACAGTGGCGGAGAAATCCTTCCTCATCACCATTGGCGATCGCAGCGTGACCGGTCTGGTCAACCGCGACCAGATGGTCGGCCCCTGGCAGATCCCGGTGGCCGATTGCGCCGTCACCGCCGCTACCTACGACAGCTACCATGGTGAAGCCATGTCCATGGGGGAGCGTACCCCGGTGGCGCTGCTCTCCCACGCGGCTTCTGCCCGCATGGCGGTGGCCGAGGCGCTCACCAACCTGGCGCCGGCTCATATCGGTTCCCTCAAGCGGGTCAAGCTTTCCGCCAACTGGATGTCTGCCGCCGGTCACCCGGGGGAAGATGCCGGCCTCTATGAGGCGGTCAAGGCGGTGGGCGAGGAGCTCTGCCCGGCCCTTGGCATCACAATCCCTGTGGGCAAGGACTCCATGTCCATGAAGACCCGCTGGCAGCAGGACGGGGAGGAGCGCAGCGTCACCTCGCCGCTCTCCCTGCTTATCTCCGCCTTCGCGCGCGTGGAAGACGTGCGCAATACCGTCACGCCGCAGCTGCGTACCGATCTCGGCGAGACCGATCTTATCCTGATTGACCTTGGCAACGGCAAGCAGCGCCTCGGCGCCTCTGCCCTGGCCCAGGTCTATCGCCAGCTTGGCGAGAGTGCCCCGGATCTGGACAACCCGGTCCAGCTCAAGGGCTTCTTCAACGCCATACAGGCGCTGGTGGCAGATCGCAAGCTGATTGCCTACCACGACCGCTCCGACGGCGGCCTCTTCGTCACCCTGACCGAGATGGCGTTTGCCGGTCACTGCGGCCTCGACATCCAGCTCGATCGCGTGGGTGGCGACCTGCTGCCGGCGCTGTTCAACGAGGAGCTGGGGGCCGTCATCCAGGTGCGCCGCGACGACAAGGAAGCGGTGCTGACCCTGCTGGCCGGTCACGGTCTGGCGGCTTGCTCCCACGTGCTGGGCACGGTGCGTGAAGACGACCTCATCCTGTTCCAGCGCGCCGGCACCGAAGTGTACCGCGCCAGCCGCACTGCGCTTCGCACCCTCTGGGGCGAGACCAGCTGGCAGATGCAGCGCCTGCGGGACAACCCGGAGTGCGCGGATCAGGAGCACGCTGCCCGTCAGGACGCCACCGATCCGGGTCTGCAGGCCAGATTGACCTACAACCCGTCCGAGGACGTGGCCGCGCCCTATATCGCCCGCGGGGTCTCCCCCCGTCTGGCGGTGCTGCGCGAGCAGGGGGTCAACTCCCACGTGGAGATGGCGGCGGCGTTCGATCGCGCCGGGTTCGCGGCGGTGGATGTGCATATGAGTGACATCCTGTCCGGTCGCATCAAGCTGGAGGAGTTCCAGAGCCTGGTGGCCTGTGGTGGCTTCTCCTACGGCGACGTGCTGGGGGCGGGGGAAGGCTGGGCCAAGTCCATCCTGTTCAACGACGGGGCCCGCGAGCAGTTCCAGCGCTTCTTCGAGCGCGGCGATACCTTGTCGCTGGGGGTGTGCAACGGTTGCCAGATGATGTCCAACCTGCGGGACCTCATCCCGGGGGCCGATCTGTGGCCGCGCTTCGTGCGCAACCGCTCCGAGCGTTTCGAGGCGCGCTTCAGCCTGGTGGAAGTGCAGGACTCCCCCTCCGCCTTCTTCGCCGGCATGGCGGGCTCGGTGATGCCGATTGCCGTCTCCCACGGGGAAGGGCGGGTAGAGGTGCGCGACGCCGCTCACCTTGCCGCGCTGCAACAGAGCGGCCTGGTGGGGCTGCGTTTCGTGAACAACCGGGGTCAGGTCACCGAGCAGTACCCGGCCAACCCGAACGGGGCGCCGGCGGGCATCACTGCGGTCACCACCACGGACGGCCGCGCCACCATCATGATGCCGCACCCGGAGCGGGTGTTCCGCACAGTGGCGAACTCCTGGCACCCGGACAACTGGGGCGAAGATGGCGCCTGGATGCGGATGTTCAGAAACGCTCGCGTGCGTCTGGGTTAATCCCGCGCTGACATGGTAGAAAGTCATAAACCGGCCCCGTGGCCGGTTTTTTTATGGCTATGTCCCAATTACGTGTTGCATGGGGCGCCCTAGCGCCTCATGCAAGCAACACCTGACGTCTATCCCTCGTTGATAACGCTCCAGCATCCGCCGCCAACCCAGATAATGCTTCAAGTAAGACGTCGCGACACCGTGAAATCGCTCCATCCATTCCTTTAGCCTGCGGTGATACCCGTTCACATGCTGGATATGGTAAGCACCGCTTATCACTCGCTGTCCCGCCCGGTTATGCAGCACCTGATGGCTCAATCCCTGGCTACGGGCAAAGCTCGCATACACGCCTGCCCCATCACTGCACAGCACCGCATCCTTGTCGACTAGCGGCGCCAGGACCGCCTTCACATGCCTGGCATCCAGTTGCTCCAGTTGGAAATCGGCCAGATGGCCTTCCCTGTCTTGCACCACGACCACCGGGATGTAATCCGGTCCCGTTCCTCGGGTTCGCCCTTTGCCACCTCGCTGTCGGGCTGGTCGTGACCAGACATGCTGGCCTTTGAAGGACTCAAGAAAGAAGGTCTCATCCACTTCCACAATCCCGCCTTCATGGTCGGCCCGATGCTCCGCCATGGCACGCAAAAAGCGATGGCGCCACAGGAAGGCGGTGTTCTTGCTGACCCCACAGCGCCGAGCCGCTGCTCTGACGGTTAGACCGTCGATGAGCGCCTGGGCATAGGCTTGCCAGCATTGGGATTTTCTCAGGCGTGCCAATGGCGTCTTGGTCAAGGTAGAGCAGGTCCGCAAGCATTGTTTACAACGGTAACGCCGTAACCCCCGAGTCCAGCCCCAGGGAGCAAGCTGGTCTGGCTGTGCATGACAATGGGGACAAGCAGGGCAATCCGGTAGCAAGGCGTTAATGCGAGAAGGCAAGCTGGGTTGCTGCAACTCACGTTGAGCGATATGTCGTTGTCGGACAGAGAGTTGCGGGAACAGGGTAAGGAGATGTTGGAAGGCTTGGGTATCCATGATGGAGGCCCTCAAGGTGATGACCTACTCCAAGGTTAGTCTTCCAACACGTAATTGGGACAGCGCCTTTTTTATGGGCGCGTGAGAGGCTTTATGCCCCTTGGGGTGATGGCTGGTGAATGGTGACTGAGGGAGGGGAGAGCAAAGATGAGCGTTGAGGTGAGAGGCTGAACGGGAGGAGGGCATTGGCACGGCGAGCTTGACCCCAGGGCCCGGCAGTCTGGGGAGATAAAAAAACCGGCCACGGGGGCCGGTTTTGTTGTGTGGGCTGCACTTGAGGCTAGCGCAGCACCACGTGCTGGAAGCCCTGTACCAGGCTGATGACCGGCTGGGGATAGATGCCGAGCGCCACCACCAGGATAGCGGAGAGCAGCACCACCAGCCCGCCGGAGGAGAAGGCCCAGTCGGCCCTGGCATCGCGCAGCTGCATGCCGGGTTCGCGCAGGTAGAGGGTGACCATGACGCGCAGGTAGTAGTAGAGACCCAGCGCACTGCCGAGCACGATGGCGCCGGAGAGCCACCACAGCTTGGCATCGACCGTCACCCCGATGAGGTAGAACTTGCCGATGAAGCCCAGCGTCATGGGAATGCCCGCCAAGGAGAGCATCATCACCGTCATGACGGCGGTCAGGTAAGGGCGCTTCCAGAACAGGCCTCGGTAGCTGTGCAGAGAGTCCGCATCCTTGCCGCGATAGGGGCTCGACATCATGCTGATGACGCCGAAGGCCCCCAGGCTGGTGAAGAGGTACATCAGCAGGTAGACACCCGCCGCTTCCACCGGCATCTGGCCGAGGCGGCTTGCCACTATCACCGCTAGCAGATAGCCGAAGTGGGAGATGGAGGAGTAACCCATCATCCGCTTGATGTTGGTCTGGATCAGGGCCAGGAGGTTGCCGACCACGATGGAGATGACTGCCATGGCTGCCAGCAGCCAGTGGATCATGGGATCCGAGGTGGCCGGTACCGCCAGGTAGAAGCGCAGCAGCACGCAGAACACGGCTATCTTGCTCACGGTGGCGAGGAAGGTGGCCACAGGCGCCGGGGCGCCCTCATAGACATCCGGGGTCCAGAGGTGGAAGGGGGCGAGCGACAACTTGAAGGCGAAGCCCACCAGCATCAGGCCGAATCCCCCCATCAGCAGCGGGTGGTGAGCCGGGCTCTGGGCCAGGGTCAGGCCGAGATCGCTGAAGCTCAGGCTGCCCGCCTGGGCATAGAGCAGCGCCATGCCGAATAGCAGGAAGGCGGTGGCGGCGGCGGAGAGCACCATGTACTTGATGCTGGCCTCCAGGGAGTGGCGCTCGCGGTAGGCATAACCCACCAGACCGAACAT
Source organism: Aeromonas media (assembly GCF_020423125.1). NCBI lineage: Bacteria > Pseudomonadati > Pseudomonadota > Gammaproteobacteria > Aeromonadales > Aeromonadaceae > Aeromonas > Aeromonas media. Next base: position 1,843,677 of record NZ_CP075564.1, read on the forward strand.
GGGCAGGGTCAGCATCTCGATCCCGATGAACAGCGATGCGAGGTGACGGGAGCCCGCCAGCACCAGGCCACCGGCGGTGGCGATCAGCAGCAGCAGGTAGAACTCTTCCCGGTTGTCCGGGTAGCCCTTGAGCCAGGAGCGACCGAAGGTACAGGTGGCCAGGGCACCGATGAGCACCAGCCCCATGTAGAAGACTGCATAGCTGTCCACTTGCAGCAGGGGAGTGACCCCCTGATCCCCCTGGGCCATGACGATGGGCAGGGAAAACAGCGCCAGGTTGAGACCTGTGATGGTCACCACGAAGGCGGTGTCATCGCAGCGTTTCCAGGCGATGGCGAGCATCAGGGCGACCATGGCTCCCGTGGTCAGCAACAGGGGCAGCAGGGCCAATAGTTGGGCGGCGGTAAACGTCATGACAAGGCTCCCGGCGTGGACAAGGAAAGGGAGAGAGAAGGAGAGGGCATCATTGCAGTGCTCCTGTGGCTGGCAGCGCGTACCAGTGCAGCACGCTCAGCAGACTGCTGCTGGCGGTGTCGAGCACGGGTTGCGGGTAGAGACCGAGCAGCACCAGCAGGCCGGCGATGGTCAGCATCATGGCCAGCTCCCGTCTGTCCAGGCCCTTGAGGACGCTCTCGTCCCTGGGGGCACCGAAGCAGGCGCGCTGCAGCATGATGAGGGAGTAGACCGAGGCCAGCACCAGGCCGAAGGTGGCGATGATGGTGATGATGGGGGCTACCTGGAAGCTGCCGATGAGGATCAGGAACTCGCCGACGAAGTTGCCTGTCCCCGGCATGCCAAGGGAGGCTACCGAGAAGAACAGCATGACGCCGGGCAGGTAGCGCAGCCGACCCCAGAGGCCGCCCATCAGACGCAGATCCCGGGTGTGCAGCCGCTCGTAGAGCTGACCACACAGGATGAACAGACCGGCGGCGGAGAGGCCGTGGGCGATCATCTGCACCACCGCGCCCTGCAGGGCCAGCTCGCTGCCCGAATAGATGGCGATCATCACGAAGCCCATGTGGGAGATGCTGGTGTAGGCCACCAGGCGCTTGATGTCGGTCTGGGCGAAGGCCAGCAGGGCGCCGTAGACGATGCCGAACAGGCCAAGGAGCATGGCGTAGGGGGCAAACTCGGCGGAAGCCTCCGGGAACAGCGGCAGGGTGAAGCGCAGCAGGCCGTAGGCAGCGGTTTTCAGCAGGATCCCTGCCAAGTCCACCGAGCCCGCGGTCGGCGCCTGGCTGTGGGCGTCAGGCAACCAGCCATGGAGCGGCACCAGCGGCATCTTGACCGCGAAGGCGATGAAGAAGCCCAGCATCAGCAGCCACTGTACGCCCTTGCTCATCGGAGTGTTGAGCAGGTCGAGGTAGTTGAAGGTGAAGACACCTGTGCTGGCGTGATGGGTCAGCACCAGGCCCAGGATGGCCACCAGCATGATGAGGCCGCTCGCCTGGGTGTAGATGAAGAACTTGGTGGCCGCGTTGATCCGGGATTTGCCGTCGGTGACCGAGTGGCCCCAGAGCGCGATCAGGAAGTACATGGGGACCAGCATCATCTCCCAGAAGAAGAAGAACAGGAACAGGTCCACCGCCATGAAGACGCCGAGCACGCCCCCCAGGATCCACAGCAGGTTGAGGTGGAAGAAGCCGATGCGCTGCACGATTTCCTTCCAGGAACAGAGGATGGCCAGCACGCCGATGAAGCTGGTGAGCATCACCATCAGGAGGGACAATCCGTCTACCGCCAGGTGCAATGAGATGCCGAAGCGGGGGATCCAGGGTTGCTGCCACTCGGCCGCCCAGACGGGGAGGCCGGGACTCGCGAGGGAGAAGTCACCCCCCAGCCAGATGGCACCGGAGAGCACCAGACAGGCGCTCATGGAGAGCAGGGCTACCCAGCGAACGAATTGTCCGCCGAGCCGCTCCATCTGCCAGCAGAGCAAGCCGCCGATGAAAGGAATTAACAAGATCCAGAGTAAGGTCACGATATCAGCTCTCGTCTAGGTTCTAGTCGGGCAGGCCCCTGGCCTGCCACACATATTGGGCTCATGGATCAGCCGAGCAGCAGCAGGGCCAGGATCAGGGCGGCGCCCATCCCCATGGAGGCGGCGTACCAGCGCAGCTTGCCGGAGACGGTCCAGGCCAGCAGCTGGTGGCCACCCTGGGCCAGCACGGCGGGCAGGTTCATCATCCGATCCAGTGGGTCCTTGCCGAGCAAGCGGGTTGTCAGCAGGTAGGGCTTGACCCAGAGCCAGTCATAGAGCCAGTCAAAGCCCCAGGCATTGAACCAGAGGGTGCTGAGGGCGTGGCCCGGCGCACTCTCGGCGATCCCCTTCGCCAGGCGACGTTCGCCGAGGAAGAGGAAGGCGGCCAAAGCGATGCCGGCGATGGCGACGATACCGGAGGCTACTTCCAGAGCGTGGCGCCCCTCCTCGATATGATCCCCGGGGCCAGCCGGCAACACCCCGGCGAGCGGCGGCACTATCAATGCACCCACCCCGGTGGAGAGCACCAGCAGCACCAGCAGCGGCAGCTGGTGGGCCAGACCGTGTCCGGCGTGCGCCTCGGTCTGCACCTTGCCATGGAAGGCGATGAAGATGAGGCGGAAGGTGTAAAGGGAGGTCAGGAAGGCCCCACCCAGACCGGCCCACAGCAGGGTGCTCTGGCCACTGGCCTGCACCTGCCAGAGGATGGCGTCCTTGCTGTAGAAGCCGGCGGTGACCAGCGGCAGCGCGGCCAGGGCCGAGCCCCCCACCAGGAAGCAGGCATAGACCAGCGGTAGACTCTTGCGCAGGCCGCCCATCTTGAAGATGTTCTGCTCGTGATGGGTCGCGACTATGACGGCACCGGCGGAGAGGAACAGCAGCGCCTTGAAGAAGGCGTGGGTCATCAGGTGGAAGATGGCCCCTTCCCAGGCGCCGACCCCCAGAGCCAGGAACATGTAGCCAATCTGGCTCATGGTGGAGTAGGCCAAAATCCGCTTGATGTCGGTCTGTACCAGGGCGGCGAAGCCTGCCAGCACCAGCGTGATGGCACCGGCCAGGGCCACCAGATGGAGGATCTCCGGGGCCAGCAGGAACAGACCATGGGTGCGGGCGATGAGGTAGACACCGGCGGTCACCATGGTGGCCGCGTGGATCAGCGCCGAGACCGGGGTCGGGCCCGCCATGGCGTCTGCCAGCCAGGTCTGCAGCGGCAGCTGGGCGGACTTGCCGACCGCGCCACCGAGCAGCATCAGGCAGGCGAACGACAGGGCAGGGGAGCCCTCGGCAAACATCGCGGGGGCGCGCACCAGCAGCTCGTGGATGTTGAGGGTGCCGAGCTCGCGGTAGAGCACGAAGAGCCCGATGGCGAGGAAGACGTCGCCGACCCGGGTCACCACGAATGCCTTGAGGGCGGCGGCGCCGTTGGCGGGGTTGCGGTAGTAGAAGCCGATCAGCAGGTAGCTGCACAGCCCCACCCCTTCCCAGCCGAGGTAGACGAACAGCAGATCATCGGCCAGCACCAGGAACACCATGCTGGCGATGAAGAGGTTGGTGTAGGTGAAGAAGCGGGAATAGCCCTCTTCCCCGCGCATGTACCAGGAGGCGAACAGGTGGATGAAGAAGCCCACCCCGGTCACCACCCCGAGCATGGTGAGGGACAGCCCATCCAGCGCCAGACGGAAAGTGGGGGCGAAGCTGCCCACCGACATCCACTGCCACAGGGTCTGGGTATAGACGCCGCCTTCCGGCATGTTGCCGAAAAAGTCGATGCCAACCCAGAGCGTGGTCAGGGCCGACAGGCCTATGCTGCCGACACCGATCAGTGCCGCGCTACGCTCGCCGAAACGGCCGATGGAGAAGGCCAGCACCAGCCACCCCAGCAGGGGGAATAGAAAAGTCAGGTATAGGAGGCTCATCCGCGCATCTCGCTCACAGTGTCCACGTTCAGGGTGTGGTAACGACGATAGAGCAGCAGTAACAGGGCGAGGCCGATACTGGCCTCCGCTGCCGCCAGAGAAATCACCAGTATGTACATGATCTGGCCGTCGGCCTGGGCCCAGCGGCTGCCTGCCACCACGAACGCCAGCGCGGACGCATTCATCATGATCTCGATACTCATGAGGATAAACAGCAGGTTGCGGCGGATCAGCAGACCGCACAAACCGATGCAGAACAGGATGGCGGCCAGCAGCAAGCCGTGTTCCATTGGGATTCCGTTCATCGCCATTCTCCTTGCGCTTGCAGGACGGAAAGGGGGCAAGCCGCCAGCAGCAGGTCATGCATCACCATGGGGATACCACTCATTGCTGACCTCCTTCTTGGTTCGGACGGGGGGCGGTTTTGGGGACGGAAAGCACTTCCCCGCTCTTGTCTTCACGGCCAAGGTGATAGGCGGTGACCAGACCCGCCAGCAGCAGGATGGAGGCTAGCTCCACCGCCAGCACATAGGGGCCGAACAGGGCGATGCCGACCTCCTTGGCGCTGACGTCGGTCAGCCCCAGCTCACCGCCGGTGACCCCGAGGATACCGTAGGCCAGAAAGCCGAGCAGGATGAGGGAGAGCAGGGCGGGCCCACCCCAGGTCATGGGGGTGAGCCAGTTGCGCTCCTGATCCTGGGAGGAACCCAGGTTCAGCATCATCACCACGAACACGAACAGCACCATGATGGCGCCGGCGTAGACGATCACCTGCAGGGCGCCTGCGAAGGAGGCCCCCAGGCAGAAGAAGATCATGGCCACGGCGATGAGGGAGATGATGAGATTGAGCAGCGCATGCATGGGGTTGCTGGTGCTGATGACCCGCAGCGTGCTGTAAACGGCGACCAGGGCCGCGGCATAAAATGCCAGTTCCATGATTGACTCCTAGGGCAGCAGGCTCTTGACATCGATGGGCTTGGCTTCGTTCTCGGCATCCCCTTTGGGCTTGCCGTCGATGGCCATCCCGCTCATGCGGTAGAAGTTGTAGTCCGGGTATTTGCCGGGGCCGCTGATCAGCAGATCTTCCTTCTCGTACACCAGATCCTGGCGGCGATACTCCCCCATCTCGAAATCCGGCGTCAGCTGGATGGCGGTGGTGGGGCAGGCCTCTTCACACAGGCCGCAGAAGATGCAGCGGGAGAAGTTGATGCGGAAGAACTCCGGGTACCAGCGACCGTCGTCCCGCTCCGCTTTTTGCAGCGAGATGCAGCCGACCGGGCAGGCCACGGCGCACAGGTTGCACGCCACACAGCGCTCGTCACCGTCCGGATCCCGAGTCAGTACGATGCGGCCACGGAAACGGGGCGCGGCATAGACCTGCTGCTCCGGGTAGTTCAGGGTCTCGCGGGGGCGCCATGCATGGGAGAAGACCATCCCCAGACTGCGCAGTTGGGTGCCAACACCCTTGATAATGCTCGTAATTTTCATTGGTGCCTCACTGCACGTTCATAAGCACGACGGCGCCGGTTACCAGCATGTTGAGCAAGGTAAGCGGTAAGCAGACTTTCCAGCCAAAGGACATCACCTGGTCAAAGCGCGGGCGGGGCAGGGAGGCCCGCAGCAGGATGAAGAACACCATGAAACAGGCGGTCTTCAGGGCAAACCAGATGAAGGGCGGCAACCAGGGGCCGTGCCAGCCACCGAAGAAGAGGGTCACGATGAGGGAGGAGATCAGCACTATGCCGATGTACTCGCCCACGAAGAAGAGACCCCATTTCATGCCCGCGTACTCGATGTGATAGCCGTCGGCGAGCTCCTGCTCGGCCTCCGGCTGGTCAAACGGGTGGCGGTGGGTGACGGCAACCCCGGCAAACAGGAAGGTGATGAAGCCCAGGAACTGGGGGATCACGTTCCACAAACCGGCTTGCGCTTCCACTATGTCCCGCAGGTTGAAGCTGCCGGTCTGGATGACGATGCCCATCAAGGAGAGGCCGAGGAACACCTCGTAGGAGAGGGTCTGGGCCGAGGCGCGCAGGCTGCCGAGCAATGAGTACTTGTTGTTGCTCGACCAGCCGGCGAACAGCACGGCGTAGACCGCGAGCCCTGCGATGGCCAGGATGTAGAGCAGCCCCACGTTGAGATCCGCCACGCCCCAGGTGGGGGTGATGGGCACCACCGCAAACGCCAGGATGAAGGCGGTGAAGGCGATGATGGGGGCCAGCACGAAGATCCGGCGATCCGCGAACGGCGGGATCCAGTCCTCCTTGAAGAACATCTTGACCATGTCGGCCGCCAGTTGCAGCAGGCCGAAGGGGCCCACCCGGTTGGGGCCGTACCTGTCTTGCCAGAGCGCCAGCAGACGGCGCTCGATGAAGCTCATGAAGGCGCCAGCCCCCACGATCCCCACCAGCACGATCAAGGCTTTGCCTACCTCCAGCAACAGATCGATCAGCTCATTGCTCATGCGATGGCCTCCTGCAAGTCAGTCACATAGGCCTGGTGCAGCGCGGTCGGCAGACCATGGGCCCCCAGGGGCAGGCCGAGCAGGCCCGGTGCCAGCCGTTCGCTGATCCGCAGGGTCAGCCGCCAGTGGTGGCCACCCCAGGAGAAGGCCACCAGATGGCCGGCATGAAGGGCCAAGCGGGCGGCGTCGGCCGGGTTCAGCACCAGCTCGGGGTCCCCCATGCGGGCCTGGATGACGGGGCTGCGCGCGGAGAGCTCGTCGCCACCGAACAGCTGGTCATAACTGACCACCTGCAGGGCTGCCTCTGCCCTGAAGGGGGCGGGAATGGTGTCGAACCAGCCGAGGGACTCGCTGCCCGGCTCCAGCAGGCGACGACCGGGATCGCCGGCCCGCAGGTTGCCACCCACCTCGTCCTGGAACTTGTTCCAGGCGGAGGGGGAGTTCCAGCCCGGTGCCCAGGCGAACGGCACCTGTTGCAGGGGTTGGCGGGCACCGGCATAGCCTTCCATGGAGAAGTTGAAGGGGGAGTCGGGGTCTTGCGCCACACGGGGCTCGCTCACGTTCTGATCCGCCAGCATGGAGGTGCGGCCGCTGTAGCGGTGCGGCTCGCGGGCGAGCTTCATGCCACGGATGCGCAGACCCGCGTTGGGGGCGGCTTCGCGCATGGTGGCCAGTAGCGGAGCCGAGGCGGCGCAGGCCGCACTCACCTCGTCGAAGGTGCTCCAGCGCGGGGCCTTTCTGTCCAGCGTGCCTTGCAGCGCGGCCAGCCAGCGCCAGCCCTCGCGTACCTGGATGTCGGCGTCGTAGAAGGCGGGGGCATAGACCTGGAAGAAGCGCTGGGCGCGGCCTTCCATGTTGATCAGGGTGCCATCGGCCTCCGCGAAGCTGGCGGCAGGCAGCACCAGGTGGGCCTGCTGGGCGGTGCGGGTGTCCTGATGATCCACCACCAGCAGATGCTGCAGGCGCTTGATGGCGGCATCGATCCGGTTGCGGGGGGCACGGCGGTAGAGATCGTTCTCCAGGGTGATCAGCGCAAGCCGATCGCTCCCTTCGATGCGCTCGAGGGCAGCTTCAAGCGGGGCGGCGTTGCCAGCCAGCATGGCCAGCCCCAGGCTGTTGGCTTCCTGGGCCACCAGCGCCAGTTCGACGGCCTGACCGCGACCCTTGAGGGCGTGGGCTATGTTGCTGGCTGCCTCGATCAGCGCCTGACTGCGGGCACCATTGCCTGCGATGATGAGGGGCTTTTTGGCATTGCCGAGCAGCTCGGCCCAGCGGCTGGCTTGCGCCAGCTGATCGGCGTCCAGATCCTGCGGGGCAGGGGCCAAGCCGTCGAGCAGGTGGGCGATGGCAAAGCCGAGGCGGGCCTGATCGGCGTGGGGGGCATGCAATGTATCGGCGGCCACGTCGTCGAGACGGGTCTGATCCAGGCTGGTGATGAGCAAGGGGTAGCGCTCATTTTGAGCGAGCGTCTGCACCGCGGCGACCTGCCACAAGTCCACCTTCAGCTTGCGGGCGATCTCGCGTCCCTTGCCCTTGACCGCTTGACGCAGGGCCAGGGCAATACGGGCGGCCGTCTGGGTGACATCTTCACCCAGCACCAGCACGGCGTCGGCCTCTTCCATGTCCCTAAGGCTCGGGGTACGTACCCCGCCCTGGTGCAGCACATGCAGCATCTTCTGCAGGCAGGCCCATTCGCTCTGCTCAACGCCTGCGTAGAAGTTGTCGGCGCCCACCAGCTCGCGCAGGGCGAAGTTGCTCTCGAGCGAGGCGCGGGGCGAGCCGATGCCGATGATGCCGGCGGCGGTGCGCAGGGCATCGGCAGCGCGGTTGAGGGCGCCATCCACCGTGATGGCCAGTTTGTCATTGCCATCGCGCAGCAGCGGCTGGCGCGGGCGATCGGCCTGGTTGACATAGCCGTAACCGAAGCGGCCGCGATCACAGAGGAAGTAGTGGTTCAGGGCGCCGTGGAAGCGGTTCTCGATGCGGCGCAGCTCGCCATAACGCTCCCCCGGGCTGATGTTGCAGCCGACCGAGCACTGCTGGCAGATGCTGGGCGCAAACTGCATGTCCCACTTGCGGTTGTAGCGCTCGGAGTGGGTCTTGTCGGTGAAGACGCCGGTGGGGCAGACCTCCACCAGGTTGCCGGAGAACTCGCTCTCCAGGGTGCCATCCTCGACCCGGCCGAAGTAGACGTTGTCGTGGGCGCCATAGACCCCCAGATCCTCGCCGCCGGCGTAATCCTTGTAGTAGCGCACGCAGCGATAGCAGGCGATGCAGCGGTTCATCTCGTGGTTGATGAAGGGGCCGAGATCCTGATTCTGGTGGGTGCGCTTGGTGAAGCGGTAGCGGCGGCTGTTGTGGCCCGTCATCACCGTCATGTCCTGCAGGTGGCAGGCGCCACCCTCTTCGCACACCGGGCAGTCGTGGGGGTGGTTGGTCATCTGCCACTCCACCACCGTCTTGCGAAACTCCTTCGCCTCTTCGTCCTCGATGGAGATATAGGTGCCATCGGTGGAGGGGGTCATGCAGGACATGACCAGGCGGCCGCGCTTGTCGTCGGCATTCTGGTACTGTTTGACCGCGCACTGGCGGCAGGCGCCGACGCTGCCGAGCGCCGGGTGCCAGCAAAAATAGGGGACGTCCAGACCCAGCGACAGACAGGCTTGCAGCAGGTTGTCTGCCCCGTCTACCTCGAACTCTTTACCGTCTACATGAATGGTTGCCATACAACTTCCCTGAAACCTGTTTTGTGAAATCGGCTATTGCCCGATGCGTCCTGACGTATTACCAGCGCTCGCCCAGCAGATTGGGCTGGATACCCTTGAACAGCTTGTGATTGTCATGGGGGGCCTTGACCCCGGCCTCGAACTCGGACCGGAAGTACTTCATGGCACTGCCAAGGGGCTCGACGGCGCCGGGGGCATGGGCACAGAAGGTCTTGCCTGGCCCCAGGAAGCTGACCAGCTGCTCCAGGGTGGCGAGATCCTCGGGTTGGCCTTCGCCTCGCTCCAGGGCCCGCAGGATCTTGACGCTCCAGGGCAGGCCGTCGCGGCAGGGGGTGCACCAGCCGCAGGATTCGCGGGCGAAGAACTCTTCCATGTTGCGCAAGAGGCCTACCATGTTGATGCTGTCATCCACCGCCATGGCGAGCCCGGTGCCCATGCGGGTGCCGACCTTGCCGATGCCGCCTGCATACATCTGGGCATCCAGGTGTTCGGGCAGCAAGAAGCCGGTACCGGCGCCCCCCGGTTGCCAGGCCTTGAGGCGATAGCCGGGCTTCATGCCGCCGGCGTACTCCTCGAACAGCTCGCGGGCTGTGATGCCAAACGGCAGCTCCCAGAGGCCGGGGTTGTTCACCTTGCCGGAGAAGCCCATCAGCTTGGTGCCGTGATCTTCCGACCCCGGCAGCGCCAGTCCCTGATACCAGGCAACGCCGTTGCCTATGATGGCGGGCACGTTGCACAGGGTCTCGACGTTGTTGACGCAGGTGGGTTTGCCCCAGACACCGGAAACGGCGGGGAAGGGGGGTTTGGCCCGCGGGTTGGCGCGCCGCCCTTCCAGGGAGTTGATGAGCGCCGTCTCTTCGCCACAGATGTAGCGGCCGGCGCCGGTGTGGACGAACAGCTCGAAGTCAAAGCCCGAGCCCAGGATGTTCTTGCCCAGCAGACCGGCGGCTTTGGCCTCTTCCACCGCGCGGCGCAGGTGGATGGCGGCATCCACGTACTCACCGCGCAGGAAGATGTAGCCGCGATAGGCTTTGAGGGCCCGGGCACTGATGATCATCCCCTCGATCAGCAGGTGGGGCAGTTGCTCCATCAGCAGCCGATCCTTGTAGGTGTTCGGCTCCATCTCGTCGGCGTTGCAGAGCAGGTAACGGATGTTCATGCTCTCGTCCTTGGGCATCAGGCCCCACTTCACCCCGGTGGAGAAGCCGGCGCCGCCGCGCCCCTTGAGGCCGGCGTCCTTGACGGTGCTGACGATATCATCCGGGCTCATCTGGCCCAGTGCCTTGCGGGCGGCTTCATAGCCCTGTTTGGCCTGATACTCCTCCAGCCAGACCGGCTGGCCGTCATCCCGCAGCCGCCAGGTGAGGGGATGGGTCTCGGGGGCGCGGGGGATGCGGTTGGCGGTGCCGAGGGAGGCGAGTGTCTTGCCTGGCTGGATGCTCATGGGTAAGCCTCCAGGGTTTTCAGCAACGTCACCGGATCGAGTCCGCCATAGGTATCGTCATCTATCATGATGGCAGGTCCCTTGTCGCAGTTGCCGAGGCAGCAGACCGGCAGCAGGGTGAAGCGGCCATCCGGGGAGGTCTGGCCTGGGACCAGATTGACGACCTCTTTCAGACCGGCCAGCAGCTGCTCGTGGCCGTTGATGTAGCAGACCATGCTGTCGCAGACGCGGATGATGTGGCGACCCACCGGCTGGCGGAAGATCTGGCTGTAGAAGGTGGCGACCCCCTCCACGTCGCTGGCGGGGATGCCGAGTTCGGCACCGATGGCGTGAATGGCACCGTCGGGCACCCAGCCGCGGGCCTGCTGCACTATCTTGAGCGCTTCTATGCTGGCGGCACGGGGATCTTCGTAGTGGTGTTTCTCATGTTCGATGGCATCGCGCTCAGCCTGGCTCAGGACGAAATCGCCCTGTGTGCTGCTGCATGCCCCTTGCCCTTGGGGGGTCTGGTTATTGTGACACTGACATTGGCTCATGACTTGACCTTTTGTGGCTTTTCCCTTTACTGCGCGTCTTGCCCTTCGCCCCGTCGGCCGGGGCGAGAGGACTCAACGATCCACATCTGACATAACGAAATCGATACTGCCCAGGTAGACGATGAGGTCCGACACCATCTGGCCACGGATCACCGAGGGGATCTGCTGCAAGTGGGCAAAGCTCGGGGTCCGGATCCGGGTCCGGTAGCTCATGGTGGAGCCGTCGCTGGTCAGGTAGTAGCTGTTGACGCCCTTGGTCGCCTCTATCATCTGGAAGGACTCGGCGGCCGGCATCACCGGGCCCCATGACACTTGCAGGAAGTGGGTGATCAGGGTCTCGATGTCCTGCAAGGTGCGCTCTTTGGGCGGCGGCGTGGTGAGCGGGTGATCCGCTTTGAAGGGCCCCGCCGGCATGTTCTTCATGCACTGCTCTATGATGCGCATGCTCTGGCGGATCTCCTCGATGCGCACGGTGGCGCGGTCGTAGGCATCCCCGTTGCTGCCCACCGGTACCTCGAATTCGAACTGATCGTAGCCGGAATAAGGGCGCCATTTGCGCACATCGAAGTTGAGGCCGGTGGCCCGCAGACCGCCCCCCGTGGTGCCCCAGGCGAGCGCCTGCGCCGTGTTGTAGGCGGCGACGCCGATGGTGCGACCGCGCAGTATGCTGTTGCGCATGGCGGCCTTTTCATACTCCATCAAGCGCTTGGGCAGCCAGCTCAGCAGGTTGTCCTGGATGAGGCGAGCCCAGCCGGTGGGCAGATCGTGGGCCACACCGCCGATACGGAACCAGGCCGGGTGCATGCGGGCGCCCGTGATAGCCTCGATGATGGTGTAGATCTTCTGCCGGTCGGTGAAGGTGAAGAAGACCGGGGTCATGGCACCCACGTCCTGGATGTAGGTGCCAAGGAACAGCAGGTGGCTCTGGATGCGAAACAGCTCCGCCATCATCACCCGGATCATGTCGACCCGGTTGGGTACCTTGATCCCCGCCAGCTTCTCGACCGCCAGCACATAGGGCAGGTTGTTCATCACCCCCCCCAGGTACTCGACCCGGTCGGTGTAGGGGATGTAGCTGTGCCAGGACTGGCGCTCGCCCATCTTCTCGGCACCGCGGTGGTGATAGCCGATGTCGGGCACGCAGTCGCGGATCTCTTCCCCGTCGAGCTGCAACACCAGGCGGAAGGCACCGTGGGCCGAGGGGTGGTTGGGACCGAGGTTAAGGAACATGTAGTCCTCGTTCTCGTTGCCACGGGCCATGCCCCACTCTTCGGGCTTGAACAGCAGGTTGTCCTGCTCCTGATCCTGCTTGACCGCATCGAGCATGAAGGGATCGAACTCGGTGGCGCGGGCCGGGTAGTCCTTGCGCAGCGGGTGTCCCTGCCAGCTCTTGGGCATCATGATGCGGGTCAGATGGGGGTGACCGTCGAAGGTGATGCCCATCAGATCCCAGACTTCCCGCTCGTACCAGTTGGCGTTGGGGAAGTGGCGGCTGATGGTGGGCAGGTGCAGATCGCTCTCCATCAGCGGCACCTTCAGCATCACATCGGCGTTACGGTCGATGGAGATGAGGTGATAGAAGACGGTGAAGTCGCTGTCCGGCAGGCCGTGACGATGGCTGCGCATCCGCTCGTCGGTGGCGCTGAGATCAAACAGCATCACGAAGGGGGAGGGGAGCTTTTGCAAAAAGCCCATCACGTCCAGCAGCAGATCGCGGGAGAGCCAGATCACCGGCACCCCGGTGCGGGTGCTCTGCACCGTGAAGCGCTCTGCACCGAAGTGGGCAAAGAGTTCGCCGACCACCTGGGCATCGGCGTGATCCGCCGTCTGCCCCTGGGCCATGGTGTAGTTGCTTGGGAATTCTCGAGTCAGTTTCATGGTCAGATCTCATCCGGCGTGCGCAGGTTGGTGACTTGGATGCGCTCTTCCCGCTTGCGATCCTTCTCCGCCTGCATCTGGGGACGGTAGACCCCCTGATCGCCCACCACCCAGGAGAGGGGACGGCGCTCCTTGCCGATGGAGTCTTGCAGCAGCATCAGGGCTTGCAGGAAGGCTTCGGGACGGGGCGGGCAGCCCGGGATGTAGACGTCGACCGGCAGGAACTTGTCCACCCCCTGCACCACGGAATAGATGTCATACATGCCGCCCGAGTTGGCACAGGCCCCCATGGAGATGACCCACTTGGGTTCGAGCAGTTGTTCATAGAGGCGCTGGATGACCGGCGCCATCTTGATGAAGGGAGTCCCTGCGATCACCATGAAATCCGCCTGACGGGGCGAAGCCCGGATGACTTCGGCGCCGAAGCGGGCCACGTCATGGGGGGAGGTGAAGGCGGTACACATCTCCACATAGCAGCAGGAGATGCCGAAGTTGTAGGGCCAGAGGGAGTTCTTGCGGCCCCAGTTGACGGTGTCTTGCAGCACCTCTTCGAGGCGCCCGATCATGATGCCGCGGGTCGCCTGCTGCGCCAGCGGGTCATCGACGGTCTGGCGCTGTTCCTGGGGGTAGCGCTCAACGGGCGCATCCGGGTCAATCCGGGTCAGGGTGTACTTCATGGTGCAACCTCAAAGGGATAATCGGTAAATCAGTCTGGCTTCTTGTCAGTCAGGACGCGTTTCTTCGGGGCCCAGTCGAGGGCACCGATGCGCCACAGGTAGATGAGGCCTACCAGCAGCAGGGTGATGAAGATGGTGGCTTCGATGAAACCGACCCAGCCGCTCTCCCGAACGGAGACAGACCAGGCGAAGAGATAGAGCGCCTCGACGTCGAAGATGACGAAGAACATGGCGACCAGATAGAACTTGGCGGAGAAACGCAGACGGGCATTGCCGACGGAGTCGATGCCCGATTCAAAGGGCCTGTTTTTGGCACGGCCATAGGCTCGTCCCCCCAGCAAGGCGGCGACGCCTATCATGGTCAGACAGATGCAGATGGCCCCAATGACGTAGACAGCAAAGGCCCAATGCTGGACAGCAATATCAGCAAACATATAGGTTTTCCCTAACCGAATTAATCATGTGACTTAACAAGGATGCTACGTAGTATGCCACTTTCATACTGATTTACATGTCATTTCAAAGGATTAATTATTAATCAACGGGGGGAAAATCGCGTTTTGCTAGCGGGGTCAATTTTCTCATTTGAGAATCATTTTCAATTGCTTTTACGCGGTGAGAGAAATGGCGAAATGGTGCAAAAAACAAACTAATCGACAAAACGAAAGACCCCGCATGGCGGGGTCTTTTCCTCAGGGGGCGAGGAGGGGAAGGGCCTGCTCTGCCGCTTTGCCCTGGGAGAGCACTATCTCCACCCGGCGGTTGGCCTGGCGATGGGCCGGGGTGTCGTTGGCAAAGCGGGGCTGGGTGTCCGCCACGCCCTGGGCGATGACGCGGCGTGAATCCAGCTTGGGGTTGGTGAGCAGGGTATGGACTATGGTGGCGGCTCGCAGCACCGACAGCTCCCAGTTGTTGCGATAGAGCTCCACCGGCGCCTGGGAGTTGTCGGTGTGGCCGGTGACCACCACCATGCCCGGAATATCGGCCAGCACGTTGGAGACCTTGTTGACCAGGGGGATGAACTGGGGCTGCAGGAAGGCCGAGTCGGCCGGGAACAGGGTCTTCTCGCCGATGCGGATCACCAGCTGGCTGCCGAGTTGTTCCACCTCGATCTCCTTGGATTCAATCTGGCTCTTGAGCTGCTGATCCAGTTTTTGCTTGGTGAGGGCGGCCCACTCCTGCTCCTTGGTCTTGTGGGGCCATGACTCGGTGGCGCTGGGTTTCTCAGAGGCGCCTATGGTCTCGTTGAAGGGATCGGCCGCGACGGCCGGCGCCTGGGTGTCCAGCACTTCCTCCTTCTGGGAGGTGCCCGGCGTGGTCTTGGACTCCGGCTCCAGAATGCCGGTCCCCCCCTGCATCACGGGAGAACCGGCGGGCAGAGAGATGAGGCCTATCTTGCCAAGCGACTCGATAAAGCCCTGGATCAGCACCCGGGTCTCCGATTGCTTGGCCATGGCGAAGGAGTAAAGCACCACGAACAGGGCAAACAGCAGGGTCATGAAGTCGGCATAGGAGACCAGCCAGCGCTCATGGTTCTCCGGTGCCTCAGCCTTTTTCTTTTTCGCCACCATGGCCTCCGAGGTAGGGTTCAAGGGTCACTTGCAGTCGCTGTTGTGACTCGCCGTCCACTATGCAGAGGATGCCGGTCAGGGTCATCTCCTTGTAGTGGCGGATCTGGTGGGCGAAGCCCTTGTAGCGGTTGCCAAAGGGCAGGAAGATCAGGTTGGCGGCGCCGACCCCGTAGATGGTGGCGATGAAGGCCACCGCGATGGCACCACCGAGCTTGTCCGGTGCATCCAGCAGCCCCATGGCATGAATGAGGCCGAATACGGCTCCGACTATCCCCATGGTCGGGCAGTAGCCCCCCATGGCTTCGTAGAATTTGACGGTCTGCTCGAGATCTTCCTGCTCAAACTCGATCTCGTTTTCCAGCACCTCGTGGATTTTGGTCTTCTCGTAGCCATCCACCATCATCTGTACCCCCTTTTGCAGGAAGGGATCCTTGATGTCATCGATCATCCCCTCCAGTGCCAGCATGCCGCTGCGCCGGGCGTTGCCTGCCAGGGTCTCCAGTAGCTGAGCCTGCTCCAGCATGTCGAGGCGCAGGGGAGAGATGAGCCACTTGAAGCGCTTGAAGGTTTTGCCGACCACGGAGAAGGGGAACTGGGTCAGTGCGGCTCCCACGGTTCCCCCGATCACGATGAGAAAGGCGGGGAGATCGAGCAGGGCGCTGGGATGTCCCCCCTCGATGAGGTTGCCGCCCAGGATGGCAGCCAGGGCCAGCAGCAAACCGATAAGACTCATTTGTCCATATCCCTATGCGATGTGTGTGGCTAGTGTAGCTATTTAACTATCAGTTTTTCAAAACGAAATACAATCGGTGAGCAATATCCGAGAGGATACCGATATGGCTCCACCTTCCTGTGTCGGCCCGAGTCGCGGGATCATGAGGGCTGGCGGGCGCGAACATGGCAGCAACCGGGCAGTATGGGGCTTTGATGAAGTGGAGAGAGATTGCGCCGACAGCTCGGTGATGAAAAGGAGTGATGAGCGAGGCGTGGTAGTGGAGGTCGGCTCTGCGTAGCGGTGAGGGAGGGATGATTTGCCACTGCGTGGCTCACCCCTTCGGGGCGGCCTCTGGCCGTTCATCGCGGCAAGCCGCTCTGCTCGAACCCGGCGAGGGTTCTCACCCTCCCTCTATGCGCATCAGGGAACACTGTAGCCCAGATGCAAAAAACCGACCCTGAGGTCGGTTTTTTATAATTTGGCGGTGAGGGAGGGATTCGAACCCTCGATACGTTGCCGTATACACACTTTCCAGGCGTGCTCCTTCAGCCACTCGGACACCTCACCAAATTTTGGACTGCTGCTTAACGTGTTCAATCACCACGTCGTTCGCTGCGCCGTTGCGCTGGAACGGGGCGTAATTTAGGGGAAAGCTGACTCGGGGTCAAACACTTTTCCCCTTATTATTCAGAATCTTTATCGAATGCCTATCCCTTGAACAGAATGCCGGTTTTTTAAGCCGACTCAGGGTTTGTCCAAAATGATCAGGCTGTCGGGCAACTCGTTTTGATCCCGGGTGGCCGGAAACGCATCGGTCAGGATGGCGCTGGTGCGATCCACGCACTCGAGGAAGCCTTGTTCCACCTCCTTGTTGCGCACCCGCACCACGAAGTCGTCGATGATCTGTTGCCACTGCGCGTTGTCTATGTGCTGGGCGATGCCGTCATCCAGCAGGATCTCCACATAGTGCTCCGCCACCGAGACGAAGATCAGCACCCCGAGCCGGTCGCGGGTGCGGTGCAGCCCCTGCTCGACAAATTGCAGGCGGGCCATCAGTGCGGCCCTGTGTTGACGCACTTTTTTCGGGATCAGCCGCATCTTGATGGGGGTCCAGTGGAACAGCAGGCTCAGCAGCAACCAGACCGACCACTGCACCAGCAGGATCTCGTACCAGCCGAGCCAGAAGCCGAGCTGGAACACCAGCAGGGGAGTGAGCATGGCCAGCAGCGCGGCCCAGAGGGTCGGAATATAGCGATAGCCATCGCTGGCCGGGGCCAGCACTGTGACCAGTTCGGCGTCCGTGGCCTGCTCGGCCTGCCGTACCCTGGCCTGCAAGGTGTGATAGAACTGTTTCGAAATCATCTTGTTGTCTCTTGTTCCCTGATTACCAACCGCCGGAAGCACCGCCGCCACTAAAACTGCCACCGCCGCCACTGAAACCACCGCCGCCCCCAAAACCGCCGCCGGTGCGTCCGGCACCGAAACCGCCGACCAGATAGGCGGCGTTGCGCCGGCCGCGACCGCCGCCACCACCACCACCACCTCCCCGCAGGTTATGCAGCACGATCATCACTATCACTACCAGGATGAAGAGCCAGGGGCCGCCTTGCTTCTCCTCCTTGCTGGCGTTGTCTACGGGCTGATACTCCCCGGCCAGGGCCTGCATGATGCCTTGGCTGCCGGCGACCACGCCGGCCACCATGTCGCCGCGCTTGAAGGCGGGCAGGATCCGGGTCTGGATGATGTTGGCGGCGATGGCATCGGGCAGAGCTCCTTCCAGGCCATAACCCACTTCGATGCGCACCTTGCGCTCATCCTGAGCGATCAGCAGCAGCACGCCGTTGTTCTTGCCCTTCTGGCCTATGCCCCAGTGGCGACCGAGCTGGTAGCCGTACTCCTCTATGGTCTCCCCATCGAGGCTGTCGATGGAGACCACCACCAGCTGGATGCCGCTGCGCTTCTCGAAGGCGGCCAGTTGCTGGGTCAGCTGGTGGGCCTGCTTGCGAGACATCAGGGCCGCCTCATCCACCACACGCCCACTTAACGGCGG
The DNA here is from genome assembly GCF_020423125.1 of Aeromonas media. Taxonomy (NCBI): domain Bacteria; kingdom Pseudomonadati; phylum Pseudomonadota; class Gammaproteobacteria; order Aeromonadales; family Aeromonadaceae; genus Aeromonas; species Aeromonas media. Next base: position 1,861,635 of record NZ_CP075564.1, read on the forward strand.
AAAGGCGGGGGCGGCTTGCAGCGTTGTCGTCCAGAGCAACAGCAAGGGGAGCAGCGCGCGCAACATCATCGTCATTGGAAGCTGACCTTGGGCGCCTCATCGGCACCGGGTTTGGCGCTGAAACTGGGTTTGGCTTCCAGATCCGAGTAGAGCAGCTTGGACCAGATGACCCCGGGGAAGGTGCGGATCTCGGTATTGAACTGGCGCACCGCCTCTATGTAGTCGCGTCGCGCCACCGCAATGCGATTCTCGGTGCCTTCCAGCTGGGCCTGCAGGGTCAGGAACTGCTGATCCGCTTTCAGATCCGGGTAGCGCTCGACCACCACCATCAGGCGGGAGAGGGCGCTGGAGAGCTGATCCTGGGCCGCTTCAAAGGCCTTGAGCTGGGCGGGGTCGCTCACCTGCAGGCTGCCGACCCGGGCGCGGGCATCGGTCACCGCCTTCAAGGTCTCCTGCTCGTGGCTGGCGTACCCCTTGACGGTCGCCACCAGGTTGGGAATGAGATCGGCCCGGCGTTGGTACTGGTTCTCGACCTGGCCCCAACTCGCCTTGACCTGCTCATCCAGGGTGGGGATGTTGTTCATGCCGCACCCGGTCAATCCTAGCAGCAGGGTGAAAGTCAGCAGGCACTGGGTGGCCCTGTGCCGGAGTGAAATGGCCATCTTGTTGTTCTCCATTGCAATTTCGAGCGGATATCGGCTCACCATAGCAGCTTGTGGTCAACCCTCACAACGCCTCGGTAGGGCGGGGGCACGGTAGCTCATGGAGACCTTGGGCAACTGGGGCTTGTCCTTGAGCCAGGAGGCCAGTTCGGCATCGCAACCGTTGCCGGGCGGGATGGGCGCCTGGGGCTGGCAATCCGGGCTGTTCACCGGGCAGCGCAACCTGACGTGGAAGTGGCTGAAGTGGCCGACCCAGGGGCGCAGCTTGGCGACCCAGGGTTCATCGGCCGCCCGTTTGCACACCTCGGCCTTGATGACGGGGTTGACGAAGATGCGCGCCACCTCGGGCTTGTTGGCAGCGAGGCGCAGAAGATTGAGCTGCTGGGGGCCGAAACGGCCGGGCAGCATACGGTAGCTGGGCTCGTCGATCAGCGCCCACTCCTTGGGGGCATCCTGCTCCCACTGGCTGATGGGTCTGTCGGCCATCCGGAACCAGATGTCGGCATCGAGGCCGGTCTGGTGGCTGCGATGACCAGAGGTGAAGGGGCCGCCCCGGGCCATGGCGAGATCGGCGATATAGAGATCCGGCATGCCGGCCAGCCTGGTCTGGTTGGCCAGGCCCTGCAGGTAGTGAATGAGGTCGGGGTGACCGTAATAGCGCAGCCGCTTGCTGCGGATCACCTGATAGCCGGGCCCTGTCAGCGGCAGGGCCACGGCATTTTTCAGGCAACCGGCCGCGTAGCCGCCGATGGCTTCTGCATAGAGGGCGCTGGTGGTGAGCAGCAGGGCAGTGGCGAACATGGGACTCCTGAAGATGGCGGGCTCAGACAGCCCCAAGCATACCAAGAGTTGCGGCTGGCCGTCATCCGTGCCGCCGCGCCGGTTGCAACCCATGGGCGGGCTCGCGCACAATGCGGGCCAACGCCGATGCGGCAGGGCCGTTTCCATCATGTGAGGAGGATGAAATGAGAGTCAGTGAACTGGCATCGCAGGGGGGCGTGAACTGGCTGATGCCCCCGGCGCGGCGCTTCTACGGGGTCATGATCTGCCTGTTGCTGGCGAGCCTGGGGACTGTGGTGGCCGCACTCTTGCTGGGTTATCCCGAGATGGGGCTGCTGCCCTGGGTCGGTCTGGTGTTTGGCGGCATAGTGCTGGTGATGATGGTGTTGCCGCGCAACTGGCAGCGCTGGCGGTTGGCGGAGCTCGCCTGGGACGATCATCACCTCTATCTGCTCAACGGTGGCGAAGACCGGGCCCTGGCCCTGCCGAAGGCGGCGCTGGTGGGCATAGAGCGGGATCGCAAGGTGGGTCACGACGGTCAGTGGCTCGACTTCAGCCTGGATCTCGGGCTGGATGAAGAGACCCTGGCCGACGCCGCCGGCTTACTGGGCCTGACCCGGGAAGGCACCCATGAGGTGGCCCCCGGGGTCTATCGCTTCGGTTTTAAACGGGCCTGGCACAGCCGCCGAGCCCTGAACAAGCTGTTGGCCGCGCTGCAGCCGGCCTGACTATTTTCTCGACAATTCACCGTAAAGCTCAGATACTCCCTCTGATTCGAATTGATCTTTCCTGCTCCGATAGTCCAAGAGATCAACGACTTGGGCTGTGAAGCAGGGAGTGCCACGGCATGATGCCATGGCTGGTCCGGCAGGGGGGTTGTGCCCTTACTCCAGGTCGGTGGATGCATAGATAAGGCACCTTGAATCGAGAGTAGATGGCATGAAGATTTACGTAGGTAATCTGTCGTACCGGATGACGGCCGACGAACTGACAAACGTGTTCAGCCAATTTGGGCAGGTAGACAAGGTCGATATCATCATCGATCGCGATACCGGTCAGTCCAAGGGGTTTGGCTTCATTGAAATGCCTGTCAACGGGGATGCCGAGAAGGCCATCGCCGAGTTGCATGGCACCGAAATAGGTGGCCGTACCATTACGGTCAACCAGGCCAAACCGAAGACAGATGCACCTCGTGGCCGCCCTCAGCGCCATCGTTGAATCGTCTCGATAACGAAAAACGGCATGGATCTCTCCATGCCGTTTTTGTTTGCCTCGCGATCAGGGGCAGGCGGGATCAGGGCACATCGTAACCCAGGGCGGCCTTGCGGATGCGGAACCACTGCTGGCGGCTGAGCTGGATGGATTCGGCCGCCACGGCGGCGGCGATCCGCTCCCGCTTGCCCGAGCCGATGAGCGGCAGCGGCTGGCTCGGCAGCATCATCACCCAGGCGTAGACCACCTGTTCCATGGTCTGGGCCCCCAGCTCCTGGCGGATCAGTTCGAGCTCGGCCCGCAGCGGGGCATAGGCGGGATCGTTGAACAACCGTCCGCCACCGAGACAGGACCAGGCCATGGGCTTGATGCCCAGTTGCTGACACTGATCCAGGGCGCCATCCAGCGTCCCTTCCTGGTGCAGCGGCGAGATCTCCAGCTGGTTGGTGACCAGCGGGAAGGGCAGGCGGGATTGCAGCAGCGCGAACTGGTGGGGAGTGAAGTTGGAGACGCCGGCGTGCTTGATCTTGCCCGCCTGCTTGAGGTTGATGAAGGCCTCGGCCACCTCGTCGGCATTCATCAGAGGGTCGGGGCGGTGGATCAGCAGCAGATCCAGGTGATCGGTGCCGAGCTTTTGCAAGGAGGCTTCTGCACTGGCGACGATGTGGCCCTTGCTGGTGTTGTAGTGATTGAGAGCGTGTTCCGGCTTGGCGGTGAGGGCGATGCCGCACTTGCTGACAATCTCCATCCGGCTGCGCAGGGAGGGCTCCAGACGCAGGGCGTGGCCGAAGGCCTCTTCGCACTGGTAACCGCCGTAGATATCGGCGTGATCTATGGTGGTGATCCCGAGATCCAGGTGGTATTTCATCAGATCCAGCAGGGCGGCCGGGGAGAGTTGCCACTCCATCAGGCGCCAGTAGCCCATGATGAGGCGGGAGAAGGTGGGGCCTTGATGGTGCAGGGCAAGACGGGATACTGACATGGTGACTCCTCTATGGATAAATAGATGGATAAATAAAGGCAGAATGAATGCTGCCAGCATCTTGGTCTCTTCTGGCGGACAAGGCAATAATACCCCCTTTGCGAATTCGAACTATGGTTCTGACCACCCCACTGACCGTGGCCAGCATGCCAGTGAGAGGAGAGCGTGTGATGGAAGGATTTGCCGCCAGGCTGCAGAGCCTGATCGGGGAGGGTAGCGTCAGCGCCTTTGCCCGCAAAGTGGGGCTGAGTGAGGCTCTGATCCGCAAGTATCTGAAAGGGGCCGAGCCCGGCCTTGGCAAGGCGAACCAGATCGCCATGGGGGCGAACTGTTCCCTGGAGTGGCTCGCCACCGGTTGCGGTTACCTCTATCGCCAGGCCGAGGTGGTGGACAGGGACGCGCTGGCGGCGGCGGGGGCGCTGGTGCAGGAGACGCTCCCCGGCCAGCCGATGCCGGACGAGGAGCAACTGGTGACCCTGCTCGCTTACTATCAGTTTTTGCGCAGCCACAAGCAGGCGGACGGCTTTCTGGATCTGGCGCGGGCGAGGGAGTTCGGACGTCACCTGGCAGAGGCCTGAGGCCGCAGGTCAGCGGCAGCCTGCCATTCTTCTGATACCCTCTAAGCAAAGGACAAAACCAAGGACACACAGATGAGTTATCTGATCCTGGGCAGTGGTGGATTGGGGGGGGCCCTGGCCCATGAGCTCGCCAGCCGTGGCGAAGAGTGGTTGCTGGCGGGCAGACAACTGCCCAAAGGACTGGATCCGGCCTGTTATTTCCCGTTGCAGGAGGTGGACCCGCTCTCCTTCGACGCCCTGTTCACCCTCTATGACACCGTCACCCTGCCGAATGTGGTGATCAACACCATAGGTCTGCTGCACGATCTCAGCCACATGCCGGAGCGGCGAGTGGAGGAGGTGAGTCCCCAGTGGCTTGGGGAAAGCCTGCAGGCCAATGCCTGGCCCCACCTGGCCTTGGGTGCCAGCCTGAGCAGGCTCATGACCCCCGAGAGCCGGCTGTGGCTCTGCTCTCTCTCGGATCTGGCGGGCAGCCTGGGTGAGGCTCATAGGGAGCCCGCTCGCCGTTACAGCTATCGGATGAGCAAGGCAGCCCTCAACATGGGATCCCGGATCCTGGCCGCCGAGTGGGCCGAGCGATTCCCCGGTGCCGGGGTCATCACGGTTCATCCTGGACTCATGGATACTCCCATGCAGCAACCCTTCCGACAGGAGATTGACCCAGCCCTGTTGCAGGATCCGGTCCTGGTGGCACCGCAGTTGCTGGATCTCCTGGCCTCGCTGAACCAGGCGCACTCTGGCCGCTTCGTGGACTTGCGCGGCCAGCCGCTGCCCTGGTGAGCCGCCGGGCTCACATTCCCGCCCCCCATCCCTTGCCAGCACAGTCCCGGCTGGTTAATGTCATCCTCCTGCATCAGGAGGATGACATGCGCTATATCGATTTACGAAGTGATACCGTGACCCAGCCCACGGAGGCCATGCGCCAGAGCATGCTGCACGCCGAGGTGGGCGATGATGTCTACGGGGAAGATCCCAGCATCAATGCGCTCGAGCACAAAGGTGCTGAGTTGCTGGGCAAGGAGGCGGCCCTGTTCGTGCCATCTGGCACCATGTCCAACTTGCTGGCGATGATGAGCCACTGCCAGCGTGGAGAAGGGGCCGTGCTGGGCTCGGCCTCTCACATCTATCGCTACGAGGCGCAAGGATCCGCCGTGCTGGGCTCGGTGGCTCTGCAGTCTGTTCCCATGCAGGCCGACGGTACCCTGGCGCTTAAGGACGTGCGGGCCGCCATCGCCCCCGATGACGCCCACTTCGTCCAGACCCGGCTGGTGTGCCTTGAGAACACCCACAATGGCAAGGTGCTGCCGCTGCCCTACCTGCGCGAGATGCGCGATTTTGTGGATGAGCACGGCTTGCTGCTGCACCTGGACGGCGCCCGTCTGTTCAATGCCGTGGTGGCGAGCGGCGAGCCGGTCGCGGCTATCGCCGCTCCTTTCGACAGCATTTCCGTCTGTCTCTCCAAGGGGCTGGGTGCGCCGGTCGGTTCACTGCTGGTGGGTTCCCATGGTTTCATCGCGCGGGCCAGACGGCTGCGCAAGATGCTGGGGGGCGGCATGCGCCAGGCTGGGATCCTGGCCCAGGCCGCACTTTTTGCCCTGGATCAGCACGTCACCCGGCTGGCGGACGATCATCGCCGCGCCCGGCGTCTGGCAGAGGGGCTGGCTTCCTTGCCAGGCGTCGCGCTCAATATGGAAGAGGTGCAGACCAACATGGTGTTCCTGCGCCTGACCCAGGGGGATCCCGCCACCTTGCTCGGCTTCATGAAGGAGCGCGGCATCCTCTTCTCCGGCTATGGGGAGCTGAGGCTGGTGACCCATCTGCAGATCACCGATGACGACATAGACGAGGTGATCGATGCCTTCACCGAGTTCCTGAACGGCTGAAGGTGATCGGCAAGTATGGAAAGAAGGGCGCCTGATGGCGCCCTTCTTGTGTCTCTGTGCCGAGGGCTCACCCCTGGCGCTGGCCCGTGATCAGCATGGCCTCGTCGGTGGCGTCGTAGATCATGATGGCCAGATGGGTGACCTCGCCGCCAAAATCGGCAAGGGGCACCAGGGTCAGGTTCTGGTACATGTGGGGAGCCGAGCCTGTAATGGGGCGATAGTTGGAGAAGCGCAGCAGATAGGGGCGCTGCTCCCAGGTGCTGAAGGCGCGGTTGTTGAGCTTGAACACCATGTTGGCCTTGCGCTCCAGCCAGGCGCGGTCCACGTCGGGGAAGAGGTCGAACAGCACCTGATCGCGCACCTCGCCGGCCAGTCGGCCGCTATGGCTCTCCATGAAGCCGTTCCATACCTGTACCCGGTAGCCCTTGTCGAGCACGACCAGCCCCACGTCCAGGTTCTGGACTATATTCATCAGCCAATGAAATTCCCGGATTTCCATGGTCACTCCTGGTGCCTGAGTCTGTGTTGTTGATGCTGGCGATGGGATCACACCGCTAGCGCATATGCATGATCTTGTTATTGATGCTGGCGATGGGGTCACATCGCTAGAGCATATGCATGATCTTGTTGTTCATGGTGGCGATGGAGTCTTCGGTGAACAGCAGCAGCAGGTCGCACTGCACCGCATAACCCTGCACCCGGTAGTTGATCTCGATGGCCAGGGTGCGGCGCCAGCGGCTCTGGTTGGTGCGAATGAGATCTCTAATGGGCCTGTGCTGACCGAGCACCACGGGGTGGCCCTGGCTGAAGGGGGTGTCGAGCTGGTTGGCGTAGCCGCGCAGGAAGGCCCCGATCAAGACGTTGGCGGTATCCATCAGCAGCTCCAGCTCGGCGTTGTGATCCAGCATCCCCTGATGGTTCATCAGGCGTGCCAGATCCTGGAAGCTGGCATCGTGAAACAGCAGCAGCGCCTCGCCGGCGATACCGGCCCCGATGAAACCCTGGCAGACGGCGGAGAGGGTGTCCGACTCCGCGGCGGCCGAGAGGGCCATGTGCAGCTCGGAGACTTCCAGCACGTTGACGTTCGGAATGGGCAGCAGCACGAAGGCGTCCAGCAGGCGGGCCAGCAGATTGGCTCCCTGGCCCATGGCGACGTTGGCGAGCTCCTGATAGACATCCCGCAGCTCGGGGGTGAGCAGGACGGGGGACTCGATGAGCTGTCGTTCGGCAAGGGCAGGGGCGGTGGCCGCGTGCGGTGCCGGTTGCCACAAGCCGTGCCGCTGGAGCAGGGCAAGCAGGGTTTCAGGAGACGCCGGTTTCTTGATGAAATCGAGGGCCCCGAGCGCCATGACGCGGGCATGGGCTTCCGGCTGGATATCGCCGGAGACCACGATCACCTTGCTGCGCAGCCCCTCGCGCTTGAGGGTCTCCAGCACGCCATAGCCGTCCATTTGTGGCATGGTCAGATCGAGAAAGATCAGATCGCCGTGGCCCATCAGGATCTGCTCGACCCCTTCCAGGCCGTCAGCGGCCTGGTGCAGGGTGACATTCCAGCCGGCAGGCAGGGCGCGCATCAACTGCTTGCGAGCGAACCCCGAGTCATCACATATCAATACATTCATAGTGTTAGCCGACCTGTGCAACGAGGATTGCGCTAAGTGTGGGCGATCAACCGTCAGATGCAACGGGCAGCGGCATGGCCGGCAAAAATTGATCGTCCCGTTGATGGTGGCGATAGCGTACGGAGTATTTCTCGACGAAATCGGCAAACATCTTAACACGCAACGGCGTGAACCGGGGCTGGCAATGGAGCATGTAGAAGGGGCGTTTGCCCGACTGCCAGTCCGGCAGCACGGCGACCAGCTGCTCGTCTTGCAGGAAGGGGTGCACATAGTGCAGAGGGGCATTGACGATGCCGAGGTGGCGCCGGGCGGCCCGCACGGCGGCCTGGGTCTGGTTGACGCTCAGGCGCGGTGTCCGCTTGATCTGCACCGTCTGCTGATCCCGCCCGCTCAGCTGCCAGTGCTGGTGGGGCCAGCAATAGATGAGATCGTGCTCTTCCAGTTGCGCCGGATGGGAGGGGATGCCCATCTTCTCCAGATAAAGAGGGGAGGCAAACAGGCCGTACTCGATGTGGCCGAGGCAGAGGGCATTGGGCAGGGTCTGGGAAAGCTCGCCGTTGAAGAACACCAGATCCCTGTCCTGATCACAGAGGGGGGCCTGGTCATTGGTCTGGCTGATGTCGAACTGCACCCCGGGATAGCGCAGACCGAAGTCGGCCAGCATGTCGACCAGGATGGTGTTGGAGAGGGCGATGGGCGCGGCGAGGCGGATGAGGCCGCTGATGTCCGTCTCCTGACCCTGGATCTCGCCGGTTGCCTGCTCGATTTCGGCCAGCGGCGTGCACAGGCGCTCGTAATAGCGCAGCCCCTCGTCGGTGAGGCGCAGCTTGCGAGTGGATCGGTGCAGCAAGGCGCACCCGAGCTGTTCTTCCAGTTGGGAGATGCGTCGACTGATGGTGCCGGTCGGCATGCCCAACGCGGCGGCGGCGTGGGAGAAACCGCCCTCTTGCACCACCTTGACGAACAGATAGAACTCTTCGATGTACTTCATAAGCGGCTTGGGGGGTGTTTGTAACAAGCCCGTGACCTTATGAAGAGTCGCCAGGCTTGGCAAGCGCAATCCGGCGTTTAATTGATCTGGATTAGATTCGACTCGCGTTGGTACTGATTGAGCAAACGGACGAAGTCGACAGGGGATCTGTCCAGGCTGTTGTCCGGTACCAGAAGGTCATAACCCAGCAGGTCACGCAGCCGGGTCATGCGGTTGCCCAGCATGGCGATCACCCCCTCGTATTGCTGGCCCGAGGAGGAGTGAAAGCGGCTCTCCTCCAGCAGCCCCTCTCCCAACAAGCCGGCGCCGCAGCCTCCGGTGAGGCAGTCCGGGCGCTCGCTGCTCATTGCCTGCAACAGCACGGCGCGCTGCTCGGTCAACAGGCGAACGGCCAGCCTGGGTGTGATCAGCGTCAAGAAATCGTCGTAATCCTTAATCTTCAAACCTATGTAGGGCAGGGGCACCAGATCCCACCCTAAATGGATACGTGGCTGGTCAATTCGCTGAATATTTCTCCATTTCAGGATCCAACCGCCGTACTTATGGTGATATTGCAGGCAATCCTGACACAGAGAGAGACTAAAATGAGGCTCAGACAGTTTCAGTGCCCCGACAAGAATTGTCATCAGGCCAGCCAACAGGAGGAAAATGACGGGCATTAACAGTTGTTCGCGAAGGAAAAAAAGTATAAAAATCATAGTAATGGTTATGACCATGCCCAACAATATCAGTGTGAGTCCATTTCTCCTGACCATGGGGATCACATGTAGCGTTTTCATATGATTTCGGCCTTTTTCGCTCGCCTGTTTCCAGATTATGGGCCGGAACGGATTTTGTACCAGCACGGACGCGTTGACCAAACGCGGATCCAGGCCGGTTCTGCCATGAGCTTTCAGCATGAATCATCACTCAACATGAATACGCTAGACGAACGCCTGCTCACCGCGATGGATGTGCTCCATACGCCCATCTGGGTCTATGACATCCAGCGTCACCACATTTACTGGGCCAATGACTCCGCCCTGGGATTGTGGGAGGCGAGTTCCCTGTCCGAGCTGCAATCCCGCGACTTTTCGGCCGACATGGCCGCCGCCATCGATCTGCTGTTGCAGCGTTATCTCGGTGATTTTCAACAGGATCGCAGTTACAACGAGTGGTGGACCCTCTCCCCCAAGGGGGTCAAGAAACAGGTCTATCTGCGCCTCTCCGGTATCCAGCTCGCCGGACGGCTGATGATGATGACGGAGGCGGTCATCGATGCCGATACCCTCTATCAGGAATCCTCCCTCGCCACCGGTGACACCCTGGCCTGTCTGTTCGACAACGAGGGGTGCCTCGAGAGCGGCAACCACCATTTCGACATGTGCTTTGGCACCGGCATCAGCCGGCTGACCCAGGTTTTCTCCGGCTGCGATGAGGCCTTCTACACCCGGCTCTCCCGGGTGGGGGAGGTGGTGGCCGAGGGGGAGTGCCGGACCCAGAAGGGAATGCGCTGGTTCCAGTATCAGTTCCGCCACATCCAGCAGGGTGCCCGGATCCTGCTGACCATGCGGGACATCACGGATCGCAAGCTCGAGGAGCTCGAACACCGGCACCTTGCCTGGCACGACTCCCTCACCGGCCTGCTCAATCGCTACGGCCTGATGAAGTCCCTCGAGGCCTACTGCGGCCTGGGGGGGCGCTTCGCCCTGGTGTTCATGGATCTCGACAACTTCAAGCTGGTCAATGACAACTATGGCCACAAGGCGGGGGATCGCCTGTTGGAACGGGTGGCCGGTCGGCTCAAGCAGATCTGCCCGCGGGACGTGGAGCTGGCGCGGCTCGGCGGAGACGAGTTCACCGCCCTGGTGCCTCTCAACCAGGCGAGCGAGCGGGCGCAGGAAGTGGCGGATCTCATGCTCTCCCAGATGAGCAAGCCGCTGCAACTGAGCGGAGTGCCCGAGGTCACCATAGGCGGCAGTATCGGCATCGCCATCTACCCGGACGACGCCGATGATGGCGACAACCTCATCACCCGTGCCGACATGGCCATGTACCAGGCCAAGCAGATGGGGCGCCTGCGCTGGCAGCGTTTCACCCCCAGCATGCAGCAGAGCCTGCACCGCAAGCTGACCCTGAAGCAGTTTCTGGCCAAGGCCGTCGGCCGGGGGGAGCTGAGCCTGCGCTATCAACCTCAGGTGGACGTGGCCCAGGGGAAGCTGATCGGTTTCGAGGCCCTGCTGCGCTGGTACAACCCCGTGCTCGGGCATGTCTCGCCGGCGGAGTTCATCCCGCTGGCCGAAGAGATGGGGCTCATTCGTGAAATAGGGAGCTGGGTGCTCGCCACCGCCTTGGCCCAGATGGGGGAGTGGCAGCGTCAATGGCAGGTGCGGGTACCGGTCTCGGTCAACCTCTCCGGCTTCCAGCTCTCCGCCTCCCTGCCGGGGCAGGTGGCGCAGCAGCTCAGGGAGTCCAATGTCGAGGCGGGCCTGCTGACGCTGGAGCTGACCGAAACCGTGCTGATGCTGGACATGAAGGGCTGCATCGAGATCCTCGACGCCCTGAGCGAGCAGGGGATCAAGATCGCCATCGACGACTTTGGCACCGGCTACTCGTCGCTCGCCTACCTCAACCGCCTGCCCATCGACACCATCAAGCTGGATCGCTCCTTCGTGGTCGGGCTGAACCTGCCGGTGATCCGGGCCACCGTGGCCATGGCCACCAGCCTGGGGCTCGGGATCCTGGCGGAAGGGGTGGAGGACGAGCACGAGCTGGCGGCCCTGCGGGCCCAGGGCTGTCACGTCTTCCAGGGATTCCTGTTCAGCACCCCCATGACCCCGGAGGAGGTGGCGGCGGCAGGCTTCGGGATCCGCTGCAAGCTTGGCCACTATCCGCTGATCGGCACCTGATACCACAGCTGACAATGTGCGGCATGTCTCATTTCAGGAGCGTGACATGCCAAATTAAACATAATTAATCGAGTTTTTGTCTAATATCATGGGATTCATTAGACGTTATCGCTAGTATGCGCGCTCATTCCTTGGTCATGGAGTATCACCATAATGAGTCAAGCCGCAGTGAACGAGCGTCCGGCCAGTCCCAATGGCTGGTTGAACCGCTTCCTGAACGGGGTCGAGAAGGCGGGCAACAAGCTGCCGGATCCCGCCATGTTGTTCCTCTATGCCTTGCTGATCGTCTGGGTCGGCTCCTGGATAGGCTCCCAGTTCTCCTTCGATCTGGTCAACCCCCGCACCGGGGAGGCCGTGGTGGTCAACAACCTGTTGACCGGGGCTGGGCTGGCCGAGTTTCTCGCCAGCATGGTCACCACCTTCACCGGCTTTGCGCCCCTTGGCATCGTGCTGGTGGCCATGCTGGGGGTGGGGGTGGCAGAGCAGTCCGGCTTCATCAACACCGGCCTGAAGAAGTTGCTCAAGGTCACCCCGGCGCGCTTCCTGACCCCCATGCTGATCCTGGTGGCCATCGTCAGCCATACGGCGGCAGATGCGGGCTATGTGCTGGTGATCCCCATCGGCGGCATCATCTTCCATGCGGCGGGCCGTCATCCGCTGGCGGGCATAGCCGCGGCCTTTGCCGGAGTCTCCGGTGGCTTCGCCGCCAACTTCCTGCCTTCCGGCGGGGATGCCCTGCTGCAGGGGTTCACCCAGTCAGCGGCCCAACTGCTCGACCCCGACTACATGGTCAACACCCTGTGCAACATCATCTTCACCGGCGCCTCCTCCCTGCTGATCATCTGCGTGGGCTGGTTTGTCACCGAGAAGATAGTGGAGCCGCGTCTCAAGCAGGTGCCCCTCAACGAGGATCTGGAGAGTGCCGACGAGATGGGGCGCTACAGCGCGCAGGAGAGCCGGGCCTTCAACTGGGCCGGGTTTGCCATGCTGGCAGCCATGGTGCTGCTGGGGCTGGCCCTGTCCCCGGACGACTCGCCGATGCGGGCACCGGATGGATCGCTCACCACCTTCGCGGCGCCCGTGATGAAGTCCATCGTGCCCCTCATCTTCCTGCTCTTCATCCTGCCCGGCATCGTCTACGGCTTCGTGGCGGGGAGCTTCAAGAGCGGCAAGGATGTGATCGATGCCATGTCGGCCACCATGAACAAGATGGGCTCCTACATGGTGATGGCCTTCTTCTGCGCCCTCTTCATCAAGGCGTTCGGTGATTCCAACCTGGGGACCCTGCTGGCCCTCTCCGGCGCCGAGGTGCTTCACGCCCTGGCGCTGCCGGGGGAGGTGACCATAGTCGGCATGATACTGCTCACCGCCAGCGTCAACCTGGTGGTGGGGTCGGCCTCGGCCAAGTGGGCACTCATCAGCCCCATTCTGGTGCCCATGCTGATGGCGGTGGGGATCTCCCCTGAGCTGACCCAGGCCGCCTATCGGGTAGGGGATTCCGCCTCCAACATCATCACCCCGCTGATGGTCTTCTTCCCCCTGGTGGTGGTCTATTGCCAGCAGTATGTGAAGAGCACCGGCATCGGCACCCTGGTCTCCATGATGCTGCCCTACTCACTGGCCTTCCTGGTGAGCTGGACCGGCTTCCTGCTGCTCTACTGGGCGCTGGGCTTCCCGCTCGGGCTGCAGGCCCCCTATGTCTATCCTGCCCCCTGAGGGTGACGAGGGGCCTTGGGCCCCTCGCTTTTTTTGGGTACAGTGTGACCTTCATTTTGGAGGCACCATGAACCCGACCATAGATCTCATCCTTTCCCATCGCTCCATTCGTCAGTTCACCCCTGAGCCCATCAGCGCCTCGCAACTCGATCAGATACTGAACGCCGCCCAGAGCGCCTCCAGCTCCAGCTTCCTGCAGGCCAACAGCATTATCCGGGTGACGGACAAGGGGCTGCGCGCCACCCTGGCCGAGCTGGCCGGGCACCAGGCCTACGTGGCCGAGGCGGCGGAGTTCCTGCTGTTTTGCGCCGACTATCAGCGCCACAGCCAGATAGTGCCGGAGGCCCAGACCGGCTTCGTGGAGCAGCTCATGATCGGTGCCATCGACGGGGCCCTGATGGCCCAGAATGCCCTGCTGGCGGCCCAGTCCCTAGACCTGGGCGGCGTCTACATCGGTGGCATTCGCAACAACCCGGCGGCGGTGAGCGAGCTGCTGGGGTTGCCCCATCAGGTGATCCCGCTGTTCGGCCTCTGCCTGGGCCACCCCGCCCAGCAGCCGGAGCAGAAGCCGCGGCTGCCCCGCGCGCTGGTGGTGCACGAGAACCGCTATCCAGAGACGCTCGATCGCGCTCTGCTGGCGCAATACGACAGTCAAATCCACGACTACTACCTGGCCCGCAGCAGCAACAACAAGGTGCAGACCTGGAGCGGACAGATCAAGTCCATCCTCGGCAAGGAGGCGCGTCCCTTCATGCTGGGATTCCTCCAGTCGAAGGGTTTTTGCCTCAAGTAATGGGGGCGGCGGGCGATATGGAGCATGAGGCCCCGGGCATCGCCCTTGCCGCGACTCCCTTGCGTTGTTGTGAGGCAAGGTGCGATCTGGGCGCTACCCTATGCGGGTAAGCTGTTGTAGGATCACGCAATTGGATTGGGACAGGAGTGTGAATACCCTATGATTTTAACCTTGATATTGCTGTCGATTGGCGCACTCCTGTTTCTGGTCATCGCCTATAACGTGGTGCAGCAATACAAACAGAAGGCGGAAGCCGACAAGCGCCAGGCCATCGCCCGCCACAAGGCTGTGGCGGACGAGACCGAAGAGGTGCTGTTGAACGTCAACCTGGTGCCCTTCTCCAAGAACATGGTGCTGCTGCTGCAACACCGGATCCTGGATGCCTACCGCGCCATAGTGCAGGTCATGCCGAACCCCCAGGTCAAGCAGCGCATCATCGACGTCCAGACCCAGATCAAGAATGTGCAGGAGAACTACAGCAGTCAGGACGAGGGGCACTTCAAGACCCCGGAGTCCGACCGTCAGGCGATCCAGATGTTGCAACTGGCCAAGAAGATGCGGGCCGTGCTGCGGGTCGAGCACAACAAGGGCAAGATAGATCCCCAGGGGTTCGCCCAGGAGGATCGCCGCCTCGAGCTGATGCAGCTCAAGATCAACATCGCCAACCTGATCAAGCGGGCCATGGATGCCCAGATCCAGGGGCAGTACGGCACCTGTCGTCAGCTCTATACCAAGGGGCTAGGCGCCCTGGCCAATGTCTCCGACAAGGATCCCTACCTGCTGGCGCGGGAAGAGGACATGCGCCAGGGGATGCGCCAGTTGGAAGAGCATCTGCAGCAGCACAGCGAGAAGGAGCTGCAAAACATCAAGGACAAAGAAGCGGACGAGCTCGATGTCCTGTTCCAACCCAAGAAGAAATGGTGATCATGTCTCATCCACTGGATACCACGCTGGGGCCCATGGCCCCATTCGTTTGCCAACTGCTCACTGAAATGCACGCCCTCATGGGAGAGTGCGAGGCCCCCCAGGTGGATCATCTCTGCTACCGCGCCGCCACCCTGCCGGAATACCTTGCCCTGAAAGAGACGCTGGCGCGTCATGGGGTGCTGCTGGTGGAGGGAATGATAGGGGGCCGCCCCATCGCCACCTATCGTCTGCATCAACCCGTCTGCTGGCAGCAGGTCACTGTCCCTTGCATCGAGCTGGCCGCCCCCAAGGCGGGCCGCGCCCATCGGGCGGGGCTGGAGCACATAGAGCTGGTGGTGCCCTCACTGCCAGCGCTGGTGGCCGCCCATCCCGGGCTTGCATTCAAGACGGCCAACATGGGCGACGGGCGTAATCCTGATGTGGGGCTGATGCTGCCGTCGGGGCAGATCAAGTTTCACCTGCGCCCCTTGAGCGAGGTGATCGACGAGGAATTGCACAGCGGCGCCGTGGTGCCGGTGCCGGCGGGCTATTACGACGGCCTGTGAGTCGAGAGCCCTGTCATCACCGTGACGGGGCGTGACTGGCAAGGGGCGGCGCCGCGCGCCCCTTGAGATGACCGAGCCAAAGGCTCAAGGCGGCGGTGACGCACAGAACCAGCTCGATGCCGAGCACCAATCCCCAGAGGCCCCCCCGCTCCCAGAAGGGATGCAAGTAAAGCCCCCCCAGGCTGGCCCCCAGATAATACCCCACCAGATAGAGCGACGAGGCCAGGGCCCGGTTGTGCTCCACGTGCTGGCCGACCCAGGCGCTGGCACAGGCGTGGGCGAGGAAGAAGCCGAAACTCGAGACCAGCAGACCCCCTATGATGGCGGCCAGGGTGCCCTGCAGCAGGGCGAGGCTGCCGAGCGCCATCAGGGTTATCCCCGCCAGCAGCAGGCGCTGGGCGCCCCAGCGGTTGGCACAGCGGCCGCTCAGGGAGGAGGCGAGGGTGCCGGTGAGGTAGGTCAGAAACAGCATGCCGAGCCACTGGGTCGGCAGGGAGAAGGGGGCCTTGGCCAGCAGGAAGGTGAGGTAGCTGTACTGGTTCAGGAACACCATGAAGTTGAGCCCGCCGATGAGGTAGGCCCCCAGCAGCAAGGGGTTGCCGAGGTGGCTCTGGATCGCGCGGCGCAGTTGCCCGGGGGCGGCCTCCACGGCCACGAAGCGGGTCTGGGCCGGCAGCAGCCAGATGACCAGGGGCAGCAGGGCGAGACTGATGAGCCCGATCCCGAGGAAGGTGTGCTGCCAGTCCCCGAACCAGCCCGCCAAGAGCCCCCCGACCACCCGGCCGGCGATCCCGCCAAGGGAGTTGGCGGCGATATAGACCCCCACTGCCGAGAGCAGGGCGCGTTTGCTGAACTCCTCTCCCATGTAGGCGATGGCGGTGGCCGGCAGCCCGGCCAGCAAGGCCCCCTGCAGCACGCGCAGGCACACCAGCAGATCGAAGCAGGTCACCCAGGGAATGCACAGGGAGAGCAGGATGGCGCAGGTCAAGGTCCACAGCATGATCCGCCGTCTCCCGAACCTGTCCGCCAGACGGGCGCAGATGAGCAGGGATCCTGCGAGCCCGGCGGTGCAGCCCGCCAGGGTCCAGCCCGCCGACAGGGAGCTGACGGAGAACACCTCTGCCAGCAGGGGCAGCAGGGGATGGGTCTGATAGAGATTGAGAAAGA
Source organism: Aeromonas media (assembly GCF_020423125.1). Taxonomy (NCBI): domain Bacteria; kingdom Pseudomonadati; phylum Pseudomonadota; class Gammaproteobacteria; order Aeromonadales; family Aeromonadaceae; genus Aeromonas; species Aeromonas media. The sequence goes on from NZ_CP075564.1 coordinate 1,878,381, forward strand.
CCAGGAAGGAGCCCAGGCTGAGGGCCAGGGTGGCGCGTATCCATTCGCGGCTGCCTACTTCGATCATATGGAGTTGTCCCGACGACTTTTGTGCAGAGTAGTGGGTCGCCTTATATAAATATAATATATTTAAGTTATCAGTCTGATAAATGGAATTGATATGGATCTGAAGCAGCTAGGTTACCTGCTGGCGGTGCGAGACGCAGGCTCCTTTACCAAGGCCGCCCAGGGCCTGCACGTGGCGCAACCGGCCGTCAGCATGGCCATCGCCAAGCTGGAGCAACAACTCGATCTGCGCCTGTTCGACAGGCAGGATCGCAGCGTGCGACTCACCCCGGAGGGAGAGGTGCTCTGCCGTCATGCCGAGCGGCTGCTGCTGCAGATGCACCAGGCACAGGCGGAGATGGCCGAGCTCAAGGGATTGGAGCGTGGGGAGGTGCGCATCGGCATCCCCTACATGATGGGCTCCTATTACTTTCCACCGATCCTGATGGCCTTCAAGCATCGCTATCCGGGCCTTAGGATCCGGGTGGAGGAGGCGGGCACCCGGGAGCTGCTCAGCCGCATGGTGGACGGCAGCCTGGATCTCGCCATCCTCATCACCAGCGACTTGCCGCCAGCGCTGGAGGGGGCCCAGCTCTTGCGCGAAGAGATGCTGATGGTGGTGGGGGAGGAGCACCCGCTGCGCCGGGCCGATGCCGTCTCGCTGCCGCAGTTTTTCAGCCAGGAGCTCGCCATGTTCCGGCGGGGCTTCTACCACAGAGAGCACATGGAGGCGCTGGCACAGGAGTTGGGGATAGAGCCCAACATCGCATTCGAGAGCAACCTCATCCCCCTGCTCAAGGCGGTGGTGCGGCAGGGGTTCGCCGTGACCACCTTCCTGCGCATGGCGCTGGAGGAGGAGACAACTCTCAGCGGGATCCCCTTTGCTCCGCCCATCTTCCTCGATCTCTGCGTAGCCTGGCGGCGGGGGGATCCCCTCTCCATGGCCAACCGGGCGCTGCGAGATTTCCTGTTGGCCCAGGCCAATCCAGAGCCAGCCCAAGACGGCGTCTAGGGCAGCAAGATCGCCAACAAAAACGCCTCCCGATGGAGGCGTTTTTCATGCCGGTGCCAGGCTGCGAGCTATCACTTCTTGAACAGGTGATCCAGCTTGTTGGCCTTGGTGGAGAGATAGAACTCATTGTGGGGATTGCGACCCTCCTGCAGGGGGACGCGCTCGGCCACCGGAATGCCAAAGGATTCCATCGCCTTCAGCTTGCGCGGGTTGTTGGTCATCAGGCGCAGGCTCTTGACCTCCAAGGCCTTCAGCATATCGGCACAGATGGTGTAATCGCGCATGTCGGCGGCAAAACCAAGCGCCACGTTGGCCTCGACGGTGTCGGCGCCCTGATCCTGCAGATGATAGGCGCGGATCTTGTTGAGCAGGCCGATGCCACGGCCTTCCTGACGGACATACAGCAAGACGCCGCGACCGGCCTTGGCGATCTTCTCCATGGCTGCCTGCAGCTGGAAGCCGCAGTCGCAGCGCAGGCTGAACAGGGCGTCCCCGGTCAGACACTCGGAATGAATTCGGCCCAGCACGGGCTCACCGTCCGCGATATCGCCCATCACCAGCGCGGCGTGATCCTTGCCTGTGCCGGTTTCCTGAAAGCCTACCAGCGTGAAGATACCCCAAGGGGTCGGCAACTTGGATTTGGCTACGAGAGTAATGCTGCTCATAGGGTTGCTCCTGACTACAGCTGCTTGAAAAAGGCGGCTAGTTTAACGTGCCTCATCCCTAACAACCATAAGAACAAAAGCTTGTATTCAGGAATGATCCACTCGACTGGTCATAATAGGCGCAATCGCGACGGCTTTTGCGCAATTGTGCGCCTCGACAACTGCCAGTGCCGGTGCATTCGGGTATAATCGGCGCCCATTACCCCCTCCCGCCAGGGATGCGGGCAACCAGTCAACATGCCGAGTGCGCAGGAGAAAGATTATGCCTCAGATGGCCCCCGTGATGACAATTGATGGCCCGAGTGGTGCCGGTAAAGGCACCCTGTGCCAGCTGTTGGCAGAGAAACTGGGTTGGCACCTGCTCGACTCCGGTGCCATCTACCGGGTACTGGCGCTGGCAGCCTTGCACCACGATGTGGAGCTCGACGCCGAAGCCGCGCTGGTTCCCTTGGCCGCCAATCTGGACGTGCAGTTCCAGGTCGATGGTGGACAGGTCAAGGTGGTGCTGGAAGGGGAAGATGTCTCCCGCACCATCCGCTCCCAGGAAGTGAGCGATGCCGCCAGCAAGGTCGCCGTCTTCCCCCGTGTGCGTGAGGCCCTGTTACGTCGCCAGCGCGCCTTCCGTCAGTTGCCTGGCCTCATTGCCGATGGCCGTGACATGGGTACTGTGGTTTTCCCCGAGGCCGAGGTGAAGATTTTCCTCGATGCCAGCGCCGAGGAGCGGGCACAGCGCCGCTATAAGCAGTTGCAAGATAAGGGCTTTGATGTTAACTTTGAGCGTCTTTTAACCGAGATTCGGGACCGTGACGATCGCGACAGAAATCGCGCCGTTGCCCCCCTGAAACCCGCGGAAGATGCGCTTGTAGTAGACTCAACGTCTATGACCATAGATGACGTACTGGCAACGGTACTCGCCTATGCGGAGCAACAACTTGGTGATGTCAGCACCAGCTGATGTCAGTCGTCTGCACCATGGATGGCGCAGATAATTTAAAACAACCCCGCTTGTGCCGGATTGCGAGTGGATGTTTCATTTGTGACACAAACAATGATCGAATCTTTTGCTCAACTCTTTGAAGAGTCCCTGAACGCCGTTGAAACCCGTCAAGGTTCCATCGTCAAGGGCACCGTCGTTGCTATCGAGAACGGTTTTGTACTGGTTGACGCCGGTCTGAAATCTGAGTCTGCCATTCCTGCTGAAGAGTTCAAGAACGCCCTGGGCGAGCTGGAAATCAACGTAGGCGACACCGTTGACGTGGCTCTGGACTCTATCGAAGATGGTTTCGGCGAAACCAAGCTGTCCCGCGAAAAAGCCAAGCGCCACGAAGCCTGGCTGCAGCTTGAGAAGGCATACGAAGAGCAAGCTACCGTTATCGGTATCATCAACGGCAAGGTCAAGGGTGGTTTCACCGTTGAGCTGAACGGCATCCGTGCCTTCCTGCCGGGTTCTCTGGTTGACGTGCGTCCGATCCGTGACACCGCTCACCTGGAAAACAAAGAACTCGAGTTCAAAGTCATCAAGCTGGACCAGAAGCGCAACAACGTTGTTGTTTCCCGTCGCGCCGTGATCGAAACCGAGAACACCTCCGAGCGCGAAAGCCTGCTGGCCAACCTGCAAGAAGGTCAAGAAGTTAAGGGTATCGTCAAGAACCTGACCGACTACGGTGCATTCGTAGATCTGGGCGGCGTTGACGGCCTGCTGCACATCACCGACATGGCGTGGAAGCGCGTTAAGCATCCTTCCGAAATCGTCAACGTTGGTGACGAGATCGCAGTCAAGGTTCTGAAGTTCGACCGCGAGCGTACCCGTGTATCCCTGGGTCTGAAGCAGCTGGGCGAAGATCCCTGGGTTGCTATCGCCAAGCGTTACCCGGAGACCACCCGTCTGTCTGGCCGCGTGACCAACCTGACCGACTACGGCTGCTTCGTTGAAATCGAAGAAGGCGTTGAAGGCCTGGTACACGTATCCGAGATGGATTGGACCAACAAGAACATCCACCCGTCCAAGGTTGTTAACGTTGGCGACGTGGTTGACGTGATGGTTCTGGACATCGACGAAGAGCGTCGTCGTATCTCCCTGGGTCTGAAGCAGTGCAAATCCAACCCGTGGCAGCTGTTTGCCGAAACTCACGCCAAGGGCGACCGTGTTTCCGGCAAGATCAAGTCCATCACTGACTTCGGTATCTTCATCGGTCTGGACGGCGGCATCGACGGCCTGGTTCACCTGTCTGACATCTCCTGGAACAACCAGGGCGAAGAAGCAGTACGTGAATTCAAGAAGGGCGACGAAATCGAAGCCGTTGTTCTGCAAGTGGACCCGGAGCGCGAGCGCATCTCCCTGGGTGTCAAGCAGATCGAAGAAGACCCGTTCAACAAGTACCTGTCTGACAACAAGAAAGGTGCTATCGTGAAGGGTAAGGTTACCGAGGTTGATGCCAAGGGTGCCGTGATCGAACTGGCTGACGGCGTGGAAGGCTACCTGCGTGCCTCCGACGCTGCTCGTGACCGTGTAGAAGACGCCACTCTGGTGCTGTCTGTCGGTGACGAAGTTGAAGCCAAATTCATGGGTGTTGATCGCAAGAACCGCACCGTAAGCCTGTCTGTCCGTGCCAAGGACGAGGCTGACGAGCGTGTTGCCATCGACAGCCTGAACCAACAAGAAGAAGTTGTGTTCAGCAATGCCATGATGGAAGCGTTCAAAGCCGCCAAGGGTGAGTAATCCTTGATGCAAGAAAAGGGCGGCTTCACGCCGCCCTTTTTTATCTTGGCATAATGAAAATTGCATGTGATCGGGGAAGGAGATTTAACCTTATGACCAAATCAGATCTCATCGAACAATTGGCTGCCAGCCGCATGCATATGCCGGCCAAAGATGTCGAAGCCGCCATCAAGGAGATCCTTGAGCAGATGGCATCGACCTTGCAAAACGGCGACCGGATTGAAATCCGAGGATTTGGAAGTTTCTCGCTGCACTATCGTGCGCCCCGCGTGGGTCGCAACCCCAAGACTGGGGACAAGGTTGAACTGACCGGGAAATATGTCCCGCATTTCAAGCCAGGTAAAGAGTTACGCGAACGCGTGAACATCATCGAATAATGCAGAAAATGGCATACCTGGGTATGCCTTTTTTATTTTTACGTCTTTAGATATGTCATTTGTCAGGTTTCTCGCAGTCTTTTCCCATTCGCTCTAGAGTCTGCCTGTGATTTTAAGGATAATCAGTCTCTCATTAGCTACAGACAGGGAGATCTTATGAAGCGTATCTTGGCCCTCATCCCATTGGTGCTGGTGTTTGTACTGACCCTCGCCATCGGTTCGCAAAATGGCCAGCTGGTGCAGTTCAACTATCTCATCGCCCAGGGGGAGTTCTCTCTCTCCATGCTGCTGGGGTTCTTCTTTGCCGGTGGCTTCCTGTTGGGCTGGCTGGTGTTCGGTCTGCTCTTCCTGCGTTTGAAACTGCAAAACCGCACCCTCAGTCGCACCATGCGTCGTCAATCCCGTGAGTTGGAGCTAGCCCGGTCGCCAGCCAAGGAATAATGTCCCTCGATGCTTGAACTGCTTTTCCTGCTGTTGCCGATTGCCGCTGGTTATGGCTGGTACATGGGACGCAGGAGTGTTCGCCAGGACACCCAGCAACAGAGTAACCAGTTTTCCCGCCAGTACGTGGCGGGCCTAAACTATTTGCTGTCTGACGAGTCTGACAAGGCGGTGGATCTCTTTATCCAGCTGCTGGAAGTCGACAGCGAAACCATCGAAACCCATCTCTCCCTCGGCAACCTCTTTCGTCAGCGGGGGGAGGTCGATCGCGCCATCAAGATCCACCAGAACCTGGTCGCCCGCCAGCTGACCCGGGAGCAGCGTCAGCTCGCACTGCAGGAGCTGGCCCGGGATTTCCTGGCTGCCGGCCTGCTGGACCGGGCCGAAGCGCTCTGGAAGGAGCTGTGCGAAGACAGCGACTTTGAAGAGACGGCCCTGGCGCAGTTGCTCATAATCCATCAACAGCTGCGTGACTGGGACAAGGCCATTGAGGTCGCCATTCGGCTGCAGAAATTCCAGGGCAAGAAGCTGGCGGAGCCCATCTCCCATTTCTATTGCGAGCAGGCGGAGAGCGCCTTGCGCGACGGTGACAAGGGGGCGGGGATCGCCAAGTTCAAGCGGGCGCTCGCAGCCCACCCTGGCTGTGCTCGGGCCAGCCTGCGACTGGCCGATCTGTCGATGGAGGAGGGCAAGTTCGAGGAGGCCAGCAAGGATCTGCTGCGGGTGTTCGAACAGGACATGGATTTTGCCTCCGAGGCCATGCCCAGGCTGCTCGATTGCTATCAGCAGCTTGGCCGTACCCAGGAGCTGATCCCGCTGCTGGAGAAGGCGGTGGAGGATCATGCCGGCGTCAGCGTGACCCTGGCCCTGGCCAACCTGGTGGAGGCGCGCGACGGCCTGAGCCAGGCTCGCGCCCTGGTGCTGCGCCAGCTGCGGCGCCATCCCTCCATGAAGGGGTTTTACCAGCTGGTCGGCTTTCAGCTGGCGAGCGCAGAGGAAGGGCCTGCCAAGGAGAGTCTGGAGCTGCTGCAGCAGCTGGTCGGCGAACAGATCAAGATAAAATCGACCCACAAGTGCCGCCAGTGCGGCTTTGCCACCCATTCGCTGTTCTGGCAGTGTCCCTCCTGCCGGCAGTGGGGCTCGATCAAGCCTATCCGTGGCCTGGATGGGGAATAGCCCTTCGTCACAGAAAACCCGTATACGAGCGGAGGCGGCAAGCCGAATCAGGCGTGAGCAAGGACACCCAAGTGATTAAGATGCCAGACTGCAATCGACTCGTTGATCGCAGTCTGGATGTGGCATAACAACCCATAGGAAGTGACATGCAAGACCCCAAAGTACTGGTCGCGCTGGATTATCAGCACGAAGCCGATGCCTTCGCCTTCATTGAACAGATCTCCCCGGCCGAGTGCCGCCTCAAGGTGGGCAAGGAGATGTTTACCCTGTTTGGCCCCCAGTTCGTGCGCCAGCTGGTGGCCAAGGGCTTTGACGTGTTCCTGGATCTGAAGTTTCACGATATTCCCAACACGGTTGCCAAGGCGGTAGCCGCCAGTGCCGAGCTGGGGGTATGGATGGTGAACGTCCATGCCAGCGGCGGCGAGCGCATGATGCGCGCGGCCAGAGAGGCGCTGCTGCCCTATGGTGACAAGGCCCCCCTGCTGATCGGGGTGACCGTGTTGACCAGCATGGAGCAGTCCGACATGGCGCCGCTGGGTCTGGATGTGAGCCCGGCCGAGCAGGTGATCCGGTTGGCCACCCTCGCCAAGACGGCAGGGTTGGACGGCGTGGTCTGCTCCGCCGAGGAAGCCAGTGCGTTGAAAACCTTGCTCGGCTCTGACTTCAAGCTGGTGACTCCGGGCATTCGCCCGAGCGGAGCCGCTGCCGGGGATCAACGCCGGGTCATGACGCCGCTGGCGGCGGTGGAGGCGGGAGCCGACTATCTGGTGATTGGGCGCCCCATTACCCAGGCGGCGGATCCTGCCGCCGTGCTGGGGGCGATCAACGCCGAGCTCTGCCGATAACGGGCCGACTCCTGGATGACCATAGGCCGGATTGCAGATCCGGCCTGTTACATTTTGATGGTACGCTGAGCGCGGCTGCGAGCGGGTGACCGCGTTTACTTGAAGAGGATCAGGGCTTGACGGTCTGCACACCCAGGCCGATGGGGAAGAGGCCGAGCAGCAGGCCGGAAGCCGAGCCGATGAGGTGCGACTCTATGTGCACCCTGGCGCCAATGAGAGCAGAGACAGGGCTCTCTCCCGCACTGTAAAAATCCAGCCCGAGCTTGATGACGATGCCAAGCAGCATGAGCCAGCCCGAGTAGCGACGATAGCGGATATCCTGCATGGCCCCCCACACGAACAAGCCGTGCAGCAGGCCGGAGAGCCCCATGTACCATTGGGTCTGCGGGCACCACCACCAGATCCCGAGCCCGACGGCCGTTCCCAGCAGCAGGAGCAGCACGGGCAGGCGCCAGCCAGTCAGGTATTCACGAAACAGGCTGTAGAGCACCGCAAGTCCGCTCAGGTTGAGCAATAGGTGCCATCCGTTGGTGTGGGCCAGATTGCCTGTTATGATACGCCACCCTTCGCCCTTGTCGATCAGGTCGCGATCGAAGGAGAGCAGGTGGTTCGGTACGGTGAAGAAGAGCAAGGCAGTGACGAGCGAAAGCGTGATGACCCAGAGCAGACCCGATTTTTCTGACAACATGAAACAACCCAACGACAGAGAGAGCCGATACTGTACACGCTGTGCCCGAGCCCTCAAAGCCTGCCTGTGTGAATATATCCAACAGGTGCCCCACCTTGCACCGCTCCATATCCTGCAGCACCCCAACGAGGTCGCCCACCCCAAGGGAACGGCCGCCCTGCTGGCCGCCTCCCTCAGCCATGCCCGCATTCACGTGGGGGAGAACTTCGCCGATGCCGACTGGCTCAATGCCCTGCTCGCCGACCCCAAGGTGCAGTGCTATCTGCTGTGGCCCGATGATGAGGCTCTGACCCTGGCGCAGGTGCGCGAGGGTAGGGGGCAAGCCAGAGAGGTGCACTTCATCCTGCTCGATGGCACCTGGCGCAAGGCCTATCGCATGTTGCACAGCAACCCGGCCCTGCTGGGGTTGCCGAGGATCACCCTCGGTGCCATGGCGGGGCAATATTCCATTCGCAAGAAGCCGTTTCCCGAGGCGCTGTCGACCCTGGAGGCGGGCTACCATCTGTTATCCCAGTGGGAAGGGGAGCCCGAGCGCTTCGCCCCGTTGATGAACCTCTTTACCGAGTTGAACCGGCAGTGGCATGACTTTGCCCAAGGTCGCCGCGCTTGAATCTGAATTGCAAACAGGAGTGATGAACGTGAAAAAAGCCGTCGTGGTATTCAGTGGTGGTCAGGACAGTACCACCTGCCTGGTACAGGCCCTGGCTCTCTATGATGAAGTGCACGCCATCACCTTCGACTATGGCCAGCGTCATCGGGAGGAGATCGAGACTGCTCGCCGCCTGGCCGGGCAGCTCGGGATTGCCGCCCACAAGGTGATGGATGTGACCATGCTGGGTGAGCTGGCCGTCTCGGCCCTGACTCGGGATGACATCCCGGTCAGCGGTGAGCTGCAGGACAACGGCCTGCCCAACACCTTCGTGCCGGGCCGCAACATATTGTTTCTGACTCTGGCGGCCATCTATGCCTATCAGGTCGGCGCCGACACCCTGATCACCGGGGTGTGCGAGACCGACTTCTCCGGTTATCCCGATTGCCGCGACGACTTCGTCAAGGCCCTCAATCAGGCGGTGTCGCTGGGGCTGGATCGTGCCATTCGCTTCGAGACCCCCCTGATGTGGCTCGACAAGGCGGAAACCTGGGCGCTGGCGGATCACTATGGCCATCTCGAGACGGTGCGCCAACAGACGCTCACCTGCTACAACGGCATCCAGGGGGATGGCTGTGGCACTTGCCCCGCCTGCGAGCTGCGAAGCCGCGGTCTGAATCAGTATCTGGCCGACAGGGTTGGCGTCATGGCCCGCTTGCACAAGAAAACCGGATTGTGAGCCTGTCTCTTCCCCGGGTTTGGGGTATAATCCGCGCCTTTTGCAGCAAGCCGTGACCGAGATGCACTACCCAATCAATGAGATCTTCCAGACCATCCAGGGGGAGGGCGTCTTCACCGGCGTGCCCGCCATCTTCGTTCGCCTGCAAGGCTGCCCTGTGGGCTGCCCCTGGTGCGACACCCGCCATACCTGGGTGGTGGATCCTGCTCGTGAGGTGGGCAGTCGCGAGGTGCTTGATCGCTCCAACGAGTCCGATGGCTGGAGCAAGATGAGTACGGAGGAGATCCTGGGGAGCTTCGAGACCCTGGGTTACCGGGCGCGCCATGTGGTGTTGACCGGTGGCGAGCCCTGTCTCTACGATCTGCACGAACTCTCGTCGGCCCTGCTGGCGGCGGGATATCAGGTACAGATCGAAACCAGTGGTACCAGCGAGATCCTGACCCACGGGGAGACCTGGGTCACCGTCTCCCCCAAGATCGGCATGAAGGGGGGCTTACCTGTGCTGGTATCGGCTCTGGAGAGGGCCAACGAGATCAAGCATCCGGTGGCCACCGAGCGCCACATCGAGGAGCTCGATGCCCTGCTGGCCACGGCCAGCCTGCGTCCCGACGTGGTGATCGCATTGCAGCCCATCAGTCAGAAGCCCAGGGCCACCGAGCTGGCCATGGCCACCTGCATCGCCCGTAATTGGCGGCTCTCCATCCAGACCCATAAATATCTGAATATCGATTGATATGGACAGACTCTCCGATGAGCGGGTATTGCTCACCCTGGCGGGCAAGATGCCCTACGGTAAATATCAGGGGCGACGCATCATCGATATTCCGGAGCCCTATCTGGTATGGATGGCGCGCAGCGGTTTTCCGGCTGGTGCGCTGGGCCAAACCCTGGCACTGGCGTACGAGATAAAACTCAATGGACTGGAGTCCATGATTATTCCCATTATTAACAGGATGTCAGAATGAGAATATATACCCGGCAAGGGGACAAGGGCCTCACGCGGCTGGCTGATGGCTCCTCCCTTGCAAAAGATGATCGGCGGGTTGAGACCTATGGCGCCATTGACGAGCTCAATTCCCAGATAGGTCTGCTGATGGCCGAAATACCCGAGAATGAGCCGGCATTATTGGCTCAACTCATATTGCTGCAGCAGGAGCTGTTTGATTTGGGTGGAGAGCTGGCGTTTTCCAGCGAGGCGCAGAATGCCTCTCTGTGGCAGGTCAATGAGGCCTGGACGGCGCGGCTGGAGCAACAGATTGACGCCTACAGCGTCCAGTTGCCGGTATTGCGCAATTTCATTCTGCCGAGCGGATCACGAGCGGCGGCGCAGGCCCATGTGGTGCGCACCTTGACCCGTCGCTGTGAGCGGTTGCTGCTCGGCTTGAGCCGGGAAGAGCAGGTGAACCCGGCGATCCTGCCCTATCTGAATCGGCTAAGTGACTGGTTTTTCACGGTGGCTAGATACTTGCTGGTCTCTGCCGGCACCCCGGAAGTGCTCTGGGTCAAGGCGGCAGACAGGCGCTGAGATGCCCGGCATGGAAACAATAAAAAACCTCGCCTGGCGAGGTTTTTTATTGGGCGGGACTGTGCTTCAGATCAGATGGCAAAGTCTTCCACGGATTTGCCTTCGGCCACGGCCTTGGCAATGGCGGAGGGCATGCGGCCCTGGCCGGTCCAGGTTTTTTCCACACCATTGTCCAGATAACGGTATTTGGCGGGGCGGGGGGCACGTTTGCCTTTGCTGGCCTTGGTGCTCTCGGTGGTAACTGTGCCCACCAATTCAGCAGGATCTATCCCTGCGGCTTTCAACATTTCGGCGTATTCGGCAATTTTCTTCTGATGTTCTTCACGGGCCTGGCGTTCGGCAGATTCATCTTGCTGGCGCTCGGCGACCACCTCGGACAATTTCTGCAGTCCCTCTTCCAGTTGCTCCAGGGACAAATCGCGGCAGGCTGCGCGCAGACTACGGATATTCAGCAGAATTTTCAGAAATTCGTTCATATTAGCTACCACGCGAGCAGAAATATTAATGGGAAGGGCTGGTTTTTCGATAATTTATAGGGGGGATTGGCACCAAGTCAAGCCTGCCAAAATAATTAATTAGGCAGATAAATAAAGTCCGGAAATTATTCACGACACCCGCTTTATTCTCATTGCAGGAGTTTCATTTCCGAATGAGTTCCGAGCAGATGAAAATATCGACCGCATCGTATTTTATGAACCATTTGACTACCATTTTTCCGCTTTTCGCCACACAAGCCTTGAAATTTAATCAAAAAACTTGCTATCAATCCGTGGCTCGATAAAATGTGCCGCGAATACCTTTAAGTAGAGGCGCGCTGCCTATGAGTAACCGAGCGGAGGGTGATGCCTGCGATGCTCGATGAAAGGAGTCGGCGCCGAAGTGACCAGGCCATCATACCGGGTTGCTGGTTCTGCATCGAACAGGTGCAGGACTGCCATAGTCATCCACTATGGAGCGCTACCTGAAGGGGCTGAGGAGTATGCCCGCCCTGGGTTTTGTTTCTTTGATCCTCTCGGTAGATCTCCACCTGTTGTCTTTAGGTGCAAAGAGATCATGGACATCGTTCATTACGCCGACTCCGGTTGGTCTGTCGTTCCCCCCCTGTTGGCCGTCGCCCTTGCGATCATTACCCGCCGCGTCCTGGTGTCGCTGGGGGTGGGCATAGTCGCCGGCAGTCTGCTGCTCAACCAGTTCTCCCCCCTCGAATCCCTGCATTACATGCTGAACACTGTGCTCAAGATCTTCTGGGTCGACGGTGCGCTCAACCGGGACAACGTCAACATGATCCTGTTCATGTTGCTGCTGGGGGGCCTCATCAGCCTGATGAGCGTCTCCGGGGCGACCCGGGCCTTCGCCGAGTGGGCCGAGCGCCGCGCCAAGACCCGCAAGGGGGCCAAGGCCCTCACCGGCATGATGGTCTTTGCCTTCTTCATCGACGACTTCTTCCACAGCCTGTCGGTAGGGGCCATCTGCCGCCCGGTCACCGATCGCTTCCAGATCTCCCGCGCCAAGCTGGCCTATCTGCTGGACTCCACTGCGGCACCGGTCTGCGTGCTGATGCCCATCTCCTCCTGGGGCGCCTACATCATCGCCCTGGTGGGGGGCATCATGGCGGCCCATGGCCTGACCGATCAGAGCCCCATTTCGGCCTTCGTCGAGATGATCCCGATGAACCTCTACGCCGTGTTCACCCTGATCATGGTGCTGGTGGTGATCGCGTTCCAGCTCGACATCGGCTCCATGCGTCAACACGAGCAGTGGGCGCTGGAAGGCAAGCTGTGGGATGAGTCCAAGGGGCGTCCCATCGGGCTGGACATGGAGTCTCCGGAGGAGAGCAATGGCGGCATGATCGACATGGTGCTGCCGATCCTGACCCTGACCCTGGCAACCGTCTACTTCATGATCGATTCCGGCGCGGCCGTGCTGGCCGACAAAGGCCTGCCATTCAGCGTGCTCGGCTCGTTCGAGAATACCAACGTCGGTTCTTCCCTGGTCTATGGCGCCCTGTGCAGTCTGGTGGTCTCCATCGGTCTGGCCATGCGCCTCAAGCTGGGTGCCAAGAACTGGATGAAGGCGGCTCCGCAAGGGATCATGGCCATGCTGCCCGCCATCAACATCCTGTTGTTCGCCTGGACCATAGGTGCCGTGGTGCGTGACGTTGAGACCGGCAAGTACCTGGCCTCCATGGCCAATGGCAACTTGCCGATCGAAGTGTTGCCGGCTGTGGTATTCATCCTCTCCTGCGCCATGGCCTTTGCCACCGGTACCAGCTGGGGTACCTTCGGCATCATGCTGCCGCTCGCCGGCGACATGGCCGCCGCCAGCGACATCAGCCTGATGCTGCCGATGCTGGCCGCTGTGCTGGCCGGCTCGGTGTTCGGTGATCACAGCTCGCCCATCTCCAGTACCAGCATCCTCTCGGCCACCGGCGCCGGCTGCCATCACATCGATCACGTGATGACCCAGCTGCCCTATGCGCTGGCCATCGCCTTCGGTGCGGCCATGGGTTACCTGGTCATGGGGATGATGCACTCTGTGCTGGCGGGCTTCACGGTCAGCGGACTCTGGTTCCTGATCTTCTCCGGTTACCATTTGCGCAAGGCTCGGGTGCAGCGCGCCCTGGCCGTCGCATAAAGAGAACAAGGGGCCCACGGGCCCCTTGGTTTTGGCAGGTGCTTTGGTTAGCATGCGCCCCATCAATCCCGTTTCGGAACCCCATCATGGCTTCACTGCACTACAAATTCGCCACCATGAACTCGGGCAAGTCGACCCAGCTCATTCAGGCCCACTTCAACTACCTGGAGCGCGGCATGGTTCCGTTGGCCATGACCCCTGCCATCGACGATCGCTTCGGGCCGGGGATCATCAGCGCCCGAGTCGGGCTGGAGCTGAAGGTGGAGGTGTTCAGTGACAGCTGCGATCTGTTCGAGATGGTCAAGGCGCGCCATGCAAATCGCCATATCGATGTGTTCATCGTCGACGAGGCGCAGTTCCTGACCCGCGAGCAGGTCTACCAGCTGGCCCGCATCGTCGACGAACTCAAGATCCCGGTCATCGCTTATGGCCTCAAGACCGATTTTCGCGGTGAGCTGTTCCCCGGCTCCTACCACCTGCTCTGCCTGGCGGACAAGTTCGAGGAGCTCAAGAGCATCTGCTGGTGCGGCAACAAGGCGCACATGAACTCGCGGGTCAACGAGGCGGGGCAGGTGATGCGCGACGGCGAGCAGGTGGAGATAGGAGGCAACGACCGTTATGTGTCGCTTTGTCGCAAGCACTATCTGGAAGGACGGGCTTACAAGTAAGTCCGCAGCATGAATAAGGCTATGTCCCAATTACGTGTTGCATGGGGCGCCCTAGCGCCTCATGCAAGCAACACCTGACGTCTATCCCTCGTTGATAACGCTCCAGCATCCGCCGCCAACCCAGATAATGCTTCAAGTAAGACGTCGCGACACCGTGAAATCGCTCCATCCATTCCTTTAGCCTGCGGTGATACCCGTTCACATGCTGGATATGGTAAGCACCGCTTATCACTCGCTGTCCCGCCCGGTTATGCAGCACCTGATGGCTCAATCCCTGGCTACGGGCAAAGCTCGCATACACGCCTGCCCCATCACTGCACAGCACCGCATCCTTGTCGACTAGCGGCGCCAGGACCGCCTTCACATGCCTGGCATCCAGTTGCTCCAGTTGGAAATCGGCCAGATGGCCTTCCCTGTCTTGCACCACGACCACCGGGATGTAATCCGGTCCCGTTCCTCGGGTTCGCCCTTTGCCACCTCGCTGTCGGGCTGGTCGTGACCAGACATGCTGGCCTTTGAAGGACTCAAGAAAGAAGGTCTCATCCACTTCCACAATCCCGCCTTCATGGTCGGCCCGATGCTCCGCCATGGCACGCAAAAAGCGATGGCGCCACAGGAAGGCGGTGTTCTTGCTGACCCCACAGCGCCGAGCCGCTGCTCTGACGGTTAGACCGTCGATGAGCGCCTGGGCATAGGCTTGCCAGCATTGGGATTTTCTCAGGCGTGCCAATGGCGTCTTGGTCAAGGTAGAGCAGGTCCGCAAGCATTGTTTACAACGGTAACGCCGTAACCCCCGAGTCCAGCCCCAGGGAGCAAGCTGGTCTGGCTGTGCATGACAATGGGGACAAGCAGGGCAATCCGGTAGCAAGGCGTTAATGCGAGAAGGCAAGCTGGGTTGCTGCAACTCACGTTGAGCGATATGTCGTTGTCGGACAGAGAGTTGCGGGAACAGGGTAAGGAGATGTTGGAAGGCTTGGGTATCCATGATGGAGGCCCTCAAGGTGATGACCTACTCCAAGGTTAGTCTTCCAACACGTAATTGGGACAGCGCCATGAATAAGGGCGCCTCGTGGGCGCCCTTTTTTGTCGACGAGCGGTTCAGTCTATCTCTATGTCTACCGGCGCTATGATGGGGTCGGCCACCGGCAGGCGGTGGAACAGCTGGCGAAAATGTTGCTGTACCCGGCCTATATCCACCAGGGACATGCCGGAGGCAAAGCCGAACCAGACATAGAGACCAGTGAGATCGCGAAACATCGGGGGCAGGTAGCGGGGGGCATCGATGAGCCCCTCCAGATAGTGCTGATAGAGCACAGGGATGTCGTCCAGGGTCACCTTGCCGACGAACAGCATGGGCAGGATCTCCGGCACCCCTTCCAGCACGGCGCTGCGGATGAAGTTGACCGTCTCCACATAACCTCTCACGTAGGAGAGATCCTTGGTGAAGCAGGCGCCTCCCTCGACCATGCCGCCCCTAAACACTCGCTGGGTGATCTTGTAGGCATCGTGTTCGCTGGCACCCTTCTCGACGAAGTGCCGGAACACCTCGATGAAGTCGGCGCCGCGCTCCGCCATGTCGATGGCCATCACCCGATCCGAGATGCGCTTGGCCCTGTCCGGGAAGGAGCTGAAGGTGAGGGTTTCGATGAGCACAGCCAGCCCCTCCTGGCAGGCAGTGATGCGCGGCGAGCCGGCCCCCAGCCAGGTGGCATAGGATTGCTGGCGGCCGTTGAGGGTGGTGCCGACGTGCACCCAGCCCTCGTGCACCTCCAATACCTGCAAGTCCAGCTCAGAGAAGCGGGCGTGGGCGCTCAGCTTGATGTAATCCCCCCCGGCGGCGGCATCGGATACGATGCCATCGCTCAGCTTGACCTGCACTGTGCCGTCGCTGAAGTAGTTCGACAGCTTGCCCTGCAGTTTGGCCACCGCGGCTTCCCCCTCGAACTCCTTGGGGTAGGGGCGCACCAGGTGGCGGGCGCCGGGTAGGGAGAAGATGTCGCACAGGCGGGCTCCCAGCTCCTTTAACGTCTTGCGATCCCCGCGCAGATGATCGCTCGCCGAGCCGTACAACAACTGGCTGTAGCGCTGAAAGTCCGGCTGACCGCGCTGGCGCAGCATCTCGATCACCACCATGTACTGATCCACCGTCTCTTGCAGGATCCGGCCGAGATCATCCTGCGGCCCCAGCTTTCTGCGGATCCTGTCCCTCAGCTCCTTGAGCTCCAGGTATTTGTTGCGAGGATCGAAATCGAGGGGGAGGGCCTGATAGAAGTCGGCATCGATGGCGGGTAGCACTCGTCCGCCCTTGGCGAGAAACTCGGTCTGCAGGTGGCGGGGCCACTTGATGGCATCCAGGATGCGAATGGGTTTTTGCAGTGCGAGCAGTTCATCCGAGAGGGATTTGAGGTGCAGGCGATACTTTTCTTGGATGGTCATCGGGCCTTCTGTGGAGGCGAGTGTGGTGCGAGAATGGCTGAGTATATGCATAGCGCTTGCCAAAAAGAAGCGAGACCAGGGGTGATCCCGCCTGTGCGCTTTTGGTTGTCGGAAAATTGGTTTAGACTGCGCCCCTTGATCCTTATTGTGTTCGTGAAAATGATGAATATCCCCAGCTCTGAAATGATAATGCGTTGGCTGCAGCAGGCCCGGATCGAGCACTATGTGTGCGATCAGTGCCACGGCATCCACATGGTCTCCCTGCAGTCCGTCGAGGGCATCCAGGAGAGCCGGATCTTCGTGGAAGAGGAAGGGTTGCTGTTTTCATCCGAACTGGAGGTGCGCCCCTCATCCCTGCTGCCCCTGGTGGCCGAGCTGGGTCGTCTCAACATGCAATACCCGTCCCTCAAGGTGTTCCTCGACATCATAGATGACAACCTGCCGCGTCTCGTCGTGGGCCATACCGTCTTTACCAAGGCCGGTCTCTCCGTCGAGCAGTTCTTGCTGTTTGTCGAAAGCACCACGGCGGCGACCCATGAAGTGGTGTCCGAATGTGAACGCCTCGGCTTCCTCAATCTGCCGGAGATCCAGGTCGCACCGGAATCTGTGCACTGAGTTGCGCGTTTAATGTGCGAACGGTTCGCAGCAGCCAAAAAGCCGTTGACGCCGGCGGGGCTTTCCCCTAAATTACGCCCCGTTCCGGCGCAACAGTGCAGAACATCACGTGGAGATTGAACACGTTAAACAGCGGTCGAAAATTTGGTGAGGTGTCCGAGTGGCTGAAGGAGCACGCCTGGAAAGTGTGTATACGGCAACGTATCGAGGGTTCGAATCCCTCCCTCACCGCCAAATTGAAAAACCGACCTCAGGGTCGGTTTTTTGCATCTGGGTTACCGTGTTCCCTGATACGCATAGAGGGAGGGTGAGAACCCTCGCCGGGTTCGAGCAGAGCGGCTTGCCGCGATGAACGGCCAGAGGCCGCCCCGAAGGGGTGAGCCACGAAGTGGCGAATCATCCCTCCCTCACCGCCAAATAAAGTCAAAGGGCCTGTCGCAAGACAGGCCCTTTGACTTTATCTGCTGATGGGCGGCTCGGTTCTGACTCACGCTCGACAAGGGGTAGGGCAGTCCGGGTCAATCCAGACCCGCCGCCAATATAAAAACCCGACCTTATGGTCGGGTTTCTGTTTTGTGGTGCCCGGTCATCCCTCACGCATGTCCCTTGAAGCAGGCCAGGCGACATGCAGGGGATGCGGGTCAGGCGAGATCGAAGCGATCCAGGTTCATCACCTTGGCCCAGGCCGCCACAAAGTCCTTCACAAACTTCTCTTTCCCGTCCGCACTGGCATAGACCTCCGCCAGGGCCCGCAACTGGGAGTTCGAGCCGAACACCAGATCGACGCGGGTACCGGTCCACTTGACCTTGCCTGTCTTGCGATCACTCCCCTCGTAGATGCCCTTGGCTCCTGCTGCAGGTTTCCACTCCGTGCCCATGTCGAGCAGGTTGACGAAGAAGTCGTTGGAGAGGGTGCCGGGGGCAGAGGTAAAGACCCCGTGGCAGTTGCCGACGTTGGTGCCGAGCACCCGCATGCCGCCCACCAGCACCGTCATCTCGGGGGCACTCAGGGTGAGCAACTGCGCCTTGTCGATCAGCATGGTCTCCGCGAAGGCGGCGCACTCGCTCCCGTAGTTGCGGAACCCGTCGGCGAGGGGCTCGAGCACAGCGAAGGAGTCCACATCCGTCTGGGCCTGGGAGGCGTCCATGCGACCCGGCGTGAAGGGCACAGTTACTGTGACCCCCGCCAGTTTGGCCGCCTGTTCGACACCGACGCCGCCGGCCAGCACGATCAGATCGGCGAGGGATACCCGTTTGCCGCCGGTGGCCGAGGCGTTGAACCCATGCTGGATCCCTTCGAGGGTCTTGAGCACCTTGGCCAGTTGTGCCGGTTGGTTGGCTGCCCAATCCTTCTGCGGGGCCAGGCGGATGCGGGCACCGTTGGCGCCGCCGCGTTTGTCAGAGCCGCGGAAGGTGGATGCCGAAGCCCAGGCAGTGGATGCCAGCTCGGCGACGGTCAGGGAGGCCGCCAGGATCTTCTCCTTGAGGGCGGCCACATCCTTGTCATCGACCAGGGGGTGATTGACGGCGGGGATGGGGTCCTGCCAGATCAGCTCCTCCTTGGGCACTTCCGGCCCCAGGTAGCGTGCTATGGGGCCCATGTCCCTGTGGGTCAGCTTGTACCAAGCGCGGGCAAAGGCATCGGCGAAGGCCTGGGGATCCTCATAGAAGTGGCGGGAGATCTTGCCAAACTCGGGGTCAAAGCGCAGGGTCAGGTCGGTGGTCAGCATGGTCGGCTTGTGGAACTTGCCCGGGATATGCGCATCGGGGATGATCTCGGGCGCATCCTTGGCCACCCACTGCTTGGCGCCCGCCGGTGACTTGGTGAGCTCCCACTCGAAGTTGAACAGGTTCTCGAAGAAGTTGTTGCTCCAAAGGGCAGGGGTCTTGGTCCAGGTCACCTCGAGGCCGCTCGAGACGGTGTCCTTGCCGTGGCCGCTGCCGTAGTCGCTCATCCAGCCCAGGCCCTGGGCTTCGAGGGGGGCGGCTTCCGGCTCGGGCCCCTTGTGGGATTCCGGTGCGGCCCCATGGGCCTTGCCGAAGGTGTGGCCACCGGCAATGAGGGCGACCGTCTCTTCGTCATTCATGGCCATGCGGCCGAAGGTGGAGCGGATGTCCTTGGCCGCCTCCATGTAGTCGCCGCTGGCATTGGGACCTTCGGGGTTGACGTAGATGAGGCCCATGTGGGTGGCGCCAAAGGGGGCCGCGAGCTCGCGGTCGCCCTTGACCCGGTCGGGGTCGACCCCGAGCCAGGCGATCTCGTCACCCCAGTTGACGTCCTGATCCGGCTCCCACACATCCGGGCGGCCGCCACCAAATCCGAAGGTTCTAAAGCCCATGGACTCCAGCGCGACGTTGCCGGCGAGGATCAGCAGATCGGCCCAGGAGATCTTGTTGCCGTACTTCTGCTTGATGGGCCAGAGCAGGCGGCGAGACTTGTCGATGTTGACGTTGTCGGGCCAGCTGTTGAGGGGAGCGAAGCGTTGCTGGCCGCGACCACCGCCGCCACGACCATCCGTGATGCGATAGGTGCCTGCGGCGTGCCAGGTCATGCGGATGAACTGGGGACCATAGTGGCCGAAATCCGCCGGCCACCACTCCTGGGAGTCGGTCATCAGCTTGACCAGATCTTTCTTGAGTGCCTTGTAGTCGAGGCTGTTGAATGCCTCGGCATAGTTGAAATCGTTGTCCATGGGATCGGAGCTGGGGGAATGCTGGTGCAGCAGATCCAGCCGCAACTGGTTCGGCCACCAATCACGATTGGTTCTGCCTACGCCGGCGGTGTGGTTGAAGGGGCATTTGCTTTCTTCACTCATCTCAGTCTCTCCTTGGAGGGCATGTACGTTGCTGACACTTAGTATGGGAAGATTTCCACTGTGCTGTGTGAGGTCATGGCAGGAGAACCGTCTGCAGTTGATCGGGCTCTTATCAATAACCCCTTTATTTTCAATCTATTGCGTTATTGTGCAGTGAGTGGATTACGAAAAGATGAATCACGACCATCTAGTTTAACAATCTATTTACGTTCTGCCCGTCTTCCCCTCGCTTCAGGAGAGGCGGCAACTTGTGATGCTGCTGCCTGGCGCAAGTGGCTGCTCGCCCTTCATGAGGGAAGTAGGCAAGGGACCTGCCTGGTTTTTATCCATATCACGGCCATCAACATTGAAGCTTGCGTTGTGTCATGGGGAGCAGGGATACATCGGGAGCCGTGATGACCCCACTCATTTCTGTGATCTGGTCAGGCGACGTGACAAAGCTGGCGGGCTGGCGTGACGCTGACTGACCAGCAAAGAGACAAGCGTGAGGGAGCCTGGGCAGGGAGACAAAGAGTATAAAAGAGGAAGCGGAGCGCTCGGCGCAGATGGTGGGTCTGGGGCACAGGCACAAAAAAACCGGCGCAAGGCCGGTTTTGATGAGGGCATCAGATGCCCGGTTCATGGCAAGTCAGGCTTGCTCCTGTCGGCTTGATTCAGCACTAACAGGCAATAATGGGGTGGCTGATGGGGCTCGAACCCACGACAACCGGAATCACAATCCGGGACTCTACCAACTGAGCTACAGCCACCACTGAAATCTGCCTTCGATGTCGCTCTTCGAGTGAAGAGTCACATCAATGGCGCGCCCTGCAGGATTCGAACCTGCGACCCACGGCTTAGAAGGCCGTACCTGTTAATATAGTTAAAATGTCATCAGGATACGTCAAGCACCAAATTAATATAGAGCTTTAAAATCAATGCTTTATTGCCATTATGTCGTTCTAGGTTAGCTGAGGAAATTTGATGTTGCCAAAATTGGCACTTCAGGTTTCTGCATTTTTAGTTGTTTTTTTGATCTAAAATGGATCATTCACTCGCTCGTACGCAAAAAAATGAGCCTCGATAGAAGCTCACCTGGGGCGATGCAAGAGGCATTTGTCACATTGGTTAATTATCGTTTTAAGCGTTGAGCTCTCGAACTGAGTCCACCCAAAATTGAATCTGCAATCTCAGTGGGAAATGTATCAGGCAATTGCTGACGAACGATTGATATTACCTCATCCAGATTATCCGTCAGCTCGCTGATGATTTTTTCCATCTGCACTTGTTCAAAACCAATCGCCTTGGCCGTTTGATAAAAATGGCGAGGAAATATCTGCTCTATCGCGTATTTTTTGCCCTTGGTTGCAGTAAGCCCCATGGCCAACTTGGCATCACGGGGATGTAATCCTTTACCACCAAATGCAGGATACATGGAAAGGATGTCGTAAAACGGTGTAAGCCGGAAACGCCCTTCAGGTTCGATAAACACCGAGAAATTCTTGGCATGGCCATCAGTGGCAGCCAGCAGCCAGAACAACACCTGAGACTTCATAAACAGGTACCGATCCTGCTCCGGCGTGGCCGATCCCAGCAGGGTCGTCATGATGTCAGCAATGCCCGGTCCACCATGGCTCTCGTACTTGCGTGCTGACGGTACATTCAACACCTGGCAGAAGTCCTCTTGGGGCAGGCGCATGATCCAACTGCGATCCGTGGCGTAGCGCCGATCGAAGCGTTCCACCGCCAGAGCCTTGACCTTGCCGACCTGCATGATGAAGCAATGGGGAACCGGAAGACCCAATGCTTTGGCGATCAGGGTGCAGAGATATTCGTTTTCTACGCTCTGGGAGAGGTCTATCGAGTAGGAGTGGCTTTCGATCTTGCCAATGGGCAGCTTGATAATGTGGGTGGTTGGGGTCGCTGCATGCGGTAAGCACCAACGGTTGTCGAGGTAGAGTAACGCGGTCTTTTCCTGAGCCCCGGCGATGGATATCCGAAAATCGTCCTCTTCCCTCACCATACCAAGCGGGATCCCTTGCTGGTAGCTGGTCATGATCTGCTCCAGTTCGGCGTCAGAGAGCGGCTTGCACTCAATGCGCTTAACGTCTGGCACAGGTCTGCCCTGAGCCACCAGTTGCAATGCCCCCACGCTGTCCTGGCCAATGCAACTGAGCAGATCAAAGGGTTGGGTGGAATCGGCTTGATAGCGCGCCACCACCCGGTTTCTTACTTCCGGGTTATCTGGCAGCAGATTATCGAAGAAGTTATAGGCCTCATCGCCCTGGTAGCGCTGCTGGCGTAATGGCATGGAGAGCGAGATGGGGCGGCTGCCTGGCAACTTCACCCACGATTCATCGTACTGAAATTGGTGAGCACCATTGGTCGCCTTGGTAAAGGTACCTACCCGGTATCCGTTCATGTAGACCGTCAGGCTGGCCATTACCACTCCTCCTTCCAGCCAGGCGTGGCGTTTTCCGCAGGATCGGTGCGGGGCCTGATATCGAGGGAGAGTTCCAGTGCGGCGAGGATCTTGAACAAGGTCTCCAGCTTGGTTGACTCGGGATTGAGCTCGAAGCTGGACACCGTGTCCTGCCTGATCCCCACCTTGCCGGCCACTTTGCCTTGGGAGAGCTTTTGCGAAAGCCTGGCATCCTTGAGACAGGCACTAAGTTGCTTGGCGCTGGTTACTTTCATGATTTGACTTACCTGGTAGC
This sequence comes from Aeromonas media, assembly GCF_020423125.1. Lineage (NCBI taxonomy): Bacteria > Pseudomonadati > Pseudomonadota > Gammaproteobacteria > Aeromonadales > Aeromonadaceae > Aeromonas > Aeromonas media. Next base: position 1,901,067 of record NZ_CP075564.1, read on the forward strand.
GTAATTTCTTTTAATTTACACGCTGTGGCAGGTATATCAATATTTACCTGCTTTAGGCGGTAAATGTTTTTCACACGCTAAAGGCGGTATTTAACCTTGATCCTCAGGTATGGGTGTCGCACTTTCGATTCAAGGGGCCATTAAAACAAGGTGTAACGAGTTTCAGCAGGAGTGCACTGGGGTTGGCGCAACAAAAGCCAAGGCAGCGATGGTGCGTCGGTTGATCGTCTCTGTCAGTGAGTCCATGATTGTTGCGATCGCTTCACGGGAGCTCACAAGTTCGCACCCGCGTTCGCTTCTTTAAATACCTTCTTGAATTGATGAGCACGAAATTTTGCCAATCTAGCCGAGGTTTCTCGGGAAAATTTGCAAATGCAGTGATGGTGTCATACCAAGGGAAGGTGCGAATAAGCGGGGAAATTCTTCTCGGCTGACTCAGTCATTTCATTTCTTCATGTTTGAGCCGATTATTTCTCCCGTAAATGCCTTGAATCAGCCTATTTAGACCGTTTCTTCGCCATTTAAGGCGTTATCCCCAGTTTTTAGTGAGATCTCTCCCACTGACGTATCATTTGGTCCGCCCGAAACAGGTTGGCCAGCGTGAATAACATCGCCAGTTGGTTATCGTTTTTCAGCAACCCCTTGTATCTGGCTTTCACGAAGCCGAACTGTCGCTTGATGATGCGAAATGGGTGCTCCACCTTGGCCCGGATGCTGGCTTTCATGTATTCGATGTTGATGGCCGTTTTGTTCTTGCGTGGATGCTGTTTCAAGGTTCTTACCTTGCCGGGGCGCTCGGCGATCAGCCAGTCCACATCCACCTCGGCCAGCTCCTCGCGCTGTGGCGCCCCTTGGTAGCCGGCATCGGCTGAGACAAATTGCTCCTCTCCATGCAGCAGATTACCCAGCTGATTGAGGTCATGCTCGTTGGCCGCGGTGGTGACTAGGCTGTGGGTCAGGCCACTCTTGGCATCGACACCAATGTGGGCCTTCATGCCAAAGTGCCACTGATTGCCTTTCTTGGTCTGATGCATCTGCGGATCGCGTTGCTGCTCTTTGTTCTTGGTCGAGCTGGGTGCCTCAATGATGGTGGCATCGACCAAGGTGCCTTGAGTCATCATGACGCCTGCTTCGGCCAGCCAGCGATTGATGGTCTTGAACAATTGGCGGGCCAGTTGATGCTGCTCCAGCAGGTGGCGGAAATTCATGATGGTGGTGCGGTCCGGCAAGGCGCTATCCAGGGATAACCGGGCAAACAGACGGATGGAGGCGATTTCGTACAGAGCATCTTCCATCGCGCCATCGCTCAGGTTGTACCAATGCTGCATGCAGTGAATGCGTAGCATGGTTTCCAGCGGATAAGGTCGCCGGCCATTACCAGCCTTGGGATAAAACGGCTCGATGACTTCCACCATGTTTTGCCATGGCAGGATCTGCTCCATGCGGGACAAGAAAATCTCTTTTCTGGTCTGACGGCGCTTACTGCTGAATTCACTGTCGGCGAAGGTGAGCTGATGACTCATGATGAACCCTTTTTCATGGCTCCAGATGACAAACATGATCTCATATCAGGGACTTGTTCGCACCTTCCCTAAACAGCCATTCCATATGGTCCTCTTCCTCATCCCACCTCATTTGCTTCTGATCCCAGCGGGCCGCCAGATAGGGTTTGAGGGTCTGTAGGGTGGTGATCTCGGCCAGCTGGGCAGTCAGGTGGTCGATATCACGCAGCAAATAGTCCCGATGTTCGGCAAAGGCCTGCTCGGTCTTTTTCTTGGATGATTGCTTGAATTTGTGCAGCACCGCGTCCATTAGCCCGTCTTGCCCGCCGTAGTAGCTGACTTCGAGCTCGCGTAGCTGGCGTTTCAGCATCGGGTTGAGGTAAGCGAGGTTCTCGTCACTGAGCAGGTTATCGAACTCGGGCAGGTGGGTGTGGGCCAGCTGCAACAGGGTGAACATCTCTTTGTTTTCCCAGGCCTGGCTGAGTTGGCCCATGATGCGGGTCTTTTCCGCCTGCATGACGGGGTCGGGTTCCCGATCCGGGTGCAGCGCCAGGGCGAGCTTGCGATAGAGCTGCTTGAGGCTGGATTTGCTGAACAACTGTTCGATGCGCGCCTCTTCCTCTTGCTCACGACGGGTGCGCGCGTGGGCAAAAGCATCTTGCTGCTCAGTGCCGAAGAGAGGCTCATCGGCAAACAACTCATCATCGTCGAAGCGGGCATCCTCTTCTTTATCGACGGTGTTGCACTCTTCGGCCATATGCTGGCTGTCACCGCCGATGTAAAAATGACCCACTAACGCCGGAGTAAAGTTGACCCACCTGGGCCAAGATCGTGGCTTTGGAGCCACGCCCATGTTGACCCAGGAGTTATCAGTGGAAATCAGAGTGTTGGCCCTGCGTATTCCGGTGAAGTTGAACAGTGATTCCGGCCAACGTGAACACCCTGATCCTTAACGCGCTCATGTCATCTCGTTTCTAACTCGACTGTTCAGATTGGGTCAACTCACTTCTCCTCTTTCTCATCGATTCTCCCTTCAGTGACAGCCGGTGAGCGTTGTGCATCAGCCGGTCCAGGATCGCATCTGCCAGGTGTGTTGTCCCCCAAGCTCGCGTACCACTCTTCCGTTGGTAGTTGACTGACCACTACCGTCGAGTATTTTCCATACCGATCATCCATGATCTGCCTGCTGGAGGCGTGATCCAAGCCAACATCCTGGCGGTAGTCCGGCCCACACTCAGCGTTTGAGCATTTGCAGCAATGGCGGTAAGGGAGACCGGAGTCGTCAGATATCTGCTTGAAAAAACGACATGTAGAAGTATCCAGTATTGTTGCCAGCTGGGTTGCTTTCTATGCTCTTGTGGTCAAATGACGCCAGCCGTCCATCGTATGATTCTTTGGACTGGGGCCAAGGGAGCGAACAAGGATACCGAATGGCAAATCCCAAAAGTCTGATATTCCAACTGCATAAACATTGGGACGTCATCGAAGCATTGGTTCGGGCTTCGCGGGAATGGCCTGCTTTCGATGAGGCGATGGTGCTGAGGCTAATTGGCAAGTCCAGCCGGGGCAGTGACAGCGAGCCTGAGTGTGGAGAAATCTTGCGCAGCCTATGTAGCAGCGATGTCCTGCAGTGGCTTGAGCGAACCGATACCCTGCAGGTCAACCCCTTGGTGCAAGAGTTTGCGCGGGGGCTGTTACGTGAGCATGAGTTAGGGCTTTCTGCCGTGCTCAAGGCGCGTATCGAGGCCATCAAACAAGCGACAGCACAAATACTGGAAGGTTCTGAACCACTCAATCCCGATTATTTGCGTCAGGGCTCAGCCAAGATGTCAGACCTGTTGCGGCAGATCAGTTTGCAATTGGATCAGGATCGCCATGCCATATTGGAGCTGGCCGAACAGGCTAAATCCGCGGATGCAGCCATGCCAATAGCGCAACGTTATCGCTCAGTGCTTGAAGCCTATGACCAGTATGTGGAGCCCATGAACGAGATGATGGACTCCGGGCTTGCGGGCAACTTCTATCCCTTTCTGGAGCAGGCGGAGAGGGCTCTGGATCGGGCTGTAGAGGCCATCACCATACAAGGTGGGCTTTATACCCACCAGTTACAGTTGCGTCAGGTTTCTTATCAAGCCAAGGAGTTGCAGCGGTTGGGAAGATTGGTAGCCCAGCAATGTGCCGCCACCTTGCTGCCGCTGCGTGAAGAGCTGCGCGAGCATAATGGCCTGTCTGCCGCCATCAGCCAGTTGTTGGGGCGTGTGCGCAAACGTGGCCTCACGCGAGCTCTGCCGTTGCGCAATACGAAGGGGGCCTTGCCTGTCTGGCGGCAGGAGCGACCGCGACGCGTTAGTGTAGGCTTCGAGGTCAAGGATTTTATGGCCAGCGCCCTGGCGTACATACCGGAACTCATCCGTTTCCCGACGGAGGTCCCCTTCGACGCCTCACTGGTAGAGCCCATTGATGACGAGACCCTCAAACAACACCTGCAAGAGAGCCTGCCAGTGGAGAACCTGATGCTCTGGTTGCTACAGCATTATGGCGAGCAGCCGGATGCCACCTTGTTGCGACTCTACCACGAACTGGTGCGTGAGCCTCTTTGGCTGGCGAGCCTTCACCCAGATAGCACCACAACGGATTTGCAAGAGGTGCTGGTCAGTTATCACCCCTACAGGATCCAGAGATCATGATTACCTCTATTTCGCATCTGGAGTCGCTCGGTGCCCTGAGTGAGCTGTTTCGCCTGTTCAACAGCGGCAAGCACCTCAACCGGGTGGCGGAGCCTGCCCTGTGGGCCGAGCTGGAGCGGTGTCAGGAAAGCTATCAGGCTATTTTTGCCGCCCTGGGGTTTGAGCTTAAAGTCGAGCCACGTGGCTATGCCTGGTTTCATATCGAGGAGTCCGGCAGCCAAGCCAGCAAGACTAGCAAGCGCCTGGCGTTGTTATGGATGTGCTTGTTTGATACCCAGGCTGATGAGGGCAGACCCTTGTCCCGCTTTACGGAGTGGCGGGTAGACAAGGCCTTGCTGGCCAAGGCTCACGAGCATCATCAGGAGATCCTTGAGGCCGAGGGGTTGGAGCTGGATGGCTTCATCGCGTTGCTGGACAGCGCGGTCAAGCTCGGATTTGCGTTGTCACTTAACGGTTATTGGCAGTTATTGCCGGCGGTCTATCGCTATCTGGAACACTTCGAATCGTTGAGCGCATCTGGCCAAGACGATTCATTCGATGAGCCGCAGGGTGGCGAGGAAGATGAATCGGCAGAGGTGGGTTTGGATGAGGAGGAGGAAGCATGATCCAGTACGGGTTTGAGCGTCTGGTATTGTTGGGCAGTGCCGGGTATCAGAGAGCCGAGTTGCCGCTGGATGCTGCCGTCTCACTCATCGCCCCCAATAACACAGGTAAAACCAGCCTCATCAACGCGCTGCAGTTTTTATTGATCATCGACCAGCGACGCATGGACTTTGGCGCCCACGATCTGGAGAAGTCCAAACGATTCTACTTCCCCAACAACAGCGCCTACATACTGCTGGAAGCCTGTCTGCCAGAAACGGGGACCGTGGTGCTGGGATGTGTCGGCAAGGGGGTTAGCCATGACTATCAGTACTTTGCCTACAAGGGAGCGTTGGATCTGGATGATTATCGGTTGGACGGCGGCGCTCTGGTGGCGGAGCCCCAACTGGTAAACCACCTGGCCACGCGCCAGCGGCTGGTGTTTGTCTACAAGAGTCCCAATGATTTTCGCGATGCCCTGTATGGTGGTCGTCGCAAGCGGGCCGCCAGCGAGCCCGATTTCACCCTCTTTCATCTGGAGCATCAATCGGATGCTGCTGCCTATCGACAGGTCCTCACTCGTACCTTACGGCTGGATAGGCTCACCTCGGCCGATGTCAAAAATTATCTGTTGGAAATCTTCAAACGGGACTTGTCGGATGCGGCCATCGACTTTCGGCAAGAGTGGGAAAAGGCATTTAGCGAGGTCAATAGTGAACGGGCTCAGTATCAGGCGGCGGTCAATCAGTCTGCACGGATCCTGAGCTTGGCCAAACAAGTGCAAGAGCGTTTGACGCTCAGAGGCAAGCTCATCGTCTGGTGCCCACAGATAGAAGAAGACCTCAAGCAGTGGCACTCCTACTATGAGTCCACAGCAGAGGAATTGGCAGCCAAGGTGTTGCAATGCGAGACGGCACAAAAGCAATCGGGGAGCCGTATTCAGGAGCTGAGTGTCGAACGGCTCGTAAAACAGCAGTCCCATACTCAGCTGCTGGCGCTCAATCAGCAGCAAGCGGAGCTGGAGCGTCGGTTTACCCTGCTTTCGGGACGTGAGCAACTTGAAACACAGCTGGCGGCGGTCAAGGAGAATTTGGAGGCTCAGATCACCCTGCTGGGGCAGGTCAAGAGCCGCAGCGTAGAGGACATAAGGCGAGATTTACGTCGGCAACAGCAGTTGTCGATGAGCCTGCATCGGCAGCAGGAGACCTTGACCGACAATCTCTATCGACACATGGCTGATCATCTGAGTGAAGAGGAGTTACTGCGACTAAACCGGGTGCTCCAGGCCGGAGTGATGCAGCTAGGACCGGCAGATTTCGAACTGGATATGCCCCGGTTGAAACAACAGTTGTCACAGACGCCGGGCGAGACGCTGATGCTGGCTGGCCTGCGCATCAACCTTCATCGGTTGCATCCCCAGTTTCAGCAACTCAGTGAAGCCGAGCTGAAGGAGCAGATCAGGGATACCGACAGGCATATCGCCAGTTTGGAGGTGCAGCAGCAAACAGCCGAGCAGCGCCACCAGGCCGAGGCACACAAGCAACGATTAGAGCAGGAGCAGCAACAACTGCGGCAGGAGCTGGCCGACTTCGACACCTGGCAGCATCTATTGGCCCAGAGTGACCAGCGAGCAGAGCAATTGATAGCCCATGAACAAGAGCTGGATAGGCTACAGGCTGAGCTGGCAGCGATTAACCAGCAGCAATTGAGCTTGGTTGATCAACTCAATGCTTTGCGACAAGCGCAGATGCGACTGGATGATGAGCATAACGGCATCGTCACCATGCGTAACCAGCGCGAGGATCAGGGGCCAGAATTCGGTTATCTGGAATCTCTTTCCTACCATCCCTGGCTCGGGGGAGCCACCAGAACGCTGGATACCCTATATACCCGTTTGCAAGAATTCCAGACCGATAGTCGTCAATTGTTGGCGTTGAACAGCGCGTTGCAGCGCGGTTTGCAGGATTTGCACGCTGGCGGACTCACCAAGTATGAACACTGCCCGACTCAGGACGAGGAGTGGAGTCGGATCCTCGATTTCCATCAGATGTTGCCAAAAGAAGCCGAGGCATTGGAGAAGAAGGCCCGCAGTGCCGTGATCAATGTCACCGCCAGCCTGAAACAGCTCAGACAGGGGCTGAATGCTTTTAAGGCGCAGATGCGGGGCTTTAACCGGCTGGTGAGTCAGCGTCAACTGTCCGACCTCAGGGTTTTCAAAATCGAGCCCAGGGATGAAGCACACCTGGTGGAAGCCATCGAAATTCTGCTCGATAAGTCCGCTCAGGTGGAGACGGGGGAGAGCTTCGATCTGTTTAATCAGCAAAGCGTGCTGGATGATGTGCGATTGGATCGCGCCAAACAGACCTTGTTTGATGAGGGCAATGCCCGGCAAGGGCTCCGTGTCGCCGATCTGTTTCGCCTGGAGTTTGTGATAGGTAAGCAGGATCAGCAGGAGGAGTCCTTCACCGAGATAGACAGTGCGGCCTCCAACGGCACCGTATTGATGGCCAAGCTGGTGACCGGGCTGGCCATGCTCCACCTGATGCATCACAAGAACAAGCGCATCCGCACCATCTGTTATCTGGATGAGGCGCTGGCGCTGGATACCCGCAACCAGAAAAATCTGATCGATGTGGCGGCAGAATTCGGTTTTGCCCTGATCTGCGCCTCGCCAGCTCCGTTGACCACGGCACGCTATTGCGTACCTATCCATCACCATGCCGGCAAGAACCATATCAATCGGCAGAGCTGGCTGGTGCTTGCTCCCAAGGAGCGACCATGAGCCGTAGTTTGATCGCCGCCTTGCGCAAATTGCGCCAAGCCCCTGGAGGAGGGCTTGCCAGCTCTCAATTGAGCGAGGGGCAGCGACGTGAGCTGAGCAGCTTTGCCCGCGCTACCGGCAGCATACAGATGCGGCCCGAGGGCAGGGGTGTCGTATTTGAGATAAGGCTGCCCGCCGTGGTGGAACACCAGTGGCGACAACTGGTGCCGATAGAGCAAGCCGAATTGGTCGATGGTCTGCCACGCCGAGCGCGTAACATCGCCGCAACTCGCCGTAGCAAGGGGGCAGATCATGGGCATGAGTTCAGCTATCTGCTGTTAAAGGCCGGTCCCGGTCAGGTGGCGTGGCGAGACGATAAAGACAACCGGCTGGACTTGCGACTGAGCACCGATCAACTGGGCGTCGCCGCTCTGACTGTGCACGCCGACAGCACCTGGTATACCGAACATCCGCTATGGCTTGTGGAAAATCAGGCGCTGTTTGACCAGCTGGACTGGCTACCCTGCGCCCAGCCCGCCAGTGTTGCTTATTACAGTGGCCAATTGCCCAACACATTGTTGGATTGGCTCGCCTTGCGCCAGCGGGCGCCTGCGATCCACTTCTTTCCCGACTACGACGGAGTGGGTCTGCTCAACTTTGCCCGGCTTCGCAGCCGTCTTGGCCACAGCGTGGCCCTGTGGTTGATGCCCGAGTGGCCATCTCGTCTCGAGCGTTTCGGTTGTACCACGCTTTGGCAGGATACCCAGCGCGAATTCAACGCCATGCTGGCACACCCTGCGACAGCCGATTTCGACGTGGAAGTGAAGCAATTGATCCGGTCAATGCAAGCCAGCGGGATGGCGCTGGAGCAGGAAGCCGTGTGGTTGTGAGGAACTGCCCCGTCCGTCTCGCCTGCCTCTTATCTGTCTATTAGTTTGAAAATATCTGCTTGAAAATACGACATGTGCAAAACCCCAGTATCGAAGCGGCTTTGCTCGAACGATATAGTCATCTGGGTTTTAACTGATGACTTGGGAGATAAAGGATGAAGGCGGCGACACGGCATGATTGGCAAGGGTTACAACCATTGCATCGAGATGCGCTCACCCTTCCGCTGAGCCTGCGCTTTCGCGATGAGCAGATGGCCAACATCCGACAGGGATTTATCCCTCCGGCGATGGAGTACAAATGGTTCTGCTATTTCGAAGGAGAAACTCTCCACCTATACCGGAGCTGGACGGGGAGCAAGGCGGCGGAAGTGCTCTTTGTTCGTGACAGTGAAGGTTGGTGGCTGGCATCGAGAATGCGGTTGTCGCTGGATCCTGATCATTTCGGCTGGTCTTTGGAGGAGGCCAAATCGATCATCGAAAGCGAAATTGCCTTTTATGCCGCCGGGCAAGTCCCCGCCGATGGCTTTGCGCAGATGCTGCAAACGGCGTCCCAAGCGGGTTATTTCGGCTCGCCCAGCGTCGTGCATGAATTGCTGTTTCCCTTCTTCCATTGTCTGCTCTGCAAGGGGGTGGCGCCGCATATCGAGGGCATCCCAGCGCGAAGCGTTGCCGATGTTGTGGAGGAAAATAAACGGGTAACGCGTGCGATCAGCAGGCAGACTGGGGAGGTGCACGGCCTGGAGGCGTGGCGCACGGCGGAGCAACTTGGCAAGGCCCTCATCCATTACTTCGAGTTGGATGAGGGGTGGCACGCAGGGGAAGATCTCGCCTTCACGCTCAGTGAGGGGCTGGCTGCCGTCGGCATTCAGGTATCCGAGGTGATCCTGGCCTTTATCCATGCGCCATCTCCCACGCTGGACGGCCTCATTCAGTATTTGAAGGTGATACAGGACTTTGTGGTCAGCGTCATGATGGGCACTAACAGCGCCTATTACCCGGATCTGGTGTTGGCGGATTTCAGCTGGGCGCGTCGCAATGAGTTTGCGGCCCAAGGCCGCGCCATGAGCCACGCGCGAGCGGACGAAGAAGACGTCGAATAGGAAGATGAGCCAACCCCGGGGACCGCATACCATCCCAGCCCGTCGACAAGCTCGACGCCATGCTCAAAGGTGCGGCCGACAAGCCTGTGAACGTCGCCATCCAACGGGATTTTTAATAAACATTCTGCTCAGTTGAGCATCAGCAGGCGGGAGTGTGAGTCACCATCGGTTTCCATGAAATCGGGCGTGTTAGCCTGTTGCACAGTAGTGGCCAGCATAGGCATTGACGCGATTATCGTGGTTATCGCCGGGCAAAAGCACTATTCGCACCACTTACATCTGCCTTTCAAGCACGCTTAAGGAGTATTCATGCAAATCAGCCAGTGGACTACGGAGATCATTGTCATCAGCGTCATCATTGCAGTCGCTTGCTGCGTGATTGGCTACTTTGTGGCGGCGCTGCGCCACGGCAACCGGCTCGGTCAGCTCACTAGCCAACTGGGGCAGGCACAGCAGGCACAGGGCTTGCTGACACAGCAATTGGCACAGGCTCAGGAGCAGCTCAAGGCGGCGGAACAACAATGTCATGGGCAGCAGGTGGAGGCCGGCAAGGTGCAGACCCAGCTAGAGGGTGCCAAAGAGCAGCTGCAAGAGTTGGCGACGCAATTGAGCGAACGTAAGGCTGCCAGCGAGGCCTTGCAGCAGCAGTTGAGCGCGGCCAAGGAGCAGCAACATGACGCGGAGAAGCGTCTGGAGACGGCACAGGCCGAAAACCGTGGTCAGAAAGAGCAGATCGCTGACTTGCGTGAACGCTTGAATCTGGCTGATGGGCAAAACCGAGCAGCCCATGATGAGATCAGCCAGCTCAAGGATAAGTTGGCCAATGAAGGCAAACATGCGCAATCCCTGCAGAGCGCGGAGCGCGAAGTCCGTGAACAACTGGTGGATGTCAAACAGACCCTGAAAGAGCGTGAGAACGCCATTCTCGGCCTGCAGGAGCGGTTGCATCAGGTTGATAACGAACACACCGAGCTCAAGACCACGCTGCAAAAGCGGGAAGAGCACTTCCAGGAGCAGCTGGGTCAACTTGCCGATGCCAAGAAGACACTGGCACAGGAGTTTGAAAACCTCGCCAACAAGATTTTCGACGAGAAGGGCAAGGCGTTCACTCAGAGCAGCCAGATCGGGATCGATAGCCTGCTCAAGCCATTTCGCGAGCAGATCGAAGGATTCCAGAAACGGATCAACGAGGTGCACGATGTCTCGGTGCAAGGCAGCGCTCAGCTCAATGCCGAGATCCGGAAGGTGCTGGAAATTGGTCTGAATATGAGCAAGGAGGCCAACAACCTCACGTCGGCCCTCAAGGGCGATTCCCAGCAGCGCGGAGCCTGGGGGGAAGCGCAACTGCGCCGCACACTGGAGATGAGTGGCCTGATTGAAGCGGCCCACTACGAAGTGCAGAGCAGCTTCAAGGATGCGGAAGGCAAGCACAAGCAGACCGACTATCTGATCAAACTGCCGGATGGCAAACACATCATCATCGACAGCAAGGTTTCTTTGGTGGCTTATGATCGGGCGGTAGCGGCCGAGAGCCCAGAGGCGTATCAGCTGGCGATGGCAGAGCATCTCAAAGCGGTGCGCAAGCATATCGACGATCTGGCATCGAAGGATTACATCAACTTGATTGGCATGCACAGCCCCAGCTTTGTGCTGATGTTCATGCCGATTGAACCCGCCTATATCGAAGCGTTGAAGCACAACAAGGATTTGTTCGAGTATGGATACAACAAGGGCATCGTACTGGTCTCACATACGACCCTGATCCCCATCCTGCGCACGGTATCAAATCTGTGGATGATCGAACGCAGCAATACGGAGGCCCGCGAGATCAGTGAAAAAGCCGGCGACATCTACAACCAGGTCTGCCTTGTTGCCGAACGTCTGAGCAGCTTGGGCGGCACGCTCAACACCGCCAGCAATCACTACAACAACACGGTCAAGGCGCTGGTGGGCAAGCAAGGGCTGTATGGCAAAGTGGAGAGATTCAACAAACTCTCGGCGAAGGCCAGCAAGACACTGCCGCAACTGGACGCCATGCATATGGACTTCGAACAGGATCGGTTGTCATTGATCGTCGAGGCTCTGGAAGAGCCCGGCACGATTGCCATAGAGGAAACGGCGCCGACGGCATAGTCGTTTAACGATGCAGATCGCGTAAAACAATCAAGGCGCTACACAGGCGCCTTGATTGTCTGGGTTGCAACCCATTGCCATCGTCGTCCAGCAGACCCCGCCGATAAACGCCGGCTCGGTGATCAGACACCCCGCATCTGCTCCAAAATGCGACATGTGTATGTAACCAGTATCGGCATGGGTATTGAGGCGGCATATACTGGACCCGCTTGAAGAGAGTCCCAGTCAGCCCCAACCAAGGAGCATGTTTATGTCACCTTCGTTACCCCCGCTCGGCGTATTAGCTGGTGCCCTGTTACTGCTGGTGGTCCAGAGTGCCGGGGCCGCCGACTGTACCTATCGCAAAGACAGCCTCGGTAATACCCGCTACCAGTGTGATGATGGCAATAGCGGCACCCTGCGCAAGGACAGTCTCGGCAACGTCAGGGATTCGCAAAGCGGCACCACCTGGCGCAAAGACTCTCTCGGCAATGTGCGCAGCAGCGAAGGCACCACTTACCGCAAAGATAGTCTAGGCAATGTACGGGTCAGCAATCCCAGCACCGGCGAGACCGTCACCTGGCGTAAAGATAGCCTCGGCAACCTGCGGTCCTCCAATGGCACAACTTGTCGCACCAACTCCTTGGGGCAAGTTAGATGTGATGGGCAGAGCACACCGCCAGCAGTGTTGGGCGCAAAGTGAACCCAGACTGTGGTTCTGATCTATTAGACCGCCATGATGAATCGCTGACGCAGCGTACATCTTGGCCAAATAGTAGAAATGATCGATTTGGTGATCTGGCTTCATAGAGCTACCGTGCTCTCAGGCTTAGAATAACACTCTTTTTGATAGCATGAACTGAGCGCCCTTAGGGTCAATAGAGCATTTATGAATAGCGAAGAAGGTGCCAGTTGGTCTTCCCGTACTGCGGATTGTCTGAAATGGCACTGACTCGATTTTTTACCCCTAACTCTCTGTTAATCTGAGCGTTTTCTGCTAGGTGCCTGCTTAATATGTCTATCGATTACTACAACCAACACGCAGATAGCTTCGTCGAAGGCACGCTGTCGGTCGATATGCAGCCGCTTTACCAGCGCTTCCTGCCTCTGCTCGCTCCCGGCGCTCATATCGTCGATGCGGGCTGCGGCTCTGGTCGGGACAGTCTCTACTTCCGAGAGCAGGGCTTTCAGGTCACTGCGTTCGATGCCAGCGCGGAGCTGGCCCTGCGCGCCGAGCGCCTGCTTGGTCAGCCGGTGCAACTGTGCCGTTTCGATCAGTTCGTGGCTCCCGCGCCGGTCGATGCCATCTGGGCCTGTGCCAGTCTGCTGCATGTTCCCCGTGCCGAATTGGATGCCGTAATGGTCCATCTGTGCCAGCAACTCGCCGACGGTGGTCTGCTCTATTGCTCGTTCAAATATGGGGTAGACGAGACCGAGCGCGATGGCCGAGCCTTCACCCAGTTGGATGAGGCGGGGCTGCAAGCCCTGATAACGCCGTTGCCGCTGAGCGAGGTCGAGATCTGGCAGACTGCGGATCGACGCCCCGGCCGCGAGCAGGAGTGTTGGCTTAACGCCATCGTGCGCAAGGTCGGGTCATGAGTGCACCCGTGCTCATCAGCGGGGGAGAGGCGGGGGATCCGGAGTTCAACGATCCCCTGTTGCCACATCTGCTGGACGCCATCGCCCGTTGTGGCGAGGGTAGCCGCATTGAGTTGTGTGTCTCCTTTATTCGCCAAAGCGGGCTGGTGTTGTTGCGCGGTGCCCTGCACGAGGCGCTGGCGCGAGGAGCACGGCTTCGGGTGATCACCTCGGACTATCTGGAGGTGACCCAGCCGGTGGCGCTGCGCGAGTTGCTCAAATTTGATCCCGCTCGCTCTTGCGCGCTGATCTACCAGAGTCAGGGCAATCGCGGTTTTCACCTCAAGTCCTATCTGTTTGTCCAGCACGCAGCCCAGTACCTAGGCCAGCAAGTTGGCCAGGAAGGGTCGCCAGCGGTGCTCGGTGGTCAGGCGTTTCTCGGCTCCAGCAATATCTCTGCCGCCGCCCTTACCGAGTCGCTGGAGTGGAACTGGTCGCTCAGGGCTGAGCCGAGCGGACCCAGCGAGCCGCATCACAGCCTGCGTCAGCTCGCGGCTCAAATCGAGCGGCTGGCGCAAGACGCGCGGGTCGTGCTCCTTACCCACGACTGGATAGATGGCTACCTCGCTCGCTATCGGCAGAGCGCGCTGCGGGAGTTGCGGGTGCTCACCGGGGATCATCGCAGCAGCGCCGAGCAGCTGCGTGAAGCCCCCATCCCCAACAGCGTGCAGCAAGAGGCGCTGATGGCGCTGCAAGCCGCGCGGGCACAGGGGCATAAACGGGGCGTGGTGGTCATGGCGACCGGCCTTGGTAAGACTTGGCTCGCGGCTTTTGATGTGCGCCAGATGCAGGCGGCCCGCCTGCTGTTTGTTGCCCATCGGGAGGAGATCCTGACCCAAGCGCGCCAGACCTTCTTGCACATGGCGCCGCAGGCAAATTCTGGCCTCTATCACGGTCAGCAGCAGGATGAGGCCGATTGGTTGTTTGCCTCCATCCAGACGCTGGGCAAGAGTCGGCATCTGCTGCGCTTTGCACCGGATCACTTCGATTACGTGGTGGTCGATGAGTTTCATCATGCCGCCTCACCCTCCTACCGGCGCTTGCTAAACCACTTCAAGCCCCGCTTCCTGCTCGGGCTGACCGCGACCCCTGACCGCACCGATCAGGCCGATATTCTGGCGCTGTGCGACAACAATCTCGTCTTTGAACGGGGGCTGGCGCTCGCCATTGAGCAAAAGATGCTGGTGCCGCTCACCTATCACGGCATTTTGGATGACACTATCGACTATGCCGCGCTGCCTTGGCGCAACGGTCAGTTTGACCCCCATGCGCTGGAGAGTGCCTTCGCCAGTCAGAAGCGGGCTCAGCACGCCCTTAGCCAGTGGCGACGTTTACGCCAGCAGCGCACGCTGGCCTTCTGCATCTCGACCCGTCATGCCGATTTTATGGCCAGCGTCTTCCAGCAAGCCGGAGTGCGGGCGGTAGCCGTCTATGCGGGCTCCCGTCAGGGGCGACAAGCCGCCCAGGAGCAATTGGCCGCCGCCGAGCTCGATATCATCTTCTCGGTAGATTTGTTCAACGAAGGCACCGACTTGCCCGCCATCGATACCGTGCTGATGCTGCGTCCCACCGAGTCGCGCATCGTGTTCCTGCAACAGTTGGGGCGGGGCTTGCGCCTCTATCAAGGCAAAGAACGCCTGGTGGTGATCGATCTGGTGGGCAATCACAAGGCATGTCTCTACAAGCCTCAGCTGCTGCAAACGCAATTGACCTACTCGCCAACGCACGCAAACAGGGCGATGACGCTGGCGGCAGGTTGTTTTATCAATCTGGATCCCAAGCTGCTTCCGTTGCTAGCGCTGTTAAAAAGGCAGCAGCAACCGACTCTGCTTGAGACCTATCAGATCCTCAAGGAGTACCTCGGTTATCGTCCCACTGCGCGGCAAACCTGGGTTGCCCGGCTGGGTGAGCAACTGCGTTTCGATACCCAAAAACAGGGGGGCTGGTTTGAGCTGCTCGCCCAAGCGGGCGATCTGGGGGAGGAGGAGCTGCGCGTGCTGAACCGGCACGGCGACTTTCTGCGTGCGGGGGTGGAGAACACCGCGCTCAACAAGAGCTTCAAGTTGATCCTGCTATTGGCCTTGCTCGAACTCGACGGTCTGCGTGAGCCACCCACCTTGGCAGCGCTGGCCAGCCACTCCCGTTACCTGTTCGAGCGGCATCCCGAGCTGGCCCGTCTCGATCTGCCGGCCAAGCAGCAAGCCCTGAGCGCCGACAGCCCGGCTTGGCTCAGTTACTGGAAGAGCAATCCGATCAAGTTCAGCAGTGGCGGCAATCCAGGCGCCAAGGGGGAGTACTGGTTCGAGGTAAGGGAGGATCGCTTCTGCCTACGCTTCGCGGTGAGTGAGGAGGATATCGATCCTCTGCATCGCATGGTGCAAGAGCTGCTGGACTTGCGTCTGGCCCAATATCAGCAGCGCAAAATCGCATCGGCAGCCGCCATTTCCCCTGAGCCCTTCACAACTATCCACGATGAGGAACAGGCGCTGGCGCCTGATGCCAAAGCGCGTCAGGTGACCCTGATTTAAGGCTGGCTATCCGATAGCACGATCAGTGTAATAACCAGCAGTGTGAAAACAATCAAGGCGCCAGTGGCGCCTTGATTGATTGATGAGATGGTCGGTCACCGCTGGCCGTTACCTAAACAGCCATTCCATATCGTCCTCTTCCTCATCCCACCTCATTTGCTGCTGATCCCAGCGGGCCGCCAGATAGGGTTTGAGGGTCTGCAGGGTGGTGATCTCGGCCAGCTGGGCAGTCAGGTGGTCGATATCACGCAGCAAATAGTCCCGATGTTCGGCAAAGGCCTGCTCGGTCTTTTTCTTGGATGATTGCTTGAATTTGTGCAGCACCGCGCCCATTAGCCCGTCTTGCCCGCCGTAGTAGCTGACTTCGAGCTCGCGTAGCTGGCGTTTCAGCATCGGGTTGAGGTAAGCGAGGTTCTCGTCACTGAGCAGGTTATCGAACTCGGGCAGGTGGGTGTGGGCCAGCTGCAACAGGGTGAACATCTCTTTGTTTTCCCAGGCCTGGCTGAGTTGGCCCATGATGCGGGTCTTTTCCGCCTGCATGACGGGGTCGGGTTCCCGATCCGGGTGCAGCGCCAGGGCGAGCTTGCGATAGAGCTGCTTGAGGCTGGATTTGCTGAACAACTGTTCGATGCGCGCCTCTTCCTCTTGCTCACGACGGGTGCGCGCGTGGGCAAAAGCATCTTGCTGCTCAGTGCCGAAGAGAGGCTCATCGGCAAACAACTCATCATCGTCGAAGCGGGCATCCTCTTCTTTATCGACGGTGTTGCACTCTTCGGCCATATGCTGGCGCGCCGCATTCATCATGTACTCGTTCAACCGATCGGGGTTTTTGAGCATCTCGCGCAAGGTATCGATGTCATCGGGGCAGTGGCCACAAGTCTCCATCAGCATCTGGGTAAGAACGTCACACTGATAGTCGAGCTGTTCGTCATCCATGTGCAGGGCGGTATTGGTTTGGATTTGGTGAAAGAGGGGAGCCAAATCCATCTCGCCACGAAACGGATTGGACTCGATATAGCTGATGAGATCGTGGATCCAGTGGTGCAAGGTCTCCCGCTGCCACAGGGTAAAGCTCTTGCGAGCCGTAAAATCGACCAGGCGCTTGGCGAGGGCAAAGATGAGCTCGCACTGTTGACGCTCAAGGGGTTCTATTTCGCTGGTGAAACGCTGATAGATATCGCGGCCGTTGAGGGCTTGCTTGTCGATCTTTGCCTGTAGCTTTTCGAGCGCTTGCCAGTTGCGGTGGAAGAGATCGAGGGCGGGGTTGCCCGTCGCGGGGGAGGGCTGGCGAGCGGGCTGCTTGCGACCCGGATGACGAAGAGACATAGGCCGCCTCCATGGGCGTTAATTGATTCGCTAAAACAAAAAACCGGCGCGGGGCCGGTTTATCGCCGCGCATAAATTGCGCGAAGTCTGCCTTGCTGATGAGTTGCCGGCCATATTCAAGCCTTTCATTTCTTTCGCAACAGATAGCAACAACAGAGAAATAATGGGGTGGCTGATGGGGCTCGAACCCACGACAACCGGAATCACAATCCGGGACTCTACCAACTGAGCTACAGCCACCACTGAAATCATCGCCATTTTGTGTCTGCCAAGGCGTGGCCAAGGTCATCTTGAGATAATCTGCCGAATGGACGATAAGTCACACTCTTCGTCAATAACTCAATGATTTAAAACACATTTTAAATGGCGCGCCCTGCAGGATTCGAACCTGCGACCCACGGCTTAGAAGGCCGTTGCTCTATCCGACTGAGCTAAGGGCGCTCTGTATCGAGCCGCCACAAGACGTCTCGATGAACCTGGTCGGTGATAAAGGATTCGAACCTTTGACCCTCTGGTCCCAAACCAGATGCGCTACCGGGCTGCGCTAATCACCGAAATCTCATCGTCCAGCATACCGGGGGCGGTACGACTGGGCAACGGGCGGGCATCATACCCAAGCGTCAAAGTCAGCGTCAACGACTTTTTCCACCAGTAAATTCAAATGCCTACTTATTGCCCGCCAGGCGAGAGCCGCTAACACCTGCGCCAAAAAAATGCGACAATGCGCGGCAGTTGAACACATGGTGAGTGAAGAACGATGTCTGCCAAAATCATTGATGGAAAACAGGTTGCGCAAACGATTCGCAATCAGGTCGCCGAACAAGTCCAACAGCGGTTGGCACTGGGCAAGCGGGCACCGGGTCTGGCGGTGATCCTGGTGGGGCTGGATCCGGCGTCCCAGGTCTATGTGGGCAGCAAGCGTCGTGCCTGTGAAGAGGTGGGATTTGTCTCCCGCTCCTATGATCTCAGCGCCAATGCGACCCAGGAAGAGTTGCTGGCCCTGATCGACCGGCTCAATGAGGATGCGGAGGTGGACGGCATCCTGGTGCAGTTGCCCCTGCCGGCTCATTGCGACACCACCCAGGTGCTGGAGCGCATTCGTCCCGACAAGGACGTGGATGGTTTCCACCCCTACAACGTGGGCCGTCTGGCACAGCGCATCCCGGCGCTGCGTCCCTGCACCCCCAAGGGGATCATGACCCTGATCGAGGCGACTGGCGTCAAGACCCACGGTCTGCATGCTGTGGTGGTCGGTGCCTCCAATATCGTCGGTCGCCCGATGACGCTGGAGCTGCTGCTGGCGGGTTGCACCACTACTACCTGTCACCGCTTCACCCAGGATCTGGAAGCCCAGGTGCGCCGTGCCGATCTGCTGGTAGTGGCGGTGGGCAAGCCGAACTTCATCCCGGGGGAGTGGGTCAAGCCGGGGGCCCTGGTGATCGACGTGGGGATCAACCGCCTGGCCGACGGCTCCCTGGTGGGGGACGTGGAGTTTGAAACGGCGCGCAATCACGCCGCCTTCATCACCCCTGTGCCCGGTGGCGTGGGGCCCATGACGGTGGCCAGCCTGATGGAGAACACCCTGAGCGCCTGCCAGGATTATCACGACGCCTGAGCAGGGCCCCTTCCCGCACCCGGGAATGGATGAGAGAAAGGGAAGGCCTGGCCTTCCCTTTTTTATTGCGCGTGGCGCCGGTCGTGCATGCGGCTGAGGGTCAGATCAGGGCCAGCGCCGCCGCCAGATCGGCGATGAGATCGTCGGCGTCTTCCACCCCGATACTGAAGCGGAGGAGATCGTCGTTGACCCCGGCGGCGAGGCGGCTCGCCTCGTCCATGGCGGCGTGGGTGGTGCTGGCCGGATGGCAGGCCAGGCTCTCGAGATCCCCGAGACTCACCGCCTGTACGAACAGCTGCAGGTTGTCGAGCAGGGTGGCGCAGCGCGCAAAGCCGCCCTCCAGCTCTATGCTCACCATGCCGCCAAAGCCGCTGGCGAAGGCGCCGAGGGCGTCGTGACCCGGATGGCTGGCAAGCCCCGGGTAGATCACCTTCTTCACCGCCGGGTGGGCGGCGAGGAAGTCGGCCACCTTCTGGGCGTTGTGCAGGTGGGCATCCATGCGCAGGGGCAGGGTCTTGACCCCGCGCTGCAGCAGGTAGGCCTCCTGTGGCCCGATGGGGGAGCCGATGTGCTTGAGGGCCACGGTGCGTACCGACTTCATCAGCGCGTGGGAGCCCGCCACCACACCGGCGATGATGTCGCCGTGACCACCGAGGTACTTGGTGCCGCTGTGCATCACCAGATCGATGCCGAGCGCCAGCGGGCGCAGCAGATAGGGGGTGAGGAAGGTGTTGTCACAGACGCTGATGGCGCCCACCTTGCGGGCCGCTTCCACCACCACCCGGGGATCCACCACCTTGAGGGTGGGGTTGGTCAGGGTCTCGAACAGGATCACCCTGGTGGCGGGGTTGATGTTGGCCAGCAGATCCTGATCGCTGTCGTAACTCGTGATGGTGATGCCGGCCCGGCTGAAGGTCTGTTTCAGGAACGCATCGGTGCCGCCGTAGAGGGGGCCGACATAGGCCACTTCATCTCCGCTGCTGGCCAGGGCATAGAGGATGGCGCTCACCGCCGCCATGCCACTCGCCACCACCAGCGCCTCGTCGGCGCCCTCGAGGGCCGCCAGCTTCAGCTCCAGCTCGGCGGTGGTGGGGTTGCCGAAGCGGCTGTAGATAAAGCCCGGGGCCTGGCCTGCGAAGCGCTCCTTGCCCGCCTGGGCATTGACGTAGCTGAAGGTGCTGCTCTGGTAGAGCGGTGTGGTGAGGGCGCCGGTCTGGGGATCGATCCGCTGGCCGCTGTGCACGCTCATGGTCTTGAATTTCATCGTTTTGCTCCGTGGTCGCCAGGCTATGGCGTTGTTGTTCTGGTGTGGAAATCGGTGGACGGGGCCACACTGGCGCCCCTGTCCTGTGGTCGGGATGGCGGCTTGTCGCCACCCCCTTGATGGTGTCAGGCCGGTATCGGCTCCTGCGCTACCCTGTGTTGCTGAGCATAGTGGCGCGCCGCCACATCGGGGTGAGAGCGCAGCCTGCCCTTGAGCACGTTCTCTCCCACCTGATAGAAGAGGGGGTTGGCGGGGTCGCTCTCAGGGCCTTGTGCCTGCGCAGCCAGCTCGGGGGAGAGGGTGAGCAGCGGCACTGTGGCATCGAGCCTCGCCGCCATGAAGAAGGCGCAGGAGAGACGCGAGACCCCGGGGGGCGGGCTCTGCACCCGGTGCAGGGTCGCCTTGAGGTAGCCGTTGGAGGCAAGCTCCAGCAGCTCGCCGATATTGACCACCAGGGCGCCGGGCAGGGGCGGCGCGGAAATCCAGCCGCTCGCCGTCTCCACCTCGAGGCCGGAGTGATGGTCCTGCATCACCAGGGTCAGGTAGCCGGGATCCTTGTGGGCGCCGACCCCCTGGCCGCTACCTCCCGCTTCCCGTCCCGGGTAGTGAATGAGCTTCATGTGCTGATAGGGGGCGCCCTGGATGCTCTCATCGAACACCCCGGCCGGTTGCTCCAGCACCTCGGCAAAGGCCGACAGCAGGGTGAGGGTGATATCGCTCAGCCGCGCCTGCCACGCCAGCAGTTGTGTCTTCATCTCGGGCAGGGCCGCGGGCCACTGGTTGGGGCCTGTGAGCCGCTGCCAGGAGTGGCTTATCTGCACCAGGGGGAGGGCCTGCTCCTCGTTCATGACGTCGAACTGCTCCCGCCTGTCCGGCCGCTCCCGGGTGAGTTCGGCCCCCACCAGGTTGTAGCCACGAAAGTGAGGGGAGTGCACCATCTGCACCGCCAGCTTCTCCTGCAGGGGCAGGGCGAAGAAGCGTGCCGCCAGCGCCAGGGTATCCCGTTGCTGCGCTTCGCTCAGACCATGGCCTGTCAGATAGAAGAAGCCGATGTCGCGGGCCGCCCGGCCAAGCTTGGCCAGCATCTGGCGACGTTGCTCGGGGGCGCCATTGATCGCGGCATAGTCGATGATGGGCAGTGATGAATGTTCCATGTGCATCTCCTCACTTGCCGGATGTCGGGTGCAGTCCCGAGGATCCGGTACAAAGACGGCGGTGTGGCTCGTGGCAGGACTCGGGTCCGTGGCTCACGATGGCACCATTTGGGTTTAAGGGGATGCTACTGTTCGGGGTTATAAGGTGGAAGCAACAAAATATTCTTAGTTATATACAAAAGTCGAAATAGAATTCGATCTCTTTGGGGCAGCCTGTCGATTGCACGGAGAAAATGCGCCCCTGGCGATCGCCTTGCCCATGAATCCTCCAGGGGCAGGGAAGGCGCAGTGCCCGCGGGAGGCGAATGAACAAAGGGGAGGCATCAGCCTCCCCTTGGGTAGTGTGGCGCAGAGGATAGAGGGCGAGCGCCCGCCCAGCGCGCCCAGATCAGCCTCTTCAGTAACCCAGAGTGAAGCGCTGGCGCAGGTGAGCCGGTGTTTCCGCCTCGTTCAACACCCCATCCGCCAGATCCCCGACTGTGATCCCGGCAGGCTTGTCGCCGCTAAAGAGCACCTGATCACCCCCGAGACGGTAGCTGCCGCGCTTCTCGCCGGGTTCGAGGAACACCGGCGGGGAGACGAAGCGCCAGTCGAGGGTCGTTTCGCGGCGAAGGGCCGTGAGACCGTCGCGGGCCGCCAGTGCCCCTTGCTTCCACTCGGCCGGGAAGTCCGGGGTATCCACCAGTTGCACTCCGGGGGCTATCTCCAGGCTGCCGGCACCGCCGACCACCAGCAGCCAGCTGTGGGCGGCGTTGGCTGCCTTGACGATGGCGCTGGCGCCCTTGAGGTACTGATCATGGATATCCGGGGCACTCCAGCCCGGGTTGTAGGCGCTGATCACCCTATCGTGCCCCTTGAGCACGTCGGCCAGCGCCTGCGGGTCCTGGGCATCGACCGCCACTGTGGTGACCTGCGGATGGGCGGTGACCTTGCTGACGTCACGCACGATGGCGGTGACGCTGTGGCCACGGCTGACGGCCTCGTTGAGGATGGCTGAACCGACAAAACCGCTGGCACCTATGAGGGCAATCTTCATGAATATCTCTCCTTCACTGTGGGAATGAGGCTATCCTACGCCCCCGGATGTGATTTAATAATCCACTGTAAATTGCATTCACTTGTAAGCTGGATTTAATAATGGATCAGCTCAGACGTTACGCCATCTTCGCCGCCGTGGTGGAGGCGGGCACCATGACGGGGGCCGCCAAGGCCCTCGGCATGACCCCCTCCGCCGTCAGCCAGCACATTGGCCAGCTGGAGAGCCTGCTCGGCCTCACCCTGCTGCATCGCTCCACCCGTCGCCTCAGCCTGACCGAGGCGGGGGAGGTGGTGTGGCAGGGGTGCCAGTCCCTGCAACAGACCCTCAACCAGACCGAGCTGCGCCTCTCGGAAGTGCGCGACAGCCTGCTCGGGGAGGTGCGGATCACCGCGCCCGTGGGGATGGCGGGCCAGCCGCTGGCGCTGGCCTTGTCGCCCCTGTTGCAGGCCCATCCTGGCCTGTGCATCCAGATCATCGCCGACGACGAGAAGCGGGATCTCATTGCCGAGCGCATCGACGTGGCGCTGCGGGTCGGCTCCCTGCCGGACTCCACCCTGGTGGCCCGCAAGCTGGGCCAGACCCGGATGCTGCTGTGCGCCGCCCCCGCCTACCTGGCGCGCAAGGGGACGCCGCGCACCCCGGCAGATCTGGCCGCGCACGATTGGCTCTGCGGCGACATGCTGGGGAGCGGCTTGCTGCTCCTTGACGAGCGAGGGGGCGAGCACAGGGTGAAGTGCAAACCCAGGGTGCAATGCAACAACGTGCTGCCCCTGCGCCAGTTTGCCCTGGCGGGGCAGGGGATTTCCCTGCAACCCGAGGGGGAAATTGCTGAGGATCTCGCTCAGGGCCGCCTGCTCGCCTTGCTGCCAGGCTTTCGGGTGCCGCCCATGGAGATCCACGCCATCACCCCCCAGCGGGAGATCCCGGAAAAGGTGCGCCGGGTGATCACCGCCCTGCGCAGCCATTTCGCCGAATCAGGGGGGACGGCGCGCCTCTTGTAGCAGGCCAAAAGCAGGGGGCAGCCCGTTGGCTGCCCCCTGTGGATCCTGCTTATCTCGCGTTACTTCATGTAGAGGCTGCCGTTGATGGCCAGGGTCTCCCCCGTGATATAGGCCCCTGCTTCGCTGGCGAGGAAGGCCACGGCGGCGGCAATCTCCTCCGGTTTGGCGAGGCGGCGCATGGGAATGTCGGCCTTGATGCTGTCGAGGATGTCGCTGCGGATCGCCTCCACCATGGGGGTGGCGGTGTAGCCGGGGGCGATGGCGTTGACCGTGACCCCGAAGCGGGCGCCTTCCGCCGCCAGCGCCTTGGTGAAGCCCAGCATGCCTGCCTTGGCCGCCGAGTAGTTGACCTGACCGAACTGCCCCTTCTGGCCGTTGACCGAGGAGATGTTGATGATGCGGGCATCGCGCTGCTCGCACATGGCGTCGAACAGCGGCTGGGTCACGTTGTAGAGGCTGCACAGATTGGTGTGGATCACCTCGAACCACTGATCCGGCACCATCCGCTTGAAGGCCCCATCCCGGGTGATGCCGGCGTTGTTGACCAGCACGTCCACCCGGCCCTCCTCCTGCAGCAGGCGGCCCAGGGTCTCGCGGCACATGGCGGTGTCGGCCACATCCAGCGCCAGCAGCCGCACCCGATCCGGCTGATACCCCTGCTCCTGGTACCACTCCCGTGCAGCGGCGGCATTGATGCTGGAGTGGGTGGCGATGATGCGATACTCCTGGGCCAGCAAGGCGGTGGTGATGGCGGATCCGATGCCGCCCCGGGCTCCGGTGATCAAGGCAATCTTCTTCATGGTTGCACTCCCTGCAATTTGGCTCGAATGAGAGCCAGATGATCGATGCCAGACAACTGATAAATCTGTTTTCAAACAATCTGACAGAGGAAGGCGTCACTTTTGTGACAAGAGGGAGGGCAGACCCCACCAGAAGGGGGAGGTGGCGCCGCCAGCCCCCTTGCTCCCGGCACGGCGGCCATGTTTAATGTGTACTCCTGAACAGAGGCTGATCCTCTGCAGGCAGAGACCAGCACCCGGCATGACAATCACCACATCTTTCGCACCTTCCGACCCGGCGCCACGGACGCGTCCCCATTTCACCCGCATCGAGCGGGTGCTCGACTACATTCACGCCCACCTGGATCAGCCCCTGTCGCTGGAGCAGCTGGCCGAGCAGAGCTGCTGGTCGCGCTGGCAGTTGCAGCGGGTTTTCTTGCACGAAACCGGCCAGACAGTGGCCCACTATGTGCGCGAGCTGAAGCTGAGCCTGGCGGCGGAGGCGCTGCTTTCTGGCCGGCAGCGGGTGCTGGATCTGGCGCTGAACCATGGTTTTGGCTCCGAGGTGAGCTTCAGCCGGGCCTTCAAACAGCACTTTGGCTGCTCGCCCCTGGCCTATCGCAAACGGGGCCTGCGGCTGGGGCTGCGTACCCCCCTGGTACGGGTCCCCATGTCGCTGACCAGTCCCCCCAGGCTGGTGCAGGTGCGGGTGGAGAGCCGGCCGGGATTCACCCTGCACGGCGTCAGGGGGGAGATCCGGGGCCTCTTTGCCGAAGACCCGGACTTTCAGCAGACGGTGCCTGCCATCTGGCGTGCCTGGCGCGAGGCGGGGGGGCTGCCATTGACCAGCGAACTGCTTGGCGTGGTGGACGTCTCTGGGGCGGGGGAGCGGCTGCCTTACTGGGCCGGGGTGGCGGCAGAGGAGGGGACTGAACCTCTGCCCGGGTTGGCGTGCCTTCGGGTTCCGTCCCAGGAGTATGCGGTGCTGAGCCACCAGGGCCCCATCGAGCAACTGGGGCCGAGTCTCAACTGGTTCATCCAGCACTGGCTGCCAGCCTCCAGCTATCGCGGGCTGGATGGCTTCGAACTGGAACGCTATGCCCCGGGTTTTGACGGTCGGAGAGCGGATGCCTCCATGGAGTATTGGCTGCCCATCGTTCCCTGCCCGGGTTGAGCGTGCACGTCTTCACTCAAGTCCTCTATCCCTGGCGAGGCCGCTTGCGGCTGATGGCCGACCCTCTGTGCGCCTGCCAAAGATAGTCATTTGAATTCATGGTCTTTTCCCATCGACATAAGGCGTCGTCGACTGAGGCTAATCTCGCCTGTTTTTCGCCTCTCTGCCCGCCAAGATGCCCCAAATTGTTAATTCAGGGGCAAATTAGCACAATAAAATGCAAATGATATTTGTTACTATTCACATGCAGTAAGCAGTCGAGGATCAGATGCAACTTGTTCACCCCCCATTGACCGTGGTCGCCGCGACCATCTCCACCCTGTTGGCAGGCTCTGTGCTGGCCGCCACGTCCGGTAGCCAGGACGCGGCGCTTGCCGACGAGACCCTGACCGTGCTCGGTCAGACCTATCGCAACACGGCGACCAAGACCCGGCTTGACCCCATAGAGACGCCCCAGGCGATCTCGGTCGTGGACAGCGAGACCCTGGAGCAGCGCGGCGTCAGTTCAGTGAGCGAGGCACTGCGTTACGTGCCCGGGGTTAACACCGAGCTGCGGGGCAGGGCGGTCAATCGGCTGGATCTGTTCAACATCCGCGGCTTTGACAACTACCAGAACTTCTATGACGGCCTGTTGCTGCAATACAGCGAGTGGAACCTGCAACCC
Organism: Aeromonas media; assembly: GCF_020423125.1. Classification (NCBI taxonomy): domain Bacteria; kingdom Pseudomonadati; phylum Pseudomonadota; class Gammaproteobacteria; order Aeromonadales; family Aeromonadaceae; genus Aeromonas; species Aeromonas media. Next base: position 1,926,883 of record NZ_CP075564.1, read on the forward strand.
CAGATAGATCCGGTGGCCATCGAGCAGCTGGAGGTATTCAAGGGGCCAACCTCGGTGCTCTACGGCAGCATGCCCCCCGGCGGCATGGTCAACCTGATCGCCAAGCGCCCCCAGCGGGAGAGCAAGCACAGCGTCAGCGTGGCGACGGGGACGGGCACCCTCAAGGAGATGACCCTCGACAGCACAGGCGCCATCAACGAGCAGCTCGCCTACCGGGTGGTGGGGCTGGCCCGCCAGAAAGATGGCCAGGCGGTGACCTCCGAAGAGGAGCGCTACGTCTTTGCACCCTCCCTGGACTGGCAGTTGAGCGACCGCACCCTGCTGAACCTCAACCTCTACTACCAGAAGGATCCGCAAGCCGGCATCTACACCACTGTCCCCGCCAGCGGCTCGGTCAAGAGCAACCCCTTGGGGCAGCTTGGCAGCGATACCTTCCTCGGCGACGAGAACTGGAACGAGTACAACCGGGACGTGACCCTGCTCGGCTACAAGCTGAGCCACGACTTCAACGCCAACTGGCAGGTGCTGCAAAATGCCCGCTATATGGATGCCTCCGCCTATCAGCGCAACACCTACAACGCGGCCCTGGCGGCGGACAACCGCACTCTGGCTCGCAACGCTTATCTCACCGATGAAGCGTCGAAAGGTTTTGTCATCGACAACCAGCTGGCGGGCAAGGTGCAAACCGGCGGTGCCCAGCACAACCTGCTGCTTGGGGTCGATTATCAATATCTGGACGCGCGCATCCTCTACCGGGACACGCTCGACTACTCTGCGCCCGCCATCGACATCTTCAATCCGGACCACAACCAGATCCGGCCGGATGCCCTGACCTTCTCCTATGAGGATCGCAAGACCATTCGCCAGTCCCAGACCGGCGTCTATCTGCAGGATCAGGTGCGCCTCGACCGGCTGGTGGCCATCGGCGGCGCCCGCTACGACAGCTACCGGATGGACACCGACAGCCGCGGCCTCTACCAGGGAGCCGCCAGCCAGTCCCTGGCCCAGATCGATCAGGACAACCTCTCCTTCCGCCTCGGCGCCCTCTATGAGCTGGACTATGGCTTGTCACCCTATGTGAGCTATGCCGAGAGTTTCGAGCCGGTGCCGGGGGCGGACAAGAGCGGCAAGGCGTTCGATCCCGCAACCGGCCATCAGTGGGAGGGGGGGCTCAAGTTCCTCTCCGAGGACATGAGTAAGACGGCTACGATCTCGGCGTTCCATATCACCAAGGAGAACGCCCTAGTGACGGATCCGGACAACGTCTACGGGCCCAAGCTGCAGACCGGCGAAATCGTCTCCAGGGGGATAGAGCTGGAAGGGCGCGCCAATCTCACCAGCCGGCTGGATCTGGCGCTGAGCTATACCCTTCAGGACATGGAGATCACCAAGGACACCACGGATCTGCAGGGCAAGACCCCGGTCTGGGTGCCTAGGCAGATGGCCTCCTTGTGGAGCAACTACCTGCCGGGCGGCAGCCTTGAGGGAATGCGGGTCGGTGCCGGTCTGCGCTACGTGGGGGAGGCCCAGCTCGATGCCGCCAACACCGACACAGTGCCGGATTATCTGCTGATGGACATGTCCGCCTCCTATGATCTCGCCGCCCTCAGCGCGAGCATGAAGGGGGTGGGGGTATCGCTTAGCGCCAGCAACCTGCTGAACAAGACCTACTACTCCTGCTACGACCAGAACAACTGCTGGTTCGGGGCTGAGCGCAATGTGGAGGCTCGACTCAAATACGTATTCTGACCTTGCACCCCGGACCTGCGCCGGGGCCCTCTCATCACGGGATACCGGCGCGTGGCGGCCCCTCTGGCAGCACCTCGTCTGGGTTTGGCAGTCTGCTCAACCACCGGCAGGCCCGCCACCAGGCGGACCATGATGCCCTGTTCGCCGCCGCCGAGCAGCTCATTCCCTCCCTCAAGGGGCGGCTGACGGCTGGGGATATGCCGCTGCTGGCGATGGCGGATGCCGACATGGCTCCCGGGGCTGTGACGCTGGCGCTGCACGAGCACTGGCGGCTGGCACATCCGGAGGCGGGCCCCGCCTATTGGCTGACCCGCAGCTGGAGCATGCTCTGCTGGCAGTCCATCTATCTCGCCATGGTGGCCGTCTATCGCGTCGGGGCCGTGCCTGCCCTGGATCGCATGGGGCTGGGCTATGGTGCCGGACTGGTGTCCGGTTTCAGCCTGCTGGCCCTGCCCATGATCAGGGGCGAGCGGGAGGTACTGATCGAGGCGGCAGGACGGCGCTTGCGCCGCCATTGGCAGGGATTGTTCGAGGCGATGGCCAGCGGGCAGCGGCTGAGGCCCGGCTTCGTGCGCCCGCTCCTGGCTGACGATCTGCTGGCGGCCCTGGTGCGGGTGCCGGATTTCTTCGACGAGGTGAGCCGCGAGCAGGTGGCGGCCCATGCGCCGCTCTGGTTGGCCGCCTGCGGCTTGCCTGCCGAGCATCTGGCGGGCTGGCGCCTGGCGGTGGAGCCGGCGGGTGAGACGAGCGCCGCTCCCGGCTATGTGCGCCAGCGCTGCTGCCTGCACCACAAGCGCAGCGACGGCAGCCTGTGCGACAACTGCCCAAGGCAGCAGGATCCTCAAGCCCGCTGTGGTGATGGGACGACGCAAGCACAGCAATAAACGGTTGAATGGCTGGCAAGGCCGCCCCCAGGGGCGGCTTTTTCATGCCCTGTCATTGCTCGGCCATCTGGGTGCGAATGCGCTCGAACAGGCTCTGCAGACAGGCTTGATCCTTGTCGGCGGCACGTACGGCGCCATACATATGGCGGCGGATCCCGGTGCCCAGAGGGCGCGCCTCGAGCAAGCCCTGGCGCACGAACTCTTCGCTGGCCCAGCGCGGCAGGGCGGCGACCCCGAGTCCGGCGGCGGCCATCTGCAGCATGACGGAGGTGTTGTCCACCGGCTTGCAGCGGGCGGGCTCCACCCCGGCGGGTTGCAGGAAGCGGCTGAATACGTCCATGCGTGCCCGCTCCACCGGGTAGACCAGCAGCACCTCCTGTTTGAGATCGTCAGGGGCTATCCGGGCCTGGTGACAGAGGGGGTGATCCGGTGCCATCACCAGGGTGAGATCGAAGGCGAACAGGGGCTCGAAGTGGAGATCCCCGCGCGCCTGCACGTCCGAGGTGAGCAGCAGGTCGAGCTGGCCGCCGAGCAGGGCGCTGATGGCATCGAAGCCGGGCACCGACTCCACCTCAAGGGCCACCCCGGGCCACTGGCGGCGAAAGCCCGGCAACAGCGGCAGCAGCCACTGGATGCAGCTGTGGCAATCCAGCGCCAGGTGCAGCCTGCCCGCATCCCCGCTGTGCAGGGCCAGCAGCTGGCGCTCGGTCTGGGCCAGGGCGGGCAGCACCTGACGGGCCAGGGCCAGCAGATGCTGGCCGGCCGCCGTCAATACCAGGGGGCGGCTCTTGCGCAGATAGAGCTCCAGGTTGAGGCGGGTCTCCAGCTCTTTCAACTGGTGGGAAAGGGCGGACTGGGTGAGGTTGAGGCAGAGCGCCGCCCCCGCCAGGGAGCCCTGCTCGGCCAGGGCACTGATGGTCTTCAGGTGCTTGAGATCGATGCCCGTGTTGGTGTTCTGATGGCTGGTCGACTGGTTGGGCACACCCATGGCACTGCTCCTTTGTGCGTCAGTTGAGGATTTCTTGAGAGCCAGTTGAAGAGGATTCAATAGCCAAGGCCACCTTATCTCGTCACTCTAGATGTGTAAACATCTGGATGGCTAAATCATCCAGTGTCCCATCAGATGAATGAGCATAAGGAATTGGACCTATGACACGAGCACACACCCTGGGCTTCCCCCGCATCGGCGCCAAGCGCGAGTTGAAATTTGCCCTGGAATCCTACTGGCGTGGCGAGACCACCCAGGCCGAGCTGGTCGCCGTGGGCAAGAGCCTGCGTGAGCGCCACTGGCAGGCGCAGCGCACCGCCGGGGTCAACCTGCTGCCGGTGGGCGACTTCGCCTGGTACGATCAGGTGCTCGGCACCAGCCTGCTGGTGGATGCCGTGCCGGCCCGTCACCGCCACGGCGACACCGATCTCGACACCCTGTTCCGGGTGGCCCGTGGCCGTGCGCCGACCGGCCCGGCTGCCGCCGCCGCCGAGATGACCAAGTGGTTCAACACCAACTACCACTACCTGGTGCCCGAGTTCAGCCGCGACCAGCGCTTCAAGCTGGGCTGGAGCCAGCTGTTTGACGAAGTCGAAGAGGCCAAGGCGCTGGGGCTGCCGGTCAAGGCGGTGCTGCTGGGCCCTGTCTCCTACCTCTGGCTCGGCAAGGAGAAAGAGAGCGGCTTCTCTCGTCTGGAATTGCTCGATCGCCTGCTCATCGTCTATCAGGAGATCCTGGCGAAACTGGCCGCACAAGGGGTGGAGTGGGTACAGATCGACGAGCCGGCCCTGGCGCTGGACTTGCCGGACGAGTGGCGTCTGGCCTATCTCAATGCCTATGAGCGCCTGGCCGGCCCCTGCAAGCTGCTGCTCACCACCTATTTCGGCTCGGTCGCCCATCAGCGCGACATCATCACCAGCCTCAAGGTGGACGGCCTGCACCTGGATCTGGTGGCCGCCCCCGAGCAGCTGGAGACGCTGGTCCCGCACCTGCCGGCTCAGTGGGTCCTCTCTGCTGGGGTCATCAATGGCCGCAACGTCTGGCGTGCCAACCTGGGCAAGCTGGCGCCGACGCTGAAAGCGCTGAAAGAGAAGCTTGGCGAGCGCCTCTGGGTGGCCTCTTCCTGTTCATTGCTGCACAGCCCGGTGGATTTGACCCTGGAGCACGAGCTGGATCCCCAGACCCGCAGCTGGTTCGCCTTCGCCCTGCAAAAGTGCTACGAGCTGGGGCTGCTGGCCGACTACCTGGATGGGGGCGAGCTCGACAAGATCGAGGCCTACAGCCAGCCCATCGTCGATCGGGAGTCCGACAGCCGGGTCCACAAGAAAGCGGTGCAGTCGCGGCTCGCCAGCCTCACCAACAGCGACTTCGATCGCCAGAGCGCCTACCCGGTGCGGGCCGAGGCGCAGCGCTCGGATCTCAAGCTGCCGCTGCTGCCCACCACCACCATAGGCTCCTTCCCGCAGACCTCGGACATCCGGTTGCTGCGCCAGGAGTGGCGGGCTGGTCGCATCGACGATAGCGCCTACGAGGCGGGCATCCAGGCCCAGATCAAGGATGCGATTGAGAGCCAGGAAGCCATCGGGCTGGACGTGCTGGTGCACGGCGAAGCCGAGCGCAACGACATGGTGGAGTACTTCGGTGAGCTGCTGGACGGCTTTGCCATCACCCGCTTCGGCTGGGTACAGAGCTATGGCTCCCGCTGCGTCAAGCCGCCGGTGATCACCCGTGATATCGACAGACCCACTCCCATGACGCTCGAATGGACCAAATTCGCCCAGAGCCTGACCGACAAGCCGGTCAAGGGCATGCTGACCGGGCCCGTGACCATACTCTGCTGGTCCTTCCCCCGGGAAGACGTGAGCCGCGAGCAGTCCGCCCTGCAGATTGGTCTGGCCATTCGCGACGAGGTGGCTGACTTGGAAGCCGCCGGCATCAAGATCATCCAGATCGACGAGCCGGCGATCCGCGAAGGGCTGCCCCTGCGCAAGCAGGATCACCAGGCCTATCTGGACTGGGCGGTGCGCGCCTTCCGCCTGAGCGCCAGCCCTGTGGTGGACAGCACCCAGATCCACACCCACATGTGCTACAGCGACTTCAACCTCATCATAGAGGCCGTGGCGGCGCTGGACGCGGACGTGATCACCATAGAGACGAGCCGCAGCCAGATGCAGCTGCTCGAAGCGTTCGAGCGCTTCAACTACCCCAACGAGATCGGCCCGGGGGTCTACGACATCCACTCCCCGAACGTGCCGAGCCAGAGCTGGATTGAGGACCTCATCCGCAAGGCGGCCAAGCAGATCCCGGCCGACAGGCTCTGGGTCAACCCGGACTGCGGCCTCAAGACCCGCGGCTGGGAAGAGACCACGGCGGCTCTCAAGGTGATGGTCGATGCGACCCGGGCGCTGCGGGCCGAGCTGGCCTGAGCCCCCAACAAACAACAAGAGAGTACGGGCATAACGAGAGAGGGAGGGCGCAAGCCTTCCCTCCTTTTTTGCATGACGGCCTTGGGGCCCTCAGGGGGGAGCGGCAGGGGAGTGCCGGTTGGCGAGTATGGTGCCGGGCTTTGCGGCCGGTGACGCGCCTGCGATGGCGCCTACCGCGCGAGCATCTCGGCCAGCCAGCGCCGGTCGAGGGAAATGGTATTGCGACCCCCGATCACCGGATTGAGGTGTACCGCGTCCGGGGTGCCGGGATCCTGAGGCCGCAATGATGCCCGTGCTGGTGCTGGGGGGTGAGAATTGGCTAGAATCACGCATTTGAAATAAATGTTATCGTCGGCGGGAGCAGGATGCAGTTCAGGGATTTTTTACCGGTATCTACCAATACCAGCCTCAAAGAAAGTTGTTACGGCGCCCTTGGCGCCTTCGTCGGATTGCTGGGCACCGCCTTGCTGTGCCAGTGGGGACTGGGACTCGAGGTGCACTGGCTGATCGCCCCCATGGGGGCCTCCGCCGTGCTGCTGTTTGCCGCCCCGGCGAGTCCTCTGGCTCAACCCTGGTCCATTCTGGTGGGCAACGGGGTATCGGCCCTGATGGGGGTGGTCAGTGCCAGCCTAGTGCCGGACATGGCGCTCGCCTCGGCCCTGGCGGTGATGCTGGCCATCGCCGCCATGTTCCTCACCCGCAGTCTGCATCCCCCCGGCGGCGCCGTGGCCCTGACCGCCGTCATCGGCGGTGAGGGGATCCGGGCGCTGGGGGTGGGTTATGTGTTGCTGCCGGTGCTGCTCAACTCCCTGCTGTTGCTGACTCTGGGGTTGCTCTACAACCGCGCCCTGGGGCGCCGTTATCCTCATGGCGGCAAGGTGGCGCCCAATCGCCACCAGACGGCGGATCCCCAGCCGAGTGCCCGGCTGGCCACCCAGGACATCGACTTTGCCCTGGAAAAGCATGAGGAGCTGCTGGACATCAGCCGCCAGGATCTGCAGGAGCTGCTGCAGGAGGCCCAGTTGCACGCCCTGCGGGGGCGAGTGGGCACGGTGCGCTGCCAGGAGGTGATGTCGCGGGATCTCGTCGTCACGGCGCCGCAAGCGCTCGCCATGGAGGCCTGGCACCTGCTCTCCCACCACCAGATCAAGGCGCTGCCGGTGGTGGACGAGGGAGACAAGCTGGTCGGCATCATCACACTGCATGATCTGATGATTGACCGGGTGGGCCGCCAGCCCAGGGCGCGAGCGGAGCTCGAGCAACTGACGGTAGCGGATCTGATGACCCGGGAGGTACACAAGGCGCGGCGCTACCAGCCCCTCTACGATCTGGTGGAAGCCTTCTCAGACGGCGGCCTTCACCACATGCCGGTGGTGGAAGGGGATCAGCTGGTGGGCATCATCACCCAGTCCGACATGGTGGCGGCACTCTTCACCCTGGCCCTGAAACCCGGGCTGACGGAGGACGAGTCGCCCCCTGTGAGCCATAAGAATGAGCCATAAGAAACGGGCCCCTCGCGGGGCCCGTGTCGTTCAGGGTTTGCGGTAGACGGTCTCCCCCATGAAGACCGTCTGCTCGACCCGGGTCTGTGCGATCTGCTCCGGCGTGCCGGCCTTGACCAGGGCGAACAGATCCCGGTCCAGCACGATGAAGTCCGCCGACTTGCCCGCCTCGATGGAGCCGGTGATCGCCTCCTGACGCACCGCTCTGGCGCCGTTGATGGTGTAGGCGGCCAGCATCTCGGTCAGCGAGGTGCGCTGACTGGCCCGGAAGTCGTCGCCGCTGCCGGCCGCCTTCATGATGCCGGCGGCCATGTTCTCGAACGGGCGCGGATCCCGGCTGTCCACCGGGGCGTCGCTGCCCGCCACCAGCACGGCGCCGGCCTGGCGCGAATGCTCTACCGGGTAGAGTGCATCATGGAGATAGCCCATGGGATCGTAGATGGCCTCGCTCAGGGACTGTCCCGCTCTGGTTGGCTGGATGAAGGGGCTGACCAGCATGTCATAGGCGAGCTGGGGCGTGGTCCAGGCATAGGTAAAAGTGAGGTAGAGGCCAAGCTCGCCGAGGCGTTTCTGATCGTCCGGGTGCACCACCTGCAGGTGGGCCAGGGTGTGGGGGATGTGGCTCTCCCCGTTGCTGGCGCGGGCCGCCTCCAGGGCATCGAGGGCCACTCGCGTGCTGCGATCGCCGATGCTGTGCATGTGAATGCCAAACCCGGCCCCATCCAGCGCCGTGAAGTAGCGCGCCAGATCCGCCTCCTTGTAGTTGACGATGCCGTTGCTGCCCGCATCCTCGCTGTCCGCTGTGATGCTCACCTCGCCGCTGGCAGGATCCAGGGCCAGATGCGGGTTCTGGTAATTCTCCAGCATGCCGGCATTGGGCAGGAAGGGAGGGCTGGTGAAGGGATCTCCCTCCAGCACACCGTCGAGGAAGATCTTCACCGTATCGGCCTTGATGAGGGGGTTGCCTGCGAAGGCGTCGCGCACCTGGCTCGCCTTGGCCAGGTGGCCGGCGATGTCCAGCTTGCCGCTGTAGTCATCCTGGTGGAAGCAGGTGGCGGCGGTGACGCGCATGTGCAGCAGATCCTGGTCCTGCATGTTGAGCAGGCGCTGTCGGATGAAGTCGTTGGCGCAGGCATCCTGCACGCCCGTGATGCCGCGGGACGCCATCAGCGCCGAGATGGCGGGGAGTATCTTGTCATACTGGGCCGCCGCCTGCTCGCCCTCCGCGCTCAGCACACCGGTGTCGGGGACCGCAATGGCGCTGCGTGCCGCGTCCCGGATCACGCCGCTCGCCAGATCCACATAGGGGATGAAGGCCTCGAACACGCCGCCAGGGGCCAGGGTGGTGGCATTGAAGCCGACCACATTGCCGTCTTTGTCCTGTGCCTGCGCCAGTGCCTGGGAGTTGTAGCCGCCGGCATGGCCGTCGACCCCGGCCAGCATCACGGGGTTGTTCGGCGCCGCCGCATCCAGGGCCGCCAGCAGGGTGGCATGGGTGGCGGTCGGGGTGTTGCCGTCATAGGGCGACCATTGGTTGACCACCAGCCAGTCCCCGGACGCCGGGGCGTAGCGGGCAGGCACTCACCGATCTTGGCCGCGAGTTGATCCAGGTTGACGCTCTGGCCGTCCAGATCGCACATGTCCAGCGCCACTGTGCCGAGCAGGTGGATGTGGTTGTCGTGCAGGCCAGGCAGCACCATCCTGCCTTGCAGATCCACCACCCGGGTCGCCCCGTTCTTCAGGGCCTCGGCCCCCTCGCGGGTGCCCACGTAGGTGAACTTGCCGCCTTGCACCACCATGGCCTCGGCCTGGCTGCGTTGCCCATCCTGGGTGTGGATCTTGCCGTTGAGATAGAGGGTATTGTCCTGTGGTGCTTCACTGCTGTCCTGCTGGCAGCCGAGCAGGCCAGTCACCAGCAGGGCGATGGCGCCCAGCCTGAGACGGGGGTGTTTGCTATCCATAGCGCGCTCTCCTTGGGTTAATTGCAGTTTTTACTGCAGATATGAGCACCTATGGTTATTGCAGCTATTCTGAAAAATGCCAGTTATTGCTGCACTTTTTTTGACTTGTGTTTATCTTGTCTCATCATGTAGTTATGAAAAACAGTCACCATGGCGGGAGAAACGGGATGGCGGAACATTGTTTGCCGGATGGGCTCTGCATGCGGCGTCAACCCAGGCAGCAGCGCAGTCAGGAGGTGGTGAACCGCATCGAGCAGGCGACCCTGGCTCTGTTGCGGGAACAGGGGTTTGCGGCCCTCAACACCAATGCCATCGCCGCCCGCGCCGGGGTGGGCATCAAGTCCCTCTATCACCTCTACCCCAACAAGGAGGCGATCATCTGCCAGCTGGCCATGGCGTGGCTGGCGGCGGTGTGCGAGGCGCAGGAGGCCATCCGCGAGCAGGCCGACAGCTGGCCGCAGACGCTCCTGCTGCTGGATGAGGCACTGGAGGCGCTGGACGATCGCTTCGTCGGCTATGGGGCGCTGTGGCAGGCGATGGATCTGATCCCCGCCCTGCACGGGGTCGAGCAGGAACACGAGGGACGCCAGATAGCCTTCTGGTCCGAGCGGCTGCGCCACTTTGGCTGCCGCTGGCCCGAACCCGAGCTCACCACCCTGGTGCGCTACTTCTACCGCACCGCAGACGTGGCCAAGCAGTGCACCAAGGGGCAGGGGGAGGCGGGGAGTGCGCTGTGGCAACTGCACCGGCGCTGGAGCGAGCAACTGATGATGGCGGCCATCGAGGAGGCGGATCCCGCCCGGGTCTGGCATGCCCTGCCCGGGTTGGTGCCCGCGGCCTGACAAGGCTTGGAGAAACGAGAGAGGGAGTGCCTGGCACTCCCTCTCTCGCATTGGGTGCTGCGCCATTCGGGCTAGCCGTAACGCGCCAGGGTCAGCCCCTCGTCGCTGATGGCGGGGGCGCTGCCCGAGATGAGATCGCTGAGCAGCTGGCCCGACCCCGCGGCCATGGTCCAGCCCAGGGTGCCGTGGCCGGTGTTGAGCCACAGACCCGGGATGGGGCTGGGGCCCACCAGGGGGGTGCCATCCGGCGTCATGGGGCGCAGCCCGGTCCAGAACTCGGCGCGGGAAAGATCGCCTCCCTCGGGGAAGAGATCCCTCACCACCATGGCCAGGGTGTCGTGACGTTTGGGGTTGAGCGCCAGATTGAAGCCAGACAGCTCGGCCATGCCGCCGACCCGGATCCGCTCATCGAAACGGGTGATGGCGACCTTGTAGGTTTCATCCAGCACAGTGCTGCGAGGAGCACCATTGGCGTCCGTCATCGGCAAGGTGAGGGAGTAGCCCTTGACCGGGTAGACGGGGAGCGCTATTCCCAAGGGCTTCAGGAAGCCGGTGCCATAGCTCCCCAGCGCACAGACGATGGCGTCGGCCTGGAAGCGCTGCTCGCCCGCGCGCACCGCCACGGCGCGCCCTTTGGCGAGCTCGATTTCGTCGATGGGGCAGTTGAAGACGAAGGTCACCCCGAGTTTCTGTGCCTCGGCGGCCAGGGCCTGGGTGAAGCGGAAGCAGTCCCCCGTCTCGTCCCCCGGCAGGCGCAGGCCCCCCACCACCTTGCCGCGTACCCGGGCCAGGGCGGGCTCCACCTCTTCACAGCCGCCTGCATCCAGGGACTGGTAGGGGACGCCGTACTCTTCCAGCACCTCGATATCGCGCTGGCTGGCGTCACGCTGAGCCTGGCTTCGGAACAGCTGCAGGGTGCCGAGCTGGCGCCCCTCGTAGTCCAGGGCCAGCTCGTCCCTGAGCACCTTCATGCAGTCGCGGCTGTATTCGGCCAGCCGCACCATGCGCCCCTTGTTGACCGCATAGGCCGCCGGGGTGCAGTTGGCGAACATCTTCAGCATCCAGCTCAGCTGGAAGGGATCCGCGGTGGGGCGGACCGTGAAGGGGGCGTGCTTTTGCAGCAGCCACTTGGCGGCCTTGAGGGGAATGCCTGGGGCAGCCCAGGGGGAAGCATAACCCGGGGAGATCTGACCCGCATTGGCATGGCTGGTTTCAAGCGCCACCCCGTCACGTCGCTCCAGCAGGGTCACCTTGTGACCGGCCTTGGCCAGATACCAGGCGCTGGTCACACCGACCACGCCACCACCGAGTACCACTATGTCCATCTTGTCTCTCCTTGACTGGGGCCTTCACCTTAATCAGCCGCCACAGGATATTCAACTGGTGTCGATGTCATTGGTGGTTATCGCTGTTTACATTTTTTTAACTAGCTCTCAATGTTGTGATTTTCTCTAGTTTTGGCATGAAATCCTGCCGCCTCAGAGGCACTCCAGGTGGAGCAGATGGTGCTCCGCCGTCGCCAGCATGGCCTGCCGCTGCGCCTCGGGTTGGCCGTCCCAGTTGGCATAGGGGAGGGCGAGGCGGGGATTGGCTCCCAGCTTGTCCCGATGGCGCCATAAAAAGTGCCAGTAGAGGCTGTTGAACGGGCAGCTGTCCGGACCGCTGCGTGCCTTCACCTCATAATGACACCCCTTGCAGTAGTGGCCCATGCGCGCCAGATAGGCACCGCTGCTGGCGTAGGGCTTGCTGCCCATCAGGCCGCCGTCGGCGAACTGGCTCATGCCGCGGGTGTTGGGCAGCTCCACCCACTCGATGGCATCCACGTAGATGCCGAGATACCAGGCGTCCACCTCGTCCGGATCTATCCCCGCCAGCAGGGCAAAGTTACCGGTCACCATCAGCCGCTGGATGTGGTGGGCGTAGCCGTACTCGAGGGACTGGCGGATGGCGTGGCGCATGCACGCCATTCTGGTTTCACTGCTCCAGAAGAAGCCGGGCAGGGGGCGGTCGGCACCCAGGAAATTGACGCGGCCATAGGCGGGCATCTGCTCCCAGTAGAGGACGCGGACAAACTCGCGCCAGCCGAGGATCTGGCGAATGAAGCCCTCCACCTGAGAGAGCGAAATAGTGGCCTGGTTGGCCCGCCAACGGGACTCGGCGGCGCGGATCACCTCGAGGGGGTGGAGCATCTTACTGTTGAGCGAAAATGACAAGCGGCTGTGAAACAGGCTCCAACCCCGCTCACTCAGGGCATCTTGATAGCGGCCGAAGTGGGGCAGGCCGTGCACCAGAAAGTGCTCGAGCAGTGCGCGGCTCTGGCGCCGGGTGACCGGCCAGGGCAAGGCGTTGGCATCGGCATGGCCAATGGTGTTGACTCCGTGACGAGTCAGCATGGCGTCGATCTCGCTCACCTCGTTGGCAAAGGTGAGGGGCGCCGGGATGGGCTGGTTGTCCGGCAGTCTGGCGCGATTCTCGGCATCGAAGTTCCAGCGCCCGCCAAGGGGTTGGCCGCCTTCATCCAGCAGCACCCCGTATTGTTTTCTCAGGGCGCGGTAGAAGAACTCCATCCGGCCGTGGGGGTAGTGCTGCCAGCCATCACGGGGGGTGAGAAAATGCTCGCTCTCCACCTCTTGGGCCGGGATGGCAAGGCCAGCCGCCCAGCTTTTCAACTGGCTGGCGAGGCGCCACTCGTCCGGGCTCTGCCAGGCAAAGCGCTCGGCCTGATACGCTTCGAGCTGGGCCGCCAGCAGGGTGGGCAGGTCGGGCCAGCGGGCGCTCTCATCGAGGGTCAGGTAACAGACCCGGTGGCCCGCCTGGGTGAGGGCGGTGGCGAAGGCACGCATGGCGGCAAAGAAGGCGAGCACCTTCTGGCGATGGTGGCGGCAGTAGTCCGTCTCCTGGCGCAGCTCCGCCATCAGGTAGCAGACAGCCGGATCCGGGGTGCGAAACCAGCTGTGGCCGGCGTTCAGCTGATCGCCGAGGATGAGCCGCAGCTCCATCAGACCGACTCTCCCTTATGACGGCGGCAACGCTCGCTGCAATAGCGCACCTCCTGCCAGCAGCGCGCCCACTTGCGCCGCCAGGCGAACGGGCGCAGGCAGACGGGGCAGACTTTCTCGGGTAGATGTGGTTTGCGGTGCATGTTCCGCCTCGTTCACTGGGTTGGCCGATCTCTGCCTGCATAACGAAGCGCAGTCAGGATGGGATCACAGTGCGATGGGAAAGGGGGCGTTCCGGGTTGCGTCAAGGGAGAGGCGCAATGAGAAGGCCCCCGCACCTGTCGGTGCGGGGGCCTCGTTGCTTGCCCGTATGATCACTGGTTGCTGAACAACTTGGCGGGGGGCGTGGACTGGGCGGTCAGGGTCATGCGGCCCGAGGTTTCCAGCCAGCTCTTGATCTTTCTGGCATCGGCCACCCGCTCATTGGTGGTGTTGGCGTGGAGCAGCACCATGACCACGGGCTCATTGTTGACCCGGGTTCCCATGACCAGGCAGCGACCTGCCTCGCGGATGTAGCCGGTCTTGGAGACCAGGATAGGCCATTCGCCTTCCCGGACCAGGCGGTTGGAGTTGAGATAGTGCAGCTGGCGCTTGCCGTTGCGTACCAGGCGCTGTTCGGAGGAGGTGTATTGGCGGATCAGCGGGTAGGTGGACGCTGCGGCGGCCAGTTTGGCGAGGTCGTGGGCGGTGGAGACGTTGCGCGGGTTGAGCCCGGTGCTATCGGCGAAATGGGTACTCCACATGCCGAGCATGCGGGCCTTGGCATTCATCGCCTCGATAAAGGCCTTGCGGCCCCCCGGGTAGTGCCGTCCCAATGCCGAGGCGGCGCGGTTTTCCGACGACATCAGGGCGATGTGCAGCATGTCGGCCCGACTCAGGCGCGAGCCGACGGCCAGGCGGGAGCCGGTGCCCTTGAGCCTGTCCACATCGTCCATGGTGACGGTGAGGGTCTCGTTGAGGCGCTGGTTGCCGTCCAGCACCACCAGCGCCGTCATCAGCTTGGTGATGGAGGCGATGGACATCACCCGGTTGGCGTTGCGTTCAGCCAGGATCTCGCCGGTTCGTGGATTGGCGACCACGAAGGCATCGGATCTCAGGGCGAGATTGGTGCGAGGTTCGAGCAGGCTGTTGGTGGAGGAAGAGGTCGCAGAAAACGGGTTGGCATGGGCGCTTTCCATGCTGGCGGGAAGGAGGAAGGCGCCGAGCAGCAGGGGAAGAAAAGGACGAAGGTTCATGGTTTGGCTCTACTACGACAGAGAGGGACATTTGGCTAAGTTATATGACGGTAATTGACGCTTCACAACGTCCGTGGGCCCGATATTTCAATTTTATGGGTTGGCGCACCTTGAAATAACCCGCATTGGGGCTATGGGCGCACCCAGGGGAGTCATGACGGACCGGCCTAGGTCCGTTGTGCTCCCGACACGGTGTGCACTATAAGCCGGTGATGGCCGTGCTGACGACTTTTTTCGCACCTCAGGAAGCATTGCCCCGTCGAAAACGCCATTAATGACCCTGATGGCGTGGAAACCAGCGCCAGCGCAGGGAGGAGGGACGTCGTTTCTTACAGCCGCCGGGCGCTGATTCAGCCCCCCATCATCCGCGCCGTCTGAATGGCCTGAATCAGCGCCGTCCGGTTGATGCGGGGTCGCTCCTCGTCCAGCAACTGCTGCCAGAGGGCGATGGCCCGGGAGTAGCGGCCGTGCAGGAAGTGATCGGAGGCGAGCAGCATCAGGGCGCTCACCTCACCCTTGTCCTGCTTGAGTGCGCTACCCAGCAGGCGCTGCGCCTCCGGGGTCAGCTGCTGGCCTGCCTGGTAGTAGAGCACGGTGGCCTGGGCGGCCTGGGTCGCCGCGCTGGCGCCTCCTTCTTGCAGGGCGAGGCGCTGGTAGGCGAGCAGGGCGTTGGCGTACTCGTCCCGATACAGATACAACTGGCCGAGCTCGGCCCAGGCCTCGAGATCGGCGGGGTTGGCTTGCAGGCGCTGGTGCAGGGCGCCCAGCGCCTTGTCCTGCAGATCCTGCGGGCTCAATCCCGCCAGGGGATCGGGGCGCGACTGATAAGCCTGCCACGCCTGATAGCGGCCGGTGCCGGCATAGATGCCGGCAACCAGCACCAGTAGCAGGGCCCCAAGCAGTATCCAAGAGCGCAGCCAGGGCAGCGGAAGGGCGGTGCGATCCCTGGCCAGCCGGTCGCGCAGAGTTTGCTCGGCGGTTGGGGTGGCATTGGCGAGGCGGGCCAGCTCCAGCTCACGGTAGAGGCGGCTGTGGGGGGCAAGCCCCGCCTGCTGCTCGGTCATGATCAGCCGGTTCAGCTCGGCCCTGGGGTTGTGGGCGAGCGCCCCCTCGGCTCTGTCGCCGACAAGCGGCACCCGCGCCGGTTGCCGGCGATGCAGGCTCCTGCGCAGGCGATTGAGGGCAAGCAACAGCAAGAGGGCGGGGCCGCCCCACAGCAGTGCCGTGCTGCTCTTGAAGGGGGGATCGTAGCGCACGAAATCGCCGAAGCGCTCCGTCATGCGGGCGATCACCTGCTCGTCGCTTTGCCCCTCGTCCACCCAGCGGTAGACCTCGAGGCGCAGATCCCGGGCGATGGGGGAGTTGGACTCCACCAGGTTCTGATTCTGGCACTGGGGGCAGCGCAGGGCGCGGGCCAATTCCTGAGCGCGGGTCTGCCGCTCGGGGTGGCGAAACTGATAGGTATCGACCCCGCTGGCAAGGGCCCCGAGGCTCAATGCCAGCAAGAGCGGCGCGATCAGGGCGTGGCCGAGACGGCTCATGGCTTGTTCTCCTGCACTTGCATATCCACTTCGGGCTGACTGGCGGTGTTACTGCGGGCCTCGGCAAGCAGGGGGGCAAACTGGCGCTGCCAGATCTCCCGGGTGAGCAGGCCGGTATGACGGGTCAGCAGGGTGCCGTCGCCGGCGAAGAGATAGGTCTCCGGCGTGCCGTAGACACCGAGCTCCAGTGCGAGTTGGCCGTCGGGGTCGGCCAGCACGGCGCGATAGGGGTTACCCGCCTGCGTGAGCCAGGCGCGGGCGGCATCTCCCTTGTCCCGGTAGTTGAGGCCATAGAGGGGCACGGCGCTGGCCAGATCACCCAGCAGCGGATGCTCGGCGCGGCAGTTGGGGCACCAGCTGGCCCAGACGTTGAGCACGAAGGGCTCCCCCTTGAGCGCCGCGGTGTGGATAGGGGCGCCGCCAAGCAGATCGTCACTCTGCCAGGCGGGCAGGGTGCGCCCTGCGACGGCCTCATCCTGGCTGTAGGGATTGTTGCCAAGGCCGAGCCAGAGCAGGGTACCGAGCCCCAGGGTGAGCACGAGCGGCACGAACAGGCGTAGACGGGCGTTCATAAGGACTCCTGTTCAAGCCGAGGGTAGGGGGCGGTAGCTGGCGCGGGATGATTAGCCAGCAGCGGCCGGCGGGCGAGCAGGCGCAGGGTGCCACCCGCCATCATCAACAGGCCACCGAGCCAGATCCAGCGCACCAGCGGCTTGTAGTGCAGCCGCATGGCATAGGCGCCGGGCCCCATCTTATCGCCGAGCACCACGTAGAGATCGCCAAGCATTCCCCACGCGATGCCGGGCTCGTTCATGTTCATGGTGCGCACGCTGTAGTGACGACGCTCCGGCGTCAGCCGCGCCACCTCTTTACCGTCCTTATGCACGCTGAGAGTGATGCGCTCGGCGGTGTAGTTGGGGCCGATGAAAGGCTCGCTCCCCTCATAGCGAAACTCGAAGGTGCCGAGGCGATAGGGCTGGCCTGCGGCGAGTACGGCGCCCCCCTCCTGGCTGTGGTGACTCACCTGAGCTATGCCGAGGGCACACACCGCTACCCCGAGGTGGGCCAGCAGGCTGCCGAGTCGATTGAGGGTGAGCTCACGCAGCGACGTCGGTTGCAAGAGCGGGAGCAGCAGGCTGGCCATCAGCCAGAGGCTCAGCACGTTGGCCGCGAGCCCCAGCCAGCCGCCCCGCAGCGGCTCGGGATAGGCGAGGCTCAGCAAGGTGCCCCCCAGCAGGCCGAACAGGCATGGGAGCAGCACCTTGATGCGGCGCTGGCCTGCCAGATGCTGCCAGCGCAGGCGCGGCAGCTGGGTCATCAGCGCCATCAGGCAGAGGGCCAGCGGCACGAAGATGGTATTGAAATAGGGGGCGCCCACCGAGAGTGAACCCAGATGGAGCGACTGGAACACCATGGGGTAGAAGGTGCCGAGCAGCACGCTGGCGCAGGCCACGCTGAGCAGCAGGATGGCTGCGCCGAGCAGCCCCTCTTTTGACAGCAAGCCAAAGCGGGCATAGGGGGCGCGAATGTCCGCCCGCAGGGCAAACAGGGTGAGGGCGCAGGTCAATAGCAAGCCGAGCAGCAACAAGAGGGTGAGGCCGCGGCTGGGGTCGACCGCAAAGGCGTGCACCGAGGTGAGCACCCCCGAGCGCACCACGAAGGTGCCGAGCAGGCTCAGCGAAAAGGTGAAGATGGAGAGCAGCAACACGGCGTGGCCGTAAGCGCCGCGCTTCTCGCACACCACCAGGGCGTGCAGCAGTGCGGTGCCGAGCAGCCAGGGTAAGAGGGAGGCATTCTCCACCGGATCCCAGAACCACCAGCCACCCCAGCCGAGCTCGTAATAGGCCCACCAGGAGCCCAGCACGATACCGGCGGTGAGAAACACCCAGGAGCCGAGCGTCCAGGGGCGGCTCCAGTGGGCCACGGCGCCATCAAGCCGACCCGAGTGCAGCGCCGCCATGGCGAAGGCGAAGTTGACCGCAAAGCCGACGTAACCGAGATAGAGCAGGGGCGGGTGGATGATGAGGCCGATATCCTGCAGCATGGGATTGAGATCGCGCCCCTCCAGCGGCCCCGGGAACTGGCGGTCAAACGGGCTGGAGAAGATCAAGGTATAGAGGCCGAACAGCCCGACGATCAGCCCCATGATGGCCAATACCCGGGTGCGGATCAGCGGATCGACCCGCTTGGAGCAGAGCGCGACCAGGGCGCCCCACAGCCCCAGCGCAAAGACGAAGAACAGCATGGAGCCCTCGTGGCCGCCCCACACGGCCGCCAGCTTGAAGCCAAGGGGCAGGGCGCTGTTGGCGTGCTGGGCCACATAGACCAGGGTAAAGTCATCCTGGCCAAAACAGCTGGCGAGCAGCAGCAGGGCGGCCAACAGCAGGAGCGCGACCAGGAGGGCCAGCGGTGTTGCGCAGCCGAGCAGCGGACGTGAGGCGAGCCGCAGCCCCAGCCAGGGCAGTAGCCCTTGCAGCAGGGCGAGCCCGGTCGCCAGCAACAGTGAGAGATAGCCGAGCTCCGCCAGCACACAACCTCCGGTTCAATCTTTGGATGTCATTCATGTCATGACACACACGCCGCATCTCCTCCCTTTGGTGGAGAGCATTGCCAAGCAACGGGTGTGGCATCACCAGAAATTCATTGGGCCAGCAACAAACCAGCGCCAGTCACCCGAGGGTGGCTGGCGCTGGTGATCATACCGTTATACGACCGTCATCTGGCCGGCATAAAGCACGAAGTAGCGCAGCAGCAGGATCCCCACCAGGGTCAGGCTGCAGACCAGCACCAGATAGCCGTTTTTGGCCCGCAGCGGCGCGGGGGCCAGCAGGGCCAGCAACTGGGGCAGCAGCATGCCGATGCCCACCACCCCGAGCCAGAACACCTGAGCCCAGAAGCCGCTGCCGATGGCGGCCCACATGGCTGCCTCCTTCTGGCCGCCACCAAAGTAGAGGCCGGTAAAGAAGCAGACCAGCAGCAGCACCTCTACCGCCAGTACGGGTCGCTCGAAGCCGTGCACAAAGCTCACCCCCTGGCTGTGATGGTTCTCCTTGAACAGGGTAACCGCCAGCAAGATGGTGGAGGCGATGCCGGAGCTGATGCCGGAGATGAGGAACAGCACCGGCAGTACCGGGTTGTTCAAGAGCGGATAGGTCTTGAGCGCCGACAGCAGAAAGCCGGTGTAGGCCCCCAAGAGCACGGCAAGCAGCAGCAAGAGCGGCGCCAGCAGCCGCTCGATGCGGGCAAGCCAAGCGATGAGATCATCCACAAAGGCGAACTTCTCTTGCAGCAGGTGACTGCGCAGGGTCTCGATCTCGGAGCGAAACACCACCGCCAGCCAGGCGAACAGCACCGCCATGTAGACCTGGAACAGCATGACCCCCATGGACATCACGGAGTCGAACTGGTAGTGGAACATCAGCTTCCAGAAGGTCCAGGGGCGGGCCAGGTGGAAGATAAGGATCAGTAACCCCAGCACCACGCTCACCGGCGCCAGAATGGCGGTCGCCTTGATGATGCCGCTCTCGCTGCCGGCCCCCTTGCGGCGCAGCAGCACCGAGAGGCTGGTGGCCCCGGCGGAGATGCCGAGCAGAAAGAGATAGATGGCGATTGGCCAGTCCCACACGAGGGAAGGGAAGTGAAATGCGTCATACCACATGGTCATTCCCTCCATTGGCTATTGCCGTGGTAGATGGCGATCGGACAAATCCCCACACCAGCGAGGGGAAGTGAAATGCCTCTTGCATGGTCATGACTTTATCTCCCCTTTGGGCACGCGGTACATCTTGGGCGAGGTGCCGAGTGCCTGCTTGTAGCGATAGGTGGTCTCCTTCACCAGCCGTTTGGCGATGGGGCTGTCCGGGTCATCCAGATTGCCGAACACCAGCGCCTTGGTGGGGCAGGATTCCACGCATGCCGGCTCCTTGCCCGCCGCCAGGTTGGTCTTGCGGCAAAAGTCGCACTTATCGGCAACCTTGGTCACAGGGTTGATAAAGCGCACCTGATAGGGGCAGGCGGCGAGACAGTACATGCAGCCGACGCAGAGATCCGGGTCCACGTCGACGATGCCATCCTCCTTGCGGATATGGGAGGCACCGGTCGGGCAGACGTGCACGCAGGGAGCGTTGTCGCAGTGCTGGCAGGACTTGCGAAAGAAGTGATAGTCGGCGTCGGGAAATTCTCCGATGGGGCCCGTACGGATGATCTCGAGGCGCGAGACTCCTTCCGGCACCTTGTTCACCTCCCGGCAGGCATCCATGCAGGCGGTGCAGCCGATGCAGGCCGTCTCGTCATGGAGCATGCCATAGCGAACCCCGTTGATGGTCTGGCTGTGGGCGAGGATGGCCGTGCCGGCGCGCACCGGGCCCGTCATCATGATGAGGGCTCCCGCGCTCATCCCCGCCATGAAGTCACGACGAGAACAGCTCATGGTGCCTCCTTGCCCGCATTGTTCGGCAGGCCGGCCACCTTGGCTTGATGCTGCTTGCTGTGGCAGTCGACGCAGAGCTTGATGCGGGACTTTTCCGGGATTTCCGCCATGGGCTCCTTGACCGGGTGCAACTGGTGGCAGCTGGTACAGGTGAGCTTGGTGGCGTGCACGTCGTGGGCCCAGAGCGCCTCGCGCAGCACTTTGGGCTCGTGGCAGCTCATGCAGACCCCGTTCTGCTCGGTGATGGGGTAGCTCTCGGTGCTCTGCTTCTCTGCCAAGCCGCTTTGCTTGTCTGCCAGGGCGCTTTGCTTGTCATTGAAGCTGTCGCTAAAGCGCATCACGTCCTTGACCCCTTCCCGGTGCAGGGAGGAGGGCTGACCGTGGCAGTTGGTGCAGGTGACCGGCGCCAGGTTGTTGGGGTTGGTCGCCTGGCCGTGCTTGCCGTGCATCCCCTCGGTCTGCTCCTTGTGACAGTCGGTGCAGGCCTTGTCGGGGCTGCGCAAAAATTCCACCTCGTGTGTGGCAGAGACAGGTGTGGCGGGGAGGGCCGCAGGGGCATTCGCCGCATCGGCGGCCTGGCCCTGCAGGCTGGTCAGCAGCATGGCCGCCATCAGCATCAGTCGTAAGAAATCCATCGTTAAATCACCCATAGGAAGCCTCCATCCGATTGCGGGCCCGACTCGGCGGGCCCGCAAATCTCGTCATTGTGCGAGCCGTCCGGCCGCTTTGGCCTCGGCATCCCAGGCGGGGACTGTGGTCTTGAGGAACTGGGCCTTGTCGGCATTCATCTGTTTCATGTCCATGCCAAGGGCGGCCTGGGCCTTCTCCTTGCTGGAGATGTCAGGAATGGCGATCTCGTGGCTGATCCCCTTGGCGGCCAAGAGGCGTGCCAGCTTGGTGCGGGCATCGGCGGCCTTGTCCAGGGCGGTCCCCAGCATGCGCAGCGCCACTTCCGGGGCGTGCATCTGTACCCCGTGGGAGGCGATGGAGAAGTCCCAGCGCCATTGAGCGTGACGGATGTCCTGCTGAATGTCCTTCATCTCGGCTTCGGTGGCACCGGCATCCCAGGCCGCCTTGGCCTCGAAGTGGGCGTGCACCAGCTGCTTCTCGACTTTGAGCTTGATCTCGGTCACTGCATCCTTGCGCTGCTGGACTATGCCTTGCAGCATCTCCTTGCTCTGGGTGTGGCAGTTGCGGCAGGTCTGATCGAAGCGATCGAAGGGGTTGCCCACCTTGTGATCGGTGTAGACCTTGCCCTGCTCGTTCTGCACCTTGGGCATATGGCAGTCGACGCAGGCGACGTTGTTCTGGCCGTGAATGCCGGCGCGCCAGGTCTCGTACTCGGGGTGTTGGGCTTTGAGCATGGGGGTCTTGGAGAGGGCATGAGTCCAGTCGGCAAAGCCTATTTCATCGTAATACTGCTCCATCTGCTCCACGGTGGTGCCCTTGTCCCAGGGGAATTTCACCGCCTTGGTGGGGCCGCTGAAGTAGTACTCCACGTGGCACTGGCCGCACACCTGGGACTGCTGATCGAAGCGCCCCTGCTCCTTGAATGGCTTGCCGATGGCGGTCATGGCGCGGTCGGCATAGGGACGGGAGAGGTGCAGGGCAGGCTTGCCTTCCTTGAACTCTTTCGAGGCGGTGTCGTGGCAGTCGGCGCAGCCGATGGTGTTGACGATCTCGGGACCGCCTTTTGCCCACATTCCCTTGAAGTAGCCATCCTCACCCTTCTCGTCGATGACGCGGGCCACGTCCGGGCCTTTGCAGCTCCAGCAGGCCATGGGCAGGGGGCCATCTTCGGCGGTCTTGGGGGCGCCGGTACGCAGGGTCTCGCGCACGTCGGTCAGCGCATAGAAGTGGCCGCGCGGCTTGTTGTAATCCTTGGAGAAGGGGTAGCCGGCCCAGAGCACCACCATCTGCGGATCGTCCGCCAGGGCGTCGGTGCGCTCCTTACTCTCGCTGGTGCCTTTCCAACTGCTGAACTGATCGGCGTGGTCCTTGGCGAACAGCTCGCTGCGCGCCTCGATCTTGCCTTTGGGGGCTGTCTCGTCTGCCTGCGCCAGCATGCTGGCGCCCAGCAGGGCAGTCAGCAGCAGGGCGGCCAGACCCGGCCGAAATGGCTTGTTGTGTGAACCCACGGTCATCACTCCCAGATAAATTGTCCATGCCGAGCCTGACCGTTCCATCTTGGTGCGTGGACATCTGTGCCCATGGTCGATGGGCATGGCAGGCTGATTAATTGTTATGACTGCATATAAAATGACTTTTATGCACTTGCTCGTGGAGATAATACCAAATGGGTAAAATGGATAATCATTTATCCCCCCGGGAGTTGCGCTAGATCAATTGGCATGGACGGCTAATGCAAAAAGTGAGATCCAGGTTGAATTATTGAGCCCAATCTAGCGGTTATCCCCATCCTTATCCTTTGATGACGCACTGCGACGAGCCAGTATCTCGGGGTGGAAGAGGCGTGTCTGGGTGAGGGCGAGTAGGGAGTCAGCCCCTATGGTGCGGAGAGGCTTCAAGTAAAAGTGAATATATATTCTTTTTTCGTGATGGGAATGGGGGTCTGACGTTCGCCTGGTGAAATAGTGGTAAACCCTGAACGGATGGATACCTGTCAGAAGCTGTCGTATGAACGGGCAGAAGAAGAGCCATGTTTGTCATCTGAGGCGTGAAAAAGCGTTATATCTCGATTACCTCCGTGGTTTGTAGCGTTTAATTGAATTAAATAGGATGTTTTGCGGCATTTACTTTCGATTTTTTTCGAAAATGGCGAAGGGTTACATGGGTGGGGTGGCGGTAAAATGTCCGCCTGTCACGGTGGTTTTCCTTACGCTTCATCTCTGGGAAAGCCTGTGTTTACCCGTTGGAGGATATATGGCCGAGCTGCGAATCGAGAAACCGACTCTTGTTACCCAGGTGGAGGGCGCCGTGTTTGTGATGGATGCCGACGGCATCTTGCGCCGTGCCACCCCTGGCATGCAACTGGAGCCGGGGATGAGCCTGCTCACCGAATCCGACGGGCGATTCGAGCTGGCTGAACCTGCCGGTGAGGCCCCCGATGCCAGCCAACCCGAACAGGGGGGAGTGGGTCCTGCCGGGGCCATGAATCCCGAGCTGGCTACTCTGCAGGAGGCCATCCGTCAGGGTGCCGACCCGACCGAGTTGTTTGAGGAGACCGCGGCCGGTGACGCGGCCGCCGGTACTGCGGGTGGTGTGGTCGGCTCCAGCGCCGGCGGCTTCGTGGTGGTGGATCGCATCAATGATGCGACCCTGGCGGAGGCTGGCTTTGATACCGATCATCAGGGAGCCCTGCCAGGGGAAGAGCTGCTCTATTCGGAAGATCAGGATCTGCTGGCGGCCATCACCATCACCGAGCCCCAGACCGCCGACAACATCATCAACGGCGACGAGGCGACCGGCGTCATCATTCGCGGCGTCGTCGAGGACGTCGAGGTAGGCCAGACGGTGACCGTCACCCTGATTGATCAGGAGGGCAACCGCCTCACCACCACCACAGTGGTGCTGCCGGGCTTCGTCTGGGAGGCCAACTTCGGCGACGTCACCGGCAAGCTGGTGGATGGCCCGCTCAGTATCCAGGCCGATACCCAGGATGCGGCCGGCAACCGGGCCAGCGACACCGGCCAGACCCTGCTCGACACCATCACCACCATTACCCTCGATCTCAGCGACGAGAGCGACACCGGCGCCAGTCAGGTGGACGATCTCACCCGCGACACCAGGCCGCTGCTGCAGGGCAAGGGGGAGCCCGGCGCCACCGTCACCCTGAGCCTGGAGGGCAAGGTGCTGGCCGTGCTCACCGTGGATGGCAACGGCAACTGGCAATACCCCATCCCCGATACCCTGACCGACGGCGCCCATGATTTTCGGGTCGACTCGGTCGACATCGCCGGCAACCGGGCCAGCGACATCCTGACCGTCACCGTCGACACCCGGGCCGCCATCGACATCGATGATCTCGACACCGGCAGCATCCTGTGTCGTGACAACGTGACCCTGAGCGGCAGCACCAGCGAGGTGGAGGCGGGCCAGCGCGTCACCATCACCCTCATCGACCAGAGTGGCCAGATCCTCCATAGCGGCAGCGCCCTGGTGGGCAGCGACGGTCGCTGGCAACTCAGCGGCCTGGATCTCTCCGGCATCGAAGGCCCCTACGAGGTGCGCGCCGAGGTGACGGATCTCGCGGGCAACCGGGTGATCGACGGGGCTCCCCTCATCGGGCAGAGCGACGTGTTGACCCTGTCCGAGGCGGATCTGGCCAAGGGCCTGGTCACTGCCAGCGGCTCCCTCCATACCGGCGCCGGCATGGACGGCAACCTGCAGGTGAGCTTCGGCGCCGATCAGAGCGCCCTTGAGCAGATGAACCTCAGCAGCCAGGGTTTGCCTCTGAACTATCAGATCAGCGGTCAGACCCTCAGTGCCAGCGCGGGGGGCGTCACCGTCTTCACTTTGACCCTGGCCAATGACGGCAGCTATCGCATCGTCTGGCACCAGAGCCTGGATCACGGCCAGGATAGTCTGAGCCTGCCCTTTGCCCTGGAGTACCGTGACAGCGACGGGGATCTGGTACACGCCAACCTCAGCGTCGAGCTGGTGGACAGCACACCGCCGGACTCCCTTGCCTTTGCCGATCAGGCAGCGACCCTCACTCGTCTGAACGGCAGCGTGCTCAGCAGCGACGGCCATGTGCTGAGCTTCGAATTCACCGGTGATCGCCTGCTGACCGGTTATTACCTTGATGGCAACGGCAACAGGGTCGGGGTATTGAAGGCCGAGCTGACGGCCAGTCAACATGGCAGCGACATCAAGGGCGCCGTGACCGTCTCTCCCTCGGCCTCTCCATCTCCGCTAGGGAGATAGATGGCGACGAGACCCGCGCCGACCTTCAGATCGCCATCAATGACGGCACCGATCCCGGCCTCGGCATCGACGCCGGCGTCAGCCTGCAGGAGGGCGGGGCTGGCCAGACCCTGGACGGTCAGCTGCCGATCAACGTGGGCAGCGATCGCCTGGTGTCCCTCAACTTCGAGGCCAATCAGCCCGGCCTGAACGGCTTCACCAGCGGCGGCCAGCCGACCCGCTATCAGGTTAATGGCAACCAGGTCACCCTGCTGGATGCGGGCGGCAAGACCATTCTGACCGTGACCCTGGGGCTGGATGGCAAATATCAGGTGGCGCTCGATGGCGTACTGGATCAACCGGTCAGCACCAACAGCGTCAACCTGGGGCTGCAAGTACAGGGCACCGACTTTGACGGGGACAAGAGCAACCTCGGCACCCTCAATATTCATATCACCGACGGCGCCTTGCCCCAGGTGGACCCGGTTTCCCTCACTCTGGTGGAAGACAGCGGCTGGAGTACGGCCCAGACCCTCACCGGGGATCTTGCCATCACCGCAGGTGCCGACCCCCTGGTCAACATCGCATTCGATGCCAGCCAGCCGGGCCTGCAGGGCCTCACCAGCGGTAGCGCACCCGTGATCATCAGCGTCAGCGGCAACAGCATCAGCGGCAGCGTCAACGGCCAGAACGTCTTTACGCTGGCGCTGGATCAAGCCGGCCACTACATCTTCACCCTGAACCAGCCGCTGGATCAGGGCAGCGCCGACAGTCGGCTTTTGGCGGGCTTTACCCTGACCGATTCTGATGGCGACAAAGTCTCTTCCACCCTGACCGTCGCCATCGGCGATGGCGCCAACCCGTTGATCAGCGCCGTGACCGGCACCGAGATGACTGAGGCGAACCAGGGGGATGGCGCCGTGGTGAGCAATATGAGCTTCACCGTGAGCCACGGCTCCGATGCCCTGGCCCCCGACAGCCTCAAGTTCGATATCGCAGCCATCCAGCAGAGCCTGGATGGCAAATACAGCAGCCACGGCAGCAAGGTCACCTTCACCCTGGATGCTGACGGCGAGCTGGTAGG
Organism: Aeromonas media; assembly: GCF_020423125.1. Classification (NCBI taxonomy): domain Bacteria; kingdom Pseudomonadati; phylum Pseudomonadota; class Gammaproteobacteria; order Aeromonadales; family Aeromonadaceae; genus Aeromonas; species Aeromonas media. Next base: position 1,953,389 of record NZ_CP075564.1, read on the forward strand.
CACCACGGCCGATGGCCGCGAGGTGCTGCGGGCCGAGCTGAGCCTAGTGGAGAGCAACGGCAACTGGAGTGTGACAACCAAGGTCACCTTGATCGGCGAGCTGGATCACCAGGGGAGCGAGTCCCTCAATCTGCCGCTCGATGTGACGCTGACCGACAAGGACGGGGACAGGGTCTCCACCCAGCTGCCGCTGACTATCAAAGACGGCAATGCGCCCGTCTTCGTGGCGGGCAGCGGGGTGAGCCTGGATGAGGGCAACCTCGATGGCAGCAACCCCCTGACCGGCACCGGCCACTTCCAGATCGATGCGGGCTCGGATCGGGTGAGTGAGGTGTCGTTCGCCGATCCCGCCGAGCAACCGGCCTTGAGCGCCCTGGGCCAGAGTGTCAAATACGAACTGGTGGGCGGGGATCCCGCCATCCAGGGCAACCAGATCCTCAAAGGCTACGTGGAAGTGAACGGCGTGCGCGTCGAGGTGCTCCAGGTAGAACTGGTGGGCAAGCTCGACAATGCCGCCAGCAACGGTTTTGACTACAAGGTGACCCTGTTTGAGGGGGTTCACCAGCGCGGTGACAGTGCCACCGAGCTGCCGTTCAAGCTCAATGTCGCCGACAGCGACAAGGGCAGCGGCAACAACGACAGCACCACGGGCACCCTCAACGTCAGCCTCGTCGAGGGCGATAACCCGACCATCACCCTGACCGGGGTGACGCTCAGTGAAGGCCGCTTCGACGGCGCCGCCACCAACCAGACCGCGGACGATCAGCAGGCCAGCGGCACCCTGACCATCACGGCGGACTCGGACCCCGTGGTGGATGTGCGGCTGACCCTCTTTGGCCAGGTGGTGGATGGGAGCGGCAACCCCATCACCCACAACGGCGAGGCGCTGACCTGGCAGGAGGTGCCGGGCAGCAATGGCCACGGCTTCCAGGCGGTCACGGTGAGCGGCACCCTGGTGCTGAGCATCACCCTGCCGAGCGTGCCGGGTCGTATCGAAGCCCACACCCAGGCGACGCTCGACTACCAGGTGAAGGTACACACCAACCTGGATCACGGGGCGAGCGACAGCCTCACCCTGACCCTGCCGGTCAAGGTGACCGACAGCGATGGCTCGGTGATCACCGGCAGCACCACGGCGGTGATCATCGATGCGGCTGACCCCGTGATCTCGGCCATAGAATCCGTGCGGGTCGAGGAGGCGGAGCTGGATGCGAGCGGCAGCCAGCATCCGGGAACTACCCCCACCGAGGACGGGGAGACGGCAGGTGGCCAGGTGACCATAGGCGCCGGCTCGGACAGGGTGGCCTCCCTCGAGCTGGATGTGGCGGCCTTCAATCAGGCGAATCACCTCACCTCGGGTGGCAAAGAGGTGACCCTGGCGGCCCATAGCCCTGGCTGGTATCTGGCGAGTGCGGAGGATGGCAAGCCGGTGTTCTGGGTCCATCTCGACGTCAATGGCAGCTACAGCGTCCACCTGGTGGGCCAGCTCGATCACGGCGCCCAGGGCAAGGATGAACTGGGTATCGAAATACCGCTGTTCGTGACCGACTCTGACGGGGATCGCAGCCCCAATGTGACGGTGGAAGTGAAGGTGCAGGATGACATGCCCATCGGCACGCATCTGACTCATCACCTGAACGAGACCGGCAGTGCCGTGAGCGGCGATCTGCTGCCCCCCGCCAACGAGGGGGCCGATGGCGCCAGAGTTGCCTCGGTCACCGTGAACGGCCAGCTGCATGCCATCAACGGCAGCCTGACCCTGGATGTGATGAGCCCGGACGGCAAGCAGGTGATGGGATCCCTGACCATAGGGCAGGAAGGCAACTACAGCTTCACGCCGAGGCCCGGCTTCGATCACGATGCCGCCTCCCTTAGCCAGGTCATCAGCGCCCAGTTGGTCGACGGTGACGGCGATATCGCCGAGAGCACCCTGACCCTCAATCTGCAGGATGAGGCGGTGAGTTTCACCGTGAAGGCGGTCACCGGGCAGGAAGATCAGGGAGCCCAGGATCCGGGCCATGGCATTGCCATCGACATGCGCCTCGATATCGGCGATTTCGACCGGGGCGAACACGTGGATCAGCTGCTGATCCAGGCGCCGGCCAACGCCCACGGTACCTTCTACTACCACGGGGTGGCCCTCACCACCACGGCCGATGGCAAGTGGTTCATCGTGCCGCCGGCGGCCATGGTGACCACGGACAACGTCAACTACCAGACCCAGGGTCTCACCTTCGTGCCGGCAGATGACTGGTCCAGCTGGAGCAACAACAAGCAGCCACTGCACTTCCAGGTGCAACTGCAGGTCGGGGTGACCGAGGGGACGCCACCGCCCGCCGTGACTGGCGATCTCGCCATCACGGTGCAGGGCATTGCCGACAAGCCGTTGTGGGATGCGGGCAGCACCCATCAGCACTACAGCACGGACGAGGACAGCAACGGCATCGCCCTCAATGTGAAGGCCAGCCTCACCGATACCGACGGCTCCGAGACCCTGAGCTACCAGATCAAGTGGGAGTCCGGCCTGGGCAGCCTGACGCTGAATGGCAAGGTGCTCCAGCCGGGCAGCAACGGCCTCTACACGGTGACGGCAGGGGATATCAACAAGATCACCGTGCTCCCCGGCAGGGACTACAGCGGCGACATCAGGCTCACCGTGACGCCGGTGAGCACGGAGAAGAGCCCTGTGGTCAGTGGCCAGAACAAGGCGCTCGGCGACAGCATAGAGCTGGTGATCAACGTCAACCCGCAGGCGGATGACGCCAAGCTCACCGTGCGCGAGATCCAGGGCAAGGAAGATACCCTGCTCGATCTGGGCAGCAAGATAGTCCTTAGCCATCTGGGCGACACCACGGACGGCTCGGAGCAGATGTTTGTGCGCATCAGCGGCCTGCCCGCCGGGGCCACCCTGCTGCTGGGTGGCGTGGCGGTGACCCTGGATGCCAACGGCTACTACGAGGTGCCCTATGACCGCATCGGTGAGCTCAAGCTCGAGCCGCCTAAGAACAGCAACGTCGACTTCGAGCTCACCATCAAGGGCGTCGTGAAGGACAGCACCACCCTGACCGACGCCAATGGTCAGACCCACACAGTGGTGAATGAGAAGGAGACCGGCTCCCAGAGCCTGCACGTGGACCTAGTCGGGGTGGTGGATGAGCCCCGCTTCGACCTCAATACCAGCGACTGGATCCAGGATGGCAATGGCTACAACATCACCATCGCCGAGGATGGCCGGGCACCGCTCGACTTCAAGCTCACCTCGGGGGAGTGGACGGATACCCCGCTCGATCACTCGGAAACCCTGAACCTGGTGCTGGAAGGCCTGCCCGAAGGGGCCAGGGTGTTCGATGGCAACGTCAAGGAGCTGACCCTGACCTTCGCCGGTCTCGATGGCAAGGGCAACCCCCTCTATCAGGTCGACGTGTCGAGCCTTGGCAACCTGCAGATCCAGCCACCCCCCAACAGCACCGCCGATCTGCACCTGGTCGGCCACGTGGTGGTGACCGAGAATGACGGCGACCACAAGAGTTTCGACGTGCCCCTCACCATCAAGGTGGAGCCCGCGATCGACGCCACCGACTATGCCAAGACCAGCCATGGCCTGGAGGATCAGTTCACCGTGCTGGACTGGCAGCCTGACCTGACCGACGGCGCCGAGCAGGTGACGCACCTCGGCCTCTCCGGCATAGCGCCGGGTGACGAGATCTGGATCCGGGTCGGGGGAGTGGATACCCAGCTGGCGGTCACCGGCGGCGCCGTGGACTTGAGCGACGCCGAGCTGCAGAGCCTGCTCAGCGGCGGCCAGCTGCTGGTGAAGGGCCTGGAAGACAGCGATCGGGATACCACTCTTCAGAGCCATGTGACCGTAACCCAGCATGATGTGGATTCGGGCGCCGTTGCCGAGAAGGTGATCGACGGCACCCTGCACCTGGATATCCAGGCCGTGGTGGAGCCCGATGGCAACCTGGTGCAGCAGGGGGGAGGTCTGATCAGCCCGGATGGGCACGACATCCCGCTGGACGGCGTCTTTGTGTTCCAGGATCTGGACCCCAGCAGCGTCGAGACCATCGACTACCTGGTCATCAGCGATCTGCCCCCCGGCTTCGTGGTGGTGGGCGGGATCCACGATGGCCAGGGCAACTGGACCGTTCCCCACGATGCCCTCGGCAGCTATGCCCTGCGCTCCCCGGACGGCTTCACCGGCACCGTCACCTTCAAGGTCAGCGCCAGGGTGATCGACCTTGGTGACAACAACGAGGGGGATGTGAGTGCGCCGGCCTATCGAGAGATGACCGCCAGTGCCGATTTCCAGGGGGCAACCCACTCGGGCCAGGTGGCCGCCGATGTCGATTTTGACAACAGTGCCCCCATCACCGGGGTGGAGGATCAGGGCGTCAACTTCGGCAGCCAGTTCAAGGACATGGTGACCCTGGGCACGGCGGATATCGGGGACGACGAGCTCAGCATCGTCATCACCGGCCTGCCACCGGGCGTCAACGTGCAGGGGCTCACCTATGACTTCGTCAACGGCGAGTACCTGATCAAGCTGCCGGGGGGGCTCGATGACCTCGACAAGTTGACCCTGACCCTGCCTGACGACTATGCCGGCGACGGCCTGGGCTTCAAGGTGCGCCTGGTCAATACCGACACCGTGAGTGGTGACACCAAGCAGGTGGAGAAGGATATCAGCCTCTCCATCACCCCCGAAGTGGACATCAACGGCGGGCCGGACGGTCAGCCCGAACTGCAACTGAACGTGAAGGATGTGAACGGCGACGGCCAGCCGGACAATCTGGAAGACACCGATATCCATCTCGATCTCTCGGTCAAGCTCGCGGACATCAGCCCCACTGTGGCCAATGGCGGTCTCGAGACCGTGGCGCGAGTGGTCGTGACCGTGGATCCCCAATATGGTCACTTCCTCGACAAGAACGGCCAGCCGGTCTCCACCCTCAGGGTGGACGACCCGGCGGCGCTCAAGGATCTGGTGTTCGTGCCCAAGGAGCACTTCAGTGGTCAGGTCCCCCTGGGTATCAAGGTGGACATTCTGGACACCGCCACCACGGGGACGGATCGCGGTAGCTGGAGCGGCAATGCGAGCTTCGAGGTGCTGCCGGTCAATGATACGGCCCAGCTCACGGTGCAGAACGTGAGCGGCGACGAGGATGGTAGCATCAGCCTTGGCGGGCTGGGGGCCAGCCTCATCGACACCGACGGCTCCGAGCAGATAGTGGGGCTGCAGATCAGGGGGGTACCGGACGGCTTCACCCTGTCCGCCCCTGCTGTCAATAACGGCGGTGGGGTGTGGCAGGTGCCGGTGGGCACCGATTTCACCAGACTGGCCCTGATCCCGCCTGCCGATTTCAGCGGCACCGTGGCTCTGACCCTGAGCGCGTTTACCCTGGACAAGGGGCTGACCCTGCCCCTTGAAACCAGTGCGGGCTTCACCGTCACCGTTAATCCGGTGGGGGATGTCATCATCGCCGACATAGAAAGCAAGGCGAGCGGCGCCGAGGGAGATGTGATCACCCTGAACCTGGGGCTGGAGACGCGGGATACCCAGGCCACTGGCGGCAGTGCCGGCAACGTGCATGAAAATGGCCCCGAGCAGGTGCGCGTCACCCTGGAAGGGGTACCGGACGGGGCAGAAATCCGCCTGCCGAACGGGGTCAGCGGCACTGTGGTGGACTTGGGCGGCGGCCGCTGGCAAGTGACCACGGACGGTGGCAGGCTCGATGCGGTGGAGCTGGTGACCAACGACGCCAATGGCGCCCTGGAGATCAAGGTGACGGCTCAGAGTCTGGATCATGGTGCCCTTGGCCCCGAGGTGGGTGGCAGCATCCAGGTGGATGTGAGCCCGGTGAACGATGCCCCCGTCAACGTGCTGCCAGGGGAGCCCCAGGTGGCCCAGGAGGATCAACCCTTCGCCATTCACGGTCTGCAGGTGAGCGATGTGGATGCAGGCAGCACCACCATGGAGGTGACCCTGTCCGTACTGCACGGCACCCTGAACCTGCCGGTCGGCAGCGGGGTGACAGTGACCGGCAATGGCACCGGCTCCCTGGTGTTGAGCGGCTCCCAGGATGCCATCAATGCGCTGCTCTCTGGCGGGGTGACCTATCAGGGCGAGCAGGACTTCAACGGTCAGGATGCCCTGACCATGGTGACCAACGACAGGGGCAACACCGGCAGTGGCGGCGCCCTGAGTGACACCGATGTGCTGTCCATCGAGGTGCAACCGGTCAACGACGCCCCGATCAACCAGGTGCCGGACGCCATGGCGGTGAAGGAAGACGGTTCATTGTCCCTCTCCGGGATCAGTGTCAAGGACGTGGATGCGGGCAGTGCGCCCATGTCCATGGTGTTGCGGGTCGAACATGGCGTACTGACCCTGCTCGGGGCAGCGGGCGCCGTCTCGGTGCAGGGGGCGGGCAGCAACGAGATGACCCTGGTGGGGTCGCTCGATGATTTCAACAGCCTGCTCAACGGCAATCTGCACTACGAGCCGGCCAAGGACTTCTGGGGAGAGGACAACCTCACCATCACCACCTCGGATCGGGGCAATACCGGGGCGGGCGGTGCGCTCACCGATACCACCCAGGTCGGCATCACTGTCACCGCCGAGGCGGACGCTCCCCAGTTCGGTCTGGGCACCCACGACATCCACGTCCTGCAAGGGGCCTGGGTGCCGCTCAACCTGAGCGCCAGCGTGGTCAACCCGGCACCGGGCGAGCTGTTGGTGCGGATCCAGAATCTGGGCGGTGCTCAGGTGGTGGACGAACACGGCCAGAGCGTGGGTCATGCCGACAACAACGGCGACTGGCTGCTGCCCATGGAACACTCGGTCCCACTCTATGTGAAAGATCTGGCGGCCGGGGATCACAGCCTGATCCTGACCGCCGAGTCGAGTGCGGGTGGCAGCACCCTGAGCTCGGCCGAGGAGACCCTCACCATCCACAGCCAGAGCGGCCACAATCTGCTGGGCTCGGATCGGGGAGACTGGCTGTTCGGCTCCACCGGCAGTGATCGGATCCTGGGTGGTCAGGGAGATGACGTGATCCGGGGCGGCCAGGGCAATGACATCCTGAGCGGCGGCGCGGGCAGCGATCTCTTCGTGTGGGGCCAGGGTGACGAGGGAACCGCGACGCAGCCTGCCATCGACACCGTTATCGACTTCCACCCGGAGGAGGGGGACAGGATAGATCTGGCGGACTTGCTCAAGGGGGTGACCGACAACAGCGTGGATGGCTTGCTCAATCACCTGTCGGCCTCTGTCACCAACGGCAGTGGGGGTCTGAGCGATATCAACCTGTCGGTCTCCCCGGCGGGGGATGGTCAGGTGACCCAGCAGATCACCCTGAAGGACGTGGATCTGAGCGGCTGGAACCTGAGCGGCTCTTCTTCTCACGACATCCTGCAATCCATGCTGGATCAGCACAGCCTGATCATCCAGCATCCCTGAATTTGAGGGAGACAGCACCATAGAAAAGAGCCGGCAATTGCCGGCTCTTCCTTTATCTGGTTTTTACCTATCGACCCCTTTGCCGAGCGGGCCATCCGGCCTGGCATTGCAAGGGGATCAGGCCAGGGCCTGGGCCAGCAGATGGATCGGGTGTTCACAAGGGAACGGCGTACTCATCTCGATCTGCCACTTGCAGGTCTCGCAGTCGGTGATGACCAGATCGGGTTTGAGGCGGTTTATCTGATCAAAGAGCCCCTCGCCGATGGCCTGGCTTGTCTGGTAGTTCTCCGACTTGAAGCCATAGGTGCCGGCGATGCCGCAGCACTGGGAGTCCAGCACCGTCACCTTGACGCCGGGAATGGCGCGCAGCAGCTCGAGGGTATAGATGACGCCCCCCATCTTCTCCATGTGGCAGGGGGTGTGGTAGGCGATGTGCAGATTGAGCGGTTTCATCGCCGGCTTGTTGCCCTTGTAAAACTCGTTCCAGATAAAGCGGGTCACTAGCGAGATGCGATCGCGCACCTTGTGGTTGTCCTGCTCCAGCAGGTGGGGATATTCGTCGCGCAGGGTAAAGCCGCAGGTGGAGGAGGTGGCCAAGAGCGGCATCTCGTTGCCGAGCAGGGTGTTCTCCAGCTGCTTGATGTTGAAGGCCGCCTGCTGTTTGGCCTTGTCCATGAAGCCGTTGGCAATCAGCGGCACGCCGCAGCACTTCTCCCGATCGAGCAGTTGAACGCCGATATTCATGGCGTTGAGCACCTGCACCAGCTCCTTGCCGAGCTGCGGGTGGTTGTAGTTGACGTAACAGCCGTGGAAATAGGCTATCTGACGTTCGAAGCGGGCCTGACTGGCTTTCTGTTTCTTGTACCAGCCGCGGAAGGTGCCTTGCGAATACTTGGGCAGATCGCGGTGGGAGGAGACCCCCAGCGCCTTGTCCAGCACCAGCTTCATGGGCTTGAGGCCGGTGGTGAAGTTGACCACGGGGGCCATCAGGGTGGACATGCTGCCCATCAGGTCGGTGTGGGAGAGCACGAACTCGCGGATCCCCGGTTTGAAGCCGCTGTACTGGTGCTTGGCCCGGGCTATGATGTCGCCGATGCGCACCCCGCTTGGGCAGGCCACTTCACAGCGCTTGCAGTTGGTGCAGTGCTTGAGGGCGCTGTCGAACAGCTCCGGGCTCTTGATCCGCAGCCGTTCGCCGTCCGGGCCCGCCTGCTTGGGGCCCGGGTAGGCGGGGTTGGCTTTGGCCACCGGGCAGTAGGCGGTACAGACGGTGCATTTGATGCACTGATCGAAGGTTTGGTTGGCATGATCCAGTAGCATGATTTACTCCTCCCGGGCCGGATGAAAAGCGCAAGGGACGCGGCAATGGGATTGTCGAACGGGCAGTTGGCTGCCCGCAGTCAGGAAGTGAAGGGAAGGCATCTCAGCCCTCCGCCAGAATATGGCCGGCGGCCTGCCAGCCGGTGGCGACGGCGACCCCTGAGCCCGAGCCCTCTTTGACGGGGTCGTAGTGGGCCAGCACGCTGCCCGCGCCATAGAGGTTGGCGAGGGGGGTGCCGCCGCGCAGCACCCGCAGCTGGTCGTCGGTCTTGACCCCGAAGCCCATGAAGGGGTGGTGGTCGAACAGGCGGCGACCGGCCCAGGCGTCGCGCTCGGGGAGGCTCAAGACGTCGGCGTCGAAGATGGGCTCGCGAATGCCCCCAAGGCGGGACTCCAGCCCGCGGCTGAAGAAGCTGCCGGAAGCGAGCACGAAGTGGTCCGCCTCGAACAGCTGATCGTCGCCGTTCTGGCTGTGTACGCCTATCACCCGATCGCCGTCGTAGCGGGCGCCCAGTACCCGCTCGCTGGTGAGGAAGGTGCCGCCGAGGGCCAGGAAGCGGCGTTTGAGGGCCTCCTGCATCCGCATCCCGATAAGGGACGGCGGCATGGTGGCCACCTCCTTGATGGTGCAGCCGGTGCGTTGCTCCAGCTCGGCCAGGCGGGGGCCGACCAGCCCCAGCGACAGGCAGGCGGGCAGCACTATATGGCGGCAGCCAGGCTCGCCGCACTCCTGCACCATGCGGCCTATCTCGCGGGCCAGATCCGTTAGCAGGTCCTGCTTGTCGTGCTGCTGTTTGTCAAACAGGCGGGCGATGTCGGCGGAGCGAAACTCGTGGGGATTGCGGCTGAACGCGGCGAGCTGGGGCAGGCGAATTTCACCGGTCAGGATGCGGCAGTGGGCGAAGCGCGCGTGGGTGGTCAGATTGGCGGCCGCCAGCGCCGGGTGGAAGTCGCGAAAGCCCTCGAGCGTCGCCAGCAGCAGGGCGTCCGGGGCGGGGGCCTCCGTGACGCAGGCGCAGGTCTCGGGGGAGAGCCAGGTGGATTTCAGGGTGCCTATGGGGGTCAGCCGCTGATGGTTGCGCTCCTGGCGAAACAGGGGCAACCCCTGCTCGTGGCAGTGGCGCTGCAGATCCGCGAGGCTCGCCTCTATGTTGGTCAACCCCACCTTGCTGTAGGGGTGATCCGGATGGGCGGCCATAAAGGCGGGCAGGGCGGCGCGAGGGTCGCCTTCGCTCTCCAGCAGATCCACCGAGCCGGAAGAGAAGTGCAGGGCACTCTGGCCGGAGGCCATCAGCAGGGTCTTCTGGCCCGCCTCGGCCAGACGCAGGGCAGCCGACAGGCCTGCCATGCCGCCGCCTATCACGATAGTGTCAAATTTCATGGCTGCACTCCTTGGTGGGGTTGGCTGCGGTGCTGGCATCGAGCGGGAAGGGCGGCTCGGCCACCAGGTGGGGGGCCGTCCACTCGCCAAGGCCGAACAGCCCTTCGTAGATCCAGTAGGTAAATTCCGCTTCGCGCAGGGCATCGCCCCAGAGCACCGGACGGGTGCCCTTGTAGCGCTCCTCCAGGAACTGGCGCAGCATGACGCAGGCCTGACGACCGTCGGCCTTGCCGTACTCCTGCATCAGACCGGCGGCGCGATAGGCGCACAGCTCCCCTTGACAGGGCCCCATCCCCAGACGGGTGCGGCGGCGCAGATCCACCAGGTTGTCCACATCGAGCTCCCGCAGGGCGTATTCAATCTCGCCGGCGGTGACCATCTCGCACTCGCAGATGAGAGCGTTGGCCTTGGGATTGTCGCGGAAAAAGGCGATGACCCGCTCGCCGTGGCGGTACTGGGCCGAGCCTTCGACCGGCACAGAGAGGCCGGGGGCGGAGACCTTTTCCGGATCCCGCGAGCCGGGCAGGCTCAGTTCGGCGGTGCGGCAGGGCCTGTTGTTGCCGAGTTTGTTGGCGACGAGATCCGTGGCCCACTCAGCCATCAGCCGGTAGGTCATCAGCTTGCCGCCGGTGATGGTGTTGAAGCCCTTGAGGCTATCACGCTCGGCATGATCCAGCAGCACTATGCCGCGACTGATGTTGCGGCCACTCTCGTCGCCGTCCACCGCCACCAGGGGGCGCACGCCGGCGTAGGCCCTCAGCAAGCGGGTGCGGGCCATGATGGGGGCCAGTTTTATCCCCTCGCGCAGCAACACCTCGACCTCTTCGGGGTCGACGGTGAGCTGGTCAATCTTGTGGTAGTCGATGCGACTGGAGGTGGTGCCGATGAGGGAGATGGTATCGCCCGGCACCAGGATGTCAGCGTCCGCCGGCTTGCGGGCGCGGTTGAGCACCAGCTGGTTGATGCGGTAATCCATGATGAGCAATGAGCCCTTGGCGGGGAACATGCGGATGCCGAGATCGGCATATTCGCAAATTTGCTGGCCCCAGATGCCGGCGGCGTTGATCACCTCCTGACACTCCACCTCGAACGCTTCGCCGGTGCGGGTATTGATGGCCTTGACCCCGTGCACCCTATCCTGAGTGCGGAGCAGCCCCAGCACCTTGCTGTGGGTGAAGATGCGGGCGCCGTGTTCCTTGGCGTCCAAGACGTTTGCGGCGGCGAGGCGGAAGGGATCGACCGTGCCGTCCGGCACCTGGATGGCACCTATCAGCGCCGGGTTGACGTTGGGTTCGAGGCGCAGCGCCTCGCGGGGATCCAGCTGCCGGGTCTCGATCCCCGCCAGGGCGCAGGCCTCCATGAAGGTGCCTTGGAAGTTGATGTCATCTTCCGGCAGGGTGACGAAGAGGCCGCCGGTCGCCTCCACGCAGTGGCTGGCGATCCGCTTGAGGATGCGGTTCTCCTGAATGCATTCGCGGGCGGACTCCGGATCCGTCACCGCGTAGCGGGCCCCCGAGTGCAGCAGGCCGTGGTTGCGCCCCGTGGTGCCTGCGGCGATGTCGTCCCGCTCCAGCAGGATGCAGTCGATGCCGCGCAGCGCGCAGTCGCGCATGATGCCGGCCCCGGTGGCGCCACCCCCTATGATGACGACTTCTGTGGTGATTCTTTTCATTCTTGCCCGTCTCATCTCTTCCAGATGAGGCCAGTGTGGCGCCTGTCTGGCGGAAAATGTTTGATATGGGCCAAGTTAATGTTCGCAAACGCTCATCAAAGAGGGCGTTAATGAGCAAATCGTGATTGTTGTCACACTCCAGCAACAGTAGAGGGGGCCACCGGGCCCCCTCTGTCGACACGAGTTACGGCGCTCAGCCGCAGCACTTCTTGAACTTCTTGCCGCTGCCACAGGGACAGGGGTCGTTGCGACCGACCCGCAGCGGCGCCGGATCCTGCTCGCCGTCGGTGTAGACCCAGCGCCCCTGGTGGCGCACGAAGCGGGAGCGCTCATGCAGGCAGTGGCGCTCATCCCCCTCCACAAACCAGGCCTTGAATTCCACCATGCCAGCTTCATCCGTAGGGCCACCCTGGGCGGCGATGATCTCGAGACCGTCCCAGTTGGTATCGGTCTGGGAGAGCGCCTCTGCGGTCAGAGGGCCCAGATAGTCCGGGTGCCAGCTGTGGACCAGGTACTCTCCCAAGCCCAGCACGAAGGCGCTGTAGCGGGAGCGCATCAGCTGCTCAGTGGTAGTGGCGGCCTGGCCGGCGTGAAGCGCGCCGCAGCATTGGGCGAGGGAAAGAGAGGAACCGCAAGGACATTGGCTCATGGGTCAGTTCATCGGGTCGATAATAGAAGGTGGCGAGATTGTAGCGAAAGCGGCCCCCCCTCGGCCAGCATCCCATGCCGATGCAGCAGGAACGGAACATCAAGAATAAACAGCAGAAAGGATTACACAATGACACTAAAGCAGAAGATCCTGTTACTGGGGGCTATCCCCGTGCTGCTGATGGCCCTGGTGGTCAACCTCAGCAACTACCTGGTGGCCAGGAGCGATCTGGAGTCCGAGCTGGTGGTGGCGAGGGACAAGGCGGTCAAGGAGCGCAAGGCCCTGCTCAGCAGCTACCTGATGCTCGCCAAGACCGCCATCGAGAAAGAGTATGCTGCGCCGGACAGCCCGGAGGCGCGTGCCCGGGTGAAGGAGCTGCTGCGCCCCTTGCGTTATGGCAGTGACGGTTACTTCTTCGTCTACGACTTCCAGGGCAATACCCTGCTGCTGCCCACTCGCCCCGAGGTGGAGGGCAAGAACCGCTGGCAGGACAAGGATACCAAGGGCACCTTACTCATTCAGGAGATCGTCAAGGCGGCCCGCGAGGGGGATGGCTACTCGGAGTACTGGACCAACAAGCCCTCCATCGGGCGGGATGCGCCCAAGCTCTCCTTCAACCTGGTGCTCGACAAGTACCAGTGGGTGGTGGGGACCGGCTTCTACATCGATGACATCGACACCGAGCTGGCGGTCCTGCGCAGCGAGCGCGAGGAGAACATGCACGGCTCCTTGCAGAGCAGCGTACTGCTCATTCTGGTGATCCTGGGGGTGACCCTGGCGGTGACAGTGGTGCTCGGCAACCGGGTCACCCGGCCGCTGGCGGATGCGGTCGCAGCCCTCAATGACATCGCCGACGGGGAGGGGGACCTGACCCGGCGCCTCAAGGTGCAGAGCGAGGACGAGGTGGGCCAGCTGGCCAGCGCCTTCAACCGCTTCGTGGAGCGGATCCAGTCGGTGGTGAGCCAGGTCGGGGAGACCAGCCATCAGCTGCTGGGGGCCGTGGACAGGCTGCACAGCTTAAGCGAGCACGCCGACCGGCAGATGCAGGGCCATGGCCGGGAGACGGATCAGGTGGTCACCGCCGTGACCGAGATGAGCTCCACCGCCCAGGAGGTGGCGGCCAGCGCCTCCAACGCGGCTACGGCCACCAGCGACGCGGCGCGGGAATCCGATGCCGCCCGCGAGGTGGTGGGCAGCGCCATCGGCAGCATCAACCGCCTGGTGGAGGAGGTGCACACCGCCTCCGGTGTCATCGAGCAGCTGGCCCAGGAGACCGGCAAGATAGGGTCCGTGGTGGAGGTGATCCGCGGTATCGCCGATCAGACTAACCTGCTGGCGCTCAATGCCGCCATCGAGGCGGCCCGGGCTGGCGAGCAGGGACGCGGCTTTGCGGTGGTGGCGGACGAGGTCCGCTCGCTGGCCGGTCGCACCCAGCAGAGCACCAAGGAGATCAATGAGATGCTGCAACGGCTGCAGGGTGGCGTGCGTCAGGCGGTGGAGGTGATGCAGGCGAGCGAATCGCGCAGCCAGGAGACGGTGCAGGAGGCGAGTCACATCGCCAGCTCCCTCGACAGCATGGTGACGGCGGTCAGCACCATCAACGACATGAACATCCAGATAGCGACCGCCGCCGAGGAGCAGCACGCGGTCTCCGAGGAGATCAACAAGAACCTGGTGGCCATACAGCAGATCGTCAGCGAGCTGACCGAGGCCGCCGGGGAGTCCAACACCACCACCCGGGCCCTGGCCGGCACGGGTGACAAATTGCGCCAACTCGTCTCCCGCTTCCGTTACTAGTCACATTTTTGCCGTCTGGACGTCATTTCCAGACGGCAAATTTGGGGATCGGCGCAGAATGTGGGAAAATCGCGCCATTCGTTCCTTTCGTTAGCCCCAACCCTATGAATGAGATCGTGAAAGGCAGTATCGATTTGATCCGTCAGCTCAACTACGGCCTGGTCTACGCCAGCCTGGAAGAGCACAAGGAACTGTCCCGTACCGATCTGTCCCGTTTGACCGGCCTCTCACCAGCCAGCATCACCAAGATCACCCGCGAACTGCTCGATGGCGGTCTGGTGGTTACCTGTGGTGAGAGCTCGGTGGGCCGTGGCCGTCGTCAGACCTTGCTGCGCATCAACGAGCGCCGCTTCCAGTTTCTCTCCATGCGTCTTGGCCGCGGCTATGTAGACATGGCCCTGTTCGATCTCGCGGGTCACTCCCTGGCGCGTCATCGCCATCTGTTCAGCGAGACCGAGCGCGGCGACCTGCTGGCCAGCCTGGTGCGGGCCATCGAGGTGTTTTTGCCAAAGAAGGCTCTGCGGCTGGCCTGTATCGCCCTCTGTCTGCCCGGGCAGGTGGAGCGCCACTCCGGCATGGTCAAGCACTTCCCCTTCTATGATCTGCGCAACTGGCCGCTCGGGCCCACGCTGCAGCAGGCCTTCGCGGTGCCCGTGCTGGTGAGCGGTGATGTGCGCACCTGGATCCAGGCCGAGCGGGAGTGGGGCGCCGCCAGGAACTGCGCCGATGCGGTGCTGGTGTTTGTCCACAACGACATTGGTGTGGGCATGGTGGTCAACGGCCAGCTCATCGAGAGCGAGTCGGCCCTGCTCGGGGATCTCAGCCACCTGCAGCTGGAACCCTATGGCCAGCGCTGTTACTGCGGTGGCTTCGGTTGCGCCTGCACCCTGGTGACCAACCAGGCGCTGGAGGCCCAGTACCGGGACCTGCGCGAGCGGATGCAGGAGCACGATCTGCCAGCGAGCGTCAACATCCGCGAGCTGTGCGAGCTGGCGCTGGCGGGCAACAGCCTGTGCCAGGACATACTGCATCAGGCGGCGGGCCGGCTCTCCCGGGTGCTTGCCAACCTCATCTGCCTGCTCAACCCGGGCAAGCTGCTGCTGGGGGGGGAGATCACCCGGGCCGATCGGCTGCTGTTCCCCATGCTGCACCAGTCCCTGGCGAGCCAGTTGCCGGCGGAATATCTGGTACGCCTGCAGATCGAGTCCACCCATTTTTACGAAGATCCCACCAAGCCCACCTCGGTGCAGGTGCACAAGGCCCTGCGGGACGGCAGCCTGCTGCTCGACCTGTTGCGAGGTGACAGGGAGGCATGAAGCTGGGGTTGCAAGGACGCATCCTGCTCATGCTCTGCCTGGTCAGCCTGCTGCAACTGGTGCTGCTGAGCGGGGCCAGCTACTACTACGTCTCCGAGCAGCGCTACCGGGAGGTGGGGGATCAGGCCCTCGACGTGGCCCGGCTGGTGGCCCGAGAGCCCGGCGTCATCGCCGGGGTGAAGCGGGCCGATACCGCGCGGCTCAACGTGCTGGTGGAGCGGATGCGGGGCGAGGTCGGTGCCAGCTATATCGTCATCGGCGATGGCGAGGCGCGCCGCCTGGTGCACCCCAATGCGGACAGGATAGGCAAACCCATGATGGGGGATGATCCCGGGCGCGCTCTGCAAGGGGAGTTCTACATCTCTCGCGCCCAGGGCTCCCTCGGGGTCTCGGTGCGCGGCAAGGGGCCCATCCGGGATGAGATGGGCAGGGTCATCGGTGTGGTCTCGGTCGGTTATCTGGTGCGGGACATAGAGGCTGACCTGCAGGGCTTCCTGCGCTTCGGTCTCGCCATGACCCTGCTCATCGTGCTGCTCAACAGCGCCGCCGCAGCCTGGTTGGCCAAGCGCTACAAGCGGGCCCTGCTGGGGTTTGAGCCCGAACAGATAGGGCGCCTCTATGCGGAGCTCGACTGCACCCTGCGCACCGTGCGCGAGGGGATACTCACCATAGACGAGCAGGGCAGGCTCACCTCCCTCAATCCCAACGGCATCCGGCTGCTGCGCCTCGATGAGCGGGCCGCGCAGGCCGCCATCGGCCAGCCCGTCGGTCAACTGCTGCCGGGCAGCCGCATGCTCTCCATCTTGCAAGAGCAGAGCCCCCAGTTTGACGAGGAGATAGTGCTCAACGGCCAGTCTCTCATCGTCAACCGGTTGCCGCTGGTGCGCGAGGGC
The DNA here is from genome assembly GCF_020423125.1 of Aeromonas media. Taxonomy (NCBI): domain Bacteria; kingdom Pseudomonadati; phylum Pseudomonadota; class Gammaproteobacteria; order Aeromonadales; family Aeromonadaceae; genus Aeromonas; species Aeromonas media. Next base: position 1,969,879 of record NZ_CP075564.1, read on the forward strand.
AAGCTGATCGGCGCCGTGTCGAGCTTTCGGCGCAAGGACGAGCTGGCCGAGCTCAGTGCCCAGCTCTCCCAGGTGCAGGCCTACAGCGATCTGCTGCGGGTGCAGACCCACGAACACAACAACCAGCTTGGCACCATCGCCGGTCTCATCGAGCTGGGGGCCACCCGGGAGGCGCTCGCCTTCATCGGCCGGGAGGCGGCCACCGAGCAGACCCTGCTGAGCTTTTTGATGGGAGCCATCGCCAAGCCCAAGGTGGCGGGCCTGCTGCTTGGCAAGTACCACAGGGCCAACGAGCTAGGACTGGTGCTGGAGGTGGACCCGAATTCCCGCCTGCACGACATCCCCGCCCGGGTCAGCGGCTCCCAGCTGGTGACCCTGCTTGGCAACCTCATCGACAACGCCTTCGAGGCGACCCGCCGCCATGGCGCCCCCTATCAGCCGATCCGGGTCTCTTTGAGCGATCTCGGCCAGGATCTCATCCTGGAGGTGGAGGACGGGGCCGGTGGGGTGGATCCCGCTTTGGCGGACACCTTGTTCGAGCGCGGGGTGAGCAGCAAGGCCGAACCCGGCCACGGCATAGGCCTCGCCCTGGTGCGCAAGACCCTGGATGCCCTGCAGGGGACCATCACCATCGAAGCCACGGCGCAGGGGAGTTGCGTCGTCTGTTACATTCCCAAGGAGGTGTGAGTGATCAAGATCCTGATCGTCGAGGATGATCCGGCCATTGCCGAGATCCACCGGCGCTTCGTGCAGCGGCTGGCGGGGTTCGAGGTGCTGGGGGTGGCGCTCACCCTGTTCGATGCGAGAGAGCAGATAGCCATCCTCAAGCCGGATCTGGTGCTGCTGGACGTGTGGCTGCCGGACGGGGAGGGTTTCTCCCTGCTGCGGGAGCTGCGCCAGTGCGGGGCCCATCTCGACGTCATCCTGCTCACCGCCGCCCGTGAGGCCGCAGCCCTGCAGGAGGCGATGCGCCTCGGGGTGGTGGATTTCATCCTCAAACCCGTGGTGTTCGAGCGACTGCGCGACACCCTCGACAAATACTGCCAGAGCCGCGCCGCCCTGGCGGCGCTGGCGGACATCGATCAGCAGGCGGTGGATGCGCTCTTTGGCACCCCGCTGCAACAGGTGGCGGCGGGCGGCCTGCCCAAGGGAATAGACGCCCTCACCCTGCAAAGGGTGCTGGCGGCCCTGAACCTGCAGGGGGCCAGCGCCGAGGAGATAGGCAGCCGAGTCGGGGTGAGTCGCACCACGGCGCGCCGCTACCTGGAGTTTCTGGTGGGCCAGCAGCTTGCGAGCCCCGAGCTCGAATACGGCACCGTCGGGCGGCCGGAGCGGCGCTACCGCCAGCGATGAGTGGCCGGTTCCAACCCAAAAAAAGAGCGCCTTTTGGCGCTCTTTTTGTAATGTCTCGGATCAGGTCGGGTCGGATTGCAGGGTCGCCACCGGCGTGCGACGGGCCTGCCACCACTGCCAGAGCGGCAGCAACAGCATCACCAGGGTGACCAGGGTGAAGCCTAGGGTGATGGGGCGCTCCCACAGGAAGCTCAGGGAGCCGTCGTTGATCACCAGGGCCCGGCGCAGGTTGTCCTCCAGCATGCCCCCCAGGATGAAGCCGAGCAGCATGGGGGCCATGGGGAAGTCCAGCAGGCGCAGCCCTATGGCCACCAGGGCCACCAGCACCATCACATAGATGTCCATGGTGTTGAAGGAGACCAGATAGACCCCGATGAGCGAAAACAGCAGCACCATGGGGATTAGCACGGGGCGTGGCACCTGCAGTACCTTGGCCAGGTAGGGAATGAGCGGCAGGTTGAGGATCAAGAGCACCACGTTGCCCAGATACATGGAGATGATCACCGACCAGAACACATCCGGGTGCTCCATGAAGAGGCGCGGACCAGGCTGGATGCCGTAGGCGATGAGGGCCCCCAGCATCAGGGCCGTGGTGCCTGAGCCCGGGATCCCCAGGGTCAGCAACGGCACGAAGGCCCCGCTGGAGGCGGCGTTGTTGGCCGCTTCCGGCGCGGCTATGCCGGTCAGGCTGCCCTTGCCAAACTCGTCCCGCTTGCCCTTGCGGGCGAAGTTGCGCTCGGCCCCATAGGCCATGAAGGAGGCGATGGTGGCGCCAGCCCCTGGCAGCACGCCGATGAGGAACCCCAGCACCGAGGAGCGGGCGATGGGGGGCGCTATCTCTTTGACCTCGTCCCGGCTCAGCTTGAGGGAGCCGAGCTGCTGCATCTTGCTCGCCTCCTCCTTGCTGGTGTCCTTGCCCGGGCGCAGCACCGTCATCAGGATCTCCGCGAGGGCGAAGGTGGCCATGGCCAGCAGCAGGAAGGAGAAGCCATCGCGCAAGTCCGGCAGGCCGAAGGTGAATCTGTCTACCCCGACGCTGCGGTCGATACCGACGGTGGAGATCATGATGCCAAACAGCGCCATGATCAGTGCCTTGAGCACCTGCCCCTTGCCGGCGAAGGCCGCCACTGCGGAGAGCCCGAGCACCATGAGGGCGAAGTAGTCCGCCGACTGGAAGGCGAGGGAGACTTTGGCGAGCAGCGGCGCCGCCACCATCAGGAAGATGGCCGACAGGGTGCCACCGACGAAGGAGGCGTAGGCGGCGATGGCCAGTGCCTTGCCTGCATACCCCTTGCAGGCCAGCGGATAGCCGTCGATGGCGGTGATCATGCTGGCGGAGCAGCCCGGGGTGTTGATCAGGATGGAGGCGGTGGAGCCGCCGAACATGGAGCCGTAATAGACCCCGGCCATCAGGATGATGCCGGAGGCCGGATCCAGCCCGTAGGTGATGGGGATCATCAGGGCGATGGCGGTGACCGGCCCCAGCCCTGGCAGCATGCCGATGAAGGTGCCGACGAAGCAGCCGACCACCACCATGAAGAGGTTGATGGGCATCATGGCGGTGCCGAGCCCTTGCAGGATTCCGTCTAACATGGGTTCTCCTTATCCCAGCAACTGGGTGAACAGCCGACCCGGCTCGAGGTAGACATTGAGCCCCTTGGTGAGCAGGGCCCAGAAAATGAGGGTTAAAGGGATGCTCACCTTGCAGGCAAAGGCGAGGCTCTGTTCGCCCATCAGCAGGATGCCGCCGATGAGGAACAAGATGGTGGCGACGAGGAAGCCGAGCCAGCCGAGGGCGAGGCCGTAGACCAGCATCAGCCCCAACAGGGCGAATACCAGCCGCCAGTTGCCGGACTCCTTGCCCAGTGGTTCTCCCCCCGGTGAGCAGATCAGCAACAGGGAGAGCAGGACCCCGGCTCCGGCCAGGGCATAGGGCAGGGTGCTGGCGGTAAAGGGTTCATATTCGTCCCCCGGGTAGCCAGGGATCTGGGTGGCGTGATAGCCGTAGGCGAGGGAGAGCAGCAAAAACAGCAGCCCCCCGAACCGTTCCTTGGTCAGTCGCATGATGACTCCGATGAGCGGGCCGAACCCGCCACAGGCTGAGGGTTACTTGATGAAGCCGAGCTCGCGCATCAGGCCGCCAATTTGTTGCTCCTGGCTGTTGAGAAAAGCCGTGAACTCGGGGCCGGATTGATACTGGTTGATCCAGCTATTGCGCGCCCGCACCGCTTCCCACTCCGGTTTGTCGTACATCTGCTTGAGCAGGGCGGCGAACTCGGCGGATTTCTCCGGGCTGATGCCGGGGGAGGCGAAGTAGCCGCGCCAGTTGGCAAACACGGTGGGGTTGCCCTGCTCGGAGAAGGTGGGTACCTGGCTGGCATCCGGCATGCGCTCGGGGGCGGTGACGCCGAGGATCCGCATCTGACCGGACTTGACCGCCTCCATCGCCTCGCCAAAGCCGGTGGAGAGCACCTGGGTTTCCCCCGCCAGTACCGCCGCCATGGCGCTGCCGCCGGCGTCATAGGCCACGTAGCGTAGCTTGCCAGCATCGGCCCCCGCATTCTTGAAGGTCATGGCGGCCACCGGGGTGAGATCCCGGAAGGATTGCGGCAGTTCCTTGGAGAGGGATTTGACGATGATGGGGGTGGAGTTGACCATCAGGGTCTCGTCGGACTGGGCCGAGGTTTCGATCAGATGGGCGATGGCCTTGGCACCGCCACCGGCCGAGATGTTCTGGTAGGAGGCGGTGGTGATGAGGCCGGACTTGGTCAGTGCCTCACCGGTGCCACGGGCCGTGTTGTCCCAGCCGCCGCCGGCGCCACCCGGGATCAGGAAGTGGACTTCGTCTATCTTGGCCTGGACGCCGAGGCTGGCGCCCAGCAGGCAGCAGAGCAGAGTGTGCTTGAAGGTTCCTTGCAACATGATGTTCTCCTTGTGATTGTTGCAAAGAGGTTAATGAATGGTGTGTGGTTGGAAAACAATCTGGCCGTAATGGCTATTAAGGCTGTTGTGCCCATTCTGTTCATTGCGGTCATGGGGAAAGAGGGAACCCGCCGCCAAGAGGGAGGGGTGCTGAACTAGAAACGGGGCTCGCCTCTGGTGAAGAGAGGGGCCCCGCCCGTGGTTGGTTCTGGCTTGAGTCGCTTATGATTTCTTTGCCGCCGAGACCTTCTCTTGCTGCTGGAGGGCCTCGCTGGCCTTCTGTCTCAGTTGCATCTGTTCCATCACCAGCTTGTAGGCGATGTAGTACTTGTAGATATTGCCCACATAGGTGACTGTCTCGGGGCCAATTTTCTCCGCCGCCACGTATTCGACATTGTGGAACCAGACGTTGGGATCCATGCCCCGTTTCTTGGTCTCGGCTCTCAGCCTGGCGACCCGGGCGGGGCCGGCGTTGTAGGACGCGAAGGAGAAGAGGGCCTTGTCGAGGGCGGTCATGGGTTCGTCGGCATAATAGTGATCGATCATCCAGCGCATGTATTTGGCGCCCCCGTGGATGTTGGGCTCGAGTTGGCGAATGTCGCCCACCTTCAGCCCCTTGCCGGTGGCGGGCATGATCTGCATGATGCCGATGGCGCCGACATGACTGCGCGCCTTCTGGTTCAGGGCCGACTCCTGATAACCCTGAGCCGCCATCAACAGCCAGTCCACGTCATAGCGGTCGCCATACTCGCGAAACAGCTCCACTACCTGCAGGAACTTCTTGCGTTCGGCGGCGGCGGCAGCGCTCTTGACGAACTTGTTCTGCTTGAGATAGCGGGCCAGGATCTCTTCCCCCGTTGCCTTGCCCCGTATCGCCTTGATCTGCTGATTGAGCATGGCGAGCAGCTTGGGACTCTCCTTGCGCACTGCCCAGGCGATGACGCCCCCTTCCCGGAACACCGGGGTCTCATGGATGGTTATCTTGGGGAAGATCTTCTGCCAGAAGCGGGCCTTGTGTTCATCCATGACGATGAAGGGCAGCAGACCGGCATTGACCATCTCTACCAGATCTTCATCTTCCAGCACCTCGGAGGCAGGCTGGATGTCGATGAGGGGCTCTCCCGCCTCCTTGCGAGCCTGGTTATAGGCCATCAGGCTCTCGAAATAGCTGGAAGAGGGTCGTACGAAGATGGTTTTGCCCCCCAGATCGGCGGCGCTCTCCACCTTGGGAGAGTGGGGGCCGGAGATCAGCAGTTCGCGTACGTTTTCAAGCAAAGGATCGGTGAACTCCACCCCCTGTTGCTTGCGCTTGTCCGTGATGGTGAGGTTGGCAGCGGCGATATCGCCCTTGCCTTCGATGAGGGAGGCCAGCAGGGCTTCACGGGCCACGGGAATGAAGACGATATGAACCTTGAGGTGGCGCTTGATGGCCTTGTCCTTGCGCAACGACTCGTTGAGGCGTTTCTCCACCTGGATGAAGGCATCATAGGTGACGCCCCGCTGCACCCCCTTGTGGATGAAGTAACCGGTCTTGTTGTAGGTGGTCAGCACCCGAATGGTGCGCCTCTCCAGCATGGCGTCGAAATCCCCCAGCATGGGTTTGGCGAGCTCCGCGCTGTCAAAAGCCAGGGCGCTGCGCTCCTCTTCTTCCTCGACGGCGGCCTTTTTCTCTGGCTCGGCGCTCCAGACCGGTGCCAGAGAACAAAGCACCCAGACCATGACAATCCATAAGCGTTTCATGATGTTCACCTCACTCGTTTTACTGAGTGTAAGTGGGGCGCAAGGGACGCTTTAGCTCTTTGAGTTTCAACGGGGCCAGCCGATAGCACGATTGTTACTATCCAGAGGCACGTGTCATTTGAGGGTGAAAGGACGGTCAGCCCTGTAATGGAAGAGGGAGCCCTCGGGCTCCCTCTGTGCGGATTGCATCGGTATTATGAGTGGCTAGAACCAGAAGCCGATGATGAAGGAGCCTGCCAGAGTCAGCATCACGTTGGCCACCGCATAGGTGCCGGCGTAGCCGAGCGCCGGAATCGAGCTGTTGGCGGCCTCGTTGACCACATCCATCGCCGGGGCGCAGGTACGGGCACCCGTGATGGCCCCGAGCAGCAGGGCCGGGTTCATCTTCAGTACCCAGACCCCGAACAGATAGCCCACCAGCACCGGCAAGGTGGTCACCAGCATGCCGGAGAAGAGCACCACCATCCCCACCTCGCTCAGGTGGTCGAGGATGCCGCCACCGGCTTTGAGGCCCGTGCTCACCATGAAGACGGCGAGGCCGAGATCCTTGGCCAGGCGCAGCGCGCCCGGCGGCACATAGCCGACGGTGGGGTGGTTGGCCCTCAGGTAACCCATCAGTATCCCTGCCAGCAAGAGGCCGACGGCGTTGCCGAGGCCGAACTCTATCTGGCCGAACACCAGGGAGACGGAGCCGATGAGCAGACCCAGCACGAAGAAGGTGGTGAAGGCCACCAAATCTGTGGTCTGACTGTGGATGCTGATGAAGCCGATCTTGTTGGCCAGCAGCTTGACTCTCTGCTTCTCGCCGCTGATCTGCAGCACGTCGCCTTTTTGCAGCATGATGTTGCGATCGAACGGCATCTCGATCTGGGAGCGCACCACTCGGTTGAGGAAGCAGCCCTTCTCGGTCAGGTTGAGCTCCACCAGATGGCGGCCCACCACTGCGTCGTTCTTCACCACTATCTCTTCGGTGACGATCTGCAGATCCAGCAGGTTGCGGTCAAACACCTCCTTGCCGTTGCGGTAGTTGACGTCGAGCTTCTCGTGGCTCTCCGGATAGCCGACCAGGGCGATCTCGTCCCCCTCCTGGATGACGGCGTCGCCGTCCGGGCTCGCCAGAATGCCGTTGCGGCGGATCCGCTCCACGTAACAACCGGTGTGGGGGTAGATGCCGGTTTCGCGCAGGGTGCGACCGCCGATCCAGGCGGCGAGTTCCGGGCCGACGCGATAGGCGCGAATGATGGGCAGATAGGTCTTGCGGCTCTCGCTGTCGGAGAGCCCCCGCTCGCGGGCTATCTTTTGCGCCTCTGTATTGAGATCGAGCCGCGCCATTGAGGGGAGATAGCGCACCACCAGCATCAACCCCACCAGGCCCACCAGGTAGGTCAGGGCGTAGCCTATCCCCATGTTGTCGAGCACGGGTTGCATGTCGGTGCCGTGGGGCAGGTTGAGCAGGCCGCTGCGCAGGGCATCCTGGGCCCCCACCAGTGCCGGGGTCGAGGTCAGCGATCCCGCCAGTATCCCCGCCGCCATGCCGGGTCCCAGGTTGAAGAACTTGGCCAGTCCCACTGTCAGCAGCAAGGCGGTCAGCAGGATCACCAGGGTCAGGGTGATGTAGTGGATGCCGTCGCGCAGGAAGACGCTGAAGAAGTGAGGGCCCGCCTCGATCCCCACACAGAAAATGAACAGCATGAAGCCGACGTTCTCGGTGGAGGTGGAGAACTGGAACCCCATCTGGCCAAACAGCAGGGCGGTGAACAGCACCCCTATGGTGTTGCCAATCTGGAAGTTGCCGATGCGCACCTTGCCCAGCAGCAGGCCGAAGGCCAGCACCACGAACAGCAGCAGGGAGTCGCTTTGATGTAGCAGTGTCACGAAATCTATGGTCATGCCCGGAAAAACCGAGGAAAAAAGTGGGGCCGATATTGTGCCGGATCCCTCACCAAGAAAGAAGCGCGAAAGCGGATTAACAGCCAGTTAAGTGCTGGTCTCTCCGGGGCGGGGAGCGATGCGCGGGCGACTTGGGGAAAATACCTCTATTTTGCGCTGCTGATCCCGCTGTCAATGAGTGATTTCTGCTGTCGGCGGGGGAGGGCGTGACAGCCCTGTGGACAATTTATTACCTGCTGTGCAGGAGGCAATTGAGCATGATTTTCAGCATTTTTGACTGGGGTGGTTAGAGGGATGCAAAAGAACCCTTTTTTCTGTTCGGTTGAGGCTGACCCATGGCACGTGGCATGGCGAAAAAAAAGCGGGAGAAAGAGGATGTCTCGCCCCCGCCCGACCCATTTAGGGGGGAGGGCAAAAACAGGAGAAAATGGGGGGTGAGGAGTTTTACCTTGCCAAAGCGGAGACAATCGCTGCCAACCTAGGCCTGCATTGGGTTTGGCACACTTACCCACAGAAACTGTGGATAACCCTGTTCATGAAACTTGGTGATCAGCCTGCAAGCCGCACCAATACTGGGGTGCAAGCGCTGTTCAAAAAATACCGGCAAAAAAATGTTTCTATAAAAATCAAATAGTTATACGCAGCAGAACAAAACGCTGCTGGTCAGGAACCGGGGATCAAAGGGGGAGTGCGCCGCGAGGGACGGCTTGTGCATTAAAATTGGCAGAGGAAAGCACTAAAGTGGATAACTTGCACCGAGATGGTGAGGAATTGGCTCCCCCGACTGGACTCGAACCAGTGACATACGGATTAACAGTCCGCCGTTCTACCGACTGAACTACGGGGGAACATCTGGCAAGGAGGAGCATCATACAGAGGTCGCATTTCGGGGTCAATAGCCGTCAGGGCAGGAGAGCGGATACCCAGGCCTGCCAACTCGGGGTACACTGCTCTCTTGCCGTTTTTTGTCGGGAGTCGTCATGAATAAGCCTTTCAAGCTGGCCAGCCAGTTTCAACCCGCGGGGGATCAGCCTGCGGCCATCGCCCGCCTGCTCGATGGCATCGAGTCCGGCCTCGCTCACCAGACGCTGCTCGGGGTGACCGGGTCGGGCAAGACCTTCACCATGGCCAACGTCATCGCCACCCTGAATCGCCCGACCATGATACTGGCTCCCAACAAGACCCTGGCCGCCCAGCTCTATGGGGAGATGAAGGAGTTCTTCCCCGAGAACTCGGTGGAGTACTTCGTCTCCTATTACGACTACTACCAGCCGGAAGCCTATGTGCCGACCACCGACACCTTCATCGAGAAGGATGCCTCCATCAACGATCACATCGAGCAGATGCGGTTGTCAGCCACCAAGGCGCTGCTGGAGCGGCGCGACGTGGTGATCGTCGCCTCGGTATCTGCCATCTATGGTCTGGGGGACCCCCAGGCCTACCTCAGCATGATGCTGCATCTCAAGGTCGGGGATGTGATCAACCAGCGGGACATACTGCGCCGCCTCGCCGAGCTGCAATACACCCGCAACGACATGGCCTTCCAGCGCGGCACCTTCCGGGTGCGGGGGGAGGTGATCGACATCTATCCGGCGGAGTCGGACAAGCTGGCACTGCGGGTGGAGCTGTTTGACGAGGAGGTGGAGCGGCTCTCCCAGTTCGATCCCCTGACCGGTGCCATCGAGCAGACCGTGGTGCGCTACACCATCTACCCCAAGACCCACTACGCCACGCCGCGCGAGACCATTCTGGGTGCCATCGATCACATCAAGGAAGAGCTCAAGGGACGCCGCGAGCAGTTGCTCTCCCTCAACAAGCTGGTGGAGGAACAGCGCATCAGCCAGCGCACCCAGTTCGACATCGAGATGATGCAGGAGCTGGGGTACTGCTCCGGTATCGAGAACTACAGCCGCTATCTGTCGGGGCGTGCCCCCGGTGAGCCGCCGCCCACCCTGTTTGACTACCTGCCGGGGGATGGCCTGCTCATCATCGACGAGTCCCACGTGACGGTGCCGCAGATAGGCGCCATGTTCAAAGGGGACAGATCCCGCAAGGAGACCCTGGTGGAGTACGGCTTCCGGCTCCCCTCGGCGCTGGACAACAGACCATTGAAGTTTGACGAGTTCGAGGCCCTGATGCCCCAGACGGTGTTCGTCTCGGCGACCCCCGGCCCTTACGAGCTGGAGAAGTCCGGCGGCGACGTGGTGCAGCAGGTGGTGCGTCCCACCGGCCTGCTGGATCCCGAAATCGAGGTGCGGCCCGTTACCACCCAGGTGGACGATCTGCTCTCCGAGATCCGGCTGCGGGTGGCGGTGGAGGAGCGGGTGCTGGTCACCACCCTCACCAAGCGGATGGCGGAAGACTTGACCGAATACCTGGCGGACCACGACGTGCGGGTGCGTTACCTGCATTCGGACATCGACACAGTGGAGCGGGTGGAGATCATCCGTGATCTGCGCCTCGGCAAATTCGACGTGCTGGTGGGCATCAACCTGCTGCGAGAAGGGCTCGACATGCCGGAGGTCTCCCTGGTGGCCATTCTGGATGCGGACAAGGAGGGCTTCCTGCGCTCCACCCGTTCCCTCATCCAGACCATTGGCCGCGCCGCCCGCAACCTCAACGGCAAGGTGATCCTCTACGGCGATACCATCACCAACTCCATGAAGGTGGCCATCGAGGAGACCGAGCGGCGCCGTGCCCTGCAGCATGCCCACAACCTTGAACACGGCATCACGCCTATGGGCCTCAACAAGTCGGTGGGGGACATGATGGACATGGGGGGCAGCCGCACCGCTGGCAAACCCGGCAGAGGCAGTCGCAAGGCGGCCGAGCCGCAAGGGGAGTACCATGCCCGCTCCGCCAGCGAGATCGCCAAAGAGATCAAGCGGATGGAAGAGCAGATGTTCCAGCATGCCCGGGATCTGGAGTTCGAACAGGCCGCGGCCATGCGGGATCAGATCCAGCGGTTGCGCGGCGAGTTGATCGAGTCATGAGTGGCAAGCGTTGGTTGATCTGGCGGCGCCTGCGCCGCCTCTATGCCGGTTTTCGCCATCCGGACACCCCCTGGTGGGCCAAGGGGCTGGTGATCCTCATCCTCCTCTATGGCATCAGCCCGGTGGATCTCATTCCGGATCTGGTGCCCTTCGTGGGCTGGCTCGACGACGTCAGCCTGCTGCTGTTGCTGCTCTGGGGGTGGGAGTCCTGCCTGCCTGCAACGGTCAGGCAGGGGCTGGATACCCTGGAATGAAGGGCGAAGCGATACCGCAGATTGTCGGTTGCAAGGCATTGGCGTAGACTCCACGCCGTTCACTTCATGGGTATGAGAAAATGGATCTGATCCTGTTTGCAATCGACTTTATTCTGCACGTTGACGTGCACCTGAAAGAGCTGTTCGAGCACTATGGTGTCTGGGTTTACGCCATCCTGTTCCTCATCATCTTCTGTGAGACCGGCCTGGTGGTGACCCCCTTCCTGCCCGGCGACTCCCTGCTGTTTGCCGCTGGCGCTCTCACCGTGGGCAGCGTGCTGGACGTACATACCCTGGCGGGGGTGCTGATCATTGCCGCCGTGCTCGGCAACGTGGTGAACTACACCATAGGCCACTTCTTCGGGGATCAACTGTTCCGCAATCCCGATTCGAAGATTTTCCGTCGCGACTATCTGGTCAAGACCCACGCCTTCTATGCCAAGCATGGCGGCAAGACCATCATCATCACCCGTTTCCTGCCCATAGTGCGCACCTTTGCCCCTTTCGTGGCCGGCATGGGGGCCATGACCTACCCGCGCTTCCTGGCGTTCAACCTGATTGGCGGCTTGCTCTGGGTGTTGTCGTTCGTCTATGCGGGCCACTTCTTCGGCAACCTGCCGGTGGTGCGTCACAACTTCACTCTGCTCATCTTCGGCATCATTGCCATCTCTCTGCTGCCCATGGTCGTTGGCATGGTGAAGGCCAGGATGAGCACTGCCAAGGCAGGATGAAGGTGTGTTAAAGAAGGTCGCGTGCTGCAGAGTCTGCTTTCACAAGAAAGGGGAGCCATGATGGCTCCCCTTTTCGTTATCCGAGTTTGTCTCTGTCTGAACCCGGCATCGCTGGTTTGGCTGCGACAACGGTACTTAAACCGCGACTACTACAAACATCAGCAGGCGGCGACGCTGGTCACCAACCCGATGAAGAGAGCATGGAGGCGCGGGAGCAGGGGTTGGGCAAGGACTGGGCGCAGCTGATCGGGCATCAGATGAAAAAGGAGCCGATGGCTCCCTTTTTGATGCGTCTTATATGGCATCGTCAGTGTCAGTTGCAGCAGCGGCCCTTGACCAGGTTGCCGATGGCGACCACGACGAACACCAGCAGGTAGGCGGCGAAGATGGCAACCAGCCAGATGTCAGGGGCATGGAGAAACGGGAGCGGCTTGGGTGGCTGACACCGCTGATGGAAAAGGGAGCCGATGGCTCCCTTTTGTATGCGATCTATATCGAATGACCAGCTTCAGTTGCAGCAGCGGCCCTTGATCAGGTTGCTGATGGCGACCACGACGAACACCAGCAGGTAGGCGGCGAAGATGGCGATCAACCAATGTGGCATGGAGAAACTCAGGAACTGCCAGCTGATCTCGCTGCAATCGCCGTCCGGGAAAAAGAGCCAGGGCACCCACTGATCGAGGGGCGCCCAGCTTGGGAAGTCGACAAAGCCTTCGCACACATTGAAGGGGGAGGGGTTCACCTGGTAATCCACATGCTTGAGCGCCAGTTTCAGGCCCCAGAAGGCACTGTAGCCCCACAGCAGCATGGCGCTCCAACGGAGATACCACTTCTCTGGCGCCACCATGCCGAGCAGGCCGGCAGCGAACACCCCGAGGATGGCGATCCGCTCATAGATGCACATCACACAAGGGTGCAGACCCAGCACATGCTGGAAGAAGAGGGCGCACAGCTCGAAGGCGAGGGCGGAAACGGCCAGCAGCCCCCAGGCCAGACGATGACTGGCAATTCGGCGAAGAAACTCGATCATCTGATTGATCTCACAGAGAAAAATAATGGCTGAATTAGAGCAGAGCCCCGCCTGAAAAGAAAGGGGCCAGAGGACCCCTCGCTTCATCAGTGCGCCGCAGGCGCCAGGGTCTGCATGGCGGCGCTGCCCTGTGTCAGCCAGCCGGCCTGGTAGAACCATTCGGTGGCAGGGGCGAGCAGTTGCTCCACCGCAAAGAAACCCACCAGACCCAGTACCAGGGTGTAGGGCAGAGCCATCCACACCATGCGGCCATAGGAGAGGCGCAGCAGTGGGGCCAGTGCCGAGGTCAGCATGAACAGGAAGGCGGCCTGACCATTGGGAGTGGCCACTGACGGCAGGTTGGTCCCCGTGTTGATGGCTACCGCCAACAGATCGAAATGTTCACGGCTGATGGCGCCATTGAGCAGGGCGGTTTTCACCTCGTTGATGTAGACGGTACCGACGAAGACGTTGTCGCTCACCATGGAGAGCAAGCCGTTGGCCAGATAAAAGAGCGCGAGCTGATCCTCGGGTTTGGCAGCCAGCACCCACTGGATCACCGGCTTGAACAGCTGTTGATCGATGATCACCGCTACCACGCTGAAGAACACGGTGAGCAGGGCGGTGAAGGGCAGCGCCTCATGGAAAGCCTTGCCGAGCGCATGCTCTTCGGTGACGCCGGTGAAGGACGTCGCGAGGACTATGACGGTCAGGCCGATCAGGCCCACCGCCGCCAGATGCAGAGCCAGACCAGTGATCAGCCAGATGGCGATAGCCGCCTGGACCAGCAGCTTGGCCTTCTCTTGCGGGCTGCGCTCGGCATCTTCATCGCGCTCATAGGCTTCCATGATATGGCGCACGGGCTCTGGCAACTTGGTGCCATAACCGAACCAGCGGAATTTCTCCACCAGGATGCAGGTGAGCAGACCGCAGAAGAAGACAGGGATGGTGACTGGGGCCATGCGAATGGCAAATTCACCGAAATGCCAGCCCGCCTGCTCACCGATGATGAGGTTCTGGGGTTCGCCGACCAGGGTGCAGACGCCCCCCAGGGCCGTGCCGATGGCGGCGTGCATCATCAGGCTGCGCAAAAAGGCGCGGAACTCGTTCAGGTGCTGGCGAGACAGCTCATCGATCCCTTCGTCATCCTGATGCAGATTTCCGGACTCATCGCTCGAGGCCACCTTGTGGTAGATGGCGTAGAAACCGGTGGCGACGCTGATCACCACGGCGATCACGGTCAGGGCGTCGAGGAAGGCCGACAGGAAGGCCGAGACCAGGCAGAAGGCGAGGGAGAGCAACGTCTTGGAATGGATGCGGACCAGCATCTTGGTGAAAACGTAGAGCAGCAGCTGTTTCATGAAATAGATGCCAGCCACCATGAACACCAGCAACAACAGCACTTCGATGTTGGCAACCAGCTCATGCTTGATCTGGTTCGCCGAGGTCATGCCGATGAGCACGGCCTCTATGGCCAGCAGGCCACCGGGTTGCAGCGGGTAACACTTGAGCGCCATGGCCAGGGTGAAGATGAACTCGACGACCAGCAACCAGCCAGCCAGGAAGGGATCCACATGGAAGACGATCGGATTGATCAGCAGGAATATGACGATGGCAATCTTGTACCACCGTGGAGCATTGCCCAAAAAATTCTTTGCAAAAGCGCGCCCTAGGCTGATTGGCATAATGATGGTTCTCTGTTTTGTTGTTGGTATCTGCGTCTATGCAGTCGAGCCCGACTCGACCCGAACATCCGGATATTCACCTTTATCAAATTGATTGCACATGATTTTAATCAAGGGAGCGCTAACTATAAATAACGCCACGATGCTTGCCCAGTGGCGAGGCGCCGATATCACCATCATTTGGTCTTGGTTGGCTCCAGTCATGTTATCGCATACATATTATTAACAAAAAGATCCGGTTAATGTGAGCAGAGGACTGACCTTCTGCTTGCCAGCATGACCGGCTTTGCTATTATTCGTGAGCCTTTTTACGTACTACAACAGAGTCACTACATGGTCATAAAAGCGCAAAGCCCTGCCGGGTTTGCCGAGGAATACATCATCGAGTCCATCTGGAACAATCGCTTTCCTCCAGGGTCCATTCTGCCGGCGGAGCGCGAACTGTCCGAGCTGATTGGCGTGACTCGCACTACCTTGCGCGAAGTGCTGCAGCGCCTTGCCCGCGATGGCTGGCTCACCATCCAGCATGGCAAACCGACCAAGGTCAACAACTTCTGGGAAACCTCGGGCCTCAACATCCTGGAGACCCTGGCACGGCTCGATCAGGACAAGGTGCCGGATCTGGTGGCCCAACTGCTGTCGGCTCGCACCAACATCTGCACCATCTTCATCCGTGGCGCCATTCGCAACAACCCGGAGCAAGCCGCCGAGATCCTGCGCGGGGCCGATGAGGTCGACAATTCGGCTGAAGCCTATGCCGAGTTCGATTACCGCCTGCATCACCAGCTCTCGTTTGCTTCAGGTAATCCTATCTATGCCTTGATCCTCAACGGGTTCAAGGGGTTGTACAGCAGGGTCGGACGTTATTACTTCTCCGACAAGCAGGCGCGCGAGACGGCGGATGCCTATTACAAGACGCTGCTGGGCTTGGCCGAGACCAAGAATCACGAGGCCGTGTTCATGACGGTGCGTCAGTACGGTATCGAATCGGGCAAGTTGTGGACCCGTCTGCGCCAGGACATGCCGAGCAATCTGTGCGATAACTGATGAAGGTCACCAGAAAAAACGCGCCGAATGGCGCGTTTTTTTATGCTTCTTGTCTGCCTATCAGGTCAGACTCTTGCGATCCGGGCAGCGCCCTATGATGTCTGCGGTGAGCTCGCCGTTATCCTGCTCCAGCACCACATCGAATCCCCACAGCTGGTGCAGATGCTTGAGCACCTCGTGCCGCGACTCGCCAAGGGGGATGCGGTTGTGGGGCACGTAGCGCAGGGTGAGGGAGCGATCCCCCTTCACCGCCACGTTGTAGACCTGAATGTTGGGCTCCAGATTGCTCAGGTTGTATTGGGCAGACAGGGTGTTGCGTACCAGACGGTAACCCTCCTCGTTGTGGATGGCGGAGACCTTGAGGTAGTTCTTCAGATCGTCGTCATCGATGGCAAACAGCTTCATGTCGCGCATCACCTTGGGACTGAGGAACTGGCTGATGAAGCTCTCGTCCTTGAAGTTCTGCATGGCGAAGTGCAAGGTATCGACCCAGTTGGTGCCGGCGTAATCGGGGAACCAGTATCTGTCCTCCTCGGTCGGGTGTTCGCAGATGCGGCGCAGGTCGGTGAACATGGCAAAGCCGAGGGCATAGGGGTTGATCCCCGAGTAGTAGCGGCTGTTGTAGGGGGGTTGGTACACCACGTTGGTGTGGCTGTGCAGCACCTCTATCATGAAGCGATCGCTGATCTTCCCCTCATCATAGAGGTGGTTAAGGATGGTGTAGTGCCAGAAGGTGGCCCACCCCTCGTTCATCACCTGGGTCTGCTTCTGCGGGTAGAAGTACTGGCTGATCTTGCGCACGATGCGCACCACTTCTCGCTGCCAGGGTTCCAGCAGGGGGGCGTTCTTCTCGATGAAGTAGAGGATGTTTTCCTGAGGTTCGGCTGGATAGCGTCTGTCCTCGATACCGGTTGCCTTGTGCTGCTTGGGCAGGGTGCGCCACAGTTCGTTGACCTGGGTTTGCAGGTAATCTTCCCGTGCCTTCTGGCGACGTTTCTCCTCTGCCAGGGAGATCTTCTGGGGCCGCTTGTAGCGATCTACCCCGAAGTTCATCAGGGCATGGCAGGAGTCAAGCAGGCGCTCGACGGCATCGATACCGTGTTTTTCCTCGCATTCGGTGATGTAGTTCTTGGCAAACAGCAGGTAGTCGATGATGGAGGAGGCATCGGTCCAGGCCTTGAACAGGTAGTTGTTCTTGAAAAAAGAGTTGTGGCCGTAGCAGGCGTGAGCCATCACCAGGGCCTGCATCGGCATGGTGTTCTCTTCCATCAGGTAGGCGATGCAGGGATCTGAGTTGATGACAATTTCATAAGCCAACCCCATCTGGCCGCGCTTGTAGTTGCGCTCGGTATGGATGAAGCGTTTGCCGAATGACCAGTGCTGGTAGCCGATGGGCATACCGACGCTGGAGTAGGCATCCATCATCTGCTCGGCGGTGATCACCTCGATCTGGTTGGGATAGGTATCCAGCCGATAAAACTTGGCAACCCGGGCAATCTCCTGGTGATAGATCTCCAGCAGATCGAAGTTCCAGTCAGGCCCATCGTCCAGCGGCGCTATTTTTCTCGCGGTTTCTACCATATGTGATCCCTCAAGCCGCTTGCTTCTTGAACAACTCCCGGAACACCGGATAGATGTCCTCAACCTTGCGAATATGTTCCATCGCGAAGTGGGGGTATTGGTCGGCCACCGACTCATACTCGTGCCACAGAGTCTGGTGAGCGCGGGTGGTGATCTCGATGTAGGAGTAGTAGCGCACCCGCGGCATGATGTCGCGCATCAGGATCTCCCGGCATTGCGGTGAGTCATCCGCCCAGTTGTCACCATCTGATGCCTGCGCCGCATAGATATTCCACTGGTTGGCCGGATAACGCTCGTTGATGATGTCGTTCATCATCTTGAGCGCGCTGGAGACGATGGTGCCACCGGTCTCCTGGGAGTAGAAGAACTCGTGTTCATCCACCTCCTTGGCCTGGGTGTGGTGGCGAATGTAGACTACCTCGACGTTCTTGTAGGTCCGGCTCAGGAACAGATAGAGCAGGATATAGAAACGCTTGGCCATCTCCTTGGTGGCCTGATCCATGGAGCCGGAGACATCCATCAGGCAGAACATCACCGCCTGACTGGAGGGCACGGGCCGTTTGACGAAGTTGTTGAACTTGAGATCGAAGGTGTCGATGAAGGGCACTGCCTCGATCCGCCGTTTCAGCTCCCTGATCTCTTTTTCGAGCTGTGCCATCTCGGCAAAATGTTCGTTGGGATCGACAGCCAGCAGGGCCAGCCGCTCCTCCAGCTCGTGCATCTGGCGCTTCTTGCCCGCCTGCAGCGCCATGCGCCGCGCCAGCGAGTTTTGCAGCGAGCGCACCACATTGATGTTGGCGGGCACCCCGTTGGAGGTGTAGCCAGCTCGGTAGGTCTTCATCTCCATCAGCTGATTGAGCTGGGTCTTCTGCAACCGTGGCAGCTCCAGATCCTCAAACAGCAGGTCAAGATACTCATCCTTGGAGATCTGAAACACGAAGTCGTCAGCACCCTCTCCCTGATCCGAGGCCTGGCCTTCGCCTCCACCCTGACCGCTGCCCCCTCCCTTGGGGCGGTCAATCTTGTCACCGGAAACGAACTGATCGTTGCCCGGGTGCACCATCTCCCGTTTGCCGCCTTGGCCTTGATGGAAATGGGGTTCACCGATGTCCTTGGTCGGGATGCTGATGCTCTCGCCCTTGTCCACGTCCTGAATGCTGCGCTTGGAGACAGCATCCGAGACCGCTTGTTTGATCTGCTTCTTGTAGCGGCGGATGAAGCGCTGCCGATTGACAGCGCTTTTGTTTTTGCCGTTGAGCCTGCGGTCGATAAAATGCGCCATAACTCCCCCTTGAACACGGCAGGGTCAGGATGACTTGCGTACCCTGAGATACCATTCGGAGAGCAGACGCACCTGTTTACGGGTGTAGCCTTTCTCCATCATCCGTTCGACAAAGTTATCGTGCTTCTTCTGCTCCTCGGCCGAGGTTTTGCTGTTGAAGGAGATAACCGGCAGCAGCTCTTCCGTGTTGGAGAACATCTTCTTCTCGATCACGGTGCGCAGCTTCTCGTAACTGGTCCAGTTGGGGTTACGGCCTGCATTGTTGGCCCGTGCACGCAGCACGAAGTTGACGATCTCGTTGCGAAAATCCTTCGGGTTGCTGATCCCGGCGGGTTTCTCAATTTTCTCCAGCTCACTGTTGAGCGACGACCGATCAAAGAGCTGGCCGGTCTCGGGATCACGGTACTCCTGATCCTGGATCCAGAAGTCGGCGTAGGTGACGTAGCGATCGAAGATGTTCTGCCCGTACTCTGAATATGACTCGAGATAGGCGGTCTGGATCTCCTTGCCGATGAACTCCACGTAGCGCGGGGTCAGATAGCCCTTGATGAACTCAAGGTAGCGATCGTGCAGCTCCTGCGGGAACTGCTCGCGCTCGATCTGCTGCTCCAGCACATAGAAGAGGTGGACAGGGTTGGCCGCCACTTCCGCATGGTCGAAGTTGAAGACACGGGAGAGGATCTTGAACGCAAAGCGGGTGGAGAGGCCGTTCATGCCCTCGTCGACACCGGCGTAGTCGCGGTACTCCTGATAGCTCTTCGCCTTGGGATCTGTATCTTTGAGGCTCTCGCCGTCATAGACCCGCATCTTGGAGTAGAGGCTGGAGTTTTCCGGTTCCTTGAGCCGCGACAGCACCGAGAACTGGCCCAGCAGCTCCAGGGTGCCCGGGGCGCACTTGGCCTCGGTCAGCTCGCTGTTGAACAGCAGTTTCTCGTAGATCTTCACCTCTTCCGAGACGCGCAGGCAATAAGGCACCTTGACGATGTATACCCGGTCGAGGAAGGCTTCGTTGTTCTTGTTGTTGCGGAACTGCTGCCACTCGGATTCGTTGGAGTGGGCAAGCAGGATGCCGTCGAAGGGGAGGGCGGAGAGCCCCTCGGTGCCGTTGTAGTTTCCTTCCTGGGTCGCGGTCAGCAAGGGGTGCAGTACCTTGATGGGGGCCTTGAACATCTCTACGAATTCCATCATCCCCTGGTTCGCCTTGCACAGCGCCCCTGAGTAAGAGTAGGCATCGGCATCATCCTGGGCATAGTGCTCCAGCATGCGGATGTCGACCTTGCCCACCAGGGAGGAGATGTCCTGGTTGTTGTCATCGCCAGGTTCTGTCTTGGCGATGGCAATCTGATCCAGGATGGAGGGGTTGACCTTCTCCACTTTGAATTTGGTGATGTCGCCGCCAAACTCATGCAGCCGCTTGGCCGCCCAAGGGGACATGATGGGCCTCAGGTAGCGGCGTGGGATACCGTACTCTTTTTCCAGGATCTCGCCGTCCTCCTCGATGTCGAACAGGCAGAAGGGGTGGTCGTTGACCGGCGATCCTTTGATGCGATAGATGGGCACTTTTTGCATCAGGGACTTGAGTTTCTCGGCCAGCGAAGATTTGCCGCCGCCAACGGGGCCGAGTAGATAGAGGATCTGCTTCTTCTCTTCCAGTCCCTGGGCGGAGTGCTTGAGGTAGGAGACGATCTGCTCGATGGCCTCTTCCATGCCATAGAAGTCTTTGAAAGCGGGATAGCGTGCGACGACGCGGTTGGAAAAGAGGCGGCTGAGGCGCGGATTGACGGAGGTATCGATCATTTCCGGTTCGCCGATGGCAACCAGCAGTCGTTCAGCTGCGGAGGCGTAGCAGGATTTGTCCTGTTTGCACATATCCAGAAACTCCTGGATGCTGTACTCCTCCTCTCTGGCCTTCTCATACCGCTGTTGATAGTGCTCGAAGATGCCCATAACTTAGCCCTCGTTATAGTCGCTTACCCTGAAAAAAGAGTGGATCACTACTTTTGTTCTGTTTACCTCTTAAGCCTAGTCAACAGCCCCCAGTAATCCATCGCATCGTTGGTTTAAGTTTGTACGGGAGCTTCCCGATCCTCATGCGGGAAGAGGCAGCCAATGACATCTCTATGTTACTGACTGTTAAATTATTTTTGCCACGACAGTGATGCAAATGTCAAAGACATAAAAAATAAATGTTTGTGTGGCAGGAGCAGGAAATGATGGTTTCCCGGTTTGTGGAATCGAAGTGCAGGCAGGGCAAGGGTGGTAGAGGAGAAGGGCTGAATTTTCATTACGCTTACGTTAACGTAATGATTGTTGTTTGGTGTTTAAGCTCTAATTTTTACATTGACGCTACATTCTGGCTGCTCTAGATTGGCCCTGTGTCGAGCAGTCATCGCTTTAGCAAGAGAGTGGGTGATTGTGCAGATACTAAGCTCTGTTTAAGCACGTTTCCGTTGGCTTGACCCTCGCATCCGCGAGGGTCTTATTTTTTCAGTGTCCGGCAAGCGGGCGATCAAGCGTCGGCAGGATAGATCGCCGACACCGCCGCCAGCACCTCGGCGAAGGGATGCGCCGCCAGCTGGCCAAAACCGGCCAGGTTTCTCGCCTTGATCCGGGTGGTCAGGGGGGTGGCGATGCCACACAGGAAGCGGGTCAGGATCCTGGGATGGCGCTGGTGACACAGGGCAATCAGAGGATCGCACCAGGCGCGCAAGCCGTGCTCGTTGAGCAAGCCCGGAGATGGCAGCGGCGGCAGCACGGCTATCTCCCCCCGGCAGACGGAGCAGTGACCACAGCGCTCGGGCGCCTCTTCATCGGCAAAATAGCGGGCCAGCTCATGGCTCAGGCAACGGGTCGAGGTAAAGAACCCCAGCAGGGCCTGCAAGCGTGCCAGCTCGCTCTGCTCTTTCTTTTCAAACAGTCCATGCAGCTCTTCGGCCAGTGCCGCCGGGTCGATATGCTGGCGCACGACTCGATACACCTCCGTCATCTGTTTGCTCTCCAGCTCGATCCAGCCCTGCTGCTGCAGATAGTCCAGTGCCGCCGCGGCGCGCTGGCGTTCCCCCTGATAACCCTGCCACAGTGCATCGAAGTCCATGGTGCACCAGCTGCGCGCCTGGGGCGCACAGGCAAACAGCTGCTCCAGGAACTGACGGCGATCGGGGTTGAAGCGGGCCAGGATCTCCCTTTTTTCCAGCACGAACTTGAAACGGTACTCGGCAAAGTAGCTGTAGGCCGGGGCAATGATCCCCGCCATCTCCAGATAGACCAACAGGGTCTTGAGGGGCAGTTGGCGAATGTTGGTCTCGTTGGAGAGGCGCAGCAGGCCAAATTCCCACTCGGCACCGCTCTGTTGCAGGATCTGGAGCAAGCTCAGGATGGCCTCCCTGTCAGGGGTGTCCCCATAGACGAAGTTTTCCAGCACAGGCAACTGGGCGCGGCTCGCCAGCACCATGCAGCGGGAGGGGAGTCCGTCACGTCCGGCGCGGCCTATCTCCTGGCTGTAGTTCTCGATGGATTTGGGCAGATCGTAGTGAATGACCCGGCGGATATCGGCCTTGTCGATGCCCATGCCAAAGGCGATGGTGGCGACGATGCAGTCGAGTCGGCCAGCCATGAAGTCGTGCTGGATCTGGCTGCGCAGGGCGGGCTCCAGCCCCGCATGATAGGCACAGGCGCGGATGCCGATGGCCTGCAACTGATCGGCGCACTGCTGCGCACTCTGTTGCAGGGTGACGTAGACGATGGTGGGGGCTGCGGGATCGCGGCGCAATTCGTCACGCAGCCAACCATCGCGGGCACTGCCGGCCAGCGGAATGACGGCGAGATCCAGATTGGGGCGATAGAAACCCGTCACCACCAGATCCTCGGCCTCGATGGCGAATTTGGCCTGCATATCTGCCATGACCGCCGGGGTGGCGGTGGCGGTGAGCAGCAGTACTTGGGGAATGGCGAGATCGCGGCGATGGTCCGGCAGCTTCAGGTAGTCGGGCCGAAAGTTGTGGCCCCATTCCGAGATGCAGTGCGCCTCGTCCACCACCAGCAGGGAGAGCGGCACCTGGGCGATGAAGCGGCGAAAGCGCTCGTTCTTGAGGCGCTCCACCGAGATCATCAGGATCTTGAGCTGGCCGTCACTGGCCTGCTGCATCACCCGCCGACTCTCCTCGGGGGTCTGACTGGAGTCCAGGGTGGCGGCGGCGATCCCCTTGCGTTGCAAGAAGGCGAGCTGATCGTGCATCAGCGCCAGCAGGGGGGAGATGACCAGGGTCAGATGGGGCAGTGCCAGCGCGGGCAACTGGTAGCAGAGGGACTTGCCTGCGCCGGTCGGGAAGATGGCTGCCGCACTCTTGCCGGCCAGCAGGCGGCTGATCACCGCTTCCTGGCCGGGTCGCAGCTGATCGAAGCCGAAGTGTCGGGTCAATAAAGAGGTGATCATGGCAACAGGCTCCAGTGCAAAGTGAGCGGCATGATACCACTCTCGCCCCACATCGGCCGATGATAGGACTGGTTTGGTGACAATTTGACCGTGGTTGATATTGTGTTATCACATTGTTGTAGATTTTTTGTGAGGTAACCCTGATATTTTTCAGTGATTATGTGGAAAAAAAAGATGGCAGATGGGATATTCCTTGTCCGCAACCCCACGCGTACTGGACAAACCCAGAAGAAGGTTTGCCAACGGCACCACCGTCCACAGGCCGGTGCCAATGCGTGCGGCAGGTTGCCAACAGGACTAATGATTCACGCACCATGAGTGCACAGGGACTATTTGATGACACAACAACACCCCCTCATAAAACTGGTCAACAGCACCAGTCTGGTTAGCCAGATCCTGGTCGGTCTGGTATTCGGTATCCTCCTTGCCATGTTCATGCCTGAATGGGCCAAGGCGGCGGGTCTGCTTGGCAGCCTGTTCGTCGGTGCCCTGAAGGCGGTCGCTCCGCTGCTGGTCTTCGTGCTGGTGATGTCGGCGATCATCGGTCACAAGCAGGGTCAGAAGACCAACATGAAGCCGATCTTGCTGCTCTATGTGCTGGGGACCTTCCTGGCCGCTGTGGTGGCCGTGATGGCGAGCTTCCTGTTCCCCTCCAACCTGCACCTGGTTGCCAGCACTGCCGAGATCACCCCGCCGGGCGGCATTACCGAGGTACTGCAGACCCTGCTGTTCAACGTGGTGACCAACCCGGTGAAGGCGCTGCTGGATGCCAACTACATCGGTATCCTGGCCTGGGCCATCGGCCTCGGCATCGCTATGCGTCACGCCAATGAGAGCACCAAGGCGCTGATTTCCGATGTGTCCCACGGGGTCTCTGCCATCGTCAAGGCCGTGATCCGCTGCGCCCCGCTCGGCATCCTGGGTCTGGTTGCCTCCACCCTGGCCGAGACAGGTTTCGATGCGCTGTTTGGCTATGCCCAACTGCTGGTGGTGCTGATCGGCTGCATGCTGTTCATCGCCTTCGTGGTCAACCCGCTCATCGTGTTCTGGAAGATCAAGCGCAATCCCTATCCGCTGGTGCTGACCTGCCTGAAAGAGAGTGGCGTGACCGCCTTCTTCACCCGCAGCTCCGCCGCCAACATCCCGGTCAACATGGCGCTGGCCGAGAAACTGCGTCTGCCGGAAGACACCTATGCGGTCTCCATTCCGCTGGGCGCCACCATCAACATGGCCGGCGCCGCCATCACCATCACTGTGCTCTCTATGGCGGCGGTGCACACCCTGGGGATGGAAGTGGATATGGCCACCGCCATTCTGCTCTCAGTGGTCGCCACCGTCAGTGCCTGTGGCGCCTCCGGCGTGGCTGGCGGCTCCCTGCTGCTGATCCCGCTGGCGTGCAGCCTGTTTGGCATCAGCAACGACATTGCCATGCAGGTCGTTGCCGTGGGCTTCATCATTGGGGTGCTGCAGGACTCCGCCGAGACGGCCCTCAACAGCTCCACCGACGTGCTGTTCACCGCGGCCGCTTGCATGGCCGAGGATGAGAGCCTGCTGGAAGCGGCCCCACTGCCCAGCCGCGAAGCCTGATCCTCTTAGTTTTTCCCTAAATGCTGGCGCCCTCTTCGGAGGGCGCTTTTTATTGCCTGCGATTTCATGCCAGCAACACTGGCTCCTTCCCTGAATCCCATCTGCCTGCTGCTGCAGTGGGCCTCTCCTCCATGGAAGGATCCTGCGCCTGCCTGTGAGAGCGAGCGCGGCTACCCCTCTGGAAAGGAAGGGCACCAGGCGCGGCGGGGTCCCTAGGTTCAGGCGCTGATGGGCAGCCAGCCGCCGTGCCGCTATCGCGGCAAGGCCTCAAGGCTCGTCAGCGGGCATATGGGCGCCGATCTGGAGCATCAGAGATTCTGCTCGACACCGTTGCATCTGAGAACGGGGCTGGCGAGCGACGGTATCCCGTGTATTGGATGCAAACCCAGACCCCTGCGGGGAGGCCCGAGGTGCCCGATGTAGGCGCGGTATATCGCCCATCCTCCTGCGCGGGAACCCGGCAAAGGGCTGGGGAAGGTCAGAAGGGAACATGGGCGGGGGGTCACTCGGCAGCATGGGGCAGCCAGGCTGCCATCCCTTTTGCCCAAGGGTGGGATGTGAGGAAAGGGGCAGATTGCACGGGCGGCAACGCAGCAGGTGGCCGGTTGGGAAAGGTGGCTGATAGGGAAGATGGCCTTATCCAGGCCCTTGCCGAACCCGGCGCCCCGCAATGAAAACAGCCCGGCACGCTGAGCCTGCCGGGCTGTGGGTCTCTGGCAGGGTCAACCGGCGATCCGGTTGATCCTAGCTATCGGGGACGGGGTTAGCCGACCAGTTGATAGAGGATGGCAGAGATGGCGATGAGGCCCATGGTTGCCACGAACACGTTGCTGATCTGGCCCTGGTATTTCGCCATGGCCGGGACGCGCTTGATGGCGTACATCGGCATCAGGAACAGTATGGTGGCGATGATGGGACCACCCAGGGATTCGATCATGCCGAGGATGGAGGGGTTGATCACGGCCACGCCCCACAGGGTCAGGATGAAGAAGGCGATGATGAACAGTTCGATCTTCTTGTGATTCGGTTCCTTGCCGGAGGAGCGCATCTGCTGCATTACCATGCCCTTCAGACCTTCACGGGCACCCAGATAGTGGCCGAAGAAGGAGGAGACGATGGCCACGAAGGCAACCAGCGGACCGAAGTAGGAGATGATGGGGCTCGCATGCTGGTTGGCCAAGTAGGAGAGCACGGCAATGTTCTGGGACTTGGCTTCTGCCAGTTGGGCCGGTGTCAGGCTCATCACGCAGGAGAAGACGAAGAACATCACGAAGCCGAGCAGGATGAGCGCGGTGCGCTTCAAGATGGCATCGGACTTGGCGACGGCGTTGTCACCGTGATCACGGCGCTGGGCCAGGGCGAAGCTGGAGATGGCCGGGCTGTGGTTGAAGGAGAACACCAGCACCGGGATGGTCAGCCACAGGGTGGTGGCGAAATCTTTGGCAGAAGGTACCTGGGCCAGGGCGGCGCCGGTCCAGTCCGGGATGAGGTAGAGGGAGATGCCCGCCAGGATGGCGATGAGCGGGTACACCAGGAACTCGGTGACCTTCAGCATCAGCTTCTCACCGGCCAGCATGACCGACATCATGGCCATGATCAGTACGATGGAGAGGATCCAGCGCGGTGGCGCCGTCATCTGCAGCTGGTTGACCAGGAAGCTCTCGACGGTATTGGTGATGCCCACGCCGTAGATCAGCACTATGGGGTAGATGGCAAAGAAGTAGAGCAGGGTGATTAATTTGCCAGCGCCCACGCCGAAATGCTCTTCCACCACTTCGGTGATATCCGCATTTGGCTTCTTGGAGGAAAGCACGAAGCGCGCCAGGCCGCGGTGTGCCAGGTAGGTCATGGGGCCGACCAGCAGCGCCATCACTACCAGTGGCCAGAAGCCACCCATGCCAGCGTTGATGGGCAGGAACAGGATGCCGGCGCCGACGGCGGTGCCGAACAGGCTGATAACCCAGGTGGTGTCTTGTTTGCTCCAACCGCGTGATTGGACCGAGCTTATTCCTTGCTCCTGTGCGGCTGCAACGTCCTGTGCGCCAGTGACAGTATTGGACATGTGTCTCACCCCGAATGTGTGGTTTTAATTAGTCGGCGCAAGAATACTTTTTTTTTAATCAAAAATGTTGATCAGATTCACCTTTATGAGGCCGAAACCCGCACTTTCTTATGGAAATGTGATCAAAAGAATAAAAAATCAAAATTTATTTATCATATACAGTGTTAGTTGAATGTTAACTGGATAATTTCTCACCTCGAAAGGTTATCAATATGTTGTTCTGACAGGTGCTGGGCCAGTTGGCGGATCATGCTGGCGGTGGCCCCCCAGATGAAGGAGTGTTGCCAGGGGATCCAGTAGATGGTGTGGCGCTTGCCCGCCCTTGGCAGGGTCAGGGCGATGTGGTGGGTCGGATCCAGCACATGGCTGAGGGGCACCTCGAAGGCCTGCTCCACTTCGTCGGGGCTGAGGGCAAGCCGGTAGTCGGGGTCTATCATGGCCAGCACAGGCAGGACGTCATACAGGGAGATGGTGTTGAGCGGGGTGAGGCTGCCGATGACCCGGATCTGGGAGGCGGGGATCCCGAGCTCTTCATGGGTCTCTCGCAGGGCCGTGTGGATCAGGCTCTCATCTTCCGGATCCTGGCGTCCGCCGGGGAAGCTTATCTGCCCCGGGTGGTGGCGCAGGGTGGTGCTGCGGCGGGTCAGCAACAGGTGCAGCCCCTGGGGGCGCTCCACCAGGGGGATCAGCACAGCCGCCGGCTTGAGCCCCGCCAGCATCAGACGGTGGGCGGGGGCGGGGCGCTGCAACAGGAAGCGGGT
Organism: Aeromonas media; assembly: GCF_020423125.1. Taxonomy (NCBI): domain Bacteria; kingdom Pseudomonadati; phylum Pseudomonadota; class Gammaproteobacteria; order Aeromonadales; family Aeromonadaceae; genus Aeromonas; species Aeromonas media. The sequence goes on from NZ_CP075564.1 coordinate 1,997,208, forward strand.
CAGCAGCTCGGCGCGGTTCATCTCGATATCCATCTCGGTCCTGGTCTCCTTGGGGCGGGCGAGGGCAGTCACAGGCTCATTGGCGCAAGGCATCCAGCAGCGGCAGGATGCGAGCCACCTTGTCGTAAGTCTCCTGATATTCGGCGTCCGGGTCTGAGTCGGCGATGATGCCCCCTCCCGCCCAGCAATGGAGCCGGCCGGTTTCGGCTATCAGGGTGCGAATGCAGATGCTGGTGTCCATCCGGCCGTGCTGGCTCAGATAGCCGATGCTGCCGCAATAGGCGTTTCGGCGCACCGGCTCCAGCTCCTCGATGATCTCCATCGCCCGGATCTTGGGGGCCCCCGTGATGGAGCCGCCAGGGAAACAGGCCCGTAGCAGATCCACCCCCTGCCAGCGCGCATCCAGCTCGCCGTGAATGGTGGAGACCAGGTGATGCACGGCGGGGAAGGACTCCACCGCAAACAGGCTCGGCACGCTGACGGAGCCCGGGCGGCTGACCCGGCCTATGTCGTTGCGCAGCAGATCCACGATCATCAGGTTCTCCGATCTGTCCTTGTCGGCACTGGCGAGCGACTCGGCCACCTGTTTGTCGATAGCGGGATCCGGATGGCGGGGTCGGGTGCCCTTGATGGGCTTGGTCTCGATGTGGCGGCCATCGAGCAGCAGGAAGCGCTCGGGGGAGAGGCTCAAAATGGCGCTACGGGGCAGCCGGACAAAGGCGGAGAAGGGGGCCTTGTTGGCGGCACTGAGGGCGAGATAGGCGGACCACTCGTCCCCTCCATAGGGGGCGCTGAAGCGCTGGGTCAGGTTGATTTGATAGCAATCCCCTGCCGCCAGATAGGCCTGGATGCGGGCGAACTTTTCGCCGTATTCGGCCCGGCTCATGTTGCTCTGCCACTCGCCCTGCAAGGCGAAGGGGGCGCAGGGCTGAGGGGCTTGTGCCGCCAGCCACTGCAGGCGTCTGGCGAGCCCGGCCTCATCTCCCCAGTGCACCAGCTGCCAGCGACCGGTTGCGACATTCCGCAGCAGTGCCCAGTCGTAGATCCCCACCGCCATGTCGGGTACCTGGATGTCCGCACTGGCCTGGGCGGGCAGACGCTCGAATCGCCGGCCCAGATCGTAGCCAAAGAGCCCCAGGGCGCCGGCGATGAAGGGCAGGTCATGCTCATCCTGCACCAGCTCTCCGAGCAGGGCTCGTTGGGTCTCGGCGAGCAGGGCGAGGGGATCTCCGTCGTGGTGGCTCAGGTGGCCAGCCCGGGTGAGGCAGGTGCTGGTACCCCGGGTCTCCAGGGTGGCGAGCGGATCGGTGCTGATGATGTCAAAGCGATTGTCGGCGCCCGTTGGGCCTGCCGATTCCAGCAAGATGGCCCAGGCCTGGTGTTGCAAGCGGGCAAACAGGGCGTGAAGCGATGCTTGCGGGTCGAAATGGTGGATATGCAGTCTTGGTTTCATTTTTTGTTACACAGGCAACAGTTTGCACCCAGCTCCCTAGCCGGTTCGGGTGCTCAAGCGTATCATGGCCGCCGGCATTTTTAAGAAAAACACCGTTATAAAAACACGCCGTAGTCGCCGGCTCTGTGCGCATTCGCCGCCTGCCGAAGGCCCGGCTCATATGGAAGCCCTTGCTCGCGCAAGCGACGACAAGGACCAGTGAGGATGATATGAGCATCATTAGAAAACAGGACTTTATCGATTCCATTGCTGACGCCCTGCAGTACATCTCTTTCTACCACCCCCTCGATTTTGTCCAAGCCGCCAAGGCTGCCTATGACCGCGAGATCAACCCGGCCGCCAAGGATGCCCTGGCCCAGATCCTGATCAACTCCCGCATGTCCGCCGAAGGGCATCGCCCCCTGTGCCAGGACACCGGCATCGTCACCTGCTTCGTCAAGATCGGCATGCAGGTGCAGTGGGACAGTGACATGACGGTGCAGGAGATGGTGGACGAGGGTACCCGCCGCGCCTACACCAATCCGGACAACCCGCTGCGCGCCTCCGTGCTCGCCGATCCGGCCGGCAGTCGCAAGAACACCAAGGACAACGCCCCTGCCGTGGTGCACATCGACATGATTCCGGGGGACAAGGTGGAAGTGAGCATAGCGGCCAAAGGCGGCGGCTCCGAGAACAAGTCCAAGATGGTGATGCTAAACCCCTCCGACGACGTGGTCGAATGGGTGCTCAAAACCGTGCCGACCATGGGCGCTGGCTGGTGCCCTCCTGGCATGCTGGGGATCGGCATCGGCGGTACCGCCGAGAAGGCGGCCGTGCTCGCCAAGGAAGCCCTGATGGAGCACATCGACATTCAGGAGCTGATCGCCCGGGGTCCAGAGACCACAGAAGAGAAGCTGAGGGTAGAGCTCTATGACAAGGTCAACCGGCTGGGGATTGGTGCCCAGGGGCTGGGGGGCCTCACCACAGTGCTGGACGTGAAGGTCAAGTCCGCCCCGACTCATGCCGCCTCCAAGCCGGTGGTGATGATCCCCAACTGCGCTGCCACCCGTCACGTTCACTTCGAGCTCGATGGCTCTGGCCCCGCCGAGTTGACTCCGCCGAGGCTGAGTGACTGGCCGGAAATCACCCGTGAAGCGGGCGGCAACGTGCGCCGGGTCAATGTCGACGGCATCACCAAGGCCGAACTCGCCAGCTGGAAGAGCGGCGATACAGTGCTGCTCTCCGGCAAGATCCTCACCGGCCGTGACGCCGCCCACAAGCGCATTGCCGACATGCTGAAAAATGGCGAAGGCTTGCCGGAAGGGGTCGACTTCACCAACCGTTTCATCTACTACGTCGGCCCGGTCGATGCGGTACGTGACGAAGTGGTCGGCCCGGCCGGCCCAACTACCTCCACCCGGATGGACAAATTCACCGACATGATGCTGGGCGAAACCGGCCTCATCGGCATGATAGGCAAGTCCGAGCGCGGTCCGAAAACCGTCGAGAGCATCAAACAGCACCAGGCCGTTTATCTGATGGCCGTTGGCGGCGCCGCCTATCTGGTGGCCAAGGCCATCAAGAAGGCGCGCGTGGTAGCCTTCGCCGATCTGGGGATGGAAGCCATCTATGAGTTCGAGGTGGAAGACATGCCGGTAACAGTGGCGGTCGACTCCCAGGGCAACAACATCCATGAAACCGGCCCGGCCTACTGGTCTGCCAAAATCGCCGAGCTGGATACCAAGCTCGCCTGATCCGGTGCAAGCCCTCGCGGGGCGCCGGGCAGATGGCAGCTCATCACAGCCCATATGACAGAAGGCGACCTCAGGGTCGCCTTTCTCGTCTTGGTTGCCGCCCTGCCAGACTGACGCGCGGGGCGGGGAGCTCTGCCAGCCCGGGTCGGCACGATATGACTCAATGGTTCAGGTAGACGTCCTGCCCACCGTAACAGAGAGGCCCCCCCTGGGCAGGGGTGGGCTCGAAGAAGCGAGTCAGGACACCGGCACGCTGCCCCAGGGTGCTGAGGTGGCTGCGATCCAGGGCAACCCGTTCGGGCAACCAGGTCAAGACGGCTGCACAATGACCGTTGGCCAGGCTCTGCTCCAGCAGACGTTGCCAGTTCTTGATCTTGGGGCCGTGAACCACCAGTACCCGAGCGGGATTGATCCCCTGTGCTTGCAGTTGCTTGGCCACGGGCAGCCCTGGCGGAGCTATGAGCAAAATCCAGCCGCTGTCGCTTTGGCTCAATCTTCCCAACGCATCCAGCAACGGGGCTTCATGGAGATCCATGGCCAGTCGATGCTCATGCTCCGCCTTGCTCTGATGGCGGGTGGGCCAGGTGGTGATCACACCGGCAGAGGAGGAGAGTGGACGGTGACTCAGGGGCTGGCTCATATGTGGGTCCTGTATGAATAACCATGCTGTATGCGCATACAGTAGTTCTATCTCATGCCAGTGACAAGGCGTTTGTGATTAAAAATGTGAGCCGACTAACAGGGATTTTTATTAACTTATTGAATTTAAATGCTATTTATATCGATGACGGGGCGGGTGTTTTTTAACCTGTAGACAAAGCGCGGGCCGGCGCTCATGGTTATACAGTATGTATGGCAAGAGGAGGGACCAAGATGGATGTGAGCACCTTGCAACGGCTGGACGCCAATATTCTGCTCGGGATCATCAACGAGAAGCTGCGGCTGGAGTGCGATGGTCTGGAAGAGTTGCTGGCTTACTACGACATGACAGAGGATCAGCTGGCCACCCGTCTGCAGCAGATTGGTTATCACTACGACCCCATGAGTAACCAGTTCAAGGCCCATGGTTAATTCAGCTCGGGAAGCTGCCCCAATTGGGGCAGCTTCCTTTTATTGCCGCGCTGAGACACCAAACATTGAAAGCGATTTCATCGCCGGCCTAGTTGGCGCTTATTTTCACGTATTTTCAGCCGCTGGCAATCATTGAAAACCTATTCATGAAACCATCTTTTTTAATTTCACTCAATGTTTTGATTTTTAAGGTTATTTTTATTTTGTTCAGGCGAGATATAGGAAAGGGTTTTCATGGTGAAACTGTCATTTTTATGCGTTAAAGTGTGACTCACGTTAACTTTTAAACCCCCGGCTTTAGCTAGTATGCCCACGCCGGAACATATTCTGAGATAACAACAGCGCCGGTCCCTCAAGGGGATAACATTTTTTATTTGTAACGAAGGAAAATGGTTTATGGCTACCAAGAAGAAGACAGACCAAGATCTCCAACTGGATAAAGATCAGCTCAAGGCGAGTATCGTGCGTCACCTGCGTTCTACCTTGGGTACAAGCGAACAGAAAGCCTCTCCCGAAGCATGGTGGAAAGCGACCGCTGCCGCCGTCAACGAACAGGTGTACGAGCGCCTGACCCGCACTCAGCAGACTCACTTCAAGAAAGATACTCGTGCGATTCACTATCTCTCTGCTGAATTCCTGATGGGGCGTTTGACCTCCAACAACCTGCACAACCTCTCTCTGTACAAGATCTGCGAAGAGGCCCTGGGTGAACTCGGTCTGGAATTGACCGATCTGTGCGAACAAGAGCCGGACATGGCCCTTGGCAACGGCGGCCTGGGTCGTCTGGCCGCCTGCTTCATCGACTCCCTGGCCACCCTGAATTACCCGGCGGTGGGCTACGGCATCCACTACGAGCACGGCCTGTTCCGTCAGGAGATCCAGGATGGTCGCCAGATCGAGCGCCCGGACTCCTGGCGTGAATATGGCAACCCCTGGGAGATCTGCCGCCCCGAATCGGTGCAGGAGATCCCGCTCTACGGCTATGTGGAGACCGTGTTCGGTGACAAGGGCGGCCTGAAGAAGGTGTGGCACGCCGGTCGCAAGATCAAAGGGGTGCCTTGGGACATCCCTGTGGTGGGCTTTGGTGGTCACACCGTCAATATCCTGCGCCTGTGGGAATCCCGCGCCTCCGAGTTCTTCGACTGGGACGTGTTCAACGCCGGTGGTTACATTGACTCCCAGGCCGAGAAGGCTCAGGCCGAGACCATCTCCAAGGTGCTCTACCCGAATGATGAGACAGATGCAGGCAAAGAGCTGCGCCTGATCCAGCAGTACTTCTTCTGTGCCTGCTCCATCAAGGACATCATGCGCCGCTACAAGCGGGTCCATGGTTCGGACTTCCGCAACTTTGCCGCGCAAATTGCCATCCAGCTCAACGATACCCACCCGACAGTGGCCATCCCCGAGTTGATGCGGGTGCTGGTGGACGAGGAAGACTTGAACTGGGATGCCGCCTGGGCCATCTGCTACCAGGTCTTCTCCTACACCAACCACACCCTGCTGCCGGAAGCACTGGAGAAGTGGTCCGTCAGCCTGTTCGAGAAGGTGCTGCCCCGTCATCTCGAGATCATCTACGAGATCAACGCCCGCTTCCTGAACGAGCTGGTGGAGCCCAAATGGCCGGGCAACGACGCCATCAAGGCCAAGCTCTCCATCATCGAAGAAGGGGACGTGCGCAAGGTGCGCATGGGCAACCTGTGCGTCATCGGCTCCTGCAAGGTGAACGGCGTGGCCGAGATCCACTCCAAGCTGGTGAAAGAGGATCTCTTCCCCGAGTATGCCGAGCTGTGGCCCGAGAAGATGTGCAACGTCACCAACGGCGTGACCCCCCGTCGCTGGCTGCTGGCCTGCAACCCCGAGCTCGCCGCTCTCTACAGCGAGGTGGTGGGCAAGGAGTGGCCGCTGCAGCTGGACAAGCTGCGTAGCGTGACCAAGTTTGCTGACGACAAGGCGTTCCAGCAGCAGTTCATGACCATCAAGCGTCACAACAAGGAGAAGCTGGTCAAGGTCATCAAGGCGGAAACCGGCATCGATGTCTCGGCCGAGGCGATCTTCGACGTCCAGATCAAGCGTCTGCACGAGTACAAGCGCCAGCAGCTGAACCTCATCCACATCATGGCGCTCTACCGTCGTCTGCTGGCGAACCCCGACTATGACATGCACCCGCGGGTGTTCATCTTCGGCTCCAAGGCGGCGCCCGGTTACAAGCTGGCCAAGGACATCATCTACGCCATCAACAAGCTGGCGGAGCGGGTCAACAACGACGCCCGCATCCAGGGCAAGCTGAAAGTGGTGTTCATGCCGAACTACCGGGTGAGTCTGGCCGAGAAGTTGATCCCGGCGGCGGATGTCTCCGAGCAGATCTCCACCGCAGGCTACGAAGCCTCAGGTACCGGCAACATGAAGATGGCACTGAACGGCGCCATCACCATAGGCACCCTGGACGGCGCCAACATCGAGATCGCCGAAGAGGCGGGGGCCGAGAACTGCGCCATCTTCGGCCTGAACGTGGACGAGGTGAAGTCCCTGAAGGCGCGCGGTTACAACCCGTACGACTTCTACTACGCCAACTCCGAGCTCAAGGCGGTGCTGGACTGGTTCGACACCGACTACTTCACGCCGGGTCGTCCGGGCGAACTCGCCTCCATCAAGCGCTCCTTGCTAGAAGGAGGGGATCCCTACCTGACCCTGGCCGATTTCGCCTCCTACTCGGAAGCGCACAAGTTGATCGATACCTGGTATCGGGATCCGGCGCTGTGGGCGAAGAAGGTCATCATCAACTCGGCCACCATGGGCAAGTTCAACTCCGACCGCTCCATCCAGGACTACGTGGACCGGATCTGGAAATTGAAGAGCTGCAACGTCGGCTGAGCACACCCAATATGAAAAAACCCCGCATCGCGGGGTTTTTTTATGTCATCTGGTCGAGGAGGCCTCAACGCTTGTCGACGATCTCGGTGCCGGCTGGCACGCGCTTCCTGCCGGTGATCATGGCCCTGATGAGATCGCCCCGGGTCAGGCGATCGAGGACGATGACCGCCAACACATGGATGAAGATGGCTATCTGCAGCGCTTTGGCAAAGAACTCGTGGAGCTCTTCCATGAGGTCTTCATCAAACAGCTGCTCGTACCCCGTCATGATCCCGGTGACCGCTGTCCCCACCAGGCAGGTCAACATCATCAGTATCATCAAGGCGCCCAGCGGATTGTGGCCGGCATGATAGGGGTGTTTGCCCTGCCAGCTGGCCTGCAGGTAGCGGCCCAGGCGGGCCGGAGTCGGAAACCACTGGGCAAACCTGGCGTAGTCGGAGCCGACCAATCCCCACAGGATGCGCAGCACCAGCAATCCGGCCAAGGCGTACCCGACATAGCGGTGATTGCGTCTGCCTTCCTCCAGGATGAACAGGTTGAGCACGCACAGCAGGACGGTGGCCCAGTGAAACACCCTGATCAGGGGATCCCAGACCCTGATGGCCTTGCTGCTTCCCATCGCTTTCTCCATGATGTTTTCCTCTCGTAGTGATCCATCCCGGCTTTCCATGCGCCGATTGCCGGAGTGCCATTGTCCGCATCATGGAGGTACTTTCTTAAGGCTATGTCCCAATTACGTGTTGCATGGGGCGCCCTAGCGCCTCATGCAAGCAACACCTGACGTCTATCCCTCGTTGATAACGCTCCAGCATCCGCCGCCAACCCAGATAATGCTTCAAGTAAGACGTCGCGACACCGTGAAATCGCTCCATCCATTCCTTTAGCCTGCGGTGATACCCGTTCACATGCTGGATATGGTAAGCACCGCTTATCACTCGCTGTCCCGCCCGGTTATGCAGCACCTGATGGCTCAATCCCTGGCTATGGGCAAAGCTCGCATACACGCCTGCCCCATCACTGCACAGCACCGCATCCTTGTCGACTAGCGGCGCCAGGACCGCCTTCACATGCCTGGCATCCAGTTGCTCCAGTTGGAAATCGGCCAGATGGCCTTCCCTGTCTTGCACCACGACCACCGGGATGTAATCCGGTCCCGTTCCTCGGGTTCGCCCTTTGCCACCTCGCTGTCGGGCTGGTCGTGACCAGACATGCTGGCCTTTGAAGGACTCAAGAAAGAAGGTCTCATCCACTTCCACAATCCCGCCTTCATGGTCGGCCCGATGCTCCGCCATGGCACGCAAAAAGCGATGGCGCCACAGGAAGGCGGTGTTCTTGCTGACCCCACAGCGCCGAGCCGCTGCTCTGACGGTTAGACCGTCGATGAGCGCCTGGGCATAGGCTTGCCAGCATTGGGATTTTCTCAGGCGTGCCAATGGCGTCTTGGTCAAGGTAGAGCAGGTCCGCAAGCATTGTTTACAACGGTAACGCCGTAACCCCCGAGTCCAGCCCCAGGGAGCAAGCTGGTCTGGCTGTGCATGACAATGGGGACAAGCAGGGCAATCCGGTAGCAAGGCGTTAATGCGAGAAGGCAAGCTGGGTTGCTGCAACTCACGTTGAGCGATATGTCGTTGTCGGACAGAGAGTTGCGGGAACAGGGTAAGGAGATGTTGGAAGGCTTGGGTATCCATGATGGAGGCCCTCAAGGTGATGACCTACTCCAAGGTTAGTCTTCCAACACGTAATTGGGACAGCGCCTTTCTTAAGGCCGTGTTAATGACCTGAGGTGCGCCACAGGGGCAGGGCCAGTTGCAAGGAGAGAGCGAGAGGCTGGGGGAATCACCAGAGGGAGGAATAAACAGAGCCACGACGGTGCGGGGCTCTGGTGTGTCAACAGACTTGGGGTGTTCGACGGCTCAGGGGCTTGCTCCGTCAGCATCCTCAGGCCCATCTGCCTGGCCGGGGATCAGTGCAGGATATCGCCGAAGAAATAGGCCAGCAGGGTCAAGATGAGGGTAAACACCAGGTTCAGCACCAGACCTGCCCGCATCATCTCCCGCTGCTGGATGTGACCGCTGGCGAAGACGATGGCGTTTGGCGGCGTGGCCACCGGCAGCATGAAGGCGCAGGAGGCCCCGACGGCGATAAGCACGGAGACCACTATGGGGGAGACCCCCAGCGCCTCGGCCACACCGGCGAACAGCGGCACCAGCAGGGCGGCGGTGGCGGTGTTGGAGACCAGCTCGGTCAGGAACACCACGAAGGCGGCCAGGCAGAGCAGAATGATGAAGATGGGCATGGTGGAGAGCGCACTGGAGAGGTGCTCCGCCAGGAAGGCGTTGGCCCCGGTTTGCTTGAGGACGGCGCTTAAGGTAAGACCACCCCCGAACAGCAGCAGCACGCCCCAGTCGGTGTTCTGGTTGATGTCATCCCAGCTGGCGACCCGGCTGACGGCGATGGCCAGGATGGCGCCCATGGCGATCAGGGTATCGAACTGGGGAATGCCCCCCAGGGCCGCAGCTATGGGCTGGGAGCCAATCCACAGCAGCACTGTGGTCAGGAAGATGAGCAAGGTGGTCTTGCGCTGGCCGGTCCACTCTATGGTGACCTGCTCGGTGCTGACCTGGTGCGACAGGTTGGGGCGCGTTACCCAGTAGAGCAGGCCTATGCCTACTGGCATGAAGATGAGCACCACCGGGATGCCGAACTTCAGCCAGTCGGTGAAGCCCAGTCCCATCTGGGCGGCGGCGATGGCATTGGGGGGGCTGCCCACCAGAGTGCCGATCCCGCCGATGCTGGCGCTGTAGGCGACGCCAAGCAGGACGAAGACCAAAGTGCGACGCTCCTTGTGAACGTCGAGGCCCTTGAGCATGCCGAGGGCCAGCGGCATCATCATGGCGGCGGTGGCGGTGTTGCTGATCCACATGGAGAGCGCAGCCGTGATGGTGAACAGCACTATGGCTGCCCAGCCAAGGTGACCCTTGGCAAGCTGCATCACCTTGGCGGCGATCTGGGTATCGAGTCCCTGCTTGGAGAGGGCCGCCGCCAGGGCAAAGCCGCCGAAGAAGAGGAACAGGACAGGGTTGGCGAAGTCGGTCAGCGACTTGCTCATGTCAAACACCCCGAGCAGGGTGGCGAGCACCGGGATGGACAAGGCCGTGATGGTGATGTTCACCGCTTCGGTCAGCCAGAGAATGGCGATGAAGATCAGGATGCCGAGGCCTTTGTTGACCATGGGATCAAACGGAAGCCAGGCGAGCATGGCACAGAGCAGCAGGAGATCCAGGAAGACGATCCCGGCCTTGATGTCCAGCCAGCGTGTAGGGGCGGAAGGGACTGCAGAGGTATTCATGTTGTTCTCTCGGTTAATTTATGGTTGTTGTTGTGTTGCCGAGATTACATTTATCCCCCTGTTTGAAACAGGGGGATGTGGTCAAAGCATGTGGCGACTCACAGAGTCAAGTGAAAATGGATCTGACATTAAACAGAAATTAAACATTCTGTTTTCATTTAGGCGCTGCCGCGGTGGAGAGCAGCCACTCCTTGAACAGGCTCTTGGGCAGGGAGCCGCTGCGCTGAGCCAGGATCTGTCCCCCTCTGAAGATCATCAGGGTCGGTATGCTGCGAATGGCGTAGCGGCTGGCGATGGCGGCTTCCTGTTCGGTGTCGAGTTTCACGAAGCGGATGCGGGGTTCGAGCTCAAGCGCTATCTCCTGAAAGACAGGGGCGAACTGCAGACAGGGACCGCACCAGCTGGCCCAGAAGTCGACCACCACCGGAATGTCAGACTGGATCAAGGCATCAAAGTTGGTCTGTCGGCCCGCCACCGGGGAGTGGGAAAACAGGAGTTGGTGGCAGCGACCACACTTCGCGTTTGAGTCTGTTTTTTCGGCGGGCAGGCGATTGCGGGTGAAGCAATGGCTACAATAGGTAGTGACAAGTGACATAATTGGTTCCTTTATTCATGGCCCGGCAACATCTTTATTGCATTCACAGAGCAGACTAACGGTAACATAGCGCTCAGTTGTTTTTCACACTCGGCTGTCTGGTCGTGACCCTGAGTCACCGGATGGCTGACCATGACATGAGAATCGTGACGGGATGAAGAGTGTTGCACGGGTCAATCGTGTTGTCTTTGGCCTTATCATCGTATCGCTGCTGGCGTTTTCTGCCTATTGCTGGCAGTTGCTGAGCCAGCAACAACGCGCCTCCGATCTGAGCGTGGCCGCAGAGCTGGTCCTCAACCGGGTCAATACCGACACCGTGTATCTGCTGGGGCGAGAGAAGGCCAGCGATGGCAGCGTACAGCAGCGCCTCAGCCTGCTGTCAAACAGCCTGGATCGCTTCGTGAGCCAGGTGCGCGAAGACCCGGGCTCGGTGGATGATCCCGCTTCCCAGGCGCTGCAACGGGACATCGATGGCTATCTGCTGGATCTCGCCAGGTTCTACACCATGGAGATGACCATCGAATACCTGGCGCCTCGTTTCCAGAGCCAGCTCAAGGCACTGCTGGCAACGCTGCCGGCCGGGGCCGAGCAATCCCGCGATCTTACCGAGCTTGCTCGGTTGAGCCACTACCTCAGGCGCAGCTGGGACACGAGCGAACAGCGTCAACTGCAGCAACTGCAGCAGCGGCTGATGGAGACCTCCCCCGGGCAGCCCAAGGTCATGGCCCTTACCCGACTCAGCCAGGAGCTCAATCAGCAGGTGATGGAGTACCATCGCCTGCGTAACCAGATCGTCGAGATGAAGGGGCTGTCCTCGCTGCCGGCGTGGAAACAGAGCAAGCTGGATCAGGCCTCGTCCCTCAAGAGCCGTTTCTATCTGATGGTGCTGGGGGGGGCGCTGCTCTGCTTCTCGCTGGTGGCCGCGACTCTGTGGCGCCGCAACCAGAAGCTGAGCGAGCTGTCCCGCCACGCCGCCTTGCTGGCCCAGGCCAAGAGCGATTTTCTGGCCAACATGAGCCACGAGATCCGCACCCCCATGAATGCCATCATCGGCTTCAGTGCCCTGGCGCTGCAGACCAAGCTCGATCAGCAGCAGCGGGACTATCTCAACAAGATAAAGTCCTCGTCTGACACCTTGTTGTTGCTCATCAACGACATCCTGGATTTGACCAAGGTGGAGTCCGGCAAGCTGACGCTCGAGGAGATCGACTTCGATCTCAGCGAGCAGCTCGACTCCCTGGCCGCCATGTTTGCGGACCTGGCGGAGCGCAAGCAGATCGAGGTCATCATCAACAAGTCGCCTGCGGTGCCCGATTTTCTGCGCGGCGATCCGCTGCGACTCGGTCAGGTGCTGGTCAATCTGGTCAACAACGCCATCAAGTTCACCGAACGGGGGGAGGTGGAGGTGGCCATCACTCTAGTCAATCAATACCCGATGCGGGTCTGTTTCAGCGTGCGGGACACCGGCATCGGCATAGCGCCGGAGAAACAGGCGCAGCTGTTCCAGCCCTTCACCCAGCTGGAGGCGGGCAACACCCGCAAATATGGCGGCTCGGGGCTTGGGCTCAACATCTCCCAGCGGCTGGTGGGGCTGATGGGGGGGGAGATCAAGGTGCAGAGCAAGCCCGGGGTGGGTTCCACCTTCCTGTTCGAGATCCCCCTGTCCCAGGCTGTCTATGGGGTCTCCGGGCGCCGGGTCTTCTTCGATCACCAGCCCCTCATCCTGATGATGGATGACAACGAACTGGTGCTGGAGCTCGCCAAGGACATACTGGGCCGGGCTGGTGCCTCGGTGATCGCGGTCAACAGCCTCTCCCGTGCCCGCCAGGTGCTGCGAGAGGAGGGCCACCACATCCGGCTTGCCATCCTCGACTGGCGCATGGGGCAGGAGGATGGCCTGGATCTTGCCCTCGAGATGTATCAACACAGCCAGTGGCGGCGCCTGCCCATCCTGATGACCAGCGCCTGGTCCAGGGAGGGGCTGCACGGACGCATGGAGAGCATGGGGCTGACCCACTTCCTGCCCAAGCCCATGACAGAGAATGCCCTGCTGGCCAAGGTGGACGAGCTGCTCAACGGCAGCTCCCACGACAGCAAGGTTCGTCAGGCCGAGGCACAGGGCGATCAGCAGCACTTTCGGGAGCTGCTGCACGGGACCCGGGTGCTGCTGGCCGAAGACAACCGTGTCAACCAGCAACTCATCATGGAGTACCTGCGCCGGGTCGAGGCGGTGGTCACCGTGGTGGACAACGGGCGCGAGGCGGTGGAGCAGGTGACGGAGCAGCCCTTTGACGTGATCCTGATGGATTTGCAGATGCCGGTGCTCGACGGCCTGGATGCGACCCGCCAGATCCGCAAGATGGTGGACAAACACGATGTGCCCATCATAGCACTCACCGCCAGCGCCATGCCGGGGGACCGGGAGCGCTGCCTCGGGGTCGGCATGAACGGCTATGTCACCAAGCCGGTGAGCAAGCTGGATCTCTACAACAACCTGCTGCAGTGGGTGAAGAGCGCCAGCGGCGAGCGGCGGGCGCCGCCCGAGGTCAAGCCGCCGGATCTGATGGGGGTGCTGGATCTGGAGGATGCCCTGCACCGGCTGGAGCAGGACAGGGAGGCGCTGCAGATCCTGTTCAAGCTGTTCCTCTCGGAGCACAAGGACGATCTGTGGGACATTCGCTCCGCCCTGCGCCGCCAGCAGCCCGAAGTGGCCTGCCGCCTGTTGCACACCTTGAAGGGGGTGTCGGCCAACATCTCCGCCTCCCGCCTGCAACTGCTGGCTGGCGAGCTGGAGTGGCGGCTGCGGCTGCAAGAGGAGCTGAGCGAGGGCGAACTGACCCAGTTGCAGCAGGTCTTCATCCAGACCCGGGAGGAGGTCTCCCACTTCCTGCTGACCGGCGAGCAGCAGGAGTCGGTCGCCTTCCCGTTCTCGCCCGCCGACAAGCGGCTGTGAACCGGTGAGATAGCAATCGTTCTCAAGTCGTCCGCTTCAGGCTATGATGACCCACTCCCATCGCCCCCACCTCGGGGGCGATTGTATTGAGCTTCTCTCTATGACCACGCGGCGCCGGCTGTGCCGCGAGCAAGGACTTTACTGTGAGCGTATTTTTGCGGCTTGGCTGGTTTTTCAAGGATCAGTGGCGGCGTTATCTGATGGCCATCTCCCTGCTGATGATGGTGGCCCTGTTGACCGTGATCCCCCCCAAGGTGGTGGGCTGGGTAGTGGATGGTATCGCCAGGGGGGAGCTCGATGACGGTACCCTGATGGGCTATCTGGCGGGGCTCCTTGGCCTCGGCCTGCTCATCTATCTGCTGCGTTATGTGTGGCGGGTCATGCTGTTCGGGGCCTCCTACCGGCTCGCCTATGTGCTGCGCAACCGTCTCTTTACCCACTTCACCCGCATGAGCCCGGATTTCTATCAGCGCCACCGCACCGGCGATCTGATGGCCCATGCCACCAACGACATCCAGGCGGTGGAGATGACGGCCGGAGAGGGGGTACTGACCCTGGTGGACTCCTTCATCGTCGGGATCCTGGTGCTCTCCATCATGTGCAGCCAGTACTCCTGGCAGCTGACCCTGCTCTCCCTGTTGCCGCTGCCGGTGATGGCCTTCTTCATGAACCGCTTTGGTACCCAGATCTACAAGGAGTTCAAGGCGGCGCAGGGGGCCTTCTCCCGGCTCAACAACAAGACCCAGGAGGCCCTCTCCGGGGTGCGGGTGCTCAAGTCCTATGCGGTGGAGTCCCTCGAGGATCAAGGCTTCGCCGAGCTGACCCGTCAGGCGGGAGAGCGCAACATGGCGGTGGCTCGCATCGATGCCAAGTTCGATCCCGTCATCTACCTGTGCATCGGCTGCTCCTACTTCCTCGCGGTGGCCGGCGGCAGCGCCCTGGTACTGCAAGACAAGCTGACCCTGGGGGAGCTCACCAGCTTCACCATGTATCTGGGTCAGCTCATCTGGCCCATGTTCGCCATCGCCTGGCTGTTCAACATCATAGAGCGGGGCAGTGCCGCCTACTCACGCATCGAGAGCATGTTGGGGGAGCGCAGCGACATCGAAGCGCCCACCCGGCCTGCGGCCTTTGTCTCGGCTCTGCCCCTTGAGGCCAGGGGCCTGGGCTATCAGCTGGAGCAACGCAGCCTGCTTGCGGGCATCGACTTTGCCCTGCAACAAGGAGGCATGCTGGGGGTGGTGGGGCGCACTGGGGCGGGCAAGAGCTCCCTGCTCAAGCTCTTGATGCGGCTGGCCAATCCCACGGCCGGTGCCATTACCATGGGGGGCGTGCCCATCGATCAGCTACCCCTGGGCACCCTGCGCAACCAGTTTGCCTATGTGCCCCAGGAGCCCTTCCTCTTCTCCACCACCATCGCCGCCAACATCGCCCTCGGCAAGCCGGAGGCAAGCCAGGAGGAGATAGAGCGGGTGGCCCGCATCGCCTGCGTCCACGACGACATAGTGCGTTTCCCCAAAGGGTATGAGACCGAGGTGGGAGAGAAGGGGGTGACCCTCTCCGGCGGCCAGAAGCAGCGCCTCGCCATCGCCCGCGCCCTGCTGCTGGCTGCCCCCATCCTGGTGCTGGACGACGCCCTGTCGGCGGTGGATGCCCACACAGAGCAGCAGATACTGCTGGCGCTCAAGGCCCACAGACGGACCCTCATTCTGGTCAGCCACCGCATGACGGCGGTGGAGCAGGCGGACGAGATCCTGGTGCTGGATCAGGGAGCCATCAGCGAGCGCGGTGCTCACAGCGCCCTGATGGCCCACAACGGCTGGTACGCGGACATGGTTCGCTATCAGCGTCTCGAACAAGATGTGGAGGAGAGCCTGTGAGTTTGATGATGAGACGCGTGGTTCCCCCCACCCCCACCCCTTCTCCCTCGAGGGGAGAAGGGGGCAAAGAGAGTCAATTCCTTGGGAACGCTGTGCTGGAGGCAAGTCTGTGAATCCAACCATCAAACGCCTGCTCGCCTACTGTGCCCGCTATCCTCGCTGGCTGGTGCAGGCGGGCATCTGCCTGCTGCTGGCCACTGGCGCCGAAGTGGCCGGGCCCCTGCTTATCAAGCTCTTTATCGATGACTATCTGGCGCCGCGCCAGCTGGTGTGGCCCCACATCGCCGCCCTGGCCGTCGGTTATCTGGGGTTGCAGGTGCTCTCGGCGGCGGGTTTCTACCTGCAATCCCTGCGCTTCAACCGCATCGCCCAGGCGGTGGTGCAGACCCTGCGTGAGCAGGTGTTTGCCACCGCCATCCGGCTGCCTGCCCGCTATTTCGACAAGCACCGCTCGGGCTCCCTTATCTCCCGCATCACCAACGACACAGAGGCGATCATGAACCTCTATGTGCAGGTGATAGGGCTGCTGGTGCAAAAAGTGGTGCTGCTATGCGGCATCCTCATCTCCATGGCGCTGCTGGATCTGCGCCTGATGCTGGTGTGCGCCACCCTGCTGCCCGCGGTGGGGGCCGTGATGTGGCTCTACCAGCGCCTGAGCGTGCCCGTGGTGCGGGCGACCCGCAGCCTGCTCTCCGACATCAACAGCCGGCTCAACGAGTCCCTGCAGGGGATGCCGGTGATCCAGGCCATGGTGCAGGAGCGCCACTTCGCCAATGCCTTTGCCGAGGTGAACCAGCAGCACTGGCAGGCCAGGATCAAGAGCCTCAAGATCAACGGCATACTGCTGCGCCCCCTCATCGATCTCTTCTACATGATGGTGCTCATCGGCCTGCTGGCCCTGTTTGCCAAGGAGGGGTTGAGCGCGGGTGGCGCCATCCAGGTGGGGGTGCTCTACGCCTTCATCAGTTATCTGGGGCGCATGATCGAGCCCCTCATCGAGATGACCAACCAGCTCAACCAGTTGCAGCAGGCCATGGTGGCGGGGGAGAGGGTCTTTGCCCTGCTGGACGAATCCCGGGAGAGCACGCAAGGCGAGACGCTGCCCCTGGCGGGACGGGTGCGTTTCGAGCGGGTGAGCTTCTCCTACGATGGCCAGCAGCCGGTGCTGCAGGAGGTGAGCTTTGCCACCCGTCCCGGCCAGATGCTGGCGCTGGTAGGCCACACCGGCAGCGGCAAGTCCACCATCATCAGCCTGCTGATGGGCTTCTATCCGCTGGATCAGGGCTGCATCCGTTTCGATGATCACCCCATGAGCACGCTGTCGCTCTCGGCGGTGCGCCGCAGCATAGGCCTGGTGCAGCAGGATCCCTTCATCTTCGTCGGGACCTTGGCAGAAAACCTGCGCCTTGGCCGTGACGGCATCGGTGAGGCGCGGCTCTGGCAGGCCCTGGAGGAGGTGCAGCTGGCCGCGTTCGTGCGCCATCTGCCACAGGGCCTGGAGACCCTGATGGAGGAGGGGGGCAAGAACCTCTCTGCCGGCCAGCGCCAGCTGCTTTCGTTTGCCCGCGCCCTGGTGGGGGATCCGCGCATCCTCATCCTGGACGAGGCGACCGCCAGCGTGGACTCCCAGACCGAGCTGGCGCTCTCCCAGGCGCTCTCGGCGGCGCGCCGTGGCCGTACCACCATCGCCATCGCCCACCGGCTCTCCACCATAGTGGATGCGGACGAGATACTGCTGCTCTCCCGCGGTCAGGTGAGCGAGCGTGGCACCCATGGGGAGCTGATGGCGCTGGGGGGCCACTACGCCCAGCTGTTCGAGATGCAGAGCCAGGGCGCCTGGCTCGAAGAGAAACGGGCATGAAGCCCTTTATAAAAAACAGCCGGCAGATGCCGGCTGTGTTGTTTCCAAGATGGGGGAAGATCAGGCCGTCGCCTTGCTCCGTGCGATCTGCTTGGGTTGCAGAGGCGGGAAGTCGTCGTTGAAGAAGGTATCGGCTTCCTCGATCTGGGCCTTGCGCTGCTTCTGGATGAAGTTGTCGAAGTCGCGCTTGATCTCGGGATCCTTCAAGGCCTCGTAGTCGAACACGTTGGCGGCATAGAGGTAGTTGAAGTAGATGTCGACGAATTCGGCGCTGGCACAGGCGGAGGTGAACTTGCTGTTCTGGCGGTCGAAGTTGATGCGGTACTGCTTGATCTTGGGCACATAGACCAGTTCGCTGCCCACCTTGAACACCTCGACCGTGATGCCGACCGTGATGGTCTTGTAGAAGTCCTTGTTGTTCTCCACCCCGAAGCGGATGGCATCCCCCTGCTTTTGCAGGAACTTGTTGAAGCTTGCCAGCGCCGTGGTGCCCTGGCTCACCACCACGTCCATGATGAAGTTGATGAAGTCGGTGGCGATGCTGAGCCCCTTGATGTGGCGGCTGTAGCTCTGCTGATCTATCTTGCTCGGCCCCATCAGGGGGATCTTGGAGAGGGCCCGGGCCCAGAGATCCGCGTCCGTCTTGTACTGCTCGCCATAGGCCTCGGCGTAGCGGTTGATGTAGGCGGTGACCACTGAGGTGATGGCGATGAGGTAGGCCTTCTGCTCCGCCAGCTTGGCCATGACGGCGGGATCGTCCAGCAGCTCGTTGGCCACGATGAACTCCACCAGGCCATCCTTGTCGGCATAGGGGTCGCTCCCCAGGTTTCTGGCGGTGGTGGGCAGGTTGACGTCGTTGAAGAAGGCCTCGGCCTCGGCGAACTGATCCCGGTTGTTCAGGCGGCTGGCGGGGGCCTCACGCACCAGCTGGCAGAGCACTATCTCAGCCTCGTAGTCCGACTCGCGCCACAGGGGCGCCTGGGCCTGGTTGCCAAAGGTCTTCTTGTAGGCGAGGTTGAAGTCGAACAGCACAGAGCTGCAGCCGCAATCCATGGCGAAGTCGACGGCGTAGCTGAGCGGCCCTGTGGGCAGGGGCTTGCTCATCTTGCCCTTGACCGCCAGGTTGGCGTAGCACTTGAGGTACTCCCGGCCAAACAGCTCAAAGGCACGGTTGTTGTTGAAGTTGAGCAGGAAGGTACCGGCGCTCTCGCCCCCGTTGAACAGCTGTTGAACGTTACTCATCTCTCTATCCTTATGGTGAGATTGGTAAACGGGTTGACCCGGTGCCGAGTGGCTACTTCCGGGCCAGCAACAGCCTAGCGAGGGGGGAGGCATTTCGTTACTGCGATTATTCTCAGTGGCGCTGGCGAGAGGGTGAACTAGCGCCTGGGCAATCCCATTTATCGTTAGCTTTCATCCGGCTAGGGGTGTAATGAAAGTGCCATATGGATTCTTAATGAAAAAAATGTCTGGCACGAAGAGAGAATGGCACCCCTTAGGCGAGGATGTCAGGGTCAGTCTCTCCCCATCGAATGCAGCGGCGCCCATCATTTGAATGACAAAGAGGTCCGGGAGCCGATCGTCCTCACAGCGATAGCAACGGAGGCTTGTCTATTGGGGAGTGGGCTGGCAACATTTCGTTCACACTAACTCATCGGATCAGTTTGCAATGGACCTGCAACGCTTCAAAGCCAATCTCGCCCTGCGCCTGTTTGCCTGGCGCTATATTCCGGTCATCGGTTTTTGCGCCCCCGTCATCGAAGAGATGAACGCCAAGGCGCTGCGCATCCGCATTCCGCTGGGCTGGCGCACCCGCAACCACCTGGGCAGCATGTACTTCGGTGCGCTGGCAACTGGCGCCGATCTGGTGGGTGGCTTGCTGGTGATGGAGAAGGGGCGGGCACGGCGCAAGAAGGTGCACTTTGCCTTCAAAGACGTGCAGGGGGAGTTTCTGAAGCGCCCCGAAGGGGATGTGCAGTTTGATTGCGCGGCCGGCGAGACCATCGACGCCATGATAGACGAGTCACTGGCGACGGGGCAGCGCATCAACCGCCCCATCCAGGTGGTGGCCACCTGCCCGTCGCTCAACGGGGATGAGGCGATGGCGCGCTTCGTGCTGACCCTGTCGATCAAGGCCAGCTAGGCAGCCCCTGCTGGGCGTCAGGGTTCGGCCGATGGCCGGGCTCTGGTGCCATTGAGGATCAGGCCGCGAGACTTAAAGGATCTCGGGGCTGATACCTTCCTTTACCACAACTTTCATGCCGTTGAAGTTGACCACCTGCTCGGCCACTATCTTGCAGCGCTTGCGGGTCTCGACCTGACCGTCCACTTCCACCAGACCCTCTGCGACCAGCGCCTTGGCGGCACCGCCACAATCGGCCCAACCCTGATGTTTGATCAGGTCACACAAGGCAACGAAGGGGTGACCTTCGAGCAGAAACGTCTCCATGGGAAATCCTCTAGCTGGATGAATGCCTACACGGCAGGGCGGCCATTTTAGGCAGTTAGGCGGGGCAGGGAAAGGGCCAGGGCTCAATTGTCCCGAAAAAGGGGAACGGAGCGCGGCAAACAATCAGCCCGGCGAGGGCCGGGCTGATTGTGTCTGTGTGCCGTCGGTGCTCAAGGCAGCTTGACCACCGCTTCCCCCGTCACGGCGAGGGCGCCGCCTTGGGTGAAGATGCGGGTGGCCAGGGTGGCGATGGGCTTGTCGTCCCGCATGGCAATCACCTCCACCTCAGCCGTCACCTCGTCCCCGACAAAGACCGGCAGCTTGAAGCTGAGGTTCTGGCCCAGATAGATGCTCCCCTTGCCCGGCAACTGCTGGCCCAGCAGCCCGGAGAAGAGGCTGGCGAGCAACATACCGTGGACGATGGGGCGCTCGAACGCCGTGGTGGCGGCGAAGGCCGGATCCAGGTGCAAGGGGTTGAAATCCTCCGAGAGCGCGGCGAAGGCGGCCACCTCCGTCGCCCCGAACCGCTTGGTCAGGTGAGCCTTCTGGCCTATTTCAAGGGATTGTGGGCTCATGCGGCGTCCTCCTCGGTAGCGCTGGCAAACACGGGGTTGAGCCGCACCTTGACATAATGGCCGGGGGCGGGGGCCAGCCCCTCCGCCGGGATCCGCGCGGGAACGGGTTCCGACCCCTCGTCACGGCTCTGGATAAAGCCCATCATCTCGGGCCACCAGGATCCGCCCTGGTGCCTCGCCCCAGCAAGCCAGCTCTCCGGGCTCTCGGCCTCGGCCTCGCTCTGCCAGAAGCCGTACTTGTTGGCATCCGGCGGGTTGATGATGCCGGCGATGTGGCCCGATTCCGCCAGGATGAAGCGCTGCTCCCCGCCGAACAACTTCATGCCCTGCCAGGTGCCCTGCCAGAGGGCGATGTGATCGTCCACCGCCGAGACCAGCAGCACAGGGGTCTTCACCTTGGCGAGATCGATGCGGGTGTTGCGGATCTTGAGCTCCCCCTTCACCAGCTGGTTCTCCAGATAGAGACGACGCAGCAGGCTGTTGTGGGTCTTGCCCGCCACATTGGTGCTGTCGCTGTTCCAGTGCAGCAGATCGAAGGCCACCGGGCTCTGCCCCTTGAGGTAGCTGTCGATGTAGTAGTTCCAGTAGAGGCTGTTCTCCCGCAGCAGGCTGAAGGAGACCGCCAGCTGGCGCCCGTCCATGATGCCCTTGGCCTCATTTTGCGCCTCGAGCGCCGCTATGATGGGCTCGTGGATGAAGATGCCAAGCTCCCCGGGCTGGGAGAAGTCCAGCAGGGTGGTGAACAGGGTGGCGGTGCGCACCCGCTGCTTCTGGCGCCGCGCCGCCAGCCAGCCCATGGCCAAGGAGAGGGCAGTGCCGCCGATGCAGTAACCGATGCCGTGCACCTCCCGCTCGCCGGTGGCCGCCTCCACGGCGTCCAGGGCGGCGATGACCCCGTCCACCACGTAGTCGTCGAGATCGACTTGCGCCTGTGCCACCCCCGGGTTGCGCCAGGAGATCATGAACACCGTCTGGCCCTGGGCGACCAGCCAGGCCACCAGGGAGTTCTGGGGCCGCATGTCCATGATGTAGTACTTGTTGATGAAGGGGGGCACGATCAGTACCGGGGTCTTGCCCACCGTCTCGGTGGTCGGGCTGTACTGAATGAGCTCATAGAGCTCGGTGCGCTGCACCACCCGGCCCGGGGTGGTCGCCAGATCCCGGCCGAGCTCGAAGGCGGATTCGTCGGTCAGGCGGATGTTGAGCTGATCGGCGCTGCGCTCCAGATCCTCGGCCAGCAGAGCCAGCCCGCGTACCAGATTCTGGCCGTCGGACTCCAGGGTGAGTTTGAGCAGCTCCGGATTGGTGGCCAGGAAGTTGCTGGGGGCCATGGCGTTGACGTACTGACGGGTGAAGAAACGCAGCCGTTCCCGGCTCTTCTGGGGGACGCCCTCCAGGGCATCCACCGAGGCCAGCAGGTGCCTGGCGGTGAGCAAGTAAGACTGCTTGAGGTAGTCATAGAGGGGGTGCTCGCTCCAGGCCTCGGCCTTGAAGCGGCGATCGCTGCGCTCCGGGGTGATCACCGGCTCGCTCTGCTGGCCTGCGCTCTTGAGCAGGGTGTGCTGCATCAGCTTGAGCTGATCTTGCCACCAGTTCATCTGAGACTGGATCAGTTGCCAGGGCTGCTGGCTGCCTTGCTCCAGCACCTGGCCCAGATCGTCCAGATTGGTCTGCAGAAGGGCCTGGGCTGTACGCTCTGTCTGGGCCTTGGCCATGGCCAGCAGCTTTTCATTGTAGTGGGCCAGGGCCTCGAACAGCGGGCCATAAGATGGTTGGCTCATGTGCTCTACTTCACCCACACCCGAGGCGGGAACGAGCCCGTCCTGTCGAGTCGTGGGGAGATGTGGCTGCCCGAGCGGGCAGCCAGGGGTTATCAGGCCTTGCCCGTGCTCTTCTTGATGCCGTCCGCGGTCAGGGTATCCAGTTCTTCCTTGAACTGCTGGCCGAGGGCGCTCAGCTTCTGGATATCGTCCAGCATCTGGCGGGAGAGCTGGCTGGCGGTCTCCAGTTGCACTGTGCCGAGCGCTGCCAGGCTCTGGGTATCCTGCACCTTGCTCACGGCCTGCAACTGGTTGAGGCCCAGTTCGGCGTAGGCGTTGGCGGAGGCGAGCTGCAACCGGGTCAGCTGTTCAATATTGCTGGCCAGCAACTGGTTGTAGCGGGTGAGGGGGGAGGCAAAGCCTTGCATCTGCTCGGTAAAGCTCTTGAGTATGTCCATATTCATCATGCGTCTCCATTTCGGCTGAACTGTATTGTTATGAGCCAACTGGCCCAGAGTGGGTACAACTCGTCATCCATGTTCACGTGTTGTTTGCTCTGTTCAAACACACGTTTGAGCATTCTGCAATCAAATGCGGTTTGGTGTAAATGACATAAATGTTAATATCTGTTTGAATTTTTTTGTCAGCGTTCCTCGCCGGGAGTGGGGTCAGACGAGAGGTGACGCACGGGGCCTGGTGCACGCTCGTCCCGCCAGCGCCGCGCTGGTAGGCTGGCACGTCATTCAGACTGCCAAGGAATCCCGATGAACCCTCTCGCCCTGCTGCTCGGTTGCTCCGCGCTGGCCCTCGCCGGCACCGCCCAGGCCAGCACTCCGGTCCAGATCTCCCTGCCCGGCATCAACCTGCCTTCGTCCCACCAGGTGGAAGGCGCACGCGCCTCCTTCCTGTATGGCCGCACCGGCCAGGTGAAGGGCATTGACCTGCCGGTGTTCGCACTCTCCGACGTGGATCAGTTCACCGGTCTGCAGCTCGGCATCTTCTTCGGCGCTGGTCGGGTGCGCCATCAGTTCGGCGGGGTCGCCATCAATGCCGTCAACTGGCATGAGGGGCAGGACACCGGGGTCAACCTGGGCTTCGTCAACCTGACCAACAATGTGCAGGGGCTGAACTGGGGGGCGGTCAACATCGCCCAAGGCAATGCCTTGGCCAACGTCGGCTTTGTCAATTATGCCGAGCGCACCACCTTCCAGCTTGGTTTCATCAATGCCACAAAACACCTTGATGGTCTGCAGATAGGCCTCGCCAACTACGCCGAGAACGGCATCTTCCCCATCTTGCCCCTCATCAATTTCAAGAAATCCTTCTAGGAGGGGAGCCTGACCTTGCTTTAGGAGGCGCAGCCATTACCCTGTGCTCCATCAATAGTGAGCAAAGGTGACAGGGGCATGACAACGGAACACATGGATGCGATCGGCATCGGTTGGGATGTAAGGGGCTGGCAGGGCAATGCCCAGGCGCTGGCCGTGGTGGGCTGGCAGAGCCGCACGCAGCAGTTGCACTGGCTCGGGGTCTCCCCTCTGTTTCGATTGAGCTCCCGGGTGGCGCCGGATCTGGATGCCTTGCTGCGTCCGGCGCTGCAAGACGAGATGGCGCTGATGCAGGCGCTGGCCTGCCCGCGACTGGCACTCGGCATCGACGCCCCGCTGGCATTTCCCCGTGCCCTCGGCGAGTTGCTGGCGGGGAGGGGCGTCGAGTGCGCCGTGCCCCAGCGGGAGATAGACAACCCCTATGCCTATCGGGACTGCGAGCGCTGGTTGCATCAGCAATACGGCAAGAAGCCGCTATCGGCCACCTTCGACAGACTCGGCAACAACGCCACTCTGGCGCTCTCCATGTTGCCGCGCCTTGGGGGTCTGCAGCTTGTGCCCAGGTTGGCGCCCCATGCCGAGCGCGCCGTGCTGGAGGTCTATCCGGCCCTCGCCAAGGTGGCAGGCAAGGCCTCACCGGCCAGGGAGGAGGTAGCGGCCTCCTTGCCAGCTGATGTGGTGGCCGGGACGGATCGCTACGACGCCGCCCTCTGCGCCCTGATGGCGCTGCAATATGCCGCCGGGGGAGCCGTCACCTCCCTGCCGGATCTTGTCTCTGTGCCCCCCGACTTCCCCCTGGACGAAGGCTGGGTCTATCACTTCGCCAGGCCCTAAGCCTTAACTACAAAGCCCGGGGTCATCGGCCTCGGGCTCAGTGCCATCCACGCCTAGTCGCTCTTACTCGATGCTGTCTCCCGCCATCCGCCTGCCTGTATTAAAAATGCCCTCATATGCCATCAAACAAGAGTATGAAGAACCCATGTCACACCGACGAGACCGAGACGGTTTTGGTTCACCAAGTTGAACAAGGGCGGAGGACGTTGGCGTAACACTCCATGGAATGGTCATTTCGCCGCATAAATGGTGAGGGTTACCGGGAATCACTGGCAGAGCCCGCTCTGCATCCGATATATTGCCCGCTTTCCTCATGCTTCTTCAGTGGTGGTGTCGATGAAACGCATTCTCTCTATCCAGTCCCACGTGGTATTTGGCTGTGCCGGCAACAGCGCCGCCGTCTTCCCCATGCGCCGTCTCGGCATGGAGGTCTGGCCCGTCAACACGGTGCAGTTTTCCAATCACACCCAGTACGCGGCAGGCTGGCAGGGGATGGCAATGCCCGCCGGCCATATCAGCGCCCTGTGCAAGGGGCTGGGGGATATAGAAGTACTGGGGCGGTGCGATGCCGTGCTGAGCGGCTATCTGGGCTCGGCGGAGCAGGGGAGCGAGATCCTGACCGTGGTGGCTGCGGTCAAGGCGGCCAATCCGGCGGCTATCTATTTTTGCGATCCCGTCATGGGCCACCCGGAGAAGGGGTGCATAGTCGCCCCCGGTGTGACCCGCTTCCTCACCGAGCAGGCGCTGCCGGTGGCGGACATCATGGCCCCCAACCTGCTGGAGCTGGAGACCCTGTGCGGCGCCCACCTGACGACCCTGGCCCAGACCCGCGCCGCCGCCCACCAACTGCTGGAAAGCGGCGTCAAGATGGTGCTGGTCAAGCATCTGGGGCGTGCCGCCCGCGAGCCGGGTCGCTTCGAGATGCTCTTGGCTACCCCGGATGGGGATTACCTGATCGCCCGTCCGCTCTATGAATTTGCCCGCCAACCGGTGGGGGTGGGGGATCTCATCAGCGCCCTGATGCTGGCCAACCTGCAGGCGGGGTTTGATGCGGTGACGGCGTTTGAGCGCACCAATGCGGCTGTGGATACTGTGCTGCGGCACACCTGGCAGGCGCAGGCCTACGAGTTGCAGCTGATCGCGGCCCAGGCCGCCTTCGCCGAGCCGCAGATCGCACACAGGGCCGAGCGGCTGGCCGACGGGGTGGTGTGATGCCTCAACCGTGATCGGCCAAGCTCATCCTTGGCTGATCACGGTTGTACGGCCTGAAAATGCTCCACTGTGGGGAAGGGATCGTAGAAGTGGTGGAGCAGCGCCTTCCACTCCTGATACTGAGGGGAGCCGCGAAATCCCTGGGTATGATCCTCGAGCCGTTGCCAGTTGACCAGCAGCAGGTAGCGGTGGGGATCGGTCAGTGAGCGTTGCAACTGGTGGCCGGCGTAACCGGGCTGGGTGCTGATGATGCACTGGGCCTGCTCGAATGCCTGCTCGAAGGCGGCAGCCTGGCCCGGGATGATCTGCAGCGGGGCGACTTCCAATATCATGATGGATCCTTGCCGTTTCTCGATGAAGGGGCCATTTCAGCAGCGAATGCACCAATAAACAAGGTCAGCCTCAGGGCCTTTCTCTTGTACGCAAGCTCCCGAACATCACTCAGATTTTATTGAGCTCTTGTTCCCGCCAGTGGGCACCATCTTTTGTTATCGGCCCAGGGCAATTTCACATGCCACTCACCAACCCCATCCAATGAGCACAGGCACAATCTGCTCAGGTTGAACGCCATGACCCGCTGCCTTGCCCTGTTCCCGCCGAGATGGAAGGTGTCTACTGGTTCACGGCTGCGCATGCACAACAACATGCGCTGTTACTGGTGCTGGAAGAGAGGCTCATGCTCTCCTTTGGTCATCGGAGCGTGCACACACCAGCGAGTTATTGCTGTTGGCGGCCACAGAACAGCCGGTGGTCGGGTTGATGGCACAGAAAACATGGGCCAGTGATATTCGTCAGCAAAGCCAGCGGTACCTGCATGCCACAAGGCCTTACCAGGAGAAGGAGAGCGATAAGTGGGAGGGGAGATCAAGAGAGGTGGCCGAGATGACCAGGGTCATCTCGACAATCCCGGTTTGGCGCAAGGGGCGGGCTTGGGCATAATGACGCCCCATCACCATGTACCTTGTCCCGCGCCTACAACGTTCGGGGAGGGGACATGGCAACGCGCAGAGGAGACAAGATGAAATTTATCGGCGCCCACGTCAGTGCGGCCGGCGGGGTGGAGAACACCATAGCCCGTGCCCAGGCTATCGGGGCCAACGCCTTCGCCCTGTTCACCAAGAATCAGCGCCAGTGGCAGGCGGCGCCTCTGTCGCAGGCCAGCATCCGCGCCTTCAAGCAGGCTTGCGACAAGGGGGGCTTTCGCCCCGAGCAGATCCTGCCCCACGACAGCTACCTCATCAACCTGGGCCACCCCGATCCCGATGCCCTGGCCAAGTCACGGGATGCATTTTTGGACGAGATCAAACGCTGCGAGCAGCTCGGGCTCTGCTATCTGAACTTTCACCCCGGCAGTCACCTCAAGCAGATCCCCGAGGCGGCGAGTCTGAAACTGGTGAGCGAGTCCATCAACTGGGCGCTGGAACGCAGCGAAGGGGTTACCGCGGTGATCGAGAACACCGCCGGCCAGGGCACCAACCTCGGCTGGTCGTTCGAACACCTGGCCACCCTGATTGAGGGGGTGGAGGACAAGAGCCGGGTCGGCGTCTGCTTTGACACCTGCCACGCCTTCGCCGCCGGTTACGATCTGCGCACCCCGGAGTCCTGCGTCGCCGTGTTCGCCGACTTTGACCGCATCGTGGGCTTTGAGTACCTCAAGGGGATGCATATCAACGGGGCCAAGTGTACCTTCGGTAGTCGGGTCGATCGCCACCACAGCCTGCGGGAGGGGAATCTCGGGGAGGCGGTATTCCACCACATCATGAACGACCACCGTTTCGATGGCATTCCGCTTATCCTCGAGACCATAGACGAGACGATCTGGAGTGACGAGATAAGCTGGCTGCGCAGCCTGGCCAGGGCCTGAGCCGCAGGGACAGCCCGAATAGATGGTGCTGTCCCGTCCTATGGCCGGGGCCATTACCCACACGAGGAGACAAGATGCAATCACAGGGAACCGCGCCACTGCTGCGCTGGGGGATCGCCGGGGCGGGTGCCATCGCCAGGCGTTTTTGCCGCGACGTCAATCAGTACGCCAGGGGCGGGCGTGTGGTGGCGATCGCCGCCCGGGATCAGGGGCGGGCCGACGAGTTCGCCCGTGAGCAGGGGCTGGAGTTTGCCTATGGCAGCTATCAGGCCCTGGCCGAGAGCCCCGAGGTGGAGGCCGTCTATGTGGCTGTGATCCACCCACAGCACGCCGCCCTGATCAGGCAGATGCTGCTGGCGGGCAAGCACGTGCTGGTGGAGAAACCGGCGGTGACCCGGTTGAGGGATTGGGACGCCCTGGTGGCACTCGCCCATGAGCGCGGCCTGTTGCTGCTCGAAGCCATGAAGGTGATGTGTTTCCCCGCCATGCGTGCCCTGCTGCAGCGGCTGCCTCTGCTGCCCGCGCCCCGCAACCTGCGCGCGGCGTTTGGCTCGGCCCCGCCCCGGGTCGGCAAACTGTTCGATCCTGCCCTGGACGGCGGCGCCGCCTGGGATGTGGGGGTCTACCCGCTGTGGCTCTATGCCGCCCTCTGCGAGCGACTGGGGCTCGCGACCAAGGCCCCCGAAGTGGCGCTGGAACGGGCACCGGGGGAGGTGGACCTCGCGGCCCGCTTCAACTTCGGCGGCCCCTTCTCGGCCGAGCTATGCGCCTCCATCGCCGAAGATCTCGACAGAGAAGCCTGGCTCTCGGGGGAGGAGTGGACCCTGGTCATCGAGGGCAAGTGGTGGAACCCCCAGCACATTCGCTGGCAGGGCGGTACGCCGCCGGCCGCCTGGCCGGAGGACATCTACCTGCCGGTGCAGGGGGGCGGCATGCAACACGAGGCGGATCATTTCACCGACTGTATCCGCCACCGGCTGCTGGACTCTCCCTGGCTGTCCCATGCCCTGACGCGGCGGGTGCTGGGCTGGGTCGAGACGGGGCTGCATGGTGCGGGCCGATAGCGCCACTCTTTTTCCCGCACTCCAGAGGGCGCCACGGCGCCCTCTGTTGTTTGACCGTGGCTGTAGGCTCAGGGAGTGGGCAGGCTCTGGGTACGGCAGAAGGTGAGGAAGCGGCGCAGGGCCGCGGAGTGGAACTTCTGCTTGTGCCAGACGAGGGATAGCTGGCGAGGGAAGGTCTGGCTAGGGGTGAGCGCCACCAGGCGGCCGCTGTGCAGCCGATCGGAGACCGCGAGGCGGGAGATAAAGGAGATGCCGAGCCCCTTCTCCACCGCCAGCATCACCGCCTCCAGGGTGTTGAGCTCGAGCCCCGCCTGCCAGCGCGGCAGCCTGGGCTGGATCTGCTGCTCGAACTGCTCGCGGCTCCCTGATTGGGGCTCGCGCAGCACCCAGGTTTCGCCTGCGAGCAGGGAAAGGGGCAGATCCCGCTGCCCCGCCAGGGGGTGCTGGGGCGGGGCTATGATCAGCATCTCGTCTTCAAGCCAGAACTCGCTCACCAGCTCCGGGTGATGGTTCTCCCCCTCGATGAGAGCCAGATCCAGCTCGAAGTGGGCGAGGGAGTGGCACAGCAGGTGGGTGTTGGCGATGGTCACTCTGGGGGCGGCGCCCAGCTCCTGGGCGCCGCCCGCCAGCAGACTGGGCAGCAGGTAGTTGCCTATGGTCTGGCTGGCCCCCAGGCGCAGCTGGCCGCTCGGCTCGGCATCCGGACTGAACAACTGCTCTATCTCCTGCATCCGGGTCAGCAGCTCCTCGGCGGCCGGTTGCAGCAGGCGCCCTTCGTTGTTGAGCTGGAGCCTGGGATGTACCCGATCGAACAGCGGGGTGGCGAGTTGGCGCTCCAGCTCCTGCAACGACTGGGAGACGGCCCCCTTGCTGAGGCAGAGCTCGCCCGCTGCGCCACCCAGGTTGCCGTGGCGGGCTATGGTGGCGAACACCTTGAGTTGTTGCAGGGTCAGTTTCATGTTGTTTGATTTTCCTAAACGCTTTGTTCAATTCATTTAGATATCGTAAACGATAGACCCTCTTTATCCTATGCACATCGTCATCCACAAGAGGGTACCAGTCATGATCGCACGCACCCGTCGCTCCCTTGCCGCCGCCCCGACCCCCATGGCCGGGCTGGCTCTCGGGATCGCCAGCCTCGGCTGGTGTTGGGAAAATGCCGGTCAGTTCGATGGCCGCCTGCAACTGCTGGGAGCCGCCATCGCTGCCGTGCTGCTCCTCGTTCTCACCATCAAGTTCCTGCTGCACCCGCGTCTGCTGTGGCAGGATCTCGCTCACCCTGTGGTGGGCAGCGTGGTGCCCACCTATGCCATGGGAACCATGGTGGTCTCCAAGGCGGTCGGGCTGCTGGCCCCGACCCTGGGTCAGGGGCTCTGGTTGTTTGCGGTGATCCTTCACCTGGTGTTCCTCGCCACCTTCGTCTGGCACAGGGCCAAGGCGTTTGAAATTCACCACATGGTGCCGAGCTGGTTCGTGCCGCCGGTGGGGATCATCGTGGCCGACGTCGCCTACCCGGGTGGCCCCTTCGCTGCCCTTGCCAATGGCCTGCTCTGGTTCGGCATGGCCTGCTACGGCCTGATGCTGCCGCTGATGCTCTATCGCCTCATCTTCAGCCACGAGGTGCCGGATGCTGCCAAGCCCACCATCGCCATCCTGGCGGCTCCTGCCAGCCTGTCGCTCGCCGGCTACCTGACCGTGAGCCAGGATCCCTCCCTGCTGCTGGTGGCCGTGCTGCTGGGGATAGCCG
The DNA here is from genome assembly GCF_020423125.1 of Aeromonas media. Lineage (NCBI taxonomy): Bacteria > Pseudomonadati > Pseudomonadota > Gammaproteobacteria > Aeromonadales > Aeromonadaceae > Aeromonas > Aeromonas media. The sequence goes on from NZ_CP075564.1 coordinate 2,027,807, forward strand.
TGCTGATGACAGGCATCATCTACCTGGCCTTCATCAAGCTGCTGCGCCTGCCGTTCTCGCCGGGTTATGCCGCCTTCACCTTCCCCCTGGTGATCGGCGCCACCGCCCTGTTCAAGGTGGGTCAGTTGCTGTCGCAGTGGCCAGAGGCGGTCGACTATGTTGCGCAGATCAATCAGCTGGCCTATCTGGAACTTGGTGCGGCGACCCTGATCGTCGGCTATGTGGTGCTGCGTTACCTGATGTTTTTCCTGCCGCTGGGCCAGGTCGGCATGCTGGATCAGCCCGTGCGTCGCTAAGGTGCAGCCGGTCTCATCAACGAGCAGACCCCGCCTGGCGGGGTCTGCTGCATAAGGGCCTGGCTCAAGGAGTGAGCGGCAGTCACCGACAGGGTGACAGGAGCCTGCAGTCAATTCGTGAAAAGGCTCAAATAGTCGCTCATTCAGGTGATATTAAGGTGGTTTTCACTGGTATTACCTGTCAGGATGGCCGCAATTGCCCACTTTCACCGTTTGATAGTACCCATGCCCTCCCAAGATCCCGTGTTTGATTCTGCCTTCCAGACCCGTTTGCTGCACCCGCGTTACTGGCTGAGCTGGCTCGCCCTCGGTGTGCTCGGCGTGCTCGCCTATGTGCCGCCCCGTTTGCGTGACAAGCTGGCTGATGCCTTGGCGCCCCTGGTGCTCAAGATCTCGAAGAAGCAGGTCTACATCGCCAGAACCAACCTCGCCATCTGCTTCAAGGAGCAGAGCGAGGCAGAGCGGGACGCCATTCTGATGACCTCGATCCGGGTCGGCCTCAAGAGCCTGCTGGGGTTCGGCGAGTTCACGGTGCGCAGCCCCGAGTACCTGATGAAGCGCATCCAGGTGAGCGGATGGGAACACATTGATGCCGAGCAAGCCGCAGGCCGTCCGGTGATCCTGGTGGTGCCCCACAGCTGGCCCATCGATGCGGCGGGCTACTACTTCTCCCAGCGGGGCCTGCCCATGTGCACCATGATGAAGAGCGCCCGCAACCCGGTGTTCGACTGGCACATCAACCGCGAGCGGGCCAAGAATGGCTGCCGCGTCTATGAACGCAGCGCCGGCATCAAGCCGGTGATCAAGGCGGTCAAGTCCGGTCTGAGCTTCTTCTATCTGCCGGATCAGGATCATGGCCGCGAGGCGAGCCTGTTCGTGCCCTTCTTCAAGCATCCCAAGGCGACCCTGCCGGCCCTGCCACGGCTGGTCAAGCTGACCGGTGCCCGCGCCGTGCCGGTGCTGGCCTGCTATGACGAGGCGGCGCACTGCTACCGGCTGGAGATCGAGGCCCCCTTCGCCGACTACCCGAGCGATGACCTGATGGCCGATACCTGCCGCATGAACGATTGCGTGGAGCGGCAGCTGACTCGCCACCCGGGACAGTACATGTGGTTCCTCAAGATCTTCGATACTCGCGAGGATCAGGAGGGGGAAGACGGCCTCTATGAAGAGGGCATACGTCGCATCCGCAAGGGACTCAGCCCTCATTCCTGAACCGCAGCTTGATGTGCATTTCCAAGTGGCCCCATGTGGGCCACTTTTTATTTCTAACTAGTCTGATCAGTGACTTGGCGACCCGCCTTGGGGGATCTCGGGTAGAAAAAAATGTCAGGATCACTAAAATGACGGTCTGTTTTGATGATTCGATGGCGACCATGTCCGCACAAGATCCGGTGTTTGACACCTCCTTTCATCTGCGTCTGCTGCACCCCCGTCTGTGGGGTAGCTGGCTGGCGCTTGCCCTGCTCTCCCTGCTGGCCTGGATCCCGGCCAGCTACAGAGACAAGCTGGCCGATGCCCTGGCGCCCCTGTTGCTGCGCTTCTCCAGGAAGCAGGCCTACATCGCCGAGACCAACCTCAAGATCTGTTTCCCCGCGCTGGATGCGGTCGGGCGCGAGCGGTTGCTGCTCAAGTCCATCCGGGTCGGCCTCAAGACCTTCATGGGCTTTGGCGAGCTCACCTGGCGCAGCCCCGCCTTCCTCAAACGGCGGATCAAGGTGCGTGGCTGGGAGCATATCGAAGCCGAGCTGGCCGCCGGGCGCCCCATGATCTTCGTGGTGCCCCACACCTGGGCGGTGGACATGATCGGCCGCTACCTGACCGATGAGGGGGTGCCCCTGTGCACCATGATGAAGAGCCCCAAGGATGCGGTGTTCGACTGGTATATCAACCGCGAGCGCAGCAAAGGCGGGCGTGTCTATGAGCGCAGCGTCGGCATCAAGCCGGCCATCAAGGCCCTGCGCAGCGGCGACAGCTTCTTCTATCTGCCGGATCAGGATCATGGCCGGGAGGCGAGCATCTTCGTGCCCTTCTTCGGCCACCCCAAGGCGACCCTGCCGGCCCTCCCCAAGCTGGTGAAGCTGACCGGCGCCCGGGCCATGCCTATCCTGGCCTGCTATGACGAGGATGAGGGCTGCTACCGGCTCGAGGTGGAGCCGCCGTTCGACCCTTATCCCACCGCTGATCTGGAGGCGGATGTCAACGCCATGAACCGCACCGTGGAGCAGCAGCTCGGCCGCTTCCCCGAGCAGTACATGTGGTTTCTCAAGATTTTCGAGACCCAAGCGGATAACGAAGGGGAGGATGGCCTCTACGAAGAGGGGATCCGGCGCATCCGCCAGGGGCTGCCCCCCGAGCATTGAACCACAGGGTTCCCTTGCGGGTCGTTTTGACAACCAGGGAGAGGTGGTTGGCGCGGGGCATACCAGGCCACTCCCGGCAAGTGGCCGGTGGGGGACCAAAGCGGGGCCCTGTCTGGCCTCCCGTCATGTGCAAACAGGCGCAAACAAGGTGCAAACAAGGTGCAAATAAGGTAAAAGGGCGGTCATGAAAATTCCAAATCGAATCCAACCTCTGGTTGATGACGGCCTGGTCGACGATGTCATCAGCCGGCTGATGAGCGGCAAAGAAGCCGACGTCTATGTGGTGCGCTGCGGCGACGAGATCCGCTGCGCCAAAGTTTATAAAGAGGCCTCCAAACGCAGCTTCAAGCAGGCCGTGGTCTATCAGGAAGGGCGCAAGGTGCGGGGCAGCCGCGATGCTCGCGCCATGGAGAAGGGCTCCAAGTACGGTCGCAAGCAGCACGAAGAGGTGTGGCAGAACACCGAGGTGGATGCCCTGTTCAAGCTGGCTGCTGCCGGCGTGCGGGTGCCCACCCCCTATGTCTGCCTGGACGGCGTGCTCTTGATGGAGCTCATCACTGACGCCGACGGCAACGTCGCGCCCCGCCTCAACGACGTGGCGCTCTCGCCCGAGCAGGCGCTCATCGATCACGGCAAGGTGATCCGCTACGTGGTGCGCATGCTCTGCGCCGGCCTCATCCACGGGGATCTCTCCGAGTTCAACGTGCTGGTGGACGAGCAGGGCCCCGTCATCATCGACCTGCCCCAGGTGGTGAATGCCGCCGCCAACAACCAGGCCAGGGCCATGCTGGAGCGGGACGTCAACAACATGCGCAACTACTACGGCATCTATGCTCCCGAGCTGCTCAAGACCCGTTATGCCAGGGAGATGTGGGCCCTGTTCGAAGATGGCAAGCTCGGCCCGGAAACCGAGCTGACCGGCCTGTTCGAGGAGAGTGCCGAGGCCATCGATGTGGACGGGGTGCTGCACGAGATCGAGAGTGCACAGGAAGAGGCCATGGCCCGTCGTGCCAGGCTGAAGGCCGAGCAGGAAGAGGAGTTCTGATGCGCACTTGAGGCGCGCCTCCTGTCTACTTTCCTTGTGTCAGGGCACCGACCTCTATCAGGCTGGTTGTGCAAAGGGGTTGCAATGACGAGAGGGGCTATGTGCCCCTCTTTGTTTAAGTGGTGGATCAGCCGGGAACATGGTTGCCACTTCACAAGCTGGCTCCGCAAGTCTGCCTGCTGGTTCGGCGTGCAACCACAAACACCAGTGTACACACGGCGATCGGCACCAGAAAATCCACCACACTCCCCAGTTCCCAGACGCTGGGATCGAATCCTCCCCACCAAGGCATGTTGATCCTTCGCCCCTGCCCGAACAGCGCTATCCATCTATATTCTGCCTGTGTCTGCTCTCGTGCGACAAACCATATGCACCCCATGAGGCCGCCATATCCCCAGTGCCCAAAGCGGTATCCGAAGAGTATCTGGACGGAGACAGCTGCGCTGGCGTGATAGAAGGGTGATAAATCCATAAACAATCCTTGCTGCTCACCAAGAACGCCCGCTACCGGCCGTGTTGAAACGATCGATTCCACGTCTGGCAGGTCTGCAGGCAGCTCTCGATTCGATATGTGCCGTTACGGTAAGTCTGTCTTGTCGGGCTCAGAGCCCGGCAAGGGGCGGAGCGACTAGGCGCGGCCCAACGTAACCCACCACCTCGCCGAAGCGGGGGTGTCCGCTCTCCCAATCCAGGGCGGCGGTGCGAATGGCCTCGGGGCTGAAGCTCACGAAGTTCCACCAGATCTGCAGCGGCTTGGCCAGGGGCTCGCCGCCGATGAGCAGCAGGCGGGTGTCTGGGCCGAGTGCCACCTTCAGCGCCCGGGTGCCCGGTGGCAGATAGAGGAGCTGCTCTGGGGCGAGCGCTTCCCCTGCTATGGTCGCCTCTCCCTGCAAGGGGAAGAGCCCGTGCTCGAAGGCGGGATCCAGGGAGAGGGTGATTTCTCCCCCCTGTGGGGTGTGCAGATCCAGCCCCAGGATGGGGGAGAAGTGCAGGGTGGGGGCGCGCTGGCCGCTGTGCTCGCCGATGAGCAGGGTGAGATCGATCCCCTCTTGCTGCCAGCGGGGGAGTCTCGGGTAGTGATCGAAGCGGGGCGGGGTGTGCTGATCCGCCTCGGGCAGGGCTATCCAGAGCTGGGCGGCGTGCAAGTCGGGGTGGCCGGCCAGGGACTCCTCGGTGTGGGCTATGCCCCGTCCGGCGGTCATCAGATTCACCTGGCCCGGGCGGATCACCTGCTCGCTGCCCAGGCTGTCCCGGTGGAGGATCTCCCCCGCCAGCATCCAGGTGAAGGTCTGCAGGGCGATATGGGGATGGGGCCCCACGTCCAGCCCGGGGGCGTCGGGGGCGAAGCGGGTCGGCCCTATGTGGTCGAGAAAGCACCAGGGCCCTATGGTGCGTCGCTCCTTGACCGGGAGGGCGCGGGCCACCGGGATGCCGCCCACATCGGTGAGGCGGGAGGAAATACGTTGCCACTGTTGCGTCATGTCGTGCTCCTTGCAATGAGTTGATGGCGTAAGGTTTTCGCCCTAACGGCGGCGGATCGCCGGGAAGCTTCTCATGGGGGCGAAGCCGGGTCTTATCGCCGGTCTGACGGTGGGGGTGCGCACCGGCGTGGTCATGGTGCGAGGGAGGTGGGGTCTGGCATCCACCTTGGGCTGAGTGGAGGGGGTCAGCAAAGCGTTGTCGGCCTTGGGTAGCGCCCCGGGGGCTAGCAGGCCATTCTCGGTCCTGGGGAGAGTGCCGCCTCTGTCGTCCAGCGGTGAGCGGGGGGAGTTGCCCGGGTTGCTGATGCTGGGTCTGTTCTGCCGGTTGTCACGCAGCGCCTGTTGCTGCGCCGGCGTCATGGCATGCCAGCGGCTCGCCAGATCCCCTCGCAGGGCGGCTACGTCTGGCTGGCCAGGGTTCTCCTGCCAATCCTGATACTTCTCCCTGATCTCTTGCTGGTGCTCCGGATCGAGCCCGCTCCACCACTTCTTGATCAGCTCGTCGAACTCCCCCTGGTTGTCGCAGCACCAAGGGTAGTAGTCGTCCCAATAGTAGTAGTAATCCTGATACCACCAGGGGGAGGGGACAGGCCCCCGGGCGCCCTGGCCGGTGTCCGAGCTGCTGCAGGCGCCAAGGCCCAGGGCCAGCAGGGGAATAAGGAGGGCGATGCGCATGATGCTCCAAGTGCCATGAAAGGACGCAATGGACGGATGATAGCCTGACTATGCACCAATCCGGCCGCAGATGGCAGACCCAACCCCCATAAGGCGCCAGGCCGCCCCATGACGCGGGGGAATTGCGGCCGGGCACTGTATGAATGTACAATAGTCCCATCCCAAGGCCGACCCCCTATTCTTCATGACTGCGACCCAGCCCCCCGTTCCTGTCACCCCGCCGCTCGACGGTTTTATCCTGACCCGCCACGGTCGGGACGTGCGTGGCCGCAACGGGCAGGCTGCCACGACCGAAATCGTGATGTGGCTCTGGAGTGCCCAGGGGCCGGTGCGACTGGTGGTGACGGGGCAGGAGCCGGTCTTCTTCCTGCCACAGAGCCACATGGCCGAAGCCGCCGAGTTGTTCAAGGGCGCCGGAGTGAGCGGGCGGTTTCGCCGCCTGCCCATGCACACCTTCGATGGCCGCCCTGTGGTGGGTTGCTATTTTGCCACCCTGAGCGCCTTTCACCGCGCCATCGAGCTGCTGCTCATTCGCGGGCTGGAGCACTTCGAGGCGGATATCCGGCTGCCTGAGCGCTTCCTGATGGAGCGCTTCATCACCGCCGGCGTGCGTTTCGATGGCCGGGCGGTAAAAAAGGGGGGCAGGCAGGGCTACTGGGAGGTGAACGAGGCACGCTGCGCGCCCCAGGCGGTGATGCCGACCCTCTCCTGGGTGTCGCTGGACGTGGAGTGTGCCATGGACGGGGCGCTTTTCTCGGTCGGTCTTTACAGCGAGCAGGATGCGCGGGTCATCATGATAGGCAACCCGGAGGCGGATGCCGACAGCTGGGGCACCCAGGTCGAGTGGGTGGCGGATGAAAGCGCCCTGCTCGGCGCGCTGGAGAGCTGGTTCACTCTGCACGATCCGGATCTGGTGATCGGCTGGAACGTGGTGAACTTCGACTTTCGCCTGCTGCTGCGCCGCGCCGAATTGGGCAAGCGGCGGCTGCGGCTGGGGCGAGGGCGCGAGCTCTGCTTCTGGCGCTCGTCGCGGGGCGATCCCCAGACCGGCAACGTCATCATCCCGGGGCGCATGGTGCTCGATGGTATCGACACCCTGAAAAGCGCCACCTGGCAGTTTGCCAGCTACAGCCTGGATGCGGTGGCGAGCGAATTGCTCGGTCGCGGCAAGGATATCGAGGACGTGGCGAACCGGGGGGAGAAGATCACCGAGCTGTTCCACTCCGACAAGGAGGCGCTGGCCCGCTACAACCTGGAAGACTGCAAGCTGGTGTGGGAGATCTTCGACTACTGCCACCTCATCCCCTTTGCCGTAGAGCGTGCCTCCCTCACCGGCCTTGAGCTCGACCGGGTGGGGGGCTCGGTGGCGGCGTTTACCAATCTCTATCTGCCGCGGCTGCATCGCGGCGGCTACGTGGCCCCCAATCTGCCCGCCGATGGTGGGCTCGCCAGTCCCGGCGGCTATGTGATGGACTCCAAGCCCGGTCTCTATCGCCACGTGCTGGTGCTCGATTTCAAGAGCCTGTACCCCAGCATCATCCGCACCTTCTGCATCGACCCCATGGGGCTGGTGGAGGGGTTGCAGCACCCCGAACAGGCTATTCCCGGCTTTCGCGGCGCCCTCTTCTCCCGCGAGCGGCACTTTCTGCCTGACCTTATCGCCACCCTGTGGGCGGCGCGGGATAGGGCCAAGGCGGCCAGCAACAAGGCGCTCTCCCAGGCCATCAAGATCATCATGAACTCCTTCTACGGCGTGCTGGGATCGGGGGGCTGCCGCTTCTATGATCCCAGGCTGGCATCATCGATCACTTTGCGTGGTCACAGCATCATGCAGCAGACCCGGGAGTGGATAGAGGCCAAGGGGTTCGAGGTGATCTATGGCGACACCGACTCCACCTTCGTTCACCTGAACAGGGAGACCAGCCCGCAGCAGGCCGAACAGATAGGCCGCGAGCTGGCCACCATGATCAACGACAACTGGACGGCGCTGATCAGGCGCGAGTTCGATCTGCCCTGTTATCTCGAGATCGAATACGAGACCCACTACCGCCGCTTCCTGATGCCGACCATCCGCGGGCTGGAGAAGGGGAGCAAGAAGCGCTATGCCGGCCTGGTCGGCGGCGAGGGGCAGGAGGGGAGTGAGCAGCTGGTGTTCAAGGGGCTCGAATCTGTGCGCACCGACTGGACCATGCTGGCCAAGCAGTTTCAGACCCGCCTCTATGAGCTGGTGTTTCACGATGAAGATCCCAGCGGCTATGTGCGCACCATGGTGGATGAGACCCGTGCTGGCCTGCACGACGATCTGCTCATCTACCGCAAGCGGCTGCGCCAAAAACTCGAGGAGTATCAGAAGAATGTGCCGCCCCACGTGCGGGCGGCGCGCCTGGCGGACGAAGAGAACCTGCGCCGCGGCTTGCCCCAGCGCTATCAGCACAGGGGCACCATCGCCTATCTGATGACCCTCAACGGCCCAGAGCCGCTGGAGTACAGGCGCAGCGCCATCGACTACGAGCACTACATCGACAAGCAGCTGAGGCCCATCGCCGACGCCATCCTCCCCTTCATCGGCGAGTCGTTCGACCGTATCTGCGGCCAGCAGCTGGATCTCTTCTAGCGAGGTAGTCCCCACAGCCGGGGCTGATCCGGGTCAGGATGACCGGGAGGACAGTGCAACGTCAGAATGCAAAAAGCCCGCTCAAAGAGCGGGCTTTTCAAATTTGGTGCGTCCTAGTGGATTCGAACCACCGACCCCCACCATGTCAAGGTGATGCTCTAACCAGCTGAGCTAAGGACGCAGGGTGCGCGATGCGGCTTTTTCATTTGCAGGGGAGTGGTGGGTTTAATTGGATTCGAACCAACGACCCCTACCATGTCAAGGTAGTGCTCTAACCAACTGAGCTATAAACCCACATCTGCAATTTATTCAAACTGTTATGGTGCGTCCTAGTGGATTCGAACCACCGACCCCCACCATGTCAAGGTGATGCTCTAACCAGCTGAGCTAAGGACGCATAACAGTGTCGTGATGGTGCGTCCTAGTGGATTCGAACCACCGACCCCCACCATGTCAAGGTGGTGCTCTAACCAGCTGAGCTAAGGACGCATCGCGAAAAGTGGTGGGTTTAATTGGATTCGAACCAACGACCCCTACCATGTCAAGGTAGTGCTCTAACCAACTGAGCTATAAACCCGCTTTTCATCACGCAAGCGAACACGACGTCGCTTGCGTGGTCGGCATACTACCCATGCCCCCAAAGGCTGTCAACAAGGGACATGCACAAAGGAGACTGTTTGCCCAGTTCTTGCGCAGCCTGTTGATTTTGCAGGCGAGCAGCTCGATTGAGCGGCGTCGTGGCGCCCTTTATTGGGCCCGGGAAAGCGCGGTGCAGGCCTCCGGGCTCGCGAAGCGGCCATAGATGAACCTCAGCCGCGCCCCCAGCATCAGGGCGGCGCCGGTGAGGCCGACGATGAAGCCGACCCAGAAACCCTGCGGCCCCATGCGCGGCACCACCCAGTCGGTCAGCCCCAGGATCATGCCGGTGGGCAGCCCCATGCCCCAGTAGGCGATGATGGTGATGTAGAAAATCGCCTGGGTGTCCTTGTAGCCGCGCAGGGCGGCGGCGGCCACCACCTGCACCGAATCGGAGATCTGGTAGATGGCGGCGAAGAACAGCAGGGTGGCGGCCAGCGTGATCACCTGGAGATCATCGGTATAGATTCCTGCGATGGGCTCGCGCAGCAACACCGTCAGGGCGGCGGTACCGGCGGCCACCGCCATGCCGAGCATCAGACCGGTGCGGGCGGCGACCCGGGCCTGCTCCGGCTGGCCTTCCCCTATGCTGTGGCCGACTCTGATGGTCACACCGACGCCAATGGAGAGCGGCAGCATGAACACTAGGCTGGAGAAGTTGAGCGCTATCTGGTGGCTTGCCACTGTTTCGGCGCCGAAGGGGGCTAGCATCAGTGCCACCACGGTGAACAGGGTTACCTCGCAGAAGATGGCCATGGCGATGGGGAACCCTAAGCGAAACAGGCGCCAGATCCGGCTGCCGTTGGGGCGTGCCAACTGGGCGAACAGGTTGATCTTCTTGAAGTGGGGGGAGAGCTTCACGTAGGCGATCATCGCCAGCAGCATGGCCCAGAGCACGATGGCGGTGGCCACGCCGCAGCCGACGCCGCCGAGTTTCGGCATGCCAAAGTGGCCGTGGATGAAGATGTAGTTGGCGGGGATGTTGACCGCCAGCCCGACAAACCCTATCACCATGGTGGGCATGGTATGGGAGAGCCCCTCGCTGAAGTTGCGCAGCACCTGGAACAGCACGAAGGCGGGCAGGCCCCACAGGATGGCATGCAGGTAACCGGCGGTCTTCTCCGCCATCACGGGATCCACATCCATGAACTGCAGCGCCAGCGGGCTGAAGTAGAGCGCCAGCATGGCGATGGGGGTCACCATCAGTGCGAGCCAGAAGCCCTGATGCACGGCCGGACGGATCTCGTCCCGCTTGCGGGCCCCGTTGAGCTGGGAAACGATGGGGGTGAGCGCCATGATGATGCCCTGCACCAGCAAGATGATCGGCAGCCAGAAGCTGGAGGCCACCGACACGGCGGCGAGATCCACGGCGCTGACCTGACCCGCCATCACTGTATCGACGAAGTTCATGGCGATCTGGGCCACCTGGGCCACCAGTATGGGGCTGGCTAGACGAACGAGCTGCTTCGCCTCGGTCCAATAACGTTGCACTGACACCTCCGAGTGGATCAGATAAAAGAGAAAAGAACGGGTAAATGAGAGGGGCTTTTATCTCCTGCCGGGAGGAGACAAAACGCGGGGGTGTCATTCTAGCCTGAAAATCCGCCAACGGGGAAGGTTGGCGGCGCATTTCTACCCGGGATCAGGCGTCTTCGTGATCGCTGATCAGCAGGTTGGCGGCGGCGTAGGCGGCTTGCTCGCGAAGGTCTGCCGGCACCCTGTCGTCGCTCGCCACGGCGTTGAGCGCCCGTATGCTGGCGGCGATGGCCTGGGGCACATAGCCCTGCTCGCCGGAGCCTATCTGGTTGTAGGCGATACGAATGGCTTCACAGCACTGATATACCTGCATTTTTGTTTCCTCGTTAAGCCTGGATTGAATGGGGTCACTATAACGATCGGGGCCCGCCTTGTCAGCCGGCACCCTTGTCTTGCACTGTGGCCGGGGGTAACCTGCCGACAATTTTATTACAGCGTGGAGACGAGACATGTTCACCGGCATAGTACAGGGAACCGCCGAACTGGTGGCCATCGAAGAGCTGCCCAACTTTCGCACCCATGTGATCCGCATGCCGAGCCCGGCCTGGGGTGAGGGGCTGGCGCTTGGCGCCTCCGTGGCCCACAACGGCTGCTGCCTGACGGTCACCCGGGTGGAGGGGGACCTGGTCAGCTTCGATCTGATGCAGGAGACCCTGCGCCTCACCAACCTCGGTACGCTCGGGGTAGGGGACAAGGTCAATGTGGAGCGGGCCGCCCGCTTTGGCGACGAGATTGGCGGCCATGCCATGTCCGGCCACATCATGGGCACGGCCGAGGTGACCTCGGTCATCGACACCCCCAACAATCGCCAGGTGTGGTACCGCCTCGCCCCCGAACTGATGAAATACGTGCTGACCAAGGGCTACATCGGCATCGACGGTATCAGCCTGACCATAGGCGAGGTGCGCGGCAGCGAGTTTTGCGTCAACCTCATTCCCGAGACCCTGGCCCGCACCAACCTGGGCTGGATCAAGGCGGGCTGGCAGACCAATATCGAGATCGATCCCCAGACCCAGGCCATCGTCGACACGGTGGAGCGGGTGCTGGCGGCGCGCCAGTCAGCCTGATCCGCCTGCGTTCACCCCTCAAGCTGGGCCATGCATCATGGGGACCTGTCCTATCCGTGGCTGTAAAGGCTTCAGTCAACGCAGAACCCAGGCCGTCATGGGCCTGTGTCCGCATCTTGCAGCGGCTGAGCCAGAAGAAGCCCATCGAGATGACGGGCCCAAAGCGATGAACAGGAGAACCCTGTGGCGAGGATAAACACCATGCCCGGCGTGGCCGGCAACCCCTTGGCCTGCTGTGTCTCACGGAGCCTGGCTGTCTGACGCTGGCCGAAGGATGAAACCGGACCTACACTTCGAGTGTCTGGCACATCCATGAGCCGACAACCATCACATAAGCGACAAGGCCCCTTGGCGAACTTCAGGATGATTTGAGGTTCTCCGAGGGGCTTTTTTCTATGGGATCATTTTGAGGGGCTCAGGTACCTGAAGAGAAGCGAGCCTGGAATCGACAGCATGGCGTCGCTTCAGTCCTCATCCCCAGCGCAGGGTGACGCCATCACGTATGCACCCGATGACACAGGCTGCTTCATGCAGGCCAAGCCATCGAAACGGCAATCAGAACATCTGCTCGTCGTCCGCATCCACAAACAGCTGCAGGCAGTCGCGAGCGTCATCCCGGTGCAATCGCAGGTGGATCGGATTGCAACAGGCCATGCAGTCCTCGTAGAACTCCTGATCCCCCTGGCTGGCATCCAGCTCGACCCGGGTGTGGTGGCCGCAGTGCGGGCAGACGATGCGCTTGCTGATGTATTCGATCATGGTGACCTCCTCGGGCCCTTGGGCCGCCTCTCTCCCTGATTCTAGTCGGCAAGAGGCGGCCCAACCGCGAGCGGGCGTACGTTTATGACAGGGTTCAAGGGATGCACGGTGCCCCGATGTTCTGATCCGACACGCCCTTGGCCCCGGATGGATTCAAGCCACCCAGCGGGCCAGCATGTCGGCATCCAGCTCGGCGAGCGAATGCAGCTGGTGATCGGCGATGGCGAGGCGTGGATCGCCGACCAGGGCCGGGTCCGGCACGATCAGCGCCTTCATGGAGGCCGCCTTGGCCGCCAGCAGGCCGGTGAAGCTGTCCTCGATGGCCAGACAGTGCACGGGTTCGACGCCTAGCTTCTCGGCGGCGTGGATATAGACATCCGGGTGGGGCTTGCCAAAGCGCTCCACCTCGGCGGAGTGGACCGCCATGAAGCGATCCCGGATGCCGAGTTTGCCGAGCACCGCCTCCACCATGGTGAAGGGTGAGGAGGTGGCCAGGCCAATCTTGAGGCCACGGGCCTCGATGAGGTCGAGGGCTTCCAGCACGCCGGCCTTGGCCTGACCCTCCTGCAGGATGAGCGCTATCACCTGATCCAGGATGCGCTGGACCACCTCTTCCTGGGTCGGGCCGTTCCAGGGGCGCAGGCGATACCAGTGGGCCACCAGCTGATCGATGCGCACCCCTATGGTGGAGTTGCAGTCCTCCTCGGTGTGGAAGTGGCCCAGCTCGGAGAAGACGGCCATCTGGGCCCGTTGCCAAAAGGGTTCCGAGTCGATCAGAACACCATCCATATCGAAGATCACGGCAGTTAACATCTTGTACTCCTGACATAGGTGAAGGGGGGATTATAAGCCCGGCGCTTCAATGGAAAAGGGGCAGAAGCCTGCCCCTTGCGCCGGATCACGCAGATAAACGTTTGTTTTTAGGTGACAAAGAGAGCGGTCTAGAAGAGCACCTCGACCCGGGCGGCGACCGCCTTGGCCTGTTCGACCGCTTCATTGCAATCTTCGCCCCGGGCCAGCGCCACGCCGAGACGGCGACGACCGGCGATCTCGGGTTTGCCGAACAGACGCAACTGGGCACCCGGTACCAGAGCCAGGGCCTCGCCAATGGCGCCATAGCGGATGTTCTGGCTGTGGCCTTCCCGCAACACCACGGCGGAGGCGCTCGGCCCGAACTGGGTGATGGTGCCGACCGGCAGCCCCAGAATGGCCCGTACGTGCAGGGCGAACTCGGAGAGATCCTGGGAGATCAGGGTTACCATGCCGGTGTCGTGGGGGCGGGGTGACACTTCGCTGAACCACACCTCGTCGCCCCTGATGAAGAGCTCCACCCCGAACAGGCCATGACCGCCGAGGGCCTCGACCACCTTGGCCGCGACCTCTTTGGCGCGGGCCAACGCCAGCTCGCTCATGGCTTGCGGCTGCCAGGATTCGCGGTAGTCACCGTCTTCCTGACGATGGCCTATGGGATCGCAGAAGTGGATGCCGTCCACGGCGCGCACCGTGAGCAGCGTTATCTCGTACTCGAAGGGCACGAAGCCTTCGACTATCACCTTGCCACGACCGGCGCGGCCACCTTCCTGGGCATAGGTCCAGCTCTCGTCCAGCTTGGCAAGATCGCGCAGCAGGCTCTGGCCCTTGCCGGAGGAGCTCATCACGGGTTTCACCACGCAGGGCAGGCCGATGGCCTCGACGGCGGCGACAAACTCCTCCTTGCTCTGGGCGAAGCGGTAGGAAGAGGTGGGAAGGCCCAGCTCTTCGGCGGCGAGGCGGCGGATCCCCTCCCGGTTCATGGTGAGCTGGGTGGCGCGGGCGTTGGGCACGACCCTGACCCCTTCCTGCTCAAGCTGCGCCAGGGTATCGGTGGCGATGGCTTCAATCTCGGGGATGATAAGGTCGGGCTTGACCTCGGCCACCAGGGCGCGCAGGGCGGCCCCATCGAGCATGTCCAGCACGTGGGCTTTGTGGGCAACCTGCATGGCGGGAGCATTGGCGTAGCGGTCGGCGGCGATCACTTCTATGCCAAGGCGTTGCAGCTCGATGGCGACTTCCTTGCCGAGTTCGCCTGAACCGAGCAGCAGGGCACGGGTGGCAGCGGGGCGGGTGGCGGTTCCAAACATCTGATCTCTCCTGATGTCCATGGTCAGGGTTGCTGACCCGAGTGAGTAAAAAAAAGAGGCACGCATGGCGTACCTCAGGAAACGGATTTGTGGGCGCGCTGCTCCAGATGGGTCAGCAGCGTGATGGCGCCTATGATGATGGCGGCGCCGAGCCACAATCGGCCGGGAGGCGCCCAGCCAAACACCAGCCAGCCTGCCAGTACGTTCATGGGCAGCTTGGCAAAGTCAAAGGGTTGTACGAAGGAGGCCTCGGCCACGCTGTAGGCGCGGGCGATGGACATCTGGGCCAGGGCCGACAGTACCCCGGAGGCCGCCACCAGCAGCCACTGGATCTCGCTTGGCCACTGCCATTCCGGCAGGGCCAGCATGGCGTTGAAGGGGGTGCTGAAGATGAGCAGGTAGACCACTATGGTGTGGGACGATTCGCTCGCCGCCTGATAGCGCACCAGCAGGGAGTAACCGGCCCAGAACAGGGCGGCCGCCACCGGCAGCAGGGAGGCCCAGCTGAAGTCATCGGTCCAGGGGGCCAGGATCAGCATGGCCCCGACAAAGCCCGCCAGGGTGGCCAGGATGCGTGCCCGGCTCACCTGCTCCTTGAGCAGCAAGGCGGAGCCGAGGGTGGCGAACAGGGGGGAGGTCATCAAGAGTGCTATGCCCTGCCAGATGGGCACAGGCACCGCCAGCGCCCAGAGCCAGAACTGGATGCCGATGACTGCCAGGGCGACGCGCAGCAGGTGTAGCCGCAGCTGGTTGGTCATCAGGGATTGGCGCAGGCCGTGACGGATGAGCCAGGGCAGCAGGCAGATCAGGGCGACCAAGTACTGGTGAAAGGCGACCTGGGTCGAGGGGAGGCCGAGCTTGAAGCTGACAAACTGGCTCAGGCTGTTGACGGCGGCAAAGCAAAGGCCTGCCACCATCATCCAGACTGCACCGGCAAAGGGGGAGTGCCTGCGGGAGGGTGCCATGGGATCCGGGTCACTTAAAAAAAGTGCGGCGGATCATAACGGCAATCGCTTATTCTGCCAAGGCCAGGGTGCTTGGTGAGTACCCTGCTGGCGAGGAAGTGCGCAATCATCAAAATATTTGAATAACTTGAGCATCTATTTTCGCTATCCGCCTTGAAACTCAATCTTTATAGTGACCTCCATCGACAGCCAAGCTGTTCAACCGACAACCAAATGGAGTTTCACCATGGCCAATATCCTCGTTCTCAAGTCCAGCATCCTGGGCCAGTATTCCCAATCCAACGCCCTGATCGACGGCTATCTGGCCGAGCGCCAGGGTGACACCGTCACTGTGCGTGATCTGGCAACCCTGAACCTGCCGGTGCTCGACGGCGAGCTGGCCATGGGCCTGCGCGGTGGCGAAAACCTCAACGAGCGTCAGCTGGCCGTGCTGGCCCAGTCCGACGAGCTGGTGGCCGAGCTCAAGGCGAGCGATCTGGTGATCATCGCTGCCCCCATGTACAACTTCAACATCCCGACCCAGCTGAAGAACTGGATCGATCTGGTGGCCCGTGCCGGCGTTACCTTCCGCTACACCGAGACCGGCCCGGTCGGCCTGGTGGAGAACACCCGCGCCCTGGTGGTGAGCCCCCGTGGTGGCATGCATGTGGGCAATGCCACCGATCTGGTGACCCCCTACATGCGCACCGTGCTGGGCTTCATCGGCATCAACGAGGTGGACTTCATCTACGCCGAGGGCATGGGCATGGGCCCGGAGGCGCAGGCCAAGGGCATCGAGCAGGCCAAGGAGCAGCTGGAAACCCTGGCATACTGATGCCGTGACGGTTGCCTGCTCATCCAGGTCGTGAAACAACAACGCAGCCATCAGGCTGCGTTGTTGTTTTCAGATGGCGGACGCCACTCTTCAATCCCAGATAAAGCGACGGCAGCCGCTGCCGACCAGCAGACAGACCACCACCAGGGATCCCAGCAGCAGGCTGCTGAGCCACTGCTCCGTACTCTGGGGCAGATGGGGGGAGAAGAGGCTGATCGTGAAGAGGGCGCTGATGATGATCAGGCTGGTCTGTCGGGTCAGGATCATGGGGTCGTCCTTGGCTGATGGTGAGCGAAATAAGGCTAACCGCCCTCTGTGACAGCCTGATGTATCCATACCTCAGGCCCATGGTCCAGTGGGGGTGCACTCACCTTAGCAGTTTTTGCCGCCACGACCAGCGCCATGCGACAGCTTGTGATCCAGATCCCTATCTGAACTGCTTTTGATCAGGCTGGTAGTGGAAATCGCCGCCGGCCAGCCGTGAGATCAGGGCCTCCTTGTCGAGATCCTGCGCCCGGCAGAGATCGTCCAGATCGGCGTAATGATCACGAAGCTGCATGTTGACCACGCTCAGCAGCATGTTGATATCCATGGTGGCAAAGCGGGTCAGGTTCATGATTGTTGCTCGCTGTCCAGCAGGTGGAGTTGTTCGATGGCGTCGCTCACGCTTTGCAGGTGCAGCCGTATGCTCTGACGCGCCTCGGCGGGCAGATAGTCGGTGAGGGTGTGCTGCCAGCTGCCAGCTTCGGTCTTGAGCTGCTGGAACAGGGTGAGCCCCGCCGGGGTGAAGGAGACCAGACTGATGCGCTTGTCCTGGGCGCTGCTCTCGGTGAACAGAATACCCTTCTCTACCAGACGGTGGATCTCGCGGGAGATCCGCACCTTGTCCATCCCGCTCGCCTCCACCAGCTCTTTCTGGCTGATGGGATAGTGGGGGCCAAGCACCATCATCAGGCGCCATTGGGGCACCGTCAGCTGGTACCGTTGCTGGTAAAACTGTTCAAAGGTATCGCGCACCATTTCAGCGGCATGAACCAGCTGATAGGGAGGATAGTGCGCGAGCAGCTCTATGATCTTCGACATATGACATCCTGCTGTGGCGGCTGCATCGGGTGCAGTTTCTTTTGATACTTTGACCTTGATGATACGTAACACAAGGGCATTTGTCTGAACGGGCATCAGAAAAATGTGCGTTTGCGCACGTGTTGCGCTACGGATCCGGCAACCAGGGTCTCAACTGGCCTTGTTGGTTACACTTTTACGCAGCCAGATCAAGGCATTATGAGCAAGCCAGGCCTCGCGGCTCTGGAGCGCATAGAGCGCGGCCTCGTCGCGGCTTCCCCCCTGCCAGTGGCGGGGCTCCTGCTTGGGCAACCTGCGCTGGCCCAGCAGGGTGGCGGGTACATGGGGGTTGGCGTCAAGGGCGGCGACCAGATGGGGTAGCGCCGCCTGCTCGCCTTCGGTGGCAAACACCATCAGCGCCTTGTTGTAGCGCAGCCAGCAGGAGGCCTCATTGAAGCGCACCAGCAGCCCCTGCAGGGAGGTCCAATCCCCTTGCCAGGCATAGAGACTGGAGAGGGGATGACGACAGCCGGGCTCGTCGGCCTGACAGAGGTCGAGCAGTGCCAGGTATGCGTGGCGCGCCTGCTCCTGCTGCCCCAGTCGCAGCAGGCAATCGGCCCGGCCCGCCTGGGCCGCGATCAGGGGGCGGGCCTCCGGGGCGCTCCAGCCGCGGCCTGCGTGTTGTTGCCAGAAGGCCTCGTCGAACAGGGGGCTGGCATCGGCAATGATGCGCTCAAACCAGGAGAGGCGGGCGAGGGGATCGCGGCACTGCGCCGCCTGCTCGAACCACTGCTGCCACTGGCGGGTCTGTTCGTTGTCGAGAAGCGGTTCTTCTTCATGCTGTGCCTCGTCCTGATCCAGGGTCAGCAGGAGATTGAGGGCCGTCTTCATCTGCTGGCGCTGCCGCTTGCAAAAATCGAGGAAGGGCAGCTCGCTGGCCGCGGCCTGGTGCAGCATCTGGGCCATGGGCCTGTCACGGAACAGGCAGAGCTCGGCCACCAGGCTGAAGCGGTAGCGGGTGGCGGGATCGTTCAAATTCGTCGGCGTGGGCCAGCGGGCCACCCCCTGGCTGAAGCCGTAGCTCCATTGGCCGAGGGGATGGCTCTGCTCGAATACCTGATCAGGATTGTCGGTGGAGAGGCGACACTGGCTCGGCAGGGCCAGCTGGGTGTCGTCGGCCTGGGCCTCCAGCTCGGCGATCAGATGGTGCAACGCCTCGGCACTCTTCTCGTCCAGCGTTGCGTCATGGGGCAGCAGCCCGGCCAGCGGATCTTGCCAGTCAGGGGGGGTCGGCCCCGTCAGGCGGGCGCAGAGGAAACCGTGCAGGGCCGGGTAACTCATGTCCTGTTGGCTGTGACTCTGGAGCCATTGATTGAGATAACGAGTACGGGTGGCTGGGTTCATCGACGCTTCCTCTGGATTTGACGGCCGCGAAGTCTACCTAAAAGTGGGGTTATTTGCAGCCAAGGGGCGACCGAGTGCTGCTAATATCGCCAGGCCAGGGTCACACCGAGGTGAAAATCCTGCGCGGGGGCGGGCAAGGGACTAGGTCCTGCCACGGCTCTGAGGTAACATGCGGGCCTGCATGAAAAACGCGAGCTTTTGTCCTCCCTCGGCCGACGACAGGAGCGATGCGCATCTATTACGGGCCATGAATTGCAGGCCCATCCGGATATTGAAAGAAGAGATCACCATGTTACAGATTGGCAAGATGAACACCCTCACCGTCGTTGAGCTCGAAGATCGCGGTGCTTGGCTGGCTGCGGGGGAATATGGCGAGCTGCTGTTGCCCAAGCGTCAGCTGCCGGAAGGCGTCGCCGAGGATGGCGAGGTGTCCGTCTTTCTCTATCTGGACGCGGATTGCGAGCCGGTGATCACCACCGACAAGCCCTTTGCCATGGTGGGTGACATCGTCGGCCTCAAGGTGGTCAACGCCAACAAGATCGGCGCCTTCCTCGACTGGGGCATGAAAAAGGATCTGTTCGTGCCAAGCCGCGAGCAGAACAAGCCGATGCAGGTGGGCCACGTCTATCTGGTGCACCTGATGCTGGACAACGAGGGGCGCATGGTGGGCACCAGCCGCCTCGAGCGCTTCCTGCGCGTCGATCCCCCCTTCAAGGCCGGTGACGAGGTGACTGCGCTGCCGGGGGAACATACCCCCCTCGGTATCAAGGCCGTGGTCAATGGTCAGTACTCCGGCATGCTGTTCAAGAACGAGGTGTTCGGCCGTTTGATGACGGGCCGACCGCTGACCGCCTGGATCAAGCAGGTGCGTGAGGATGGCAAGCTGGATCTGACCCTGCAAAAACCGGGTCAGGATCGGATGGATGATGCCGGCGGCCGTATTCTCACCCGCCTGCAGAAGCAGGGCGGCAGCCTGGCGGTGGGGGACAAGAGCGAACCCGAGCTCATCTACAAGATGTTCAACATGAGCAAGGGCACCTTCAAGAAGGCCATCGGCGGGCTCTACAAGCAGGGCAAGATCGTCATCGAAGACAACTGCATCACGCTGGTCGCCGCAGAGACCGGCTCGGCGCAGGACGGCGGCGAATAAGGTGCCGAGTCCCTGCATCGGCGACTGCCGGGCCAAGGACGGGCTCTGCCTCGGCTGCGGCAGGACCCTGACCGAGATAGGTCAGTGGTCCGCCATGGACAGCGAGGCCCAGCTGGCGCGCATGGCCGAGCTGGACGGCACGCGCAGCACCCATGAGTGTCCGGGATGCGGCGAGCCGGCGTTTTGCGCCGTTTCCGCCGGTGAACCCATAGAGCGTTGCTGGTGCAGCCAGCTGCCCCCCTTGCCCATGAGCGAGGCGAGCGCCTGCTGGTGCCGCCGTTGTCTGGCCAAGGCCATAGCGGCTCGCCCCTGAAGGGGAAAACCGCAGAGACGAAAAAGGCGCCAGGGGCGCCTTTTCTTATGCCTGTTGCTGGCGGTGCCAGCGAACATGGACCTCGTGTTCGCTCTGATCCCGCGGCAGCAGGAAGGTGGCATAGATCACCTCGAACTCCTCCTGATGATCCAGCAAGCCGACCCACACCTCGGCCCAACGCTCCATGTCGACCGGCACGCCGAGCTCGGTCGACCAGTCGGCGTTGGGCAGGGTCGCCTCGACGGCGCCACGCTGCTCGAATTCGAGGGTGATGTCGACGATTTGTTCCGGGGCCAGCATGTCGGCGGCCTGCTCCAGAAACTGATCATAGGCCCACTCGACCAGCTGATCCGGGCTACGTTGTTCCATGAAATCACTCCAGATACGTCCAGGTTCGCCACTTTAGCAATTATTGGGGATGGCGACCAGCGCATGAGGCCGGCAACCCCGTGCTGTCAAATGGCCGAAACAGGGGATAAGGTTAACAGAGCCGCCGCCATCGGGCGGCATCACGAGGCATGTGGGCAGCATGAAGCGACGACAGCACAGGCGGCAGATCAAGCGGCGACGGGAGACCTGGTGGTGGCACTACTTACCGCTGCACCGGGAGGTCGTCGGCGGCCATCTGGGGCCACCCTCCGAGCCCCTCGATGAAGCTAGCCGGCCTCGTGTACCCGGTTCAGGGTGATCTGACCGAGCTGACTCATCTGGCGGCGGATCCAGGCCGAGCGCTGCTGCACATAGGGCGAGGGGGGCTTGACCCGGTAGCGCCAGGGATTGGGCAGGGCGGCGGCCAGCAAGGAGGCCTCGTAACGGGTCAGGCGAGCAGACGGTTTGCCGAAGTAGTGCCTGGCGGCGGCCTCTGCGCCATAGATGCCGGGCCCGAACTCCACGATGTTCAGGTACACCTCGAGGATGCGGGACTTGTCCCAGCCCAGCTCCATCAGCAGGGTGAACCAGGCCTCTATCCCCTTGCGCAGGAAGCTGCGATCGCTCCACATGAAGAGATTTTTGGCCGTCTGCTGGCTCAGGGTACTGGCGCCGCGCACCCGCCTGCTTTGCTGGTTGTGCTTGAGTGCCGAGCTGATGGCGTCCATGTCGAAGCCATTGTGATCGGCGAAGCGCTGATCCTCGGCGGCGATCACCGCCAGCTGCAACTCCCGCGAAATGCGTTCGAGCGGCACCCAGTCGTGCTTGACCTCGGCCACCTTGGCGGGCGGAAACAGCGCCCGCTCGAGGCGCCAGGTCCACATGGGGGGATCGATGAAGCGCAGCAGCGCCACCGAGACGATGGAGCTGACCAGCGCCGCCAGCAGCAGCTTGCCGAGCCAGCCCAGCAGGCGGCGCCAGCGCGTCTGTTTCACGGGCTCGGGCTCTGAGTCCCACTCATAGTGACCGGGATCGTCGGGATCCGGAATTATTGGGGCAACCATTCGATGTGGCAGAACTTCTCGTCGACACGGCGGGAGAGCAGCATGCGGGCGAACAGGTGCTCATACTCTTGCTCGGCATTACCAAGGCCAACCCAGATCTCGGCGTACTCGGCATCACTCACGGCAAACCCCACGTCCGCTTCCCAGTCATCGGCGGGATCCGTCTCCGCCAGCAGGCCGCGGTCGTTGAACGCCTGGTTGAACAGGGCTATCTCCTGCTCGGGCAGGTTGTCCGAGGCCAGCTCCATGAAGAGTTCGAGGGCGGTATCGAGCAGTTCCTCGACGCTGTGCATTTCGTCATTCAAAGACATAAGAGCTGTATTCCAGATGAGAGGGGATAAGTCCCGTCGGCAGGGCCGAGGGGCGGGCAGTATTCTAGCTGGCCCCGCACGCCTTGGCGAGATGCCTCTGCGCCAGGCAATAAAAAACCGGATCCTGACAAAGGATCCGGTCTTCACTGGGGAAAAGGGTCACGCATGGGGCGTCAGCTCATCCCTTCTTCTGGTCGTCGGCGAAGGTGATGTTGAGCTCCAGCACCGACAGCTCGTCACTCTTCTGATCGAGCTGGACGGTGATCTTGTCCGGATCGATCTGCACATATTTACGGATCACGTCGAGGATATCCTGCTTGAGCTGGGGCAGGTAATCCGGCCCCCCTCTGGATGAACGCTCGTGGGCAACGATGATCTGCAACCGCTCTTTGGCCAGTTGTGCGGTGTTCTGTTTCTTGTTGGAACGAAAATAATCCAATAATGACATGTTTAACTCCCGAACAGTCGGCTAAAGAAGCCCTTCTTCTCTTCTTCCAGAAAACGAAAATCCTTGGTATCGCCCAGCAGGCGCGCGACGGCGTCTTCATAGGCCTGACCGGCATCGGACTCCTTGTCCAGAATGACCGGCTCCCCCGAGTTGGAGGCACGCAGCACCGCCTGGGACTCCGGGATCACACCGAGCAGTTTGATGGCCAGGATCTCCTGCACATCCTGCACGCTCAGCATGTCGCCACGGCTGACGCGAGTCGGGCAGTAGCGGGTCAGCAACAGGTGTTCCTTGATGGGGTCTTCACCGCGCTCGGCGCGACGGGACTTGGAGGCCAGGATGCCGAGGATGCGATCCGAGTCGCGCACGGAAGAGACTTCCGGGTTGGTGGTGACGATGGCCTCGTCGGCAAAGTAGAGCGCCATCAGGGCGCCAGACTCGATGCCGGCGGGAGAGTCGCAGACGATGTAGTCAAACTTCATCTCAGCCAGCTGATCCAGGATCTTCTCGACCCCTTCACGGGTCAGGGCGTCCTTGTCCCGGGTCTGGGAGGCGGGCAGGATGAAGAGGTTTTCCGAGCGCTTGTCCTTGATGAGTGCCTGGTTGAGGTTGGCCTCACCGTTGATCACATTGACGAAGTCATACACCACGCGCCGCTCGCAGCCCATGATGAGATCCAGGTTTCGCAGGCCAATGTCAAAATCGATGACCACTGTCTTGTGGCCACGCTGGGCTAAACCGGTGCTCAGGGCCGCGCTGGTTGTGGTCTTGCCAACGCCACCTTTGCCCGATGTAACGACTATGATTCGCGCCATTCTCGCTTCCTTGTAACTCTATTTGATGCGGTCTATTCGGAGTTGTTCGTTGTCCAGCCGGATATGGACTGGCTCTTGTATCAGGCCTGCCGGCAAGGCATCGCTGAGCTGGAAGGTGCCCGCGATGGAGAGCAGCTCGGCCTGCAATTGCTGGCAATAAATGCGGGCAAGAGGATTGCCCTTGGCCCCCGCGATGGCTCGGCCACGCAGGGCGCCATAAATATGAATGCTGTCGTCGGCGATGACTTCGGCTCCCGGACTGACCGAGCCCAGCACCACCAGGGAGGTGCCGGCAGCATAGATCTGCTGGCCGGAGCGCACCGGCCCGACGTGGACCTTGCTCGGCTCCATAGGCGCCTGAACCGGGGCGACCGGAGCCGCCTCCACGGGGTCAGGTGTTGGTGCCGCAGGCTCGGGATCGGCCTTGCGGCTCTTGCCCGACACCATGACCGCCAGCCCGGCCGCCTTGGCCGCCGTCTTCATCGCCTCATCCCGCGCCCCCGTGATGCCGACCAGCACGAAATCTTCCGACTCGACCAGCTCCCTGAGCTGCTCGAAATCCGGGATCTCGCTGAGGCGTTCCACATTGAGGACGAGGGGGGCACAATTAAAAAACTGGGGGGCCTGCGCAACCTTGGCCTCCAGCAGTTGTCGGATCCGGTCCGGATTGCCATCGCTGAGATGCAACACAGAAATAGTGAAGGTGGTCCCTTTCAATTCGTTATCGCGTTCAACCATGAATCTTCCCCGAACCGAGACGGTAATACGTTATTGTTATTCAATTCCTGATGTTATAGTTTGCCACCACCAGAGGCAATGAACCCGTCGGATTATATCAATTTCCATGTTGTGTGCAGTCTATAAAAGTCGCAAAAAAGCCGAGACCTATCTCTTTATTGAAAGAAGAGAGGACTTTTCCCGTGTGCCAGAGGCACTGATGAGTACCTTCGGACGTCCCGAGCTGGTCTTGATGACCAAGCTGGACCCGGCCAAGCCCCTGGGGATCGCCTCCACCGAGCGGGTGATGGCAGCCTTGCAGAGCCAGGGCTTCTACCTGCAGGTGCCTCCGCCACCGGAAAATCTGCTGGAGCAGCACAAGGCACAATTAAAGGGCGCCCGCTGATGCAGGGGCGGCCGGTGCTGTTATTGTTGGGCGCACTATTAAGTGCATCCGCGCAGGCCGGCGCCGATTTTGACTATTATGTGACGAGTCTCAAACAGCAAGCCCTGGCGGCCGGCATCCAGCCTGCAACGGTAACGGCCGCCTTTGTCGATATTCGCCTCATAGAGGCGGCCATCAAGCACGACAAAAATCAGCCGGAATTCAAACTGACCCTGGATTCCTATATTCCCCGCGCCGTGCCCCAATGGAAAGTCAAGCAAGCCCGTGCCTTATATCGCCAGCATCTGCCGCTGCTCACGAAAATAGGTCATGAATATGGGGTGCAGCCCCGTTTTATTGTCGCCTTGTGGGGCATAGAAACCAATTTCGGCAAACTCACCGGTAATTTCCCGCTGATCTCATCTCTGGCGACCCTGGCCTGGGACGGGCGACGGGAAGCCTTCTTCAAGGATCAGCTGTTCGATGCCCTGCGCATCATAGAGCAGGGGCACGTGAGCCCCGCCGCCTTCAAGGGCTCCTGGGCGGGGGCCATGGGGCAGGTGCAGTTCATGCCCTCGTCATTTCTCAAATACGCGGTCGATCAGGACGGGGATGGCAGGAAGGATCTGTGGGGCAATCTCGCGGATGTGTTTGGATCGGCAGCCAATTATCTGCACCAGAACGGCTGGCGCGAGGATCAGACCTGGGGACGGCGGGTGAGGGTGCCTGACTCCCTCAATCCTGCCCTGTTCGGGCTTGAGACCCGCAAGCCGCTGTCGGCCTGGCAGGCACTGGGGGTGCGGCAACTGGACGGTTCGCCGCTGCCGAAGGCCGATATGCAGGCCTCCCTCATTCGGCCCGATGATGTCCATGGCCGCAGTTATCTTGTCTATGACAATTATCGGGTGCTGCGCCACTGGAACCGCTCCCCCTATTTCGTGGTGGCGGTCGGCACCCTGGCGGATCGGATAGTGGAATAAAAGTGGAATAAAAGCGGGCAAGGAGCGAAATAGGATGCGGGAATAGTCTCTTCTCATTCTGACACCTGACGGATAAGCCAGGCCCATCTGAACGAATTGCCCCCTTCTTTTTTATTCTTTATGCCAATGCGACTGCCGTTGAGAAAATCACAGACAAAAAAGGCGGGAATCTCTCCCGCCTTGTTTGTATCTGCTGTCTACCGCTTATTCGCAGGCAACCTGCATCACCTTGATGGCCAGGCCACCGCGGGAGGTCTCACGGTACTTGGAGTCCATGTCCTTGCCGGTGATGTACATGGTCTCGATGACCTTGTCCAGTGAGACACGGGGCTTGGAGGTGCGACGCAGGGCCATGCGGGAGGAGTTGACCGCCTTCATGGCGGCGATGGCGTTGCGCTCGATGCAGGGGACCTGTACCTGGCCGGCCACCGGATCGCAGGTCAGACCCAGATTGTGCTCCATGCCGATCTCGGCTGCTTCACACACCTGCTCCGGGCTGCCGCCCATCAGTTCGGTCAGGCCGGCGGCGGCCATGGAGCAGGAGACACCCACCTCACCCTGGCAACCCACTTCGGCACCCGAGATGGAAGCGTTCATCTTGTAGAGCATGCCGACGGCGGCGGCGGCCAGGTAGAAACGGGTGTATTCGTCGCGGCCGACCGGCTGGATGAACTTGTCGTAGTAGGCCAGCACGGCCGGGATGATGCCCGCGGCGCCGTTGGTCGGAGCCGTGACGACGCGGCCACCGGCGGCGTTCTCTTCACTCACCGCCAGGGCGAACATGTTGACCCAGTCCACGATGCTCATGGGGTCGTTGGAGAGATGCTCGTTGGTGGTCAGCTGACGGTAGAGGGGGGCGGCACGGCGCGGCACCCGCAGCGGGCCGGCCAGGACACCCTCGGTGCGGCAGCCGCGCTCTATCCCTTCACGCATGGTGGTCCAGATCTTGCCGAGCTTCTTGTAGATCTCTTCCGGGGTATTGAAGCACTTCTCGTTCTCCAGCATCAGGGCGGAGATGGAGAGACCGGTCTGGCCGCAGTGGGCCAGCAGCTCGGCGGCGCTCTTGAAGGGGTAGTTGACGGTCATGTCGCCGCTGTCGGCCTTGCCGAAGCTCTCTTCGTCGACGATGAAGCCACCGCCGATGGAGTAATAGGTCTTGCTGTAGACGGCTTCGTCTTCGATGAAGGCGGTCAGCTTCATGCCGTTCTCGTGCAGGGGCAGGGCCTCGTCATGGAACACCATGGCGCCTTTCGGGAAGCTGACGGTGTGGCAGTGCAGGCCGATGGGCAGGCGACCGGTCTGCTCGACCCGAGAGATGAATTCAGGAATGCCGTCGATGTCGACATTTTCCGGCAGGTTGCCGGCCAGCCCCATGATGATGGCGGTGTCGGTGTGGTGGCCTTTGCCGGTCCAGGAGAGGGAGCCATAGACGTCAACCTGGATCCGGGTGATGTCACGGATCTTGCCGCTAGCACGCAGATCATCCACGAACTGTTTGGCAGCTTTCATCGGGCCGACAGTGTGGGAAGAGGAGGGGCCAACACCGATTTTGAAGATATCAAAAACGCTGATCATGTAACAAATACCTCAGGGTAGAAGGGGGCGCCATGCCCGCTCGCAGAAAGGGTGATCCATGGGACGGGTCTGTCGTCACAAAGGCCGGGAAACCAGATAACCGCAGTGTAACGGCTTCCTGCCTAAAAAAAGTTGAAATAGATCTATTTTTGTTGAATTCACGGCGCGAGTATAAAATTTATTTTGATGGTTATCCATTTTGTTAAGCGCAAGGCAAACGTTTTGCAAAAAAATACCCGGCCAGGCCGGGTATCTGAGGGTCATCTGAGGTCGTTTTTACTCAGGCTTAACATTCGGTGATGTTGACGGCGAGGCCGCCGCGGGCGGTCTCCTTGTACTTGGTCTTCATGTCGTTGCCGGTTTCCCACATGGTTCTGATCACCTTGTCCAGCGACACCTTGTGCTCGCCGGTGCCACGCAGGGCGAGGCGGGCGGCATTGATCGCCTTGATCGCTCCCATGGCGTTGCGCTCTATGCAGGGCACCTGCACCAGGCCGCCGATGGGATCGCACGTCAAACCCAGGTTGTGCTCCATGCCGATCTCGGCGGCGTTCTCGACCACGGCCGGGCTGCCGCCGAGCAGTTCGGCCAGGGCGCCGGCGGCCATGGAGCAGGCGACCCCCACTTCTCCCTGACAACCCACCTCGGCCCCCGACAGGGAAGCATTCTTCTTGTAGAGGATGCCGATGGCGGCGGCGGTGAGGAAGTACTGCATCAGCAGCTCGTCATCCACCTTGCGCACGAAGCGATCGTAATAATGCAGCACGGCGGGGATGATGCCGGCGGCGCCGTTGGTGGGGGCGGTCACCACCCGGCCACCGGCGGCATTCTCCTCGTTGACGGCCAGGGCAAACAGGTCCACCCATTCCATCACCATCAGGGGATCCTTGTTGAAGTTGGTCTCGCCACAGAGCTGGCGATAGAGGGCAGGGGCGCGCCGTTTCACCTTGAGGCCCCCCGGCAATACCCCCTCGCTCCTGCAACCGCGCTCGACACAACCCTGCATCGCCTGCCAGATCTTGCGCAGGCCCGCCTTGATCTCGGCTTCGCTGCGAAACACCTTTTCATTGGCCAGCATCAACCCCGAGATGGAGAGACCGCTCTCCTGGCAGTGGGCCAGCAGCTGGGCCCCGCTCTCGAACGGGTAGGGCACGGGGTGGGCGGCATCGAAGCGGGCGGCCTCTTCCCTGGCGTTGGCGAAGTGGCTCTCCTCGATGATGAAGCCGCCACCGATGGAGTAGTAGGTCTGCTCGAACAGCAGGCTGTCGCCCGCGAAGGCGCGCAGTGTCATGCCGTTGGAGTGGGCGGGCAGGGTCTTGCGCCGATTGAAGATGATGGCACCGACGCGGGGGAACTGGCTCGGTTGTTCCCCTCCCAGCCGCAGGGTCTGGCTGTGCTCCACCTGATCGAGGAAGGCGGGGATGGCCTCGATGTCCACAGATTCGGGTTCAAAGCCGGCCAGCCCGAGGATGATGGCCTTGCCGGTGCCATGACCCTTGCCGGTCTGGCCGAGAGAGCCGTAGCACTCGACCACGACGCGTTCGGTGCGGGAGAGGAGTGCGCTCTGCTTGAGGGTGTGCACGAAGGCGCAGGCTGCCCGCATCGGCCCCACTGTGTGGGAGGAGGAGGGACCAATCCCGATGGAAAACAGGTCGAAGACACTGATCATGACGTACTCCGATTATGGATTTCGTCTAAACATTGTAAATTTTTTGTAGTCGATGAAAAGGGGGGAAGTGACAGCCTGTGATGGCGGTGTGGAAATGGGGCAAAACAGGGGGATCAGGGGGGCCAGGAGGAGCGGATCTGCATCTCATGGCACCCCTGTGGGGCTATCAGTCGAGGAACTCGCACAGGTAGGCGGTGGCAGTCTTCACTTCCAGCTTGAAGGAGGAGTGACCTGCCACGTCGAAGGACTCGCCCTGATGGTAGCTGTGCCACTCGTCTTTATCGGCCAGCTGGATGCGAAGGGCACCCTTGATCACCGTCATCCGCTCCGGGGCGGCGGTGTTGAACTGGTAATCACCCGCTTCCATCACACCGACCGTGGCTTTCTCGCCTTTTTGCTCGAAACCGATGGATTTAACATTTCCGTCAAAATATTCGTTAACTTTCAGCATCTTTTCTTCCCTGTATGCACGTTTGCAGAGCAAAAGTAGCACATTATTTTGGCGATTGTCATGGTGAAATAGGGAAAAAACGGAGAGTTTCTTGTGGGTCTCAACTTTGTGAAAAACCATGAAAATTCGTTTCGTTCAGGGATCACGATGTTAAACGGGTAATAAATATGAGATAAAGCGCGCCGCCAGAGCAATGGAGAGGATTTGACGCTCTGGGTGGTCATTTGCGCTGCAAAAGTGTGAGTCATTGCTAAATAAAGGAACATTCTGTGTTGACAAAAGGATTAATTAAAAATATCGGCTTCCAGGTCGTGGTTGCCATGATCCTGGGGGCGCTGGTGGGTGCCCTCATGGGTGAGCAGGCGGCCGTCTTCGCCCCCCTGGGTACGCTCTTCATCCAGCTGATCAAGATGCTGGTGATCCCGCTGGTGGCGGTCGCCATCCTGTCCGGGGCCGCCAATCTGGGGGCCAGCCCGGCCGCAGGCAAGATAGGGGTGACCACGCTCGCCTTCTTCCTCGGTACCTCCGCCCTGGCGGTGCTGCTGGCGCTGGTGATGGGTCAGATCTTCAAGCCCGGCGTCGGGGTCGATTTTGGCTCCACGGCCGCCATGTTCTCTGGTGATTACGCCGACAAGGGCGCCCTGCCGGACGCCGTGGCTACCCTGCTTGGGATGATCCCGACCAATGTGTTCAGTGCCCTGAACGAGGCGAACATCCTGCAGATCCTGGTGTTCTGCATGTTCCTCGGCATCGCGCTGGCCAAGCAGCCCCGCGAGCGTGCCAAGCCGCTGGTGGATGGCCTCAACACTCTGGTGGACGCCTTCGTCTGGATGATCAACAAGGTGATGCTGATTGCCCCCATCGGGGTCTTCGGCCTGATGGCCGACGCCATCGGTACCTATGGTTTCGACGTGCTGACCCTGGTGCTCAAGCTGTTCGTGGTCTATGTCGCCGCCATCCTCATCTTCGGCTTCGTGGTCTACCCGCTGCTGATCGCTGTCTTCTCCAACACGCCGGTACGCAAGTACTTCTCGGCGATGAAGAAGCCGCAGATCGTGGCCTTCTCCACCGCCTCTTCCATGGCGACCCTGCCGGTCAACATGGAGACTTGCGAACACGATCTGAAGGTGACCAATGCCACCGCTTCCTTCGTGCTGCCGCTGGGCGCCACCATCAACATGAGCGGCAACGCCATCTATTACGGTCTGGTGGCCATCTTCTTCGCCCAGGTTTACAACATCGATCTCAGCATGGGCGCCTGGGCGGCCATCATCCTCACCTCGACCCTGGGTGCCATCGGCCAGGCCGGCGTGCCAGGCCCGAGCTTCCTGGTGGTGGCCGTGCTGCTGGCGGCCGGTATCCCCATCGAGGGGCTGCCGCTGTTGTTCGCGCTGGATCGCCTGTTCGACATGATCCGGACCGCGCTCAACATCACCGGCGATGCGGCTTGCGCCATCATCGTCGATCGCTACAGCCCGGATTACGATCCGAACCGCTGGAGCAAGGAGGCCTGATACCAGGCTCACAACCATGAATGACAAGAGGGAGGCGCAAGCCTCCCTCTTTTCGTTGTCCCCGGGCTATCTGCCCCCATCCTCTGCCGACTCAGGGCGTCAGCTGCCCCAGCGCCTGCCGGCAACGCTGCTCCGCCGCCTCCAGCTCCAGCAATACCATCTGGATGTCTTCCAGCTGTTGCTGCAGGGTCTCCCGCTTGTCGGCCACCAACCCCAGCATGGTCTGCAACTGGGAGCGGCTGCTCTTGTCCGCGTCATAGAGATCGAACAGCTCACGGATGTCTGCGAGGCTGAACCCCAGCCGTTTGCCACGCAGGGTCAGCTTGAGACGCACCCTGTCCTGGCGGCTGTAGATCCGGGTCTGTCCCTGGCGTGTCGGATTCAGCAGGCCCTGATCCTCGTAGAAACGGATACTGCGTGTGGTCACATCGAATTCACGGGCCAGCTCGCTGATGCTGAAGGTCCGGGCGTCATCCTTGGATTTGGTCATAGGGCTGTCTTGGCTGTCATCTGGTTGTCAATGCAGGCTGGCACCTTACCCAAACGTCAACTTCCCCGCAAGTCTTGTTCCGGGGACGGCGGCGGCATATGTTATCCCAATGTAACAAGGAGAGCGCTATTGATGGATATCGTGATTGTGGCAGCCAAACGTACCCCCATGGGGGCCTTCCAGGGGGCCTTGAGCACACTGAGTGCTCCGGAGCTCGGCGCCTGCGCCATCCGCGCCGCCCTGGCGGCGGCCGGGATGGGGGGGGATCGGGTCGATGAGGTCTATCTGGGCAATGTGCTGAGCGCCGGGGTCGGGCAGGCACCGGCCCGGCAGGCGGCACTCAAGGCCGGGCTGCCGGACAGCGTGCCCTGCACCACCCTCAACAAGGTGTGCGGCTCCGGCATGAAGGCGGTGATGCTGGCGGCAGACGCGCTGCGGCTGGGGGAGGTGGACGTGGTGGTGGCGGGCGGCATGGAGAGCATGAGCCGGGCCCCCTATTTGCTGGACAAGGCGCGCAGCGGTTTTCGCATGGGTCACCAAAGCGTGCTGGATCACATGTTCCTCGACGGTTTGCAGGATGCCTACGAGGGGCACCTGATGGGCCACTATGCCCAGCTGAGCGCGGACAGAGCCGGGCTGACCCGGGCTGACATGGATGCCTTCGCCATCGCCTCTCTCGAGCGGGCCCTGGCGGCGCAGCGAAGCGGCGCCTTCGGGGCAGAGCTGGCGCCCGTGATGGCCGGGGACACCCTGTTGCTGGCCGACGACGAGCAACCGGAGAAGGCCAGGCCCGACAAGATACCGACCCTGAAACCGGCCTTCAGCAAGACGGGCACCATCACGGCGGCCAATGCCAGCTCCATCTCGGACGGGGCGGCGGCGCTGGTGCTGATGCGGGCCGAGACGGCCCATCAACTGGGCTTGCCGGTGCTGGCCAGGGTGGTGGGATACCAGAGCCATGCCGCCCTGCCGGCGGAGTTTACCAGCGCCCCGGTGGGGGCCATCGACAAGTTGCTGGCCCGGGTGGGCTGGTCGGTGGAGGAGGTGGATTTGTTCGAGGTGAACGAGGCCTTCGCCATGGTGAGCATGCTGGCGATGGCGGGGGGCCAGATCCCCCATCACAAGCTGAACGTAAACGGAGGCGCCTGCGCCCTAGGGCATCCCCTGGGGGCCAGCGGTGCCCGCATCCTGGTGACCCTGATCCATGCTCTGCGCACGCGCGGGCTCAGGCGAGGGGTGGCGAGTCTGTGCATCGGGGGCGGAGAGGCGACGGCCATGGCCATCGAGCTGGTGTGAGCCTTGGTCCCAACGCCGGCCCCAGGCCGGTCCGGTGTTGAGGCCGTTTCCCTCTGTTTCTCCCTCCACTCATTACTTATGTCCGGCAGCGGGTCGCTCAGGCGACCCGCTTGTCTCCCTCCATGTCGCTCTATCAACCCCTGGTTTTCCAACTGTGCTTTTCGCTCGTCATGTCACCTAGCCTGATGGATAGACGGTGGCGAAAAGTCCGGTTTTGGTGGGGAACATGGACTGATTTGCTTTCATTCAGCCGGGATTAAGCCTGATGACCGTTTTCGACACTGGTCTGCTTTGTGGCGGGAGATGGGCTCCCTACTATTCGCCTCTGTTTTACTGTCCTCGCACCGTTCCCGTGCACCACTGACTCACGGCAGTGTTCCGTCGTTGCCGTCATGGCCACTGCGACGATCAATGCCCGCTTGCGGTGGGTACCCACAAGAGAAACTCAGATGACTACGCCATTCAAGCGCAGCACCCTTGCCAGCGTGCTGGCACTGCTTGCCACCCATGCCTCAGCCTCCGGCTTCCAGATCAACGAACACTCCGCCGCCGGCCTTGGCCGAGCCTTCGCAGGTGAGGGGGCCATCGCCGACAGCGCCGCCGTGCTGGGTCGCAACCCCGCTGCCATGATGATGTTCGACAAGACCGCCGTCTCGGTAGCGGCCACCATGGTCGATCCGGATTACAGCGTGGACGGGGCCTTTGTCACCGATCTGCCGGGTAGCCGGTTTGACTCCAGCACGCCGGCAAGTCATGGTAACGCCGGCCCCAACGCGGTCATCCCCGCCGCCTACATGATCCACCCCGTCAACGACCAGTGGGCCGTCGGTTTCGCCATGATGACCAACTACGGCCTGGGCACCCGCTTCGACGACAGCTTCGGGGCGGGCAGCCATCCCGCCGCCGGCCTGTTGGCGGGTGAGACGTCCCTGATGAGCGTCAATCTGAACCCCAATGTCGCCTATCGCGTCAACGAGCAGTGGAGCCTCGGGGCCGGTATCAACTACACCCTCGCCACCGGTTACGTCGATAGAGTCGATGCCAATGGAAACGCCAATGGTGCTCACAATACCCTGGCCAACTTCGATGGCGCCGGCAACGGTTGGGGCTGGAACCTCGGTACCCTGTTCGAGATCAACCAGGATAACCGCCTGGCGCTGACCTATCGCTCCCAGATCGATGTGGAGCTGGAGGGGGATTACACCGGGGCAGTGGGGGCGCCCGGCTATAAGGCCGAGGCCACGGTCGATGTGCCCATGCCCGCCATCGCCGAGTTTTCCGGCTACCACCGCCTGACTCCGCAATTTGCACTGCACTACTCCGTGATGTGGACCGACTGGAGCGCCTTTGAAAAACTGGAAGCCGTCAGCAGCCAGTGCAACCTGCCGGGTGGCGTCTGCCTGAGCAAGAACGAGCAGTTGCAAGATGCGATGCGCTACGCGGTCGGGGCGACCTGGTATGTGAACCCGCAGTGGGAGGCACGCGTCGGGGTGGCCTATGACGAATCCGCCGTGCAGAGCGAGCACGCCACCATCAGTCTGCCTGATGCAGACAAGTGGTGGTACAGCGCAGGGGCGACCTATCACATCGATGAGAGCAAGAGCATCGATCTTGGCATGGCCTATATCAATGGGGAAGCGAGCGGGGTCAAGGAAGGGATCCACAACAACGACCCGGGTCAGCCGTTCTATTTCGAAGGCAACAATGAAGGCAATGCCTTCCTGGCCTCGGTCCAGTTCAATATGGTGTTCTGAACGAAACGTCCCCTCGCGGGACGTTTTTGTTATGAGATGACATAAGGGAGAACCATGGCGGGTTCGCGGGTTCAGTCCATCCCTTCCATGGCCTGGAGCTGCTGATTGACCCAGGCGGTGGCGGCGAGATAGAGGTGGCTGACCTTCTCCTCGTTGAGGCCGAGGCGGGCGGTGCTGGCGGCGATCCGTTGCCAGTTGGCCTTCTCGTACTCTTCACAGAACGCGAGGTAGAACCCCAGGTTGCCCTTGCGCTCCAGCAGGGCGGCACGGATCTCGGCGGTCAGCGGTATGGTGCCGAGCAACTGATCCAGCGGCTGCCCCATCAGCACATCCAGCAGGGAGAAGAGCCCGGTGATGAAGGCTTGCTGAGCCTGCTGGGTGGGGGCATGGGTCTGTGCCAGCAGCTCGCAGAAGCGGGCACGGATGAGGGACATCTGGTAGAGCTCGGCACTCTTGTCGTGACCCGCACTGGTGGCGGCGATCAGGGCCACGAAGCGTTTCAGCTGGGAATGACCCAGGGAGCTGGCGGCCTGGCGAAACGAGGCGATGGGCTGGGGAAAGTGCTTGAGATGGTTGACGTAGCGCAGCAGCTTGAGGGAAAGGGAGAGATCCTGATTGAACAGTTGCTCAATCTTGTCCAGATCCGGCTCGGCCTGATTGACCACCTTCAGCAGTTGCATCACCACCAGCTGGGTCGGGGGCATGGTGGTCTGCTGCACCATCTGGGGCCTGCTAAAGAAGAAGCCTTGGAACAACTCGACCCCGAGCCCCTTCATCCGTTCAAACTCGGCCTTGTCCTCCACCTTTTCGGCGAGATAGGTGAGCGGCAGGTGGCGATGGGTCTGCATGAACCGCTCGATGCTGGCAAGCGGCGTGGCCCGCAGATCGAACTTGATGATATGGATATAGGGAAGGAACCTGTCCCAGGCCGGGACCAGGGTGAAATCATCCAGCGCCAGCCGATAGCCCAGCCCGCGGAGCTGGATCACCTTGTCCAGCAGCGCATCGTCGGGCTCGGCATCTTCCAGTATCTCGATCACCACCTTGTCCTGGGGCAGGCATTCGGCCAGACCGTCCAGCAGCAGGGAGTGAGGGAAGTTGATGAAGCAGGGGTGTCCGCCAAGCAGCTGATCGATGTTCTGTTGCAGAAATTGCTCTGTCACCAGTCGGGAGGTAGCCAGCTGTGCGGAGATGGGGGGAAACACATTATCCAGGCTGTCGCGAAACAGCAGCTCATAGGCATGGGTCTTCAACTCCCGATCCAGGATGGGCTGCCTTGCTACATAGGAATACATGCATCTCTCCAGCATGGGTGAAGGCTTGATTCTATGGTTAAGCGGATCACTATGCCAGTGCCGACCGGGTCGAAACGGTCAGCAACTGGCAGAGTGCAGCCAAGGTTGGCAGGATCAGAACAGGTAGTTGAGCTGCAGGCCAGCCAGCCAGGCGTCCCCTTCCGAGGTGCCCTGGAAGGTGGAGGTGGTTTGTGCCATCCCGGGTCTGAGCTGCATGGTCTCGTTCACCTCGACTTTCTTGCCGTCGATCAGGGTCAGCCCCAGATCCAGCGACAGGTTGCGATCTATCTGGTAACCCACCCCGGCGCTGTACCACACCCGATCCGAGTCCGGGATGGAGATGGTGCGGCGATCGGCGGGCACCGGGCTGCGATCGTAGGCCAGGCCGGAGCGCAGCTGCCACTTCGGATCCAGGCGATAGGTCAGGCCGAGGGCGTAGCGCCAGCTGTCTTCCCAGTGCTCGTCCTTGATGTGCATGGTGCCATGGTGATCGAGCTCGGATTCGAGCTGGACGAACTTGCTCCAGTTGGTCCAGTTGATGCTCGAATGCAACGCCAGGGCCGGGGTCAGCTGATGGAACAGGGCCAGCTCCGCAGTGGCGGGCAGCGGCAGGTCCAGGGTGCCGGTGTCGGTGAAGGTACGGCCCAGCAGATCGGTGCCGACAGCATCCCCTGAGAGGGTCAGGGTCACGTCATGGCGATAGGAGAGGCCGATGCGGGTGGCCGGCGACAGCTCCAGCAGGGTGCCGAGATGCCAGCCAAGGGCCCAGCCATCCCCCTTGAGGTGCTTGGCAATCTTGTTGTTGGAAGGAAAGGTGCCGCCCACTTCCCCTTCCCCCTGGATGGCGGAAAGCCCGGCGCCGACCGACCAGTTCCGGTTGATGCGATAGGCCAGGGAGGCACCGAGATCCACGGTCTTGATATCGGAGATGTTGCCAAAGTGACCGGCGTTGTAGTTGTCCGGCATCTGGACGCCGAGGCCATAGTAGGAGGTCGCCGCCAGCCCCAGCCACCATTGATCATTCAGG
The DNA here is from genome assembly GCF_020423125.1 of Aeromonas media. Lineage (NCBI taxonomy): Bacteria > Pseudomonadati > Pseudomonadota > Gammaproteobacteria > Aeromonadales > Aeromonadaceae > Aeromonas > Aeromonas media. The sequence continues at coordinate 2,064,267 of NZ_CP075564.1, forward strand.
GGCATGATGAGATAGGCATTGGGCACCCAGGCACCGTCCGCGATGTCGTTGGCGCTTGCATCCAGAGTCACCGGTCCCTGGGCGGTGGGGACCCGGGTCAGCCCCTCGATGTTGACGTCAGGCTGGATATGGATGACGCCCCCGGAGAAGGCGGTGCGCTCGAAGCGGGTCATGGCCGCGGCGTTACGGGCGAGCACGCTGGCATTGTCGGCGATGGCAGCTTCACCGGCGAAGGCGCGGCCCATGCCGGTGGCCGATTGTTCCGCCAGCTGGAAACCGGCCGCCTGGGCCTGACTCGATAGCACCAACAGGGCGATGAGGGAGGGCTTCATGTTCGGGAGCATTGCTTTTCCTCGGGATGAACTTGGAGTTCATTCTGTGATTTGGTTGGGGGCGGGATTTTATATGGTATGACCAGTAAGGCAACGGGAGCGGGGGCAGAGAGGACAAAACGGGATTTAATGCTGGAGGTATTGCCTCTAATAGCTTGATAAAAAACAAAAAGAGTACAGCTGTTTGCTACAGCTGTGCGCCGAGATGGGGATGTCGCATAAAAAAAGAGCGCCCGGAGGCGCTCTGTTTTATCGCGATGAAATCAGAACTTCATGTTGAACTGGGCGGAAGCCAGGAAGGCGTTACCGTGGGAAGTGCCCTTCCAGCGAACCGGATCGGTATGGCTGGTCAGACCTTCGTTCACGTCCACTTCCTTGCCATCCAGGTAAGCCATGCCGAAATCGACGCTCATGTCCTGATCGATGTGGTAGGTGGCGCCGGCGCTGTACCAGACACGGTCGGAGTCAGGAATGCTCAGGCTGCGGTATTCCGGCTCGATCGGGCTGTTGTCGTAGGCGAAGCCGATGCGGGCTTCCCAGGACGGGTTGACGTACCAGGTACCGCCGAGGGAGTAACGGGTAGAATCCTTGAACTTCTCGTCTTTTTGCAGGCAGACCCCACCGGCGCAGGCGTTGCTGGTGGCCTTGAGCTCCTGGAAGGCGCTCCAGTCGGTCCAGTTGACGGAGTAGTGCACCGCGAACTGCTGGTTCAGACGGTGGTAACCGGCGAATTCGGCCTGGGCAGGCAGATCCAGCTTCAGGTTGCCATCGACGGTCCGGTAGCCGGAGGTCAGCCCCTTGAAGTCGCCGTCAAAGCTCAAGTCCACCTGGGAGCGGTAGGTCAGGGCCAGGCGGTTGTTATCATTGATCTCGTACAGGGTACCGACGTTCCAGCCAAAGCCCCAGGTATCACCCTTGAGGTGAGCAATGGCGGTGTCGCTGTTGTGAACGATACCTGTCTTGGCAGTCAGACCCGGTGCCAGGGCTCCGGCATAGCGGTTCAGCTCGGCCTGGGCATAGACGGCATTGATGCCGGCACCCACGCTGAAGTTGGAGTTGATGCGATAGGCGATGTTGGGGTTGATATTGAAGGTCAACAGCTCGGTATCGCCGGCACCGGCACCGGCCGGGAAGGTCTTGGAGTACTCGGTGGAGAGGCCGTAGTTGGAGAACAGGCCAATCCCCCAGGCCCACTGATCGTTCAGGGGCTGGATGAAATAGGTGGCCGGCACGAAGGCATCTGGCGCGATGTCGCTCTCGCTGGAAGAGGCCAGCTTGGCCGGACCGGCATAGATGTCGCCCGCGACATCCACGTCGGGCTTGATATAGGTACCGGAAACAGACAGTGCCATCTTGTCGAAGGTGGTCATGGCGGCCGGGTTACGGGACAGCACGGACGCATTGTCGGCGATGGCTGCTTCCCCGGCATAGGCGCGGCCCAGACCGGAAGCCGAGTGTTCGTTCAGCTGGAACGCGGCGGCGAAGGTCTGAGTGCTGGCCAGGGTGACGGCCGCGGCGATCAGGCTTTTCTTGAAAAAGGCAGTTGTCATAGTGTTCTCTCTTTGTAAGCAGATTTTCTGTCGACATCAGGGCTCTTTGGCCGCTATAGACGACAAGATCTGTTGTTATGTCAGCTTCTTCCCATTCATTTCTGGCGTGATTCTATGGATCTGGTAGGAGGTAAGAAATCAGACCAGTGACAGCAGAATACATAAAAGTTTCCATTGTGTTAATCATTTGTTTTAACTTGCCGTTTAAATGGTCTGTTTTATCCATTATTGAATGAATAACATACAATAGGTGTCGTTTGTATCGTTCAAAAAAAATAGTAAAAATGTGACTTCAGGTGGGTATCAAGCGGGAAGTCGTCGGGATTCTGAGATGAACAGGCAGACAACGACGGTGTCTGCCTGTGATATGGAGGGGACGGGGGCCCAGTCAGCCCCAGTCAAGTTCTGTTAAATGGACCAGTGCAGGCGTGACTCAAGCTGCTGGGCAACCGGGGCAAGTGACTCCTGCATGTCTCCAATCAACACCATGTTTGCCCCTTTGAGCGGCAGTATCTCCCCCTTGAGGGTACCGTCTGCAAAATCGGGCTGGATCGTGAGTGGTACATGCTTGGGCACCAGAAACAGGGTTACCGGGCCCATCTTGCCCTGGATCACCATGTGCAGGGCCGGCCCCTGATAAAAGGCACAGTGATTGACATAGGTTACCTTCATGCCGGGCATGCCCATCAGGGTGGCACCATATTTTTCCATCTTGGCGTTGATGGTCTGCAGGCTCACCTTCTCATCCACCCCCTGGATGAAGGGCTCCTCCCCATAGACGTGGGCCATGGCCACCTGGGCCAGCGACAACGGCTCCGATGCCGGTGGCCAGCTGATCCAGCGGGTACTCATGCCGAGCAGGAAGGCGACCGAGGCCGCCATGGCGAGCGGGCGCCAACCTCTGCCTTTGGTCGGGGGGGGCAGTGGCATCACCACATCCTCGCTCGCGTCCATCGCCTGGCGGAGCAGGATCCGCTCGGCGAGACCGGCGGGCACCTCCACCTCCAGGGTGCGGCGCAGTTTGCTGTCCAGCTGCTTCATCTCGTCCAGATGCTTGCGATTGGCGGAAGATGCCTCTGCCGCGGCGAGGAAGGCCGGATCCCTGTCCGAGGGATGGGTGATGGCCCGGCGGCGAAATTCAAACTCATCCATTGGTGTGACCTCTCTGTTGTACCGCAGCCTCCATGGCCTCTTTGATCTGGTTGCGAGCCCGGAACAGCCGCGTCATGACGGTGTTCTTGTTCAGGCCGAGCTGGGCGGCGATCTCCTCGCCGCTGAATCCCCCCAGCACCTGCAACAGCAGGGGTTCCTGATATTCGGCAGGCAGGCGGGCGATGTGGCGCCGAAGCCATTCGTGTTCCATCTCCTGCTCGCTGTGCAGCGCATCCGGATCGCTTTGGGGATGCTCGTCGAGATCGATGAGATCGAACTGCTTGCGCTCGAAGCGCCGGGCATTTTCCCGCCGCAAGATGGTGATGAGCCAGGCCTTGGCGGCCTTGTCATCGACCAGGGAGTCGAGCGCCTTCCAGGCTCGCAGGAAGGTCTCCTGCACCAGATCCTCGGCGACTTGGGGATCCCGGCACAGCCAGTAGGCGTAGCGGTAGATGTCCCCGTGCAGGGCGTGCACCAGGGCCTCGTATTTCGTTTGTTTGTCTGCCATATCCCCATAGACCGGGGTGGCCGAGGGATCCTTTCCCGTTCCTGCCTTTTTTTTTCTAAAAAAACCTAACGTCATGAATGCGATTCCTTTTTCATGAGTGGTTTGCCGCAGGCGTCAAGGATGTGCCCACGCCAGTTTTCTGAGGACATAGGCTATCGCAAAAGTCTCCCTGGCGCACAGCGACTGGGCGAGCCTCTGCCAGTCGACCCCTTGGCTGGCAGCGCCAGGGGCGGCAAAACAGGCCCTGTCCAGGTCATCGAGCAGCGTGCCCATGGCGGGATCGCTATGACAGGGCAGGTTGGCCAGGTGCTGGCAAGGCCGTCCCAAGCGCAGCGCTGCCCAGGCCAGCAAGGCCCATCTGGCCGGGTCAGGTTCCCGGGTCGCCAGGGCCCGTTGCAGCCGATAGAAGGCGAGCCAGCGCGGCCCGCCTTGGCACAGGGCGCGCAGCAGCAGCGCCCACAGCACCCAGTGGAGGCTCTCTGCGCCCGGCGCCCTGGCGGGATCGGAGGGGGCGGCGTCGCCCTCGATGTGCAGGGTCTGCGTCGGCAGGCGGGCCTGCTCGATGCGCCCGGTCCGGGTGTTGAACCAGGAGAGGGTTAAGGCGGGCAGGGTATAGCTGCCTGGGGCTTGTGCGGTCAGGGCCTGGCGCCACTGGCGTTCGAAGCGCAGCGCCCCCTTGGCCACGAAACGCTCCTGCTGCTGCTCGCCGTCCGGTTTCATCGAAAGACCCTGCGGCAATGCCGGGGCCGGGATCTGTGGCAGGCGGTTGCCATCCCCTCCTTCCATCACCAGGGTGAGGGTGCGGATCACCGGCTCCCCGACGCTGGCTCCCCTGGCCGGACTGAACTGCTGGCGCAGGATCAGGCTGCTCGCCACCGGCTCCACCGGTGCCTTGTCTACCTTGACCAAGAGGGTGGCCGCTCTGGCGGAAAGCAGATCCCCCGCGTCGTTTTGCGCGGCGGTGTCCGGGCCCTGGGGCAATCGACCCTGGAAACGGGGGGACTCCAGGGGATGCAGCCCGGGCTCCCTGGCTTGGAGCAGCCACTTGCGGATCAGGCGCCCTGGCATGCCGGGGCTGGCGGGGGACTCCCAGCGATCATCGCCGAGGCGGCGTATGGTGAAGCCTTGACCGAGGGGCTCGCCGAGGTTGGGGGCCTCCATGTTGGCGGGCAGCCAGAGGCTCAGCTCATAGATGAAGGGTTGCCCCGGGTAGAGAGGGCCCTGATGCAGCACCCTGGCCTGCAGCTCCACGGGGGAGACTCGTGCCTCGGGTTGCGGCATCAGGGCGCCCGTCCGGGGACGCGTCGGAATGGGTAGCGCGGGCGTCTGTTCGGCGCCGAGGGTCAAGGGAGGCACCTGGCGGGGACTGGTCTCCAGCAGGTGAAGCGGGATCTGCCAGCGGATCAGGCTGCTCACCTCGGTATTGACGCGGCTGATGCTGACCCGGCCTACCGCAAACTGACGCAGCAGGGGGAGCAGGCTGAGCTCGTCGCCCTTGAGCTCCCCGTCGGCTTCGATGACGAGCAACCAGTCGCGATCGTTCTCCCCCGCCAGCAGCTCGGCGCGAGGGGGGGCCGCCTGCACTTGAGCGGTCTGTACCTGGGCGGCCAGCAGCATGGCGAGCAGCCACCAGCCGCTTGGCACTTTCATAAACCGGATGAATGAATGCAGCCAGGGGATCACCAGGGCTCCTCCACCTTGATAAGGGGGCGGCGTTCGGCCTCCTTGCGCAGCCGCTGCTCCAGCAAGAGCACGGGGGGCGCCGGGGGGCGGGGGTTGTCCGGGGCGGCAGAGGGCTCGGGAGGCTCGCCGCTCTCGGGGGCCTGTGCAGAAGGGGCCGCCTGTGGGGGGCTGGCTCGCAGCAGCGCCAGGTTATGGAGGGCATCCTGGTGCCCGGGCTCCCGCTTGAGGGCGGCCAGGTAGGCCAGCTCGGCCCCCTTGAGATCCCCCATCCAGACCAGCGCATTGCCCCTGTTGTAGTGGGCGGTGGCCGTGTCGGCTCGGCCATAGGCGGCGACGGCCCTGGCATGGTCACCGGCCCTGTACCAGGCATTGCCCTGCCAGACGGGGTCCTGGAAGGCGCGGGCTGCCTCCTGATAACGCCCCTGGGAGAAGGCGTGCCAGCCCGGCGCCTCCTGGGCGGGCCACCAGGGGGCGGGCGCCGCCTGCAGGGGGGGCGGGGGGATGAACACCACCATGAGCAGCAGCAACCACTGGGCCCCTATGCGGGCCAGCAGCGCCAGGGGCAGCAGAGGAAGCAGCAACCAGGGGCCGAGATCGAGGGACCTGGCCCCGGTCTGGGTCTGGCTCATGGGCAGGGGGGCAAAGAAGGGGAGCCCGGCCTGCAGCCATTGCAATCTTCCCCCTGTGCTGGCCGCGAGATCCGCCATGGCGGCACCGTCCGGTTCCGGAAGAGTCTGTCCCAGGGCGCTGCCGAGTCGCCCCCCCTCGGCGGGGGGCGTGGGCAGCGCAGCGCTCTCGCCGGCATTGGCCAGCAGGATGTCGAGCCGGGGGGACGGCGACTGCGGACAGAAGAGGGTATCCAGACAGGGCCAGAGAGCGGCGATGCGCATCATCTGGCTTTCCGAGAGGCCGTCGGTGATGAGCAGCAGGCGCGCCTGCTGGCCCGGGGGGATCTGCGCCAGGGCCAGTGCCACGGCCCGCTCCGGCGCGCTGCCCTGAAGCGGCATGATGGCCGGGCGCAAGTCCGGCAGCAGCAGCGAGATGGCCTGATGATCCCGGGTAGGGGGCATGGCGAGGTAGGCATCCCCGGCAAACAGGATGAGTCCGAGGGGATGGGGCGCCTGCCGGGCCGCCGCCTCGGCCAGCATGTCCTGAAGCAACAGCCGCACCCGGGTCGCCCGATCCGGGTGCAGATCCTTGGCCTGCATGGAGCTTGAGAGATCCAGCAACCAAATGTCGAGGGCTGGGCTGCTGACGGTCTGGCTCTGCTGGCGCAGGGCGGGGCCCGCGAGAGCCAGGATCATCGGCAGGGTGGCCAGCCAGAGCCAGGGGATGGCCCGGCCCCGGGCCGGCAACAGATAGGCCTGCATGGCGGGGGCCAGCAGGGGGCGCTGCCGACGACGGCGCCACCCCTGCCACAGCCAGGGCAGCAGGGCCAGCAGCCAGAACGGGCGCAGCAGCATCAGCTCCATGATGACGCTCCTTCAAGCCACTTATTCATGGGGCGGCTCCGGAACGTCCCTGTCCGTTCGCCGCCCCGGCCAGCGCAGTCGGGCCGGCCACACCAGCAGCAGCCAGGCCAGCGCCAGGGGCCAGGGATAGAGCTCATGGTGGGGACGATAGAGGGTCTGCGGGCGGGCGGCCGGCTCCAGGGTGTCTATGGCCTGATTGATGGCCGAGAGATCGGCCTGGCTGCGGGCGCGAAAATAGCGGCCATGGCCAAGTTCGGCCAATTGCTGCAACAAGGGTTCATCCAGCTCCGCGCTGGGATCGGCCCCTCCCAGGGGGGAGGCGAAGGTATCGGGATCGGCCCCCACCCCCAGGGTATAGAGGCGGATGCCTGCGGCGGCGGCCCGCCTGGCCTCGGTCAGGGGCTCTGCGTTGCCCGCGGTGTTGCGCCCGTCCGTCACCAGCAGCAGGGCGGTGGGGCGGGCGGGGTCGGCGTGCTGGCGGGCCAGCAGTATGGCCTCACCGAGCGCCGTGGTGCGACCCACCAGATCGAAATCGAGCTCGCGGGTCAGTGCCAGCAGGGCCCGGGTCTCCTGGGTCAGGGGGGAGAGCAGGTAGGCGTGATCCGCAAAGACGATGAGGGCGATGCGATCGCCGGGGCGCTCGCCGATGAGCTGCGTTATCTGCTGGCGCACCGCAGAGAGGCGATCGCGCTGCTCCCCCTCGTCCAGCATGTCCTGGGTGCGCATGCTGTCGGAGAGATCCACCGCCAGGATGAGATCCCGGCTGGCCTGGTAGTGAATGAGGGGGGCCTCCTGCCACTGAGGGCGGCACAGGGCCAGCACCAGGGCACACCAGCACAGTGCCATGCGCCACTGGGGCTGCCCGGCCTGGGGCAGCAGCAGGGGGAAGCCGGCATGGGCCAGCCTGGCGCGGCCGGTGCGAGAGACTGGGGGCAGGCCGAAGCGCACCAGCAGCGGCAGCGCTAGGGCGAAGGCAAACCAGGGCCAGGCGAGGATCATCTGGCCCCTCCGCTGCGCGTGCGGCGCCACAACACAGGGCGCGCCATCCAGTGCGGTGCGCTGACGCAGCGGCGCCCCCAGCTGAGGTAGGCAAGGCGCAGCCGCGCCCGCTGCGCCTCATCCGGGGTGTCTGAGCCATAGAGCCAACCCGGCCACTGGTGGGCGAACTCGCCAAAATGACAGCCCCCCCGGCGGTCGAGCCAGGCGAGCCATTCATCCCCTTGCAGGGCGCGCGCCTCCGGCCAGCGGGCGATGGCCGCCTCTCTCAGCGCGGCCTGCAGGCCAGGCACCAGATCGGCGGCCTGCCAGTCTATCTGGCGTGCCCAGCGGTGCTGACGCCACAGGGTGTTTATCGTGGCCCAGATCAGTAAAGCGGCGAGCACGGCGATCAGCAGCCAGCCCCAGGCCAGCAAACGGGGATCGCTCGTGCTCTCCAGGGGCGGGCCCGGATGGATGTCGCGAAGCTGTCCCTGGATCTCCTGAAGCCGCGTCAGCGAGAAGATCTCCCCAGGCTCGTGCTGGAGGGGGGCAGTTTGAGGGGCGCTCAAAACAGACGGCATCCAGCCTCCTGCCACTGGCGTTGCAGCGGCAAGCCGTTGTCGAGGCGGTATAGGCGTTGTACCAGGGGCAACAGCTGCTGCTGGCTGGCGTCGGCCTGCTGCCTTGCCGCGGCCTGGTAGCGCCAGCGAAAGAGGGCCTGCCCGGCGTCGAGCCAGCCGCTGCGCTTGCCCGATTGCACCGCCAGTTGCCCCTGCTCGGGCAGGGCTGCCTCCAGGGGATCCCGGATCTGCCAATAGTGGATGTCGTGGCGCTGGCCGAGGCGTTGCAACTGCTGGAAGAGCCCCTGATCAAGGGGCTGATGGTGGCTGATCAATGTCAGTCTGGCGCCATGGGGCAGGCTGAGGCGCGCCAGGGTCTGGGCCAGGGAGTGAGGCAGAGGGGCGCGATCCAGCCCCGCCTCATAGTGATGACAGAGCGCCTCCAGCAGGGGGATCAGGGAGTCACGCTGAGACTCGCTGCGGGTCTCCACCCCGTGGCAGACCAGGGTGTTTGCCTGCTTCTCCCCCTGCCAGAGCAAGGCGGCGGCAAGCTCACAGCCGAGGCGGGCCTTGAGCTGGGAGCCAGAGCCGAAATACATGGCGGGGGAGAGATCCAGCAGCAGCCAGTGGGCCTGCTCCTGCTCCTCGGCATACAGCCGGGTGTGGGGGCGGCCGAGGCGGGCGGTGACCCGCCAGTCGATGTGGCGCACCTCGTCCCCGGCCTGATAGAGGCGCAGCTCACGAAAATTCAGACCCGGCTGTCGCCCGAGCCGCCCTTGACGCGCCAGGTGAATGCGCGCCCGCTGACCTTGTCTCGCCCACAGCCGGATGGCCAGCAACTGGGCCAGGGGCAGGGCGATGTCGGGATGGGCGCGGGGATCAGCGGATCTGGTCATGGGGGTTGCTCATCAGGGGCATGGGATAAGATCCAGCAGACGGGCAATCAGGGTGTCGTTGTCGAGATTGTCCGCCAGGGCCTGATAACTGGGAATGAGGCGGTGACGCAAGATGGCCGGGGCCAGTTGCTGGATGTCTTCCGGCAGCACGAAGTCGCGCCCGGCGAGCCAGGCTCGGGCGCGGGCGGCGCGGGCCAGGCCTATGCTGGCCCTGGGGCTGGCGCCTACCGCAATGAGGGATTCGAGCTCGGGGCAGAGGCCGCTGCCGGGGCGGGTGGCACAGATCAGCTGCACCAGATAGTGCTCTAGCCTGGTCTGTATCTGCACGGCCTGCACCGCGCTGCGGGCCGAGAGCAAGGCGGCCTGGCTCAGGGTCACGGGGGGCGGCGGCAGGGCGTCGCCCCCGGCGTTGAGCTGCAAGATGGCCAGCTCCATGGCGGGGCTGGGGTAATCCACCAGCAGCTTGAGCAAAAAGCGGTCGAGCTGGGCCTCTGGCAGGGGATAGGTGCCCTCCTGCTCTATGGGGTTCTGGGTCGCCGCCACCATAAAGAGCGGCGGCAGGCGCCAGCTCTTCTTGCCCACAGTGATCTGGTGCTCGGCCATGGCCTCCAGCAGGGCGGACTGCACCTTGGCCGGAGCCCGGTTGATCTCGTCCGCCAGCACCAGGTGGTTGAACAAGGGGCCGGGCTGGAACACGAAGCTGGCATCTTGCGGGTGAAACACCTCGCTGCCGGTGAGATCGGCGGGGAGCAGATCCGGGGTGAACTGGATGCGGGCGAAGCGCCCCTCGACGGCGCCGGCCAGCGCCTTGACTGCCCGGGTCTTGGCCAGCCCCGGTGCCCCCTCGATCAACACATGTCCTTCACATAGCAGGGCGATCAGCAGCCCCTCGATGAGGGGGGCCTGTCCCAGAACCTGACTGCCAAGATAGTCCCCAAGTGCTCTGAATTCTGCCGCCGCCATGCAATGAACCCGTTGTTTTTATGGAAGTTGATCTTTTTATACTCCAGTTAGTCCCCAAGGGCGAGGGAGGGGGCCAAGATGGGGACAATTTAGTTTCAATCAGCCGTATGAAAGTTGTGATTGGATTGTTAAGATGTGGCGCTATGAGGTCAGACCTCTCCCTTTTAATCTTCTCGTTTAACCAAGGAGCCAGGATGAAACAGCCATTGAAACTGACGACTCGCCAGGGCGAACGGATTGCCGTCGTGGCGGGTCTGCGAACCCCCTTTGCCAAGCAGGCCACGGCCTTCCACGGCGTGCCTGCGGTGGATCTCGGCAAACTGGTGGTGAGCGAGCTGCTCGCCCGCACCGATCTCGATCCCAAGCTCATCGACCAGCTGGTGTTCGGCCAGGTGGTACAGATGCCGGAAGCGCCCAACATCGCCCGCGAGATCGTGCTCGGCACCGGCATGAGCGTCAGCACGGATGCCTATAGTGTGTCGCGCGCCTGTGCCACCAGTTTCCAGGCGGTAGCCAACGTCACCGAATCCATCATGGCCGGCACGGTCGACATCGCCATCGCCGGCGGGGCCGACTCCTCTTCCGTGCTCCCCATCGGGGTGAGCAAGACCCTGGCCCGCGCCCTGGTGGATCTCAACAAGGCGCGCAATCTGCAGCAGCGTTTCAATATCCTGCGTCGTCTGCGTATCAAGGATCTGATGCCGGTGCCGCCCGCAGTGGCCGAGTACTCCACCGGCCTCTCCATGGGACAGACCGCCGAGCAGATGGCCAAGAGCCACCAGATCAGCCGCGAGGCGCAAGATGTCCTGGCCCACCGCTCCCATACGCTGGCGGCGCAAGCCTGGGCCGAGGGCAAGCTCAGTGGCGAGGTGTTCACCGCCCATGTGCCCCCCTACAAATCGCCGCTGGAGCGAGACAACAACATCCGCGAAAGCTCGGATCTGGCGAGTTACGCCAAGCTAAAGCCGGTGTTTGACCGGCGGCATGGCTCCGTCACCGCCGCCAACGCCACCCCGCTCACCGACGGCGCCGCTGCCGTGCTGCTGATGCGCGAAGGGCGGGCCAAAGAGCTCGGTCTCGAGCCCCTCGGTTATATTCGCAGCTTCGCGTTCTCCGCCATCGACGTCTGGCAGGACATGCTGATGGGCCCCTCCTATGCCACGCCGCTGGCGCTGGACAGGGCCGGTATCACGCTGGCCGATCTGACTCTCATCGACATGCACGAAGCCTTTGCCGCCCAGACCCTGGCCAACCTCAAGATGTTTGCCAGTGCCGAATTTGCCCGCGACAAATTGGGCCGGGATCAGGCCATCGGCGAGGTGGATATGGACAAATTCAACGTCCTCGGCGGCTCTTTGGCCTATGGCCACCCCTTTGCCGCCACAGGTGCGCGCATGATCACCCAGACCCTGCACGAGCTGCGGCGTCGGGGTGGGGGACTGGGGCTCAACACCGCCTGTGCGGCGGGTGGGCTGGGTGTGGCCATGGTGCTGGAGGTTGAATGATGAGCGCTAAGACTTTTTCACTGGATATTCGCAAAGACGGCATCGGCATCCTCACCATGGATGTGCCCGGTGAGAGCATGAACACCCTGAAGGCCGCCTTCGCAGACGAGATCCGCACCGTGCTGGCCGAGATAAAGGGGAACCGCGATCTGATCGGCCTGGTGATCGCCTCCGGCAAGAAGGACTCCTTCATCGCCGGGGCCGACATCAGCATGCTGGCCGCCTGCACCAGTGCCCAGGACGCCGAGACACTGTCGCGGGAAGGGCAGATTGTGTTTGCCGAGATCGAGGCGCTGACCATTCCGGTGATCGCCGCCATTCACGGCCCCTGCCTCGGTGGCGGGCTGGAGCTGGCGCTGGCCTGCCATGGCCGGGTGGTGACAGATCACGCTAAAACCGTGCTGGGCCTGCCGGAAGTACAGCTCGGTCTGCTGCCGGGCTCCGGCGGTACCCAGCGGCTGCCGCGCCTCATCGGGGTGGCCAAGGCGCTGGATCTGATGCTGACCGGCAAGCAGGTGCGGGCCAAGCAGGCCAAGAAACTGGGGCTGGTGGATGACGTGGTGCCCCCCACTATCCTGCTGGAGGCCGCCATCAAGCTTGCCAAGAAGGGCAAGCCCCGCCATCAGCTGAAGCGGGATCTGCAGGGCAAGGTGCTGGAGACCAATGCCCTGGGTCGCAAGGTGCTGTTCGATCAGGCCCGCAAGGGAGTAAAAGCCAAGACCCGTGGCAACTACCCGGCCCCTGAGCGGATCCTCGAGGTGGTGCGCATCGGCGTGGAGGAGGGGATGCAGGCCGGCCTCGCCGCCGAGTCCCGCCACTTTGGCGAGCTGGTGATGACGGCGGAATCTGCCGCTCTGCGCTCGATTTTCTTCGCCACCACAGAGATGAAGAAAGAGGTCAGCTACCAGGGCGCCGAGCCGCGCAAGGTGGCCCATGCCGCCGTGCTGGGCGGTGGCCTGATGGGGGGGGGTATCGCCTTCGTCACCGCCACCAAGGCCGGGGTGCCGGTGCGGATCAAGGACGTAGGGAGCGCCGGCATCGGCAACGCCATGCGCTACAGCTATGACCTGCTGGCCAGGAAGCTCAAGCGCCGCCAACTGCTGCGCAGCGAGCTGGAGAAGCAGATGAGCCTGCTTACCGGCACCCTCGACTATTCCGGTTTCCACCGGGTGGACATGGTGGTGGAGGCGGTGTTTGAAGATCTCGCCCTCAAGCACCAGATGGTGGCGGACGTGGAGCGCGAGTGCGGTGATCACACCGTCTTTGCTTCCAACACCTCCTCCCTGCCCATCCACCAGATAGCGGCCAATGCCGCCCATCCGGAGCGGGTGGTGGGGCTGCACTACTTCAGCCCGGTAGACAAGATGCCGCTCGCGGAAGTCATCCCTCACGCCGGCACCAGCGCCGAGACGGTGGCCACCACCCTGGCCTTCGCCCGGGCCCAGGGCAAGACGCCTATCGTGGTGAAAGACGAGGCGGGCTTCTACGTCAACCGCATCCTGGCCCCCTACATGAACGAGGCGGCGCGCCTGGTGCTGGAAGGGGAACCGGTGGAGGTGCTGGACAGTGCCCTGCTGGACTTCGGCTTCCCGGTCGGCCCTATCACCTTGCTCGATGAGGTCGGTATCGACGTGGGGGCCAAGATCTCCCCCATCCTCGAGAAAGAGCTCGGCGGCGAGCAGTTCCAGGCCCCCAAGGCCTTTGACAAGCTGCTGCAAGACGATCGCAAGGGGCGCAAGAACGGCAAGGGCTTCTACCTCTACGGCAAGGCGGCGCCGCGCAACAAGCTCACTGGCAAGGAGGGCAAGAAGACGGTGGACGAGAGCGTCTACGCAGTGCTCGGGGTCAAGGTGTCGCCCAAGCTGGCCCGCCAGGAGATCGCCGAGCGCTGCGTGCTGCTGATGCTCAACGAAGCGGCCATGGCGCTCGACAGCGGCGTGGTGGCCTCGGCCCGTGATGGCGACATAGGTGCCATCTTCGGCATCGGCTTCCCGCCCTTCCTGGGCGGTCCCTTCCGCTACATGGACAGCCTCGGCATCGATCACCTGGTGGGGCGCCTCGAGTACTACCAGAAGCGCCATGGCGATCGCTTCGCCCCCTGTGCACGCCTCAAGGCAATGGCGGCGGAGCAGCAGCGCTTCTACTGATCCCAGGCGACATGCAAAGGATGTATGCGAGGCGACCCCGGGGTCGCCTCGCATTTTTTGTCTGACCGTGAGCAGGGAAGGGGGGAACGCTCGCCCCATGGGCAAAAAATCGGCACATCAGGGGCCAAATCATTGATCTGGCGCAAACTGGTGCCCCATTTATTACTTTGGTGGCATAGGACTCAGGCGCCGGTTGAGGTCAAATAGCCTTATCAGGAACGGGGACTACTCCGTCACGAAAGGGACACCCATTTCACTGGATGAAGGACACGTTATGAGTCTGCTTGAACAAACCATCTGGAACATATTGGGATACGGGGCCATGCCCTTTATCTTCCTGAGCGGCTTCGTGGCCGTGGCAGTGATCTGCTGCCTGCTGCTCAATGCCTTCGGGGTCAAGTCCGCCGAGAAGTGAGTCACTCTCGTTCATGCCGCCAAATGCCAGTCTCACGACTGGCATTTGTTTTATGTGTCTTTTAAGGCACTTATCCAGGCCCAAGTGGGGCAACTGTGGTCAATATGGTCGAACCCGGCGGCCATTTTGATTACACTGGCGCCCGGCATGTCCGCCCTTTTTCTTTTATCAGGTGTTCACGATTTCTATGGCGCTCAAGGCAACCATCTTCAAGGCCCAGATCAGCTTGTCTGACATGGACCGCAATCTCTATCAGGACTTCTCCCTCACCCTGGCCCGTCACCCCTCCGAGACCGACGAGCGGATGATGATCCGGCTGGCGGCCTTTGCCTGGCACGCCGCCGAGCGGCTGGAGTTCACCAAGGGACTCTCGGCGGACGACGAGCCAGAGCTTTGGCGCAAGAACTACTCCGACGAGATCGAGCTCTGGATTGAACTCGGCCAGCCCGACGAGAAGCGCCTCAAGAAAGCGTGCAACCGCTCCCGTCAAGTGGTGCTCTATCTCTACGGTGGCCGCGGCACCAGCGTTTGGTGGAAGCAGAACCAGGGCAAGCTCGGCCTGCACGACAACCTCACCGTGATCGAGCTCTCCGACAGCCAGACCCTGCCCCTGACCGCCATGGTGGAGCGTACCATGCAGCTCACCTGCACCATCTCGGACGGCCAGCTCTGGGTCAGCAACGGCACCCTGGAGGTCACCCTGGATCCCGTGGTGCTGATGGGGCGCCCCGCCCGCGAACTCTAAGACGGACTCCCCATGCTCAGTGCCCTGCTCGATATCGTCATCCCGGTGTTTGCGGTGGCGGGCCTCGGCGCCCTCTACGGGCGGCTGCGCGGGGGAGCCGAACTCGGTTACATCAACCGGGCCAACATAGAGCTCTTCTCCCCGGCGCTGGTCTTCTCGGCGCTGGTGAAATACCCGCTGGATCTGGCGGCCCACCTGCCGCTTATCGCGGCCGGGGCCCTGGTGATCCTGCTGCCGGGCTTGCTGCTCTCCCTGCTCAGACTCAAGGGCATAGAGCGAGCGGCGCTCATCTTGCCCGCCATGTTTCGCAACACCGGCAACCTCGGCATCCCGCTGATGGTGCTGGCCTTTGGTGAGCAGCAGCTCGGCGCCATCGTCATCCTCTTCGTGCTCTCCAACCTGCTCCACTTCTCGGTGGGCATGTTTATCCTCTCGGCCAATGCCTCGCGCTGGCTCTGGCTGCGCAGCCCCATGCTGTGGGCGGCTCTGGCAGGACTGCTGGTGGCCAACTTGCAGATCCCGCTGCCGGACTATCTGGTGACCAGCGCCTCCCTGCTCGGCCAGATAGCGGTGCCCCTGATGCTGTTTGCCTTAGGCATCCGGCTGATGGAGGGGGAGCTGGGCCACCTGGGGCTGGCGCTCAAATGCAACCTGCTCTATCTACTGGCGGGGGGGATCTCTCTTGGGATCGCCGTCTGGCTGCTGCCCCTGGATCCTGACTGGATACCGCTCCTGACACTCTCGGTGGCGCTGCCCCCGGCGGTGCTTAACTACATGCTGTGCGAGCAGTACCAGTGCCAGCCCGACAAGGTGGCCAGCATAGTACTCGGTGGCAATGCGCTCTCTGTGGTGGTGATCCCCCTGGCGGTCTGGTTGGCGCTGCATCTGGGGAGTTGACCTAGGGAAGGTGCGAATAAGCGGGGAAATTCTTCTCGGCTGACTCAGTCATTTCATTTTTTCAGTTTGAGCCGATCTTTTCTCCCGTAAATGCCTTGAATCAGCCTATTTAGACCGTTTCTTCGCCATTTAAGGCGTTATTCCCAGTTTTTAGTGAGATCTCTCCCACTGACGTATCATTTGGTCCGCCCGAAACAGGTTGGCCAGCGTGAATAACATCGCCAGTTGGTTATCGTTTTTCAGCAACCCCTTGTATCTGGCTTTCACGAAGCCGAACTGTCGCTTGATGATGCGAAATGGGTGCTCCACCTTGGCCCGGATGCTGGCTTTCATGTATTCGATGTTGATGGCCGTTTTGTTCTTGCGTGGATGCTGTTTCAAGGTTCTTACCTTGCCGGGGCGCTCGGCGATCAGCCAGTCCACATCCACCTCAGCCAGCTCCTCGCGCTGTGGCGCCCCTTGGTAGCCGGCATCGGCTGAGACAAATTGCTCCTCTCCATGCAGCAGATTACCCAGCTGATTGAGGTCATGCTCGTTGGCAGCGGTGGTGACTAGGCTGTGGGTCAGGCCACTCTTGGCATCGACACCAATGTGGGCCTTCATGCCAAAGTGCCACTGATTGCCTTTCTTGGTCTGATGCATCTGCGGATCGCGTTGCTGCTCTTTGTTCTTGGTCGAGCTGGGTGCCTCAATGATGGTGGCATCGACCAAGGTGCCTTGAGTCATCATGACGCCTGCTTCGGCCAGCCAGCGATTGATGGTCTTGAACAATTGGCGGGCCAGTTGATGCTGCTCCAGCAGGTGGCGGAAATTCATGATGGTGGTGCGGTCCGGCAAGGCGCTATCCAGGGATAACCGCGCAAACAGACGCATGGAGGCGATTTCGTACAGAGCATCTTCCATCGCGCCATCGCTCAGGTTGTACCAATGCTGCATGCAGTGAATGCGCAGCATGGTTTCCAGCGGATAGGGCCGACGACCATTACCGGCTTTGGGATAAAACGGCTCGATGACTTCCACCATGTTTTGCCATGGCAGAATCTGCTCCATGCGGGACAAGAAAATCTCTTTTCTGGTCTGACGGCGCTTACTGCTGAATTCACTGTCGGCGAAGGTAAGTTGATGACTCATGATGAACCCTGTTCCATGGCTCCAGATGACAAACATGATCTCATATCAGGGACTTGTTCGCACCTTCCCTAGTCGTTGTATTCAAGGACGCCTGATGGCGTCCTTTTTATTGCTATCGCGAATGTCCGATTACGCTTCGCTGAACGAATCTATGGGCTCTTAAGTATGGACTGTCGATGTCTCCAATATGCGATTGTGGTGGAGCAAAGGCAGTTGGTGTAGCAACGTATGCAACAAGATCCTTTTATTAAATGAGGAAACTAACTTTAAAGTGCGTGTTTCTTCACAGATACAGAATAACCCCATTTGATGGGCTTTATTTTTATGGCTGACTGGTCAGTGTAGTAACTGAAAATGGGTTTAGGCTGCGGATGGTCATACAGGCTTTGTTGACAGGTTACTGATTCAGTATTGAAGTTTGGACTGCGGAGAAGAGGGCACAATGTTTAAAAAAACTCAGATAGCATTACTGGTTTGTTCAGCTTTTATTCTTGCTGCTTGTAATGAACCAAGGACGTTAACGCCACAAGAGAAACAGCTGGTCAGCCAGCTCAAACAAGAGCGAGATAGGCTGGGACAAGAAATAGACATTGTTTCCGGCGAAATAGCGCAGTACAACGGCGGGCTGATTAAGACTATCATGCAGGTGCGAGAAGAAACACTGAAGTTGAGTAGAGACATAGTTAATCAACGCATTCAAGCAATTGAAACTGGTGCGAAGGTGACTGTCATTGCACCAACCAGTCAACCTAACCCCGAGCGAGCTCAGTCACTACAAAGCGAAATTGAACAAGTAAAGCAACAACTGGTGGAAGCTAAAGCAAAAGCGGCACAGTATAGCGGTGGTCTGATAGCAGCAATCAGTATGTCGACTGTTGCAACCCAAGAGCAGACTCTAGGGAAGGTGCGAATAAGCGGGGAAATTCTTCTCGGCTGACTCAGTCATTTCATTTTTTCAGTTTGAGCCGATCTTTTCTCCCGTAAATGCCTTGAATCAGCCTATTTAGACCGTTTCTTCGCCATTTAAGGCGTTATTCCCAGTTTTTAGTGAGATCTCTCCCACTGACGTATCATTTGGTCCGCCCGAAACAGGTTGGCCAGCGTGAATAACATCGCCAGTTGGTTATCGTTTTTCAGCAACCCCTTGTATCTGGCTTTCACGAAGCCGAACTGTCGCTTGATGATGCGAAATGGGTGCTCCACCTTGGCCCGGATGCTGGCTTTCATGTATTCGATGTTGATGGCCGTTTTGTTCTTGCGTGGATGCTGTTTCAAGGTTCTTACCTTGCCGGGGCGCTCGGCGATCAGCCAGTCCACATCCACCTCAGCCAGCTCCTCGCGCTGTGGCGCCCCTTGGTAGCCGGCATCGGCTGAGACAAATTGCTCCTCTCCATGCAGCAGATTACCCAGCTGATTGAGGTCATGCTCGTTGGCCGCGGTGGTGACTAGGCTGTGGGTCAGGCCACTCTTGGCATCGACACCAATGTGGGCCTTCATGCCAAAGTGCCACTGATTGCCTTTCTTGGTCTGATGCATCTGCGGATCGCGTTGCTGCTCTTTGTTCTTGGTCGAGCTGGGTGCCTCAATGATGGTGGCATCGACCAAGGTGCCTTGAGTCATCATGACGCCTGCTTCGGCCAGCCAGCGATTGATGGTCTTGAACAATTGGCGGGCCAGTTGATGCTGCTCCAGCAGGTGGCGGAAATTCATGATGGTGGTGCGGTCCGGCAAGGCGCTATCCAGGGATAACCGGGCAAACAGACGGATGGAGGCGATTTCGTACAGAGCATCTTCCATCGCGCCATCGCTCAGGTTGTACCAATGCTGCATGCAGTGAATGCGCAGCATGGTTTCCAGCGGATAGGGCCGACGACCATTACCGGCTTTGGGATAAAACGGCTCGATGACTTCCACCATGTTTTGCCATGGCAGAATCTGCTCCATGCGGGACAAGAAAATCTCTTTTCTGGTCTGACGGCGCTTACTGCTGAATTCACTGTCGGCGAAGGTAAGTTGATGACTCATGATGAACCCTGTTCCATGGCTCCAGATGACAAACATGATCTCATATCAGGGACTTGTTCGCACCTTCCCTAGTCGTTGTATTCAAGGACGCCTGATGGCGTCCTTTTTATTGCTATCGCGAATGTCCGATTACGCTTCGCTGAACGAATCTATGGGCTCTTAAGTATGGACTGTCGATGTCTCCAATATGCGATTGTGGTGGAGCAAAGGCAGTTGGTGTAGCAACGTATGCAACAAGATCCTTTTATTAAATGAGGAAACTAACTTTAAAGTGCGTGTTTCTTCACAGATACAGAATAACCCCATTTGATGGGCTTTATTTTTATGGCTGACTGGTCAGTGTAGTAACTGAAAATGGGTTTAGGCTGCGGATGGTCATACAGGCTTTGTTGACAGGTTACTGATTCAGTATTGAAGTTTGGACTGCGGAGAAGAGGGCACAATGTTTAAAAAAACTCAGATAGCATTACTGGTTTGTTCAGCTTTTATTCTTGCTGCTTGTAATGAACCAAGGACGTTAACGCCACAAGAGAAACAGCTGGTCAGCCAGCTCAAACAAGAGCGAGATAGGCTGGGACAAGAAATAGACATTGTTTCCGGCGAAATAGCGCAGTACAACGGCGGGCTGATTAAGACTATCATGCAGGTGCGAGAAGAAACACTGAAGTTGAGTAGAGACATAGTTAATCAACGCATTCAAGCAATTGAAACTGGTGCGAAGGTGACTGTCATTGCACCAACCAGTCAACCTAACCCCGAGCGAGCTCAGTCACTACAAAGCGAAATTGAACAAGTAAAGCAACAACTGGTGGAAGCTAAAGCAAAAGCGGCACAGTATAGCGGTGGTCTGATAGCAGCAATCAGTATGTCGACTGTTGCAACCCAAGAGCAGACTCTAGGGAAGGTGCGAATAAGCGGGGAAATTCTTCTCGGCTGACTCAGTCATTTCATTTTTTCAGTTTGAGCCGATCTTTTCTCCCGTAAATGCCTTGAATCAGCCTATTTAGACCGTTTCTTCGCCATTTAAGGCGTTATTCCCAGTTTTTAGTGAGATCTCTCCCACTGACGTATCATTTGGTCCGCCCGAAACAGGTTGGCCAGCGTGAATAACATCGCCAGTTGGTTATCGTTTTTCAGCAACCCCTTGTATCTGGCTTTCACGAAGCCGAACTGTCGCTTGATGATGCGAAATGGGTGCTCCACCTTGGCCCGGATGCTGGCTTTCATGTATTCGATGTTGATGGCCGTTTTGTTCTTGCGTGGATGCTGTTTCAAGGTTCTTACCTTGCCGGGGCGCTCGGCGATCAGCCAGTCCACATCCACCTCAGCCAGCTCCTCGCGCTGTGGCGCCCCTTGGTAGCCGGCATCGGCTGAGACAAATTGCTCCTCTCCATGCAGCAGATTACCCAGCTGATTGAGGTCATGCTCGTTGGCCGCGGTGGTGACTAGGCTGTGGGTCAGGCCACTCTTGGCATCGACACCAATGTGGGCCTTCATGCCAAAGTGCCACTGATTGCCTTTCTTGGTCTGATGCATCTGCGGATCGCGTTGCTGCTCTTTGTTCTTGGTCGAGCTGGGTGCCTCAATGATGGTGGCATCGACCAAGGTGCCTTGAGTCATCATGACGCCTGCTTCGGCCAGCCAGCGATTGATGGTCTTGAACAATTGGCGGGCCAGTTGATGCTGCTCCAGCAGGTGGCGGAAATTCATGATGGTGGTGCGGTCCGGCAAGGCGCTATCCAGGGATAACCGGGCAAACAGACGGATGGAGGCGATTTCGTACAGAGCATCTTCCATCGCGCCATCGCTCAGGTTGTACCAATGCTGCATGCAGTGAATGCGCAGCATGGTTTCCAGCGGATAGGGCCGACGACCATTACCGGCTTTGGGATAAAACGGCTCGATGACTTCCACCATGTTTTGCCATGGCAGAATCTGCTCCATGCGGGACAAGAAAATCTCTTTTCTGGTCTGACGGCGCTTACTGCTGAATTCACTGTCGGCGAAGGTAAGTTGATGACTCATGATGAACCCTGTTCCATGGCTCCAGATGACAAACATGATCTCATATCAGGGACTTGTTCGCACCTTCCCTAGCACTTCTTCAACAGCAGCTTTTAGTCGCAAAATACGGGTTGCCTTTCACAGTGAAAGCTAGCGCTGAACCAAATAGCAAACCAGATAATTCTCCTACATCAAGCATTTCGAATACTGTCAATGAACCAGCGATGGCACCTGCTTCGGTAGCTGATAAGGGGGACATATTAGCTGCAGACGGTCCATTTGGTTTGGCTATGGGGATGACCAAGGAGATGTTTAAGGGGCATTTGACGCCCGTTAGCACGGGGGTTTATATGTTAGATACCCCACCTAAGGCTCATCCTCAATTTGAGCAGTATGTCGTTAAAATATCAGATAAAACTGGGCTTTGTTGGATCAAAGGGGTTGGGAAGGATATCCCGACGAATGGACATGGTATCCAGTTAAAATCCGAATTTGATGATTTTGAGAGAAAACTAGACGAACGTTATGGCTCTCACAAAAGAACGGATTTCCTAGTATCAGGGTCATTGTGGAATGACCCTCAGTATTGGATGCGTGGGTTACAAAAAGAGGATAGATATTTATATAGTGTCTGGGGTAAGGAAAAAAATCCATTGCCAAACGAATTATTGGAGATTGGGTTGTTCGCTGGGGCAACCACTGGAGATAACGGTTATCTGACTCTTGAATATAGTTTTACTAATAAAGAATCATGTGACAGAGATGTTGAAAAACAAAAAGACGTAGGCTTATAAAAATACAAGCTGTACAGATCTAGGGAAGGTGCGAACAAGTCCCTGATATGAGATCATGTTTGTCATCTGGAGCCATGGAACAGGGTTCATCATGAGTCATCAACTTACCTTCGCCGACAGTGAATTCAGCAGTAAGCGCCGTCAGACCAGAAAAGAGATTTTCTTGTCCCGCATGGAGCAGATTCTGCCATGGCAAAACATGGTGGAAGTCATCGAGCCGTTTTATCCCAAAGCCGGTAATGGTCGTCGGCCCTATCCGCTGGAAACCATGCTGCGCATTCACTGCATGCAGCATTGGTACAACCTGAGCGATGGCGCGATGGAAGATGCTCTGTACGAAATCGCCTCCATGCGTCTGTTTGCGCGGTTATCCCTGGATAGCGCCTTGCCGGACCGCACCACCATCATGAATTTCCGCCACCTGCTGGAGCAGCATCAACTGGCCCGCCAATTGTTCAAGACCATCAATCGCTGGCTGGCCGAAGCAGGCGTCATGATGACTCAAGGCACCTTGGTCGATGCCACCATCATTGAGGCACCCAGCTCGACCAAGAACAAAGAGCAGCAACGCGATCCGCAGATGCATCAGACCAAGAAAGGCAATCAGTGGCACTTTGGCATGAAGGCCCACATTGGTGTCGATGCCAAGAGTGGCCTGACCCACAGCCTAGTCACCACCGCGGCCAACGAGCATGACCTCAATCAGCTGGGTAATCTGCTGCATGGAGAGGAGCAATTTGTCTCAGCCGATGCCGGCTACCAAGGGGCGCCACAGCGCGAGGAGCTGGCTGAGGTGGATGTGGACTGGCTGATCGCCGAGCGCCCCGGCAAGGTAAGAACCTTGAAACAGCATCCACGCAAGAACAAAACGGCCATCAACATCGAATACATGAAAGCCAGCATCCGGGCCAAGGTGGAGCACCCATTTCGCATCATCAAGCGACAGTTCGGCTTCGTGAAAGCCAGATACAAGGGGTTGCTGAAAAACGATAACCAACTGGCGATGTTATTCACGCTGGCCAACCTGTTTCGGGCGGACCAAATGATACGTCAGTGGGAGAGATCTCACTAAAAACTGGGAATAACGCCTTAAATGGCGAAGAAACGGTCTAAATAGGCTGATTCAAGGCATTTACGGGAGAAAAGATCGGCTCAAACTGAAAAAATGAAATGACTGAGTCAGCCGAGAAGAATTTCCCCGCTTATTCGCACCTTCCCTAGTAATCACCTGACACCCACCATAAACTCGCCTCCTAAAGGTCTCTCGGTACTCTGTGATAGCACAGTGAATCTAGGGGCCTTTTATGTTGCCTGATATCTGCCTCATAACTTTTGCCTACGTGCTTAGCCTTATGTGGAAGGGGGCGAAGTCAATCACTCAAACCACAGGGCGGCCACACCAAGTAATGCATGACCGCCCTGTTTATTGATGGGTGGCGGGTTGTGGCTGGGCATCCTTGCGCAATTGGGTATAGAGGCCAAACCCGGCCAGCAGGCCGGTGAGGGCCAGCAGCAGCCAGATGGCGGTGGCGGGGCGGCTGCCTGCATCCCCCAGCATAAAACCGACAAGCAGGTTACCAAAGAGCGCCATGCAGCCCCCGGCGCTGGCATAGAAGCCGTAGTAGCTGGCGAGCTGCCCAGAGGGCGCGTAGCGGGGCAGCTGGGCGGCAAAGAGCGGGAAGCAGAGGATGGAGCCCAAGGAAAGCAGGGCCACCTGCGCCAGGACGCCCGCCGTCGGCCAGGGGGAGAGCAGCGGCAGGGCGAGATAGCTCAGGCCCATCACCCCGATACCCAGCCCCATGGCGAGCGGCACCCCAAGGCGGCGCTCCACCAGACGGGACGCCGGCAGCTGGAGCAGGACGCCGATCACCGCCGAGAGGGTGAAGACGCCGCCGAGCAGCTGGGTGGCGTCCGGCAGGCTCTGGATATGGGCGGGCAGGGCGAGATAGAGCTGGTGGAACAGGATCTGGTAGCTGCCCGCCAGCAGGGTGAACACCATGAAGGGGCGCTGGCGCAGGATCTCCCGCCATTGGCGCAAAATGGCGCCGCGCGGGCTCTGGCTGCTCACCGGGCGTTTGGGCAGTACCCGGTACTGCAGCACCCCGAGCAGGGCGAACAGGCTAGCCGCCAGAATACCCGTCAGGGCATAGCTCAGCTGGGTCAGTGCCAGGCCGAGCAGAGGACCGAGCAGCATGCCCGCCTGGCTGGCGAGATTGTGCAGGGCGAAGGCGCGCTGACGCTGATCGGGCGCGCTGCATTCGCTGGCGAGATAGGCCTGGGCGCAGGGGGTGAAGAGGGCCCCGGCAAAACCGGTGAGGGTCGCCGCCAGCAGCAGTATGGGCAGGGACTCGGCCCAGCCCAGCAGCACGAAGCCGACCGAGCGCACCAGGCAGCCCCAGACGATGGCGGGGTGATAGCCGATGCGATCCCCAAGGGTGCCCCCCAGCAGAAACAGCCCCTGCTGGCTGAAGACCCGCATCCCCATGACCAGGCCACAGGCCCAGCCGGCGAGGCCAAGCCCGCTGCCCATGTGCTGGGCGAGGAAGGGCATCATCATGTAGAAGCCGAGGTTGAACGCCAGCCCATTGATGATGAGCAGGCGGGCGGCCGGGCTCATGCCCTGCCAGTCCCGCCAGTAGGAGGCGCCGTTCATCTTGTGTGTACCCTGGGGCCGGTTGCGGGCCATGCCGAAGGGGCCGTCATGATTGTCTTCGCAGGGTACGCAGGAAGGGGGTACCGCTCTGATCGTGGCTTATCTGCACCGGCACCTGATAGAGGCGCTCGATGAGGGCCGCGTCGAGCACCCGGGCGGGGGGGCCGAAGGCCTGCAAGTCACCCCCCGCCAGCACGATCAGCTGATCGGCAAACTGGGCCGCCAGGTTGAGATCGTGCAGCACCACCAGGGTGATCCACTGCTGCTCCCGGGTCTGCTGGCAGAGGTGCTCCATCAGCTGCATTTGGTGATGCAGGTCCAGGGCGCTGACCGGCTCGTCCAGCATCATGATGCGGGGATCGCGCAGCAGCACCTGGGCAAAGAGCACCATCTGCCGCTGGCCGCCGCTCAAGGAGTAGAGGGGGCGATCCGCCAGATGGGCGATGCCAAGCGCCTGCAGGGCGCGGCCGGCCGCCAGTATGTCCTCGTCCGCCAGACGCATGGAGAGGCTGTCGAGGCGCCCCAGCACCACCACTTCGATGACGCTCAAGTCCAGCTCCAGCTGGATGTTCTGGGGCATGTAGCCAAACTGCTGGCGCCATTTGGCTTGTGTCATCTGACGGGCACTCTGGCCCCCCAGGCGGATGTCGCCAGCGGCCGGGGTCAGTTCACCGAACAGAGCGCGCAGCAACGAGGTTTTGCCGGTCCCGTTCGGGCCGATGATCACATGGACCTGACCCGGATGCAGGGTGAGGTCGAGCTCTCGCAGCAGGATCTGCTGGCCGAGGGAGAGGGAGAGTCGGGATATTTCAAGCACGTTTACGCCCCCTGCCGAGGATCAGCCAGATGAAGAAGGGCACACCAATCAGGGCGGTGACGATGCCGATGGGAAAGAGAGCCCCCGGAATGATGGACTTGGAGAGCACCGAGGCCGCCGACAACATGCAGGCGCCGCACAGGGCCGAGAGCGGGATCAGGAAGCGTTGATCTTCCCCCACCAGCATGCGGGCGATGTGGGGGGCCACCAGGCCGACGAAGCCGATGATGCCGACGAAGCTGGTGGCGGTGGCGGTGAGCAGGGCGACCAGGATCAGGGTCTTCATGCGCAGCCTGTCCACGTTGACCCCGAGGCTCCTGGCCCGGGCTTCCCCCAGACGCAGGCTGGTGAGGGCCCAGGCATCCCGGTAGATGAGCAGGGTGCAGATCAGGGTGACGGCGGCCGTGATGATCAGGGAGTCCCAGGTGGTGCGCATCAGGCTGCCAAACAGCCAGAACATGATCTGTTGGTTGAGCTCGGGGGAGGAGAGGAACTGTAGCAGGGAGAGCAGGGACTGGAACAGGAACAACAGGGCTATGCCCGCCAGGATCAGGGTCTGGCTGCTGATGTTGCGCATCATGGCGAGGCCGAACAAGAGGCTGGCGGCAAACATGCACAGGATGAAGGCACCGGCTGGAATGGCGATCAGGGGAGGGAGCCCGAGACCACCGCTATAGAGCGCCAGTGCGGCGCCAAGCCCGGCCGCCGCCGCGAGCCCCAGGGTGAAGGGGCTGGCCAGGGGGTTGTCCAGCAGGGTCTGCATCTGGACGCCGCCAAGGCCCAGTGACGCGCCGACTACCAGGGCCATCAGGGCGATGGGCAGGCGCATGTCATGGACTATGGTGCGGGTCATTGAGTCCGCCTGGGCGGGGGCGATCAGGGCATCGACCACCTCCCCAAGGGGCAGTAGGGAGGGGCCGGTGGCGATGTCGAGCACTAGCGTAATGCACAGCACCAGGGTGAGCAGCGCCAGCCAGTGCCAGCGACGGCGCTCCCGTTGCCGCTGGCGGGTGAGGGTCTGCTGGAGGGCAGCCAAATCATTCATGATGACAATCCTGAAGCGGGCGCCATGTGGGGCGCCCGGTTAAAGAGGGATGGCGAAGAGGGCTCTGCCGAGGTGGGCAGAGCCCGAACGACCGGATTTAGTTTGCTTCACCCGGCTTGATCCCCAGCATGAAGGTGCCCTGGGGGTGAATGGGCAGATAGCTGTGGTAGAAGCCCTGATAGGTGGCCAGGGGATCGAGATCCTGGAACAGATCCGGATAGAGCGCCTTGGCCATGAACTCGATGAGGGCGGCGTCCATGATGCTGCGGGTGGCGCCGTGATAGACCGCATAGAGGCGACCCTGCTGCACCGCGGGCAGCTCGCTCCAGCCCGGACGGGCGGCAAAGCCCTGCAGACGCTGGCGCACCGTCTCGGCCGAGACGTCCTGACCGACCTGCATCGCTTCTGCGCTGCTCACGCTCTCGTAGCCCGCCATCAGGATCACCTCGGGTTTGCTTGCCAGCAGCTGCTCAGGGTGGATGGGGCCCCAGCGCTCGACGAAGGGCGCTGCGACGTTGTCACCGCCCGCCAGCAGGGCCATGGCGCCCCACATGTCCTTGCCATAGGTGTAGCTGTATTCGGCCGGTCCCTTGTCACCCAGCTCGATATAGACCCGGGGTGGCTGGTGCTTCGCGGCGGCGATGCGGGAGGTGATGGTGTCAATCTTGGCCTTGTATTCGTCGGCCATTTTCTGGGCTCGGGCCTCCTGGCCGGTCACCTTGCCAAGCAGCAAGGTGCTCGCTATGTGGCGGTCCAGGGTCTGGGCGTTGTAGTCCACCACCACCACCGGGATGCCTGCCTGCTCGAGGCGCGGCAGATCCGGGGCCAGGGCCTCATATTGCCACTGGGCCAGGATCACCAGATCGGGTTTGACTGCCAGGGTCTTTTCGATGGAGAAGCTCTGATCCTGCACGTTGCCAAGGTCGGGCACCCTGGCCAGTTGCGGCAGGCTGGCGACATAGAGGGACCAGATGGCGGGGCGGGACTTGACGAACCAGCCACGGGACATGCCCACCAGGCGATCGGCGCCGCCTTCACCGGCCACGGCCAAATAATCCTCGGGATAGAAACCGAGCACGATGCGACTCGCGGGCAGACTCAGGGAGACCTTGCGGCCCATCACATCTTCCACTTCAACGGGGGCGGTGGCCTGCGCCATCCAGCTCATCAGGGCGAGCTGACCAAGCAGCAGCAACTTTGCCAGGGGGTGACGAAACATCTTGTAGCACCTCGGGAATAGATACGGTCAAAAAAGAAAGTGAGAAATATTGCCATTCGCGAGCGCAAAAGCAACAAGCGTTTGTGCCATCTCATCTCTTGTTATTTCTGTCATTACTGAACCGGTTTCACACGAGCACAGAGTATCGTTCCAATGAAGCCCATCTCGCTGCCTCCACGGGGCATGGGGGCCTGTGGCGTCTATCTGGCTGCACTTGGAACCACGCTCTGGCCGCCTCGCTCGCACCTCTGGAGCGGCTCTCAGCCCCGGACTCTGCTCGATGTCGAGCCCCTTGGCATGGCCCCTCAGAGGTGGCGACGATTTCCTGCGCACCGATAACAGGCACTGACCATTCGGGTATTGATCGTCACCTGCGCGCAACAATTTGCGGTCATTGTTAGCCAGCTCCCAGCGGCTCCGTCGTCAAAAGGGCAGAGTAGGCGCGATCTTGGTCATCGGCCGAGTTCGACAGGTAACAAGGTGCTGCGGCCCGCCTTGCGCGGGGCGCCAATAACATAATCTGCAAATAAAAAAAGGAAACTGACCATGTCAGGAAGACACTCTCTGGTAGCGTTGGCCGTCGGGCTGGCGCTCTCTGGACAGACACAGGCACAACTGCTGATCAGCGAATACCTGGAAGGATCCAGCAACAACAAGGCGGTGGAGTTGAGCAATCTGGGCGCGACTCCCGTCGATCTCTCTCAATACCGCTTGGCGCTCTATGCCAACGGCAAACCTCTCACCGATGCCCCCACCAACAGCCTGACACTGCAAGGCACGCTCGCCCCCGGTGCCAGCCTGGTGCTGGCCAACCCCTCCGCCAGCAGCGAGATCCTGGCCAAGGCGACCCAGACCAGCGGCAACCTGGTGTTCAACGGTGACGACGCCCTGGTGCTCTATCGCGGCAGCGAGATAGTGGACAGCGTCGGCCAGGTGGGGGTGGATCCGGGCACTGCCTGGGTGTCTGGCAGCGTCTCGACCCTGGACATGACCCTGCGCCGCAAGGCCACCGTCAGCACGGGCCGGACTGATGCGACCGGCCCCTTCGATCCGGCACTGGAATACGTGGCCGCCGCCAAGGATGACGCCAGCGGTCTCGGCTGCAGCGGCGATGCCTCCTGTGATGGTACCCAGCCGCCCGCCTTCGTCTGTCCGGTAGACACTCTTGTGCCGGTGCCTGCCATTCAGGGCGCCAGCAGCAGCAGCCCGCTGGTACCGGCCGGCAAGTTTGAATCCGAGCAGGCCCATGCCACCCGTGGCATCGTCACTCAGGTGGTGAACGGTCTCTACAAGGGCTTCTTCATCCAGGACCCGCAAGGGGACGGGGATCCGGCCACCTCTGACGGCCTCTTCATCCACAGCACCCAGGCCAACGGCGCCATCGTGCCGGGCGCCGAGGTATGCGTCTCGGGCAAGGTGAAGGAGTATTTCAACCAAACCCAGCTCAGTGCCGATGCGCTGGTAGTGACCCAGCCGGTGGGGGCTGTGCCGGCGGCGGTGGATCTGGTGCCGGTGGCGGGCGAGAGCCTCAGCCAGCTGCTGGAGCGTCACGAGGGGATGCAGGTGCGGCTGGTGCCCGAATCCAGTCTGGTAGTGACCCGCAACTTCAGCTTCGATTACGACGGCAAGCGTAACAACCTGGTGCTGGCCTATGGCGCGCCGCTTATCAAGTCGACCCAGAAATTTGCCGCCATGAGCCAGGAGGCGAGCGACTGGGCCCTGCGCAACCAGCAAAACCAGCTGGTGGTGGAGACCGACGCCAAGGCGCCGGACGGTGTGCTGCCCTGGTTCCCCGGCTTCAACGCCGAGGATGGTTACCTGCGCATCGGTGACAAGCTCAACGGGCTGGAGGGGGCGCTTGGCTACTCCTACAACCTGTTCAGACTGGTGGCGAACAATCGCATCGATGCCAGCGACATCGATCACAGCGGCTGGGACAGGGTCGAGGCCCCTGAGCTGGCCGAGGCGGGGGATCTGCGGGTCGCCAGCTTCAACGTGCTCAACTTCTTCACCACTGTGGTGGGGGGGGATGCCAACCCCACCGGCAGCAACCGGGGCGCCCTGACGGTGGCGGAGTTCGAGCTGCAGCGCACCAAGATCGTCAGCGCCATCACCCGTCTCAATGCCGACGTGGTGGGGCTGATGGAGATAGAGAACAACGGCTACGGCGACAACTCCGCCATCGCCAACCTGGTGGCGGCCCTCAACGCCGCCCAGCCGGACGAGGCGGATCACTACGCCTGGGTGGCTTCCCCCGATGGCCAGCCCATCGGCACAGACGCCATCACGGTGGGGCTCATCTACCGGCCCGCCAGCGTGACGCCAGAGGGGGCTGCCAGCCTCATCGAGCTGCCGGTGCAGCAGGCCGAGGCGCAGGACGCCAGCGGCAAGCCAGTTGCCATCAAGCAGGGCATGCGCGAATCGCTGTTGCAGCGCTTCAGCTCGCCCAAGGGGGATGCACCCCTGACCCTGGTGGTCAACCACCTCAAGTCCAAGGGTTCCGCCTGCTTCGAAGATTACCCCGACTACGCCACCACCGATCCCCTGGATGGGCAGGGCCACTGCAACGCGCTGCGGGTCTCCGCTGCCAAGGTGCTGGGTGAGCGCCTCAAGGAGGTGAGCGGGGATCTGCTGCTCATCGGCGATCTGAACGCCTACGGCATGGAGGATCCCATCCGGGTGCTGACCGACTATGATCCGGCCGCCCAATCGCGCCAGATCATGAGCGCCTCTTTCACCACACTGGCGGGCCAGCCTTTCGAGGAGAGCGGCAGCGCCCTTGGCAAGGGCTATGGTCTGGTGAACCTCAACACCCGCCTCCACGGCACCGACACCTACTCCTACAGCTATGAGGGTGAGCTCGGCAACCTGGATCACGCCCTGGCAAGCCCCGGCCTCGTGGCCAAGGTGATCGGCATCGAGGATTGGCACATCAACTCCGCCGAGAGCAACTTCTTCGAATACGGCAGCAAGTACACAGGCCAGCTGGCCAAATCGGACGGGCCCTTCAGCGCCTCGGATCACGATCCCGTGCTGGTGGCGATCCAGTATCCGCTGCCGCCCGCCGGAGTATTGAGTCTCGAGAGCGCCGCCGCCAGCGTGGAGGAGGGCAGCATTCTCGCCCTGTCCGTTGCGCGCCGTGACGGCAGCCATGGGGAGGCCAGCGTCAGCTATCGCATCGCCTTTGGCAGCGCCGATGCCAATGACGTGGCGCCCCTCACCGGTACTCTGAACTGGGCGGCGGGCCAGAGCGACAGCCAGACCATCCAGATCCCGGTGAAGAGCGACACCCTGCACGAGGGGGATGAGACTTTTACTCTGGAGCTGTTTGACCCGAGTGGCGCGGCACTGGGGGAGCAGCACCAGACCCTGGTGACCATCAAGGACAAGCTGGCACCGTCCACCATCTCCTTGGCCCAGACCAGCCTGACGGTGAACGAGGGGCAGTGGTTTGCCGAGATCCCTGTGGTACGCAGCGGCGATCTCAGCAAGCCGGCCCGCGCCCAGCTGGGCCTTGAGGGGATCACGGCGCGCTGGGGGCTGGATTTCCTGCCCTGGTTCGGCCAGTCGGTGAGCTGGGCCGCCGGTGAAGGTGGCAGCAAGTCGGTCAAGGTGCTGATCCTGGATGACTGGTTCGTCGAGCCTACCGAGCAGTTCAAGGTGGGTCTTGTGAAGGTGCAGGGGGCCCAGCCGGGTGCCGTGCAGGAGACCCGGGTCGACATCAAGGACAACGACAAGTCCTGGTGGCCCTTCGGTCGCCACTGATGAGCGTCAATACCAAGATGCATAACACAAGGGGCCCGCGGGCCCCTTTTTGTCGGCCGGTACTGCGGCCTGCCTGGCAACGCAGAGATGCGGGCATCTCTTCGCCCATGAAAAAAGCCCACCTCGTCGGGTGGGCCTTCTCCATGGCAGGGCGCTCCTAACGGAGTATCAACCCTGCGCGTTGCTCAGTACCAGCTTGCCATCCTTGACCGGAATGGTGGTGCCGGGTTTTTGTTCCATTCGCACTACCCCTTCCTGACCGGCGAGGCGGTAGGTGACGTCATAACCCAGGGTGCGGGTGCTGCTGTCCTGCACCGTCTTGCAGCGCTGCTCCGTGGTGGTGTAGGTGTCCCCCGCCTGCATGTTGCCCTGCACCTGGTTGCCGGCATAGCCACCGGCGGCGGCCCCGGCGACGGTGGCGACCTTCTTGCCGCTGCCGCCACCGAACTGGTGGCCCACCACGCCCCCGAGGGCCGCACCGACCACTGTGCCCAGGATCTTGTGTTCATCCTGCACCGGCTTGCGGTGGGTGACGGTGACGTTGCGGCACTCCTGGCGCGGTGTCTTGATGGTCTCGGTCACCGGTTTGCTGGCCAGCACCTCGGCAAACTGGGGCTCTGATGAAAACAGGGATCCGCTGGCGGCGGCCGACAATGCCAGTGCAGAGGCCACACCGATCCCGATACCTGCCAACATGGATGTGTTCATCTCTTCTCTCCTTACAGTGATTGCCCTTGGGGCCTGGGCTCATTCTTGGCATTTTTGTCCCCGGGCTCAAGGCAATGGCCCTTCGGGTGCGACAGAGGCTGGCTGCGCCAAAAACGGCCCCGGCAAGGGAGCGTCTGTAATTGGCGACAAAAGGTGGGGCGATGGCGTCGCGAGAGTCTGGGGCAGGGGGCGCAGCCCCTTAAGACGTTTCGCTAATACCTGGGCGTGCGCCCCCTTGGTACCCTCGTCGGGTATCAGGATCCGCCGCCTGCCAAGTGCCTTGTGCGCCGTGATCCGCGAGACTCCCCCCGCTTTGTGCCCATATGAGGAAGGAACCCGATGACAAAGCCGCACATCTACGAGACTGGCCTTGGCAAGACGCCCGCCAATTTCGAGGCCCTGACCCCCTTGAGCTTTCTGGCCCGGGCGGCCCGGGTCTATCCCGACTACCCGGCCCTGATCCACGGCCCCCTGCGCCAGAGCTGGGCCCAGACCGAGGTGCGCTGTCGCCAACTCGCCTCTGCCCTGCGCCTGCACGGCATCGGCGAGGGGGACACTGTCTCCATCGTTGCTCCCAATGTCCCGGCCATGTTTGAGGCCCACTTCGGGGTACCCATGAGCGGCGCCGTGCTCAACACCATCAACACCCGGCTCGATGCAGAGTCCATGGCCTTCATCTTCCAGCATGCCCAGAGCAGGGTGGTGCTGGTGGACAGGGAGTTTGGCGCCCTGGTGCGCAAGGCGCTGGCGCTGATCGAGCAAAGCCCCCTGGTGATCGCCATCGATGATCCTCTCTATCGGGAAGGTGAGCTGGTCGGCGAGCTGAGCTATGAGGCCTTCATTGCCGGGGGCAACGGCGACGAGCCCGGCTGGCTGCCGGCGGACGAGTGGCAGGCGATTTCCCTGAACTACACCTCGGGCACCACGGGCAACCCCAAGGGGGTGGTCTATCACCATCGCGGCGCCCACCTCAATGCGGTCAACAACGTGCTCTCCTGGGAGCTGCCCAAGCACCCCGTCTATCTGTGGACCCTGCCGATGTTCCACTGCAACGGCTGGTGCTTCCCCTGGACCCTGGCGGCCACCGCCGGGGTGAGCGTCTGCCTGCGCCATGTGCAGGCGGCCGCCATCTATGAGGCGCTGCACGAACACAGGGTGACGCATTTTTGCGCCGCCCCCATAGTGCTCAACATGCTGAACAACGCCGATCCGGCCCTGAAACTGGGGCTCGACCACCCCATCAAGGCGATGACGGCGGGGGCGGCGCCACCCGCCACCGTGATCGCCGGCATGGAGGCCATGGGGATAGCCGTGACCCATGTCTATGGCCTCACCGAAACCTATGGCCCCTGCGTGGTGTGCGAGCCCCAGCGAAGCTGGCAAGGGCAGGATGCCACTTCGCTCTCCCGGCTCAAGGCGCGCCAGGGGGTGGCCTCTCCATTGCAGGGAGAGATGCGGGTGGCCAACCCCGTCAGCGGCGAGCCTGTGCCCCGGGATGGCAAGACCCTGGGGGAGATCTTCCTGCGCGGCAACATCGTCATGAAGGGCTACCTCAAGAACCCGGCGGCGAGCGAAGAGGCGATGGCGGAAGGCTGGTTTCGAAGCGGGGATCTGGCGGTCTGGCACCAGGACGGCTACGTGGAGATCAAGGATAGATCCAAGGACATCATCATCTCGGGCGGGGAGAACATCTCCAGCCTGGAGGTGGAGGACGTGCTCTATCGCCACCCGGACGTGGACGAGGCCGCGGTGATCGCCATGGCGGACGAGAAGTGGGGGGAGGTGCCCTGCGCCTTCGTCAAGCTCAAGGAGGGGCGTGTGCTCAGCCAGGCGGAGCTGATCGCCTTCTGCCGAGAGCAGATGGCCCACTTCAAGGCCCCCAAGCGCATCATCTTCACCCCCCTGCCGAAGACCTCCACCGGCAAGGTGCAAAAATTTATGCTGCGAAAACAGCTGGAGTGAGGGTGGGACGTTACTCTCTTCTGAGTGCTTGAGTCGGCGCCATATTGCCTCGGGATGATATGGCGCCAAATCCTATGTTCATCAAACTCTTTCGGAACTCACTCTGGTAATATCCTGCTCAGTATCGAGACAGGGAAATACTATGGCGCTTGCAACATTTGATTGGGTGGAATCTGTTTCATGGGATGGTCCTGGAGCTATTGAAGGGGGAGAGGAAAAGGTCGCAGGAGATCGACTGGAGCGCGCTCGCTATGCCGAGTTTCTGACCAACTATCTGGCGGCAGAGGGCAAAGAGCGCAACTATGTGTTGAACCTCAATGCCGAATGGGGCGCGGGTAAAACCTGGTTTATCAAGCGCTGGTATATGGAACTTAAAGAGCGCTATCCCACCGTCTATATCGATGCCTGGCAGCAGGACTTTTCCGACGACCCCTTGTTGACGGTTATCTCGTCGATAATCGATCAACTGAGAGATGCTACAGGAAATAAGATTGACGTACCTGATGGCATCAAAACAAAACTATTGGGCTTGCTCAAGGTTGGCGGAAGATTGGTGCTCAAGTCAGCCATTAAAAAAGCTGGGCTGGAAGATGGTGATTTCTCTTTGGAAGGCGAAGATGCAGATAAGTTGGTTGATACGCTCTGTAGTAATCACAGGGAACGTTATGAATCTATTCAGTATCTTAAAAAAGAGATACGACAACCTGATTACCCATGATTAGCAGTCAGTTACCACGAACTATACTGATCTTACGTACAGTTATCGAGGTGCGAGATCATGGCCAAAAGCAAAATCCAATTCCAGAAAGGCTACAGCCTGTTTGAGTTTCTCAAGGACTATGGCACTGAGGCTCAGTGCGAAAACGCGCTGTTCACTTGGCGTTTTCCTAACGGCTTTGTCTGCCCTGAATGTGCCAACAAGACCTGTTGTCGCCTGAGAAGGCGGCCACGTGTGTGGCAATGCAATCACTGCCGTCACCAGATGTCATTGACTGGAAACACGATTTTCGCAAACACCAAGCTCCCACTGACCAAGTGGTTTCTGGCAATGCACCTGTTGTCACAAACCAAAACAGGCTTGTCAGCGATGGAGCTAAAGCGCCAGTTGGGCGTCAAATATGACACCGCCTGGATGCTCAAGCACAAGCTGCTGCAAGCCATGAAAGAGTCCGATGACAAGCAGCCCATCAGCGGCATCATTCAGCTCGATGATGTCTACTGGGGTGGCGAGCGCCGTGGTGGCAAACGGGGTCGGGGCGCGGCAGGCAAGACGCCGTTTGTGGCAGCAGTGGCCCTGAACAAGGAAGGACATCCAATCAAGATGCGGATGACGGTGGTCGATGGTTTCAAAACCAAGTCCGTTGCTGATTGGGCAAAACGGCATATTGCCAGTGGTAGCGCGGTGATATCCGATGGATTGGCCTGTTTCAAAGCGGTCAAGGAGGCCAATTGTGAGCACCTGGGTGTTGTCACCGGGGGCAACCTGGACTGGCTGGATCATCCGGCATTCAACTGGGTAAACACGATGATAGGAAATGTGAAAAACTCGCTGCGGGGCAGTTGCCATACGCTCGGAGCGAAGCATTTACCAAGGCATCTTGCGGAATACTGCTTCCGGTTTAATCATCGTTTTGACCTCAAGAGCATGTTGGTTGAATTGGGGCATGCAGTCGTGGCAAGCCCTCCGATGCCATATCGGCTCTTGAAGCTGGCTGAGGGTCATGGGTAATCAGGTAAAAATTTGGTTGAGTTGGCCGTGCATCTTGACTAAATAAAGCCGGGAGATCCCGGCTTTATGATCAGATTACTTGGTGTGGCGCTCATAAAGGCGCTGCACCACATCTTTCAAACCCAGCCCCTCGTTTTGCAGCAGCACGGTCAGGTGATAGAGCAGGTCAGCGGATTCGTTGATGAGCTCTTCCCTGTCTTTCGCCATGGCGGCCAGGGCCACTTCCACCCCCTCTTCCCCCACCTTCTGGGCGATGCGCTTGGTGCCTTTGCCATAGAGGCTGGCGGTGTAGCTGGTGGCGGGGTCGGCCCCCTTGCGTGATGCCAGGATCTGCTCGAGCTCGGCGAGAAAACCCAGCGGCGGCAGCGGGTGACCGTCGAAGCAGGAGGGATTGCCCAGATGGCAGGTGGGGCCGACCGGGTCGGCCGCGATCAGCAGGGAGTCCTGATCGCAGTCGGTGGTGATGGCGACCAGTTTCAGCACATGGCCCGAGCTCTCACCCTTGGTCCACAGGCGCTGCTTGCTGCGGCTGAAGAAGGTGACCTGGCCGGTGGTTTGGGTCTTTTCCAGGGCCTCGCGGGTCATGAAGCCCTGCATCAGCACTTCGCCGCTCGCGGCATGCTGGACGATGGCGGGGATCATGCCGTCACACTTGTCCCAGTCCAGGCGCTCGGCGAGGGGCAATGCATTGTCTACAGCTTGATTATTCACGGATGGCGACTCCTTCGTTTTTCAGCCAGCGTTTCAATTCGGGAATGGGGATAAGGCCCTTGTGGAACACGGACGCCGCCAGGGCGCCGTCCACGTCGGCAAGGGTAAAGGCATCGCGAAAATGTTCCATGGCCCCGGCGCCGCCGGAGGCAATCAGCGGCACCTTGCAGATGGCCCGCACCAGTTTGAGCTGCTCGAGATCATAGCCCTGGCGCATGCCGTCCTGGTTCATCACGTTGAGCACGATTTCGCCGGCGCCGCGTTGTTGCACCTCCTTGACCCACTCCAGGGTGGTCCAGCTGGTGGTGCGGGTGCGGCTCTCGTCACCGGTGAACTGCTTGACCTGATACTCGCCGCTCTGCGCGTCGAAGTAGGAGTCGATGCCTACCACCACGCACTGCACGCCGAAGCGCTCCGCCAACCGGGTGATCAGGGTGGGATCGGCCAGGGCCGGGGAGTTGATGGAGACCTTGTCGGCACCGAATTCCAGGATCTGACGGGCATCCTCCACGCTCTTGATGCCGCCGGCGACGCAGAAGGGGATGTCGATGACCTCGGC
The DNA here is from genome assembly GCF_020423125.1 of Aeromonas media. NCBI lineage: Bacteria > Pseudomonadati > Pseudomonadota > Gammaproteobacteria > Aeromonadales > Aeromonadaceae > Aeromonas > Aeromonas media. The sequence continues at coordinate 2,101,192 of NZ_CP075564.1, forward strand.
CACCCGGCTCACCCAGCTCTTGTCCACCACACGGGCGTCACTCGAGGCAGTGATGTCATAGAACACCAGCTCGTCGGCACCCTCCTCGGCGTAGCGGCGGGCGAGCTCGACGATGCCGCCCATCACCTCGTGGTTGCGAAACTGCACGCCCTTGACCACCACGCCATCTTTGACGTCGAGGCAGGGGATAATACGCTTTGACAACATGCTCATTGCTCCATGTAAAGCACAGTTAAAAAAACATCGTTCTGCCGGTGATGCAGGATCAGGCGGCGAACGGAAAAGCGGTTGGCATGCTTTCACTGCAGGATCCTGAGCGGGAAATGGCGCGCTCATCGGGCGGCGCGGCCCCGGGGGAACCAACACTATATGCATGACTTTATTCAGTGATTCAACCCTTTGTCTCCCTTCACCGGGCCCGGGGGCAGCGAAGGGCCATCGGGGAGGGAGGGCACGGCCTCAGTTTGGGGCTCATCTGCTCCCTCACATTGGCGAAGGGTGAGCAGGGCACCGTCGAAGTCAAATGTCTTCAACTGCCTGACCAGGGTCTCGCTGCGTGGCCCGAGCATGAGCCGCAAGGGGGCGGCATACTGCTCGAACAGCGGGATCACGGCGGTATCGCTTTGCACCAGCAATGCCTCCATCTGGTGGCGCAGCGCCCGTTGCCACTGGCTGCCAAGGGGGATGAGCTCCGCCGCGTGGGCGGGCACCTCCTCCCCCAACCGGTCGTGCAGGGCAGTCAAGGCCCCGTCAATGGCCGCCATCAAGGCGGTCGGCTCAGGGTCATCCCCCGCGAGTGTTTGCTCCAGCTGCAGGCATTGCTGCGCGAGATCCACCATCCCAAGGGTGCTCGCGACCCCGCGCAGGGTGTGAACCAGCCGGGTAGCGCTCGTTTTATCCCCCGTTTGCAGGTGGTGGCTGAGCAGGGTCATGTCCTGGCCATGCTCGCTGGCGAAGTAGCGCAGCAGCGCGATGTATTTGTCCTGATTGCCCTGCAGTGCCGTCAGCCCTTGCTGCAGGTCCAGCCCGTGGAAGCCCTGCAGGTGGGCGAGGGGGCCTGCCTGCATGTCGTGGGACAGCGGCTGATGCTCGGGCTCCACCATCCCGTTGCTCGGCAGCCAGCGCTGCAGCGCCTCAAACAACTTGGCAGGGGTGACGGGTTTGGTGATGAAATCGTTCATGCCGGCAGATTCACATGCCTTTCGGTCTTCCTCAAAGGCACTCGCCGTCAGGGCGAGGATAGGAAGCAGCTCCCGGCCGGGCAGGGTGCGGATGGCGCGGGTGGCGTCGTAGCCATCCATCACCGGCATCTGTATGTCCATCAGGATGAGATCGAAGGTGTGCTGGCGAACGCGCTCCAGCGCCTCCTGGCCATTGACGGCGGTCTCGATGACGAGGCCGCTGTTGCAAAGCAGCTCCAGCACCACTTCGCGGTTGATGGCGTTGTCTTCCACCAGCAGTACCCGGGCGTGGTGAGGGAAGTAGGTCTGCGTCACGCTCTGCACGAGCGGGCTCGGCTGCGGCACTTCCCCCTGACCTGCCGAGAGCGCGGCGGTAAACCAGAAACAGCTCCCCTGGCCAAGGGTGCTGCTGACGCCAGCTTCTCCCCCCATCAGGGCGGCGAGCCGGCTGGTGATGGCGAGCCCGAGGCCGGTGCCGCCGTATTTGCGGGTGGTGGAGACATCGGCCTGCTCGAACGCCTGGAACAGCTTCTTGCGCTGCTCCGGACTGATACCGATACCGGTGTCCTCCACCTCGAAGCGCAGCAGGTAACCGCTGGCGAGTGGGCGCGCCACCCGCACCCGCAGGGTGACCGCCCCCTGTTCGGTGAACTTGATGGCATTGGCTGCATAGTTGAGCAGTGCCTGGCGCAGGCGGGTAATGTCGCCATGGACCCAAGTGGGCGAGTCTCCCATATCGACCATGATGGTGAGCCCCTTGGCGCGGGCCTGCTCGCTCACCAGAGCGCTGACGTTGTCCAGCATGGCGGTGAGGGAGAAGTCGCCCTGCTCGAGCGCCATCTTGCCCGCATCGATCTTGGAGAGATCCAGGATGTCATTGATGATGGTGAGCAGGTGCTGGGCGGCGTGATCGATCTTCTCCAGCCGCTCATGCTGGGTGCTGTCCGGGGTGTCGCGTTTGAGCAGGTAGGTCAGCCCCAGGATGGCGTTCATGGGGGTGCGGATCTCGTGACTCATGTTGGCCAGGAAGGCGCTCTTGGCGCGGTTGGCGCTCTCGGCTCTCTGATGGGCCTGGGCCAGTTGCAGGGTGCGCTCATCGACCATCTCCTCCAGGTGGTAGCGATACTGATCAAGCTCCTCGCCAAGCTGCTTCTTCTCGGTGATGTCGGCTTGTACCGCCACATAGTGGGTCACGATCCCGCTCTCCTGGCGGATGGGGGAGACAGTGGCCAGCACCTGATAGTGGGAGCCGTCTTTGCGCCGGTTGATGAACTCTCCATGCCAGCGTTGACCCTGATTAATCGCATCCCGCAGGGCGATATAGGTCGCCCTGGGGGTGAGGCCGGAGCGCAGCAGGGCGGGGGTCTGGCCGATGACCTCGTCCTGCCGGTAGCCACTGATGGCCAGAAAGGCCGCGTTGACATACTCGATGCGTGCCTGGGTATCCGTGATGAAGACACCATCCGGGCTCTGCTCCAAGGCCAGGGAGAGCTGGCGCAACTGCTGCTCGGCCTGCTTGCGCTCGGTGATGTCAAGATGGATGCCGAGCAGGCGCAGCGGACGCTGGCGGTCATCCCGATAGACGCTGCCCTTGCTCACCAGCCAGCGCATGTCACCGTCTGGCAGCAGGATCCGGAATTCTATCTCGAAGGGCTTGTCGCTGGCCGACAGCTCGGCCAGCAAGGGGTCGACACGGGGCCTGTCGTCCGGGTGCAGGCAAGCCTGCCAGGCGTGAAACGTCCCGAGTTGCTCGGCGGTGCGGCCATAGAGGCGGGCGCATTCCGGGGAGAAAAAGAGGCGATCACTGACCATGTCCCACTCCCAGATCCCGACGTGAGCCCCCTCCTGAGCCATCAGCAACCGTTGCTCGCTCTCGCGCAGGGCGCTGCTGATGGACTCGGCTCGGACCCTGGCACTGATGGCATCGTCCATCAGGTTCAGTGCCGCCAGGCGGGCGCGGCGCTGGGTATCGAGGGCCGTCTGCTGATTGTGCAGCAACTGCTGCTCGGTCAGCTTGCGCTCCGTGATGTCCTGCACAGTGCCATACAGCTCGACGACATGGCCGTCACTGTCCCGCAAGGCCGCGCCACGGGCGATGACCCAGACGGCGTTCCCCTGCTCGTTGATGACGCCGGCATCACATTCATAGGGCAACCCATCGCGCAGGCAGCGCTCGACGGACTGGGAGATGGTGTGCCAGCCCTCCTGGGTGAAGTATTTTTTCACCTCGGGATAGACGGCAGGGGGCAGGGCGGGGTCACGCCCATAGATGCGGTAGATCTCCGGCGACCAGAAATGGTTCTCGTCGTTGATGCGCCAACGCCAGTTGCCAATCTTGGCCAGTCGCTGGGATTCCCGCAGGATCCCCTCGTTGCGACGCAGGGCCTCCTCGGTCTCCTTGTTCTGTTGATTGTCCTCGATGATGGAAATGAAGTAATCGGGCTCGCCCTCGAGATCCCTGACCAGGGCTACCGTCAGGGTTGTCCAGATGACGTCACCCCTCTTGTGCAGATAGCGCTTTTCCAGGGTGTAATGGGGCAACTCGCCTGCCAGCATCCGGGCCACATAGTGTTGGTCAATCAAGAGATCGTCCGGGTGGGTGATCTGCTGGAAGCTCATGCCCATGAGCTCATCGGCGTGGTAGCCCAGTATGTCGCACAAGCGCTGATTGACCCGCAGCCAGCACCCATCGGGAGAGACCAGGGCGATACCGACCGCAGCCTGCTCGAAGGTAGCCTGGAAGCGATTTTCGCTTTGTTGCAGGCGAGATTGGGTGCTAATCAGCTCCTGCCAGCGCTGGATCTCCCGGGCGCGGGAGTTGTGGATGGCGGCGCTGAGCAGGCTGACGAGGATGCCGTTGGCGATCAGGATCCCCCACTGTACGAGATCCTGACCGGTTGCCACGGTCAGCTCATAGACCGGGGGCAGCAGGAAATAGGCGGTGGCCAGGGCACTGATCAGGGTACAGAGCAGGCCTGGCAGCAAGCCCCCCAGCAGGGCGCAGATGATGATGGGTAGCATGAAGAGCACCAGCAGCGGCCGCTCGCCAAAGGCGATGGGTAGCTGGACCCGGATCTGCAACATCAGGATGGGCAGTAGCAGGGCCAGCAGGCAGACGCCCCAGCGCTGGGTGGAGGGGCGGACGAGCCATAGTTGCGGTCGGTTCATCATGGATGCTCCTCCGGCGGCATGGGAGCCTGGGGGTAGGGCGGTGCCAGCCCGAGCTGGCGCGAGAGTGTGTTGATCTGGTGCTTTAGGGTCAGCATGGCGAGTTCTCTGTCCACCATCACCTTGTTGAAACGCTCGAGCTCCTCGTTTTGCTGGCGCAGCTCCATGGCTTGATGTGTCAAGGCCTGCTCGACCTGTTCCCGCTCGGTGACATCGAGCAAGAGCCCGAGCAGGGCGGGTTGACCGCGATAGTCGACACGCCGCCCGTACAGCTCCACCTCCAGGGTCTGACTGCCGTGGTGCAAGGCGCTGAAGCGGGTATGGATGTCGCCGCCCTCCTGCTCGCAGTGCAGCACCAGCTCGGCCACCCGGTCGCTGTCCTCTGGGCTTGCCAGGGCTTGCAGGGTGCCGACGCCGAGCAGTGCGCCGGGCGAGTCATAGCCAAACAGGTGGGCAAAACAGGGGTTGATGTAGCAGAGTTTGCCCTGCTGGATGATGTAGATGCCGGCGAGCGATTGCTCGACCAGGGCGCGAAACAGCCCCTCCCGCTCCCGCAGGTCTGCCTCGGCACGCTTGAAGCCCGTGATGTCGCGGGAGATGCCGAAGATGCCGATCACCTGACCGTCGTTGTCTTGCAGCGGCCCCTTGGTGGCGAGGAACACCCGATCGCCACCGGGCAGGGTCAGGTACTCCTCCTCGGTTTGCACCCGGTTGTTCTCGATCACCCGATGGCCTGCCTCCATCAGCATCTTGGCCTGCTCGGGCGGGAAGATGGCCATGTCATCCTGGCCCAGCATCTCGGCGGCCGGTTTGCCCACGAACTGGCTGGCGGCGCGATTGAACAGTATGTATCTGCCCTCTCTGTCCTTGGCAAAGATGGCATCTTCCGAGCTGTCGGCGATGGCGGAGAGCAGCTGCAATGCCTGCAGCCGTTGCGTCTGGGAATGACGGATCTGTTCAGCCATCAGCAGTCGGGTGTGCTGGCGCAGCAAGATGATGCCGGCGTTGGTGACGAAGAGCACCAGCAAGGTGATGAGACCGATCCAGATGCTCTCTTTGAAACTGGCCTGGTTGAGCTCGGCCTTGTCTATCTTGGTCAGCAGGAACCAATCCGTACCCGCGACCGGATAGACGACGCCAAAGGCCGCTATGCCTCGATAATCCATACCGGAAAGCACCCCGGGTTTTCGTTGTCCGGTCTCAAGGCGCAGATACTGGGCCGCCAACAGGGTGCTGTGATGGAGCGGAAGCTGCAGGCGCAGGGCCGAGTCGGGGCGATAGCGCAGGTCACTCAGATACTGCACCTGGTCTGCGTGCTGGCGAAACAGCGTGGCTTCGCCACTGCTGTCGGGGATGGGCCAGGGGTTGAGGATCTGGTTTACCCAGTGGCTGCCGCTTATCTGCAGCACTATGATGGGCGCCGGCTCCGCCGCCGTGGCCAGGGGCGTCAGGAAGTCGAACCTGGTTTGGCCCTGTTCATCCAGATAAGGCCCGACCCTGAGCACCTTGCCTGCTGTCGCCCGTGTCAGGGCATCGCGCAACGTGGCATTCATGATGCTCGCCCCCGGAGTCTGCCACAGGGCCTGGCCGGTCCGGTCGAAGAGGGCCGCGCCATCGAATCCCCGCACCGAGATGAACTCGATCAGCCGCTGGGTCTGTTCATCGGATGGCCTGTCCCTCTGCCCGGAGAGAGAGAGGGCACCATAACTCGGGTTGTCGAGGATCTGACGAAGATCCTGTTCCCGGTTGCCCAGCCACTCGGTGATGCGCCTGCTCTTGAGATCGGCGATGGTTTCAAGTCGGGCGACCTCCTTGTCCCGGGTCAACCCGATGTTCTGGGCGATGGCCATGATAGCCAGGGCCAGAATGAGGCCGTTGAGCAATAGGATGGGCAGCCACTGGCGCCCGGAGAGCCGGGGACTGGCCGTGGACTGATTGATGCGGCGGCGCAGCATGACATAGAGCATGAGCGCGGTGATGAGGATAAAGAGCCAGCCCTTGATGGTGCTGGCCAGGGCGAATTGGGCCGGGGTGCTGAAGAGCCACTCCACCGCCTTGTCCGACAGCAGGATCCACAGACTTGCCACGGCGGCATAGGTGAGTACCACGTTGAGCACGTGGGCTCGGGTCAGGGGAGACTGCTCAGCCATGGGGTGCCTCGGCGCCATCCTGATAACGCTCGGCGATGATGACGAACTGCTCGAAGTGGCTGTCAAAGGCCGCCACCACGTCAGGGTCAAAATGCTGACCGCTGCCGGAGAGGATCAGGGCGCGGGCCTCCTCATAGGACATGGCCGGTTTGTAGACCCGGACGTTGATAAGGGCGTCAAACACATCTGCCAGCGCCATCAGCCTGGCCGAGAGAGGGATGGCATCGCCCTGCAGGCCGTCCGGGTAGCCGCTGCCGTCCCATTTCTCGTGGTGCCAGTGGGCTATCTCCTTGGCCAGGGTGAGGAAGGCCAATGGTTGCTCTATATCCTGCTCGGCCTCCTCGATGGCATCGCTGCCGAGTTTGGCGTGGGTACGCATGGTCTGCCACTCCTCGGGGGTCAGCTTGCCCGGTTTGAGCAAGATATGGTCGGGAATGCCGACCTTGCCGATGTCGTGCAGGGGGGCCGAGCGACTCAGCAGATCTATGTAACGAGGCGTCAGGGTGTCGCTAAAGCGGGGGTGGCTGGCCAGGGCGCTCGCCAGCAACCTTACGTAGGCCTGGGTACGCAGGATGTGATTGCCGGTTTCGGGATCGCGGATCTCCGCCAGATGGGCCAGCGCCCGGATGGAGACTTGCTGGATCAGATCGTTCTCCGTCATCCGGCGCGCCACCTCGGCCTCCAGGGCCGCATTCTGATCTTGCAGACCATCCCGGGCCTGCTTGGCCTCCAGCTGGGTGCGCACCCGCGCCTGGACGATGGCGGGTTTGATGGGTTTGGTGATGTAGTCGGCGGCGCCGAGCGACAGGCCGTACTCTTCGCTCTGGAGATCGGCGAGGGCGGTGAGCAGCACCACAGGGATGCGGCGGGTGTCGGGGTTGATGCGCAGATGCTTGAGCACCTCATAGCCGTCCATGCCGGGCATCATCACATCCAGCAGGATGAGATCCGGCCTCGTCTTGCCGCTCGCAATACGCAGGCACTTCTCCCCGCTCTGGGCGGCGAGCACCCGATAACTGGGAGAGAGCAACTCGGTCAGCACCATCAGGTTCTCGGGAGAGTCATCGACGATGAGGATGGTGGCACAGTGAGATGTGAACATAAGCCTTCCGTGACGTTATCTCGATGAGACCGAGTATAGAGTCAATTGCTTCCAGATTATAAGGACTTGCCGCTGGCTCCCGGCAGAAGAGGTGCCTGTTCCGGCGCTGATGGCCGGACAGGCTCCCCTGGATCACCCGATGATCACTCATTCCAGCAGGTGATGGCCTCACTCACCGAAAATTTGCCCTCGAGGAGCGCGCGGCCAAGGATGACCCCCTTGACGCCGGTGTCCTTGAGCGCCTCGATGTCGGCCAGACCGCCGATGCCGCCGGAGGCCTGAAACGCCACGCTCGGGTAGCAGGCGCAGAGATCCCGGTAGAGCTCGACGTTGCTGCCCGAGAGCGTCCCGTCCCGGCTGATGTCGGTGCAGAGCACGTGCCTGAGCCCGGCGGGGAGGAAGCGCTCGATCAGCGCCTCGATAGTCACCCCGCTGTTCTCCTGCCAGCCGGCCACCGCGATCTGGCGCTTGCCCTGGGCATCGATATTGACGTCCAGGGCCAGCACGATGCGTTCGGGGCCATATTTTTCCATCCAGCTCGCCACCAGTTCCGGGGACTTGACCGCGGTGGAGCCGACCACCACCCGATTGGCACCAGCGGCAAGAAGGTCCGCCACGTCCTGTTCGCTGCGCACGCCGCCACCCACCTGCACCGGCGCCCTGGTGGTCGCCAGCAGCGCCGTGATGAGGGCAAGCTGGCGGGCTTTTGCATCCTTGGCGCCGTCCAGATCCACCAGGTGCAGTTGCTCCGCCCCCTGGGCGACATAGTCGTCGAAGCGGGCCTGGGGGCTGCTGCTGTATGCGGTCTTCTGGCCGTAGTCCCCCTGATAGAGTCGGACTACCTGACCATTGATGAGGTCGATTGCGGGAATGATCATCCTTGTTACAGCTCCAGAAAGTTTTGCAGTAAACGGGCACCGGCCGAGCCGGATCGCTCCGGGTGGAATTGGGCGCCAAAGAAGTTGTCACGGCCGACGATAGCGGTGAAGGGCTGGCCATAGTCGCAGCTGGCCAGGGTCGCGTCGGTCACCTCCAGGGCGTAGGAGTGAACGAAGTAGAAGTAGCTGCCGCTTTGGATCCCCTTGAGCAAGGGATGGGTCTCATCGTGCTCAATCTGGTTCCAGCCCATGTGGGGCAGGCGCAGATTGCCCACCTCCATCAGCCGGATCCTGCCAGGGACTATACCGAGGCAATCGATGAGCTGGCCTGAGTCGCCATCGGCGCTCATGTTCTCCTCGGAGGCCTGTGCCAGCATCTGCATGCCGAGGCAAAAGCCCAGCAGGGGCTGCTTGGCGGCGCGAATAAGGGGCACCAGCCCGCGTTCGTTCAAGTTCTTCATGGCGGCCACCGCAGTGCCCACCCCGGGCAGGATCAGCTTGTCCGCCTGCTCGATGTCGGCGGCCTGGCAGCTCACAAGGGGCTGCACGCCGAGGCGCTCGAACGCCATGCGCACCGAGGCCAGGTTCGCACATCCCGTATCGATGATGACCAGCTTCTGGTTCGCCATCACAGCACCCCCTTGCTGGAGGGGAGTTCGCTCCCTTCCACCCGGATGGCCTGGCGCAGGGCGCGGCCAAAGCCCTTGAACAGCGCCTCCACTTGGTGGTGGGTGTTGCCGCTGCCCACCTTCATCTGCAGGGTGATGGCCATGGCGTCCGACAGGGAGCGGAAGAAGTGGGGCACCATCTCGGTGGCCATCTCACCCACGCTGTCGCGACCAAAGCCGCTCGGGCAGTCGAACACGAAGTAGGGGCGACCGCTCAAGTCCAGCGCGGTGGCCACGTCCAGCTCGGTCAGGGAGGGAGCCTGTTCGCCCTCGCGGGGACGACCATCGATCACTGCCTGCACCTCGTCCATCGCCAGCACGAAGCCGAAGCGGCCGATCCCGCGCTTGTTGCCAAGGGCCTGGCGCAAGGCCTGACCCAGGGCCAGCCCCACGTCTTCCACCGTGTGGTGATCGTCGATGTGCAGATCGCCGCTGACTTTCAGCTTGAGGCGAAAGCCCGCGTGAGTGGCTATCTGATCCAGCATGTGATCAAAGAAGCCGATGCCGGTGGCGATCTGGTTGCCGCCGCTCTTGTCCAAGTCCACCGCCACCTGGATGCGGGTCTCCTTGGTGTAGCGCTCCACCTCGGCGGTGCGCCCCTTGGCGAGCAGCTGATCACGGATGGCGAGCCAATCGTGATCCTGCGGGTGGTAGCGGATGCCGCGGATGCCCATGTTCTCGGCAAGCTGCAGATCGGTCTGTCTGTCGCCAATGACGAAGGAGTTGGCAAAGTCGATACGGCCGGACGTGAGGTACTCCTTCACCAGTCCGAGGTGGGGCTTGCGGCAGCTGCAACCGTCGGTGGGGAAGTGGGGGCAGATCAGCACCTGCTCCCAGTTCACCCCTTGGGACTCAAAGAGGTGCATCATCAGATCCTGAGGGGGCTGGAAGTTCTCCAGCGGCAGGCTGGCGGTACCCAGCCCATCCTGATTGGTCACCATCACCAGCACGTAACCGGCGGCCTGCAACTCGCGCAGCACCGGGATCACCATGGGCTCGAAGCGCAGCTTGGCGAGGCTGTCCACCTGCTTGTCGGTCACCGGCTCTTCTATCAGAGTGCCGTCACGGTCGATAAACAAAAACGGGGTCTTCATCTGGCTACTTCCTTATATGCTGGCGGCAGTCTGGTTGCTGGCTGAGGGGGCGTTGAGTGACAGATCTCGCAGCACTTTGATCACGGCATCCATCTCCCCCTGATAGCCGATGGTGATGCGGATGCTGTTGTCCAGGCCCGGCTTGGTGGAGAAGTCCCGCAGTATGATGCCGGCGGCCTTCATGGCGGCAAAGACGCTGGCACCGTCATTGAAACGCACCAGCACGAAGTTGCCCTTGTCCTCGAACACCTCTTTCACGCAGGCAAGCCGGAGCAGCTCGGCCTTGATGAGGGCCTTCTGCTTGTTGAGTTCCTGCACCCGCTCCTGCATCAGCGATAGCCCCATGGGGGAGAGCGCCTGGGCCGCAATCTGGGCGATGGGCTCGGGGATGGGGTAGGGGGCGATTACCTTGGCCAGCATGGCAATGACCTCCGGATCCCCCAGGGTGAAGCCACAGCGGATCCCCGCCAGGGCAAAGGCCTTGGAGAGGGTGCGGGTCACCACCAGATTGGGGTATTGGGCCAGCAGATCCACCACTGAGCTTTCTGGGCAGAATTCGATGTAGGCCTCGTCCACCACCACGATGGCGCGTTCCCGGGCCTTCTCCAGCAGGGCGATAAGCCCCTTGCGGCCCACCAGATCCCCGGTGGGGTTGTTGGGGGAGCAGAGGAACACCAGTTTCACGTCGGAGAGCCGATCCGCGATGGCGGGCCAGTCCGGCTGACGGCTGGCGGTGAGCGGCAGCTCGACGATGCCGACGCCACAGGTCTCGGCGCTGATGGCGTACATGCCGTAGGTGGGGGGGCAGATGAGGATCTGATCTTCACCGGCGTCGCAGAAGGTGCGGATCAGCAGCTCGATGGCCTCGTCGGCGCCACGACTCACCAGCACCTGATCCGGATTAACCCCGGCGTAGGCGGCATAACTGTTGACTACCTCGGCAGGTTGGCACTCGGGGTAGCGGTTGAGGCGATTGCCCTCGATGGTGAAGGGGTAGGCCAGTGGGGCCTCGTTGGCGTTGAGCCAGACGTGACCCTGACCGCCGATGCGGCGGGCGGATTGATAGGGGGTGAGGGCCCGCACCACGCGGCGAGCCAGATTGGCGATGCTCATGACAAATCCTTCTGCTGTGCGTTTTGCTGTGACTCAATGGCTAAGGTGTTCAACCTGAGGGTGACGGCGTTATTGATGGGGGCATCGAGCCCCCTTGGTGCGGTATTATTCATGTCCGCTCCTTTTGCAGTGCATTCAATCTCAGCGTCACGGCATTCTTGTGTCCATCGAGCCCCTCGGCCTGTGCGATGCGCTGGACGATGGGGCCGAGCCCCTGGATGCCCTCGACGCTGAGTTCCTGCACAGTGTAACGGCGCTGGTAATCAGCCAGCCCCAGGCTCGAGCAGGTACGGGCATAGCCGTAGGTGGGCAGGGTGTGGTTGGTGCCGCTGGCATAATCCCCCACCGACTCCGGCGTCCATTGGCCCAGAAAGATGGAACCGGCGTTCTCGAGCTGGTCCAGCAGCTCGCGGGGCGCTTGGGTCTGCACGATCAGGTGCTCCGGGGCGTAGGCATTGGAGATGGCGCAGGCCTCGTCCAGATTGTCGCAGAGGATCACCAGACTGCTGCCGAGCGCCTGTGCAGCGATGTCGCGGCGGCTGAGCTGGGCCAGCTGGCCCTTGATCTCGCCGGCAATGGCGTCTGCCAGGAGCGGCGAGGTGGTGACCAGCACCACCTGGCTGTCGGGGCCGTGCTCGGCCTGGGAGAGCAGATCTGCGGCCACGAAGGCGGGGTTCGCGCCATCGTCGGCAATCACCAGCACCTCGGAGGGGCCGGCCGGCATGTCGATGGCGGCGCCGCGCCAGTCGCGAGAGACCTGGCCCTTGGCTTCGGTCACGTAGGCGTTGCCCGGGCCGAAGATCTTGTCCACCTTGGGAATGCTCTGGGTGCCGTAGGCCATGGCGGCGATGGCCTGGGCACCGCCGATGGCGAACACCTTCTCAACGCCGCAGGCGCGGGCGGCAAACAGGATCTCGTCGCTGGCGGGGGACGGGGTGCAGAGCACCACCTCACGGCAACCGGCTAGGCCTGCCGGAATAGCCAGCATCATCACGGTGGAGGGGAGCGGCGCGCTGCCCCCCGGCACATAGAGGCCGACCCGGCTGATGGCCTGGGTGCGCAGCTCGCACACCACACCGGGCTGGGTTTCGACACGCACCACTGGCTGCACCTGGGCGGCGTGGAAGGTGCGAATATTGCTAATCGCCGCCTCTATGGCGCTTTTTATGTCGTCATCCAGCCGCGCGCAGGCGGCCTCGATCTCGGCCTCGCTGACGCGCAACTGCTCACGGGGGGCGCGCTCGAAGCGCAGGCTCAGCTCGCGCAGCGCCTCGTCACCCCGGCTGCGCACAGCTGCGATGATCTCTTTGACCACGGCGCCGATATCCGCCTCGTCATTGAGGGCGGGTCGGGTCAGCACATCGGCCTGCTGGGCGGGAGAGAGGGTCTTCCAGATCAGGGTCTGCATGGTGTCCCTTCCTTATTCCATCATTTTTTCGATGGGCAGCACCAGAATGGAGCTGGCGCCGAGGGCCTTGAGCTGCTCCATGGTCTCCCAGAACAGGGTCTCGCTGGAGACGACGTGCAGGGCCACCTGGTTGGTGTCACCGGCCAGTTGCATGATGGTGGGGCGTTCGGCACCCGGCAGCAGATCGGTGATGGCATCGAGTTTGTCCTTGGGGGCGTGCAGCATGATGTACTTGCTCTCGCGGGCCTGCTGCATCCCTTGAATGCGGGGCAGCAGCTTGTCGATGAGCTTCTGCTTGGCCTCATTCGAGGGGTTGGGGGCCTGTACCAGCACCGCCTTGGAGCGGTAGATCACCTCCACCTCTTTGAGGCCGTTGGCCTCCAGGGTCGCGCCGGTAGAGACCAGATCGCAGATGGCGTCGGCCAGTCCCGCGCGGGGGGCCACTTCCACCGAGCCACCCAGCATCACGCTCTTGAAGCCGAGCCCCTTCTCGTCGAAGAAGCGCTTGAGCAGCCCGGGGTAGGAGGTGGCGATGCGCTTGCCTGCCAGACTATCCGGCCCTGTGTAGGTGACGTCTTCCGGCACCGCCAGGGAGAGGCGGCAGCCACCGAAGTCGAGCTGCTTGAGGGTTTTCACCTCGAAGGGGAGTCCCTGTGAGGCGCGAATAAGCTGCACCTCTTCCAGCACGTTCTCGCCGATGATGCCAAGGTCGACCACCCCTTCCATCACCAGCCCCGGGATATCGTCATCGCGCACCCGCAGGATGTCGATGGGCATGTTTTCCACGTGGGCGATGAGGCGCTGTTCCCGCAGGTTGATCTTGAGGCCGCAGCTCTTGAACAGGGCCTGGGAGTCCTGGCTCAGGCGACCGGATTTTTGCATGGCGATGCGCAGACGTTGTGTTTCCATTGCTCGATTTCCTTCTAGTCAAAAACGAAAAAACCCTCGGAAGTGTGTGCTTCCGAGGGTTTATGAATCTTGCGGTCCTTTTGGAAGTCACCAGTTAAGTGTCTTCCAGCAGTCAACCTCCTGAAAGACTAGTCGGGATGATGATGGTGATGATGAGTCTTCAGCAGGGTGAACTTCATGTAATCAATCCTTTACAAATAAGATGTCGTAGTTGACGCCTGATTTAAACTACCTGCCTTGACGGAAAATGCAACCTGAAATTGTGTTTTGCCCGATTAAAGTGGGGAAAACGGTTTTCTGGTCGATAACTAATCAAGATAACCTGAGGAGTGATCACCATGCCCAGCCAGGATCTGTTATTTCCCATCTTGCCGCGCGCACCGTCGACCCCGAGCCCGGACGACATCAAGCGGGAGGTGACCCAAATCAGCCAGAAACATCAGTTGCGCAAGATTGGCACCGACAACGGCGGCGGCACCCAGCACCACCAGCAGGATCATCCCCCAGCCAAGCGTGATCAGCCAAAGGTGCAGGATGATGATCACAAGCCGGATCCGGACCATCAGATCGATCTCTTCGTCTGAACGCATTATCAGTCCCGCTTTCGTCGCGCTTTTGGCATAATGGCCGCTTTTGCGCGGGACGCTCCTTTGACCATCCAGACCCTGTTCAAGCCAGATGGCCCTCTGGCCAGCCACATCGACGGCTTCAAGGCCCGTGCGCCGCAACTGGAGATGGCCGAAGCGGTGGCGCGCGCCATCAAGAGTGGCGGCCGCCTGCTGGTGGAGGCGGGCACCGGCACCGGCAAGACTTACGCCTACCTGGTGCCGGCGCTGGAATCCGGCAAGCGGGTGGTGATAAGCACCGGGTCCAAGAACCTGCAGGAGCAGCTCTTCTACCGGGATCTCCCCACCATCACGGGGGCACTCTCCTACACCCCGCCAGTGGCCCTGCTCAAGGGGCGCAGCAACTATCTCTGCATCGAGCGCATGAACCGGCTGCTCAGCGAATCCCACCTGCAAAAGCCCGAGATCCTCAGCGATCTGGTCAAGGTGAAGTCCTGGTCCACGGCCACCGACAACGGCGATGTGGGTGACATTCCGGGGCTGCAGGAGAACGCCGAGATCCTCGCCCATGTCACCAGCACCAATGACAACTGCCTCGGTCGCGACTGCCCCTATTATGACGACTGCCATCTGGTGGTGGCCCGCCGTCGTGCCATGGATGCCCAGGTGGTGGTGATCAATCATCACCTCTTCTTCGCTGATATGGCGGTGAAAGACACGGGATTTGGCGAGCTGGTGCCCGAATCGCAGGTTTATGTGTTCGACGAGGCGCACCAGTTGCCGGAGATCGCCACCAACTATTTTGGCAAGTCGGTGGGCAGCCGCACCATCCTGGATCTGGCGCAGGACATCCAGCTCGCCTACAGGGCCGAGGCCCATGACATGGGGCAGCTTGGCAAGGCGGCGGACAGGCTCTCCATCGCGAGCCAGGACTTGCGCCTCGCCTTCGGGATAGACGGGGGACGTGGCAATACCCGAGATCTCTTGCGCCAGCCGCTCTGGGGCCAGGCGCTGGCTCGTCTCAACGACGCCATCGGGCTCTGCTACGAGGTGCTGAAACTGGCGCTCGGGCGTGGCGAGCAACTGGATCACGCCTTCGAGCGAGTCTGCGAGCTGCGCACCCGCCTCGGGGAGGTGCTGGCGGTCAATCAGACCGGTTTCTCCTACTGGTATGACTGCTCCCGGCTGCACTTCTCCCTCAATCTCACCCCCTTGTCGGTGGCCGAGCGATTTGGCGCCGAGGTGCAAAAGCCCGAGGTGGCCTGGATCTTTACCTCCGCCACCCTGACGGTGGACAATCGTTTCGATCACTTCAAGGCGGAGCTGGGGCTCGCTGGTAGCGCCGAGCTTATTCTCGACAGCCCCTTTGATTACGCTGAGCAGGCGCGGCTCTGTGTGCCGCGCTTCCTGCCAGAGCCCAACGCCTTCGGGCGGGGGGAACAGCTGGCCAATCTGATGATCCCCCTTATCAACAAGACGCCGGGGGGCTGCTTCTTCCTCTGCACCAGCCATCAGGTGATGCGTCAGGTGGCCGAGGTGCTGCGCCGGGAAATCGGCCGCACCGTGCTCTTGCAGGGGGAGGACAACAAGCAGCGGCTGCTCAAGGAGTTTGTTGAGAACGGGCGCGCCGTGCTGGTGGCGACCAGCAGTTTCTGGGAGGGGATCGACGTGCGAGGGGCGGCATTGTCCTGTGTTATCATCGACAAACTGCCTTTTGCGAGCCCGGACGATCCGCTGCTCAAGGCGCGGGTGGATGATTGCAAACTCAAGGGGGGAGATCCCTTCGCCGAGCTGCAGCTGCCCAAGGCGGTGATTGCCCTCAAACAGGGGGTGGGGCGACTTATTCGTGATCGCAGTGATCACGGCGTGCTGGTCATCTGTGATCCACGGATGGTCAACAAGCCCTATGGCGCCACCTTCATCAAGAGTCTGCCCGCCATCCCTCGTACCCGGGAGTTAGGGTCGCTGGGGAGTTTCTTTGACCGCGGCGAGTAACTCGGCAGGTTATTTACCAGAACGTGGGAGCTGGCTACCCTGGGGCATTTTTTCGCGCGGGGCGCTTGTGCCTGACAGGCCGCATACCAGGCGCCCTCTGCATTCGCCCTGAGATGCTGGCGGGTGGCTAGCGATTGACGGATTTGCCATGTTAAGAAAACGGGTGAGCACTCCTCGCTTACACGTTATGTAATTGACTGATTTTATAGAGATTGTAACCCATGACCGAGTTGAAGATCCTGGCCGTTGATACCGCCACCGAAGCCTGCTCCGCCGCCCTGCTGGTGGGTGACAAGCTGTTCTCCCGTTGGGAAGAGGCGCCGCGGGATCACACCCGAAAAATCCTGCCCATGGTTCAGGCTGTGTTAGACGAGGCCGGTCTATCGTTGGACGAGCTCGACGCCATCGCCTTCGGGCGTGGACCCGGCTCCTTTACCGGCGTGCGCATCGGGATCAGCGTGGCCCAGGGGCTCGCCTTTGGCGCTGGCGTGCCGCTCATCGGCGTGTCGACCCTGGCTGCCATGGCCCAGGGGGCTTATCGTCTGGAGGGGGCAACGCGGGTACTGACCGCCATCGATGCGCGGATGAACGAGGTCTATTTTGGCCACTACGAGCTGCTTGACGGCCGTATGCAGCTGGTGGGGGAGGAAGTGGTGAGCGATCCCGCCGCGCTGATTGACGCGCGCGGCAAGCTGGCGGGCAGCTTGAGCTGCGTCGGGACCGGCTTTGAAACCTATGGCGAGACGCTCAATGCGCTGGCCGACGAGCTGGCGGTGAGCCAGGTGCGTTTCCCGGCGGCGCTCGACATGCTGCCCCTGGCACGCAGTGCTTGGCTGGCGGGGGAGGCGGTGGCTGTTGAGCAGGCAACCCCCGTCTATTTGCGTGACAAGGTGACCTGGAAAAAACTGCCGGGTCGCGAGTGACATCCAACGGCGAGCCGTGACTCGACGCCAGTGAGTGAAGGCAGACGGTGCGGAGAAGGAGAGGCAAATGATGAAACGCGTGATCATGCTGGGCCTGACGGGGCTGCTGCTCGGCGGTTGCAGCACTGTGCCCAAGGAGCTGGCCTATGAGCCGGAAAGCCAGCTGGTGGCCTATCAACCTGCCCTGCAGGGGATGGAGGGCAAGCCTGCGCGCTGGAGCGGCGTCATCTCGGCGGTGCACAACGAGCAGGATCAGAGCGTCATCGAAGTGGTCTACCTGCCGCTCAAAGCCAACGGCGTACCGACCCAGACGGAGCAGAGCCCGGGGCGTTTTCTGGCCGTCATGAAGGGCTTTGTGGATCCGACGCTCTATGCCAAGGGGCGCAGCCTGACGGTGCTCGGCACCCTGGACAAGCCGGTGGACAGCCAGATAGGCGATCACAAGTATCGCTTCTCCGTGCTCAAGGTCACCGCCAGCAAACTGTGGCCGCCGGTGAAGGAGGTGGAGATCCGCTACATGGACCCCTACTTCTACGACCCCTTCTATGATCCCTTCTGGCCAAGGCGCCACTACTCCCGCTGGTGATGATGGAAGAGCGCTTCCTCACCCTGGCCGATGGTCGGCGCATCGCCCTGCTGGATAACGGCCGGCAGGACAAGCCACTGATCGTTGCCCTGCACGGCTGGCTCGACAACGGCGCCAGCTTCCTGCCCCTTGCCCCCCATCTCGGTGAATGCCACCTCGTCTGCGTCGATCTGCCGGGACACGGCCACTCGGATCACAAGGTGACTCCCTATGTCTTCGTCGACTGGCTCGACGATCTGCACCAGATTGTCCGGGCTGCGGGCTGGCAGCGTTTCATCCTGCTCGGCCATTCGCTGGGGGCCCTGATCGCCAGCGCCTATGCCGGGGTCTTCCCCGAACAGATAGTGCGGCTTATCCTGCTGGAGGGGCTAGGGCCGCTGAGCCAACCCGATGAGGAGGTGCCTGCCCAGTTGCGGCGGGCCATTCTCAATCGCAGCCGCACTCGCGAGCGAGCGTCCGGTGGGTTTGCCTCCCTCGACGAGGCGGTGGCGGCCCGCTGCAAGGTGGCTGACATCTCCCCGGCGGCGGCGCGCCTCATCTGCGAGCGCCAGCTGGAGGTGCGGGAAGGGCGCTGGCACTGGCGCAGCGATCCACGTCTGCGGGATCTCTCGCCCATGCGCATGAGCGAAGGCCAGGCCCAGGCGCTGATCCGGGCCATCGCCTGCCCTGTGCTCTTCATCCGTGGCGAGCAGGGGTTCCAGGGTCTGCTGGCGCAGTGGCAGCAGCGGGGACCACTCTTTGGCCAGATTGAAATGGTACAGGTGGCGGGAAATCATCACTTCCATATGGAAAATTCGGCCAAAACCGCCGTTTATATCGAAAACTTCTGTCAGATCCGGTAGGATCGCCGGCTTTCAATCATGTCAGGTTTGCTTTCTCCCTCACACTTCTCGTTGTTAATTTGCTGTTAATCGATGTTGCCTTATGTAACTATGTGCGGCATTAGAGCTGTAGCTTAAAACAACTGATTGAAATGGATGTGACAGGGACGGAGGCAACACAGTGAGCGCACAGGTGCTAGTTATGCAGGAGAAGTTCGTGGAAAGAGTCTGGCTGAAGCGTTATCCAGAAGGGGTGCCCGCCGAGATCAATCCAGACCAATACGGCTCCCTGGTCGAGATGTTTGAAGAGTCGGTGACCCAGTTCGCCGACCAGCCCGCCTTCGTCAACATGGGGCAGACCATTACCTATCGCCGGCTGGAAGAGCAGTCCCGTGCCTTTGCCGCCTACCTGCAAAACGAGCTCAAGCTCGGCAAGGGCGACAGGGTGGCGGTGATGATGCCAAACCTGCTGCAGTACCCCATCGCGGTGTTCGGCATACTGCGGGCCGGCATGACGGTGGTCAACGTCAACCCCCTCTATACCCCGCGCGAGCTGGAGCACCAGCTCAAGGACTCCGGCGCCAAGGCCATCGTCATCGTCTCCAACTTCGCCCATACCCTGGAGAAGGTGGTCTACGACACCCCGGTCAAGCACGTGATCCTGACTCGCATGGGGGACAACCTCGGCCTGGCCAAGGGCACCCTCGTCAACTTCGTGGTCAAGTACGTCAAGAAGCTGGTGCCCAAATACAATCTCCCGCACGCCAGCACCATGCGCCAGGCCCTGGCCAAGGGGCGCTACCTGCAGTACATCAAGCCGGAGATCAGCAACCAGGACATCGCCTTCCTGCAATATACAGGCGGCACCACGGGTCTCTCCAAGGGGGCCATGCTGACTCACCGCAACATGATTGCGAACGTGGAGCAGTGCCTCGGTGTCTATGGTCCCGTGCTGGAGCGCGGCAAGGAGTTCGTGGTCACGGCGCTGCCGCTCTATCACGTCTTCGCCCTGACGGTGAACTGCCTTCTGTTCATGCGCCTGGGTGGCTACAACCTGCTCATCAGCAACCCCCGCGACATCCCGGGCTTTGTCAAAGAGATCAAGAAGTACCCCTTCACCTGCATCACAGGGGTCAACACCCTGTTCAATGCCCTGGTCAACAATGGCGAGTTCCAGGGCATGGACTTTTCCAAGCTCAAGCTCACCATAGGCGGCGGCATGGCGGTGCAGCGAGCGGTGGCCGAGCAGTGGAAGACGCTGACCCGGACCCCGCTGCTGGAAGGCTATGGCCTGACCGAATGTTCACCCCTGGTGAGCGTCTGCCCCTACGATCTGGTGGATTACAACGGCTCCATCGGTCTGCCGGTCTGCTCCACCGAGATCCGGCTGGTGGATGACAAGGGGTTGGTTATCACCGAGCTGGGCGCCCCCGGCGAGATGCAGGTGCGTGGTCCCCAGGTGATGACGGGCTACTGGCAGCGTCCCGAGGCGACCGCCGAGGTGATGCAGGATGGCTGGCTCTGTACCGGTGACATCGCGGTGTGCGACCAGCAGGGCTTCTTCAAGATCGTCGATCGCAAGAAGGACATGATCCTGGTCTCCGGCTTCAACGTCTATCCGAACGAGATTGAAGACGTGGTGGCGCTCCATCCCAAGGTGTTGGAAGTGGCTGCCGTCGGCGTGCCTAACCCGGTTTCCGGCGAGCTGGTGAAAATCTTCGTGGTCAAGAAAGATGCAAAGCTGACAGAGGACGAGATAATTGCCCACTGCCGCAAACATCTGACTGCCTATAAGGTGCCGAAACTGGTAGAATTTCGCGACGAACTTCCCAAGACCAATGTGGGCAAGATCCTGCGGCGCGTGCTGCGCGACGAGGAGATTGCCAAGCAGTAACCGGCATGCACTGCTCTGCAGTCAAGCGCTGTCGTTATGCAAAACCGTGGGTCATGCCACGGTTTTTTCTTTCTGGGTCCCGACCAACGTGCAGGCAAAGATGCAATATCAACTCATTTCACAGCAAGCCGAACTGGAGCAGTATCTCGCTTCCCTGGCCGACGTTCCCCTGGCCATAGATACCGAATTCGTTCGCACCCGTACCTACTATCCCCAGCTCGGTCTGTTCCAGATCTATGACGGCGAACGCCTCGCTCTGCTGGATCCGCTGACTCTGGATCTCTCCGGCCTGTGGCAGCGGCTCGGCCGGGCAGGGCAGATCGCCATACTGCACGCCTCCGGTGAAGATCTGGAGCTCATCCAGCATCAGGCGGGCCACCTGCCCAACCAGATGCACGACACCCAGCTCGCGACGGCCTTCCTGGGGTACGGCGTCTCGGTGGGCTTCGGCGCCCTGGTGAAAGAGTTCCTCGGGGTGGAACTGGAAAAGGATCAGGCCCGCACCGACTGGCTGGCCCGCCCCCTGACCGCGCGCCAGCTCGAATACGCGGCGGCGGATGTCTTCTACCTGATGCCCCTCTACGAGAAGGTGATGGCCAGGTTGCATGAAAGCGGCAAGTTTGCCTGGTTCGAGCAGGAGTGCCAGAACCACTCCGCCCGCAAGACCCAGGGCAGCGATCCCCGTCAGGCCTACCTCGAGATCATTAACGCCTGGCAACTGGGTCGGCGCGAGCTGGCCATCCTGCGCGAGCTCGCCGCCTGGCGTCAGCAAGAGGCGGTGCGCCGGGATCTGGCCCTGAACTTCGTGGTCAAGGAGCTGCACCTGTTCAAGGTGGCGGAGCGCCGACCCACTTCATTGCGGGATCTCAACGAGCTGGGGCTGGCCCCCATCGAGATCAAGATCCACGGCAAGCGGATGCTGGACATCGTCACCTCGGCCCAGCAGAGCGATCCGGACAGCTGGCCAGAGCCCATTCGCCGGCTGGTGGACTTCCCCCAGTACAAGGCCGAGCTCAAGCGCATCAAGGCCATGGTGGAAGAGAAGGCCAAGGCCAGCAACATTCCGCCGGAGCTGGTTGCCAGCAAGAAGATCATCCACCAGTACTTCACCTGGAGCTGGCGGATGAGCGCCGAGGAGCGGGCGCGCGCCGACAAGCCCATGCTGCTGCAAGGCTGGCGTCATGAGCTGGTGGGCCACCTGCTGGCACAGTAGCGGCCTCTGGTGCCCCTATGACGAAAGCCCTGGCTGCGTGTGCGGCCAGGGCTTTTGCTTTTTTGGATGGCGTGAGCCGGAGTTATCCGTGAGTCAGCAGGTTGCCTTGCTGCTGCAGCTCGTCGAGATGCAGGCCTGTGGTGCCCTGCAGCAGAACCAGATCCTGGAAGCCGGCATCCCCCGTTGCGCCATCCCTGTCCACGCTAAGGATGGTGCTGCCATTTTCTTCCCGCACCGCCAGATAGTCCGACAGGTCGCCGCCCGTCGTATCCTGGAACAGATCTCGCAGATCCAATACGTCTCCCCCCTGTATCAGGTTGGCACCATTGAAGTCGGTTATGGTATCCACCCCCCCTTCGCGGCCGAAGACGAAGGTATCGCTTCCTTCCCCGCCGACTAAAACATCATGGCCAACCAGCCCGTTCAGGGTGTCGTTGCCATCGCTGCCCACCAGGCCGTCATCGCTCTCTGTCCCCGTCAGTATTTGATCAGCCAGTATCGCGTGGTAGCTGATCGTGGTGCTCGCATCCTCTCCTTGTGTCATCTGGAAACCGGCTGTCGTATAGGTGCCCTGCAACTGGATTTCGCTACGGTGGGTACCATCGTCGATGGTCAGCACACCGCCGCTCGCGGTGGCGTTGCTGACATAGCTGATGGTTGCGTTGCCAACGTCGGCCAGCTCGAACTTATCTCCTGCGTTGAAGCCAGAGACAGTGCCGGTGAAGTCGGCGGCATGTGCCAGCCTTAGGATCCCATCCCCCTCGAGGGCAAAAGCGGTGTCCATGTTCGACGCAGCAGCGTAAGCCAGCGTAGCCATGCCGCTGATCAAGGCGCTGCCGGTACCGCTGACAGCCGCGTTCAAGGTCACATTGCCGCCATTGGCACACAGCAGGCCGCTGTTGTCGAGCCCACTGTCGATGATCAGACCACCGGCCCCGATCGCTGCCAGCATGCCGGAGTTGATGATGACCTCATCGCCTGTGTCGATCACCAGGGCATGACTGCCATCGGCGATGATGCTGCCTGCGTTGTTCAATATCAGCTGCCCGGCGCCGAGTTGGCCTGCACCGCGGATGCTGTTGTCGATGTTGAACAGCACTGTATCGGCGCTGCCACCGAACAGAGCATTGTGGTCGCTGTCGGAGAGCACCAACTGCCCGCCGCCACTCAGGCTGGCTCCGCGGAACAGGATCTCC
Organism: Aeromonas media; assembly: GCF_020423125.1. Lineage (NCBI taxonomy): Bacteria > Pseudomonadati > Pseudomonadota > Gammaproteobacteria > Aeromonadales > Aeromonadaceae > Aeromonas > Aeromonas media. The sequence goes on from NZ_CP075564.1 coordinate 2,124,057, forward strand.
AGGCTGGCGCCGCTGTCGTGGCCACCAAGGGCAATCATCCCTTCGTTGATGAGACTGCCACCAAACGGCATGATGGCCCCGTCATCTATGGTGAGGGTACCGCCGTTGCGGGTCACCGGATCGACGTTGAACTCGAAGTTCGCCTCGCCGAGCAACGCCCCATCGACCCCCTTGATCGTGATGCTCTGGCCCTCGCCAATGCTGATCACCGCATTGCCATCGGCGTCATTGCCTATTTGCACGTTTGCCATGCTGGTGACGCCGGCAAAGCCGATCAGATCCAGCCTGTCGGTGGTCACGTCGAAGTTGTAGACGACGTTGTTGCCGATGGGTTGGGCGAACACGAACTGATCCGCACCGGATGAGCCGGTCAGGTTGTCGTCTTGCGACAGGGCGAAGATGGGGGAGCCTGGGGCATAGGCCTCGACGTTGTCGGCGATATAGGCGCTGCCCATGCTGCCGTCGACGTTGGTCCAGCTCATGTTGACAGCCAGGACTGCGGCCCCGACAAAGTCAGCCGGGGTGGTGACAGTGAGGCCGCTCGGATCCTCGGTCATTAGGCTCCAGGTGCCGTCGCCATTGTCGTTGCCGCCGTTTATGGTCCAACCCGAGGGAACGCCGGATATCTTCATCGAGATCAGGCCAATAAGCCCCTCGGGGGCTTCCAGGGCCAGGTGGATCGGTTCACCGGCAATACCAGCGGGTGCAAGAGATGCAATCTGTGGTGTGCCGAAGGAAGTTGATGTGGCGACATTGCCATTGCTATCGATCACATTGTTACCCGCATTCAGGTTTAGCCCTAGAGTGTTACCTCGGTCGCCATTGGCTGGCTGTCGACCATCGTAGGCAACAGTCACCGTCCAGGTCGAGCCGGAGCCTGAGACGCCCGTGATACTGGGGAAGGGCGAAACGCTGGTAGCACTGCCGAACAGGGTGAAGTCTTCGGCGCTGACCCCGTTGACCTGTTCGGAGAAGGTGACGGTGAAGGTCGCGGTGCCGGAGTTGCCGCTACGTGAACTGATGCCCGTGATGGAGAGTACGGTCGGAGCGACCTCGTCGAGGTTGTTGACCGCGAGGGTGACGGCCTGCTCGGTGGCCGGGTTGACGCCATCGCTGGCCAGGACGCTGAAGCTGTAACTGGACTGGGTCTCGTGATCGGGGTTGCCGAGCAAGGTGACCGCACCGGTGATGGCGTTGATGGTGAACTTGTTGGCATCGGTACCGGCGAGGCTGAAAGTCACGCCTGCGCTGATGTCGGCACTGTCGTCGGCGGTGGCGGTGTAGACGACCTGACCGGCGCCGCTGTTTTCATTGATAGCAGCGGCAGTGCCACCGGAGGTGATGGTCGGTGCGATCTCGTCGAGGTTGTTGACCGCGATGGTGAAGGTCTGCGCCTGGCTGGAGCCATCGGCACTGGTGGCAGTGACCTCGATATTCACGCTGGCACCGAGGGCTTCACGGTCGATGGCGGCGGCAACGGTGACCACACCGGTGGCGGGATCGATGGCAAACAGGCCGCCGGGATTGCCGGACAGGCTGTAGGTGACGGCATTGGTGGTGGCGTCGGCGTCGCTGGCAAAGGCGGTGACGCCGACCAGGGTGCCGATGGCGATGTTCTCGTCGACGGCATTGGTGGCAGCGTTGGTGTCGGTCGGGGTAGTGACATCGAACTCGTCAACATCGTTGATGGCGATGGTGAAAGTCTGCGCCTGGCTGGAGCCATCGGCACTGATGGCGGTGACCTCGATATTCACGCTGGCACCGAGGGCTTCACGGTCGATGGCGGCGGCAACGGTGACCACACCGGTGGCGGGATCGATGGCAAACAGGCCGCCGGGATTGCCGGACAGGCTGTAGGTGACGGCATTGGTGGTGGCGTCTGCGTCGCTGGCAAAGGCGGTGATGCCGACCAGGGAGCCGATGGCGATGTTCTCGTCGACGGCATTGGCGGCGGTGTTGGTGTCGGTCGGGGTAGTGACATCGAACTCGTCAACATCGTTGATGGCGATGGTGAAGGTCTGCGCCTGGCTGGAGCCATCGGCACTGGTGGCGGTGACCTCGATATTCACGCTGGCACCGAGGGCTTCACGGTCGATGGCGGTGGCGACGGTGACCACACCGGTGGCGGGATCGATGGCAAACAGGCCGCCGGGATTGCCGGACAGGCTGTAGGTGACGGCATTGGTGGTGGCGTCGGCGTCGCTGGCAAAGGCGGTGATGCCGACCAGGGAGCCGATGGCGATGTTCTCGTCGACGGCATTGGTGGCGGCGTTGGTGTCGGTCGGGGTAGTGACATCGAACTCGTCAACATCGTTGATGGCGATGGTGAAGGTCTGCTCGTCGAAGGCACTGCCATCGGAGACGCGCACCACCACTTCATAGGTGTTGTCGCCGTTGCTGTCGCTCGGGCTTTCCCGGTTGGGCGCGTTGACAAACGACAGGGCGCCGGTGTTGGGATTGATGGTGAAGAGTCCTGCATCGGCGCCACCGACTATGGTGTAGGTCAGCAGCGCACCGACGTCCAGGTCACTGGCCGTCACTGTGGTGACCACAGTGGTGTTTTCGTCGATGGCCAGAGCCGCCGAGCTGCCCCCCCCGTCGGAGGTGATGGTGGGGCCGTTGTTCTGCACACCGAGGAAGTCGGTGTTGCTCAGGTCCTTGAGACCGTCGAGTTTGATCACCAGATCGGCCTGGCCGTCGCCGTTGGTATCGGCCTTGATGTAGGTGGCATTCTGCCCGGCGTTCTGCTCGTACCAGACACCGTTGATCAGGGAAATGGTGCCTCCCCACTTGAGGTCGGTGGAACCCAGCAACGGACGCAGGTCGACCTTGTCGTTGTCCGGGTTGGCGTCACGCACACCGGAAAAGTCACGGATAGTATCCATCCCGCCACTATTGGATTCCATCGCGCTCTGGTAGACGAAGAGGTCATTGCCGCTACCGCCGCTCAGCAAATCGGCGCCATTGCCGCCCTGGATGGTATCGTCACCACCTTCACCGTAGACGGTGTCGTTGCCGTTGCCGGCATAGATAGAGTCGTTGCCGCCACTTGCATGACCATCGCCGTTGTCGCCATAGATGGTCTCCGAGCCATTGCCGCCGTAGATGGTGTCGCTGCCGGCGATGGCTCGGCTCTGCTGCCGGTAGTCATCCCAGCCGTCGCCGTAGATGACGTCGTTACCGTTCTCGCTGTTGACGAGCGATGTCCCGATGACGTCGTTGCCGGATCCACCATAGACGAGGTCCTGGCCGTTGCCGCCGGAGAGGATATCGTCCCCGAGCCCGCCGTAGAGGGTATCCTCGCCGTTGCCGCCCAGCAGGGTGTCGCTCCCGCTGCCGCCGTCGAGCATGTCACTGCCATTGCCTCCATCTATGAGGTCGGCTCCTGTGCCGCCAATGAGCGAGTCGTTTTTATTGGTGCCGCTGATGTCAGCCATGGGTCTGCTCCTTCAGAAAGCGGGAAGATGATTCGGTATGGAGACAAGATCGCCGTCCTGGCCATCTGCTCTTGTACCGCGTAACACTTCATCTGGTGCAACAGTCGGGGATCTCTTTCACCAGCAGTTGCAGGTCTTTGATTTTGATGGCCATACCGGTGAGAGGGCCGTCCTGGTCTCGCCGCACTATCTGCCCGCAACACCGGATCTTCATGGCACCGTGCGTCACCCCGGGATCGAGATCGAAGCAGACATTACTCACTTGGTTCTCAGGCGTGGCAGCCTCCTCGAATTGCAGGTAGCAGCCCCCGATGCTGATGTCCCGGGTGAACCCTGTCTGGCCCGAGAGCCGGACAGGTATCACCGTCCTGATGCGATCATGCTGGCGAGCATGGATATGTGTGGGTGTTGTCATGCCGATTAGCCTAGGCCAGAAGGGGAAGATGAAAAATGGAAGAATCAGGCCGATTTATGTGGGACAAAGTGACGGTCGACCCAGGACAAAACCAGGATATTTCGACTAATTTGAGAGGGGACCATTGTCAGGCAGGATGCCTGTCACGTTGTCGTAGGCGTTGGGGAGCGGGGTATGGATACCAGAATCAATGTCATCGTGATCTGCGACTTGCCGATAGTCGCATGGGGTTTGCGCGGGGCCATTAATGCACAGCCCAACGAGATGAACGTCATCGCCTGCGTGGCCGATCCCGTCGATGCCGTGCAGTGGATGGTGCCAGGCAAGACGTGTGTCGTCCTGTTTGATCTGGATGGTCGAAATGGCATCGACCAAATACCTTCCCTGCTGTGCGATACCCACGTTCGCGTGCTGGTGATCGCCACAGCGGAGGGCACTGAACTGCAGGAGAGAGCGGTATTGGCCGGGGCCTGCGGCGCCATCAGCAAGCGGGAACCGGTGGAGGTGCTGTATAAGGCCATCCGCAAGGTGCACGGGGGCGAGTACTGGGTCGATCGCGCCGCCACCGAGCGGATCCTGATGGCCATCGCGAGGGAGAAGGGGGCTCACCATGCCGAGCAGGCGAAGATAGCGCGGCTGACCCGGAAGGAGAGACTGACCATCGCGGCCATTACCCTGGGCGTTGATGCAAATACCCTCGAGATCGCGCGGCGCCTCAACATCAGTGAGCACACCCTGCGCAATCACCTGACATCCATTTATGCCAAGTTGGGCATTCGCAATCGAATGGGCCTCTATGCCTATGCACAGAAGCATGCGCTGACAGAGCAAGGCTCCCAGACCTGAAACGCTTGTCGGCCTCCCAAGGCAGCGATGCTCTGCCGCAGGCCACCGGGGCCCGCGTGATGAAGGGGCCGGGTGCCCTTGTCGAGTTGAGAGTCAGCTATGGCCTTGGCAAGAGGAGGAGGACATGGATGGCTGTGGGCAGGGGAAGGGCCATCAGAGTTCGTGGGCGTGGAATCCCTTGCGATAACGGGTTTCGCAGCGCGGGCAGCGTTGCAGGCTGGGATCCTGATCCAACTGCTCGATGGCGAGCGGCTCCTCGCAATCGGAGCAGAGGCCATAGAGACCCAGTTCCATCTGGCAGAGCGCCGCGTCGAGGCGTTTCAGCCGTGCCACGCTCGACTCCACCTTGGGCAAGTCGAGGCGACTGGTCAGGTCCACCAGCTGATCCCGCTCGCAGGATGCCACCTTCTGTGCCCAGTCGTCACGTCGACAGGCCTTGAGCTGAGTAATCAGCGCTTCTCTTGTTTGTGCCCAATCGGTCAGCAGGCGCTCACGCCATTCGGCCAACCGGGCTTGCGTCACTTCACACACAACAGCCCCCAAAGACGAGTGATAAAACTCGGCCAGTATAGGGAAAGCCGCGGTTTATCAAGATGACATGAGTCAAGTTAACCGCGCTTTGACGCGTTTTTCCGGCAGGTGTCGTGGCTTGCCGGTGATCACGTAGAGCACCCCCACCACCAGGCAGACGATACCGAGCAGGGGGCTCATGGTAGGCATGATCCCGCGCAGCATGAAGGCGTAGAGCAGCCCCGCCAGGGTTTCGAACACGATGAGCGGTCCCACCAGCACGGTCGGCAGACGCTGGCTCGCCTCGTTCCAGCACAGGGTGCCGAGCCAGGAGCAAAAGAGCCCTACCGCCCCCATCAGCAGCACGAAGCGCAGGGGCGTCGGCCCGAAGGGCAGGGGAAAGTCCGGTGCGCTCAGGGCGAGATGACCGAGACTGCCGAGGTAGGCAATGAGCGCCACCGGCAGGGTCACCAGTCCCTGAGCCGTGGCCCAGACGACCGGGCTGCGGCTCGGGTGCTCGCGTAGCCAGCGGGCGTTGCGCAGGGGATACCAGGTCCAGCACAGCACGGCGGCCACCGCCAGGGCGAGCCCGAACAGCTGCTCGGTGCGCGCCTCTGCCTGCCAGGTCAACTCGGCGTGGTTGACCAGATAGAGGCCGGCCCCCATCAGCAGCAGGGCCGGGTAGAGGCGGGCGCGGGAGAGGCGGCCGTCCCGTGCGCCATAGAGGCAGTTGGCGGCCAGGGCCGTCACCACTGGCAGGGTGCCGATGATCATGGCCGCCAGCGGCGAGCCGATGCGCAAGATGGCCCCCGACAGGCAAAAGTAGTAGATGAGGTTCCCCACCAGGGTGAGAGCGAGAGCCTCTCGCCAATCGCTGGCCGAGAGGGCCGCCAGGCGTTTGCGGGCCTGCCAGGCGAACGGCAGCACGATGAGGCCGAAGGCGAGGTAGCGGCCGCTGGCGAGCAGGGCGGGGGGATAGCCGTCAACCAGCAGGGGGGCGACGAAGATGAGCCCCCACATCAGGCCGGCCAGCAGGGCAAACAAGACTCCGAGCAACATTTTCTATTTCCGGTGGAGAAGAAGGAGGCCAGCCTAGCAGGCGGGGAAGGGCGGTGTATTGAACCAGATTGCGCTTTAGCGGCCGGCCTGCACCTGTTTCTGGTAGCGCACCGGGGTGGTGCCATAGCGGCGCAGGAAGGCGCGGTTGAGATGTGACTGATCGGCCAGACCACAGGCGGCGGCCACCTCGGCGGCGGGCAGGCCGGCGGCCAGCCACCCCTTGGCGCGCTGCAGGCGTATGGCCATCAGCATCTGCTGGGGGGTGACATGAAAGCGGGTCTTGAAGCTGCGCTGGAAGTGGTAGGGGCTGAGGTTCACCGCCCCGGCCAGCTCGGTCAGGGTGATGGGGCGGGCGAAGTACGCCTGCATATAGTCGATGGCGCGGCCCAGAGGATGGGCTGCTTCGCGCGGGGCCGCCAGGGCCCGGGCGTGGGGGCGCAGAGTTTCGCACACGCTCAGCAGCAGGCCGTCGGCGGCGAGCTCGCTGTCACAGTGCCAGAGGGCGTCCAGGGTCGCTTGCAGGACGGGGGCGGCGTGCGGGTCGCTTCGCACTGCCTCGGCGAAATACCAGCCGCGCTCGCCGCTGATGGCCTCGAGCCGATCGGCGGGCAGGTAGAGCATCCGATAGCGCCACCCCTGCTCGCAGGCAGCCTCGCCCGTGTGCAGCTCATCGGGGTTCATCAGCACCAGGCTGCCGGGGCCCGCCAGGAGCTGGCTGCCACGATAGCGAAAACGCTCGGCGCCATACTCGATGACACCGAGGCCAAACCCCTCGTGGCTATGGGGATCGAAGGTGTGGTGCTGGATGTGGGCGCGGTAGAGCTCGGTCGCAGGCTGGCCAGGCAGGGCGCGAAAATCGGCCCTGTCGTGCTGATGGGTAAATGTGACCGGTACTCCCTGCATCCTGACCTCCTGTCATTGAGCCTTCATCATAAGGTGCCGCGGGGCAGCGGCCAAGACTAGGCCCGTGCGGCGCACTCGCGCTCGAGAGCGATACGGATCTCGTCCGCGGTCTTGATGGTGCGGATGCGGCGAAACAGCTCATCGGCCTGGGGGTATTCCCGCACTATGTAGGAGAACCACTGCTTGATGCGGCTGGGGTAGTAGTCGGCCTTGTCGCTCGCCAGATCCTGCTCGGTATAGGTCACCATCAGCTGCAGCACCTCGGCCCAGCTCATGTGGGCACAGCCGGTTTTCATCACGTTGGCCAGGTTGGGCAGAGAGATGGCACCGCGGCCCACCATGAGAGCGTCGCAGCCGGAGACGCCGGCGCAGGCGAGGGCATCTTTATGATCCCAGATCTCGCCATTGGCGGTCACCGGAATGGGCAGGGCGCGGCGGATGAGATCCACGTATTCCCAGTGCGCCGGCGCCTTGTAGCCTTCGCGCTTGGTGCGGGCATGGACGGCCAGCTCGTTGGCGCCCCCTTGATAGACCGCCTGGGCGTTGTCCATATAGAGCTCCTTGTCATCGTAACCCAGGCGGATCTTGGCGCTCACCGGCAAGTGGGCAGGGACGGCTTCGCGCACCGCCTTGACGATGCGGTAGACGGTCTCTGGCTCCTTGAGCAGCACTGCGCCCCCCTTGCTCTTGTTGACCGTGGGGGCGGGGCAGCCGAAGTTGAGATCGACCCCGGGAGAGCCGAGCTCGATGGCTCGCACTGCGTTTTCGGCGAGCCATTCGGGGTGCTGGCCCAGCAGTTGCACCCGCACCGGGGTGCCGGCACGGGTCTTGCCATCCTGCTTGAGTTCGGGGCAGAGGCGATAGAACACCTTGGCGGGCAGCAGCTGATCGACGACCCGAATGAATTCGCTGACACAGAGGTCGTAATCGTTGACGGAGGTGAGTACCTCCCGCATCAGGTGATCCAGCACCCCCTGCATGGGGGCCAAAATAACGCGCATAGCTGCTTCCGAAGACAAGGGGAGAAAAAAGAGCGCAGATTGTAGTGGCAATGGGCGGCGTTGTCAGCCGTCTGCCCACTCGATGAGCCTAATCGACTGCTGCTGCATGGGCCGGGCTGTCAGCTTCCGGGCCAACTCTGTTAGGCTAAAGGCAGAGATGCATTCAGAGGAGTACCCATGAAACGCTGGTGTCTGATGGCCCTGGGCTGGCTCGCCTTCGCCACCGGGATAGTCGGGATAGTGTTGCCCCTGTTGCCGACTACCCCCTTCATGTTGCTGGCGGCGGCCCTGTTTGCTCGCTCGTCCCCCCGTTTTCACCGCTGGCTGCTGACACACCCCTGGTTCGGGCCCCCCATCCATGACTGGCAGCTATATCGCGGCATTCGGCGCCATGCCAGACGCCGTGCCATCGTCTTCATCCTGCTCTCCTTCTCGGTGTCGCTGATGGTGGTGCCGTTGCCCTGGGTGAGGCTGCTGCTGGTTGTCATAATGGTGATCCTGCTCACCTGGTTAATGCGTCTGCCGGTGCTGGAGCCAGTTGCAATGGAGAAGTGAAATCCCTAAGCTATCGCGGCAATAATGCTATGGAGTCGGCCTGTCATTTTTTGCATGACGGGCCTTTTTATTGCCCGCTGGCGGGCAGCGCAAGAGACGCCACGCCTGGGCTCAAAAATAAGCGGTCAAATAATGAATCCGGATACCCTGAAGTTTATCGAAGCGAGCATCAAGACCATTCCCGACTATCCGAAGCCGGGCATACTGTTTCGCGACATCACCAGCCTGATCGAGAATGCCGAGGCCTTCAAGGCCACTATAGATCTGCTGGCCGAGCATTATCGTGATCAAGGGATCACCAAGATCGTCGGCACCGAGGCCCGCGGTTTCATCTTCGGCGCCCCGGTGGCCTACGCCATGGGGCTGGGCTTCGTGCCGGTGCGCAAGCCGGGCAAACTGCCCCGCGCCATCATCGAAGAGTCCTATGCCCTCGAGTACGGCACCGATACCCTGCAACTGCACACCGACGCCATCGTGCCCGGTGACAAGGTGCTGGTGGTGGACGATCTGCTGGCCACCGGCGGTACCGTCGATGCGACCGTGAAGCTCATTCGCCGCGCCGGCGGTGAAGTCGCCGATGCGGCCTTCATCATCTCCCTGCCGTCGCTGGGCGGTGATGCCCGCCTGACCGCCTCAGGCGTCAAGGTGGTCTCTCTGGTCGAGCTCGCAGGCGAGTAATCCCCCCTGGCAGGCGGGCCTCGTCAACCCGCCAATGCCCCGAACCGGTGCCTGAATGGGCACCGGTTTGAAAATCAAGCGATCCCTCCCACGGCGGCCGATAGCCCATACAGCCCGCCCTCCATTTGTGTTAGCATCCTGCCTCAATGCCTCGTTTTCCAGCATCGAGATCTATGAGCTATCAGGTTCTGGCGCGTAAATGGCGCCCCCATACATTTGAACAAGTGGTTGGCCAGCAGCATGTGCTGACCGCCTTGACCAATGCCCTTGATCAGGGACGGCTGCATCATGCCTACCTGCTGAGTGGCACCCGCGGGGTCGGCAAGACCACGATCGCCCGCATCCTGGCCAAGAGCCTCAACTGCGAGCAGGGGATCAGCAGCCATCCGTGCGGCGTATGCGACACCTGCCGCGAGATCGATCAGGGCAACTTCGTCGATCTGCTGGAGATCGATGCGGCGTCCCGCACCAAGGTGGAAGACACCCGGGAACTGCTCGACAACGTGCAGTACCGCCCGGCCCGTGGCCGCTTCAAGGTCTACCTCATCGATGAGGTGCACATGCTGTCGCGTCACAGCTTCAATGCGCTGCTCAAGACCCTCGAAGAGCCGCCCCCCTATGTGAAGTTCCTGCTGGCCACCACGGATCCGCAGAAGCTCCCCATCACCATCTTGTCCCGCTGCCTGCAGTTCCACTTGAAGAGCCTGGATCAGACCCAGATCGCCAGGCAGCTCGAATGGGTGTTGGATCAGGAAGGTCAGCCGTTCGAGCCCCGCGCCCTGCTGGCCCTGGCCAAGGCCGCCGATGGCAGCATGCGCGACGCCCTGAGCCTGACGGATCAGGCGCTGGCCCATGGCAATGGCAGCGTGCGTCTGGAAAGCGTGCTGACTATGCTGGGGACGCTGGATCATCACCACCTGCACCAGTTGCTGGAGGCTGTCCTGCGCCAGGACGCTCCGGCCACCATGGCCAAGATCACCGAAATCGCCACCCTGGGGCCGGACTTCGATCAGCTCCACGCCGAACTGGAAGCCTTGCTCCATCGCGTCGCCATGGCCCAGTTGCTTCCTGCCAGCGTGCAGGAGCAGGGGGCGGATGCCGATGCCTTGCTGCAGCTGGCAGGGGCCATGAGCCCGGAAGAGGTGCAGCTCTGCTACCAGATAGTGCTGGGGGGGCGCAAGGACTTGCCCTGGGCGCCCGATGGCCGCACCGCGCTGGAGATGACCTGCCTGAGGATGCTGGCGTTCTCGCCGCGCCGCGAGGCGGTGCATCCCGCCAATCTGAGCGCCTTGCCCGTATCCATGGGCGGACTGCCCGGGGCGGGGAGGGAGGCAGTCTCGGCCCTGCCGGGAAAGCCGTCAGGGGCTGAGCCAGCCCCGCATCAGGCCGCGACGACGGCCGGCACGGCCGCGCCCGTAGCCCAGACGCCGACAGCGCCGCTCTTGGCTGTGCAGGAAGATGAGCCGGCTGCCGGCGACGATGAGGCCAGCGCAGCCCTCTTTGCCGAGCAGCAAGAGCTGCTGCAAGCCGCGCAGCAGATGGGGTTCGAGGCGCAGCCGATGCAGCCAGAGCACCAGACCGGTGGCGCCCCCCAGGTACAGGAAACGCAGCCCGTAGAACCCGAGCCGCCTGTCTCCTCCCATGAGGAGGCCCTGCCGACGGCGGCCCCTGCCATAGCCCCTGAACCCGAGGCTGCCCCCTCGGCGGCCTCCAGCATGCAGAGCCTGCTGGGCAAGCGCAATCTGCTGCGCAGCCGGCTGCGTGGTGAGCCAGGAGCCACCGCCGTTGCATCCGCACCTCCTCGCGTTGCGCCCACCCGGCCGGTGGCGGCCCCTGAGGCCAGCCCGATCACGCAGCCGGTTGTTGCACCCGCATCCCCTGCTTGGCAACCTGCCGCTGTGGCGCCGACCCAGAGTTCAGCAGTAGCGGGTTATGAGGATCTGCCGCCGCTCGATGCCTATGACGACAGTGGCAGCGATTACGAGGAGTACCTGAGTCAGGGCTTCGGCGACGGGCCGGTCAGTGCCCCTGCGGCGCAAGCGGCGGCGCCAAGGCCGAGAGTTGCGCAAAAGGCCAGTCCCGTCTCGGATGACTTGCCCCCCTGGGATCTGGACGGTACACCCGCGAGGTCTGCCGCTGTTCCCGTTGCCGTGGCGCCGGCAGCGCCAGTTGCGACGCCCCTTGCAGTGCCCGACAACGCGCAGCCAACGACGGCCCAGGTGATGGAGACCATCGACTGGGATGAGCTGGAGAGCGACGCCCAGCCGATGGAGGGGGAGGAGGTCAGTCGCCTGATCCCCTCTTCCCTGCTGGTCAATTGCGGTGACGCTTGGGCCGAGCTCATCGCCCGCACCGGGGTCGGTGGCCGGCTGCGCCAGCTTGCCATCAACTCGGTGATGACCCGACAAGGGGAGTTGGTGTCCCTGGTGCTCAAGCCGGAGCAGCGCCATCTGGTCAGCGACAGAGCCCTGGCCGATCTGGCGGGGATCATCGGCCCCGAGCTCGGAGAGTCGGTGCGTGTCGAGGTGACCCTGGGCACGGATCCGGTGCGGGAGACGCCGCTCGAGATCGAGCATCGCCTCTACCTGGGGGTGCGTGAGCAGGTGAGCCGGGATCTGGCGGACGATCCCAATGTGCAGTTCTTGCAACAGCGATTCGGCGCCGTGCTCCATCCCGAGAGCATCGAACCTCTGAGTCGCTGAGCGCTATGAGTTAAATCCCATGCCGGGACCCGAGTCCCGGTTGAAAAATCTTTTGGCTGCCCCCATATCCGGGGCAGAACAACCCCACAGCCCGGCGCTGGATGCCGGATTTCAAGACGAGAGACGACCTATGTTTGGTAAAGGTGGAATGGGTAACCTGATGAAACAGGCCCAACAGATGCAAGAGCGCATGCAGAAGATGCAAGAGCAGCTGGCTCAGATGGAAGTCGTCGGCGAAGCCGGCGCCGGCATGGTCAAGGTCACCATGGCCGGCAGCCACAGTGTGCGCCGTATCGAGATAGACCCGAGTCTGATGGAAGATGACAAGGAGATGCTGGAAGATCTGGTCGCCGCCGCCGTCAACGACGCCGTGCGCCGGGTGGAAGAGCAGAACAAGAGCAAGATGGGCGAGCTGACCGGTGGCATGCAACTGCCCCCTGGCTTCAAGATGCCGTTCTAAGGGTTAAAGCTTTTCAAATCAAGAAGCCATGACCCATGGCGATGGCGCAGCCGATACGGTTTTCTCCGTGTCAGCTGCGCTTTGTTTTTTCTGGCCTGCCTGCCCGGCATTTGCTTGGCATGGTGACGCAGTCACCGACTCAGCCTCTGGCCAAGGCATGCAGCCTTCCCAAGTGCCCTTCTTCGCATCTTTTCTTGTCTTGCCCTGACCCGTGCGATGCCGCCCCGCTATCCGGCATCCTGCATGATCACACTTGCTGGCGTGGAGGATCCCCTGACTCGCCTGTCGAGGGGAGTAACCTGGAAACTCGCCTCGGGTGTATCAGAGGAGGTTGCCAACATAAGCCGCCGGTAAGCTCACGGGCGCCTTGATCCGACACAGGCACGAGCACCGGGAGCGGCGTCCCACTTCTGCGGGCCAGATCTGTCTCACGCATGGCATTGGCCGGGGAGGCATGGGGATTGAGGGGGCTGGGGGAAATGGCGGGAGACAAAAGGCCCCGGTTTCCCGGGGCAGGCATGTGCTACTTGCTGCTCTGGATGGTGGTGTAGCTGTTGATCAGATTGCGATAGTCGGGGATGTGGTTGGCGAACAAGGTGCCCAGGCCTTCCACATCGTTGCGCCAGTCGCGGTGCAGTTCACAGGCGGCACCAAACCAGGTCATCAGCTGTGCCCCGGCGGCGGACATCCGATCCCAGGCCGAGTGACGGGTGATTTCATTGAAGGTTCCCGAGGCATCGGTGATGACAAACACCTGGTAGCCTTCCTCGAGTGCGGACAGGGTCGGGAAGGCCACACACACCTCGGTGACGATGCCGGCGATGATCAGCTGCTTTTTGCCGGTGGCCTTGACCGCCTTGACGAACTCCTCGTTATCCCAGGCATTGATCTGCCCTGGGCGGGCAATGTAGGGGGCATCCGGGAAGGTCTCCTTGAGCTCTGTCATCAGTGGGCCGTTGGGCCCGTTTTCGAAACTGGTGGTCAGTATGGTCGGCAGCTCGAAGTACTTGGCCAGTGCGGCCAGCGCCAGGACGTTGTTGCGAAACTTGTCCGGCTCGATGTCACGCACCAGGGAAGAGAGGCCGGCCTGATGATCCACCAGCAGCACGGCAGCATTGTGTTTGTCGAGTTTGACGTAGGGCTTGTTCATGACTTTTCTCCAGGTTTGTTGGCAAAGAGATTAACGCTGGGGGCCAGCATTTCGTTGTTTTGCAGCGCCATGCGCCGCGGTCGATCAATGGCTGTTGGTCGATGATTGTCAGCGTATAAGCGTGGTGCCTGCTTGCTGAGGATGCTTTCCCGATGTTGGTTGTTCAGCGTCCGATCTGGCCAAAGCGGCCACTGTTGTAATCATTGATGGCCTGCACGATCTCTTCCTGGGTGTTCATCACGAAGGGGCCGTGACCGACGATGGGTTCATCGAGGGGGGCGCCATTGAGCAGCAGCAACGTCGTCTCCTCCTCGACATCCATCACCAGTTTGCTGCCGCGGCGATCCATGACTGCCAGCTCGGCGGCGCGGACCGCGTGGCGGTTGCCGAGGCGAATGGTGCCTTTGAGCACAAACAGGGCGGTGGTGTGTCCCTCTGGTAACTCGAGCGTCACCTGGTGATGAGCCTTCAGTCGCATGTCCCAGACGTTCATCGGGGTAAAGGTACGGGCGGGGCCAACGGTCTCGCCGAAGCGCCCGGCGATGATGCGAGCCTCCCCTGCGCCCTCTGGCAGTGCCACTCGCGGGATCTCTTTGGCGGTGATGCCCTGGTAGCCAGGAGCCGTCATCTTGTCCCGGGCTGGCAGGTTCACCCACAGCTGGACCATCTCGAAGGCGCCGCCCGTCCTGGCAAAGTCCGGGCTGTGGTACTCCTCGTGGATCAGGCCAGATGCGGCCGTCATCCACTGCACCTCACCCGGGCCTATGGTGCCGCCGCCCCCCGAGGAGTCTCTGTGGGAGACGCCGCCTTCATAGACGATGGTCACCGTCTCGAATCCGCGGTGAGGGTGCTGGCCGACGCCGAGTTGATGGGAGGTGGCCGGGAAAGTGGCCGGGCCCGCGTAGTCCATCAACAGGAAGGGGGACATCTCCTCGGCGATGTCGTTGTAGGAGAAGATGCTCCTGACGGGGAAGCCGTCACCCACCCAGTGCCGTCCGTTGCTGCGCTTGATAAATGCCAGTTCTTTCATTTCGGTGTCTCCGTTGAAGCGATGGACACAGTGTAGGAAGTGGTCATCTCTCCAACTAGGTGGTTAAATCAGAAAACACTTTCTATTGAGTTGGAAAATGGACTTCAATCAGGTCGTTGTATTCGTCAAGGTTGTGCAAGCCGGCAGTTTCAGTGCCGCGGCTCGTCTGCTGGGATTGCCGACCTCAACGGTCAGCCATCGGGTGGCCATGCTGGAGAAGCGCCTGGGCGTTACCCTCTTGCAGCGGACGACCCGTCGCCTGCACCTGACCGAGGCCGGACAGCTCTATTTCGAGCACGCCTCGGCCGGGCTGGCGCATGTGTTCGATGCCGAGGCCGCCGTGACCGAGTCGCGGGAGGAGCCCTGCGGGTTGTTGCGGATCACGGCGCCCGTGGATATCGGCGACCAGATCCTGTCCTCCATCCTGGGGCAGATGCGCAACCAGTGGCCAAAGGTCGATGTGGAACTGGTGCTGATGAACCGCTACGTGGATCTGGTCGCCGAGGGGGTCGATGTCGCCATTCGTACCGGTCCTCTCAAGGACTCGACACTGATAGCCAGGCAGGTGGGCGTTGCGCGCTGGGCACTGTTTGCCAGCCCGGATTACCTCGCCAGTGCCCCGGCGCTCGATGCACCGCCAGCGCTACGACAGCATGCCTGCCTGCAGTTCACCCCCCTGGGCAAGGAGGTCTGGGTACTCCACGACGAGGCCGCCAACAGCCTTATCGTCTCTCTGGCCCGACAGACGCTGATCAACGATGTCGGCTTGATCATGACCATGGTGCAGGCTGGCTGTGGGGTGGCACTCTTGCCCTCCTACCTGTGTCGCCAGGCCTGTGAAGAGGGGAGACTGGTGCCTGTCCTGCCCGAATGGCATGGCAAGGCGGATCCCATCCATATCGTCTACCCCAGGCAGCGCTTCATGCCCCCCAGGTTGCGCGCCTTCGTGGATCTTGCCACGCTGACGCTGCGGCAATGGCTCGAATGAAGGGTCGTCGATGTGATAACGGCTGCCGGCCCGCATAAAGAAACAAAGCGCCTGATGGCGCTTTGTTTCTTTGATATCACGTCAATCTAGCTGAGCCAGCCCATCGCCATGGCCAGCCGGCCGCACAGGGCTGCCAGCAGGATGCCAAGCAGGGTGCGCAGCAGCCAGATCACCACCAGCTGCCCCAGGCTCACCGGGATCTTGGTGGCCAGGACGCAGGGAATGGAGGCGGAGAAGAAGAGCACCGAGCTCACCGAGACCACGGCGGTCACATAGCGCACCAGCAGATCCGCATCCTTGAGCAGGATGGCGGGCAGGAACATCTCCGCTAGCCCCGCCGAGAGCGCTCTTGCTGTCTCAAGCGGCTCCCCAAGATCCAGCAGCCAGGTGAGGGGCCACAGCAGCCAGCCCAGCAGATCAAACAGTGGCGTGTGCTGCGCCAGCAGCAGCCCCAGCAGGCCGACGGACAAGATGGTGGGGACCACGGCGGCGGCCATGTAGAGGCCATCTTTGAGGTTGTCCTGCAACTGCCGCAGCACGGGATCCGCCTGGCTGGACTGGGTGAGCCCGGAGGCCAGCGCCGCTTGCCAGCGGCTCATGCCTGCCGGTAGCGGCTCGTCGGTTTCGCCCTGGTGCGCCATGGTGCTGATGGGGGGCACCCGGGCCAGGATGGCGGTGATGACAAAGGTGATCACCAGGGTGGACCAGAAGTAGAAGTTCCAGTGCCCCATCAGGTTGAGGGTCTTGGCCACTATGATCATGAAGGCGGCGGAGACGGTGGAGAAGCCGGTGGCGATGATGGCGGCTTCCCGTACCGTGTACTTGCCCGCGAGGAAGACCCGGTTGGTGATGAGCAGGCCCACCGAGTAGCTGCCGACGAAGGAGGCGACCGCATCTATGGCGGAGTGGCCGGGCGTGCGCCAGAGGGGACGCATCACCGGCTGCATCAGTACGCCGATGAGCTCCAGCAGGCCGAAGCCGAGCAGGAAGGTAAGGGCCATGGCGCCGATGGGCACGATGAGCCCCACCGACATGGCCAGCTTGTCAAAGAGGAAAGGCAGGCGATCCGGCGTCATCAGCCAGGCGGGGCCCCAGCCTGCCACATACATGATGGCCAGCCCCAGCCCGAGCAGCTTGAACAGGCTCAGCACCCTGTCGATGGGGCGGGCGCGCCAGCGGCCATCCAGTAACGGGCTGATGGCGCCATAGGCGATCAGCAGCAGGATGAGCCCCAGGGCGAGCGGGCGCTGCGCCATCAGGAAGCCCGCCAGGTGATCCACCAGTATGGTGCTGCGGCCCGCGAGCTCGAAGGGCACGAAAAAGATGGCGATGCCGAGCAGGCTGGTCAGCAGCAGTTTGATGCCAGCCCCCGAACGGGCAGGGGCGGTGAGTGCGTGTTCAGGTTCCATTTCCTCTCCTTGTGATCCACATGATTCAACTCCGTTGATGACAGGCATTTGTATATACAATATCTGCCGAAATCGAAAATGGAAACAATAAAGACACTAAAATGCAACATTTGTTAGGGGTGAATTCGTATGAAACCTTCGGTAGGAACATACCGCGGGGAGCGGGTCGGGTAGCGGTCAGGTCGTGCCAACCTTGCCTGTCAAGGCGCGAGCCAGGGCAAGGCCGGCAGATACGCAGGAGGGATGCGGTTAAAGATGTTCCATATCGACCAAAAAAACAGGGAACCTGAGCCTGGATTTAAACATCTCTACAATCTTCCTCAAGGTGAATTTTTTATAACTATTTATGAGTTGGTCATAAAGCCTTTGTTCATTTGACTACTTTTCGAGTATCTCATTGCGGAGTAAGATGCCACTTCAATAAAAATAAGAATTAGGAGTTCGGGTGTGAAGGCATTAGAGAAAGAAAGGATATCGCCCTATATCAGCCAGTTATACGAGTGCGGTATTAATGATTCTGACATTAAGTTGGTGGTAGACCAATTTCGCACCGACTTGTCCGGCAGTTCATCCCTGTTTTTATTGCGGGATGATGACAAGAGCGATGGAATAAAGCTCTTTTCAAGCGGGTTGACCGAGGCCCAGCAGCAATTCTATGTGCAACACCATCGCCAGGATGTGTGGTTCAATCATTATCTGGACAAGGGCTGCCAGGGGATCGTCAGCGCCAATACCATTTCCAGCTCGGTGGGGCTGCTGGCCAGTTTTGGTGCCCAGTTTGCGGCGGGCGGCGTCTGCCGCGTGAAGGGGCGGGGTCTTAGCACACTGTGCAGTTACCGCGGCGCCGCCCAGGATGACTTCAGCAGCCGGGATCTCACCTCGCTGACAGAGATCTATTCTGGTCTGGCCGCCTGGAGCCAGCATTATTGGAACCTGCTAGCCCTGGAAACCCAGAACTATCAGCTGCAGCAACTGGTGAAAAACCATAATAAACCCAGCGCCATCATAGATGACAAGGGGCATATTCATTATTCCAATGTGGCGTTCAACCGCATCGCCGATGAAAACGTCGAATTGCGGGCCGTCAATGGTATTTTCTCTTTGCAAAATAAGGAGCAGCAACGCCAGCTCAAGGAGACCTTGAATGGCTTTGCCTATTTGTTGCCAGGTGCCAGCGCCTATATGTCCATTCCCCGTCAGGCCAATCTCAGGCCGCTGCTGATCCAGTGCACCCTGATGAGCGGCCTCAGTCGCTTCGAGCGTTACGTGGAAGTGGTATTGCGCGATCCCGAGCACTCCTTCAACCCCGACATAGAGGCGCTGGCCAGCCTTTATCCCCTCACCATCGGCGAGAAGGAACTGCTGGTGCTGATGAGCAAGGGCTACAGCAGCAACGACATCGCCGAGCTGCGCGGGGTCAAGGTGGAAACCGTGCGTTCCACCCTCAAGGGGGTGTTCAAGAAGACCGACTGCCACAGCCAGAACGAGCTGCTGCTGTTGCTGCAGTCCATCTCCTGATAGGCACGAGCTATGCTTGGTGTGAGCCGGACATAGTGCCCGGCTCGCGCCTCCTGTCGGGAGGCCTGTTGGGGGAAGCGTCATGGAATCACTCAAGGCAAAGGATTATATGCAGACCAAACCCATCACGTTCAGCGCGGACATGATGGTGCAAAATGCGGTCACCAAGTTTCTCAACAGTCATCAGCTTGGCGGCCCCGTCGTGGACAGCCAGGGCCACCTGATTGGCTGGGTGTCCGAGCAGGACTGCATTGCCGTCATGTTGAAAGAGGCCTATCACTGTGAACAGGTGGCCCAGGTCAAGGATGTAATGCGCAAGGAGGTGCTGGCCGTGGGGCCGGACACCAGCATCCTGGATCTGGCGGAGATGATGATGGGCCAAAAGCCGAAGATCTATCCGGTGGTGGAGGAGGGTCGCCTGCTCGGGGTGATCAGCCGGCACAATGTGATGCAGGCCATCCATGCCCAGCTTGGTACCTGCTTCGTGCACCAGGCCAGGGTCTGATCCGGTTTCGCCGGATCATCGAGAGCAGGCCGGGTGCCTGCTCTTTTTATTGTCCGCCGCGTCATTGAACCTGGCAGGTGCCGCTTTAAGGCTTGCACCGCCCCCGCTCGCTCTTTAGGATCGCTCCCAGCTAATCGATATGGCCCCTCTGGGCACTTATTTAAGGAATTCCTACCTTGTCTCTCTCTATCGAGGCGCTGCGCCGCCGTCTCTCTGCCTGCATGAACCTCGACGCCCGCCGCCTCTCCAGCCGTCTGCACGGGGTCAAGAAGCTGCCCGAGGCCAAACAGGCCGCCATGCTGGAGACCATCGCCGCCGATCTGGATGTCGCCGAGGCGCGCTACCAGTCACGTCTGGCGGGCGTGCCTAAGGTGACCTATCCAGGCAATTTACCGGTCAGCCAGAAGCAGGCGGAGATCGCCCGCGCCATCAGCGAGCACCAGGTGGTGATCATCGCCGGTGAAACCGGCTCGGGCAAGACCACCCAGATCCCCAAAATCTGTCTGGCGCTGGGGCGCGGGGTCAAGGGCTATATCGGCCACACCCAGCCGCGGCGTCTGGCGGCCCGCACCGTGGCGGCCCGTATCGCGGAAGAGATGGAGTCCGAGCTCGGCCACTACGTGGGCTACAAGGTACGCTTTACCGATCAGGTGAGCGAGCAGACCCACATCAAGCTGATGACAGACGGTATCCTGCTGGCCGAGATCCAGCACGACCGCATGCTCACCCAGTACGACACCATCATCATCGATGAGGCCCACGAGCGCAGCCTCAACATCGACTTCATCCTGGGCTACTTGAAGCAATTGCTGCCAAAGCGCCCCGATCTCAAGGTGATCATCACCTCGGCCACCATCGACCCGCAGCGCTTCTCCCGCCATTTTAACCAGGCGCCCATCATAGAAGTCTCAGGGCGCACCTACCCGGTGGAGGTGCGCTATCGCCCGCTGTTTGCTGATAAAAAGAGCGGTGACAAGAGCGCAGACAAGAGTGAGGCGCTGGAGGAGCGCGACGAGCTGCAGGGCATCTTCGATGCGGTGGAGGAGCTGGCCCAAGAGGGGCTGGGGGACATCCTTATCTTCATGAACGGCGAGCGGGAGATCCGCGACACCGCCGATGCCCTGCGCAAACTCAACCTGCGCGACACCGAGGTGCTGCCGCTCTACGCCCGCCTCTCCAACGCCGAGCAGAACAAGGTGTTCCAGCAACACGCCGGTCGGCGCATCGTACTGGCCACCAACGTGGCGGAGACCTCGCTGACGGTGCCGGGCATTCGTTACGTCATCGATCCGGGTACCGCTCGCATCAGCCGCTACTCCTGGCGCACCAAGGTGCAGCGCCTGCCCATCGAGCCGGTTTCCCAGGCCAGCGCCAACCAGCGTAAAGGGCGTTGCGGTCGGGTGGCGGACGGTATCTGTATCCGCCTCTACTCGGAGGAGGATTTCAACAACCGTCCGGCCTTTACCGACCCCGAGATCCTGCGCACCAACCTGGCCTCCGTCATCTTGCAGATGCTGGCACTCGGCCTTGGCAACATGGAGGCCTTCCCCTTTGTCGAGCCACCGGAGTCGCGTCATATCAAGGATGGTTTGACTCTCTTGAAAGAGCTGGAGGCGGTCAGAGAGCTGCCCGGTACCCGCGAGCAAGAACCCAAGCTGCAGCTGACCGAAACCGGTCGTCAGCTCTCGCGTATTCCCCTTGATCCACGTCTGGCGAAGATGGTGATCACGGCGGCGCAAACCGGCTGTCTGAGCGAGGTGATGGTGATCACCGCGGGCCTCAGCATCCAGGATCCCCGCGAGCGGCCCATGGAGAAGAAACAGGCCGCCGACGAGCAGCACAGGCGCTTCGAGGACAAGGATTCCGACTTCCTCGCCTTCGTCAATCTGTGGAATTACCTGAAAGAGCAGCAGGATCTGCTGGGCAGCAACCCGTTCCGCCGCATGTGCCAGAAGGAGTTTCTCTCCTACCTGAGGGTGCGCGAGTGGCAGGATATCCACTTCCAGCTGCGCCAGACGGTGAAAGAGCTGGGCTTCAAGGCCAACCATGAACCGGCGGATTTCAAGACGGTGCACTGCGCATTGCTGACCGGCCTCTTGAGCCATATCGGCAACAAGGATCTGGAAAAGCCCGAATTCCTTGGTGCCCGCAACGGCCGCTTCCACCTGTTCCCGGCCTCGGGTCTGTTCAAGAAGCCGCCCAAGTGGGTGATGGCCGCAGAGCTGGTGGAGACCTCCCGCCTCTACGCCCGCATCAACGCCAAGATTGAGCCCGAATGGGTGGAGCCGCTGGCGGCACACCTCATCAAGTTCCACCACAGCGATCCCCACTGGTCGAAGAAAAACGGCGCCGTCATGGCCAAGGAGAAGGTGACCCTTTACGGCCTGACCCTGGTCAATGAGCGCACCATCAACTTCAGCCGTATCGATCCGGCCCAGTGCCGCGAGCTCTTCATTCGCCGCGCCCTGGTGGAAGGGGACTTCGAAACCCGTCACCGCTTCTTTGGCGAGAACCGCAAACTCCTGGCCGAGGTGGAGGCGCTGGAGCACAAGTCGCGCCGTCGCGACATCCTGGTGGATGATGAAGATCTGTTCCGCTTCTACGACGCCCGCCTGCCGGAGGACGTCATCTCCGCCCGCCACTTCGACAAGTGGTGGAAGGAAGCGCAAAAGCAGGATCCCGAGCGGCTGAACTTTGAGAAAGAGATGCTGATGAAGGGGGATGCCGCCCACATCAGTGATCTCGACTACCCCAACTTCTGGCAGCAGGGGCGCCTCAAGCTCAAGCTGACCTACCAGTTCGAGCCGGGGGAGGCTGCGGACGGTGTGACGCTGCATATCCCGCTGCCGCTCTTGAACCAGGTGGAGGTGAAAGGGTTCGAATGGCTGATCCCCGGGCTGCGTCATGAGCTGCTGGTCGCCCTCATCAAGTCGATGCCAAAGCCGATGCGCAAGAACTTCGTGCCGGCGCCGAACTACGCCGATGCGCTGCTCGCCACCCTCAATCCCGAGCAGGGCCCGCTGCTGGACGAGATGGAACGCCAGTTGCGCCGCATGACCGGTGTCACCGTACCCCGCGAAGCCTGGGACTGGAATGCGGTGCCCGATCACCTGAAACTCACCTTCCGGGTGGTGGACGATAGGCATAAGCCTATCGCCGAGGGCAAGGATCTCGAGGCCTTGAAAGAGTCGCTGCGCGGCAAGGTGCAGGAGACCCTCTCCCAGGTGGCGGACGACGATATCGAGCAGTCCGGTCTCACCCTGTGGAGCTTTGGTGAACTGCCTCAGGAGTACAGCCAGAAGCGCAGCGGCTTCGAGGTGAAGGCCTATCCGACCCTGGTGGATCAGAAAGATTCAGTCGCCATCCAGCTGGTGGAGAGCCCGGTGGCCCAGCAGCAGCTTATGTGGGCAGGCCAGCGCCGGCTGGTGCTGCTCAACGTGCCATCCCCCATCAAGTATCTGCAGGAGAAGCTGCCGAACAAGGCCAAGCTCGGGCTCTACTTCAACCCCTTCGGCAAGGTGGCCGAGCTGATTGATGACTGTATCGCCTGTGGCTGTGACAAGCTGATCGAGCAGCACGGCGGCCTGGCCTGGGATGAGGCCGGGTTTGAGTCGCTCAAGGAGTTCGTGCGCGCCGAGCTCAACGATGCGGTGGTGGAGGTGGCCAAGCAGGTGGAGGCCGTGCTGACCCTCTCCCACGAGATCAAAAAGCGGCTCAAGGGCAAGATGCAGCTCGACACCGCCTTTGCCATGTCGGACATCCAGCAGCAGTTGGGCAACCTCATTCACAAAGGATTTGTCACCGAGACCGGCTGGCAGCGACTGCCTGACTTGCTGCGCTACCTGCGTGCCATCGAGCGGCGCCTCGAGAAACTGGCCATCGATCCCAACCGGGACCGGGTCCATATGCTCAAGGTGCAGAGCGTGGAGAGCGACTACAAGGCGCTGCTCGCCAAGATCCCCAAATCCCAGCCGATCCCGCCGGAGGTGGCCAATATCCGCTGGATGATAGAGGAGCTGCGGGTCTCCTTCTTCGCCCAGCAGTTGGGGACACCCTACCCCATCTCGGATAAACGGGTGCAGAGCGCCATAGCCCAGTGCTAAGCTGCTATGTGTCTGTTTTCTGAGCCATAGTGTGACGAAGAGCGTGGCGAAGAGTGTGGCGATAAGAGCCAGGGAAACGCAGGAAGGGAGGCCATCACATGCTGGGGATCTGGTTGGGGGTTGCGCTGGTCAACATCAGCGGCTATCAGCCCATTGCGGAGCAAACCTGGGTGCAGCTCAATCCGGAGTACTATCCGGTGCACAGGGCCGTGCCGCCCATCTTCGCCGCCTGGCGGGGCAATCAGTTCCCGCCGCTGGAGCAGAAAAAAAAGAACGGTCGCTGGCAGATCCTGTTTCCTGCCCGTCTGGTGCCCCCCTTCGATCTGTTCGAAGGGGGGGCCCAGCTCTCCAAGGCCTATCTGGCCAGGCTCAAGCGCATCGATGAGATGGCCTATGGCATGGCCCCGCATTCATCCGTGTTGCCCGTCACCACCGCCTCTCTCTCCTCTCAGGAACTGGGGGTGGCACCCTTCATCGCCGAGTTCTCCTTGCCGGGGACGAGTGCGGAGAGGGGACGAATGCTGGAGGCTGAGCCGCTGCTGGCCAACCTGATGGGGCGGGCGGCGCCTATCCCTCAGAGAACCGCCGCTCAGATCGGGGCTGTTCAGATCGCTGCCCTCGGCCAGGGAGCCGAAGGGACCACTCTGACTCTATCTACGACAGCGGCGGAAGGGGCATCGCGAGTCTGCCACCAGGTCGCGGCGGGGGAGACGCTCTGGCGCATCGCCAGCCAGCTCCAGGCGCAGGTGGGCAGCGGGTCTGATACCTACAGCTATCTGCTGGCGCTGGTGGAGGAGAATCGCCCCGGGATGGGCAAGGGGATAAGGGTACAAACAGGCCAGCGTCTCTATTGCCCCAATGCCGAGACCCTGGCTCGGTTCGACGCCATGAGCCCGGCCCAGCGTCAGCAGCAATTTGCCCGTCTGGAGCAGCAGCGCTGAGCCGCGTTCGGATAAGATCTGGTGCCGCGGCAGGGAGGTATGGATGGCGAGTCGCTCGTACCTTGTATCCACCCCAGGCCCATGCTAGTATTCGCGCTCGTTTTGCGAGGTGCTGACCGGTCGCAGTCAACACCATATATTCATCTTAAAAGAGATAACCACTATGTCTTTCGTATTCCAAGCTGAAGTCCGTTCTGACCTGGGGAAAGGTGCGAGCCGCCGCCTGCGTCATGCTGACCAAGTTCCTGCCATCGTTTACGGTGCAGGTAAAGAAGCCGTGTCCGTTACCCTGGACCACAAAAAGCTGATCCTGGCCCAAGAGAAGCCGGAGTTCTACTCCTCCGAGCTGACCCTGGTCATCAACGGCGAAGAAGTAAAAGTAAACGTCAAGGCGATCCAACGTCACCCGGTACGTTACAAGCTGGTTCACCTGGATTTCGTTCGCGTCTAATCGGCAACGAACTTTCCTGTAAAGAGGCCACCCAATCGGGTGGCCTCTTTGTTTTACGGTATTTTTGTCGGGAAAATAAAATACTCGAACAGCACTATTGGTCTTTACTTGCAGGCATGATTGACAGCAGGACACGTGTTGTGGTGCTCTGATGTCCACAAGGTATTCATTCAAGGCCATTTTCTGGGGTGATGTTGACCGTTATGAAGGGAATCGTACGGGCATATTTCCTGCTGTTTTCACCTATTCTGCTGTTGGTCCTGGCGGGGGGGTATCTGCTGGGCAATGCACTGATTGAGCGCGAGCTCTACCGCGTTCGCAGCGATGAGAGCACCTTCCTGGCGCTCGCCAGCGGCCGTCTTGACGACGAGCTGGCGGTGCCGCTGCGCCATGTGCGCAGCATATCGGAAGAACCCATCCTGCTCGAGGCGGCGAGTCGCAATGACCGTGACACCATGGCAGTCCAGTTCACCATCCTGATGAACCGTAATCCCGACTATGCCCAGGTGCGTTGGCTGGCCCCGGATGGAATGGAGCGGGTACGCATCGATCGTCAGGGCCAGCGCCTGCTGCGTGTGGCGGACGAGCAGTTGCAGAACAAGGTGGAGCGTTATTATTTTCGCGACGCCATGGCGTTGCCCTGGGAGCGAGTCTACGTCTCTCCGCTCGATCTCAACGTTGAACACGGGGTGATCGATCGCCCCTTCAACCCCATGATCCGCATTGCCAAGCGCCTTCGCCTTGGGGGACATGATCTTGGTTTGCTGCTCATCAACGTGCAGGCTGCTCGTATGCTCAAGGCGTTCGCCAACAGCAGCGGCAAGGCGACGGATCACACCATGCTGTTCAACCAGGACGGTTATTGGCTGCGTAGCCCGGACCCATCTCAGGAGTGGGGTTTCATGCTCGACCGCCCGGATCTCACCCTGAAGCACGCTTCTCCCCAGGCCTGGCATGCGTTCTGGGGCGCTCCGAGTGGCCAGATGGAGTCTGCCGATGGGCTGTGGAGCTGGACCACCCTATACCCGGCACAGAATCACGATCAGCTGATCTGGAAAGCCGCTTCTCTGGTACCGCGCAGCGAGCTGCTGGCCATTCGCACTCACATCTGGGGGAGTATCTCGGTCACCTGCGCCATGCTGCTGTTGCTGTTCGGTGCCGGCGTGGCCGCGCTGGTACGCAGCCGGCGTCGGGAACAACTGGCGCAGCAGGAGGCGGCCAGGCTGGCGCAGGTCAAAGGGGATTTCATTGCCAACATGAGCCACGAGATCCGTACCCCCATGAACGCCATCATGGGGCTGACCTACCTGCTCGAGCAGGGAGGGCTCGACGATGGTCAGCATGCTCTGGTACGCAAGATCCACCAGGCCGGACAGGCGCTGCTCGGGATCATCAACGACATCCTCGATTTTTCCAAGATTGAGTCGGGCCGGCTCGAGCTTGAGCGGGTGCCATTCAGCATGGAAGAGGTGCTCGATCACGTGGCGGCCATCATGTCTACCTGCGTTGGCGAGAAGCACCTCGAACTGGTGGTGAGCAGTGCCCCCGAGCAGGTTTCCCATCTGATTGGGGATGCCCTGCGCCTCGAGCAGGTGTTGCTCAACCTGACCGGCAATGCCATCAAGTTTACCGAGCGCGGGGAGGTGGAGGTCAAGGTCGAGCTGGAAGCCGAGCAAGATGGCATGGCCACCTTGCTGTTTCGGGTGCGCGACACCGGGATCGGCATTCCGCCCGAGCAGCAGGCCAATATTTTCAATGCCTTCTCCCAGGCCGACTCCTCCACCAGCCGCCGTTTCGGGGGAACCGGGCTTGGCCTGACCATCAGTCGCCGCCTGGTGAACCTGATGGGGGGAGAGATCGGCGTCACCAGTGAACTGGGCAAGGGGAGCGAGTTCTGGTTCCGCGTCCGGCTTGAGCAGGTGGAACGGCCCGAGGCCTTGAACGAGCGTCTGCAACATATCTCGCTGCTCATCGCCGACGACAATCAGGTGACCCGCGACGCCCTGTCGATGACGGTGGGTTCCCTCGGCTGGCAGTCACGGGTAGTGGAATCCGGTGAGCAGGCGCTGCACCACCTGCTGCGCCAGGGTGAGCGCTTCGACGTGATCCTGCTCGACTGGATCATGCCGGGCATGGACGGGCTCGAAACCTGCCTGGCTATTCGCCGTGCCTTCGAGCGGCAGGAGCGTTCACCCATCATCATCATGGCGACCGCCTATTCCCAGGACGAACTGATGCACCGTCCCGGCTCGGAGCAGGTGGATCTGGTGCTGCACAAACCGGTCACCGGCTCCAGCCTCTACAACGCGGTGGCACGCCTCATCCACGAGAAGCGCGATCACGTGGAGCCGCTGGAGAGTGGCCAGCGTCGTCTGCGGCTGCCGGGCGTACATGTACTGCTGGTCGATGACAGCGACATCAACCTGGAGGTGGCGACCCGCTTGCTGCAACGGGAGGGGGCTGAGGTGATCACCGCCATCGACGGAGAGCGGGCCCTGGCTTGCCTCGCCGATCCGGCGCGACGCATCGATCTGGTGCTCATGGACGTACAGATGCCGGTGATGGATGGCTACGAGGCGACCCGTCGCCTGCGCCAGCTGCCGGGACGGGAGGAGACGCCCGTGCTGGCACTCACCGCCGGGGTGTTCAAGGATCAGCGCGAGGCGGCGCTGGCCAGTGGCATGAACGACTTCATCGCCAAGCCGCTCGATGTGGAGCAGCTCATCGCGACCTTGTTGCGCTATCTCCCGGACAGCGTCCTGCCGCTCGCCGTGAGCGACGAGCCCCTCGTCCAGGAGCCGGTGGCCGGCATCGATATCGATACCGGACTTCGCAACTGGGGCGAGGCCTCGGTCTATCTCAAATACCTGCGCCGTTTTCGCGATGACTACATGACGGTCGGCACCGTGTTGCCGGACTATATCGCCCAGCACGAGACCGATGCGGCCGCGAGCCTGACACACAAGATAAAGGGGGTGGCGGGCAGCCTGTCGCTCACCGATGTGGCGCGCGTCAGCGCCGAGCTGAACGAGGCCATCGAGCAGGGAGGCGACACCAGTCAGCTCATCGCTCCCTTCCTCGAGGCGCTGGAGCGGGCGCAACAGTCCATCGACACCTATGCCGGGCGCGAGCCGGGCGCAGTCAGCTCCCCGCAGGCCCAGGGGGAGGCGCGGGAGGCGTGCTTGCACGCCCTGCATCAGGCTCTGGTGAGTGAGGATCTGGATCTGATTGAGCCGGCGCTGAGTCAGGCCAAGAGTTACCTGCCTTGCGAGCTGGTGAGTGAAATAAGTGCGGCTCTGGAGCTGTTCGATATCCCGTTCGCCACCCGCAAGCTGGAGGATTATCTGGAGGAGCGTGAGGAACCTGCACCATGAATCGACCGCGAGTGCTGATCATCGACGACGAGCCGAGTAACCTTGGGCTGCTGCGGCAAATCCTCAAGGAAGAGTACAACCTCTTCTTTGCCAAGGGGGGGGAGGAAGGGCTGGCCGCCGTGGGGCGCCACGAGCCAGCCCTGATCCTGCTTGACGTGCGCATGCCCGACATGGACGGCTATGAGATGTGCCGCCGGCTCAAGGCCGATCCGGCGTATGCCGGGATCCCGGTGCTCTTTATCACGGCGAGCGACAACGCAGACAGCGAGAGTCAGGGCTTCGAGGCGGGCGGGGTGGATTACATCTACAAGCCGGTCTGCCCGAGCACGGTGCGCGCCCGGGTGCGCAACCACCTCTCCCTGGTGCGTCTCGATCAGCTCGAGCGCAGCTACCGTACCGCCATCGTGATGTTGAGCGAGGCGGGTCACTACAACGACACCGACACCGGTGTGCATATCTGGCGCATGGCCGCCTATGCCCGTGCCCTGGCCGATGCGGTTGGCTGGAGCCCGGAGCAGTCGGACCTGCTGGAGCTGGCGGCCCCCATGCATGACATGGGCAAGATCGGGATCCCCGATCACATCCTCAAGAAGCCCGGCCCCCTCACCGAAGAGGAGTGGGCCATCATGCGCACCCATCCGCGTATCGGTTACGAAATCTTGAAACGCTCCGACGGGCTCATCTTTCGCATGGCGGCGGAGATTGCCCTGCATCACCACGAGAAGTGGGATGGCTCGGGTTACCCCGCAGGAGAAACCGGCGAAGGGATCCCCGAGGCATCGCGGATCGTGGCCATCGCCGATGTGTTTGACGCCCTGAGCGTGCGTCGCCCCTACAAGGACCCCTGGCCTCTGGAGCAGGTGTTGGCGACGATGCGTGACGGTGCTGGTCAGCACTTCGATCCCCGGCTGCTCGCACGTTTTCTCGAGATCATGCCGGAGATCTTGCGCCTCAAGACTCAGTGGGACACCCGCGAGGCGCGGGGGGATTACCAGATAGGTTGCGTCAGGTAGGGATTGCTGACCCGCTCGCGACCCAAGGTGGAGCTGGGGCCATGGCCCGGCACGAAGACGATGTCATCCCCAAGGGGCAGCAGGGTCTCGGTGATCGAGCGGATCAGGGTGGCATGATCCCCGCGGGGGAAATCGGTGCGGCCTATGCTGCCGGCAAAGAGCACGTCTCCCACCCAGGCGAGTCGCTCGGCTTGACTGAGCAGCACTATGTGCCCCGGGGTGTGGCCCGGGCAGAAATAGACCTCCAGCTCGCACTGGCCCAACTGCACCTTGTCACCTTGCTCAAGCCAGTGATCCGGTGTGAACGCGGGGGTATGGGCGAAGCCGAACATCTGGCTCTGCTGGGGCAGCATGTCGAGCCAGAAGGCATCCTCCTTGTGGGGCCCCGTGATGGCCACACCGGTTTTCTCCCGCAGCTCGGCCGCCGCCCCCACGTGATCCAGATGCCCGTGGGTCAGCAGAATATGGGTCAGGGTCAGCCCCCGCCTGGCGATGGCCGCCAGCAGCTTCTGTGCCTCGCCACCGGGGTCAATCAGCGCAGCCTGGTTGGTCTCGTCACACCAGATGAGGGAGCAGTTCTGGGCAAACTGGGTGACCGGGATCACCTCGAACTTCAACATGTGGGACTCTCCTGATGGGTCTGACGGGTGTGCTGTTCGGCGAAGAAGGCGAGGCAGGCCTGTTTGTCACCACGAAACTGGATCCGCTCGCGCTTGTTGTTCAGTTGATAGAGGTACATGGGGTCATAGTAGCGGGTCAGCAGCAGGCGGATCCAGGCGAGGTGCAGCGCCGTATCCCCCGTGTTGGCCTGCTCATTGAGTGCTGCCTGCATCAGGTCATCCAGCTCCCGGTGGTCCTTGTCACCGAGGCGACGCTTGAGGCGGGCCAGGGCATCGGTCAGGTAACCGGCAAACTGTGGCCAACCCGCCTCGCTGCCGTACATCTCCAGATAGCGTTGCCAGAGATCCTGCACGTAATCCACCCGGATCTGCTCGGCCCGTTCCTCCTGAGGCACCTCTACCACCACCAGGGGAGCCTGACACATGGCCTCATAGAGGTTCAGCGGCAGGGCGCAGCGACCGATGAGGCGGCTCTCGTCTTCGACCACGAAGGCATGTTCGCCATTGTGACGGCGCTTGAGCAGCTCGATGGCCAGCCGGTTCTCGAAGTTGATGTTGCTGGGCTGTCCCCCCGGCAACTGGCCAAAGGAGGATCCCCTGTGATGGGCGTGCCCTTCCAGATCCACCGACTGGGCAATCTTCGCCAGCATGTGGGTCTTGCCGGAGCCGGTCATGCCGGTCAGCACACTCCAGTGACACTGGGCGCTGGCGCTCTCCTGGGTATCGATGAGAAAGCGGCGCAGCTCCTTGTAGCCGCCGGCCACCCGCGGGCGGATGACACCTTCATCAGCCAGCCACTGCTGCACTGTCTGCGAGCGCAGGCCACCGCGAAAACAGTAGAGCAGGGCATCGGGCTGCTGGCGCAACTGCGCCAGCCATCCTTCAATACGGGCGGCGCGCACGGCGCCCCCCACCAGCTTGTGGCCGAGCTCGATGGCCGCCGCTTGACCTTGCTGCTTGTAACAGGTACCCACCTGGGCACGTTCGTCATCCGTCATCAGCGGCAGGCTGACGGCGTTGGGGAAGGCCCCTTCCTTGAATTCGACGGGGGCGCGCAGATCGATGAGGGGCACGTCTTCCAAGAAGATGCGCGCCAGGTTCGTTTCGAGCGGCAGTTCACTCATCGTGCATCCCCCTGACAGGTCAGAACCGTCGGGGCGACAAACCGCAGTGCACTCATTGGATGACCTCGATAAAGCGCGCGCCATCCAGTGGCTGCAAGCGGCCAATGGGGGAGAGGGCCAGCCCGGCCTGCTCGGCAATGGCGAGGAATTCGGCCTCGGTTTCCTGACCGACGGCCACCAGCAGGCCGCCGCTGGTCTGCGGATCGCACAGTATGTTGCGGGTGCGTTCGTCCATGGCATCGAGCTTGTGACCATAGGAGTCGTGGTTGCGCAGGGTGCCGCCCGGCACACAGCCCTCGCTCAGGTAGTGATCCACCTCGTCTAGCAATGGCAGCGCCTTGAAATCCAGGCGGGCGCACACCCCTGAGCCTTCGCACATCTCCAGCAGGTGGCCCGCCAGCCCGAAACCGGTCACGTCCGTCATGGCATGCACGCCGGGCAGGGCCGCAAACTGCTGGCCAATCTTGTTGAGGGTGCACATGGCATTCGGGGCCAGCTGCTCATGCTCGGGTTTGAGCTTGCCCTTCTTCTGGGCCGTGGTGAGGATGCCGATGCCAAGGGGCTTGGTTAGATAGAGTGTGTCTCCCACCTGGGCTGTGTCGTTCTGCTTGATGGCACCCAGCGGCACTATGCCGGTCACCGCGAGACCGAAGATGGGTTCGGGGGCATCGATGCTGTGACCACCAGCGAGGGAAATGCCCGCCTCGTGACACACCTGACGACCACCGTCGATCACCTGCTGGGCCACTTCCGGCGCGAGCGTGTTGATGGGCCAGCCGAGGATGGCGATGGCGACGATGGGCTTGCCACCCATGGCGTAGATGTCGCTGATGGCGTTGGTGGCGGCGATGCGGCCAAAGGTGAAGGGGTCATCGACGATGGGCATGAAGAAGTCAGTGGTGGAGACGATGCCCTGACCGTTGCCGATGTCCACCACGGCGGCGTCATCCTTGCTGCTGTTGCCGACGATCAGGGTCGGGTCGTCAAAGCCCGGGATCTGGCTCTTCAAAATGGTGTCGAGCACCTTGGGGGAGATTTTGCAGCCGCAGCCAGCGCCGTGGCTGTACTGGGTCAGACGAATGGAAGACATGCTTACCCCTCTTGGTTCAAACTCATGTCGGCGCGCGTGACGCGATAAGGGTGCGACCCCTGTGAGGGTCCACCAGAGACGGGTGATCCGGATGGGCGGCGGGCCGGCAGGGTGTGCCGGATGGCATTGAGAGTCTGGCCCCCAGGGTCGCGCCAACGGAGTCACGGGACGGCGCATTATGCCACAAAGAGGGTGAGGATTCCGAACCCCATTGACGGCAAGAGGGCCAAGAGACTGCTGCCTCATCAGTGTTCTGGATGGCCCAGGCGGCAGACGAGGGCAGATGGGAATAAACTGGCAGGGCGCCACCCACACAAGGAGCCCACCCGATGAAACTCTATGCCCATCCCTTTTCGTCCTACAGCCAGAAGGTGTTGATCGCCCTCTACGAGAATGACGTCCCCTTCGATTACTTGAACCTGGAGGCGGCGGCGGTGAAGGCCGAACTCGCCAGCCTCTGGCCCCTCAAGCGCTTTCCTGTGCTGGTGGATCAGGGGCGCACCCTGATAGAAAGCAGCACCATCATCGAATATCTCCAATGCGCGCACCCCGGCCCCCATTGTCTGGTGCCCGCGGGGGAGGATGGGATCGAGGTTCACATGCTCGATCGCCTGTTTGACAACTATGTGATGACGCCGATGCAGAAGGTGGTGCTGGACAGGATGCGCCCGGCGGGGGATCACGATGGCTATGGCGTCGCCCAGGCCAGAGAGCTGCTGGACAAGATCTACCCCTGGCTTGACGAACACCTTGCCGGACGCACCTGGGCGGCAGGGGAGGCGTTCACCCTGGCCGATTGCGCCGCCGCCCCCTCGCTCTTCTATGCCGACTGGGCCCATGAGATCCCGCACTCACTCACCAGGCTGCGTGCCTACCGTGCCCGTCTGCTGGGTCAGCCCTCCATCGTCCGGGTGGTGGATGAGGCGAGGCCCTACCGCCACTACTTCCCCCTGGGGGCGCCGGCCCGTGACTGAGCCGGGCGCGAGATCCCGGCAGAAGGCAGCGAACCCAGCACTGATGTCGGACGGGGGAATGGTCGGGAGAGGGGGGCGTGTTATATGCAGGAAAATGAGTTTTGATGCGCTTTTTTCTGATATTTCCCCGAGGATTTTCCAAGGCATGTGATTTTATTTTCATGTTTTTGCATAAAGTAATCGACCATGTTCACTGCTGGTGAGTGCCATCTGCCGATGAGCATGAACCTTGGCTAAAGGCGAGGGCACGTGAGGAGTAGCGGCCAGTTGAGGAGGGGACAGACGGAGTGAGCCTCGTTATCTCTTGGGGACGCAAAACAGAGAAGGCCCGCTATCGCTAGCGGGCCTTCTCTAGGGTATGGCTTGCCATCAAGCCTTGGTCTGGCACTGTGCCAGCGCTGGTTGGCGCGGCTTAGCGGGCGCGCACCACCAGACCCTTGAGGTAGAAGCCTTCCGGATAGGCGGTACCTATGGGGTGATCGGAAGCCTGGGACAAGAGCTCCAGGATCTGGGCATCGCGACCGGCATCGAGCGCCGCATCGGCAACGATCTTCTGGAACAGGCTTTGCTCCATCAGGCCGGAGCAGGAGTAGGTCAGCAGCACGCCGCCCGGCGCCAGCAGCTGGAACGCCAGCATGTTGATGTCCTTGTAGCCGCGGCAGGCACCCAGCAGCTGGGCCTTGCTCTCGGCAAACTTCGGCGGATCCAGCACGATGACGTCGAACTTCTCGCCCTTCTCGCGGTATTCACGCAGCAGCTTGAACACGTCGTGACGCACGAACTGGGTGGTGCTGGTATCCAGCCCGTTCAGCTCAGCGTTCTGGCGGGCGATGTCCAGCGCATTCTGGGAGAGATCCACATTGACCACTTCCCTGGCGCCGCCCTTGAGGGCATAGACGCCAAAACCGCCGGTGTAGCAGAAGCAGTTGAGCACCCGCTTGCCTTCGGTGTACTTGGCGGCGGCCTGGCGGTTGTCACGCTGATCCAGATAGAAGCCGGTCTTGTGACCGTTGCGAATGTCCACCAGGATCTTGACGCCACCGTTCTCCTCGATCACCACAGGCTCGGTCGGGGTCTCGCCATGGATGACGCCGGTGCGCTCTTTCAGCCCTTCCTTCTTGCGTACCGCCACGTCGGAGCGCTCATAGATGCTGCACTCGGGGTAGAGGGTACGCAGGGCCTGGGTGATGAGGTCGCGCTGGAACTCGGCACCGGCGGAGAGGATCTGGCACACCAGGAAGTTGGCGTAACGGTCTATGGTCAGGCCCGGCAGGCCGTCGGATTCGGCGGCGCACAGGCGATAGCCGGTGAGACCCTGACGCTTGATCAGCGGATCCCGGGACTCTTGCGCATATTTGAGGCGGCGGATGAAGAAGTCGAGGTCGACGGTTTCGTCCTTGTCGAAGGTCCAGACCCGGGCACGGATCTGGGAGCTGCCTGACCAGGCGCCCCGGGCGAGCCACTTGCCATCGTTTGAGTAGATCTCGACGGTATCGCCATCGATGGGGTTGCCCTGCACCTTGTCGATCCCCTTGGAGAAGATCCAGGGGTGACGGCGCAGCAGGGATTTTTCGCGGCCTTTGACGAGATAGATGGAAGCGCTCATGGGAGTTGCCAGATGGTCAATAGAAAAGGGGCCACATTCTAAGTGCAACTGCGTTGCTAAGCCAGAGTTTGCGTGCATGGATAAGATGGGCTGTTGCAGATGGTCAATAGCAAGAAAACGCCGTGAGGTGTTTCTCAAGGTGAAAGCAACTGTGGGATGGCAGTCATGATGACCTTTTATCTCATCGCGAAGCGCCATGAAGAGGTCATCGATGCTTGGGAACGTTGAAATTATTAATATTTTGCATCTTGCCAGTCAGTTTTTTATAAAGATTCATATGGTGATGTCGATAGTGATTGAAGACTAAATTGAATCTTATCTTCTTCGGTGGACACATCATGTCACTCTCTGTTCGTACCAATGTTTCCGCGATGACGGCACAACGTCATCTCGGTAGTACATTGGGTACTTTTGACTGTGTATTCAAGCGTTTATCCTCGGGTCTGCGTATCAACAGTGCAGCGGATGATGCGGCAGGACTTCAGATCAGTAATCGTCTGACCAGCGAAATCAATGGTACCAATGGGGCTATTCGCAATGTCAACGATGCCATCTCCGTCATCAATGTGGCCGATGGGGCGATGGATGAATCGATGAATCTCATGCAGCGTATGCGGACGCTTGCTCTGCAAGCGGGCAGTGGCATCAATTCGGCGGATGACCGCGCCGCACTCAATGCTGAATTCCAGCAGATGCGCCTGGAAATGGATAGGATCGCGACCAAGACGACGTTTGCCGGGCAAAGTCTATTGGCCGGGACATATAAGGGGATATTTTCTATCGGGGCTTATGCTGGCCAAAACATGGTCATCACGGATATGAATGCACAGACCAAAAATTTGGGCGAAATGGTCTGGCAGTCCCGCAGCCCAGTCAGCAGCAAACCCGGCGCTCACAGCATTGATGGTTTACAGCTTGGGGTACAGCCAATCACGCTCAATGGTGTGACGTTTGACAAGAACTATTCAACGATGGAAGCCTTTGTCTCCGACATCAATAGCACCAGCTTTCCCAATAATCAGGGTCCGGTGGAGGCTGTACAGCATCCATTTTCGGTAAGGTCGTCAATCGATCTGTCCACTCTTCCCTCCTATATCGATATCGAAGGACAGACGGTGGATTTGACGACGGGCATCAACATGACTGGCTGGGATCCTGTGAACCCAACATCGGAGAATAGTTGGTTGATGGCAACGGTTGTCCATCGGATCAACCTGGCGGCACAATCCGCCGGTCTTGGTTTTTCTGTCAGTGGCTCATATAGCAACGATCCTGCCAATAATCAGCTCACCATCAATAGCTCCCAGGGAAAGAGTCTTACTCTGGCGAATGGCACCACTCATCCACCCCAGCCACCTCAGCCAGCCCCTCCAGCACCCCCAGTTCCACCTATCTCCGCCAATCCGTCACTCTCGGCCTTGCTCACGGATGTGAGCAGCACGACCTATATTGGACAACTTGAGCTCAGCTCATCGGGTACTCAATATTCAAATATTGATATGGAAGGTAACACCTTGGGCTCCCTTGGTTTTTTCCTTCAAGATAAGCAGAAATATACGGTAGACAACATAGACGTACTGAACGAGAGCAATGCCAGTCGTGCCATCAAGACACTGGATGCAGGTATGAAGCAGCTCGGTGTACAGCGTTCCCATATTGGGGCTCAAGCAAATGCACTTGAGGCAAGGGGGCGTAATTTGAGCATCAGCAATGAAAGCCTGAGTGCTGCCCGCTCACGGATCCGGGATGCCGACATGGCCAGCGAGTCTGCACGCATGGTTCGAATCCAAATCTTGCAGCAGGCCAGTACCAGCATATTGAGTCAGGCCAATAGCCGCCCCAACTTGGCGCTGAGTTTGTTGCAGTCCTGAGCTTGTTGCATATGGAGCTGTAACGGCCAAATGAGACTCTTAAATTAAATTCCCCGATGCGGAACATCGGGGAATTTGAGTAACAGAAGGCAAGTTGGAATGATCTTGTCCTATCCCAGGACCGGACATGCTCAGTACTTTAGATCCGCAGGCCCGTCATGGCCTGGCCGAGCTCGGTGGCGGTGGCCTTGAGGCCGGCGGTGCCGGCGACCGAGGCGCTGGCGGACTCTTCCACCCGGCTGGCCTCGTGGCGCACCTGATCCAGGTTGCGGGTGATCTCTTCAGCTACCGAGCTCTGCTCTTCGCTGGAGGTGGCGATCTGGGTGCTCATCTCCAGCACGGCGTCGCTGTGGTTGCTCAGCTTGTCGATGTCCTGCCCCACTTCTGTGATGAGCTGCTGGCTGCTGGCGGCGCGCCCGACCGTCTTCTCCATGATGTCGTTGAGCGCCCCTGTGCCGGCCTGCAGCTCTTCAATCATCTGCTGGATCTCCACCGTGGCCTGCTGGGTGCGGCTGGCGAGGGTACGCACCTCGTCTGCCACCACGGCAAAGCCGCGGCCCTGCTCGCCGGCCCGGGCGGCCTCGATGGCGGCGTTGAGCGCCAGCAGGTTGGTCTGCTGGGAGATGGCGTTGATGACGTTGACCACTTCGTTGATGCGGTTGGCATTGTGGGTCAGCCGCTCGACGGCGCCTGAGGCGTTGCCTATCTCGTCCGCCAGGGTACGGATGGCGGCTATGGTGCGAGCCACCCGCTGAGCGCCGTTGGCCGCCTCCTCGCTCGACTGGCGGGTCTGCAGCAGGGTGTCGTTGGCGTTGCGCGCCACTTCGCGGATGGCCGCCGACATCTGCTCCATGGCGGTGGCCAGGGAGTCCATGTGCTGGCGTTGGGCGCGGGCCAGGGTCTCTCCGTCACTGGCGTGCTCGCGGAACTCGTCGGCGGCCATGGTGAGTGCCTCGGCGGACTCCTCCACCAGTTTCACTATCTTGTGCTGACGATCGGTGAAGCGGTCTATGCTGCCCGCCAGGATGGAGAACTCGTCCCGCACCGGGAAAAAGTTGAGGCGGAAGGTGAGATCCCCGTTCGCCACCGTCTGCAGCGCCTTGTTGGTGGAGTAGAGGGCCCCGGAGACGAAGGTCATCAGATAGTGGGTGATGAGGGCAAGCAGGGCGGCCAGCACGGCGATAATGGTGAGGGTCGTCCCCTGTCCATCCAACATGGAAAAGTTGCCGGCATCCAGGGTGCCACTGACAAAACCGGCCTGACCGGCCTGGGCACTATATTGAAAGCGATCGCCCTGCTGGGTCAGACCGGCGCTGCCGGTGGGGGCCAGGGTGAGCTCGGCCGGCAGGGTGAGGGTGGGCTGCTGGGTGATCAGCTGGGCCGTGGTCTCTACCCGTTGCTTGAGTTGATCCAGCCGGATCTGCATCTGCTGATCATGACCGTCGGCCAGCAGGTACCAGGTGAGGAAGGCGATGAACAACAAGGGGCACCAGAAGGTGATGAGAAATTTTTCGCTGATCGTGAGGTGAATGAGATAACGGTCAACCCACCGGAATTTAACTTCTTTCATAATGGTATTGCGTCCTGCAAGGGAGAGAGAGTGTCGTGCTCATTATCGCCTTGGGGGAAAATTTCTTAAGGGGAAGGTGTGATAAATGGGAGAGCAATCGTTTGTCGTGCGGGTGTGGGGCCAGGTACAGGGGGTGGGGTTTCGTTACTTCACCCGGGAGCGGGCACTGCAGCTGGGGCTCAGGGGGCATGCCTACAACCTGGAGGATGGCTCTGTGGAGATCCTCATCGCCGGCCCTGAGCAGAAGATGCAGATGATGCTGGGCTGGCTGGAGCACGGGCCCCGGACGGCCACTGTGACCAAGATGGAGTGCACCCGGGCATTGCCCCCCACGGGATCCGGTTTTCATACCAACTGAGCAGGCAGGAGGCCGGCAGATGATGGATCAGGGCAAGGGGCTAGAGCAGGCACGCTGTCTCATGGATCAATACTGGGCCGCCACCCTGGCCCTGCGTCAGCGGGCGGGGCAGGAGGAGGTCCATGCCTATCGGATAGCGACCCGCCGCCTGCTGGCCTTGCTCGCCCTCTGGCGTCCCCTGATCCATGAGCCCGGGCTGGAGCGGCGACTGATGCGTGCGGCGGGCCGGCTCTCCGCCCTGCGGGACGCCCAGGTCTATGCGGCGCACTTTGGTGACAAGGCCCAACCCGAGGTTGTGCCCCGGGTGCCCATGCTGACGGTGCGACTGGCTCGCTGGCTGGACCGATTGTTGCTGGTCCCTGCCGACTTCAATCCCATGCCGCTTTTTCAGATGCATCTCGCGCTCGGTCTGGCGGATTGCCTGGCCGAGTCCGGGCTGGAGAGACCGTCGGCCGGCAACAGGCTGCGGCTGCGCTACTGGCACAGGTTGCGGCTGGTCCTGAAGCAGACCCGCTATGGGGTGGAGCTGCTGGTGGCACAGGGGGAGGGCGATCCGGCCTGGCTCTCCATGTTGATCGAGTGGCAGGACAGGCTGGGTCAGTTGCAGGACCCCAGACAATGGTGCAGGCGGCTGCGTCGCGAGAAGGGGCGTGACAAGAAAGTACGCGCCCTGCGGGAGGCGATACGTTGCCAGTTGCACCAGCTGGACTGCCGGCAGGCGGAGCTTGTTGGTCTGCGGATGGCGTTGCAGCGCCAAGATTAGCGGGAAGAAAGAGGGATAAAAAAAGAGAGGCGCCGGGCCTCTCTTTTCAATTGGATGTCGGCTGCGCTTACTTGACGCGCATGCCTGGCTGGGCGCCTTCCTGGGGCTCCAGGATCCAGAGATCCTTGCCGCCCGGGCCGGCGGCCAGCACCATGCCCTCGGACATGCCAAAGCGCATCTTGCGCGGTGCCAGGTTGGCTACCATCACGGTCAGCTTGCCTTCCAGGTCTTCCGGATTGTAGGCGGACTTGATGCCGGCAAACACCTGACGGGTCTCGCCACCGATATCCAGTTGCAGCTTGAGCAGCTTCTCCGCTTCCGGTACGGCTTCTGCCTTCTTGATCAGGGCGACGCGAAGGTCAATCTTGGCAAAATCCTCGTAGCTGATGATCTCGCTGATGGGGTCGTCTGCCAGGGGACCTGTCGCTTTTGGCGCCTGCTCCTTGGCCAGATCTTCCTTGGAGGCTTCCACCATGGCTTCCACCTTGGCGGGCTCGATGCGGGAGAAGAGCGCCTTGAACGGGGCCAGCTGGTGGTTGGTCAGCGGCTTGGCCACACCATCCCAGGAGAGGGTCTCGCCCAGGAAGGCTTCGGCGCGCTCGGCCAGGTGCGGCATGACGGGTTTGAGGTAGGCCATCAGCACCCGGAACAGGTTGATGCCGACGGAGCAGACGTCCTGCAGCTGTGCATCCGCCCCTTCCTGCTTGGCAATGACCCAGGGAGCCTTGTCATCCACATAGCGGTTGGCTTTGTCGGCGAGCGCCATGATCTCGCGGATGGCGCGGCTGAACTCACGGGCCTCGTAGGCATCGGCAATAGAGGCACGGGCGCTCGCGAACTCGTTATAGAGTTCGGGTTCGCTGCACACATCGGCCAGCTTGCCGTCGAAACGTTTGGCGATAAAGCCGGCGTTGCGGGAAGCCAGGTTCACCAGCTTGTTGACCACGTCCGCATTGACCCGGGAGACGAAGTCTTCGAGGTTTAAGTCCAGATCGTCGATGCGGCTGTTGAGCTTGGCGGCGTAGTAGTAACGCAGGCACTCGGGATCCAGGTGCTTCAAGTAGGTGGAGGCCTTGATGAAGGTGCCCTTGGACTTGGACATCTTGGCGCCGTTGACGGTCACATAGCCGTGCACGTTGACCTTGGTCGGCTTGCGGAAACCCGCTCCTTCCAGCATGGCCGGCCAGAACAGGCAGTGGAAGTAGGCGATGTCCTTGCCGATGAAGTGATAGAGCTCGGCGTCGGAGTCTGCCTTCCAGTAGCTGTCGAAGTCGATGTCGCCGCGCTTGTCGCACAGGTTCTTGAACGACGCCATATAGCCGATGGGGGCATCCAGCCAGACGTAGAAATATTTGCCCGGGGCGCCCGGGATCTCGAAGCCGAAGTAGGGGGCGTCGCGGGTGATGTCCCACTGCTGCAGACCGGATTCGAACCACTCTTGCATCTTGTTGGCCATCTCTTCCTGGATGGCGCCTGAGCCGCGCACCCAGTCGGCGAGCCAGGCTTCGAACTGGGGCAGATCGAAGAAGAAGTGTTCGGAGTCCTTCATCACAGGGGTCGCACCGGAGACGGCGGATTTCGGATCGATGAGCTCGGTCGGGCTGTAGGTGGCACCGCACGCGTCGCAGTTGTCACCGTACTGTTCCGGGGACTTGCACTTGGGGCAGGTACCCTTGACGAAGCGGTCCGGCAGGAACATGGACTTTTCCGGATCGAACAGCTGGGAGATGGTGCGGATCTTGATCTTGCCGGACTCCTTGAGGCGGCCATAGATAAGCCCGGCCAGCTCGCGGTTCTCGTCGCTGTGGGTCGAGTGATAGTTGTCGAAGCTGATGTTGAAGCCGGCAAAATCCCCCTGATGCTCCTGGGATACGGCGGCGATCATCTCCTCGGGAGTGATCCCCATCTGCTGCGCCTTGAGCATGATGGGGGTGCCGTGCGCGTCATCGGCACAGACGAAATGCACCTGATTGCCACGCATTCGCTGATAACGAACCCAGATATCGGCCTGGATGTGTTCCAGCATGTGGCCAAGATGGATGGAGCCGTTGGCATAGGGGAGGGCGCAGGTTACCAGCATTCTACGAGGATCAGTTGCCATAATACGTTCTTGATGTGCCTGTTGGGATGATACAGTGCCGAGCATGTTACCCGAATTGGGGGCGGCCTGCCTAGGGTTGTGGCCCCCGGGGCCTTGGCTGACGGCATCAGCAAGGCGTCGGCAAGCCACTGATTTGTGTGCGGTAACCGTTCACCTCAGGATAACGACAACATAATGGGGAGTTAATGGTGATTGATTCAGTAAAACAGATCCTTGCCGAATTTAAGCCGGCCGGATGGGGCCAGGATCTGGTTGCAGCCGGTTTTGTGCGTGCCGTCGAGCAGCATGGGCAGACCCTGACCATCAAGATGGTGCTGCCCTTTGCCGGTCAGACCCTGTTTGAACAGATGAAAGAAACGTTTGATGCGCGCATCAGGGCCGCCACGGGCGCCGCCATCGTCGACTGGCAGTGCGACATCGAGGTGGCGAGCATGCCTCGCGCCCAGCAACTGGCGGCGGTACAGGGCATTCGCAACATCCTGGTGGTGGCCTCCGGCAAGGGAGGGGTGGGCAAGTCCACCACCGCCGTCAACCTGGCGCTGGCGCTGCAAAAGGAGGGGGGGCGGGTCGCCATTCTGGACGCGGACATCTATGGCCCCTCCATTCCGACCATGATGGGGACCCTCAAGGAGCGCCCCCACAGCCTGGATGGCAAGTTGATGGAGCCCGTCATGGCCTGCGGTCTCAAGACCAACAGCATCGGTTATTTGGTGGCGGAGCAGGATGCCACCATCTGGCGCGGCCCCATGGCGAGCAAGGCGCTGGCGCAGATCCTCCACGAGACCCGCTGGGGCGAGGTGGATTACTTGGTGGTGGACATGCCCCCGGGCACAGGGGACATCCAGCTCACCCTGGCCCAGCAGGTGCCTACGACGGCCGCCCTGATCGTCACCACTCCGCAGGATGTGGCACTGGCGGATGCCCGCAAGGGGATCGCCATGTTCAACAAGGTCAATGTGCCGGTGCTCGGCATCGTCGAAAATATGAGTTATCACGTCTGCAGCGCCTGCGGTCATCACGAGGCGCTGTT
Source organism: Aeromonas media (assembly GCF_020423125.1). NCBI lineage: Bacteria > Pseudomonadati > Pseudomonadota > Gammaproteobacteria > Aeromonadales > Aeromonadaceae > Aeromonas > Aeromonas media. The sequence continues at coordinate 2,166,212 of NZ_CP075564.1, forward strand.
CGGTACCGGCGGTGGCAAGAAGATGGCAGAGCAGTATCAAATGGCTCTGCTTGGTCAGTTGCCGCTGCACATCGATATCCGCCAGCACATGGACGATGGCTGTCCCACCGTGTTCGGTTCACCGGAGGGAGGACTGGCTGAGGCCTATCTGAAACTGGCCCGTCGGGTGGGGGCTGAACTCTATTTCAGCGGTAAACCGATTGCGACCCCGCTCTACACGGTGGCGCTGGACGAATAATCGGCTGTCGGCCGGTTGCAATGGATTTGGGGTGGGCATGGCTCACCCTTTTTTATATAATGGATCGGTTTAAACAATCCCCAGTGCTCTTCTCTTTAGGTATTTTCAATGTCTGATACTCAACATTCGTGTGTGATCATCGGTATTGCTGGTGCGTCCGCATCCGGCAAGAGTCTTATCGCTCAAACCATCTACGAAGAGCTGGTGGCCGAGCTGGGCGCAGGTCAGATTGGTGTGATCACCGAGGATTGCTACTACCGTGATCAGACCCACCTGACCATGGAAGAGCGGGTCAAGACCAACTATGACCACCCCAATGCCCTGGATCACGATCTGCTGGTGCAGCATCTGACCCAGCTGGTGCAAGGGGATGCCGTCAATATCCCCCAATACTCCTATACCGAACACACGCGCATGAGCGAAGTCACCGCCTTCGCACCGCGCCGGGTCATCATCCTGGAAGGCATATTGCTGCTGACCGACAGTCGTCTGCGGGAGCTGATGGATGCCTCCATCTTCATGGATACCCCGCTGGACATCTGCCTGCTGCGCCGTCTGGTGCGTGACGTGCAAGAGCGTGGTCGTACCATGGACTCCGTCCTCAAGCAGTATCAGAAGACGGTACGACCCATGTTCATGCAGTTCATTGACCCGTCCAAGCAGTATGCGGACGTGATCGTACCCCGTGGCGGCAAGAACCGCATCGCCATCGACATGCTCAAGGCGCGTATCCGCCACATGTTGATTGGTTGATATGAAACAAGCCGGGTGATGCCCGGCTTTTTTAAATGAAACTTTTGTCAGGAGAGTCGCCGAATGCGTCTTTGTGATACCGATATCGAACGCCATCTGGATGAAGGCAAGATCGTCATTGAGCCGAGGCCCGGTGTTGAGCGGATCAGTGGCGTCAGCGTCGATGTGCTGCTCGGCAACGAGTTTCGCGTGTTTCGCGATCATGCCGCGCCTTATATCGACCTCGGCGGTACCAGTGCCGAGATGGCCGATGCCATCGATCGGGTGATGAGCGACGAGATCCACATCCCGGACGGCGAAGCCTTCTATCTGCACCCGGGGCAACTGGCGCTGGCGGTGACCTACGAATCCGTGACCCTGCCTGCGGACATCGTCGGCTGGCTGGACGGACGCTCCTCCCTGGCACGCCTCGGCTTGATGGTCCACGTGACCGCGCACCGCATCGATCCGGGCTGGTCCGGTCGCATCGTGCTGGAGTTCTACAACGGCGGCAAACTGCCGTTGGCGCTGCGCCCCAAGATGAAGATAGGGGCCCTGAACTTCGAGATGCTCTCCGGCGCCGCGGCCCGTCCCTACAACAAGCGGGAAAACGCCAAGTACAAGAGCCAGCAAGGGGCGGTGGCCAGCCGCATCAACCAGGACTGATGTCCGCCTTCATGCTGCTTATATAGAGGGGGCTTCGGCACCCTCTTGCTTTTTCTGCGAAGGGAAGGGGACGTGCTGTACGGCGCCCCATGCGCTGCCGTGATGGTAAAACGCGTATAAAATCGCTGGTTTGGTGGCCCAATGATGGATGTTTGGTGTTGATTGGCGCCTATCCACAAGGTGTAGACGGCCTTTAATTAATCCATGACAAGCCCCATTCCTGCTGGGCCTAAGACATTTTCTGACGGAATGCCCTTTTTTTTTCTTACTGAAATATTTCAACAACGGGTATGGCACACCGAGCCTTCTGGCATAATCCGCCGCAACTCATAAACAGGTTCGTTTTTTATGTTTGAAATGTTTAGTGGTTTGGGTTTGTGGTGGTCAATCGGTTTGGTATTGGCCGTTTTTTTTGTGCTGGCCTATGAGTTCATCAATGGCTTTCACGATACCGCCAACGCGGTAGCAACGGTTATCTATACCAAGGCCATGCCCGCACACACCGCGGTAGTGGCTTCCGGCCTGTTCAACTTTGCCGGGGTCATGATGGGGGGATTGGGGGTGGCCTATGCCATTGTCCATCTGCTGCCCATCGATCTACTGCTCGGCATGGATTCGACCCAGGGTCTGATCATGGTGTTCTCCCTGCTGTTCTCGGCCATTGTCTGGAACCTGGGAACCTGGTACTTCGGCATCCCGGCGTCCAGCTCTCACACCCTGATCGGCTCCATTCTGGGGGTAGGCGGTGCCTATGCCCTGATCAGTGATCAGCCTCTGAAAGAGGGCATCAACGTCGGTAAAGCGATCGACATCATGCTCTCCCTCATCATCTCTCCCACCGTGGGCTTCATCATCGCCGCCTTGCTGCTGTTCGCCATGAAGCGAGTCTGGCTTGGCAGCAAGATCCACAAAACCCCGGAAGAGCGACTGCTGGTGGATGGCAAGAAACATCCGCCGTTCTGGGCCCGTGTGACCTTGATTTGTTCCGCCATGGGGGTGAGCTTCGTGCACGGCTCCAACGATGGTCAGAAGGGTATTGGTCTGGTGATGCTGGTGCTGATCTGCATGGCGCCCGCCTACTTCGCACTGGACATGAGCAGCCGCTCCTACGATCTGGACCGCACCCAAGATGCCAACCAGCGCATCATGGAAATCTACCAGCGCAACCAGGAGCAGGTCTCCACTGTTGTGAACTTCAGTGTGCCTGCCCATGCCCAGGAAGAGTTGATGACTCACTGCGAGGCCGGTGAGGCCCTCGAGGCCATGGCCACCCTGGACAACCGTCTGGGCCAGGTGCGTACCTACGAGGAGATGAGTCTGACCGATCGCCGCGAGGTGCGCCGTCTGCTGCTCTGTATCGATGATACCGCTCGCAAGGTCTCCAAGCTGCCGCTGCCAGCCAAGGAGCTGACCGATCTGGCCAAATGGCGCAAGGATCTGACCGCTACGGCCGAATACGCGCCGACCTGGGTCATCGTCTCCATCGCCTTGGCGCTGGGCTGTGGCACCATGGTGGGCTGGCGCCGTATCGTCTACACAGTGGGCGAGAAGATCGGCTCTTCCGGCATGACCTACAGCCAGGGCATCGCCGCCCAGATCACGGCTGCTGCCTCCATCGGGGTGGCCAGCTTGACCGGCATGCCGGTGTCCACCACCCATATCCTCTCTTCTGCGGTGGCGGGGACCATGGTGGCGAACAAATCAGGCCTGCAGAGCCAGACCATCAAGACCATCTTGCTGGCCTGGGTCCTGACCCTGCCGCTCACCATGCTGCTCTCCGGCGGGCTGTTCCTGATCAGCAACAACCTGTTTGGTGGCTGATAGCTAAAACACTGCATCAATGACAAAGGGTCTGCGGGCCCTTTTTTCATGGCTGGGATCGATTCGGCCACTGCTAGCCGCCATGCTCGGCAACCGACAAAACAAGCCACATATGCCATCAAACAAGAGTGTTCATTTACTGATAATTTCCCGCCAGCTTTCCTCTTCCTCATTTACCCCTCTTGTCAGCAGAAGGGGCTGACCGCAGCCCATCTCGTCTGTTAGGGGGCTAAGCCATCGTCTCACCCTCTCATCAGGGCTTCGGCTCTCGTCCTTCATTCCTTGAATGCATCCGCTCATGACGCACGCCGCTCGGCATCGGTGTGACCGACCATGATTCCTTGTCGAGTTGCGGGGAAACTTGCACTTGCCCTGTGACGGGCTCTCTTGCCACAAAGCGAGAGGGCTGGATAACAGGAGCTAGGGCGGCGCCCCATGGCATTGTCCGTGGCATCTTGGTCGCGACAAAGCAAGAGATGGAGGGGAGTGCAGAGCAGAGAACCCCGGTACCAGAGTTTGTCTTCCCTGAAAGAGGAAGAGGAGCAAGGGGGCAAGGGGGCAAGGGATTGAGGACACAGACCAATTGTCAGGCAAAAAAAGAGCCACACGAGGTGTGGCTCTTTTATCAGACTAGACAAGCTAGGGGATCAGGGACGACCCGCCGGGCTGGTTGCTACATTGACGGCGGCTGTGCTGCCACCGTGGCGGCCTGAGCTTACGACTTCGCTACGCTCCAGCGGGGCCTGCTCAACCGGCTCATGGGGGGCCGGGGCAGGCACGGCTGCCGGCGTTGCCATGGGGGCTGAAGCCTTGCGGGCACGAGCCAGTACGCCAGCGCCTTTGGCAACCGGCTTGGTTACTAGCGGGGCGACAACAGGCTCGGGCTGTGCAACCACAGGGGCAACCTGCTCGGCTGCAGGAACTACTTCCTCGGCTTGCGGGGCAGGAACCGGCTCCACCACAACGGGGGCGGCTTCTACCACAGCCTGGTCAGCGATGCTGGCCTCGACCACGACCTGAGTCTCCTCGACAACCACCTCGGTCACAGGTTCGGCAGCGACAGGAGCTGCTTCGATTGCTACCGGGGCCGGCTCGATGGCGGCAGGAGCCGCTTCGACTGCAACGGGGGCTTCAACCACCTCGGCGACCACAGGGGCGGCGACTTCGGTCGCAGCCGCTTGCGCCTGCTCATGGGCCTCTTCGGCCACGGCTTCAGCGACCACGTGCTCGGTCAGGGCGGAGGAGGCTTGCAGCGCGGCGGCAACGGCTTCGGCACTCGGGATGGTGATGACAGGCACGGCGGGCTCTTCCACCTTCACCTGAGCAGCATCCGCCTGGGCGGCTGTCGTCAGTTGCACGTCGGCCTGAGGTTCATCATCACGCTGGCCACGGGCATCTTCGTTGATGCGTTTGCGACGCTGGCCTTCGATCCGCTGGCTGCGCGGAGTACGGCGAGAGCGGCGCTGACCTTCGGTCTGCTCCTCTTGCTCACCGACCACGGCCGCAGTCTCGGCCAGATCAGGAGCCTGCTCGTCTACCGGCAGGACAGGGGTGTCGGAGGCGGCGACATCGCCCCGAACCTGCTTGCGCAGTTGGCGACGTTCGCGGCGCTCGGCCACTTTCTGCTCTTTTTCCTGGCGCGGTTCGGCGCTGACGGCGGCAGTCTCGACGGTTTCTACCGCTTCAACCACGACCTCGGCACGGGGTTCACGAGGTGCACGGGGTTCGCGAGCCGGGCGCGGGGCGCGGGGTTCACGTTCCTGACGGGGCTCACGGGGTTCGCGATCCATACGCGGTTCGCTACGCACTTCACCACGGGGTTCACGTTCCATGCGCTGTTCGCTGCGCACTTCACCACGGGCTTCACGCTCCTGACGGGGCTCGCGCTCTTTACGCGGACGACGGTTGCGGCTCTCACCTCCCTCGCGGTTGGCAGCGCCTTCACGCTTCTCGCCAGCGTCGGCCGGGTTGCGGTTACTGCGGTTGTCATCGCGACGACCACGCTGGCCACGGCTGCGGGTTTCGTCACGCTGATGACGGTGACCCTCATCCTTGCGCGCTTCCCGTTGGGCGGCCGGTTTCTCGGCGGGTGCTTTCACCTCAACCTGGGCGGTGTCGGAGCCGAACAGACCGGAGATGGCCTTGAACAACTTGCCAAACAGACCCGCTTCGGCGGCGACCGGTGCCGGTGCTGTGACGGGGGCAGGGGCGGCAACAGAGACGGCCGGTTGAGGTGCCTGGACGAAGCCTTGCAGCAGCGGCTGCTCGCGCTCAATGACCTGAGCCTGCTTGGGCTGGTAGACCGGCTTGGCAATCTCGGTTTTCAGCTCGTAGCTGGCCGCTTCCGGGATCTCGTTCTGACGGATGCGGGTCACTTCGTAGTGCGGGGTTTCCAGATGCTGGTTCGGAATGATGTAAACACGAACATCATTACGCTGTTCCAGGCTGGCGATGGCGGCGCGTTTCTCGTTGAGCAGATAGGCGGCGACATCGACCGGCACTTGGCCGTGAACCTGCTCGGTGTTGTCCTTCATGGCCTCTTCTTCGATGAGACGCAGGATGGACAGGGCGAGGGATTCGTTGTCACGGATGACACCCTGACCCTGGCAACGGGGGCAGATGTGGCTGCTGGATTCGTTGAGGGAGGGACGCAGACGCTGGCGAGACATTTCCAGCAAACCGAAACGGGAGATCCGGCCCAGCTGGATGCGGGCTCTGTCCTGATGGACCGCTTCACGCAGACGATTTTCCACTTCGCGTTGATGGCGAACCGGCGTCATGTCGATGAAGTCGATGACGATCAGGCCACCCAGGTCACGCAGACGCAATTGACGGGCAATTTCGTCGGCCGCTTCCAGGTTGGTCTGCAGCGCCGTCTCTTCGATATCGCCGCCCTTGGTGGCGCGGGAGGAGTTGATATCGATGGAGGTCAGCGCTTCGGTCGGATCGATGACGATGCTGCCGCCGGAGGGCAGACGCACTTCACGCTGGAAGGCAGACTCGATTTGGCTCTCGATCTGGAAGTGGTTGAACAGGGCGACATCACCCTTGTACAGCTTCACGCGATTGAGGAAATCGGGGCGCACCAGCTCGATGTGCGACTTGGCACGTTCAAAGATGACCGGGTTGTCAATCAGGATCTCGCCGACATCGCGACGCAGATAGTCACGAATGGCACGCACGATCACGTTGCTCTCCTGGTGGATGAGCACTGGCGCGGTACGGTCCTGTGACGCCTTGTGGATGGAGTCCCAGTGGTTGAGCAGAACGTTCAAGTCCCATTCCAGCTCTTCCGGGGATTTGCCGACACCGGCGGTACGCACGATGAGGCCCATGCCGTCCGGCACGGTCAGTCCGCTCAGGGCTTCTTTCAACTCGGTCCGCTCGTCACCCTCTATACGACGGGAAATACCGCCAGCACGGGGGTTGTTCGGCATCAGCACCAGATAGCTGCCGGCCAGACTGATGAAGGTGGTGAGGGCCGCACCCTTGGTGCCACGCTCTTCCTTGTCGATCTGGACGATCACTTCCTGGCCTTCGCGGACCACTTCTTTGATGTTGGGACGACCCTGATAGGAGTAACCGGAGGGGAAGTAATTGCGGGCGATTTCCTTTAACGGCAGGAAACCGTGGCGCTCGGCGCCATAGTCAACAAAAGCAGCTTCAAGACTGGGTTCTACGCGGGTGATTTTACCCTTGTAAATGTTCGCTTTTTTCTGCTCGTGTCCCGGACTTTCAATATCCAAATCGTAGAGCTGTTGTCCGTCAACCAGCGCTACGCGCAACTCCTCTTCCTGAGTCGCGTTGATTAGCATTCTTTTCATTGAGTTCTCATTATTTTGTCATTTTGATTCCTCCACAGGATCCTGCCGGCGCCGGCCTCGGGTCTTCAGCATGCTTGGGCAACCTCCCGGTTGGGGTATGCATGAGGCGCAAACTAAGGGCACTCTGGTTCAGTCTTCTCGAGAAGGCATGAATTAAGGATACCGGTGTGGAGACAATTAAATCGGTTCTGTTTGCGTTCTCCATGCGTTGTACCTCGCACCCGGGAACCGTCATGTTCTTGTATACACGGTGTTTCGGGATTGGGTGGCATACTTTTTGGCCACTTAGTACAAGGCTTGAACACAATGACAAAACCTTGTTTATTATCCCATTTAAACCACTTTTATAGCAAGACGCCATTTTTTAACAAAGCATGCAGCCAAGGGCTGCCGGCGGTGTTAAAATCCGCGCCATGACACAGATACATCAACAAGTGCAGCTGCTCACCATCGAAGCTGAGCATGAAGGGCAGCGCATCGACAATTTTCTCAAGACTCAGTTAAAGGGCGTCCCCAAGAGCCTGATCTATCGCATCCTTCGAAAAGGAGAGGTGCGCGTCAACAAGAAACGCATCAAACCGGAATACAAACTCTGCGCCGGTGACGAGGTGCGGGTCCCTCCCGTGCGCGTGGCCGAGAAGAACGAATTGCCCTCTGCCAACCTCGGCAGCATCCAGCGTCTGGAGAGCCAGATCCTGTTTGAAGACGAGGCCATGATAGTGCTGAACAAGCCGTCCGGCATGGCGGTGCACGGCGGCAGTGGCTTGAGCTTTGGCGTCATCGAGGGGCTGCGTGCCCTGCGCCCGGAAGCCCGCTTCCTGGAGCTGGTGCATCGGCTCGATCGCGACACTTCCGGCGTGCTGCTGGTTGCCAAGAAGCGCAGTGCCCTGCGCAGCCTCCATGAGCAGTTGCGGGTCAAGACCATGCGCAAGCAGTACCTGGCGTTGGTGCGCGGTCAGTGGCAGTCACACGTCAAGGTGGTCAATGCGCCGCTGCGCAAGAACGATCTGCAATCCGGCGAGCGAGTGGTTCGGGTCAGCAGTGACGGCAAGCCCTCCGAAACCCGCTTCCGCATTGCCCGTCAATTTGCCGAAGCGACCCTGGTAGAGTGCAGCCCGATCACCGGTCGTACCCACCAGATCAGGGTTCATACCCAGCATGCCGGCCATCCCATCGCCTGTGATGACAAATACGGTGAGGCGGCGTTTGATGAGAAGATGCGGACCCTGGGGCTGAAGCGGCTCTTCTTGCACGCCTGGAAACTGAGCTTCACCCATCCGGCCGATGATCGCGAGATGCAGGTGGAGGCGCCGCTCGCTCCCGAGCTCGATGCCTTCCTGAACAAGCTGGCGCGCTGATGGAGCGCGTCCGACTCGCCATTTTCGATTGGGACGGCACCCTGATGGATTCGGTGGGGCGGATCGTCTCCTGTGTGCAAGTTGCCGCCCGCGACTGCGGTGAGGAAGTGCCCGAGCCGCAGTCCATCCATCAGATCATCGGGCTCAGCCTGGCGGTCGGCATTCCCCAGTTGTTCAATCTGGCAGAGGGGAGTGAGCGGGTCCAGGCCCTGATCGCCCGTTATCGTCACCATTATCTGCATGACGATACACCCAGCCCGCTGTTTGCCGGCGCTCGCGAGTTGCTTTCTGGCTGGCAGGCACAGGGCATTGGCCTCGCAATCGCCACGGGCAAGTCCCGAAGGGGCCTCGACAGTGTGCTGGATGAAACGGGTTTGCGTCCTCTCTTTGCCGCCAGCCGTGGTGCGGATGAAGCGAACTCCAAACCCGATCCCCTGATGTTGACGCAAATTCTGGATGAGCTGGGTTTTGCGCCGCACCAGGCGGTGATGATTGGCGACTCCATCCATGACATGGCGATGGCTGAGGCGTTGCAGATGCCACGCATCGGCGTCACTTGGGGTGTTCATGATCGTGCCAAGTTGGCCGAACATCATCCCGTTGCCATCGTCGATACCATGGATGAGCTGAGGCAACTGCTGGGCTGAGTGCGCACCGGGTTGATGAACACAGAAACAACAATGGGAGCCTTGGCTCCCATTGTTGTTTCTGTTTCCTGCTCAGGGCAGATTGAGGCCGTGACGTGCCAGCAACTCGATCAGGCCGATCAGGGGTAGACCGATCAGGGCGTTGGGATCCCGCCCTTCTAGCCCCTTGAACAACATGATGCCCATGCCTTCACACTTGAAGCTGCCGGCACAATCGAGGGGCAACTCAGCCTTTACGTAACGGCGCAAGGCCGCTTCATCCAGGGAGCGAAAATGTACGGTGAAGAGCTCCACGAGCTGCTCGACCCGGCCATTTGCGGCATTCAGCACACACAGGCCGGTATAAAAGGTGACGCTCTTGCCTTGGGCCATCATCAGCTGTGCCACCGCGTTATCCACCGTACCCGGTTTGCCGAGAATGCGGCCGTCACAGACGCACACCTGATCCGAGCCGATGATCAACCCCTGATCATGTTGGCGGGTGATGGCACTCGCCTTGGCATGGGCCAGGCGGCTGACCAGTGCCTCGGCCGGCTCCCCGGGCAGCGGGGTTTCATCGACCTCGGGGGAGGCGCATAGGAACGGCTGGCCGAGTTTTTCCAGCAGCGCCTTGCGATAACGGGAAGTGGAGGCGAGGATCAAGGGCGTGTGCATATGTTGATGATATCCATTTATAAATCAATTGGTTGATTCTAACTGTGGCAGAAGGTCCACGCAAACCACCCCGAGCGCCAGCGCAACACGCATGCTGGTGACCGAGAACGGCGATAACACCGCTTGATGAGGCAGGAGTACGACATGACAAGATTCGGTGTGCTGGCCCTGATGCTGCTCTCCCTCGCGAGCTGGGGGCAGGAGTGGCAACCAGGAAAGGGAGAGGGCGGGGTACAGCTCTGGACCCAGGCGCGCCCTCCGTCCCCCTTTCTGGCCTTGCGCCTGGAGATGCGGGTCAAGGCAGATCCAATGGCGTTGCTGACCGTGCTGCGAGACACCGCGCGCCATCGGGAGTGGTTGCCGTCCAGTCGCGAGGTACGGTTGCTGGCAAAATCCGGCCCCGATGATGATCTGGTTTACACCCGCTTGGCGTCCCCTTGGCCGGTGCAAGACAGGGAACTGATCACACGCTCCCATCTGAGCTTGCGGGCTGGCTGCGCGCTGGTGCTGGAGGTGTGGGCCGAGCCGGACGCCCTGGCGCCTCGCCCAGGTCTGTACCGGATCCGGGAGAGTGCCGGTCGCTGGGAGGCGCTGCCACAACGCGATGGCAGCACCCTGATCAGGCTCGAAAGCCATACCAACCCGGGCAGCCATTTGCCAGGCTGGCTGGTCAATCCAATGGCCATCAAGGCGGCGCTGGGCAGCTTTCAGGCCATACGTCGGTTGATGGAGGCCCAACCCAGAGCCGCGCCTAGGCAACACCTGCTCGGCGGTGGAGGCTGTCCTGCCGCGTCCTGAATCTGGAAATGGAGGTCAAGCCGGGTACCTGGCGAGCGGGGCACGGGATGGGGGAGGGATGTGCAACGGCATAAAAGGCTCACTGACCCCGAGATCCTGGCCAAGGGGGATGACTGCACAGGATCCTGTGCGGGATCCCGTGGTTTATGGCATAATCGGCCACCGATGAACACAAGTTCCTGCATGCAGGGGCTTGTGCAGGTAAAATCATCGGCGGTAAGGACTTTTTCCTTTGACTATCCCTTGTTGGACCTATAATATTCGCGCCCTATGCAAAAGGTGAAGTTGCCCGTTAAGGTTGATCCAGTCCGTAATGCCTTGAAGCTACTCGATTATGTCGGGATAGTGGAAAAGTCGCAGATGCCCAGACTGGAAGCATCAACCGAAGGCTTGCGAAGTGATGTGGACGTCACTCTGCAGTTTGGCAAAGATGTCCAGAAGTTGACCGTTATGAAAGGCACTGCCCATGCCAAGGTTGACCTGGTTTGCCAGCGTTGTGGAGAGGCTTTCGAGCACCTTTGTGAAGCTAGTTTTATTTACACTCCGCTGTTCGAGAGAACAAACGAGGAAGAGCTGCCGGAAGCTTATGAGCCCATTGAGTTGGACGAAAACGGCGAGATAGATCTTCATCAAATCCTGGAGGATGAACTCATCCTCTCGTTGCCTCAGGTGGCCATGCATCCCATGGATGTCTGCCCGCGAGGAAACATGGAAATGACTTGGGGTGACATCGAACCTGCTGATGAGCGGCCGAATCCCTTTGCAGTTCTTGAAGAGCTCAAACGTAAGTGAATTTTAGGAGTTAGCCTACCATGGCCGTACAACAGAACCGTAAAACCCGCGCCAAGCGTGGCATGCGTCGTTCCCACGATGCGCTGACCACTGCAGCCCTGACTGTTGATCAGACCAGTGGCGAAATTCATCGTCGTCACCACGTGACTGCCGATGGTTTCTACCGCGGTAAAAAGGTAATCGCTTAAGGATTGCCTTTGTCTACGCAAACTGTCGCGCTAGACATAATGGGGGGAGATATTGGCCCCTCTGAAACAGTGCCTGCCGCCGTGCAGGCACTGTCTCTTCTGCCTCAACTAAATCTTGTTCTGGTCGGTGACCAACACCTGATCTCCCCTCTGTTGCAGCAACATGGCTTGCTGACTCATCCCCGCGTTCGTCTCGTACATGCATCCCAAGTGGTTGGCATGGGCGAAAAGCCGATCGTGGCGCTGCGTACCCTGAAAGACTCCTCCATGCGGGTTGTGCTCAATCTGGTGAAAGCCGGTGAGGCCGATGCCTGCGTCAGTGCCGGCAATACCGGTGCCCTGATGGCCATGGCCAAATGCGTGCTCAAATCCCTGCCTGGGGTCGACAGGCCCGCCCTCATCAAGGCGCTGCCGACATTGAGCGGAAAACGCACAGTAATGCTGGATCTGGGGGCGAACGTGAGCTGCGATGCCGACACCCTGCTGCAATTTGCGGTGATGGGCTCCGTCGTGGCTGAGCAGGTCGAGGGGATAGCATCCCCCCGGGTGGCGCTGCTCAACGTGGGGGAGGAGGAGATCAAGGGCAATGACCTGGTACGCCACAGTGCCGAGTTGTTGCGCCAGTGCGCCGCGCTCAATTTTGTCGGTTTCATCGAGGGGGACAGGATCTTCAGCGGTGACAGCGACGTCATCGTCTGTGACGGCTTCGTCGGCAACGTGGCGCTCAAGACCGCCGAGGGCGTGGTGCGAATGATGGCCGAACTGGCAGGATATCCTCGCAAAAAACGCAGTTTTCTTGGTCGACTCGCCGGATTTATGTTCAAACGGCGTTTTTCTTACCTGAACCCCGACCAGTATAATGGCGCGAGTCTGTTAGGATTGCGCGGCATTGTGGTAAAAAGCCATGGGCGGGCCGAGCGCCGCGCTCTGTGTCATGCGATTCTGCTGGCCGCACAAGAAGCCAAACACCAACTTCCATTGCAAATTGCAGATCGCCTTGAATCTGTCTTTTCCGACAGGGATTTATAAAACTCTATGCATAGCAAAATTCTGGGTACTGGCAGTTATCTGCCGAGTTCGGTTCGTACCAACGCCGATCTTGAGCAGATGGTTGAAACCAGTGACGAGTGGATCGTGGAACGTACCGGGATCCGTGAACGCCGCATCGCCGGGAGCGACGAGAGCGTCGCGACCCTGTCTCATCAGGCGGCCTTGCGGGCGCTGGATGCCGCAGGCCTGACCGCCGCCGATCTGGACATGATAGTGTTGGCGACCACCAGCGCCGAGAACGCCTTCCCGGCCGCGGCCTGCGAACTGCAGGGGCTGCTCGAGGTACCGGGGATCCCGGCCTTTGACGTGGCGGCGGCCTGCGCCGGTTTCACCTATGCGCTCTCCATTGCCGATCAGTTCGTCAAGTCCGGCGCCGCTCGCCACGTCCTGGTGGTCGGTGCCGACGTGCTCTCCCGCATGTGCGATCCGGAAGACCGGGGCACCATCATTCTGTTCGGGGATGGAGCCGGGGCCGTGGTGATCGGCGCGAGCGAGACACCCGGGATACTGTCTACCCACCTGCATGCCGACGGCCGTTATGGCGAACTGCTCAAGTTGCCGCAGCCTCGCCGTGGCATGCCGGGTGCCGAGCTCGAAGCCTACATGTACATGAAGGGCAACGATGTCTTCAAGGTCGCGGTGACGCGCCTGAGCGAGATCGTGACCGAGACCCTGGCTGCCGCCAATATCGATCCGAGCGAGCTGGACTGGCTGGTCCCGCATCAAGCCAACTTCCGTATCATCAACGCCACCGCCAAGAAACTAGGCATGGGGCTCGACAAGGTGATCCTGACCCTGGATCGCCACGGCAACACCTCCGCCGCCTCCGTGCCCATCGCCTTCGATGAAGGGGTACGTGACGGCCGGATCAAACCGGGTCAGCTGGTGCTGCTGGAGGCCTTCGGCGGTGGTTTTGCCTGGGGCTCAGCGCTGGTTCGCCTCTGATCTTCAGCGGGAGGGGGCCCTGCACCATCCCGCGACCGATTTCGTTTTCGTCTTACCTTAAAGGAATCAATGATGACCCAATTTGCCATTGCCTTCCCGGGACAAGGCTCCCAAACCGTCGGCATGCTGGCCGAGCTGGCCGAGCAACACGCCGTGATCAAGGAAACCTTCGCCGAGGCGAGCCAGGTGCTGGGTTATGACCTGTTCGCTCTGGTCATGGATGGTCCGGTTGAAGATCTGAACAAGACCTGGCGTACCCAGCCAGCGCTGCTGACCGCCTCCGTCGCTCTGTGGCGTCTGTGGCAACAGCAGGGTGGGGCAACCCCCGCCGTCATGACCGGTCACAGCCTGGGGGAATATTCCGCCCTGGTGTGCAGCGGTGCTTTGGCCTTTGGCGACGCGGTCAAACTGGTTGAACTGCGTGGTCTGGCCATGCAGGAAGCGGTACCGGAAGGGACAGGCGCCATGGCCGCCATCATAGGTTTGGACAATGAGGCCATCGCCGCCAACTGCGAAAAAGCGGCGCAAGGTCAGGTAGTGTCCCCGGTCAACTTCAACTCTCCGGGCCAGGTGGTGATCGCCGGTCACAAGGAAGCGGTTGAGCGCGCCAACGTCTTGATGAAAGAGTCTGGCGCCAAGCGTGCGCTGCCGTTGCCGGTCTCCGTACCCTCCCACTGTGCCCTGATGAAACCGGCGGCAGAAAAACTGGCGGCTGCGCTGGACGGGATCGAGATCAAGGTTCCAACCATCGCAGTCATCAATAATGTCGACGTATCCTGTGAACAGGATCCGGCCGCCATCAAGCAGGCCCTGGTGCGTCAGCTGTTCAGTCCGGTCCGTTGGTCCGAGACGGTGGAGCGGATGGCCAATGAGGGTGTCACCCTCGAGATCGAGATGGGGCCGGGCAAGGTATTGACCGGGCTGGCCAAGCGCATCGACAAGCGCGTGGAAGGTATTCACGCCAACGATGCCGCCTCTTTCGAGCTGGCGCTGGCCCAGTCCAAGTAAACAGGAGCAGATCATGAGTTTTACCGATAAGGTTGTGTTGGTGACCGGTGCCAGTCGTGGCATCGGCCGGGCGATTGCCGAAACATTTGCGGCCCGTGGCGCGAAAGTCGTCGGCACTGCAACCAGCGAGAGCGGCGCAGCGGCGATCAGCGCCTATCTAGGTGAGCAGGGTTGCGGCATGGCACTGAACGTGACCAGTCCGGAATCCATCGAAACTGTCTTTGCGGCCATCAAGGCACGTTTTGGCGACATCGACATCCTGATCAACAATGCCGGCATCACCCGCGACAACCTGTTGATGCGCATGAAAGATGATGAATGGAATGAAATCATCGACACCAATCTCACCTCACTGTACCGTCTGAGCAAGCCGGTATTGCGTGCCATGATGAAGAAGCGTCACGGTCGCATCATCAGCATTGGCTCCGTGGTTGGTACCATGGGCAATGCGGGCCAGGTCAACTATGCCGCCGCCAAGGCAGGCCTGGTTGGCTTTACCAAATCGTTGGCACGGGAAGTGGCGTCCCGTGGTATCACAGTGAATGCGGTTGCGCCCGGTTTCATCGAGACCGACATGACCCGTGCCCTGAATGACGATCAACGTGCCGGCATCATGAATCAGGTGCCTGCCGCCCGTTTGGGCGATCCAAAAGAAATTGCCGCAGCTGTGGTATTCTTGGCATCTGATGACGCCGCCTATATCACTGGCGAAACCCTGCATGTTAATGGCGGGATGTACATGGTGTAATCAATTTGTCGTGAGATCTGTTCAAATTTGCGATAGTACGCCGAAGTTTGGCGAATTTCGTGGTTTGACCAGCGGCAAGCTACTTGCAAACTCACGTCAATTGAATAAACTACCCCAACCAGACGCAATAGCGTATTTTTAAAGGAAAATTCAGGTCATGAGCAACATCGAAGAACGCGTAAAGAAAATCATCATCGAACAACTGGGTGTTAAAGAGGAAGACGTTAAAAACGCTGCCTCCTTCGTCGACGACCTGGGCGCTGACTCTTTGGATACCGTTGAACTGGTAATGGCGCTGGAAGAAGAATTCGATACCGAAATTCCTGATGAAGAAGCCGAGAAGATCACCACTGTTCAAGCGGCTATCGATTACATCACCGCTAATCAGGAATAAGTTCCTGTTCTGAAAGAAGCGGCCCAAGGGCCGCTTCTTTTATGTTTACCCTTTTCAAAATAGCTTTCGGAGACTAGCTCAGTGTCAAAACGCAGAGTCGTGGTGACCGGCCTGGGGATGCTTTCCCCGGTGGGCAACACTGCCGAATCCAGCTGGCAAGCCCTGCTCAACGGGCAGAGCGGCATTTCTCCCATCGAACACTTTGATGCCAGCGAGTTTGCGACCCGTTTCGCAGGCCAGGTCAAAGAGTTTGATCCCGAACAGTACGGTATCAACCGCAAAGAAGCCCGCAAGATGGATCCCTTCATCCAGTACGGCGTGGCGGCGGGGATCCAGGCACTGGATGACTCGGGTCTGGTGATCAACGAAGAGAACGCAGAGCGGGTTGGCGTTGCCATAGGTTCCGGCATCGGTGGTCTGGGTCTGATCGAACAGAACCACAGCAGCCTGATCAACGGTGGCCCGCGCAAGCTGAGCCCCTTCTTCGTACCGTCCACCATCATCAATATGGTGTCCGGTCATCTTTCCATCATGAAGGGACTGCAAGGCCCCAACATAGCCGTGACCACCGCCTGTACCACGGGTACCCATGCCATCGGCATGGCCGGCCGCATGATCGCCTACGGCGATGCGGACGTGATGGTGGCCGGTGGTACCGAGAAAGCCTCCACCCCGATGGGGATGGGTGGTTTCGCGGCGGCCAAGGCGCTCTCTACCCGCAACGACGAGCCGCAAAAGGCAAGCCGCCCGTGGGACAAGGATCGCGATGGTTTCGTGCTGGGTGATGGCGCCGGTGTGCTGGTACTGGAAGAGTACGAACACGCCAGGGCCCGCGGCGCCAAGATCTATGCCGAGCTTGTTGGCTTTGGCATGAGTGGCGACGCCTATCACATGACGGCACCGCCCGCTGATGGCAACGGTGGCGCTCGCGCCATGAAGAATGCCATCAAGGATGCCGGCATAGCGCCGGAGGCGATCGGTTACATCAATGCCCACGGTACCTCCACCCCGCTGGGTGATGTGGCCGAACTGCGTGGCATGAAAGAGGTGTTTGGCGATCATGCCAAGTCCCTGATGATCAGCTCCACCAAGTCCATGACCGGCCACCTGCTGGGGGCGGCGGGGGCCATCGAGGCGATCATCACTGTGTTGGCCCTGCGTGATCAGGTGGCACCGCCCACCATCAATCTGGACAACCCGGATGAGGAGTGCGATCTGGACCTGGTGCCCCATGTGGCCAAACCCGGCCAGTTTGAATATGCCCTCTCCAATTCGTTTGGTTTCGGCGGCACCAATGGCTCCCTGATCTTCAAACGCGTATAATTCGCTTTGGGCGAAATGATAAGGCCCGATACGACTGTATCGGGCCTTTTTTATCGGAGGGATCCCCTTGCTGATTAATGGAATACCGACAGAAGCAGTGTCCGCCCGGGATCGAGGGCTGACATACGGGGACGGCCATTTCACTACCATGTTGGTGAAACAGGGGCAGGTGATCTGGTGGCCGGCACACCTCGCCAGGTTGCAGCATGCCTGCGCCAGACTGGGGTTTGCTGAGCTTCCCTGGGATAGCCTGGCCGCCGAAGTGGCGCAAGTGGCAGCAGGGCAGACGCAGGCTGTCGCCAAGATAGTGCTGACCCGTGGCAGTGGGGGACGGGGCTATGACGGCGCGGGATGCAATACGCCTACCCGCATTGTCTCCCTGGCGCCATACCCGGCCCACTATCTTGACTGGCAGCAAAACGGCATCGCGGCCCTGGTCTGTCAGCAGCAGCTTGGTGATGCTCCCATGCTGGCAGGGCTCAAGACCCTGGGTCGTCTGGAACAAGTTCTGCTCAAAAGCGAACTTGCCGCGCGGAGCGGAGTCGAAGGTATAGTCTTGAACAGCCGTGGATTTCTGGTAGAAGGGGTCAGTGCAAATCTGTTTTGGCGCCGTGGCAAGACGGTGTTCACACCGGATCTCGCCCGCGCCGGGATCGATGGCATCATGCGCAAGCGCGTGATGATGATGCTTAAACAGATGGGTATTGAACTGCGTGTCGTGGAGGCTCCGCTGGAGTCACTGTGGCAGGCCGAAGAAGTCTGGTTGACCAATACCCTGATGGGCATAGTGCCGGTCACCAGCATTGGGGATATGCACTATCCCAGCCCGGTATTGATCCGCCGTTTACAGGAGCGTTTGGTCATTGAAGTTTAATTGGCTCTACACCCTGCTCGCGGGGGCAGCCCTGACCGTTGCCGTCGCCGGGGGTTATGTATATTACAAATGGCAAGAGGTGGAGACGCTCACCAACAAGGGGCCGACGCGCCTCTTTACCGTCGAAAAAGGCGCCCATGCGGCGCGCCTGATTGCCGAACTGGGGGAGGGGGAAACCAGCCCCTGGGCGGTGCGGCTCTGGCTGCGTGGCCACCCCGAACTGGTCGCCATCAAGTCTGGTACCTATGAGATCAAGGAAGGGGCCCCGCTCAAGGAGACTCTCTCCCTGTTTGCTTCCGGCAAGGAATTTCATTTCAGCCTGACCTTTGTCGAAGGTTCCCGTTTCGAGGACTGGTTGAAACAGCTCTCGAGCGCCCCTTACCTGGAGCGGCTGACCGTGGAGCAGAGCGAGACTGAGCTGGCGCAGGAGCTTGGCATCGAGAATGGCAAGCTGGAGGGCTGGTTCCTGCCGGAAACCTACGCCTACACCACCCATGCCAGCGACATCTCCATCCTGCGCCGTGCCTATCAGGACATGAAGACCTTCCTGCAGGAGAACTGGGAGAAGCGGCAGGCCAATCTGCCCTACAAGACGCCCTATGAGGCGCTCATCATGGCCTCCATCATCGAAAAGGAGACGGGCCAACCGGACGAGCGGGCGCAGATCGCTTCCGTGTTCGTCAATCGGTTGCGCCTTGGCATGAAGCTGCAGACCGATCCCACCGTCATCTACGGGGTGAAGGACAGGTACGATGGCAATATTCGCCGCAGCGATCTCACCGATGTGAACCCCTACAACACCTATGTCATCGATGGCTTGCCGCCGACCCCCATCGCCATGCCGGGCAAGGCTTCCATCGAGGCGGCGCTCAACCCCAAGTCGACCGACTATCTCTATTTCGTCGCCAAGGGGGGCGGGGCCCACTATTTCTCCAAGACCCTCGATGAACACAATCGGGCGGTCCGCGAATACATATTGAAGAAACCCTAATGTCTAAATTTATCGTGATTGAAGGACTGGAAGGGGCAGGGAAGAGCTCCGCGGTGCGCTATGTGACCGACTACCTGCATGCCCATGGCATCGACAGGATTGAGTGCACCCGTGAACCGGGTGGCACCCCCCTGGCGGAGCGGATGCGCGCCATCGTCAAGGAGGTGCACGACGAGCGCCTCACCGTCGAGGCCGAATTGCTGCTGATGTATGCCTCCCGGGTGCAGCTCGTGGAGACCCGGATCAAGCCGGCGCTGGCCGAGGGCATCTGGGTGGTCGGTGATCGTCACGATCTCTCCTCCCAGGCCTATCAGGGGGGCGGTCGCGGCATAAATGCCCAGCTCATTGGCGCCATCAAGCAGGCGGTACTCGGTGACTTCAAGCCGGATTTGACCCTCTACCTCGATATCGATCCCGCCCTCGGTCTGCAACGAGCACGCCATCGCGGTGAGCTCGACAGGATTGAGCTGGAGCAACTCAGTTTCTTTGAGCGCACCCGCGCCCGCTACCTGGAACTCGCGGCCAGGGATGACACCATCCTGGTGATCGATGCGAGTCAGACGCCGGATCGGGTCAAGGCCGCCATCGAGGCTGCACTGGCCGACAACCTGAAAGATGAGTTCCCATGTATCCCTGGCTGATCCCGGACTGGCAGGCCCTGAGCCAGACCGCCCAGGCCGGTCGCCTGGGCCACGCCTGGCTGCTGCTCGGGGATCCCGGCCTTGGCAAGGAGCAGCTTGCGGAACGATTGGCGCACCTGCACCTCTGCCAGCAGCCGGATCGCGGTGAACCCTGCGGTCACTGCCACGCCTGCCAGTTGCTCGACAAGGGTCATCATCCGGATCTCGGCACTATTAGCGCCGATAGCAAGAGCATAGGGGTCGAGGCGATTCGCGAGATCTGCGGCCGCCTGCAGAGCACCTCCCAACTGGGGCGCGGCAAGGTGGTGATCATTCCGGACGCGGAGCGGATGACGGAGTCCGCCGCCAACGCCCTGCTGAAAACCCTGGAAGAGCCGGCCGGCGACAGTCTGCTGTTGCTGATCGCATCTCAGGTTTCTCGCCTGCTGCCCACCATCCTCAGCCGTTGTCACAAGCATGTCTGTCAGCTGCCGACGGAGGGGGAGACCCTGCGCTGGCTGAGTGAACAGGGCCATCAGGCCACCCAGGCCCAGGTGCGGATCTGTCAGGGGGCGCCGCTTCGGGTACTCAGTTACCTCGAAGAGCAGCAGGATGGAGCCAGACGGACGCTGCTCGAGAGCTTCGTCTCCCTGTCGCAGACGCCGACCAGGGCGGCGAGTGTCTGCTCCCAGCTGGCGGAGGAGAGCCAGATCAGATTGCACTGGTTGCAACTCTTCCTGTGCGATGCCCTCAAGACCCAGGCGGGCTGTGGCCACCACCAGCTGGCGATGCCGGATCTGGCCGCCCTCAGCGAGCAGCTGGCCAAGCGCCACTCCAGCGAAAGATTACTGGAGGCGGAGCAGCAGCTCGTCGCCCTGAAAGCCGCCTGCCAGCCGGGTCAGCTCTCCAATCCCACCATCCATCTGATGAACTGGCTCAATCGCTGGTTATGACAAGATACAAGGTTGTCTATGTTACTCGTTGATTCCCATTGCCATCTCGACCGTCTCAGCTACGGCAGCAAGCAGACCGACATGGCCGATGTCTTGGCCAAGGCCGCGAAACTGGATGTGGGATATTTTCTCTGTGTCAGCGTGACCCAGGCGCAGTTCCCGACCATGCTGGCGGCGATCGCCCCTTATCCCCAGGTGTTTGCCTCCTGTGGCGTCCATCCGCTCAATCAGGATCCCGGGGTGGATGCCGCCTTGCTGTTGACCCAGGCCGCCGACCCTCGCGTGGTGGCCATAGGCGAAACCGGGCTCGACTACTTCTATTCGCCGGAAAACAAGGATGTGCAGCAGGCATCCTTCCGGGAACATATCCGGGTAGCCCGGGCATTGAACAAGCCCCTCATCATCCATACCCGGGATGCCCAGCAAGACACCCTGCAGATCATGCGCGAAGAGGGAGCCGATCAGGTGGGAGGCGTGCTGCACTGTTTCACCGAATCGCTAGAGATGGCCGAGGCCGCCATGGAGATGGGCTTTTACATCTCCATCTCGGGGATAGCCACCTTCAAGAATGCCTCGGCACTGCAGGCCGTGGTCAAGGCATTGCCACTGGAGCGATTGCTGATAGAGACGGACTCTCCTTATCTTGCCCCTGTTCCTCACCGGGGGAGGGAGAACGAGCCTGCCTTCGTACGAGACGTCGCGCAATTTATTGCCGATCTACGGCAGATATCGCTTGCCGAATTGGCAGAGGCCACCAGCCACAATTTCTTTGAGCTATTCAAGCTGGCGAAAAAATAACCCCAAGGAGCCCCGACAGACGGGGCTCTTTATTTAAAATCATCAGCCTGATTGCCCACGGCAATATCAACCACCCGCCTCGTTATCTCTCACTCCGTATCCGACACGGACCCATCTTCTGGATAACGTTTTCTCCGGATATAGAGTAAGCCAGTTTATTATCTCCGTGAGGTTGGAGGCATTGAATCAATACTTTTTAAGTATCGATAATATTCATTATCGATACTTGATGGATCGGAAAGATCCTGTAAGATCCTCCTAAACTCCATATCGAATCATAGACTTACGTGACCTATCCAACCATTTCACCACCTGTTCATCAGTCACTGCAGGCGGTATTCGATCCTGCACTCAATAGCCGGGCGCGGCGTTTCCTGCGCAGCGCAAAAGCGGATTCCACCCTCAATGCCTATCAGGCAGACACCCGTATCTTCGTATTCTGGTGCCAGTTGCATGGACTTGATCCGCTGCAAACCAGCCATCACGACATCATGAACTTTCTGGCGGATCAGGCTGACGGCATATTGGCCGACTGGGTATGGCTGGATAAAGAGGAGGGGAAGGGGGAGCTGCGCAACGGGGAGCCTCGAAAACCGGCCACCCTGGTGCGGCGGCTCGCCGGTATCCGCTATGCCTTCAAGCAGAAGGGCATTCATCCCATGCCGACCGAGCATGCGGAAATAAAGGAGATGATGCGGGGCATAGTGCGCCTCGGGGATAACCGCAAACGCAAGACGGGAGCCCTGACTCTGCAACCCCTGACCCAGGTGCTCGACGAGATAGACACTTCCACCCTGGCGGGGCTGCGGGACCACACCCTGCTGCTTTTGATGTTCAGCGGCGCCCTGCGCCGCTCAGAAGCAGCTCGTATCGAGGTGAGCGATCTCGACTTCGTGGGGCAGGGGATCCGGCTACGGCTCAAGCCGAGCAAGCATCAACTCCATGAAACCGAAATCGCGCTCATCCCCGGCAAGCACTATTGCCCGGTAACCGCTCTTGGCCGCTGGTTGAAAGCGAGCCGCATAAGCCAGGGTCCGCTGTTTCGCCGCATGACCCGCTGGGGGCAGCTCACCGCAGATCCCCTGGGCCCGCAAGGCATCAACCTGATGATCAAGCGGCGAACCGGCCAGGTCATCGACGATCTCTATGTCAGTGGCCACAGCCTGCGCCGAGGCTTCATCACCTCGGCGGTGACCGCGGGCAAGCCCATGAACAAGATCATCGAGGTGACACGGCACAAGGACATGCGTACCCTGCAGGAGTATTTCGACGATGCGCACAAGTTCTCCGATCATGCCCTCGCTGGCTTACTGTAAAATAACCGCGTCTAGGTATTTTTTATGTTAAATACCATCCGATTGATTTGATGATATATTTATCGCACTCCGACGCAGTGCCGGTGAAGGGAAAAGAGCCGGGCACAGACGGCGGCTCTCACCCCTGGCAAGGGAGAGTCTCATCCTGCCGAATAGAATGAGAGATAACAAACCAGGAACTCTTAGTTAGCAAGGTCACATGAGCCAGGAAATGAAGATGAATGTGGCGCAAGACAATGCCGAGCGGCAACGCCAACACGTGAAACGCAAGCAGGAAACCCACAGCAGGCTGCAATGCTGGATCAGCAATCGCCATGCCCAGCGGTTGCAAGAACTCGGTCTGCACCTGGAGGACAATCAGGCCTCCCTCATCGAGCAGGCGATCGATCTGCTTTACCAGCACGAGCTGGTGCCCCAGTGGCGATCGGAGAAAGCACTCGCGGAGATCAGCGAATAAAAAAAGCCAGGTACGAATTCCTTGTACCTGGCATAGGGGAATTGGCTCCTTGCAGAGCCGTGCGCTAATTGATATGCGGATTGCCTTAAGCTTAGACAAGGTGCGAGGCATTTCAAGAAGTGACTAAAAGTTCAACCAGAGTGTGGGTTTTCCAGACTCGAACAGGTGTCAGTCCTTGAAATGGCCGCCGGCATCTCACTCATTGAACAAGTTGTTGTCCCGCACCAGCTCACGGGGCAGGGCATTCTTGATGCGGCTCCCGACCCATTTCCCCATACCAAGCGGGTGACCTTGATAACGGACGATCACTTCCCCCGTTCCCGGGGCCAGCTCGGGCCAGACATCCCGTCCCATCATGAATTCACGCCCGTTGGCAGCATCCAGCTCGACACACCCCCGGGTGGCCAGACTGCCGTAGGCCAGTGCCCATTCGTGGGTGAGGCGATAACCCTTCTTGAAGGTTTCTGCCAGCTTGATGCCGATGCGATCGAAGCGCAGCTTGCCCTGCACCTGCTCAAAGGCGTGAGGGAAGAGCCAGATCTCGTCATTGCGACCAAACAGCTGACCCCGCGCAGCGACCCCGAAGCTCGCTTCTATCTCCTGCAACATGGGCTCGGCCTCTTTCGCCGGCAGAGGGGAGAAGGGGAACTTGCCGAGCTTGCCCGGCTTGAACATGGTGTTGGGCACTGAGTGGTGCTTGCTGATCCTGGCGACGAAGAAGCCCTCGCTGTCGAAGATCTGGGGCCAGACATGCAGGTAACCCTCGGGGGTGCAGGCTTGCCCGGCACCGGGGAAGAAAGAGGCCAGGGAGTCGACGCTCAGGGCGTCGCCGAACTTGTCTTGTAGCGACTGACAGACCGCCTGGTTCTCCTGCAGGCTCAGGGTGCAGGTAGAGTAGACCAGCACGCCACCGGGTTTGAGGGCGTGGAAGGCGCTCTCCAGCAGCCCTTGCTGCACAGCGGCAATCTCCTCGATGCTCTCGAGACTCCAGTTGCGCAGGGCATCTTCATCCTTGCGCACCGTGCCTTCCCCCGAGCAGGGGGCATCGAGCAGGATGGCATCGAAGGTTTCCGGCAACCACTGACCAAACACCTTGGCATCGAAATGGGTCATGGCCACATTGGTCACGCCACAGCGCTGGATATTGGCGCTCAGCACCTTGAGCCGGCTGCTGGAAAACTCATTGGCAACCAGCATGCCCTGGTTGTTCATCAGGGCCGCTACCTGGGTGGTCTTTGAGCCGGGCGCCGCCGCCGCATCCAGCAGCATGCCATCGTGCTTTATCCGCTCGCTGGCAAAGAGCGCCGTCACCGGCAGCATGGAGCTCGCCTCCTGGATGTAGAAGAGGCCGCACAGGTGCTCGGCAGTGTTGCCAAGGGGCACGCTCTCGTCGGCCCGGGTCAGCCAGAAGCCGGTTTCGCACCAGGGCACGGGATCCAGCTGCCAGCCCAGTGACGCCATGCGTGTCACGAAGTCGGGCACGGAGATCTTGAGGGTGTTGACCCGGATGCTGCGCCGCAGCGGCCGCCGACAGCTCGCCACGAACGCATCCATGGAGAGGTGGGTCGGCATGATGTCCGCGATATGACGCAGGAAGTGTTCGGGAAGGTAGGTATTGTCGTGCACAGTGCAGTCTCGCTGACCCAAAAGAGGGGCGACATAGTACCACAGGGGTCGGAATATTCTGAATGGGCGATGGGTAAAACGAACAAGCCCGGCACTGGGCCGGGCTTGGGTCAAAGGGTCAGGGGAGCATCAGGGCTGGATGCGGGGGCTCCACTCCAGCCACTCCTTCTCCGCCTTGCCATGAAGCGGGTAGCTGTGGCCGGCCTTGACGGTCGGCCCCATCTCCCGCTCCGGGGTGTTGAAGGCGATGCCGCCGGCCAGCAGGCTCTGCACTGTTTCCACCTCTATGGTGCCGCCGGTCAGGCCGATGTCGGCCTTGACTCCGGACACGTTCCAGAAGCGGCTGTTGGCGCGCACCAGGTGAGCGTAATTCCTGTCGACGTTCACCTCGAACAGCACCTCGCTGCCATCACGGGCCAGCGCCACACCGCTGACGCTACCCACCACCATCTTGCGAAACAGCAGGGGGCTGCCGACGCTGATGCCGTTCACGGAGGGGCTCTTGAGGGTCAGGGCCAATCCGATGGGGGCGCTCAGACTCAAGGGGAAGTGCTCCTTGCCCGCGCCCTGGCCCGGGCTTGCCTCCACGAAGGCGCCCTTGATCAGGGTGTCCAGATGGGAGACGCCCCCCAGCCCAAGCTTGGCCTGCACCAGGGTGTAGCGTGCTCCGCTCTGCAGGAAGCGGGCGGCATACTGCCCATCCAGCTCGGCCTTGAAACGCACCTGGCCCAAGGTGGGATCCAGCTCAACCTGCTCCACCTTGCCGATGTCCACACCGCGATAACGGATGGGGCTGCCCACTCCGAGTCCGGGGTTGCTGTCGGCGGTCAGGGTGAGGGTGCGGACCTGGGTACTGGCCTGCGCCTTGCTGTCAAACAGCTGATGGCTGCTGCGGCCGGTGCCGAGCAGGTCAAACTCGATGGCACCCCGCAGCAGGGTGGCGAGGTTTCCCATCTTGACCTGCACGCCGTCGAGCCGGATCTTGCCCTCGATGGCCGCCTTCTTCCAGAACTGGGGCTGCTGCCTGAGCAGGGGCGCATAGACGGCGTCGATCTCCAGGGTGATGGCCACCCCGCGTTCCTCGGCTTTCAACGCCTTGACCTTGCCCGCCTCCAACCCCAGATAGAGGACGGGGGAACCCACGCCAATCCCGTCTGCTTGCTCGGCGTGCAGTGTCCAGCGCTCGGGTTGGGCGTTGCGACTACCGAGCAGGGCCAGTTCCTCGCTCGGATAGAGGCGGTCGATACGATCCCCCCCGGCAGCCTGGACCAGCTTGATCCCACCCGCCAGCCAGGCACTTGCCGGGCTGGTCTCCACCTTGACGCCGCTCAGATCGGCCTGGACCTGCAAAGGGGATGCGCGATAGAAACGGGCCCGTTTCAGCAGATGTTGATAGCGCTCATTCACCACCAGGCTGACGCTGGCATTGCCGCTGGTATCCAGGGTCAGCGCCCCCAGCTGGCCTATCTGCAACCCCTTGAACCAGAGCGGTGCACTCTCGTTCAACCCGGCGAGATCGTCCGCCTGCAGGGTGAGCTTGATCCCGCTGATCTGGGCCTGGCTCTCCAGCGCCATGGTCTTGACCTGCTCGCCCGCCACATAGTCGAGACGGATGGCCGGTCCGGTCAGCAGGCGATCCGCGTGCTTAACCCCTGTGGGGGAGAGGGAGACCGTCTCCCAGACCAGGCGGCTCTTGCCGGTCATGCGAAATGCCTGCTCGGGGTTGATCAGCGCCGTGACGACCCGGCCCTGCTCGGTCAGGCGAATGGGATCAATCCTGCCAATCTCGATCCCTTCATAGAGGATGGGCATGCCATCCTTGACGGGCAGAGAGCCCGCCTGGATGGTGATGCGCTCGCCCCGGGCCGCCTCTGCCAGCCCTTTATAAAGGGTGAAATTGAGCCCCTTTTGCGCGACAGGCGACGCTTTGGGGGAGTCGAACGCAATGCCGCCGCTCAGGATGGAGGTGAGGCTACCTGCCTCCACGCTGACGCCAGCCAGGCTGAAGGAGCCCTTGATGCCGCTGATGTTCCAGAAACGGGTATCCACCTTGACCAGGTGCTCGAAGCGCGGCTCTATCACCAGATCCAGGATCACATTCTGGTTGTCCTCTCCCAGGCGGGTATTGATGACACTGCCGACCTCGATCCCGCGGAAGTAGATCCTGGCTCCGATGCCGACCGAGCCCAGCGAATCGGCGGTCAGGTGCAGGGTCCGCCCCTGGGCCTGATAGCCGGGGGGAGGGCCGTCCAGAGCATCGAACTCATCCTCCAGCGGGTTGTTGTCACGGCCAGGTTGCAGGTTGATGTAGTTGCCGGAGACCAGGGTATCTAAACCGGAGATCTCGGTGAGGGAGGCCTTGGGGCTTACCAGCCAGAAGTCAGACCCCTTGCGAATGAGCGGGCGGGCACGGCTGTCGACCTTGGCGAGCACGGCTATCTTGCGACCGTCCTGAGCCAGCTCCAGTTCCTGAACCACCCCGATGGCCACCCCCTGATAACGCAATTGGGTCTTGCCCGGCAAGATGCCGTTACCCTGGGCAAAGTTGATGCGAATGAGCTGACCACTGGTTGTCCACTGCTGGTAGATGAACCCCCCTGCCAGCAAGAGGGCGATGAAGGGCAACAGCCAGACTGGAGATAACCAGCGACGTTTCTCAATGACGGGTTCAGCCCCGATCATACCGACTCCTTAAGTTGGCTGTGATGCACAGCACATCCGATACAGAAAAAATGCATTAACGGGCCGCCTTGTCCCATAACAGACGGGTATCTAGCATCCGGGCCGACATCATGGTGAGGATCACCACGCCGGCAAAGGCGGTTGCCCCAGGCCCGGCCCGTACGTTGAGCAAGACCCCGCGGTCCACCAGAGCCACCATCAGCGAGATCACGAACAGATCCAGCATGGACCAGCGACCGATGAAATCGATGATGCGATACATGATGAGCTGACGCTTGCGCCGCACCGGTTTGCTGCGTTGCAACTGCCAGCAGATCCAGCCCAGCCCCAGTATCTTGCCGATGGGGACTATGATGCTCGCAGTCAGCACTATGGTAGCGATGCCCGACATCTTGCTGCGATAGAGCGCAATGATACCGCTGAAAATGGTATCGGACTGCAGTAATCCCTTGTTGTAGAAGTGGGTGATGGGCAGCAGATTCGCGGGCAGCAACATGAAGCTGGCGAGCGCCAGCAGCCCCCATGACCAGGCGAGCGAATGGGGGATCCGCATCTGCAAAGGGCTGTGGCAGCGGGGGCAACTCATGGCGCTCTGGTAACGCACCAGTAGGCCGCAGGTGTGGCAGCGGCAAAGCCCCAGTTCACGGGCGCTGGTCGGGATCATGATCCGGCTCCTGCGAGGCGTTTTGTAGCGGTATCTTCTCCCAATAGGGGGCAGGATCAAAGAGGATCAGCAGCGTCATGTTGAGCAGCATCAAGATTCCCAGGCTGAGCAGGCCGCCCCCCAGACGCACGTCGGCGATGTCAATGAGCTTGAACAGGGCGACCATCAGACTGACGATGTAGACCTCCAGCATGGCCCAATGCCGGAACACCTCTACGGCCTTGAGCGTCGGGGCCAGTATGTGCCAGCGCTTGGCAAGGCCGGAGGCGAGCGCAAAGATGCCGAGCAGCAGCCCCACTGGCGCCAGCACTGCGCACCAGAGCACCAGGCTCGCCACCCAGAGTTCGCCCTCCCCAAACAGCATCAGAATGCCTTTGAGCAGGTTGGCATCGGAATTGACACCGGCCAGGCGCAGGTAGAGCAGGGGTTCGAAGAGGGTGGAGGGCAGCAGCAGGAAGCCGGTGATGGTGAGGGCCATCAACTGGGAAGGACGAAAGGCATAGCGACCATAGAGATGCTGGTGACAGCGAGGACAATGGGCGTGACGACGCAGGGGCAACAGCTTGCGTTCGATCAGCAAGTCACACGCCGGGCAGACGATCACGGAGTGGGGATCCGACATACGATTCAACCTGTTGAAGGAATTGATAAAATTTACCCTAAAACACCTTCGCTGTCTTGCCGGAGCTCCGTCTCTGGCCAAGAAAAGATGGCCCGGCCTGCCAACTCCCAGGGCAATAGAAAGAAACACGGGACAGAGGGCGCGTTGGCGGATCCTGAGTGATATTTGCAATACTGTATATTCATACATATACTTGCAGTCACTATCATGAGGAGTACGCCACTATGGCCGTTGAGATCAAGTATGTTGTCGTGCGTGGGGGAGTGGAGAAGATGACCTTTGCCAGCAAGAAAGAGGCGGATGCCTATGACAAGCTGCTGGATACCGCCGATGAACTGATGACGCTGCTGGCCGGAGCGCCTGTCCAGCTGGCGCCCGAGCAGCAGGAGAGCCTGGCCTTTTACCTGGCCGAGCAGCGGGATCTGCTGCAAAACGTGCTGCGCGGTGGCAAGGGGCAGGGGATCAGCCCCAAGGAAGACAAGGTGGACGCCGAGAAGCCCAAGGGAAAATCCCTCAAGAGCGTAGCCTGACAAGGAAAGGACGGGGC
The DNA here is from genome assembly GCF_020423125.1 of Aeromonas media. Classification (NCBI taxonomy): domain Bacteria; kingdom Pseudomonadati; phylum Pseudomonadota; class Gammaproteobacteria; order Aeromonadales; family Aeromonadaceae; genus Aeromonas; species Aeromonas media. The sequence continues at coordinate 2,195,548 of NZ_CP075564.1, forward strand.
AGGGCATCCAGCCCTGAGCCCCGCACCACAATATTCATGCAGGGCCCATTTCCAGTCATTCTTGTCGCTATTTACCCCGAGGAATCTCCAACAAGAGTGCATATTCATTGAATAAATACCGTGTTCCATCTTGACCGGTGTCTGTCAGGAGACCCTCGACGACACATCCTCGCGCCATCTGGTATCCCCTGATGCCGATAACCCCATTTATCGGCATCAGGATTGCGCGGCACCGGGCCAGCCTCACTCAACAAGACTCACAAGCACCATCATGACTCATCCGTCACTGCCGCCCGCCATGCCGCTGTTCGATAATCTGCTCCATCTGGAGGCGGGCAACCCCCAGGTCAACCAGTATCTGGCCACCCTCAGCCTGGGCAATGTCCCCGATGCCGGCCTCGTCTATGAGCTGACCGTCGACTGGCTGCTGGAGCAACGCCACAGCGAGAACAACTACAAGACCTACCGCAGCGAGCTGACCACCTTCCTGCATTGGTGTTTCTGCGAAGTGGCCATCAGCCCCAAGGACCTCACCAGGCGCATCATGATGCGCTACCTCGACTACTGCCAGGCACCGCCACAGGCGCTGATCGCATACCGAAACGTAGCCCAGTTCGTGCTCGACAAGGAGTGGGGAGAGCGGCTGCCCAACCCCTTGTGGCGACCGTTTCTCGGCAAGCGGGAACTGGGCCGCGAGCTGCCATATCGCCTGAGCGAGCAAGCGATGAAAACCAAGCTCGCCATACTGTCGGCCTTTTTTCAATTCCTGATCCAGGAGGAGTACATAGACCGCAATCCAGCACTCTTGCTGCAACGGGTAAAGCGGCCGAACAGCCAGGACGCCGGTGAAGAGGCCCAGTCCTTTACCGAATTGCAGTGGTCCTATGTGATGCAGGCTGCCGAACAGCTGGCAACCGAATGCCCGGCCCAGCATGAACGCAGCCGGTTTCTCATCTGCCTCATGTACGCCTGTTATCTGCGTATCTCCGAGGTGGCGGCCAGACCGGGCTTCAGCCCCGTCATGAGCCAGTTTCGCCGCGACAGCAAGACCGGGGTCTGGGGTTATGACATACCGCGCAGCAAGGGTGGCAAACGCCGCACAGTGGCCGTCTCACAAGCCTTGCTGGATGCATTGGCACGCTATCGCACCTTTCTTGGGCTCTCGCCGCTGCCAGCCCCGGGCGAACAGACGCCGCTCTTCGTGCGCCACAAGGCGGCCGCCCATGGCCGTGAGCAAGGCGAGCTCAATGCCAATCTCGGCATCCGCCAACTGCGGGACCTGGTGATGGCGGTCTTCGAGCATGCCGCCAACCTGGCCGAGCAGGATGGCTTTGCTCAGGATGCCGCCGAGATGCGCACCCTGACGCCACACTCCATCCGCCATACCGGCATCACCCACGACATCAATCTGCATGGCCGGCCGCTGTCACACGTGCAAGCCGACGCTGGACACGACAGCATAGACACCACCTCCAAATACCTGCACACCGGCAACATCGAGCGGCACGAGAGTGCCAACCATAAGCCTCTGAATCTCCTGCATGAATGAGTGCCGGTACGCAGACTGCGCAAAAAGCATCAGTGTATCGGCCAAGTGTCAGATTGCGGGAAAATATGCCTGCCAGTCACCCATCAACCTAACCGCGCATAATGTATATTATGTTAAATGATGTATGCTTGATTCCTGTTACCGCCAATTGAACTGTGTATAATGGAAACAATTGATCCTATCCCCGACCGGATGTCTTAAGTGGCTGAATTAACATCAGAACAATTAAAACCCGCTTTCACGATTGAGCAGTTCCCCACGCTCAGCGAGCTCGAACCCATCCCTTTTGCCGCCCTGCAACCCAGAGCAATTTCCGGCATCAAGCGACTGGCCAGTTTTGATGGTGACTGCCCGGTCATGTTGCTCAATGGATTCCCGGGTGCAGATTATGAGAGTGTCTGCCAGACCTTGATCGCCTCTTCCAATGGCAAGGATGGCGACCTGTTCGATCTCTGCTACACCGAAAACCTCAACAACCCGTTCAAGCCTATCTGGCTACGCCTGCAACCCGGTACCGGGTTTGAATTCTGCGAGATGGTTGGTGAACTGCTCAAGCTGATGAGCCATCATCTGGATGCCGAGCGCCTAGTCACCCGCATCATCCGCAAGCAGGAAAATGACCCCAAGATCGTGGACTTTCTCTCCGATCTGGCGGCGCACGTGGCCCAGGGGCTCGAATTCCAGCACCCGGTGCTCATCAACCTGCTGATCCATCACGAAGAGCAGCAAGCCCCCGTCATCTATGGTCGGGACTTGAACTGGGACACTCTGTTTGGCTCCATCAACTACCAGACCGAGCAAGGCTCCGTCTATGCCAACCAGCACTTGCTGGAGCCGGGCCTGCTGCGGGAAGCCAACGGCGGCTACCTCATCTTGCAACTCGACGAGCTGCTCGATCAGCCCCATCTCTGGTTCAAGCTCAAGAACGCCATGCAAAAAGGCGAGCTGGACTGGAATGCCTATCAGGAAGGCAAGACCCTGACCCCCTTCTTCACCCCAGAGGCCACGCCTATCCGGTTCAAACTGATCCTGGTGGGCGACCGGCTGGATGTGGCCGAATTCCAGATGCTGGACAGGGACATGTCCGAACGCATCTTCCTGCGCGCCGATCTGGTGTCCGAGGTGAACATCGAAGAGGACTTGCCCGAGTTTCTGCAATACTTGGCCTGGCTGCGGCTGCGCTGGAACCTGCTGGACTTCACTCCGGGTGCCCTCCTCGCCCTGTGTCGCCATGCCAGTCGTCTCTGTGACCATCAGGAGTGGCTCTCCCTCTCGGAGGTGCAGCTCAGCGCCATCATGCGCATGGCTGACAGCCTGGCCCGGGAGCTGGAGGCGGAGAAGGTGACCGACGAGCACATACTGCTCGCCCTGGAGGAGCAGGATTACCGTCTCAACTACCTGGTGGAACAATCCGATCAGGGGGTCATCGATGGCCAGATCCTGCTGCAGACCGACGGTGAAGAGGTGGGCCAGATCAACGGCCTCTCCGTCATCCAGGTGGCCGGTCATCCCTATGACTTCGGTGAACCGGTACGACTGACCGCCACTGTGCATCTGGGGGATGGCGACGTGGCCGACATCGAGCGCAAGGCTGAGCTCGCCGGTCATATTCACGCCAAGGCGATGATGATCATCCACGGCTATCTCTCCAACAAGTTCGGCGCAGAGAACCCCTCGCCCCTCTCGGCAAACCTGGTGTTCGAGCAGTCCTATCACGAGATTGACGGCGACAGCGCTTCTCTGACCGGTCTGTGCGCCCTGCTATCTGCCCTCGCCCGCCAACCCATCTCCCAGCGTTTCGCGGTGACCGGTGCGGTCGATCAGTTTGGCAACGTGCAGGCTGTGGGTGGCGTCAACGAGAAGATCGAAGGCTTCTTCCGGGTGTGCAAGATCCACGGCATCACCGGCAAGCAAGGCATCATTCTGCCCGGTACCAACGCCCAGCAGCTCAACCTCTCCGATGAGGTGATTGCCGCCGTGGAAGCGGGCCAGTTCCATATCCACCCGGTAGATCATGTGGAAGAGGCCATCGAATTGCTGACCGGCTGTGTGGCCGGCGAGCCTGACATGCCGGACACCCTGTTTGGCCGGATCCAGGACAGGCTGGATGAACTCAATGGCACTACCCCCAAGAGTGGTGTGCTGCGCAACCTGCTGGGCCGTCTATTCGGCCTCTAAATAAAGTGATCGGAGTTGTTTAGCGAACAACTGTAAGCTAAATTGACCCGGCTTTGACCCATATGAAGGATAAACAGCGTGACCCTAGATAACGACACCACTAATCCCCGCCTCTCCCTGTGTGAACAGGGTAAAGAGTCGTTTACCCGTGAAGAGCTGCTTGCCTGCAGCCGTGGCGAATTATTTGGTGAGGGTAACAGCCAACTGCCCGCCCCCAACATGCTGATGATGGATCGCATCGTCAAGATCAATGACAACGGTGGTGAGCACGGCAAAGGCGAAATCCTGGCCGAACTCGATATCACTCCGGATCTCTGGTTCTTCGACTGCCATTTCCCTGGCGACCCCGTCATGCCGGGCTGTCTGGGTCTCGACGCCATGTGGCAACTGGTCGGTTTCTTCCTGGGCTGGAAAGGCGGTCCGGGCAAGGGACGCGCTCTGGGCGTGGGCGAGGTGAAATTCACCGGCCAGATCCTGCCGACCGCCAAGAAAGTGACCTACAAGATCACCTTCAAACGCGTCATCAACCGCAAGCTGGTGATGGGGATTGCCGACGGCGTGGTCGAGGTGGATGGTCGTCCGATCTACAGCGCGACCGACCTGAAAGTGGGCCTGTTCAAAGACACCACCGCATTCTGATCTGCTCTGACCCGGTCAGAGAGTGACAACGTAAAGGGGCCGCCATGGCCCCTTTCCTTTTGTAATGAGTGATGAAGTTTCGGTTACTTCATGAAGAGGCCTGAGCCTCGCCCCTCCATGGCGTCGCGCCAACCACCAAGCCAGTGCCCTCTGGCATCCAGGCATTGATACGGACACGCTTCTTTCTGTTTGCCGACTACGCCAGCCTGATAACCACGAGCGCGAGCTCTCTCCAGACGGTCCCGTTTCTGTCTCTTCATCATCTACGACCCTCTTCGTGGAACAAAAAAGCGACCAAGTTTTCACCGGTCGCTTTCATCTTTACCCCAGGGGGGAAGCAGGGTCAAACAAAAAATTCCATGCTATTCAGACGTTGTGACACAAGATACTGAACTGCATTAATTTTTGATGACGCATTTTTTATCGCTGGTAACGGCGCAGCCAGGCGAAAGGCAAGGCCAACAGCGTCAACCAGAACAGGCTGCCACCACCGCCATCTTCACCATCCTGACCGGTCTGGTTGTTGACCGGCGCATTGCTGACCACATAGTTGGCCGGTGTGTTGCCCTGATAGTCCGCCACGGTCGGCGTCAGCTTGACAGCGACCACGGTCGCGTTGGTACGCAGGTTCAGATCGCTCTCGCTGTTATAGCGATAGGCGGTGGCGGCTATGGTGCCATCGCTGCTGATACCGCTGGCGTAAGCGATATGGTAATACTTGCCATTCTGGGCACACTGCTTGGCGCCGGCATCATCCAGACCACAGATCAGGTCGTTCAGGTACCAGTTGTTGCTCGGGGAGGCCGCATTGAGCAGGAAGGCTTCCTGCATGCGGTTCGTGCCGTTGGCCACAGGCTGGGTCTGATGACGGGAGTCACGCCAGCCGACCACCATGTTGTGATCGTTGATGGCCGCGCCCTCGGAGCCGGAGCCGGAGAGCGGCTTGTCCTGCAAGGGTATGGTTGCCGCCGAACTCGGATTGTTCAGATTGAACAAGAACATCTCGGTCGGACGGTTCTGACCCTTGTTGATGCTGTAACGCTGGTTGCCGATCACATAACCATTCTCGTTGACAGATACCGCCCAGCTATTTTGCAGCACACTGTCATCCTTGCCCGGCTCGCCATCGGGCAGCGGGATTATCTTGGTGGTACCCACGGTGCCGGCATCGAGATCCAGGGTCCAGTAACTGGCCAGGTTGCGGCCGTCGAGATCCCCCGAACCCACTTCACCGGTGGAGCTGTAGCCCACGCCGTACAGGGTGCCATTGAACGTCGCAGCACCGAAAGCAGAGGCCGTCTGCAGCACTTCGTCGCGTTGACGGCCATAGGTAGTGGCCTGCATCAGCTTGTTGAAGCCACCTGAGCCATTGAGCAGCCAGAAGCTGGCCTGGGTATCGACCCCGGGACAGTAACGGAAGTCGCCGTATTCGTCGTCATTGCCTGCAAAGCACCAGTTATAGAAGTCACCACCCACGTTGTGGCGGTACTTGCCGCTGGCGGCCGTCCCGGTCACCAGGTACTGACCGTTGTCCAGTTTCTTGATGCTGGTCGGGACACTCAGGCTGTGGGTGCTGGCGGCATCTTTCAGCTCAACAGTGTTGCCATCCCCCGCGACCGCAAAGGCGGTGCGCAATTTGCCATTCATCTTGTAGCCCACCTGGGTGTCCGGTGTCTCACCCAGTGCCGTCACCAGACCATCTGTCTCACTGCTGACGACATAACCGACGCCGCTGCGCTGATCGACACCATCGAGGAAATCGCGGCGCCACTGGTAAGCAAACCCGGGGTTGTCATTCCAGAAGGAGTCACAGACGGAGCTTGAGAGGAAACAGCCCTGCTCAAAGCGGAAACGATCGACCAGGAAGTCGGCAGAGCGCACGGTCGAGAAGTACTCGGCCATGTTGTTCTTGGTGTTGATCCCGATGAGTCCGCTGCCATCGGCACTGATCCCGCTGGCATATCCTTTGACTTCGTCATCGACAATGGTGAAGAAGGAGCTTTGTGCCGCCTGCGCGTTGAGGCTGGCGCCGACCAGGATGGCCAGCATGGATAATTGCTTTTTCATCTACTTCCTTAGTCTTGATGTTTCAACGCTTCCAACTCCTCCCAACGGGAGAAGGCGTGTTCCAATGCGGACTCTGCCGCATGCAATGCATCGAGTTTGGACTGGGTCTGCTCCGCCGGCAGGGAGAAGAACCCGGGATGGTTGATCTCCGCCTGCAGGGCATCGAGTTCCGTTTCCAGCTGCTCCAGCCGGGCTGGCAGATTATCCAGCTCCAGTTGCAACTTGTAAGAGAGTTTGCGTGTTTTTTTCGCCGGCTCAGCCGCCAACGCGACAGGCTCTGCCACCTTGGCCGCAGCTGCCTTGGCCGCCTGTTGCTGACTCTGCAGGGCGCGGGTGGCCATCATGTCGGCATAGCCGCCCACATAATCGCTGATCCGCCCGTCTCCTTCAAACAGCCAGCAGCCGGTCACCGTATTGTCGATGAAGCGACGATCGTGGCTGACCAGCAGCAGGGTACCTGGATAATCGGTCAGCAGTTCTTCCAAAAGTTCCAGCGTTTCGACATCCAGGTCGTTGGTTGGTTCATCTAGAATCAACAAGTTACTGGGTTTGAGGAACAACTTGGCCAACAGTAGACGGTTTTTCTCGCCCCCTGACAAGGCCTTGACCGGAGTCCGCGCCCGTTTGGGTTCAAACAGGAAGTCCTGCAGGTAGCCCAGAATATGACGGGAGCGGCCACGCACCATCACTTCCTGCTTGCCCTCCCCCACGTTGTCCACCACTGTCTGCTCGGGATCGAGCTGCTCGCGGTACTGATCGAAATAGGCCACTTCCAGATTGGTGCCGCCCTTGACCCGCCCGCGGCTCGGCTCGAGCTGACCCAGCAAGAGTTTGATGAGGGTGGATTTGCCGCAGCCGTTGGGGCCGACCAGGGCAATCTTGTCGCCTCGCAGCACCTGCAGATCCAGCCCCTGGAACAGGGTGCGATCGCCAAAGTCGAGGCCCAGCCCTTCGGTCTCGAACACCAGCTTGCCGGAGCGGTTGACGTCGTCCATCTGCAGCTTGGCCTTGCCCTGCAGCTCACGGCGCTGGCTGCGCTCCATGCGCATCGCTTCGAGGGCGCGCACCCGGCCTTCGTTGCGGGTGCGGCGGGCCTTGATGCCCTGGCGTACCCACACCTCTTCCTGGGCAAGCTTGCGGTCGAACTCGGCGTTTTTCAGCTCCTCGACCCGCAGCCACTCCTCCTTCCCTTGCAGGTACTGATCGTAATTGCCGGGCCAGGAGGTGATGGCGCCCCGATCGAGATCGATGATCCGGGTCGCCAGCTTGTGAATGAACTCCCGATCGTGGGAGATGAAGACGATGGCGCCGCGAAAATCCTTTAGGAACTCTTCCAGCCAGTTGATGGCGTCGATGTCCAGGTGGTTGGTCGGCTCGTCCAGCAGCAGCAGATCGGGGTCGCAGGCGAGCGCACGGGCCAGGGCCACCTTGCGCAGCCAGCCACCGGATAAACTGTCGAGGGTCACGTCAGGGTCCAGCCCCAGCAGGGTCAGCACCTGATTGATGCGGGTCTCGAGCTGCCAGCCGTTCTGGTAGTCGAGCTGCTCCTGCAATTCGCTCATCTTGCGGATGTTGGCGTCGGAGGGATCATGGCCCAGCTCCAGGGAGATGTGGTGGTACTGCTTGAGCAACTCCCCCACCCCGGCCAGCCCTTCAGCGGCATAGTCGAACACGGTCAGCTCGCTCGAGGCGGGCGGATCCTGCTCGAGACGGGTCACCTTCAAGTCCTGCTGCAACACCAGACGGCCGTCATCCAGAGACAGCTCGCCCGCGATGACCTTCATCAGGGTGGACTTGCCAGCCCCGTTGCGGCCCACCAGACAGAGGCGCTCGCCGCGCTCTATGGTCAGCTCGGCGTTGTCGAGCAGCGGGAAATCACTGAACGACAGACAAGCGCCGTGCAATGTCAAAAGTGCCATGTTTGTTCCTTGTTACTTATGAAAAAACGGGCGGCAGACTCTGCCCCCGTTTCATCGTCAAATCAGTCTCACCCCTGACGGGCAAGCCAGCCCTTGAGCTGTGCCAGGGTGAAGGGCCAGCCCAGTTCGCGGCCAGCGTCATCCCGCAGCACCGGGATGCGCACCCGGTAGGCCGCAAGCCACTGCTCGTCCTCCAGGATGTCACACTGGCGAGTACTGGCGGCAAGGCCAGCCTCTTCCACCAGCGCCCAGGCCTGTTCGCACAGGTGACAGCCGTCGGTGTGAAACAGGGTCAGCATCAGGCCTGCGTCTCGGCGTGGGTGATGATCCAGCAATTGTGGATATGCTGGTTGCGCTCAAAATCCTTCGGCCGGGTCTTGCTGGTGATGTTCTGGGCCTTGAGGCCTGCAGCCTCGAGACCGGCCAGATCCATCTTGAAGTGACGCTTGTTGTTGGAGAACACCAGGGTGCCGTCCGCCGCCAGCAGGCGTTTGAGGTGCTGCATCAGCAGCAGGTGATCCCGCTGCACGTCGAAGCTCTCGTCCATCCGCTTGGAGTTGGAGAAGGTGGGCGGATCGATGAAGATGAGATCGTACTGATCCTCGGCCTCGGAGAGCCACTTCAGGCAGTCGGCCTGGACGAACTTGTGCTGACGGCCCACCAGCGAGTTGAGACGCATGTTGTCCTGCGCCCAGTTCAGGTAGGTGTGGGACATGTCCACCGTGGTGGTTTCGCTCGCACCGCCAAGGCCTGCGTGCACGGTAGCACTGCCGGTATAGGCAAACAGGTTCAGGAAGCGCTTGCCGCGGGCCATCTGACCCAGCATGCGACGGGTCTGACGGTGGTCGAGGAAGAGGCCGGTATCCAGGTAGTCGTAGAGGTTGACCCACAGACGGGCACCGTACTCCTGCACCTCCATCCGGTGCTGCTCTTCGGACAGCTTCTGGTATTGCTGCTTGCCTTCCTGACGCTCACGCACCTTCAGGATCACCTTCTCGCCGTCCATGCCGGTCACCTTGATGGCGGCCTGCACCATGTCGAGCAGACGCTGCCGGGTCTTCTGGGCGGGGATGTCCTTGGGCGCGGCATACTCCTGCACCACCAGGTAGTCCCGATAGCGGTCGATGGCGGCGTTGTATTCCGGCAAGTCGGCGTCATAGAGGCGATAGCAGTCGATCCCCTCCTTGCTGGCCCACTTCTCCAGGGTCTTCAGATTCTTGCGCAGACGATTTGCAAAGTCCTGGGCCACCTCTTTCTGGGAGGCCACGGAGTCGAGCGCAATCTGGTAGTTGCGCAGCTGGCACTCCAGCGCGCCGTTGAACAGGCGATACTGCTTGTCGGCCCGCAGGCGCAGGCAGCTCAGCAGCTCAGGGGAAGCAGACAGAATGGTGACCTTCCAGCCCTGGAAGCTGCGGCGCAGGGCATCGCCCAGGGCCTGGTGAACTTCCAGGAGCGCCGGGAACTCGCCAAGACGCTCGCCATAAGGCGGGTTGGAGATCAGCATGCCGATCTCGCGGGCCTCCCCTTCCACAGCAGGCATCGGTAGCGGGTTCTCGAGCGCGGTCACGTCGGCCTGCTTGAAGGTGATGAGGTGGGCCACCCCGGCCGCCTTGGCGTTGTCACGGGCCTTCATCAGCACGCGAGGGTCGGCATCGCAGCCAAACAGCTTGGCTTCGCAGCGCTGCATGCCGCGCTTGGCACGCACCTGGGCTTCCATCATCAGGCTCTGCCACAACTCACCATCGTGTTGCAGCCAGCGATCGAAACCGAAGCGCTCGCGGCGCAGGGCCGGCGCCATGTCGGCGGCGATGAAGGCCGCTTCGATGAGCAGGGTACCTGAGCCGCACATGGGGTCCATCATGGGCTCGCCGGTCCAGCCGCTGCGGGCGATCATGGCGCAGGCCAGGTTCTCTTTGAGCGGCGCTTCGCCTGTGCCCTGACGGTAGAAGCGCTGGTGCAGCGCCGGGCCGGACAGGTCCAGAGTGATATTGGCCTTGCCCTTGCCCAGGTGCGCCATGATGCGGATGTCCGGCGACTTCTTGTCGACGTCCGGGCGCACATGGCCACGCTTGGTGAAGCGGTCAACAATGGCATCCTTGATCTTGAGCGCGCCGTACTGGGTGTTGCGAATGGCCGGGTTGGTACCGGTGAAGTCCACGGCGATGGTGGCAGTGCCGGGGAAGTGCTCTTCCCAGGGAATGGTGTGGGCACCGAGATAGAGATCCAGATCGTCGTTCATCTGGAATTCGGAGAGCACCAGCACGATGCGGGAGGCAAAACGGCTCCACAGGCAGGCCTTGTAGCCGATGGCCAGTTCGCCTTTGAAGTGGACACCGGCCACGGTCTCACGGACCTGCTCCGCGCCCAGGGTGGTCAGCTCGACGGCCAGCAGGTTTTCCAGCCCCTTGGGGCAGGTTGCAAAAAATTCTTTCATCACGCTCACGGGGATGCCATAAAAATAGTGCCGCATTATACCTTATCGGCCCGCACTCGGCATCCGAACCTTGGGGTTCGCGCGAATATAAAGGGGGCTGGCCGGCGCAATTGCCCCCGTTCTTGCTCCTGTCGCCAACACAGAGGCGCGGGCAAGATGATGCAATGCAATATCCAGCGCAGAAGGGCACGCGCCAAACGGCGACGAATTGACTCAAGGAAGCTGCCGCAACGGCATGGGAGAGACGAGCGATAAATAACCGGTGTCGGTTATTTCGAGGGCGTATGAATATCAACCAAAAATAACGAGCAGAGGCAGTATCAGCTGACCTGTCGATATTGTGCCTGGGTACGGGTCCTGATCTGCATCCGGTTATTCATCACCTTGATCACCGCGAACCTTGGCAGGATCTTGCTGGCGGTCAGCACCAGTTCCTCGGTCAGGTTCAGGCAGACGCTCGCCTGTTCACCAGCCTCGATGACCATGAACTCTCCCCGCCCATGGGGAGTCTCCATCCACACCAGGGAGCCCATATCCGGAATAAAGTGAGTCTGCTGTTCATGAAAGAACCAGCTTTGTGGCATCAAGGGTTTATAAAAGCGGCTGACGGCGATGGCGTTGAGTACCAGCTGAACCTGATGGGGAACACTCCAATCGAGTTCGGCGGCCTTGTCCATCAGCTGATAATAGAGGGCGGCATCGTCCACGCAAAAAGGCTGGGTCGTGAAGGAGCTGGGGACGAGTTGTCGCCCCTTATATTCGGTGGCGAATATCATGCGATCGGATAAATCCAGCATCAGACGATCATCTTGAGCATCATAATGCCACTGCCAATTGTCATTGGGTTGGATACACATGGAGTTGCCCTTACTTAAGCCGTTCCTCGACTTTATTCCATGTCGAGAATTTGAGCAACTTTAAATAAGGGCAACCGGTTATCTTTTAAATATGGGTAACGATCTCTTTGACCAGACTCGGGCCCTTATAAATAAAGCCGCTGTAAATCTGGACCAGACTGGCACCCGCCGCTAATTTCTCCCGGGCGGCCATGGCGCTGTCAATACCGCCCACCCCTATGATCGGCAGAGCCCCATTGAGGGCCTTGGCCAGCAGGCGGATCACCTCTGTGCTCTTGTGCTGGAGCGGACGACCACTGAGGCCCCCTGCTTCACCGGCATGGGGCATGTCATAAATCATGTCGCGCTCCAGGGTGGTATTGGTGGCGATGACGCCATCGATCCCGTTTTTGATCAAGGAGGCGGCAACCTGATTAATTTCATCCAGGCTGAGGTCGGGGGCAATTTTAACGGCTAGCGGCACGTACTTCTTATATTGCGCGGCCAGCTCCTGCTGGCGCACCTTGAGGGCAGCCAGCAATTCATCCAGCGCCTCTCCATATTGCAGCGAACGCAGCCCCGGGGTGTTGGGGGAAGAGATATTGACGGCAATATAACCGGCATGATCATAGACCTTGTCCATGCAGATCAGATAATCGTCCTTGCCCTGCTCGATGGGAGTGTCCTTGTTCTTGCCGATATTGATGCCGATCACCCCCTGATATTTGGCCTCTTTCACCTTGGCCACCAGATGATCGACACCCTTGTTGTTGAATCCCATCCGGTTGATGATCCCTTCCGCCGGAATTACCCGGAACAACCGCGGCTTGTCATTTCCGCTCTGGGGTTTGGGGGTCACAGTGCCTACTTCAATAAAACCGAACCCCATGGCACCAAATGCGTCGATACACTCCCCGTCTTTATCGAGACCGGCCGCCAGTCCCACCGGATTGGCAAAATTAAGCCCCATGACAGTGACGGGGCGTTGGGGCAGTGAATGACGGAAGAAACAATCGAGCGGTGTACCGAGAAGGCGGGGCAAATACTTGATGGAGAGATCGTGTGCCTGTTCGGGATTGAGTTTGAACAGAAAATGCCTGGCGAGGGGGTACAGCATGTTTGCTCCTTAAAAAAGCCCCGGCAACTGGCCGGGGCTTTTGGGGTTATGCCGAGGTTCGGCAATTCAACTGGAGCAGGTTCAACTCTCGCAAGGCCACCGAGAACTTGGCGAACTCGTGAGTGCTCGTGGTCTTGAAGTCGGCCAACATGTGGGTCCAACGGGACAAGAGTTGCTCATGCTCCGAAATCCAGTCGGCCAGTATGGTAGCGCATTCTCCCTGCTCTTTGCACCCTTCCAGTACTACTGAGGTAAGGCTGCGTTGCTGCCAGTCCAGATCCTCGCGGAAGGAGGCCCGGGCCATCGCCTGCCAGTGGTTGCCCACCGGTTGATGGTTGATCTGCTCGAGGAACCAGTGCAGATCGAGCTTGGCGCCGAGGCGGTAGTAAACGTTGGCGGCGCGCAGGATGTCGGTCTTGTGCTCCGCGGCAATCTGCGCCAGATCCAGGCTGGAGAAGAGGCTGCTCATGTGAGCCACCTGACGGGCGATGGCTTCCGGCACCTGTTTGGCCACCAGGGCGGCGACGGCCTGGCGATGTTCGGCCACTTCGCTCTCGTCCATCACCTCGTAGAGGTGCTCCCCCAGGGTCCCGAAGGCCGGACGGAAGAAGGCGATGTTCTCGCCGATGCTCCAGCTGCGGTTGCGGGCACGCAGGAACCAGCGAGTGGCCCGGCGCACGATGCGGCGGCTGTAGAACATCAGCTCGAGCTGGGTCTCGGCACTCACCAGGTTGTCACACCCTTCGATGTCGCGCCACAGGGTACCCAGACCGAACACCTCCCGGGCCATGGCGAAGCAGCAAGCCACTTCGGCCACCGAGGCACCGGTCTCGTCCTTCATCCGGCTGGCGAAGTTGAGCCCCATGTCGTTGACCAGCATGTTGGCCACCCGGGTCGCGATGATTTCACCTCGCAGCGGGTGCTGAGCCAGTTCGGTCCCGAACTGCTGCTGCAACTGGGCCGGGAAGCTGGTGACCAGCATGTTGGCGAGGAAGGGCTCCTCGGTCACTTCCGGGCAGTTGAGCTGCTCTTTCAGTACCATCTTGCCGTAGGCCACCAGCACCGCCAGCTCGGGACGGGTCAGCCCCTGCCCTGCCGCCATCCGCTCGGAGAGCTCCTCGTCGGAAGGGAGGAACTCCAGCGCACGGTCCAGCTTGCCTTCGCGCTCCAGCCCCTGAATGAAGCGTTGCTGCTCTTTCAACTGCTCGGCGCCACGGAAGGCGGTGACCGAGATGGACTGGGACTGGCGATAGGCGTTGGTGATGACTATCTGGGCTACGTCGTCGGTCATCTCGTACAGCATCTGGTTGCGCTGCTTGAGGGTCATGTCGCCTGCGGCCACCAGCTGGTTCAGCAGTATCTTGATGTTGACCTCGTTGTCGGAGCAATCCACCCCGCCCACGTTGTCGGTAAAGTCGGTGTTGATGTGACCGCCCTGGCTGGCGTACTCCACCCGGCCGAGCTGGGTGAAGCCAAGGTTGCCGCCCTCTCCCACGATGCGGGCACGCAGGTCACGGCCATTGACCCGCAGCACGTCGTTGCTGCGATCCCCCACGTCGGCGTCGCTCTCGCGGGCGCTCTTCACATAGGTGCCGATGCCGCCGTTCCAGAGCAGGTCCACGTTGAGGCAGAGCAGCGCCTTGATCAGCTCGTTCGGGGCCATGCTGGCCTTGTCGGTGCCGAGCAGGGTCTGAATTTGCGGGCTCAACTTGATGGACTTGGCGGAGCGCAGGAAGATGCCGCCCCCTGCCGAGATGAGCTCCCGGTTGTAGTCATCCCAGCTCGAACCCGGCAGCTCGAACAGCCGCTGCCGCTCGACGAAGCTCCTGGCCGCATCGGGCGTCGGGTCGATGAAGATGTGCATGTGGTTGAAGGCGCCCACCAGCTGGGTGTGCTCGGAGAGCAGCATGCCATTGCCGAACACGTCGCCGGCCATGTCACCTATCCCCACGCAGGTGAAGTCGGTGGTCTGGCAGTTGACGCCAATCTCCCGGAAGTGACGCTTGACCGACTCCCAGGCGCCGCGCGCCGTGATGCCCATCTTCTTGTGGTCATAACCGACCGAGCCGCCGGAGGCGAACGCATCGCCCAGCCAGTGGCCATACTCCTGGCTTATCTCGTTGGCGATGTCGGAGAAGGTGGCGGTGCCCTTGTCGGCGGCCACGACCAGGTAGTAGTCATCCTCGTCGTGACGCACCACGGATTTCGGCGGGATCACCTCCCCCTTGATGATGTTGTCGGTGACATCAAGCAGGCCGCGGATGAAGAGACGATAGCAGGCCTTGCCCTCTTCCTGGATGACGGCGCGGGGCGCGCCCACCGGCATCTGCTTGCAATAGAAGCCACCCTTGGCGCCGACCGGCACGATGACGGTGTTCTTCACCTGCTGCGCCTTGACCAGCCCCAGCACCTCGGTGCGGAAATCTTCCTTGCGATCGGACCAGCGCAGGCCGCCACGGGCCACCTTGCCCCAGCGCAGATGCACCCCTTCCACTCGCGGCGAGTAAACGAAGATCTCGAATTTCGGCAGCGGCAGCGGCATGTCGGTGATGCTGGAGGGGGCCAGCTTGAAGGAGATGTAGGGCTTGGGTTGACCCTCCTGATCCGGCTGGTAGTAGTTGGTGCGCAGGGTGGCGTCGATCATCTCCATATAGCGGCGGATGATGCGATCGTCGTCCAGGTTGGCCACCTGATCCAGCTTGGCGGCGAGCTGCTCGTGCAGCTTGGTCTGGGCCTTGGCATCCTGCTTGATCGCAGGGTTGAGTCGCTGCTCGAACAGGGTGAACAGCAGCTCTGCGATGTCGGGATAACGGGTCAGGGTCTCCTCGATATAGGACTGGCTGAAGGAGACGCCGGTCTGGCGCATGTATTTCGCATAGGCGCGCAGCACAGAGACCTGGCGACCAGTGAGACCGGCCCCCAGCACCAGGCGGTTGAAACCGTCATCTTCCAGGGTCTTGTTCCAGATGGCGGCGAAGGCCTGCTGGAAGCGCTGCTGGCTCTGTGCCAGATCGAATGGCTGATCGCCGCGCAGCAGCATGGAGAAGTCGAGGATCCAGAAGATCTCGCCACTCGGGGTGCGCACCTGATAGGGCGTCTCACCGATGACGCGCAGCCCCATGTTTTCCAGCATGGGCAAGACGTCGGAGAGGTGGATGGGTTCGGTGCGGTGGAACAGCTTGAGACGCACCCGGCGATCGTTCTCTTCTTCCTGGGCACGGTAGAACAGCATGCCCAGCGGCTCGGCTTCACTCAGGCCATCGAGGGCCATGATGTCGGCCACGGCAGAGCCCGGCAGCACGTCTTCCTTGTAAGCACGGGGGAAGGCAGTACTGAAACGGCGGCGCAGTTCGTTGCCTCGGGCTTCCCCATAATGGGAGAGCAGCACGGAGTCCAGGCGGTCGTCCCAGCTGCGGGCCGCTTCAATCAGGTTGTTCTGTACTTCGTTCACATCCACATCCACGTTGTTGTTGTTGACCCGCACTATGTAGTGGGTCCGTGCCAGCACGCCTTCGGTGAAGTAGACGTTGAACTCCACATCAAAGCTGCTGCCAAAATACTTCTGCAAAATTTGCTGGGTCTTGACCCGCAGCGCCGTGTTGTAGCGCTCCTTGGTGACATAGACCATGCAGGAGAAGAAACGGCCGTAGACGTCGCGACGCACGAACAGGCGCAGCATGTCACGCTCTTGCATCTCCAGCACGCCGAGGCCGGTGGCCAGCAGCTCCTCTTCACGGGCCTGAATAAGCTCGTCGCGCGGATAGGTCTCCAGCACGTTGAGCAACGCCTTGTAGGCGTGGGAGCCCTTCTCGTGACCGGAGGAGGCCATGATGCGCTCAAGGCGGTGGCTGATGAGGGGGATCTGGGTGGCGCTGGTGTTGTAGATGGAGGAGGCGTAGAGACCGATGAAGCGATCTTCCCCCACCACTTTACCGTGTTCGTCGAAGCGCTTGATGCCGATGTAATCCACATAGGCCGGACGGTGTACCCGGGACTTGGCGTTGGACTTGGTGAGGATCAGCAAGTCAGAGCTCAGGGCCGCGTGACGGGCGCTGGCGGGCATGCTGCCCAGGCGCTGGCCTTCGTCCTTGATGGAGTTCTTCATCAGGCCCAGGCTGGATTCCGGCTGGGGCAGGATCTCGTGATCCCCCTCCACCGCCTTGACGTCATAACGGCGATAGCCCATCAGGGTGAAGTTGTGGGCGGCGACCCATTTCAGGAAGGCGACGCAGGAGTCCACCTCGGCCTGGCTGACCGGGTTCTTGCGCTTGGGCAACTCCTCGATGATCTCGTTCAGGCGACCCAGCATGGGTTGCCAATCCCCGACCGCCAGGGCCACTTCCCTCGCCACCGAGTTGAGCTCGGCGGTCAGGGCATCCATCTGCTCCTCATCCGTAAGATGATCGATCTCGATGAGGAAGGCGGTCTCGACCGAGGTCTGGGAAGCCGTATTGTCGAGATCCAGGATGGCGCCTATCTTGCCTTCGCTGCCGCGAATGAGGTGCAGCGGCTGGTGCAACATCATGTGGGCCGTGATGCCCCGACGCTTGAGGGCCATGCGGATGGAATCCACCAGGAACGGGGAGTCCTGCAGGATGATCTCGACGATGGTATGGGGAGACTGCCATCCGTGGCGGGTCAGCTCGGGGTTGTAGACCCGGATATAGGGCTCTGTGCTGGTGCGCTGGTTGAGCGCATTCCACAGGCTCAGCGCCGCCCCGTAGAGATCGCTGTCATTGCGATCGTGCAGGTCGGTGCTCGCCATGTTGCCGTAGAACTTGGCGACGAAGCATTCGACCAGGGAGGCGCTGTTCTTGGGCAATTTCTGATGGATCAGGCTGAGAACGTTTTCGAGCAGAACTGAGGTAGGGGCGTCTTTCAATGCCATTGCTAGTTTCCTTATCGGACGACATCACAGACACGGCGACATCCACCCAGGATGTGCGCCGGTACAGAGTTGCTGCGAAGTGTAATGAGTTGGATCAAGGAAGGCGAGCAAAGGTGATAACGGGATGTTAAAAACAAGGGGCAGATCACGGCTTGGGTTGTGATAAATTTTGCCAAGTCGCTAAAATTTAGAAAATCGCACTGGCTGTTAGTCGATTAACCGGATAGATAGTGACTTAAAGCAGATATTTACCCGGAATTGTGTTCATGTTTTGTTAATTTATGCGTTTCGGGCTAGCCAGGCGTTCATCGTCCTGTATTTGGCGTCGCAAGCAGGCGTATTCCCCTATATAGGACGCTCACACGAGTGGTTCGACTACGGCAAGCGACCCTTTCGAGGCAGAAGCCTACGGAATGATCCAAGAAGAACACTGCTCTCTTAGAGAGTGAGCGGCACTCAGGAGAGCCTCTCCAGGCGAACAAAGCGGTGATCTTCCTGGGTGACCAGCCGAAAGTAGCCGTGCACCCCGTTGACGCTGACGAAGGAGCGGATCTTTTCCAGGCTCAACTCTATGGTCAACCCCTGCTCGGTGCGCACCACCAGCCGTCTGGCCTGGCCCTGGTACATCAGCATGATCTCGTCGCGGCCAAGGGCCAGCCGAAAGGTGTACTGCCTCATTCCCCCTCCTCTTGATGAAAAACGGGCAGGAGAGCCTGGCTCCCCTGCCCGTGACCTGCACCCTTACTGCGCCAGTGCCTTGCTTACCTTCTCGAACAGATCCCGCGCCAGCCCCTCGAGGTTGGCCAGACGGGTCAGCTCGGCCCGGATAAGCGTCTTGCGCCCTTCATCCAGTCGCTTGAACTGAATGAGCGGGGTGATGAGGCGGGACGCCACCTGGGGATTGACCTCGTTGAGCGCGATCAAGAGATCAGTCAGGAAGCGATAGCCGCTGCCATCCACCGCGTGGAACTGCACCTGGTTGTTCATGGCGAAGCTGCCGATGAGCGCCCGCAACCGGTTCGGGTTGCGGATGCTGAAGGTGGGGTGGGCCATCGCCAACTTCACCTCATCCAGCACGTCGGCGGCAGGCTTGCTGCCCACCAGGCGCAGCCAGTTGTCCAGCACCAGGCCGTCATGGGCCCACTTGCCTTCGAAGTCGGCCATCAGTGCGGCGCGGCATGGCAGCAGATAGCCGTTGGCCACCTGCAGCGCCGCCAGGGTGTCGGTCATGTTGTCGGCCGCTGCGTACTGCTCGCGCACCAGTGCATCGGCATGATCTGCATCCAGCGCCGCCAGATAGCCGAGCACCACCCCCTTGAGGGCACGTTTGGCGGTGTCGCCATGGATCACCCTATACCCCATCAGCCGCAGGCGCTCATAGGTGGTGGCCAGGCGCGTGCCGAAGGCCTCGGCGAGCTGGCTGTGGATGGCATCCCGCACCCGATGGATGGCATCGATGTCGGCCACCTCGAACAGCTCGGCCAGGGTCGCTTCACCTGGCAGCGCCAGGATCTCCGCCTTGAGAGCCGAGTCCAGCTCGGCCTCGTCCAGAATGGCGACGAAGGCCGCCAGCAGGGTTTGGGAGAGCTCAACCCCCTGCCCCTGCTGCACCCGCGCCACCCCGTCGATGACCGCCTTGTTGATCAGCATCTGGGCAGCATCCCAGCGGGCAAACTCGTTGCGAGCAAAGCGCATCAGGAAGGCAAGCGCTTCATCGCTGTAGTCATAGTGCAGCTTGACCGGCGCGGAGAAGTCCCGCAGCAGGGAGGGAACCGGCTTGACCGGCACCTGATCGAATTCGAAGGTCTGCTCTTCTTCCAGCACATCGAGCACGTTGCCGATGGCCTTGCCCTGATATTGCAGCGCAATGACGGCACCCTGCTCGTCATAGAGTTCGATGTCGAGGGGGATGTGCAGCGGCAATTTTTGCGGCTGATCCTGGGTCGGCGGCGTGTGCTGGCGCACGTGCAGGCGATAGACGCCGCTTTCGGCATCGTACTCGTCGGTCACGGTCAGCTCGGGCGTGCCGGACTGGCTGTACCAACGGCGGAAACGGCCGAGATCCACACCGGAGGCATCCTCCATCGCCTGCACGAAGTCATCGCAGGTGGCGGCCGAGCCATCGTGACGCTCGAAGTAGAGACGCATACCGGCCTGGAAGGCAGCTTCACCCAGCAGGGTATGCAGCATGCGGATCACTTCAGAGCCCTTCTCGTAGACGGTCAGGGTGTAGAAGTTGTTCATCTCGATCACCACATCCGGGCGAATGGGGTGAGCCATGGGGCCGGCATCTTCGGCGAACTGCGGCCCGCGCACGGTACGCACGTTGTTGATGCGGTTGACGCCGCGTGAGCCCAGATCCGAGGAGAACTCCTGATCCCGGAACACCGTCAGCCCCTCTTTGAGACTGAGCTGGAACCAGTCGCGGCAGGTAACGCGGTTGCCGGTCCAGTTGTGGAAGTATTCGTGGGCGATGACCCGCTCGATGCCGTGGTAGTCACTGTCGGTGGCGGTCGCCGGGTTGGCCAGCACGAACTTGGAGTTGAAGATGTTCAGCCCCTTGTTCTCCATGGCGCCCATGTTGAAGAAGTCCACCGCCACGATCATATAGATGTCGAGGTCATACTCGAGGCCGAAACGCTGCTCGTCCCAGCGCATCGCGTTGATCAGGCTCTCCATGGCGAAACCGGCGCGATCGAGGTTCCCCTTGTCGACGAAGATCTCCAGAGCCACCTCGCGGCCACTTTGGGTAGCGTAGCTACCCCGCTCCACGTCGAAATCACCGGCCACCAGGGCAAACAGGTAGCTGGGTTTGGGGAAGGGATCCTGCCACTGCACAAAGTGGCGACCGCCATCCAGACCACCGCTATCGACCTTGTTGCCGTTGGAGAGCAGGTAGGGGTATTTGGCCTTGTCGGCGCTGATACGGGTGCTGTAGCGGGCCAGGATGTCGGGCCGGTCCAGGTAATAGGTGATGCGGCGAAAGCCCTCTGCCTCACACTGGGTGCAGTAGGCATCGCCGGACTTGTAGAGCCCTTCCAGCGCCGTGTTGGCGGCGGGATCCAGATCCGTGACTATGGTCAGCACACATTCGGCAGGCAGGTTGAACAGGGTCAGACTGCTCTCCCCCTGCTCGAACTGGGTGAAGGGGACACCGTCCACGCTGACGCTGTGCAAGACCAATCCTTCCCCATCCAGCACCAGCGGCTCGTTGTGCTCGCCGTTGCGGCGCAGGCGGGAGATGGCGGTGACCCGGGTCAGGGGCTCCTGCAGTTGAAAATCGAGATCGATGCTGTCGATCCAGTAGGGGGGCGCCCGGTAATCCTGGCGATACTTGGCCGTCATGGCCTGGGAGTGATCGGTCATTATTGTGTGCTTCCACGCTTTGTTATTGACGTGTCAGAGGCTGTCACAACGATTCGGCAGGGTCAAATAGTTTGCATTCCGCCAAAAGAGAGGGCGACCGAAGTCGCCCTTGTATTCATGCTGATGTACCCTGGATTCTCAGCCCTTGCTGAGCCTCGCCAGATCCGCCGTGATGTTCGCGGCTTCAATCTGATACTCGTCAGGGGCCTCGAAATCGGTCGGCAGTTCATCCAGGCTCTTCACCGTTGGCTTGCCAAGACGGGTCAGTCGCTCGTTGGCTCGCGCCAGCGCCTTCTCGTCCTGCTTGGCCTGATCCGCCAGTCGCTCGGCTTCGTTCAGGGAGACCGACTTCTTGTCCTGATCCGCCTGATACTCCTTGATGTCCTGCAGCACGTAGGCAAATTCAGGATCCTTGGCGATCCGCGCATCGTGAGCCGACTTCAACCTGGGCAGCAGACTGGAGAAGTCCCCCAGCTTGTCGTAACTGGCCGAAGCTATCTTGTCCCAGGGCAAGGCGTTGAACTCCCGGCTCTCCCCGGTCTCGTCCGGCGAAACCGCGGTCGGGAAGCCGATGTCCGGTGCCACCCCCTTGTTCTGGGTGCTGCCACCATCGATCCGGTAGAACTTGGCGATGGTGTACTGCACGTGACCCAGCGGCTGCTCGTAGAAGTCGTAGACCTTGGCGAGGCTGCGATGCTGCTGCACCGTGCCCTTGCCGAACGAGTTCTCACCGAGGATCAGGGCGCGGCCGTAATCCTGCATGGCAGCGGCGAAGATCTCGGAGGCCGAGGCGCTGTAACGGTCAATCATCACCGACATGGGGCCGCCGTAGTAGACGTTGCCGTCGTCGTCACCATTGACCGTGATACGGCCCATATGATCACGAATTTGCACCACGGGACCGCTGGCGAAGAACAAACCACTCAAGGCCGAGGCTTCGGTCAGGGCACCGCCGCCGTTGCCACGCAGATCGACAATGAGACCATCGATCTTCTGCTTGTTGAGACTGGAGAGCTCCTTGATGACGTCGTCATGGAGATTGACGTAGAAGCTCGGGACCTCGAGCACCCCTATCTTCTTGCCTTCGGCGGTGATCACCTTGGACTTGGCGGCCCTGTCTTCCAGACGCACCTTGTCACGGGTCAGCTCAACCAGCTCGGTCTTGGCGGTCGCGCCCTTGCCGCGCTGGATCTCCAGCTTCACCTTGCTGCCTTTCGGGCCCTTGATGAGTTCGACCACATCATCGAGACGCCAGCCGATCACATCGACAATCTTGCCGTCGTCCTGCCCCACCCCGGTGATCTTGTCATCGGGCTTGAGGTGGTTGGACTTGGCTGCCGGGCCGCCGGGCACCAGGGAGCGGATGACGGTGAAGTCATCTTCCGCCTGCAGCACGGCCCCAATACCTTCCAGCGAGAGGTTCATCTCGGTGTTGAAGCGATCGGCGCTGCGCGGCGAGAGGTAGCTGGTGTGGGGCTCGATGGCACGGGCGAAGGAGTTCATGAAGAGCTGGAACACATCCTCGCTCTCGGTCTGGGACATCCGCTTGATGGCATTGTTGTAACGCTTGCCAAGCAGCTCCTTGATCTCGGGCCACTCCTTACCGCTGAGCTTGAGACTCAGGGCATCAAACTTGACCCGCTGACGCCACAGCTCGTCGAGCTCAGCCTCGTCTTTGGGCCAGGGAGCCCCTTCCCGATCGAAGATGTAATTGTCGGGCTGGGTGAAATCCAGGGGAGTGTCGAGCAGTTTGAGGGCGTATTCGAACCGCTCGTAACGCCGCTGCTGACTCAGGTTGAACATCTCGTAGGCCGGAGCCAGACGCCCTCTCTCGAGGTCGGTGTCAAAACCGGTACGGTACTTTTCAAAACGGCTGATGTCAGAGGCCAGAAACAGGTTGCGGCTGTAGTCCAGATTCTCCAGATATTTGTCAAAAATCACGGAGGAAAAGGCATCGTCCAGCTTGAACTGTTTGTAATGAGAGCGGGTAAACAGATTGGCAATTCGCTTGCTGGCCGTAGCATGTTGGCTCTCCTGAGCCAACACAGGCAAATCACTTTCCTTGAGCACCGGCTCGATGGCCTGTGCGAGCCCGGCGAGCGCCAGGCTACAGGCAACGAGGGAAAAACGAATCACGCCATGCTTCAACATTCGTCTCCTTAGAGAACCAGATGCTCGAACTTGACCCGCAACATCATGCCGGTCTGCAATTGAACCTGTACGTCATCCTTGGTCACTTCCTTGATGGTCGCAGGCACGGGAGATTTGCCCAGCACGACGCGCACGCCTTGATCCACTTTCAGGGTGGCGGCATCCACTTTGACCAGGGGAGCATCGGCTACAGGTGCGGCCTTGGGGGCAGCAGTCTTGGGCTTGTCGGAGCGGGGCGCATCAGCCTTGCGCGGCGCGTTGCGGCGCGGCTGCTTGGGCTTGTCTTCCTTCTCCTTGGTGTTGGTGCGGCGGCTGGCAAAGACACGCTCTTTGCTCTCCTTGAGCGCCTGTTTGGCATGCTCGATGTGCTCTTCGGTCAGCAGCTCACCGGGGTTGCCATCCAGATCGACACGGGCCTGGCCAGCCTTGAGGCCATGCAGGTAACGCCAGCTGGAGGTGTATTGACGCAGAGCAGAGCGCAGCATGGTCTTGGAGACTCTCTCGTCATCAGCAAGACGCGCGGCCAGATCCTGGAAGATGCCAATCTTGAGTGGCTTGGCCTCTCCTTCAGCGATGAAGCAGGCCGGGAATTCCTCGACCAGGTAGGCAACGATCTCTTTACTGTTCTTCAGCTTTTCAGTGTTTTCCATGTATAACCTTGGCTTTCATATAGACGCACGGGCATGCCCGAACACAACAAAGGCCCTATTATAGAGAGCTTGGGACCTTTTGCGAACCATCTAGCAATGACTTAGAGCATGCTTTCCAAAATTTGCACCGTTTCTTCGAGGCCAATCCGGTCCTCCTGGTCGAAACGGTTAAAAATCGGACTATCCACGTCCAGCACCCCGATGATCTCACCACCGCGACGCAGCGGAATCACGATTTCCGAATTGCTGGCGCCGTCGCAGGCGATGTGACCCGTGAACTGGTGTACGTCGTCCACCAGCTGGGTCTTGCCCTCGGCCACCGCCGTGCCGCAGACGCCGCGGCCCACCGGAATGCGCACGCAGGCCGGCTTGCCCTGGAAGGGGCCGAGCACCAGGGTTTCCCCTTGCAACAGATAAAAACCGACCCAGTTGATGTCAGCCAGCTCCTGATTGAGCAGGGCAGACAGGTTCGCCAGGTTGGCAATCAGGTCGGGTTCACCCTCCAGCAGCGCCTGGGCCTGTTGGTTGAGGGTGCGATAAAATGCTTGTTTTTCAATCATGATTAAATGAACTTCACTCCTTGATAATGAATGCAAGGTACCGACCTGCCTGAAAAATTCAAATCAAATTTCACTTATCCCCCCTCCTGGGCCACAAACGTCAGCCTCCTGTCAGGGGGAAATTCCCAGTGTCAGTTGCTGGCGCTGGCCATTGCTCCACTCGATATTGAGCAGCCACTCCATGGTCTCAGTGGTGCAACTCCCCACCTGAGCGGCCCCCTGCCAGCCCCCCTCCTTCGCCTCGAATTGCACGGGAATGCGTCCCATGAACATGGTTCTGCCCTCCAGCCAGGCCTTGATGGGGGTGATGGCGGGAGAACCTCCCTGAAGACGCAGCACAAAGTCATGTTCAGGGCGGATCGGCAAGCCGTCTACGCTGGCCGTCAGGGGCTGATCGCCGACGAGAAGGGAACAACTGCTGTGGGACAGATCACAAATCTGATCATTTGTTGCCCTCGCCTCCCCGCTCGGCGGGCCCGAAAACCAGGTCCGATAGGTCATCAGGGAGAGCAAAATGGCCAAAACGATCGTCAAGTGCACGATTTTGCGTGAAGTGAGTCTCTCTTTCATGAAAAAACAGCCCTGTAAGGTACTTTAAAAATGCGATTTTCGTGATCTTGCGCAAGGTAAAAACTGGCGGGCACCAGACCCGCTGGAGCCAAATATATCACTGTTTGTACTGTTATTTTACCGGTCAGTTCAGTATCATTCTCAATGAATTTTCATTTAACCACCTTTTGCTTTTCCTTTTATTAACAGATGTTAACGAGAGGATTTTGCAAATCAGGGGTGAAAATGGCCCCGATTACCGGGCGAAAAACAAACAACAGCATCGGAAGCGGAATACAACGATGAGCCATACAACAAACCACCCTGAGTACAACTACACCGTTGTGCGCCAGTTCACCGTCATGACGATTGTCTGGGGAATTGTCGGTATGTCGGTTGGTGTACTGATCGCAGCCCAGTTGATCTGGCCTGCCCTCAACTTTGATACCCCCTGGCTGACCTACAGTCGCCTGCGTCCCCTGCATACCAACGCGGTCATCTTTGCGTTTGGTTGCAGTGCCCTGATGGCCACCTCCTTCTACGTGGTACAGCGCACCTGCCAGGCAAGACTGTTTGGCGGCCCGCTCGCCTCCTTCGTGTTCTGGGGCTGGCAGGCGATCATCCTCGCCGCCGCCATCAGCCTGCCACTGGGATACACCACCTCCAAGGAGTATGCCGAGCTGGAATGGCCCATCGACATCGCCATCGCCGTGGTATGGGTGAGCTATGCCATTGTCTTCTTCGGCACCCTGGTCAAGCGCACCACCTCCCACATCTATGTGGCGAACTGGTTCTTCGGTGCCTTCATCATCACGGTGGCCGTGCTGCATATCGTCAACAACATGGAAGTGCCACTCTCCGGCATGAAGTCCTACTCCATGTATTCCGGCGCCATGGATGCCATGGTGCAGTGGTGGTATGGCCACAACGCGGTCGGCTTCCTGCTCACCGCCGGCTTCCTGGGGATGATGTACTATTTCGTGCCCAAGCAGGCGGGGCGTCCGGTCTACTCCTACCGCCTCTCCATCGTGCACTTCTGGGCGCTGATCTCCCTCTATATCTGGGCCGGTCCGCACCATCTGCACTACACCGCGTTGCCTGACTGGGCCCAGTCCCTGGGCATGGTGATGTCCCTCATCCTGTTCGTCCCCTCCTGGGGCGGCATGATCAACGGCATCATGACCCTGTCCGGTGCCTGGCACAAGCTGCGCTATGACCCCATCCTGCGCTTCCTGATCGTGTCCCTGTCGTTCTACGGCATGTCCACCTTCGAAGGCCCCATGATGGCGATCAAGACGGTCAACGCCCTCTCCCACTACACAGACTGGACCATAGGTCACGTCCACTCCGGTGCCCTGGGCTGGGTTGCCATGGTATCCATCGGCGCCGTGTATCACTTGATCCCGAACCTGTTCGATCAGGGCCGCATGTACAGCATCCGCCTGATCAACGTCCACTTCTGGCTGGCGACCGTGGGCACAGTGCTCTACATCGTCTCCATGTGGATTTCTGGGGTGATGCAGGGTCTGATGTGGCGTGCGGTCAATGATGACGGCACCCTGACCTACAGCTTCGTGGAGGCGCTGCAAGCTTCCTATCCCTTCTACTTCGTGCGCTTCCTGGGTGGCTGCTTCTTCGTCACCGGCATGCTGCTGATGGCTTACAACGCCTATCGCACCGTCACTGCGCCCAAGGGTTCCCTGGAACCCGTCGCACAGCCAGCCTGATCTGAAGGGGTTTAAAGCATGAGCAACAATAACCGTCACGAAATTTTTGAAAAGAGCGTCCCCATGCTGGTGATAGGCATCATCTTTGCCATCAGCCTGGGGGGCCTGGTCGAGATCACGCCACTGTTCTTCCAGAAGCAGACCAACGAGCCGGTGGAGGGCCTCAAGGCCTACACCGCCCTGCAGATGGAAGGACGCGACATCTACATCCGCGAGGGCTGCACCGTCTGCCACAGCCAGATGATCCGCCCGTTCCGTGCCGAGACCGAGCGCTATGGCCACTACTCGGTCGCCGGTGAGAGCGTGTGGGAGCACCCCTTCCTGTGGGGCTCCAAGCGTACCGGTCCGGATCTGGCCCGGGTCGGCGGCCGCTACTCCGACGACTGGCATCGCGCCCACCTCATCAACCCGCGCGACGTGGTACCGGAATCCAACATGCCCGCCTTCCCCTGGCTCGAGACCAACGTCCTGACCGGTGAGCTGACCGGCAAGAAGCTGGCGCTGTTCCGGGATCACTTCGGGGTGCCCTATACCGATGCCGACATCGAGGGTGCGTCTGAGGCAGTCAAGGGCAAGACCGAGTTGGATGCCCTGGTGGCCTATCTGCAATCACTGGGTCATGCCCTGAAATAAGGAGTCGGGATATGGATTACGGCACATTTCGCGGCCTGTACACCCTGCTGCTGATGATCATCATGATCGGCATCATCGTCTGGGCATACAGCAAACGCCGCAAGGCCTCCTTCGATGAGGCTGCCAACCTGGTCTTTGCCGATGACGAGCAACCCAGTGCTGATAACAAGAACGCAGGAGCGAAGCAATAATGAGCACTTTGTTTAGCATTTTTGTGACCGTCATAAGTCTGGGCACCATACTCGGCTGCTTCCTGCTGCTGATGTGGTGCATGAAGGACAAGATGGGGACCGAAGAGGGCAAGCCCATGGGGCACACCTTCGACGGCATAGAGGAGATCAACAATCCCCTGCCGAAGTGGTGGTCCTATATGTTCCTCTTCTTCATCGTCACCGGTCTCATCTACCTGCTCGCCTTCCCGGGTCTGGGCAACTTCAAGGGTCTGCTGGGCTGGCAGAGCTCCAACCAGGACGTTCGCTCCCTGGCCGAATCCAAGGCGGCGGCTGCCTCTGCCAAGGACGAAGGGCGCGCGGTGGAGTATGATCGGGAACTGGCCAAGGCCGACGAGGTCTATGGCGCCAAGTTCCGTGAGCTGACCTACCAGGCCGACGGCAAGAACTACAAGGAGATCACCGAGATCGCCAAGGACCCGGAAGCCCTGAAAGTGGGTCAGCGTCTGTTCCTGCAGAACTGCTCCCAGTGCCACGGCTCCGATGCCCGCGGTGGTCGCGGTTTCCCGAACCTGACCGACAGCGAATGGCAGTGGGGCGGAGCGCCGGATCAGATCAAGACCACCATCATGGGCGGTCGTCAGGGGATCATGGCCGCCTGGGGCGAGATCCTGGGTCAGGACGGGGTCAAGGAAGTGGCCTCCTACGTGCTGAGCCTCTCCGGTCGCAAGGTGGATCTGGTGGAAGCCAAGAAGGGGGAAGCCCGTTTCGCCATGTGCGCCGCCTGTCACGGCCCGGATGCCAAGGGCGGCATCGCCTTCGGCGCGCCGGATCTCACCAACAACACCTGGTTGTATGGCGGCTCCCGTCAGGTGGTCGAGCAGACCATCACCCATGGGCGTCACGGCGTGATGCCAGCCTGGAAGGATATCCTGGGAGAAGACAAGGTCCACCTGCTGGCGTCCTATGTCTATAGTTTGTCCCACCAGGCGCAGTAAAATAAGCAGTAACATGTGATAAGCACGTGATTACGCAGCAAAAAGCCTCGACTCTTCGAGGCTTTTTGTTATCTTGTGTTGGCTAGAATCCCTCCATTTCGTTAACCATTTGTTTCGGTAGCACCATGACTCAACCTTGGTATCGCCAATTCTGGCCCTGGTTCATCATCGCCCTCCCCTGCGCCGCCGTGGTAGGCAGCATCGCCACCGCCATCATCGCCAGCAAGGATGGGGTCAACCTGGTGGCGGAAGACTATTACAAGCAGGGCAAGGAGATTAATCAGGATCTCAGCAAGTTCGATCGCGCCGAGGCCCTCGGCATCCGCGTCGAGCTCTCGGTCAGCGACAAGGAGCTGACCCTGAAGCCCCTGTCGGGTGAGATCCCCGCCGGTCAGGCGCTGCACCTCTCCCTGTTCCACCCGACCCTGGCCGGTCTGGACAGCGATCATCTGCTCACTGCCGATGGCAAGGGAGTCTATCGCCTGATGCTGGACAAGCCCCTCACCGGCAAGTGGCACATCCGGGTCGATGCCTTCAACCACGAGTGGCGCCTGCAAGAGACGGCGCAGTTGCCGACCAAGGCCCCGGTGGAACTCGATCCCAGGGGACGCTGAACCCGGAATGAGCGGCAGCGTTCATCCAGGCATGACGGCGTCCTCCCTTTTCTCGCCCACGCGGGCAGCTTCCAAGAGGGATAATGACCATGACCGGCTGTTTTCACTGTGGTGAACCGGTTCCCACTGGCAGTGACTTTACCCTGGAGATCAAGGGGATAGTGCAACCCATGTGCTGCCCTGGTTGCCAGGCCGTGGCACAGACCATTCTCGAATGCGGCCTTGCCAGTTACTACGAGCACCGCACCGCCCCCGGCATCAAGGGGGAATTGGTGCCGAGCGAGCTGGCGGCCCTCACCCACTACGATCTGGCCGAAGTGCAGCAGGAGTTCGTCACCGAGACGGGCACGCTGCGGGAAATCCAGCTCAGCGTGGAAGGGCTGACCTGCGCCGCCTGCGCCTGGCTCATCGAGCGCCACCTGATGGGGCTCGCGGGCCTGCATTATGTCAACGTCAATACCACCACCCACCGCGCCCGCATCAAGTGGGATCCGGACAGGCTCTCGTTAAGCGACATCCTCAAGGGGTTCGCCAAGATAGGCTACCGCGCCTACCCCTTCCAGACCCACAGCCAGGAAGCCCTCTACGCCCGCGAGGTGCGCAGCTACATGTTCCGCATGGCGCTGGCTGGTCTTGGCTCCATGCAGGTGATGATGTGCGCCGTGGCGCTCTACATGGATTTCTTCATCAGCGTGGAAGAGGAGTTCATGATCTACTTCAAGTGGATAAGCCTGCTGCTCTCCACCCCCATCATGATCTACTCGGCCCAGCCATTTTACGTGGGCGCCTGGCGCAGCCTGAAACAGGGCCACCTCTCCATGGATGTCTCTGTGTCGCTGGCCCTCATCGGTGCCTTCGTCGCCTCCATCTGGGCCACCGTCTTCAACACGGGTGAGGTCTATTACGACTCCATCACCATGTTCGTTTTCTTCCTGCTGCTGGGGCGCCTGCTCGAGCTGAGGGCCAGGCGCAAGGCGTCCGAGTCCAGCTCCAACCTGGCACGGCTGGTGCCCATCATGGCCACCCGCATCGATGCAGATGGCGAACACGAGGTGCCCGCCAAGACACTGCGGGTGGGGGACAGGGTCCGGGTGCTGGCCGGTGCCACCCTGCCCGCAGACGGCATCATCACCCTGGGGCAGGCCAGCCTCAACGAAGCCATGCTGACCGGCGAGCAACTGCCCCTGCTCAAGCAGGCGGGAGATCCCGTCTTCGCCGGCACCATCAGCACGGATGCGCCGCTGGAGATCCGGGTCAACCACCCCATCGAAGAGTCGCGCCTCGCCCAGATCATGCGGTTGCAGGACAGCGCGCTGGATGACAAACCCGCCATCGCCCAGCTGGCGGATGTGCTCTCCCGCCATTTCATCCTGGTGCTGCTGCTCATCGCCGCCGCGGTCTGGACCTTCTGGCACTTCCATGCCCCGGAGCGGGCCTTCTGGGTCACCCTGTCAGTGCTGGTGGCCACCTGCCCCTGCGCCCTGTCACTGGCGACCCCGACGGCGCTCACCTCAGCCACCGCCCACCTGACCCGCAGCGGCATCCTGCTGCGCCGCGGCCACGTGCTGGATGTGCTGACCCGGGCCAACCGGATCGTGATGGACAAGACAGGTACCCTGACCACCGGCAATATCAGCCTGGTGGGCGTCCAGCCCCTGGCGGAGCTTGGCGAAGACGAGTGCCTGGCCATCGCCCGCGCGCTGGAAGCCTACTCCGAACACCCCATAGCCCGCGCGTTTCGCAGCAAAGGAGCAGACGATGCCGTGCTGCTGGCAGCCAGCGGGGTGACGCCCGTCATCGGCCACGGCATCGAGGGCAGGATCACAGGCAAACATTACCGCATCGGTAGTGCCCGCTGGCTCGGGCTGAGTGACAAACAGAATGCCGCTCAGGGGCTGGCCATCTATCTGGCCGACGAGACTAGGCCGCTGGCCCGCTTCACCCTGGCCGATACCGTGCGTGCGGATGCAGGGGCCTTGATCCAGGCCTTCAAGGCGGCCGGCCTGCAAACCACCATTCTCACCGGCGACAGCTCCCCTCAGGCCGACACTGTTGCCCGTGAACTCGGGGTCGATGAGCTGGTGAAAGGGGTCACCCCAGATGGCAAGCTCGCGTACCTCAAGGCGCGGGAAACGGCTGGGGATATCAGCATCATGGTGGGCGACGGCATCAACGACGCCCCCGTGCTGGCCGGTGCCCATGCCTCCTTCGCCATGGCAGGCGGCACGGATCTGGCCAAGAACAGCGCCGACGCCATCCTGCTGGCCGATGACCTCTCCCGCCTGCTGACGGCGCGCACCCTGGCGCTGCGCACCCGCCGGATCATCCAGGAGAACTTTGCCTGGTCCATCGGTTACAACCTGCTGGTGTTGCCACTCGCGGCAAGCGGCTGGCTGCCCCCCTATCTGGCAGCGGCAGGCATGTCCCTGAGCTCCCTCATAGTCGTCACCAACTCGATGCGTCTCAATCGATGAGCAAGCAGGGAAAACGCTGAACATGTGGCCTGCCTCCGATTCAGGCCACATTTCTCACTGATAGCGGCTGGCCCCCTGCCCGAACAGGGTTACCATGGGGGTCGATTGCCACGGATAAATGTCAAGGTAGTTTCCATGAACATCATTTTTGTCCTCATCCCCATCGCCATCCTGTTCGTCATCATCGCGGGGGCCGTCTTCTTCTGGGCCATTCGCTCGGAGCAGTTCGAGGATCTCGACCGCCAGGGCTCCAACATACTGTTTGACGAGGAGCAACCCGCCACCAAGAGCAAGGATAAGCCGCGCGATGACCAGCAGCCTTGACCTGATGGGGGCCCTGCTGGTGGGGCTGGCAGGTTCAGGCCACTGCATCGCCATGTGCGGTGGCGTCTCTGCCGCCCTCTCCATGGCCATCCCCGCCGAGAAACAGCACTTCTGGGGGCGCCTTGGCTACCTGCTCAACTACAACCTGGGCCGGATCCTGAGTTATGTGCTGGCTGGCGCTCTGGTAGGCGGGCTACTGGCCACCACCAGCGAGCTCGGGGCCGGCAAGCATGCCATCGCCGGCTTGCGCCTCATTGCAGCCCTGCTGATGATAGCCCTCGGCCTCTATCTGGCGGGTTGGTGGCAAGGGATCCTGCTGCTGGAGCGGCTCGGCGCCAAGATGTGGCCCTTCATCAAGCCGCTGGCGGGCAAGTTCATTCCCTTTACGTCGGCCTGGCAGGCGCTCCCCTTTGGCATGGTGTGGGGCTGGCTGCCCTGCGGCCTAGTCTACTCCATGCTGACCTGGAGCGCGGCAGCGGGCTCCGCTGGCGACGGGGCGCTCATCATGCTGAGTTTTGGTTTTGGGACCCTGCCGACCCTGTTTGCCCTGGGCGGGCTGGCAGACAAATTGCGTTACTGGCTGACCCTGCGCAGCCTGCGTCTGGGTGGAGCCTTGCTGCTCATTGCCTATGGGCTGCATACCCTCTGGATCGGGCTGGCGTCCTTTTGAAACCCTATCCAAAACGGATGAGTTGGTGGTAAACTTGTTTGATATAAATCAATTATTCATATGAGCCTATGATCCCGGACAAGAAACCTGGCAGACGTGTTCAGAGCGGTGGCTGTGCAATTCATTGCCAGGATTGCAGCATCAGCCAGCTCTGCATCCCCTTCACCCTGAACGACAGTGAGCTCGATCAGTTGGACAGCATCATCGAGCGCAAGAAGCCGTTCCAGAAGGGTGAGGAACTGTTCAAGGCTGGCGATGAACTGAAATCGCTCTACGCCATCCGCTCCGGGACCATCAAGTCATACACCATCACCGAGCAGGGCGATGAGCAGATCACCGCCTTCCACCTTGCAGGGGATCTGGTCGGTTTCGATGCCATCCACAAGCAGGCGCACCCCTCCTTCGCCCAGGCGTTGGAAACCGCCATGGTGTGCGAGATCCCGTTCGATGTACTCGACGATCTCTCCGGCAAGATGCCCAAGCTTCGCCAGCAGATCATGCGACTGATGAGCAACGAGATCATGGGGGATCAGGAGATGATCTTGCTGCTCTCCAAGAAGAATGCGGAAGAGCGCCTCGCCGCCTTCCTGCACAACCTGTCGGTACGTTTCTCCGAGCGCGGCTTCTCCGCCAAGGAGTTCCGTCTCTCCATGACCCGTGGCGACATCGGCAACTATCTCGGCCTCACCGTCGAGACCATCAGCCGTCTGCTCGGTCGTTTCCAGAAGTCCGGCCTCATCAGTGTCAAGGGCAAATACATTACCGTGCTGGATCACGTGGCCCTCGGCGTCATGGCCGGTGCCACTCGCCCTCCCTGCGGCTGATCACGCCCTTTCCCACTGTATTGCCGGATCGGTTCACCCTGAAATTTGATCCGGCACACCTTCCCGTCTCCCCCCTTGGGCTAAGCTGTAATGGCTAAAGAGTTGCCATCATTGGCGTTTTTGCCAAGGAGGAGAACATGGTCAAGTACCGAAATATTCTGGTGGTGATCAACCCGGAGGAGGAGCGCCAGATCGCGCTCGAGCGCGCGGTCAAGGTCGCCGAGCTGGACGAGGGCGCCCAGCTGACCCTGCTCCTGACGATTTACGATTTCTCGTACGAGATGACAGCCATGCTGTCGGTGGATGAGCGGGAAGAGATGCGCCACGGCGTCATTGCCCAGCGTCGGGAGTGGCTGGACGAGATACTCCAACCCTATCGCGCCAGAGGCCTGGAGTGCGAGATCAAGGTGTTGTGGCACAATCGTCCCTTCGAGTGTGTTATCCAGGAAGTGCTGGAGCATCGCCACGATCTGGTGGTCAAGGCGACCCACAAGCATTCCTTCCTGCAAACCTTCATCTTCACCCCGACCGACTGGCACCTGCTGCGCAAGTGCCCCTGTCCCGTCCTGCTGGTCAAAGAGGGTCACTGGCAGCGGGGCGGCAACATCATCGCCGCCATCAACTGCTCGAGCGATGACCTGGAGCAGAAAGTCCTCAATGAGCGCATCACCCGCGAAGGCGTCGCCATCGCCGATCTGCTTGGATCCAACCTCTATCTGGTCAACACCTACCCCGGCACACCGGTGAATGTGGCCATCGAGCTGCCCGAGTTCGATCCCAACGCTTACAACGATGCCATCCGCAAGCATCACGAAGATCTGCTGCGAGAACATGCCGATCACTTCGGCATCAATCACATGTGGACCAAGGTGGCGGAAGGATTACCGGAGGAGGTGCTGCCTGACATGGCGGACGAGCTCAAGGCCACTTTGATGATCATGGGTTGCGTCGGCCGTACCGGCCTCTCCGCCGCCCTGCTCGGCAACACGGCAGAGCATGTGGTCGATCGGCTCGACTGCGACATCCTGATCCTCAAACCGGACGATTACAGCTGCCCGGTGGATGACAAGCGTCATCCTGCATAAGCGTTTCTTGCCCTCCCCCGGGACATGGCTATAATAAGCCGCTTATTTTTGTCCCGGGTTTGAGGCCATGCTAGAAGAGCTTAACGCCAAAGAGAAATACAGTTTCAACAAGCTGCAGAAACGCCTGCGGCGCAACGTGGGTCAGGCCATCGCCGACTTCAACATGATTGAAGAGGGTGACAAGATCATGGTGTGCCTGTCTGGCGGCAAAGACAGCTTCGCCATGCTCGACATCCTGATGAGCCTGAAGGCCAGCGCCCCCATCCATTTCGATCTCGTGGCCGTCAACCTGGATCAGAAGCAACCCGGCTTCCCCGAACACGTGCTGCCGGAATACCTGGCCACCCTCGGCGTCGACTTCAAGATCGTCGAGGAAGACACCTACTCCATCGTCAAGGACAAGGTGCCGGAAGGCAAGACCACCTGCGCCCTCTGCTCCCGCCTGCGCCGCGGCATTCTCTACCGCACCGCCCAAGAGCTGGGTTGCACCAAGATTGCCCTCGGCCACCACAGGGATGACATCCTCGAGACCCTGTTCCTCAACATGTTCTACGGCGGCAAGCTCAAGTCCATGCCCCCCAAGCTGGTGAGCGACGATGGCAAGAACGTGGTGATCCGCCCCCTGGCCTACTGCAAGGAGAAGGATCTGGTGCGCTATGCGGAGGTCAAGGCCTTCCCCATCATCCCGTGTAACCTGTGCGGCTCGCAGGAGAACCTGCAGCGCAAGGCCATCAAGCAGATGATGCAGGACTGGGATCGCCGATTCCCCGGCCGGATAGAGACCATGTTCACCGCCATTCAGGACGTGATCCCGAGCCACCTGCTCGATCACAAGCTGTTTGACTTCAAGAGCATCAACCGCGACTCCGGCATCATCGACGGCGGCGACAAGGCATTCGATCCCCCCGAGCTGCCGACCGCGCCCCTGCTCAACATCGACGAGATGGACGTGCTGGATGTGATCGAGGTGCGCTGAGCGCCCTGCCAGCCACCACGAAAAAGGAGCGCCATGCGCTCCTTTTCTTTATCTGTCTTTCACCCGGCTTTTTCAGCCCTTGTGCAACCAGGGGGTCAGTCGCAGTATCTCTCCCGCAAGCTGCAACCTGCCCGCCGCGAAATCGGCGAGTTGCTCATTGCGAAGCAGCAGCTGGCCATCCTGCCAGGGGAGTGGTTGCTGACGGGCTCCATCGATGAGGTAGGCGGTGCCGCTCGGCTGCACCAGGGTCACCCGCACCCCCGCCATCTCCGGCAGGAAGTACTTGCCCACCATGCCTGCCAGCTTGTCCAGCAGCGACTGCATCTCCTGCTGGCGTGTCACCACCTCGCTCACCCTGAACCCCTGGCTATCCGACGCTGGGGGCGCATCGGCCATCACCTGTACCGACATGTCGCAGGCGGCGTGTGGTTCGATCAGCTCCACCACCACGGTCGCCTTGTCGAGATTGAGATCGTCGTCATAGGGCAGACGCAGCTCGCTGTCGATGGTCACCTCGGCGGCAACATCCCGATCAAGGGTCGAGACCCTTGCCGAGGCGAGCCCGCAGCGCTGGCCAGTTTGCGGATCGGTCAGATAAAACCCCAGCCTGGCATCACCAAACTCGCCCTTGGCAAAGGTCTTCATCTGGCTGTAGAAGGTGCTGTATTGCAGATCCAGCGAGGGCGCCGCCACGCACAGCGCCGGCACTATCAGCAGACTTGCCGCCATGCCATGTCGAACCAGCTTCATATGCCATCCTTTTGCATCACGCGTTGAAATGATCGGGCCCCTGCCCGGAGGCTGCATTGTCCGCCACTTCGGTCACCTCCACGGCAACCCCACACAGATCCCGATAGAGGATCCCCTTGAGGTTGAAATAGAGGGGGGCCACCCAGATGAGGCCTATGCCCATGGGAATGAGGGCCAGGAAGAACAGCGCCAGCATGACGCCATGCAGCAGCACTATGCTGGGCCAGCCTCGGGCGAACAACTTGAGGGAGACCAGGATGGCCTGGGCCGGTGACAGACCACGCTCCAGCACCAGGGGCACGGTGAACACCAGCCCCATGCCCACCAGGGCAGAAGGAACAAAGGCCAGCATCACCGGCAGCCCCAGCAGCTCGAACAGGGGACCGAACAGGCTGGTGATGAGGCTGCCGAGCAGGCTCAGGGAGCCCAGACGCAGAAAGTGACGGAAGAAGTCGAACACCTGGTTAGGGCGGGCCCGCACGCCCACCGACTGCTGCAGTCCCAGCATGTCGAGAGAAGAGGTCATGGGGGACATGATGACGGTGATGAGCAGGCTCAATATCAGGGCCATGTCCATGTCACCCCCTTCCTGGCTGACATAGGGGGCCAGCAGGGTGTTGCTCAGCAGGATCCAGATTGCCATGACCCCGGCGATGGCCAGCGCCAGACCGAAACCGGTACGACGAGTCTGTTGCCAGGCCTCTTTCAACACCCCTTGCAGGTCCAGACGGTATCCCTGGCTGAGGGACTGTTCGAGGGTTCCACCGATCCGCATTCTATTACTCAATTGACTATCCAACATTCAAATACGACTGTTCCAAGGTGGCACATTATAGCGGTTTGACCGGGCATGCGTAGTCGTTTTTCCTGTTATCTTCCGTTCAGAAAGCCATTGATTTCACTGACAAGGGCACTGTCGCCAGCCCGGTGTTCGTGCCCCGAGGTTGCCTGGCTTGGCCCTCGCCCGGCATGGGCGTAGGATGGATGACCAAGACTCGACAGACTCGCACTCTCGCGCAGTCCATCCCGGATAACCTACACAAGGAAAGCTGCAATGTCCGAACTGACGCTCTATCTCGCCCCCGGTACCTGTGCCATGGCGGTGCGCATCGCCCTGGTGGAAGCCGGTGCCCCGCACCAGATCAAGCGCCTCGATCTCGCCGCCGGGGAGCAACGCACCCCCGCCTATCTTGCCATCAACCCCAAGGGGCGGGTGCCGGCCCTGGTGACCGAGCGCGGCGTACTGACCGAAACCCCGGCCTTGCTGCTGTACGTGGCCCAGCGCTTCCCGGATGCCGGGTTGGCGCCCCTGGATGACCCCTTCCTGCTGGCCAGAATGCAGGAGGTGCATAGCTTCCTCGCTTCGACGGTGCACGTCGCCCATGCCCATGGCCGTCGCGGTAGCCGCTGGGCGGATGACGAACACGCCATCGCTGCCATGAAGGCCAGGATGCCGCAAAACATGCGCGACGGTTTCGCCGAGATAGAGCACCACTATCTGGCCGGTCCCTGGGTATTGGGGGAACGTTTCAGCCTGGCCGATATCTACCTGTTCGTGGTGGCCAGCTGGCTCGCGAGCGACGGGGTCGCCATCGACGAGTTTCCCAAGGTGGCGGCCCATGCCCGACGCATGCTGGCACGCCCCGCCGTGCAGGAGGCCCTGATTCTCTGATCCCCTCCTCTGGTTGTACGGGTGCTCTTCTGGCACCCGTTTTCCTGTGGTCAGCCACTTCATTGAGATCGTTTTCACATTTTCGTCATCTGTTCCTAGACCCGTTAACGGTTAGCGCCTATCTTTCACCTCAACGACGCAACCGGTTGCGTAACCGGTTGCCCAAATAAATATCGACGATGCGGTCACAGGCCGCCGAGGTGTTGTATGAAACGAGGCAAGCTGCTCAATGCTCCCCTGAGTGCTCTGGTGGCACGAATGGGTCATACCGACGAGATCACCGTCTGCGATGCAGGCCTGCCCATTGCGGCGGGGCCTGAGCGCATCGATCTGGCACTGATGGCGGGCACTCCCAGCCTGGACACCGTGCTGACCGCTCTGCTCACCGATCTGGTGGTGGAGAAGGTGATCATGGCGAGCGAAATAAAATTGATCAGCCCGGATGCCCATCAGGCGCTGGTCGCGCAGATCGAGGCTCACGCCCTGACCCAGGGCAAACCCATCGCCGTCGAATATTGCCTGCACGAGGCGTTCAAAGCCCGCTCCCACCAGAGCAAGGCCATCGTGCGCAGCGGCGAGGTCACCCCCTACGCCAATATTATTCTCTGCGCCGGTGTGGCGTTTTAAGCCTCTTCAAGGAAGCTGCAAATGAGCACAACCTCCCCCCTCTCACCCCTTGTTGGGCTCACCGGGAGCGTTAACACGCCCCCCTCGCCCATTCTTGAGCTCACCGGGATCGTCAAGACCTTCCCCGGGGTGCGCGCTCTCGACGAAGCGGGTCTGCGGGTCTACCCGGGTCAGGTGATGGCCTTGCTCGGCGAGAATGGCGCTGGCAAGTCCACCCTGATGAAGGTACTGACCGGCATCTACCAGGCCGATGCCGGCACCGTCAGCTATCGTGGCCAGCCGGTCCACTTCAAGGGACCGCGCGACTCCCAGGATCAGGGGATCAGCATCATCCACCAGGAGCTGAACCTGCTGCCGGAGCTCTCCATCGCCGCCAATATCTTCCTCGGCCGCGAGCCGCGCACCCGCTTTGGCAGCATTGACCACAAGCAACTGCGCGAGCGGGCCAGCACCCTCCTGGCCCGCCTCGGCGTCAAGCACGGGCCGGACACCCGGCTCGGGGATTTGTCGATTGGCGAGCAGCAGATGGTGGAGATCGCCAAGGCGCTGTCATTCGATGCCAGCGTCATCATCATGGACGAGCCCACCGACGCCCTGACCGACACCGAGACAGAGCAGCTGTTCGTGGTCATCCGCGAGCTGCGCGAGCA
Organism: Aeromonas media; assembly: GCF_020423125.1. Taxonomy (NCBI): domain Bacteria; kingdom Pseudomonadati; phylum Pseudomonadota; class Gammaproteobacteria; order Aeromonadales; family Aeromonadaceae; genus Aeromonas; species Aeromonas media. The sequence goes on from NZ_CP075564.1 coordinate 2,234,645, forward strand.
GGGTTGCGGCATCGTTTACATCTCCCACCGCCTCAAGGAGATCTTCCAGATCTGCGACAGGGTCACCGTGCTGCGCGATGGCAAGTGGATAGGCGAGCAGGCGGTGAGTGAGCTCGACGAAGACAGGATCATCGAGATGATGGTGGGTCGCCGGCTGGAGGAGCAATACCCGCGCCTCGCGCGCGAGCTCGGTCCCGTCAGCCTGCAAGTGAAGGATCTGGCCGGTCCCGGCGTGCGCGGGGTGAGTTTCTCCCTGCGCCAGGGGGAAATTCTCGGCTTCAGCGGCCTGATGGGGTCCGGGCGCACCGAGCTGATGAAGCTCATCTACGGCGCCAGCCCCATCAGCAGCGGCGCGGTCGAAGTCGATGGCAAGGTGCTGGTGCCACGCACCCCCGCCGACGGTCTGGCCGCCGGTATTGCCTACATCTCCGAGGATCGCAAGGGGGATGGCCTGGTGCTGGAGCTCTCGGTACGCGAAAACATGAGCCTGTGCGCCCTCGACGAGTTCATCACTCACGGCAAGATAGACGGCAAGGCCGAGCGCCAGGCGGTGGGTGACTATGTGCGCCTGTTCAACATCAAGACTCCGAGTCAGGATCAGCTGATCAAGCTCCTCTCCGGCGGCAACCAGCAGAAGGTGGCCATCGCCAAGGGGTTGCTGACAAGGCCCAAGGTGCTGATCCTCGACGAGCCGACCCGCGGCGTCGACGTGGGGGCGAAGAAGGAAATTTATCAACTCATCAACCAGTTCAAGAAGGAGGGGATGAGCATCATCCTGGTCTCCTCCGAGATGCCGGAAGTGCTCGGCATGAGTGATCGCATCCTGGTGATGCACGAAGGGCGCATCAGCGCAGAGTTCAACACCCGCGAGGCCAATCAGGAGAAACTGATGGCGGCGGCAGTCGGCAAACAGTGGCAAGCAGAGCAAGAGGCAGCACAATGACAACCCAAACCCTTTCCCGCCGCGGCGTCATGAGCAAGGCCTGGTGGATCGAGAACAAATCCCTGGTAGCGCTGCTGGTGCTGATCGGCGTCGTCTCCTTCCTGAGCCCGAACTTCTTCACCGCCGACAACCTGCTCAACATACTGCGCCAGACCTCGGTCAACGCCATCATGGCGGTCGGCATGACGCTGGTCATCCTCACCGCCGGCATCGACCTGTCGGTCGGCTCTGTGCTGGCCCTGTGCGGCGCCCTGGCGGCCACCATGGTGGCCATGGAGCTGCCCATCTGGCTGGTAGTACCCCTCACCCTGGGGGCCGGTGCCCTGCTCGGCGGCGTCAGCGGCCTCATCATTGCCAAGGGCAAGGTGCAGGCCTTCATCGCCACCCTGGTCACCATGACCGCCCTGCGCGGCGTGACCATGGTCTACACCGAGGGGCGTCCCATCTCCACCGGTTTCAGTGACGGCGCCGATCACTTCGCCTGGCTGGGTACCGGTTACCTGTTCGGCCTGCCGGTGCCCATCTGGCTGATGGCCATCGTCTTCCTGCTGGCCTGGTACCTGCTCAACCACACCCGCCTCGGTCGCTACATCTATGCCCTCGGCGGCAACGAATCGGCCACCCGCCTCTCCGGCATCAACGTGGCCAGGGTCAAGCTCGCGGTCTATGGTTTGTGCGGCATGTTGTCTGCGCTGGCGGGGCTCATCGTCACCTCCCGCCTCTCCTCGGCCCAGCCAACTGCCGGCATGGGTTACGAGCTGGATGCCATCGCCGCCGTGGTGCTGGGTGGCACCAGTCTGATGGGCGGCAAGGGCCGCATCATGGGTACCCTGATCGGGGCGCTCATCATCGGCTTCCTCAACAACGCCCTCAACCTGCTCGACGTATCTTCCTATTACCAGATGATCGCCAAGGCCAGCGTCATTTTGCTCGCCGTGATGATCGATAACAAAAGCAAGTAAGCACACACAAGGAATGAAATGATGAAAAAGCTCAATACCCTGCTCGCTGCCGCCATCATGTCCGTGCTGGGTACCGCCCAGGCCGCCGATCAGACGCTGGCCATGGTGGTCTCCACCCTCAACAACCCCTTCTTCGTCACCATGAAGGAGGGTGCCGAAGCCAAGGCCAAGGAGCTTGGTTACGAGCTGGTGGTGCTGGACTCCCAGAATGACCCGGCCAAGGAGCTCTCCAACGTGGAAGATCTCACCGTGCGCAAGGTCAACGCCATCCTGATCAACCCGACCGACTCAGAAGCGGTGGGCAACGCCATCCGCCTGGCCAACAAGGCCAACATCCCGGTGCTGACCCTGGACCGCGGCGCGGCCCAGGGGGAGGTCAAGGCCCACATCGCCTCCGACAACGTGGCCGGTGGCAAGCTGGCCGGTGACTTCATCACCGAGAAGCTGGGTGCCGGCACCAAGGTGATCCAGCTCGAAGGGATCGCCGGCACCTCTGCCGCCCGTGACCGTGGCGAGGGCTTCGCCCTGGCCGTGGCCGCCAACAAGTTGCAGGTGCTGGCATCCCAGCCCGCCGACTTCGATCGCACCAAGGGTCTGAACGTCATGGAGAACCTGCTGGCGGCCCACCCGACCGTACAGGCGGTGTTCGCCCAGAACGACGAGATGGCGCTGGGTGCCATCCGCGCCGTGCAAGCCGCCGGCAAAGAGGTGATGATCGTCGGCTTCGATGGAACCGACGATGGCAAGGCCGCCGTGGCCAAAGGTAAACTGGCCGCCACCGTGGCCCAGCAGCCGGCGCTGATCGGTGCCATCGGCGTGGAAACCGCCGACAAGGTGCTCAAGGGCCAGCCGGTGGAGCAGTCCATCCCGGTACCGCTGCAAATCGTCAGCAAGTAAGCATGACGGGGGAGGCTCGCCTCCCCCGCTCTCTTACCATGCCTCCCGGCCTGGGTGCTCCAACCCGAGCGTCCAAACCAAGATGCATCAGGAGTAGTCAACATGAATCGTCTCGTCGTTCTGGGCAGTGTCAATGCAGACCATGTGCTGCGCGTTCCCCACTTTCCTCGCCCGGGTGAAACCCTGACCGGTCACAGCTATCAGGTGGTGCCCGGCGGCAAGGGGGCCAATCAGGCGGTGGCCGCCGCTCGCCTCGGTGCTGCCGTCTCCTTTATCGCCCGCATCGGCGACGACGCCATCGGCCGCCAGATGAAGGCGGGCTTCGCCAACGATGGCATCGACGTGAGCGCAGTGGAGCAGGACGAGCACCTCCCCACCGGCATCGCCATCATCTATGTGAGTGACGAGGGGGAGAACAGCATCGGCATCTCCGCCGAGGCCAACGGCGCCCTCACTCCTGCCGTGGTGAAATGCCACGAAGCCTTGATTGCGGATGCCCACACCCTGCTGCTGCAACTGGAAGTACCGCTGGAGAGCGTCTTCGAGGCTGCCCGTCTGGCCCGCACCCACGGCACCCAGGTGGTGCTCAATCCGGCGCCCGCCCGGCCGCTATCGGCCGAGCTGTTGGCGCTGGTGGATCTCATCACCCCCAACCAGACCGAAGCGGAGCTGCTGACCGGGGTCAAGGTGAGTGACGAGGCGAGTGCGGCACAGGCGGCCGCCCGCTTCCACCAAATGGGCATTGGGGAGGTGATGATCACCCTGGGCTCTCAGGGCGTTTATTGCAGCAACGGCCGACAACAGGCGCTCATTCCAGGCTTTCGAGTCGAGGCGGTGGACACCACGGCCGCCGGAGATACCTTCAACGGCGCCCTGCTGGCGGCGGAGCTGGCCGGCGCTGACTTCCATGAGGCGGTGCGCTTCGCCCACGGAGCGGCGGCGCTTTCTGTCACCCGGTTCGGCGCCCAAAGCTCCATTCCGAGCAAGCAGGAGGTCGACACCTTCCTGCAGGCACAAGCGGCGCAGGGGCACTGATGGCCAATATCAAGGAGGTGGCGGCGCGAGCGGGCGTCTCCACCACCACCGTCTCTCACGTCATCAACGAGACCCGTTTCGTGGCCGAGGAGACCCGGGAGCGGGTCTTCAGTGCCATGCGCGATCTCAACTACGCCCCCAGCCTGGTGGCCCGCAGCCTCAAGGTGAAGGAGACCAACAGCATCGGCATGCTGGTCACCACTTCCAGCAACCCCTTCTTCGCCGAGGTGGTGCGCGGGGTGGAGCGCTACTGCTTCGAGCAGGGCTACAACCTGATGCTGGGCAACACCGAGGGGCAGGCCGAGACGGCCCTCTCCTACCTGAAAATGATGTTGCGCAAACGGGTCGACGGTCTGCTCATCATGTGCAGCGAAGGACAGCAGGAGGTGTTCAACCAGCTCGACTGGCTCAAGAGCCTGCCGGTGGTGGTGATGGACTGGGGCATGGAGAGCAAGGAGGTGGATCTCATCGCCGACAACTCCCATCGCGGCGGCTATCTCGCCACCCGCCATCTCCTTTCACTCGGTCATACCGACATCGGCTGCATCACCGGGCCCCACCGCCGCGCCCCAGCCAATCAGCGCCTGGCTGGCTTCGAGCAGGCCATGCAGGAGGCCGGACGGGCCATCAATCCGGCCTGGATCCAGGAGGGGGATTTCGACTGCGCCAGCGGCTTTGCCGCCATGACCCGCCTGCTTGCCCTGCCTGCACGCCCCACCGCCCTCTTCGTCTGCAATGACATGATGGCGATGGGGGTCATCAGTGCCGCCCATCAAGCCGGGCTCGTCATACCGCGGGATCTCTCCCTCGTCGGCTATGACAACGTGGCACTGGCCGAGTTTATGTCCCCCCCGCTGACCACGGTCAATCAACCGAAAGAGGAACTGGGTCGCCTCGCCGTCACCCGCTTGCTGGCGCGGATCAACGGTGAACGGATAGATAATCGCATGATCACCGTGGACCCAGATATGGTGATCAGAGACTCCTGCGCCCCCTTCCCGCCCCCCGCGGCCCTCCACCCGCAGTGATTTGCTCAAAACGACAAGGGCGGCCTCGGGCCGCCCTTGTCGTTTTCCTTCATCGCCACCGAGTCAACAGGGCTCCCGCTGTTTCCTCATCTCCCCTTCTTGCTCTTCTGCCGGGCGACCCAGACGCAACAGCCCCAATTGCCGCGCCAGGGGCTGCAACAAGACATCGTGATCCGAGGGGTCGGGCAGCCAGTAGCGCACCGGCCAGCCCGCGCGCAACAGTGCGGGGGCGCGACTGCCCAGCTCACGCAATGCCAGTACGCAGCCGCGCTGGCTGACTTTTTCCAGCAGGGCGGCATCCTCCGTCAGGGTCGGCAGCGCCAGGATAAGCACTTTCTCTTCCAAGGGGGGCAGGTAGGCCAGGACATGAGCCAGCTGAGACTGCTGATGGAGCACCAGCAGCAACGGCTGCTGATGCTCGGCGTCCGTCAGCAACCTGGCCACCACTTGTCCCAGCACACCGCGCTCCTGCATCCAGTCCATGTCGCACCCCTGCTGTCCCACCCGCCAGCGCAGGCTGATGTTCAGCACCCGCTGCCCCCGCTCATCCTCCAGGGTCTGTGATATCGTCTCCAGCGGCGAGGGTGCCGTCCCTGCCAACCACTCCCGCAACTGATGCAGCTGACGCTGACTCATGCTCAGGGAGGCCTTCATCGCTGGCTGGAACCAGATCAGGGTCGCATTGTCCCGCTTGGCCTGATTCAGTGCCAGTATGGCCTGCTCCAACAGCTGATCCGCGTCCTCCCCTTCCATAGCCCTGGCTACCCCGAAACGACAGGCAAGATCGAAGCTGCTCTCCCGGGTCACGAACTCGAACTGCAACAGGCTCACCATGGCGTCCATCTGGGATTCGAGGCCGGGCTGCTCGCCGGCCAGGACCACTGCAAATTCGTCCCCCCCCAGCCGGTAAGCCCGACCAGGATAGGCTTGCCGCAGCCGGGCGGAGACCGCCTGCAGCAGGCGATCGCCGACCTGGTAACCGAGCAGATCATTGACCTGCTTGAACCGTTTCAGATCCAGCACCACCAGGGCCTGGGCATGATTGCGCTGCAGGGATTGTCTGAGCTGTCCCTGCAAGGCGCGGCGATTGCCAAGCCGGGTCATGGGGTCGAGCAGGGAGAGGCGGCGATTCTGCAGATTGGTACGGATCAGGGCAAACACCAGCACGCCTCCCATCACCAGCAGGATCAATTGCCAGATCTGGATCCAGAACAGGCTCTGGCGCAGTTGATTGAGCGAGGCTTCCCGCTCCTGCCCGGAGAGAATATGATCCCCTATCTGCTCCACCTGGCGGGTCAGTGCTGCAATCCGGGCCTGCGAACGGACAAGGGCCTTGCCCTCTTGCAGCTTACCGGCCTGCATCTGGGGTTCGAGTGCCTTGACCTCCTCAAACAACCTGGCCAGCACGCTTCCCAATCCATGACGAGTGCGCGCATCGGCGGTTTCGCTGCTGACCAGAAACACATCCAGCCGATTCCACAGCAGATCGTAATCCAGGCTCAGGGTCTCCATCTCGAGGGCTCCCGCCCGATAGAGGCGCAAATCGTAAAGGAAACGCTGGGATTCCAGCATGACCTGGCTGATGTTCCAGTGGGTGTTGCGATAGAACATATCGACCAGTTGCTCGTGCCGATTCTGCAGCAACAGTCCCCAGACGGAAGAAAAGAGAAACAGCAGAGAGATGGCCGCGAGCAGCAGATTGTGGCGCTGTCGACGAGTCACGGGATGACCTCGATGCGCACCAGTTGCCACACCATGTAGCTGTGGATGGAGGAGACATCGAGTTCAGGATATTCCGAGAAGGGCATCAGCAGCCAGACTGGCCCCTTGTTGCGACGGGTCAACGGCTTGTCATCCTGATAGCGCACCAGAGTCAGCGGCACTTGGGCAAACCGGGCAAGATTGAACTGTTGTTGATAGTCATTGAGGCCGGTCACCCGGACTTGAGTGACATCCTTGAGCCCCTGAGCCACCAGCATCGCCTTCAGGGTCGGGCCACGATAACGGTGAACCCCGACGGTCCAGGGGGTCGCCGTCTCGAACTCTGTCTGCGGCAAGGCGGCCAGTGTCGCCTCATCCAGAGGGATCTCCCGCTTGTCTGGCAGGATCAGCAGCAACAGAGGTGAGGAAGCGGCGGCCTGAGTGCTGAACGTTGTCAGCACCAGCAGAAGAAAAACGGTCCCACGCTTGAAAATGTCCATATACCTTGCGCCAGCTGCATCCTCTATTTTACGGGTCAGTGTGGCGGCTTCATTGAGCCAATGCAACTATGTTGTGACTCAATAGACTATGGTCCACGCATCTCCATCCAGTTATGACCGTCGATCTGTTTGGGCTGGTGTATGCCGCAGCTTTGCAACAATTCGTCCACGAAAGCCGGCACCAGCAGGGAGGCAGGGCCATAGCGCTTCTCGTCAAACTGGCTGCCAACCTCGCTCGGCTCCAGGTTGAGCTCGACCGTGTGAGCACCGTTGAGGCCCGCCTCATGCACAAACCCCGCCGCTGGATAGACGGCACCCGAGGTGCCAATGGAGATGAAGAGATCGCATTGCGCCAGTGCCGAGTAGATGCGATCCAGTCCGAGCGGCATCTCGCCAAACCAGACCACATGAGGCCGCAACGGCTGGGGCAACTGGCAGCAGGAGCAGAGCTCCGCCTGATGAAGCTCCCCGCGCCACTCGATCACCTGCCCGGAAACCGGGCAACGGGCCTTGAGTAGCTCTCCGTGCATGTGAATGAGGTTCTTGCTGCCGGCGCTCTCGTGCAGGTTGTCGATGTTCTGGGTGACCAGGGTCACGCGACCCGGCAGCAGGCGCTCGAGGCGTGCGAGGGCATAATGGGCGGGATTGGGGTGGATCTCGACTCGTTGCAACTGATGGCGCCGTGCGTTGTAAAAGCGTTGCACCAGCTCAGGATCCCGTGCGTAGCCCTCCGGGGTGGCCACGTCTTCCACCCTGTGCTCCTCCCACAGGCCGTCGCAGGCCCGAAAGGTCTTGATACCGGATTCGGCCGAGATGCCGGCGCCGGTGAGGATCACGATATGTTTGGCTGACTGCACCATGGTTGATTTCCTCCAACGGGTGACAGGCTGACCTTAGCACAGCAGGTCGGCCCGGCACATTCGCCCTTGGTCTTATGCATGTCGGGGCATCAGGGTATCGAGGACGCTCAAGTCCAGCCGGACAAACACCATCTCCCGGCCCGTCACCAGGGTGAGCGGAAGCCCCAACCCCTTCAGCAGGGCCAGCATGGGACGATTCTGTCCGAGCACCTCGGCGGTCCACTCGCGGATCCCCTCCCCGCGCGCCAGCAGGGCCAGCGCCAGCAAGAGGCGGCGCCCGGCGCCCCGATGCTGAAAATGATCCGCGACTATGCAGGAGAACTCGGCCCTGTCGGTATGCAGACGGCGCCGGATGGACTGGGCCATGGCCAGCGGAGCGCCTTGTTCGTCGGTGAGCAGCAAGCCTATCTGGGGCGCTCTGGGATAGTCCAGAAAGAAGGCGAGCTGCTCGGCGGTGGCGGGCTGCTTGGCGCGCATGAAGCGCAGATAGACACTCTGCTCGCTCAGGGCCTCGTAGGCCGCCTTCAGCCGCTCAGGATCGGCGCCGGCCAGCTCCTGCAGCCGGCAGGGGATGCCACCCACCTCCATCATCAAGGGCAGCGCGGCCCGCGAGCCGGGGTGCACCCAGCCCGTCAGGGCCCGCTGCAGGCGCGCCTCATCGGGAGGCCAGCAGAGGTAGCGCGCCACCGGCTACCAGCGCCCCGCCATGCCGAGATCCTGCCACTGGGCGGCATCCTGCAGGTTGAAGGGATCGTCGAGATAGAGCGCCAGGCCGAGCTCGCGAGCCCGCCCGATAAAGCGCGCCAGCAGGGAGTCCGCGGCCATCGCCTCCAGCTCCGGCAGCAGATGCTGCCCCAGCAGCAGGCTCTGGAGCGGCAGTCGCTCCAGCTGATCGAAAGGCAGGTGCTGGGCATTGTCGAGCAGCAGGGCGAGCCTGGCCCCCGCCAGACTCGCCTGCAACACCAGGGCGAAGCGATCCGCCTGGCTCAGCAGGTGATCCCGCCGGTGGATGACCAGGGTCAGCTCGCTCGCCTGCCGGCCATGCTGCTCCAGCCATGCCTTGAGGGGCTCCCAGTGCGGGGGCAGGCTGCTCACGGCCAGCCAGACCGGCAGAGGGCAAGAGGCCGCATCCGCCAGCAAACCAAGCTGACCCCGCGCCTCTCCCTGCCAGCTGCGAATGGTGCGCTTCAAGCCACCCAGTCTGCGTTGACGCTGCGGCCCCAGATAGAGCGTCTTGAGCAGACGCAGCAGATCGTCGCTCTGCAGCGGTTTGGCCAACGCGGCCAGCACGTTGAAACCGGCGTCGTGCAGCAGGCGTCTGGCCCCGTCAATCAGGGTCTGATCGTGGGCGGACAGCAATATGATGGGCAAACGACGGTACTGGGGGTGGTTCATCAAGAGACTGATGGCATCTTGCTCCGCCAGACTGAGATCGCAGACCAGCAGTCCCACATCCCCCTCTTCCAGCACCTGCAGGCAACCCTCGCCGTCCTGCACCCAGTGGCAGGGCAGTCCCAGCGCCTGGATCTCCTGCTGGATGCAGGCTCCCTGGAAGGGATGATCCTCGAGCAGCAGGATCTGGAGCTGGGCGAGCCACTCCCGCCACCCCTGCTCCCGAACCTCCACCCCCTCAAGCCAGGGATCCGACAGGCGATAAATCCCCACCCCTGGGGTCTGCAGCCGCGGCAGATAGTCGGTTCCCGCATGGGAGGCGGGATCGAACAGGGCGATGGCCCCGGCGGCGAACAACCCCTCCCACTGCCAGCTCGCGTCGGGTCGAGTACGGTGCAGGCTGGCATAGGCCGGCAAGCCTGCCTCCTTTGCTGCCCGGTGTGAGACAGCGTCCAGGGCATAGACGCTGACGGGGTGAAATACGGGTTCCTGGCTGACATCAGACTCCAGCAACGCCAATAACTCTTCATCTGTGATGATCATTTCATGCTCTCTCGCCCAGTTGCCGGCAGACTTCTTCCACGGCCGGCTTCAATTCTTCCACCAGGGGTTGCCCGGGGGCTCGCTGCCAGCGTTCGATCACCTGAACCAAGGCGGCGGCCCCCACCATTTTGGCGGCCCCCTTCATCTTGTGTAAAGCCGTATTGAGGGCGCCTTCATCCCCTGCCGTGACGCACCCCTCAATGTCGGCCAGATCCTGGCGAGCCGACACCAGGTAGAGGTTGATGAGTACCGGATTGAGCAGGGTCGTCATGGGCGTGGCATTGACGGCCGCCTCCTCCGCCAGAGGCACACTGCTGCGACCCGAGACGGTGCGCAGCAAGATGGCCAGCTCCTTCAACAGGACGGGTTTGTCCAGATGGCCCTGGCAACCACAATCGGCCAGACGTTGCGCCGCCTGCTCGCTGAGATCGGCGGTGATCACATAGACGGGCAACTGCTGCCAGCGCGCCGAAGCCCGCAACTGCCGGCACAGCTCGGCACCGTCCATCACCGGCATCTGCAGGTCGGTCAGCACCAGATCCACCGATTCCGATTTCAGGATGTCCAGCGCCAGACGGCCATTGGCGGCGCTCAGTACCTGGGCTCCCAGCTGACTCAGCTGCATGCTGATCAACACCCGGTTCACCTCGTGATCTTCCACCAAGAGGACACGCATACCGGCTCCCGGCAGATCCGCGACCTCCCCGCCCCCCTGAACCAACCTGGGTTGCAGCAGGCTCACCACAGAGCCCGGGATCCAGGGCTCTCCCTGCCAGGACCAGGCACTCAACCCCTGCTCATCCAGGGTGACGGCAAGAACGGGCGCCATCGCCTCCTCGGTCACGCCAAACTCGGCGAGCCAGGCCCGCATGTATGCCAGCGCCTCGGGGGGGAGCTGCAGAGAAATCTGTTTGAACCGTGGCTGCCAGGGCGCCTTCTCCTGCACCTGCCTGAGTGGCCAGGCGCAAATGAAGCGGCTGCCGCCGGTGGCCACCGGCTCGAACCGGATGTTCCCTCCCATCTGCTCCATCAACTGACGACAGATGGCCAGCCCGAGACCAGTACCCTGGGCCCTCAGCTGTCCCAATTCCTCCCCCTGCTCGAAGGGTAGGAACAGCCGAGGCAACAACTCGGCACTGATGCCGGGCCCCTCGTCATCTACCCCGCACCAGATCCACTCCCCGTGCCGGCGGGCCCACAGCACCACCTCGCCCCGCTCGCTGAACTTGATGGCGTTGGAGAGCAGGTTGTGCAGCACCTGCTGCACCCGGTGAGGATCCAGCGCCATCAGGGCGGGCAGCGTCGGGTCCAGGTTGAGACGCAGTTGCAGGCGTTTGGAACGCGCCTTGGACCAGTGCACCGCCGCCACATGCTCGCACAGCTCCACCAGATCGGTCGGCTGCAGGGAGAGCCGCAGCTGGCGACTCTCGTTGCGGCTGAAGTCGAGCACGTCGTTGAGCAGCCCCAGCAATTCGTTGCCCGCCTGCCTGACGTGCGCCAGCACCGAGGCCTGCTCCGCAGAGAGCTCGGTCTGATCCAGCCATTCCAGCAGACCCAGGATGGCGTTCATGGGGGTGCGGATCTCGTGGCTCACGGCGGCGAGGAAGCGTCCCTTGGCGAGCACAGCCTGCTGGGCCTGCTCGTGGGAGAGTTGCAGGGAGTGCTCCTGCTCGACCCGGTTGGTCACATCCTGCACCACCCCAAAGACACGCCACCCCTCCCCCTGCCGGCGCCCTCTGCCGGAGAACTGCAGCCAGCGCGTGCCCTTGCCCGGATGCTGGTAGCGCAGCAGGTGGGAGAAGGGGCGCCCGGCCTGCAACATGGCCAGCATGGGAGCCCGCATCTCCCGCCTGTCCTGGTGCGAGATGCGGGTGAGCGCCTCGTTGGGATTGAGGCGGATCTGCTGACTGGCCAGCCCCAGCAGCTCATGGCTGCCGCGACTGACAAACTCCACCCGGGTGATGGCCCCTCCGAGCAGGGTGAACTGCAGCACCACTCCGGGCACCGTATTGGTGAGGGCCCGCAGGCGGCGCTCCGCCTGGCGCAGCAAGCGGGTGCGCTCGCGCAAGGCGCTGATGTCGGACAGGGCGATGAGGTCCCCGGCGGGCGCCTGGGGTCCCAGGCGCAGCGGGATCTGGGCATAGGAGTAAACCTGATCCCGCAAGGCGATCTCCCCTTCAGCCCCTTGCAACTGGGGAGACGGCAGGACGAGATCGGTGGCGTAACGCGCCTCCATCCGTTTGGCCCGCTTGTTGCGCTTGATCACCTCCCCCTTGTCATTGCGCAAAAACACGGGAACGGGCAACGCCTGGAACAGGGACTCCCTGAACTTGCTCTCCAGCGCCAACGCCTGCTCGGCCTTATGACGCTCGCGCGCCTCCTGGGCCAGCTGCTGACGGGAGCGCCAGACTGACCAGATCACTGCCGCGCTGATCAAGAGCGCCAACAGGACAGAGCCAAGCCAGAATCCGTAACTGACCCCCTCTTGCTGGTTCAGGACGAGGCGCCGCCAACGTTGTACCAGCTCGCTTACCTGCCTGTCGTTAATCGTCATCAGGCTCTGCTCCAGCACCCCGGCGAGCCTTGGCTGATCCCGCCTGATGGCAAAGCCGAGGCCAAACACCTCCGGCAGCTCCGTGATGCTCAGCTCACTCAGCTGGTTGTTGCGCAGCGGATATTGCAGTTGATAGAGCTCGGCAAGCATGGCATCGGCCTCACCGCTCTGCACCGCAGCCAACCCTTGCTGCAGGTTGTCGGTCACCGCCCAGTCGTGTTGCCCGAACCGGGCCAGCAGGCTGGTGTCGTAGAGCATACGAGGCACGACCACCTTGCCCTTGCCCTTGACCTCGGCAAGGGCTTGATAAGCCCCCCGCTTGCGGCTGACCAGTGCATAGCGACTGGTTGCCACCGCACGGGTGAACTCGAACTCCTCGTGCAGGGTCGGAGACTCCAGCAGACCGGCCATCATGGCGGCCTCCCCGCTGCGCAACCTGGCCAGCGCCTCCTCCTTGCTTGTCACGGGGATGAGCTCGAAATTCAGCCCCGTCTGGCGGCTCACTTCCCGCAGCACATCGCCGCTCCAGCCGACGAGCTCACCCTGCTGATTGACGCCGCTATAGGGCATGAAGCCGGGATCCGCCACCAGCTTGATGGTGCGCGCGCTACCGACCAGCCAGGCCTGCTCCTTGTCGGTGAAGTGCAAGGGATTGATGTCCTGCTCGCTCTGGGGCAGATAGCGCCCCAGATCCCGGTAGAGGTTACCCGGTGGCAGGAAGCGGATCGCCGTGTCTATCAGCTCGTGCAATTGCGGCCTGTCGCCCATCATCAGCCGGTAGCTGATCACCAGATCGTCGCTGCGCAACCGCCGCAAGCGCAGCCCCTCATCCGGGAACTCCCGCATCAGATAGCGCAGTTGCAGATAGTCGCCGAGGTAGGCGCTGCCTCTGCCCGCCACCAGAGCCCCATACCAGTTCTCCGCATCCGTCAGGCGCAACTGGGAAGAGTGGGGATAGAGCCGCTGCAGGGTCTCCTCTGCCTGCCAGATGGGCGAGACCAGGAAGGTCGCCTGCTCGAGCTCCCCCCGATAAAGGATGGCGGACTCCGCCTCCAGCATGGCCCGGCTCAAGGCCGTACCGGGCAGGGTCTCCCTGGCAGGTCCCACATGGGGGATGAGATCGCACTGCCCGTGCTGCAAGCCCTGCAGAGTTGCCGTCCAGTTTGGCAATTTTTCGAAGCGCAGCGGCACCGGCAGTTGCAGGGCCAGTCGTTTCATCTGATCGATGAGCAACCCCCCCTGCTCCTCCAGATAGGGAGGACGCTGCAGGACCGGGTAACAGAAAGTCAGCTCGGTGAGCGTATCGGTATACGCCTGGGTCTCGGCTGACAGGGGGAGTATGGCGGCATGCAGCGGCAGGGCCAGCAGCGCACCGAGCAGAAATAGGGTCTTTATCATAGAAACGCAAAAGCCAGGCATCTGCCTGGCTTTCTTTTACTCGTTGGGTTCAACATTTTCTACCCTGGCCTTGAGCTTCTGGCCAGGCCGGAAGGTCACCACACGACGGGCGCTGATGGGAATATCCTCACCCGTCTTTGGGTTACGTCCAGGACGCTGGTTCTTCTCACGAAGATCAAAGTTACCGAAGCCTGAAATTTTGACTTGTTCACCGCGCTCGAGCGCCTGTCTGATTTCCTCAAAGAAGGCTTCCACCATGTCTTTGGCTTCACGCTTGCTCATCCCGAGCTGGGTGAACAGGTGCTCTGCAATGTCGGCTTTGGTAAGCGCCATAGATCAATCCCTCAAGGATGCATTCAACTCTTCACCAAGGGCCCGCACGACATTGTCTACGGTCTCGGCAATCTCTTTCTCCTCCAGGGTGCGCTGGGTGTCTTGCAACACTAGACTGATGGCCAGGCTCTTCTTGTCCTCTGCCATACCAGCACCCTGGTATACGTCGAACAAGTTTATTCCAACTAACTGATTTCCGCCAACTTTTTTAATTACTGCCAGTACGTCGCCTGCCAGAACTTGACGATCTACCACCACGGCGATATCACGACGGTTGGCCGGGAAGCGGGATACTTCGGCTGCAACCGGCACCTTGGCAGGGGTCAGCTTGTCCAGCTCCAGCTCGAACATCACGGCGCGGCTCTTGAGTCCCAGCTTCTTCTCGAGGCTAGGGTGGATCACGCCGATATGGCCGATGACGGCGCCATTGCGCAGGATAACGGCACTCTGACCCGGGTGCAGGGCGCTGTGCTCGGTACGCTCGAAGCTGAAGGTGGCCCCTTCGGCGGTGAGATCCAATACCGCTTCCAGATCCCCTTTCAAATCAAAGAAGTCGCTGCCACGGCTCTTGACGTCCCAGTGCTCGTTGCTCTGGTTGCCGGTGATGATGCCGGCCAGCATGGGCTCCTGACGGATGCCGTTCTCGGCGCTCGCGTCCTTGATGAAACGCAGGCCCTGCTCGAACAGACGCACACGACCCTGCTGGCGATTCTGGTTGTAGACCACAGCCTGCACCAGACCCGGGAATAGGGAGACGCGCATGGCGGACATCTCGACCGAGATGGGGTTCGGCAGCACGATGGCATCGCTCTGGGGGAACAGGGTCTGCTGAGCCTTGGGATCCACGAAGCTGTAGGTGATCGCTTCCTGGAAACCGCGATCGACCAGCAGGTCGCGCACCCGCTTCAAGGTCACCTGCCCTTCTGCCTGCTCAACCATGGCCAGAGAGGCCGCCGGTTTCAGGTTCGGGATGTTGTTATAGCCGTAGATGCGGGCCACTTCCTCGATGAGGTCTTCTTCAATGGCAATGTCGAAACGCCAGGAGGGCGCCAGCGCGGTCCAACCGTCGGCATCCACAGTGACCTGCATGCCGAGACGGGTCAGGATCTCGACCACCTGTGCATCCGCCACGCTGATGCCGATCACCTTGTCGAGCTTGGCGCGACGCAGCTTGATGGGGGCAGACTTGGGTAGATGGGCATCGGATTTGACCTCGATGACCGGACCGGCTTCACCACCGCAGATATCTAGCAGCAGACGGGTAGCACGGTCCATCACCTTGGTCTGCAGTTCCGGATCCACCCCGCGCTCGAAGCGGTGGGAGGAGTCGGTGTGCAGGCCGTAGGCACGGGCACGGCCGGTGATGGAGAGCGGCGCGAAGAAGGCGCACTCCAGCAGGATGTCGGTGGTGGTCTCGGACACACCGGTGCGATCGCCGCCGAAGATGCCGGCCATGCAGGCAGGGCCTTGGGCGTCTGCGATAACGAGCGTGGTCTCTTTGAGCTTCACCTCGTTGCCATCGAGCAGAGTCATCGGCTCATCGCTACGGGCGCGGCGCACCACCAGTTCCCCTTCCAGCTTGGCCAGATCGAAGGCGTGCATCGGCTGACCGTATTCCAGCAGCAGGTAGTTGGTGATGTCGACGATGGCGTCGATGGAACGAATACCGCCACGGCGCAGCTTCTCTTGCATCCAGAGCGGGCTCATGGCGTGCAGGTTCAGCCCCTTGATGACGCGGCCCAGATAACGGGGGCAATCGGCGGTTGCTTCAACCCGGATCGGGAAGGTCGCATCAATAGTTGCAACAGCCGGCGCCCAGGTCGGCTCGACCACGTCAACGCTGTTGAGCACGCCGATTTCACGAGCGAGCCCCGCGATACCGAGGCAATCGGCACGGTTCGGGGTCAGATCCACGTCGATGCTGACGTCGTTGAGTGCGAGGTATTCGCGGATATCGGTCCCGATAGGCGCATCAAGCGGCAGCTCGATGATGCCATCGGCTTCGACATCGATACCCAACTCGCTGAAGGAGCAGAGCATGCCGTGAGACGGCTGGCCACGCAGCTTGGCCTTCTTGATGGTGAAATCACCCGGCAGGGTCGCCCCTACTTTGGCCACGCAGACTTTCAGGCCGGCGCGGCAGTTCGGCGCGCCGCAGACGATGTCCAGCAGCTCGGCCTCACCCACGTTGACCTTGGTCACCCGCAGCTTGTCGGCGTCCGGATGCTGGGCGCACTCGACCACCTCACCCACCACCACATTGTTGAACTGGCCAGCCACCGCTTCCACGGCGTCCACTTCCAGACCGGCCATGGTGATCTGCTCGGCCAGCGCGTTGTCACTCAACTCGGTGCGGACCCACTCCATCACCCAGGATTTACTGAATTTCATGTTCTCTCGCCCTTACTTGAACTGCTTGAGGAAGCGCAGGTCGTTTTCGAAGAAGGCACGCAGGTCATTGACCCCGTAGCGCAGCATGGTGAGGCGCTCAACGCCCATGCCGAAGGCAAAGCCGGAGTATTTTTCCGGATCGATGCCGACCGAACGCAGCACGTTCGGGTGCACCATGCCGCAGCCCAACACCTCCAGCCACTTGCCGTTCTTGCCCATCACGTCTACTTCGGCGCTCGGTTCGGTGAACGGGAAGTAGGAAGGACGGAAGCGAATGGTCAGGTCTTCCTCGAAGTAGTTACGCAGGAAGTCGTGCAGGACGCCCTTCAGCTCGGTAAAGCTGGCATGCTCGTCGACCAGCAGGCCTTCGACCTGGTGGAACATCGGGGTGTGGGTCATGTCGTAGTCGTTACGATAGACACGGCCCGGCGCTATGATGCGGATCGGCGGCTGTTGCTGCTGCATGGTGCGGATCTGCACACCGGAGGTGTGGGTACGCAGCATCAGGTCAGGATTGAAGTAGAAGGTATCGTGATCGGTACGCGCCGGATGATGAGCCGGAATGTTCAGCGCATCGAAGTTGTGGAAGCCATCTTCAATCTCGGGACCGCGCTCGACCTTGAAACCCATCTCGCCAAACAGGCGCTCGATGCGTTCAATGGTGCGAGTCACCGGGTGCAGGCCACCGTTCTCGATGCGACGACCCGGCAGGCTGATGTCGATGGTCTCGGCGGCCAGCTTCTGGTTCAGCACGGCAACTTCGAGGGCGTCACGACGCGCGTTCAAGGCATCTTGAACCAGCTGCTTGGCCTGGTTGATCACGGCGCCCGCGGCGGGACGCTCTTCAGCAGACAGAGCACCCAGGCCCTTCATCTGCTCGGTAAAAAAGCCCTTTTTACCCAGATATTTGACCCGGATTTCGTCGAGGGCGGCGATGTCGCTCACGCCCTCAATTTCGGCCTTGGCCTGGCCGACTACTTCTTCAAGCTGTTGCATGTCTTCCTCG
This sequence comes from Aeromonas media, assembly GCF_020423125.1. Classification (NCBI taxonomy): domain Bacteria; kingdom Pseudomonadati; phylum Pseudomonadota; class Gammaproteobacteria; order Aeromonadales; family Aeromonadaceae; genus Aeromonas; species Aeromonas media. The sequence continues at coordinate 2,252,188 of NZ_CP075564.1, forward strand.
TCACCACTCCCGAAACAGGAGCCTGTAGGCTAAATAAGGTCAAGAGGGGAATAATACAAAAAAAGCCCCTTCGCTGACCATAGTTACGGCGGGCTTTTCTCCCTATAAATCATTTTGTTATATCAAGCGAGTCTCAAGTCGTCCTTCTCACTCGCTAAAATATTGAATACCTGTAGCAGTTTGTTGGCATATCAGACATTTTCACGTCAGCAACCACAGCTGATGCGCTGTGTGGCAAACAGGGTCGAAAGTAAAAAACGGACAACAAAAAAGGAGGCCTGAGCCGCCTTGCTATACCTAATAAAAACAATGACTTAGATAGCAATCAATGAGTTAGGTACTACAGGGGGTGACGCTTGGTCACACCAGGTGACCCTGTTTGGGGCAATTTGTGGACATTTAGTCATGTGGTGGCAGCGGATTTTCCAGCGGGTTGAAGCGCACAGCATCGCTCAGGTAGTCCGGTGCGAAGTGGGCATAGGTCATGGTCTGCTGAATGTTGTGATGGCCCAAAATTTTTTGCAGCGCGAGGATGTTTCCACCCGACATCATGAAATGTGATGCAAAAGTGTGCCGAAACACATGCACCGCCTGCCCTGCTGGCAGATCCGGTGCCACTGACTTGATCACCTCACGCACCAACATATAGTCGAGGTCACGGAATAGCGGGCCCCGGTTTACCCCGTTTGTTATCTCTTTAGTCAGCTCGGCAGAGATCGGCACTGTGCGGTTCTTGCCATTCTTGGTGTTGATGTAGGTCACCCGACTGGCCAGCACATCCTCGCGGCGCAGATTGGCTGCCTCACTCCAACGCGCCCCCGTGGCCAGACAGAGTTTGACCACCTTCAGGTTATCACCCGATAACGCGGCCAAGACTTCGCTGATCTCTTCCTGGGTCAGGTAGCCCATCGACCGCTCAACCAGTTTGACCTTTTTCATCTCTTTGAGCGGATGTTCATGGTGGTAATGGCCAAGATCAATGAGTACCGAGAACACCCCACCCAGCATCTCTTGCTCACGGTTGACCGTCTTGGGCTGACGGCCAGCATGCAGTCGCTGCGCCCGATACTCGGAGAACAGCGCCCGGGTCAATTGCCTTGCCAGCGGATGGCGCAAAGCAGCATCTATATTGTGGAGTTTCTTGCGCACCGCCTCCCCTGCCTTCAGAGTCTGGCCATGGTAACGCCACCAGAGCTCGATGAGCTCAGAGAGCGGCCGGTTGTCTGCTGGGCGATCAACCCACTCTTTATTATGTTCGGTGGCGATCACCCAGCGTTCGAACTGCTGGGCTTCTGACTTGGTCTTGAAGCGCTTGCGGATCCGCTTGCCCTCCCTCCCCTGCGGACGGATATCGACCACATAACCCTCAGGAGTAGACTTGATGCTCATTGCACCTCCTTATATAAGAAGGGAATCACCATACTTTGGAAAAGACACCGTGACATAGTTCCTAACACCTGTGCTCTCGCACTCGTTGCACGCCACCAAATAAATGTGACTTTATACAGAACAAAATCATGATGGATAGTGTTTCGGGGAGGCTACTGTATACATAGGGAAGCTGGAGATGTAGATATCGAGTTGGGCTATATTAGGATCTCATTATCCATCTCTTAGCCAAACATCTGGGGCAGCGAAGTAATCGAGATAATGGTACTGAACAAGGTTATTTGGGAGGAGATCACCTCCCATTTTGACTTACGCCTCAAAGGCCTTGATGACCAGACGCAATGAGGACTCATACAAGGCCTCAGGCGTAGTCTTTAATTTCAGCTAGCAGAAAATATTCTGGTTGCAGCTACAGCAACAGCTGCAACCAAGCTAGCAAGCCCCAGCATAGTCCCAATTATCCACTTTAACTGGCTAGAGAACGCTTCTTGTAAGTCTGCCTTAGTTGCATATTTTTTATCAAACGAATCAAGCTTTGACTCAATCGAGTCAAATTTTGATGTCAGTGTGGCCATAGAGATTCTGATATCCGTGACTCCCGAGTCAATCTTACTCAGAGTTGTTTTTATATCGGTAACATCTCGTTTGATGTAATCAACATCAGACTCAAGCTTGGCTACACGTGATTCCATACCATCATTCCCTCCCCCGCCACCACTATTGGTGGGGCGAGTGTAATCGGAATAGGCTATGACAGGCTTAAGCATGATCCTCTCCTTTGGTGGTCAGATCATTACTATGCTTTTCTGCGCTAACCCACTCCTCAATATCATCAGCCAAAAACTGCGCTATATACCCACATTTTTTGCACACCATTGGTGCAACAGCGAGATTGAAATCAAATAAACCATTTGTAACAAAGGTTTGTATGAAAAGTTGCGCTGAGGCATCGACCCATTCCGTCTTAGATTTGTCACTTTCAGATGAACTGGAGTCTTCGACTACATGCTCTGGGATTAGAGCCGTAGGCATCTTAAAGTGCTCATTACCGCACATCGGACAGACTAAATTGACCTTTTTAGCAACAAAAAAATCATCAAGCTGTTTAGGGGTAATCCTAATCTTGAAGGGGTTCTTTTTAACAATTTGCTCTACAGATTCTTCTTTCAAGAGACAATTCCACCATAGTAGGGCATTACATTACCCATATGTAGGGGCATGGTAACTATACAGTAACTTACAGTTAGAAAAACTTTCTTAATAGAAGGCTGCTTCTGAAGATAACACCAAAAAGTCAGCGCCCTATTTGTCTTTTTCTATATGACCTGTGCTCTACCATCACACCGATTATCTGGATGTGCTGCCGATCGGAATGCATGGTGGGGAAATCATCGTTGAGGGGGACTAGTTCAAACACCTCTTGTCCACTCTCGTCGATACCGCGGGGCCGATACTTCTTGAAGGTAGCCTCTTCGCTGCCGTTCTTGGCAACGACGAAATCCCCTGGTTGGGGCGCTTCGTCAGGATCAACGATGATGAGGTCACCTTCCTTGAAGAAGGGTTCCATCGACTTGCCACGCAACCAGAGACCGAAACCACAAGGGCCGACATCCACCCCCGCCGTCACAAACTCGACATTGCCATCGAACATGGTGGCCTGCTCACACATCTCGTGCCAGTGGCCAGCCTGAACATAGCTCAGCACAGGCACACGCGTTCCTTGAGGAATCACTGCCGGTTCGACGTTGTGATATCCGGGCATTGCCTCTGGTACAGGCTGTTCCCTCATCTCCCCGTACCCAGTCAAAAGCCAGTCAACAGTAACCCCCAGCGCTGCAGCTAAATCATTGAGATAGCGACCTTTTGGCTGGTTAAGTCCCGACTCCCACTTGCTAACAGACGCATGAGAAATGCCTACACGCCGAGCAAGCTCAGCCTTACTCATTTTTTGTGCCTGCCGGCTGGCAGTTATGCGGTCATTAATCGTTTCCATGAAACCTAAGTTACCACTCTGAAGTCACACTTAAGTATCAAACTCTCTTGACTCCTGCTTATTACATAAGTTACGCTCCAGCCATAAATGATCCTTAAGTTATATTCATGAGGCCGGAAATGCAGAAACATGACGTCTTAGAACACTTCGGCAGCATCACTGCCATAGCCAAGGCCATTGGGATCTCTCACGCCGCTGTCAGCAAGTGGGACGAAACCATCCCCAAAGGTCGAGCCTACCAAATCGAGGTGCTGACCGGCGGCAAGTTAAAGGCCGACTCTCGCAGTACCTCGCAACAACCCACCCCCTGTGTTTGAACCCCCTGAGAAGGATTCATCATGACTACTCGTATCAAACCCATCCGCATCCCCAGCGATGTGAGCCAGCTGCCGCTCGATTACCCCTTTGGCAATCGCGTCAGCGAAAGCCTGGAGGAGTATGCCAAACGCCAGGGCATGAGCATTGGGGCCATCAAGAAACGCGCCGACCGCGGCCAGTTGCCCATCTTGCAAGACGGTCCGGGCGCACCTCGCGAGGTCAACCTTTACGCCCTGTTCCTGCAGGCCCGTTATCAGGCCGAGCGCTTCGTCACCATGACGCTCTCATGAGCCTGCAGACACCATAACGGGTCAAGGAGAACCTCGCATGTTTACCGAATACGCCAGCAAACATCCGCATTGGATTAGCGCCTGCCAACGCTTTGCGGCCAGTCACAACATGGCCCAGATCGCCCAACGAGTCGGCATGAACCCGCAGCTCCTGCGCAACAAGTTAAACCCCGATCAGCCCCATGAACTGACGGTAGCTGAGCTGATTGCCATCACCCAAGCGAGTGACGGCGATGAAACCCTGTTCGATGGTGCCCTGTTTGGCTGTGGCTTGACGGCCGTTGCCATCCCCCAAGCAGAACGGGCCCCTTCCCTGCCCCATCAGGCGATCGACCTGAACGCCAAGATCGCCAGCATTGGCCAACGGGCGCTGGAGCTGACCGACCGCGGCCGGATCACCCGCTCTGAACGCAACACCCTGGTGAGCGTGGCCACCTCGGCCATGGGCTCACTGGCCATCTTGATCCATGACGTCGAACAACGCTTTCAAGCGATACCTGCCCTGGCCTGTGCATCAGACATCCTGATGCAAGCCGCGACCATGTAAGGGGGAACCCATGCAAAAACACATTGATTCAGAACAACGCAACCTCGCCGGCCTGACCCCAGCGGAACAGGTCGCCATGAACACCGCAGGCTGCATGCTGCTGCGCGAGATTTTCGGCAAAACCCGCTCCAGTCTGGATACCGACTGGCTGGCGATCAGCTCAGCCAAGAAGGCCGCCATCTGCACCATCGCCCGTCAGTCACGCGGCCAGCTGATGACGGCGACCCTTTCTACCCTGCCACATTCGCAGCGCGAGGCAATCCGCTTGGCGGTACTGGCACTGGATTATCAAGGGGAATTTAGTGGCGGCTGTGACAGCAAAGTATGGCATCCCGCACCGGTCACCCGGCCTGTCGGAGATATCGAAAGAGAGAAGAAGGAACGTGCAGCCAGGCTGCAACAAAGACGCGCTATCGCGGCAGGTATTGCGATGTGCCAACAAGGCCCACGACCCATCGGGCAATAAAAAGCCCGCATTACGGAGCTGTAACTCCAAGCGGGCCCTTATCAACAACCTCCACAGGAAGTCGACATGACAACTTTAGCGATCCCCTGCGCCCTGCGCAACCTTCGCATCCAGCAACGCAAGCTGACGGGCCGGTATGGCACCCGTCTTAGCCAACACCCGGACGGCGTGGCACTTATCGAGCGCTCCACTGCCCTGGCTTGGGCCTCTCTGTTTCACCGTATCAACCCCTGCACTGCTCAACAAGGAGCCTGACCATGACCGCACAACCGACCCAAATCAATCTGTTGAACCATCATGCCGCCAAGCGCCTGCGCCAGTTGCGGGAGCAGTTGGCTCTGAGCCGCCCCAAGTTTGCAGCGCTGCTGGATATCCCCCCTACCACGCTCAAGAACTACGAGCTGGGCTACCGCGAGATTGGTGGTGGCCTGTTCCTGCTCATTGCCAACCATGCAGACCTGAAACAGCACCTCGACTGGCTGCTGACCGGGCAAGCCCCCAACCAGATAGCGGAGACCTAACCATGGCCGCCGTTACCACTCGCCACACCGAACCCACTATCAAGGCCGCCAGTGCCTATCTGGCCAGCCGCGGTTACATCAACTGCGGCACTACCTGGCTACGTGGCCAGCACGGATACGCCCGCATGGAACGCCTGACGTCTGGCGCTATCCGCATCGTGGAGGGGATCGCATGAAAGATCTGTTTAACCACATTCATCCGCAGGCGGCCATCGCCGCCCTGCATGAGCTGTCGACCCGGCTCCAGGGCCATACCCGGCATTCTTATCTCTACCGTGGCTCGGAGGGGAACTCCCTTCGAGCTCAAGCCCAACAAAACCTGCGCTGGCATCAGCTGTTTCGCGCGCTGAATCAGAGGGAGTCGGCATGAGCATTGACGCCATTCATATCGCCCAACGAGCCGAGCTGGCCGTGTTGCCGTTGCTAACCGAGCTGTTGGCCAGCGGCGAACAGGAGAACCGCATCGCCCTGGGGGATCTCTACTCGGGCGACCAATACATCCAGGTGCAATTGATCGTGACCAGCAAGCAGGAAGATCTGCTGGATGACGATTCCGTGATGGGGGACGAGGCATGACAGCAGGCCTGTTTGAACTGGAGGCCCCAGTTGATGACGCGGGCGGCGGTGAAGCAGGCCCAGCCCATATGCAGCCACCGGCACCGGTCAGCCAGCTGACCAAACACTGGCAAGCGGCGATGGGTGAATACCTCATCGCCCCGGAGAACGGCGAGGTGGCGGAGCTGCTGGCACTGGGCGCGATACGCGCCTTGTACTGGCTGGCGCTGGGCTGTGGTGAAGCCGCACTGGCGACCACCATTGCGAACTGGTGGGCAGATGTGTCGCCCATGCACGGTCTGGGGGAAACCATCAAATGAACTACCGCCTGATATCAATGATGGAACGGGACTTGGGGTGGTGGTGGGAGGACCTGCGGGGTGCCAGTGCACGCCTGCAGGGCTACCAGCGTCTGCTCATTGAGTGCCGCCAACTCTCGCCACGGCCAAGGGCCACCATAGCGCTGACCCTGCGCCAGTGCGCGGCGGCCCGTCGCATCTGTGCTCATTCCTCCTTCGTGATCAAGGGCCACCGCTGCGCCCTCAACTCGCTGCTAGGTACTACTGCCCAATGACCCGCAACACCACCAAGCTGCCGCTGTCCAAACGGACACTGCGGCAGCGCATCGATACCCTTGCCAACGCCCTGCCCCACCTCGACATCAGCGCCCTCGGTCCCGTCTTTACCGGCACCCCGGGCCAGAGCGATCTGGTCTGGGCCATCCAACTGCTCGATGGCCTGTCACAACAGCTCACTCTGACCTTGTTCAAGCAGTACGTGCGCCGCCGCAAAGATGGCACCAGCCGCAATTGCCGCAACGCCAACATCTGGCTGCGTGAACGGACCAAGTGGGTGCGAGGCCTGATCCAGGCGATCCCGGCCGACCCGCATACCATGCGCGATGAAGAGGGGCGCAAGCGTGTCGCCCACCTGTTCGCCAACCAGACGGCCGCGATCTGGCGCCACATCGAGCAAGGCATCAAAGCCGGTGAGGAGCCGGATCTGCTACTCACCTGGGAAGCCATCCGCCAACCGGCCGACCAGTGGGGGTTTATTGGAGAGCTGCCTGAGTTCAAAACCGAGGAGGTGCGTGATAACTGGATCTTGAGCGTGATGGTGCGCCTGCTCTCGGCCAAGTGGTGGGAGAAGCGAATCAACCGCACCTGGGACCGTCTGCAAGAACACATCAACATCCTGCTCGGCAAGGTACGCAAAGGGGTGTCCGCTTATGTGTCGAACGCCACCATGAAGGTAGTGCGCGAGCGTAAACGGGCCATGATGCGCTGGCTGGCCGAATCGGAGGTGATAAACACCAAGCATGATCTGGTGATCTCGATGAAGGATTGCTGGGAGGCCAGCAATGCTAACCCAGTCAACCGCCGCAACGAGATGATGGTGCGTGCTCGGGGGTTCAGCGACTACGCCGAGGAGCAGGGCCATGTGGGCGTCTTCTTCACCTGGACAGCCCCTTCCCGCTTCCATGCCTGGAAGACTGGCCGCAATGGCAAGACAGTCGAAAATGAGAAATACGAGGGCGCCACACCACGCGAAACCTGCGCCTATCTGGCCAAGCTGTGGAGCCTGACCCGCGCGGCCCTCAAACGGGGCGATGCACCTGTTTATGGCTTTCGGGTCTGCGAGGCTCACCACGACGGCACCCCACACTGGCACTTGCTGCTGTTTATGCGCCCTGCCGACAAATGGCGGGTGATCAGCACTCTGCAGCGGTATGCCTTGAGCCATGACCGTGCAGAGTTGATCCGTGATCCCAAGGGGCTCCCCTCTCATACCGACTTCACTCCGCGCTTTGACTGGAAGGAGATCGATCCAACCAAAGGCGATGCGGCGGGCTATATCGCCAAGTACATCGCCAAGAACATTGATGGTGCCTATTTGGATGACGACGAAGAAGCTGATGCCCCCGCAAATGAAGCCGCCATGCATGCGGTTGCCTGGGCTAGTTGGTGGGGGATCCGTACCTTCCAGCAAATAGGCGGCGCCCCGGTCGGGGTATGGCGCGAGCTGCGCCGCATCAGCAACGCCAAGAAGCACGGCGATCTGGTGGGGCCACCCAAGCCAGTGCTGCAAGACCCGCGTTTTGAGGCGGCCCGTTACGCCGCGGATAACGGCATCTTTCGCTGTTACCTCCACGCCATGGGTGGCGCCCTGGCCACCCGGGCCGAGCACCCCATCAAACTGGCCCACCTCATTGAGGAGCAGGCCAACTGCTACGGCGAAGACATCAAGCGCCTGATGGGACTGCACACCGCCAGCTTGGGTATTAAGACCCGCCTGCAAGGGTGGGAAGTGGTTCCCGCAGGCACCCATGAGGCCACCAAGGCCGCCGGGGCGTCGGGCTGGGGTGTTGGGGTTCAGTCGGGCGACAGCCCGGCTCCTTGGAGCTCTGACAATAACTGTACGCGGCCGGATCCAGCGGCGTTCGCGGATCAGTTGATGGCAGAGCAATGGGGTTTATCACCCTTATCTATCGGGCGTTTGCGGGCTGGCGCCAGCGTCACAGCTGACGGTTTCACCCTCTGGCTTGAGAACGGTCAGGTGCAGTCGGGCCGAGCGATCCCGAGCGAGCCGGATTGGCAGCCAGAGGGCCAGCGGCCAGCCGAACAGGGCCAACCGGATGAGTACGCGCTGCCGGAAGGCGATCAGGACTGGCCGATGCTGGTTGAGCTGTGCGGCAAGGTTTACCAGGCACAAGCCCATGCCGGGGCATTCCGCTGGATCGAGATGCTGCCGGAGCCCTATCAGTCACACATGTGGGCCGAGCTGGAAAAGCTGGACACCCCGGAGTGGCTGCAAGAACAGAACGACTACAGCGAGGAGTGGGTATGAACAACACACAGACCGTCAGCCGCGAAGAGTACCGCCGCCTGGATAATCGGGTGACCTGTATCCTGCAGCAGCGCTGGCCAGCCAACGAGATCAGCCAGTGGGTGGGGATGCTAAAGGGCAAGCAGCAGTCCGTGGCCTGCGCCATTCTGCGCCGCAGGCATCCGCGCCCCACATCGCTGACCCTGCCAGCCATCTCCCCCGAGGTACCGAACCCGTATCAGGCCAGAGTGAACCGCCCCACGGTGCAGGTACGCTCAGCGGATGGCCGACCAGAGGGTCGGCGCCATATTGTGGAAGGGCTGACGCCAGTGGTTATCGACCAGAACGGCACCATCCGGTGTGCCGTCACCGGTCGCCCCCTTTGGATTGCACCGGATAGCCCGACCGATCGCGCCAACCCGGGCGCAGCTGAACAGCGCAACCCTAGGTACAAACCTTCGCGGCACCAAGTAGTGGCAGATGATTGTTAATCATGTCAAATGTGGGAAATAATACAAAGGAAGTAACCTACAGCAAACTCACAGGTAGTATTGGTCGAAGTTAGTAATTAAAATAACATGTTCGAAGTATAATTACCCGAAATTGACTAGCCGCTATCGAACTTACAAATGTAAAGCTACCTACCGACTAACCACTTAGTAAAGTCTGCCCCTCTAAAAATGGCACTTTATACATTTCTATGCTTTCATATACCTACGACCACTTGGATGTTTTACACTAAACATACCCTTATCATTAAAACTAGCATGAATTTTTATTTGGATTTTACCAAAGAGTTAATATTTTGGGGTTCGAAAGTTGCATCGACATTAAGCTTATCCAATAACAAGCCCATGCTAACATTCATTTCATTTAATATAGAATCAAATTTTTCGACTGAAATCCCATCACGTTCACCATGCATTAAATATTTATTTATAATATTACTTGCAGCAGACACGTATTGCTTTGCTGCAATCTTAGAAGCATCACAAACATTAGTTTTATGCTCATTTTCAAATTTCAATGCTGATATGAACAAATTTAAATTATTAACTTCCTCGTTAAGGGTATCTACTCTTCTATCAAGAGATTCTTTTTTTCGACAAATATCTTCATAGTCATTTACTGCCTTAGTTAATTTTAATTGCATTTCATCATGCTTATATTCTCTGCTATTATTTTTTTCGGCTTCAAAGAAGCGGCCTTCACTTTCTTTTTGTTGAATAAAAAAATCTATCTCAGCATTTTTTTGATACATTTCAGATCGATAAAAAATATTCTTATTTAGAGCACCAACAACTCTAGGGATAAATGCCAAGAACAACACAGAAAGAAAGAACGATAATAATACGTCTTTTATTATAAATGAAAGCCCATAATCAAACCCTTTGATAATTGATAGTTTTTCCGGCGAGGTCGCAAATGTAAAATACAGAATCCCCTTTCCGTTTAATAAAAAAATAGTGAGAATTGTTGAGAAAATAATTTTATTTGAAAAGTAACGTTCTTTTGTAATATGTGAAAAACCGCTTATAGCATTACTAATCTCACCAAAATACTCAGATGGCTTCATGTCAACCTCACAAAAAATTTAATAAAAAAACAATGGCATTAAACTTTTGGAATCTAAATAATTCCATCAAGATGCTCTGAAACGATAAGTATCTCTATTGGATTTAGAGGGCGTGTAGATTGTGCGTTACTACCTTCAACTTGCAGAACACCACTGTTAACTAGAAGGTTTAATATATATAGCTTATCTTCCTGCTTCATAGCTGAAACTTCTTCAAATGGCATTTTATCATAAACATTACTATATCTAAAAAGGCCATCTTCACCAATTACAGCCTGAGAGTTCTCTAGATTTTTTTCTTTAATACTCACTGCTCTACTATCAATAAATTCATTAACATCAGAACCATCAAGCATAATGACCTTCCCTATTATATAGTGAGGAAAACCATTTTCTTTTTCGTAATTAATTGATTGAGTCAACATTTCAAAACCAGAACCATCAATTTTTAATTTCTGATTTGCAACTTCAAAATATAGGTCTACAGCAAAGTTAAAAATTGCCGGATATATATCTACATACTTGCCATAATTAATGAAAACCTCATTTATATACTGTTTGGTTTCTCTTGACTTTAAATTTCTCATTAGATAATCAAGCACGCTGCTGGGTAACAAGCTCATCAATTGAACTTCAACATGAACCAGTTTTTTAGAAGTGACTGATATAGCTTTAGATGAATTAAGCAACTCAGACTCATGTGTTGCAAAGTTTCTCAATGCTTTTAATGCACGATACCGTCTATTTATTCCGAAATTCACTGGTTTTATTTTTTCTAACTTCTCACATGCGCTGCACATAACTGAGAGAAGATCCTTAAGATCGTCAGCCTCAGATGATGCACAATATTTATAATACTTATTAAAGAATCGAGATAGTTCTAATTCACAACTTTTTAGTGGGGTCACGATGAAATACCTATCAATAAAACCCTTATGTTTAATAAAACCCTCCAATAAATTGAAACCGAAATTTTAATGGAGAATTCGCTTGATATACTTAAAAAATAGAAACGATATGGCTACCGCACGGGGTCTCAGCTCCCAGCATGCTGCTTCTAACCGGATTGAAGACGGAAATAACCATCAGATACACCTCGGTTGCCTTTGGCGACAGTCGGGGTCATATGAACATGGTATCAAACGCTGACCAGCTAAGTGAGTGAAACATTCTCTATTGCGCAGATTTTTGATTCATTTTTTGATGTTGGTCCACAAAGTGGGACAACGAAGAGGAACGGGCAGTAGTTAGAGGGACGGCGGCAATGCCTAGTCAGACGCCACAATGCAAGAGAGGAAAAAAACAAAGGGCGCTATTGCGCCCCCAGTCCTTTCAGGACCATCTGCCGCCCCTCCGGCGTCAGTGAGCTCATAATGCTGAGCACCAGTTGGTTTGTCGTCTTTGCAGACGGGCTCAGGGTATGAGCAAACGACAGACAGGCCACCCAGGAATGGCCACACTCTGCGTCAGTACACTGGCAATAGAGATCAGAGACATCATCGCTCAGTCGATTGGTCTTGGTTATGCGGCCACGCTGGCCACACACTTTGCAATAAACCCGCATCACGCCCCCCATTCTCATATAATCAGCGCACTATTTTGCCACATCAGACACTGTTTGTTTATACAGCAGTGCCGACAGTTTCCCGAAAATCGACCCAAAGGGATCGAGGGAGTCCAGCCCCATTGATGGAATCCCGCAGCAGCTCACACAGCGGCAGCACCTCATTGCGGGCGTAGGTGGCATCGTACTTCTCGGGATCCCCCAGGCCTCCCCCGCCATTGGTTGGGATGATGCCGGCCAGCGCTGCCGGAAAGCGGTGGCTAGTCAGTACATCCTGGGCGGTGATCCCCTTGATGGCCGCAAACTCATCCTTGGTTGCTATATCCCCCACCGGGATCAGCTTGATGCCATCGGGCTTGCCTTCCGGGATATTGACGAACATGGAGCGGAAGTTACCCACCCCCTTACTGTTGGCGATCATCTCCTTCATCTCTTTTTCAGTGTCATCGTCCATGTTCGGGTCGGTGGCGTAGAAGATGAACCCCATGTGGGCGCCATTGAGGAAGTATTTGCGGCGGAACAGGGTGGCGTCCTGGTTGAGCAAGGCCGACTGCAGGCCCCCTAGGTAATCCGGCATGCCATAGACTTGCTGCTCCGGGTCGTACTGGGCCAGCCAGATCACATCCTCAGGCCGGTAAATCAGGTTCGGCTTGCCCAGCTGCAGGTAAACAAAGCAGCCATCCTCGCGCCGGCGCAGATAGACGCTCGAGAGCGGGTGCAGCCCTACCACTTGGCCGAAGGCATTGCGCAGCTTGAGCAGGCCCGCATCCCCGAACTGCAGGTAGTTATGAGCAAAGGCGGTGACGGTGCTGCGCTGATTGGTAAAGCGGCCCGCCACCATATTGCGCCGCGCCATTAGAATCGCCCCGTGGTGTGCATTGGCCCGCGCCACCTTGGCCAGCCCCTTGCGGTCGATGGGCGGCTGGTAATACTCGCCATAGGGGTTGTAGAACACCCCGGTGTAATCGGTCATCCATGCCGTGGGGTCGATGGCCTCCGGCATGCTGAACGCTACCGTTCCGCTCTTGGTTGGAGTGGCCACCTCGGCCGGTTGCTGCTGTTGTTTGGTCATGCTGCCTTCTTAACTTCGCTGGTTGTCCAGGTGGATTTACGTTTGCGGTTGGTATCGAGCGGCTCATTGGCCACGGCGTGGGCGATGGCAAAAAACACGTCCGCGTGTCCGGTCACATTGTCTCGGGCAGCCCTGAACGTCATCTGGCCGCCGCCGGTGGTGCTGCGCTTGATGGCAAGGAACGCCAGCGGGATATCTCTGTCTGAGCTGTCCCACTCGATGCGGTTGGCCTCCACCACGTCGATCATCTTGAGCACCAGCCGCGACTTGCTCTCGATGCTGTAGTTGATGGGGTGACACACCCCTTTGAACACGGGCTTCAACAGGTCAAACACCCCGGCGCCGATGCCAGACACATCGACCCCGAGATACGTGACCCGAAACTTCTTGGCTATGCGCTCTATCTCCTGGGCCTGGTACTGGAAGTTGAGGCCCCGCCAGTAGTGCTTTTCCAGCACCCGGAACCGCTCGCCGGCGACCGTGGGCGGAGCCACCACCACCAGAGTGGCGTTGTCGCGGGTGCGGCTCGGGTCGTAGCCCAGCCACACCTCACGCCGGCCAAACGGGTCGGGACGCCCGGGCTTGTAGTCCTCCCACCGGGTCGGATCCACCCCCGCCCGCTCCATGTCCTGGAACTTGAACACCGACAGGGCATCGTCGATAAAGCGGCACAGATAGAGGCGCTCGAACACCTCTTCGGGGTACTCGTCCTTGAGCTCATCGATGTCGATGAGGTTGCAGCCGAGGCGTATGGCATCCTCAATGGTGATGACATAGCGCCACTGCCGATCTGGACAGATGCGGCCCCCGTCGCGCAACTCATCTTCACCCGGGAAGTCGATAGCCTGCCGACTTGGGCGGGTACCCTTCCAGCGATCCCCGGTCCAGAATCGGTACGCTTCGTGCACCTTGCTCGATGGCGTGGAGAAGTAGGTTTTACGCCAGTGGCTCTGGGTGGCCATGGCACTGGAGACATCGGAGAGCCGCTCGAAGTTGGGGATCCAGAAATACTCATCGATGTAGACGTTGCCCGAGCGGGACTGGGCGCTGTTGGAGTTGGTGGAGCAAAAGATAAGCTCGGCCCCGTTCGACAAGACGATGGGGTTGCCGGTCAGAGTGACGCCGAGGAATGTCTGGGCAATCTTGCAGATATAGGAGCGAAACACCTCCGCCTGGGCGCGGGTGGCAGACAGGAATATCTGATTGCCACCGTTCAGAATGGCATCTTCCAGCGCTTCACCGGCGAAGTAGTAGGTCATGCCGATCTGGCGTGACTTCAAAATGTTACGGGTTCGCGGTAGCGCCGGGTCGTTCTTCGCCTCACGGCAGCGCAGCTGGTAGCCAAACAAGGTACCCAGCCACTCGGCAAAATCATCAGCTGTCAGGTGGCCGACCTCGTTCTTGGCCTTCTTGCCGCCCTTGCCCTTGCTGCTGCCGTTATCCTGGCCCCCCCTGCCACGGCGCGGCCGTTCGGCTGCTGGTTCATCGCCACTTTTGCGGCGGGTGGTGAGTGCCTGCTGCCGTTCGGCCCACTTAAGCGCTTTCTCTTTGAGGCTGACATGGTGGCCGACCAGCCGGTCGATCTCGTCCATCTCGGCGCTGGTTTTCTTCTCACGACACAACAAGGAGTGCAGGCGGCGGGCAATAGCATCCTCCACCGCTTCATCGGTAAGCAGATCCCGCCAGCCGAGCTTTTCGGCCCAGTAGTAGACGATGCGGCAGGAGTTCAGCCCCAGTTCGTCCTTGATCTCCTGGGGGGTCCATCGCTTAAGGTAGAGTCCCCGCGCAGCATTGCGGATCTCTTCGGGATACGCCACGGCGCCTCCATCGATATGAATGATGGCGCCATCATAGCCAGCCCACTATCCCCACTTATCCCACTGATGTTCTGAGCAATTCGGATATCCCGCTGGATCCGAATCCCCCCGAACACAACCGGATGAATACCCCTTCCCGACCCGATAGCCTGAGCCCGTATCAATTGGGAGCAGGCATGAACACATCAACCTTGAGAACTGGCTGGGTCTGTATCGCCACCGAAGGGACAACCGTCGATGGTCGGGAGATTACTGCCGCTTGGCTGACTGACATGGCCGAGACCTACGATCCGGAGTACTACACCGCACTGATTTGGCCTGAACATGAGCGCTGGTCGAACTTCGGTTATGTGCAAGAGCTCAAGACCGAAGCAGTAGACGGCAAGCTCAAGCTGTTCGCGATCCTGAGCCCGACCCGTGATCTGGTTTATTACAACCAGGTTGGCCAATACCGATTCTGCTCCATCGAGCCACTCGAGCAATTCGCCGATCTAGGCCGCACCTATCTACGCGGGCTGGGCGTCACAGATGAACCCGCCAGCACCGGCACAACTCACCTCAAGTTCAAGAACAAGAACGGCGAGTCACGCCTGATAGGTACCAGCGAGCCGCTGGATCTCTCCACCTTCAAACTGCCCAAGCACGAAAAGGCCGATGGCCTGATCACCAAGTTTTTCAGCTTCTTGGCCAGCCACGGTGAACCTGACCCCAAACCTACCCCCAGCCATCCCGAGGATGAGGAAATGACCAAAGAACAGTTCGACCAGTTGCTGGGGGCCGTCAGCGGCCTTGGCACCAAGATCGACGGCTTCAGCGCCAAGCAGGAAGCCAAACCGGACACCACCAAACCTGATGCCGAGCTGACCACCGAAGGCGACAAGACCAACGGCACTGACGACCAGTTCAACAAGCTGAACGAGACCATCACCGGTCTGGCAGCCACCGTCGGCGAGCTGAAAGGCCAGATCGACAAGTTCTCCGCTGAAGTGGATGGCCAGCGCCCGAGTCCACTGGGCGGTGACGACACCACCTATAAAATTTGCTAAGGAGCATTCAGTGAGCCAAACCCTGACCGTTCAGGCCGAACAGCGCCTGAGCAAGTACTGCGATGCTCTGGCCAAGGCCTACGGCATCGACATTACCAAGCTGCCCAAACAATTCAGTGTCACTGGTCCGGTAGAAACGACCTTGCGCTCTGCTCTGCTCGCCTCCGTCGAGTTCCTGGGCATGATTACCTGTCTGGACGTAGACCAGATTACTGGGCAAGTGGTGCAAGTGGGCGTGGGCCAGCTCTACACCGGCCGCAAGAAAGGCGGTCGCTTCAAGGGTGAAGTGGGTGTAGATGGAAATAACTACGTTCTGAAAGAAACCGACTCCTGCGCCTCCCTGTCATGGGCCACTCTCTGCACCTGGGCGAACGCAGGCAGCGAGGGCGAGTTCATCCGTTTGGTTGGCGAGTTCGTCAACACGGCATTCGCCCTCGATATGATGCGAGTCGGCTGGAACGGCGTAGAAGCCGCCGAAACCACCGATCCGACCGAGAACCCGCTGGGTGAAGACGTCAACAAGGGTTGGCATCAGATTGCCCGCGAGTGGAAAGGGGGCAGCCAGATCATCAAGGCTGAGGCTGGCAAGAAGATCTACTTCGACCCCGATGGCAAGGGCGATTACAAAACCTTGGATGAGATGGCCTCAGATCTTATCAACAGCACCATCGATCCCCTGTTCCGCCAGGACCCTCGCTTGGTTGTGCTGGTCGGTACCGACCTAGTCTCCGCTTCCCAAGCCAAGCTCTACAGCGAAGCCACCAAGCCGAGCGAGCAGATCGCCGCTCAGCAGCTGGAGAAGACCATCGCCGGTCGCAAGTCCTACATCCCTCCCTTCTTCCCTGGCAAGCGGATGGTGGTCACTACCCTGGACAACCTGCACTGCTACACCCAGCGCGGTACCCGCAAGCGCAAGGCCGATGATAACCAGGACAGCAAGAGCTTCGATAACCAGTACTGGCGCATGGAAGGCTACGCCCTGGGCGAACACAAGGCCTATGGCGGCTTTGAAGAGGCCGACATCGTCATCGGTGCCAAGCCAGAAGAAGTCGGCGGTTAATTCATGAGCTCACCCGGTCAACGTCACAAGCAGCGCGTTCAAGCCATGCAAGGGGCCGAGCAGGCCGCCTGCTCTGGCATGGCCACCGGTGCAGTGGCAGACAGCCTGCACCTGCAACTGGTTGCCCTGGAACAGGACATTGTCCGCTTGCGCAAACTGGCTCGCATAGGTGACCGGGTGAACATGAAACGCGATGAGCTGATGCCCAAATACCGCCCCTATGTGGAGCGCTATCTGGCCGCCGTCAGTGAGTCTGGCCAGCCCTATCAGAACGAGCTGTTTCAGCGCCTCATCATCTGGGCCTTTGATGTGGGTGATTTCGATGCAGGCATTGCCTGGGCGGAGCTCGCCATTGCCCAGGGACAGCGCACCCCGAATAACATCAAGCGCGACTGGGCCCACTTCGTGGCCGACACCGTGCTGGAATGGGCCGAGAAGCAGTCCGCTGAGGGTCATGCCGTCGAGCCCTGGTTCTCCCGGGTGTTCGACAAGGTGCGCAATGACTGGCGCCTCAACGAACGGTTGACCGCCAAGTGGTTCAAGGCGGCTGGTTGCCTGCTGCTACGTGACCACGACGGCCAGCCCCGCCCGAGCGCAGTGGGTGACAGCACCACCCTGGAGCAAGCCGATCACTGGCTGGCCCAGGCCGACAAGCTGCACGGCAAGGTGGGCGTCGGTACCTTGCGCCAAAAGATTGCCATGCGCCTGCGAGCGCTGAATCCGGAGCAATAAGACTCTCCGCGCCACCGCACCCCGGCGGGGAGGATAGGCCAGCCGCAAGGCTCGCGCCGAATCCTGTGATCCGTGGCTACAGGGGTGCACCTTTTCTCGCCGCGCCATCGGCGACCCGAGCAACCGGGGCAGTGGTGTTCACATTGGCAAGCATCAACAGGGGTCCAGACATGTTTGCAGGCAAGGACATCGACTACAGCACCGCCACTATCCGCAATGACGGGTTCTGGCCGGATGTGGCCGTCGCCGATTTTGAGAGCCGCCGCGCCCTGCCTGCCGATCTGGATACCCAGACCACCGGCGCAGCCCTGCTCGCCGCCGTCTCTGAAATCAACCTGCAGCTGGCGAGCCATCAGGCCACGCTGCTGGGCAAGGGCTACTCCACCGCCGCCGAGGTACCCGGGCCCAGCCTGGAAGGCGGCACCAATGCCCTGACCGAGCAGTACCTGGCCGCCGTCTTTGCCCGTGCCAAGTCCGCGCTGCTACCCGAGTTCGCCAGCGTCACCGAGCGGGCGACCGCCAACAACCAGGTAGAGCGTTCGCCAGACCAACGCGCCCAACTGCTGGCAGAGAGTCAGCAGCTGGTACGCAGCATCAAGGGCAAGCGCCGTGCCGGGGTCTCGCTGATATGAGTAACGACATGAACGAGCAACAGGCCCAGGGCTACTTCCTGCAGGCGCTCCACGCCGAGCTGTTGCGGGTGTTGCCGGCCAAGTGCCACAAGACGCTCGATAGCTGGATGGAGAACGGCACCATCCGGCTGGAGCCAAAGAACATGGGCCCCACCGGGGTGGATGTGGCCTGGCTCACCTATCAGGCGGTGTTCACCATCGAGCAGTTGCCGTTTCGCGAACTGGATCCTGCCATCGTGCTCGCGTCAGTGGCCGCCTGGGTGCAGGAGCATGACGAATTCCGCGAGCGGTTCGAGCTGGACGACCCCGAGTACGCCGTTACCCCGAACGATGAAAGGACGGCGGACCTTGAGATCCAGCTCCCCTTTACCGAGCCGCTGCGCCTGGTTGAACACGAGCAGGGCCCCATCAACTGGGATGGCAAACGCTGGAACGTGGCCCCCTATGACATCTGGGTGGCCGACCATATCGACCTGAACGTGGGTGATACCGGCCATCACCAGATCGGTGACCCGTCATGATCAGCATCACGCTGGATACCCGTCGTGGCAAAGACCAGCTCAACCTGCTGGCCCTGCCGCCCAAGAAGCGCAAGCGCCTGGTATGGCGAGCAGCGAATGAGATGAAGAAGCTGGCCGCCCGTAACGTGCGCCAGCAACAAGACCCCAACGGCCAGCCGTGGGCGCCGCGCAAGCGGGGCAAACGCAAGATGTTGCGTGGCCTGCCCAAGCTGTTGCTGATCCGCGAGCCCCGCCAGGACGTGGCTGAACTGGGCTTCACCAAGGGCACCATGAGCGCCCACGCCGGGGTGATCGCCAATACCCACCAGAAGGGGCACACCTACAAGGTGACGGCAATCAGCCGGCGCCGCATTGCCCCCAGCTATGGCGGCAAGAACAAGCAGGCCAGCAAGGCACAAGCCCGCAAGTTGCGGGAATTGGGGTTCAAGCGCCCGGGCAAACGCAAGCGGGCATACCGCTCGGCCTCGCTGGGCTGGATAACGGGCAACCTCAACTACGCCCAGGCGGGGTTGCTTATCAAAAAGCTCAAGGATGAACCGGTCAAAGAGAGCTGGGAGATCCAGCTGCCAGCCCGCCCGTTCCTGGGCGCCAACACCAAGCAACGCGAACAAGCCTTTGCTCGTGCGCTGCAGAGCATCAACTACGGCTGGGACGTCAACAAGCAAGGCATGAAGGGGAAATAACGCCATGTGGCCTTATGTACAGATCAACAACTTGAACCAGATGCAGGGGCCAGTGACGGAAGTCGAGCGTCACCTGCTGTTCATCGGCAGTGCGCCGACCAACACCAACAAGCTGCTCTCGCTCAATACCCAGTCTGACTTTGACACGCTGCTGGGCGAGGCTGACAGCGAACTGAAAACCAACCTGCTGGCCGCCCGCGACAACGCCGGCCAGAACTGGACGGCCGCCGCCTTCGTGCTGCCGACCGACATGGATTGGAAGGATGCCGTTCGCACCGCCCAGAAAACCCAGTCATTCGAGGCAGTCGTGGTGCTGGGGCAGGAGTGGGACGCGACCAAAATCAACGCCGCCCACACCCTCAATCAGGAGCTGATCGCCAAGTGGGGTCGCTGGCAAGCCATGCTGCTGGCGGTGCCGGGCATTGTCTCCACCGCCGAGGGTGGTCAGGACTGGAGCGAATACGAAGCAGAACTGGCCGCCCTGCAGAATGGCATCGCGGCGGAATCGGTCTCCCTGATCCCGCAGCTGTGGCCAAACCTCATCGGGGCTTACGCCGGTCGCCTGTGCAACCGGGCAGTGAGCATCGCTGATAGCCCTTGCCGGGTGAAAACCGGCGCCGTGGTCGACCTTGGGGCTACCCCCAAGGACAAGGACGGCACCGAACTGCCGCTGGCCACCCTGCAGACCCTGGAACAAAGCCGCTACTCGGTGCCGATGTGGTACCCGGACTATGACGGTATCTACTGGGCAGATGGCCGCACCTTGGACGCCGAGGGCGGCGACTACCAGGTGATCGAAAACCTGCGTGTGGCCTACAAGGTCGCCCGCCGGATGCGCCTGCGCGCCATCGCCCGTATCGGTGACCGCTCGTTCAACTCCACCCCAGGCAGCACCGCCGCCGCCGTCATGTTCTTCGGCAAGGACCTGCGTCAGATGGCAAGCGCCACCACCATCAATGGCCAGCCGTTCCCGGGCGACATCGCCTCCCCCAAGGATGGCGACATCACCATCAAATGGACCGCCAAGAACCTGGTCTCCATCTATGTGGTGGTGCGCACCGTGGATTGTCCCAAGGGGATCACCGTCAACATCATGCTCGATTTGAGCCTCAACAACGGGGAGGGCTAACCCATGACCCGCCGTATTTCAGGCCAGTCCTTCGACACCACCCTGATGGGCACCATGGTGCACATCGAGAAGGCCAGCCTCTCCATCACCGACAACAGCGCCGTGGCGCAAACCCGTGGCATCCCTGATGGCTATGTCGATGGGGATGTGGCTGCAGAGCTGGAGTTCGAGCTCGACGCCAAAAACTTCAAGCTGCTGTGTGAAAGCGCCAAGAGCCAGGGCAGCTGGCGCGGTATGAAGCCGGACGATGTGCTGTTCTACGCCGACACCGGCGACGAGACCATGAAGGTGGAAGCCTTCGGCGTGAAACTGACGATCTCTGACCTGCTCGATGTCGATCCCAAGGGCGGCAGCAAGGGGGTGCACAAAATCAAGGGGTTCGTCACCTCCCCCGACTTCGTGCACATCAACGGCATGCCGTACCTGTCGGATGACGACACCCGTCACCTCAAGGGCTAACGGATGGATCTGATCGACCGCGCCAGCCGCACCGCCGCCCGCATGCTGGCGGTCCAGTTGGCTAATCAGGTGGGCAAAGGCCGCTACCAGGGGGAAAGCCGGCACCAATGTGAAGAGTGTGACGACCCCATCCCGGAAGAACGCCGCCGCCACATACCCGGGGTGCGCCTGTGCGCCCCCTGTCAGACCCGCCTTGAGCAGCTGGGTCGCTAACCAAAGCAACGGACATGAACGCCATGCCTCATAAAGACCCCTTCATCAGTGCCCTGCTGCTGGCCTGGTTGATGGACAACATGCCCACTGTCTATGGCACCGCCCTGGCCGTGTTAACCGCCTGGCTGCGCATCACCTATGGCGGCGGCAGTGGCCGCCGCCGGCTCCTGGAATCCGTCCTGTGTGGTGCGATCACCTTGGCATTTATCAGTGCCTTTGGCTGGTTCGGGATCCCGGGGGAAGCGGCCGGCTTTGTCGGTGGCATGGTCGGCCTTATCGGTGTGGAGACCATTCGCGGCATTGCCGAGCGCTGGCTCAACACCAAATTACCAAAGGAGTGAACAGACGTGATGACTGATCAAATGCAGATCCACAAAATCAACGAGCGCCTCAAGCTGGTCAACGCCGACTCGCTGGCCTACCTCACCACACTGCCGTCCCACAGCCTGGATCTGGTGGCCGTGGACCCCCCTTATTACCGGGTCAAAGATCTGGACTGGGACAACCAATGGCCCAACGTCGAGGCCTATCTGGATTGGCTGGAAGCGTGCGTGGTGGAGTTTTCCCGCATCCTCAAGCCCAACGGCTCGCTCTATCTGTTTTGCAGCCCCAGCCTCAATGCCGACATCGAGCTGCTGGTGCGCAAGCACTTCAACGTGCTGAGCCACATCGTCTGGGCCAAGCCCTCTGGCGTGTGGAACCGGGCGGACAAGTCGGCCTTGCGCAACTTCTGGCCCGCCAGTGAACGCATCATCTTTGCCGAGCAGTTGGGGGCCCACGGCACCGCGCAGGCCAGTGGGTATCGCCAAGCCTGTCAGTCCTTGCGTGGCCAGGTGATGCAGCCGCTGATCGACTACTTCCAGCAAGCCAAGACCGCCTGCGGCATTTCCAACAAAGAGATCGACCAGGCCCTGGGCTGCCAAATGGCGGGCCACTGGTTTGGTCGCAGCCAGTGGAGCCTGCCAAGCGAAGCGCAATATGCCCGCCTGCAAGCCCTGTTTGCCCGCAAAGCCCGCGCCCTGTGCCGGCCCCATCATGAGCTCAAAGAAACCTATCAGGGGCTGCATCGCACCTATCAGACCCTGGTCGCCAGTTATGACCAGCTCAAGGCCGAGTATGAGCAGCTGCGCCGCCCGTTCAGCGTCAGCAAAGAGGTGCCCTTTACCGATGTGTGGACCTACCCCTCGGTGCAGGCCTACCCGGGCAAACACCCGTGTGAAAAACCCGCCGCCATGATGGAGCACATCGTGCGCACCAGCAGCCGGCCGGGTGACGTGGTGGGGGATTTCTTTATGGGCTCTGGCGCTACCGGAAAAGCCGCCTGGCGATTGGGCCGCCGCTTTATCGGGGTGGAGCTGGAAGCCCCTCGGTTTACCCAGACCTGCCAGGAATTTCAGACCCTCGTCAATCAGGAGGATACACACCATGCCGCGCAGTAACTGCCACCCGCAAGTGGCCGCCTTTCTCGACCTGCTCGCCTTTTCCGAGGGCACCAAGGGCCGGGGCGATGACGGATACGACAAGCTGGTCAATCCGGCTGGGTTCTTCACCGACTACCGCACCCACCCGAACGTGCTGGTGCAGGTTAACAAGACCCTGAGCAGCACCGCCGCCGGTCGCTATCAGCACCTGTCGAAACACTGGCCCCACTACCGTGACCAGCTCGGCCTGCCGGACTTTGGCCCGGAGTCACAAGATGCCTGGGCAATCCAGCTTATCCGCGAGCGCAAAGCGCTGGCCGATGTGGTCGATGGTCGTATCCCCCAGGCGATCACCAAGTGCGCCAATATCTGGGCCAGCCTGCCGGGCGCCGGCTACGGCCAGCGTGAACATCGGCTTGCCGACCTGCTGGCCAAGTTCACCGAGTTCGGCGGGGTACTGGCATGAGCACGCTCATCCGGTTCCTGCCGACCATCATCGGCTTTGTGCTTGGCACCATTCTGTTTACTCAAGGCGAACGGCTCACGCAGCGCACCAAGGAGCTGGCCAACGCCAACGACACCATCAACATCCTGCAGGCAGTCAACACCCAGCAAGCGACCGCCTTCCAGGAACTGCTGATGCAGGCAAAGGGTCTGCGCTTACTGCTCAACGACCAGAACGCGGCCTTGGTCGAGCTCGACAACCAGAACAGGAAAACCGCCGATGAACTGCAACACGCCTTGGCCACTCCACCGGCAGGCCGCCCGGATTGCGCTCGTGAGCCTCTGCCTGCTGGCGCTTTGCGCCTGCTCCAGCAAGCCCACCACAGTGGTGCACACCCAGGTGGTGAAGCGACTGCCGCCGCCGGGGCTGGTGCCTCACTGCCCAGAACCTGAATTCACGGGGAGCACCTACGGCGACGCCGTGCGGTTTATCCCCACCCTGCAGACGGCCATGCGCCGCTGCCAGACCCAACTCAACACCCTGAACAACTGGATAACCCAAGAGGAAACCACCCCATGAGCAAGAAGATCACCCTGACCATCGCCGGCACCGACATCAGCTTTGAACCGACCATGACCGCCTACAACGGCTTCATCAACGACATGATGCCCAACGACAAGGTGGCGCCAGCTCACAACTACCTCAAGAAGATCGTCTGCACCGAGAGCAAAGAGGCGCTCGATGACCTGCTCAAGCGTCCCAGTGCCGCGCTGCAGCTGGCGGGCGCGATCAACAAAGAGTTCGCCCCTGATCTGGAAATCACCGTAAAAAACTGACCGCGCGTGCCGAGGCTATCGAGCGCAACCAGCTCGAGCAGGTACTGGCACTGAGGCGCCACTACTTGCCACATGAGGATGACGACCTCGACAGCCTGGCTCGCGCCATCTGGTTAGACAAACACAACCAAGAGTCCAACGCCGCCGCCGTGGCCGAGGGCATTGCCAAAGCACTGAACGGATAACGACTGATGGCCTGGATGGAAAAATTGATGATGCAAGTGGCCTTGGTGGATCAGGTCACCAAGCCCCTGCAGGGCATCAACAGCCAGATCGACAAGGTCAGCAAGGCCGGTCGTCAGGGCTGGAGCAACATGGCCATGGGTGCAACTACCTTGGCCG
Source organism: Aeromonas media (assembly GCF_020423125.1). Taxonomy (NCBI): domain Bacteria; kingdom Pseudomonadati; phylum Pseudomonadota; class Gammaproteobacteria; order Aeromonadales; family Aeromonadaceae; genus Aeromonas; species Aeromonas media. The sequence continues at coordinate 2,276,641 of NZ_CP075564.1, forward strand.
CCGGCGGCATGGCCATCCAGTCAGCCCTTGGCCCTGCCATCGAGATGGACAGGGCGCTCGGAGAAGTCGCCTCCCTCGATGTGCAAAAGGATGTGCTCGGTGCACTGGGGCGCGAGGCGCTCGCGCTCTCGGTCAAGTATGGCGAGTCAGCCACAGAGATAGTCCGCTCCTCCTACGATATCCAGTCTGCGATCGCCGGGCTGGAGGGGAACGAGCTCCCCGCCTTTACCCGCGCATCGACCACCCTGGCCAAGGCCACCAAGGCCGACACCGCCACCATCACCAACTACATGGGCACCATGTACGGCATCTTCGAGCAGCAGGCCAAGATGATGGGCAAGGCCAACTGGGTGGAAGATTTGGCAGGCAAAACCGCCACTGCAGTTCAGATGTTCAAGACCACCGGCCAGGGCATGGCTGATGCTTTCGGGGCGATTGGTGCCAACGCCACCGCCGCCGGCATCTCGATGGATGAGCAGTTCGCCGTACTCGGTCAACTGCAAGCCACCATGAGCGGCGGTGAGGCCGGTACCAAGTTCAAGTCGTTCTTGGCTGGTGTCGGTGGCGCTCAGAAGGCGCTCGGCATGCAGTTCACCGACTCGGCAGGCAACATGCTGCCGGTGCTGACCGTGCTGGACAAACTCAAGTTGCGCTATGGCGAGACCCTGAGCGTGGCCGAGGGGGACGAGCTCAAGAAGGCGTTCGGTTCGGATGAAGCGGTGGCCATGATCAAGCTGCTGATGACCAACACCAAGGCCCTCTCCACCAACATCAACGCGCTGGCCAACACCCACGGCATGGGCAAGGCCGAACAGATGGCTGCCTCCATGACAGACCAGTGGCAGCGAGTGGAACAAGGCTGGTTCGCCATCCGTGCCGCCGCATTTGGCGTGGTGCTGCCCGCCATCAATGCCGTGGTCGGCGCCTTTGCTGATGGCGCCAATGATGTGCTGCGCTGGACTCACCTCTTTCCGAACCTGACCAAGGTGGTGAGCTACGCCATGCTCGCCATCGTGGGCCTGAGTATGGTCACTGGCGCCTGGATGTTGATAGCCGGGATCGCCAAGTTGGCCACCCTGGGGCTGGGCATCGCCTGGACCGTCATCATGGCCCCGCTCAACCTGCTCAAAGCAGGGATGGCATCGTTCCGGGCCATCATGCTGGCCGTCAATATTGCCATGTATGCCAACCCTATCGGCCTGATCATTGCCGGGATAGTGCTGCTGATCGGTGCTGTCGCAGCGGTCATCTACTACTGGGATGACCTGAAAAAAACCTTCTCCGATTGGGGCGTGTTCCAGTTGCTCGGCAAGTCCATCGACTGGCTGATCGACAAGCTCAACATGATCCCGGGCGTCAATATCGAGGGAGGCTCCATGCCTGACCTCAACCTGCCAAACCCCGAGAACATCAATGCCCCGCTCGCCCGCTATCGCCAGGGCGGCCAGAGCAGCATCCCATCCGGTGGCATTGGCCAGCAGCTGATCCAGGCCAATGCGGCCGCGACGACCGCCAACCAGAAGCCGACCAAGGCCATTCACATCGGCGAGGTGCACATGACCAGCCAGAACCCGATGACGCCGGAGCAGATGGCCGAGAACGCTTGGTTGGAGACGCCGTAATGAGCGATCCCAAGTACATCGACATCCTGGTCATAGACGGTGCATGGCAGCTCGATGCCGGCGGCCAGCCGCGCATGACGCAAGACCGCCACAGCATCGGCCAGGACATCAAGCACCGCATCATGGAGTCCGGGCTGGCCCGCAAGCTCATCGGCGAGCGCAGCCCTACCCTGCGCGCCGACGTGATGACCGAGATAGAGCTGCTGGTCGAGAACGACGAGCGCCTGATCCCGGGCACCATCGTTATCAGCGAAGAGGCACCAGACCGGATCCTGGTCACCGCCCGCACCTATGAATTTGGCGATCTGGAGGTAACCCTGTGAACCTGCGCCCAACTGTGGATTTTGTGGCCCTGCTGGCGAAAAGCGGGGTACCGACAACCGAGCAGACCATGGAGGTCGAGCTCAAGAAGGAGGTGGAGGCCGCAGGCTCCCTCATCACCAACGACAGCGACGTGTCACCTTTCTGGCGTCTGGTGCGCGGCGTGGTCATCACCCCGGCGCTGTGGCTGATCCGCACCCTGCTGGCGGGCCATGTGCTGCCAGCCAGCTTTGCCGCCACCGCCAATGATGCCTATCTCGACCTCAAGGCGTGGGATGTGGATCTCACCCGCAAGGCCGCCCAGAAGACCCGGGGCCTGGTCAACTTCATTAAGGTCAACCCGAGCGAGGCCGTTACCATCCCGGCCGATGTCTGGGTCACCACCGAGCGTATCAACGGCACCATCTACCGCCTGAAACCGCTGCAAGAGATGGTGAGCCCCGCCGGTGAAGCCGTGGCTAAAGTAGTCTGTGAGGCGGAGTTCGCCGGCGGCGCCTGGAATCTGGCCCCGGGCTATTACAACCTGCTGAGCAAACCGGTGACCGGCATCCTGTCAGCTCGCAACGCTGATCGGGATTGGATCACCACCCAGGGCGCCGATGCCGAGAGCAATGACGCCCTTGGCCTGCGCATTCAGAACCAGTTCTCGGCGGTGGGTCGCTATCACATCGACGCCATCTATCGATCCATGCTAGCCAGCGTGGCGGGGATCCGCGCCGATCACATCTTCTTCGAGCACGACGCACCGCGGGGCCCGGGTACCGCCAATGCCTTCATCCTGCTGGAAGTGGGTACCACCCCCGCCAGCTTGATCGAAAAGCTCAATGACTACGTGAACAACCAGGGCAACCACGGCCACGGCGATGACCTGCAGGTGATGGCCATGCCAGAAACCGAGCACTCGCTGCACCTGGAGCTGTGGCCAGCCGAGAACATGACCGCCGAACAGCGGCTGACTCTCAAACGTGAGGTAGAGCTGATGGTGAAGGCTGCCTTTCGCCAGTCAGCTGACTATCCGTCAGTGACCCGGGCGTGGCCGCAGTCTCGCTTTTCCCTGAGCCAGCTTGGCCGCGAGCTTCATCAGGCATTCACCGAGATAAAGAGCCTGCACTTCACCGAGCTGGATATCGTCTCTGGCCTCGCCATCCCGCGCCTGAGTGCGCTGGAGGTGTTCCTCCATGACTAAGACCACCGAGCTCAACCACCAGGACAAGGCCCCGCAGCTGCCAGACAGCACGGCCCCCTGGTGGGAAGACGGCAAGACCATCGCCGAGGGGGTGCAAGAGCCAGCATTCCTGGCCAAGGGCATCATGGCGTTCTGGCGCCGCCTGCGCGGCTGGCTGCTGCAACCGCTGACCCAGCAAGACCCGATGACCTGCTCGGAGGCCATGCTGGTGCTGATCGCCTGGGAGCGGGACATCACCCGCTTCAAGGGGGAGCCGCTTGACCTGTTCCGCAAGCGGGTGAAGTACGCCTTCATCAACGCCCAGGACTCGGGAGAAGTGGCCGGTTTCAAGCGCATCTTTGAACGTCTGGGCATCGGTTGGTGTGAGCTTCATGAACGCCAGGAAGCCACTCCCTGGGACGTCATCACCATCGAGGTGGCCGACAGCGCCTTGGCCGCCAATCAGCAACTGATGGAGACCCTGATCCAGCACTACGGCCGCACCTGCCGCCGTTACCGCTTCCAGGTGATCTATCCCGCCGTGGGCTACCTGCATGCTGGCCGCATTGACATGGGGCACCAGGTATTTGCCGCAACCCTCAATAAACCCGCCTGCAAGGGGTACTTGCGCGCCGGTCAAATCCATTTCATTCAACACGTTTACGGGGCGTCTCTCCCCCGCAAGGAGTCCTGATGAGCCAGGTCATTACCAACGCATTCGAATACTATTGGCAGTCCAGCCTGGCCGCAGAACAACCGGTTGTGCTGGATGAGTTTATCCTGGCAGATATCCCGAATCTGGATATCACCTCCCCCATCGACCCGGACACCGGCCTGCCGCCGGAAAGCCAGATCGTCCATCGCCAGAACGTAGACCAGCGCGGCCGCATCAATAAAAACGCCGTGGCCTACACCATCGTGATGGATACCACCATCGGTGACTTCTCGTTCAACGCCATGTACCTGCGCAACAAGGCGAACGGCGTGATCGGGATGATTGTCTACAAGGGGCGCGAGACCAAGCTCAAGACCGACCAGACCACCGGCCAGACCGGTAACTCCCTGGTCAAGTCCATGCTGATGGGTTACGACCAGGCCGCAGAGGCCACCCTCACCCATGTGGATGCCGGCACTTGGCAGATTGACTATGCCGCCCGCCTGCGCGGGCAGGATGAAGACCTGCGTCAGCTGGCCAGTCAGCTCTATGGCCATCACACCTTCATCGGCGATGGTTTCAAGGTCGTGCAACAGGATGGCGCTCACCACGTCACCCCGGGCGTGGCCATCGTCGGCGGCCTGCGCATCGAGCTGAAACAGCCACAGGTCATTTACCCGGGTACCAAGCCGATCGGCGTCTGGGTAGATGTGCACCGGTCAGGTTCGCTGCTCTCTGAGCATCAGAACCACTTCACCATCATCACCAGCGTGGCGGACTTGACCGACCATGTGGACGAAAGCGGCTATCCGCACTACGTGGCCAAGCTGGCGATAATTGGTAACGATGGCAACGTAGAAGACTCGCGAGGATTTAGCGATTCCATCAAACAGCAATGCAGCAGCATCAGCAAATTGAGGGGGATCGAGCCAAGCAGGCAAGGCCAACATATTGAAGTGGAAAGCTACTACGATAACTGGGCTGTTATCGTGGATGGCGCCCCTAAATTCGGAGGTAAATTCTGGTTCGATAAGAATGACACCTCATCGGAAGACGATGGATTCAAAGTCATCGTGACCAAGAAAGGGGCGCGCTGGAAGCGTGTGAAAGGTGAATATTCCATCGGGCATGCTGGCGCGATTGAGGACATCAACGTTGACAGCACCAACAATGTTCAAGCTGCCATAAAAGGAACCAAGCCTGGGGCCGAACTCGGATTTTATGGTGGACCATATCGTTTTGAAGAGGTAGTGGCGGAAAAACCGATCGTGCTGGTTGGTGACGCCGATCTTCTCTTTAAAAAGATACGGATTAAAACCTCTGACTTTACCAGCCGACTATCTGGAAAAATCAAAGCAATAAGATACGAGGAACAGGCACGAGCGTTCCAATGTGCAGCATATGAAGATGGTGTCAATTATAAAAATATAAAAATCCTATTCCCCAACTTTGAAGGATTCTTCTACAGTACCGACCTTAGAGGAAAAGCATATGCAGCTAGCAATAATGACCCAACCAATCGGGTGCTTAAAAATACTTTGATTATGGGTGGCACATCCGAAGCACCATATGGACTTCGTGCTGGCCATTTTCAACATACGGGTGTGACAAATGCGAAGTGTATAGGTTGTTCGACTTATGGCGGCATAAATGCCACTTCATATAATTTCATCAATGGCAATGGTTATATCATTGTTCAAGGGTGTTATGACCATGACAATCTATACGGCTCGCTGGAGATTGAGAATAACAGCGTCTCCTACGCTACCGTCTCTGGAAATACCTTTGGCAGCCAACTTTGGATTGACGACACATCTAACGTTTCTGTGACAGCTAACGTAGTATCAGATCGAATTCTTATTACCGCACAAACGGATGATACCAATAACATCGTATTGTCAGGGAACTCATGCGCCAGGATATCCATTACCAAGTTTGGCAAAGACCCAACTGGACGACACAAGAGTGTGCATGTGGTTGGTAATACAACCTATGGTGGCAACGGTCAGCACGACTTGTTCGCAGATGATTCTGTAGATGGCCTCACTGTCGAAGTGAACAAGTTCAATGGTGAGAATGTCAGCTCAGTGGCGGTAGTTCGTAGCGCTAATTGCGATCTGCTGATACGAAACAACAAAGGTAAGCGACCGCTGGTCATCTCGGGGGAAGGTGGCCGCGTGGTTGAGTATGGCAACGATGGCATGAAAACTTATGGTGATTCGGATAGTAGACACCTATCAAATCTGATGATCCCAAACAAAAATTTCCTTGATTTGCCAGGGCAATACCTCTACGGCACAAAATACACGGGCAGCATTGCGCCCAGTGGCAGTGCTGAATTGGCTCTAGATATTCCAGACAGCGGTGACTTGGCGTTTCGGTCTGCATCATTCTGGGTAATGATCCGTGATGCAGAAAGCAATAACGTATCTAGTTTCAGGCAGGATGCCTTATATAAAGTAGTAGGGAACTCAATTGGTCTTAACTTTGGCCAACCATACTCGACCATGGGTGTGGATGCAGATTCAATTGTGCTATCAAATGCGAGTTCATCATCACAAAGTATAAGCGTCGCAGTGAAAAGCAAGGCTTTGACTAAAGGTTTACAGGTAACAGTGGTTCCTTGTGTATCTAGTAAATTTGGCCTGGAGGATTGAGATGCGTCATTACAACCTTAATCGCCTTGATTTTATAACTTGCTTCTTGCAGATGAAAACAACGTCTTTAGGGGGTTGGTGTGCATTGGGTATTACTCAATAAATGGGGTGATACGTAATGACTACGGAATATATAAATGGCGTATTAAGTGGCTCACTTACAAGGCAGGCAATAATCAAAAACCAGTGCATCGTGGTCACACCTTTTAATGTAGGGGCCAGCACAGGAGGAAAATTGTCTGCCGTCAATGCAGTCAATTTACTGGCTGCCAAGCTGCAGGATGGGGCCGATCCACACTTTCCTGCTGGTCAGCTCCATGCTGTGGCTTGGATGGTCACCGCGATCAGCGAGCCGGAACTGGCCACCAAGCTGGCGCAGGTATGCGCCATCCTGCCGCTGCCGGAGTGGTGCGCCACACTGCGCCGCCTGAGTGGCAACAACGACATCATGGCCCAGCCAACGGCGGCCATGGTACCGCGCTGGAAAGCCGACGAGCCGCTGACATGGGATCCGCTGCGCCGCCGCTTGGTGCTGACGGCAGCCAGCGATGCCTTGCAGGAGAGCGAGGGGAGCTCGCCATCCCCTGCGGCCACCCGCGCCAAGCTAGCCGTGCTGGCCGCCAAGCGCGCAGCCAGGATTGCCGAACTGGATGAGGAACTGGCCAACAAGCCAAGTCTTGCCGGAATGCTGTGGAGCTGGCACGGCTATGGCGAGCCGGCCAGCCTCGCCGCGCAGCTGCTCGACAGTGAGCACCCTGACCACAGTCACAGCATGACCGTTGGCGCCCTGCTGCTCTCCCCCTCCCCCCTCACCTTCTGGCAGGAGTTAACCCAATGAGTAGAACCGCCATGCTCACCCTGGACGGTGAGCCTATTGTGATGAAGTCGATGCGGATCACCGCATCGATGCAGTTCCAGGACAAAGACAATAGCGGCCAAACCAGCAGCACCAGCAGCTCGGAGCAGGGTGAGAAGGCCAAGGAGCTCGATGTGTCAGGGCTGGTACCGTTCAAGGATGACCAGACCCTGAGCCGCCTGTTTGAGTTGGCTGATGCAAAAGGGGACGGCGGCAAGCGCCATATCTACCGGGTCGGGTCACTGCTCGCCAAGTCAGTGAAGGTGCGCCAGGCCAAATTTGCCGGACGCATCACCGCCAGCGAGCAAGAAGGCCTTTTGGCATGGCAGGTGCAGTTCACCCTGCGCGAGCATAACTCGGTACCGGAGAAGCGCGAGCAGCGCCTCCCCAAGGCTGCTGCCACTGTGGGGCAAGGCACCGTCAATGCCACGCCGGCGAAAACAGACAGCAGCGCAGCAGCGTCTGAGCAGGAGCAGCTCAGTTCCTGGGAAAAAGTGATGAAGGGGCTGGATGACAAGCTGGGAGACGTAATGGCGTGAAACTATCGACCAATCTGACCTTAGGGGGTAAACCGGCCCACCTGGTTGACCATGATATCGTGCTCGACCTCTCTGCCGGTGGCCGTGCCTCCCTGACCATCGACGGGACTGCCACCAAGGGGCTGACCCTGACTCTGGATACCGGCTACAACGGTGAACTGCGCCGCTGGTTCACCGGTTATGTCTATGACGTACAACCCGCCGCCAACGGTGCCAGCAAGCTGCTATGCCGTGAGCTGGCCGGGATCCTGGGCAGCAAGTTCCCTGTCAGTATCCAGCATGCCACCCTGCGTAGCCTGCTGGCCTGGCTGACAGACCAGACCCAACTCACCTTCTTGCTGCCAGACGGGGCAGACTACACCGACACCCCGATCCCCAACTTCACCAGCGCCGGCACCGGCTATCAGCTGCTCGATAATGCGGGCCGCGCCTTCGCGGTACCGGACTTCATCTGGCATCAACAACCGGATGGCGCCATCTTCGTGGGCAGTCATGCCCATAGCCGCTGGGCAGATAAGGCGGTGGAGCTGGACTCGGCCTTCTCGGCCCGCCAAGCGGGCAACACCATCACCCTGGCCCCGATCCCGGCCATGCGCCCGGGGGCCATCGTCAATGGCAAGCGGGTGGAGCGGGTACGGCTCAAGGGTGACGAAATGACCTTGACCACGGCCACACCAGGTAAACCGGTGAAGTCGCCAGAGCGGCGCAAGATGGAGGGGGAGTTCCCCGAGCTGGCCGACAAGATGCACCTGCCCAAGTTCGGCAGGGTTGAGGCCATCAGCGACCAGGCCACCGCCGGTCAGCTCAATGACCCGTTTCGTCCTCGCTATGCGGTAGATGTCCAGCTGTTCAATGAGGATGGCGAGCCAGATGAAGGGACACCGCTCTATCGAGCTGTACCGCTGCCGGTCATGTTCGGCGGACCTGAGCAGGGGCTGATGCAGTTCCCCATCGAGGGAACCATGGTCGAGCTGGGGTTTGCCTTTGGTCGAGCAGACCGGCCGTTCATTCGCACCATCCTGGGCACTGGCTGGCCTCTGCCGGATATCGCCCCGGGCGAGCAGCTACAGCAGCAACGGGCCGAGGTTTTCAGCCGTACCGATACCGTGGGCAACCAGTCACGCCATACTGACCGCCGCCAGCACGACAAGGCCATGCAGATGATCCGCGAGGCGGATGAGTACCTAGGCGAGTTCGGTCAGCACCGGATGAGCGTCTTGGCCAATAGCGTGGAAGAGATCGGGGGCATGAAGCGCATCGAGGCGCTCGGGGATATCGAGCTGCTGTCCGCCGAAGACATGATCCTGGGCTGCGCCGGTAACATGAGCCAGACAGCGGGCGGCAACCTAGATGAAGATATAGCCCTGGTTCGCCGGGCGCTGGCCGGCAAACTGCAGCACTTCGCGTCGCCCAAGTCGTGGATGGGTAGCGATGGGGTGAACATCTTCCGCCTGCTCAACCAGCTGATGAACGTGGTGCAGCAACTGGCCGCCACCGCCGCCAGCCATAACCACGGCGGCCCACCGCCAACCAATGCCGAGACATTCATCGGCCAGAGCGAGCAGGCCGGGCAACTGGCTGGCACCCTAGCCCCCATCATCGAGTAACCATCTACCGACTGAGCTACTGACTAACGAAGAAGGTCCCACATTGTGGGGCCTTCTTCTATCTGCCTGACAGCGCCTAAGCATGGCCAGGGAATGGCGCCGCATGAGAGGCAGCCATCGGGCAGCGCTGCATCATACGTGAAGCCTGAGCACGCTCACAGCCTCCCAGCACATGGTGGCGACGCCCACCGCCGCGTCTGCGCCACGGAAACCGCGCTCTTCCGCTCCCGCCTGCGCGCCGCACCAATAAAATTTTTTGCAAAAGTGGATTACCGCAAAACCATAGGCCCAGGCCGCGCCAGATAAAGGATCTCGGACGAGGTGAGGATCTGAAAGGATCGAAAGAAATTGCAGGGTTTTACAGTTCGGCGGGGCTCTGGATAACGAAGGTGAAAACATAACTCGTTGAATATATTGGGATGGTCGTACTTTCCGTGGGGATTTGAATGATCGGGAAGGATCTGCCTGGTTGCTTGGGGCTGGCTGGAAGGCGTTTAGTTTCAGCTGGTTAGGTGTGATAAGGGCTGATCTGATAACTGAAATTTTGAAAGGGCGCTGCAGCCTGGGTGCGCTGGCTGGCCTACCTCACGGAAAACGGGAATAGGTGAGATGTGTCCGGCCATATTGATGTGGCCATATTGTCAGAGCTGTGGACATATGGTGGACACGTAAACCATGAAATTCTTTTAAATCATTAACTTACAGATACAAAAAAGGAGGCCTGAGCCTCCTTTTATCTTTCATAACAGAACCGGATTAAACCAGAGCTGCTTTGGCCTTTTCAACCAGGGCGGTGAAAGCCAGCTTGTCGTGAACGGCGATATCGGACAGGATCTTGCGATCGATCTCGATAGAAGCCTTCTTCAGACCGTCGATCAGACGGCTGTAGGACAGACCGTTCTGACGGGCTGCAGCGTTGATACGCGCAATCCACAGCTGACGGAACTGACGCTTCTTCTGGCGACGGTCACGGTAGGCATACTGACCAGCTTTGGTTACCGCTTGTACCGCTACGCGGTAGACACGGGAACGGGCGCCGTAGTAACCCTTGGCGGCTTTCATTACTTTCTTGTGACGAGCGCGAGCAGTCACACCACGTTTAACTCTTGGCATTTTTCACATCCCCCTTATGCGTACGGCAGACAAGCGACAACACGTTTGTGGTCGGCAGCAGAAACCATGAACTTCGGCCCCAGCTTACGCTTACGCTTACTGCTCTTCTTGGTCAGGATGTGACGCAGGTGGTTGTGCTTGCACTTGAAGCGACCTGAGCCAGTCTTCTTGAAGCGCTTTGCAGCACCCCGGTTGGTTTTCATCTTCGGCATTTCATACTCCGCATTGTGAGTGACAACAAAATCGCAAGGCGAACCGACTCATGGGGCGAGCCCATGAGTCAATTTCTTGTGGGCCTTAAGATTTCTTCTTGGGTGCGAGGACCATCACAGCTTGACGGCCTTCGACTTTCGGGAACGACTCGACTACGGCCAACTCTTCCAGATCGTTCTTGACTCGCTCCAGAACCTTGATACCAAGATCCTGGTGGGCCATTTCACGACCACGGAAGCGCAGGGTGACCTTCGCCTTGTCCCCGTCTTCCAGAAAGCGAACCAGGTTGCGTAGTTTTACCTGATAGTCGCCTTCGTCAGTGCCAGGACGGAATTTGATTTCCTTTACCTGGACGACTTTCTGCTTTTTCTTCTGTTCTTTGGTGGTCTTGCTCTTTTCGTAGAGGAATTTGCCGTAATCCATGATTCGGCAAACGGGCGGCTCAGCGTTAGGACTGATCTCGACCAGATCCACTCCGGCTTCAAGGGCCAAGTTCAGGGCATCCTGGATGGTGGTGATACCAATGGCCTCACCGTCCAAACCAGTCAGACGAACTTCTTTCAGACGGATCTCTTCATTGATCCGGTGAGCGCGGGCTTGCGGTTGCTTGCCCAGTTTTTTTCCGCCTTTTATAGCTTATTCCTCCACTTTCTTTTGTCCGCGGGTCTGAACTTCCTGGGTTAACAGAGCTATCAGCTCTTCAACAGGATAAGAACCCAGGTCAGCCCCTTTACGAGTCCGTACTGCAATCTTGCCGGCTTCTACTTCTTTATCGCCGCAGACCAGCATGAAAGGCACTCGCTTCAAAGTATGCTCGCGGATTTTAAAGCCAATCTTCTCATTTCTCAAGTCCGCTTTTGCGCGAAGGCCCGCATCATTCAATGCCTTGGCAACTTTCACCGCATAATCGGCCTGATTATCCGTGATATTCATGACCACGGCCTGAGTCGGTGCCAGCCAGGTCGGGAACAGTCCAGCGTATTCTTCGGTCAGGATACCGATGAAACGCTCAAGAGACCCGAGGATGGCCCGGTGGATCATCACGGGTACGTGACGTTCGTTGTCTTCGCCCACATAAGTAGCGCCAAGACGGCCCGGCAAGGCAAAATCGAGCTGCACGGTACCACACTGCCAGGCACGATCAAGACAATCGTGCAGGGTGAATTCGATCTTGGGACCGTAGAAAGCCCCCTCCCCCGGCTGCAGATCGTACTTCAGGCCGTTGAGCACCAGGGCTTCCGCCAGGGCGGCTTCCGCGCGATCCCAGGCTTCATCGGAACCGATGCGCTGCTCGGGACGGGTGGATAGCTTGACCACGATGTTTTCGAAGCCAAAGGTGCCGTAGACGTCATAGACCATACGAATACAGGCCGACACCTCTTCCATGATCTGATCTTCGGTACAGAAGATGTGGGCGTCATCCTGAGTGAAGCCGCGCACCCGCATCAGACCGTGCAGAGAGCCTGAGGGCTCGTTGCGGTGGCAGGAGCCGAACTCGGCCATGCGCAGGGGCAGGTCCCGATAGGACTTCAGGCCCTGGTTGAAAATCTGCACGTGACCCGGGCAGTTCATCGGCTTGATGGCGTACTCGCGATTCTCGGACTGGGTGGTGAACATGGCCTGGGCATATTTTTCCCAGTGGCCGGAACGCTCCCACAGCACGCGATCCATCATGAAGGGGCCTTTCACCTCCTGATAATCGTACTCCTTGAGCTTGCCGCGGATGAAAGTTTCCAGCTCGCGGAAGATGGTCCAGCCATCGTTGTGCCAGAACACCATGCCGGGGGCTTCTTCCTGCATGTGGTACAGGTCGAGCTGCTTGCCAATCTTGCGGTGGTCGCGCTTGGCGGCCTCCTCGAGACGCTGCAGGTAGGCCTTGAGCTGCTTCTTGTCGGCCCAGGCGGTACCGTAGATGCGCTGCAGCATCTTGTTGTTGGAGTCGCCACGCCAGTAGGCGCCGGACATCTTCTGCAGCTTGAAGTGGTGGCAGTGACGCATGTTCGGCACGTGAGGGCCGCGGCACATGTCGACGTACTCTTCGTGATGATACAGACCGGGCTGGTCATCACGGGCGATGTTCTGATCCAGGATCTCGACCTTGTAGGTCTCGCCGCGGGCTTCGAACACGTCGCGCGCCTCCTGCCAGGAGACCTTCTTCTTGACGACGTCGTAATCCTTGGCGGCCAGCGCCAGCATGCGCTCTTCCAGTGCAGCCAGATCTTCATCGGTCAGGGTGCGGTCGAGATCAACGTCGTAGTAGAAACCGTTGTCGATGACAGGACCGATGGCCATCTTGGTCTGGGGCCAGAGTTGCTTGATGGCATGACCCAGCAGGTGAGCACAGGAGTGGCGCAGGATGTCCAGACCGTCTTCGTCTTTGGCGGTGATGATGGCCAGGGAGGCATCGGCTTCGATCAGCTCGCAAGCATCCACCAGTTCACCGTTCACACGGCCGGCAATGCACGCCTTGGCGAGGCCCGGACCTATGTCAGCGGCGACGTCCATGACGGAAACGGCGTGGGGAAATTGACGTTGGCTGCCGTCAGGCAGAGTAATGATTGGCATTCGGTGTTTCCTTATACAGTGGTGCCCCCTACCAAAGGGCACATGCAGGTTGGAGAAAACCTTTCATTTCAAGCAGTTCACTCCCGAGTTTCACCGTTCACAATACGGTTGGTACGCAGAAGTGGTACACACCCTCTTGGGTGTGCAAGGCCATCAATGGACAGGTACAGCGGAGGATTGTATCAGACGTCACGACTCAGACAAGTTGCCTTGCCGATTTTGTATACCATGGAAAGTGGAAGCGAGGAGAGGCGTCAACAGAGGCACCGGAACGATGCACATGCGATGTGGGTCCCACCTCGCCCCCTGTGTGCTAGGGTTCCAGTGAGGCGTCTGCCTGAACAAGGAGAACATGATGTACACCTATGACATTTCGTTTCCGGAGCATGCGGAGAAGATTATCCACCCGGATCACCTGTTGACGACACACTGCCCCGTTCATCTCGGGGAGTTGGTGATCCTGAGCGATGGCAGCAAGCGCGAGGTATGCAGCATAGTGCACAGCGCCGATCGCAGCACCCTCTATGTCACCGACGTGACACCGGGCAAGATCACCGCCAGCCGCTGAGGGGTTAACCCTCCCCCAGCAGTGACTGGCCATTGAAATCGAAGGCGCTGCGACCCTCTTCGGCCAGCGCCAACTCCTGCAATACCGTCAACGCCAACTTGTTACCTTTTTGTGAGGCCTGATAGAGCCACTGCTTGGCCTCGGCCATGTCGACCCGACCGTTGGCCCCCATCAGATGGAGCACCCCCACCTTGAGCATGGCGGGCACGTCCCCGTTGCGGGCCGCCCGCTCCATCCAGTGAAAGGCGATACGCAGATCCCGTGGCACCCCTACCCCGCGCAGATAGAGCTCCGCCAGCCGGTACTGGCCAAATGCATCTCCCGCCTCGGCGGACTGGCGATAGAGGCGGATGGCCTGCACCAGATCCTGCTCGCTCCCCTGCCCCAGCTCATGGCTCCATCCCATCAGGGCCTGCGCCCTGGGCTGGCCCTGCTCGGCCAGCGGCTGCCAGATACCGGTCGCCTGCTCGAAGTGACCCACCCGCCAGGCGCGGTTGGCCGCCGCCAGCTCCTGCTCGGTGGAGAGCGGGAGCTGACGCCAGGCGACCAGGGCAATGACGGCGATAAACAGCCAGCGGTAAGTGGTGGGGCTCATGATGATTTCCGTGATCCAGTTCTCATTTTGTCTATGTAAACGAAATGTAGCGACAGATCAAGCAGGAGATCCCGTTCTTTGACCGAGTGAAATAAGGGAAGAGTGGCCGGACTTGATGTTTGGCACTATCCCGAGCAAAATAACTGTATATATAAACAGTATTCGGTGTGATGAGATGGCAGGACGAGGCAGCACCCACAATATCGAGCACCGTTTCAGCGGCCCACAGATCGATGTCGTCGACGATGGCTGGCAGGCCGTGGAATGGGAGGCGGCATTTCGTGCGTCCCAACCCCGAACCGAGGTGCGGGAGATCCAGGCCAAGAGCATCATCAGCCACAACCTCTCACCGGACGTCCCCTTCGGCCGCTCCATCAACCCCTATCAAGGGTGCGAACATGGCTGCATCTACTGCTACGCCAGACCCAGCCACGCCTATCTGGAGCTCTCCCCCGGCCTGGATTTCGAGACCCGGCTGTTTGCCAAGGTGAACGCCGCCGCGCTACTGCGCCGGGAGTTTGCCAAACCAACCTATCAGCCGCAGACCATAGTGCTCGGGGCCAATACCGATCCCTACCAACCCATAGAGCACCACTATCGTCTCACCCGCGAGCTGCTGGAGGTGATGCTGGCTCATCGCCATCCGGTGGGGATCATCACCAAGAGCGTCATGATATTGCGCGATCTCGATCTGCTGGCCGAGCTGGCCCGGGAGGGACTCTGCCAGGTGATGGTGTCGGTCACCACCCTGAACGAGACGCTGAGGCGACAGCTGGAGCCCCGCGCCAGCACGGGTGCGGGTCGGCTCAAGGTCATCGAGAAGCTGGCACAGGCCGGGATACCTGTGGGAGTGCTGGCGGCCCCCATGATCCCGCGGCTCAACGAGCCCGAGCTGGAGCTGATCATCAAGGGCGCCGTGGAGGCGGGCGCCGGCTGCGCCGACTATATCCTGCTGAGACTGCCCCACGAGCTGACCACCCTATTTTGCGACTGGCTGGAAGAGCACTACCCCGGCCAGAAGGAGGCCATCCTGAACCAGTTGCGGGCAAGCAGAGGGGGGGCGCTCAACAGCCCCGCCTTCGGGACTCGCATGCGCGGAGAGGGGCAATTCGCCGACTTGCTCGCCCAGCGCTTTCGGCTCATCAGCAAGCGGCTGCAACTGGGCAAGCGCCATATCGCGCTCAACACCTCTGCCTTCATTCGCCCCAACGAGCAGCTGCGCCTGTTCTGATCGCCGGGGCAGCATCAACCGCACTCACAACGCCTCCCCTTCGCCGGTACACCACAAACCATGCCGGCGAGCAGGGCCTCACCCTCTTGGCCGAGGCGAGTGCGTGGCCTTGCCCTGGGCGATCAATTCGGCGGGCAGTCGTGCCGGCTCATGGGCCACTTCATCCTCATGCTCCCCTGCCAGCGATGCTGGTTGATGTTCGCCCCATACCCGGCTCCACCAGATCTCCCACATTACCCAGCTAGTCATAAGGTGCTCCTGTTTGATGGCTGCGCGTCGCAGTCTGTTGAGTGCGACAGGGGCAGCTTGGCCTCATCCCATGACAGGGGGATGACGCAGGCATGATGAATGAGGACAAGGAGGAGCACGTGCGAGTGATCAGCGACGCGTACAGCAACAGGATCAGGCTGACCCATCAGGCTGGGGGCACGCGGCCAGAGACAAACGGCAGCAACAAAAAGAGCGACCCTGGGGTCGCTCTTTTTCATGGTGGAAAACGCGCGATTATTCGTCGCTCGCAGCACCTTCTTCAGCAGATCCTGCATCGGCAGAGCCGGCATCTGGCGCGGTATCAGTGCCTTCGGATACCTCACCGTCAACGGCCACGATGTCATTCTCTTCCTCGTCGCTCTCGGCGATGCGCTGCAGGCCGACGACTGTCTCGTCTTCACCGGTACGGATCAGACGAACACCGCCGGTGTTACGGCCAATGACGCTCACCTCGGCAACACGGGTTCGCACCAGGGTGCCGCCGTTGGTGATCAGCATGATCTGGTCGGTATCCTCGACCTGGATCGCATCGATCACCTTGCCGTTGCGCTCGTCCACCTTGATGGAGCGAACGCCCTGGGTACCACGGCTCTTGGTCGGGTACTCGTCCAGTGCGGTACGCTTGCCGTAACCGTTCTCGGTGGCGGTGAGGATGGCACCGACCCCGCGCGGCACGATGAGGGAGACCACCTTGTCACCGGCACCCAGCTTGATGCCGCGCACACCGGCGGCGGTACGACCCATGGGACGCACGCCCTTGAAGGTACCCTTGCTCTCGGTGCCTTCAGTGCTTTCGCCGTTGTCGCTGCCATCCTCGTCGTTGCCGGCGTCGTCGGTCTCGACGTCATCGCTGGCATCCACATCGGCTGCATCGGCGCGGCCGCTACCTTCATTGAAGCGAACGACCTTGCCCGCATCGGAGAAGAGCATGATCTCGTTGCTGCCGTCGGTGATGTCCACCCCGATCAGCTCATCACCCTCTTTGAGGTTGATGGCACGAATACCGGAGGAGAGCGGACGGCTGAAGTCGGACAGGCTGGTCTTCTTCACGGTACCGTTGGCGGTAGCGAAGAAGACGTACTTCTCGGCATCATATTCCTTCACCGGCAGGATGGCGGTGATGCGCTCACCCTCTTCCAGCGGCAGCAGGTTGATGATGGGACGACCACGGGCGCCACGGGACGCTTCCGGCAGCTGATAGACCTTGAGCCAGTAGACCTTGCCACGGGTGGAGAAGCACAGAATGGTGTCGTGGGTGTTGGCCACCAGCAGACGCTCCACAAAGTCCTCTTCCTTGATCCGGGTGGCCGACTTGCCACGACCACCGCGGCGCTGGGCCTCGTAGTCGGAGAGCGGCTGATACTTCACATAGCCCTGGTGAGACAGGGTGACTACCACGTCTTCCGGGGTGATCAGATCTTCGATGTTGATCTCGGCACTGGACATGCTGATCTCGGTGCGACGCTCGTCGCCATACTGCTCGCGCACGGCCAGCAGTTCATCGCGGATCACTTCCATCAGCCGTTCCGGGCTTGCCAGGATGAACAGCAGCTCGGCAATGAGATCCAGAAGAGACTGATACTCTTCTAGGATCTTCTCGTGCTCGAGGCCGGTCAGCTTGTGCAGACGCAGGTCAAGGATGGCCTGGGCCTGGATCTCGGTCAGGAAGTACTGCCCTTCACGGATCCCGAACTCCGGCTCCAGCCACTCCGGCCGTGCCGCGTCGTCGCCCGCTTTTTCCAGCATGGCGGCCACATTGCCGAGTTCCCAGCCCTTGGCAACCAGGCCAGCTTTCGCATCCGCCGGGGTCGCACTGTGGCGAATGAGCTCGATGATGGGGTCTATGTTGGCCAGGGCCACCGCCAGACCTTCCAGGATGTGCGCCCGATCCCGCGCCTTGCGCAGCTCGAACACAGTCCTGCGGGTCACCACCTCACGGCGGTGCAGCAGGAAGGCATCCAGGATCTCTTTGAGGTTCATCACCTTGGGCTGGTTGTTATCGAGCGCCACCATGTTGATGCCGAACGTGGTCTGCATCTGGGTGTGCTTGTAGAGATTGTTCAGCACAATCTCGCCGGACTCGCCGCGCTTGATCTCGATAACGATGCGCATGCCGTCTTTATCAGACTCATCGCGCAGGGCACTGATGCCCTCGACCTTCTTCTCTTTGACCAGCTCGGCGATCTTCTCGATAAGCCGTGCCTTGTTCACCTGATAGGGGATCTCGTGAACGATGATGGTCTCGCGACTGGTCTTCTCGTCCACTTCCACCTCGGCCTTGGCCCGCACATAGACGGAGCCGCGACCGGTCCGGTAGGCCTGCACGATGCCGGAGCGCCCATTGATGATGCCGCCGGTGGGGAAATCCGGGCCGGTGACATAGGTCATCAGCTCGTCAATGGTGAGGGCGCCATTCTCGATCAACGCCAGACAGCCGTTGACTATCTCGGTGAGGTTGTGAGGAGGAATGTTGGTCGCCATGCCCACCGCGATACCGGAGGAGCCGTTGATCAACAGGGTGGGTACCTTGGTGGGCATGACAGCCGGGATCATCTCGGTGCCGTCGTAGTTCGGCACCCAGTCCACGGTCTCTTTGTCCAGATCGGCCAGCAACTCGTGGGAGATGCGCGCCATCCGCACTTCGGTGTAACGCATGGCAGCAGCGTTGTCGCCATCGACCGAACCGAAGTTGCCCTGACCATCGACCAGCATGTAACGCATGGAGAAATCCTGCGCCATCCGGACAATGGTGTCATACACGGCGCTGTCGCCATGCGGGTGATATTTACCGATTACGTCACCGACCACACGGGCCGATTTCTTATAGGGCTTGTTCCAGTCGTTCCCCAACTCGTTCATAGCAAACAGAACGCGGCGGTGAACCGGTTTCAAGCCATCACGCACATCCGGCAGAGCTCGTCCTACGATCACGCTCATGGCGTAATCCAGATAGGAACTCTTGAGCTCTTCTTCGATGTTGACCGGCGTGATCTCTCTGGCCAGATCGCTCATAGAAAGCCTTAATCCCTAATTAGTTGTTCTTTGGCTTAAACAGCGCGACATGGTAACACACTGAGCCAAATACCTTAAGCCACAAATCCGGGTAGCACGTCGGGCTGGTGTGACCAAGTCCGTCCGTTATAATGCCCGCCAGGACAATAGATTGCGCGCGCCCTGCCCGCTGCGCGCCCTGCCACAGGATCATCGAAAAATGAACAGTGATGCCAATGTCGATCTGACAGAAATCGCCAAATTTGAAGCCATCGCCTCCCGCTGGTGGGACATGGAGGGCGAGTTCAAACCCCTGCATCAGATAAACCCGGTGCGCCTTGACTGGATCACCGACAAGAGCGGCGGCCTGTTTGGCAAACGCGTGCTCGACATCGGCTGCGGCGGCGGCATCCTCTCCGAGAGCATGGCCCGCCGGGGGGCTCGCGTGACCGGCATCGACATGGGCAAGGAGCCCCTCGGGGTTGCCCGCCTTCATGCCCTGGAGCAGGGTGTGGAGCTCGAATATCGCCAGATGACCGCCGAAGCTCATGCCGCCGAGGCCCCGGGCCAGTATGACGTGGTCACCTGCATGGAGATGCTGGAACACGTGCCGGATCCCGCCTCGGTACTGCGCGCCATCGCCACCCTGGTACGACCGGGCGGCAAGGTGTTCGTCTCTACCATCAATCGCAACCCGAAAGCCTACCTGATGATGATCCTGGGGGCCGAGTACCTGCTCAAAATGGTGCCCAAGGGTACCCACGACCACAAAAAGTTCATCACCCCTGCCGAGCTGTGTCGCATGGGGGAAGCCGCAGGCCTGCTGGTACGGGACATGAGCGGCGTTCACTACGCGCCGCTGTCCAACAGCTTCAAACTCGGCAAGAACGTCGACGTCAACTACATGGTAGCGTTCGCGCGCCCGGAGCAAGGCTGATGAGCACCGACAAGGCCCCCCTGCGCTGCGTGCTGTTCGATCTCGACGGCACCCTGCTCGACACGGCCCCTGATCTCGGCGCCGCCGTCAACCATGTGCTGGTGAGCGAAGGCTTTGCCCCGCTGCCCGAGGCCATCATCCGCCAGACCACCTCCCACGGGGCGCTCGGGCTGCTCAAGGCGGGTCTGGGGGAGGATCTGCTGGAAGAGTTGGGTGCCACGCGCTTGCGCACCGCCCTGCTCGACCATTATGCAGCCAACCTCTGTGTCGGCACCCGCCCCTATGAGGGGATGCTGGATCTCATCGAATGGCTCGATGAGAAGAAGCTGCCCTGGGGCATCGTCACCAACAAGCCGGGCTTTCTCACGAAGCCGCTGCTGGCCGCCCTGCCCGAGCTTGCCAGCTGTGGCGTCACCGTCAGCGCAGATACCCTGCCGGTGCGCAAGCCAGACCCCGCCCCCATGTTCTTTGCCTGCGAACGGCTCGGGGTCGAGGCGGCGCACTGCCTCTACGTGGGGGATCACGTGCGTGACATCGAGGCGGGACGCAACGCCGGCATGCGCACTGCGGTGGCGGGCTGGGGCTATCTGAGCGATGACGAGGATCCCGCCGACTGGGGCGCAGATCTGCAGTTTGACACCGTGCAGGCGTTGCACCACTGGCTGCGCTACGAGCTGACCTGAACACGGCACGGCATAGGTGGATCATCGGGGCAACTTTAACGCCATGGGGTGGCCAGATGAGCACGACGCTCACTCCTGGAGCCACGCTATGGTCATGACAGGGGGCACTGATATGCCCCCTTTTTCGAGGTGGTGACAACCGTGCGCCAACGGGGATCGGACAGCTTTTGACCCTGACTGCACAAGGGATAACCAGGCTGAATTTGCTAGTAAAAACACCCTCTTTTCGCAAGCAAAAAAAGTTATTTAAATTTTCCATCTTCGATCATCAGACTTGCATTTGCCGGATCGGACGGATGAAAACCCACTCACTGTGAGCAGTCACTAACTCGGGCCCGAACACCCACAATTTATCCACAGCTAATGCGTTATCCACAGATTGCAATGCCGTGCCGACCTCACTATCTTGTAGTTCGAATTTAAAATAACACTATATCTTGTGATTCATGGCGCACTTCGCCCCCAGGCCACCATCGAGAATGGCGCCCTGGATGCGTGGCGCCATGGTTTTTCGGGAATCAACTAAAGGTCATCAGCCAATGAACTTGTTTGTGACGAAGCGTAACGGCCACAAAGAACCCATCGATCTGGATAAAATTCACCGTGTGCTCGACTGGGCCGCCGAGAAGCTCGACAACGTGTCGGTCTCCCAGGTGGAGCTCAAGTCCCACATCCAGTTCTATGACGGTATCCGTACCGCCGACATCCACGAAACCGTCATCAAGGCCGCTGCTGACCTGATCTCCGAACAGAGCCCGGATTACCAGTACATGGCCGCCCGTCTGGCCATCTTCCACCTGCGCAAGAAGGCGTACGGCCAGTTCGAGCCGCCCCACCTCTACCAGCACGTCGCCCGTCTGGTGGACATGGGCAAGTATGACAAGCACCTGCTGACCGACTACACCCAGGCCGAATTCGAGGAGCTTAACGGCTACCTGGATCACTGGCGTGACATGGACTTCTCCTACGCAGCGGTCAAGCAGCTGGAAGGCAAGTACCTGGTGCAGAACCGGGTCACCGGCGAAATTTACGAGAGCCCGCAGTTCCTCTACATCCTGGTGGCGGCCTGCCTGTTCTCCAAGTATCCGAAAGATACCCGTCTGGACTACATCAAGCGCTTCTACGATGCGGTCTCGACCTTCAAGATCTCGCTGCCTACCCCCATCATGAGCGGCGTGCGCACCCCGACCCGTCAGTTCAGCTCCTGCGTGCTGATCGAGTGCGATGACAGCCTGGACTCCATCAATGCCACCGCCAGCGCCATCGTCCGTTACGTCTCCCAGCGTGCCGGCATCGGCATCAACGCCGGTCGCATCCGGGGTCTCGGCAGCCCCATCCGTGGCGGCGAAGCCTTCCACACCGGCTGCATCCCCTTCTACAAATACTTCCAGACTGCCGTGAAGTGCTGCTCACAGGGCGGCGTGCGCGGCGGTGCCGCCACCCTGTTCTACCCCCTGTGGCACACAGAGGTGGAGAGCCTGCTGGTACTGAAGAACAACCGCGGCGTGGAAGAGAACCGGGTCCGTCACATGGACTACGGCGTGCAGATCAACAAGCTGATGTACCAGCGCCTGATCAAGGGCGGCGACATCACACTGTTCTCCCCGTCCGATGCCCCGGGTCTGTACGACGCCTTCTTCGCGGATCAGGACAAGTTCGAGCAGCTCTACGTCAAATACGAGCAGGATCCGAGCATTCGCAAGAAGACCCTCAAGGCGGTGGATCTCTTCTCCCTGATGATGCAGGAGCGCGCCGGCACCGGTCGCATCTACATCCAGAACGTGGATCACTGCAACACCCACAGCCCGTTCGATCCGAGCGTGGCGCCGGTGCGTCAGTCCAACCTCTGCCTCGAGATTGCGCTGCCCACCAAGCCGCTCAACAACGTGGATGACGAAGAGGGCGAGATCGCCCTGTGCACCTTGTCTGCCTTCAACCTCGGCGCCATCGAGAAGCTGGAAGACCTAGAAGAGATGGCGGATCTCGCCGTGCGCGCCCTGGATGCCCTGCTCGACTATCAGGACTACCCGCTCAAGGCTGCGATGAAGGGCAGCATGAACCGCCGCACCCTGGGGATCGGCGTCATCAACTACGCCTACTACCTGGCAAAGAATGGTGCCCGCTACTCCGACGGTTCCGGTCTGGCACTGACTCACCGTACCTTCGAGGCGATCCAGTACTACCTGCTGAAGGCCTCCGTGCAGCTGGCCCGCGAATTCGGCCCCTGTCCGGCCTTCAACGAGACCACCTACGCCCAGGGGATCCTGCCCATCGATACCTATAAAAAGGATCTCGATGTGCTGTGCAACGAGCCGCTGCATCTGGACTGGGAAAGCCTGCGTGAAGAGATAAAGACCGTGGGTCTGCGCAACTCCACCCTGACCGCCCTGATGCCGAGCGAGACCTCCAGCCAGATCTCCAACGCTACCAACGGCATAGAGCCGCCGCGCGGCCTGGTGTCGGTCAAGGCTTCCAAGGACGGCATCCTCAAGCAGGTGGTGCCCGAGTATCACCGCCTGAAGGATCAGTACGAACTGCTGTGGAAACAGCCGAGCGTCGATGGCTACCTGCAGTTGGTCGGCATCATGCAGAAGTTTGTGGATCAGGCGATCTCCGCCAACACCAACTACGATCCGGCCCGTTTCGAAGGCAACAAGGTCCCGATGAAGCAGCTGCTCAAGGACTTGCTGACCGCCTACAAATACGGCCTCAAGACCCTCTACTATCACAACACCCGTGATGGTGCGGACGATGCCCAGACCGATCTGCAAGACGACGGTTGCGCCGGCGGGGCTTGTAAAATATAAGTCGCTGCACGATCTGATGAACCGGGCGGGAGCATGAAGCTCCCGCCCTCCTGTCTCCTCTCATTCAAGACATTCAAATCACCATGGCTTATTCAACGTTCTGCCAGACCCAAAACGACCAGCTCAAGGAGCCGATGTTCTTCGGCCAGTCGGTCAACGTGGCCCGTTATGATCAGCAAAAGCACGACATCTTCGAGCGGCTGATCGAGAA
Source organism: Aeromonas media (assembly GCF_020423125.1). Lineage (NCBI taxonomy): Bacteria > Pseudomonadati > Pseudomonadota > Gammaproteobacteria > Aeromonadales > Aeromonadaceae > Aeromonas > Aeromonas media. Next base: position 2,300,247 of record NZ_CP075564.1, read on the forward strand.
GCAACTCTCCTTCTTCTGGCGTCCGGAAGAGGTGGATGTCTCCCACGATCGCATCGACTATCAGGCCCTGCCACCCCATGAGCAGCACATCTTCATCTCCAACCTGAAGTACCAGACCCTGCTGGATTCCATCCAGGGTCGCAGCCCGAACGTGGCGCTGCTGCCGCTGGTCTCCATCCCAGAGCTGGAGACCTGGATCGAGACCTGGGCCTTCTCCGAGACCATCCACTCTCGCTCCTACACCCACATCATCCGCAACATCGTCAACAACCCGGGGCAGGTGTTCGACGATATCGTGACCAACGAGCAGATCCTCAAGCGTGCCGGCTCCATCAGCCACTTCTACGACGATCTGATCGAGGCGACCGCGCTCTACCACCTGCACGGTGAAGGTACCCACCGCGTGGCGGGCCGCGAGGTCTCCATCAACCTGCGCGAGCTGAAGAAGAAACTCTATCTGTGCCTGATGAGCGTCAATGCCCTGGAGGCGATCCGCTTCTACGTCAGCTTCGCCTGTTCGTTTGCCTTCGCCGAGCGCGAACTGATGGAAGGCAACGCCAAGATCATCAAGATGATCGCCCGCGATGAAGCCCTCCACCTGACCGGCACCCAGCACATGCTGAACCTGATGCGCAATGGCCTGGACGATCCTGAGATGGCCGAGATTGCCGCCGAGTGCGAGCAAGCCTGCTTCGACATCTTCAAGGAAGCAGCCGAGCAGGAGAAAGAGTGGGCCGAGTACCTGTTCCAGGATGGCTCCATGATCGGCCTGAACAAGGACATCCTCTGCCAGTACGTGGAATACATCACCAACCTGCGCATGAGCGCGGTCGGCCTGCAACCCGCCTTCATTGGTGCCAAGCAAAACCCAATTCCCTGGATCAACACCTGGCTGTCCTCCGACAACGTGCAGGTGGCGCCCCAAGAAGTGGAGGTGAGCTCCTATCTGGTCGGCCAGATCGACAGCGAAGTGCACGCAGACGACCTGGGTGACTTCGAGCTGTGAGTGACGCCACCGGCACGCTGACCCCTGCCCCGCACGCGGTCCCCGCGCAGAGCGAAGCAGGCTCGCCACGGGTGCATACCCAGGATGGCGTGCTGCACGCCCATCCCGGCGAGAGCGTGCTGGAGACTCTGGAGCGCCACGGTCATCACGTGGAGTTCCAGTGCCGCAGCGGCTATTGCGGCGCTTGCCGCACGCCCTTGCTGGCAGGCTCGGTGCACTACGCCGCCGTGCCGCTGGCGTTTGTCTCCCAGGGAGAGTGCCTGCCCTGCTGCTGCCAGCCGGTGGGTGCCATCCGGCTGGACATCCAGAAGGGCTGACGCCACTACGGGCTGGTAAATCACAGCCAATAAAAAGCCGCCGGAGCAAATCCGGCGGCTTTTTTGCTTCTTGAACTTCTCTTAAGGGCGCCCTGTGCAGACGCCCGAACCATCAAAGGATCACAGCCAGGGGGCGGCGGTCGGCCCGTGGTGCAGGCCCAGCTTCCAGACCCGGCCAAAGTGTTTGTAGTGACCCGCGGCCATACCGGCCTTCTCCCCCATGCCGTGGTAGAGATCCAGGTGTCCTCTCTTCACCGCGCCGCCCACATCCAATGCGATCAAGAGCCGCAACTGGTGTTTGCCGGTCCAGTTGCCGGCTTTGTCGAGCAGCGGCACCTCAGCCAGGATGGGCGTGCCCATCGGCAGCAATGTCTTGTCGGCCGCCACCGCCGCCAGTGGCAGCAGCGGAATGCCGGCGGCGCCGATCACATCATTGGTGGGGCGACGTTCGAAGAAGACATAAGACGGGTTCTGCTCTACCAGCTCCTTGACGCTCTCCTCCGGCTTGCTGTTGGCCCACTCCTTGATGGCCTTCATGGACATCTGCTCCTTGGGCACCTCTCCCCGGTCGATCAGCACCCGGCCGATACTCACGTAGCCGTGGCCGTTCTTGCCGCTGTAACCCAGGTATTGCAGCCGGTCGTCATCCCCGTAGTGCACGAAGCCAGAACCCTGCACGTCCATCAGGAAGTTGTCGATAAGAGACTTGCTGTAACCCAGCTCCAGCCCCCGGTTGGCCAGCGCTCCCTGGTGGATCTCGGCACGGCTCGGGCAACGGCCACCGCACTTGGGCATGGCATAGATGGGGTACTTGTACTTGGCATCCGGGCGGTGGCGCACCTCCAGCACCGGCGAGTAGTAGCCGGTAAAAAGCACGTTGCCCATGCGATCGGCGCCGCCGAGCTGGGCCAGGCTGATACCGTACTGGGTGATGTAGGCAGGATCACCGCCATTGGCCACCCAGCGGGAAAGCTGGCGATAGAGCTCACCATAACGACGGGTCATCTTGCCGGAACGCTCCAGCACCAGCCGGCTCTGGGGGCCGAATTTGCTGTAGTCGGCACGCTGGCGACTGTTGACGCGCTCCACCCGTACCAGATCCCCTGGCAGGGCGCCATCCAGATACTGCTTGCCCAGATTCTCCGGCACCTCGCAGTTCAGAAAACATCCGGATCCCGCCTTCTTCTGGGGCACCTTGACCGGTTCAGGGTTGCCCGCACAACCGGCCAACCCGACCACGGCGGCGGCCAGCCAGTACGCATGTATATTCATATGTCCTCATATAACACCGAGCGTCTTGCACGGCGGGGAAGATGCCAAATTTGCCGGGGGAAAGCAAACACCATCCACCCCCGGACGCCCTATTTCTCCAAAGGGGATCTTCTGGGTTATAACAAGGTGACAAGATGTGAGAGGGCGTGGATGGAACAGCTCGAAATCTTCCCCCTGACGAGCCCCTGCGTCGGGATCTGCGAAGTGAACAACAAGGGATATTGCAAGGGGTGCCTGCGCAGTCGGGAAGAGCGCTTCAACTGGCTCGCCATGACTCCGACCCAGCAGCAGGAGGTGATGCGTCTGTGCCGCAACCGCAAGGCACGGGTCGAGGCCGCCCGCCGCAAGGCCAGAGAGGGTGAGCCCATCGAACCGCCATCACAACCCGGCTGGGATTTCTGACCCCTTCCCTGCCCTCCTGCACCCCACCAAAACAAAAGGCGGCCCACAGGCCGCCTTGTCATTCATCGGATGGACGTCAATCAGGCCGTTGCCAGCTTGGCCTGCTCCTCGCCGCGCTTGAGCATGGCGTAGGAGACGCCGGTCAACAGCGATCCCGCCGCAATCGCCACGATATACATCAGCACGTTGTTGATGGCGTTCGGGATGAAGAGCACGAACAGGCCACCGTGGGGCGCCACCAGTTCGCAGCCGAACAGCATGGAGAGCGCACCGGTCAGGGCACCACCCACCATGCAGGCCGGGATGACCCGCATCGGATCCTTGGCCGCAAACGGGATGGCCCCCTCGGAGATGAAGCACAGTCCCAGCACGAAGGAGGCCTTGCCCGCTTCCTGCTCCGCCTTGATGAACTTCTTGCTGGCCAGGAAGGTCGCGATCCCCATCCCCAGGGCCGGCACCATGCCGGCGGCCATCACCGCAGCCATGGGGGCATAGGTCTTGGAGGCGAGCAGGCCGACCCCGAAGGCGTAGGCCGCCTTGTTGACCGGACCGCCCATGTCGAAGCACATCATGGCGCCGATGATGACACCCAGCAGCACGGCGTTGGCGGAGCCCATGTTGTTCAGGAACTCTGTCATGGCATTCATGATGCCGGCCACCGGGCCGCCCACCACGTAGATCATGACGAGGCCGGTAAACAGGCTGGCCACCAATGGAATGATGAGGATGGGCTTGAGCGCTTCCAGGGTCACCGGCAGGCGCACCTTGTCGCTCAGGTACTTGGCGCTGTAACCGGCGAGGAAGCCGGCGACTATGCCGCCGAGGAAACCGGCGCCGAGCGAGCTGGCCAGCATACCGCCAATCATGCCGGGGGCGAGACCCGGACGGTCGGCGATGGAGTAGGCGATGTAACCGGCCAGTACCGGGATCATCAGGGCGAAGGCGGAGCCGCCGCCGATCTTCATCAGGGCCGCCGCGAGCGTCCCCTCTTCCTTGAACGCCTCGATACCGAAGATGAAGGAGAGCGCGATGATGAGACCACCGGCCACCACCATGGGCAGCATGAAGGAGACACCGGTCAGCAGGTGTTTGTAGGGGCCGGCCTTCTCCTCTTTCTTGGCCGCGGCAGCGCCGCTGTGACGATAGGTCTTCGCCTCTGTCCAGGCCTTGTCGAGCTCGGCGCGGGTCTTCTTCAGGGCAGCGCCCGTGCTGGTGCGATAGACGGGCTTGCCGTCGAAGCGGGCCATGTCCACCTCGATGTCGGTGGCGAGGAACACCAGATCGGCGGCGGCGATCTCATCGGCGGTCAGGGCGTTCTGGGCACCGACCGAGCCCTGGGTTTCGACGCGGATCTGATGACCCAGCTGCTTGGCCATGGTCTCCAGCGCTTCCGCCGACATGAAGGTGTGGGCCACCCCGGTCGGACAGGCAGTGACCGCAACTATGCGCTTGGCACCGCTGGCCGCCTTGGCGGCGGCATTGGCAACGGCGGGCGCGGCCTGGTGGCGATAGAGGCTGGCACCGCTCGCGGCTGCCTCCAGCAGGGCGGCAGGATCCTGCAGCGCCAGATCCATGCTGCCCTGATAGAGGCGCTTGCCGTCATAGGCGGCGAGATCCACCGGGGCACTTGCGACTACCAGCACCAGTTCGGCGGCGGCAATCTGCTCTTTCGAGGGAACCTGGCGAGGTTGTACGCTGGAGCCGACATCGAGGATAAGCTCCCAGCCCGCCAGTTTGGCCTGCTGTTCTATCCGTTTTGCAGCGAGAAAGCTGGTGGCAATGCCCGCCGGGCAAGCCGTAACCAGAATTGCTTTCATTGGGCATCTCCTGAGTGTGTCATCGAAAGGGGGTTGGATTGAGCCGGTGCCAGGTCATCCAGACGCTGTACGCGCACCAGCTCGAGTAAGGGGGTGAGTACCTTGATATCGTCAAAGCCGACCGCCACCTGGCTCACCGCCAAGGCAGAGACGGCGGTGGCCAGACGCAGGGTCTGCTCCGGCGCCCAGCCAAGGCTGAGGCCATGGGCCAGCCCCGCTACCAGAGAGTCGCCGGCACCGACCGTGCTGACCACCTGCATGCGCGGCGGAATGGCCTGCCAGGTGGCATCGGGGCCAAACCAGACCAGGCCGTCAGCGCCATTGGAGATCACCACATGGGGGATCCCGGCGGCCTGCAGGGCACGGGCACACTCGGCCTGCTCGGCGAGGGTCTCGACGGGGCGACCGGCCCACTGCTCAAGCTCCTCCAGATTGGGTTTGACCAGGGTAGGCGCAGCCTTGATCCCTTCGGTGAGGGCCACGCCGCTGCAATCGAAGATCACCTGCTTGCCTTTGGCCTTGAGCAGGCTGATGAGACGGGCGCAGTAGCCAGGCTCGACCCCCTTGGGCAGGCTGCCCGCCAGCACGAACCAGTCGGCGCGTGGCGCCAGCTTCTCTATCTCGGCCTCCAGCGTGGCCACTTCCGCCTGATGCACGGTGAGCCCCGGCAGATTGAGATCCGTGACCCGGCCAGATTGCTCGGAGATCTTCACGTTTATCCGGGTGCTGCCTGCCACGCGCACGAAATGATCGTCCAGGGCCAGCGCTTCAAACAGGGAGACGAAGCTCTGCTGATTGTCAGTCCCGAGCCAGCCGGTCAGGCCCACGTCACGGCCAAGGTCTTTGAGCACCATGGCGACGTTGATCCCCTTGCCCGCGGCGCGCAAGTTGGCTTCGCTCACCAGGTTTACCTCGCCGAGGATCATGGCCTCGAGACGGGTGGTGAGATCCAGCGCAGGATTGAGGGTGATGGTGACGATGTCCATCAGTGCGCCCCCTCGCCCAGACCGGCGGCAATGGCTTCGCCTATGCCCTTGAGGGCCGCCTCGGCATCGGTCCCTTCGGCGCGGAAGGCGAGGCGGTGGCCGCACTTGACACCCAGGCCGATGACCTTCATCAGGCTCTTGGCGGAGACCGCTTCACCGCTACCATCCAGGTTCGCCACGCGAATGTCGGATGCATACTCCTTGGCCACTTTGACCAGCATGGCGCCCGGACGAGCGTGCAGGCCATGGGGGTTGATGATGGTGAAGGTGTCGGAGAGACCGCTCGCCGGACCTGCCTGCAGCATGGCCAGACCGTCGCTCCCTGCGAGCGTCCCGAGCTGACCGGCGGCGGCAAGCTTGGCCAGGTTGTCGAGCTGCGCCAGATGACCCGCATCAGCGGCGCACAGCAGCAGCAGGGCGCTGACGGGTAGATCCCCTGCGCTGAGCGCGCTGCTCGGGGTCGCCAGCACCCAGCCGGTCTGGGCCGCTTGCGCACGGGCCAGCCAGACGCCATCCCCCAGATAGGCGGGCTCGCTTGCCAGCAGAGAGGTCACCATGGCGGCCTCACCCCAACCGGCAGATTTGGCGCGGGCGGCAGCCCCCAGCAACAGTTGGTCACGATCGTCGGCCGGGAAGTCCGCCAGGGTCAGGTATTGCACCTCTTTCGCCGCACTTGCCCCGGTCAGGATGTTGATGATGGTCTCTTCATCGGTGGCCTCTCTCAATTGCGCGGCAGCCTGCTCGTCACCCAGCACATGGGTGAGCTGGCGCAAGATGCCCAGATGCTCGTCCGACTTGGCGGCGATGCCAATGGCCACATAGGCAATCTGCCCCTCATCCCATTCGATCCCCTGAGGGAACTGGGCCACCATGACGCCGGTGCTCTTGACCAGATGACGGGTGTCCGTGGTGCCGTGGGGAATGGCGATGCCACTGCCAAGGTAGGTGGCGTGCTGGGCTTCCCGCGCCAGCATGCCGTCCACATAACCGGCCTCCACCAGACCCGCATCGGTCAGTTTGCCTGCCAGCAGGGCGATGGCGTCCGCCTTGGTTGCCACCGATTGTCCCAGCAGGATTTGCTGTCGCGCCAACTTCAACATAGAGATTCTCCATCAGGTCCGGCTTCGCCTCGCGGCACACCGGCTCAACTCAACTTGGATTTCGGGTAATTTGCCTGCTGACAATAGACGGGAATCTCCCCCCAGGTGGGCCATCTCGGCATTTCCTGGTCGAACATTCATCGCTTACTGACAAGCTGAATCGTTTCACTTACACTAAGACTGAATCGTTTCAGCCAATTGTTCAAGATCCCACGGAGAGTGCTTTTCAATGATATGATCCCGCGCACACTTTTCGGTGCCCCCACCTGAAACCGTCGCGGGCCTTGCAACTCAAACAGAGCCAATATGATGAAACTGGATGAAATCGCCGCCCTGGCCGGTGTCTCGCGTACCACCGCCAGCTATGTGATCAACGGCAAGGCGAATCAATATCGCATCAGCCAGGCCACCCGTGACAAGGTGATGGCCGTGGTCCATGCCCACAACTATCAGCCGGACAGCCGCGCCGCCTCCCTGCGCGGCGGCCAGACCAGGACCCTGGGTTTCATCCTGCCGGACCTTGAGAATGCCAGCTATGCCAAACTCGCCAAGCGCCTCGAGCAGGGCGCGCGGGCTCAGGGCTATCAGCTGCTGATCGTCTGCTCGGAAGACGAGCCGGATACCGAGAAGGAGCTGGCCAGAATGCTGGTCAGCCGCCATGTGGATGCGCTGCTGGTGGCGAGCTGCCTGCCGCCGGCGGACCCTTTCTATCGGGAGCAGCAAGCTCATGGTGTGCAAATCCTGGCCATCGATCGGGCCCTGGCCGCCGACCACTTCATCACTGTGGCGAGTGAAAACCAGAAGGCGAGCTGCGATCTCACCGCCTCCCTGCTCACCACCACCCTTCGCCATGTGGCGCTGATCACCGCGCTGCCAGGCCTCACGATCAGCCAGGAGCGCCGCGCCGGTTTCGAGCAGGCGCTGAGCAGCCACGCCAGCGCCGCCCTGCTGACACCCCATGTCTGTGAGGGGGCCCACTTCTCCCGCGCCGAGGGCTATCGCCTGATCAAAGAGCTGTACCAGCGCCTCGGCCAGTTGCCCGAGGCGCTGGTCGCCACCTCCTACATATTGATGGAGGGGGTGCTCGACTATCTGCTGGAGCAGGAGGCCGACATGAGCCAGATTGCCATGGCCACCTTCGGGGACGATCGGCTGCTGGACTTCCTCCCCTTTGGCATCAACTCCCTGCCCCAGCAGCACGACGCCCTGGCTGCCCAGGCCCTTGCCCTCGCCTTCGAGGCCATCAACGGCCACTACCGCGCTGGCCTGCACTGTGTGAGCCGCACCCTCAAGCGTCGCCGCTGACGTCCCTCACGTGCCGGCGCTCTCCTGCCACGCCGGCGCGCTTTTCCACCAGTCAACACCGTCTGCTGTCATCTTTTATTTCCACCTATTGCCACCTCGCAGTACAAAATCCGCCTTTACAGGCTTGTTTCCACTTTTTTGATCCGTTAACGTGGCAACCATCTTTTACAACCCACGGATTTTTCGTAACGATGCGTCCACTCCGATATTGCTAGCCTCCGGTCCCGCCCCCGGAGGCACCTGGCCGACTCCGCCACTGGCACGCTTTTTTTACTACGCAGTTTCTCTATCTGGATGCACACCATGAATACCAAAACCCTGGGTTGTACGCTGCTTATCGCCGGCACCACCATAGGCGCCGGCATGCTGGCCCTGCCGCTGGCCTCCTCGTCTCTGGGCGGCCCCGCCACCCTGGCGCTGATGATCGGGCTCTGGGCCCTGATGGCCTTCACCGCCATGCTGCAGGTGGAGGCCAGCCTCAATACCGGCAAGTGGTACCTGCACCAACTGGCGGATCACCTGCTCGGCCCCTGGGGCAAGCGCATCGCCTCCTTCTGCATTTTGATGCTGTTCTACTCCCTGGCCTCCGCCTACATCAGCGGCGGCAGCAGCCTGCTGGCCCAGGCGCTGGCGGATGCCGGCACCACCGTCAGCCAGGAGCAGGCGGCCTGGGCCTTCACCCTGCTGTTTGGCGGCATGGTGTGTGTGGGCACCAAGCAAGTGGATTACCTCAATCGACTGATGTTCACCGTCAAACTGGTGATCATGGTAGGGGTGCTGGCGCTGCTGCTGCCCCGCGCCGAGGGGCAGCACCTGCTCTCCATGCCGCTCGGCCAGGGCTTGCTGCTGGCGGGGCTGCCAGTCATATTCACCTCGTTCGGTTTCCACGGCTCCATCCCGAGCGTCATGCTCTACCTCGGCGACTGCCCCAAGCAGTTGCGCCGAGTCTTCGTGTGGGGCTCTGCCCTGCCGCTTATCCTCTACGTGCTGTGGCAGGTAGCCATCCTCGGCCTGCTCGGCCAGCAGAGCCTGATCCAGACCGGCGGGGCGCTCGACAGCCTGCTTGCCAGCGTCGGCAACCTGGTGAACTGGCCCGCCTTCAATCAGGCGATGCATCTCTTTGCTGACTTGGCGCTCGCCACCTCCTTCCTCGGGGTGACGCTGGGGCTGTTTGACTTCATGGCCAAGGTGACCCGCCGCAAGGACAACTGGCAGGGCCGCAGCCAGACCGGCATGATCACCTTCGTGCCGCCCCTGCTGTTTGCCCTCTACTTCCCGCAGGGCTTCATCATGGCGCTGGGTTACGCCGCCATCGCCCTAGCGGTGCTGGCGGTGCTGCTGCCAGTGGCTCTGGTGTGGCAGAGCCGCAAGCAGGCCGCCGCTCACCATTACCGGGTTCCGGGCGGCGTGGTTGCGCTGGGTCTCGCCGGCGCCATGGGGGTGCTGATCGTCGGCGTCCAGGTGAGCGTTAGCCTCGGCATGCTGCCCGCGCTCTGATCCTTACCCGCCTTGAATGCCCCACATTGAAAAGCCCCGCCAGCATAAGTTGGCGGGGCTTTTTGTGATCTGGTCCCAGGCGCCCTCGGCAGCTGGTTGCGCCACTCGCCACATCCTGCTGCTACCATCAGAGGCAAGCCATTGAGGCGCCAAGCAATATCCAGGCAAACACATCCACTCGAGAGCCAGATACCATGACCATAGTGCCCATCTACGCGGCCCTGCTCGCCTTGCTCTTCGTCTTGCTCGGCGAGCGTACCATTCGCACCCGCCACCGTCGGGGAGTGGCGCTGGGGCATGGCGATGATCCCGCCATGCTGCGGGCCATGCGGGTGCACGCCAACTTTGCCGAGTATGTTCCCCTGGCCCTGCTGCTGATCTATTTTGTCGAAACCTCCAGCCAGACACCCTGGCTCATCCATCTGCTGGGGGCCAGCTTGCTGTGTGGTCACCTCTGTCACGCCTTTGGCATGAGCCGCACACCGGAGAACTTCCGCTACCGAGTGGTGGGGATGGGGCTGACCTTCGGCGTGATCCTGGTGAGTGCGGCGTACATCTTGATCACGGCGCTCCTCCTCTGACCGCTTCACTGCCGGCCAGAAAAACAAAAGCCCCGCCATTCTGGCGGGGCTTTTTTATCAGCGAATAACTGGGGAGCCTGGCTCCCGAGCCACTTACTGGTTGTGGCTGGCGCGGCGGGGACGACGAGCCTGGGCCGGTTTGGCGGCGCCATCGGCGGGACGCTGACCACCTTGCGGCTTGGGTTTGCCACCGTTACCGGTACGGGCACCACCTGCATTGCCATTGGAGGCAGAACGACCGGCACCCTGACGCTGGCCCTGACCCTGCGGGCGCGGCGCACGGCGCTGCTCGCTCGGATCGCGGGGCTCTTTGCGCAGCGGCGCGCCGATACCACGAGCGATGTTGTCGAGGGTCTCGCGGGAGGCTTCAAAACCGGCCACCTGCTCGCAAGGGATGTTCTGCTTGGTCAGACGCTCGATGGCCTTGATTAGCTTGCCTTCATCGGCGGCGACCAGGGAGATGGCGTGACCGGCTGCGCCGGCGCGGCCGGTACGGCCGATGCGGTGCACATAGTCTTCCGCCACGTTCGGCAGCTCGAAGTTGACCACTTGCGGCAACTTGTCGATGTCCAGACCACGGGCGGCGATGTCGGTCGCGACCAACACCTTGACGCTACCTTCCTTGAAACCGGCCAGGGCGCGGGTACGGGCACCCTGGCTCTTGTTGCCGTGGATGGCGGCGGCGCTGACGCCGTTCTTGTCGAGGGTCTCGGCAACACGGTTGGCCATGTGCTTGGTGCGGGTGAACACCAGTACCTGCTGCCAGTCGTTGCTGGTGACCAGGTGGCTCAGCAGCGCGATCTTGTTGGCCTTGTCGCACGGGTGCACCAGCTGCTCGATACGCTCGGCGGTGCTGTTGCGCGGGGCCACTTCGATCACCGCCGGGTTATCCAGCAGGCCGGTGGCCAACTCACGAATTTCCTCGGCGAAGGTGGCGGAGAAGAGCAGGTTCTGGCGCTTCTTCGGCAACAGGGCCAGGATGCGACGGATGTCACGGATGAAGCCCATGTCGAGCATGCGGTCCGCTTCATCCAGCACCAGGATCTCGACTTCGTCGAATTTCACGGCGTTCTGGTTGTAGAGATCCATCAGGCGACCCGGGCAGGCCACCAGCACGTCCAGACCACGGCGAGTCGCCATCATCTGCGGATTGATACTGACGCCGCCGAAGACGACGTGGCTGCGGATCGGCAGGTGCTTGCCGTAGTTGCGCACGCTCTCGCCCACCTGGGCGGCCAGCTCGCGGGTCGGTGTCAACACCAGGGCGCGAATGCGGTTCGGGGATACCTTGCGCTTGCTCTCGGTGAGGCGCTGCAGCATCGGCAGGGTAAAGCCTGCGGTCTTGCCGGTCCCGGTCTGGGCGGCGGCCATCAGGTCACGGCCAGCCAGGACGGCCGGGATCGCTTGTTGCTGGATGGGAGACGGGGTGTCGTAGCCTTGCTCGGCAACGGCACGCAACAAGGGTTCGGCCAGACCGAGGGAAGTAAAACTCATAGTTACCTGCTAGGGATAGGGGCGCCGGGGATCTGTGGTGGGGCTCCTCTGCTGAGCCGATGCCATCTCACAGGATCTGGGCCTATAGAGAAAACAACGATTTCCCCGGGGAGCAGAGCAAAGGGGAAAGAATAGAGGCGCAGTCTAACGGAGTTGGCGCCGTTACACGAGAAAAATGTGATACGCCTCCCAGCCTGGGTGGAAAAGCCCACTATGGCGGGGCAGAATGGCGATGATGGCGCTCGCCAGGGCCCGTCCCACCTTGGGACACGTACTCAGGGATCCACGACACAGAACAGGGAGGTTCTGCTTGATCAGGAAACATATCCAGACCGCTATTCACTGCGCATTGAGCCTCGGCCTGCTGTTCGCACCGAGCCTGCCTCTGGGCGCCAAAGAGACACTGTCGGTGGCCTGGAGCCACTGGCCCCCCTTCAGCCAGATCGAGGCCGATGGCGAACTCGGCGGGCTGGACGTGACACTGACCCGCCAGATCCTCCGTGGCGCCGATCTTGAGCCCGCGTTTCGCAATCTCCCCTGGGCCAGGGCCCTGCACCTCATGGCACGCCAGCAACTGGATGTCGCCATGGGGGCCCTGAAGACCCCGGAGCGGGCGCGTTTCGCTCGCTTCTCTGCCCCCTACAGACGCGCCAGCTTCGTGCTGCTCAGCCATAAGCCTGCGCCCGGGAGCGCCGATCGCTGGCAGGGAATAACGCACCTTGCGGACCTGTGCCAGCAGACCGGGCTGCGCCTTGGCAAGCTGCGGGGCACCCGTCCCCTGCCCCTGAGCGACGCCTGCCCCTCCCTTCGGCAGGCGAGCGAATACAACTCGGACGACAGGCTGATCGCCCTCCTGCTGGCACGGCGACTCGATGGGGTCATCATCGAGTGGCAATACGCCCGGCATCGGCTGGCCCAACTAGGAGCAGAGGGGTTCACCTCGTGTCAGGTGCTGTTGCACCAGCAGCCGGTCAGCCTGATGTTGGCCAGGGAGACGGTCAGCGAAGAGGAGCTCGCCCGCATCGATGCGGCCATCGCCACCCTCCCCCCTTTGGACACGGCATTTGCCCCGCCGGAGTGCCGTTTCGATGGCAGCCAGCCCCGGGAGGAAAGCACTCAGGGCTGATCCTGACGACACCGCACAAACGAAAAAGGCGACCCTGGGGTCGCCTTTTTGCCGAGCATGGTGATCAGTTAACAGCGCTGTTTGCAGATCAGCGCAACAGCGGGGTCTGGGTATGCACACCCTGGTTCTGGGCACGGTGGCGCAGCAGGTGATCCATCAGCACCAGGGCCAGCATGGCCTCGGCGATGGGCACCGCACGGATGCCGACACAAGGATCGTGACGACCCTTGGTGATCATCTCGGTGGCCTCGCCGCTGGTGTTGATGGTCTTGCCAGGCACAGTGATGCTGGAGGTGGGCTTGAGCGCCATGCTCACCACGATATCCTGACCGGACGAGATACCCCCCAGAATGCCGCCCGCATGGTTGCTGGCAAAGCCAGCCGGGGTCATCTCGTCGCGATGCTCCGAGCCTTTTTGCTCCACCACGGCGAAACCGTCACCTATCTCGACCCCTTTCACCGCATTGATGCCCATCATGGCGTGGGCGATGTCGGCGTCGAGGCGGTCGAACACGGGCTCCCCTAAGCCCACCGGCACGTTGCGCGCAATGACAGCCACCTTGGCGCCTATGCTGTTGCCCTCTTTTTTCAGGGCCCGCATGTACTCATCGAGGGCCTCCAGCTTGCCCGCATCGGGGAAGAAGAAGGGGTTCTGCTCGATCTGGCTCTGGTCAAACGCCTCGGCCTTGATGGGGCCGAGCTGGGAGAGAAAACCCACTATCTCGATGCCGTGCATCTGCTTCAAGTACTTCTTGGCGATGGCCCCCGCCGCCACCCGCATGGCGGTCTCGCGGGCCGAGGAGCGGCCGCCGCCGCGGTAGTCACGCTGGCCGTACTTCTGGTGATAGGTGTAATCGGCGTGGCCCGGGCGGAACAGGTCCTTGATCTCGGAGTAGTCCTTGGAGCGCTGATCGGTGTTCTCGATGAGCAGTCCGATGGAGGTGCCCGTGGTACGTCCCTCGAATACCCCGGCCAGGATCCGTACCTCGTCCGCCTCGCGGCGCTGGGTCGTGTAACGGGAGGTGCCGGGCTTGCGTCTGTCCAGATCGATTTGCAGATCCGCTTCGCTTATCTCAAGCCCGGGGGGGCAGCCGTCGACCACGGCGCCAAGCGCCAGGCCGTGGCTCTCGCCAAAGGTGGTGACCCGAAAGAGTTGGCCAAAACTGTTCCCTGCCATGGGTGCTCCTTGCTGCTTAGCTCTTGTAAATCGCGAAATGGGCCTGGTACTGCTCGAGCTCTGCCTTGGTCATCACGAACACGCCGTGACCACCGTTCTCGAACTCGACCCAGGTGAAGGGCACCTCGGGGAACTGGGCTTCCAGGTGGATCATGCTGTTGCCCACCTCGACCACCAGCACGCCGTCATCCTTGAGGAAGTCCGCGGCATTGGCCAGGATGCGCTTGGTGAGCTTGAGGCCATCGGAGCCCGACGCCAGGGCCAGCTCCGGCTCGTGACGAAACTCTTCCGGCAGATCCGACATGTCCTCGGAGTCCACGTAGGGCGGGTTGGAGACGATGAGATCGTACTTGTCGCCGGCGGGCAAATCGCGCATCAGATCGGAGCGGATCGGGATGACCTGCTGCTCCAGGCCGTGATCGTTGATGTTACGCTCGGCCACATTGAGGGCATCGACACTGATGTCGATGGCATCCACTTCCGCATGGGGGAACTCATGGGCCATGATGATGGCGATGCAACCGGAGCCGGTGCACAAGTCCATGATCCGGGTCGGTTCCTCTTTCAGGAAGGGGGCGAAGCGGTTGGCCACCATCTCGGCGATGGGGGAGCGCGGAATGAGCACCCGCTCGTCCACGTAGAACTCCCAACCCGCGTACCAGGCCTTGTTGGTCAGGTAGGCGGCAGGCACCCGCTCCTGCACCCGGCGGATGATGAGCTCGGCGATGCGGTGGCGCTCGCTGGTGGTCAGGCGGGAGTGGCGCATGCCAGGATCCACGTCCGGCGGCAGATGTAACGCGGGCAGCACCAGTTGCACGGCCTCATCCCAGGCGTTGTCGGTACCATGTCCGTAGAAGATCCCGGCGTCGTTGAAACGACTCATGGCCCAGCGCAACATGTCCTGGATGGTGTGCATCTCGGCAACCACCTCGTCGATAAATATCTTGTCCAAATCCACCTCCAAGTCGAGTAATATCCGGCCCGAGAATTCTATACAGCGAGCAAGACGAGTACCTGATGAAAAAAACGCCCTCACCCACAGACGAGGAAAGCCTGCTGTTTCGTGATGCTGTCAAAGGTACCCGGAAAATTAAGCAAGATACCATAAGGGCCTCCTCAAGCCCGGTCAAGCAGAAACGCGAACTGCGTGAAAGCCGCGAAAAGCTTGGGGTTGACCACTTTTTCAGCGACGAGTACCAGCCTCATCTGGACGAAGAGGGCCCGACCCGTTTTGTGCGTGAAGACGTGTCAAAATTCGAGCTGAAAAAGCTCAAACGCGGCCTCTATCCGCCGGAGATTTATCTGGATCTCCATGGCATGAGCCAGCTCCAGGCCAAGCAGGAGCTGGCCGCCCTGCTCACCCTGTGCCAAAAAGAGAACATTCACGTCGCCTCCGTGATGCACGGCATCGGCAAGCATGTGCTCAAGCAGCGCATCCCGAGCTGGCTGGCCCAGCACCCCAATGTGCGCGCCTTCCATCAAGCCCCGCGGGAATGGGGCGGCGAGAGCGCCATTCTGGTACTGCTGGATATCGAGGAGTAACCCGGCGTCGGGCAGGAAATAGTCGATCGAAACGCGCGCCTCAGGGCGCGCTTTCCATATAGCGTTTGAAGTTGTCGAGTATGCTCTGCCAGCCGGCACGCTGCTGCTCGCCGCTGTGTTCGGATTCGGCGTCGAACTCCTCGTGCACCCAAGTGCCTCCCTGTTCCTCCACGAACCGCACCCTGACGGCCCGACCGTCGTCCATGACGTAACCCAGGGAGGTTGGCGGCACCACCTCGGTGAAGGTGCCCTCGAAATCGAACCCCATGCTGCCATCCCGGGCGGCCATACGGTGGCAGAAACGCCCGCCGATCCGCAGATCCACCCGGCTGCCGGGGCAGTGCCACTCGGGGGAGGCTGCATTCCATGCCATGATGCTGGCGGGGGTATTCCACCCCTCCCATACCAGAGCGAGTGGCCGTTCGACCCGGACACTGACGCTTATCTTCATCTCTCTTCTCCTCTTGAGTCGATCCCCGATACCCATGTTAAGCGCGATGGCGTTCGTGGACGGTGGTGCCCGTGGTGCTCCCTTGGCAACGAAGGGCTGGCTTCCCCCGCCTGCGCAGGACAGAGCGCGGGTTAATCCTGCCCGGCCGGACGGTGAAAGCGGATCGGTGACTGAGCCTGGGGAATATTGGCCACCAGTCTGCCGCCGTTATGCAGTTGCCACTCGAAGAAGTCGGCAAAACCTGAGCTCGTGAGGGCCCGGATCACCTTGGCCACCACCCCGTGTGCCACCAGCAATACCCGCTCGCCCCGCGCCTCATCGGCGAGCGTGATCAACCCTGACGACACCCGTGCGATCACGGCATCCAGCGACTCACCGTCGGTGGGAGCCTCGTCCCAACGACGGGTGATGTTGCGCGCCCAGAGCTCGGGGTAACGGAGCCTCGCCTCTGCCTGCGTCAGTCCCTCGAACACCCCTACGTGCCGCTCACGAAAGGCCGGGATAAGCTGAACGGGCAATGCCAGTGCACGGGAAATCACTTCGGCACTCTGTCTGGCACGCAACAGGGGGGAGCTCAACAGGCGCTGAAACGGCGTCTCCCTGACGAGCTCCTGCGCCAACGTGCCAACCTGCTCCCATCCGGTTTCGTTGAGCCCCATATCCAACGCCCCCAGATAGCGCCCCTCGGCATTGGCCCGGGTTTCGCCATGGCGGATCACCACCAGTTCCATCTTTCATCCTTGTTTCATCAGCAGTGGTCGAAAGCCCTGACACACGAAAGCAACCAGGGCCGATACGGGCGGTTCAACCCTGCGCCAGATGGTGGGCCACCAGAGCATTGGCATGGCCGTGGCCCATGCCGTGCTCGGCCTTGAGCCAGGCCACCAGCGCCATGTGTTTGCGCTCCTCCCGCCCCGCCAGCAGGGCCAGCCAGTGGGCAATCGGCTGCCCATAGGTTTTCTCGATGGAGGGGAAATAGGAGGCAGGCCCCCTCACCTTCTGTTATTCATCCATGATTGGCTCTCCAGAGTTGTGGCGACAGGTTCAGGGCTTGGGGGCGAACTGCTCGAACACCTGCTGCCCGGTCAGGGTCGGGGTGTCGTTCTTGAGCGCATAAAAATCAGGCTTCTCATCGATGAAGATCTGCCCGGTGAGCTCGAACCCCTGTTCCTGAAACAGGCCGGCACAGAGGATGTACTCGTCCGTCGGCAACAGATGGTAGAAAAGGTGGGTGCCACAGGTGGGGCAGAAGCCGCGCTCCGCCCATTCGGACGAGCGGTAGGCCACAGGGGTGAGCCCCTTGAAACTGACCCCCTTGCCACCATGCACCGCGAACATGGGCCCACCCGACCAACGCCGGCACATGGCGCAATGGCACAGGCTCACCTCATTCTGATCGCCGCTCGAGACGGTGATACCGCCGCACAGACAGGTTCCTTGCATATACAGCTCCTCTCTCCTAGGTGCGAGCCGACAGTATGCCGGCCGCATTTAGCATCATATGAGTAGCCGCTCACCCCGGGTTTCGCCACTGCCGAGGGGGCATCTACCCCCACCTGGCAGGCGAGCCCATCGAGGGATGCCCTCATCGGCATCAGGTTCAGCTCTGCTCCTGCAGGGCGATGCGATTGCCTTCGGGATCCCTGAGCTCGGCCACCCGGATGTGCTCGCTCACCCGGGTGACGGGATAGAGACACTCCCCTCCCGCTGTCAGCGCCCGGGCCATGGCCCGCTCTATGTCCGCGACCTTCAGATAGACCCGGGTGCCGTCCTAGCTCGGCACATAGCTCTCCCCCTTTGCCAGGGCGCCGGAGCAGCCCGCCACCCCGTCAAGGAGCGGGAACAGTGCCATCTCGTTGCCATCTATGTGCGCCCGCTCGAGAGCTATCTCGAAGACCCCCTCACAGAAGCGGATGGCCCTCTCCAGATCCTGCACCGGGATTTCAAAGTGGATGGCGATATTCATCTGTCACTCCTCTGTGCGAGATAAGCACCCGAACACCCTCGACTTGTTCCATGTGCCTGCGGGCCCGTCCTCATGAAAGAGAGGAAGAGAGACCCATCACCCCCCTTCCCCATCATGGCTGATGACGCGCCCTCACCGGGATCAGGTCACCGGTGCCCAGGGATCTCCCTTGCCCGGCTCGTTACCCTGGGTCCACCACTTGGCCTGATAGATGACACCCTTGTGGCTCACCTTGTTGCCGGCGGTGTAGACCTTGCTGGCCTCCCAGGCGGGCACATCCCCCACGGGCGGGTCGGTCGGATCAACGGGCGCAGGATCGAGTTTGGCGACCACCCGTACCTTGGGCCAGTTGGCGTGGGAGCCGTAGACGTTGGTCACGCACTTCTCGTAATCCCCCGGCACCAGGGCCGAATAGGTGGTCTGGAATCCCACCAGCTCGCACTCGAACGAGTAGCCACCTGGCCTGTCGGCATAATATTTCCAGTTGCCGTCCCAGTTGGTGTAGAGCACGTCGGTGGCGCCGTTCAGGTTGAGGCTGTCATAGGGGGTCTGCTGCCAGCAGGTGTTCTTCTCGTCCGGGAGCAGCGGGATCCCGTAATGGGCGGCCAACCCTTCCCAGTAACGGATGCGGTTGACCGGCTGCCCCTTGTTCTTGTTCTGCTCGCCACACTCTATGCCGCCGTTGATGACGTTGATGGTGGTGCCAAAGCCATAGCCGATGCCGGCCGCAATCTCGCGCTGGGAGGGGACCCAGGTTCTGTCGATGACGTGCAACATGGCGGGTTTGGGGGCTTGCGGCGTCAGGAAGAACCAGATGGCGGAGGCGAGGTTGAGCCAGGAGTCGGCCACCAGACCGGGGTTGTTCAACAGCACGGTGGCGTTGCCGTCAAACATCGCCTCGGAGAAGGCGCCGTAGTTGAAGTGATAGGAGAGCTGTTTCGCACCACGGCCAAAGTAGCCCTGCCCCGTGCTGCAGGGCCATTTCCTGTTCTGCCAGTCATTCTGGCCACAGCCGGTGGTATAGCCGAGTTGCCCCTCGGCCCAACCCATCTCGCGCACATGCACCAGCGCTTGCTGCCACTCTTCGAGCCCCAGCGGGTTGTCGGAGACATTTTCCCTGGCGATGTGGCCGCCCGTCTCCTGGGCGAAGTGGGCGAAGGCGGTGACGACGGATTTTTTGCAGATGGCGTCCGCATTGCGCCCATCCGTGTAGTCGCCGCAGAAGGCGGGGAACTTGCCGACCGCCCGCAAGAAGCGCTCATAGGTATATTCAGGGGCCGCCATCTGGGTCAGAAAGTCCCAGTCCGATTCGGTAAAGACCCGCTCGACCCGTTTGACGTTGTCCGGGTTGTCGGCTCGTCTCGGCACAATCGCCTCCACCAGGATGTTGGGGCGGGTGGCCAATGCCTTTGACCAGATGCCATACATGGGGTTGGCCGTCTTGGCCTTTTCAACGGTCGTTATATCGGAGGCGGCAATCACATAGCCACCGCTATTTTGTGGGTCGGGCTGAATAGTCATGGCCGCATAAGCTGGCGAGGCGCAGAGCCCCGCAACCAGCCAGGCGGTCCGCTTGAGCATGAACATGGGTAACCATCCTTGTCTTGAAAATGTCAGGGCGAGCATAGGCATCCCGACAACTAAATTCACGACAAGAATTAAGAGTTTGGCGATTTTGTGAGCCATTTCACTCTGCACTCAGATGAAACCGCACAACGGCCTCATTTTGACCTCAAGGTGCTCGCTTTTTATGCGCCGCGAACGCGCACCGCCCGGATCAGCAGATTGCGAGGTGTCATGGGTTTGTCGCAAAACGTCCCCAGCTCGACCTGGTAGCCCTGCTCCTCGAGGAAGAGGGCCCGATCCAGGGCGAGCCAGATCTCCAACGGACGGCGAAACAGATGGCGCACCAGCTCCATGCGGGCGACGTCCCCAAAGCGCCGCTCCCCCCTGGCGAGGAAGTCCTCATAGCCTATTCCCCCAGGCAACACTATCTCCTTGCGCTCGGCGGCCCAGTCACAGAAAGCCTCGAAACTGCCCGCCAGCAGGCTCTTTTGCAAGTTGGGCACCGGCAGGTACTCATCCACCCCGCGCACCTCACGCTGCAGGCAATCGAAGGCGAGACGCCAGATCACCTCCTGCTCGCGCAGGCGGGAGATGCGGGCGCCGCCGGTCACCGTCTCCTGCAGCGGCAGCTTCAGGTCGCTCTTGCCAAGGTGCAGGGCGCTGGCCTTGGCGGCCTGCGACAGGGGGCGGTAATGGCTGGTGCGGATCAGGTGATAGCAACAGGGGGAGAGGGTCACGCCCCGGGCACCGCGCTCGGCCACCTGCTCCAGCAGATGGGTATGCAGCTCACCGCAGGCATGGAGCGCCATGGCGTGATGGTGCGGGGCGATGAGCGCCCCCGACTCGGCGGCGAAGGCGTCGGCCTCCACAAACTGCATGCGGGCACCGTCCCGCGCCGCGAGCTGTCGCCCCTCCTCGCAGAGCGTGCGCTGCAATTCGAGGCTCAGGATCTCGGCCCCCCGGTGCAGAGAGACCAGGCGCCCCAGGTGGCCCTTGCCGGCACACCACTCCAGATAGGGGCCCTGATGGGCGGGCAGGCAGCCGGTGAAGGCTTCTATCTGCGCCTGCTTGCGCCCCGGCATGTACATCGCCATGGCCCTGGCGCAGTGAATGGGTTCGGGGACGAAGGCATCTAGCTCGCTCAGGGCATGGAGCTCGGCCCCTGCCGGGATCCAGGGGGCAAGCAGGGTGCAAAGCGCCCCCATGTCGGCGTCGAGCCGGGCTATCTCGTCAAGGCCGAGGCCATTGAGGCAGGCGGCAAGCTCGGGGGCCTCATCGGCGAAGGCCAGGCTCAGATGATGATAGGGCTGATATTGCCACCAGCGTCTCTCGTCGGTCAGCAAGCAGTCCAGTTGTCGAAAACGGTGAGCCAGCACGGTGAGCTTGTCCTGCTATCCAAAAGGGAGGCTCATTCTAGCGATCTGCCATCAAAAAGCACTGGCCAGCGTATCCGCCCACCCCTTGCTGGTAGCCTGACAAAAAGCAGGGACTTGTGCTATATTCCGCCCCCTCATTAGCGCGACTCGCCCACGCGGGTCGTTTTACCCATATGAACGGAACCAAAACATGACCATCAATGCCATCCTGCAAGCGCGTGCGGACGCCAAGTGTGAGCTGTGTGGCGCAGAACATGCGCTGACTGCCTTCCCGGTGCCACACTCCCCCGCCAGTGACGATGACCACAGCGTGGTGCTGTGTTCCACCTGCCGTGGCCAGCTAGAGCAGCCGGACACCACCGAGGTCAACCACTGGCGCTGCCTGGGTGACAGCATGTGGAGCCAGGTGCCGGCGGTGCAAGTGATGGCATGGCGCCAGCTTAAAGCCCTGTCCGCCCGGGGCGAGATCTGGGCCCAGGACATGCTGGACATGATGTACATGGAAGAAGAGACCAAGGCCTGGGCCGAGGCGGGCAGCGCAAGCGACGATGACGACAGCGTGCCCACCGTCGACTCCAACGGCGCCGTGCTGCAGGAGGGGGATTCCGTCACCCTGATCAAGGATCTGGAGGTCAAGGGCGGCGGCTTCACCGCCAAGCGCGGCACCCTGGTCAAGGGCATTCGCCTCACCAACAACCCGCTGCACATCGAAGGCAAGGTCAACGGCGTGCAGATAGTGCTGGTCGCGGCCTACCTGAAGAAGGCCTGATCCCCTCGGCCTGTGGTTTGAATGATGCAAGAAGCGCCCCCCGGGGGCGCTTTTTTGTTGCCGGGCCACCGCCGATGTCTGCGCGGCCACAGTGGCGCCGCGGGGAAACTGGGCTATCCTGCAAACCAGTCCCGATGAGCGAGCCACCCCTTTGCCGTATTTTCCGTCAGAGGATGATCCACTCCCGGCACCCTGAAGCACTGGCCCGGATGGAATTCATGTGGCACTCTGGGCTCTTCACATGGACAGATACTGAGCATCATGACCCCATGATGTCCGCTTGAAACAAGGAGCACGACCTATGGCCAAAGCCAGCAAGAAAGATATCAAGAAGAAAATCGCCGCCCGCCAGGAGAAGATTGCCAAGCACGAAGGCAAGATCAAGAAGCTGAAGAAAGCCCTGAAATAAGGGTCGGCAGCATAAATCAACCGCCCGAGGGCGGTTTTTTATTGCGCCAGTCAGGCAACGTCTCCAGACGTCCCTTTCCCCAATGGACTGGCGCTTGGTTAAGCACCTGAAAAACAGCCACATCCTGGCGGCAGCAGCCACTGGACGCGGCCCCTGGGGCGGAGCATGATGTGCTCTTTACGAAGGAGATATCATGAGTCTGGATACATGGATGTTGTTTCTGCTGGCCTATCTGCTGGCAACCCTGACCCCGGGGCCCAATGTGCTGCTGGTGGTAAAGAACGGCCTGCAGCTCGGCTGGCGTCCGGCCCTGCTCACCATAGGCGCGAATCTGTTCTGTCAGGGCATTCTCATCTTTCTGGTTGCCATGGGTGTGGGGGCCCTGCTGCAGACCTTGCCGCCCCTGTTCCTCGCCCTCAAGCTGGCGGGCGGTGGCTACTTGATCTATCTCGGCTACAAGTCGCTGCGGGCGACCTGCTCGGGGAGTCAGAAGGTGCAACGGGTTGGCGTCAGTCCTCCATCACGGAGCAAAGGCTCCCTGCTGCGGGAAGCCTTCCTGGTGTCGGCCAGCAACCCCAAGACCATCATCTTCCTCTGCGCGCTGCTGCCCCAGTTTCTCGATCACCAAAGCTCGCTGCCCATCCAGTTCTTCATCATGTACCTGACCATCTGTGCCATCGTCAGCCTGGTGCACCTCTGCTATGTAGCCCTGGCCAGACGCGCCGGCAACTATTTAAAGCCGGGGAGCGGCCAGCGTCTGTTCGGCCGCATCACAGGGGGGCTGTTCATCACGCTCGGCGGTGCCATCTTGCTCAGCGGTCGACCCTGAGCCGATACGGGTGCCTGTCTGGATACCATCGGTCGGGAAGTTAACGCAGCACCATGAAAGGAACCGCCTGACGGCGGTTCTTTGTTTCTCGATGACGCCCACATTCACCCCAATGGCCAGGACTGCCAGTGCCTGGCGGTCACCAGCACTTCTTGTTCCAGCCAACACTTGTTCAGGGCTAAATAGTTGAGCGTCTCTGTCAATTCGGAGCCGGATACCCTCTCCCAGGCATTGCTCTGCCAGGGGATCTTGCTCTGCGATCCTGCCGACGGGAGGCTTAGGGGGCGGGCATAGTGAGGGAGATAATCGGCCAGATTGCGGGGTAGCCAGAGCGCCAAGGGCCGGCCGGTGGCCTGGGCCAATTCGGCGGCGATCTCCAGCCCCCGCTGATCCAGGTCGCCAAAGTGGGCCCAGGGGATGGCGGCCGGCAACAGGGGCATCACCCGTTTTGCCAATGCGGTGTTGCGGCCCGGCACATAGAGCAGCAGCTCACCTGGCTGTAGCGGATAATCCACGAAGGCCCCCTTGTTCTCCACCGTCACTATCTGCCGTCCCGGCCACTCAATGCCTCGCAACCCGGTCAAGGCTCGCTCTGGCAAGGCGAGCTCCCCGAGCAGGTTGATGACGGGCGCCATGTCGTGGAGTCGTCCCGCTTTATCGATCAGGCTCAGCGAGGTCAGGGTACGCAGCCGGATCGCCTCGTCAGTCAGCACCTGGCTGCCCAGTTCGGCGACTCGCGCCAACTGCGGTGGCGATAGCACGGCCTTGCAGTCACGCAGCCAGAGGCCGCTCAAGGTGGCACCGTTGATGGATGCGGGTAATTGACAACCCAATGCCGCCAACGCGACTTCCCCCGACCAGGGTTGCTCCTCTGCTGCTTGCGCGAGCTGGGTCGTCAAAAACGCCCTGCCTCGCTCGGTGAGCTGGCGGCGCGCACTGCGTCCCACCGGCTGCACACCGCCGACCCGCCACAACATATCGTCCAGCTCCCGCCCCGCGACACTGTTGAGCAGGATCCCCTGCCCCGCCGCCAGTGCCAGCAACTTCTCGCTCAGGGCGCGGATCTCCGCTCGCTCGAACAATCCCATCGACACCCTCCGCCTGCCTCAACTGACCTGGTATTGCCCGTGCTGCCGGCTCAGATCCAGCGCGCCCCGCCGGACACCCGCACAGCACTGCCGGGTTCGGCCGGGATCTCGGCATGCAGCCGCGACGGCATGCCCATGTCTTCCCCCTGCACTATGTCGATGGCACCGCCGTGGGGCCAGTGCAGATCGCGCAGGTAACCGGCGAAGGCTGCGGTCGCAGCGCCTGTGGCCGGATCCTCATAGACGCCGCCATAGGCGAAGGCATTGCGGGTGTGAAACAGCCGATCCCCGGCCACATGCACCAACAGCATGGTCACCAGGCCCTCGCGGCGCATCAGCAGGCGCCCCTGCGCCAGCGAATAGTGCATGGCCGAGAGCGCTGCGCGATCGCTTAGCGCCAGCACCAGATGATCGGCGCCGCCGTGAATGAGCGCTGGGGGGATGCGGGGATCCAGGCTGGCTGCATCATAGCCAAACAGCGCCAGGGCTTCGCGCATCAGATCCGCCGGCGCCGGTTTGCTGCTGGTCGGCGGGGATTGCAACGCCGCCTGCCACTGCCCCTGCTCATCCTGCCAGCCCGAGACACGGATCTCTGTCTGGTTGAGACAGAGTGCATGATCCCCTGCCCCGAAGCGGCGCGCCAGCGCCACCCCTAGGGCGATGGTCGCATGGCCGCAAAACGGCACCTCCGCCTCGGGAGAGAAGTAGCGCACCCGCCATTGCCGTCCGCAGGCCTCTTGCCCCTCACCGTGCAGCGGGGCGGCGAAGGCCGTCTCCGAGAATCCAACCTCTGCGGCGATGCGCTGCATCTCCTCCACCGTCGGCAGTTGGGCCCCGATCCAGACGCCGGCGGGATTACCCCCCCGGGATCCGTCGGAAAAGGCGGCGATCCGCACCAACTCAGTGACCAGCTCCGTCATGACAACTCCTTGGCTTCTTGCTTCACGAAAAGTGGCTTTCACAAGCTCATCCCTGCGGTCCCTTCCCGGGCGCCCGCATCAGAGGCCCAGCTTACCCATAAAATTATCGTCCGCACAGGTGCCGCTTGAGCGCCGCGGATCCGGGTACTGACAACTAGAGTTGGGAAGACGTGTCTGTATATGAGCCCGCAGTGGAGTGCCATATGTATTCATACACCCTTACGTTCAGGGAAGAGGTCGACAAGTTGACGGCTCCCGAGCACGAGATCTTGCTGCAAAGCCCGGCCCAGGCCGGGGATTTCGTCATCCTCTCCGACGGCAGCCGCCACCAGGTGATGTTCGTCACCCATCGAGCACACTACAGCAGCCTCTATCTCGACAAGGGGATCCGGGTGCCCCAGAGCTGAGCCCACAGGTTCACGGACTCCCTCTGAATGGCACAGATTCATCGGCCCTCCTGTGCGACACCTGTTACAGGTGCTAACGTGAGACAGGCTCTCGCCCCCAGGATATTGCCGCAAACACAGGCTATTGCTCATGGCAGTCAAGGCTGCGATGAACCGGAAAGACTCACACTTTGAGGGATTAACTATGCCTAGAACTGCTGCTTTGATCGTGACCCTGACCCTGACCCTGCTTGGCATGGCCCCGGCTCACGCCATCAACGCAAAATATGCCCAGCAGCTGGAACGCTCCGGCTGCACTCAGGTGACCGAGGCCCAGGGCTGCGATATTCACAAGACCAAGGAGGAGAATGCCAAGGCGGGATTCGGTGCTGTCGTCCCGGCCACGGACGGCGGTCTGAACATGAGCTACGCACAGAAGCTGGAGCGCTCCGGCTGCACCCAGGTGAGCGAGCTCAGCGGCTGCGACATCAACAAGACCCAGGCCGAGAACGCGGCCGCCGGATTTGGTGATGCCCCGGTGGCCACCAGCGCCAGCCCCTACGCCGGCAACTGGGTCGCCACCTTCCCCGAGACGGGGGCCACCGTGGCCACCATTCGCATCGATGGCAAGGATCAGGTGTGGGTCAACGACAAGCAGGTCAAGGCCAAGAAATCCGACGGGGCCCTGGTGTTCAAGGAAGGCATGGTCATCTATCGCATACAGGGGGATCGTCGCCTCAAGGGGGAAGATGGCTGGGTCGACAACGATGCGGGCACCAAGGGACCGATCACCGCCAAATAAACAACATCACGGGAATGTGAAGGAGAGCCTGGGCTCCCCTTCTTGCTTGATCACTTGCCAATGGCTTTCCCAGCCCCCGGTGAGCGGCAACCCTGCACTTCCTCTTGCTATTCACTTACCCCTTTTTCGGATAGTCGAGCACGGCCGTCACCGGCGTTTGCGATACAGCGGCCGACCAGGAGGGAGCATCAAAGGTGAAGCGGGCGACGGCGCAGGTCGGCATCCGGGTGATCTTGCCGGAAAAGCAGTGGGCAAGATCGGTGAACTCGGGATCGTGACCAACGAGCATCACGCACCTCAGATCGTCCTCAAGCTCATCCATCAGTGCAAGCAGGGTCCCGACATCGCTGCCGTAGAGGCGCTCGTCGATGACAATCCCGTTCGCCGGGTAGCCCAGCTCATGGGCGACAAGCCGGGCCGTCGACAAGGCCCGACAGGCGGGGCTCGACAGGATAAGGTCGGGCACCCCTACCGCGTGCGCCAGACGTCTGCCCATCAGGGGGGCGTCGCGCAGACCGCGCTCCGCGAGCGGCCGCGCCCTGTCAGGCAGTGCCTCATCTTGCCAGCTCGACTTGCCGTGACGCATCAGGATCAACGTTCTGTTCATCACTCCTCCTGCAACGACCGCCCATCGGTCCGCCAGTGACGGCCAGGGTTTGCATGCCTGTCACGTCGTCATGTCAATCATAGCGAAGCCACATTGCGCGGGAGTCTCGGGCAAGCTGAGCACCGAGTCCGGGTGACCAGGTTCTCGGCACGTGGGCACTGACAGTGCGAGCAACGGGTGACAGCGGTTAGCCGTCACGGTCTGCACCAGGTCTCGACGCAGAAGTAATAGCTGGTGAAGAGGCACCCCGACAGGATCGTCTTCTTCACCCTGGTGGCGCGCCTGGCGAGGACTTTGTATGGGGGACGCGTGTCCAGCAGATGAAAGATGACCTCTTGATGGCCCATGCTGCGCGCCCAGCCCATCATCTCGTGGAAGATGGCGAGCCCACTGCCCCAACCCGCCCTGGCGATCACGATGGCAATCTCGACCCCCTCCTCATCGGGCTGGAGCCCGCACCACCCCACCAGGACACCATCGATGAGGACGGCGCGCACGCGGCAACCGGGCAGCCCGTCTATTCGTCGCTTCTCATCCATCCAGGCGCGCACTCTGGCGGTATCAAAGGGAGGGTGGTCAATCAGGTGCTTTCGCAGCGTCTCGTCGTTGAGCAGGGGCAGAAGACCCTCTACGCGCACCTCGTGCAAGGGTATGAATTTCATAGGCTTATCATGCTTTCCCAACAGTGAGGGGCTCCTGATAGGGGGTCCCGTCCTTGTGTCTGGCAACCCAGGCGCCATCGGCGCCCTGCACCAGGGCCAGATCATCGTCGGGGTAGTCGACAGTGTCTCCCGCCAGCCGGTCGCCCACTTCGAGATAGACGGCGTCTACCTCACCGTAGTTGAGCAACTGGTGGGCCAGGCCGTTGCCGCACTTGAAGCCAATGCACTCCCCCGGCGACATCGGGTACTCATCCTCTCCATAGCGCAGCGTGGGCGTCCCCGAGATCACATAGACAAACTCATCCTGCTTGCTGTGGTGATGCTTGAGCGCCGAGATGGCCCCCGGCGCCAGGGTCGTCAGGTTCACCCCGAAATTCGCAAGACCGAAATGCTCCCCCAGTTTGCGCCTGGTACGGTGTTTGACCAGAGAGGCAAAAGGCTCCGGATAGAGGGACTTTGCCGTACTCTCCGGGATCTGTGTGGCCTGAATGGGCGTGCGGTGCGTCATCTCAACAACCTCCGTTTGGGCGCCCTGGCAAGGGGCAGCAAGAGACCAGCCAGGTGTCTGCCTGAGTGGCAGTCACGCAACAAGACAGATACGGCTGGGGAGAGGCTGATGTCAACTCTGAGATGCGAAGAGCGGGGTCTTGCCGTTGCCAGCGGTGCGATGGGCGGAGCTTATGGCGCCCCGCTGCAGCCCCTACAATACCTCGACCTTGACCTTGATGAGGCCGGAGCGGGTGTTACCTATGGTGCTGAACGCAGATCTTGAGAGATCGATCACTCGCCCCCTCGGGAAGTTGCCCCTGTCATTGACCCGTACCACCACGCTCTTGCCGTTGGCGATATTGGTCACCCTCACCATGGCGCCGAAGGGCAGCGTCATGTGGGCGGCGGTGTTGGCGTTCTTCTGGTAAGGCTCGCCGCTGGCGGTGCGCTTGTTGTGGTAGCGATCGGCATAGTAGGAAGCCAGCCCCGTCTGGGTATAACCGCGCCAGTTGCCCGCACTGCCCGCATCAGGCTGGCTGCTGCAGGCTGCGAGCAGCAGGCACAGCGAGGCCAGCAGCCCTTTTTGTAGATTCCACGTCATGTTTTATTCCCTCGATGCGATGTCGGGTCGACGTGCCATGGCAGCCCCCTCTTCATCACCAGTCTGGATCCCGCGAACAGGAGCCTACTCTCTCATATTTCCCATGGAAAACGGGAGGCCCAAGCCTCCCGTTTGTGTGTCCACCCGTCAGCCCCTGTCAGGGAAAGAGATCAGGCGATCAGCTTGTCATCGGCGAAACCGAAGCCGCGCAGACCCACCACGTGCACGTGTTCGTGCTTGCCCTGTACCTTGCGGATGAGCTTGTAGGTAGTGCCCTTCTCGGGACTGATGTTCTCCGGCGCCGCGATAAGCAGCTGCATATCCTGCCGCTCGCACAGCTCGAACAGGGTGGCGATGGACTTGCCATCCAGACGCGCCGCCTCGTCCAGGAACAGCAGGCGGCAGGGGGCGATGTCCTTGCCGCGCAGACGGCGGGACTCCTCCTCCCAGCTGATCAGCACCATCAAGAGGATGGCCTGACCGGTGCCGATCGCCTCGCCGGTGGAGAGCGCCCCGCTCTCGGCCCGCAGCCAGCCATCGGCGCCACGCTGCACCTCGATCTCCAGCTCCAGGTAGTTGCGATAGTCCAGCAGCACATCCCCCATCACCTGATAGTTGCGCTCCCCCTGCTCTACTTGCGGGTTCAGGCGCTGGAACAGCTTGGCCATCGCCTCGGAGAAGCTGAGCTCCTTGTCGGCGAACAGATCGTTGTGCATGGCGCTCTGATCGGCGAGCGCGGTCAAGAGCCGGGTGTGGGCCTCGCGGATGTTGACGTTGAGGCGCACCCCGCGCACCAGGCCGAAGGCGATGTTCTGCAGGCCCTGGTTGAGTACCCGGATGCGGTTCTGCTCGCGGCGGATGATGTTGGTGATCTTGGCCGCCACCTCGTGGGAGGAGAGCGACAGGTGATTTTCCCGCTGCTTGAGCTCGTCGGCGAGGCGCGCCAGCTCGATCTCCATCTCCTCGATGGCCTCCACCGGATCATCCGAGCGGATGATGTCGTTGCGGATGCGATCCTTGAGGTAACGGTAGACCTGCACGTAGAAGGCGACCTTCTGCTCGGTGCTGCGGTTACCCTCGGAGAGTCGCAGCGCATCGCGCAGGGCCTCGTCGTGGGCCACGGCTACGCGCAGGGCGCCGAGGGCCTTGTCCGACATGGAGCGCAGCTCGTCACTGTCGAGGTACGCCAGCTCGCGCTTGTTGAGGCGCTTCTCGACGTCGGTTTCCCGCGCCAGTCGTACCACTCGCGACCAGCTCGCCTTGTGACCCACCAGGGATTTACGGGCGCTGTAGTAATCCTTGCCTTCGAGCTTGAGACGACCACCGAGGGATTCGATCTCGCGCTTGGTTACCTGCAGCTGGGCCTCGGCGCTGGTGCGACGGGAACGGGTGCGGATAAGCAGCTCCTCGATCTCTTTCTTGTGGGCGCGGGATTTCTCTTCCATGTCGTCCGACAGGGTGAGCCCCATGGCCGCCAGCTCCTGCTCGAACTCGGTCAGGGTCTGGCGCTTGGCCGATGCGCTGGAATCGAGCGCGGTGCGCAGCTGCAGCGCCTCGGTGTGGCGCTGGGCAATCTGCTTGTGCTGTTCACCGGCGGTGCGGGCCGCCAGCTCGGCCGCTTTCAGCTTCTCTTTGAGTCGCTCGCTCATCTCGGAGGCTTTGCCGAGCAGATCTTGCGCATCCTGATAGGCAAAGTGCGGCAGGCGGGCCACCAGCTGATCGAGGGCGTAGCAACGGCGCTTCTGCTCGGCCAGCAGGTCGCTCACCTCATCATACGCCGCCTGCAGAGCCGCAAGATCCTGCGGATCCTGGCGCAGCACCTGCACCAGGGTCTCGAGCTTCTCCAGCGCCTTGCCGTGCCTGGCGATAAAGGCTTCGGCTGTTTTAAGCGCCTCCACGTCGGCGTGAGCCGCCTCGAGACGGGCGGTCAGGTCGGCCTCTGCAAACAGATGGGCAAAGGGCAGCATCCCCTGCACCAGCTGGATATGGCGGGTCAGCTGGGCTGCGGCCGCTTTGGCCTCGGCCAGCTGCTTGTCGCACTCGGCCATGGCCCCTTGCAACTTGCGCAGCTCAGCCTGCTTGGCTTCCACTTCGGCCTCGGGATCCGGGCGGAAGGCGATGTCCAGATGCTGGCCGATAAAGTCGCGGAAGTGACCGTAGAGACGGTGATACTTCTGCTGCTCGAAAGCAGCCTTGGCGTAGCCCTCGATCAGGCCCTCGCGCTCGAGGTCGAGCTGCTCGATGCGTTTTTCCCGCGCGGCACGGCCAAACAGCGGCAACTCGGGGTAGCGGGAGAAACGCACCTGACGCTTGCTGGTGCGTACCAGCACGGCGTCGCCGAGCTCGTCAGCCTCTACCAGATCCTCGTCAAAGGAGTCGGGGTTGCCCTGGATGAGGTAGATATCCTCCGGGCAATCGTCCAGTTTTTTCAGCCGCTCGATGGCGCCCTCAAGGTCAAGCACCACCAGGGCGCTGCGGGCCGGGCCGTACAGCGCGGAGTAGTAAGGAGCATCGTCGATGGAGATGTCGTCATAGACATCGGAGAGCAGCACACCCCCCACCTGCTCGGCGATGCGGGCCAGGCGCGGATCCGCCTCGCCAGCCCCCAGCTGCAGGTTGCGAATTTGCAGCTCCAGCGCCTGTTTCTGCGCCGCGATGCGGTTGCTCTCTTGCTCGAACTCGCGCTCCTTGTCGAGCACGCTCTGCATGCCGGAAGAAAGTTCTTCGGCGGTGGCCAGCGGCAAACCGCTCTGTTCGCGCAGTTGCTCGAGCTTCTCGAACGATTTCAGCCAGCGCGGGGCCAGCCTGGTGAGCTCCGCGATATCGCGGCCCAGCTGGGCGCCCTGATGCACCAGGCTGGCGCGGCGCTGATTCACCTCCGCCTGCTGATCACTCAGCTCTTCCTGACGGGAGCGCTGGGCTTCGAGGAAGATCTCCAGCTCGTCTTGGCTGGCGATCAGCTGGCCAGAGGCCTGCTGCAGCTCGTCGCGCAACTTGAAGAGATGCTTCTGGCTTTCACTCTCTTTCTCGAGGCGAGCCAGGGCGGCGCGCAGCCCCTGTCCCTGCGCAATCCGAGCTTTGTCTTCGATATGACGCTTGAGCAGCGCCTGCGCCGTGGGCCAGGCGGCCTCGCGCACGGTTTCGGGGGCAATGCTCAACAGCAGCGCCAGCGCCGCCTCGTGCTCGGCCACCGCCGCCTTGGCCAGCGCCAGCTGTTGCTCGGCCCCCAGCACTCGGCTGGTGAGGCTCTGCTCGGCGGCGCGGAACTGATGCAGGGTGTCGCTCGCCTGTTCGACACTCAGCCCCGGCAGCTCGCACTGCTCGCGGGCAGCATCGAGGGCCTGCACCGCCTGACGGTACTGGATGGCGCGGGTCTGCTGAATGTCCAGCGCCTGCTGGTAGTCGGCGAGCTGGGTCTTGAGGCTGTCCACCTCAGCCTGGGCCAGCTCTTTGCGCTCTTCCACCTCCAGCAGCTGACAATGGATCTCTTCAACGATCGCCTGCTGTTGCTCGAGTTTGTCGACCAGCTCAGCCAGATCGGCGCGGTACAGGGCGATCTTCTTTTGCAGGGCCACGGCGGCCATCACCTTGGCCAGGTGCTCGGCGGCGGACTCCAGCTCGTCGGTCAGCAATTTCTCGCGGTTGGTGAGCTGATCCACCTCGTCCGCCAGATAGATGGCGCGCTGCTTCTCCTCGGCCAGCAGGCGGCGCTTGCCCGCCAGCTCGGACCGGGCCTTGAGGGCCAGCTCGGAGAGACGGTTCTTCTCGGCGGCCCCCCGCACATACTCCGCCGCCACGTAGTGGGTGGTCTCGGTGATCAGGTTCTTGAACAGATCCCGTTGACCCTGCGTCTCCTTGATCGCCTCCAGGGTGCGGCGGTTCTCGTAGATGGCCGCCTCCATGTCCTGGAACGCCTTGCGCACGCCGGAGTTCTCCGGCAGCAGGTATTCCCGCAGCGACCGGCTGATGGAGGAGGAGATACCGCCATACAGCGAGGCTTCGATCAGGCGATAGAACTTGCCGCGATCTTTTTGATCACGCAGCTTCTTCGGCGTGATGCCGAACTCGAACATGAAGTTGTGATAGTCGGTCACTGTATTGAACTTGGCGACCTTCATGGCCCCCAGCTCGGCGGCCGCCCCCTTCAGATCGGTGAAGGCGCGCACCCGGCCCTTGCCATCATGGAGTTTTTCCAGCAGCAGATCCGTGGGTTGCAGGTTTTCTGGCACGTCCACCAGGGCGAAGGGGGTGATGTTGACCTTGTTGTCGCGGTTCGCCACCTGCTCCAGGTGCACGCCGACCCAGATCCGCTGCTCGCGGCTGTTCATCACTTCCAGAAGCGAATAGCAGTGACCGCGCTGCAGCTTGCCGTAGAGCCCCTTGTCGCGGGACGCACTGCTGGAGCCCGCCTCCGTGGTGTTACGGAAGTGGAGCAGGGACTGATCGGGAATGAGCGCCGCGATAAAGGCCGCCATGGTGGTGGACTTGCCCGCGCCGTTGCCGCCAGACAGTGTCGTCACCAGCAGGTCGAGATCGAAGGTCCGGGCGAAGAAGCCGTTCCAGTTGACCATGGTCAGGGATTTGAATTTGCCTCTCACGCCACACTCTCCATCAAACCGGCCGACGCCATCGGTGCCAGAACATTAACGTTGCAGATCATCTTCCACCTCCAGCTCCAGTTGCTCTTCATCCAAATCCCCCTCGATATCGTCAAACAGCGAATCGCTGCTCGGCATCTCGTCGTCGTGGAAGATGGCCTCCCCTTCCTGGATCATCCGCAGCTGGACGGCGCGGGGATCCTCGTCGGAGCGCACATCGGCGGCGAAGCGAAACACGGATTCGTTGACCCGGAATTTGTCGCTGTTGCCAAGGGCGGTGATCATCCCGAGGCGCTTGAGGCGGCGCATGGAGGTGCGGATCTTCTCCAGCAACTTCTTCTTGTCCAGATCCGTGCCGCCGGAGCGGCTGTTGACCATGCGCAGCAGTTGCTTCTCGTCGGCGAGGCCGAGTACCTCCTCCTGCAACTCGCCCATGGTGAAGACTCCTTCCGAGGCGAGCCGGTCCGGGCTCAAATAGAGGTAACAGAGCACCTTGCCCACCAGCATATCGAGCTCGGAGAGCACTGTGGTGCCGATGTCGGCGCTGGGGCGCGGGCGCAGATAGAAGAAGCCCTCAGGCGCCTTGATGAGTTCGACCTGATAGCGGCCGTAGAAGATCTCCAGCTCGCCATGAAACTCCACCAGCGCCGAATGCTGTTCGAAATCGTCGGCACTGATATGGCGCCCCGAGCGCAGGGCGGTGTCGATGCGCGGAAACAAGGGGTTGGCGATGGCCTCTGCGAGCCGCAGCGGCAAGGGAAACTCAGAATTGATCAATGACATAGGCCTGAACCTTGGATCCAGCTTGGTTAATGGGTTTCCATGCGGGTTGGCGGTGGTGCTCGCGCTCACCGCTGGCATGGCCGAGGCGCACGGCCTGGTCTATCAGCAGACGCGCCACGTCGAAGTGGGCGTGGGCCGGGAAATCGAGCAGGTATTCGCGCAGCACGTCGGCGAGATCCAGCTGCTGCCCCTGCTCGGGATAGCGGGCCAGATAGCGTTCGATGCGCTCTGCCAGCGCCTGATTGATGTCCACCATCTCCATGAACTCCATCTCGAGGGGCACCTCGCCGGTCACCTCCTCGTCGTGGATGGCGATGGTTTCGTCCCGCAGCTCCAGCAGGCGCGGCTCCTCGGCCACCCGCAGCAAGAAGTTGTGCTGCTCGAAGTTGCGAATGGATTCGCGCAGCCGCTGGCTGAAGGCGCGATTCTTGTCCATGTCGATGGCGTTGCGGATGAACTTGTGGACGTGCCTGTCATAGCGGGACCAGAGCTCGATGCACTGCTGGCCCCAGGAGGTGATGACGTCCAGACGCCCCTGCAGGGCATGGGTCAGCTCCTCGACATGGAACAGGTCGTCGCGCCCTTGCGCCGCCTCCTGAATGTTGAGCAGCCCCGCCTGCAGGCGGTGACCGGCGGCATCCAGGGTGTCTTGCAGCTCGCGCAGAGTCTGGCCCGTCTCGCGCAGCAGCTTCTCGCAGCTGTGGATGGCGTCGACCCAGTTCTGGGTCAGCAGGGCCGCTATTTCGTTCTTGACCTGATTCTGCTGCTCGTCCATGGCGCGCTGGGTGAGATCGATGCGCCCCAGGGTCTCTTCCAGCGAGAAGGAGAGGCGCGGCAGCACCTCGGCATCCCACTGCTCGCGGGTGTTGGTCTCAAGCGCCGCCTTGCGGGCGGTGTCGAGCTCGGCGGCAAGGTGTTCGAGCAAAATGGAGAGCTTGATGGAGTCCACCTGACGGCTCTCCAGAAAGAAGTCGACGATGCTCATGCCAAGGCGCGACAGGCGATAGAGGCTCTCCCCCGCCACCATGTCGGTGGTGAAGCGCGACAGCAGTTGCTGGCGAATGAGATCGTTGATGGCGTTGTTGGCGCGACCGGAGAGGGTCTCGTCCATCTGGCCGAAGGCGTTGCTCACGTAACCGAAGGCGTCGTGCAGCGCGGCTTCCGACAGATCCGATTCATCCTCGGAGAGTGTCTTGATCGCGATCAGAAAGGCCAGCCTGTCGGTGGGGAGGTTCAGGGACAACCCCTCCTGTCTGACCCATCCCACCGTCTCTGGCAGGGTACGGGATGTACTCATCATGACGTTATCATCTCGTTGTTATAACCGACGGGTCACTCGCCCGCCGTGGTGATATAGGCCGGGGTCGGTGGCACCCCGACGGCTCGATCCCGCATCACATTCACGCCGGTTCGTCTCAACCGGCTGGTTTCTGGGCCATCACATGGATGTAGCGCCCAAGGGACACAAAGGGTTCCTGACGACAGTAGTGCTGCTCCATGGCCAGCAGATCGTCGAATTTCTCGACCTGTTGCTGCTTGTGGCGCATGTAGTCGTGAATGACCCGCACCCCCGTCTTGCCGATGATCTTGAGGCCCCCCCGTCCTATCCAGTCGTAGACCTGTTCCGGCAACTGAGGGTTGGTGGGCGTAAGCGCGGTCTGGCGCTTCTTGTTCAGCCCCTGGCGCACATAGTCAAAATTGCCCACTACCAGGCTCTGGAACAAGAGGCCGTGACGGTTGTAAAAAAGCAGCGACAGTATGCCCCCTGCCTTGACGAAAGGGAACAGACCGAGCAGGGTCTGACGGGGCTCGACGAGCCACTCCAACACCGCGTGACAGAGCACCAGATCAAAGGTGCCGGTCACATGCTGCTTGAGATCCTGAATGGGGCAATGGATGAGACGAATTCTGTCTTCCAGTCCCTTTTCGGCGATCTGCTCCCGGGCCAGATCCAGCATTTCTGCCGACAGATCGCACAGCTCCACCTGATGGCCCATGGCCGCCAGCTTCTGGGCGAAATAGCCAAAGCCGCCACCGGCATCCAGGATCCGCAGGGGTCGGTTGCCCAGGCGCGCCAGGCAGGCTTCGATGTCGCTCCACACCACGGCGGTGCGGATGCGCCCCTTGGTGGAGTCGTAAATGTTGCGGGCGAACTTGTCGGCGCGCCCGTCAAAACTCTGATCTTGCTTCAAGACAATGCTCATCTTCGGCCGCCCTGCTGTGGGGAGGGGGTTGGGGAGAAACCACACAGGATTGGGCCACAGGAAAAAAGAGGGGTATTCTGTCACATCCCGGATCCGCTGAAAACTCAAGGACGGGGAGTTTCATTCTCTATATGGGGTTGGAGTAGGTCGATGGTTCGTGCACTGTCCAGCTGGCGGCGCGGCTTGATGATATTCGACCAGATGAACCAGCCCATCTGAACCGCTATCCACATCAACGTAGCGGCCAGCACCCAGTCATTGAGCGAGTACCCGGCCAGCGTCATGCCGGACACCACCACTGGCGGTGCGCTCTTTGCCACCCCCGCGGCAGCCGCAGCCGTCGCGAGATCTTCTTCTTTCGCCATGCATCGCTCCTCTAGAAACGACAAAGCCCGCACGAGGCGGGCCAGAAATGAAAACGGCCAGGGTCACGGGGACTCTGGACATCTTTGGGAGATGCTAACGCGCTACAGCAAAACATTCAACAGATGCTGGAGGGACCTCAATTGTTGCTATAGCAGAAACGAATAATCCAGGGGGACACCGAACTAGCAACTACAGCAGCAGAGACGGATCCAGCTCCTTCCACTGCACAAGCTCTGTTGGTTTAAAACCAACAGTAGTTGCTCTCTGTTCTAAGTCATAGCTCAGCAACATACTCACCTTTTTCCCTCCCTTCTCGAGGACATAGTGATCTGTACCACCTTTCTTGCGATTTATAAGCCTGT
The DNA here is from genome assembly GCF_020423125.1 of Aeromonas media. Classification (NCBI taxonomy): domain Bacteria; kingdom Pseudomonadati; phylum Pseudomonadota; class Gammaproteobacteria; order Aeromonadales; family Aeromonadaceae; genus Aeromonas; species Aeromonas media. The sequence continues at coordinate 2,337,103 of NZ_CP075564.1, forward strand.
AAGGTGGGAGGGTGTTTGTAGGTACACCAAACTTGGCTCTTACATCGGAGCGCAACATAACACTCCATAGAGGAGAAGGTACCTCATTAGGGAATACATACTTATCATCCCCCTCTCTAATCAGCTCAAGATCGACCTCGATGAGTTTTCTCGACACTCGGTCAAATGTCAAAAATACCCCTTCCTTTGCCATGTTCAGCGTAATATACGGACTACCTGAATCCCCTTTTGGCTTCGTCTTATAGGGTATCATCTCGGCTTCGAGCATGGCCTCATATGTGAGCCCAAGGCCATTGATTAAAGCTTTAGCATCCACCGTCATTTGTACCACCCTTGTTCTTTATTCACTTGGTGCATTTCCTGCCTTGCCCGCTCGATTTCAGCATTGTCATACCCTTCATCCAGCAAACACTTCTTAACCATATCAAAGTTGCTGTCTACGGCCTTTTTTAAGTCCTTTGAGTCTTTTTCAATCTGCAAAGAGGTATTCCTTCCACCATAGGTTTCACTACATTTCTGGTGAACCGAGGCAGGAATTATTAAGGCTGCAACATCCTTCTTAAGCCCTCCTATTTCTGAGGATGTTAACCCCGGAAAGGTCTCAAGCAAATAGCGTTCAATCGCCGCTGCTGATGGCATGTGATCAGCATGAGTGCCTGCCCTTGGTCTCCCCTGAAATCCTCTGTAGGTATCGACTTCCAGTAATTTCACCGGCGGCTTGCTGAAAACCAGATATAACGGTGGAACCCCTGATGATGCAGGGAAGGTGATGATGCAATCTTCCAGGTCATCCCCGCTTACCGGGAATGTCTCGAGCTCAGCATCTGGAGCCTCAGGGATGGGACGAACTAAAATGTTCGACACATCCATGCCATCCCGCTCCGGATAGTAACTACTGGCATCAGGCACTTCGCCACTGCTATCAGGGTACCAAGTTAGAGTGGGACCACCGGGAACCACTGCTACAACGGCACTGCCTTCTTGCCGGGCCTGCACGATAGGCACTGAATCCATGCCAGATGCTGCGCTGGTGTGGATCCCATACACTTGCATCCGCCCCTGTTCATCCTCAATGAATCTGAAACGGACCCGCGTGGCAGCCCGGCTCATGGCCTGCAACTGCGCATCCGTGTAGAGCGTTCCATCCCCTAAGTCTGATGGCCAAAATGCCATCAGAAACGCCCCAGAGGCGGCCCCACTAGAACGCAGAGCCCAGGCCCCTAATTCACTTGGCAAGGCGCCAGATATTCTCCCAAGTGCAATTTCTGTTGTTGCACTTGCGGTTGTGGCTCCAGACATCAGCATCTCCTCACTTGGCTTTAGATGGCATTGGAGCCAGTACCACGGCTCTACCGAACATCGCGAGAGGCTCTGCAATTGTAGCCGCCTCAATGGTTGTCGGCGGCACCGAGCTAGACTTCGCGAAAATGAACGGAGTGACTTTCTCAATTACGGGAGGTATGAAATTTGAATCGACCTTCTCGAACTGATCGCCAACTATCACAGTTCCCGAACCGATGATCACTCCACCACAGTCAACAGAGCCACCTGTGATGGCCAGGGGCTTACCGTTAACGAATACCGTTGATGAACCTGACGCTATCTTGCGGGGGTGTGGGGGATGGTTTGGCTTGTCATGTGGAGCCAACGGGTCTCCGACCCTGGCGGCAGGGATGCCATCGATGAAAACGTCGGGAGAACCGGCAATGATAGGCGTGGGGTGAAATCCATCGTGGTCGGTTCCTATATTCCCGACCTTGGCTGCATGCTTAGACATAATACGACTCAACTGATGCGACTACACGGTGGCATGCTGAGCTGTTCGAAGCATACCGAGGTTGCCCAAAAATGAAAAAGGCCAGGATCATTTTGACCCCTGGCCATTCTGAGCAGAAGTAGCAAGGATTCAACCGGCAATTTCACCAGTTGTTTTTTGATAGTGATTGTGAAGTCGGCGCGATAACACTGCTTCTCTGGAGAGCTGACGGTGTTCGAGTCCAAGGTTAAGGTGTCGAGATCATTCAGGCGCTGGATCTGATAAAGTGCCCCAGCACCTGATGCCAGCTATCGCATGTAATAAGGAATTGATGGGAGAACACTGTGTTTGAATTGAACTTGTTTGTGATCAAGAAGTGGCTGGGCCAGCTGCTGATGCCGCTGCCCTTCTCCCTCTCCTTATTGTTGCTGGCGCTCGCGCTACTCTGGTTCACCCGCTTTCAGAAAACCGGCAAACTGCTGGCCACCTTCTCGTTGCTCCTCATTACCCTGATGGGGATGAGGCCCGTCAGCTATGAACTGGCGCGAAGCCTGGAGCAGACCTATCCACCGTTCGAGGTGAGCCTGCATCCCCATATCGACGCCATCGTGGTGCTCGGCAACGGCCATGTCAGCGATCCGGCAGTGCCTGAACGCGCCTGGCAGAACAACATCTCCCTGACCCGCACCCTGGAAGGGGTGCGCCTGGCCCAGGCCTACCCGCAAGCGGAGCTGGTCTTCTCGGGCTATGTGTCGGGGGATCCCCTCTCCAACGCCGAGGTCAATGCCCGCATGGCGGCAGGCCTCGGCATCCCCCGCTCCCGAATGACGTTGTTTGAAAACAACAAAGACACCCACGACGAGGCGGTCAGCATCAGCGCCCACCTCAAGGGCAAGCGGGTGGCGCTGGTAAGCTCGGCCACCCACCTGCCCCGGGCCATGGCGATCTATCGCGGTCAGGGACTCGATGCGGTGCCGGCCCCCACCGACTATACCGCCAAGCAGAGTCAGGAGCCGCAACCCCTCTACAGCTACCTGCCCAAGGGGCGCTACCTGATGTATTCCGAGGCTGCCATTCACGAATGGATTGGGGTATGGTGGGCCCGTTTGCGGGGGCAGGTTAACGAATGAGCGATCGGTTCTTGCATTCCTGATTTGGATCAGGAAAGCGAAAAAAAATTACGTCATTTGCCGCCGGGTCAGCTATCTTGGGCTCGGTTCAATTCATATAATGTTGCGCAATCAAATGCCTAGGAGATTGAGAAGATGAGACAGCACCTGGTAATGGGTAACTGGAAACTGAACGGCACCAAAGCTTCTGTCGAAGCTCTGATCAAAGGACTGACCCCGGCTGCTGCCGCTCATCCTTCCGTGCAAGTCGCCGTCTGCCCGCCGGTTATCTTTTTGGGTCTGGTTGAACAGCTGACCGCTGGCAGCAAGATTGCTTACGGTGCCCAGAACGCCGACGTTCACGAGTCCGGCGCCTTCACCGGCGAGAACGCCCCCTCCATGCTCAAAGCTTTCGGTTGCACCTACTCCCTGGTCGGCCACAGCGAGCGTCGCACCCTGCACGCAGAGACCGACGACGTGGTGGCTGCCAAGTACGAAGCCATCCAGAAAGCTGGCCTGGTACCGGTTCTGTGCATCGGTGAGACCCTGGAGCAGTTCGAAGCCGGTGTGACCAAGACCGTGGTTGAGACCCAGCTCAAAGCCGTCATCGACCGTTGCGGCATCGCCTCCTTCGCCAACGCCGTAGTGGCTTACGAGCCGGTATGGGCCATCGGCACCGGCAAGACCGCTACCCCGGAAATCGCTCAGTCCGTGCACGCTCACATCCGTCAGTACCTGGCCGGTTTCGACGCCGCCGTGGCTGCCAAGGTACAGATCCTGTACGGTGGTTCCGTCACTGGCGCGACCGCTGCCGACCTGTTCGGTCAGCCGGACATCGACGGTGGCCTGGTGGGTGGTGCGTCCCTGAAAGTGGACGACTTCTCCCAGATCATCGCTGGCGCCGCCCAGTAAGTGACACAAGAGAGGGGCCTGGCCCCTCTCTTGATATCGCTTTCCTATGGACCCTTCTGCCATAGGAAAGCCGATATAGTAAAAGCGGCTGGCCGTATTTTTCAGATATTGATATTCGACAACTCAGATCCAGAGGCACTCATGACCAAACAAATCAAACGTATTGGTGTTTTGACCAGTGGTGGTGACGCACCGGGTATGAACGCAGCCATTCGCGCCGTGGTACGCGCCGGTCTGCATCATGGCCTGGAAGTCTACGGCATCTATGATGGCTACCTCGGTCTGCATCAGGACAGGATCGTCAAGCTCGAGCGCCACAGCGTCTCCGACGTGGTCAACCGCGGCGGTACCTTCCTGGGCTCCGCCCGTTTCCCCGCCTTCAAAGACCCGAAAGTGCGTGCCGAGGCGATCGAGAACCTTAAAAAACACGGCATCGATGCCCTGGTGGTGATCGGTGGTGACGGCTCCTACATGGGTGCCAAGAAGCTGACCGAAGAGGGTTTCCCCTGCATCGGTCTGCCGGGCACCATCGACAACGATATCGCCGGTACCGACTTCACCATCGGCTTTGACACCGCGCTGAACGTGGTCGTCGACGCCATCGACCGTCTGCGCGATACCTGCAGCTCCCACCACCGCATCTCCGTGGTCGAGATCATGGGCCGCCACTGTGGCGATCTGGCCATGTCCGCCGCCGTTGCCGGTGGCGCCGAGTACGTGATCGTGCCGGAAGTGGCTTTTGACAAAGAGAAGCTGCTGCAACAGATCAAGGAAGGTGAAGCCAAAGGCAAGAAGCACGCCATCATCACCATCTGTGAGCACGTCACCGACGTCAATGCCCTGGCCAAAGACATCGAAGCCATGACAGGCCGCGAAACCCGCGCCACCATACTGGGTCACATCCAGCGTGGCGGCTCGCCGACCGCCCGAGATCGCATCATGTCCAGCCGCATGGGTGCCTTTGCCGTCGAGCAACTGCTGGCCGGTCAGGGTGGCCGCTGCGTCGGGATCCAGGGCAACGAGATGGTGCACCACGACATCATCGACTGCATCGAGAACCTCAAGCGCCCGTTCGATCAGGAGCTGTACGATCTCTCCACCACCCTGTTCTAAGCCATCGCGCTTCAGACAGGTTGTTGTGACAAAAACCCTCCATCGGAGGGTTTTTTTATGCCTGCATCAGTGCCCCGGCAAACACAGGCAACCGCCCTCCCCGACCTGTAACGAGCCAGCTTGCCCTGTTGTGCTTCTGCCTGATAGACGGCGATACAGGCGTTCTCTTTCGTTTCGCCGCGCTCTACTGAGGTTTCCCCCCTCCAGCAGACTCTGCCCCCTCGCCCTGCCCCTACTCCTCTGACAGGAGCCCCCTGCCTGGGTGTCCGTCTCTGCGTACTTATCTCTGGGCATCTGTGAATGAAAGCCCACCTCTCCCACCATGACGCCCACTCAAAAAGAGCGGCTCGGCGGGCGGGGCAGCGGGGCTTTTCCCTGCCGAATGCCTGCTGTTTTACCCTGTTTTCCCCTGTGAATTGAAATTATGCCGGGAGGTGATGGCGATAAAGCACCGTCACTACTGGGTTTACCTCATGGCGGGCAGATAAAAATGATGGGATAAGGAAAATGGCGCCACCAGCCAGCCAACCCATCACTGGCGACACTTTCAGGCGCATCACCCTGCCATTTCTCGCCACAAAAGTTGATGACCACCAAAATAGCCTCGTACAAAACCCATCAAAAAACGCAAACGAAAAACAATAAGTAACTGTATATAAACAATATAATGATAAATATCATGAGATAGAAATCCATCACCCTCTGGGCGGGTGATAAAACGGCCACAAAATTACAAAAACACAGCACTACGACACCGCAAGCCTTATTTTGCCACATAATTACATTTTTCATTGTTATCCCCTGTCATTGTGGTATCTTGGTCTCATCATCAGTCAGCCAAGGGAGACAAAATAATGAAAGAGTTCGTTGTTACCGCCGTTTTTACCGTGTTTTTCACTCTGGTTGCCGTCTCTCTGCCCTCGCTGGCACAGCTCTAAGGCGGTTAATCGGTCAGGCAGCTGCTTGGCCTGCGTCTTGATAGCGCCACCAGGCCGCAAAAACACCCGCAAAGGTGGTTTTTTGAAGCCTTGTGCAAGAACAGGATGCCAGTCAGGAGTTATTGGCCATCAGTGAGCATTTAACGACCTGAACGTCATGATCGCCGTTCTTGCAAGGGGAGCCTCAGTGCTCCCCTTGCCGCATCTGTCTCTGCGGGATTTACTCTTGCCCCCCTGCCCGTCACAATGTCCGCTGGATTTGCCATGCAGGAATCACCATGACTCAGGATGCTCTGCGCCACTGGCGCCGTGACCTTCACCGTCTCCCCGAAGCCGCCTGGTGTGAATTTCGTACCAGCGCCCTCATCGCCCACCACCTCTGTGAACTCGGTTTTTCCGTCATGCTGGGTGACAAGCTGCTGGCCAGCAACCTCATCATGGGACGGGAGATAGACGTCGCAGCCCAGAAGGAGCGTGCCCTGCGTCAGGGGGCCCACCCCGACTGGCTGGCCCGCATCGACGAGATCACCGGGGTGATGGGCGTCTGGGACAGCGGCCGCCCCGGCCCTACCCTGGGCTTTCGCTTCGACATCGATGCGGTAGAAGTGGAAGAGAGCCGGGAGCCGGCACACCAACCCTGCCAGGAGGGTTGGCACTCCGCCAACCCGGGCTGGATGCACGCCTGCGCCCACGATGGCCACACCGCCATCGGGCTGGTGCTGGCCGAGCGGATCGCGGCCCTGGCCGATGGTTTGAACGGCCGCATCAAGCTGTTCTTCCAGCCTGCCGAGGAGGGATGCCGCGGCGGCAAGGCGCTGGCGGCGGGCGGTCAGCTCGATGACGTGGATGCCCTGCTGGCGCTGCACATCGGCATTCACGCCAACAGCGGCGAACTGGTGATCAATCCCACCGAGTTTCTCTGTTCAACAAAATTTGACGTGGAATTTATGGGGCGCGCCGCTCACGCGGGGCTCGAGCCCAACGCCGGCAGCAATGCCCTGGCGGCGGCCTGCATGGCCACCACCGCCATGCTCGGCATTGCCCGCCACCGGGACGGCATGACCCGCATCAACATAGGCCAGCTCAATGGGGGCAGCGGTCGCAACGTGATCCCGGGTCACGCCCGACTGCAGGGAGAGACCCGTGGCGCGACCCCGGCTCTCAACGACTACATGTTCGGCCAGGTGCAGCAGATAGTGGAAGGGGCCGCCATGATGCAGGGGGCCAGCTACCTCATTCGCAAACAGGGGGAAGCCATCGGCATAGAGAACAGCCCGGCCCTGCTCGAGGAGATAGTGCCGCTGGCCGAGGCGCTCAAGCTTGAGACCATCCACACTCGCCGCTTCGGCGCCAGCGAGGATGCCGGTTTTCTCATCGAGCGAGTACAGCAAAATGGCGGTGAGGCCGCCTACCTCATTCTGGGGGCCAATCTGGCGGCGCCTCACCACCATCCGGAGTTCGACTTCGACGAGGCTGTGCTGGCTCCCGGCGTCGCCCTGCTCGAGGCCTGGCTGCTCAGCCGCCTCGGCAGTTGAGAACGCCACCGATGAAAAAGGCAGCCCGAGGGCTGCCTTTCTTGTCTTTGCGAAGTCGCCTAGGGCCTGGCTCAGCGTCCCAGCACTATGTCAGAGAGGTGGGCGAAGTGATGGATCTCGTGAGTCGCCTCGCTGGGCCCCTGCTGGCGGGCGGGATTGTACCAGCAGGTCGCCAGCCCCTGGGCGGCGGCACCGGCGATGTCGGTCTTGGGGTTGTCCCCCACCATCAGCACCCGCGCCGGGCTCGGTTGTCCCATCAGATCCAGAGCGTGCTGGAAGATGGCGGCGGCCGGCTTGGTCACTTGCACCTCGTCGGAGATAACGAGGGGCTCGAACCACTCGTTCCAGCCCAGCTTGTCGAGACGACCGCGCTGGGGCAGGCTGAAACCATTGGTGATGATCCCCATCCTGACCCGGCTCTTCAGGGCCAGCAGGGTCTCCTCCACCCCCTCCAGCGGCACGCTCAGGGCGATGATCTGCTGCAGGAAGGTATCATTCATCGCCATGGGCGCCACGTTCACCTGCTCGGCAAACATCGAAAAACGGGTCTGCTGCAGCCGGGTGGCGTTTATCTCACCCGAATTGTATTGCTGCCACAGCCTGTGGTTCAGCTCGTGATAGGCCGCCATCCTGGGGGGCGTCGGCGTCACGCCATAGATCTGCAGGGTGCGCTCCAGTGCCTGGGCGACCGGGAAATCGAGCAGGGTCTCGTCCAGATCGAACAGCACCCAGTCATAGCTTGCTTGTTTCACGCTTGTCCTTATCGGTTGTACTTGGCGATTCATGTCGTTGCCTGGGTGCCAGGCTCGGCCATCCCGAGCGGGCTGGCGAGCAGGGTCAGCGACAGCCTGACACCAAACCCGGTCACTTCGCTGCTGACCACGCCGTTGCCCCCCTTGTTGCGAAAACCGCTCAAGTCGAGGTGCAACCAGGGTGTCTGCCCGGGCACGAAGCGGCTGAGGAAGCGGGCCGCATCGATGTGATCCGGCGAGCTACCCGGCGCGCACTGTAACAGATCGGCCCACTCGCTATCGAGGTTGTCATCGAAATCCTCGTCCAGCGGGAAGGGCCAGATCCGTTCACCGCTCTGCTGCCCCAGGCGTATCAGCTCGGGAAACCAGTCGGGGCGATTGGTGAAGGCGCCGCTGTAGCGGCTGCCGAGTGCCCGCTTGCAGGCACCGGTCAGGGTTGCGTAGTCGATCAGCAGATCGGGCTCCCCTTGGGCCGCGAGCGCCAGAGCATCCGCCAGCACCATGCGCCCCTCGGCGTCCGTGTCCACCACCTCTATGGTGGTGCCATTGAGGGCGGTCACCACCTCCCCCGGTCGGTAGGCTTTGGGGCCTATGTGGTTTTCGGCGATGGCGAGCCAGCAGTGTACCTCAACGGGCAACTTGGCCCGGCTGATGGCATGCAGGGTCCCGAGCGCCACCGCACTGCCCCCCATGTCCAGGTGCATGCCATACATGCTGCCACTCACTTTCAGGTTATAGCCCCCGGAGTCGTGGCAGATCCCCTTGCCCACCAATGCGATGCGACGCACCGGATTGGCCGGGCAATAGCTGAGCCTGACGATGGCAGCCTGGTTGTCCTCCGAGCCCCTGGCCACCGCCAGGAAGGCGCCGGCACCGAGTTTGGCGAGGGCCGCCTCGTCGAACTCCTGCCACTGCCAACCCTCCTGTTGCGCCAGCTGCCGCGCGAAGGCACGGTAACTGCCGGCATTGAGTTCTGAGGCAGGCAGGACGGCCAGGTGACGGGCCAGCCCGTTGCCCTGCGCCTCGGCCTCGATGCGGGCCAGATCAAGGACGCAGGGGGGAGACAGGGTCAGACTCTGATAGCCGATGGGCGCCTCGTCAGCGCGCTTCTGGGTGGGCAGCGGCACATCGGCCGCCAGCAGGGTGGCGAGCACCAGCTCGGCCAGCAGCGCCCGGGGCGCCTCATCGAAGCCCTCCAGGTGCAGCGCCAGCTGCGCCACCTTGAGGCCCGCGAGGGGGGCTGTCCAGGTGCGGATCTGCTTGTAGAGCCGGTGATCCACAACGGGCGCCGAGTCCACGAAGAGCACCAGTTGCAGACCCTGACCATCCGCCAGCCGGTAAGGGGCCGGCAGACCCAGGGCTATCTGGGACGCCACCCCGGCGAAGGCCGGCTGCGCCAGCAGGGCATCGCGCCCGGTCTCGGCTACCAGCAGCAGTTTGACGGGAATGTTGCTCGCCATCACCTCATTCAGGGTGGTGGTCTGCATGGTTATCTTGGGAGGAAGGTAGTTGAAAGCGTGCATCACAGGGAGAGGCCTCATCCATGAACAGAAGCCAGAATGATACCGAACAAATGGGACAAAGGATCGCCACCACATAAATTAATGTGCTGGATCAGGGTGATATACGAGGGAGTCGAGATGGATATAAAGAGAGGAATAGATGACAAGTTGGTTGCGGGGGCCGGATTTGAACCGACGACCTTCGGGTTATGAGCCCGACGAGCTACCGAGCTGCTCCACCCCGCGTCCGAATTGTACTGCCTTTATCACCGCGCACTACCGAGCAGAGGTAGTTTGCTGTCTTTACGTTCACCGCTTGGCATCAGCCTTGCCATGAACACAAATAGTTGGTTGCGGGGGCCAGATTTGAACTGACGACCTTCGGGTTATGAGCCCGACGAGCTACCGAGCTGCTCCACCCCGCGTCCGAATTGTACTGCCTTTATCACCGCGCACTACCGAGCAGAGGTAGTTTGCTGTCTTTACGTTCACCGCTTGGCATCAGCCTTGCCATGAACACAAATAGTTGGTTGCGGGGGCCAGATTTGAACTGACGACCTTCGGGTTATGAGCCCGACGAGCTACCGAGCTGCTCCACCCCGCGTCCGAATTGTACTGCCTTTATCACCGCGCACTACCGAGCAGAGGTAGTTTGCTGTCTTTACGTTCACCGCTTGGCATCAGCCTTGCCATGAACACAAATAGTTGGTTGCGGGGGCCAGATTTGAACTGACGACCTTCGGGTTATGAGCCCGACGAGCTACCGAGCTGCTCCACCCCGCGTCCGAATTGTACTGCCTTTATCACCGCGCACTACCGAGCAGAGGTAGTTTGCTGTCTTTACGTTCACCGCTTGGCATCAGCCTTGCCATGAACACAAATAGTTGGTTGCGGGGGCCAGATTTGAACTGACGACCTTCGGGTTATGAGCCCGACGAGCTACCGAGCTGCTCCACCCCGCGTCCGAATTGTACTGCCTTTATCACCGCGCACTACCGAGCAGAGGTAGTTTGCTGTCTTTACGTTCACCGCTTGGCATCAGCCTTGCCATGAACACAAATAGTTGGTTGCGGGGGCCAGATTTGAACTGACGACCTTCGGGTTATGAGCCCGACGAGCTACCGAGCTGCTCCACCCCGCGTCCGAATTGTACTGCTTTCATCACCGCGCACTACCGAGCAGAAGTAGTGTGCTGCCTTTACGTTCACCGCTTGGCATCAGCCTTGCCATGAGCACAAATAGTTGGTTGCGGGGGCCAGATTTGAACTGACGACCTTCGGGTTATGAGCCCGACGAGCTACCGAGCTGCTCCACCCCGCGTCCGTATTTTTCCGAAGTGACCGAGCACTAGCCAGTTCGAATCGTCTTCATCAGCTATCACCCTAAGGTTGTCGTCGATGTCGACACTCAGATGGTTGCGGGGGCCGGATTTGAACCGACGACCTTCGGGTTATGAGCCCGACGAGCTACCGAGCTGCTCCACCCCGCGTCTGAGGTCGCCAATAATAGGCTCCAACGCTGAGATTGCAAGTAATTATCCTAAAAAAAGTTTACCAGGGGATTAAACCATCACATGTTGTGTTCTTTTGCAACAAACCGTAGTTTTTTCAGTCAACTAGGTGCCGACCTTGCCACTCAAGGCCCTCGCCTGCCAGGCTGCGCTACCGGCTCCGGCGTGCCACATACCCCTCTCTATGTATGAAAAAGCCCGCGTCTACACAGACGCGGGCTTACTCCCTGGCTTGCCACTGTGCGACTCAGGCCAGCTGGTGCAGCACGCTGGTCGCCGCTATCTGGGCGATGATGAGACCGCACAGGGTCACGGACAACACCACGGGGGCCGTCTCCTGCTGCCGGTAGAGAGGGCTGAACCAGAGCAGCAGGGCGGCAATGAGCAAGCCCGCCTGGGTCAGCACCCCGGGGATCAGGGCATCGAGCCCGGCGCCATTGTCCTGCCCGCTCACCAGCACCGCCAGCCAGATCAGGCTCAGCATGGCGGCCAACAGCCCCGCCAGCGGCAGCAGCAGGTTGAATGCCTGCAGGCGGTGGCGGGCACGCAGCAGCATCAGGTGGGCGAAGGCCGAGCCCAGCAGCACCATCTGCAGCACACCATTCAGCCAGCCCTGGATCTGCAGCAGACCCAGGCCATAGAGAGCGAGCGGCATGGCGGGCAACCACAGCAGGGTGGCGGGAATGGCACGCTTGCCCTCGAGGCGGGACTGGGCCAGGGAGAGCACTATCCCCAGGATCAGGGCGGCGCCCCCACACCAGGGAAGCCAGCCGGTCACCCCGGCTTCAATTCCCAGCATCAGGGAGAGGCCGGTGATCACCCAGATGGAGAAGAGCTGATGGGTGATCCGCGAGCGCTGGCCCGGGCAGAGATCCCCACGCCACAAGACGATCCCGAGCGCGATCAAGGCCCCCAGGGCCATCAGGCCGGTCAGGGAAAAGAGCCAAAAAGGAAGTTGGACGAACATAGGGTCTCCGGCAGCAAACAGAGGACAGGACCAAGAGGCCCCGGCAACAAAAAACGAGGGGCGAGTATACCCAAACCCGCCCCTATTCCCAACGCCTGCGAGACTAGCTCTGGCCGCGGGCCAGGGCGACCACTCGCGCGAACATCTGCTTGAGCATGGGGGGAATGTGTTCGCTGCCAAGGCGCTCCGCCTCCTCCACCACGGCCAGCGCCATGCCGGGCTTGCTGCGGTGATGAATGGCCTTGGAGATGATGCGCCCGGCGTTGAGGGTGGAGCGCCCACCGACACCCGCCTCGCGCCGAAACACCGCCTCGAATCCGTTCTGGTAGAGGTAGTGCTCTATGTCCGCCGAGGGCAGCTGGGTCAGCCGGTCCCGTTCACGCTCCCCCTTGAGCAGGGAACGAGCCGAGCTCGCGTACTTGGCGCCCGCCTCGTCACCGTCGGTGAGCAGGTGCCACTCGATGCCGAAGTCGCGGGCCACTTTGATGAGAGGGGCCTGACCGCACTGGGCAAACTCGATGATGCGCACCCCCTCCGCCCGCAGGCTGTAGCCACAGATCTGGGCGAGCTCGGAAAGCAGCCAGATCTCTGTCTCCCCCTCCACCAGCAACCAGCAACGGGCAAACATCGACATGGGTCTGTTGATGCGCACGTGGAAGGCGATTTTGCGCAGGTCATCGCTGCTGTAACGTTCCCCCCCCAACTGGTGGCAGAGGATGTCATGCTGGCGGCGCACCAGGCGGCGCACCTGATTGAGTGGCAGGGAAGAGAGCAGATCCCCCGAGTTGGTGGTGAGCAGCTTCTGACCGGGCAACTGCTCGAGCAGGCCCCAGGCCAGTGCCAGCATGGTGGGGTGCAGGCGACTCTCGGGATCTTCCAGCATCAGGATGGGCCTGGCCCCCTCCTCCAACTCGCGGTTGCCGCGGGCATGGAGCAGCATGGCGGCCATGCCCGCCATGGCCAGTTGCAGGGCCCGGTTATCGGCATTGCGCAGCAGCACCTGCAAGTTGCCGGGATTGCGCAGGGTCATGGGGCGATTGACTATCTCCCGCTGGCTGCGCGGCTTGTGCTTGATGGGGGCCAGGGCGCTGAAGTAGTGCTCCATCAACTGCTGTACCGCCTGCAGCGCCTCTTTCAGCTCGGGTTCGCCGATGCGCTGGGGCTCATCGGTCAGCTTGCCGGCGAGCTCCCCGAGTCGCTGCTCGGAGAGATCGTCCCAGGGCAGCCGCTCTATGCCGTCGCGAGCTGTACGGGCATCCCGCAGCCGGAACACCGGGTTCATGGTGATGAGCAGCCGTACCAGCTCTTCGTTGTTGTCGATGGCCAGGCTCTTGCCAATGCCATCGAGAAAGTCATGGGTGCTCTGCACGCTGCCGTCGTCCTGCAGTTCGGCGCTGGCGCGATAGTGCACCCGGTGGAACTTGTCCTTGTGGGGGATCCAGGCCGAACCCAGGCGCGCCAATCGGCGGGAGTGTTGGCACATCTGGGGGCGGTACTCGCTGAAGGTGAGCACCAGTTGCAGGGTGCGCGACGGGCTCAGCTCGGGATCTTCGGGCTGATGGAAATCATCGCGACTGAATTGATAGGGTTCGGCATCCCCCAGCAGGCACCAGAGGGCACGCAGCAGGCTGGACTTGCCCCAGGCGTTCTCACCGATGAGAACCGTGGTGTGATCCAGCCCGAGCGAGAGCCGATTTATCCCGCGAAAACCTTTGACTTCAATGCGTTCCAGAAACATGCGGCCATATCCAGTCCATCCTGATGGCGCAATAGTGGCAAAGTTGCCGGAAAAATCCTATCGGGTCTTGGGGTTTTCAGCGGGAACTGTGAGGCACTGCGGGTTCGGGTGGGGTGGGAACAGAGAGGCGGTCTTGCGGAGCATTCCAGTGGCTGAACCAGAGGTGGCGGGTGCGGGTCTGACGTTTGCGATGATTCAATGGGCATTCCTTTTTGTGGGTAAGAGGCAGAGGGTACACCTCTTTTACCCAGAGTCTCAGCGTTATCTGTGACAGGAGAATGACAATTGTGCGCGCCACTGCCCCGGGCTCAGGCCAAAGGCCTCCCGAAAACGATTGCCAAAGTGGGCCTGGGAGGAGAAGCCGCACTGGGCGGCAATGCTGGCCAGGGGATCGCTTCCTGCCAGCAGCTGCTTGGCCCGCTGGAGCCTGAGCCCCAGCAGGTAACGATGGGGCGGGCAGCCCAGGCTCTGGCCGAACATGCGGGCAAAATGGTATTCGCTCAGGCCAGCCTCCCGGGCAAGATCGCTCAAGGTCACGGAGTCCGCCAGGTGAGACAGCAGGTACTCCTGCACCCGCCGGACAACGACGGGCGCCAGGCCGCCCCGCACCTCCGGCAGGCTGGGCGCCTCCCGGGTATGGTGACGGTAGGCGTGCAACATCAGCATCCAGGCGCCGTGGGAGAGCGCCATGCGATCGACCCCGTGCTGCCAGTCCAGCTTCATCAGCTGTGCCTGCACCAGGGCCGCGGCCTGGGGATCCTCGATGAAGGTCTTGTCCTGCAACACCAGGTGGCGCCCCTCCTTGTCGCACACCTGCTCGGCGATGCGGGTGAAGTGGGCGGGAGTGAAGTAGAGGTGGAAGAAGCGAAACTCCTCGCGTACCAGCCATTCGGATCTGTGGTGATCGGGCATGATGCACACCTTGCCGGTACCGCCATGGCCGCCGGGACCGTCGAGGCGCTCGGTCTGCTCGCCCCCCTGCAGATAGACGCTGATGGTGTGGTGACCCGGCTTGTGGTAGCGGGTCTGATCGTAGCGGTTGCGCCAGCTGGCCACCCCGAGCCCGGGCTCCAGCCAGCAGGAGTCCTCCAGCCGCGCCCCCGTGCTGACCAGGGCATCAAACACCCCCGCCTGTCGTCTCTGCTGCACCTGTCTGCCCCATCCTTGTTCCCGTGCCGTCATCTTATCGCGGCGGCTCGCCAAGCGCTGCTGCCGGCCACAAAAAACCGCAAGATGGTGCAAGCCAGCTCACGCCGTCCGATCCATGCTGATCCCCATGTCACTCTCCTTTTCATCGGATCCGCTCATGAATCTCCTGCTGTATGTTTCCACCGTCCTCATCTGGGGCAGTACCTGGATCGCCATCGCCTGGCAGCTCGGCCCCATTCCCATCGAGGTCTCGGTGCTCTATCGCTTCGCCCTGGCGGCGCTGGCGCTGTTTGCCCTGCTCACGGTGAGCGGCAGGTTCCCTCGCCTACCCTGGGCGGGTCAGCGTTATGCGGCCCTGCTCGGCGCCCTGCTCTTCTCCACCAACTTTCTCTGCTTCTATCACGCCACCCTCTATATACCGAGCGGTCTGTCGGCGGTGATCTTCGCCAGCGCCAGCATCTTCAACGGCCTCAACCTCTGGCTGTTCGAGGGCAAACGCCCCGGCCTGCGCTGGTTGCAGGGGTCACTGCTGGGCCTATTTGGTACCCTGCTGCTGTTCTGGCCCGTGCTTGCAGATGCGCAACTGGGTGCAAACGGCTGGAAGGGGCTGCTATTCGCCTGCGGCGGCACCCTCTGCTTCTCTCTCGGGAACCTTGTCTCCGCCCGTGGTCAGCGTCAGGGTTACCAGGTGTTGCAGATGGTGCCCTGGGGCATGGTGTACGGGGTGGCGCTGCTGCTGGGCTGGGTCATGGTGCTCGGTCAGTCGCTGACCCTGCCGACCGAGCCCCGCTACCTCGCGGCCATGGTCTATCTGGCCATCTTCGGCTCCGTCATCGCCTTCACCGCCTACCTCACCCTGGTGGGGCGCATCGGCGCCAGCAAGGCCGCCTATGCCACCGTGCTGTTTCCCCTGGTAGCGCTCAGCCTCTCCACCCTGTATGAGGGTTTCGTCTGGCAGACGGTCTCCATCATGGGGGTGGTGGTGAGCCTCATCGGCAACCTGGTGATCTTCGCCCCGCCCGTCAAGACGTGGCGCTGGCCGTTATCGAGGGCTGCAAACGGTACTTGCCCCTGATGCCACCAGCCCCTAAGGTAACGGCTCCCTACAGAGGATGACCGGAGAGACGATGTTACTGGAAGGGCTGGAGACACTCTGCCTGCTGGCGAGCGAGGGCACCATGGCCAAGGTCGCGAGCCGCCTCTATATCAGCCAGTCGGCGGTGAGCAAACGCATCACCCAGCTGGAGCAGCGCCTTGGCAAGCGGCTCATCGAGCCGGATGGCCGCCAGATCCGGCTCACCCCCCAGGCCCGGGAGCTGCTCGCCCGGGTAGCCCCGAGCCTCGCGGAGATGAAGGGGGTGCTGGCGGACAGCCAGACCCTCACCGACAAGACTCCCTTGCCTGTCGCCTGCTCCGAAACCCTGCTGGCGGGCTACCTCGCCCGCTTCATGCACGACTACCTGGGCCGGGATCCCCACCTTGCCCTCTCCACTCACCATACGCCGGTGATCCTGACGCGGGTACGCGGGGGGGACGCCCTGCTCGGCATCTGTGCCGGTCGCCTGCCCCCCGGTCACGGCCTGTGCGCCGAGCTGCTGCTGGAAGAGCCCTTCTATCTGGTGGGGGACGATGGGGATGAGGTGGTGCAGCCGGATCATCAGATCGCCTTGCAAGCAACATTGACTGGCAAGCTGAGCGAGGCAGAGGTGAATGAGGAATTATTGGCGCAGGAGAAGGTGCGCAAGATACTCACCATGGATCTGGATAACCCCTCCAATCGCTATCTGCGGGATCCCCTGGCCGCGCTCGGGCTGGTGCCAGCCATGGAGCTCGACTCCTACCTGGCGCTGATCGAGCTGGCCAAGGCTGGCATAGGCCCCGTGCTGTTGCCGGCCGGTCTGCTGGCCCTGGTGGGAGATCAGGGGAAACGGGCGCGCGCCCTGCCGGGGCTGGCGCGCCCACTGCACCTGGTCTATCGCCCAAGCAGCCTGAAACGGGCGCGCATCCAGCGGTTGGTCGAGGAGATCCGGGCCCACTTCGCCCGGGTGAGCCAAGGCTAGAGCTGACTCAGACCAGCCAGCTGAACAGCTCGGGGTACTGACTCCACACCAGCTTGGCGGACATCACCAGGGAGACGGTCACCAGCAGCGGCTTGATGAGCTTGACCCCTTTCTTGAGCACCAGCTTGGAACCGAAGCGGGCCCCGATGAACTGACCCAGCGCCATGCAAAAACCGACGCTCCACACCACCTTGCCACCGAGGGCGAAGAACAGCAGGGAGGCGATATTGGAGGTGAAGTTGAGCAACTTGGTGTGGGCCGTGGCCCGCGCCATGCCAAAGCCCGCCAGCGCCACGAAGCCGATGGCAAAGAAGGACCCGGTGCCGGGACCGAAGAAGCCATCATAGAAGCCGACACCGCCCCCCACCAGCAGGGCGAACATCATGGGGGTGAGGCGGCGCTGACTCTCCGCATCGCTCACCCTGGGTGAGAAGTAGAAGTAACAGGCGAACGCCACCAGCAGGAAGGGCAGCAGCCGCTCCAGGATGGCGGCGTCTATGGTCTGCACCGCCAGGGTGCCGAGGGCAGCCCCGATGAAGGTGCAGATGACTGCCGGCCAGATGATGCCCCACTCCAGCAGCCCACGGCGGGCATAGAACCAGGTGGCGGAGAAGGAGCCGAAACTGCTCTGCAACTTGTTGGTGCCGAGCACCAGGGCGGGCGGCATGCCGGTGGCGAGCAGGGCCGGCACCGTCAGCAGGCCGCCGCCTCCGGCGATGGCGTCGATAAAGCCGGCGATGAGGGCGACCCCGAACAGGGCAACCAGGGTGAGCAGTTCCAGTTCCATCCATAAACCTCGTCTGATGCGGCCACCTGCGGCAATCCCGGGTGTCCTGTTTGAGCACAATGCAGGTCGCTATCCTAACGGGGGCGGGCTCATGAGGCTAACGAAACAATGGCAGCCAATTGATTCCTGATTTTCATCAGTCGCCCCGGTAGCTCAGGCAGCGTCCGATCCCTGCAGGAGAGGGTCAGCCAGTCCAGCGCCCTCCCCCCTTGATCGCATCAAGAGCCTGCAACAGCGAGTTTTCGTCCTCGCCCGGGGCCCGGCTCACCCGGCCCGCCATATAGCGGCTGCTGAACAGGGTTAAGCCAGCGCTGCCTCGCCCCGCTCAGCGTCAGACTCGGCAACCTCCCCCTTGATCGTCTCCAGGGCCTGCAACAGCGGGGTCTCGTCCTCGCCCGGGGCCCGGCTGACTCGGCCCGCCATATAACGGCTGCTGAACAGATTGAACCAGTGCTGCAACGCCTGCCCTGCCTGCAGCTCCCCGGCCACCTCCAGCACGCAGGCCGCCACCTCGGCGGTGCAGAGGTGCTCATCACAGTGAGCGACTCGCATGCCATAGGTGGAGAGTGTATCCGGCCGCACCGACAGCACGGGGAAACCATCCAGATAGGGGCTCATGTTGAACATCTTGCGCGCCTCGGGCCAGGTGCCGTCCAGCAGGATGAAGAGCGGCTTCTTGCCAGGGGCCAGGGCCACCTGCTCGGTCACCCGGGCCGGGCTCTTCTCGCAGGCGGGAAACACCACATAGGGCTGCCAGACGGGATCCGCCAGCAGGGCCAGCAACTCGGGATGAGGCTGGGTGCGCTTCCAGAGAAAGGCCCAGGTGGTCTGGGGCAAGACGTCGGCGATGAGACGGCCGGTATTGGACGGCTTCATGGGCTCGCTGTCATACATCAGCAGGCAGAAGCCCGCCTCGGCCTTGAGCTCGGGGCGCCACTCGCAGGCACACCAAGCATGACGCAGCTGGCAGGCCTCGCAGCGGGGCACGCTGCCGCCACGGGCGAGAAAGGGACGGGTTGAGATGCTCTTGCGCCAGATGCGCAGGCGATTGACGGCATGATCGGGAATGGGCTTCATGGGGCGCGGCTCAGCGACAGGGTCTGCGGGAAAAAAGGGGCAGATTGTAGCGAGCGGGTCTGCCGGGAGCAAGGTGCGCGGCCTCTGCCCAGCCAGGCGCAGAGACCAACGCACCGCTCTATACTTGGTCCTCATCCCATCATCCCACGCACGGGAAGGCCGATGGGACAAGGAGGACAAAATGGCAGAACCAGACATGGCCAGGGAGCACGCCCTGGCCGAAGGATCCACCTTTACCTGGCACGAGCTCTATGTGCCGGATGGCGAGGCCGGGATCCGCTTCTACGCCGAAGTGCTCGGCTGGGAGAGCCAGCTCATGGAGATGGAGGGAGGCAACTACCCCATGCTGGTGGTCAATGGCCGACCGGTGGCCGGAGTACAGTCCACCCGGGACAACCCCCAGATGGCTGGCGTGCCGCCCCACTGGGCGACCTACATAGCGGTGGATGACGTCGATGCCAGGCTGGCCAAAGTGACCCGGCATGGCGGCAGCCTGGTGGTGCCCGCAATGGACATCCCCACCGTCGGGCGCATGGCGCTCATCGCCGATCCGCAAGGGGCGCACATCTGGCTGTTCACTCCATTCCCCGGGGATTGCCAGCAGCCCTGAGGGTCATGCAACGCCGCAGAAACGACAGAGGGGCCCTTGGGCCCCTCGCTTGTTGACATGCCTTGTCGGCACCCTCAGACGGGGCGCAGATTCTGCTCGAGGAAGGCCGCGAAGCTGTGGCCATGATGCTCCAAGAGTTTCGGGAACATGGAGATGGAGGTCATGCCCGGGAAGGTGTTGATCTCGTTGAGCAGTATCTCGCCATCCTCGGTCAGGAAGAAGTCGATGCGTGACAGATGGGTCAACTTCAGCTGGCGGAAAGCCTTGAGGGAGTAGGCATGGATGGCGTCAGACTGAGCCTGGGTCAGGCCTTCGGCCTTGAGCGCGGTCTCGGTGTGGCTGGCGCTGCTGTACTTCTCCTCATAGGTGTAGAACTTGTCCTGAGGCACGCAGATCTCCCCGGGATAGGTGGCCACCAGCTCGTCACCGTACTGGTAGACAGCCACTTCCAGCTCGCGGGGCTTGACCGCCTTCTCGATCAGCACCTGCTCGGAGTAACCGAAGGCGTCCTTGATCCCCTGCACCAGCTCGGCCTCGTTGCTGGCGGAGTAGCAGCCCACGGATGACCCTTGCGAGGCCGCCTTGATAAACACCTTGCCCCACTTGGCCAGCGCGGCTCTCGCCTCGGCGAGCGCCGCGTCGCCCTGCTCGGTCAAAAACAGATAAGGGGTGTTGGGGATGCCGATGGCGGAGAGCCACAGCTTGGTGCTGATCTTGTTGAAGCAGATCTTGCTCGCCTCGGCATCACACCCCAGATAGGGCAGGCCCGCCAGCTCGAGGAAGGATTGCAGATCGCCGGTCTCACCCGGATAGCCGTGGATGCAGGGCACCACGTAGTCCACCGGACGGGCCACGCTATCAAAGGAGAGCAGCTTGTCCAGCCCCAGCTTGCACTCGCGGCCGTCGGCACTGAGCCAGCGGTCGGCGAACATCTCGACCCGGGTCACTTCGACCCCAGGCAAAAGACCGAGCTGTTGTTCGAGGAAATTGGCACTGCGCAGAGAGACTTCGTGCTCGGCGCCACCGCCGCCGCACAGCAGCAAGACATGCATGTTCTTCATTAGATGTGATCCCTTGGGAGAAGCGGCTTCGTCATGGCCGGGGAAAATCCGGCCGCGCGACCTGCGCACGAAACAACGGGCGAAGCCAGATACAAACATAAGTGCGGCCAGTGTAGCAAGGGAGAGGAAGCCTTGTCAGCCGATGGGGACGCCATCCCCCCATACTGGCCCGTAAAAAGCGGCGCCTGTGTCAAAAACGGGACGAAACGGACTCAGCGAGGGGGATCGACCCGACCGGCGCCATTGCCATTGACCCGAAACCAGCCGGCGATGCTGTAGCGCTCCTCGCTCGCGGGCAGCACCTCGTGGGGAAACTCCTCCGACAGGAAGAGCACCAAGCGCCCCCCCTTGGGGGAGACATCCATCAGAAACTGCTCGTCGTTGTCATAGACCCGCAGCACGCCCCCCGCCTGGGGTTGCCAGCCGTTGTTCAAGTAGAACACCGAGGTGAGACGGCGGTTGGATCGCCCGGCAAAGGCGTCGCGATGAGTCGCATAGAAATCACCGCGGCGGTAGCGGGCGAAGTGGGCCTCGTAGTCGAACAGCCCCAGCATCAGGTTGCGATTGGCCGCCAGACGCAGGGACTCCATGCGGGCCAGATAGTCGGCCACGGGGGCGCCCTGATCAGGATCCAGCCAGTGGATCTGATCCCGGCGGATTTCCGGGTTGCCCTGATGCAGCCCCTCCCGCCCTATCCCCGCAGGTTGCCACTCATCGGGCAGGCAGGCCCGCAAGGCATCCACCTCGGCGGTGGTTAAGAAATCATCCACAATCACCCATCCCCGGGTGTAAATGGCATCCATGACGGCTTGATAGTCCAAGATTGACTCGCAGCGAGTGGAGAGAGTGCGCTTTGTAGCGACTTCCCCCTGTTGGCACAAACCGGATTGCTTCTCTTGAGAAGTCCCGCCATCAATAGGATCAGTCGTGGTTTCCCCTTGCCCCGCCGCTCCGGGCCCGTTAACGTGCAAGCAACGCCCGACACGGGCCTTCCCCTTGCATCCACGGCCCAGGAGAACCCCATGCCCTTGCCCCCAATTCCCCTGCAACGACTCGATGGCAGCGAGTTCCCGAGAGACACCCTGCAAGGGAAGGTCCTGCTAGTGGTCAACGTGGCCAGCCGCTGCGGCTTCACCCCCCAATATACCGGGCTGGAGGCCCTTCATCGCCAGTTTGGCCCGGCGGGACTGGTGATCCTGGGCTTTCCCTGCGATCAGTTCGGCCACCAGGAGCCCGGGGATGCCGAGGAGATAGCCCGCTTCTGCCAGGTGGATTACCCGGTGAGCTTCCCCCTGATGACCAAGTGCGAGGTCAACGGCGAGCAGGCTCACCCCTTCTATCGCTGGCTCAAGCAGCAAAAGCCCGGGCTGCTCGGCAGCGAGGCCATCAAGTGGAACTTCACCAAGTTTCTGATCGACCGCGAGGGCCGGGTGGTGGACCGCTTCGCCCCCCAGACCAAGCCCGAGGATCTGGCGGGGGCCATCCAGGCGCAGCTGTGAGCGGGGCACCCCGTGCGACAGGCTGGCGTGGCCCCTCTCCCATCAGTTGGCCGCCCCTCGGTGTTCCGGGTCCTCATTCGTGACGCCGTTACTGCGTGTCCTCGTCACTTCTGCTATATTACGCGCCCATTATCTTTTTCGTGTCGTAGCGCCCGCGGGACGGGCCTGAAGGGATCAGGCCGTGTCCTGACCCGCTACCCACCTTCTTCCATGTCGTGACGGGCCAAGGCTGCCGTCACCCGTTGAGCCCAAGGCTCGGAGTTTCTCTCGAACATGTCATTCAATGAACTGGGTCTGTCACCGCACATCCTGCGGGCCGTCAAGGAGCTGGGTTACGAACAGCCCACCCCCATCCAGCAGCAAGCCATCCCGGCCATTCTGGCCGGTCAGGACGTGCTGGGCGGTGCCCAGACAGGGACAGGCAAGACGGCCGGTTTCACCCTGCCCATGTTGCACCGTCTGCTGGCCAACCACGGCCGTGGCGGTCGCCGTCAGGTTCGCGCCCTGGTGCTGACCCCGACCCGGGAGCTCGCCGCCCAGGTGGGCGAGAGCATCATCAAGTACGCCCATCATCTGCCGTTCCGTACCCTGATCGCCTACGGCGGCGTCAGCATCAAGCCGAACCTGGACGCCATCAAGCTCGGGGTCGACATCCTGGTCGCCACCCCGGGCCGCCTGCTGGATCTGCTGACCCAGGGGGCACTCACCCTGAGCGCCCTGGAAGTGCTGGTGCTGGATGAAGCGGATCGCATGCTCGACATGGGCTTCATCACCGACATTCGCCGCATCATGAATGCGCTGCCGGAAGAGCGTCAGACGCTGCTGTTCTCCGCCACCTTCTCAAACGACATCAAGGCGCTGGCGGACGATCTGCTCAATGACCCCACCCTGATCGAGGTGGATCCCAGCAACACCGCCGCCGATCAGGTGACCCAGTGCGTCATCCAGGTCGACCGGGAACGCCGTCGCGAGATGCTCTCCCACATGATCGGCCGTGGCAACTGGCAGCGGGTGCTGGTGTTCGTGCGTACCAAGCAGATCGCCGACCGCCTCGCCCAGCAGATGCAAAAGGATGGCCTCAATACGGTCGCCATTCATGGCGACAAGAGCCAGGGTGCCCGCAACCGGGCGCTGGCCGATTTCCGCGAGGGCAAGGTGCGGGTG
Organism: Aeromonas media; assembly: GCF_020423125.1. NCBI lineage: Bacteria > Pseudomonadati > Pseudomonadota > Gammaproteobacteria > Aeromonadales > Aeromonadaceae > Aeromonas > Aeromonas media. Next base: position 2,360,342 of record NZ_CP075564.1, read on the forward strand.
CTGGTCGCCACCGACATCGCCGCCAGAGGCCTGGACATCGATCAGCTGCCCCACGTGATCAACTTCGAGCTGCCCCAGATGGCGGAGGATTACATCCACCGCATCGGCCGCACCGGCCGCGCCGGCCGTGGTGGCGAAGCCATCTCCCTGGTGAGCCAGGACGAGCTGGGCCAGCTCAAGGATATCGAGGCCCTGATCGGCCAATCCCTGACCGTGGAGATCATGGAAGGGTACGAGCCGAGCGGCAAACCGAGCCGCCAGACCCTGCCAGGCAGCAAGCCGGTGCAAAACCCGCCCCGTGCCCGTGGCCATGCCAACGCCAAGAGCAACAATGCCAAGGGCAAGCCTGACGCGGCCAAAGGCAAGGCCAAAGGGGACGGCCCCAAGAAGCCGGCCCCGGCTCGCAAGCGCGAGGTCGTGGGGGAAGACATCGGCTTCACCCCCATGCGCCGCCTGCCCAAGGCCCAGCGGGACGACTATCAGGACAACTCCAGCGAGGAGTGAGGCAACCCCCTGCCGACCTGACACAAAAAAACCGCCCACTTCGGGCGGTTTTTTATGCTCTGGCGCCCTTATTCGGCGGCCAAGGCCATGTGCAGCAGGGGATAGGGCTTGCCCTGACCATCCAGGGGGGAGCGCCCCGTCACCCCGAACACCAGATGCTGGCAGGTGGCGGCCAGCTGACCCTCCACCTCGGCCACCAGGATCCGCACCCCGGGCTCGGCCAGCAGCTGCCTGAGCGCCGCCCTCGCCACCGATGGCGTCAGCACGGGATCCCGGGGCCTGAGCTCGGCGTAAAGGCCGAGCAAACCCGCCAGATCCTGCTCCCTGCACGCTCTGATCACCACCATGGTAACCCTCCTGATCTTCGGTGTGCCCCAGCGCCGCCCTATGCGGATCTGGGGGCAAACATGATGATGGCCATGCCCGTCAGGGCGACCCCGGAGCCGAGCCAGTCCCACAGCGTGGGTCTGATGCCATCCACCGCCCAGAGCCAGAGGATGGCCACGAAGATATAGACGCCCCCATAGGCGGCATAGACACGGCCGGCGGCGGTCGGATGCAGGGAGAGCAACCAGGCAAAGAGGGCAAGACTCAGACCCGCGGGCAGCAGCAACCAGGGGCTCCGCCCCTGGGTCAGCCACAGATAGGGCAGATAGCAGCCGACGATCTCGGCCACTGCGGTGATCAGAAACAACCCGATCGTTTTGAACTCCAGCATCATGGGTCTCTAGCAGGGGTGCGACAGAGGCTGAATGTTAAAACAACTCATGACGGTATGTCAGCTCGGCGCCGCAGCTGGCGAAGAGGAAGAGGTGGCAAACCTTCCCCCACGGGCGCGGGGGAAGGAAGAGATCAGCGAACCCTGACCGCCTGGAGCAAGGCAGAGACATCCGGTCCAAAGGTTCGGCTGCGAATGGCTTCGCGAATATCCGCTTCGCCGTAACGGCTGGCCGGGTAGACCACCACGCAGGAAGTGTCACCAGGCGCGAGGAAGTGGGTCTCGCCGAAGGGGGTGTAGCGGGTGGCCCCTATGCTGATGAGCGCATGGGTCGGGTGCCCCGCCTGGGCCAGCAGCCCCTGAATATGCTCGGCCGGGCCCTCATCCTGCTGATGGTTGAACTTGTCGATGGCCCAGTCGAGCAGCTGCCGATGGAAGTAGCTGTAATCCACCGCCGCACTGTCAACCCCATAGGGATGCAGCTCGCCATCCCGTTCCAGGTAGCAGGCGATGCGATAGTCGTCTAGCTCGCACCCGGCGCCGAAGTGGGATAGCGGCAGCAGGCTCGCGGCCAGTCCCTTGCTCTCCTCCCCCCAGTTCTTCTTCTCGCTGATCTTTTTGGCGTTGGGGCGACGGATGGAGCAGTCGTTGTAGGCGCCGAACGCCTTGGGATGGATGGCCACCACCTGCTCCCCTGCGTACTCCAGCTCGCACCAGAGCGCCACCTCGGGTTCGATTTGCACCTTCTCGTCACCGCTCACCGCCGCCTCTGGCAGGAAGATGGCCTCACCGCTCAATGGGAAGACGCCGAGCTGGCCCGGATGATCCGGCACATAGAAGGGGAACAGCGCCTTGGGGGCAACCTTGTCCGCGACCTTGACGGCGACGAAATCTGCCGCCTCCCCTGCCTGCTCCAGATGGCCGGCGAAGTTGCCCGCCACCCCCAATCCGATAAAGCGGTTCAATCTGGTGATCTGCATCTGTGGCTCCATTGGCGCGGCCCGGGCCGCCGCCTCGTTGTCGATGTTCAGGGCGGCAGCACTACCGCCAAAGAGGGAGCTTATTAGAGCACAGCCCCCAGGCGGCGCCCAGTTGCCCGGCCGCAAGCTGTGCACCAGGGCGGATTTTCCCTCACCAGATGGTCATAAAGAGAGCAGTCGGCGCCAAGCTGTGATCCCGGTGCTTGGGCGAGCCCCGCGCTTTTGCTAGTCTGCCCTATTCATTTTCCGTTTGGGTGCCGGTGCCGAGCCATGACCACACATTTTCAGGGTCGATTGGAAGAATACAGAGCTGAGCTCGAATACCTAGGGAAGGTGCGAACAAGTCCCTGATATGAGATCATGTTTGTCATCTGGAGCCATGGAACAGGGTTCATCATGAGTCATCAGCTTACCTTCGCCGACAGTGAATTCAGCAGCAAGCGCCGTCAGACCAGAAAAGAGATTTTCTTGTCCCGCATGGAGCAGATTCTGCCATGGCAAAACATGGTGGAAGTCATCGAGCCGTTTTACCCCAAGGCTGGTAATGGCCGGCGACCTTATCCGCTGGAAACCATGCTACGCATTCACTGCATGCAGCATTGGTACAACCTGAGCGATGGCGCGATCGAAGATGCTCTGTACGAAATCGCCTCCATGCGTCTGTTTGCCCGGTTATCCCTGGATAGCGCCTTGCCGGACCGCACCACCATCATGAATTTCCGCCACCTGCTGGAGCAGCATCAACTGGCCCGCCAATTGTTCAAGACCATCAATCGCTGGCTGGCCGAAGCAGGCGTCATGATGACTCAAGGCACCTTGGTCGATGCCACCATCATTGAGGCACCCAGCTCGACCAAGAACAAAGAGCAGCAACGCGATCCGCAGATGCATCAGACCAAGAAAGGCAATCAGTGGCACTTTGGCATGAAGGCCCACATTGGTGTCGATGCCAAGAGTGGCCTGACCCACAGCCTAGTCACCACCGCGGCCAACGAGCATGACCTCAATCAGCTGGGTAATCTGCTGCATGGAGAGGAGCAATTTGTCTCAGCCGATGCCGGCTACCAAGGGGCGCCACAGCGCGAGGAGCTGGCCGAGGTGGATGTGGACTGGCTGATCGCCGAGCGCCCCGGCAAGGTAAGAACCTTGAAACAGCATCCACGCAAGAACAAAACGGCCATCAACATCGAATACATGAAAGCCAGCATCCGGGCCAAGGTGGAGCACCCATTTCGCATCATCAAGCGACAGTTCGGCTTCGTGAAAGCCAGATACAAGGGGTTGCTGAAAAACGATAACCAACTGGCGATGTTATTCACGCTGGCCAACCTGTTTCGGGCGGACCAAATGATACGTCAGTGGGAGAGATCTCACTAAAAACTGGGAATAACGCCTTAAATGGCGAAGAAACGGTCTAAATAGGCTGATTCAAGGCATTTACGGGAGAAAAAATCGGCTCAAACATGAAGAAATGAAATGACTGAGTCAGCCGAGAAGAATTTCCCCGCTTATTCGCACCTTCCCTAGGGTATTCAGTGAACTGATTGCCGACATGTTCCCGTCAATGGCCATTGATACCGAACAGAAGTCCGCGCATATCGGCGACAACCCGCTCTCCCGCAGCCCCCACCATCGCGCGGATCAAAACCTCGGGATCCTCCAACCGGAAAAAGGACCCATGCCCCTCCCATCGTGGGGTACTCAAGGATGCGGCGCCTGTCCCGGGCAGGGCAATCAGCTATGCCCCATGGATGATCCCCATGGAAAAGGCGCCCGGAGGCGCCTTGATGATGGATGTCGGGCTCGCCCTCAATAGGCCAGACCGGCACCATAGGGGTAGAGCGGGTTCGCGGAGTCCTTCGCCACGTCCGGGTGCTGGTTTTGCACCGCCTGCCAGCTGGAGGGCAGCTCGAAGGGCAGCTTGCCGCTGGCCTTGGCCTTGCCGCTGATGACGTCGAACAGCGCCTGATCCAGGGCACCGAAGTTGGCGAGCAGCACCTGGGCTGCCGGTGCCACCTCGGTCAGGATGGCGGGCCTGTCCAGATAGACGGAGAGCACCATGGGCACCCCGGCCTGCGCGATGTTCTGGATGGCGGCGTACTCGTCCGCCCCGCGGTAGACCCCCTCGTGGGCCGTCTCCTGCACCACCTGATCGGCGCTGGCAAAGCCGAGCTGACCGAAGTGGATGCTGCCAAACGGGAAGCGGGGATCCTGCTCACCCGGGGCATTGACCCGCACTATGGCGAGATCGGCCTGGGCCAGCTCAGTCACTACGGTGTAACCGTTGGCCTTGGCCACCTCGGCATTGACGTTATGCAGGTAGACCCGCTTGCCGTCCGCCTTGAGTGGCAGCAGGGCCCCCTCGTTCTTCAGCAACACGTGGGACGCCGCCTGGGCGGCCTGGGCCTCCTGCTGGAACTCGGCCTTGCCCACCAGGGCCACCGCGGCCTGGGTATCCACATAGGGGTTCTCGAACAGTCCCAGGGCGAACTTCTGTTCCAGGATCCGCTCGGCCGAGGTGGTGATGGCCGCCTCGGTCACCAGGCCGCTCTGCACCGCCGCCAGCAAGGGAGCGGGATCTTCCACGCCGCCGAACTGATCCACCCCGGCGTCGATGGCCTTGGCGTAGCGTTCGGCCTTGGTGAGCTTCTCCACCCCCCAGGACATGCCAAAGGGCACTGTCCAGGGGCTGACGCCCGCCGTCACCTCATCCTGGGTCAGCCCCTGCTCGCAGCGGCTGTCGCAGTCGTTGACGATGCCCCAGTCGCTCAGCACCACGCCGTCGAACTTGAAGTGGCCCCGCAGCAAGTCGGTGAGGATCTGGCGGTTGAAGCCAAAGCCCACCTCCTCGATGGTCTGCCCTTCGTAGGTCAGCCCCTCGGGCAGGGCGTAATAGGGCATCACTGCCCCCACCCTGGCCTCGAAGGCCCCCTCGAAGGGCACCAGGTGATAGGCGAATTGGCCGCCCGGGTAGACCTGTTCCTTGCCCCAGGGGTTGTGGGCATCCAGGCCGTTTTTCTGAGGACCTGCCCCGGCGAAGTGCTTGACCACGGTGACCACGCTCTCCGGGCCTATGCCGTCGCTTCCCTGCTGGAAGCCCTCGATGTAGGCCTTGACCAGGGATTTGGCGAGCAGATTGTCCTCGCCGAAGGTGCCGTTGATGCGGCCCCAGCGCGGCTCGGTCGCGAGATCCGCCTGGGGAGAGAGGGCCTCGTGAATGCCGACGGCCCTGTACTCCTGGCGGGCGATGTCGCCAAATCGCTGCACCAGGGCGGCATCGCCGATGGCGGCGAGCCCCAGGGTCTCGGGCCACTGGGAGAAGGCCCCGGCGCCTATGCTGGTGGCGTTGGGATCATGGGTGAAGTGGTTGCGGGGATCCGTGCTCACCGTCATGGGGATGCCGAGCCCCACCCCTTCCAGCAGGGCCTGCAGCCGGTTGTTGTCGTCGGCGATGGCCGCCGGATCCCCCGCCATGCGAGTGATGTAGGTATTGACGCCATCCTCACGCAGCATCTTGTCCATGGCGGTGAGGTTGACCCGCCCGTCTGCGTCCAGCACCAGGGTGCCGTGCATCATCAGGCCCGCCTTCTGGGCCAGGGAGAGCCTGCCCACCAGGTCCCGGGCCCGCTCGGCGGCTCCGAGGCGCCAATCTTCATAAGGTGTCAGGGTGCCGCTGCCATCGAGATCCTTGAATTGCAGGCCGTCCTGCTCGATCAGGCTGACGGTGCGGTGGCCCAGGGTGGGCTGCGCCGGCTTGGGGGTGGAGTCGTTGTCATTGCACCCTGCCAGCAGCAGGGCCCCTATGGTGAGGGCGACGCGGGTTCGGGAGAGCGAGTGGTGTTTCATTATTGTTATCTTCCTTGTGTGTGTCGGAGTGGCCACTCTATGCAAAATCGGCCCGCCTCACTTGCCCTGCGGGTGCAGGGAATTGCCGGTTGGGAGCAAGTTCGAAAAGTGTGAAAAGGGTTGCAGGGTTACCCTTGGTTACATTTCTGAAACATGAAGCCGAACCTGGCTCACGGCAATTCATGGCCGTTGGCGGATGATGGTGGGCCACCGCCGACAAGGATTTTCGCCGTGAAGACAGTCTCCAACCGGATAGCCCTGCACTGCCTCAACCACTGGCAGAGAGAGGGCAGGGATCCGGCCCAGCTCCTGCAAGAAGCCGGTATTGCCAGAGAAGAGCTGCTGCTCCCCCAGGGGCGGATCGACGCCCAGCGCCACTTCCGGCTGCTGACCCGGGTCGCCCCCCATCTGGACATGTCCCACAAGTGGTCGCCCCCTTCGCTCGCGGGGCTCTTTGCCGACTACCTGCCGCTGGCGAGCCTCTGCTGCAACGCCGCCACCCTGCGCCAGGCCCTGCACTTCTTTCTCGCCTACCGCCCCCTCATCGGCGAGTGCGATAGAATCGTCCTGCGGGAGGAAGAGGGAGAGGCCAGGCTCAGTTACCACTCGGAGTCCGATCACCCGGACGTGATCGCCATGAGCAGCCTGGCCAACCTCGGTCACCTCTATGCCCTGCTGCAGTTCTACCACCCCGGCCAGGGCCAGCTGGTGCTGCCCACCCCGGTGCGGCCCAAGCTGTGGCGCGAGCTGGGGGCCTGGCTGGGGGAGCGGCTGCAACGGGGAGAGCGCTTTGAGCTGCGCTTCCCCGCGGCCTTGCTCGATCTCGCCCACGGCGGCTGCAACGGCCCCCTGCAACCCCTGTTGCTGGGGGAGCTCGACGGCCAGATGCGGCTGCTGCGCCCGAGCAGCCACTACAGGGAGCGGGTGCTCGGGCTCATCCGTCAGCGGCTCTGGCAGGAGAGCGTCGACTCCCCCACCCTGCTGGCGGGGGTCTGCGAGGCCCTCAGGCTGACCCGCTGGACCCTCAACCGCCACCTGCGCGAGGAAGGGTGCCACTTCTCGGCCCTACTGGAGCAGGTGAGAAGGGAGGAGGCCTGCCGGCTGCTGCAAGACCCTGCCCTGCAGTTGCAGGAGGTGGGCGGGCGCCTCGGGTTTGCCAGCCAGAGCAGCTTCACCCGCTTCTTCAAGGAGGCATTCGCCCTCTCCCCCAGCGAATACCGCTCAAGGCGCAGCCGGCTCTGATCCCTCGACCAGGGCCCTGGCGAGCAGCTCCGCCAGCCAGTGGATGAAGAGTTGTACCCTGGGCGCCAGCTGGCGGCGATGGGCATAGAGGGCGTGGATGGGAAGCGGCGGCGCCTGCCACCGGGGCAACAGACTCACCAGCTCGCCGCGCCCAAGCAACTCCTCCACCCCCACCCTCGGCATCTGTATGATGCCAAGCCCCGCCAGCGCCGCCGCCAGGTAGGTCTCGCTGTCGTTGACCATCAGGGCCCCCGCCATCGGCAAGAGGGCGCGGCTGCCATCTTCCAGCTGGTACTCGAACCCCGGCTCGCTGCGCCCCTGCCCGGAGCCATAATGGACCAGCCGGTGCCCGGCCAGATCCGCCAGGGTCTGCGGCACCCCGTAACGGGCCAGGTAGGCGGCGCTGGCGCAGTTGATCTGGCGATAGTGGCCGAGCGGCCGCGCCACCAGGCTGGAGGGCTCCAGCGCTCCCACCCGCACCACGCAGTCGAAGCCGTCGCGCACCAGATCCACCCGTCGGTCCGTACTGCTCAACATCAGCTGCAAGTCGGGGTGCTGCGCCAGGAAGGCGGGCAGCGCCGGGATCACCAGATGGCGCGCCATCCGGCTCGGCATGTCCACCCGCAACTGCCCCGAGATCTGCCCCCCCTGGCGAAACAGGCCGTTAAACTCCTCCATGTCCGCCAGCAGATCCCGGCACCTGGCGTAGCAGAGCTGGCCATCCGTGGTGAGCTGCACCCGCCGGGTGGTGCGCAGCAGGAGCCGGGTGCCCATGCGCTCCTCCAGCCTGCGGATGGCGGCGGAGAGGGTCGCCTTGGGGATGCCCAGTTGCTCGGCGCAACGGGTGAAACTCTCGAGTTCGGCGACCCGCACGAACAATTTCATCGCATCCAGTTGATCTATGGACTGATTGTCTCTTCAAACGGAACAGTGATTTCATTATCGCGCTATTTATCCGGCAATAAAGGAACAATACAGTGATCCGGTCGGCTCGCACCGAGCCCTTGTCACCCACAGGAGTCACACCATGACCAGACCCATCGCCCTCATCACCGGCGCCAGTCGTGGCCTCGGCAAACACAGCGCCCTCGCCCTCGCGGCCAAGGGGGTGGATCTCATCATCACCTACCGCAGCCAGGCCGACGAGGCGGCGGCCGTCGTGGCCGAGGCCAGGGCGCTCGGGGTTCAGGCCCATGCCCTGGCGCTGGATGTGGGGGTAAGCGCCTCCTTTGTCGCCTTCGCAGAGGAGGTGAAACAACTGCTCACTCGGGAGTGGCAACGGTCGCAGTTCGACTATCTGGTCAACAACGCCGGGATCGGCATTCGTGCCAGCTTCGAGAAGACCACGGAGGAGCAGTTCGATACCCTGCTCAACATCCACCTCAAGGGGACCTTCTTCCTGACCCAGAAGCTGCTGCCGCTGCTTCGTGATGGCGGGCGCATCATCAACCTCTCCACCGGCCTCACCCGCTTCGCCATGCCGGGTTATGCCGCCTATGCCGCCATGAAGGGGGGCGTGGAGGTGCTGACCCACTATCTGGCCAAGGAGCTGGGCCCGCGCGGCATCGCCGTCAACGTGCTGGCCCCCGGCGCCATCGAGACCGACTTTGGCGGCGGCGTGGTGCGCGACGACAAGGGGGTCAACGCCTTTATCGCGAGCCAGACGGCGCTCGGCCGGGTCGGCCAGCCCGACGACATCGGCGGTGCCATCGCCGCCCTGCTCTCCGATGACTGCCGCTGGCTCACCGCCCAGCGCATCGAGGCCTCGGGAGGCATGTTTATCTAGGCCGTCATTTCCCTGCGACGCTGCCCACCAGCCATGAAAAAGGCCCCGCGAGGGGCCTTCTGTATTTTTAGGAGCCAGAGACAGGTCGTTACAGCGTCTTGCCACCGGAGGCGATCACCTGGCTGTACCAGTGGAAGCTCTCCTTCTTGATGCGGCGCAGCGATCCCCCCTGCTCGTCGCGCTCCACATAGACGAAGCCGTAGCGCTTCTGATAGCCGTTGAGCCAGCTCAGGATGTCGGTGAAGGACCAGGCGCAGTAGCCGATGAGCGCTACCCCGTCCTGCATCGCCTCCTGGCAGGCCTTGAGGTGGCTGTGCAGATAGGCGATGCGGTAGTCATCCTGCACCCGGCCGTCCGCGGTCAGCTTGTCGAACTCGCCGAGGCCGTTCTCGGTGATCATCAGCGGCAGGCCGTAGCGGGACGAGAGGCGGCGCAGGGCGATGCGCATCCCGGTGGGATCGATGGCCCAGTCCCAGTTGCTGGTCTCCAGGTGCGGGTTGGGGGTTGTCCTGTAGAGACCGGGAACGCCGCTCGACGGCGTGGTGCCCTTCTGCCCCGTGGTGTTGATGCGCTGCATGGTCTGACCGCCGAGGGGATTGTCGGTGAAGGTCAGGGTGTAGTAGTAGTTGACGCCTATGTAGTCGGGGGTACCTTCGCGCAGCAGTTCGAGATCCCCTGGCAGTATCTCGGGGGCCTCGCCTGTTTCTCTCAGGTAGGCGAGCGCCGCCTGGGGATAGCGGCCGAAGCAGTAGGCATCCAACCACCAGAGGTTGGTGAACTCCTCGGCATTCTCGAACGCCAGCATGTCGCTCGGGGCACAGGAGGCCGGATAGGCGGGGGAATACGCGAAGCTCGGGCCGATGAGGCCGTTTGGCACATGCTGGCGGAACGCCTTGATGACCCGGGCGTTGGCGAGAAACGCGATGTGGTTGGCGGCGAAGAAGCGCTTCCTGTCCTGCACTGCGGGCGGATGGGTGCCGAGCTGGTAGGCGTTGGTCAGGTTGTAGTTCTGCTCGTTGAGGGACACCCAGTACTTCACCTTACCAGCGAAGCGCTGATAGAGAGTCACGCAGTAGCGCTCGAAGTCGTCGATGATGCGCCTGTCTTCCCAGCCGCCGTACTCGTCCTGCAGGGCCTGGGGCAGATCCCAGTGATAGAGGGTCAGCACAGGCTCGATGCAGTGGGCCAGCAGGGCATCGATGAGCCGTTCGTAGAAGGCGAGCCCCGCCTCGTTCACCTCATCGCGCCCATTGGGGAAGATGCGCGGCCAGCTCACCGAGAAGCGGTAGGCCTTGAGCCCCATCTCGGCCATCAGCGCCACATCCTCTTCCACGCGGTGGTAGTGATCCACCGCCACGTCACCGTTGCTGCCCTCGAAGGTCTTGCCCGGCAACTTGGTGAAGAGATCCCACACCGAGGGGCCCTTGCCGTCTTCGTTCCAGGCCCCTTCCACCTGGTAGGCGGCAGAGGCGGCCCCCCAGAGGAAATCCGCGGGGAAGTCGTTGAACTTGGGATGGTGCATCTGGCTTGTCTCCTGCTGCTTGAGGATGGTGCCGCCTCTCCCTCTGGGGGCACTGGCGGGCGTCAAAACGAATTGGCATCAGCATCGAACAGTTCTAGAATTCCGTCCAATGACAATTTTTGCTATTCAATATTCCAAACAGGAATGAAGGAGTCGTGATGGAGTTGCGGGATCTGAAGGCCTTCGTCACCCTGGGGGAGGTCTTGCACTTTGGTCAGGCGGCGGCGCGCCAGCACATCACCCAGTCGGCCCTGAGCAAGCAGATCCGGCGACTGGAAGTGGCGTTTGGCGGCGAGCTGTTCGAGCGCAACGCCAGCAGCACCCGGCTCACCCCCCTGGGACGCGCCCTCTACGGGGACGCCTGCGCCCTGGTGGCCCAGAGCGAGCAGCTCGGTCGCACCGCCCGCGACGTGCTGGCGGGCAATGGCGGCACCCTGCGCATCGGCTTCGGGGTCGCCACCAAGTTGCTGGTGCCCGCCGCCATCGCCCGTTTTCGGGCCACCCGCCCCGGGGTCGGCATCGAGCTCAACGATCTCTCCACCCATCACCAGTTGCTGGCGCTCAGTGAAGGCAGGCTGGATCTCGGCTTCTGCCGCCTGCCCGCCCCCAAGGGCTGGCCAGTGCTGCCTGTGGTGCGCGCCCATTTCGTCGCCGTGCTGCCCGCCAGCTACCAGGGGGTGACGGGGCTCTCGGATCTGCTGGACAAGCCGCTCGCCATCCTGCGCCGGGACAAAGCTCCCTCCTTCCACGATCAGTTCGTGCACTACCTGGCACAGAGCGGACTGAGGTTTCAGGAGATCCAGTACGTCAACGACTTCGCCGCCGGCATCGCCACCGCGGCGGCGGGCATCGCCTGGACCCTGGTCCCCTCCTCCACCACCATAGAGCACCCGGACGTGATCACCCTGCCCCTCAGGGAGGCCGAGGCGAGCTGGATCATCGGCCTCATTCGCCCGCCGGGAGGGGATAACCCCCTCGTCGCCCCCTTCTGGCAGACGGTGGCCGAGCTCGGTGATCCCGCTCTCACCACTCTGGCTGATCAAGGCGGTAGCGAGCCATAGCGCGGCGACGGCTCCTTGCGCAGGGCAGAATCGTTCGAGAACCACATTAACGGTAGCTTTTGAGCGGGCAGCCCCCGTAAAATTGCACCATGGCCCCGGCGTTCGGCGCCAACCGACAAGGACTCGTTTCTCCAATGCTATCCCACTGGCTGCTGAGGTTTGATCTCCATCGCCTCATCCTGGCCCTGGCCGTGCTCGGCGTGCTGGCCACTTTTGGCAACAGCTTCTACGCCATCCATCAGGCACAAAGGCAACTGCTGATCGACAGTACCCTGGAGGCCAACCGGGTCTATGCCGCCAAGCTCGCTGCCTCCGCCGACACCATGCTGAGCGCGGCCCAGGGGCAGCTTGCCTACAGCGCCACCCAGCTGGCGCCGCTGCTGCAGGCCAACGACGTCAAGGGATTGGAGCAGGAGGTGACCCAGCTGCGCGAGCGCACCAACACCTTCAACTCGGTAGCCGTCGTGAATACCGAGTCCGTCGTCGTCGCCGTCTCCCCCGAGACCTTGAAGATCAAGGGGGCCAAGCTCACCTCCCGCAGCGCCCGCCAGAGTCTCGCCAGCCAGCAGCCAATCATCTCGGACCCTCTCATTTCCCTCTCGGGCAACTACCTCATCAGCCTCTCCTACCCGGTGTTTTCGGCGGACAGGCGCTTTCTCGGCTTTGTCGCCGGCAGCATCTACCTGCAGTCCGCCAGCGTGCTTTCCAGCTTGCTGGGCCAGCACTACTACCAGGATGGCTCCTACCTCTACGTGGTCGACCGGCAGAAGACCCTGATCTATCACCCGGATCCCAAACGCATCGGCCAGAAGATAAGTGACAATGCGGTGGTGGACGAGGTGTTGCAAGGGAAGCAAGGGGCACAAGCCGTGCTCAACACACGGGGAACAGAGATGCTGGCGGGCTTCGCCCCCGTGACCGGGGCTGGCTGGGGGGTGGTGGCCCAGCGCCCCCGCAACGCCACCCTGGCCGGGCTGGATCAGCAGATGCTCGACATCCTGAAGGGGATGATCCCGGTCACCCTCTTCATCCTCTTCATCATCTGGCTCTCGGCCACCGTCATCTCCCGGCCCCTGGGCAACTGGCCAACCGGGCCAGGTTGATGGATCAGCAGGAGGCAGCCTCCAACATTTCCAGCATCCGCGCCTGGTACTTCGAGGCGGCCCAGCTCAAGCAGGCCATCCTCAAGGGACTAGGGCTGCTCAACACCAAGATCGACAAGCTGCACAACGACAGTCACACCGACCCTATGACGGGCCTCTTCAACCGGCGGGCGATGCAGCAGATGCTGGACGACTATCAGGCGCAGTCCCTGCCATTGGCAGTCATCGCCCTCGATATCGATCACTTCAAGACCATCAATGACCACTTCGGCCACGACGTCGGGGACGCCGTCATCGTCTCCCTGGCGACCCTGATGCAGCAGGACCTTCGCGCCGATGCCGCCCTGTGCCGCAGCGGTGGCGAGGAGTTCCTGTTGCTGCTGCCCGGGGTCTCCGGGGTACAGGCAGAGCGGATCGCCGAACGGCTGCGACTGAGGGTAGAGAGCCACGAGATGGGGCAAGCCGGGCGCATCACCATCTCCCTCGGGGTCGCCCACTGGCCGGGAGATGCCAGCGATCTCGGTGCCGTGCTCAAGCAGGCGGACAAGGCGCTCTATCAGGCCAAGCACAGAGGCCGCAACTGCGTGGTGGTGGCCGGCGCCTGACACAGCCCCGCGTCAGAAGCTATAGCCCATCTTCAGATAGATGCCGGCGTTGTCGTCCTTGCCCATGGCATACTCGAGGTTGGCGACTATGCCCGCCTCCGGCTTGAGCAGGTACTGGATCCCAGCCCCCCAGGCGGGGTAGACGTTGTCGCGGTCGCCACAGTCGAGGGACTCCCCGTTTACGGCATCGCCGTACAGGCAGGCTACCCCGGCGAAGGCGGTGAGGGTCCAGCGTTCGGCAAGCTTGTAGCGCTCCTCCACCTCAACCGCCGACATGTGCTGGCCCAGATACTCCCCTGGGGTGTAGCCACGCAGGTAGATGGGGGAATAGGAGCCGCTCGGTGCGTTGTGGGAGAACTGGTTGCGATTGCGCCAGGCGAGCACATGACCATCCCCGTGACTCCAGTAGCCCCGGTAGTCGACCCGGTAGATGTCAAAATCCGCTTCTCCCCCCAGTCCTTCCCGGTAGGCCAGGTTGTTGACGTTGAGGTACCAGCCCCGGGTCGCACTGAAGTCGCTGTCCCGGGAGTCGTGCTGCACTACCAGTCCCAGCCCCCCCGAGGTGAAGCCCTCCAGCCCCAGCTCATCGAGGATCTGATCCGATTGCAGATCCTGTCCCTGTATCTCGTAGTTGGAGTAGGCCGCCATGCCGCCGACGAACCAGTCCCCCTCCACCCGATAGAGGTAACGCAGGAAGGCGGAGCGGAAGTTGTCGTTGGTCTCGAGAGCACGGCCGGTGCCGAGGTAATCCTCGTAGCTGTTGTTGATGTCACCAAGAATGACGCCACCGACGATGCGGTGGTGATCCGCTCCGAACGACGTCTTGGCAAAGGCGCTGGTGATGAGGGATTCCGAGGTGGTGTACTTGCCTGACAGGGTAAACAGCGACGGGCGCGAGCCTTCATCGAACTGGTGCAGGTAACCCACCATCATGCCTGCCGCCGTGTCCAGCTTGGGGCTGGAGCTCAACAAGGGCACGAACAGCCAGGGAGAACGCTCGCCCTGCTTGGCCGCTCCCTTCGCCTCGCTGTCGTCCTGACGCGTTTGTGTCTCTACACCGGCGGGATCCGCCGCCATCGCGGGGCTGGCCGCCAGGGTGAGGACCAGGCCGGCCATCAGGGGGGAAATTGCATTGCGCATGTGTGATATCCGCACAGGATCGCGCACGGCAAACCGGCGGCGCGAGGCCACCCTGCCCGGCAGGCGCGTCGAGGTTCAGGTTGCCGGCCGCCACCTTGCATCGCGGGGCCGGGAGAGGGCCGCAGCATAGCGGCATCCCCCGCCCCCAGCCACCGCAAGATGGTGCGCCATACAATCGCCGTACAGCTTCGCCAAAGGATGGCGCCGGGCGAATACCAGACATGAAAAACCCCCTGCCTGGGCAGGGGGTCGGGCGTGGTCGCTTACAGATTGACGGCGAGGCTGGCGACCTGTGGCTGGCTTGGGGTCACCAGCACCGGCACCGACTTGGAGGTGGGGGTGAAGGAGCCCTCCCCTATGCTCTCTATGGCCACCAGGGGGTTGGTCTCCGGGTAGTAGGCGGCGATGTTGCCCCTGGGGATCTCGTAGAAGATGACGCTAAAGCCCCGCACCACCCGCTCGCGCCCGTCGTTGCAGATGGCGGTCATGTCCACCTGCTGTTCCTCGGCCAGCCCCAGGCGACGGGCATCCTCCTCGTTCATGAAGACCACGTTGCGCCGCCCCTTGATGCCGCGGTAGCGGTCGTCCATGCCGTAGATGGTGGTGTTGTACTGATCGTGGGAGCGCAGGCTCTGCAGCAGCAGCACGGGCTGATCCTGCATCTGCTCCGCGTGGCTGGTGCACTCGGGCAGGATGGAATCCGGCAACCGGCTCGCCCGAAACTCGGCGCGCCCGCTCGCGGTATTCCAGCGCAGCAGGGCGGCACTGTTCTCCAGGTGGAAGCCGCAAGGCTCCTCGATGCGGCGGTTGAAGTCGTCAAAGCCGGCGATGGTCTCGGCGATGAGGTTGCGCAGCAGGGCGTAATCGTCCCGCAGCGCCAGCCAGTCCACCCGATCGCTGCCGAGGGTCGCCTCGGCCATGCGCGCGACTATGTCGATCTCGGAGAGACAGAGCGGCGAGACCGGCTCGTTCATGCCGGTGGAGGCGTGCACCATGCTGAAGGTGTCTTCCACGGTGATCTTCTGCACCCCGGTGCGCTGGGTGTCGAGCTCGGTGCGGCCGAGGCAGGGCAGGATCAGGGCATCCTTGGAGACCATGAGGTGGCTGCGGTTGAGCTTGGTGCTGATCTGCACGTTGAGCTCGCTCCTTCGCATCGCCTCATAGGTGAAGTCGGTGTCCGGCGCCGCGGCCGCCAGGTTGCCCCCAAGGCAGATGAGCACTTTGCTCTTGCCGCCATGGAGGGCCTTGAGAGCCTCGTAGACGTTGTGCCCCGGCGTGCGCTTGAGGCCCACCGGGAAGCGGCGCTCCAGCCGGTCGATGAAGGCGGCGCTGGGTTTTTCGTTGATCCCCATGGTGCGGTTGCCCTGCACGTTGCTGTGGCCGCGCACCGGGCAGAGGCCGGCACCCGGCTTGCCAATCTGGCCGCACATCAGGTGCAGGTTGACGATTTCGCGAATGGTGTCGACCGAGTGCTTGTGCTGGGTGATCCCCATGGCCCAGCAGCTGATCACACTCTCGCTCTGTGCGAAGATCTGCGCCGCCCGGGTGATCTCCTCGCGACCGAGCCCGGATTGCGCCTCGATCTGCGCCCACTCCGTGGCCTTCACCTGCGCCAGGTAGTCGTCAAAGTGCGCCGTGTGCTGCTCGATGAAGGCGAGATCGATGCGGTCCCCCTGCTCCTCCAGGATGTATTTCGCCATGCCGCGAATGGCCGCCATGTCACCACCGAGCTTTGGCGTGAGGTACTGGTGACTGATGCGGGTGGCCGCCGGGGTCAACAGCTCCGCTGGGCTCTGGGGGCTCGCGAAGCGCTCGAGGGCCACCTCTTTGAGGTTGTTAAAGGTGACTATCTGGCACCCCTGGCGAGCCGCCTTGCGCAGGGCATTCATCATGCGCGGGTGGTTGGTGCCCGGGTTCTGGCCGAAGACGAAGATGGCTTTGGCGGCGTCGAAGTCATCGAGCACCACGGTGCCCTTGCCGATCCCGACGGACTGGATCAGCCCCACCCCGCTCGCCTCGTGGCACATGTTGGAGCAGTCCGGGAAGTTGTTGGTGCCATAGAGACGGCCGAACAGCTGATACAGATAGGAGGCCTCGTTGCTGGCGCGGCCCGAGGTGTAGAACTCCACCTCGTCTGGGCTGGCCAGACGCTTGAGCTTGTCCGCGATGAGGGCAAAGGCCTGGTCCCAGCTTACCGGCTCGTAGTGATCGGTCACCGGGTTGTAGCGCAGGGGCTCGGTCAGGCGCCCCTGGTATTCAAGCCAGTAGTCGCTCTGGGTGGCGAGGCGGCGCACCGAATGCTCGGCGAAGAAGGCGGCCCCCACCGTCTTGCCGGTGGACTCCCAGGCCACCGCCTTGGCGCCGTTCTCGCAGAACTGGAAGGCCCCCTGCTTGTTGTCACCCCAGGCGCAGCCCGGGCAGTCGAAGCCGTCGGTCTGGTTGACCCGCAGCAGGTTCTTGATGTTCTGCCGGGTCTTCTGGCTCTGCAGCACCTGCTTGAAGGTGGACTGCAGGGAGGAAAAACCGCCGGCCTTTGCCGGTTTTTCAATATGATGGGACATGGGGTTCTCCAACGTGATCCAGGGCGCGGGGGCTGGTATAGCAGACCGGGGCATCGGATCTGGGCACATGAATGAGGGTCAGGTTGTATTTCAGGGCCAGTCGCACCGCGAGCTGGCTGGGAGACGCAAGGCTGATGAGGTGGGCGGCGCCAAATTGCACCGCCTTGTGAATGAGTTCGCTGCCGCAGCGGCTGGTGATGACCAGGGTGGCGGCCTGCACGGGCTGGCGCAGTTGCATGCCGATAAGCTTGTCCAGGGCATTGTGACGGCCTATGTCTTCCCGGCAGGCCAGGATCTCGCCGCGATCATCCAGCGCCAGGGCTGCATGGAGCGCGCCGCTCTGGCGGGCCTTGTTCTGCCAGGGGGCGATGCGCTCGCGCAAGTCCCGCAAACGCGCGGGATCCAGGGGGGCGCCCGGGGTCAGGGGGATGAGCTCAGGCAGCGCATGCTCGATGGCCTCCACCCCGCAGATGCCGCAGCCGCTCGCCCCGGCCAGGCGGCGCTTGCGTCTCCCCAGCGCCGCCAGACAGCGGTTGGCGATGGTGATGTCGAGCACCACCCCCAGCTCCGACGGGGTGCTCTGGATGTCGTGCACATCGTGGTTGCCCCCTATGATCCCCTCGCCAAACAGGAAGCCGATGGCGAAGTCGTCGAGATCGTCCGGGGTGGCCATCATGACGGCGTGGTTGATGCCATTGATGTTGACGGACACGGCCACCTCTTCCACCAGCTCATCCAGCCTGGGCAACCGTGAATTGAAAGGGTTCATGCGAGACGCTTATAAGCTGTATTCGGGCCTCAAGTTTAGATAAGTCGTTCCCCCAAAACCAATGAAACAAATCTATTCACCGATAGATAACCTCTATTGCCATGGCGATGTCGATTGATTAACTTTGTCGACCATCCTCCATGCCAAGCCCCCCTCTTCGATGAACATCAAGCAGTTGCACTATTTCTACGAGTTGGCCCAGCACCGTCACTTCGCCAAGGCGGCCAAGGCCTGCTTCATCACCCAGCCGACCCTGTCCGCCAGCATCACGGCGCTGGAGAAATCCCTCGGCACCGAGCTGGTGGTGCGCAACAGCCAGTTCGTGGCGCTGACCCAGGCGGGGGAAGTGGTGCTGCGCCACGCCGAGCGCATGTTGTTGGAGCAGGACGCCATGCGCCAGGAGCTGAGCCTGTTTGGTGGCGCACTCTCTGGCACCCTGCGCATCGGCATGGTGCCCCAGTCGAGCATCGACATCATGCCGCTGCTCAAGCGCTTCAACGACGCCTTTCCCAACGTCCGCCTGCGCCTGTCGGTGATGACCCACGGCACCCTGCTCGAGCAGCTGGATCTGCACCAGACCGACATCGGCCTCGGCTTTGACGAGCTGCTCACCGAGCATCAGCGCCGCGCCCTCGACGTGCAGTTGCGCCACCCCAACCCCATGGCGCTGCTGGGGCCCCTGCCCCCGCACCTCTCCCCGAGCCAGCCCCTGAGGCTGGCGGACTTGCAGGATCTGCCCCTGATCCTGCCAAGCGCCACCATGCAGTTTCGCCGCTATTTCGACGAGGCCGCCGCCCGCCAGCAGCTCAGCCTGCGGGTGGTGCTGGAGACAGACTCTTTGTTCCACCTGGCCAACGGGGTGAGTCACGGGCTGGGCTGCGCCGTGGTCAGTGCCGGTATCGCCGCCACCGCCCGTCAGCTCTTCAGGCTGCCTTGCCACCCCTTGAGCGATGCGAGCGCCGGCACCATCGCCTTCATCACCCGCAAGCACAGTATCACCCCCGCCATGAAGGCGTTTCTCGCCGAGGCCGGAGCATGAAAAAGGCAGCCCACCCGGGGCTGCCTGCATATAGAGATCGAGAACCTGACGCCTCCCCTGCCGTCAGCGCGCCCCTTGCTGCTTGTCCAACGCCGCAATAAAGGCGCTCGCCAGGGTGTGATCGGAGAAGGGATTCTGACCTGTGATGAGTTCGCGATCGATCACCACACCGGGCTGCCAGGGGGCGACGAACTGCATCTTGCCACCGGCCCGGGCCATGGCCTGCGCCGGGTAGTAGCGCAGCTTGTCGCCCTTGAGCGAGCCTTCGAACACCGCCTCTTCCTCGTCGGAGAAGATGGTCATCTTGTAACCGTCGTAGATCCACTCCCTGGCGCCGTCCGCCTTGCCTGCGATGACCGACTGCTCGAACCCGACCGGATCCCCCTGCGCCGCCAGCAGCGCGATGGGGCCGTGGCAGATGGCCGCCGTGGGTTTGCGGTTGTCGTGGAAATGGCGCAGCAGGGTGCCCACCTCGGGATCCGTGGCGAGATCGATGAGGGGGGCGTGGCCGCCGGGGATGAACAGGCCGGCATAGCGCTCGGGCCCTGACTGCAGCACCTCCTTCAAGGACAGCACCTTACCGGGGGCGAGCAGGCCATCCACCACAGATGAGATGCGCCCCATCTCCTGCTGGCTACCGCCGAAGTATTGGGGGTCGATGGAACTCTTGTCGGCCTGGGGCCTGTTTCCTTTCGGGGTCACCAGAGTCAGGTCATAGCCCGCGTCCAGCAGGGCGGCGGCGGGCACCCCCAGCTCATTGAGGTAATAACCGGACGTCATTGTCTTGCCCGCTTTGAGCGGCAATGTGGTTTCGCTCGAGAGCAGGACCAGGACCTCTCCCCTGGGCGCCGCGCTGGCCGCGGCCGAGGTTGCCAGCAGCAGTGACGCCAGCAGGACCTTGAGGGTGTTCTTCATATTGATACTCCTTGGAATGGACGGTGATCACTCAAACGGCAAGGATGCCACGCTGGATGAAGAATTTACTGATAACCTTGTGGCGAATAAACTGACGCCATTGAACTTGTTTACTTACATGGATGAACATATGTCCCGCGCCTTCGACCCCGTTCAGCTCGGCAGCATAGAGCTCTTTTGCAAGGCGGCCGAGCTTGGCAGCTTCACCGCCACGGCGCAGGTGCTGGGGGTGACGCCGGCCTCGGTGAGCCGCTCCATCCAGCGCATCGAAGCCAGGCTCGGCGTCAAACTCTTCAATCGCACCACCCGCAGCGTACGCCTCACCCAGGACGGTGAGCTGTATCGGGCGCAGTGTCAGCAGGCCCTCGATCAGATTGCCGAGGCCGAGCGGGCCCTCACCGGCCGCCAGCGTCACCCCAAGGGGCTGCTGCGAGTCAGCGTGGGCACCGTCTATGCCCACCATCGCCTGGTGCCCCTGCTGCCGGGCTTCATGGCTGCCTATCCCGAGATCGAGCTGGAACTCAATGTCTCGAACAGAAACATCGACTTCGTGGAGGACGGCTACGATCTTGCCATTCGTCTGGGTGAACCACGCGACTCCCGGGTGATCGCCCGCAAGCTGGAGGAGGCCAGCGTCGGGGTCTTCTGCTCCCCCGACTATGCCGCTCGCCGCCCGCCACCGACCTCCCTGGACGCACTGCACCAGCATGATCTGATCCAGTTCATCACCCCCAGCACGGGGCGCCCCTTCCCCTGGAGCTTCATCGATGAGAAGGGGCTGCCCGTCGAGGTCAGTGTCCACAGTCGGCAGCGGGTACTGGAGGATGTACTGGCGGGCCTTGGCTGGGCGGTGGCTGGCGGGGGTCTGTTCCAGATCTACCATTTCGTGGCGGCAGAGGCGCTCCGCCAAGGCAAGCTGGTGGAAGTCATGGCGCCTTTTGCGGGGCGATCCCGCCCCTTCTACGCCCTCTATCCCCAGCACCGCCACCTCTCTGCCCGGGTGCGTGCCTTCGTGGATTACCTGCTGGCGGCGGTGCGCCCCTGAGACAAGGGCATCGCCTCACCGCCGGGGGCCAGGCCCCTTGCTCCTCTTCCCCATGCACCCGTTGCGCGGTACATGGGCTTCGCGCGCCAACCCGGCGCACCGTCGGGTCCTTTCCCTATTGTGCATACCCGTGAACGCCGACTCTGGACACAATGGTTGCTGAAATAAATAAATATGCAGATAAATCAACGCAGCCCTTGCCTGATATATGAACTTGTCTGCTGTTTGTATGAAGCATCATGCTGCTGAAAATTTTCTGTGAGCCATCTCCCGTCGTTAAACCCAATAGCCTATACGCTTGACCCGTACCATTAAACCAGAGTCGCTTTGGTTTATTTCACCATGCATCACAAAGGAGTGTCACATGTATAAAAAAGTGAAACTGGCGGGCATTATCAGCACCCTTATTCTCTCTGCCTCTGCATATTCTGCCGAGATGACGGTGGGCTTCTCCCAGATAGGTTCTGAATCCGGCTGGCGGGCGGCGGAAACCTCGGTCGCCAAGAGCGAAGCACAAAAACGCGGCATTACCCTGAAAATTGCCGATGCCCAGCAGAAACAGGAGAACCAGATCAAGGCCATTCGCTCCTTCATTGCCCAGGGCGTCGATGCCATCTTTATTGCCCCCGTGGTACAGACCGGCTGAGATCCGGTATTGCAGGAGGCAAAAGAGGCAGAGATCCCGGTGTTCCTGCTGGATCGCAATATCACGGTGAAAGATGACGCCCTCTTCATGACGGGGGTCGCCGCAGACAGCGTCCACGAAGGGGCCGTGGCGGCCCAGTGGCTCATCAAGCAGCAGGATGGCAAGGCCTGCAATGTGGTGGAATTGCAAGGCACAGTGGGGGCCAGCGTGGCGCTGGATCGCAAGAAAGGCTTCCTCGATACGGTCGCGGCCGTGCCCACCATCAAGATCATCCGCACCCAGTCAGGCGACTTTACCCGCAGCAAGGGCAAGGAGGTGATGGAGAGCTTCATCAAGGCGGAGAATAACGGCAAGAATATTTGCGCCGTCTACGCCCACAACGACGACATGGCCATCGGTGCCATCCAAGCTATTAAAGAAGCTGGTCTGAAACCGGGTACGGATATCAAGATCATCTCCATCGATGGCGTGCCGGATATTTTCAAGGCGATGATGGCAGGTGAAGCCAATGCCTCGGTGGAATTGACGCCGAATATGGCAGGCCCCGCCTTCGATGCCCTGCTGGCTTATAAAAAGGACGGCACCCAGCCCCCCAAACTTATCAAGACGGAATCTATTCTGTTCGAGCCAGAAAGTGCCCAGGCCCAGCTCGAGCTGAAAAAAGACATGGGTTACTAATGCCGCTCGCCCTCTGAGCCAGCCTGTTAAATAACACGCCATATCGGCAACGTTGCGATATGGCGCGTTATATCGGAGAGCCTATTTTCATGTCACAGAACAATCAGGATGTCCTGTTGAACGCCCGCGGGATCTGCAAGACCTTTCCCGGGGTGCGTGCCTTGCATCAGGTGGACTTTTCCCTGCGTCGGGGAGAGATCATGGCGCTGCTCGGCGAGAACGGTGCCGGCAAATCCACCCTGGTCAAGACACTCACCGGCGTCTATCAGCCCGACGGGGGCCGTATCGAACTCGATGGCGTCCCCATCTCCCCGACAGATACTGCCCATGCCCAGCGCCTGGGGATAGGCACCGTCTATCAGGAGGTCAATCTGCTGCCGAACATGTCGGTGGCCGACAACCTCTTCATCGGCCACGAACCCCGCCGCTTCGGCCTCATCGATCGAGCCGCCATGACCCGGCAGGCCCAGGCCATCATGGCAGGATACGGCTTCGAGATGGATGTCACCCTGCCCCTGGGCCACCATTCGGTCGCCATGCAGCAGATAGTGGCCATTGCCCGGGCCATCTCCCTGTCCGCCAGGATCCTGATCCTCGATGAACCCACCGCGAGTCTGGATGCCAGCGAGGTGCAGATGCTCTTCTCCCTGATGGGGAACCTGAGAGACCAGGGGGTGAGCCTCATCTTCATCACCCATTTTCTCGATCAGGTCTACGCCATCAGCGATCGCATCACTGTGCTGCGCAACGGCGAGCTGGTCGGTACCCGCGATACCGCCGCGCTGCCGCAACTGGATCTGGTCAAGATGATGCTGGGGCGCGAGCTGGACGACAACGCCCTCAAGCGGGCCGGCAAGACGCTGCGCAGCAATCAGCCCATGGTGTCGTTCAGGGACTATGGCAAGCGCGGGGTCATAGCCCCGTTCAGTCTCGACGTCATGCCAGGGGAGATAGTGGGTCTCGCCGGCCTGCTCGGGTCGGGTCGCACCGAAACCGCCGAGCTGATGTTCGGCATAGTGCCAAGGGATGGCGGCGAGTGTCGGGTGCGGGGCAAAGCGGTGACTATCCGCTCTGCACGCCAGGCGGCCGCCAATGGCTTTGGCTTTTGCCCGGAGGATCGCAAGAATGCCGGCATCATCGCCTCGGCCTCGGTGCGCGAGAACATGGTGCTTGCCCTGCAAGCCCAGCGGGGCTGGCTGCGCCCCCTGCCCCGCAAGGAGCAGGACGAGATCACCGCTCGCCTCATCGAGCAGTTGGCGATCAAGACCCCGGGCCCGGAGCAACCTATCCAGTTTCTCTCCGGGGGGAACCAGCAGAAGGTGCTGCTGGCGCGCTGGCTGCTCACCAAGCCGCAGTTCCTGATCCTGGACGAGCCCACCCGGGGCATCGACGTGGGAGCCCACGCCGAGATCATCCGGCTCATCGAATCCCTTTGCGCCAACGGGCTGGCCCTGCTGGTCATCTCCTCGGAGCTCGAGGAGCTGGTGGGTTATGCCGACCGGGTGATCGTCCTGCGCGACAGAAAACAGGTGGCAGAGCTTGCGACGGACGCCCTCAGCGTCCCTGCCATCATGAACGCCATTGCATGTGAGGCCTGATATGACGTCATCCACTCTCCCCCTCCCTGGCGGGCCGGCGCGCCCCCGCAGAGCGCTGCCCACGGGCACGGCCCAATGCGGGGCCCTGCTCTGCGTGCTGCTCATCAATGCCCTGGTCGCCGACAACTTCTTCGCCATCCACATTCAGGATGGCCGGCTGTTTGGCAGCCTGATCGACATCCTCAACCGCTGCGCCCCTGTGGCCCTGCTCGCCCTCGGCATGACGCTGGTGATCGCCACCGGCGGCATCGACTTGTCGGTCGGCGCCGTGATGGCCATCAGCGGGGCCACCATGGCCAGCCTGGCCACCGGCGGTCACAGCCTGCCGGTCATTCTCGCCTCCGTCATCGGAGTGGGCTTGCTGTGCGGCCTCTGGAACGGCTTGCTGGTAGCGGTGTTCAAGATCCAGCCCATCGTCGCGACCCTGATCCTCATGGTGGCGGGCCGGGGCATCGCCCAGCTCATCACCGAGGGGCAGATCATCACCTTCAACAACGAGGCCCTCGCCTGGATCGGCAGCGGCTCCCTCTTCTATCTGCCAACCCCAATCATCATCACTCTGGGGATGGCACTGCTGCTGTGGCTGCTGACCAAGCGCACCGCCCTCGGCCTCTTCATCGAGGCGGTGGGGATCAACATCAGGGCCGCCAAGAACGCCGGGCTCAACACCCCCATGGTGGTGATCGCCACCTACCTGCTGAGCGGCATGATGGCCGCCGTCGCCGGCATGATAGTCGCCGCCGACATCCGCGGGGCCGATGCCAACAACGCCGGGCTCTGGCTGGAGATGGACGCCATCCTGGCGGTGGTGATAGGAGGCACCTCCCTGATGGGCGGACGCTTCAACCTCGCCCTCTCCCTGGTCGGCATACTGATCATCCAGGGAGTGAACACCGGGATCCTGCTCTCCGGCTACCAGCCCCAGTGGAACCAGATCGTCAAGGCCATGGTGGTGCTAGCGGTGCTGGTCATTCAGTCGCCGGCCCTCAATCACCTGTTCCAGCGAGGGACTCGCCATGTTTAAACGCAACCTGCCCCTGATGGTGACCATCATGGTCTTCGTGCTGGGCTATCTGCTCTGCCTGGCCTCCTTCCCCGCCTTCATGTCCACCCGCATCATCTGCAACATACTGACGGACAATGCGTTTCTCGGCATAGTGGCGGTGGGCATGACCTTCGTCATCCTCTCGGGGGGCATCGATCTGTCGGTGGGGGCCGTCATCGCCTTCACCGGCGTGCTGCTGGCCAAGCTCATCGGGGACCTGGGGGTCAGCCCCATGCTGGCCATCCCTCTGGTGCTGGTGCTGGGAGCAGGCTTCGGCGCCCTCATGGGCTGGCTCATCGACACCCTGAAGATCCCCGCCTTCATCATCACCCTGGCGGGCATGTTCTTCCTGCGGGGGGCCAGCTTCCTCATCTCGGAGCAGTCCCTGCCCATCGATCACCCCACCTTCACCTACCTGTCGAGCCTGTCGTGGAAGCTGCCGGGGGGCGGGCGCCTCAGCCTGCTGGCCCTCATCATGCTGGCGGTGGTGGTGTTTGGCATCCTGCTCGCCAACCGCACCCGCTTTGGCAACAACGTCTATGCCATCGGCGGCAACGCCACCTCGGCAGCCCTGATGGGGATCTCGGTACGCCACACCACCATCCGCATCTACCTGCTCTCCACCACGTTGGCGACCCTGGCCGGCATCGTATTCGCGCTCTACACCTCGGCGGGCTACCCGCTCGCCGCCGTCGGGGTGGAACTCGATGCCATCGCCGCCGTGGTCATCGGCGGCACCCTGTTGAGCGGCGGGGTGGGCACCGTCTTCGGCTCCCTGTTCGGGGTGCTGATCCAGGGGTTGATCCAGACCTACATCAACTTCGACGGCACCCTCAGCTCCTGGTGGACCAAGATCATCATAGGCCTGCTGCTGTTTTGCTTCATCGGCCTGCAGCGCCTGCTGATCCTGGTCTCGGAACACCGCAAGGCCAACAAGCCCACTCCCTTCAAGCGCCAGGTTGCCGCCATCCCCCTTGAGTGACACCCCCACCGGGCCCGCCATACGCGGGCCCGGTGGCATGCCAGCAGGACGCATTGCGCCGACCTCACGCCGCCAGGTTCAGAACCACAGACCAAGGAGCCGGGGTTATCCGACAACACCTCAAACAACGGGCATACAGACAATGGCCAGACGCCATGGTGGCATCGCAGACGAATGCCAACTGCCAAGAGAAGAAAACAGGATCACAACAAGGCGAAGAGGAAACGAAAAGCACACAGAGAAGGAATGCGGGGCAGATGGCGAGCATCTTCTTGTCCACACAAAGTGGATTACCAAGAGGTCTGAAGGGGGTATTGGAGGCTAACTTATTGAATTGCAGAAACAGGTGGTGGCCCTACCAGCCACATCCCGGCACTCGAGTCCCCCGCCTTGGCTGCTACCTTCCGGTCCTGACCAGGTTGACGAGTTATCAATGCGAGAGGACCAATAGGACCACCGGCGAGGAGAATAGGCAAACTGGCCTGTCAATGCAATGGCTTTCTGCCAGGAGACGAACCGATCGCCTTATTTTTCAACAATCTGCCGAATGGATCAGCTAAACAGCATGAATTTTGCCCCCACCAGCAGCATCAGCAGAGCGAACGCCTGCTTGAGCCGTTTGGGGGAAAGTTTATGGGCCAGCCTGGCGCCGACGCGGGCAAACTGGGTACTGGTCAGCACGATACCGAGCAGGGCCGGCAGGTAGATGTAGCCGACACTCCACTCGGGCAGATCGGCATGACCCCAGCCGGCGTAGAGGTAACTCAGACTGCCTGCCAGGGCGATGGGCATGCTGCATGCGGCGGAGGCCGCTACCGCGTTACGCATGGGGACGCTGTTCCAGCTGAGATAAGGCACCGTCATGGAGCCGCCACCGATGCCAAACAGTGCCGAGAGCCAGCCGATGACGGCACCCGCGATGCCGGTACCGACCGGCCCTGGTAGGTGGCGCTCCGCCTTGGGCCTGAGGTTGAGCCCCATCTGCAGCGCCATGGTCCAGGCGAAGCAGCCGATGATGATGTTGAGGGTGCTGGCGCTCAGCAGATTCGCAGTCATGCCACCGAGCCAGGCGCCGATGAGCATGCCCGCCCCCAGGCGCCGTATCATCACCCAGTCGACCGCCCCCGCCTCCTGATGTGCCCGCAGGGAACTGAAACCGGTGAAGATCATGGTGGGCAGTGAGGTACCGAGCGCGAGGTGGGTAATGATCTCCGGAGCCACCCCCTGGGCATGGAAGCTCAAGACCAGCACCGGCACTATGATGAGCCCGCCACCAATGCCGAACAATCCCGCCAGCATGCCCGCGAAGGCCCCCAACACCAGATAACCCACAAACAGCATAAAAATTCCTTATATAGCTAAATGGCGGTCAACTTGACCGCCATTGCCCATAAAAAAAGAGATGGCGTTGCGCCATCTCTTTATTGTGCCGATTAATGCAGGGGAATGGTACCGTCCATCACCTTGTAGAAGGCCAGCACGGCGCAACCGAGCAGGGCCGCCGTCATTCCCCGCTCCAGCCGGTTGAGGCTGCGCAGGCCGTGGTGCTGGCGCGCCTTCCAATAGATGAAGATGCCGGGGCTGTAGAGCAGCGCCACCAGCAGCAGGTACTCCACCCCGGCGGCATAGACCAGCCAGCAGCCGTAGACGGTGGCCACCAGGGCCAGCAGCAGGTCACGCTTGCGTTGATGGGGCTGGTTCTCGTAGGTGGTGCCCTGCAGCGCCAGCTTGAGGCCATAGGCGCCGGAGAAGACGTAAGGCACCAGAGCCGCCGAGGTGGCGATGTTGACCAGCGCCAGGTAGGTGCTGCTCTGGAAGTAGATGATGATGAGGAAGGCCTGCACCAGACAGGTGGAGCACCACAGCGACACCTGGGGCGAGCCGTTCTTGTTCTCCCTGGCGAACCAGGCCGGGAAGACCCCTGTCTTGCCTGCGATATAGGGTACTTCCGCCGCCAGTACTGTCCAGCTCAGCAGGGCCCCCATCACGGAAATCACCAGACCGATGTTGATGAGCCAGGCGCCCCAGGGACCGACCACGGCTTCCAGGATCATGGCGGTGGAGGGATTCTTCAGGGCCGCCAGCTGCGGCTGGTTCATCACGCCGAGGGAGAACAGGGTCACCATGACGTAGAGCGCCAGGGCGCCGAGCAACGCCAGTACGGTGGCACGGCCTACATCCTTGCGATGACGGGCACGGGCGGAGACCACCACGGCCCCCTCGATGCCGATGAAGACCCAGAGCGTCACCTTCATGGTGGACTTGACCTGATCCATCACGGAGCCAAGTTCGGTGTTGCCCTGCCCCCAGATGTCCAGGGTGAAGGTCTCCATGTTGAATGCGAGCAACACGGCGACGCAGAAGACGATGAGGGGCACCATCTTGGCGATGGTGGTGACTATGTTCACCAGGGCCGCCACCTGGATGCCGCGCAGCACCAGGGCGTGCACCGACCAGATGAGGAGGGAGGCGAGCGTGATGGCGACCGGGGTGTTGCCGTCGCCGAAGATGACGTTGTCCGGGGTGTCGAAGAAGTAACTCAGGGCGCTGAATACCACGATGGCGTAGGAGACGTTGGCCAGCAGCTGGCAGAGCCAGTAGCCCCAGGCGGCGTTGAAGCCGACGAAATCACCGAAACCGGCTTTGGCGTAACTGAAGATGCCCCCGTCGAGATCCGGGCGACGCATGGAGAGGTTCTGGTAGACCAGGGCGAGGCAGATCATGCCGATCCCGGTGATGGCCCACCCCAGGGCGACGGCCCCGGCGCTGGCGTGCGCTGCGATGTTTTGTGGCAGACTGAAGACCCCGGCACCGACCATGGAGCCGATCACCAGCGAAATGAGGGCGCCGAGCCCTAGTTTCTTGTCCATCTCAAACCTGTTTTATTAAGCGGCGACTGAGCATCCGTATTCATACAGCGCGCGATATGGGAGAGGTGATAAATCCGTACCCCGTGAAAAAGGCGGCAACTATATTGCATGACTATTCCGACCGCAATCCTTCGCAGTGCCAATCACACACCGCCTTGACCGCGCGCAATTCTACAGCACTCACTCACCCGGCCTGTGAGCTGGTTCAAATTCAGAAAGACCCGTTGATCTTTCATGTTTTTCCATGATGTCAGCCCTGTTTTTCAAAGAAGCCCTGCATGCCCATGCAGTGTGCCACCTTGGGCGTCAGGCAGGTCTTTTGGGTCAAACTGCAATAAAAATGCCCCTGTGCCAGTGGCAAGGGGCAGTCGCGGATCACCGCCGGGGTTAGAGTCGCAGGCCACCGTCGAGATCGATGATCCGGCCGGACAGGTAGTCGTTGGCGAGGATGAATTGCACGGTCTGGGCCAGTTGCTCCCCCTGCCCCAGGGCGCCAACCGGAATGGCCTGCTGCATCCGGGCCATGGCTTCGGGCTTCATGGCCGCCGTCATGTCGGTGGCAAAGACCCCGGGGGCTATGCCCATCACCCGGATGCCGTGGCGGGCCAGTTCGCGCCCCCAGGTCACCACCAGGGAGGCGACCCCCGCCTTGCTGGCGGCATAGTTGCTCTGACCTATATTGCCGGCGCGGGCGATGGAGGAGATGTTGATGATGACGCCTCCCTGCCCCCCTTTCGCCATCAAGGCCGCTCCCTCGCGTCCACAGAGGAAGGTACCGGTGAGATTGACGTCGATGACAGCCTGCCACTGGGACAGGCTCATCTTCTCCACCAGTTCCCCCTCTTTCATCTTGATGAGCATGCCATCCCGCAATATGCCGGCGCAATTGACGAGGCCATGCAGGGCGCCCAATTGCTCCTCCATGGCGGCAAAGGTCGCCTCCACCTCGGGTTCATCCGCCACGTTGCAGACGAACAGGGCGCAGCGACCATCCCGGCTGCGCACCTCGGCCTCGGTCACCTCCAGATCGGCACGGTTGACGTCAATCAGCGCCAGCACGGCACCCTGACTGGCCAGACGCAGGGCGATGGCGCGACCGAGCCCCCGCCCGGCCCCCGTGATGGCGATGACTTTTTCTGTGATATCCATAAATGCTCCTTATTGCCTGGACCCGGATGACGGGATGACGAATGAAAGGCAGGATCCCGCGTCACATCGCGCCGGACTTGTCCTGGGATTTATCCAGATAGAGCTCGAGAATGCTGGAGAAATCCTTGCTCTCCCGGCTTTGGCTTGCGTGCAGGTTGAACAGGTTGCGGGCCAGTGCCCCCATGGGCACGGCGCTGTGGGCGTGCTCGGCCAGCGCCATGGCAAGCCCCAGATCCTTGACCATCAGCCGGGTCATGAAGCCCCCCTCATACCCGCGCGACGCGGGGGCGTTCTCCATCACCCCGGGCCAGGGGTTGTAGCGTTCCAGGCTCCAGTTGTTGCCCGAGCTCTTGCCCATGATGGTGGAGAGGACGCCCGGATCCAGCCCCTCCTTGACCCCGAGCGCCAGCGCCTCGGCGGTGCCCGCCATGTGGATGGCGAGCAGCATGTTGTTGCACATCTTGGCGATCTGGCCCGCCCCGAGCGCCCCTGCATGGAACAGGTTCTGACCCATGCAGGCCAGGATGGGCCTGGCCGCTTCAAAATCTGCGGACTCGCCACCGACGATAAAGGTAAGGGTGCCCGCCGCGGCGCCGGTCACCCCGCCCGAGACGGGGGCATCGAGGAAGCGGATGCCGCGCGCCTTTGCCGCGTCTCCCACCGCGCGGGCCGAGGCCACATCTATGGTGGAGCAGTCGATCACCTGCGCCCCCGCCGGCAGCGCTCCCAGCAGATCCTGGCCGCCTCCCTCTGCCAGCCAGAGTCCGCGCACATGCTCGCCAGCCGGCAGCATGCTGATGGCCAGATCGCAGCCGGTGACCGCCTCGCGGGCATCCCCGGCAGCGATACAGCCAGCGGCGATCGCCTTGGCGACACTCTCCGGCATCAAGTCAAACACGCGCACGGCGTGGCCCGCCCTGGCCAGGTTCGCGGCCATGGGCCCCCCCATGTTGCCGAGCCCGATAAATCCAATCCTTGTCATCAGTTTGCTCCTTGCTCCGTTCGTAATCCGGCCTCTCGGCCAGCGCATCCCTTGCCTGGCAGCGCTGGCCCCTCAGCAGGCCAGGGGATTTTTCCCCTCGGGCCAGCGATAGAAATCGTCGAGCCAGTCAGCACCGGGCCGGGGCGGCTGCCAGCGGGGGGATTTGTCCTTGTCGATGAGCAGTGCCCGCACCCCTTCCACGAAATCCCCCTTGAGCACGCAGTTGACCGAGAGCGCCAGTTCGTCGGCAAACACCTCGGCCAGCGACTGGCGACGTGCCTGCCAGTACTGGCGCCACAGGATGGCGCGGCTGATGGGGCTGCCGGCACGGCAGGTGTCGCGGGCCTGCGTCAGGCTCCCTTCGCCAAGGGCGGGATCGAAGACGGCATGGTTCAACCTGTCCAGCACCCCTTGCAGGGAACGCCCGGCCAGCAGGTCATCAATCTTGCCCTGATGAGGCAGGATCACGGGGGCCGGCAACGCCTCCCCCAGGGCGCGCCGCAACCCGCCCAGCAGTTGATCTATCTGCTCACGTGGATCCTCTTTGGCAGCCCAGTCGAGGGTGGCGAGCCGTGGCAGCAGCTCGGCCCGCTCACGGCTGGCCATGGCGTGATCCGCCAGCCCCAGGCCGATGGCATCCGCCCCGTTGAAGCGGGCGCCGGTGAGCCCGAGCCAGAGTCCGAGTCGCCCAGGCATCCGGCTCAAGAACCAGCTGGCGCCAACGTCCGGGTAGAGACCTATGGTCACCTCCGGCATGGCAAACAGGCTTCGCTCAGTCACCACCCGAAAATCGGCACCGGCGAACAGGCCGATACCGCCCCCCATGCAGATGCCATCCGCCACGCAGACAAGGGGCTTGGTGTAACGGTGGATGTGGTGATCGAGCCGGTATTCCTGCTCAAAAAAGTCGCGGGCATAGGTAAAGAGCGCCTGTTCGCTCTCCTCCTGCCGGCGGTAATAGAAGGAGCGAATGTCGCCCCCGGCGCAAAACGCCTTCTCCCCGGCCCCCTGCAACAGCACGCAGACGATGGCAGGATCTTGCTCCCACGCCGTGAGTGCCTCTTGCAGGCGCTGGATCATCGGCAGGCTCAGGGCATTGAGAGAGGCGGGGCTGTCGAGCGTCAAGACACCGATGAGGTACCCGTCCGCCGTGGGATGGGTTGCGACGCGCACGGGGTCAGTCATGGGACTCTCCACTGGGTTTGTCATAGTGCCAGCGCGGGGCCCGCTTCTCCAGGAAGGCGACCACCCCTTCGCGCTGGTTGGCATCGTCAAACAACGCGAGGAACAGGCTGCGCTCCAGCGGCAACGCCGCATCTCTATGGCCGCTGCGCCCCTGGTTGATGAGGCGCTTGCAGGCACGCAGGGCGCTCGGGCTCTGGCACTCCACCCGCTGCGCCATCTGCTGCGCCGCCGTCCAGGCGTGCCCTTCGGTCACCACCTCCTCCACCAGCCCCATCTCGTAGGCCAGGGTGGCACTCACCTTCTCGCCGCACAGGATCATCCGCTTGGCCCAACCCGGGCCCACCAGCTCGGTGAGACGCTGGGTACCGCCAGCGCAAGGCAGCAAGCCCACCGACGCTTCTGGCAGTCCCAGCAGCGCCTGCTGCTCGGCGATGCGAATGTCGCAGGCCAGCGCCACTTCCAGCCCCCCTCCCATGGCAAAACCATTGATGGCGGCGATGCTGACACCGTGGAAGCGGGCCAGCGCCTCGAAGGCGCGACCAAAGGCTTCTGCCACCTCGCGAGCGTGCTCCAGGTCGCCGTCGGCAAACATCTTGAGATCGGCGCCAGCGCAGAAGAACTTGTCCCCCGCCCCGCGGATCACCAGCGCCACCACGTCGGGGCGACCATCCAGCTCCACCATCATCTGCAGGAAGGCCTGCAGGCTGGCCAGAGTCCAGGTGTTGGCAGGCGGGTGGTCGAGGGTGATGTAGGCCACGTGACCGTGATATTCGAGCCTGATCCTTGTCATTGCATTGTCCTTGTCAATAAACCTGCCGCCATGATGACAGGGTTGAATGGCGCCTAAATTCGGCTGGTTCACAAAGCCTGACGACGGCACTGTACCCGTCAGAGAGAATGCCCCCCTACTCCAGCGACAGACCCGGGTCTCCCAGCAGGCGGCGGGCGATGATCAGCCGCATCACTTCGTTTGTGCCTTCCAGAATGCGGTGTACCCGGGTGTCGCGCAGGTAACGCTCGAGGGGGTATTCGCGGATATAACCATAGCCACCAAAGAGTTGCAGAGCCTCATCGCAGACGCGATAGCCCACGTCGGTGGCAAAGCGCTTGGCCATGGCGCACCAGGCGCTCTTGTCCGGACTGCCGCTGTCGAGCTTGGCGGCGGCCTGGCGCACCAGCAGGCGGGCTGCGGCGAGCTCGGTGGCCATGTCGGCGAGGCGGAACTGCACGCTCTGGAATTCGCTGATCGGGTGTCCGAATTGCTGGCGCTGCTGCACATGGGCCAGGGCGTCGTCGAGGGCCTGCTGGGCCGTTCCCACCGAGCAGGTGGCGATGTTGATGCGCCCGCCATCCAGCGCCTGCATGGCAAACCTGAAGCCCTCCCCCTCCTGCCCCAGGCGGTAGCGGGCGGGAATGCGAACCCCGTTGAAGGCGACCTCCCGGGTGGGCTGGCTGTTCCAGCCCATCTTCTCCTCCGCCTTGCCATAGACAACCCCCTGGCTGTCGGCGGGCACCATAAAGGCAGAGATCCCTTTCGACCCCTCGCCACCGGTGCGAGCCATCACCACCAGCACGTCGGTACTGCCGGCCCCCGAGATGAAGACCTTGCTGCCCTCGATCAGGTAATCATCGCCATCGCGCACGGCGCGGGTCTTGAGGGCGGCGGCATCCGATCCCGCCCCCGGCTCGGTGAGGCAGTAAGATCCCAGCAGCTCGCCGCTGGCAAGCTTCGGCACCCACTCTGCCGCCACCTCGGCCGGCAGCCAGGTGCCCAGCATCCAGCTCACCATGTTGTGGATGGTCAGATACGCCGTGGTGGAGGTGCAGCCCATGGCCAGACGCTCGAAGACCAGACTGGCGTCGAGCCGCGGCAGGGCTAGCCCGCCGTACTGCTCCGGGGTGTAAAGGCCGCAGAAGCCGAGCGCAGCCGCCTGCTTGATGGTGGCAACGGGGAACTCGTGCTCTTTGTCCCAGCGGGCGGCGTGAGGTTTGAGCGCCTCGTTGGCAAAGGCGGTGGCGGCCTCCATGTAGGCCTGCTGATCCTCGGTCAGGGTAAAGTCCATCTTGTTCGCTTCCTTGTGCTTGTTCGTTCAATCCGAGTGCCCGGTGCCATGGCCCGGACATCATTTGCTACATCCCGCCGTCAACGCAGGTGGATAGTCATGTTGGGGCCGCTGGGAATGTCCTCGTCGAACCAGCGCTCGGTCACCGTCTTGGTCTCGGTGTAGAAGCGCACCGCCTGCTTGCCGTAGGCGTGCAGATCCCCGTAGAAGGAGCCACGCCAGCCGGTGAAGGAGAAGAACGGCAGCGGCACCGGGATGGGCACGTTGATCCCCACCTGACCCACCGCCACCTCGTGACGGAACTTGCGGGCCGCGGCGCCGCAGCCGGTGAAGATCGAGGTGCCATTGCCGTAGGGGTTGGTGTTGATGAGGGTCAGCGCCTCGTCCAGGCTCTCCACCTCCAGGCAGGCAAGCACGGGGCCGAAGATCTCCTCCTGGTAGATGCGCATCTTGGGGGTCACGCCGCGAAACAGGGTGGGTCCCACCCAGTTGCCCACCGGGTAGCCGGGCACGTCACAGAAGCGGCCGTCCAGCAGACACTCGGCCCCTTCCTCGATGCCGGCTTCGATCAGCCCTTCGACTCGTACCTTGGCTTCCGGGCTGATAAGAGGGCCGTAGGCCGCCTGCGGATCGTGCCAGACCCCGGGTTTCACCTTGGCAAACTCGGTGGCAAGCTCCGGGATCCAGTCGCGGGCACTGCCCACGAAGACCGCCACGCTGATGGCCATGCAGCGCTGACCGGCGGCGCCCACCCCTGCCCCCACCAGATTGCTCAGCACCTGCGCCTTGTTGGCATCCGGCATGATCACCATGTGGTTCTTGGCACCGACGAAGCACTGGGCGCGCTTGAGGTGTTCGGTGGCGGTGCGATAGACGTGCGCCCCGACCCGGGCCGAGCCGACGAAGCTGACCGCCTTCACATCCGGATGACTCAGCAGCGCATCCACCTGCTCGGCGCCGCCGTGCACCACCGAGAGGATGCCCGCTGGCGCCCCCGCCTCGGTGAACAGCTCGGCCAGGCGCATGGGGGTCAGGGGATCCTGCTCGGAAGGCTTGAGTACAAAGCCGTTGCCGCAAGCCACCGCCAACGGGAACATCCACAGCGGTATCATGGCCGGGAAGTTGAACGGCGTGATGCCGACACAGACCCCCAGCGGCTGCACCCAGGAGTGGCCATCCACCCGGCGCGCCACGTTGCCCATGGTCTCCCCCATGGTCTGGCTGGCAATGCCGCAGGCCTGCTCCACCACCTCGATGCCGCGCCAGACGTCCCCCTTGGCATCCGCCAGGTTCTTGCCGGTCTCCCGGGCCAGCAGGGTCGCCAACTCGTCATGATGGACTTTCAGCAGATGCTGATAGTTGAACATGACCCGGGCCCGCTCGGGGGCCGGTACCTCTCGCCACAGCAGGTAGGCCTGCTGGGCGCGGCGCACCGCCAGCTCCACTTCCTCGGCGGTGGCCCTCGGCACCCGCGCCAGCAGGCTCTGATCCGCCGGGTTGGTCACCTCGATCCAGGCCTCGCTCGCGGAGGGGTACGCCTCGCCGCCAATATAGAGCGGCAGATCGCCGTACTGGGTGTGGTATTGGCTCATGCCGCACTCTCCTTGGCTGCACACTGGCTGGCACTACGCCAGGCCCCCTCAGGCAGACCGGCAGGCCGGATGCACTCGCTGCTCATCTTGCTCACTCCTTGTGTTTGCCCGCACGGGGAATGCCCCTTGCAGTCGGCACTCAACGAATTTACCTTAGACTAACAATTCATTTACGTTTACGCTAACGTAAACTTAAATCACAGATGGACTGACCAGTTAACCCTCCTTTTTCAGGAGCGTGGCACCGGTGAGCACCACAAACCAAGGAGAGCAAGGATGCATGCCCTGATGGATGAAACCCTCCGCGCCCTGACCGAGCAGGTCGAGGCCTTCTGCCAACAAGTCATAGCGCCGCGCGCCGCCGAGATTGACCAGAGCAACGCCTTCCCGCGCGACCTCTGGCCACAGATGGGTGAGCTCGGGTTGCACGGCATCACGGTGGCGGAAGAGTATGACGGGGTAGGCCTCGGCTATCTGGCCCATGTGCTGGTGATGGAGCAGGTGAGCCGCGCCAGCGCCTCGGTCGGCCTCTCCTACGGCGCCCACTCCAACCTCTGCATCAACCAGATCCACCGCCACGGCACCCCTGATCAGAAGGCCCGCTATTTACCTGATCTGGTCAGTGGCAAGCACGTGGGGGCGCTGGCCATGAGCGAGCCTGGGGCCGGCTCCGACGTGGTCAGCATGCGCCTGACCGCCGTGCGCGAGGGCGATCACTTCGTGCTCAATGGCAACAAGATGTGGATCACCAACGGTCCGGATGCCGACACCTTCGTCATCTATGCCAAGACCGATCCGGCCGCCGGGGCCAAGGGGATCTCCGCTTTCATCGTCGAGGCGGGCACCCCGGGATTCACCACGGCCCAGAAGCTCGACAAGCTCGGCATGCGCGGCTCCAGCACCTGCGAGCTGGTGTTCGACCACTGCGCCGTGCCGGCAGAGAACCTGCTCGGCGCCCTGCACGGCGGGGCCCGGGTGCTGATGAGCGGTCTCGACTACGAGCGGGTGGTGCTGGCCGCCGGCCCCCTTGGCATCATGCAGGCCTGCATGGACGTGGTGCTGCCCTATGTGCGCGAGCGCAAGCAGTTCGGCCAGGCCATCGGCGAATTCCAGCTGGTGCAGGGCAAGCTCGCCGACATGTATACCCGGCTCGCCAGCAGCCGCGCCCTGGTCTATTCGGTGGCAAGCGCCTGCGACCAGGACCACACCAGCCGCAAGGATTGCGCCGCCGCCATCCTGTTTGCCGCCGAGAACGCCACCCAGATGGCGCTCGATGCCATCCAGTTGCTCGGCGGTAATGGCTATATCAACGAATACCCCACCGGTCGTCTGCTGCGGGACGCCAAGCTCTACGAGATAGGGGCAGGCACCTCCGAGATCCGCCGCTGGCTCATCGGCCGCGAGCTGATGGGGGATAACGCATGATGCTGCTCCCTTTGTCACCTGCCATCGGCAACAACAACCAGATGGGAGAGATCACATGAGCCAGATCCACTCCCGCCTGGATACCACCAGCGCCGAGTTTGCCGCCAACAGGACAGCGATGCAGGGGTTGGTCGAGGATCTCAACGCCCGCCTCGCCGAGATAGCCCTGGGCGGTGGCGCGGCCAACAACGCCCGCCATCAGGGGCGCGGCAAGCTGTTGCCCCGCGAGCGCATCAACCAGCTGCTGGACCCGGGCTCCCCCTTCCTCGAGCTCTCGGCGCTGGCCGCCTGGCAGGTCTATGACGAGTCGGTGCCCGCCGCCGGCATCATCACCGGATTGGGCCAGATTGCGGGCCGGCTCTGCCTGCTGGTGGTGAACGACGCCACCGTCAAGGGAGGCACCTATTACCCGCTCACGGTGAAAAAGCACCTGCGTGCCCAGGCCATCGCCGAGCGGCTGCGCCTCCCCTGCCTCTATCTGGTGGATTCCGGCGGTGCCTTCTTGCCGATGCAGGATGAGGTGTTCCCCGACCGGGACCATTTTGGCCGCATCTTCTATAACCAGGCCCGCATGTCGGCCCAGAACATCCCCCAGCTGGCCGTGGTGATGGGGCTGTGCACCGCAGGCGGCGCCTACGTGCCCGCCATGGCGGACGAGTCGATCATGGTCAGGGAACAGGCCACCATCTTTCTGGCGGGCCCGCCGCTGGTCAAGGCCGCCACCGGCGAGGAGATCAGCGCCGAGGCCCTGGGGGGGGCCCTGGTGCACTGCGCCCACTCCGGGGTGGCCGATCACCTGGCCGAGGACGATGCCCATGCCCTGGCCATCGCCCGCACCCTGGTTGGCAATCTTGGGGATCCCCCCTCGCAATCGAGAGATGTTCCGGTGTTGGGC
Organism: Aeromonas media; assembly: GCF_020423125.1. Classification (NCBI taxonomy): domain Bacteria; kingdom Pseudomonadati; phylum Pseudomonadota; class Gammaproteobacteria; order Aeromonadales; family Aeromonadaceae; genus Aeromonas; species Aeromonas media. The sequence continues at coordinate 2,398,288 of NZ_CP075564.1, forward strand.
TTCGCAAGCTCAGCACCAACCTTCGATGAACCGCTCTATCCCATCGAGGAGCTCTACGGCCTGGTGGGCACCAGCCTCAAGCGCCCCTACGACGCCCGGGAACTCATCGCCCGCCTGGTGGATGGATCCGTGTTCGATGAATTCAAGGCGCTGTTCGGCACCACGCTGGTCACTGGGTTTGCCCGCATCCAGGGCATGCCCGTGGGGATCCTCGCCAACAACGGCGTGCTCCACAGCGATAGCGCCCAGAAAGGGGCCCACTTTATCCAGCTGTGCAACAAGCGCGCCATTCCCCTGCTGTTCCTGCAGAACATCACCGGCTTCATGGTGGGCAGTCAGGCGGAAAAGGAGGGGATCGCCAAGCACGGTGCCAAGCTGGTCACCGCCGTGGCCTGCAGCCGGGTGCCCAAAATAACCCTGATCGTCGGGGGCAGCTTCGGCGCCGGCAACTACGGCATGTGCGGCCGCGCCTATGAGCCCGATTTTCTGTTCAGCTGGCCCAACAGCCGCATCTCCGTCATGGGGGGCGAGCAGGCGGCCAACGTGCTGGTGCAGGTGCGTCGAGACAAGCTGGCGGCCGACGGCAAGACCCTGGACGAGCAGGAGGCGGATGCCATCCGCGCCCCGGTCATCGCACAGTATGAATGCCAGGGTCACCCCTACTACGCCAGTGCCAGGCTCTGGGACGATGGCGTGATCGATCCTGCCCAGAGCCGCACCGTGCTGGCCCTGGCGCTGGCCGCTTGCCAGGGAGCCAATCCCGGGCCCGAGCAATACGGCATCTTCCGGATGTAAGGAGTTCGACATGTCAGATCCACTGTACAATGACCCCCTGGCAGGCTGTCGGCTGGAGCGCCACGGTCCGCTGGTTGAGCTGGTGTTGGCACGCCCCGCCCGCCACAACGCCCTCGATGCTGATCTGATGCAGGAACTGCTCGATTGCCTCGATGATCTGGCCCATCGCCACGGCCAGCCGCTGGCCGAACGCCCCCATGTCTTGCTGCTGCGGGCAGAGGGCCGGCACTTTTGTGCTGGCGCCGACCTCAACTGGATGCGCAACCAGCTTCAGGGCGACTTCGATCCCACCTCGTTTGAAAAGAACCGGGAAGATGCCCGGGTACTGGCCAGGCTGATGCAAGCCCTGGACGAGCTCCCCTTCCCCACCGTGGCGCTGGTGCAGGGGGCGGCCTATGGCGGGGCCCTCGGTCTGCTCTGTGCCTGTGACATCGTACTGGCCAGCGACGACGCCCGCTTCTGCCTCTCCGAGGTGAGCCTGGGGCTGGTACCTGCGGTGATCAGCCCCTATGTGGTACGCGCCATGGGAATGCGTCAGGCCCGCCGTTACATGCTGAGTGCCGAGCCCTTCGATGCCATCACCGCCTGCCGCCTCAACGTGGCGCACCGGCTCTGCACGCCGGATCAGCTGCTCTCGGAGGGCCGGGCCTTGGGCATGCGGCTGTGCCGCAACGGCCCGGAGGCAATGAAGGAGACCAAGCGGCTGCTGGCCGCCATAGAGCACCAGCCCGGCCATCAACACGAAGAGATAACCGTCGAGACCATAGCCCGGGTACGGGTCGGACTCGAAGCTCAGGAGGGGATGCAGGCCTTCTTCGACAAGCGCCCCCCCAGCTGGCGCCCCCGTTTCAAGGATGAAACATGACTCAATACCAGCCCATCAAACGCCTTCTTGTCGCCAGCCGCGGCGAGGATAACCGGGGGGCGGATCAATGCCTTGCCCCCCTCGATCTCTTCATGAACGAGTGTGCCTTTATTCACCAGGAGCAGACATGACACATCAGGCTCCCATCAAACGCCTGCTGATCGCCAATAGAGGCGAAATCGCCGTGCGCATCATCCGGACCGCCCGCCGCCTCGGCATTCACACCATCGCGCTCTACTCGGACGCCGACGCTCGCGCCATGCATGTGCGGGAAGCCGACGAGGCCTGGCACCTGGGGCCCGCCCCCGCGCGGGAGAGCTACCTCGACGCCGCCAAGGTGCTGAAAATTGCCAACGCGGCCGAGGCCGACGCCGTGCACCCCGGCTACGGTTTTCTGTCGGAGAACAGCGACTTTGCCAGCGCCTGCACCAGCCAGGGGCTGCGCTTTATCGGCCCAAGTGGCGCCGCCATCCTCGCCATGGGGGACAAGTCCGGCGCCAAGGCGCTGATGCAGGCGGCCGGCGTCCCCGTGCTGCCCGGCTATCACGGCGCAGATCAGGGAACGGCGCTGCTGCGTGATCAGGCGCACCAGGTCGGCTTCCCGCTCCTTATCAAGGCCGCCAGCGGTGGCGGCGGCAAGGGGATGCGCCGGGTCGAACAGCCAGGCGAGTTTGACGAGGCGTTGGCGGCGGTGAAACGGGAAGCCCTGGCCGCCTTCGGGGATGACAGGGTGCTGCTCGAGCGCTACCTGGCCCGCGCCCGTCACGTGGAGGTGCAGGTCTTCGCCGATACCCTCGGCAACGCCATCTATCTGGGGGACAGGGACTGCTCCTTGCAGCGCCGCCATCAGAAAGTAATAGAAGAAGCCCCCGCGCCGGATATAGCACCCACGCTTCGCCGCGCCATGGGCGAGGCCGCCGTGGCCGCCGCCCGGGCCATCGACTATGTGGGGGCCGGTACCATCGAATTTCTGCTGTGCGGGGACGAGTTCTTCTTCATGGAGATGAACACCCGGTTGCAGGTGGAGCACCCGGTCACCGAGGCCATCACCGGCCAGGATCTGGTGGCCTGGCAGTTGGCGGTCGCCGAGGGCAAGCCGCTGCCGCTGACTCAGGAAGAGGTAGTGCTGCGCGGCCATGCGGTGGAGGCGCGCCTCTACGCCGAGGACGTGGGGGCAGGCTTCTTGCCCGCCAGCGGTCCCATCCAGTGGCTGCAGTGGCCACAGGGGGTACGCATCGACACCGGCGTCGCCGCTGGCGATGAAGTCAGCCCCTATTACGATCCCATGATCGCCAAGCTGGTCGCCCACGGCCAGAGCCGGGCCGAGGCCTTCGCCAGGCTGGCCGATGCCCTGGCGGCCCTGAGTCTCGGCCCCCTGGTGCACAACGGCCCGCTGCTGCTGCGCCTGTGCGAGGAGCCGGACGTACTGGCCATGGCACACCACACCCAGTGGCCCATTCCGACCGAATCGCTGGCCACCCCGACCCTCGCCTGGCCGCTCGCCACCCTCTGGCTCGCCAGCCGCACCGGCCCCTCCCCCTGGCAGCAGGCCCCCGGTTTTCGGTTGGGCGACCTCAGAAGCCTGACGGCGGCGGTGCGGATCGGCGAGGAGGCCCGGGTGCTGACCCTTGCCGAGCGCGCCGGTCGGCTCACATGGCAAGGGGAAACCTACCCCTATGAGCTAGGTGTGGATCATATCCGCCTGCAGCGGGCGGGCCGCTGGGTACGCTGCCCCATCACCCCGGCGGCAGACGCGGCTTTCGTGCTGCAGCTGGATGGCCGGCGCATTCCCTTCGCCGCCGATGATCAACGCCATCGACCACATCATGATCACGACACGGCCCAGGGCGCCGTGGCCCCCATGCACGGCATGGTGGTGGCACTGCTGGTCGAGGTCGGGCAATCCGTCAGCAAGGGGCAATCCCTGCTGGTGCTGGAGGCGATGAAGATGGAACACGTCTTGAAAGCAGACAAGGAGGGGGTGATCACCGCCCTCTCCTGCCGCCAGGGGGATCAGGTGAGCCAGGGCGCCGTCCTGGTGCACTTTGCCGACCCAGGCGCAGAGAACGCTGAGGGAGGTGCAGCATGAGCAAGGAGCATGGCACGCCCGTCGACAGGGTCAGCCTGGTGGAGGTGGGGCCGCGGGATGGCCTGCAGAACGAATCCCGCCTGTTGTCGCTGGCGCAGCGGCTTCTGCTTATCAACCGCCTCGCAGAGAGCGGCCTGCAGCGGATCGAGGTGGGGGCCTTCGTCTCCCCGAAGCGAGTGCCGCAGATGGCGGACTCCGCCGAACTGTTCAAGGCCCTGCCGCGCAAGGGACCTACCCGCTATGGTGCCCTGGTGCCCAATTTGCAGGGCCTGCAGGCCGCGATCCAGGCCAGGGTCGACGAGATTGGCCTCTTCACCGCCTGCTCAGACGGCTTCACCCGCGCCAACATCGGCATCGGCGTCGAAGAGTCACTGATCCGCTTCGCCCCTCTGGTAGCTGAGGCTCGCCGCCTCGGCATCAAGGTGCGGGGTTACCTCTCCACCGTCATCGCCTGTCCCTATGACGGCCCGACCCGCCCGAAACGGGTCGCCGCCCTGGCCGAGCGGCTGCTGGATCTCGGCTGCCACGAGATCTCCCTCGGCGACACCATAGGGACAGGCACTCCAGGCACCGTCGCCCCCATGCTGGATGCGGTGCTGCACGAAGTCCCGGCCGGCCGGCTCGCGGTGCACTTTCACGACACCTATGGCCAGGGGCTCGCCAACCTGCTGCCGGCACTCGAGCGCGGCATCCGCACCATAGACTGCTCGGTGGCGGGGCTGGGTGGCTGCCCCTATGCACCCGGGGCCTCCGGCAACGTCGCCTCGGAGGAGGTGGTCTATCTGCTGCACGGCCTTGGCATGAGCACGGGGGTAAACCTCGACAAGCTGGCCGCCACCGGTCAGTGGGTGAGCGAACTGCTCGGCCGTCCCAACGGCTCGCGAGTCGGGCAGGCGCTCCATGCCAGGGCCAGAGAGCTGCAGCCAGGACTCGATGAGATAGCACAAGGAGAGTGCCATGACCCCTGAAAACGCCCCCGCCAGAAAGAAGAGCGGCAGCATGTCGTCATGTCAGGAGATTGACCCATGCAGGATCAGGCCATGAGAGCCGGCAACCTCTGCGGCAAGGAGAGAACCTACAGCATCTCCGAGCTGGCTCAGGAGTTCGACATCACCCCGCGCACCATCCGCTACTACGAGGACGAGGGGCTGATCACTCCGGCCCGGGAGGGGCAGACCCGCATCTACAGCCACAAGGACAGGATCCGCCTGAAATTGACCCTCCGTGGCAAGCGCCTCGGCTTCAGCCTGGCGGAGATCCGCGAGCTGTTCGACATGTATGACACCGACCGCTCGAGCCGGATGCAGTTGCACTCCATGATCCAGCTCATCGAGGCGCGGCGCCACTCCCTGCGCCAGCAGCTCGAAGACATCCAGATGGTGATGGCAGAGCTCGACGCTGCGGAGCAGCGCTGCATCCAGTCACTGAGCGGCTTGAAAACCGACGGGGATTGACTGAATCTGGGGGCATCTCGCCCCCGGAGTCCCCTATGTCGCAAAGGTGCATCCCATATGGCAAGCCCCGGCCCAGATCTTGGCAAAATACCCCCATGACCCCACCACGCCAGTCAGTCGCGGCATGCCTGGGTACCCTTGGTGCTTGCCAACGGGCGAAACCTGGCCTGGATCGCACAATATTTCCCCAAGGCGGTCAGAGTGCGGCGCACCTCATGAGTCCTTTCCATGAACAGGGCCCGATTTATTGCTACCATGTGCGCATCCAATGGAGACCATCATGCTCAAGCCTCTGCCCGCTCGCCTGTTGCGTTACGCCCTCTATCTCTGCGCCGCCCTGCTCGTTTCCCTCTCCATCTTGCTGTGGCAAGCCCCCAACCTCATCCAACGCCACCTGCCGGGCTGGCTCACCACCCATTATGGTCTGCAGCTCACCCTGGGGAAGATAGAGGTCGGGCTGCGGTCTCCCTCCCTCACCCTGGGGCCCAGCGCCCTGCTCGATGAGCGGCAGCAGCCCCTGGTGTCATTTGAAGAGCTGAAGGTCATTCCCGCCTTGAAAGCGAGCTGGCAACAGCGCGCCCTGGTGCTGGAGGAGCTGACCCTGACCACCCCCAAGGTGGATCTTGTGCGTCTGGCGGACAACAAGGGAGAGGTTCGCTTCAATCTGACCGAGGCCCTGGCCCCCTTGCTCGATCGCCTGCAGAGCCCGGATCAGCTGGCATCGACCGGCGAGCCCCTGGTGGTGAGCATCGGCAGACTGGCCCTGGCCCAGGGGCAATTCCACTACCGCGATAGCCGCAAGCAACGCAGCCTGGGTTGGCTGCCGCCTCTCACCCTCGGCAAGCTCGCCCTGCATCTGCCCGATTTTTCCAGCGCACCGTCGACCCTCAACCGCTATCAGCTGAGTGCGACCCTCAATGAGAAGAGTCCCCTCAAGGCCGACGGCGAGTTCAACATCATCACGGGGACTGGCATGGGGCAGCTCAGCCTCGGCAAGCTGGCGATCGCCCCCTTCTCCCCGCTCTGGGCCCCCTATCTCAAGGCCACACTGACCAGGGGAGAGGCCAGCGCCGAGCTGACGTATAGGCTCACATCCGGCAAGCAGGGTCTGGCATGGCAGATCGCCAAGGGCAGGCTGACCCTGGCCAACTGGCAGCTCAAGGGGGCAAAGGGCGGCGAATTTGCCCGCTTCAACCAGCTGGCCCTGACCGGGATCCGGGTCGATGGCAGCAAGCAGAGCCTTGAGCTGGATACCGCCACTCTCAAGGCCCCCGCCGTCACCGCCGTGCTCGACCACCACCAGCAGTTGGACCTCGCGGATCTTCTGATCCCCCAGCCAGCCCCCAAACCGGACAGGAAACCGGCCAAACCCGCCAAGCCCTGGCGCTGGCAACTCAAACAGGTCCGCATCAGCCAGGGGGCGCTCAAGCTGACCGAGTCCAGCAGCGGCAAGCCCCTGCTGCGGGATCTCTCCGGGTTGGATCTCACCCTGGGCCCCCTCGGCAGCCAGACCGGCCAACCCAGCCCCCTCACCCTGACCGGCACACTCCCTCCCCAGGCGACGGTGGCCTTTGATGGCACCCTGGATCTTAGTCCCTTCGCCCTGAACGGCACCCTCAAGCAGCAGGGCCTGCCGCTCACCCTGGCGCAACCCTACCTGCAGGATCTGCTGCGCATCAGCGTGCGGGACGGCATGCTTGCCAGCCGCACACGGCTGGACCTGGCCACCAACGACAAGGGGGCCCTCAGTAAGCTGGACGTCAGTGGCGGGCTCGACATCGAGGGGCTCGATGTGCTGGATCGGGCCGACAACCAGCGCCTGCTGCAGATAGACAAGCTGCAACTGAGCGGGCTGCACTATGACGGCATCGGCCAGCAGCTGAAGATTGCCGACATCCTGCTGAGCAAGCCCTTCGCCCGCATCGAGATAAGCGAAACGGGTGTCACCAACGTCCAGCAGTTGCTGCTGCCGCAACCGGCCAGCAAGCAGAGCGCGCCCGCACCGCATATCCTCATCGACCAGGTCCGCACCACCCAGGGCAACCTGCGTTTCGCCGACCGCAGCCTGAGCCCGGAATTCGTGGTGGACATCGCCTCCCTTGAGGGCCAGAACCGCCACATCAGCAACACACCGGGCCAACGCTCCGAGCTCGCCTTTCATGGCAAGGTGGACAGATACGCCCCCGTCACCATCCGGGGGGGCGCCAACCTGCTGATCGACGATCCCGTGCTCGACGTCGCCGTGGCCTTCAACAACCTGGAGCTCACCACCTTCACCCCTTACTCCAGCACCTATGCCGGCTACGCCATCGACAAGGGGCAGCTCTCCATGAAGCTCAACTACAAGTTGCAAGGCAACCGGCTGGAGGGAGACAACGACATCACCATCAAGAAGCTGCAACTCGGCGAGAAGGTCAAAAGCGAGCAGGCCAGGGATCTGCCGCTGGGGCTCGCCATCGCCCTGCTGAGCGACGCCAGCGGCGTCATCAAGATGAACCTCAAGGTGAAGGGCAACCTGGATCAGCCGGATTTCAGCCTGGGCAACATCTTCTGGGACGTGCTCGGCAACACCTTGAGCAAGGCCATCACCTCCCCCTTCTCCCTGCTGGCTTCCCTGACAGGGGGCACCAAGGATCTCGATGAGCTTCCTTTCCTGCCCGGCGATCCCGCCCTCACCCCGACCCAGCAGAGCAAGCTGACCACCCTGGCTCAGGCCCTCAAACACAGGCCCAGGCTCAGCATGAACATCCGCGGCAAGGTCAACTTCAACGAGGAGCGCCCCATCTTGCAGCGCCAGAAGCTGGAGCGGGTGCTGGCCAAGATCACCGGCAACCCGGTGGATCTCGCCATGCTGGAGCAGGACCCTGCCCTGCAGAGCGCCCTGGCCGAGGCCTATGAGGCCAAGTTCAACGAAGATCTCGGCACCCTGGCCGATCGACTGAATCTAGATGAGACGAGCCCAGGCCTGCGCACCCAGGCGGTGATCCTGTTGCGGGACCAGCAGCTGATCACCGCCAAGTCCCTGCGCAACCTCGCCATGCGCCGGGCCCAGAACACCAAGGAGTACCTGGTGGATACCCAGGGCATCACGCCGGATCGCCTGTTCGTGCTCGACAGCCAGGTCAAGGAGAGCGACAAGGAGGCCAAGGTAGTCCTCACCCTGGATAATTGAGCCGCGATGATGGCCCCGCGAAGGGGGGAATTCCCCCCTCTGGCTCGCGCTCTCTGCCCCTCTTTCTGCTCCCTTCTCTGCTCCCTTCTCTGCTCGCCTCTTTGCTTGCTTCCTTGCTGGCCACACGCCCTTGGCCCTGCACCATCCTTTGCGCATAAGCACCAACCCACCCCATGGGCGGGTGGAAAATCCGGCGATCCCACACAGGCCAGCTTCCAGGTGGTGAGCAGACCGCCTCTGTAAACCTGCGCTCCCCTCAAGCCGGTTGGCAGCAGATATGCACGCCGTCCTTTTCCTCGTGTTTCCTGAAGGGAGATTCCAGGCTCCGCTGGCCGGTCTCCTGTGTCGGGACCAGCACCACGCCCCTGCCCGGTCCTGAGGGCGCCTCTGCCTGGCGTCGGGGCTGTGCCGTCAATCAGCAGAGGGTTCCAGAGGATCAAGTGGTGCTGAACACCTATTGTCTGATGGCATATGAGATGATTTTTCAACCCAGGCGTCGCTTGTTCCAGCGCGCGGTGGGCCCGCAAACCGGTCATCGCGGCAGACGCTCCTTTTGTTACCCGTTTTCATTTCGGGAGCCTTTCATACAAAAAAGCAACATTGAAAACGTTATCCATTCACCCGTCGTCTACCTGAATGACACGAATGGTTGGTCACTTAAAATTTCCTGTCATTTTTTTACCATTTAACCTCCTCACCCCCTTGCTCGGGGCCGAGAGCCTGCCTAAAATCGCGCGTCTTTTATCAACCCCCACCTCTATTTTTGGAGAACGCCACGTGAGCGAAAAATTGGCCAACCCTGCCCCTCTGGGTCTGATGGGTTTCGGTATGACCACCATTCTGCTGAACATCCATAACGCAGGTTTCTTCCCCATCAGCGCCATGATCCTGGCCATGGGCCTGTGCTATGGCGGTCTGGCCCAGATCATCGCCGGCATCATGGAGTTCAAGCGTGGCAACACCTTCGGTGTCACCGCCTTCATCTCCTACGGCACCTTCTGGTGGAGCCTGGTGTTCCTGCTGGTGATGCCGACCATGGGTCTGGCCGAAGCCACTCCCCACGCCTACATGGGCTGGTACCTGCTGATGTGGGGCATGTTCACCCTCTTCATGCTGGTGGGCACCGTCAACTTCCCGCGCGTGAAGCAGTTCGTGTTCGCCTCCCTGACCGTGCTGTTCTTCCTGCTGGCCGCCCGTGACTTCACCGGCAGCACCCTGATCGGCACCATCGCCGGTTTCGAAGGTATCATCTGCGGCGCCAGTGCCATCTACCTGGCCATGGCCACCGTGATCAACGAGCAGTTCGGCCGTACCGTACTGCCCATCGGCGATCACAAGAAAGCCGCCGCAGTCCAGCTCAAGGCTGCCGCATAATCTGCCGCGCCCCGGCGCTCGCGCCCAAACAAAAGGCACCCGAGGGTGCCTTTTGTTTTTCTGTCGCCGAGTCATAGAGCCCGTCAGCTGTGCAGATCGCCATCCCCTGCCAGCAATCGGGTGGCCGGAAAACGGGCGGCGGGCTGCTGACCGTAGAAGCGGGTGAGCTGCCCATATACCGCCGGATAGGTGTCGCGCAGGCGCAGGGGCTCGGTGAAGAAGCTCTCGCTGCACACCGCGAAAAACTCGGCGGGGTGCGTGGCGGCATAGGGGTCTATCTGGGTCACTTCTCCCCTGGCCAGCTCTGCATTCATCTCATCGAACGCGCTCTGCAGCGCCTGGGTCCATTGCCGCTGATCCATGCTGCTCGGGAGCGGCGGTGCCCCGTCTGCCTCCCCCCCCAGCATGTCGAGCTTGTGTGCCAGCTCGTGGATCACCAGGTTGAAGCCATCCCAGTCCCCATCCTGCTGCAACTCGCTCCAAGCCAGCACCAGAGGGCCCTGAGGCCAGGACTCGCCGGCGTTCTCCTCTTCAAACTCGCTCACCAGCCCGAACTCGTCCTGCACCTCCTGACGGCGGGTCACGGGTTCGGGGATGATGATCACCTCGTGAAAACCGCGATACCACTCCAACCCCAGATGCAGTATGGGCAACACCGCCTGCAGGGCCAGCACCCCCTGCTGACGGGGTGTAAGCTCGACCCCGAGCTGGGTCAGCGTCTTGCGGGAAAGGAAGTGGCTGGCCAGTTCGATCAGCTGCTGCTCTTCATCGCGGGAGAAGCCCTGCAAGATGGGCACGGCCGCCAGGGCCTGCTGCCACTCCAGCGCTCCCAAGGCATGACTTTCTGCGGGAGATGCAAGACCGAATACCGCTTTCAACCTGGACCAGAACACACAGACTCCTCATGCCACATCAGAATAATTTCACGAACCGTTTCGGTCGCTCGCCATACCCTTGCGCCAGGTAGAAGCGATGAGCCCCCTCTCGCTTGAGGCTGCTGGAAAGCTCCAGTTGGCTGCAACCCGAGGCCAGCGCTCGCGCCTCGGCCGCCGCCAGCAGCCGGGCACCCATGCCGCCGCCCCTTGCACCTTCATCGATAACCAGCGCCGAGATCAGGCCCCAGGCTGGTGCAAGGTGCATGGGTTGCAACCGATGCCATACCAGCACCCCGACCATCTCCCCATGATAGAGGGCCACCAGCACCTCCCGGGCCGGATCGGGTTCGGCCAGCCGCCCGTCCACCGCATCGACCGGGGTCGGATACCCCAGTTGCGCGAACAACGCTGACAGCAGGGCGCCATCGCCCTGCTCGGCGAGACGAATGGTGCAGTCATTTTCTTTCATTGTCACTCCTGGCCTCCCATTTGCATTATCCCCTCTGAACCCTGGATACAAAAAACATGCACCTGCAAGTTCCGAATCTTGTCCAGTTCCATTCACCATTTGTTAATGTCAATTCACAAATTAACAAAGTGACAACACTTTTCACTAGGAAGGGTCGATACAAACCGATATGTTAAATCCCGCGGACTAACCAGTCGAAAGTCCCGCACAATACTGAGTGACCCCCTTGGTCACCGCATATTTCAATATTAAGGGAGCGAGGCATATAGACCTCGCCAAGACAGCGCAACAAAGGAGTTGTTGTACATGAATGAGATCGTCAATGCCATCAATGGCGTGATTTGGAGCCCAGCGCTCATCTATCTGTGCCTGGGGGTGGGCCTCTACTTCTCCCTGCGCAGCCGTTTCCTGCAACTGCGTCACTTGAAGGGCATGATACGCCTGATGTTCCAGGGCAAGGGCAACGATGCCGGTGTCTCCTCCTTCCAGGCGCTCTCCATGACGCTGGCCGGTCGGGTCGGTACCGGTAACATCGCCGGTGTCGCCACCGCCATCACCTTCGGGGGCCCGGGCGCCCTGTTCTGGATGTGGATGGTCGCCTTCCTCGGCGCCAGCTCCGCCTTCGTGGAGTCCACCCTGGGTCAGGTCTACAAGGAGAAGATCAACGGCGAGTACCGCGGCGGCCCGGCCTTCTACATCGAGAAAGGGCTCGGCATGAAGTGGTACGCCTGGACCTTCGCCATCGCCACCATCTTCGCCTGCGGCGTGTTGCTGCCAGGGGTGCAAGCGAACTCCATCGGCTCCAGCCTGCAGACCGCCTTTGACATCGATCCCAACGTCACCGCCGCCGGTCTGGCGCTGCTGCTCGGCTTCATCATCTTCGGCGGCGTGAAACGCATCGCCAACTTCGCCAGTACTGTGGTGCCCTTCATGGCGCTCGGCTACATCATCGTCGCCTGCGTCATCATCGCCCTCAACATCGGCCAACTGCCCGGTGTGATCCTGCTGATCTGGAAGAGCGCCTTCGGGATGGAAGCCGGTTTCGGTGCCATTCTGGGTCTGGCCATCATGTGGGGTGTCAAACGTGGCGTTTACTCCAACGAAGCGGCACAGGGCACGGGGCCACACGCCTCTTCCGCCGCCGCGGTAAGCCACCCCGCCAAACAGGGCCTGGTGCAAGCGTTCTCCGTCTACATCGACACCCTGTTCGTCTGCTCCGCCACCGGTTTCATGCTGCTGATTACCGGCCTGTACAACGTACAGGGTCCGGACGGTGCCGCCATCTATACCGGCATCGCCGGCATCGCGGCAGGCCCCGGTTATGTGCAGACCGCCATGGAGAGCATGATGCCCGGCTTTGGCAACTACTTCGTCGCCATCGCCCTGTTCTTCTTCGCGTTCACCACCATAGTGGCCTACTACTACATCGCCGAAACCAACATCGCCTTTATCAACCGCAAGATTAACCGTCCCTGGCTCACCTTCCTGTTGAAGATCGCGCTGATGGCTGCCACCGTCTACGGCACCGTCAAGACCGCCGATCTGGCCTGGGGCCTCGGTGACATCGGGGTCGGTCTGATGGCCTGGCTCAACATCGGTGCCATCCTGATGCTGCAAAAACCGGCCTTCGCTTGCCTCAAGGATTACGAGGCACAGCTGGCGCAGGGAATTGATCCCGTATTCCATCCGGAGAAACTCGGCATCAAGAACGCCGACTACTGGATTGACAACCGTGCCGAGGTCAACCTGATGCGCGAGCAAACCGGCCATCCCTTCGAGGCAGACCCGGATATCGTTGCCAAGTGATCAGAGGGCACAATGCAAAATGGCAGCCTCGGCTGCCATTTTCATTTGGTGCTCTCTTGAGGGGGGCGCCGGTTCAGAGCGCGTTGCGGCGGGGTCCGAACGGCAGTCGCCAGCGAAACAGGCTGTTGAGGGTCGCCCGCCACTGGTTGGGACGCCCCAGGATCTGCTGCTGCAAACGGGTCTCTTCTTTCAGCATCACCTCGTCACTGCGGGCCCAGGCCTGATGGTAGAGCTGCTTGATCCCCGCCAGCGCATCCGGTGACTTGGTGATCAGGGTCCTGGCGAACTCCCGCGCCTCGTCGAGGGGCTCCTCGCAGACCCGGCTCACCAGCCCGAGCGCCCTGGCCTCCTGGGCATCCAGCTCGCGGCCACTCATGGCCAGCTCCATGGCCACGTCCACCCCCATCAGATTGCGCAGGGTGACGCTGCCACTCATGTCGGGAATGATGCCCCACTTGATCTCCATCACCGAGAAGCGGCAATCCGGGGTGCTGAAGCGAAAATCGGCCCCGAGCGCGATCTGCAGGCCACCGCCAAAACAAACCCCCTGAGTCACCGCGATCACCGGCACCGGCAACTGGTGCCAGCCGTAGGCGACCCGCTGGGCCAGGTTGGTCGCCTCATCCGCCTCGCGCCTCAATATTTCCAGGGCCGCCACCGGCTGCCTCAGCATGGATTTCACATCCAGTCCGGCGCAGAACGCCCGCCCCTCGCCGTGCAGGATCACCGCCCGCAGTCCCTTCTGCCGCGCCAACTGGTTCAGCGTCTCGTCGATGGCGCCGAACATGGCCCTGTCCAGCGCATTGAGCTTGTCCCCCCGGGTCAGCATCACCTCGGCGATGCCGTCCCGGATCTCGCACCTGATCCTTGGCTTGTCCATTTTCTTCCTCTTCCTTGTGCCGAAACTGGTCATACCACAAGTTACCAGAGTGTGATCGACAGGTACAGGGAGGCCAGCCCCGCTCTGCGACTAAAGTCGGCTGGCCCCGCGCCGGCCCCTTTGCCAGACTGGCCCCATGCTCACGGCCGAGAATTGCCATGTCACTCCTGTTCGATTTTGCCCGCCCGCCGTTTGACTGCCTGGACGTGGCTGCCCGTGAACGGCTCGGCCAGCGCCTCAGCATCTGCTACTTTCGCACCGGTCAGACGGTGCTGCACCCCGGGGACGAGCCCCCCGGCCTCTACCTCGTCATCAAGGGCGCGGTGGAGGAGTCGGCGCCCCACCAGCCTTTCGGCGACTATGGCGTGGGGGACATGTTCGACGTGCGCGCCCAGTTCGACGGCCGCTGCCGCCATCGCTTCAGCGCCCTGGAAGACACCCTCTGCCAACTGATCCCCCGCGACACCTTCCAGACGCTGTGCGACGCGCACCCCCCCTTCGCACACTATTTCACCGCAACCCTGGCCGAGCGCCAACGAGAGCAGGAGCGGCGCGGCCAGCTCGGACAACAGAACCTGGCGGAATTCATCCTGACTCGCATCGACCCCGGACATCTGCAGCCAGCACTGCAACTGGACAGTCAGACCAGTCTGCTGGCCGCCAGCGAAGCCATGGCCAGCCGGGGCACCGACTGCCTGCTCTATCCCGCCTTTGACGGCAGTCTGAGCCTCGCCACCCGCAAGACCCTGCTCCATGCCCTGACCCTCAAGGGACTGCCCCTGACGGCGCCGCTCGCGGTGCTGACCCCGGCCCCCCTGATCGGCCTGGCGCAAGGCAGCTATCTGTTCGATGCCCTGCTGCTGATGACCCGCCACCGCATCAAGCGGCTGGTCATCTGGCAGGGGCAGGAGGTGGTGGGGATCCTTCACCTGACCCAGGTGCTGGGGCTCTTCTCCACCCACTCCCATGTGCTGACCCTGCGCATCGCTCGAGCCGACAGCTTGCCAGCACTGGAGGCGGTGGCACGGGAGCAGCAACAGCTGACCCGCTCCCTGTTTGCCCAGGGGATCCATACCCTGTTTCTGATGAAGCTCATCGCCACCATCAACGAGCAGTTGATCGCCAAGGCCTTCGCCCTGGTGATCCCCCCCGAGGTGCAGGAGCAGGTGTGCCTGCTGATGCTGGGCTCGGAGGGACGCGGCGAGCAGATCCAGAAGACCGATCAGGACAATGCCCTGATCCTGCGAGATGACCTGGATTGGCCCGCTCGACAGGCCGATCTGGCCGCCTTCAGCGCCCTGCTCGAGCGCCTGGGCTACCCCCCCTGCCCGGGGCGGGTGATGGTCAGCAACCCGGACTGGGTGAAGGGCGCACAACAGTGGCAGGACGAGATAGAGCAGGCGTGCGTGCGTGCCAGCGAGGCCGATCTGCTGTGGCTCGCCACCCTGGCCGATGCCCAGGCTATCATGGGGGATCGTCCTCTGCTTACTCCCCTCGCCCGCCACCTGAGACAGTGCCTGGCCGACAGACCGGATCTGCTGGCGGAGATGGCCCGGGCGGCGGTCGCCTTCCACACCCCCCTCACCCTCTTTGGCCGGCTGGAACAGGCCCCCGAGGGGCTGGATCTCAAGCGGGGCGGCCTCTTCCCTCTGGTGCACGGCCTGCGGGTGCTGGCCCTGGAGGCAGAAGTGCTGGAGACCTCGACCCTGGGACGGATTGATGCCCTGGTGGCCATGGGGCGCCTCAGCCCCGACTATGGGGCCAACCTGGCGGAAGCCTTCCGGCTGTTTGTGCGGCTGCGGCTGCGCAGCCAGCTCAAGGATGGCGACAGCCGGGTACTGGTCACCGAACTCGCGCACGGGGAGCGGGATCTGCTGCGCCATGCCCTGCATCAGGTGAAGAAGTTCCAGCAGTGGCTCACCTTGCACTTTCGTCTTAGGCAATAGCCATGTTGCGCCGCTGGCGACGTCATTGGCTGGGTAGAGGCTTCCAGGACGGGGAGTTTGCCCCGCTCTTTGCAACCCCCCCAGGAGAGGAGTGGGTGGCGCTGGATTTCGAGACCACCAGCCTGGATCCTGCCAAGGCGGAGATCGTCTCCATCGGCGCGGTGCGCATCCAGGGCAACCGGGTGTTGACCGGAGAGGCCCTCAGCATCAGGGTGCAGCCACCGGCCAGTCTGAGCGCGCAGTCGGTGGTGATCCACGGCCTGCGCCATCAGGATCTGCAACAGGGCATGACGCTGGAAGCCGCGCTGTGCCTGCTGCTTGCCTTCATCGGGCACCGTGAACTGGTGGGTTACCACATCGCCTATGACCTGCACATTCTCAACCTGGCCTGCCAGCGGCTCTGGGGGCTGACCCTGCCCCAGCGCGGCCTGGAGGTGAGCCGGCTCTATCATGACCGCCTCTACCGACGCTACCCTGACGCCGTCATCGATCTGCATCTGGCCGCCATCTGCCAGCATCTGGGACTGCCGGCCCTGCCCCTGCACGACGCCCTGAGTGACGCCACCGCCGCCGCCCTCATCTTTCTGCGCCTGCATCAGGGTGGCCCTCTGGCTTATCCCAAAGTCTAATTGTCCGAAAATAACATTTACTTCACATTTTGATTACATGAGCAGGTCTGCTGCTCGGTAGGGACACCCTTCAATCACAGCTGACACAACCGTCACGGAGAACTGCAATGGAACAGCAACGTTATCTGAGGATCCAGCAAGATCCCAACTTCCAGGAGCTGGTCAGCAAACGCCAGCGCTTCGCCTGGACCCTCTCCATTCTGATGCTGGGTCTCTACCTGGCGTTCATCCTGCTCATCGCCTTTGCCCCGGGCTGGCTCGGTACTCCGCTCAGCGAAGGTTCCAGCATCACCCGCGGCATCCCGGTTGGTGTAGGCCTCATCGTCTCCTCCTTCGTGTTGACCGGCGTCTATGTATTCCGCGCCAACGGCGAGTTTGACGAGCTGAACCAGAAGATCCTCAAGGGAGTGCAATCATGAAAGGCAAGTCTCTGCTGCTGCTCACCGGCCTGGTCTCCACTCCCCTGCTGGCGGCCGATGCGCTGACCGGCGAGGTGCAACGCCAGCCCCTCAACATCTCGGCCATCGTGATGTTCGTGGTCTTCGTGACCGCTACCCTGTTCATCACCTACTGGGCCTCCAAGCGCAACCGCTCGGCCTCCGACTACTATGCCGCCGGCGGGCGCATCACCGGCTTCCAGAACGGGCTGGCCATCGCCGGTGACTACATGTCCGCCGCCTCCTTCCTCGGCATCTCCGCCCTGGTCTACACCTCCGGCTATGACGGCCTCATCTACTCCATCGGCTTCCTGGTGGGCTGGCCCATCATACTGTTCCTGATAGCGGAAAGGCTGCGCAACCTCGGCAAGTACACCTTCGCCGACGTGGCCTCCTACCGCCTCAAGCAGACCTCGGTGCGCAGCCTCTCCGCCAGCGGCTCCCTGGTGGTGGTGGCCCTCTACCTCATCGCCCAGATGGTGGGTGCCGGCAAGCTCATCGAGCTGCTGTTCGGCCTGCAATACCATGTGGCCGTGGTGCTGGTCGGCATCCTGATGGTGCTCTACGTGCTGTTCGGCGGCATGCTGGCCACCACCTGGGTCCAGATCATCAAGGCAGTCATGCTGCTCTCCGGCGCCTCCTTCATGGCCATCATGGTGATGAAGTCCGTCAACTTCGACATCGGCGCCCTGTTCAGCGAGGCCATCAAGGTTCATGCCAATGGCGCCGCCATCATGAGCCCGGGCGGTCTGGTGGCCGATCCCATCTCCGCCATCTCCCTCGGCCTGGCGCTGATGTTCGGCACCGCCGGCCTGCCCCACATCCTGATGCGTTTCTTCACCGTGAGCGACGCCAAGGAAGCCCGTAAGTCGGTGTTCTATGCCACCGGCTTCATCGGCTACTTCTACATCCTGACCTTCATTATCGGCTTCGGTGCCATCCTGCTGGTCAGTACCAACCCGGACTTCAAGGACGCCACCGGCGCCCTGCTGGGGGGCACCAACATGGCTGCCATCCATCTGGCCGATGCTGTGGGGGGTAGCCTGTTCCTCGGCTTCATCTCCGCCGTGGCCTTCGCCACCATCCTCGCCGTAGTCGCCGGGCTGACCCTGGCGGGTGCCTCTGCGGTCTCCCACGACCTCTATGCCTGCGTCATCAAGGAAGGCAAGGCCAACGAAGCCGACGAGCTGCGCGTCTCCAAGATGACCACGCTAGTGCTGGGAGTGGTGGCCATCGGCCTGGGCATCCTGTTCGAGAAGCAGAACATCGCCTTCATGGTGGGTCTGGCCTTCTCCATCGCGGCAAGCTGCAACTTCCCGGTGCTCTTCCTCTCCATGTTCTGGTCCCGTCTCACTACCCGCGGCGCCGTCTATGGTGGCTGGCTGGGGCTCATCAGTGCCGTGACCCTGATGATCCTGGGCCCGACCGTGTGGGTGAAGGTACTGGGCCATGCACAGGCGATCTTCCCCTACGAATACCCGGCGCTCTTCTCCATGGCGCTGGCCTTCATCGGGATCTGGTTCTTCTCGGTCACCGACAAGTCCCAGAACGCCTCCGAGGAACACCAGAAGTTCTTCCCGCAGTTCGTCCGCTCCCAGACCGGGCTCGGTGCCTCCGGCGCCTCCGCCCACTAAGGTTGTCTGACCGCCCCCAAGCCGGCCCAGTGCCGGCTTTTTTCATTCAGGGCATTCCCCCTCGCCGCCTCTTTCCCGGCCCACCAGCGAGTGGCGCCTTTCCCGTCACATTCCCCCCTTGCAATGGGTCTCGATCACAGTTCTTGCTAAAACTTTCGGGGGATCTGTGCCATAATGCGCGCCATTTGACAGACAACCCGGGACATCTCCTTTGTTAAGCAGCAACAACATCACCATGCAGTTCGGCGCCAAGCCGCTGTTTGAGAACATCAGCGTCAAGTTTGGCGGCGGCAACCGCTACGGCCTCATCGGCGCAAACGGCTGTGGCAAGTCCACCTTCATGAAGATCCTCGGCGGCGATCTGGAGCCCACTGGCGGTAATGTGAGCCTGGACGTCAACGAGCGCATCGGTAAGTTGCGCCAGGATCAGTTCGCCTACGAAGAGATGCGCGTGCTGGACGTGGTCATGATGGGCCATAGCGAGCTGTGGGCCGCCATCGCCGAACGCGATGCCATCTATGCCAACCTCGACGCCACCGACGACGACTACATGAAGGCCGCCGAGCTGGAAGGTCTGGTCGCAGAATACGACGGCTATACCGCCGAATCCCGCGCGGGCGAGCTGCTGCTGGGTGCCGGCATCCCCATCGAGCTGCACAACGGCCCCATGAGCGAAGTGGCCCCTGGCTGGAAACTGCGGGTGCTGCTGGCACAGGCGCTGTTCTCCAACCCCGACATCCTGCTGCTGGACGAACCGACCAACAACCTGGACATCAACACCATCCGCTGGCTGGAGCAGGTGCTCAACGATCGTGAAAGTACCATGATCATCATCTCTCACGACCGTCACTTCCTGAACTCCGTCTGCACCCACATGGCGGATCTGGATTACGGCGAGCTGCGCGTCTACCCGGGCAACTACGACGAGTACATGACGGCGGCCACCCAGGCCCGCGAGCGTCTGATCTCCGACAACGCCAAGAAGAAGGCCCAGATTGCCGACCTGCAATCCTTCGTCTCCCGTTTCAGTGCCAACGCCTCCAAGTCGAGCCAGGCGACCTCCCGCCTCAAGCAGATCGACAAGATCAAGATCGAAGAAGTGAAGGTCTCCAGCCGTCAGAACCCCTTCATCCGCTTCGAGCAGGACAAAAAGCTCTACCGCAACATCCTGGAAGTGGAAGGGGTGTCCAAGGGTTATGGTGAGGCGCCGCTGTTCAAGGGCCTGAGCATGATGCTGGAAGTGGGCGAGAAGGTCGCCATTCTGGGTACCAACGGTATCGGTAAATCCACCCTGATCAAGACCCTCATGGGTGAGCTGGCGCCGGACAGCGGTACCATCAAGTGGTCCGAGAATGCCCAGATCGGCTACTACGCTCAGGATCACGCCGACGATTTCGACACCGACCTCAACGTGTTCGACTGGATGGCCCAGTGGAAACAGGCCAACGAAGACGAGCAGGCGGTGCGCTCGGTACTGGGTCGTCTGCTGTTCACCCAGGACGACATCAAGAAGCCGGTCAAGGTGCTCTCCGGTGGCGAACAGGGTCGCATGCTGTTCGGCAAGCTGATGATGCAGCGCCCCAACATCCTGATCATGGATGAGCCGACCAACCACCTGGACATGGAATCCATCGAATCCTTGAACCTGGCGCTGGAGATGTATCAGGGCACCCTGATCTTCGTCTCTCACGACCGTGAGTTCGTGTCGTCCCTGGCGACCCGCATCATGGAACTGACCGAGAACGGCATCCGCGACTTCGGCGGCACCTACGAAGATTACCTGCGCAGCCAGGGCGTGGTGTAACTCCTTCCCCGGGTCTTTCATCGTAAAACCGGCGCCAATGGTGCCGGTTTTTTTATGTCTCCTTGTTCCCTTCTCCCCTGCGTCTCCCACTGCGAGAGCTGGGTTAGAAGAGCAAGAGTGCTGTGCAGGAGCCGCACGCTTGTCATCCAGCTGTCCGGCTTATCCACTGCCAGGATAGACAGCACAAGCCGGTGCCCGGCCCCTTCCCTCTCAGCCCGCCCGAGCTTGCCGAGCGGAGCATGGTCGGGACATAAAAAAACGGCTCCATCAAGGAGCCGTTTTCAATGAGGGCGTGAATCGATTACTCGACGGTTGCCTCCACATCGGTGAAGTACTCAATCTTGGCCGCCTTGCGCAGCTCGTCGATCAGCGACTTGTAGTCGGCCTGAGCCTTGCCCTGACCGAGCTGGCCTTGCAGCAGGCTCACCATCTGGGATGGCTCCTTGGTCACATTGACCTTGTCGAGCGCCACCACTACGCGATCGCCATTGGCTTCGGCCACCAGCTCGACGCTCGGCTTGCCATCCTTCGGATGGGGCATGCGGAACGCCTGGGCCAGCAGATTCTGATCCATCTCCTGGGCGAAGCGGGAGACACCCTTGTGGCTCTCCACCTTCAGCCCGAGGGCGGTCAGATCGGCCTGGATGTCCTCGCCGGCGTGCAGCTTGTCCAGCAGGCCCTGGGCCTTGCCACGGGCTACTTCACTGGCCTTCTCATGCTTGATAGCCGCAATCACCTGATCCTTGATCTCCGCCAGCGGCTTGGCCGCTTTCGGCTGGTGACCCATGATGTGCAGCACCAGCGCCTTGCCATCGGAGAGCTCGATCACGTCGGAGTTGGTGTTCTCGTCGCGCAGTTGCTCGGAGAAGGCAGCCGCAAGCACCTTGGGATCATTGAGGGGTGCCTGGGCATCGGCCTGGCTGAAGTAATCAGACGAGATCACCTTCAGACCCATGGCTTCGGCAGTCAAATCCAGCGAGTCCGGGTTCTCGAAGCTGCTGTCGGCCATCTTCTGCTGCTCGGCGAAGAACAGCTCCTTGGCCTTGTCCGCTTGCAGACGGCTGATGGTTTCGCTCATCACATCGGCGAACATCTTGGTTTTGGCGGGCTCGACGGCCAGCAGCTTGATGATGTGGAAACCAAACGGGCTCTTCACCACTGCGGAAAGATCCCCAGTCTTGGCCAGTGCAAAGGCCGCCTGCTCGAAGGCAGGATCCATCACCCCTTTCTCGAACCAGTCCAGTTCGCCGCCCTTCTTGGCGGAGAAGGTATCGCTGGAGTTGGCTTTGGCCAGGGTGGCGAAGTCTTCACCGCCCTTGACCTTGGCCAGCAGCTCGTCAGCCTTCTGCTGGGCCGCCTTCTCATCCTTGCCAAAGGGGATCAGGATGTGTGCCACGCGGCGACGCTCGGCACGCTGGAACAGGTCCTGGTGCTGATCGTAGTAATCCTGGGCATCCTGCTCGGTGACCTTGATGTTCTTGCCGAGGTTGGCGGCATCGAGCAGCAGGTAGTCGACCTTGACCTTCTCGTCGTTCATGAAGCGGCCGCTGTTGGCCTTGTAGAACTGATCCACCTCGGCGTCGCTCACCTCGACCTCACCCATGTAGGCGGAGGCAGCCAGGCGCACCAGGCGCAGGTCCCGGGTCTGGTTGTAGAGTTTGTCGAGCTGCTCGGCCTCGCCCTTGAGGGCGAACTCGGAGCCCAACAGGGCGCCCATCAGTTGCTGGCGTACCATGTCCTGGCGCAGGGAGTCGCGGAACATCTCAGGCGTCATGCCGGCGCGGCGGATCAGCTGCAGGTAGCGATCGTTGCTGAACTTGCCGTCCTCGGCAAACTCCGGCATCTCCACGATGGCCTGCTTGATCTGCTCGTCGCTGACGCGCAGGCCGAGGGAACGGGCCTTGTCATCGATCAGCGCCTGATCGATCAGCCGGTCCAGCACGCCGCGGCGGAACTGTTTCATGTAGTCGGGGTTGGCGGCCAGCTGGTTGAAGGCCTCACCCATTTGGGATTCCATGCGGGCCCGCTCATTGCGATAGGCATTCTCCAGTGCAGGGGCACTGATGTCATTGCCGTTGACGGTAGCGGGGGCGGTACGTGCCGGGCCATTGAGGTAGCTGCCTACACCGGCCAAGGCAAAGGAGAGGATGATCAGGCCCAAGATAATCTTGGCTACCTTGCCCTGCGCCCCTTCGCGTAGTTTATCCAACATCATGTTTGTACTTATGCTCCCGAACTCGATGGGCGTAAATAATGAAAAGGCGCACCGATTGCGATGCGCCTTGGTCAATCAGTATGAGGGAGAGCCCTCTCACTTGTCTGGTCAGCGACCAAGGTCGGAGCCGATGAACATCAGCGCCCGGCTTAGTTGACCGCGTCTTTCAGGGCCTTGCCGGCTTTGAAGGCAGGAACTTTACCGGCGGCGATTTCGATGGTCGCACCAGTTTGCGGGTTACGGCCAGAACGAGCGGCACGCTCGCGAACTGCGAAAGTACCGAAGCCAACCAGAGCAACCTGGTCACCCTCTTTCAGGGCTTCACCCACGGCGTCAATGAAAGCATCCAGCGCACGGCCAGCGGCAGCTTTGGAGATATCAGCACCGTCTGCAATCTTGTCAATCAGTTGAGATTTATTCACTCTTATATTCCCCTTTTATCGAACATCGCTGCGGCACTGATTTCCCTGGCCACAACAAGTGGAGGTTTTATAACAAGCCTCCTGATCAGTTGCAAGTGACAATCTGGCGCAAACCCGCGCCACATCACGCATTGCGACTCATCATGAGTACCCGATCGGTGGTCAAGGCTACTTCCGTTATCCGGTGCATGCAAGCCTTAACCACCCCCCGAATGCGCCAAATTTGCGGCGCATCAACATTTACACGACAGAAACGCGTTCGAAACCCTGCGGATTGTCCTGCAACGCCAGTGCAAGCACCTCATCAATCCAGCGAACCGGATAAATTTCAAGGTCTTGTTTGACATTGTCCGGGATCTCCTCGAGATCGCGTTCGTTCTCTTTCGGGATGAGCACCCGCTTGATGCCGCCACGGTGAGCCGCCAGCAGTTTTTCCTTGAGACCCCCGATGGGCAGCACCTCGCCGCGCAGGGTGATCTCGCCGGTCATGGCCACGTCGGCACGCACCGGGTTGCCGGTGAGGCTGGAAACCAGGGCGGTACACATGGCGATACCGGCACTCGGGCCGTCTTTCGGGGTCGCCCCTTCCGGCACGTGCACGTGGATGTCGCGCTTCTCGTAGAAGTCCGCGTTGATGCGCAGCTTCTCGGCACGGGCCCGTACCACCGTCATGGCAGCCTGGATGGACTCCTGCATCACGTCACCGAGTGAACCGGTATAGGTGAGCTTGCCCTTGCCCGGCATGTTGGTGGTCTCGATGGTGAGCAGATCGCCCCCCACTTCGGTCCATGCCAGCCCGCACACCTGGCCTACCTGATTCTGATCGGTGGCCTTGCCGTAGTCGAAACGCTGTACCCCGAGGAACTCCTTGAGGTTCTCCTGATTGACCAGAACATGCTTGATGCTCTTGTCCAGCAGGATGCGTTTGACTGCCTTGCGACAGATCTTGGAGATCTCACGCTCCAGGCTACGCACCCCCGCCTCGCGGGTGTAATAGCGGATGACGCCGATCAGGGCAGAGTCTTCGATGGTGATCTCGGACTCTTTCAGACCGTTGCGCTGTATCTGCTTGGCCAGCAGATGCTGCTTGGCAATGTTGAGCTTCTCGTCCTCGGTGTAACCGGACAGACGGATCACTTCCATCCGGTCCAGCAGCGGACCCGGGATATTCATGGAGTTGGAAGTGGCCACGAACATCACGTCCGACAGGTCATAATCCACTTCCAGATAGTGATCGTTGAAGCTGCTGTTCTGTTCGGGATCCAGCACTTCCAGCAGGGCGGATGCGGGATCACCGCGCATGTCCGAGCTCATCTTGTCGATTTCGTCAAGCAGGAACAGCGGGTTCTTCACGCCGACTTTTGCCATCTTCTGGATGAGCTTGCCGGGCATGGAGCCGATATAGGTGCGGCGGTGACCGCGGATCTCCGCCTCGTCACGCACCCCACCGAGCGCCATGCGCACGTACTTGCGACCAGTCGCCTTGGCAATGGACTGACCGAGCGAGGTCTTGCCCACACCGGGAGGTCCAACCAGACAGAGGATGGGGCCCTTGAGCTTGTTCACCCGCGCCTGCACCGCCAGGTACTCGAGGATGCGATCCTTGACCTTGTCCAGGCCATAGTGATCCGAATCCAGCACCTCTTGTGCCTTGGCGAGATCCTTCTTGACCTTGGAGCGGGCCTTCCACGGCACCTGCACCATCCAGTCCACATAACTGCGCACCACTGTGGCTTCGGCAGACATGGGGGACATCATCTTCAGCTTGGCAAGCTCGGCCAGGGCCTTCTCACGGGCATCGTCCGGCATCCCCGCCTCGTCAATCTTGCGATTGAGGGCTTCGAATTCGTCCGGGCTGTCTTCCAGCTCACCCAGCTCTTTCTGGATGGCCTTCATCTGCTCGTTGAGATAGTACTCCCGCTGGCTCTTCTCCATCTGTTTCTTGACCCGGGAGCGGATGCGCTTCTCGACCTGCAAGAGGTCGATCTCCGACTCCATCATGGCCATCAGAAACTCGATGCGCTCGGACACAGAGGCGATTTCCAGCACCTTCTGCTTGTCTTCGAGCTTGAGCGGCATGTGGGCAGCCATGGTGTCAGCCAGGCGCGCCGCATCGTCGATCGCCGAAATCGAGGTCAGCACCTCGGGCGGGATCTTCTTGTTGAGCTTGATGTAGCCTTCAAACTGGCCGATGGCGGAGCGCACCAGCACATCCTGATCCTTCTCTTCGATGGGGGCAGACGCTATGTACTGCGCCTCACCGACGAAGAAGTCCTTGTCATCGATCATCCGCTCAAGACGGGCACGCTGGCCCCCTTCCACCAGCACCTTGACGGTGCCGTCAGGCAGCTTGAGCATCTGCAAAATGTTGGCCACTGTCCCGACGGAGAAGATCTCCTCCACCGTAGGCTCGTCAGTCGACGCATCCTTCTGGGCCACCAGCAGGACTTTTTTGTCCTGCTCCATGGCCGCTTCCAGACAGCGAATGGATTTTTCCCGCCCCACAAAGAGTGGAATGACCATGTGGGGGTAAACCACCACGTCACGAAGAGGCAGGACGGGAATCTCGATGCGTTCTGAACGCTCTAGGTTCATATATGTCCTCTCGGCTTGTTATACCGTTGGCAAAGCGCTTGGCTGAGTATATGGGGGCGCAAAGATGAGATTCAATCGTCTTGTCCGTAAAAAGCATGAAAGGGGCAAAATGCCCCTTTATGTGATTAAAAATCAGTCAGTTACTCTGACGCTGCGGCCTGTGTCTCGGGATTGTCGTAGATCATCAGGGGCGCGGAGTCCCCCTTGATCACCGTCTCGTCGATCACCACCTTGCTGACCCCTTCCAGGGAGGGCAGGTCATACATGGTGTCGAGCAACACGGCTTCGACGATGGATCTCAGGCCACGGGCACCGGTCTTGCGCTCCATTGCCTTGCGGGCGATGGCGTTCAGGGCGTCGTCACGAAACTCCAGCTCCACCTCTTCCAAGGCAAACAACGCGGCGTACTGCTTGGTCAGTGCGTTCTTCGGCTCTTTCAGTATCTGGATGAGGGCCGCTTCGTCCAGCTCGGTGAGGGTCGCCACCACCGGCAGACGACCGATGAACTCGGGGATAAGACCGTACTTGATCAAATCTTCCGGCTCCACCTTGGCAAAGTTCTCGCTCAAGGTCGCCTTGGCATTCTTGGATTTGACGTCAGCGCCAAACCCGATGCCGGTTCCCTTGACGGAACGCTGCTCGATCACCTTGTCCAGGCCGGCGAAGGCGCCACCACAGATGAAGAGGATCTTGGAGGTATCGACCTGCAGGAACTCCTGCTGCGGATGCTTGCGGCCACCTTGCGGCGGTACTGAGGCTATGGTGCCTTCGATCAGCTTCAGCAGTGCCTGCTGCACCCCTTCCCCGGACACATCGCGGGTGATGGAAGGGTTGTCCGACTTTCGGGAGATCTTGTCGATCTCGTCGATGTAGACGATGCCGCGCTGGGCCTTCTCCACGTCGTAGTCACACTTTTGCAGCAACTTCTGGATGATGTTCTCCACGTCCTCACCCACATAACCGGCTTCGGTCAATGTGGTGGCATCGGCCATGGTGAAGGGCACATCCAGCAGACGGGCGAGTGTCTCGGCCAGCAGGGTCTTGCCGCTGCCGGTCGGGCCAATCAGCAGGATGTTGGACTTGCCAAGCTCCACACCACCGGACTCGCTGCCGCTGCGCAGACGCTTGTAGTGGTTATAGACGGCAACTGCCAGCACCTTCTTGGCGTACTCCTGCCCGATCACGTAGTCGTCCAGATGGGCACGGATTTCATGAGGGGTCGGCAGCTCGCTACCATCGCGCTTGGGAGAGATCTCACGGATCTCCTCGCGGATGATGTCGTTGCACAGCTCGACACACTCATCACATACGTAGACGGAAGGGCCAGCGATCAGCTTACGCACTTCATGCTGGCTTTTGCCGCAGAAAGAGCAATAAAGCAGCTTGTCGCCCTCACCCTTGCGTTTCTCTGTCATTCAGCGACCTCGTTTTATCAATAGAGGATGGATCGTCCTGTTGAGTTTACAACAGGACGGGATACCCTGCTCAGCCGCGCTGGCTCAGGATGCCGTCAACCAGACCATAGGCCACAGCCTGCTCGGCCGACATGAAGTTGTCACGGTCGGTGTCGCGTTCTATGGTGGCCATGTCCTGTCCGGTATGGAAAGCCAGACGATCGTTCAGGGTATTCTTGATTTTCAGGATCTCCTGGGCATGGATCTGGATGTCAGATGCCTGGCCCTGGAAGCCGCCCAGCGGCTGGTGGATCATCACCCGAGCGTTAGGCAGGCAGAAACGCTTGCCCTTGGCACCACCGGCCAGCAGGAAGGCGCCCATGGAGCAGGCCTGCCCCATGCAGACGGTGCTGACGTCCGGCTTGATGAACTGCATGGTGTCATAGATGGACATCCCTGCAGTGACGGCACCACCCGGCGAGTTGATGTAGATGCTGATGTCCTGATCCGGGTTCTCGGACTCCAGGAACAGCAGCTGAGCCACCACCAGATTCGCCATGTGATCTTCAACCTGACCGGTCAGGAAGATCACCCGCTCCTTGAGCAGACGGGAATAGATGTCGTAGGAACGCTCACCCTTAGCCGTCTGCTCGACCACCATAGGGATGAGCGCATTGCGTGGGGATTCAGTCACATCGTTATAGTTCTTGTACATAAGGCATTGTCCCTAAAATAAAATGGCCCGAGTGGAGATCACACGAGCCATTATACTTAACAGTTTTGACCTTAAGTCAAATGTTCTTAGGCAGCGGCACCGGACTTGTTGATCACGTCGTCAAAGGCAACTTCTTTCTCGGTCACTTGCGCCTTGGACAGGATCAGGTCGATGGCTTGATCTTCTACTGCCAGGTTACGAACGCCGTTCAGCATCTGCTCGTTCTTCTGGTAGTACTCGATCACTTCCTTCGGATCTTCGTAGGCTGTGGCCATGGACTCGATGATGCTGGTCACACGGGCGTCGTCAGCCTTGATCTCGTTGGTGCGGATGACGTCACCCAGCAGCAGACCAACGCGTACGCGACGCTCGGCTTGCGCCTGGAACAGCTCGGCCGGCAGTTCAGGAGCGTTGCCGCCCTGGAAGCCACCGAAACGCTGCAGGGCTTGCTGACGCAGGGCGTCGATTTCCTGAGCAACGGCAGCCTTCGGCAGATCGATCTGGTTGGCTTCAACCAAGCCGTTCAGCACTTGCTCTTTCACGCTGTTTTTCAGGGCTTGAGCCAGTTCGCGCTCCATGTTCTTGCGCACTTCGGCCTTGAGCTCTTCAACGCTGCCGCTCTCGATGCCAAAACGCTTGACGAACTCTTCGGTCAGCTCAGGCAGTACCTGCTCTTCAACCTTGATCAGCTTGGAGGCAAACTTGGCCGCTTTGCCTTTCAGGGCTTCGGCGTGGTAGTCAGCCGGGAAAGTCACCTCGATGGTGAACTCGTCGCCCGCTTTCTTGCCCAGGATGGCGTCTTCGAAGCCAGGGATCATGCGACCGGCGCCCAGTTCCAGAGTGAAACCTTCGGCCTTGCCACCGTCGAACTCTTCACCGTCGATGGAACCGACGAAGTCCAGGGTGACACGCATGCCATTGGCGGCAGCGGCATCGACGTCAGACCAGGTGGCGTGCTGCTTGCGCAGGGTGTCGATCATGTTGGCCAGGTCGGCATCCTTGACGGAGGCAACCGGTTTCTCAACCTTGATGCTCTCGAGACCGGCAACTTCAAACTCCGGGTACACTTCGAAAGTGGCGGTGAATTCGAAATCCTGGCCTTCCTTGATCTCTTTCGGATCCATGGTCGGGGCACCGGCCGGGCTCAGTTTGCTCTCGATGATGGCCTTGATGAAGTTGTTCTGCATCATTTCATCGGCAACACGGGCATGGGCCATGGCGCCGAACATCTTCTTGATGATGGCAACCGGAGCCTTGCCAGGACGGAAACCGTCGATGCGACGAGTCTTGGCCAGGCCATTCAATTCTTTACGCACGGCAGCGTCAACGGTAGCAGCCGGTACAGTGATGGTAAGACGGCGTTCCAGACCTTGGGTTGTCTCTACAGAAACTTGCATTCTTTTACCTCGTTCAACTCAGCACTGTGTGCTGACCCTTTATTGCCCCTGGGCAAAGCCCGGAGTCTTCCTGTTTATAAAGACAACGACTGTCTTTGTGATGAGAAAATATGACGCGACATTATAGCGGCGCACATTGGTCGCGTCGAGCCGCACATCCCCCTCGGGGGCACAGACGGCACAATTTGCGCATGACTGCCTGCTATATGGGGAAGCCTGGCGCCTACTTCAAGCATCCGGCCCGCAATAATTTGCACTTGCTCACCCTTTTGTGCGCCACACCATGCTTTTTTCATCTTCCTGCGTCGTCAGGGTGCATCCGATCAGCGGGTCTGCGACCCAAATTGTCCACCTTCTCGCATCAGCCATTGCGTCCCTCTGCGCCGCTCGCTATGGTGACTGCCAATTTATGAGTCTGGAGTGACCCACATGTCCTTTTTCCGCTTCTTGTTCAATCTGCTCTGGTTCGTACTGGGAGGCGTCTTCATGGGGCTGGCCTGGTGGCTGGCCGGGCTGCTCTGCTTCGTCTCCCTGATAGGGATCCCCTGGGGACGTTCCTGTTTCGTCATCGGCACCTTCACCTTCTTCCCGTTTGGCAAGCAGGCGGTGAGCCGCAAGAGCATGACCGGCCAGAGCGATATCGGCACAGGTGCCCTGGGGATGATTGGCAACATCCTCTGGTTCCTGGTGATCGGGATCTGGCTGGCCATCGGCCACATCGCCTCGGCCCTGGCCTGCTTCGTCACTATCATCGGCATTCCGTTCGGCATCCAGCACCTCAAGCTGGCCCTGATTGCCCTGGCCCCCATAGGCCAGATGGTGGTGACCAACCACGAGGCCGAGTCCGGTCGCTATATTCGCTAAACAAGAATGCATCGCCAGGCTATGCCTGGGATGTCAAAAAAGGGCAGACTAGGGTCTGCCCTTTTTCATTGCCCCAGTTCGAGGTCTTCCATGCTGCCCAGCCACTTCTTCGCCAACCTCGCCCGCATGCGGCTCATCTACCGCTGGCCGCTGATGCGCAACATACAGCCGGAAAACATCGCCGAGCACAGCCTGCAGGTGGCCATGGTGGCCCACGCCCTTGGCGTCATCAGCAACCGGCTGTTTGATGGCAAGGTGGATGCCAACCACGCCGCCGTGATGGCCCTCTATCACGACAGCAGCGAGGTGCTGACCGGCGATCTGCCCACCCCGGTCAAGTATTTCAATCCCGAGATAGCCCGCGAGTACAAGAAGATTGAACTCGCCGCCGAACAGCGCCTGCTGGGCATGCTACCCCCCGAGCTGGTGGAAGACTTTCGCCCCCTGCTCGACTCCGGCGCCCAGGACGACACTTTGGCCCGGCTGGTGAAGGATGCCGACACCCTCTGTGCCTATACCAAGTGCCTGGAGGAGATAAATGCAGGTAACCGGGAGTTCGAGCCCGCGCGCAAGCGCCTCGAACAGATGCTGGAGGCCAGGATGAACCCGGCAATGCGCTACTTTATCGATGTGTTCGTGGCGAGCTTCTCGTTGCCCCTCGATGAGCTCAACGCCCACTAAGCCAGTCGGAACGACCAGAAGAGAGAAGGGCACGCCGGTGCAGACCGGCGGGCCCTTCTTTTTCAGTATATTGCCAGGCTTGGCAGACCTGGCT
Source organism: Aeromonas media (assembly GCF_020423125.1). NCBI lineage: Bacteria > Pseudomonadati > Pseudomonadota > Gammaproteobacteria > Aeromonadales > Aeromonadaceae > Aeromonas > Aeromonas media. Next base: position 2,428,894 of record NZ_CP075564.1, read on the forward strand.
CGCGGATCAGTGACCCAGCTCCCGGGAGGGCACCAGACCGCTCGCCCGCCAGGCGGGATAGAGGGTGGCCAGCAGACTCATCAGGATGGCGGCACTGGTCACTATCACCAGATCCTGCATGTGCAGCTCGGTCGGCAGGAAGTCGATGAAGTAGATGTCCGGGTTCAAGAAGCGATGGCCGATGAGCTGTTCGATAAAGCTCAGGATCTGGGTCAGCTTGCTGGAGAGCAGGCCGCCGAGCAGGGCACCGAGCAAGGCCCCCGCCACCCCGTTCACCATCCCCTGGATGACGAAGGTGAGCCGGATCTGGCCCGGGCTCGCCCCCATGGTCTTCAGGATGGCGATCTCGCTGCGCTTCTCGTTCACCGCCATCACCAGGGTGGAGACGATGTTGAAGCAGGCCACCGCCACCACCATCAGCATCACCACGTACATGACGGTGCGCACCATCTGGATGTCCTGATAGAGGTACCCCTGGCGGCTCATCCAGCTGCTGATGTAGACGTAGTGCGGGAATTTGCGGGCGGCCGCCACCGTGATGGACTGCGCCTTGAGCACGTCGTTCACCTTGAGGCTGAAGCCTTCCACCGCGCTGCCCATGCCGGTGATGGACTGGGCATCGGCCAGGTGCATGAAGCCGAGCACGCCGTCGAGCTGGCCGCCGATCTCCAGCAGCCCTACCACGGTCAGGGTCTCCCGCCGGGGATTCTTGATCCCCGTCTCGTCTCCCCCTTGGGGCAGCAGCAGGGTCACGGGGTCACCTATCTTGACCCCCAGCTTGTCGGCTATGGTCTTGCCGAGGATCACCCCGTGCTCGCCAGCCTGGAGTTCACGAAAACCCAGCCCTGTCATGTAGTTGCCTGCATCTGACAGGTTCGCCTCGAGCTCGGGCAGCACGGCGCGTACCTGCACCCCCTTGATGGCGGAGCCATGCTCCAGCAGGCCATCGAGGCGGATGACCGGGGCCGCTGCCTCGATCCCGGGCTGGGCCAGCAGGTAGTCCCGAAGCCTCGGCCAGTCAGGCAGGGGCACCTCCATGCCGATGAGCTCCCCGTGGGGCACCACAGAGAGCACCCGGTTCTTGAGCTCCCGCTCGAAGCCGTTCATGGCGGAGAGGCCAAGAATGAGGGCCATCACCCCGAGGGCGATGCCGATGAGGGAAGAGGCGGAAATAAAGGCGATGAAGCCGTTGCGGCGGCGGGAGCGGCTGTAACGCAGGCCCAGAAAGAGGGGCAGCGGCTTGAACATCAGGCGACCTCCGCCATGATGCCGCTCACCAGGGTCACCCGGCGGTGCAGCTTGGCGGCGAGGCTCAAGTCATGGGTGACCACCACGAAGGCAGTGCCCAGCTCCCGGTTGAGCTCGCAGAGCAGCTCGTACACCGCAGTGGCACTGGCATGATCCAGGTTGCCGGTGGGCTCGTCCGCCAGCACCAGGCTCGGCTCGTTGACCAGGGCACGGGCGATGGCCACCCGCTGGCGCTCGCCACCGGACAGCTCGGACGGCCGGTGATTGAGACGGTGGGAGAGCCCCACCCGTCCCAGCATCCGGGTTGCCTTGTCGGTGGCGCTCGCCACCGACTCGCCGGCGATCAGCAGCGGCATGGCGGTGTTTTCCAGCGCGGTGAACTCGGCCAGCAGGTGGTGGAACTGATAGACGAAGCCCAGCTCCTGATTGCGAAAACGGGCCTGGGTCTTGCTGTCCCAGTGGTGGATATCCTGCCCCTTGAACAGCACGGCGCCGCTCGAGGGGTTGTCCAGCGCCCCCATCAGGTGCAGCAAGGTGGTCTTGCCCGAGCCCGAGCTCCCCACCACCGCCAGCATCTCGCCGGGGGCGACGCAGAGATCGATCCCCTTGAGCACCCGGGTCTCCAGATTGCCCTCTTTATAGACATGGTTGAGGGCCTGACAGCGCAGCAGAGGCTCGCAGGACTGGGGTTCATTCATAACAGGAGCTCCACTTATATCAGTGACCACATTGGCACCAGTCACAACGCCGGCACTCGCACCGGAGGTAACAACAGAAGACGATTTATTCACAGTGCTATTCATAACGTAATGCCTCGGCCGGTTTGACCCGGGCCGCACGGGCCGCCGGATAGAGGGTGGCACTGAAGCTCAGCAGCACGGCCCCCAGCAAGATGGTCATGACCTGGGCGGGTTCGACGATGACCGGCAGACCGCTGCCCCCCGCCGCCATATAGAGGTTGAGCCCCACCGCATCGAGCAGGGGGTTGAGTCCGAACGACAGGGCCAGCCCCGCCAGACCGCCAAACAGGGCGCCGATGACGCCGCTCGACGCCCCCAGCACCATGAAAATCTTGACGATCCCCGACTCGCTCATGCCCATGGTACGCAGTATGGCCACCTCCCCTTCCTTGTCGGTGACCACCATCACCAGGGCGGAGAGGATATTGAAGGTGGCGACCGCGATGATCAGCACCAGCATCAGCCCCATCATGCGTTTCTCCATGGCCACCGCCTGGAAGAGTTCACCCCGCTCCCGGCGCCAATCCTGCCACTCCAGTCCGTCCGACAGCGCGGTTTTCACCACTTGGTCGGCGGCAAAGGGATCGTCGAGCCAGAGGCGGATGCCGCCCACTGTCTCCTCGGGCAGGCGCAGCAGGCGCTGGGCGTCCCCAAGGGCAATCAGCGCCACCTGGCTATCCACGTCGGCGCCGACCCCGAAGATGCCGGAGACGGTGAAGATCCGCTGGGCCGGAACCCGGCCAAAGGGGGTGAAACGGGTCCCTTCGGTCAGGATGAGACGCACCTCGTCTCCAATGGAGACCTTGAGGCGGTTGGCCACCCCCTGCCCCAGCACTATGTGGTATTGGCCGCGCTGCAGGCTGTCCAGCCGCCCCCCCAGCATCTGGGCATGGAGGATGTCATCCTTGGGCCAGCGGGCCGGATCTATCCCCTGCACGCTCACCCCGGTGAGCTGGCCCGGGCTTTGCAACATGCCTTCGCTGTCGAGCATGGGGGCCGTGGCCACCACGTGGGGCAGCTTGTCGAGATCGGGCAGACCGGGCGGATGGGCATCGATGCGCCCCGCCGGATTGGTCACCACCACGTGGGGGATCACCCCGAGAATGCGCCCCTTGAGCTGCCCCTCGAACCCGTTCATTACCGAAATGACCACCATCAGGGCAGCAACCCCGATGGCGATGCCAAAGGTGGAAAACAGGGAGATAAAGGAGACGAAGCGGTTACTGCGTCGCGAGCCTGCATAACGCAGGCCTATGGCCAGCGAGAGTGGCTGAAAAAGTCCGGTCTTCAAGGATATCTACGTTGCCAACAAAATAAGATGCCGGATAATAGGGTCTGTTGACGCCTCAACGCAAGCCGCGTTGCCGCAGCAGATGACGCCGGAGCTGGCGCAATGGCCCATTCCCCCTGAGCCCAAGAGGCAACCCATGGTGCCATGTTTCACCCAATGCGCAGGCCCCTGCCGCCATGTTGCACGTCCCGCCGTGACGTGAGGGCCCAAGGGACGGCCGGAGATGGCGTCCCGCGCCAGGCTGGGGACGCCGCCGCGAGGCAAGGTCAACAGTGCTATAAAAAATCGTCTATGACAACAAGGGATAGCCTCCATGCAGGAACAGTTCTTCAGCGTCACCCATGCCACGCCGGTCAATGTGATCCCCATGCCGGCCGACTTTCACCTGCCGACGCTGGAGGCCCTTGACGCCGAGCTACCCGAGCCCTTTCGCATCGCCTCCGCCATCACCTCCATCGACCTGGTGAGCAGCCGCCTGCTGCGCAACCAGAACGAATCCATGCACGATCTGGTGGAGATCATCAATCAGCAATCCCGCAAGATCGACATGATCATGGGTTTCGTGCTGGCGGCTCAGGATCACCCCGAACATCGCTTCCACACCCTGCGCTTTGGCGCCGGTCAGCTCACCTACCTGCACCCGCGCCAGGGTCACGGCGAGCCGCCGCAGTTGCACCAGATAGTGCGGCTCAAGATCTTCCTGCGGGAAGAGGCCTCCGCCGTCTACTGCTATGGCGAAGTCAAGCAGCGGGAGCCCGGCGAGCATGGCACCCATGTGGTGCTCGACTATGTGCGGATCCGCGAGGATGACAGGGAGCTGCTGGTGCGTGCCAGCCTGCATGTGCAATCGAAACAGCTCAAGCTGCGTGCCCAAGAGCGTCAGCGCTAATCACAGCCAACGTCAACGTTAAAAGAATCGAACGATGCCAATGAAACTCCCCGCCTTGCCCGCCAAAGCGGGCCAGAAATTGACCCTGGGCCAGCTGGTCGGCAGCAGCCTGGCGCTGGTTGCAGCCCGCCTCACCCGGGAGGCCAACCGCCCCGTCCTGCTGGTGACTGCCGATACCCCGAGTGCCCTGCGCCTCGAACAGGAGTTGCAGTACCTGCTGGCCGACCAAGGCTGCCCGGTGCTGATGTTCCCGGACTGGGAAACCCTGCCCTACGACACCTTCTCCCCCCATCAGGACATCATCTCCCAGCGGCTCGAGACCCTCTACAGGCTGCCTCAGATGAGCAGCGGCGTGCTGATAGTGCCCATCTCCACCCTGATGCTGCGCACGGCGCCCCAGGCCTATCTCGACAAATACAGCCTGATGGTGACCAGCGGCCAGCGCCTCAACCTGCAACAGTTGCGGGGGCATCTGGCCGAGGCGGGTTACGTGGCGGTGGAGCAGGTGCTGGAGCACGGCGAATTCGCCGCCCGCGGCTCCCTGCTGGATCTCTTCCCCATGGGCAGCAACCGGCCCTATCGCATCGACTTCTTCGATGACGAGGTGGACTCCATCCGCCCCTTCGATCCCGAGAGCCAGCGCTCCAGCGAGCCGGTCAAGTCGGTGAGCCTGTTGCCCGCCCGGGAATTTCCCACCGACGAGGCCGCCATCGAGCTGTTTCGCGGCCAGTTCCGCGAGCAGTTCGAGCTGTCGCGCGCCGAGGGCTCCGTCTATCAGGAGGTGAGCAAGGGGCGCTGGCCCGCCGGCATCGAATACTACCTGCCACTCTTCTTCAGCCAGACCGCCAGCCTGTTTGACTACCTGCCGGACAACACCCTGCTGCTCACCGTGGGGGAGATCTACCCGGCGGCCCAGCGCTTCTGGAACGACATAGGCCAGCGCTATGAAGACAGGCGCTGGGACAATACCCGCCCCCTGCTGCCTCCCCAGCAAATTTACCTGCCGGTGGAGCAGCTGTTTGCGGCGCTGGGCCAGTATGGTGCCGTGCGCCTGCAGGAGGCCACCACCGACGGCGGCGCGGGCCAGCACGACTTGCCCATCGCCCCCCTGCCCGACCTGCAGCTCGATCACAGCAAGGATCAGCCCCTGCTGGCCCTCAGCCAGTTCCTGCAAGACTTTGCCGGCCGCACCCTGTTTGCGGTGGAGTCCGAAGGGCGGCGCGAGGGGCTAGGTGATCTGCTGGCGCGGATCAAGCTGCAACCCAAGGAGTTCGCCTCCCTCGATGAGTTCGTCGGGAGCAAGGCGCGTCATGGCCTGCTGGTCAGCCCGCTGGAGCGGGGCTTTCTGCTGGAACCCGCCGAGGCAGAGGCCCTGGCCCTCATCACAGAGACCGAGCTGCTTGGCGGCAAGATCAGAAGCAAGCGGCAGCGGGAGAAGAGCAAGAACCTGAGCTCGGATGCGGTTATCCGCAACCTCGGCGAACTGACCCAGGGCCAGCCCGTGGTGCATCTGGATCACGGGGTCGGCCGCTATCTCGGGCTCGAGACCCTGGATGCCGGCGGCCTGCCCACCGAGTTCCTCACCCTGGAATACGCCGGTGGCGACAAGCTGTTCGTGCCGGTCACCAACCTCCACCTCATCAGCCGTTACACGGGGTCGGATAACCCCCCCAGCCACAAGCTCGGCGGCGAGGCCTGGGTCAAGGCGCGGCGCAAGGCGGCGGAAAAGGTACGCGACGTGGCGGCCGAACTGCTGGATGTCTATGCCATACGCGCGGCGCGGGCCGGCTTTGCCTTCAAGCACGACAAGGAGAGCTACCGCCAGTTTGCCGCCAGCTTCCCGTTCGAGGAGACCGAGGATCAGCTCAATGCCATCAATGCGGTGCTGGGGGACATGTGCCAGGCCAAGAGCATGGACCGGCTGGTGTGCGGCGATGTGGGCTTTGGCAAGACAGAAGTGGCTATGCGGGCCGCCTTCGTGGCGGTGCACGGCGGCAAGCAGGTGGCGGTGCTAGTGCCCACCACCCTGCTGGCGCAGCAGCACTACGACAACTTCCGCGATCGCTTCGCCAACTGGCCGGTGCGGGTGGAGGTGCTGAGCCGCTTCCGCTCCGCCAAGGAGCAGACCAGCGTCTTGAAGGAGCTTGCCGATGGCAAGGTGGACATCATCATTGGCACCCACAAGCTGCTCGGCTCCGACCTCACCTTCAAGGATCTGGGGCTGCTCATCGTCGACGAGGAGCACAGATTCGGGGTACGCCAGAAGGAGAAGATCAAGGCGCTGCGCGCCGATGTGGATATCCTCACCCTCACGGCAACACCTATCCCGCGCACCCTCAACATGGCGATGTCCGGCATGCGGGATCTCTCCATCATCGCCACCCCGCCCGCCAAGCGGCTCGCCATCAAGACCTTCGTGCGCCAGCACGAGCCAGCCGTGGTGCGCGAGGCTGTGCTGCGGGAGCTCAAGCGCGGCGGTCAGGTCTACTACCTGCACAACGATGTGGAGAGCATCGAGAAGTGCGCAAGCGATCTCGCCGAACTGGTGCCGGAGGCGCGTATCGGCATCGCCCACGGCCAGATGCGCGAGCGCGACCTTGAGCGCATCATGTCGGACTTCTACCACCAGCGCTTCAATCTGCTGGTGTGCACCACCATCATAGAGACCGGCATAGACGTGCCGAGCGCCAACACCATCATCATGGACAGGGCGGATAACCTGGGGCTGGCCCAGTTGCACCAGTTGCGGGGCCGAGTCGGCCGCTCCCACCACCAGGCCTATGCCTATCTGCTCACTCCCCATCCCAAGCTGATGACCAAGGATGCGGCCAAGCGACTGGAGGCGATCGCGTCGCTCGAAGATCTCGGCGCCGGTTTTGCGCTGGCGACCCACGATCTGGAGATACGGGGCGCGGGCGAGCTGCTCGGCGACGATCAGAGCGGCCAGATCGAATCGGTCGGCTTCACCCTCTACATGGAGATGCTGGAGCAGGCGGTGGAGGCGCTGAAAAACGGCAAGGAGCCGTCGCTGGAGCAGCTGATGAGCCAGCACACCGAGGTGGAGCTGCGCCTGCCGGCGCTGTTGCCGGACGACTACATCCCGGACGTCAACATGCGTCTATCCATGTACAAGCGCATCGCCAGTGCGGCGGACGAGCAGGAGCTGCGCGAGCTGAAGGTGGAGCTCATCGACCGCTTCGGCCTGCTGCCGGAGCCGACCAAGACGCTGATGGAGATCGCGGCCTTCCGCCAGCGCGCCACGGCCCTGGGTATTCGCCGGGTAGAGATGAGCGATCGCGGCGGCTACCTGGACTTCACCCAGGAGACCAAGGTCAACCCGACTTATCTGGTAAAACTGCTCTCCGAGCAGCCACGTATCTATAAAATGGATGGACCGACCCGATTGCGCTTCCAGGTACCGAACCAGGACAGAGCCATGCGCCTGAAACTGGTGGATGCCCTGCTGACGGATCTCGCCAGCCACAGCCTCTAGTGGCTAGGAGCGCCAAACAAAACGGGAGCCATATCGGCTCCCGTTTTTTATGTGACTATCGCCGCGACACGCCTGGCATCACCCCTGACGGGCCGGATCCTCGTGGGCGGAGAATTCCCGCATGAAGGCCTCGGCCCGCTCCACCATCTTGGTGGAGCCCACGAAATAGGGGGTACGCTGGTGCAGCGCCGTGGGCTGGATATCCATGATGCGACCAAAGCCGTCGGACGCCTTGCCACCGGCCTGCTCCACCAGGAAGGCCATGGGGTTGCACTCGTAGAGCAGGCGCAGCTTGCCGTTCGGGGAGTTGGTGCCGGACGGATAGATGTAGATACCGCCCTTGAGCAGGTTGCGGTGGAAGTCGGACACCAGGGAGCCGATGTAGCGGGAGGTGTAGGGCCTGTGGGTCGCCTCGTCCCGCTCCTGGCAATATTTCAGGTACTTCTTCACCCCGTCCGGGAACTTGATGTAGTTGCCCTCGTTGATGGAGTAGATCTTGCCCTCCTCCGGGATGCGGATGTTCTCGTGGGAGAGGCAGAAGCAGCCGATGGAAGGGTCGTAGGTAAAGCCGTTGACACCAAAGCCCGTGGTGTAGACCAGCATGGTGGAGGAGCCATAGACAACATAACCGGCGGCCACCTGACGGTTGCCCGGCTGCAGGAAGTCCTCCAGGGTCACCCCGGCGCCCGGCTTGCTGACCCGGCGATAGATGGAGAAGATGGTCCCGACCGAGACGTTGACGTCGATGTTGGAAGAGCCGTCGAGCGGATCGATCAGCACCACATACTTGGAGTGGCGGGAGAGCTCGGAATCGAAGGAGACGAAGTCCTCCTCCTCCTCGGACGCCATGCCGCACACCTCGCCACGGGCCTCCAACGCCGCCTTGAAGCGCTCGTTGGCGTAGACGTCCAGCTTCTGCTGCACCTCCCCCTGCACGTTTTCGGCCCCCATGGAACCGATGATGTCCGCCAGCCCCGCCTTGTTGATCTCCCGGTTCACCACCTTGGCGGCCAGGCGAATGGAGCTGAGCAAGGAGGTCAGCTCGCCGGTCGCGGTAGGGTAGTCCGCCTGTTTCTTGACGATGAACTCGCCCATGGTGATCATGTTTCGCATTCTTGTTCCTTTAAGATCGTTTCCGTTGGCCGTTGAAAACGTTTGCAAGTGTCGGCAAAAAAAGTGCCGATCCTCGGCAGCGTTATTTTGTAACCCAATGTAACGCCTGTTTTTTGTTTTTGCAGCGAATTAAGCCGGCGTATAAATCACCAGAAAACCCCGTCAGTACGGCATGCAGCGCTGAAAAAAGGGCTTCGATTGGCGTCTTTCATCATGTTAATTCGTGACGAGAATGCTACTTCACACTTCCTGTCTCCACTCTTCCCCATCCGGCATTCGCCCCGCAATGCCAGTCGGTCCCCCTCTTGAGATCTCGCCATCAATCCCGCACACTGCTCTGGCTTTGGAAGCAAAAAAACATAAGGATATTCAATGAAAAGGACTCTCATTGCCGGTGCGGTTGCCGCCCTGCTCGCGCTCCCCGCGCTGGCGGCCCAGGTACCGGCCGGTACCAAGCTGCTGCCAGCAGAACAGCAAACCTTCATCCGCAACATCGGCACCGAACCCGCCTCCATCGACCCCCAGATGGTGGAAGAGACCGCAGGCAGCGACATCGTCAACGATCTGTTCGAAGGACTCTACACCCTGGATGGCGACGGCAAGTTGCAGCCTGCCGGCGCCCTGAGCTACGAGCTCGATCCCACGGGCACCGTCTACACCTTCAAACTGAGACCCGATGCCAAGTGGTCCAACGGCGAGCCGGTGACGGCAGCCGATTACGTCTATGGCTGGCAGCGGGCAGCGGACCCCAAGAATGCCTCCAACTATGCCTGGTTCATCGAGCTGACCGGTGTCACCAACGCCAGTGACGTGGTGCAGGGCAAGAAGAGCCCGGATGCGCTGGGCATCAAGGCACTCGACGCCCATACCCTGCAGATCACATTGAAGAACCCGGTGCCCTTCTTCCTGAAGACCCTCTCCCACTACACCACCTTCCCGGCCCCCAGGGCGACCATAGAGAAGTTCGGACATGAGTGGGTCAAGCCGGGCAACATCGTCTCCAACGGCGCCTTCGTGCTCAAGGAGTGGACTCCCAACGAGCGTCTCATCTCCGAGCGCAACCCCTATTACTGGGACAACCAGCATACGGTGCTGAACAAGGTGCTCTATCTGGAGATAGTCTCCGACACCGCCGCCTACAACCGCTATCGCGCCGGCGAGCTGCACTACACCAGCTATCCGCTGGAGCAGTACAAGCAGCTCAAGCAGCAGAGCCCGCAGGAGCTGGTGAGCGTGCCGACCCTGGCCACCTACTACTACGTGTTCAACACCCAGCGCAAACCGTTCGATAACCCCAAGGTACGCAAGGCGCTGTCTCTTGCCATCGACAGGGACACCATCACCGAGAAGATCCTGGGACAGGGCCAGCTCTCTGCCTTCAGCCTGACACCGCCCATTGTGGACGGCTTCGAACTCAAGCGCCCGGCGAGCGAGCTGATGAGCAAGGAAGAACGCATCAAGCAGGCCAGGACGCTGCTCGCCGAGGCGGGCTACGGGCCGCAGAATCCGCTGGACGTGGACATCCTCTACAACACCAACGAGGGGCACAAGAAGATAGCGCTGGCCATCTCCTCCATGTGGAAGCACAACCTGGGGGTCAAGGCCGAGCTCAACAACATGGAGTGGAAGACCATGGTGTCGGCCCTGAACGAAGGGGATTTCGGGGTGAGTCGCTACGCCTGGAACGGGGATTACAACGATGCTTCCACCTTCCTCGACATCATGACCTCCAGCAGCAGCGCCAACAGCGGCAAGTGGTTCAACAAGCAGTATGACGCCCTGCTGGCCAAGGCCCATGACGCCAGAGATCCAGCCGAGCGCAACCGGCTCTATCAACAAGCCGAAGCCCTGATCGATGCGGAGGCGCCCATCGCTCCGGTCTACTTCTACGTCAAATCCCGCCTGCTCAAGCCCAACATCAAGGGCTACCCCTATCAGAACCCGCAGGATCTGGTCTACTCGAAAGACCTCTATCTGACCGCGCAATAAGGTTCGCTATCCCGCATACAAAAAGACCGCCTTTCGGCGGTCTTTCTTCTTAATCTTCCCGGCAGGTGGCCATCGCGAGCCGGGCCCGCCGCCGCCCCCTCACCGGTTTGACCAGTAGTTGCGCCAGCAGCACGCCAAGCAGTGTCATCCCGCCACCGATCAGGTGATAACTGGTGAGCCGCTCCCCCAGCCAGCTGATGGCCAGCGCCGCCGTCATCACCGGCAGCAAGTTCATGAAGATAGCCGTACGGCTGGCTCCCAGCAGGGCGATTCCCTGCATCCAGAGCCAGGGTGAGAGGGCCGAGGTCGGGATCCCCGCATAGAGGATGAGCCAAAGCGCGCTGCCATCCGGCCATTTGCCATCCACCAGCAGGTAGAAGGGGGTGAGGAACAGCAGGCTGCAGAGCACCTGGCCGTAGAGCATGGACCAGTTGTCGAGCCCCAGATCCCAACGCTTGAGCAGCACGCTGTAGAGCGCATAGGTGGCCGCCGAGAGCAGCATGTAGACGGAGCCGATATGAATACCCTGGGTGAACAAGCGGGTCGGGTCCCCTTGCCCCAACAAGATGGCCAGCCCCAGGATGGAAATGACACCGCCTATCAGCGCGCCCCAGGTAGGGCGCTCGCGCAGCAGCCAGATACTGAGCAGCACCGTCATCAGCGGGGTCAGTCCCATCATCAGCCCGATCTCGGTGGCTCCCAGGGTCTGGGCCGCGTAGTAACCGAAGGTCTGGTTCAACACCATGCCGAGCAGGGCCAGCATGGCCAGCCGGGAGAAACCGGCCCGCAGCTGGTCACGCATGCGCCAGGCCCGCCGCGCGAGGAAAGGAGTCAGTACCAGGGCCGCCACCATCCAACGGGACCAGGCCAGAGCGGCCGGCGAGAGCACCCCCACCGCCAGCTTGCTGACGATGCCGTTGCCGGCCCAGATGGCCATGCAGGAGAAGGGGAACAGAAAGGCAAGGGGCATCGCTATGTCCAGAGAAAGGGGCGGATATTTCGCGGGAGTATAGAGAGGCAAACAGGATAAGCAAGCGCACTGATGCGGGGCGCGACAACCTCATCCAGAAATCGACTTGAACGGGCTCAAACTGCTTCACTCAGCCCCAGATACAATCATGCCCGCACAGGGCGGGCATGAGGGGGAGATGGCCATGCTGATGCAACTCAAGCGGCATCCATGTGCAGCCTCGATATCAACTCGTTGACTTCGAGCACCGTCTGACGATGGGGAATATCGGCTTGCAGTGGCATCATCAGCAGGCCCGACTGGAAATCGAAGCGCCCCCTGCCGTGGATGTAGATCCGTCCCTTGAAGAAGGTTTTGACATGCTTTGCCACCATCAGTGGCAGGTACTTCTTGAACACTCTCATCGTTTGCAACCTCTTGCAGTTGTATCCGTATGACAGCAGCTTATGCGAGATAATTCCGTTAAATTTGTATAAAAAACCGGAAAAATCGACTCTCTCTTCCCCAAAAAACCAATCTGTAACTTTTTATTAACTTTTATCGTATTGTATGCGGTCCTTCAAGCCAGAGCAAGACCCCCTTGCCATCTTGCCACTCGATGCAAGCCAGACCCGAGGTGGCAAACATGGGCGCACCTGCCGCCGGGCAGAGACTTTGTACCAGATACCCGACCAGGGGCAGGTGACTGACCATCAGGATATTGTCGTGGGTCGCCGCGAGCGCGGTGAGATAACTCGCCACGAAGGCCGGATCCCCGTAGGGGGTGATCTCGCCGCTCTCCTCGACCTTCAGGGCCTCGGGCAGCTCGGCAGAGATGGCCTGCCAGGTCTGTCTGGCACGCAGGTAGTTGCTGTGGATCACCAGGCTCAGAGAGCCTGTCAGCTGAGGGGCCAACCAGCCCGCCATGTGGATGGACTCTTCGATGCCTTGCTCGGTCAGTGGACGCTGTTCATCAGTCTTTGCGTTCATGCCAGCCTGGCCATGACGCATGATGTAGATTTTCATTACAACCTCGCCCAGGGGGCCTGTTTAAATAGCGGGGGGATCTTACCCCGCCATGCAGGGGGAAACAATTGCGCTACCTCTCAGAAAAGGGTTTGCCTCGTGAGATAGCGGGGTCGATAATCATGTTTAAATTCAAATAAATTCACCGCGAGTCACTCCCCAATGAGCCCATATGCCAGTCCCAACGACCATCGGCGGTATCACTATCTGGAGCTGGCAAACCGGCTCAGGGTCTTGTTGATCTGCGATCCCGAGACCGATAAATCGGCCGCCTCCCTGGCCGTCAACACCGGCCACTTCGATGACCCTGTCGATCGCCAGGGCATGGCCCATTTCCTTGAGCATATGCTGTTCCTCGGTACTCGTACTTATCCCAAACCCGGCGAGTACCAGCAGTTCATGAGTCGCCATGGGGGCAGCAACAACGCCTGGACCGGCACCGAGTTCACCAACTTCTTCTTCGACATCGACAACGGCTTCTTCGAAGCGGGGCTGGATCGCTTCTCCCAGTTCTTCATCTGCCCCACCTTCGCCCCCGAGTGGGTCGACAAGGAGCGCAACGCGGTCGACTCCGAATACCGCCTCAAGTTGCAGGACGACGTGCGCCGCAGCTATCAGGTGCACAAGGAGACGGTCAACCCGGCCCACCCCTTCTCCAAGTTCTCGGTCGGCAACCTGGATACCCTGGCGGATCTGCCCGGCCGGGATCTGCGCTCCGACCTCATTGCGTTCTACGAAACACACTACAGCGCGGATCGCATGGCGCTGGTGATGCTCTCTTCGGCATCTATTGAAACCCAGCTCGGCTGGTGTGATCGCTTCTTTGGCACCATTCTGGATCGCCGCCTGGGGCCTCCTGCCCTCTCGGCCCCCCTCTACCGGCTCGATGACCTCGGCATTCGCATCCAGATAGCCCCGGTCAAGGAGACCCGCAAGCTGGCGCTGACCTTCCCGCTGCCGAGCGTGGATGCCCTCTACGACAAGAAACCCCTCACCTTCCTGAGCCACCTCATCGGCTACGAAGGGGAAGGCAGCCTGCTCTCTCTGCTGAAGGCAAGAGGCTGGGTCAACCAGCTCGCCGCCGGAGGCGGCATCAGCGGTGCCAACTTCAAGGACTTTGGGGTGAGCTTCGGCATCACTCCCTTGGGGCTTGCCCATGTGGACGACATCATCGCCGACCTGTTCGGCTACTTGAAGCTCATCGAACGCGATGGCTTGCAGGCCTGGCGTTATGACGAGAAGCGCAGCGTGCTGGAATCGGCCTTCCGCTTCCAGGAGCGGGGCCGGGCGCTCGACACCGTCTCGGGTCTCGTGCTCAACCTGTTCAGCTATGCCCCGGACGATCTGATCCACGGCGACTACATGATGCGCGAGTACGATGAGCCACTGATCCGGCGCTTCCTTGCCAAGCTGACCCCCCACAACCTGCGCGTGACCATACAGGCGCCGGAGGTGAGCACGGATCGCCTCGCCCGCTGGTATCAGACCCCCTACAGCGTCCAGAGCATCACCGAGGCGGAGAAGATCCGCTGGCAGCAGAGCGAGCCGGATCCCGCCTTGCACCTGGCCTCTCCCAACCCCTTTATCAGCAGCCGCCTCGATGCCAGAACGCCGGCCCTCAGCGCCGACATGCCGGCCTGCCTGGTCGACCGCCCCGGCTTTCGGCTCTGGCATCTGCACGAGCACCTGTTTGGGGTGCCCAAGGGGAGCCTCTATATCTCCATCGACAGCGAGCATGCGGTCAGAAGCCCGCGCCACATCGCCATGGCCAGGCTTGCGGTGGAGCTGCTCACGGATCACCTCAATGCCCTCACCTACCCGGCCGAGCTCGCCGGGCTCGGCTACCAGATCTATGCCCATCAGGGGGGCTTTACCATCAACCTGAGCGGCTTTGCCGACAAGTTGCCGCTGCTGCTCGACATGATCCTCGGCAACCGTACCCTGGGCTACCCGGATCCGGCCCGCTTCAGCGAAATCAAGGAGCAGCTCATCCGCAACTGGGAGAACCAGTCCAAGACCAGGCCCATCTCCCAGCTGTTCAACCAGCTCACCAGTTTGCTGCAACCGAACAACCCGCCGTTCGAGCAACTGCTGCGCCACCTGCGCACCATAGCACTCGACGAGATGCCCGACTTCGTCACCCGGCTCTTTGCCGAGGTGCACATAGAGACCCTGGTGCACGGCGACTGGACCGCCGCCGAGGCGCTTGAACTGGCCGCCCTGCTGGAGCGTCACCTCGGCGTCAGCAGCCAGCCCAGTGCCGAGACCCGCCGCCCCCTCATCTCCATTCAGGACAGAGGCACCCTCATTCGCGAGCAGGGGTGTGAACACGAAGACTCGGCGCTGCTGGTCTATTACCAGTCCCGCACCACCCGGGCGCGGGATCTCGCCTGCTTCACCCTGGCCAACCACATCATGTCCTCCACCTTCTTCCACGAGCTGCGCACCCGCCAGCAGCTCGGTTACGTGGTGGGGGCCGGCAACCTGCCCCTCAATCGCCACCCCGGCCTCATCTTCTATATACAGTCGCCGGTGGCGGGGCCGCAGATCCTGCTGGATGCGGTGGAGGAGTTCATCGATCTCTTCCCGCTGGCCATGCTGGAGTTCACCGAGCAGCAGTGGCAGGACAGCAAGGCGGGGCTGCAGGCCCAGCTCAGCGAGCGGGATGCCAACTTGCGCAGCCGCGGCCAGCGGCTCTGGGTCAGCATAGGCAACAAGGATCTCGGCTTCGATCAGCGCGAACGGGTGCGCGAGGAGGTGGGCAGACTCAGCCGCGCCGATCTGGTGCGCTTTATCACCCAGTTGCGCTCACGCACCTCGGATCGATTGATCCTCTGCAGCTATGGCCTGGGCCACGAGCACGACGAGCGGATCACCGGCCAGTTCATCGACGATCCCCGGGCCTTCCGGCTCAATGCCGCCACCTTCGAGGCCTGATCAGGCCTCGACTCCCTCCCCACGGCAGATTGCGGGCAATAAAAAGCCGACCCCTGAGGGTCGGCTGGAAAAACCATAGTCAATTGCGACCAGAGCCGCCAAAAGTGAACATGAGCGTGAAAATCAGACACTGAGTCGATGAACGGCCGAATGGTTCAAACCAGAGCGTATCGGTCGACACCTGCAGTGATTGAGAAACAGCCTCATCTTAGGCATTCCCCCGATTTGTCACGTTGATCTATGTCAAAGGAGGTAAAGAAGCGCGCTTTTCCTCTTCAGTGGCGGGATCACGCAGTCACCTCAGCCCCGACGGATCAGGCGATAGGCCACCTCATCGAAATAGGAGAGCTGCCCCGAGCGCACCCTGGGGTGATCCAGCTCGGCGGCGCGCCCCAGCACTTCCACGCTAAAGTCGCGTTCGAACAGGGTGCGCACCTCCATCTCCCCCACCGAGAACGGCGGCTGTACCTGCTGCTCCGGCTGATACTCGAGGGTCACCAGCAGCACCTGACCACCCGCCTCGATGAGGCGGCTCATCAGGGTTGCATACTGGCGGCGCATGGCCGTCGGCAGGGCGATAAGGGCGGCCCTGTCATAGGCGAGCCGGTAGCGGCGGCCAAGCTCGGGGACGGCGAAGAAATCCCCCTGATAGATGCGCAGGTCGTCGTGCCGGTGGCACCGATAGGGGCCCACCTCGCTTGTCTCTGCACTCAGATTGTTCTCGTCAAAAAACTGGGTAATGGCGAGCTCGGAGAGCTCGAAACCATCCACCGGATGCCCCTGGCCGCTCAGCCAGAGCAGGTCGCGTGACTTGCCGCACAGGGGCACCAGCACGGGCTCACCCTGCTGCTGGGCCGACCACCAGGATTGCAGCCAGCGGTTGAAATCTGCCTGATGAAAGCCAATCCGGTTCTCTTTCCACTTCTGATGCCAAAACGCCGCTTCCATCATCTTCCTCTCGTCATCTGCATTGATGCATCAATATCACAACTTCATCGGAACGGCGCAAGCCTTGTTGTCCACTGCACCGGAAGAGAGGGCTCGATGAAGTCCAGGCGACTGCACTCAAGCACAGACGGGCTCCGCCGCCATGGTGGTGGACACAGCGTCTATCCGGGCAGCAATCTGTGCAAACGAGGGGCGCTGCAACACAGTCTCCAGGAGACACGCTTCGGCCAGTGAATGGAGCGCCCCAAGCGCCTCATCCCTGGGATGGCAGCGCGCCAGCAGCTCCTCCAGCAAACAGCCAAAGGCCCTGACCTCCATACGCTCGAGCCGGGCAGCCTGCTCGCGGTCGGCGCGGTCATAACAGGAGGCGGCGCCGAAATCCCCGAGCAGCACCCGACCCTGTTCCTGAAGAGAGTGCAGCAGGTTGTGGGCGTAGAGATCCCCGTGCAGGATGCCGCGCCCGTGCAGATGCAGCGCGGCGCTCGCCACCCCCTGCGCCATGGCAAGCAGCGCGGCCGGAGTGAAGGCCAGATCCGCCGGATAGACATCCCGGGTGCAGGAGTCCAGGCTCGGCGGCCCAGCCAGGTTGACAAACCCGGGGTCTATCAGCGTCATCACCAGGGCCGGCATGCCAGAGGGGTGGCCGCTCACTTGGCCCGCCACGCCGATGAGGTTGGGATGCCTGCCTGCGGCGAGCGACACCGCCATCTCGCAACGAGGCAGGCCATCGCTGGTCATGGCCCCCTTGAAGAGCTTGACTGCCACCCCCTGCGTCCCCTCATCAGAGCGCAGTGCTGCGCTGTGGATAACCCCGGACGCCCCCTGCCCCAGTGGCTCCCCCAGCGTCAACGCCTGCCAGGGGATCTCGGCCGCGGTTGTCGTCTCGCCGAGTCGGCGCTCCTGCTCGTCGCTAAAGGGGTTGCCTGCATAGGCCAACCAGGCGAGGCGCGGCAAACCGAGCAGCCACTCGGGAAGTGCCTCCAGCCGGTTGGCGGCGATGCGCAACAGCTCCAAACGCTGGCAGTTGGCAAGGCTCGCCGGCAGCTCGCGCAGGCGGTTGCCAGAGAGCATCAGCTTTTGCAGGGCGGCGCACTGCCCCAGCTCGTCCGGCAGCCGTTCGATGGCGTTGTCGGTCAGGATCAACCAGCGCGGCCCCGCAGGCAGTGACGCGGCGGGAACCGTGGCGATCCGGTTGGCCTTGAACCCCACCATGGTGAGTGCAGGGCAGCGCCCCAGCACCTCGGGCAGCTCGGTGAAGCGGTTCTCGGAGCAGAAGATAATGCGCAGCCTGGTGAATTCGGCCAGCTCGTCAGGGAGCCGATCCAGATCGTTGCCGGTGAGATCCAGCACCTCCAGCGTCTCTTTCAGGCTCAAAATCTCGCTGGGGAACTCCGTCAGATTTTCACAAAGCTTCAAATGGCGGGCACCGCACAGTTCACCTGCGCGCAGCTGTTCCAAGGTATGCATAACCGTTTCTCAATCCTGATGATCTGCCTGATGGCACAGCGACCATCAGCGCGCGCCGAACCTGCGTCCGGCAATTTTAAAGGGGGGCATTATAAAGAATTCGGGGCGCAGATCGTCCATTTTGTTGCTTTGGTGACGGACATGGCGAGCAACACCGCCCCAGCAGATTGACGAAACACGTAGGGTGCAATAAGCGCAGCGCATTGCACCACTTTCAGAGCGGCTTTGGGGCAAGGTATGAGGCACGATATTAGGGGTGCAATTCACGCTGTTCATTGCACCCTACGGACTTGGAGCTGGTATTTTTTATTCAAACCGCTGCTCGTGCTCCATATCCTCCCGCTGCTCTCGTTCTTTCTGGCGCTCGATAAGCTGAACCAAATTTTCTGAAACAGTTTGAGCCGTAGTCGAAATATCTGCCCTTTCATGTTCAACCAACTTGCGAATTGCCTCCGCTCTGGACTGCATTACTTTGGCTCGACTACCAGACCAAGATGAAGGAGTGACACGCTCAGCGAAAGTCTCCAAGACGACAACAGGATCCGACGAGGCTTCAAGTAGCCTAAGCGCAGACTCTGACATTTGCATCCTTTCAGCTTCTTCACACGGTTCCCACAGGCTAAGGAAGGTGCGAATAAGCGGGGAAATTCTTCTCGGCTGACTCAGTCATTTCATTTCTTCATGTTTGAGCCGATTTTTTCTCCCGTAAATGCCTTGAATCAGCCTATTTAGACCGTTTCTTCGCCATTTAAGGCGCTATTCCCAGTTTTTAGTGAGATCTCTCCCACTGACGTATCATTTGGTCCGCCCGAAACAGGTTGGCCAGCGTGAATAACATCGCCAGTTGGTTATCGTTTTTCAGCAACCCCTTGTATCTGGCTTTCACGAAGCCGAACTGTCGCTTGATGATGCGAAATGGGTGCTCCACCTTGGCCCGGATGCTGGCTTTCATGTATTCGATGTTGATGGCCGTTTTGTTCTTGCGTGGATGCTGTTTCAAGGTTCTTACCTTGCCGGGGCGCTCGGCGATCAGCCAGTCCACATCCACCTCGGCCAGCTCCTCGCGCTGTGGCGCCCCTTGGTAGCCGGCATCGGCTGAGACAAATTGCTCCTCTCCATGCAGCAGATTACCCAGCTGATTGAGGTCATGCTCGTTGGCAGCGGTGGTGACTAGGCTGTGGGTCAGGCCACTCTTGGCATCGACACCAATGTGGGCCTTCATGCCAAAGTGCCACTGATTGCCTTTCTTGGTCTGATGCATCTGCGGATCGCGTTGCTGCTCTTTGTTCTTGGTCGAGCTGGGTGCCTCAATGATGGTGGCATCGACCAAGGTGCCTTGAGTCATCATGACGCCTGCTTCGGCCAGCCAGCGATTGATGGTCTTGAACAATTGGCGGGCCAGTTGATGCTGCTCCAGCAGGTGGCGGAAATTCATGATGGTGGTGCGGTCCGGCAAGGCGCTATCCAGGGATAACCGGGCAAACAGACGCATGGAGGCGATTTCGTACAGAGCATCTTCCATCGCGCCATCGCTCAGGTTGTACCAATGCTGCATGCAGTGAATGCGTAGCATGGTTTCCAGCGGATAAGGTCGCCGGCCATTACCAGCCTTGGGATAAAACGGCTCGATGACTTCCACCATGTTTTGCCATGGCAGAATCTGCTCCATGCGGGACAAGAAAATCTCTTTTCTAGTCTGACGGCGCTTACTGCTGAATTCACTGTCGGCGAAGGTGAGCTGATGACTCATGATGAACCCTTTTTCATGGCTCCAGATGACAAACATGATCTCATATCAGGGACTTGTTCGCACCTTCCCTAGTAGTAGGTTTGGAGCAAACCGGCTGGAGGCTATTCCTCCCCGCCTTGCCCCTCAACCCAATCAGATCGGGGTGATGGAGGTGATATGGGCCGATCCATCCAGAGATTGGAAGATCTGCACCACGGCTTCCCCGTGGATCGGGTTGGGCAGCGGCACAGTGGTTTTGCATTTGAAACGGTAGTTGGTGCCGGCGACGACCTGGGTGGAGACTTCAAAGGGTACGTACTGCACCCCGACAAATCCTTTCAGCGTCTGGTCAAATACCGCCTGATCCTCGGCGGTCAGCTTGTAATATGGGTCTATCCACCCACCAACACGGCTTGTTCTGACATATCAAACTCTCCGAGCTCTATGATCCCGACTCGTTTGGGCGGTCGGGCTGCGCCCCGTTGATTCAAGTGGTTTCCGGTCTCCACCGGGGTGGGTTATCACAGCCGGTTGGCGCGATGACGATGGGCCCATTTGTGCAGCTATCTGCACGTGTCTCAGCCCTCCCCCTTGCCAGGAGCCGCTGTTGACAGCGGGCTCAATTGGCATAAAAGAGCCTGGTGCGGGATCGCAAAAATGCCCCTGTCACATATGACAGGGGCAAAGCGGTGAAAAAGCTGCTCGAAAAACGAATATGTGTGGCGCAAACGATTGGAAAAAGAAAAGGCGCCTCAAGGGCGCCTTTTTGACAGTTTTGCGTTATCGGCAGGAAAGCGTTAGCCGCTTATGCCCACGCCTTTTATTCCCACTCAATGGTTGCAGGCGGCTTGCCGGAAACGTCGTACACCACGCGGGAGATGCCGTTGATCTCGTTGATGATGCGATTCGACACGTGGCCGAGGAAGTCGTACGGCAGGTGGGCCCAGTGGGCGGTCATGAAGTCGATGGTCTCGACGGCGCGCAGCGCGATGACCCAGTCGTACTTGCGGCCATCGCCCATGACGCCGACGGAGCGCACCGGCAGGAAGACGGCGAACGCCTGGCTGACCTGGTTGTAGAGGTCGGCCTTGCGCAGCTCTTCGATAAAGACCGCATCGGCCTTGCGCAGCAGATCGCAGTACTCTTTCTTCACTTCACCAAGGACGCGCACGCCCAGACCCGGACCCGGGAAGGGGTGACGGTAGAGCATGTCGTAGGGCAGGCCGAGTTCGAGGCCGACACGGCGCACTTCGTCCTTGAACAGCTCGCGCAGGGGCTCCACCAGACCCATCTTCATCTCTTCCGGCAGGCCACCGACGTTGTGGTGGGACTTGATGACGTGGGCCTTGCCGGTCTTGCTGGCGGCGGATTCGATGACGTCAGGGTAGATGGTGCCCTGGGCCAGCCACTTGGCGTTTTTGAGCTTCTTGGCTTCGTCGTCGAACACTTCCACAAAGACGCGACCTATGGTCTTGCGCTTGGCTTCCGGCTCGTCGATGCCCGCGAGAGCTGACAGGAAGCGCTCTTCAGCATCGACCTTGACGATCTTGAGGCCGAAGTGATCGCCAAACATCTCCATGACCTGGGTGCCTTCGTTCAGGCGCAGCAGGCCGTTGTCCACGAAGACGCAAGTCAGGCGATCGCCGATGGCGCGGTGCACCAGCATGGCAACAACGGAGGAGTCCACGCCGCCGGAGAGGCCCAGGATCACCTCGTCGTCACCCACCTGCTCGCGGATGCGGGCGACGGCGTCGTCGATGATGGTGGCCGGGGTCCAGAGGCATTCGCAGCCGCAGATCTCTTTCACGAAGTGCTCCAGCATGCGGGCACCCTGGCGGGTGTGGGTCACTTCCGGGTGGAACTGCACGCCGTAGAAGCGACGGGCCTCATCGGCCATGGCCGCATGGGGACAAGTCGCGGTCTGGGCTATGGTGGTGAAGCCAGCCGGGATCTCGGTGACCTTGTCGCCGTGGCTCATCCAGACGTCCAGCAGTGCATGGCCGTTGTCGGCGATGGCGTCTTCGATGTTGCGCAGCAAGGCGCTGGTCTTGCCGGAGTGGCCCAGCACTTCGACCTGGGCATAACCGAATTCACGCAGGTTGGAGGACTGCACCTTGCCGCCGAGCTGCTCGGACATGGTCTGCATGCCGTAGCAGATGCCGAACACCGGCACGCCGGCATTGAACACGTACTCGGGGGCGCGCGGGCTGCCCGCCTCGGTCACGGATTCCGGGCCGCCGGAGAGGATGATGCCGCTAGGATTGAACTCGCGGATCTGCTCTTCGGTTACGTCCCAGGCCCACAGCTCGCAGTAGACGCCGATTTCACGGACGCGACGGGCGATGAGCTGGGTGTACTGGGAACCAAAATCCAGGATAAGGATACGGTGGGCGTGAATGTCTTTAGTCATTTTATTCCTGCATCAGGCTGATGTTGTCACAAAAAGCACGGGATAAAAAAATGGTGGAAAAACGGGGCGCAGGGCCCCGTTTTATCAGCCCATCCGGTAGTTGGGGGCTTCTTTGGTAATGGTCACGTCGTGAACGTGGGACTCTTTCATCCCGGCGCCCGAGATGCGCACGAACTCGGCCTTGGTGCGCATGTCGTCGATGGTGGCGCTGCCGGTCAGGCCCATGGAGGAGCGCAGGCCGCCCATCTGCTGATGGATGATCTCTTTGAGGCGGCCCTTGTACGGCACGCGCCCTTCGATCCCTTCCGGTACCAGCTTGTCGGCGGCGTTGTCGGTCTGGAAGTAGCGATCGCTGGAGCCCTTGGACATGGCACCCAGGGAACCCATACCGCGGTAGGACTTGAAGGAGCGGCCTTGGTAGAGCTCGATCTCACCCGGTGCCTCTTCGGTACCGGCGAACATGGAACCCACCATGACGCAGCTCGCGCCAGCAGCGATGGCCTTGGCCACGTCACCGGAGAAGCGGATGCCGCCATCGGCAATCACCGGGATACCGGTGCCTTCCAGGGCGTCGACGGCGTCGGAGATGGCGGTGATCTGGGGCACACCCACACCGGTCACGATACGGGTAGTACAGATGGAGCCCGGGCCGATACCTACCTTGACGGCATTGACGCCGGCGGCGGCCAGCGCCTTGGCGCCAGCGGCGGTGGCGACGTTGCCGCCGATGATTTGCAGGTCAGGATAGGCATCACGGGTCGCCTTGATGCGATCCAGCACGCCCTGGGAGTGGCCATGGGAGGAGTCAATCAGCAGCACGTCCACACCGGCTTCTACCAGGGCGGCAACGCGCTCTTCGTTACCGGCACCGGCACCGACGGCGGCACCGACCCGCAGACGGCCGCGCTCGTCTTTACAGGCGTTCGGCTTGCGTTCGGCTTTCTGGAAATCTTTAACGGTGATCATGCCCTTGAGTTTGAAATCGGCGTTCACCACCAGCACCTTCTCGATACGGTGCTTCTGCATCAGGGCAACCACCTCTTCGCGAGGGGCCCCTTCACGCACGGTGACCAGACGATCCTTCTGGGTCATGATCTGTTCAACGGTCTGGGAGAGATCGATCACGAAGCGCACATCACGGCCGGTGATGATGCCCACCAGCTGGTTGCCGTCAGTCACCACGGGGTAACCGGCGAAACCGTTCTTGTGGCTCAGCTCCTTGATCTGGGCGATGGTCATGTCAGGGCGTACGGTGACGGGGTCGGAGACCACGCCGCTCTCGTACTTCTTGACCTTGCGCACTTCGGCAGCCTGCTGCTCGATGGACATGTTCTTGTGAATGAAGCCGATACCGCCTTCCTGGGCCAGTGCGATAGCCAGACGGGCTTCGGTCACTGTGTCCATGGCAGCGGAAATCATCGGGATATTCAGGGAGATAGCAGACGTGAGCTTGGTACGCAGGTCGGCGGTATTCGGAAGAACAGTGGAGTGTGCTGGAACCAACAGTACATCGTCGAAGGTCAGCGCTTCTTTGGCAATCCTGAGCATGGCAATATCTCACCGTTGAGGAGTGGGGGTGTAAAATATTGCCGACAAATTTTACTCATGCATTGGCCAGTGGTAAAGAAGTTTTTTGAATTTTTTATGGCGTAGCCCGATTTAATACGACCAACGGGGCAAAAAACCAATAAATTCAGGCGTAACCATGCCTTTTTTCGCGACAAGATGATCTTTTTTGCCGTTGGCAGCCACATGCACGCCAAGTGCCCGTCGGGTCACTTTTTAACAATTCCCCTCCCTCACGCCCCGCAGGGGGCCGGACTCAGCCCCCCTGGTAGCGACCGGGTTTGTGCCAGTTCATCAGCATGGCGTTCATGGCGAGTGCGCTCAGGGTGGACCAGAGCAGCAGAGAGAGCGGCAGGGTGAGCAGGGAGAGGGCAAATACCAGCACATCGAGCACCATCTGGCTCTTTCCCGCGTTGATGCCGGTGCGCCTTTGCAGCCAGAGCGTCACCACGCCTATGCCCCCCACCGATGCATTGTGACGGGCCAGGGACAAGACCCCCATGCCGAGGAAGGTGCCCCCTACCAGGGCCGAAAACAGGGGGTGGACATAGCTCACCGTCAAGAGCAGCGGCACCGCCTGGGTGGCGGCCGAGAGGGCGACGTTGACGATCAGCGTCTTGACCATGAAAGCCCTCCCCATGGTGACGTAACCAAACACCAGGAAGGGCAAGTTGACCAGAAAGAAGAGCACCCCTATGGGCAGGCTGCTGACATGGGCGAGCAGCAGGGCTATACCCGCGATGCCGCCGGTGATCATGCCGGCACACTTGAGCAGATTGAGGCCGACTGCGATAAACATGACGCCAAGCACCATGCCGTAGACATCGTCCTTGAGGCTGTGGGCCAGCCCCTTGTCCACTGAGAGTGGCTGCATGGTCATTTCACCTTCCATATGACTCCTTAACACGAATTGATTGTGGCGTCCCTTGCCCGAAAACCAGGCCGCTCCGGCACGGGTGGCGGCGGTGCATTCAGCCTGCTGACACCAACCCCCGACCTTGCGGCCCCCTGCCCCTGACATCGCCATCATGGGCATGACAAGTCACAGCAAAAAGAGCGCCAATCAAAACAAGAGTCCGAGATACCATCAAAAATCGAATTTAAATTCCGTATAGCCATCAAGAAACAGATGGAACATACCAATCCGGGGATGGGCTACCCTGCTGGATCAGCATGTTTACCCAATCCACTCAAAAACATGTCGCGGTCATTCCTGATTAACCCGTTTATTCGGTGGATCATGCCGATTAAATGCCACTTTAAAGCATGTAAGATGCCCATCAGGAGGGAGCCATGGGGGTGATACGGCATGTTTCTGCGGGATTGGGCTCAAGGGCAAACAACAAGGAAATGCACCACATCGGGGCAAACGCACCAAATACGTGCAATTCTGGGCCCTGGGCTTGCCTCCCCCAGCGCGACCAGGGTGGGATGCACCTACCTTCATCCCCCGCTTCACGCCTCGGTGCCATAAAAAAGTCGGCCCCAAGGCCGACTCGCTGCACACCATGACAGGCTTCCCTTATTTGAGGTATTTGCCGTCAATCCCCACCTTGCCCGGGCCGTTCAACACCCAGACCCGGGCCGAGTAGGCCGGCACCTGGAAGCTCAGGCTGCCGTTGCTGACGCTCTGGCTCGCGCCGGTTACCGCGTCCCTGTAGGTGCCGTTCTTCAGGCCGCTCAGGCTTATCTGCTGGGCCGCGTTGGCCGCGAGGCCCACGGCGGCGTAGCTGCCTTGAGCGCTCAGGTCGCGCACGAAGCTGATGCCGCTCCCCAACTCGTTCACCTGGCTCATGGGCGCCTTCTGCAGGGCGGGCACCGCCTTGCGGATCTGGTTCAGGCGCTTGATGTGCTGATAGAGCGGGTGGCTAGGAGTCGCCGGGTTGTCCAGCACGTCCCCATAGTAGGCGCGACCGGTCTGATCCACCGTCATGGTGGCCCCGTCGATGTCTTGCGGCTTGCCGGCCTGGAACATCACCTCCTCCCCGTAGTAGAGGGTCGGGATGCCCCGCGCGGTCCAGAGCAGGTTGTAGGTCATGGCCGCATTGCCCTCTTCCCCGCCGTAGCGGTACTTGAAGTCGTTGTCCGGCCCCACGTCGTGGTTCTGGAAGAAGGTGATGAGCTTGGTGGCATCGCCATAGACCCAGTCCATCCCAAAGATCCCCCCCACCCCGCCAAAGCTCCCCTTGGTGACGTTGTCACGGAAGGTGGAGAAGAGGGAGAAGTCCAGCACCGAGAGGCCGGAATCACCCCCTGCGCGGGGATCCGCCGGGTTGGCCGTGGTGCGGGTATACCACCAGGGGCGGATCACCGCCGAGGCGTTGTCATTGGCCAGCTCAGAGCCCCAGCCGGTGCCCTTGACCAGGTTCTCACCAAAGACGAACAGCCCCGGCTTGTGGGCCTGCCAATCGTGGACATAGGTCAGCAGCTCGTCCCGCTCGATGTGCTTCAAGGTATCGATGCGAATGGCGTCCACTCCCATGTCGAGGTACTGGTGGATGGCGCCGTTGAGGTAATCCTTGACGTTCTGGTTGCCGGTGGCGAGATCGATGCAATCCCCCGCCATGTGCTTGCGCTGCAGGGCGAGCGGGCTCTCCCAGTCGCCGCCGGACATGAAGCCGTCCAGGTGATACCAGGCGGGATCCAGGGTCTGGGCGTCGATGCCAAAGAAGCGGTTCGGGTTGTAGCCTGCGCTCGGCACTGTGGCGCCGGTCTTGGGGTCCACCAGGGGCTGGGTGCCCGCCGGATCGGACTGGCAGCGGGCCTTGTACCAGTCGGGGGCCGCCGGGTTGTCGTCGTCACAGCGGTTGGCGCTGGCGTAGTCCCCGAGGTTGCCCTGATAGGGGCCGTTGTTGATGAGTCCCTGGCTGGAGCCTGCCGGCACGTAGTACTTGACCGGCAGGCGATCGATCCAGGTCTTGCCGCGCAGTCCGTACTGGCTCGAATGGTTGATCACCACATCCTGTATCACCTTGAGCCCCTTGGCGTGGGCGGCCTGGATGAACTCGCGATAACCGGCCCCCGGCGACTCCAGACGGGGATCGACCCGGTAGAAGTCGTAGGCGTGATAGCCGTGATAGTCGAGACCGGAGCGGTTCTCCACCGGCGGCGTCACCCAGATGGCGGTGAATCCGAGATCCTTGATGTAGTCGAGCTTCTCGATGAGCCCCTTGAAGTCGCCACGCCAATGAGGATCCCCCGCCTTGTAGCGGTCCCGATTGTAGTAGTTGTTGCTCCCATCCCCATCGTAGAAACGGGCGGTCAGCAGGAAGTAGATACTCTCGACGCGAAAATCGCCGCTCGCCACCGGGGTCTCGCCAATCTGATAGCTGAAGCTCTGCACCCCTTGATTGCCGCTGGCGTCGATGGCAAGGGTGCGGATCACCAGATCGGTGCCGCTGCCCTTGTCGCTGGCGAGAATGGCCTGACCGGCGTAGCGGGGGGATGCCGTGGTGGGGGTGCTGCCGTCCGTGGTGAAATGGATGGCGGGGGCGCTGTCGTTATCGTCGCTCACTCCCAGGGTGATGGACTGGCTATCCACATAGCTGCCCGGGGCCGGGGTGGCGGTCACGGTGGGCGCCTGATTGTCGGCGCCAGCGAGCGGTGCCGCCTCCAGCGTCTTGTCCTGGCTGTCGAAGCAGATGCGGTAACTGGTGTTGGCGCTCACCTTGTAGTCCTGGGCCGGGTAAGCCTCGGTCCAGTCCCCCTTGCGGTCAATCTTGAAGCGAGGGTTGCTGCTGCCAAAGGTCTGCTCGGTACAGAAGGTCACTCCATCCTCGCTGGTCATGGCGGTCAGGCCCCAATTGTTGGGGGTGCCGCGGAAATACCAGCTACCGCCGGTCTGGGCAGCGGCAACCACCAGGCTCACGCTGCTGCTGCTCCTGGCGCCCTGATCGTCGGTGACCGTCAGGCCATAGGTGAAGGTGCCCGCCTGAGCTGTGTTGACGCTGATACTCTCCGTGGTCTCACCGCTGCTCCAGAGATAGCTCGCTATCTGGCCGTCGGGATCCGTGGAGTCGCTGCCGCTCAAGGTCACGGCATCCCCCACAGCGACATTCAGGGTGCCCCCCGGGGTGATGACAGCGATGGGGGGCTGGTTGTCGTCCCCGAGCGCCGTGATGCTGTAGGCCTGGGTCTGGTCATTGACCTGGAAGCGAACATTGCCGGTGCCACTCCAGAGGATGTCGCCGCCGCTGCGCTCGAGCACACCATCGGCGTTGCTGTCGCCGAAGTTGATGGTCCAGTCCCCCGCCTGATCAAACTTGAGCCGCTGATTGGTCTTGCCATCCATGTAGGCGTCGGCCTGCCACAGGTGATCCGCCACCAGCGTCATGGGCAGGCTGGCCCAGCCATTGAAGGTGCCGCGCACGTTGAGCTGCGGCAGCGTGCTGGTAAACCCCGCGGCCTCGCAACTCGCCACCGCCGTGGTGGTGATGGCCTGGGTGCCGGCATGGATGCGGATCTGATAGGAGGTATTGGCAGTGACCGCGTAGTCGGCGCTCGGGTAGCTCTGTTGCCAGTTGCCGTATCGGTCGATTTTAAAGCGCGGGCCGCCGCTGGCGTCCCCGCTCACGAAGCGCTGGCAGGTATCAAAGTTGACGCCGTCCGTCGATGTCATGGCGGTCGCCGCCCATCCATTCGCGGTGCCCCGGAAGAACCATTCCGCCGCCGTGCTCGGCGCCGTGATCAGGGTTCCCAACAATCCGGCCGCGAGTATCCATCTAGCCATTGATAGTCCTTTATTTTCATTGTTTTGTGTGTGACGCCTGTGTACCCAGGCATTCCCCCATCCGCAACGTCCCGCCTTCGGATGAGCCCGACCAGTCTAGAGTCCCGAGTGACCGACTCATGGCAAACACGCGCAAAATGTGACCGATATCGACCTCGCCATTGGCTGTATGTGATTGATAGCGCTTTCATTTCTTTGCATGGGAGTGAAGGGGAAGTCCCCCACCCGGAGGATATAGACGCGTCGCCCGTGGCGGTCACATCGGGGAACCTTATCAGCGCCTTGCCTCCTGCACTGGGCCGTTGCCATTGGGGGCGCTTGCCGCCATGATGCAAGGCCCCTTGCCATCTCGGGCAGCAGGGCGGTTCATTCAGGGAGAGAAGATGAGAACATCGGATTACGTGCGGCTGCTGGTGCTGGCGGCCATCTGGGGCGCCAGCTTCCTGTTCATGCGCATCGCCGCGCCCGCCTTCGGCTCGGTCAACACCACCTTCCTGCGGGTCTTTTTCGCCCTGGTCGGGCTCGCCGCCATGCTGTTGCTGTTGCGCACCCCCATGTTGTTTCAGGGCAAGCTCAAGTCCATCATGGTGCTCGGCATCATCAACTCAGGCGTGCCCTTCCTGATGTACGCCATCGCCGCGCTCTGGCTGCCCGCCGGTTATTCCGCCATCCTCAACGCCACCACACCGCTGATGGGGGCCCTCATCGGCTTCTCCTTCTTCAACGAGACGCTGACCTTGCGCAAGTGGAGCGGCGTCATGCTGGGGCTCATGGGCATAGGGCTCATCACCACCACGGGGGAGGTCGACCTGAGCGGTCAGCTGGCCATCGGCGTGCTGGCCTGCCTCATCGCCACCGCCTGCTATGGCTGCGCCGGTTTTCTCACCCGGCGCTGGATCAGCGAGCGGGGCGGCCTGGACGCCAAGCTGGTGGCCTTTGGCAGCCAGCTCGGTGCCTGCCTCTTCCTGCTCCCCTTCTTCGGCTACACCTTGGTGACTGGCCCCACCGTCGACTGGGCCCTGCCCGAGGTGTGGGCCAGCGTGCTGGCGGTCGGCTTCATCTGCACCGCCCTCGCCTATCTGATCTACTTCAGGCTGATCGCCGATATCGGGCCCCTGCGCTCCCTGACGGTCACCTTCCTGATCCCGCCCTTTGGCATACTGTGGGGCTATCTGGTGCTCGGCGAGACCCTCACTGGCGGCTTCGTGGCGGGCGGCGCCATCGTCTGTCTCGCGGTCTGGCTGGTGGTGAGCCCGAGCAAGGCCGCCAAACCGGCCAAGGCGCAGCCACAGAGCTAACTGCCATCTGCCGGACCCCATGGCTCGGCGTCTGGCACAGCCAAACTGGTGCCAGATGCCGCTGCTGCCACAGACACGGACTCGGCGGATGGGCTGAACTGGGGTAAGATATGCCCCATCGTTTTCTCCCCGCCCCGGCGGACACAGCAGCAGGGCCAGCCTTGAACCATCTCGACGAATCCAGCCAGAGCAGGCAACAGCAGATCTTCACCGTCACCCGCCTCAACAGCGCCGTGCGCATGATACTGGAGCAGGATCTGGGGCTGGTGTGGCTGACGGGGGAGCTCTCCAACCTGGCGATGCCAAGCTCGGGCCACTGGTACTTCTCCCTCAAGGACATCTCAGCCCAAGTGCGCTGCGCCATGTTCAAGGGCAACAACCGCCGGGTGCCGTTCCGGCCGCAAGATGGCATGCAGGTGCTGGTGCAGGCGCGGGTCTCCCTCTATGAGCCCCGGGGCGACTACCAGCTCATCATCGAATCCATGCAACCCGCCGGGGACGGCATGCTGGCCCTGCGCTTCGAGGAGCTCAAGCGCCGCCTCGGCGCCGAGGGGCTGTTCGACGAGGGCCGCAAGCGCCCGCTCCCCCGCGAGCCGCGAGCCGTGGGGCTGGTCACCTCGGCCACCGGCGCCGCCCTGCACGACATGCTGACGGTGCTGGGGCGCCGCGCCCCGGATCTCCCGGTCTTCATCTATCCGACCCAGGTGCAGGGCAGCGCCGCCATCGGCCAGATCGTCGCGGCCATTGCCCTGGCCAACCGCCGCGCCGAGGTGGATGTGCTCATCGTCGGGCGCGGCGGCGGATCGCTGGAAGATCTCTGGTGCTTCAACGAGGAGGCGGTGGCCCGCGCCATTGCCCACTCCACCATTCCGGTGGTGAGCGCCGTGGGCCACGAGGTGGACGTCACCATCAGCGACTTCGCCGCCGATCTGCGCGCCCCCACCCCCTCCGCCGCCGCCGAGCTGGTAGCACCGGACAGGAGCGCCCGCGCCCAGCGCCTGGTGCACCTCAAGCAGCGCCTGGTGCAGGCCATCTCCCGGCGCCAGACCGCCGCCCGCCACGGCTTCGCGCTGCTGCAAAAGCGGCTCGACCATCAGGACCCCAAGCGCCGACTGGAGCAGCAGTCCCAGCGTCTGGACGAGTTGTCCGGCCGCCTGCAGCAACTGCTCAATCTGCGCCTGCATCAGGGGGAGCGGCGCCTCGCAAACCTAGAACTGCGCTTGCAGGCCAGGAGCCCGGAAAAACTGCTGGCCGCTGGCAAGCGTCGTCACCAGCTGGCACAAGAGCGGCTCCATACCCTGATGAACAAGCGCCAGGATCTCGCCGCCCACCGCCTCGCCATGCTGAGTGCGCGCCTCGACGGGATAAGCCCGCTGGCCACCCTGGGGCGGGGTTACTCCATCACCCGTACCCCCAGTGGCGAGGTCATCAGCCGCGCCGCCCAGGTGAGCCCGGGCCAGCAACTGGTCACCACGCTCGCCGAGGGCAGCCTGCGGGTGCGGGTGGAGGAAGTGCACACTCCATGACGAAAAGGGGGCCTTCAAGCGGCCCCCTTTCCTTTCTCGTTTTGCTCCCTGCCCACTACACCCGCGAGTGATGCCGGGCCCCGCCCGGATGAGCGGCGAGGGTTGCCGCCTCCCCTCCCAGGGGATTTGACTGCTGATACTCGAACAGACCCGCCTGCAGATTGACGTTCCAGAAGCGCCCCGCCAGGGTCAGCGCCAGTGTCTCCCCGGTCAGCTCGGCCAGGCCGTGCTGTTGCCAGCGTTCAAAGAGCGGCAACAGATGCGTCCGCAAGGGAGACGGCAAGCGCCCGAGGGCCAGCCAGCCGGTATCGAGGCCACCGCGCAGCAGGCCATCGACGGGCGCGTTGGGGTTGGGCCTCATCACCATGCCGGGGGCACGCAGACCGGCCGCCAGCGCCTCGTGCCAGGCTGCCAGATCCCGGCCATACATGAGGCCGTGGCCATGGATGTTGCCCCCCGCCCCCGCGCCGAAGGGGAGGATCTCGGCGCCGCGCTTGGCCATCTGGTTGTAGCGGCTCTGCTCGGCCTCACCTTGCCGCCAGTGGCTGCAGGAGAGGCGCTGCCAGTCCCCCTGCTCCAGGGTGTGGGCGCCATAGGCATACATGGCCGCCCGCTGCTGGCCATCGGCGCACCAGCCGAGCCGGCCCTTCTCCTGCGCCCGATCCAGATTGGTGCCCTGCATGGAGATGAGCTGGTAGAGATCCACCCCGTGCACACCGCTGGTCATCACGTCCGCGATGTCCTGGCGCCACAGGGCATCATCCTGCCCCGGCAGGCCGAAGATGAGATCCGCCACTATGACGGCTGCGTCATCCCGGGTCAGCTCCCCCAGTCGGACGAGCAGTGTCTCCCTGTCGTCGAAACGGGCCGCCTGCTGGCGCACTGCTGTGTTGAAGCTCTGCACCCCGAACGAGAAGCGGTTGAAGCCCCCCGCAAGGGCCGTCTGCCACTTCACATCATCAAAACCGTTGAGCCGCCCCTCCAGGGTCAGCTCCGCATCCGGGGTCAGGGGGAAGGCGCGAATGGCCCTGGCCAGTCGCCCCAGATCCGCCGCCGCCATGTCGGTCGGGGTGCCGCCCCCCACGTAGACGGCCGAGAAGGGGCGACTCTGGCCAAAGGGAGACTCGGCGGCCCGTT
This sequence comes from Aeromonas media, assembly GCF_020423125.1. Lineage (NCBI taxonomy): Bacteria > Pseudomonadati > Pseudomonadota > Gammaproteobacteria > Aeromonadales > Aeromonadaceae > Aeromonas > Aeromonas media. The sequence goes on from NZ_CP075564.1 coordinate 2,461,379, forward strand.
GCAGGTCGTCGCACAGGGCCGCCATGTAGTGGCTCATGCGCGCCGGGTTGGCGCCGTTTTCGAAGAAATTGCAGAAGCTGCAGCGCTTGCGGCAGAAGGGAACATGGATATAGAGCGCCCGCTCCTGGGCCTCGCTCGGCCGCTGCCACCAGGCTCGCCAACCGGCGTCGTCCAGCGTCAAGGGAGCTGCGCCGCCCCGGCTGGCATGGGCCGAGGTCTTGGCGCCAAAGGCGAACTTCAGGGGATCCGGGGTGGCGAGCCCCGTCATGGTCGGGGTGAATAGTGGCGTCATCACTGGCAGGTTACCGTCTGGAAATAATGCAAATGATAACGAATATCAGTTGATCTCCGTGTTGTGCTGGATCAAGTCAGGAACATTGAGAAAGCGTCATCGCCTCCGCTATCTGGGTGCGAGAAAATATGTAGAGCGGGATCATGCTGAAGGAGTGGCAGGAAGAGAGCCACTCTCCGCCAGGAGAGTGGTGGCACACACGCATTCGGGCTAACGAACGAAGGGATCCGGAAAACCGGATGATAGCAGTTGATGCAGGGCGTTGGCCGATCAGCCGTTGTCGATGATGATGGCGACCCGGCGGTTCTCCGCCCGCCCGGCGGCGGTGCCGTTATCGGCAATGGGCGCCTCTTCCCCGCGTCCACGGATGTCCAGGTTGGCCGCAGGCATGCCCACAGATGCCAGCACCTCGGCCACGGACTGGGCCCGTTTCAACGAGAGCTGCTGGTTGTAGGCCGCCTCGCCGTTGGAGTCGGTGTGACCGTCCACCCGGGCCCGGTTCAGCCCCACCTCAATCAGGGCCCTGCCCAAGGCTTCCACCACCTGGCGGGTGCCGGGATTGAGGGCCCCCACGTTGTTGGCAAAGAGCACCTTGTTGGAGATATCCAGGGTCCAGCCTTCGTCGGTCAGGTGAAACCCCTGCTCCTTGAGTGCGGCGATCTGCTGCTCGGTGAGGCCCTTGGGCGCGCTCTGGCAAGCCGCCAGCCCACCGAGCAAGAGCGCGAACAGACCCGCTCTCATCAGGTTGAAAAAAGTCATTGTTCTTGTCCTTTCATTATTTTCAATTTCAAGTGGTTGTCTTATGGTCTCCGGCTCCCTCCCTGCGTTGTCGTTTGGATTCATACATGGCACCGTCGGCGAATTGCAACAGGGCTTCTGCCGTCCCCCCCTGTTCGGGGTAGAGGGCGGAGCCGACGCTCACCCCTATCTGCAGATGGCGGCCATCGCTCAAGACCACAGGAGTGGTCATCGCCTGCTGGATCCGCATCATCACCTCGTGTACCTCACTCTCCTGATGCACCGGAGAGAGCAGGATGACAAATTCATCCCCTCCCAATCGACACACCAGATCCATGGGCCTGAGCTGATGCTGCACCCGCCGCGCCAGCGCGATGAGCACCTCGTCACCTATGGCATGGCCCAGGTTGTCATTGATCTGCTTGAAGCGGTCGCAATCCAGATAGAGAAGGGCAAACCGCTCATGCCGGGTGTGTCCTGCCTGGATGGCTTGCTCCAGCCGCGCCTCGAACAGCGCCCGGTTGGGCAGACCGGTGAGAGGGTCATGGGTCGCCTGGTGCAGCAGGCTGGCATTCTCTCGCTTCTGGTGAGCCTGCCAGGCCTCCAGCTCGTCGAGCAGGGAATTGAAGTCTTCCCCGAGCGCGTGCAGTTCGGCGATGTTGGCCGCCGGTACTCGCTGCTTGAGAGCACGCTGGCGGCTGACGTTGTAGGCAACCTCGGTCAGGGCCTTGAGGGGTGCCGTGATGGAACGCTGCATCCGGCGCGCCACATAGAGCGCCCCCAGGATGCTGAGCAACAGGCACACCAGGGTCGCCATCAGGGTCTGCAAGAGAAAGCGCAACAGGTATTGTCCGTGACCGACCAGGTGGACCCGGGCAATCTCCTTGTTCTCCCGCACCATGGAGAGCTCCACCTGCCCCGGCAGGATCAAGCGGGCCAACTGCTGTTCCAGGCTGGTCCAGGGGGTCGTGATGTCCCGCCGCCAGCTCGCCAGCACCTGACCGTCGGGCAGCAGAATACTGGCGCTGGCGATGTCCTCCCGGGAGGTGATAGTCTCCAGGGCATCCTTGGCCGCATCCTTGTCATCGAACACCACGGCCGCCTCCGTGGTGTAGCTGATGGCACGCGCCACCAGCTTGAGGTTGTGATCCGCATAGAGGCGCAGGGCCAGCAGCGCCGTGATGGTCAGGAAGAGGCCCGCCATGCAGACGGCGGTCAGGGAGATCATCATGTGGGTACGCCCCAGGCTCTGTCGCAGCGTGAGTCGAGGGTTTGCGTGATTGATTGTCATCGCGCGTCCTCATCCGCCCTGGCGAGCTTCAGCACGGCCGGGTGCACCCGCACGCCGCTGCGGGCCAGCGCATCCAGGTTGACCCGAAAGCGCACCCGCTCCCCTGCCTGCAGACAGAACACCGCATCGGCGATGCACTCGCGGCTCTGCTCGCTGATGCTGAGGATGGCGTGACCATGCAGACGCTCGAACAGGGCGAGGCGTTGCTCGGGGGTCAGCACTCCCAGATAGATCACATCGCAGCGCCGAAACAACGCCTCGTCGTCGAGCTCGTAGCGATGCACATCGACCGGGCGACCATTGGCCTGTTGTCTGATGGTCAGCAGCGACGCCGCATATGCCGTGGGCGCGGCGACACAGAGCCGCAGTGTGGCAGGCTCGCTGGGCCAACGGGTGTAGCTGAGGATATCGAGCACGGTTTGACGCACCATGTCGCTGCGGATCTCGGCCGAGGTCGCGGCCACCGCCACGTTGGCCAGTGCCAGCATGCAACACAGTGGCAGCAACCACATGGAAATCCGGATGAAACAAAACAACTGCATGATGCCCGCGCTTAAATCCACGTCGGTACCGGGATGGGCCGACGCCCATGAAGGGAGTGCCAGAGAGGAGTCGCACCGAGCTTACCAGCCGCGCGGCGGCTCCCCATCCGGACACACACGGCTGCGTCATCTGGCGTCGCAGCGATGGCGGCCGCCCACACCAGGAGGGGCGTCCTGGGTGCACACCGCCTTCGGAGTTACTTTTTACCAATCCCGTATTCGCGCAGCTTGTTGGCGATGGCGGTGTGGGAGACCCCGAGCCGCTTGGCCAGTTGGCGGGTAGAGGGGAAGGCCGGGTAGAGCCGCTCCAGCAGCCGGCTCTCGAAGCGCTTCACCGCCTCGTCGAGCCCCCCTTCGAACCACTCGTCGATGAGCGGCATGGCATCCGCCGCCACCGGCAAGTCAACGTGCTCGGGGCCGAGTTCGTCCCCTTCCAGCAGGGTCATGGCCCGGTAGAGGCAGTTGCGCAGCTGGCGCACGTTGCCGGGCCAGCGGTAGGCGGTCAGGTATTCTGCCATGTTGCGGGTAAAGCGCGGGCGCGGGCGCTGCAACTCGATCGCGAAGCGGGAGACGAACTGCTGGGCCAGCGCCATGATGTCCGCCTTGCGCTCGCGCAGCGGCGGCAGCGCCAGACTCAGCACATTGAGGCGGTAGTAGAGATCTTCCCGGAACTTGCCCTCGTGCACCAGATCCAGCAACTGCTTCTGGGTGGTGCAGATGAAGCGCACGTTGACCCTCACCTCCTGCTCGTCCCCGACCCGGCGAAAGACCCCGTCTTGCAGCACCCGCAGGAACTTGGTCTGCAGATGGGGGGACATGTCGCCGATCTCGTCCAGCATCAGGGTGCCGCCGCTCGCCAGCTCCAGCACCCCGCGCTTGCCCTCGGTGTTGTTGCCAAAGGCGCCGGGGGCGTAGCCAAACAGCTCGCTCTCGGCCACGTTGTCCGGCATGGCGGCGCAGTTCAGAGCCATGAAGGGGTGGCTGGATCTCAGGCTGGCGCCATGGCAGGCACGGGCCAGCAGCTCCTTGCCGGTGCCGGTCTCGCCGACGATGAGCAGGGGGGCATCCTGCATTGCGAGTTTCGCGGCCTGGGCCAGCACCTCTTTCATCTTCTGGCTCTCGGCCTGCAGGTGTTCGAAGCCTCCCACCTCCACCGCATGGAGCGCGCTGAAGTGCATGCCGACCCGGCGGGCGGATTTGAGCACCACCACGGCGCCGGCCAAGGCTTGCTTGCCCTTCTCTTCTGCCACGAACAGCGGCATCAGATCGCCGAGGTACTCCTCACCGCCGAGGCTGAGTTTGCAGGTCTGGGGCTTGATCTCGCTCGCCTCCAGCCAGCGGGCGAAGGAGAAACCCTTGACTAGGGAGGCGAGCGCCACCCCGCGCACCTCTTCCGGCGGCAGCGCCAGGGTCGTGAGGGCGGCCTGGTTGGCCTGGGTCACCCGTCCCTTGCTGTCGAGGGAGAAGACCAGATCCGGCAGCGCCTTGAGCAGGGCCTCTATCTCGTGATGCTCTCGCTCGGAGGGCATGTAGGGGATGGTCTTGACGTCATAGACGCCGGGAATGCGGCGGATCTCCGGCATCAGATGCTGGAAATCGCGAAACTCCAGCTCGGGGAAATTGAGATAGATGATGCCTGAGGTATCGATTTCGATGCCGCGCAGATCGATGTTGTGCTCCACCAGTCGGTCGAGCAGTTCCCGGGTCAGGCCCAGACGGTCTTCACAGCTGACTTCAAGACGCATTCGGCACACACTTCCTAGCTAACATTCTGAATAGCCGGATGATACAGACTCGATCCCGCCAGTGCGAGCGCTCCCCCATAAAAATGCGGGCCTGCCCCGTTTTCACCGGGCAGCCCCTCTCAATGGGGATGCAGAGGCGCGGAATCTCAGCTCAGCAGCTCGTCGGTACGTGCCGCCATGATGAAGTCGTTGCGGTGCAACCCGCCTATCTTGTGGGTCCACCAGCTGACGGTCACTTTGCCCCACTCGGTCAGGATCGCCGGGTGGTGGAACTCGGCCTCCGCCAGCTCCCCCAACCGATTGGTGAAGGCCAGCGCCTCCTTGAAGTTGCGAAAGGCAAATTCGCGCCTCAGTTGCAGCTCGCCGTTCACCACCAGGGGCTGCCAGTCGGGGATGGCGTGCATCAGCTCGCTCAGCTCCTGCTCGGTCACCCTGGGGGCATCGGCGCGGCACGCTTCGCACCGTTGGGTTGCCAGTTCAGACATTCGGGACTCCTTTCATCAATCATGTTGTGGAATGGGTTGAAAATGGGTTCAGCTCGCCTGCCGGCCAGGGGCCGGGGCAAAGCGGGGCGGCCGCAGGCCGAGGCGACGGGCCTCGGCCACTGCCGCCATGATCTCCTGCGGCCCCAAGCGGTAGAGACAATCCAGACTTGGCAGCACGAAATAGACGGGCTGCATGATGTCGATGCGATAAGGGGTGCGCAGCACCTCCAGCAGATCGAAGGGTTGCAGCACCGGCTGCCCGGAAAGGGCATAGGCGGTCTCGCCGATGGAGGAGAGGATGCCGCCACCGTAGATGCGCAGCCCCTCCCCCTCCTGCAGGAGACCAAACTCCACGGTGAACCAGTAGAGCCGCGCCAGATAGACCCGATCCTCCTTGCTGGCATTCAGCCCGAGCTGGCCATAGAGGTGGGTGAAATGGGCAAAGGCGGGGTTGGTCAGCATGGCGCAGTGGCCGAAGATCTCGTGGAAGATATCGGGCTCCTGCAGGTAGTCGAGCTCGTCCCGGCGGCGGATGAAGGTGGCCACCGGAAACTGGCGATCAGCGAGCAGGGCAAAGAAGCGATCAAAGGAGATGAGGGCGGGCACGGCGGCCACCGACCAGCCGGTGGTGGGGGTCAGGGCGGCGTTGATCTCCCCCAGTTGCGGGATGCGATCACGGGGCAGTGCCAGCCTCTCCAGCCCCGCCCTGTATGCGTCGCAGGCCTTGCCCTCGAGCGCCGCGAGCTGGCGCGCGATCAGGATCTGCCAGGTCCCCTGCTCTTCCTCCGAGTAGTGGATGACGCCCTGTACGTCCGGTTGGTGTGCTGTGTAGCGGCTTGCCATGATCCCTGCCATCTCCTGCCCCTAGGGGCCCCTTGTCGTTGCTCTTCAGGATCACTGTAACGGCTTGCCCAGCAAAAAAGCAGCCGACCCCGAGGTCGGCTGCCTGCCACAGATGTAAATAATTTGTGACATCATGATGTGCTTTCCCGGACGCTGTGGTGGCGCAAACGACCCGCACGGGGAGAGATCAGGCAGGGTGATCCCCGCCCTTGAATGACACTATGACTTGCGAAGATAGCCCGCCAGCTGGCCGACAAGCCGCTTGCGCAGCTCCCCGAGCCTGGGTTTCTCGTCCGCACACCAGGGCAGCGGGCGGCACGCCTCTATGGTGCGCAGCCCAAGGCGAGCGGTGAGCAGGCCGGCCCCCACCCCTTGCGCGGCGCGGGCGGAGAGCTTGGCGGTGAGCTCGGCTCCCAGCAAGTCCATCCCCACCTCGGTCACCAGCTCGGTGGCGCCGGCATAGAGCATGTTGCGAAACACCTGGCGGATGAGACGAATGCGGCTCCAGTAGCCGAGCTCGATGGCGTAGACATCGGCGATGTCCTCGATCATCCGCAGGTTGCGCCAGAGCATCAGCATCATGTCGACGGTGGCGAGCGGGCTCAGGGCCACCAGCACCGCGGCCTCCCCGGACCACTTGGCGACCCGGGCCTGGGCGAGTTTATCCCGCTCCCCCAGCACCAGCTGGCTGTAGAGGGTCAGCACCTCCCGATCGCTGTGGCTCTCATCGAGCTGGGCCAGCCAGGTGCTATATCCCTCCCGCCCCTTGTCGCCGCTCTTCTCGGCCAGGGCCTCGCAGAATGCCTGCCCCTGCCCCACCCCCTGATGGGCGAGCAGATCTTCGGCCCTTGAGCGCACATCCTGGCGCCGCTTGAGGGTGCGCAGCCGCAGCCACTCGCGCCCGACCACGCCGGCCGTGCCCACCGCCACCAGACCCGAAGCCAGCAGCCAGGCGCCGCCCCAGAGCGGGGTGGTGAGAAACTGGTCGTAGAGGAAGGCGCCAAACTGGCCCAGGGAGAGCAGGCCAACCGCCCCCAGCCCCCAGGCCAGCAGGCGATGACGACGGCGAGGCCTGACAGTGAGCGCGGGTTCGACCTCGGTGAGCTCGTCCAACGCCTCGAGTCGTTCGAAGCTCTCCTCTTCCAGCCGCTGGGCCGGTGCCGGGGGCGGCGTCTCGCTCGCCACCGACAGGGTCGGCTCCAGGATCACCTTGCCTTGCAGCGGCACCTTCTGTGTTGTCTGATCGTTCATCTTGTTGTCTGCTCCTTGGTGCGGCGCCGGTTATTCGAGGTGATCCCCGAGCAAGAACTCCAGTGCCGCGTCCAACCGGATATGGGGCAGCGCCTGATGGGCGCTCATGGGCAGCGGGCGAAATGCCTGAAAATCGAAGCCCTGGGTGCTCCACCACTGAGCGGGTGGAATATGGGGTGGCACCTCCCCCGGGAAGAGCAAGAGCGGCTCCCCGGCGAGACTGGTGCCGCGAATGGCCGGGAACTCGCGACCATTGGCGACCCCCTTGCCCACCTCGGTGGCCTTGATGGCGGCCAGCGCCAGGCATTCGGTCTCTATCCCCTCGAAGCGGGCCTGACCCCGGCCGCTGCTCACCAGATGCTGGAGCAGGGAGACCAGGGGCCCGTGCTGCTCCGGGGTGACGTGATCGGCCTTGCTCGCCACGAACAACAGCTTGTCGATGCGTGGAGAGAACAGCCGGCGCCACCAGTTGCTCTTGCCATAGGCGAAGCTCTCCATGATGCGGGCGATGGCCTGCTGCATGTCGCCAAAGCTGGCGGCCCCGGCGTTGAGGGGCGCCAGGCAGTCCACCAGCACTATCTGGCGATCGAAGCCTGCGAAGTGCTGCTCGTAAAAGCCTTGCACCAGATGCTGCTTGTACTGCTCGAATCGCTGCTTGAAGGTGGCGTAGAGGGTGCCATCGGCGGGCTCCCGGGCTGGCTTGTCCCACACCCAGGGCACGAATTGCAGCAGCGGCGCCCCGGCATACTCCCCCGGCAGCACGAAACGGCCCGGCTGGATGAGGTGCAGCCCGAGCTCCTGCTTGCAGGCATGCAGATAGTCGGTGTAACGTGCCGCCAACTCGCTCGCCGGCCGCTCCTCGAAGGCTTGCTCGGCCTGCCAGCCGGGGGCCAGCCAGTCGGCGGCCAGGGCCTGCAGCTCGGGGCGACGCAACTGGGTTGCCACCTGCTCGCTCCACTGCTCGTAGCTCAGATCCAGCAGCGGCAAGTCCAGCAGCCACTCGCCTGGGTAGTCCACCAGATCCACATAGAGGGTGGAGATCTCCCCCAGGTGCCGGCGCAAGGGATGGCGGGTGCGGTAGCGGATTTCCAGGCGCACTTCGGCCACCCCACGGGTCGGCTCTGGCCAGGCGGGGGGATCACCAAACAGGGCATCGAGGCCCCGCTCGTAGGGAAAGGTGGGGATGTGAGCGTTTTGCTGGGGAACCCGGCGGGCGCCGAGGATCCGCCCCTGACGATGGGCATCCCACAGGGGTAGACGGCCGTCGATGGCGGCGTGCTCCAGCAGGTTCACCAGCGCCGTGATGAAGGCAGTCTTGCCGCTGCGCGACAGGCCGGTGACCGCCAGCCGGATGTGGCGATCCCGAGCCCGGTTCACCACCTCAAAGGCCTTGTGCTGCAGCACAGACCATGACTGTTCGAGTTTGTTGCGTATCAAGGCGGGTCTTTTTCTCCTGTCACAGCCGAACCATGAGGATAAGGGCCGGGGCCATGGCCCCGCAGCCCTTGCGGCACTTACAGCCTGCTGAACTCGCGCTGCAGGGTGAACTCCTTGGAGGTCACCAGCTTCTCGAGCCGCTGCACCCTAGGCTCGAGCGCGTCGAGCTCCTGGGCGATGCGACCGAGCGCCTGATGGGGAGTGACACCGGCCTGCCAGCTGCGCGCCTTCATGCGCACCTCGGCAAAATCGGCATCCTCCTGGGCGTAGAGGGTAACTGGCTTCTTGTCGAGCAGAAACCAGGCGGCAACGTAGGCGGTGAAGGTGATGAAACCGGCGAAGATGAGGCCGCTGATGGCCAGCAGCCGCACTATCCAGGTCTCCACTCCGAAGTAGTCGGCAAGGCCGGCGCAGACGCCGGCTATCTTGCCGCGCTGGGGATCACGATAGAGGTTGCGCCCCTCTTTGCTCCACTGTGTCATACCTTGTTCCTCCAGCCCGGCACTTCCGCATCCAGAATCGACTCCAGGGCGCCGACCCGCTCCTGCATCTTCTCGGCACGCACCAACAGCCCCTGCAGCTGTTCACGCTCGTCATCGGCAAGACCGGCGCCAATGCGTCCCTTTGCGCGGTAGTGCAGCACCAGCCAGATGGGGGCCACCACCACCATGAAGACCACCATGGGAACCATCAATACACCCAGCAGATCTTCCATCTGTTACTCCCCCTGTTTCGGCGTGGTATCGCCTTGACCCAGCTTCTGGCGCATGGCCTCGAGCTCTTTGCTGATCTGATCGTCCGCTTCCAGCTCGGCAAACTGCTGGGCCAGGGCCTTGTCGGACTGTCCCAGATCGGCACGGGCTTCCATCTCGTCGATGCGACGCTCCATGCGCTCGAACTTGCTGACCACGGCCTGGCTGTCGCCACGGGCCACCTGGCTTTGCACGTTCAGGCGGCTGCTGGCCGCTTCGCTGCGAATGGCCATCGCCTTCTGGCGGGCACGGGCGTCTTCGAGCTTGGCTTCCAGCTGGCGGATCTCGTCGCCCAGCTTGTCGATGCCGCTGTCCACAGCCTGCTGCTCGCGATAGAGCGCCTCGGCCAGCTCGCTCTGCTTGTTCTTCTCTATAAGGGCGGCACGGGCCAGATCCTCGCGCCCCTTGGTCAGGGCCAGCTCGGCCTTGGCCTGCCATTCGTTCACCCGCTCCTGATGGCGGCTGACCTGACGGCCGATCTCTTTCTGGTTGGCGAGGAAGCGGGCCAGGTTGGAGCGCTCCTTCACCAGTTCATCTTCCATCTCCTGGATGATCAGGCGCACCATCTTCTGGGGATCCTCGGCCTTGTCCAGCAGGGACGTCAGATTGGAATTGATGATGTCGGCCAGGCGGGAAAAAATACTCATGGTTCTACTCCTGTGATGGGCATTGGGTTGTTTCTCCATTGACAATGGCAACTTGTGTGCCAATCTGGAACAATAATTAACTTGTTGATTTATATGGGCACTCTCCATGAGTTGCAAGATGCCCGGAACAAGAGATGATAAAAATAACCAACTTTTGGTAAGATTAACCAGATTTTTCAACGAACAGGGATCAGGATGACCACGGCCACGGAAAGTCTGTTGGGTGAGTCCAACGCGTTTCTAGAAATCATCGAGCAGACCTCGCGACTCGCCCCCCTGCGCAAACCTGTGCTGATCATCGGCGAGCGGGGGACCGGCAAGGAGCTCATTGCCCACCGCCTACATTATCTCTCGGATCGCTGGGATCAAAGCTTTGTCACCATCAACTGCGCCACCTTGAGCGAGAGCCTGCTGGAAACCGAGCTGTTCGGCCATGAGGCGGGCTCCTTCACCGGCGCCGCCAAGCGTCATCAGGGCCGGTTCGAACGAGCCGATGGCGGCACCCTGTTCCTCGACGAGCTGGCCACCACCAGCGCCCGGGTGCAGGAGAAGCTGCTGCGGGTCATCGAGTACGGTGAATTCGAGCGCGTCGGCGGTGCCAAGGCGCTCAAGGTGGATGTGCGCCTGGTGTGCGCCACCAACGAGGATCTGCCGCAGCTGGCGGCCCGGGGACAGTTTCGTCACGATCTGCTGGACCGGTTGGCCTTCGATGTCATCACCCTGCCCCCGCTGCGGGAGCGACGGGAGGACATACTGATGCTGGCGGAGCACTTCGCCCACGGCATGACCCGGGAGCTGGGGTATCCGTTGTTTGCCGGCTTCTCCCGCAAGGCGACCCAGTTGCTGCAAGATTACTCCTGGCCCGGCAACGTGCGGGAGCTCAAGAACGTGGTGGAGCGCAGCCTCTACCGTCAGGGTAACCCGCAGTTGCCGCTCTCGGAGCTGGTGATCAACCCCTTCGACTCCCCCTGGCGCCCCCGGACCGGCACCCCGTCCCCGGTTGCCACCGAGGCGGCCTCGGCAAGCGGCCCCCAGGTCATCAGCCTGCCACTGGATCTCAAGGGAGTGGTCGCGGAATACGAGATTAATTTACTCAAGCAAGCGATGCAGCAATCCCAGTATAATCAGCGCAAAGCCGCCCAATTGCTGACCCTGAGCTACCACCAGTTCAGGGGCATGCTGCGTAAATACCAGCTGCTCGACGGGGATGACAACAATGGCAATGCGGACAACGACTGACCCCGAGCCATCCCCCTTCAGGAGCCAATGCCAGCTGCTCGAGGGAATTGACGAACGGGATCTTCGCACATCCCGATGGGAGTCCCTGCCCGGCAGGATTCCGCAACGCGCTCGCCCTCTGGCGGGCAACTCTGTCTGAAAACATGGTTCCAACATGAGAATGCTCACACCACTGCTGCTCGGTCTCCTGGTACTGGTCACCGGCTGTCAGAAACAAGACGATGCCTCCAGGACCGGGCTCATCTATTGTGCCGACGGGGCGCCCAGATCCTTCAACCCGCAGCTTGCCAATGCCGAGGCGACCCTGGATGCCAGCGCCCGCCCGCTCTACGATCGCCTGCTCGAGGTCAATGCCAATACCCTCAGCATCGAGGGGGGCCTCGCCACCCACTGGCGCAGCAGCGAAGATGGCCTCTCCTATACCCTGACCCTGCGCAAGGGCGTGACCTTCCATCACACCCCCTGGTTCAATCCGACACGCCATTTCAACGCCGACGACGTGTTGTTCACCTATCATCGCCTGCTGGACGAACAGCATCCCTTCCACCGCATCTCGGGTGGCGAGTACCCCTATTTTCACAGCCTGGGGCTGACCAGCCTCATCAAGCGGGTCTACAAAAATGGCCCCCATGAGGTGGTGTTCGAGCTGAACCGGCCGGATGCCTCCTTCCTCGCGACCCTGGCCAGCGACTACGCCATCGTGCTCTCGGCCGAATATGGCGAGCAGATGGACAAGGCCGGCACCCCCGAGTTGCTGGACAGCCAACCCATAGGTACCGGGCCCTTCAGCTTCAAGGAGTACCGTCACAACGAGTTCGTGCGCTACCTGCGCCACCCCGGCTACTGGGGCGGCGAGGCGAAGATTGATCAGCTCATCTACGACATCACCCCCAAGTCGTCCAAGCGGCTCGCCAAGCTGTTGACCGGCGAGTGCGACGTGATGAGTACCCCCTCCGCCAGCCAGCTGTCGGTGATCGACAGGGACGCTCACCTCAACCTGTCGGTACAGTCGGGCATGAACGTCGCCTTCCTCGCCCTCAACACCCGCAAGGCCCCCTTCAACAAGGTACAGGTGCGCCAGGCGCTGGCCAGCGCCATCAACGTGCAAAACCTGCTGCAGGCGGTCTATTTCGAGACCGGCCAGCCTGCCGCCAGCCTGCTGCCGCCGCTCTCCTGGGGCTACAACCCCTCCCTGACCCAGCGCAAGCCAGACCTGACGCTCGCCCGTCAGCTGCTCAGGGATGCTGGCTACCCGAACGGGTTCGAGATGCAGGTACTGGTGCAGCCCGGTGCCCGCCCTTACAACCCGGACGGCCTCAAGACCGCCCAGCTGATGCGCAGCGATCTCGCCAAGATAGGGGTGAAGCTCAAGATAGTGCAGCAGGCCTGGCCGGTCATCGAGACCCGGCTCGCCAAGGGACAATATGACAGCCTGCTCTCCGGCTGGATCGCCGACAACGCGGATCCGGACAACTTCTTCCGCCAGTTGCTGAGCTGCGCCGCCGTCGAGCGGGGCAACAACTACAGCCGCTGGTGCAGCCCCGCCTTCGATCAACTGCTGGACGATGCGGTAACCACCCCGCAACTCGCGTTCCGCTTGCGCAACTATTACTATGCCCAGTCGCTGCTCAACGAACAGTTGCCGCTCATCCCGCTGGCTCATGCCCTGCGCACCCAGGTGAGCCGCAGCGACATCCAGGGGCTGACCCTCATGCCCTTTGGCGGCACCACCTTCAACCAGGCCCATCGGGAGTGAACATGGCTGACATCCATCCCACAGGTGGCATCTGGCCTCCCTTCCCATCGACGCACCCGCACGCGGAGGCATAAGCATGTTTTTTTATATTCTGCGCCGCATCACCCTGCTGGTGATCACCCTGCTGGTGCTGACGCTGGGGGCCTATCTGCTGGAGTTTCGCCTCATCGGCCAGGTGCTGGACTTCTGGCACGGCTATCCTGACTTTCTGCAGCGCATCGTCGAAGGGGATTTCGGCCTCTCCAGCGTCTCCGGCCTGCCGGTGCTGGACGAGATCCGCCACTACTTCCCGGCGACCCTGACCCTCTGTCTCGCGGCCTTTACCATCTCGCTGCTGGTGGGGATCCCGCTCGGGACCCTGGCGGCCCTCTATCAGGGGCGCGGTCTGGATCTCTCCATCATGGCCGCCGGCCTCATCGGCTACGCCGTGCCCGTCTTCTGGCTGGCGCTGCTGATGGTGATGTTCTTCTCCCTGGATCTCGGTTGGCTGCCCTCTTCGGGTCAGATCAGCCTGCTCTACGACGTTCCCTCCATCACGGGGATCGCCATCGTCGACGTGCTGATGAGCCAGGAGCCCTGGCGCGAGGCGGCGCTGCATGACGCCCTGCGTCACCTGGTGCTGCCGTCTCTGGTGCTAGCCGTGGTGCCCACCACAGAGGTGATCCGCCACGTGCGCAGCTCCCTCATCGACGTGATGAAGCAGAACTACATCAAGGCCGCCGCCAGCCGCGGCCTCTCCCGCCGCCAGATCGTCTGGCGCCACGGCCTCAAGAATGCCCTGCCGCCGGTGTTGCCGCTGCTCGGCCTGCAGCTCGGCAGCGTGCTCACCTCCGCCATGATCACCGAGGTGGTGTTCGACTGGCCCGGGATCGGCCGCTGGCTGGTGAGCAGCATAGCGCTGCAGGACTATGCCGCCATCCGCGGCGCCTTCCTGGTGGTGGCCAGCTTCGTCATCTTCATCAGCGTCAGCACCGAGTTGCTGACCACCATCATGTATCCGGCACGACGCAAAGAACTCTATGCAAAACAAGACTGAACTCGCTTATTGCCTGAACTGGGGCCAGGGCTGGAGCCTGCATCATGCACGATAAATCGAACATCTATCCGGAGCTCAAGATCCTCTCCCCCCTGGAGCAGACCTGGGCCTCCTATCGCCGCAATCCGCTGGCCATGGGGGGGCTCTGGTGCTTCGGCCTGCTGCTGCTCATCACCCTGGTGGGCCCCCTGGTGGTGCCCTACGGCATCGATGATCAGCACAGCGGCCGCCTGCTGCTGGCCCCCTCCTGGGCCAGCACGGGGAACATTGACTACTTCCTCGGCACCGACGATCTGGGCCGCGACATCCTCTCCCGCCTGGTGGTGGGGGCCCGCCTCACCTTCGGCAACGCCTTGCTGGTGGTGGTGATAGCGCTCCTCGTCGGCTCCGCCATCGGCATCCTCGGCGGCATGAGCAAGGGGGTGAAGTCGAGCGTGCTCCATCACCTGCTCGATACCCTGCTCTCCATCCCCTCCCTGCTGCTGGCCATCATAGTGGTCGCCATCCTGGGGCCCGGGCTGTTCAATACCCTGATCGCCATCACGCTGGCATTGATACCGCCTTTCATCCGGGCGACCTACAACGCCGTCCACGCCGAGATGCAGAAGGAGTACATCATCGCAAGCCGCCTTGACGGCTCGCCCCCCTTGCGGATCATGCGTCTGGCCATACTGCCGAACATAGTGGAAACCCTGGTGACCCAGACCACCCGCACCCTCTCTGCCGCCATCCTGGATATCTCGGCGGTGGGTTTCCTCGGCCTCGGGGCCCAGTCACCCCAGCCGGAGTGGGGCGCCATGCTGGCGGATTCGAGCGATCTCATCTATCTGGCCCCCTGGACGGTGACCCTGCCGGGCATGGCCATCCTGTTCAGCGTGCTGGTGACCAACCTGGTGGGTGAAGGCATTCGCGAAGCGCTTAAAGAGGGGAACGACTGATGGGGGTATCATTGAAGAGAGGCAGCCTCATGGTTCCGGGTTCACGCCGGTACAGCGTTCAGGCCCAGCCGTCACGAGCCGATACAGTCACCCTCGCGCCGTTAAAAGGGGGAAATCATCATGCCCTTGCTTGATATACGCAACCTGACCATCGAGATCGACACTCCCCAGGGCAAGGTCAAGGCGGTGGACAGGGTCAGCCTGACCCTGAACGAGGGGGAGATCCGCGGCCTGGTAGGAGAATCGGGCTCGGGCAAGAGCCTGGTGGCCAAGGTGATCGTCGGCATCCAGAAGGACAACTGGACGGTGCGTGCCGACCGGATGCGCTTCAACGACATGGACTTGCTGACCATGGCCCCCAAGGAGCGGCGTCGCATCATGGGCCGCGAGATCGCCATGATCTTCCAGGACCCCATCAGCTGTCTCGACCCCTCGGAAGAGATAGGCACCCAGCTGGAAGAGGCCATTCCCACCAGCGCCTTCGCCGGCAAGTTCTGGCAGCGCTTCCAGTGGCGCAAGAAGCGGGCCATCGCCCTCTTGCACCGGGTCGGGGTCAAGGATCACCGCAAGGTGATGCGGGCCTATCCCCACGAGCTGTCGGACGGCATGTGCCAGAAGGTGATGATCGCCATGGCCATCGCCAATCAGCCGCGGCTGCTGGTGGCGGATGAACCCACCAGCGCCATGGAGTCCACCACCCACTCCCAGATCCTGCGGCTGCTGGACAAGATGAACAAGCTGGGCAACACCACCATCCTCATCATCAGCAACGACATCGCCGCTATCGCGAACCTGACCGACACCATCAACATCATGTACTGCGGCCAGATGGTGGAGGTGGGCACCCGGGATCAGATCCTCGAATCCCCCCGTCACCCCTATACGGATGCCCTGCTCAAGTCCATTCCCGACTTCGACAAGCTGGTGCGCCACAAGTCCCGGCTCGAGACCCTGCCCGGGGTGATCCCCCCCCTGCAGCACCTGCCCATCGGCTGCCGCCTCGGCCCCCGCTGTCCCTATGCCCAGAAGCAGTGCGTGCAGACCCCGCTGATGAGCAAGGTAAAGGGACACCAATTTAGCTGCCACTTCCCCTTGAACATGGAAGAGCCGAAGAAATGAGCCCGAGTCATCACCAGCCCATGCCCAATCAGCAAGGCCAAGGGACATCCATTTCTAAACTGCCACTTCCCCTTGAACATGGAAGAGCCGAAGAAATGAACCCGAGTCATCACCATTCCATGCCCAATCAGCTAGGCCAAGGGACATCCATGCCCCAGCTGCCACTTCCCCTTGAACATGGAAGAGCCAAAGAAATGAGCCTGAACGTGAATGTTGTCATGAAGGAGCCAAGCCTGTGATCGAACCCGCCCTGTTGCAGGTCAGGGGCCTGTGCAAGACCTATCAGAACCGCACCGGCCTGTTTCGGCGCCAGGCGGTGGAGGCCATCAAGCCCCTGTCGTTTGATCTCGGGGTGGGCCAGACCCTAGCCATCGTCGGGGAGGCAGGCTCGGGCAAGAGCACGCTGGCGCGGATCCTGGCCGGCATGATAGAGCCGAGCGGCGGCGAGATCGCCATCGAGGGGCAGCCCCTGGTTCACGGTGACTATCAGACCCGCTGCAAGCTGCTGCGGATGATCTTCCAGGACCCCAACACCTCGCTCAACCGAAAAATTCGGGTCGGCCAGATCCTGGAGACGCCGCTGCGCCTCAACACGGCCCTGAGCGAGGAGGAGCGTCGGGAGAAGGTGATCCAGACCCTGCGCATGGTGGGCATGCTGGCAGATCACGCCCTCTTCTACCCACAGATGCTCTCCGCCGGTCAGCAGCAGCGGGTGGGGCTGGCGCGTGCGCTGATCCTCAACCCGAAAATCGTGGTCGCGGATGAGGCGCTCTCCACCCTGGACATCTCGGTGCGCTCCCAGATCATCAACCTGCTGCTGGAGATGCAGGAGACCATGGGGCTGAGCTATGTGCTGGTGGCCAACGATCTGGGCATCGTCAGCCACATCAGCGACGAGGTGCTGGTGATGCACGAGGGCCGGGTGGTGGAGCGCGGCAAGACCTTGCGGGTCTTCGCCGATCCCCAGCACGACGTGACCCGCCGCCTCATCCAGAACTACAACAACGAATACCGCCGCTGATCCCCAGCCGTTCCCCCTCCGGCCCATGGGCCGAGCATAAAAAAACCCGGCCTGATGTCACATCAGTCGCCGGGGGATTGCGCTCAAAAAAGTGATTGCGTCGCTCGTAGTAGGAACACCGAGATAGTAGGCAGCCCCTTTGGGCTCAACAACTGTCAGATCTGACAGGCAGGCCGCTATGGAACCTGAATTGCGGGTCCGGTGAGCAGATAAGCTCGGCCTCGAGACGACCAAAGAAGGCGATCCGCTCGCTGATATCCTCCCCGGCATATTGCTCAGCCAGTGCCAGATAGTCCTGGTAGTGGCGCGCCTCCGATCGCAGCAGGGAGACATAGAAGCGGCCCAGCTCCTCGTCAAGGTGAGGGGCAATCTTCGCAAAGCGCTCGCAGGAGCGCGCCTCTATGTAGGCGCCGATGATCATCTTGTCCACCACGGCCGCCGGCTCGTAGGTGCGCACGTGGGCCAGCAGGCTGCGGGCATAGCGGGAGGCGGTGACGGGGCCGTAGGGGATGCCGCGGGCCTGCATGATCTCCAGCACCTGCTCGAAGTGGTGCAGCTCCTCCTGAATGAGCCGCACCATGGGGAACAGCAGGGGATTGCGTTCGAGCTCGGCGAACACGCTTCTGTCGGACTCGCCCATGGTGCGTTTGCCGAGGATCTCGGCCTTCTCGGGGATGGCGTCCAGCTCACGGTAAAATTCGAGCTTGGGCAGCAGGTGCCGCTTCTCCTTGGGCAGGCAGTAGCGGCGCACCAGGCTGTGGGCCGTCAGGGCGGCCTTGTTCTCGCAGTTGGCGTGATCGATGAGCAGGGTCGGCAACTGGGCGGGGTCCCGCGCCATCTCCACCCACTCATCCGGGGTCTCGCAATACAGGAACTGGCGAACGGGGGCTAGCAGGTCATCCATTTGAACTCTTGTACTCTCTGGTTGGTCTTGATTGGCATATTTTGATGCGGCTTGATACGGCGGGCGAAGCCCGCGAAGGGGGCCCATGCTAACGGATCCCGCCCCGCCTGCCCAGCACAGAGGCAGCCTCACTCCAGCAGGCGTTTGAGGGAATCGCGCCGGACCAGCTTGCCACTGAAAGAGGGCAGCGCCTCGGGCTCCCCCTCCTCCACAATGGTGATCAGCCGGCTGATGGTCTCCTGGATCATCTCGGTCACCGGCATCTTGACGCTGGCCAGCGACGGAATGACGTAGGGAGCCAGGGCGATGTCGTCGAACCCCACCACGGAGACCTGCTCCGGCACCGACACGCCGCACTCGTGCAACTGCTTGATGGCACCGATCGCCATGTCATCATTGCTGGCGATCAGGGCAGTGAAGCTCATCCCGCGCGCCAGCAGGGTCGAGACGGCGGCCGCGCCGCAGGCGGGCGTCCACTTGCCGGGGGCGATCAGCGCCTCTTGCACGGGAATACCGTGCAGAGCAAGGGCCTCGCGGTAGCCGACGAGGCGCTCCATGCCGGTGGGGGAATCCGCCGAGCCCGTGATGAAGGCGATGTCGCTGTGCCCCATCCCGACCAGCCTCTCCACCACGGCCGCGGCAGCAGCCTGCTGATCGGAGTAGACGCAGTGCGCCGGGTGGCGCCGCAGCCGCCGGTTGAGCACCATGATGGGCTGGGAGTGCTGCTCGATGAGCTCGTCCATCTCCTCGACGCTGAGAAAACGCGGGTAGATGATGACGCCGTCACAGCGGGAGTCGAGCAGGTACTGGATGGCCTGTCGCTCCTCCTCGGCGCTGTGCTTGCCGTCGGCCAGGATCAGCTGGCGGCCCCGATCTTCGGTCAGCCGCGCCGCGTGGGAGAGCAGCTCGCTGAAATAGACGCCGTGATAGAGGGTGTTGGTCACCACCAAGCCCAGAGTCTGGGTGTTTTTGGTGGCCAGCTGCCTGGCCAGCAGGTTGGGGCGATAGCCGCTCTCCTCTATGGCCTGGAACACCCGATCCCGGGTCTCCTGACTGGTATAACCATTGCCCGACAGTACCCGGGAGACAGTCGCCTTCGACACCCCTGCCCGCTTCGCCACCTCCAGCATAGTCGTCATCATCTTCCCCTCTTCTCGACGGGCCGCAGTGTACTGCACGGGACCCGCTTGTGCTAACGAGAATGGGCGCAGCCCCCCCTTTCAGTGATCCCATTCACGCTTCTGCACAATGGCGGTGCGACCGTCTTGTCTGTGAGTATGAAACTGAGCATGCTGTGTGGAACCGGTTCCACAATGCAGTTTCATTCCCGTCCTTCCCGTCGTCAATGACAGGGTTCGACAGGCCTCATTTGGTAAAAAGGATACGATTAGATGTCAAAGAACTACGCGGCCCTGGCCGGCAAGGTCATCACGGCCCTCGGCGGAACCGGCAACATAATCGCCGTGACCCACTGCATGACGCGCCTACGCTTCGTGCTGCAAGACCCCACCCAGGTGGACAGTCCAATGCTCAAGGCCACTGCCGGGGTACTTGGGGTGGTCAGCAGTGATAACCAGTGCCAGGTGATCATCGGCAACATGGTCTCCCACGCCTATCGCGAGGTGCTTGCCCAGTTGCCGGAAGGCGCACAGGGAGACGTGCCAGCGGCCAAGCCAGGTTTCAGCCTGCGCCGCATGGGCGCCGCCATCCTCGACGCCCTGATCGGCACCATGTCGCCGCTCATCCCGGCCATCATCGGTGGCTCCATGCTCAAGCTGCTGGCCATGGTGCTGGAGATGACCGGCGTGCTGGAGAAAGGTTCCTCGACCCTCACCATACTCGCGGTGGCCGGTGACGGCGCTTTCTTCTTCCTGCCCCTGATGGTGGCCGCCTCCGCCGCCGTCAAGTTCAAGACCAATATGTCGCTCGCCATCGCCATCGCCGGCGTGCTGGTGCACCCCAGCTTCATCGAGCTGATGGCCAGGGCCGCCGAGGGTGAACAGGTGACCTTCGCCCTGATCCCGGTCACCGCGGTGAAATACACCTACACAGTGATCCCGGCCCTGGTGATGACCTGGTGCCTCTCCTACATAGAGCGCTGGATCGATCGCATCACCCCGGCGGTGACCAAGAACTTCTTGAAGCCCATGCTGATAGTGCTGATTGCGGCGCCGCTCGCCATCCTGCTCATTGGCCCCATCGGCATCTGGATTGGCACCGCCATCTCGGGCCTGGTCTACACGGTCCACGACTACCTGGGCTGGCTGTCGGTGGCCATCATGGGCGCGCTCTGGCCTCTGCTGGTGATGACCGGCATGCACCGCGTCTTCACCCCGACCATCATTCAGACCATCGCCGAGACCGGCAAGGAAGGCATGGTGATGCCCTCTGAGATAGGCGCTAACCTCTCCCTCGGCGGCTCTTCCCTGGCCGTCGCCTGGCGCACCAAAAACCCCGAGCTGCGCCAGACTGCACTGGCGGCGGCCGCCTCCGCCATCATGGCGGGGATCTCCGAACCTGCCCTCTACGGCGTCGCCCTGCGATTGAAGCGCCCCCTCATCGCCAGCCTCATCAGCGGTTTCATCTGCGGCGCCGTCGCGGGCATGGCCGGGCTCGCCAGCCACTCCATGGCGGCCCCCGGGCTCTTCACCAGCGTGCAGTTCTTCGATCCGGCCAACCCCATAAGCATCGCCTGGGTGTTCGCCGTGATGGCGCTCTCCGTGGTGCTCTCCTTCGTGCTGACCCTGGTGATGGGCTTTGAAGACATACCGGTGCAGGAGCAGGCTTCCCAGACGCCAGCCCGGGCCGACGCGGCCATGCCGGGCCAGCCGGCCACCAGCCTGTGAATTCATATCATCCGACATGACAAGAGGTAACCGATGTCGATAACCAGATTTCCCCAGGATTTCCTCTGGGGCGGCGCCCTGGCCGCCAACCAGGCGGAAGGCGGCCATCGCGAGGGGGGCAAGGGGCTGACCACGGTCGACATGATCCCCCATGGCGCCAACCGCATGGCGGTCAAGCTTGGCCAGGAGAAGCGCTTCACCCTGCGGGATGACGAGTTCTACCCAAGCCACGAGGCCATTGATTTCTACCACCGCTACAAGGAAGACATCGCCCTGATGGCAGAGATGGGCTTCACCGTGTTTCGCACCTCCATCGCCTGGAGCCGGCTCTACCCGAGGGGTGACGAGCAAGAAGCCAACCCCGAGGGCATCGCCTTCTACCGGGCGCTGTTCGAGGAGTGCAGAAAGTACAACATCGAGCCCCTGGTGACCCTGTGCCACTTCGACGTGCCCATGCACCTGGTGGTGGAGTACGGCTCCTGGCGCAACCGCCAGATGGTGGACTTTTTCACCCGCTATGCCCGCACCTGCTTCGAGCAATTCGACGGCCTGGTGAAGTACTGGCTCACCTTCAACGAGATCAACATACTGCTGCACAGCCCCTTCTCCGGGGCGGGGCTGGTGTTTGAGGAAGGGGAGCACCAGGAGCAGGTCAAATACCAGGCGGCCCACCACGAGCTGGTCGCGAGCGCCCTGGTGACCCAAATTGCCCACGAGGTGAACCCGGCCAACCAGGTGGGCTGCATGCTGGCGGGGGGCAGCTTCTACCCCTACTCCTGCAAGCCGGAAGATGTCTGGGCCGCGCTGCAAAAGGAGCGGGAGAACCTGCTGTTCATCGACGTGCAGGCGAGAGGCGCCTACCCGGCCTATGCCGCCCGGGTGTTTCGCGAGAAGGGGATCCGGCTCGTCAAGGCGCCGGAGGATGACGAGGTTCTGAAGCACACCGTCGATTTCGTCTCTTTCAGCTACTACGCCTCCCGCTGCGCCTCGGCCGACATGAATGCGGGCAACACCAGCGCCGCCAACGTTGTCAAGTCCCTGCGAAATCCCCACATCGAGGTGAGCCAGTGGGGCTGGGGCATAGACCCCCTCGGCCTTCGCATCACCATGAACAGCCTGTACGATCGCTACCAGAAGCCGCTGTTCCTGGTGGAGAACGGCCTGGGGGCCATGGACGAGATCAACGCCGATGGCGAGATAGTGGACGACTATCGCATCGACTACCTGCGCGCGCACATCCGCGCCATGGGGGATGCCATCGAAGACGGCGTGCCGCTCTTGGGCTACACCAGCTGGGGCTGCATCGATCTGGTCTCCGCCTCCACCGGCGAGATGAGCAAGCGCTACGGCTTCGTCCATGTGGACAGGGACGATGCCGGCCAGGGCACCCTGGCGCGCAGGCGCAAGAAGTCGTTCTGGTGGTACCAGAAGGTCATCGCCAGCAACGGGGAAGATCTGGCATGACGAGGGCCGCCCCGCAGACGAAGGGGCGGCTTGCGGCAGGGACAAAAACAGAGATGGGGGCCTGGGCCCCCATCTCTGTGTCATGTCGACGACAGTCAGAAAACGTTTAACTGCCTTCGTTGAAGATCTCCAGGTTGCTGGTCCCTTCCTGCCACTCGCGCACCGCCTTGTTGTCGTCGCTGCGCAGGGCGTTCAGGTGGTCCAGATAACCCTGATCCACGTCCGAGGTCACGTAGTGGCCATTGAACACCGAGGTCTCGAAGTGGCGCAGCTCGGGGTTGATCTCCCGCACCGCCTCTTCCAGATCTTCCAGATCCTGGAAGATCAGGCCATCGGCGCCGATCAGCTTGCACACCTCTTCCACTTCACGGCCGTGGGCGATCAGCTCGTTGGCGGTCGGCATGTCGATGCCGTAGACGTTGGGGAAGCGGATTTCCGGTGCCGCCGAGGCGAAGTAGACCTTGGCCGCCCCTGCTTCACGGGCCATCTGGATGATCTGCTCGGAAGTGGTGCCACGGACGATGGAGTCATCCACCAGCAACACCTTCTTGCCCTTGAATTCAGAGCTGATGGCGTTGAGCTTGCGACGCACCGACTTCTTGCGCTGGGTCTGTCCCGGCATGATGAAGGTACGACCTATGTAGCGGTTCTTCACGAAGCCCTGGCGGTAAGGCAGGCCCAGGGTATGGGCGATTTCCAGCGCCACGTCACAGGAGGTCTCGGGGATGGGGATGACCACGTCCACGTCGAGATCTTCCCACTCCCGTGCAATCTTCTTGCCCAGCTTGCGGCCCATGTTGAGACGGGCGGCATAGACGGAGACCTTGTCGATGCACGAATCGGGGCGGGCGAAGTAGACGTACTCGAAGATGCAGGAGCTCATCTGCGGGTTTTCCGCACACTGCTCGGAGAAGAGCTGGCCCTGCTCTGTGATGTAGATGGCCTCGCCCGGAGCGACGTCACGCACCGTCTCGAAACCGATGGCGTCAAGCGCCACGCTCTCGGAGGCGAGCATGTACTCCACCTGGCCCTGCTCGTCAGCGCGACGACCCAGGATCAGCGGGCGGATGCCGTTGGGATCGCGGAAGCCGATGAGACCGTGGCCAATCACCAGCGAGACCACCGCATAGGCGCCGCGGATCTGCTGGTGCACCTTGCGCACCGCAGAGAAGATGTCTTCCGGCCGCAGCGCCATCTTGTCGCACAGATCCAGCTCGTGGGCCAGCACGTTCAGCAGCACTTCCGAATCGGAGGTGGTATTGATGTGGCGGCGGGCCACCTTGAACTGCTGCTCCTTGAGATCCTTGGCGTTGGTGAGGTTGCCATTATGGGCCAGCACCATGCCGTAGGGAGAGTTCACGTAAAAGGGTTGGGCTTCAGCGGCACTGGAGCTGCCTGCGGTGGGATATCTGACATGTCCTATGCCGATATGCCCCTTCAGTCGCTGCATGTGGCGCACTTCAAACACATCCTTCACCAGGCCGTTGGCCTTGCGTTGCCGGAAGTTTCCACTGTCAATGGTCACGATCCCGGCGGCATCCTGTCCCCTGTGCTGCAACACCGTCAAGGCGTCGTAGAGGGCCTGATTGACGGGGGTGGTGCCAACTATACCGACAATACCGCACATGTCTTTGCTACCTCGAAGTCACTGTACCTGTTGAAGAAAACTGGACGAGTTCAGCATGAACCCGAAAAACCACTGGATCACCGGCTTGAACTCGGGAACCAGTTTGGACGCCACCCACCAGTCGCTCTGGGAGAGGCTGGTGAAGGTATCCATGAAAAACAGCAGGGCACTGACGATCAGTACCCCGCGAATGGCGCCAAAACAGACCCCCAACACTCTGTCGGTGCCGGAAAGTCCCGTCTTTTCCACCAGCAGGCCCACCACGTAGTTGACCACGCTCCCCAGGATCAGGGTCGCCACGAACAGGGCGGCGATGGCGAGGCCGTTGCGCACCATGGCGTCGGAGAAAGAGGTGAAGTAGACGGCGAGATCCGGATAGAAATGGCTGGCAATGAAAAAGGCGACGAACCAGGTGACGAGGGACATGGCTTCCTTCAGGAAGCCGCGCACCAGGCTGATGAGGGCAGAGAAACCGACGATGCCGATGATGGCGTAATCAATCCAGACCATAGAAAAAGATGTCCTGCGAAATTGCGGCGCAGTCTAACAAAAACGATTGCGCAATGCTTGATAAAAATGTGTTAAAGGTTCAACTGAGCGCCGAAAGAGACCACTCTCGTCCCCTGCCGAGAGGGCGACTGGCGCCCAAATGCACAACGCCATGGCATGGCCATGGCGTTGTGCTGAGCAAGGGGGACTTAGCCGATGTGAGTCAGGCCGCCCATGTAGGATTGCAGCGCCGCCGGGATGGCGATGCGGCCGTCTTCCTGCTGGTAGTTCTCGATCACCGCCACCAGGGTGCGCCCTACCGCCAGGCCGGAGCCGTTCAGGGTGTGCAGCAGTTGCGGCTTGCCGTCGACACGCACACGGGCCTGCATGCGGCGCGCCTGGAAGTCGGTGCAGTTGGAGACGGACGAGATCTCGCGGTAGGTATTTTGGGCCGGCAGCCACACTTCCAGATCGTAGGTCTTGGCGGCGCAGAAGCCCATGTCACCGGTACAGAGCGCCATCACGCGATACGGCAGCTCCAGCAGTTGCAGCACCTTCTCGGCGTGACCCACCATCTCTTCCAGCGCATCCCAGGACTTCTCCGGGTGCACCAGCTGGACCATCTCGACCTTGTCGAACTGGTGCATGCGGATGAGGCCGCGGGTGTCACGGCCATAAGAGCCGGCTTCGGAGCGGAAGCAGGGGCTGTGGGCGGTCATCTTGATGGGCAGTTCCTGCTCGTCGAAGATCTCGTCGCGGGCCATGTTGGTGAGCGGCACTTCGGAGGTAGGAATGAGGGAGAACTTGCGCACCTTGCCTTCGTCTTCCCCTTCGCCCTCGATACCTGTGTTGAACAGGTCCTGGGAGAATTTCGGCAGTTGGCCGGTGCCGTACAGGCTGTCCGGGTTCACCAGATAGGGCACGTAGCATTCGGTGTAGCCGTGCTGCAGGGTGTGCAGGTCCAGCATGAACTGCGCCAGCGCGCGGTGCAGGCGGGCAATCTGACCCTTCATCACCACAAAACGGGCACCGGAGAGCTTGACGCCGTTCTTGAAGTCCACGCCCTTGGCCGCTTCACCCAGATCGATGTGATCGCGCACTGGGAAGCTGAACTCGCGCGGGGTGCCCCAGCGGCGTACTTCCACGTTGTCGTTCTCGTCGCGGCCCACCGGGGTGGTGTCGCTCGGCAGGTTGGGGATGGCGTCTGAGATGGCCTTGATGTCGGCCAGCAGGGTCTCGAGCGCGACCTTGCTGGTCTCCAGCTCGTCGTTGATATTGGTCACTTCGGCCTTGAGCGGAGCCACATCTTCGCCGCGACGGGCAGCCTCACCGATGGACTTGGAGCGGGCGTTGCGCTCGGCCTGCAGCTCCTGGGTACGGGACTGCAGATCCTTGCGTTTCTCTTCCAGAGCATTGACAGCCGCTACGTCCAGCGCGTAGCCACGTGTCGCCAGACGAGCGGCAGCTTCTTCGATATCGCTGCGCAGATATTTGGGATCCAGCATGGTTTACCTACTTTTTTTAATGGGATCTGGGCCTGGGTCATCCGCCCTGGCGAGAAAACAGATCCGGAAGTTAACGTCGGTTGGCGCACCCCTATGTCTTCGGAATCGGGCCTTCTAAATCAAGAAGATGGTGCAAGGCCAAGACAAGCGGGGTCAGAGGGGCAGTGTAGCAGACCGCCCCCCCGCCCGAACAGGGCGTATTGCTGTCGTTTTTGCCAAGTTTGACGGCATCGGCAGGCTTATCTTCGCCGATCCGAGGGATCGCCATGCTGCCCGGACAACGTGCCTTTACTTGTCTCTTTGACGCGGGCTCTGCCGGTCCAGATCGCGCAGGTAATCGAGCTTCTGGGCGATCTGCTTCTCGAGGCCCCGATCGGTGGGCTGGTAGTAGTGCTTGCCGGCCAATTCTGGCGGGAAGTACTCCTCGCCGGCGGCATAGGCGCCGGGCTCGTCGTGGGCGTAGCGGTACTCGGCGCCATAGCCGAGCTCGCTCATCAGCTTGGTGGGGGCGTTGCGCAGGTGCGGCGGCACCTCGAAGTCCGGCAGGTTTTTGGCGTCATTGAGCGCCGCCTTCCAGGCGGTGTAGACCGCATTGCTCTTGGGGGCGCAGGCGAGGTAGACGATGGCCTGGGCGATGGCCCGCTCCCCTTCCGCCGGACCGATGCGGTGGAAGCAGTCCCAGGCAGACAGCGCCACCTGCATGGCACGGGGATCGGCATTGCCCACATCTTCCGAGGCAATGGCCAGCAAACGGCGGGCGATATAGAGGGGATCGCAACCGGCACTCACCATGCGGGCATACCAGTAGAGGGCCGCATCCGGCGCCGAGCCGCGAATGGACTTGTGCACCGCCGAGATGAGGTCGTAGAAGTGATCCCCGCCCTTGTCGAAGCGCGCCACATGCTCCCCCACCACGGCGGCGAGCAGGGCGCTGTCGATCACCCTCTCCCCTGCCCCATTACTCTCGGCCATGTCGGCCAGCAGCTCCAGGTAGTTGAGGGACTTGCGCCCGTCCCCATCCACGGCTTTGGCCAGCGCCGCTTTGACGCCGGGGGCAAAGGTGAGGCTGGGGTCATTGAGGCCACGGGGGTCTGTCATCGCCTGATCGATCATGGCGAGGATGTCCTCCTCCTCCAGCCGTTTGAGCAGGTAGACCCGGGCCCGGGAGAGCAGTGCGTTGTTGAGTTCGAACGAGGGATTTTCGGTGGTGGCGCCGATGAAGGTGATGGTGCCGTCTTCGATGTGGGGCAGGAACACATCCTGCTGGCTCTTGTTGAAGCGGTGCACCTCGTCCACGAAGAGGATGGTACGCACCCCGCGCCAGCTGTTCTCCTTCGCCTTGTCGATGGCGGCGCGGATCTCCTTGATGCCGGAGGTGACCGCGGAGAGCCGCTCCACCTCGGCCTGGCAGTAGTGGGCCATCAGCTCGGCCAGCGTGGTCTTGCCGGTGCCGGGCGGTCCCCACAGGATCATGGAGTGGCAGTGCCCCGCCAGGATCGCCTTGCGCAGGGGCTTGTCAGCCCCCAGGATGTGCTGCTGGCCTATGTACTGATCCAGGTTCTGCGGCCGCATCCTGGCCGCCAGCGGACGAAAGTCCGACGAGAAATCCAGCGACAAGTTGCTCATCTGTATTGACCGTTCAGTATCACGCATACCGCCATGGAAAAACGGTCCGACGAGAAATTCAATAAGAGGTTACTCATCTGTTGACCCCCTGCGTCACGCCCACCGCCGTTGACAGACGCACTGACGAAAAATCCAGCGACCGCCTGCTCATCAGCGCTGATCGTCCAGCGCGACCCCCGCAGGCGTCTTGAACACGAACTCGTTGCCCTTGAGCACCGGCTTGCGGTTGAAGCTGCTCAAGGTGAATTCGCTCCACTGCCCCTGCGCCTCTTTCACGTCGAACCGGCTGATGTTGTTCTGACGGTCGAAGGTGATGCGGAAGGAGGCGATCAGCTCGTCCTTGTTGCGGCTGGTGACGGTGTAGACATCCCCTTCCTGGGTCACGTCGTAGTGCTTCCAGAGCCCGACATCGTTGCCGGCGATGAGCACGAAGGGGGTGTTGAGCACCGCATCCTTCATCTTGAGGGCGGTGACCTGCTCGACGAAGGGGTCATAGACCCACACATCCTTGCCGTCCGCCACGATAAGGCTCTCGTCCGGGGCAGTGGTGTGCCAGTTGAAGCGGTTGGGGCGCTGCACCAGCAGGGTGCCGCTCGCCTTCTGCAGCTCCTTGCCCTTGCTGTCATAGACGGTCTGGGCAAACTTGGCCGAAAACAGGCTGACGCCCGTCAGCTTCTGCTTGAGATCGCTGGCCGCATCGGCCCACACCTGGCTGCTGGCAAGCAACAGTACAGAACCCATCAATAATGCTTTTTTCATCGCGATTCCCGTTGAAGAGGGTCAGATAAAAGGCCATGTCCGCAGACATGGCCAGGATGATATGAAGGCTTAATCACGCACCGGGGGCGGTGCCAGCACGTCGCGCTGGCCGTTGCCCCCCGGAGAGCTGACGATGCCCTGGTTTTCCATCTGCTCGATGAGACGGGCCGCCCGGTTGTAACCAATCTTGAACTTGCGCTGCACGCTGGAGGTTGAGCCACGGCGGGATTCCACCACGAAGGCGACCGCCTCGTCGAACAGGGGATCCAGCTCCTCGTCACCACCGCCGCCGTACTCGCCGCCACCGCCCTCGCCATCCGACTCACCGGAGAGGATCTCCTCGATGTAGTTCGGCTCGCCGCGCAGTTTCCAGTCCGCCACCACCTTGTGCACCTCGTGATCATCGACGAAGGCGCCGTGGACCCGGGTCGGGTTGGAGGTGCCGGCGGGCATGTAGAGCATGTCCCCCATGCCGAGCAGGGATTCGGCGCCGCCCTGATCCAGGATGGTGCGCGAGTCAATCTTGCTCGACACCTGGAAAGAGATCCGGGTCGGGATGTTGGCCTTGATGAGGCCGGTGATGACATCCACAGAAGGGCGCTGGGTCGCGAGAATGAGGTGAATACCGGCTGCCCGCGCCTTCTGGGCGATACGGGCAATCAGCTCTTCCACCTTCTTGCCGACGATCATCATCATGTCGGCGAACTCGTCCACCACCACCACGATGTGGGGCAGTTTTTCCAGCTCAGGCGGCATCTGATCCATGGAGTCACCCGGACGCCACAAGGGATCCCGCAGGGGCTCGCCCTCGGCGGCCGCGGCCAGCACCTTGTCGTTGTAACCCTTGAGGTTGCGCACCCCGACCGCGGACATCAGCTTGTAGCGACGCTCCATCTCGCCGACGCACCAGCGCAGGGCGTTGGCGGCGTCCTTCATGTCGGTGACCACCTCGGTCAGCAGATGGGGGATACCTTCGTAGACCGAGAGCTCCAGCATCTTGGGGTCGATCATGATGAAGCGCAGATCGTCCGGCGTCGACTTGTAGAGCATGGAGATGATCATGGTGTTGACCCCCACCGACTTGCCCGAGCCCGTGGTACCGGCCACCAGCAGGTGGGGCATCTTGGCCAGGTTCACCACCACGGGTTCCCCCGCGATGTCCTGCCCCAGCCCCATGGTCAGCGGATTGTGACTGCCAGAGAAGGCCTCGCAGTCCAGGGTCTCACGCAGGTAGACGGTCTGACGCACCCGGTTGGGCAGCTCGATGCCAACAAAGGTCTTGCCCGGGATCACCTCCACCACCCGCACACTGCTGGCGGAGAGGGAACGGGCGAGATCCCGGGAGAGATTGGTGATCTTGCTCGCCTTCATGCCCGGCGCCAGATCCAGTTCGAAGCGGGTGATGACGGGGCCCGGATAGACGCCGACCACCTTGGCCTGCACGTTGTAGTCGGCGAGTTTCGCCTCCACCAGCCGGCCCATGCGGTCCAGCTCGTCCTTGCTCATCATCTGGGTCTTGGCGGGCGGGCGGTCGAGCAGCTCTATGCTCGGCAGCGGCGCCATGGCGGGCTGGGGGCGACGCTTGGGCTTGACCGGTGCGGCCACCGCAGGCGCGGCAGCCTCCTCCCCTTCCGCCCAGGGCAGATCGAGTTCGTCATCCCCGTCATCGGCCAGGGCCGGCTGACGGCGGGCATTGGCAACGGCGGCGCGCTTGGGTCTGGCCACGGGCGCCGGCTCGTCCTCTTCATCATCGAATTGCGGATCGAACTGGAAGGTGTCGTCATCGAGCTCCGGCAGCCATTCGTCAGATTTTGACTTCTGGCTCCCCTTGGCCTTGGGGTTGCGCGTCCAGCTGCTATGGGGCTCGTCCTCTTCGTCGTCGAGATCGAGAGCGCCCACGCCCCCTTCCAGCAGGGGATCCGGCCCCTCAAAACGGGGCTGGCGCCAGCCGCCGGTGAGCCAGCGGCCCAGGGTTGTCGGGAAATGGTAGATGGCGCTGACGCTGCCGGTGCAGGTGGCACCGATCCGCTCGACTATGGTGAGCCAGGACCAGCCGGTGAACAGGGTGATGCCGGTGGCCACGAAGCAGAGCAGCATCAGGTTGGCCCCGACGCCGCCAAAGAGGGGCACCACGGCGGAGGCGATCACGTCCCCCACCAGGCCGCCTGCGGAGAAATTCTGCAAGTCATTGAAGTTCATGCTGGCGATGGCGGACATGCCGAGCACCGTCAGGACAAAGCCGATGATGCGCACCGACAGGGTGAGATAGTCCACCTCCAGCAGCCGGCTCGGGCGCCAGAACAGGCTCCAGCCGAGCAGAACCACCAGGGGAGGCACCAGATAGGAGAAGGCCCCGAAGGTGAACATGGTGATGTCGGCGAGCCAGGCACCGGCGCTGCCCGCCAGGTTCTTCACCTCTCCCTGCCAGGAGGTCTGGGACCAACCGGGATCGGCGGGATGGTAGGTCAACAGGGCAAGCAAGAGATAGGCAGCCATCAGCGTGATGGCGATCAAGACGGCCTCGAAGATCCGTTGCGTACCTGACAAAGGAGTAAACAGCTTTTTATCGGCCAAACTCCGGCTCCTTTCTGAAAACATGTAATGCGGGGATAGGGGGCCTAGTATCCCTGAAAAGCCCACCGATTGTCAGCCAGTGCCTGAGGGCGGGGCCATGAATACAGTAATAAGAAGAAACGAGCGGACCGGCCGCTCGTTTCTGACTATCGTGACTCGTCGTGGTGCATGCAAGTCACAGCACAATCCCGCTTATCGGGTGCTGATCACCAGACGACTGCTCTGCTTGACCTCTTCCATCACCACATAGGTGCGAGTGTCATTGACGCCGGGCAGACGCAGCAGGGTTTCCCCCAGCAGGCGGCGGTAGGCCGACATGTCGCTGACGCGGGTCTTGAGCAGATAGTCGAAATCACCTGACACCAGATGGCACTCCTGGATCTCTTCGAGCACCTGAACAGCCTTGTTGAACTGTTCGAACACGTCGGGGGCGCCACGATTGAGGGTAATTTCCACGAACACCAGCAGAGACGCATCCAGATAATGAGGGTTCAGAATAGCGGCATATCCTTCGATATAGCCTTGACGCTCGAGGCGACGAACCCGTTCCAGACACGGTGTGGGACTCAGGCCAACTCGTTTGGACAACTCAACGTTCGAAATCCTGCCATCCTTTTGCAGTTCATTCAGAATGTTGCGGTCAATCCTGTCCAAATCCTTTAGCCGACTCTTAGCTTCCATCATTTAATTCCATCCTTTGGCTATTTTTTGGTAAGAATCACCAGTCATTTTATAATAATGGTCACAAATCCTGTCAATACCTGAATATACTAGGCGCAAATGTTGCTTAACATCTGGGCAACATAAACCACCAATCGATAGACGAGGGATAGCATGATTATCGGTGTACCTAAGGAAATAAAAAACCATGAATATCGCGTAGGCATGGTTCCGGCCAGTGTACGTGAACTGACAGCACGAAACCATACCGTTTTCGTCCAAAGCGGCGCAGGAAATGGCATTGGCTTCAGTGACGCAGATTATCTGGCTGCCGGAGCCGAAATTCTGGCCTCCGCGGCAGACGTTTTCGCCAAGGCGGAGATGATCGTCAAGGTCAAGGAGCCCCAGGCGGTCGAGCGCGCCATGCTGCGCCCGGACCAGACCCTCTTTACCTACCTGCACCTGGCGCCAGACCTGGCCCAGACCCGGGAGCTGGTCGACAGCGGCGCCGTCTGCATCGCCTACGAGACCGTCACCGACGGCCGTGGCGGCCTGCCCCTGCTGGCCCCCATGTCGGAAGTGGCCGGACGCATGTCTATTCAGGCCGGTGCCCAGGCGCTGGAAAAATCCCGCGGCGGTAGCGGTGTGCTGCTCGGCGGCGTACCCGGCGTCGAACCGGCCAAGGTGGTGATCATCGGTGGTGGCGTGGTGGGTTCCAACGCAGCCCGCATGGCCATCGGCCTGCGTGCCGACGTGACCATACTCGACAACAACATCGACACCTTGCGTCGTCTCGACAGCGAGTTCCAGGGGGCGGCCAAGGTGGTCTACTCCAATCGCGAGACCCTGGAGCGCCACCTGCTGGCGGCGGATCTGGTCATCGGCGGCGTGCTGGTACCGGGCGCCACTGCGCCAAAACTTGTCAGCCGTGACCACATTGCGCGCATGAAGCCGGGCTCCGCCATCGTGGATGTGGCCATCGATCAGGGTGGCTGCGTCGAGACCTCTCACGCCACCACCCACGAGGATCCCACCTTCATCGTCGACGAGGTGGTGCACTACTGCGTAGCCAACATGCCGGGCGCCGTGGCCCGCACTTCCACCGTGGCCCTCAACAACGCCACCCTGCCCTTCATCATCAAGCTGGCGGAACAGGGTTATCGCGGCGCACTGCTCAGTGATCCCCACCTGTTGCACGGCCTGAACGTGATGGCGGGCAAGATCACCTGCAAGGAGGTCGCCGTGGCGCACAACCTGGCCTACACGGATCCCCTGACCCTGCTGAACTGATCCCGCCCCCGCCAGGGAGCGTCGATGAGTGAAAATCCGCCCGCGATGGGCGGTTTTTTTATGGCTCAAATCCAGCCATCCTTTCCTCTCTTTGGCGATTGCCACAATCGATGCCCTGGCCTTTGACCCCGGATCACGAATTACCTACAATCGCGCAAACTCATCACGTCTCGGAAATCACATCATGAGCCAAGTTACTCATAGCAAACTGCTGATCCTGGGCTCCGGCCCGGCGGGTTATACCGCCGCCGTCTACGCCGCCCGCGCCAACCTCAATCCCCTGCTCATCACCGGCATGCAGCAAGGTGGTCAGCTGACCACCACCACAGAGGTGGAAAACTGGCCAGGGGACGCGGAAGGGCTGACCGGCCCGGCCCTGATGGAGCGCATGAAAGAGCATGCGGAAAAATTCGATACCCGCATTCTGTTTGATCACATCAATGAAGTGGAGCTGACCCAGCGCCCGTTCCGCCTCAAGGGTGACAACGGTGAATACAGCTGCGACGCGCTGATCATCGCCACCGGCGCCTCCGCCAAGTACCTGGGCCTGCCTTCCGAAGAGGCCTTCAAGGGCCGTGGCGTCTCCGCCTGTGCCACCTGTGACGGCTTCTTCTATCGCAACCAGGAAGTGGCCGTGGTCGGCGGCGGCAACACCGCCGTGGAAGAGGCGCTCTATCTGGCCAACATCGCCAAGAAGGTGCATCTCATCCATCGCCGCGACGAGTTCCGCGCCGAAAAGATCCTGATCAAACGTCTGCACGACAAGGTCGAGAGCGGCAACATAGTGCTGCACACTCACCAGACCCTGGACGAGGTGCTGGGTGACAACATGGGCGTGACCGGCGTGCGCCTGCGCAGCACCCGGGACGACTCCACCTCCGAGCTGCCGCTGATGGGGGTCTTCATCGCCATCGGTCACCAGCCCAACACCCAGATCTTCGAAGGCCAGCTGGCGATGGAAAACGGCTACCTCAAGGTGCGTGGCGGCCTGGAAGGGTTCGCGACCCAGACCAGCATCCCGGGCGTGTTTGCCGCCGGCGACGTGGCCGACCACGTCTACCGTCAGGCGATCACCTCAGCCGGTACCGGCTGCATGGCAGCCCTGGATGCCGAGCGATATCTGGACGCACAATAAGCACAAGGATATAAAGGGCATGCCAAGTGGCATGCCCTTTTCTTTTAAGGAGCCGGATGAAACGGAAAATATTGATTGTGGAAGACAGCCTGACGATTCGCCGCATGTTGACTCAGGCCATTTCGCAACAAACCGGGCTGGAGATTGATGCGTTCGATACCCTTGAAGGCGCCCGCGACTGTCAGGGCGAAGAGTACGTGGTCGCCCTGGTGGATCTCACCCTGCCGGATGCCCCGAGTGGAGAAGCCGTCAATGTGCTGCTGGAACGTGGTCTGCCCGTGGTGATCCTCACCGCCGACATCAGCGAGGAGAAACGGGAAGCCTGGCTGGAGGCCGGTGTGCTGGATTACGTGATGAAGGATTCACGCCACTCCCTGCAATACGCCGTCAGCCTGGTGCACCGCCTCTACCTCAATCAGGCTATCGAGGTGCTGGTGGTCGATGACTCCCGCACCTCCCGCCATCGCACCGCTGCCCAGTTGCGCAAACAGCTGCTGCTGGTGCACGAGGCAACCTGCGCCCGGGATGCCCTGGCCCTGCTCGAGCAGCACCCGGCCATTCGCCTGATGCTGGTGGATTACTACATGCCGGAGATAGACGGCATCAGCCTGGTGCGGATGCTGCGTGAGCGTTACAGCAAGCAGCAGCTCGCCATCATCGGCATCTCGGTGTCGGACAAGCACGGCCTCTCTGCCCGCTACCTCAAGCAGGGGGCGAACGACTTTCTCAACCAGCCGTTCGAGCCCGAGGAGCTGCAGTGCCGGGTCAGCCACAATCTGGAGGCGCTCGAGCAGTTCAACAACATCCAGGAATCGGCCAACCGCGACTACCTGACCGGGCTCTACAACCGGCGTTACTGGTTCAACGAGGGGCAGAAGTGGTTCGAAGAGCATCAACGTCAGCAGGCGCAGCTCGCCCTGTGCGTGCTGGACGTGGATCATTTCAAGCAGGTCAACGATCACTGGGGCCATGCCATCGGCGATCAGTTGCTCTGCCACCTGACCCGGCTGCTCACCCAGTTCTTCCCGGATGCCATGATAGCCCGTTTCGGTGGCGAGGAGTTTGCCCTGATGGTGCCCCACTGTCCGGTTCCCGTGCTGCTCAAGCGGCTGGAAGGGCTGCGGCAACAGCTGCGTCAGCAGCCGCTGTCACGGGAAGTACCGCTCTTTGTGCGCGCCAGCTTTGGCGTCATCAAGGTCGGGCGGCTCTCCATGGACGAGGCGCTGAGTGAGGCAGATCGCCAGCTGTATCAGGCAAAGAACACAGGTCGCGACAAAATAGTCTGCCAGGACGCCTGAGCGAGTCTCGAAAGAGACACTCCGTGTAGTACCGCCCGGCGCCCCTTGCGGCCGCCGGGTTATTCCCCCTTCTGATTGCACTCTACCCGCTCACGGGTTTCCTCAATAGGTCTTGTCGACCCGCACCCCATCGCTGAAATAGAGGATGCGCACCTTGTCTCCGCTCGCAAACACCATGGCCGGATCGTAGTCCTGGATAACGTTGATGAGCCCGTTCTGTTCATTGCGGATCAAGAGCTCCACCAGCTGGTTCTCCACCATGCTGCCACCGGACTGGTAGTGCTGCACCGCAGCAGCCCCCGCCAGTGCCCCCACGGCGGTGGCGATCTCCCGCCCATGACCGCCGCCAAACTGGTTGCCAAGCAGTCCCCCCAGCACGGCGCCACCCAGGGTTTTCCAGCCGGTATGCTCGGATTCCAGCACCTGGCGCTGGGTGATGTTGCGCACCGTGTCCACCTGGCCAAACACCACCTGATCGACGGGGCGAGCCGTATTGCGCTCGTAGGGTGCAGCCCAGGCGGGCGCCGTGACAAAGCCCAGCAAGCTGGATACTATCAGGATAATGGCCTTCATCTGTGAACCTCTGTCTTATGTCTCGCTATCTCACCGAACTGGATGATGAGCTGTGCTGGTTTCCCTCCCCCAGCCATGCGCTGGAAGAACCCAATGGCCTGCTGGCGATTGGGGGAGATCTCTCCCCTGCCCGTTTGCTGGCAGCTTATCACAGCGGGATCTTTCCGTGGAATGAGCCACATCAGCCGCTGCTGTGGTGGTCGCCGGATCCCAGGGGGGTGATAGTGCCCGATGAGCTGCACATAGGGCGCAGCCTGCAGAAGTATCTGCGCCGCACCCCCTTCGACATTACCATCGATCATGCCTTCGATGAGGTGATAGCGGCCTGCGCCGCCCCCCGTCGCAGCGCCAGCGGCACCTGGATAAGCGCCCCCATGATCGACGCCTATCGGCAGTTGCACCGCCTGGGCCATGCCCACTCCGTCGAGATCTGGCAGGATGGTCAGTTGCAGGCGGGGCTCTATGGTCTCTCCCTTGGCCGCCTCTTCTGCGGTGAATCCATGTTCAGCCGCATCGATAACGGCGCCAAACTGGCCATGGTGGCGCTCTGTCGCCACTTCGCACGCCATGGGGGTGCCCTCATCGACTGCCAGATGCAGAACGACTTCCTGGCCACCCTGGGAGTCCAGGAGTGGCCAAGAAGCCGGTTTCTGACCACATTGGCGAGCCTGATCAAGCAACCACTGCAAGACGGTTGCTGGCAGCAGAGGAGAATCAGCCTATGACCGAAGAAGTGATCCTCAAGGTAGGCCTGACCCCCAGACACCCGTGTAGCTACCTCGGCCATGAGCAGGAGCAGTTGCTGGTACTGATGGATCATGAGCTGCTCAATGCGGCCGGTTACGAGCGGCTGCTGACGGCGGGATTCAGGCGCAGTGGCAACGACATCTATCGCCCCCATTGCCCGGCCTGCAGCGCCTGCCAGCCACTGCGCATCCACAGCGAGCGTTTCGTGCCTAACCGCGGCCAGAAACGCGTTCGTCAGCTGAACCGGGATCTCGAGCTGGTGCTGAGCTACGACGACAAACCCGAGTATTACCAGCTCTATGAGCGCTACATCCGCGAGCGCCACCACGATGGCAGCATGTACCCGCCGAGCCGCACCCAGTACAAGGGATTCCTGCACTGCGACTGGATGCCACCGCTCTACATGGAGATACGCAAGGAGGGACGCCTCATCGGGGTGGCCACCACGGACCTGCTCCCCCACTCCATGAGCGCCATGTATACCTTTTTCGATCCCGATTATGCCGACCGCTCACTGGGCACCTTTGCCATTCTGAGCCAGTTGGAACTGGCCAGGCGCACCGGTCGCAGCTGGCTGTATCTGGGCTATCTGGTGGAGGCGTGCCGCAAGATGAATTACAAGCGCCAGTACCTGCCCCACGAGCTGCTGGTGCAGGGAGAATGGAAAAATATCGACACCAAGCCCGAGTAAACTTTACACATAGCCTTAAATCCGGCATGATCCAGCGGTTTTTTGTTGTGGCTTATCAAGAGGATTCAATGGCTAAAGAAGACAGTATTGAGATGCAGGGTACCATTCTCGAAACCTTGCCCAATACCATGTTCCGTGTGGAACTGGAAAATGGTCACGTGGTTATCGCTCATATTTCCGGCAAGATGCGCAAAAACTACATCCGTATCCTGACTGGGGACAAAGTAACGGTGGCTCTGACTCCGTACGATCTCTCCAAGGGACGTATTGTTTTCCGCTCTCGCTAAGCCAGGAATTCAGCAAAAAACCCCAGCCTCGCGGTTGGGGTTTTTTGTCGTTTCTGGCCTCAATCACATTTAGTGAGAGACAGCTTCAACATTGACCTGGAAGTCAAAGCTGAGGCTGTTATTCACCAGCTCCACTCTCACTACTCCGCCATCGACCAGTGAGCCGAACAGGATCTCATTGGCCAACGGCTTCTTGAGGTGCTCCTGAATGACCCGTCCCATGGGTCTGGCACCCATTGCCCGATCATAACCCTTCTCGGCCAACCAGTGGCGCGCCTCTTCAGATACCTCCAGTGATACCCCTTTGGCATCCAGCTGTACCTGCAGCTCGACGATGAACTTGTCGACTACCTGATGGATCACCGCCATGTCCAGATGGTTGAACCAGATGGTGTGATCGAGCCGGTTGCGAAACTCCGGACTGAACGTCTTGTTGATCACCGCCATGGCATCGTGACTCATGTCCTGCTGCTGGAAGCCAATGGACTTGCGCTGGGTCTCCTGCACGCCCGCGTTGGTGGTCATCACCAGGATCACGTTGCGAAAATCGGCCTTGCGTCCGTTGTTGTCCGTCAGGGTGCCGTTGTCCATCACTTGCAGCAACAAGTTGAAGACATCCGGATGCGCCTTCTCGATCTCGTCCAGCAGCACCACCGAATGGGGATGCTTGAGTACCGAGTCGGTCAGCAAGCCGCCCTGCTCGAAGCCCACATAGCCGGGAGGTGCCCCGATCAGACGGGAGACGGTATGGCGCTCCATGTATTCGGACATGTCAAAGCGCAGCACCTCGACCCCGAGCGCCTTGCCGAGCTGCTGGGTGACTTCGGTCTTGCCCACCCCGGTCGGGCCGGCAAACAGGAAACAGCCCACAGGGCGACGCTCGTTACCAAGGCCGGAACGTGACAGCCGGATCGCGTCGGTCAATACGGTGATGGCCTTGTCTTGGCCGAACACCACCATCTTGAGATTGCGCTCCAGGTTCTTCAGCACCTCCTTGTCGGAAGAGGAGACCGACTTCTCCGGGATGCGGGCAATCTTCGCGACTATGGCCTCGATCTCCGGCACATTGATCACTTTTTTACGCTTGCTGACCGGCAACAGACGTTGCCCCGCCCCCGCCTCGTCGATCACGTCGATGGCCTTGTCCGGCAGGTGTCGATCATTGATGTACTTGGCGGAGAGCTCCACTGCGGCACGGATGGCCTTGACGGTGTAACGGACGCCATGGTGCGCCTCATAACGGCTCTTGAGCCCCATCAGGATGCGAGTGGTGTCATCTATGCTCGGCTCGACGATGTCGATCTTCTGGAAGCGGCGCGCCAGTGCCCGATCTTTCTCGAAGATCTGGGAATACTCCTGATAGGTGGTTGACCCCACACAGCGCAGCAGACCATTGGAGAGCAGCGGCTTGATGAGGTTGGCCGCATCCAACTGTCCGCCGGAGGCTGCGCCCGCCCCTATGATGGTGTGGATCTCGTCGATGAAAAGGATGGCCCCTTCCTGACGCTCGATCTGCTTGAGCAGCACCTTGAGACGCTTCTCGAAGTCGCCGCGGTACTTGGTGCCTGCCAGCAGGGAACCCATGTCCAGAGAATAGATGGTGCTGTTTGCTATCACCTCGGGCACGTCACCCTTGACGATGCGATAGGCGAGCCCCTCGGCGATGGCGGTCTTGCCCACCCCGGCCTCCCCCACCAGCAAGGGATTGTTCTTGCGGCGACGGCAGAGCACCTGGATGGTGCGACTCAGCTCCTGATCGCGACCGATCAGCGGATCGATGCGCCCCTCCAGTACCAGCTGGTTGAGGTTGGTGGCAAAGCTCTCGATCTGGGCGGAGGAGACCTCGTCATCGGACTCGGCATTGTTACCGCCACTCTCGGGCTTGCTGTCTTTGCGCACCCCGTGGGAGAGGAAGTTCACCACATCCAGCCGGCTGATCTCGGCTTTTTTCAGGAAGTAAGCGGCCTGGGACTCCTGCTCACTGAAGATGGCAACCAGCACATTGGCACCGCTCACCTCGGTATTGCCCGACGACTGGACATGGAACACGGCACGTTGCAGCACGCGCTGGAAGCCAAGGGTCGGTTGGGTTTCTCTGTCTTCGTCATCACGGGGGATGAGCGGGGTCGTTTGATTGATGAAGGCGCGTATTTCCTTGCGCATCTGCTCCACATCCGCACCACACGAATTCAGCGCCTCATGGGCTGAACTGTTATCCAGCAGGGCTAACAACAGGTGCTCGACGGTCATGAATTCGTGGCGCTCGTCACGGGCCAGCTTGAAAGCCTCGTTCAGCGTCTTTTCTAGATCTTTGTTCAACATAGGCACCTCCCCTCAGTACAGCAACAATGCGGTGTCGTTATCGCCATCAAGTCATCAGATTCAAGCCTTTTCCATGGTACATAGCAGTGGATGTTCGTTGTTACGTGAATAGGTGTTGACCTGGACCACTTTGGTCTCGGCAATCTCGGCGGTAAATGTGCCGCAGACTCCCTTACCACTATAATGCACGCTCAGCATGACCTGAGTGGCCTTCTCCAGATCCATACCAAAGAACCTTTGCAGCACCTCCACCACGAATTCCATCGGCGTGTAGTCGTCGTTGTTCAAGACGACCTTGTACATGGGTGGCGGTTGCAGCTTCGTTTTCTCTGCTTCTGCAATCTCTTCATTAGCAAAGAGTTCTTTCTGCTTGCTCATAGTTGCGCTTTGGTACCTCTAGATTACTACCGTCTCGCTCAAGATTGTCAATAGACTTGTTAACCAGATCACATCGGTTGTTAACAACTTCTTGACTCGCTTAAAAGTTGGACTAGATTGGTTACTTGCTAATCGGCGCCCGTCTGCTACGGGGTGATGCTCTAGTTATATAAGGCTGGCGCAGGTTACTCAACGACTTCAGGGTAATCAATAAAAGGATGTAGATGTATGGCAACCGGAACAGTCAAGTGGTTCAACAACGCAAAAGGATTTGGGTTTATCTGTCCGGAAGGC
This sequence comes from Aeromonas media, assembly GCF_020423125.1. NCBI lineage: Bacteria > Pseudomonadati > Pseudomonadota > Gammaproteobacteria > Aeromonadales > Aeromonadaceae > Aeromonas > Aeromonas media. Next base: position 2,501,980 of record NZ_CP075564.1, read on the forward strand.
GGTGGTGAAGACATCTTCGCTCACTACTCCACGATTCAAATGGAAGGTTACAAGACCTTGAAAGCGGGTCAGGCAGTCAACTTTGAACTGCAGCAGGGGCCGAAAGGAAATCACGCCTCTGTCATCGTGCCAAACGAAGCACAGAACATGTAAGAGTCAAACTGGATAAATTGAAAAACGGCATCCCGCAAGGATGCCGTTTTTTATGTCGCTCGATATGTCGACACAATAAGAAAGGCCAGGCCTTCCTTATTGTGTGCTCTTGCGAGCTATTCCTGTTAGCGCGCCAGCAGGATGTTAAGCATGCGGCGCAGCGGCTCGGCGGCGCCCCACAGCAGCTGGTCACCCACGGTGAAGGCCGCCAGGTATTCCGGGCCCATGTTGAGCTTGCGCAGACGGCCTACCGGAATGCTGAGGGTGCCGGTAACAGCAGCCGGGGTCAGCTCGCGGGCCGTGATGTCGCGATCGTTGGGGATCACCTTGACCCAGTCGTTGTGGGCGGCCAGCAGGGCCTCGATTTCGGGGAGCGGCACATCTTTCTTCAGCTTGATGGTGAAGGCCTGGCTGTGGCAGCGCAGGGCACCGATGCGCACGCACAGACCATCCACCGGAATGGCGGCGTTCTCGATACCGAGGATCTTGTTGGTCTCGGCCTGGCCCTTCCACTCTTCACGGCTCTGACCGTTGTCGAGCTTGGTGTCGATCCAGGGGATGAGGCCACCGGCCAGCGGCACACCGAAGTTGTCCACCGGCAGGGTGCCGGAGCGGGTCTTCTCGGTGATCTTGCGCTCGATGTCGAGGATGGCGGAGGCAGGATCTGCCAGCTCTACCGCCACTTCGTCGCGCAGCAGCCCCATCTGGGTGACCAGCTCGCGCATGTGGCGCGCGCCACCGCCCGATGCGGCCTGATAAGTGGCCACGCTCACCCACTCCACCAGATCGGCCTTGAACAGGCCACCCAGAGCCAGCAGCATCAGGCTGACGGTGCAGTTGCCGCCGACGAAGGTCTTGATCCCCTTGTCCAGCGCCTCGTCGATCACGTCGCCGTTGACCGGATCCAGGATAATGACGGCGTCCTTCTCCATACGCAGGGAGGAGGCGGCATCAATCCAGTAACCCTGCCAGCCGGCGGCCAGCAGACGGGGATAGACATCCTTGGTGTAGTCGCCACCCTGAGCCGTGATGATGATCTCCTGCGCGGCCAGCGCCTCGAGATCGAAGGCGTCCTGCAAGGTGCCGGCATCGACGCCGAAATTGGGGGCGGCCTCACCGGCCTGGGAGGTGGTGAAGAAGGTGGGTTGAATGCGGGCAAAATCCTTCTCTTCCTGCATCCGGCTCATCAGTACCGAACCTACCATGCCACGCCAACCGACCAAACCAACTTTTTTCATAATGTCCTACCCTGGATAGCTGCTGTAAAAATGAAGTCTCATACGCCGTGATCCCTTGCCGGATGTGGGTCCGTTCACAAATTGGCCACAAGCATGATGTGTAATTAATGCGTCTGTCCACATTACGGATTGTGGCGACGGGCGCAAGTCGAATTGCGCAATATTCTGTGTCATTTGCCGCAATAACCCTGGGGTTCGGGCCACCGCGCTTGGCGGACTCCCCATCGGTCAGGCATCATGATGCCCGACTGGCAACCACTGCCCCCTGGGGACGACCCCAAGGCCTTCTTGACTCGCAGGGACGACCCTGCCCCGCCTGGAATACTCATATGCCCTGGTTACTCCTGCTGTTGGCCGGCCTGTTCGAGGTCGCCTGGGCCATCGGCCTCAAGTACACCGACGGTTTCAGCCGTCCCCTCCCCACCCTGCTGACTCTCTCTGCCATGGGGGTGAGCGTGCTGTTGCTCGCCATGGCGGTCAAGCACCTCCCCCTTGGCACCGCCTACGCGGTCTGGACCGGCATAGGCGCGGTCGGTACCGTGCTGATGGGGATCTGGCTGTTCAATGAACCGGCCACCCTGGCCCGTGTGCTTTGCCTGCTGCTGATCATCGGCGGTATCCTGGGGCTCAAGTTGATCGGCTGATAGCGAGATGGTCATGCGGCCCCGCAACACCCGGTATCACGTATAAAAAATGGCCACCCTGGGTGGCCATTATGTTCTCCTCATGCCCCGCCGGGGTTTCCTATCAGCACGCTCTCTATCCGGGCGCCCGGCATCATCTGCCTTAACCCCTCGACCAGCCGATCACCGGCCTCCTGCAGTGCCGCCAGCGGCATTTCAGGCAAGCTCTCCAGGATGAACCACATCTGCCCGGACTCGGCACTGAGCCGGGTTCTGATCCCCTGACGCCAATTCCAGCGGCGACAGGTCACGCCTCTGTCATCACACCAGACCACCTCGCCAGGTTCAGGGGTCTCGTGAGCAGGGATCCCCTCCTTCATGATGTCAAACAGCTCGGTGCCATCGGCAATGATCAGCCGAGGCGACCCCTCATATGCGGTGAGATCCTCCCCACCGACGGGGATGGCGTACTCGATGCTGATGGCGTTGTAGAGATCGACGACGGGATCGATGCAGGGCAGGCTGCCCTCGCGTTGCACCCGCTTGAGCAGTGCCTGTGCCGAACAGGGGGTGCGCTGAGGCTTGGCACCGAAGCGTTTGAACACCTCGCCCCAGGCGGACAGATGCGCCTGTGCCCAGGGCGCACCTCCCGCCGCAACGGATTGGCAGGCCCGCGCCAGCGCTTGTGTGCCAACGTTGCGATCGACGATGCTGGTCCCGTCGACCTGGATGCTCAGGGCCCGGAATCCCGGGGCCAGCCTGGTCACCCTGGCATCAATCTGTGGTGTCATGAATGGCATAGCAACTCCCAATAAATGATCAGTGGCGCAGGCGATAACGGCAAACGAGGCCAAATGAACCATGCCCGGAAGGCAGGCCCGTGATGCTTGTCACCACGAAGAAACAAGTCGGCCCCATGATGGGTGACGGCATGATATAAAAAAAACTACTTTTTCTTAATGTTGTTCAGGAGAGCTAATAACCCAGACTATTCAGGCCACCGACAGCCCCCTGACCCGCACCTGGAATGGGATTGTCCTGGCCGCTTTTCCCGCCACTCATGCTATTATCTGCGACCGAACATGAGCCAATAAAAATCAGGATATTGTGATGACCGACCACACTTTTATTCCCGGCAAGGACGCGGCGCTGGAAGACTCCATCGAACGCTTCCAGACCAAGCTGCAGGCCCTGGGCTTTGATATCGAAGAGGCCTCCTGGCTCAACCCCGTGCCCAACGTCTGGTCCGTGCACATCCGGGACAAAGAGTGCGCCCTCTGCTTCACCAACGGCAAGGGAGCCAGCAAGAAGGCTGCCCTGGCCTCGGCCCTGGGGGAGTATTTCGAGCGTCTCTCCACCAACTACTTCTTTGCCGACTTCTATCTGGGTGAGCAGGTGGCGAACGGTGACTTCGTCCACTACCCGAACGAGAAGTGGTTCCCCATCCAGGGTGACCAACTGCCTGCCGGTCTGCTCGACAGCTTCACCCGCAAGTTCTACAACCCGGACGGCGAAGTGACCGCCGACATGCTGGTGGACCTGCAGTCCGGCAACGAGGAGCGTGGCATCGTCGCCCTGCCGTTCGAGCGCCAGTCCGATCATCAGACCGTCTACATCCCGATGAACATCATCGGCAACCTCTATGTCTCCAACGGCATGAGTGCCGGCAACACCAAGACCGAGGCCCGCACCCAGGGCTTGTCCGAGGTGTTCGAGCGCCACGTGAAGAACAAGATCATCGCCGAGGCCCTGAGCCTGCCCGAGATCCCGAGCGAGGTGATCGCCCGCTATCCCGGCATCAAGGCCTCCATCGAGGCGCTGGAGGCCGAAGGCTTCCCCATCTACAGCTTCGATGCCTCGCTCGGCGGACGTTATCCGGTCATCTGCGTGGTGCTGCTCAACCCGAGCAATGGCACCTGCTTTGCCTCCTTCGGCGCCCACCCGCGCTTCGAAGTGGCGTTCGAGCGGACCGTCACCGAGCTGCTGCAGGGCCGTGGCCTGAAGGATCTGGACGTATTCGTGCCGCCGTCATTCGACAACGAGCAGGTGGCGGATCACCACAACCTGGAAACTCACTTCATTGACTCCTCCGGTCTCATCAGCTGGGATCTGTTCAAGCAGGAGTCCGACTTCGAATTTGCCGACTGGGACTTCCGTGGCACCTCCCAGCGGGAGTTCGATCACCTGATCGGCATCTTCCACGAGCTGGAGCAACCGGTCTACATCGCCGACTACGAGCACCTCGGCGTCTACGCCTGCCGCATCCTGGTGCCGGGCATGTCCGACATCTATCCGGTCGAGGATCTGCTGCTGGCCAACAACACCATGGGTGCCCACCTGCGGGAAGTGATCCTGGCGCTGCCGTCCCTGGAGTGGAACGCGGAACAGTACATGGCGCTGTTCGATCAGCTGGACGAAGAGGGGCACGACGAGCGCACCCGCGTCCGTGAGCTGCTCGGCATCGCCGCCGCCAAGGGCTCCGCCCTGCATACCCTGCGGATCGGTGAGCTCAAGGCCATGCTGGCCCTGGCCGCAGGTGACCTGGAGAGCGCACTGGATCTCATCGACTGGACCATGGAGTTCAACCAGTCGGTGTTCCCGGCCGATCGCGCGAACTACTACCGTGCCCTGCGCGCCTGCGTCGAGCTGTTCCTGGATGAAGAGCGTGATCCAGAGCAGTACCGCCCGGTGTTCACCCGCATGTTCGGGGAAGAGACCCTGGCCGAGGCTTGGGCCCATGCCCGCGGCGAGGCACGCTTCCATGGTCTGGAGACGGCGGATCTGTCCCTGTCCCAGTTCCCCCTGCATCAGAAACTGCTGGCAGCCTACGAGAAGCTGCAAAAAGCCAAACGAATCCATACATGGCGTTGACATGCCAGTGTGACGAAGGGGCCTGATGGCCCCTTCTGTTTTATGGTCTACGCTTTTGCTGGCCACTACTCAAAGATGAAATAAATAACAAAAAATACCTCTTAGGGGGTTGTCAATTTGAAGTTCATCGTGCACGACGGCCTCAAAGGTGCATTGCCAGTGCCTTTTTTGATGCAGCAGATATAAACTCTTAAAAATCATGAAATTAAAAACACACCACTTTCTGTTTCACCTGAAACCTGGTGTAAAGTCAAGCTTCCGGATGAATAAAAAACCTGTAGTAAAATTACATTCACAATCTGTAATTCTTGATCGGAGTCAATTTTGGGGATCAGCCCCTTTGTTATGATTTCCACAGGCAAAATATGCAGGTACTGAGAATTGAAAGCAGAATCTCCCTTTGATTGTCTGAAGCCCGAAGCCATCGCCGCCCTGGCTGAAGACATCACCTATGCCAAGGCCACCAAGCCCGCCCACAAGGTCATTCCTCTGGCCATCACGGCTGGCGCTTTCATCGCCATCGCATTCGTGTTCTATATCACCGTCACCACGGGATCGAGCGGCATGGCCTGGGGAATGTCCAAGCTGGTCGGCGGCTTCTGTTTCTCCCTCGGTCTCATTCTGTGCGTACTGCTCGGCGCCGAGTTGTTTACTTCCACCACCCTGACCCTGGTGGCCAAGGCAGCCAACCGCATCAGCTGGACTCAGCTGCTCAAGAACTGGGGTCTGGTCTACTTCGGCAACCTCATCGGCGGGCTCATCATAGTCGCCCTCATCATCATGTCGGCCGAGTACACGGCGGCGGATGGTCAGTGGGGGCTGAACGCCATGAAAGTGGCCCAGCACAAGATCCATCACACCTTCTTCGAGGCCCTGGCGCTCGGCATCCTCTGCAACCTCATGGTGTGTCTTGCCGTGTGGATGGCCTTCGGCGCCCGCACTGCCACCGACAAGGTGATGGTGATGCTGCTTCCCGTCGCCATGTTCGTGGCCTCCGGCTTTGAACACAGCATCGCAAACATGTTTATGATCCCGGTCGGCATCGCCATCCATGCGGTAGCAGGCCCGGAATTCTGGCAGGCCATCGGCCAGGACCCGGCATCGTTCGCCGATCTGACCGTATCCAACTTCGTCCTAAACAACCTCATTCCGGTCACCATAGGTAATATCATTGGTGGCGGCGTCATGGTTGGTCTGACTTACTGGTTTATCTTCCGTCGCCATCATTAAGGATGGCGGCAGACACATAAATACCTTGAGAGGTAATGAAAATGGCAGAACTTAACGAACAGTTCCAAAAAGCATGGGAAGGCTTCGCAGCCGGTGAATGGCAGACCTCTGTCAACACCCGTGACTTCATCCAGAAGAACTACACCCCGTATGAAGGTGACGAGTCCTTCCTGGCTGGCGCGACCGAAGCTACCACCAAGCTGTGGGACAAGGTCATGGAAGGGATCAAGATCGAGAACCGCACTCACGCGCCGGTCGATTTTGATACTGACCTGCCCTCCACCATTACCGCTCACGATGCCGGCTATATCGATCAGAGCCTGGAGCAAATCGTCGGTCTGCAGACTGACAAGCCGCTCAAGCGCGCCATCATCGCCAACGGCGGTATCAAGATGGTCAAGACCTCTTGCGAAGTCTACGGTCGTCAACTGGACCCAATGGTCGAGAAGATCTTCACCGAGTACCGCAAGACCCACAACCAGGGCGTGTTCGACGTTTACACCAAAGACATCCTGAACTGCCGCAAATCCGGCGTCATCACCGGTCTGCCGGATGCCTACGGCCGTGGCCGCATCATCGGTGACTACCGCCGTGTTGCCCTGTACGGTATCGACTTCCTGATGGCCGACAAACTGGCCCAGTTCAAGTCCCTGCAGGCCGACTTGGAAAACGGTGTCAACCTGGAAGCCACCATCCGTCTGCGCGAAGAGATCTCCGAGCAGCACCGTGCTCTGGCCCAGATGAAGGTGATGGCCGCCAAATATGGCTGCGACATCTCCGTACCGGCCAAGACCGCCAAAGAAGCCGTGCAGTGGACCTACTTCGCCTACCTGGCGGCGGTCAAGTCCCAGAACGGTGCCGCCATGTCCTTCGGTCGTACTTCCAGCTTCCTGGACGTGTACATCGAGCGTGACCTGAAGAAAGGCCTGCTGACCGAGCAAGAAGCCCAGGAGCTGATGGACCACATGGTCATGAAGCTGCGTATGGTTCGCTTCCTGCGTACCCCTGAATACGATTCACTGTTCTCCGGCGACCCCATGTGGGCGACCGAGACCCTGGCCGGTATGGGCGTTGATGGCCGTACCCTGGTCACCAAGAACAGCTTCCGTATGCTGAACACCCTGTACACCATGGGCCCGTCCCCTGAGCCGAACCTGACCATTCTGTGGTCCGAGAAGCTGCCGGTCGGTTTCAAGAAGTACTGCGCCAAGGTATCCATCGAAACCTCTTCCGTTCAGTACGAGAACGATGACCTGATGCGTCCGGACTTCAACAACGATGACTACGCCATCGCTTGCTGTGTGTCCCCGATGATCGTCGGCAAACAGATGCAGTTCTTCGGTGCCCGTGCCAACCTGGCCAAGACCATGCTGTATGCAATCAACGGCGGCATGGACGAGAAGCTCAAGATCCAGGTCGGCCCGAAAACCGAAATGGTCAAGTCCGAGTACCTCGACTACAACGACGTGATGGATCGTCTGGATCACTTCATGGACTGGCTGGCCAAGCAGTACGTGGCTGCCCTGAACATCATCCACTACATGCACGACAAGTACAGCTACGAAGCCTCCCTGATGGCGCTGCACGACCGTGACGTCTATCGCACCATGGCGTGCGGCATCGCCGGTCTGTCCGTGGCAGCTGACTCCCTGTCTGCCATCAAGTACGCCAAGGTCAAGCCGGTTCGTGACGAAGATGGCGTTGCCATCGACTTCGAAATCGACGGCGAGTACCCGCAGTTCGGTAACAACGACGCTCGCGTCGATGACATCGCCTGTGACCTGGTCGAGCGCTTCATGAAGAAAATTCAGAAGCTGAACACCTACCGTGGTGCCGTGGCTACCCAGTCCGTGCTGACCATCACCTCCAACGTGGTGTACGGCAAGAAGACCGGTAACACCCCGGATGGCCGTCGCTCCGGTGCGCCGTTCGGCCCGGGTGCCAACCCGATGCACGGTCGTGACCAGAAGGGTGCCGTTGCGTCACTGACTTCCGTCGCCAAGCTGCCGTTCGCTTACGCCAAAGATGGTATCTCCTATACCTTCTCCATCGTGCCGAACGCCCTGGGCAAAGACATGGAAGCCCAGAAAGCCAACCTGGCCGGCCTGATGGATGGTTACTTCCACCATGAAGCCAACCTGGAAGGTGGTCAGCACCTGAACGTCAACGTGATGAACCGTGAAATGCTGCTGGACGCCATGGAAAACCCGGAGAAATATCCGCAGTTGACCATCCGCGTATCCGGTTATGCCGTTCGCTTCAACTCTTTGACCAAAGAGCAACAGCAAGACGTCATCACCCGTACCTTCACCGCCTCTCTGTAATAGGATCTCGGTGAACAAAAACCGGCGCCAAGGCGCCGGTTTTTTTATGGCTGTTTGCTGGCGATCACCGCTCTCCCCCGCGGTTTTAGATACACATCCTCTGCCCAACCTCCCATTCAGAAAAGCGCAGTCAGACTAGCTGCCGCAAAGCCAACGTAGCCCCTGCACGCCAGGGTTGGTTTCTTTACTCTCGGGAGAGGGGTCAGTGTGAAGGAAAGGGGCCTGGTGTCCCGCTGTGAGGCGCCAGAAAACAGCAGGGGCAGAGGGGGGGGTAAACTCCCCTGCCCCTGGTCATAAAAGCGATTTGGCGGGCGCTGGCGGGCTTAATGGTGGCAAGCGGTCGCTCTTATCACCCTCCGGCTTCAGCACGCGACCCCGAGAGAGGATGGCGCGCGCTCTATCCCCTGAGTGCAACATCGTGTTTCCACTGCCATCAGGCCTTAAAACTGATCGTTCTATATACCCATAGCAACAGGGGCAGAGGAGTCCGACTCCCCTGCCCCTGTGGCATCTGGATACTCTGTTGTCGGCTGCGGCTTAACTGGCCCAGGTAATGATGTGATCGATCCAGTCGCCGGCATGGGCCTCGTGCACCACCTTGCCGCGTACCGACTGACCGGCCTGATGCATGGCGCTGCGGCTGCCGGTGATGAGCGGGTGCCACTCAGGCAGGCTCTGCCCCTCTGCCAGCAGGCGGTAAGCGCAGCTCGACGGCAGCCAGTCGAACTCGGCAATCTTGTCGAAGGTGATCTGCAGGCAGTCCGGCTCTTTTTTAAAGCGGTTGCCGTAGTCGGAACACTGGCAGGTCTTGGTATTGAGCAGGTTGCAGGCCACATTGGTGAACACCAGCTCCTCGGTGTCCTCGTCGATCAGCTTGTTCAGGCAGCATTTGCCGCAGCCGTCGCACAGTGACTCCCACTCCGTCATGGTCATCTGCTGCAGGGTCTTCTCCTGCCAAAAAGGAGTTGGCTGCATTTTCTCGACTCGCTGCATGGAAGGGCTCGCTCAATAGACCAGTAAAGCGCGTGGTTATACCCTTTATGGTCCGATTTTTCAAGGAAGATGGACTACACCCACTGCCAATTAGCCCCCTGCCCAAGGGGTCTGGTTTTGACGCCGAAAGAAGCAGAACCAATGCACCTTTAGCGACTTCCACGAATTTTTTGGCAAATTTGCCATGATGTTCTTGTCATTGAATTGATGCAAAATTTTCATCGGAAAGCCTCCAATGGCTACAACATGAGTCAATGCTGATGCACTCTGCCCCGGCAACAAGATCTAAACTGATTACTCGCAAGCCCAGCCCATTAGCTGGACAGAGGACGTTGCCATGAAGACGTTGAAACTTGCATTGCTAATAGCTGCATCGCTATTGCTCACGTCCTGCTCCTCGTCGGTGATCCCAGGAGAAGCGCCCGCCGCTGGAGGTGCCCTCCCATCAGGAGGAATGGAGCCTGCTTACGGCAAAGGAGGTGGTCGCAATAACTTTGCTGCCACCATGTCACAGAACGACCAGCAGGAGATGTCTGTTTTAACAGATTAAGTGCACAGCCCTGGCCGCTTCCCCGGGGCCTACTTCACTGAAGCCTCAGGTTATCTTTCATCAGACCGGATCTGGAACCATTCTTCCGGCACCCGGCGGCCGACCGGCACCAACCGACAAACGGAACATGATGCCGGTGGGTACCAAACGGCATAAACCCGCGCTCATAAAAAATGCCACCCTAGGGCGGCATTTTGCTATCTGAGATAACAGGCTAAAGAACTTACCAGCCAGTTACTTCGCGCAGGGCTTTGCCAATATCGGCCAGGGAGCGCACGGTTTTCACGCCGGCATCTTCCAGGGCGGCAAATTTCTCTGCGGCCGTGCCTTTACCACCGGCGATGATGGCGCCCGCATGACCCATGCGCTTGCCAGCCGGGGCGGTGACGCCCGCGATGTAGGAGACCACCGGCTTGGTGACGTGAGCCTTGATGTAGGCTGCGGCTTCTTCCTCGGCACTGCCGCCGATCTCACCGATCATCACAATCGCTTCGGTCTTCGGATCGTTCTGGAACATCTCCAGGATGTCGATGAAGTTGGAACCCGGGATGGGGTCGCCACCGATGCCGACGCAGGTGGACTGGCCGAAGCCCTCGTCCGTGGTCTGCTTGACCGCTTCGTAGGTCAGGGTGCCGGAGCGGGAGACGATGCCTACCTTGCCCGGCTTGTGGATGTGACCCGGCATGATGCCGATCTTGCACTCACCCGGGGTGATGACGCCCGGGCAGTTCGGCCCAATCATGCGCACGCCGGTTTCCTGCAGCTTCACTTTGACCTGCAACATGTCCAGGGTCGGGATGCCTTCGGTGATGGTGACGATGAGCTTGATGCCAGCGTCGATCGCTTCCAGGATGGCGTCCTTGCAGAACGGGGCCGGAACATAGATGACGGAGGCGGTGGCGCCGGTGGCTTCCACGGCGTCACGAACGGTGTTGAACACCGGCAGGCCCAGGTGAGTGGTGCCGCCCTTGCCCGGTGAGACGCCGCCGACCATCTGGGTACCGTAGGCAATCGCCTGTTCGGAGTGGAAAGTACCCTGACCGCCGGTGAAGCCCTGGCAGATCACCTTGGTGTCTTTGTTGATCAGAACGCTCATTATTTGGCCTCCGCTGCTTTAACCACTTGCTGAGCTGCGTCAGTCAGACTCGTTGCGGCGATGATATTGAGGCCGCTGTCGGCCAGTTTACGGGCACCCAGTTCGGCATTGTTGCCTTCCAGACGCACCACCACGGGCACCTTGACCCCTACTTCCTTAACTGCGCCGATAATGCCTTCCGCGATCATGTCGCAGCGCACTATGCCACCGAAGATGTTGACCAGCACGGCTTGCACCTTGCTGTCGGAGAGAATGATCTTGAAGGCCTCGGTCACACGCTCCTTGGTGGCACCGCCGCCGACGTCCAGGAAGTTGGCCGGTGAACCGCCGTGCAGGTTGACGATGTCCATGGTGCCCATGGCCAGACCTGCGCCGTTGACCATGCAGCCGATGTTGCCATCGAGGGCCACATAGTTCAGCTCCCACTGGGCGGCATGCGCTTCGCGGGGGTCATCCTGGGAGGGATCGTGCATCTCGCGCAGCTTGGGCTGGCGGTAGAGGGCATTGGCGTCGATGTTGATCTTGCCGTCCAGGCAGTGCAGGTTGCCCTTGTCGGTGATCACCAGCGGGTTGATCTCCAGCAAGGCGAAGTCGCAATCCAGGAACATCTGGCCCAGACCCATGAAGATCTTGGTGAACTGCTTGATCTGATCGCCGACCAGACCCAGCTTGAAGGCCAGCTCGCGGGCCTGATAAGCCTGCGGGCCCACCAGAGGATCGATGGCCGCCTTGTGAATGAGTTCCGGAGTTTCGTGGGCGATCTTCTCGATGTCCACGCCACCCTCGGTGGAGGCCATGAAGACCACGCGGCGACTGCCACGGTCAACCACGGCGCCCAGATACAGTTCCTTGGCGATGTCGGTGCAGGACTCTACCAGGATCTTGGTGACCGGCTGGCCGTTGGCATCAGTCTGATAGGTCACCAGGTTCTTGCCGAGCCAGTTCTGGGCGAAGGCGCGGATCTCGTCCTTGCTCTTGGCCAGCTTGACGCCGCCCGCCTTGCCACGCCCACCGGCGTGGACCTGGCACTTGACGACCCAGGTGTTGCCGCCAATCTTGTCGGCCGCTTCGGCCGCTTCCTGCGGGGTAGCGCAGGCATAACCTTCGGAGACCGGCAGGCCATACTCGGCAAACAGCTGTTTTGCCTGATATTCATGCAGATTCATAGATGCTCTATCCGTGTTGTAGGTATTTCCGTCCGGGGCTCGTGTTTCTCAATCCCCTGTGAATGGGGGCCTGGGCGGCCCCTCGTTATCTTTCAGTCACTCTTGTTCAGACATCCAACAGCAGACGGGTCGGGTCTTCCAGCAGCTCCTTGATGGAGACCAGGAAGCCCACCGACTCGCGACCGTCGATGATGCGGTGATCGTAGGAGAGCGCCAGGTACATCATCGGCAGGATCTCGACCTTGCCGTCGACGGCCATGGGTCTGTCCTGGATCTTGTGCATCCCCAGGATGGCGCTCTGGGGCGGGTTGATGATGGGGGTGGACATCAGGGAGCCGAACACACCGCCGTTGGTGATGGTGAAGTTGCCGCCGGTCAGTTCATCCACGGTCAGCTTGCCGTCACGGCCCTTGCCCGCCAGATCCTTGATGGCCTTCTCGATGTCGGCCAGGCTCATGTTGTCGCAGTCACGCAGTACCGGGGTCACCAGACCACGGGGGGTGGAGACGGCGATGCTGACGTCGAAGTAGCTGTGATAGACGATGTCGTCACCGTCCAGCGCCGCGTTCACTTCCGGGTAGCGCTTGAGGGATTCCACCACCGCCTTCACGTAGAAGGACATGAAGCCGAGCTTGATGCCGTGCTTCTTCTCGAAGATCTCGCCGTACTGCTTGCGCAGCTTCATGATGGGCGCCATGTTGATCTCGTTGAAGGTGGTCAGCATGGCGGTGGTGTTCTTGGCCTCCAGCAGACGTTCGGCGATGCGTTTGCGCAGACGGGTCATGGGCACACGCTTCTCGGTGCGACCAGCCAGGGGGGCGATGGGCGCAACCGGTGCGGCTGCCACGGCGGCGGGGGCTGCCGGCTTGCTCAGGTTCTTGATGAAGGCGTCCACATCTTCCTTAGTGACACGACCACCTTTGCCGGTACCGGTCAGCTTGGCCACGTCGATATCGTGTTCGGCCACCAGGCGGCGCACGGAGGGGCTCAAACCGTCGGCAGCGTCATCGGTCGCCACGTCCACCGGCTTCTCCTTGGTCTCTTCACCGGCCACCGGGGCCGCCTTGAGGATGGCGATCAGTTGACGGGAAAGCACGGTGGCGCCTTCCAGTTGCAGGATGTCACCCAGTACGCCGGCTTCCGGCGCGGGGACTTCCAGCACGACTTTATCGGTTTCGATGTCAACCAGCACTTCGTCACGGGCAACCAGATCACCCGGTTTCTTGTGCCAGGTGGCGATGGTGGCGTCCGCCACTGATTCCGGCAGGTCCGGTACCTTGATCTCGATAGTCATGTAATCAGTTCCTTGTTACTTCTTGGCCAGCAGGCTTGTTCCAGAGACGGAGAGGGTCGGCTGCACAGAGCCCCCTCCCCTTCACAACTCGTTTATTCCAGGGTCAGCGCGTCTTCCACCAGGGCTTTCTGCTGCTTGGCGTGGACAGACATGTAACCGACGGCCGGTGAGGCCGAGGCCGGACGACCGGCGTAACGCAGACGGGCATGGCTTGGCAGCACGCTGTCGTAGTGATGACGGGTGCTGTACCAGGCGCCCTGGTTCTGCGGCTCTTCCTGACACCAGACGAAGTCGGTGACATGGGCATAGTCGGCCAGGATGGCGCGTACTTCCTCTTCCGGGAAGGGGTAGAGCTGCTCGATCCGCACCAGGGCGACATCTTGCTGCTCGGCCTTGCGACGGGCATCGAGCAGGTCGTAGTAGACCTTGCCGGAGCAGAAGACCACCCGCTTGACGCCCTTCGGATCCAGCGCATCGATCTCGCCGATGGCATTCTGGAAGGTGCCTTCCGCCAGCTCGTCGAGCTTGCTGACCGCCAACGGGTGGCGCAGCAGGGATTTCGGCGTCATCACGATGAGCGGACGGCGCATCGGGCGCACCACCTGGCGACGCAGCATGTGGAACACCTGCGCCGGGGTGGAGGGCACACACACCTGCATGTTGTGCTGGGCGCACATCTGCAGATAGCGCTCCAGACGGGCGGAGGAGTGCTCAGGGCCTTGGCCCTCGTAACCGTGAGGCAGCAGCATGGTCAGACCGCACATCCGGCCCCACTTCTGCTCGCCGGAGGAGAGGAACTGATCCACCACCACCTGGGCGCAGTTGGCGAAGTCGCCGAACTGGGCTTCCCAGATGGTCAGACCGGCCGGCTCGGCGCTGGCGTAGCCATACTCGAACGCCAGTACCGCGTTCTCGGTCAGCACCGAGTCGTAGATCTCGAACGGGCCTTGCTCGTCGTGCAGGTTGCACAACGGGGTGTAGGTGCTCGCATCGGTCTGGTTGTGCAGCACGGCGTGGCGGTGGAAGAAGGTGCCACGGCCGGAATCTTCCCCGGTGAAGCGGATGCGTGCGCCCTTGTCCACCAGAGTGGCGTAGGCCAGCGTCTCGGCAAAGCCCCAGTCAACCAGCTTCTCGCCGGCGGCCATCAGGCGGCGGTCTTCGTAGATCTTCTCGACCTGGCGCTGCAGCACATGGGTCGCCGGGTACTGGCTGATGCGCTCGCCGAGGGACTTGAGGTGATCCATGGGCACTGTGCTGTCATAGGCCATGGCCCAGTCGTGACCGAGATAAGGGGTCCAGTCCACGGAGTGAAGCTCCATGGGACGCCACTCCTTGCTCACCCGCTCGCCCCGATCCAGGGTATCGCGGTAGTCGTTGACCAGGGAGGTGGCCAGCTCAGGGGTGATGGTGCCTTCGACAATCAGCTGATCGGCATATATTTTGCGCGGAGTCGGGTGCTGCTTGATCTTCTGGTACATCAGCGGCTGGGTCGCACTCGGCTCGTCAGCCTCGTTGTGGCCGTGACGACGGTAGCAGACCAGCTCGATCACCACGTCGCGTTTGAAGGTGTTGCGATAATCCAGCGCAATCTGGGTCACCAGCACCACGGCTTCCGGGTCATCCCCGTTGACGTGCAGCACAGGCGCCTGCACCGCCTTGGCGATGTCGGTGCAATATTCGGTGGAGCGCAGGTCACGTTGATAGGAGGTGGTGAAACCCACCTGGTTGTTGATGACGATGCGCACAGTGCCGCCGACGCCGTAGGCACGGGTCAGGGACATGTTGAAGGTTTCTGCCACCACACCCTGCCCCGCGATGGCGGAGTCACCGTGGATGGTGATGGGCAGCACACTGGAGCCATCCTTGTCACCGCGACGGTCCATGCGGGCACGCACCGAGCCGATGACCACGGGGTTGACGATCTCGAGGTGGGACGGGTTGAAGGCCAGCGCCAGGTGGACGTTGCCGCCCGGGGTGGCGAAGTCGGAGGAGAAGCCCATGTGGTACTTCACATCCCCTGTGCCCCAGGACTCGCCGTGCTTGCCGGCGAACTCGTCGAACAGATCCTGGGCACGCTTGCCCAGCACGTTGATCAGCACGTTGAGGCGACCGCGGTGGGCCATGCCGATGACGGCCTCCTTGCAACCCTGCTCACCGGCGCGGCGAATAAGCTCTTTCAGCATGGGCACCATGGCATCGCCCCCTTCCAGGGAGAAACGCTTGGCCCCTGGGAACTTGGCGCCCAGGTATTTTTCCAGCCCTTCGGCGGCGGTCAGGCTCTCGAGGAAGCGGGTCTTCTCCTCGGTGCTGTAGTTGCCCTTGGCTTCGATGGATTCAAGACGATCTTGCAGCCAGCGCTTCTCCTCGGTAGAGGTGATGTGCATGTAGTCTGCACCTATGCTGCCGCAGTAGGTTTTCTTCAGCGAGGCGTAGAGATCGGAGAGCACCATGGTCTCGCGACCGATGGCGTAGGAGCCCACATTGAAGGTGGCATCCATGTCTGCGCCCTGCAGGTTGTGAAATGCCGGGTCGAGCTCGGCAACGGTTTCACGGGTCCAGAGGCCGAGGGGATCCAGATTGGCATTCTGGTGACCGCGGAAGCGGAAGGCGTTGATCAGCTGCAGTACCCGCACCTGCTTGGCATCCACCTGGGGATCGGAAACGGGCGCGCTGTAACGGGAGGGATCCTTGGCCAGGCGGCGGAAATAGTCGCGAACCTGAGAGTGGGGTTGTTCAACTGCATGGCCATTGACCTGGGGCAGCTCGCTAAACAGGCTGCGCCACTCTTCGGCCACGGAGTCGGGGTTTTCCAGGAAGGATTCGTACAAATCCTCAATGTAGCTTGCATTCGCACCAGCCAGGTGAGATGACTCCAACCAGGCCTTCATCACGCCGTTATGCATTTCTATCCCTTGTACATCTTGTTCACTGCAGCGCAGCTTGTAGGGTCATAGCCATCCCGGGACGGGATGGCTATCCAGAGGTCGGGCCCGGCGCAAGGCGCCCTGGCCCTGGTATTACACAGCCCGGTTGAGCAACATCGACTTGATCTGACCGATGGCCTTGGTCGGGTTCAAGCCCTTGGGACAGACGTTCACGCAGTTCATGATGCCGTGGCAGCGGAACACGCTAAAGGCGTCATCCAGGTTGCCCAGTCGTTCGGTGGCGGCGGTGTCGCGGCTGTCTGCCAACCAGCGGTAGGCGGCGAGCAGCCCGGCCGGGCCGATGAACTTGTCCGGGTTCCACCAGAAGGAGGGGCAAGAGGTGGAGCAGCAGGCACAGAGAATACACTCGTACAGGCCATCCAGCTTGGCGCGCTCTTCGGGGGATTGCAGGTGCTCACGCACGGGCGGCAGTTTCTCATCGTTGATGAGGAAGGGTTTGACCTTCTCCCACTGGGTGTAGAACTGGGTCATGTCGATCACCAGATCGCGGATCACTGGCAGACCGGGCAGGGGTCGGATGACGACCTTGTTGCCCTTCTTCAGCAGATCGGAGAGCGGGGTGATGCAGGCAAGACCGTTCTTGCCATTCATGTTGAGACCGTCTGATCCACAGACCCCTTCGCGGCAGGAGCGGCGGAAGGAGAGCGTGGGATCCAGCTCTTTCAGCTGGATCAGTGCATCGAGCACCATCATGTCGGAACCTTCAGGAATATCAAGACGATATTCCTTCATATGCGGGACGTTATCAACGTCCGGATTGTATCTGTAGACAGAGAATGTGACGTTCATTGTGCTTGGCTCCGCAATCAGTAAGTCCGGACCTTGGGCGGGAACGCCTCACGGGTCTTGGGTGACATGTTGACAGCACGACGGGTCATGGACTCGGTGTCCGGATGATAGAGGCTGTGGCACAACCAGCTCTCGTCGTCACGCTCCGGGAAATCGAAGCGGCTGTGGGCACCCCGGCTCTCGGTACGGAAGTTGGCGGCAACCGCGGTGGCAAAGGCCGTCTCCATCAGGTTGTCCAGCTCCAGGCACTCGATGCGCTGGGTGTTGAACTCCTTGGAGGTGTCGTCCAGACGGGCATTCTTGAGGCGCTCGCGGATGAGTTTCAGTTCGGCCAGCCCTTCTGCCATGGCGTCCCCTTCGCGGAACACGGAGAAGTTGTTCTGCATGCAGCGCTGCAGGTCACGGCGGATCTCGGCGGGATCCTCGCCATCGCGGTTGTTCTCCCAGCGATTGAAGCGGGCCAGCGCCGCGGCGATGTCGGATTCAGACGCCTCGCGACCATGATCCATCTCGCCCAGGGTCTCCACCAGGTGCATGCCGGCGGCACGACCAAACACCACCAGATCCAGCAAGGAGTTGCCGCCGAGGCGGTTGGCACCGTGCACGGACACGCAGGCGATTTCCCCCACCGCGAACAGGCCGACCACGGGGACATCGTTGCCGTCTTTATCCTGGGTCAGGCACTGGCCGTTCACGCTGGTCGGCACGCCGCCCATCATGTAGTGGCAGGTCGGGATGATGGGGATGGGTTCCTTGACCGGATCCACGTGGGCGAAGGTGCGAGAGAGCTCGCAGATGCCCGGCAGACGGGATTCCAGCACCTCTTTGCCGAGGTGATCCAGCTTGAGCTTGATGTGCGGGCCCCAGGGACCGTCACAGCCACGACCTTCGCGGATCTCGATCATGATGGAACGAGCCACCACGTCGCGACCGGCGAGATCCTTGGCGTTGGGCGCATAACGCTCCATGAAGCGCTCGCCATCTTTGTTGAGCAGATAGCCGCCTTCACCACGGCAACCCTCGGTCACCAGTACCCCTGCCCCGGCGATGCCGGTGGGGTGGAACTGCCAGAATTCCATGTCCTGCACGCCGACTCCGGCACGCAGCGCCATGCCGACGCCGTCACCCGTGTTGATGTGGGCGTTGGTGGTGGACTGGTAGATGCGACCGGCGCCGCCAGTGGCAAGCACTGTGGCCTTGGCCTTGAAGTAGACGACTTCGCCGCTCTCCATGTCGATGGCGGTGCAGCCGACGATGTGGCCGTCCTGGTTCTTCACCAGATCCAGGGCATACCATTCGGAGAAGACGGTGGTCTTGTTCTTGACGTTCTGCTGATACAGGGTATGCAGCAGGGCGTGACCTGTCCGGTCGGCAGCCGCCGCGGTACGGGCCGCCTGCTCGCCGCCAAAATTCTTGGACTGACCGCCGAAGGGGCGCTGATAGACAGAGCCGTTGTCGAAACGGGAGAAGGGCAAGCCCATGTTCTCCAGCTCGTAGATGGCCTCGGGGCCGGTCTTGCACATGTATTCAATCGCTTCCTGGTCACCGATGTAATCGGAGCCCTTGACGGTGTCATACATGTGCCACTGCCAGTTGTCGTCATGGGCATTGCCCAGGGCGACCGTGATCCCGCCCTGGGCGGAAACCGTGTGGGAACGAGTCGGGAAAACCTTGGAAAGCAGTGCGCAGCTCTTGCCGGACTGGGCAATCTGCAGCGCGGCGCGCATGCCGGCACCACCGGCACCGATCACGACCGCATCAAATTCACGAGTTGGAATAGTCACCTTACACACCCCACAGCACGACGAAACCCGTCATCAGATAGACGAACAGCACCACCACCAGCGCAAACTGCAGCGCACCGCGCAGTCCGACCGGCTTGATATAGTCGGTCAGCACCTGCCACAGACCGATCCAGGCGTGGATCAGGACGCACAGGAGCGTCAGCAGGGTGAAGACCTTGGTGAAGGTTGTGGCGAAGAAGCCGGTCCACACCTCGTAGGTAATGTCGTTGAAGGCGACAAAGCCCACCAGATAAAGGACGTAAGCCGTCATGATGAGGGCGGTGGCGCGGATCAGGATGTAATCATGAACACCGCTGCGCCCGAAAGTTGCAGAATTGGTTACCATACCAGTACCCCCGCCAATACCGCCAGAATCCCGGTAATCACGAAGCCCACCCGGGCACTCTGATTCGCGGAATCCAGCTCTTCCCAATGCCCCATGTCCATGACCAGATGACGCAGGCCGCCCACTATGTGGTATGCCAGCGCAGTCAGGATCCCCCACAACACGAACTTGACCAGGAAGTTGTCCATGATGGCAACGACTGTTTCAAATCCTTCGGGAGAGGAGAGTGAAGTACCAAGCATCCACAGCAAGATGGCCAGCGCCACAAAGGTGATAACCCCTGAGACACGGTGCAAGATGGAAGCGATGGCGGTGACAGGAAAGCTGATCGTTTGCAGGTCGAGGTTTACAGGTCTCTGTTTATTTTTCACGGCTTTGCCCACTCAGCTCCATTGAGCACGTTAGTTATTGTTTTCACACGCTTTGAGGGCTAGGAGTGGCATTTGTTAGGTTTTTGTTACCAAAACAACTCGGAAAAGCCAAAAATAACATTTTAGATATCACATCTGGCTTTGCGAAAGCGTTTCAAACACCGACGGCCATCACCCACGAGGCGCAGTATATCGGCGGCCTTAACCAATGACAATCAATTAGCTACATAGAAAACCCAAAACCGTAAACCAGATCTCACAACCGGTTTAACAAGTCATTAATGATCATTCAGGAAAATTGACAAGAAGGTGGTTCTCTGGTTCAAATAAGGCGCTCCAGCCGCCGTGGTACGGGTAAGAACCTTTGCCAGCGTCATGAAAGTCGTAATAAAGTAGGACTGGAACCAAATTATAAAAGAGCAAAGGAGACGTGCTATGGCTGATAAGATAGCCACCCTACATCTGCCCGGAAAAGAGCCGGTAGAACTACCGATCCTGTCCGGTACTGTTGGACCCGATGTAATCGATGTCAGAAAACTGGGCGCGCAAGGGTACTTCACCTTCGACCCCGGCTTTATGGCCACCGGTGCTTGCAAATCATCCATTACCTATATTGACGGAGATCAGGGTGTCTTGCTGCACCGTGGTTATCCCATCGCCCAGTTGGCCACCCAGGCCAGTTACCTGGAAGTCTGTTACATCCTGCTGTACGGCGAGGCGCCCACCAAGACGCAATACGCGGAATTTGAACGCCTGGTCACCCGCCACACCATGGTGCACGAGCAGATCGCCTTCTTCTTCCGCGGCTTCCGCCGTGACTCCCACCCCATGGCGATCATGTGCGGTGTGGTCAGCGCCCTGTCCGCCTTCTATCACGATGCCCTCGACATCAACAACGAAGAGCATCGCGAGATCTGCGCCTTCCGTCTGCTCTCCAAGATGCCGACCCTGGCCGCCATGTGTTACAAGTACTCCATCGGCCAACCCTTCATGCAGCCGCGCAACGCCCTCTCCTATGCCGGCAACTTCCTGCACATGATGTTTGGTGTGCCGACCGAAGAGTACAAGGTCAACCCCATCGTCGAGCGCGCCATGGATCGCATCTTCACCCTGCATGCGGACCACGAACAGAACGCCTCCACCTCCACCGTGCGTCTGGCCGGCTCCTCCGGTGCCAACCCGTTTGCCTGTATTGCTGCGGGGATCGCCTCCCTGTGGGGTCCGGCCCACGGCGGCGCCAATGAAGCCTGCCTCAAAATGCTCGAGGAGATCGGCTCGGTTGACCGTATTCCCGAGTACATCGGCCGCGCAAAGGACAAGAACGATCCCTTCCGTCTGATGGGCTTCGGCCACCGGGTCTACAAGAACCACGACCCCCGTGCCACCGTGATGCGCGAAACCTGTCACGAGGTACTGACCGAGCTGCAGATCAAGGATCCGCTGCTGGACGTGGCCATGGAGCTGGAGCGCATCGCGCTCTCCGACCCCTACTTCATCGAGAAGAAGCTCTACCCGAACGTGGACTTCTACTCCGGCATCATCATGAAGGCCATCGGCATCCCCATGTCCATGTTCACCGTGATCTTCGCCATCTCCCGCACCATCGGCTGGATTGCCCACTGGAACGAAATGCACTCGGATCCGGACCAGAAGATCGGCCGTCCGCGTCAGCTCTATACCGGCCTGGCCCAACGGGATTTCACTCCGCTTGATCAGCGCTGATCCGGCGAGTTGTCATGGTTTGTTACAAAGGCGGTCATTGACCGCCTTTTCATTTGAGGGTCTAATCGCGCCCTTTTACGCCAAGGACACCCATCATGAAAGCTCCCCTGCTCCTCTGCTCCGCCTTGTTGCTCAGCGCCTGCCAGAGCACCCCGGCCACAGAGACCCTGTATATCCAGGACAAGCTGGCCGACTGCGTCGGTGTCGCCCCCATGAAGTGCATGCAGGTGCGCAGCCAGCCTGGCGAGAGCTGGACCCTCTTCTACCAGCAGATCGAAGGTTTCACCTTTGAGCCTGGTTTCCGCTATCAACTGGAAGTGCGTACCGAACAGCTCACCGACGTGCCGGCAGACGCCTCCTCGGTGCGCTATCAGCTGATCAAGGTGGTGAGCAAAGAGGCCGCTCGCTGAGCCACGAGGGGCTGCGGTTCAATTTGCACGCCCCCTGGGTTATGCTGACCACCTTCTTTCAAGGGTTGACCAGGGGCACGCGCCCTCCAGTACGATGATCAAGATAAGAACCATACGGCCCCTCGACTGGCCCGCCATCATGACCATTCAGAGCGAGTGCTACCACCAGCTGGAGCCCGAGCCCCTCGAGGTGATGAGCAACAAGGCACAACTCGCCCCCGCCTGTTGCTGGGTCGCCGAGCGTCAGGGCCGGGTGCTCGGTTACCTGCTCTGCCATCCCTGGCGCGCCCACCAGCCCCCGCCCCTCTCGGTGCCGATGAAGGCGCTGGCCGGTCATGAAGAGTTCTATCTGCACGATCTCGCGGTCAGTGGCGAGGCCCGAGGTCTGGGCGTCGGGCAGCAACTGCTGGCCACGGCGCTCGATTTCGCGAGTCGAGAAGGGTATCGCCATGCAGGTCTGGTGGCGGTGCAGGATGCCCCCGCCTTCTGGCGCAAGCAGGGCTTCGTGCCAGCCAAGACCCCCAAGTCCCTGGAGGAGTACGGCGAAGACGCCGTCTATATGCGCCTGCCCCTGGCCGAACCGGCCTGAGGCCCAGTTAAAGCCCAATAAAAAGGCGCCTTGCGGCGCCTTTTTTTCACTTCATCGGTTCATCAAGCCTTGAACTTGCTGAACACCAGGGAAGCGTTGGTACCGCCAAAGCCGAAGCTGTTGGACATGACGGTATTGAGATCGGCCGTTTCGTACTCGCGTACGATGGGCAGACCCACGGCCTTCTCGTCCAGGTTCTCGATGTTGATGCTGGGGGCAATGAAGCCGTGTTCCATCATCAGCAGGGAGTAGACGGCCTCGTGCACACCGGCGGCGCCAAGGGCATGGCCCGTCATCGCCTTGGTGGCGGAGAGCTTGGGCGCATTGCTGCCAAACAGGGTCTGGATGGCTTCCAGCTCCTTGGTATCACCGACCGGAGTCGAAGTGCCGTGGGTGTTGATGTAATCCACAGAGCCGACGTCCTGCATCGCCATCTTCATGCAACGCACCGCGCCTTCACCGCTCGGGGCAACCATGTCGTAGCCGTCGGAGGTGGCACCGTAACCGGTGATTTCGGCGTAGATGTGGGCACCGCGGGCCAGGGCATGTTCCAGCTCTTCGACCACCAGGATGCCGCCGCCGCCGGAGATGACGAAACCATCGCGGTCCGCATCATAGGTACGGGACGCCTTTTCCGGGGTGTCGTTGTACTTGGTGGAGAGGGCGCCCATGGCATCGAACTGGATGGTGGAAGACCAGTCCAGCTCCTCGCCGCCGCCGGCGAAGACGATGTCCTGCTTGCCAAGCTGGATCAGTTCCAGTGCGTGACCGATGCAGTGGGCAGAGGTGGCGCAGGCGGAGCTGATGGTGTAGTTGACACCCTTGATCTTGAACGGGGTGGCCAGGCAGGCAGAGGTGGTGGAGGACATGGTACGCGGCACCATGTAGGGACCCACACGCTTGACCCCTTTCTCACGGGCGATGTCCGCAGACTCCGAGGTGTTCTTGCCGGAGGCGCCGCCGGAGCCGACCACTATCCCGGTACGCTCGTTGGAGACCTGATCCTCTGGCAGACCCGCGTCAGCGATAGCCTGCTGCATGGAGAGGTACGCATAGGCCGCGGCGTCACCCATGAAACGCATGACTTTACGGTCGATCAGTTCAGACGGATCGAGTTTGATGTTACCCCAGACACGGCTGCGCAGATTGTACTGTTCAAACTGCTCGGAATAGGTGATGCCGGATTTGCCTGCTTTCAGGGAGGCCAGCACCTCTTCCTTGTTGTTGCCGATACTGGAGATGACGCCGATACCGGTGATCACTGCTCTTCTCATTAATTCATCTCGTCTGGAAAAACTGGCACCGAGTCTACCCGCTTTCGGCTGCCAAACTGGTCTGCTTTCACGTAGAATGCCCGCGAATTTATGACGCGAGCAGAGGAAAACGTGAGTCAAACATCCTTACATCATGCCCGATTGGACTGGAATGAAGCGGGAACTCCAGTCTCCAGTGAGTTCGGGGATGTGTACTTTTCCAATGATAACGGTCTAAGTGAAACCCGCTACGTCTTTTTATTGCAAAATCACCTACCGGCACGATTTTCGCACCACGATAGTGACAGTTTCGTGATTGGCGAAACAGGTTTCGGCACAGGTCTTAACTTTCTGGCGACAATGGCCGCCTTCCTGGAACAGGCCCCCCAATCCGGCAACGGCTCGCACCTGCACTTCATCAGCTTCGAGAAATACCCCCTGGCCCAGGCGGATCTCTGCAAGGCCTTAGCGGCCTGGCCCGAGCTCGCGCACCTTAGCCAGCCTCTCATCGAGCAATGGCCGCTGCCGGTCTCCGGCTGCCATCGCCTCATTTTTGCCGGCGGCCGCATCCGCCTCGATCTCTGGCTTGGCGACATCAAGGAGATGTTGCCTCAGGTGCCTCACGGCCCCCAAGGTCTGGTTGATGCCTGGTATCTGGATGGCTTCTCGCCTGCCAAGAATCCCGAGATGTGGACACAAGCGCTGTTCGATGGCCTCGCTCGCCTCGCTCGCCCCAGCGCGACCCTCTCGACCTTTACCTGCGCCGGTTTCGTGCGCCGCGGTCTGATTGACGTCGGCTTTGCCATGAAGAAGGTGAAGGGGCACGGCAGCAAGCGGGAGATGCTGGCAGGGAGGCGGGAGGGCAAAGTGCCCGAGCAGACCATCTCCCCCTGGTATGCCCGCCCCGCCGGCCGGGACGGCGAGGTGCTGATCATCGGCGGCGGCATCGCCTCGGCCATGACGGCGCTCTCCCTAGTGGAGCGGGGTCGCAAGGTGACCCTGCTGTGTGAAGATGGCGAGCCTGCCACCGGCGCCTCCGGTAACCGGCAGGGGGCGCTCTATCCGCTGCTTAACGGGGAGCACGACGCCCTGTCACGCTTCTATTCCCTGGCCTTCGGCTATGCCCGCCAGCGGCTGCTGGCCCTGGCTGCGCGCCATCCCGTGGCCTTCTCGCTGTGCGGCGTCACCCAGCTTGGCTACGACGACAAGTCCGCCGCCAAGCTCGCCAAGATGGGTCAGGGCCCCTTCCCCCCCGAGCTGATGCACCCACTCTCTGTCTCGGAAGTTGAGCAGGTGGTCGGCCTGCCCTGCGACCACGGTGGCGTCAGCTACCCCCTGGGAGGCTGGCTCTGCCCGGCGGATCTCACCCGCGCCGCCCTGAAAGAAGCGCAAGCCAGCGGTCTGCTGCGCCTTGAGTACCACACACCGGTGAGCACCATCAGCGAGCTGGCAGACGTCTGGCAGGTGGAGAGCCAAGATGGCCGCCAGTGGCAGGCCCCCAACCTGGTGGTGGCTGCCGGCCATCAGTTGCCTGCACTCATCCCCTTTGCCGAGCTGCCGCTCTACCCGGTGCGCGGTCAGGTGAGCCATGTGCCGACCACGGCGCGGTTAGGCCAGCTCAGAACTGTGCTCTGCTACGACGGCTACCTCACCCCGGCCCACGACGGAGCGCACTGCATCGGGGCCAGCTATGGCCGCAACCAGAGCACCCTCGCATTCAGTGCCGAGGAGCAGGCTCAGAACCAGGCACGGCTGCAAGCCTGCCTGACGGATCAAAGCTGGCCTGCCGAGGTGGACGTGAGCGGCAACGAGGCGCGGGTCGGCGTTCGCTGCGCCAGCCGGGATCACCTGCCGGTGGCAGGCCCCGTCGCCAGATTGGCAAGCCTGGCGGATCAAGACCCTAAGGCCCCCGCTGATCAGCAGCGCGCGCTGCCCCTGCACGCCGGTCTCTATGTGCTGGGCGCCCTCGGCTCCCGGGGTCTGTGCTCGGCGCCCCTCTGCGGTGAGCTGGTCGCGAGCGAGATCTGCGGTGATCCGCTGCCGCTGGCTGCCGATCTGCTGGAGGCGCTGCATCCGGCCCGCTACTGGGTGCGCAGGCTGCGCAAGGGCAAGCCGCTGCGCGATCCGGCGTCCTGATCCCAACCCAGGTTGGACCTCAAACAAAACGGGCTTCCACAAGGGAAGCCCGTTTTTTATTGGCGATGACGGTCAGCTGCCCTCTGGCCAGCTGACCCCGAGCTTGCGCCCCCGATCGGTCTGCTGCGCCAGGGTGGCGAATCGATCCCGGGTCGCCTCCAGCACCGCCTGCCCCTGCTGCCAGCCCTGATGCTGCAAGACGGCGCAATCCTGGGCGACGGGCAACTGGGCGAGCCGGATGCCGAGCTGGCTGACGCTTTCGAGCAATATATCCTTGTGGCGGCTCTCGTAGTCGAACATGGCCGCCACCAGCTTGTCCCACTTCTGCCGCTCCGCCGCGGAGGCTTTGGCCTTGTCCATCCAGTTCGGCACCCTGACCTGGATGCGGGCCGTCACCTGAGCCTGATCCAGTTCGCAGCGCGCCGGGGTCGCCCTGGTCTGCAACTGCCAGGAGAGCTGATAGCTGGCCCTGCCGATATGGCCGTCTGCCTGAGTAGGCGACAAGGCGGTGATCTGGCGCATCACGGCAGCCACATCGGACCCTGATACCCGATAGAACTGGAAATCGACCTTGATATCAGGCGCCACCCGAATATCTGCATAATGGGAGGGTGCTGCTCCGATTGAGGCGGCATATATGAGGGCCGCCACCGCCCCTGTCTTGCTGAAGAGTCCCATCGTCGTGCTGCCTTGCTCCTTGTGAGTCCCGGCGTAATTTCAATTAATAATCAATGAATTAATGATAAGCATAAGCCATTGATTCAAAAACAAAATATAAATGTCGCAGTGATTTTTTTGATTTAACCCCCAGCAAAACACCCAATCCAGAATTAGCACCCAACTATGAGTTAGCTGATTAGAGTGAAGCCCATTCAATCGGCTAAGGTGGTGGTGAAATGGAATCTTTCGGCGTGTTACTGGTGGCCGTGCTGCTGCACTTCATCCAGCTATTTGTTGCTGTGGTCAGAGAGTACCGAAACGCAACGGCAATTGCAGCTCTCAATCTCTTGTTGGGCCGGACGGTCTTAGGCTGGATCGGCTCTCTTGTCTGGTCACTGACGGCCAACACGGAACCCGCCACAAAATAGAAAGCCCCTCGCGGGGCTCATGTCTGCTTGCCAAGGAAAAGCGCTTAGAGAGTCACATAGCCCCAAGCGGCCCACGTATCCTCTGGACTGTAAGGCACTGCGGCTGGTCGTGTATGTTTCTGCACCTGATGAAATAAGGCTGTGGTCTGTGCCAGTGGGCCCGACAACCCCATTGGCAGG
Organism: Aeromonas media; assembly: GCF_020423125.1. Lineage (NCBI taxonomy): Bacteria > Pseudomonadati > Pseudomonadota > Gammaproteobacteria > Aeromonadales > Aeromonadaceae > Aeromonas > Aeromonas media. The sequence goes on from NZ_CP075564.1 coordinate 2,529,131, forward strand.
AACTGCAAGCCACCATTGCGAGCAAACCAGTGACGGGGGCGTGGATTCACCTGCCACTCGACAAGCGAATCAAACACCCTTATAAGGTCGGCACGTTCTCGCGGGTCTAGTCGCTGGTTGTCGGCGAGTGCGGCGTTGAACTCTCTACGGCTTGGGAGTGTGATTTCTAATGGCTGGCTCATGCTCTATCCCCTGGCTGGCAATGCCCCCTATTGCAGGGGGCTATGAGTTAGCGGATCGCGTTCATTTTTGCGGTGGCTGCTGCCTGTACCAGGTGGGGTGCATGAGATCTGCCAATCGCTTGCGTCAAAGATTCTTGCATCTCCACGGCGAACGAGATAAGCCCGCGGCGCTCGCTCTCCAGCTTGGCGAGCCGCTCGGTGGTGTCATAGCCCACAAGAAGGTTCCTGATTACCCATGATTAGCAGTCAGTTACCACGAACTATACTGATCTTACGTACAGTTATCGAGGTGCGAGATCATGGCCAAAAGCAAAATCCAATTCCAGAAAGGCTACAGCCTGTTTGAGTTTCTCAAGGACTATGGCACTGAGGCTCAGTGCGAAAACGCGCTGTTCACTTGGCGCTTTCCTAACGGCTTTGTCTGCCCTGAATGTGCCAACAAGACCTGTTGTCGCCTGAGAAGGCGGCCACGTGTGTGGCAATGCAATCACTGCCGTCACCAGATGTCATTGACTGGAAACACGATTTTCGCAAACACCAAGCTCCCACTGACCAAGTGGTTTCTGGCAATGCACCTGTTGTCACAAACCAAAACAGGCTTGTCAGCGATGGAGCTAAAGCGCCAGTTGGGCGTCAAATATGACACCGCCTGGATGCTCAAGCACAAGCTGCTGCAAGCCATGAAAGAGTCCGATGACAAGCAGCCCATCAGCGGCATCATTCAGCTCGATGATGTCTACTGGGGTGGCGAGCGCCGTGGTGGCAAACGGGGTCGGGGCGCGGCAGGCAAGACGCCGTTTGTGGCAGCAGTGGCCCTGAACAAGGAAGGACATCCAATCAAGATGCGGATGACGGTGGTCGATGGTTTCAAAACCAAGTCCGTTGCTGATTGGGCAAAACGGCATATTGCCAGTGGTAGCGCGGTGATATCCGATGGATTGGCCTGTTTCAAAGCGGTCAAGGAGGCCAATTGTGAGCACCTGGGTGTTGTCACCGGGGGCAACCTGGACTGGCTGGATCATCCGGCATTCAACTGGGTAAACACGATGATAGGAAATGTGAAAAACTCGCTGCGGGGCAGTTGCCATACGCTCGGAGCGAAGCATTTACCAAGGCATCTTGCGGAATACTGCTTCCGGTTTAATCATCGTTTTGACCTCAAGAGCATGTTGGTTGAATTGGGGCATGCAGTCGTGGCAAGCCCTCCGATGCCATATCGGCTCTTGAAGCTGGCTGAGGGTCATGGGTAATCAGGAGAAGGTTTGTCAGCCTGCCCTGGACAACGCCCGCCCAATGCTCATCACCGCCCTTAACAACCTCCAGCAGTGCCAGCAGCGCCCCTAGATCGTCTCCACACTCGGCCAGTAGGTCGCTGGCGTGAACCTTGCCGATCCGCTTGGCGAAGCTGACCATCTTCGGCATATCAGGGCCATGCTTTGGTCGCTTCAGTTGATCGCTCTTAACCCCCAGAATCTCGGCATCAATGCGCTCGATTTCCTTGGTCAGCCCGTCGAACTGGGTCGGCACTGTGGCTAATGCTCTTAGGAGCTCTTTGTTTCCCTGAGCCTGCGCCTTGGTCGCAATGGCTATGGCTTCGTCTCGGATGGCCTCCATGACGCTCTGGTTAGCTTCTGGCATAGCTGGCACGTGCAAGGGCTGCGGGGAGCATTGCTGCTCCTGATTACCCATGACCCTCAGCCAGCTTCAAGAGCCGATATGGCATCGGAGGGCTTGCCACGACTGCATGCCCCAATTCAACCAACATGCTCTTGAGGTCAAAACGATGATTAAACCGGAAGCAGTATTCCGCAAGATGCCTTGGTAAATGCTTCGCTCCGAGCGTATGGCAACTGCCCCGCAGCGAGTTTTTCACATTTCCTATCATCGTGTTTACCCAGTTGAATGCCGGATGATCCAGCCAGTCCAGGTTGCCCCCGGTGACAACACCCAGGTGCTCACAATTGGCCTCCTTGACCGCTTTGAAACAGGCCAATCCATCGGATATCACCGCGCTACCACTGGCAATATGCCGTTTTGCCCAATCAGCAACGGACTTGGTTTTGAAACCATCGACCACCGTCATCCGCATCTTGATTGGATGTCCTTCCTTGTTCAGGGCCACTGCTGCCACAAACGGCGTCTTGCCTGCCGCGCCCCGACCCCGTTTGCCACCACGGCGCTCGCCACCCCAGTAGACATCATCGAGCTGAATGATGCCGCTGATGGGCTGCTTGTCATCGGACTCTTTCATGGCTTGCAGCAGCTTGTGCTTGAGCATCCAGGCGGTGTCATATTTGACGCCCAACTGGCGCTTTAGCTCCATCGCTGACAAGCCTGTTTTGGTTTGTGACAACAGGTGCATTGCCAGAAACCACTTGGTCAGTGGGAGCTTGGTGTTTGCGAAAATCGTGTTTCCAGTCAATGACATCTGGTGACGGCAGTGATTGCATTGCCACACACGTGGCCGCCTTCTCAGGCGACAACAGGTCTTGTTGGCACATTCAGGGCAGACAAAGCCGTTAGGAAAACGCCAAGTGAACAGCGCGTTTTCGCACTGAGCCTCAGTGCCATAGTCCTTGAGAAACTCAAACAGGCTGTAGCCTTTCTGGAATTGGATTTTGCTTTTGGCCATGATCTCGCACCTCGATAACTGTACGTAAGATCAGTATAGTTCGTGGTAACTGACTGCTAATCATGGGTAATCAGGTTGCTGCTTGTAGTATTCAAAAATAAAGCTGTTAATCTTCATGCTGTATAATTCCGCCGTAGTTAGTTTTTATTTGAATCGGGGCCTATTGCAGGCCCCTTTTTATTGCCGCCAAGAGTTATTCCGGACAATTAGCGGCAATCGCCATCATTCAGGCATGGGCTCGAACCCAGCTCGGTATTGGTTGGCAATATCACCGCCAAAGCCACCGCCGAAACTGTTAGATACGCCGTGGCTCTCGCCAGCTACCTTGGCTCGAAGTTCATTCAGCTCTTTAATGGCATTGTCGATTTCTTGCAGCACATCGTGACGCGATTTTTCATTCGCGATAATAGAGGTGGCGCGATTCAGGCTATTAAGGATTTTATTGCTGTTCATGATCTATGTTTCCGTCTGTTTATTAGGGATTGTTTACTACTAACGGGTCATTTATTCCGGCCCAAGGTTCTACGCGATTCGTTAAAAAGAAATAAAGACGCCGCCGCTTATTCACTTCTGCGCCTCCATTTCTCGAATTTTGGCCTTCATGGCATCGGCTATCTCGATGAAGTGCCCGCCTGCTTGTGGGTAGCTATTCAGCAAGCCAACCAGCGGCCCTAGCAGCTTGGTAACGCCCTCCGGGGTGATTACGCCGTCCCGCCCTGCATTAATCATCTGGTCGGGCAAGCCAAGGTAATGGCCGCCCTCTCCCTTAATCAGGGTGAAGGATTGCAGCTTAACGAGCTCTTTTAAATTCTTGGTAAGGTGAATTACAAACTCCCCCAAGAACTCAGCGGTTCTGTTATCGGTCTTGCTTCGCTCTGCCATGCTGCGCCAGTAATTAGCCTCGCTCCCATATGCAGCCACAAGGGCATCGACCACGAGGCGTTTATTACTGCGGCGTCCAAGTGGGCGACCGTGCGGATTACCAGATTTACCTTTTTTGAAGGTCATATTCATTGGCCTCGTGTCATTATCGCGGCGATCAGGACTTCAAAACTTCTTGCTGTGTCATTCGATAGCCAGCCGATAAGAAACATCGCCAGCCAATCCAAATTAATGATGAAGTCGCCGCCTTGATCGTCATTGTGATTCATAAGGGCGCTTGTTTATTTGCTTGATAACGCATTATAACCCCGCTGATTGCCACGCCAAAGCAAAAAGCGCGCCAACTAGGCGAAATAATTTGTAAGAGGGCGGAACTTCTCAAAACTAAGGGTGAACCTAATAAAACCTGAGGTTCAATTTCAGCTTACAGGTGTACGCTTGGTTTTCGGATATCACTAGGCCAACGTGCCGTGGTCGATATGCCGGAATGCGCGCTCACGGAAAGCCAATGGGACAGCACACTTCTGGACTCTCCACATGGCTAGCCAGAGAAAGGGGATTGCAGGTGCGGGAGTGTAGGGGGTCGCAGCTTCCACTAAACGGGCGTAAAAAACCCGCCTCAGTGGGCGGGCTCATCATCTATTTCTAGCTTTCGCTATTTCTCACACCCTTGCAGGGTTGTATCAATGATTTGGTCGCCCTCGACTCGCAATCCAATCGAGCCGACCAGGAAGGCATGATTCAGTTGGGTTACCACCACATCAGTCAAACCCACAGTGCATTTATCTTGCTCAATGGCACGATCCATCGCTGTTTTGACATTGGGGATGCCAAGTGGGAACAGAACTACAGGATAGCTATCCTCACCTGTTACACGTTTACCCTTAACGAACTTAGCGCCGTTAATGTTGTAATTTTTGGTGCTGCCAACAGTCATATCAGCAACGCGCACAGTACAGCCTGACAGCACGGCAATAGATAGGATGGACACTGCTACTAGCTTTTTCATTTAAGACCCCATTTCAAAAACGGGAAAAATAGCATGACTATCATGAGGGAGCCATTGGATTCTCAGCCCCTCTGCCAGGGTTCGGTATGGACTGCTCATTAGTGAGCAGTGATCCCGGCCGCCCGAACCTCATGGCACCACTGAAAACATGCGGGTGAAGTTGACGCGTTGGGGGCTATGCTGGGGGTTATCGCCATCGGTGCGCTATGGATTTGCCGGAAAGCCAGCAGCCGCAAGGGCTAGCCAGAAGGTGGGCAGGTTCATTACCTATGAACTAATGGGGTGAATGGTGAAACGGGTGAAACGGGTGAAACGGGTGAAACAATGGTGAAATAGATTTAGAGTTCTTTCACCACGCTACAAGCCGCGCCATTACCGGGTTTTCGCTGTTTTGGTGAAAGAGTGAAAGAGATTTTCTATAAATTTATTTTTGATGGTTAGTGGTGGTATATGGCGCTATTGGTATGATTTCCAAAGTTTTGGCGAACGTTCTTTCATTCATTCACCACATTACGCAAGCCGCTGTTTTTAAGGGCGTTTTAACCCAAAAGCTCTTTCAGCGCCCTTTCACCGCTCTATCACCATTCACCACTCACCAGTTAAGCAATGAGGGCAAACTTCCTAGCCTTCCGGCACGTTTCCTTTCTGGCCAGCACTCTTGTGAGTGGGAACAAAAAAGCCCCCGTGCTGGGGGCTCTATGTTTACGCTGCTTCATCTAGGGAAGGTGCGAACAAGTCCCTGATATGAGATCATGTTTGTCATCTGGAGCCATGGAACAGGGTTCATCATGAGTCATCAACTTACCTTCGCCGACAGTGAATTCAGCAGTAAGCGCCGTCAGACCAGAAAAGAGATTTTCTTGTCCCGCATGGAGCAGATTCTGCCATGGCAAAACATGGTGGAAGTCATCGAGCCGTTTTATCCCAAAGCCGGTAATGGTCGTCGGCCCTATCCGCTGGAAACCATGCTGCGCATTCACTGCATGCAGCATTGGTACAACCTGAGCGATGGCGCGATGGAAGATGCTCTGTACGAAATCGCCTCCATGCGTCTGTTTGCGCGGTTATCCCTGGATAGCGCCTTGCCGGACCGCACCACCATCATGAATTTCCGCCACCTGCTGGAGCAGCATCAACTGGCCCGCCAATTGTTCAAGACCATCAATCGCTGGCTGGCCGAAGCAGGCGTCATGATGACTCAAGGCACCTTGGTCGATGCCACCATCATTGAGGCACCCAGCTCGACCAAGAACAAAGAGCAGCAACGCGATCCGCAGATGCATCAGACCAAGAAAGGCAATCAGTGGCACTTTGGCATGAAGGCCCACATTGGTGTCGATGCCAAGAGTGGCCTGACCCACAGCCTAGTCACCACCGCTGCCAACGAGCATGACCTCAATCAGCTGGGTAATCTGCTGCATGGAGAGGAGCAATTTGTCTCAGCCGATGCCGGCTACCAAGGGGCGCCACAGCGCGAGGAGCTGGCTGAGGTGGATGTGGACTGGCTGATCGCCGAGCGCCCCGGCAAGGTAAGAACCTTGAAACAGCATCCACGCAAGAACAAAACGGCCATCAACATCGAATACATGAAAGCCAGCATCCGGGCCAAGGTGGAGCACCCATTTCGCATCATCAAGCGACAGTTCGGCTTCGTGAAAGCCAGATACAAGGGGTTGCTGAAAAACGATAACCAACTGGCGATGTTATTCACGCTGGCCAACCTGTTTCGGGCGGACCAAATGATACGTCAGTGGGAGAGATCTCACTAAAAACTGGGAATAACGCCTTAAATGGCGAAGAAACGGTCTAAATAGGCTGATTCAAGGCATTTACGGGAGAAAAGATCGGCTCAAACTGAAAAAATGAAATGACTGAGTCAGCCGAGAAGAATTTTCCCGCTTATTCGCACCTTCCCTAGCTCAATGCCAGATTGCTTGGGCATTGGTAATAGGTACTCAACTCGGCGGCCTCTCCCTTCACGTCTATCAATCACCCCTTCCTTGGCTAACAGGGCCAAGGCTTTACCCCACACTCTAACCATGCTGGACTTCTCACCCCGCAAGTTAACAACGTCACTTGCTGCCACCCACCGCTTGCCGTAGTGAGGCTTTGCAATGTGTTCCTCTACCAGGCACTGATACTGTGCAGACTTCTCGGCAAACGCATCATTCACGGCACATGCTCTTTCTTGCTCTTGCTCGGTCAGTGCCCACCCAGTGCCAGCGTCATACAGGGATTTCACCTCTAGCCAGAACTGGCGCAATAGCTCCGGCTTGTCGTGGCGCAATCTGCCACCGCTCCAGCTCCACCCCAACAGCTCATTAACCGCATCAAGTTGTACGGGGGCTGTCATCTCGACCACGGCAAATCGAGTTGAGCCTGATTCGTCTCTCAGGAAATGATCATCATTAACGGTGCCCACAAAGCAGGTCTGACGGCGCTTGATGGTCTCGGCTCGGTCGTATGGTAGCCGGATCTTGTCTTGGCTCATGGTCAGAAACGCCTTGAGTGCATCATTACCCTTTCGGGTTGTCTGGCCTATCTCACCAAGCTCACACACCCAGCTTTTGATGGTGGCTGATACAGAGTCCTTGCTGGTCGGATCTAGTGATAGCCCCTCAAGGAATGCCCCTTCAATCACACTGGCCAATCTAGACACAAAGGCCGTTTTCTTGAATGACTGGTCACCTTTAAGGACGGGTGTTAGCTTTGTACTGAATCTCTGCTCATATAGGGCCGCTACACAGCTAACCAGCCACTTAGTCATCACCGTGCGGGTGAATGCTGGGTCTGCGCTCGGGATGCAGTCGATTACCCGCCCCATGCGCTTAACGCCGTCCCACTTGCCACCGTCTAACCACTGCTTAACGGGGTGATATGCATTCTTGGCTGCCACGTTCGCGCAATGGTCATCAATGGCTACCTTTGGCAAGCCGTTGAGAACAGCGGCAGTAACCAAGTCAGAGCGGGTGACGTTCCAATCTGCACCAATCAGCGCGCCATTGCCGTCAACAACCTCTAAGGCGAGGTTCATCAGGTTAACGCGCAATCCCATGCCGCAATGGGCTAGCAAGTCGGACAGGTTAGTATTTGTCGCCAGCGGCTTGGGCTTCTCACCGCCCGACCAGTCTGTGAAGTTGCAACCGTCCTTTGCTTTCGGCTGCTCATGGTAGGCCGGAAGCTCCACGCCGATCTCTGCCATCAAATCCTTCAATTGGTTCATGCTGCCACCCCCTCAAAAGCCATGCGGGCGGCCTGTTCGGTTGCTACAAGCATTGCTCCGGCCAACGCTGCTGGATAGTCGGCAGGGCGGGTAAAACCTTGTGCCTTGCACTGCTCACCAACCCATTTGTTTGTGTAGCTTCCGAAAGGGGTAAGAGTGTGCTCACAGCGCCCCACGGTATGGGTGAAGAATGCCATCCCATCCTCGGCAAATCGGGTTGAGCAGCCCGCAGTTTTGACGATTTCGTGCATTAGCTCGGGGGTTACTGCATGGAGTGAGCGGCGAACCTGAATCACTCGCTTGTAGTTGACAGTACCCTGATTTATGCTAGTATCGAACATATGGTATTACCTTTTGGTTTTGACAGGTCTCTTGCCGGATACCCTGTCGAGATTGAAGAATTGCTGTATAACTCCCTGCATATGCGGGGATTTTTTTGCCTGCTGTTTGGCTCTCTGTTGTTTTCCTGCTTGTTTACCTCCCTTAGTTTCCATTGATAAAACTCATCACGTCCTGCTCTCTCCAGCGGTTCAGGCTCCCCATCTTGACTGGTGCCGGAAATCTGCCGTCCTTACGCCACGTCCAAAGAGTGGTGCGGCAAACCTGCAATGTATTCAGAACCTGTTTCTCGGTCAGTAGCTTGATCATATTGGCCTCGTTTTTGCATTGGGTTGCTTTGGATAAATCTGATTATACGGCACGTGCACACCTAAACAAGACCGAACAAAGCATCAGAACAGTGTCAACTACATGGTTTTAAAGGGTTTTTGTGTCAACTAGACGGGTTTGGGGGGAAAATCGCCCCCAACGCCAGACGGCGCCAAATGCGGGATTTTGTGAAAATAAGGAGATTGGGGGAAAAAAAGGATGTTAGTAACACTAATCTACATGATTAAAATATTTCATCGTTAAGGGCAAATAAAAACCCGCCTAAGCGGGTCTAGTTGTCGGGAGAATTGCCACATTGTCAGCCCGTAGCGCATCAAGGCGAGCCAGCCATAGGGTTAGCGCGGCCGCCTTTTCATCGAGATAGTGGGCGCGATTGTAAATCCCAGCAACCCCGCCCAGAGTGTGCCCCAGCTCGCTCTCAATGACGTGCGGGGCAATCCCTAGATTTGCCCAACCAGTGGCAACCGTCCGCCGTATATCGTGCGCGGTAAATGGCTCGGCAATGCCTGCTCGCTTGCAGATACCTCTGCACCATGCACTAACTGCCTCAACCCGTTTTAGCTCCCCGAGCACATAACCGGATTGCCTGTTGTACTCGACAACTGCCATCAGCCAGTCTTTCAACTCTGCGGGAATTGGCCTGACAATCTCCTTTCCTGTTTTGCTCCCCTCCCTCGGCACAGTCCACACCATTGTTTTAAAGTTGAAGTGCTTGGGCTCTGCCTGTCTAATCTCCCCGCTCCTGCAACCGAATATAAGATTGATCGCCACAAAAAGCCGATAGTAGTCGTTGGCATGTATCCCCTGAAAGTCGCCCAGCCAGCGCACAAGACTTTGCAGCTCGCCCCAATCCCTACCATCATGGCTAATCAAAGTCCGTTCGCGCTTCTCTGCTCTCTTGCCTCCAACATCTTCAAGTGTCAGGAGTTCGATCTCGGCATAGTCAAAATCATACTTAAGGCGACGGCACTCTTGCAGCGCCTGCTTAACCATCTGGAGCGTATAACTGGCGGCAACTGGCGCGGGGCGGCTTAAACTCTTGTTTGTTTTAGTGAAGCATTCCAGCCAGTGCGTCCGTTTCATCCGGCTAAGCGGCGAATCCCCATGCCAAGGGTAAATCCACTTATTGATCTGCTGGCGATGACTAACGACGTTCTTGCGCTTCATCAAGGCGTACCCATCAAGCCATTGATCAAGCGCCTGCCTGACGGTGATGGGAGCAAGTGTCTGCGCACGCTGCATCTTCAATTCATTGGCGGGATCTAGCCCCTGCTCTAGCCACGCGCTGCACTGGTCGCGCTTCTCATTGGCCTGTTTGAGCGTCAGCCCTGCCTTGCCATAGGCACCAAGTTTCAGATCTCGCTGCTTGCCCATCACGCTATATCGGAAGATGAAAGTCACCTTTCCGGTGGGATAGTGGTAAGCATATAGCCCGCCATCGCCTGCGATTTTCTTCGGCCTCTCCCCCTCGAACGGCTTTAGCCCCTTTAACTTCGTATCAGTCAGCGCCATCATTAACCCCCAAAGCAACACCCAGAAAATTTCTGAATACAAGCCTACGGGGATGAACAAGATTAAGCAAGCAGCACCACAAACCACCACTAAAAACAGTAACTTACAAGACAACAACAAACACGCCCACACCACAACAAACGCAAGCCAAATTCCTAATCAATGAATTAATAGTCAGTGTGGAGATTAACCGCGATCAGGGGCGCTGTCACCTGCTCTCGGTACCGGGGGTGGCACAGGGTAGGATCTCCCCCTGGGCGGATGGGGATTTGCAAGGGAGATCACAGCCAGCCACCATTCCCATGGTGAATTACTCCTTATGAGGTAATAATCCCGGCGCTTTTGTTGGCACATGTCAGGCTAGCCAGTCCAATCCTCTGCTCAGCCCGTTAGATGCCATACGTCACTCCATACTCAGGAACCTATTTATGATGGAACTCCTTATTGGCACCCTGGTCACCCTGGCCGTGGGTCGCTACATCTTCAAGGGCTATTCGGCGACCGGGGTGCTGCTCAGCGGCGGCCTCTTGCTGCTGGCGATCACCGCCCTGATGGGCAAGGCGGTGCTGCCAGCCAGCGTCGCCTCCACCGGCCACGTGGCCACAGACGTGTTCGAGTACGTGCGCTTCCTGCTGGTAGACAGGGGGGGCGGCCTCGGCATGCTGATCATGGTGCTGTGCGGCTTTGCCGGCTACATGAGCCACATAGGCGCCAACACCATCTTGGTGAAGCTGGCCAGCAAGCCCCTTGGCATCATCAAGTCCCCCTACATACTGCTGGTAGCCGCCTACCTGGTGGCCTGCGCCATGTCGCTGGCGGTGAGCTCTGCCACCGGCCTAGGCGTGCTGCTGATGGCGACCCTGTTCCCGTTGATGGTCAACATGGGGATCTCCCGCGGCGCCGCGGCTGCGGTGTGCGCCTCCCCGGCCGCCATCATACTGGCCCCCACCTCGGGGGACGTGGTGATGGCCGCCCAGGCCGCCAACATGGAGCTCATCGAGTTTGCCTTCAAGCTGACCCTGCCCATCTCCCTGACGGCCATCGCCGCCATGGCGGTGACCCACTTCTTCTGGCAGCGCTATCTGGACAGGAAGTCCGGCGAACACAACGAGGCGGTCGCCCCGAGCGATCTCATCACCGATGCCCCCGGCTTCTACGCCATACTGCCGTTCACCCCCATCATCGGTGTACTGCTGTTTGACGGCAAGCTGGGCCCCAAGCTCGACATCGTCACCATCATCGTCATCTGTCTGGTGCTGGCCGCCCTGCTGGAGCTGATGCGCAAGCGCAACGGCCGCGAGCTGCTGGACGGTCTGCAGGTGTGCTGGCGCAGCATGGCTGACGCCTTCGCCGGCGTGGTCATGCTCTTGGTGGGGGCCGGGGTCTTCGCCCAGGGGCTGATGGGGCTCGGTTTCATCGCCAATCTCCTGGATCTGGCCCAGAGCTTTGGCACAGGCGGCATCGTCATCATGCTGGTGCTGGTGGTCATCACCACCTTGGCCGCCTTTACCACGGGCTCGGGCAATGCCCCCTTCTATGCCTTCGTGGAGCGGATCCCGCACCTGGCCACCAGTCTGGGCGTCAATCCAGCCTACCTGGTGATCCCCATGCTGCAAGCCTCCAACCTGGGTCGCACCATCTCGCCGGTCTCCGGGGTGGTGGTCGCCTGTGCGGGCATGGGCAATCTATCCCCGTTCGAGGTGGTCAAGCGCACCTCTATGCCGGTCGCCGTCGGCCTGCTGGTGGTGATCCTCGCCACCCAGATCCTGGTGCCTGCCTGAGTACCGTCTGACTCTTTTCCAGCCCGGCGCCTGCCGGGCTGGCATCCCCCCCACTCCTTGCAGTAGACTCGGTGCTCTTTTTCCCTAAGGAGGACCGAGCCTTGAGTATTACGGTTCAACTTGCCCACTTCAGTGACTGCCACTCCCATTTCGATGGCGCCCCCATGCGCTTATCCCCTGAGGGTGAGTCCGAATGGCGCACCCAGTGTGGCGGCTACGGCCGCATCCTGACCCGGCTGGCCGCCCTGCGCCAGCAGGCTGCCGCTGCGGGCCAGACCTGCCTGCTGCTGCACGGGGGTGACACCTTCCAGGGGTCGCTCTATTTCAACCGCTTCAAGGGGCGGGCCAACGCCGACCTGCTCGGCCTGCTGCGACCGGATGCCATGGTGATCGGAAACCATGAATTCGATCTCGGCAACGGCCCGCTGGTGGAGTTTCTGCGCCAGCTCGACTATCCGGTGCTGGCCGCCAACCTCGACAGCAGCCAGGAGCCAGCCGATGCCCCGCTGCGGTTGCACGGCTTGCCACAACTGTTTGATGTCAGCCGCCCCTGGCACAGACGCGTCATCGACGGCGTCCCCTTCGCCCTGCTCGGCATCACCTTGCCGCAGATGGCCGCCATCGCAAGCCCGGATCCCCACACCCGCTTCCACGGCATCGAAGATACCCTCAACGCCGCCCTTGGCGAGATCAAGGCCGAAGGGATAGAGCACATCATCTTGCTCAGCCACCTGGGGCTGGAGCAGGACAAGAAGCTGGCAGCCCGTTTCCCCGAACTCAGCCTGATTGTCGGTGGCCACACCCACAGCCAGCTGGGGGATCTGGCCCCGCTCGGGCTGATGAGCGAGGGGAGCTACCCCTTGATGATCGAGGGGGTCGCCATACTGCATGCGGCCCACAGCGCGCTGTGCCTCGGGGTATGCGAGCTGGAATTTGATGAGCGCGGGCGCGTTTGCCAAAGCCGCGGCCAGCTGGAGTGGCTGCCCTGGCAGCCCTGGCCCTTTGCCTCGCCCCCGCCGGCAGGGCTCCATTTCTGCGAGCCGGCCCCCGAGATCGAGCAGCATCTGGCCAGGCGCTACCGGCCCGAACTCGAGACCATGACCCGGCGCATAGTGTCCCACCTCGCCGGGCCACTGCACCATAAGCGCCTGCCCGATGCCGCCCTGCCCGCCGGCAGTCAGGTCGCCCCCCTGGTGGCGAGCGCCATGCTGGCCGGTGCCCGCGAGCAGGTGGGCCAGGTGGATTTCGCCCTGCACAACGCAGGCGGCGTGCGCTGCTCACTCGAACCCGGCCCCTTGAGCGAGGCGGACATCGCCGGGCGCCTGCTGCCCTTTGCCATCCCGCTCACCCTCTACCGGGTGCACGGCCATGAGCTGGCGGAAGCGCTGGAGGGAGCCATCGACAACGCCACCAACAACGGCGTTGTCGGCAATGGCAGCGGCAGCTTCCCCTATACCGCCGGGATGCGCTTCAGTTATCAGGCAGACAAGCCCAGGGGGAGCCGGATCACTCGCCTCGAATGGGAGGCGAGCCCGGGTCAGTGGCAGAACGTCGAGATGGATGCCATCTATCGGGGGGTCTCCAGTGCCTACACCGCCTCAGGCAAGGAGGGCTACACGGCCCTGGCCCGCACCCTGACCCAACACAATCAGGAGCTCGGCATCACCCTGGCCGATGCCTTTATCCGCTGGGCCCGCCATCTGCCCGAGCTGGCCCCCCTGCCGGCACTGGTGGAATACCAGGGCGCCAGTCCCATGGCCTGAGGCCCCTCGCCGGGCCCTCCCCTGTCAAGGCGCCGCTTTTCTTCGTGAGAGCGGCGCTTGTTACATTTTTCAAGCACACTCCCCAGCCCCATTGCAGCGGACTGCCGGCCTCGGCAACATCAGGCAACAGCGGCTCCCGCTAATCATTTAGCCCACTGCGGGCACTGAAAACGCTACTTTTATACATTATTTCAAACACATCACCCCAGCCCATTGCATCGGACTGCCGGCCTCGGCAAGATAGGCCCGCTTTTACGTCTTTCCCGCAGGAACAGGTCATCCATGAATCACGCCATCCGTTTTACCCCTCAGCGCTACAACCCCGGGCTCAAGCCTCTGGTTGTCCTGCTCACCGCCCTGATGGCGCTGCTGTTTTGCTTGCGCAACCCGCTGTTCCACGGCATGGCGCCCGGCTTTGATGCCTCCCTGTTCGCTGTGATGGGCAAGATGTGGAGCGAGGGGGGCGTGCTCTATCGGGACATGATCGACATCAAGGGCCCCATGATCTTCGCCCTCGATGCCCTCGGCTACTCCCTGGGCGGCTTCTTCGGGATCTGGCTGCTGGAGTGGGTACTCTGCTGGCTCGGTCTGCTCGCCAGCTGGCAGGCCTTCTCCCAGCTGGGGCTCTCCCTGCGGGCCCGCCTCGGCAGCATGCTGGCGCTGCTGGCGCTCTACAGCACCCGCTACTACTACGGCAACATGACCGAGGACTGGACCTTCCACCTGGCCCTCATCGCCCAGTGGGCCTTCATCACCCTGCTGCTGGACAAGCAGTTTCGCTGGGGTCCGGCCCTGGTGGCGGCCCTCACCTTCGCCATCGTGGCCTGGATGCGCACCAACAACGGCGCCTTCTGGGGGGCTTGGTATCTGGTGCTGTTCTGCCACTGGTGTCTGCGTGAGCAGTGGCGTTGCGCCTTCGGTCTGCTCTGCTCCAGCCTGCTGGGACTGGCCCTGGTCGGCGGCCCGCTGTTTGCCTACTTCCAGCACCACGGCCTGTTGGCCGAATTCCAATACTACGCCTTCGGCATCTTCTTCGAGGGGAGCTACGGCAACGGCTTCTCGCCGGAGGTGGGGGCCGTCGGCCTGCTGCGCACCGGCCTCGTCATGCTGCTGCCGGCCTTCATGGTGTTGATGCTGGGTCGCCGCCAGGAGTGGTATCTGCCTGCCCTCTGCGCCACCCTGTTTGGTGTGCTCTTTACCCTGATCGCCAACTCCGTCTCCGGCCACGTGTTCGATCACTATGACGTGCTCTACCTGCAGCTTGGCCTGCTGCCTCTGGCCTGCCTGCTGGATCGCAGCGAACAACAGTCCGATGCCCTGGGCCTGCTCTGCATCTCGCTGGTGGTGCTGACCGCCAGTTGGCTGCTGGCCCAGCAGCTCGGTTACGGCTGGAGCACCAAGGAGTGGTCGCTTGAGCGGGTGCGCGAAGTGCTCGGCAACAGCCTGCTGTGGGCCCTGCCAGTGCTCATCCTGGTGCCGCTCTGGCGCGCCTGGGATGTGCGCAGCGCCACCCCCTGGCTGGCGTCACTCGCCATGCTGGCTCTGCTGGTCAACAATGCCTGGGAGGGCAACCTCAAGGGCAAGCCGTTCAATCAGCCGGCCCAGGTCAGGGTCGACAGGATCAAGGCCGAGACAGGGCCGAGCGACAAGATCTGGGTCGACGGCATACAGCCGCAATACTATCTGTGGACCGATCGCCAGCCCGCCTCCGCCTATCTGTTCTTCGCCAACGTCAACCCGCCCTATGACGTGCGCGAGCGGGTGCTGGCCGACATCCGGCGGCAGGATCCCAAGTTCATCATCGCCAAGCCGGAGCGGGTGGCAGAGCAGCTGAAAACGCCGAGCTCTCCCTCCAGCCTCGCCTTCTATCAATATCTGACGGACCGTTATGAAGAGGTGGATCCGGGTCTCTATCGCCGTCGCTGAGACCGATTGCGAAAGTCGGGGCCGTCGCTGGCAACAGCGACGGCCCCTTTCATTGGCGTGCAGACGTGTGTTCAAGGGGACCCATCATGATTACAATGGCGCTCTTTTTAGTGTGAAGGGGGAGACATCATGGCGGAACTGACCTATCTGGGGGGCTATCCTGACCCCCTCAAGAGCCAGGTACAGCAGTTGATCGCGGCAGGGAAACTCGGCGAGATGCTGGCCAAACGCTACCCTGAGACCCACCTCGTCCAGAGTGACAAGGCGCTGCTTGCCTATACCATGGAGCTGAAAAACCGCTACCTGAAAAGCTCGGCGCCGCTCTCCAAGGTTATCTTCGACGGCAAGATCAACGTGATCAAGGATGCCCTCGGCCTGCACACCTATGTCAGCCGGGTACAGGGCAACAAGCTCAAAGCCAAGAACGAGATCCGCATCGCCGCCCTGTTCAAGGAGGCCCATCCCGCCTTCCTGAAGATGATAGTGGTGCACGAGCTGGCCCACTTGCGGGAGAAGGATCACAACAAGGCCTTCTACCAGCTCTGCCTGCACATGGAACCGGACTATCATCAACTGGAGTTCGATCTCAGGCTCTGGCTCACCTGGCGTGACATCGAACGCACCTCGGGCTGAGGCCATCGGTTGCAAGGAGGCAAGATGATCCCAGGGCACACTCGTTCAGGGCATAGCTGTCGTCATGCCGCGCGAGGCCGGGTGATGGCCCTGTGGCTCGCCATGCTGCTGCCCTGCTCCCTGCTGGCAACCGAGCGCTGGCAGAGCGACGACTATCTGATCCAGAGCTTCATGGAAGTCGCCATGAAGCGGGAATATGGTCATGAGGCCCAGGTACGCTTCTCCCGCTGGCAAGGCCCCATCCGCCTCAAGCTCATCAACGAGTTTGGCGACAAGGCGCTGCAGGCCGAGGTGGTCAAGGTGCAGAGCCAGCATCTGGCCAGGATCACTGGCCACCCCATACAGCTCGTCAGCGACAACCCCAATCTCACCCTCATCATGACCAGGCACCAGCAGATGGCCGGCTGGGCCCGCCGCACCATGCGCCAGGATGACTCTGTCGGCATTGCCCTCAAGGAGGGGATCTGCCTGGCCAATTTCGCGACCAACGGCCGCTATGAGATCACCCGTGCCACCATCATCATCCCGGTGGACTACAGCCGGGCTAAGGGCCGTTTTCTGGATTGCGTAGTGGAGGAGCTCACCCAGGTGATGGGGCTGCCCAATGACTCGGACAAGGTGTTTCCCTCCATCTTCAACGACAACAGCATCGACAGCTTCCCCACCGGGCTCGACTATGTGCTGCTCAAGCTCGCCTATCATCCCGCCCTCCATGCCGGCATGACCACCGACGAGGTGCGCACAGCCCTGCCCATCGCCCTCAAGGCGCTTCGCGCCAATGGCGACATCGCAGAGGCCAACCAGCGGGTACAGAACGGCAGCCTCAGACGCTGGGCCGGGCTCTGAGCCCTCTTAGCTGGCCCAGCACCCTGCCACCTTCTCACAAACACAAAACGCAGCCTTGAGCTGCGTTTCGTTCAAACCGGGGTAAGAGCCAGCCTGTTACCATGACAGGCAAAATGACAACCTGTTCCTGATCAGACTTCGGCGCCTTCCGCCTCCGGCATCCAGCTCTCGGCGTTCTCCCATACTTCCTGCACCATGGCCTCGGCCAGTTCCCTGTCCTCCTTGCTGGCGCGGCTGACCGTCAGGGCCATTGCGCTGCCAGGGGCGACCCGCACATGTAGATCAGGGAATCGCTCGCCCAGTTGCTTGAGCAACTCCTGACGCAGCGCCTCCATGGTCGCAGTGGGGATCTGATGTTTTCTGTCGATGATGATTTCCAGGCGCATAGGGTACGTCTCCATGATAATTAACTGTATTTTTATACAGTAATTTTAAAAAGTAAAGATGGTGGCTGCACATAGGCCCTCACCGCTCACACCTTCTCGCTGACGATGTGCAGCCGAACGGCCCCGATTTTCCCCCATCGCTGTCATCATGGAAAAAACAGTTGATATTGATTCTCATCCATCGCATTATTCATGCCTTGTTATAACATAACAACAGAGGCAATCATGCGCCCCCATATTCACCCTGAATACCGCAAGGTTCTGTTCCACGATCTCGCCAGCAATACCTACTTTCTGATCGGCTCCACGCTGGCCACCGATCGCACCAGAGAGTGGGAAGATGGCAACACCTACCCCTATGTGACGCTGGATGTCTCCAGCGCGTCCCACCCCTTCTATACCGGCAAACAGAAGCAGGTCGGCAAGGAAGGTCAGGTCGCTCGCTTCGGCCAGCGATTCGGTCAGTTCTTCAGCAAAGGAAAAGAGAAACAATGAAAGTCCTCGCCTCCCTGAAATCCGCCAAGTCGCGTCACCCAGACTGTCAGATCGTGCGTCGGCGCGGCAAGCTGTTCGTCATCTGCAAGAGCAATCCCAGATTCAAGGCTCGCCAGGGTTGATCCCCGCCCCTTGCCGCACCTGAATGACAAAGCCCTCATCACGAGGGCTTTGTCGTCTCTCTGACCTTGCCGAACCCGGCATCACAGCGGGGTGGCGCATTTGCGGTATTCGGTGGGGCTGACCCCTACCCGCTTCCTGAACACCCGCGAGAAGTAGAGCTGATCGTCATAGCCCACCTGCTGGCCTATGGTGGCCACCGACAGCGGCGTGGTCTGCAGCAGCAGCTTGGCCCGCATGATCCGCTGATCCTCGCGCCAGCGCACTATGCTCACCCCCACCTGCTCGCGAAACAGGTGGGCCAGCCGTGACGGGGACAAAAACACCTGCTCCGCCAGCGCCTCCACCGAGATCTCGGCGCAGAGCGATTCGCTCAGGATCTGGCACGCCTGGTGCACCCGGTGATCTATGGTGGGGTAGGCACTTAGGGAGGAGGCTTCATAGCAGCGAATAAGCAGCCGCTCCAGCAGGTTCATGGCCAGTTGCTCCGACATGGGCCGCAGCTGCTTGTGGGTCTCCTCGATGTCGAGGAAGAGGGCGTCGAATTCGGTGAGCAGCTGGTTGTCCGCCAGTTGCAGTCGCCCCACCCGCTCCGTCACCTGGGGCCACTTGAGCCAGTCAGCCCAATAGGCCCGCGGACGGAAATAGACCCAGCGGTGATACCACTCCCGGGCATCCGGCGCCCGGCCGTAATGGTGCACCGCCGCGGGTGGAAAGAGCAGCAGGTCGCCGGGCTCCACGGTGAAGGCCGTGTCCCCCTGAAAGATCTGCCCCTTGCCCTTGATGGTCAGATTGACGATGAACCCCTTCATGCCGTGGGGCCTGTCGATGGTGAAATCCAGCGCGCTCCCCTGCTCTATGGGAGTCATCCCCGAGACCAGGAAGACGTCGAAGGCGTAGCCAGGCAGCAGGGGATTGAGTTGTTTCGGCTTCTCTTTTTGCATCGAGGACATGGCGGAAAACAGGGTTTCGGTAAAAAAGTCGACATGGGCCATTGTAGAGATCCGGCGTAGGAACCCCCTAAGTTCGCAAGCTGTTCGTTGTGAAATTGTTGAACTGGCTCACAGCTTGCCGGGGAAAACACCGGGCCGGCGCGAGGCCGGCCCGGTGACGAGGAAAGACATCGCTCAGATACGGGCTTTGCGCACCTGCTTGTAGCGGTCGAACAGCACGGCGGCGAGCAGGATGAGGCCACGCACCACGTACTGGGCAAACGGGGAGATGTTGAGCAGGTTCATGGCGTTCTCCATCAGCCCCAGGATCAGCACCCCGGCGATGATGTAGGAGATCTTGCCGATCCCCCCCTTCATGGAGACCCCACCCAGCACGCAGGCGGAGATCACCACCAGCTCGAAGCCGATGGAGGTCATGGGCTGGCCCGAGGTCATGCGCGAGGCGAGTATGATCCCCGCGATGGAGGCAATCAGCCCGGTCATGGTGAAGATGATGATCTTGGTGCGCACCACGTTGACCCCGGCCAGACGTGCCGCCTCCTCGTTACCCCCCATGGCCAGGGTATTGCGCCCGAAGGTGGTCTTGTTGAGCAGCAGCCCGAACAGCACGAAGCAGACCGCCGTCAGCCAGATGGGCGTCGGGATGCCGAACAGGGCGGAGTTGCCAAGCTCGAAGAAGCCCTCTTCCACTATGCCCACCGCCTTGCCGTCGGAGATGATGTAGCCCACCCCACGCGCCATCTGCATGGTGGCAAGGGTGGTGATGAGGGCGTTGATCTTGAATTTGGCCACGACGAGGCCGTTGATGAGGCCAAAGACAAGGCCCACCGAGAGACCGGCCAGAATGCCAAGGGGGATGCTCTCGGTGGCGTTGATGCCCACCGCGCAGGCAACCCCGGAGCAGGCCACCACGGAGCCCACCGACATGTCGAACTCGCCGGAGGCGAGGCAGAACAGCATGCCGCAGGCCACCATACCCGACATGGAGACGGCAAGCCCGAGCCCCCGCATGTTGATCAGGCTGGCGAAGTTGGGGACCAGCACGCAGGCGAGCAGGAACAGGATGGCGAAGATCACCAGCATGCCGTACTGATCCCAGATGCGGGTCAGTTGCAGGCGGGTACCGCTCGCCGCGGTGTCGTTGGCGGCTTGGCCGACCAAGGTCGTTGTTGTCATGGTATTTCTCCTGAAAATTCCGGGTGCTATCTCGTTGCGGTCAGCAGATCAACGGGCCGGCATGGCCAGATTGAGCGCCTTGACCTCGTTGGCCTCGTCGTGGGAAAGCTCGCCGGCGATCTCCCCCTCCCGCATGACCAGGATCCGATCCGCGATGCCCAGCACCTCCGGCAGCTCGCTCGATACCACCACCACGGCGATGCCCACCTTGGCCAGATCGTAAATCACGTTGTAAATCTCGTTCTTCGCCCCGACGTCGATGCCCCGGGTCGGTTCATCGAGCAGGATCACTTTCATGTCTTCCGACAGCCAGCGCCCCAGAATGGCCTTCTGCTGGTTGCCGCCGGAGAGGTTCATGATGGCCTGCTGGGGAGACGGGGTCTTGACCCGCATGTCGCGGATCCGCAGCCTCGCGTTCTCGTCCTCCCACTGCTGGTTGATCCAGAAGCCTCCCCACGCGTGGTGGCGGCGGGCGCTGATGTTGATGTTCTCCTGCACCGAATGGATGGGGATGATGCCGAGCGCCTTCCTGTCTTCGGTGCAGAGCATGATGCCGCTGCGAATGGCGTCGATGGGGCTCTGAATGACCACCTGTTTGCCAAACACCGATATCTCGCCCCCTCGAGGTGTCTCGGCACCGAAGATAAGCTTCATCAGCTCGCTGCGCCCGGCCCCCACCAGCCCGAAGATGCCGAGGATCTCCCCGCGTTTCACCTCGAGCGACACCGGCGCCTTGAGGCCGGGCCCCATCAGGTGCTCCACCTTGAGGCCCGCCTCGCCAAGCGGCCTTGGGCTGTAACCATAGATGTCGGTCAGTTCGCGCCCCACCATGGTCTTGACCAGCAGATCCCGGTCCACCTCGGCCATGGAAGCGAAGGTGCGCACGAACTGGCCATCCTTGAACACCGTGATGGCATCGCACAGGGCGAAGATCTCGTCCATGCGGTGGGAGACGTAGAGAATGACCTTGCCCTCGTCCCGCAACTGGCGGATGACCCGAAACAGCTGCTCAATCTCGCGGGACGACAGGCTGCTGGTCGGCTCGTCGAAGGCGATGACGCTGGCGTCCCGGGTCAGCGCCTTGGCGATCTCCACCATCTGCCACTGACCCAGGGACAGGTACTTGAGCGGCGTCTCGGGGGAGACATCCATCCCGAGGCGTGCCAGCTGCCTGGCTGCATCCTGATAGAGCTTCTCCCGATCGATGACGCCGCGCCGGGTCGGCAACTGCCCCAGGTAGATGTTCTCCGCCACGCTCATTTCAGGGACCAGGTGCAGCTCCTGATAGATGATGGCAATCCCGCTCTCAAGGGCATCGACCGTGTTTTGGAACACTTTCTCCTGACCCGCCAGCTTCACCACCCCGCGGGTGGGCGCCTGAAAACCGCTCAGGATCTTGAGCAGGGTGGACTTGCCCGCGCCGTTCTCCCCCATCAGCGCGTGTACCGTGCCCTGCTGGCAACAGAAGGAGACGTTCTTCAGCGCCTTGACGCCGGGAAACTCCTTGCTGATGCCGCAAAACTCCAGATATGGAACTTGATTCATGAGATGACTCCAGCCAGCCGGCACGGCGCACTCCGCCATGCCGGCATGGGTATCAAGGGATGGGGATCACAGCCCTTTCTTTTGCAGCTCGACCTTGAAGTTGTCGCGGGTGATGAGCACCACGTCGGTCACCTCGGTGAATTTGGCCGGCTCGGCGCCGTTGACGACCCAGTCATGGAGCATCTGGATGCTCTTGTAGCCGTGTACGTCCGGGCTGGGCAGCAGGGAGCCGAGGAAGCCGGTGGCGCTGGACTTGGAGAGCTCGTTCACCGCATCCACCCCGTTGATGCCGATGCCGATGACGTTCTCCGCCTTGAAGCCCTGCCCTTCGGTGGCGCGCACGCCGCCGAGCACCGTGTTGTCATTCATGCCGACGATGAGCCAGTTCTTGACCTCGGGGTGTTGCACCAGCATGGAGTTGGCGGCATCCAGCGCCCCCGGAATGTCGTTGCTCTTGGTGGGCGCGCGGAAGATCTGGCCCTCGGGGAAACCGGCGACCTTGAGCGCGCCCAGGGAGCCCTCGACCCGGCGACGGGCGGTGTCGAGCTCGTCGGCGGTGATGGCGAGCACCCCGGTCGCCTTTACGTCCCACTGGCGCTTTTGCATCTCCTTGTAGAGCTCCTGCCCCTGACGCTCGCCAATCTTGGTGGCGGCCATCATTACCAGTGGCACCTGCTCCATGGGCTGGCCCTTGGCGTTGACGAACTGGTCATCCACCGTGATGACCTTCAGATCCATGCTGTTGGCCTTGGCCATGATGGCGGCACCGAGTTTGGGATCCGGGGTACAGATGACGAAGCCCTTGGCGCCATTCGCCGCCAGACTGTCGATGGCATTGAGGGTCTTCTCGCCATCGGGGACGGCTATCTTGATCACCTCGAAGCCCAGATCCTTGCCCGCCTTGTCGGCGAAGTTCCACTCGGTCTGGAACCAGGGCTCCTCGGGCTGCTTGACCAGGTAGCCCAGCTTCAGCGCTTCGGCCGAGAAAGCAGAATTTGCCATACCAAGGGCGAACCCCATCGCGATCATGCCTTTAACGATTTTGTTCATGCGAATGTCTCCAACGGTTCTATCAATCCATGTATTCACGCAGTGCTGCTCGTTGAGTCAATCAAGTCGCAGCCATATAAAAACATGCTTAAACAGGACTTTATTGTTGTTGCTGGTTGAGCGAACCAAGTTGTAATCGTTTTCACAATTTAAAATGGAGAGCAGGATCACGCCATGAGATTGCAGCCATTTCGTCTATATAATTAGCAATTTCGTCACATATTGAATTTTAGAGAGCCGTCACCCTGTCGCACTGACAGCGTTAAAATCCATATTTCCAGCAGCCAATGGCTAACCGCCCCTCCTGCCCATCTCCTATGGTTCCCCCCAGTCACCCCTCATTGATGGTCAGGAGCACTTATGTCTGAGCACATCGTCATCGGACTCGATTTCGGCAGCGACTCGGTCAGGGCACTCGCCGTGCGCTGCCAGGACGGCGCCGAGCTGGCGACCCATGTCGTCTATTACCCGCGCTGGCAGGCAGGCCACTACTGCCAACCGGTCAACAACCAGTTCCGCCACCACCCCCTCGACTATCTGGAGTCCATGGAGCAGGCAGTGGTGGCGGTGGTGAGCCAGCTCACGCCGAGTCAGCGTACCGCCGTGCGCGGCATCGGGGTGGACAGCACCGGCTCCACCCCCGCCCCCATCGACAGAGAGGGGCGCGTGCTGGCCCTGCGTCCGGAGTTTGCCGACAACCCCAACGCCATGTTCGTGCTGTGGAAGGATCACACCGCCATCGAGGAGGCGGAGGCCATCACCGCCCTGTGCCACGGCGGCCAGTTCCCCGACTACAGCCGCTACATCGGCGGCATCTACTCCTCCGAGTGGTTCTGGGCCAAGATCCTGCACGTCTCCCGCGCCGATGCCGCCGTGCGCGCCGCCGCCTGCAACTGGGTCGAGCTGTGTGACTGGGTACCCGCCATCCTGAGCGGTACCCAGGCCCCGGCCACCCTCAAGCGCGGGCGCTGTGCCGCCGGCCACAAGTCCCTCTGGCACCCGAGCTGGGGCGGCCTGCCCTCCGCCGACTTCCTCAATGCCCTGGATCCCCTGCTGACGGAGGATCTCGACTTCCCCCTCTTTACCGACAGCTGGACCGCCGATCTCCCGGTCGGCACCCTGACCCCGGAGTGGGCGGAGCGGCTGCACCTCTCCTGCGAGGTGGTGATCGCCGGCGGCGCCTTTGACTGCCACATGGGGGCGGTGGGAGCCGGGGCCGGCAACAATGCCCTGGTGAAGGTGATAGGCACCTCCACCTGCGACATCCTGATCGCCGACGAGGCCACCATAGGTGATCGGGCCATTGCCGGTATCTGCGGCCAGGTGGACGGCAGCGTGGTGCCGGGCATGGTGGGGCTGGAGGCGGGACAGTCCGCGTTCGGTGACATCTATGCCTGGTATCAGCGCCAGCTCGGCTGGCCCCTGGACAGCCTCGCCGCCCAGTATCCGGAGCTTCGCACCGCCATCGAGCGCCACAAGCAGGCCCTGCTACCCAGCCTTGCCGCCGCCTGGGATCAGCAGCGCGACCTGGCGCACCTGCCGGTGGTGCTCGACTGGTTCAACGGCCGGCGTACCCCCTATGCCAACCAGCGCCTGCAGGGCACCCTCACGGGGATCAACCTCGGTACCGATGCCCCCGACTTGTTCGGCGCCCTGGTGACCTCCACCGCCTTCGGTGCCCGTAGCATCATGGAGTGCATGACCAGTCAGCAGGTGCCGGTGGAGCAGGTGATCGCCCTTGGCGGCATTGCCCGCAAGTCCGCCACCGTGATGCAGACCTGCGCCGACGTGATGAACAGGCCCATCCAGGTGGTGGCCTCGGATCAGTGCTGCGCCCTGGGGGCGGCCATCTTTGCCGCCGTGGCGGCCGGGATCCATCCCGATGTGGCCAAGGCCCAGCACCACATGGCGAGCGCCGTGGAGCGCACCCACCAGCCACACCCTGAGCGGGTCGCCGAGTATGAACGCCTCTACCAGCGCTACCTCGCCTGGGGCGCCGCCGCCGAACCCCTCTACAACCGGGGGGTGTCGGCATGAACCTCAAGACCCTCAAGGAGCAGGTGCTCGCCGCCAATCTGGATCTGCCGCGCCATGGCCTGGTGACCTTCACCTGGGGCAACGTGAGCGGCATCGACCGAGAGCGCAATCTGGTGGTGATAAAGCCAAGCGGCGTCAGCTACGAGCGGATGCGGGTCGAGGACATGGTGGTGCTGGATCTGGCGGGCAAGCAGGTGGAGGGCGCCTTGCGCCCCTCCTCCGACACCGCCACCCACCTGGTGCTCTATCGCGCCTATCCGGAGCTTGGCGGCGTGGTGCACACCCACTCCACCCACGCCACCGCCTGGGCCCAGGCGGGGCGCCCCATCCCCATTTTCGGCACCACCCAGGCCGACTACTTCCACGGCGAGATCCCCTGCTCCCGCCTGCTCACCCCGGGCGAAGTGGAGGAGGATTACGAGGGGCTGACCGGTCATCTCATCGTCGAAACCCTCAAGCAGACCCCCATCCTCACCATGCCGGGGGTGCTGGTGGCCAACCACGGCCCCTTCAGCTGGGGCAAGAGTGCCGAAGACGCGGTGCACAACGCCGTGGTGCTGGAGGAGGTGGCGCGCATGGCCTGGCTCACCGGCCAGATCAACCCCACGGCCCACCCACTGCCCGATTACCTGCTGGAGAAGCACTACCAGCGCAAACATGGCAAACACGCCTATTACGGCCAGACAAAAGCATAATGAGGACACCAAGATGGAATTGATGAAACAGCTGGAAGTGTGGTTCCTGGTCGGCAGCCAGCACCTGTATGGCGCCACCACATTGAAGCAGGTGGCCGATCACGCCCACACCATCGCCAGCCAGCTCAACGAGGGGGCGAACCTGCCCCTCAAGATAGTGCTCAAACCCACCGGTACCACCCTGGATGAAATCAGCGCGGTGGCCCGGGATGCCAACCACGACGAGCGCTGCGCCGGGCTCATGGTGTGGATGCACACCTTCTCCCCCGCCAAGATGTGGATCCCGGCGCTGAGCCAGTTGCAAAAGCCCCTGCTGCAGTTCCACACCCAGTTCAACCGGGATCTCCCCTGGAGCGAGATCGACATGGACTTCATGAACCTGAACCAGACCGCCCACGGCGGACGCGAGTTCGGCTTCATGGGGGCCCGCCTGCGGCTGCCCCGCACCGTGGTGGTGGGTCACTGGCAGGATGAAGAGGCCAGACAGAAGATTGGCAACTGGATGCGCATCGCCGCCGCCATCCACGACAGCCGCCACCTCAAGATCGCCCGTTTTGGCGACAACATGCGCAACGTGGCGGTCACCGAGGGCGACAAGATTGAGGCCCAGATCCAGTTCGGCTATCAGGTGAACTACCACCCGGTCGGCGATTTGGTCAAGGTTATCGATGCCGTGCCCGACAGCGACATCGAGGCGCTGCTGGCCGAATATGAGGCGACCTACACCCTGACCGAGGCGGTGCAGGCGGGCGGGGGGCTTCGTGCCTCCTTGTATGAGGCGGCGCGCCAGGAGCTGGGGATGAAGAAGTTCCTCACCGACGGTGGTTTTGGCGCTTTCACCACCACCTTCGAAGATCTCTATGGTCTGCACCAGCTGCCGGGCCTCGCCTGCCAGCGCCTGATGGAGCAAGGCTTCGGTTTTGGGGCAGAAGGGGACTGGAAGACCGCGGCCCTCTTGCGCACCCTGAAAGTGATGGGTGCAGGCCTTGCGGGGGGCGCCTCCTTCATGGAGGACTACACCTACCATCTGGAAGCGGGCAACAACCTGGTGCTGGGAGCCCACATGCTGGAAGTCTGCCCCTCCATCGCCGCAGGCAAACCCGTGCTGGACGCCCAGCATTTAGGCATAGGCAAGAAGGCCGATCCGGCCCGCCTGCTGTTCGCGGCCCCGGCGGGCAAGGCGGTCAACGCCAGCCTCATCGATCTCGGCAACCGCTTCCGTCTGGTGGTCAATCAGCTGGAAGTGGTGGACCTGCCAGAGGCCATGCCGAAACTCCCGGTGGCCAGCGCCCTGTGGAAACCCCTGCCGGACCTGCAGACCAGCGCCGAGGCCTGGATCCTGGCGGGCGCCGCCCACCACTCGGTGTTCACCCAGGCGGTGGACATCGAGCAGCTGCGCACCTTCGCCGACATCATGGGCATCGAGTTTGTGGTCATCGACGAGCACACCCGCATCCCCGCGCTCAAGGAGCAACTGCGCTGGAACGAGGTCTACTACAAGATCTGCCAGTGACCCTTTAATCGGCCAGCGGCCATCACCATGACAACAGCCCCGCCCGCGGGGCTGTTTCATTTCGCGTCCCCTCAGGGATGACCCTCCCCCTCCAGCAGCCAGTGACAGACCCGCTGCACCCCGTGGCGCTGGCTGTCAGGCCGGGCGAGCAGGGCGTATTCGTGATCCGTCTCCAGCACGGGGGCAAAGGGAGCGACCAGGGCGCCGCTCTCCAGCTCCTCGGCCACTATGGTGGGATCCCCGAGAGAGAGGCCAAACCCCTGCAAGGCGGCATTCATCGCCAAGTCCAGGGTATCGAACAGCTGCCCCCCCTGGGGCTGCCAGGGGATGTCGAGGAAGGCGGCAAACCAGTTGCGCCAGTCCCGCCTATCGGCGCTGGCATGGATGAGGGGCAGCAGGGGCAGCTCGTTCAGGTCGCGCTCGAACAGTCGATGCTTGGCAGCAAACGCCGGGGCGCAGACCGGGGTCAGCCGTTCCCGAAACAGGGGCTGGCTGTGGGGATAACGCCCCAGACAGGGCTGGTAGACGATGGCGAGATCGAAGGGCTCCCGGGAGAAGTCGATGCCATGGCTGTGGCTGCCACGCACCTCCACCGCCTCCCCCTCGAACGCCTGCAACCGCCGCAGCAGCCAGCGGCTGGCGCAGGAGGGCACCTTGATGCTGATCGCCTGCTCGTGGGGCAGGGCCTGCAAGGCGCTGAGCCCCTCCCCCATGCGGGCCAGCCCTTCACGAACGAAAGGCAGCAGCCGCTCGGCGGCGGGGGTCAAGGTGAGACAACGGGTGCCACGCACGAACAGCAGGTGGCCCAGGCGCGCCTCCAGCTGGGCGATCTGCTTGCTCACCGCCCCCTGGCTCACACACAGCTCGTCGGCGGCCAGGGTAAAACTCAGATGGCGGGCAGAACACTCGAAGACCTGCAGGCCATAGAGAGGCAACTGAGTACGCGGCTGGGTGGACAACATGACAAGCCTCCATGCTTGAGAAAAACTCATGCATACCATGCCGAATAATCCGTTGTCCGGCAAGCCTTGGGGGGGCTAAAAAGGGACCTCTTTCACACACGCAGGTGACGGCGCCATGTCCATCCCCCAGGTTTCCAGCAAACTGCCCCAGGTGGGCACCACCATCTTCACCGTGATCGGGGATCTGGCCGCCCGCCACCCCAGCATCAACCTCTCCCAGGGGGCGCCGAGCTTCCCCTGCGATCCCGAACTCATCCGGGTGACCCACGAGGCCATGCTGGCCGGTGAAAACCAGTACGCCCCCATGACGGGGCTGCCTGCCCTGCGCGAACAACTGGTAGCCAAGATTGCAGCCAGCTACGGCCATCACTATGATGCGGGCGAGGAGATCACCATCACCGCCAGCGCAAGCGAAGCCCTGTTCTGCGCCATCACCGCCCTGGTTCACCCCGGCGACGAGGTGATCATGTTCGAGCCGGCGTTTGACAGCTACCGCCCCATGATCCAGTTGCAGGGAGCCACCCCTGTGGTGATCGCCCTCAAGGCGCCGGATTTCGCCATTCCCTGGGACGAGGTGGCCGCCCGCATCACCCCCCGCACCCGCATGATAGTGCTCAACACCCCCCACAACCCCACCGGCACCGTCTGGCAGGCAGGGGATCAGGAGCGCCTCGCCCGCCTGGTGCGCGGCACCGACATCCTGATCCTCTCGGACGAGGTGTACGAGCACGTGGTGTTCGACGGCGCTCTGCACCAGAGCGTCATCCGCTATCCGGAGCTGGTGGAGCGCGCCGTCGCCGTCTTCTCCTTCGGCAAGACCTTCCACGTCACCGGCTGGCGGGTGGGCTACTGCGTGGCGCCCCGCCCCCTGATGGAGGAGATCCGCAAGGTGCACCAGTTCGCCATGTTCGCCGCCGACACCCCCATGCAGTACGGCTTCGCCCACCTGTTGCAGCAACCGGCCCACTATCAGGGGCTGGCAGCCTTCTACCAGCGCAAGCGCGACCTGCTCGCCACGGCCCTGGCCGGTTCGCGCCTGACCCTGCTCCCCTCGGCGGGCAGCTTCTTCATGCTGGCAAGCTACGAGCGGGTAAGCGACGAGCCGGACAGCCTGTTCGTGCAGCGGCTCATCCGCGACCACGGGGTCGCCACCATTCCGGTCTCCGCCTTCTATCACGACGGCACGGATCAAAGAGTCATCCGTCTCTCCTTCTCCAAGGATGACGACACCCTGCTGGCGGGCGCCGAGCGCCTGTGCGGCGTCTAGGGGGCACCATGGATTCACTGCGCGTTGCCGTCCTCCAGATGGTCTCCGGGGATGACCTTGACCACAACCTGGCCCAGGCCGAGGCGCTGCTGCGTCAGGCCGCGGCCGAGGGGGCCGAGCTGGCCCTGCTGCCCGAATACTTCTACCTGATGCCGGTTGACGAGCGGGCGCGGGTGGCCCTGGCCGCCCCCGTTGGCGATCACCCCCTGCTTGCCTGGGTACAGAGGCTGGCTCGGGAGCTCGGAGTCTGGATCCTGGCCGGCACATTGCCGCTTGCCAGCCACGAGCCCGGCAAGATGCACAACAGCAGCCTGCTCATCGACCCCCAAGGGCAGCTCGCAAGCCGCTACGACAAGCTGCACCTGTTTGGCTTTTGCACCGGACAGGAGCAGTATGACGAGGCCGCGACCATGACCCCGGGCCGGGAGGTGGTGAGCCATCCCCTGCCCTGGGGCGTGCTGCGCCTCGGGATCTGCTACGACCTGCGCTTCCCTGAGCTGTTTCGCCTGGGGCCCGCCCCCGATTTCATCGCCCTGCCCGCGGCCTTCACCCACACCACCGGGCTCGCGCACTGGGCGCTGCTGCTGCGGGCCCGGGCGGTAGAGAACCTTGCCTTCGTGTTCGCCAGTGCCCAGGGGGGACACCACCCCGGTGGGCGGCGCACCTTCGGCCACAGCATGATCATCGATCCCTGGGGCCGGATACTGGCCCAGGTAGAGGAGGGTCAGGGCATGGCCATCGCCACCCTGGATCTGGCGGCACAGCGCACGGTGCGCAGCCAGTTGCCGGCCCTCACCCATCGCAAGATAGCCGTCGGCCCTTGAGGCCGGCACCCTTTAGCACGCTAGGAATGACACCACACTTCAAGGGACTGACCATGAAACTCAACACACTGATGATGCTGATGGCCCTGGCCACCGCCGGCCAGGCCGCCGCCAAACCCCTGGTGATCGCCACCGATGCCACCTATCCCCCCTTCGAGATGGTCGACAGCAACGGCCAGCTCGGCGGCTTCGAGGTCGATCTGGCCTATGCCCTGTGCGCGGCCATGAAGACCGAGTGCGAGGTGATCAACCAGCCCTGGGATGCCCTGCTGCCCGGCCTGCAGGTGCGCAAGTACGACGCCATCATGTCCTCCATGAACATCACCGACGAGCGGCGCCAGAAAGTGGACTTCAGCCAGGTCTACTACATGATGCAGAACCGCTTCGTGGGGCGCAGCGACAAGGCCGCCGACTTTGCAGACGATCCGGCCCACTTCAAGGGCAAGGTGATCGCGGTGCAGGAGGGCACCCCCCAGGACAACTTCGTCACCGCCCGCTATGGCGAGGTGGCCAAGATCAAGCGCTACGTCAATGCCCAGTCCCCCATGCTGGATCTGCAGTCCGGCCGCGCCGACTACACCTTCGGCAACATGGTGCAGTTGAAGGTGGGCTTCCTCGACAAGGAGATGGGCAAGCAGTTCGCCTTCGTCGGTCCCCAGTTCAACGGCACCCAGGACAAGATCCTGGGAGAAGGGGTGGCGGTGGCCCTGCGCAAGAAGGATGACAAGCTCAAGAGCCAGTTCGATGCTGCCATCGAGAGCGTCAAGGCCGATGGCACCTTCGATCAACTACTCAAGAAGTATCAGCTGGAAGACCTGCTCTAAGGCCGGTTGACTCGCCATCAAAAGCCTTATCACAGAATAAAAAAACGCCAGTCAATTGACTGGCGTTTTTTTATTCTATTGACAGCTGAATGATTCTCTCAGTCGGCCTCCCCTGGCGGGCAAGGCAGCTCAGTGATCCTGCTCCTCCCCCGCCCAGGGCAGCCGATCGGCGATGCTCCGGTACAGCACTCCGTAGTCGTCGTCGAAGTGGTGGGATCCCGGCAGGGTCACAGTGGTGACATTCTGCTGCTGCAGGTGCGGGCAGAGCTTCACCGGGGAGTTGTCCTCCGCCCCCTGCACGCAGAGCAGCGGCAGAGTCTGAATGCGTGTCACCTCCGGCAGGGTGGGATAGCGGCCCCCCTTGTCGTGCACCACCATGTCGCTGACGTGGATCTCGAAATCCGACGCCGTCGAGGGGGAGAGCATCACGGCCCCCGCCAGGCTGTCGCGATAGGCTGGCGGCAGACGATTGATGACGAAGGGCACTATCTCGGCGCCAAAGGAGAAGCCCACCAGCAACCAGCGCTGACGCCCCCAACGGGACTGGTACTCGGTGAGGATGCGCACCAGATCCGCCGTCGCCTGCTCCGGCGTCTTCTTCTTCCAGTAATAGGAGAGCGAGCTCCAGCCCACCACCGGCATGCCGTGGGCCTGCAACTGGGCGCTGAGCCCCTTGTCCAGCGCCGCCCAGCCGCCATCCCCGCTCATGAAGACCACCATGGGGGCGGACGAGGCTTGCGCCACCGGCAACTCCACCAGCCCCAGATCCGCGCCGACCCGGCCCGGCTGGGCGGCCACCGCCGTCAAGGTGAACGAGGAGACGAAACAGCAAATCAACAGCAACAACATGGCTCTCATGGGCCAACTCCTATTTCTTCATGAGCCCGAAGGGGCCGCGACTGATGAGGGAGACGAGGTGAGTCAGGGTGCGGGGCAGCACCAGATGACCGGTACAGAGCAGGTAGCGGGGCTCCCACCTTGGGCCGAACTTCTCCTTGTAACGCCGCAATCCCTGGAAGTTGTAGAAACGGCTGCCCCGGGTGAACAGGGTGTTGCCAAGGCGGGCCCAGTAACCGCCGAGGGGGTTGTCGTTGAAGCCTGACATGGGGGCCATCCCCAGGTTGAAGCTGGCATACCCCTCCTGCTTGCCCCACAGCAGGAGCTCGACAAACAGGAAATCCATGACCGGCGCCGCCCCCGTGTCCAGGCTGTAGCGCATCAGATCGATGGAGAGGCTCTCCTTGTTGTCGCTGATCCAGAGGTTGGCAAACCCGACGATCTGTCCCTCCCGCCGCACCAGCGCCATCGGGTTGAGGGTGAGGTAGGCAGGATCGAAACTGCCCACGGAGAAGCCCTTCTCCCTGCCCTGCTTGCTGTGCAGCCAGCTGTCGGAGATCCCCTTCAACTCGGGCAGCAGGGGGGCAATCTCACCGGGGGCCACCACCTCGAAGCGCAGCCCTTCCCGCTTGCCCTTGGCGTGGCTCTGGCGCAGGTTGCGCAGGCGACTGCCGGCGAGATCGAAGCTCGGCAGATCCACGATGGCCTCCTCCCCCAGCTTGAAGGGGATGAGCCCGAGATCCAGATAGACAGGGAGATAACGGGCCGACACCTGGTAGAAGACCGGGCTGACGTCGTGCTCGTCACAGCGCTCGCGAAACTGCCAGAGCAGCTCCTCCACCAGGGAGGGCTGACCGACGGGATCCCCCATCACTATCCAGCTGCTGCCCTCGGCCCCGTACATGAGGAAGGCCTCGCCGCTTGGGTGGAACAGCAGGGACTTGTCCCTGAGCTGGGCCAGGTAGCCGTGGCCTCCCCCTGCCCGCATCACCAGCCCATGGGCACGGGAGAGCGCCTCGGCATCCGGCTTGTCGGTGGCGAGGCGCAAGGGAGCCAGCAGATGGGCCACCCCGACCACCGCCAGCACGCCGATGACGCTCCCCATGGCGCGCAGGGCGCGGGAGGCGGCCCCGGGCCCGTGGGCCGAGACGTGCAGCCAGAGGGAGGGGTCGTACTCCACATGGCGGTAGGAGAAGAGCAGCAACCACAATGCTCCCAGCAGCACGGCCCCCACCGACATCAGCCAGGAAGGGGTGAAGCGGGCGTGAAGCAGGGAACCCTTGCGATAAAAGAGAGGGCGGCAGGGGGTGATGATGAGCAAGAAGCCCCCGAGCAGCAGGGCCGACTCCCAGTCAAACCCCTTGAACAGGGAGAACAGCATGCCAAGCCCCAGCAGCCACTGGGTGATCCTGAATGCCCCGTCATGACGGCGGTAGAGGCTGTGGGCCAGCAACAGCAGCAACACGCCGCTGACGCTGCCGAGCACATGGGAGAGCTCCAGCAGGTGCAGGGGCAGCACCTGCAGGAAGGCTTCGATGCGCCCCTTCATGGTCGGGATCATCCCGGAGCAGAGCAGCAGGGTGCCCGCCGCGAAGGTGCCCATGCTCACCAGGGCGGGCACAAACTCCCGGGTCGCCATCATCACTCCCTGCAACCGGTGTAGGCGGGCCCGCTGTTGCAGCAGCTCCTGACCTGCGAACAGCAGCAGGGCACAGAGGAAGGGCAGGAAGTAGTAGGTGCAGCGGTAGATAAGCAGGGAGGCGAGCAGCTTGTCCACCGGCAGATAGTGGGTGAGCAGCAGGCTCATGCTCGCCTCGAAGACCCCGATGCCCCCCGGCACATGGGCCAGCACCCCGAGCAGGCTGGAGAGCACGAAGGCACTGAGCAGTACCGGATAGGGCACGCTGCCCGATGGCAGCAGCACATAGAGCACGGCGGCGGCGGCCATCCAGTCGAGCAGGGCGATAAGCAGTTGCAGCAGGCGGTATCTGATGCGCGGCAGGAACAGCGGGTGCCCGCGCCAGACCAGGGCGGTCCCCGGCCACACCAGATACGCCAGCACCGTCAGCAGGGCCAGGCCCCCCGCCAGTTGCAACAACCCGGTCGCCCAGCGGGGCCAGTCCACCAGCAGGGCCGCCCCCTGCCCCAGCAGCAGGGCACTGCCTCCCCAGCCCAGCAGACCGAGGAAGAAGGTGATGGAGCAAAAGAGGATTACCCTGGCCACCTCCCCGGTGCCAAGCCCCAGGGAGGAGTAGAGCCGGTAGCGTACCGAGGAGCCGGTGAGCAGCGCAAAGCCCAGGGTGTTGGAGAAGGTGTAGGCGATGAAGGAGGTCATCCCCACCTGCTGCCAGGGCAGGCTTTTGTCCAGCACCTTCAGGGCCAGCAGATCGTAGCAGCAGAGGCAGCCATAGCTGAGCAGGGTGAGCAGCAGGGCGCCCCCCAACTGCGGCAAGGGTTGTGACCAGATGGCCTGGCGGATGTCGTGCCAGTGCCACAGGTGGGTCAAATGATAGAGGACGGTCAAGGCCGCCCCCAGCAGCAGCAGGCTGCACAGGGGGCCTATCCAGATCAACAGCTGACGCCGCATTCAAGATTCCTGTCAAAAAGCGAGATGACGACGCTGCCATGGGACGGCGAACAAGGCCCCCGTGGCACCTGCACATGAAAGGGCAAGGCGGGAAGAGCTCGCCACTGAGCCCCCTTTTCATGCATGCTGTCATATGATTTACCAGCCCCCGCGAGGCCGCCATCTTTCTTCTGTAACCTTATGTACAGCCAGACAAAAGCGAACAAGCCGCCCGTCGGCACGGGCAAGGAGATCGACATGAACCCGTCCCCGCTGATCAGACGCTTCTCCCGCAATCCTCTGGGGCGGGATCTCGCCGTCGGCGATATCCACGGCTACTTTTCGCTGCTGCAAGGGGCGCTGGAGCAGGCGGGATTCGACCCCGCTCGGGATCGCCTCTTCTCCGTGGGGGATCTGACGGATCGCGGCCCCGACTGCACAGCCGCGCTCGAGTGGCTGGCCAAGCCCTGGTTTCACCCGGTCTGTGGCAATCACGATGACTACGTCTGCCGCTACGAGAGCTGCGATAGGGAGAACTGGATCCAGAACGGCGGCGGCTGGTTTCAGCAGCTGACCCCGGACGAGCAGGGGGCGTTCGCCGCCCACTACCGCACTCTGCCTATCGCCATCGAGGTGGCCACTCCGGCCGGCCCGGTCGGGCTGCTCCACGCCGATTGCCCCTTTTCTTCCTGGCAGGGGCTGCTGGACCAACTGGATGCGGGGGTAAGCGGCGGTAGGCTTCGCGCCATCAAGAACGTCTGCCTCTGGTCAAGGCGCCGCATCGAGCGGCTGGATGAGAGCGGTGTCGAGGATCTCGTCGCCCTGGTGGTGGGCCACACCCCGGTGGGCCGCCCGGCCCGCCTTGGCAACGTCTACTACATAGACACCGGCGGCTGGTATCCCGACGAAGGCGGCTTCTTCACCCTGCTGGATCTGCACACCCTGATGCCCCTGCCCCCGGGTACGGTCCGATAAGCCCCCATCCAGCCGCAATCCTGTACAGCCCCCTGAGCCGCCCCCTTTGAGCGTTTAATAAACCGGCAGCCAGGGCGCCCGGGCTTCGCTCTGCCTGCGCTATGGTTTACCATGCTGGCAACTGCGGTGCATGGCACCGCCCACCCAGGCGCCATGGCGCCGCCATCGGACACCTCACCTCGAGCAACATGAGCAAAACAGCACAGCCCGGCAGCGAGCCCACCTTCTACTTCCACGATTACGAGACCTTCGGCATCAGCCCCGCCAGGGACAGGCCGTCGCAGTTTGCGGGCATTCGCACCGACACCGACTTCAACATCATCGGCGAGCCATTAGTTGTCTATTGCAAGCCGCCCGCGGATTACCTGCCGGAGCCGGAGGCGTGCCTGATTACCGGCATCACGCCACAAAAGGCGATGAAGGACGGGCTCTGCGAGGCGGACTTCATTCGCCAGATCCACGAGCAGTTCGCCACCCCGAACACCTGCGTGCTGGGCTACAACAGCATCCGCTTCGATGACGAGGTGACCCGCTACACCCTCTATCGCAACTTCTACGACCCCTATGCCTACAGCTGGCAAAACGGCAACTCCCGCTGGGACATCCTCGACATGCTGCGGGCCTGCTATGCCCTGCGTCCGGAGGGGATAGAGTGGGCCCAGGACGACGAGGGCAAGCCGAGCTTTCGGCTTGAGAAGCTGACGGTGGCCAACGGCGTGGCCCACGCCAACGCCCACGATGCGCTCTCGGACGTCTTGGCCACCATAGAGATGGCCAAACTGGTGAAAAAAGCCCAGCCCAAGCTGTTTGACTACCTGTTTGCCCTGCGCAACAAGAACAAGGTGAAGGCGCTGATCGACGTGGTGAGCATGAAGCCCCTGGTGCACGTCTCCGGCATGTTCTCCCCCTGGCAGGGGTGCGCAAGCTGGGTCTCGCCACTCGCCTGGCACCCCAGCAACCAGAATGCGGTGATCATGGTGGACTTGACCCGCGACCCCACCCCGCTCATCGAGCTCACGAGCGAGGAGATCCGCGAGCGCCTCTATACCAAAAAAGAGGATCTGGGAGATCTCGCGGCCATTCCGGTGAAACTGGTGCACATCAACAAGTGCCCGGTGCTGGCGCCGGCCGCCACCCTGACCCCGGAGCGGGCCGACCAGCTTGGCATAGACCGGGAGCAGTGTCGCAAGAGCCTGGATCTGCTGCGAGCCCATCCCGAGGTGCGGGAGAAACTGGTGGAGGTGTTCAATCAGGAGTTTGCCGGCAGCAATGACAGCGATCCCGATACCCAGCTCTACGCCGGTTTCTTCGGTCACGGCGACAAGTCCACCATGGATCTGGTGCGCGCCACCCCGGCGGATCTGCTGGGGGAGCGGGAGTTTGCCTTCAGTGATCCGCGCCTGCCGGAAATGCTGTTCCGCTACCGCGCCCGCAACTGGCCCCACACCTTGAGCGAAGCGGAGCAGAAGCGCTGGCGCCTGCACTGCAGCGACTACTTCAGCCGCCGTCTGCCGGACTATGTGCCCCGTCTCGAGGCGCTGGCGGAGCAGAATCAGAGTAACGAACGGAACTTTGCGATCCTGAAGAGTCTCTATCGCTACCTGGAAGATCTATGAGATGTGAGGCGTTTCACACTTAAAACCCGGTAAGCTCCCCGCGTCCGCGACATAATGAGCAGGGGAGCCAAGCTCCTGATAGTTTGATAATTACATGCGCTGCCGGCATGGATGCCGCGCCTCGACTGTTGGGGATCTCTCGTTTTATGCGTTCAGCACTGTCTGCTCTCACCCTTGTCGCCTGTGCCTTGCTGCCCCAGACCACCCTGGCCGGGGTGCGTTTTGAAGTGCCGGACTATCTGCTGCGTCTGCCGGAGCAGACCTATCAGCTCATCGAGCGCAACTTCAGCACCCTCTATCAGCAGACCGACTTCACCCCCCAGATCACCAACAGCTATTTCAACCACTCGGACCTCTATCGCTTCGCCGGTATTCCCTTGGCCATCACGCCGCAGAACGGCTTCCAGATGGAGATCTTCGGCCAGCTCTACAACAAATCGTCCCAGATCTATGCCCAGATGAGCCAGGATCTCTCCCTCTATCGCACCCTGCGGGTCGACATGATGGGTGATCAGAGCGACGAGGTCGCCATCGGCATGGGGTTCGGCATTCCCCTCAGCGCCCGCCTGACCCTAAAGGCGCTCGCCTCCAGCAACGAGATCCCGGGTTATGGCTCCGCCAACTACGCCATCGGGATGGAGTGGCACTTCTAGGGGTCAACCCCACCCGATAGAAAGGCTCCCGAGGGAGCCTTTTTGCTGAGTGCAACATTCAGTAGTAGCGGATCACCGCCCCCTGGCCCCCCTCTAGCACCAGCGTCTCTGCCAGGGGGGCCTCACTCCAGAAATCCGTCCCCCCCGCCGGCAGCGCCATCTCTGTGGCTTGCTCGTCCCAGTTGAACAGGCAGAGCAGCTCGCCGCCCCCGGGCAGCGCCACCCGACCACGGCTGAACCCCATGTCATCGAAACGGGCTGCTGGGGTGCGCGCCGCGCACAGGGCCAGCAGCTTGCCAAGGTGCGCCCCCTGCACCTCATCCAGATCCTGCAGCCTGTCCCCCGCCAGCACCATGCCACCGCTCGCCACCAGGGCGGCCAGGTGGAAGTCGTACTCGGCGCGGCTGGCGTGCTGGCCCGGGATATCCCGCAGGCAGACGCAGTCGGGATCCAGCGCCCAGAGCCGGTCGTTTTGCCAGGCGCGGCAGAAGGCTTCCCGCGCTATCTGGCGAAAACGCCGGCCCTGGCGCTCCACGTCATCGCTCACCCGCATGCCGTGCACCAGGCCGAGGCTCGGCCAGATAGGGGCGTTGCAGCCGAGCAGGAAGGCCCCCTCCCCGGCACCGCGCAGGATGGCGGCCATGCCGCGTCTATAGGCCTCCACCCGGGTGGCGGCCGGGTCGTGGAAGCGGCCGCCGTGGATGGCGCCCCAGAAGTTCGCATCGAGCTTGAAGTAGTGAATGCCCCACTGCTCGCGCAGGGTGCGAAACACCTGCTCGAGGTGGGCCTGCACCTCGGGATGGGTGCCGTCCAGCACATACCAGGGGGTGCAGCGCCAGCCGCCGTAGGTGACCCGCTCCGAGGGCAGCGGCAGGCCATCTTCCCCCTTCACGAACCACTCCGGGTGCTGCTGGAACACTTGCGAGCCGGGCTCGGCGATAAAGGGGGCGACCCAGAGTGCGGGTTCGCAGCCGGCGGCGCGGATCTCCCCGGCCAGGGTTGCCACCCCCTGCTCGAACTTGGGGGAAGGGGTGAGCCAGTCCCCCATCTTCGCCTGATAGCCGTCGTCTATCTGCACGTAGCGCAGGGCCGGGAAGCGCATCGCCCGCACCGCCAGGTTCTCGCGAATGTCGGCGGCGCTCACGTCCGCATAGTAGTGATACCAGGAGCACCAGCCACTCGGGCGTGCGGGCACCTCGTTCACCAGCGACGGGTGTTCGGCCTCGATATAGTCCGCCAGCGACCCCAGCAGGGCCTCCCTGTCCGGCCCCTCCAGGCAGATCAGCGCCTCGCTCTGCCAGTGCTGGCCGGGGGCCAGGGTGCGCCCTTCGGCGTTCATCACTATCTCGAGGCGCCTGTCCGGGTAGAGGCGAAACTCCCCGCCAAAGCGCTGACAGCTCGCGAACGCCAGCAACAGCCAGCCCCCCTCGCAGGCCACCAGCAGCAGGTTGTGCACGGTGTGATAGCCGTCGTCGTCCGTGATGCGATAGACGCTGGCGTCGGGGCAGCGGCCCACCGGCTCGGGGGCCTGCCAGCTGCCCATGGTCTGGGCCAGCATCTGGAACCCCTCTCCGTAGATGGCCGCGTCGGGAGCAAGACCGAGATCCCCCTCAAACAGCCGCCAGTGGCGAACGGCCTCGGGGCTGGACCCCCTGTTGTCCAGCCTCACCCGGCACAGGGGGCCGTCCCACTGGCGGGTTTGCAGCAGGTGGGGAGGCAGGGCGGGATCGGCGGGCAGCTGGCGCAACCTGGTCAGAAAAGAGGGGGAAGACATGGGATCTCCTGCGTGTGATGGGAAAAACGCGAGTGGCCATTGTATCCCCTGCGGGTCAGTTGACCCTGTTCCATCCCCCCCGTGCCTGTTAAACTGCGACCTCGCTCACAGTTGCCAAGATGAGGCCCCCGTGTTGTTGCAACGCGCCTTGCGCTACCTTCGTGATTTTCTGGTCATCATCGCCTGCCTGCTGGCAGGCAAGGCCCTGGCGGCCCTGCTGCCCTTCACCTTCCCCGGCAGCATCCTCGGCATGCTGCTGCTGTTCGTGCTGCTCTCCCTGCAGCTCATCCGCTTCTCCTGGGTCGAGCAGGGGGGCGGCCTGCTGCTACGCCACATGGGGGTGCTGTTCGTGCCGGTCGCCGTCGGCCTCGTGGCCTGGCTCGAGCCCCTGCGCCAGTCGTTTGGCCTCATCATGCTCTGCGTCGTGCTCGGCATAGTGCTGATCCTCGCCACCGTCGGCCATCTCTATCAGAGGATGAACAGACAATGATGTTCTGGTTTGCCCTGCCCCTGACCCTGGCACTCTATTTCATGACCCGGTCCCTCTACCGCCGCCTACCCTGGCCCGTCATCAACCCGGTGCTGATCCCCACCGCCGTCATCATAGGTCTGCTGCTCTGGCTGGATCTGCCGCTGGATCAGTACCAGCACGGTACCGCCCCCATCACCGCCTTGCTGGAGCCCGCCGTGGTAGCGCTGGCGCTGCCCCTCTACCAACAGGCCCGCCAGATCCGGGACAAGCTCAAGCCCATCGTCATCTGCACCCTCACCTCGGTGCTCATCTCGGTCTGTACCACCTTGGTGGTGGGCCACCTGATGGGGGCGGATCCGGCGCTGCTGGCCTCCATCGCCACCAAGTCCATCACCACCCCGCTCGCCATGAGCGTCAGCCAGTCCCTCGGCGGCATTCCCGCCATCGCCGCCGCCGTGGTGGTGGTGGTGGGGATACTGGGGGCCCTGGTAGGCTATCCCCTGCTCAGGCTGATGCGAGTGACCGACCCCGAGGCCCAGGGGCTCGCCATGGGGGCCTGTGCCCACGCCATTGGCACCGCCGCCTCCGCCGAGCAGGGAGTCACCCAGGGGGCCTTCTCGTCGCTGGCCATGGTGGTATGCGGCGTGCTGACCGCCGCCGCCGCCCCCCTGCTGTTTGCCCTCTATCACTGGCTGACCTGATCCCCACAGCGCCCAGCCATAGCCGCCCCTGACGGTTATGGCTGGGGCGCGATCTTGGCGTCCAACCATACTCAGGCAGCCCTGCTACGCCTCCCGTGCTGCGAGCAAGCGCACAGATTGCGAAAGACAAACGTTTCCTTTACCATCCCCGCCCCTTTGCCCATCAAGGCGTGAGCGCGCTCACACATTTAGCCGCGCTTGCTCCCTACAATGGCCCCCCAATTGGCCTTTGAGGACACAGTATGCATCCCCGCTTTGCCAAGCCATTCGAGACCCTTTCCGCCCCGCTCCAGGCTGCCTTGCTGCCCATGCTGGGGGACGATTTCCAGGCCCGTTTTACCCCTGAGCAAGTGGCGACCCTGAAAGCCGCCACCGGGCTCGACGATCGGGCCCTGCGCCTGGCCCTGCTGCCGCTGGCGGCCGCCTGCTCGGTCGCCCCCATCTCCAGGTTCTTCGTCGGCGCCATCGCCTGCGGCCTGAGCGGCAGCTGGTATTTTGGCGCCAACATGGAGTTTGCGGGCCAGGGGCTGTTCCACTCGGTGCACGCCGAGCAGTCCGCCATCTCCAACGCCTGGCTGGGCGGCGAGACCGGGATCAGCGAGATCACCGTCAACTACACTCCGTGCGGTCACTGCCGCCAGTTCATGAACGAGCTGAGCACCGCCAAGACCCTGAAGGTCTCCCTGCCGGATGACTTGAGCGAGCTGCAGTCCTTCCTGCCTCACTCCTTCGGCCCCGCCGATCTCGACATCACCGATGCCCTGATGAGCCCCCAGGCCCACGACGAGCTGGTGCTCGAGAGCGACGACCCCCTGTGGCAGGCCGCGCTGGCCGCCGCCCGCCAGAGCTATGCTCCCTACAGTCAGGGCTATGCCGCTGTGGCACTGCAATTTGCCGATGGCCGCATCTTCTGTGGCCGCTACGCCGAGAACGCCGCCTTCAACCCAAGCCTTCCCCCGATGCAGATGGCCTGCGCCCATGCGGTGCTGGGTGGCGAGGATCTCGCCTCGGTGCGCCGCGCCGTGCTGCTGGAGAGCAAGGATGGCCAGATCAGCCAGCGGGATTCAGCCCAGTCAACCCTCAAAGCGCTGGGGCGGGTGGAGCTGGAGTACCAGGCGGTCTGAACTACCGTTGCCTGCAATGACGAAGGGGAGCCACTGGCTCCCCTCTTTGCATTTGTGTTCAAGACTCCGCTCGCCCTTGTCAGGACTCCCAGATGATACGCTGGACACCGGACCAGCGCTCCCCGATGTCTGCGTATTTCTGCTCCAGCAGATGGCGGCGGATCTTCATGGTGGGGGTCAGCACCCCGTTCTCGATGTTC
This sequence comes from Aeromonas media, assembly GCF_020423125.1. NCBI lineage: Bacteria > Pseudomonadati > Pseudomonadota > Gammaproteobacteria > Aeromonadales > Aeromonadaceae > Aeromonas > Aeromonas media. Next base: position 2,570,954 of record NZ_CP075564.1, read on the forward strand.
CAGGGGCTCTTGACCACCAGGATGCCACGCAGGCGGGCATGGGACTCGAGTTGGCCGTTGACCCGGGTCAGGGCAGCCTCCAGCTGGGCGTCGACCCCGGCCTTGTCCCCCTTCATGGCACTCTCGGCCAATTGCACCAGGGCAACCGGCTGCGGCATGCCATAACCAATGACGCACAACTGCTCTATGATGGGTTCCTGCCCCAAGAGCCCCTCGATGGGCACCGGCGCCACGTACTTGCCCTTGGCGGTCTTGAACACGTCCTTCATGCGCCCTGTGATGGTGAGGTAGCCCTCCCGGTCCAGCTTGCCCATGTCACCGGTGTGCAGCCAGCCGTCGGCGTCGATGGCCTCCGCGCTGTGCTCGGGATCCTTGTAGTAGCCCAGCATCATGCCGTCGCAGCGGCAGAGGATCTCTCCCTCCTCGGAGATCTTGATGGTCACCCCGGGCCCGGCCTTGCCGACGGTCCCGATCTTGTCCGCCCGGAAGGGGTAGTTGAGGGTGGAGTAGGCGTGGTTCTCGGTCATGCCCCAGGCCTCGGTGATCTCGATGCCGATGCTGTGATACCACTCGAGCAGTGCCGGGGCCACCGGGGCCGAGCCACAGCCCAGTACCCGCGCCTGATCCAGCCCCAACCCCTTCTGCAACTTGCTTTTAACCAGACCGGAGATGAGCGGGATCTTGAGCAGCAGCGCCAGCTTTTTCTGGGGCAGCTTCTCGTGGATCTTGATACGGAACATGGCCCACAGCCGCGGCACCGAGATGAAAACGGTAGGCCGGCAGCGCTTGACGTCCTCGATGAAGGTATCGAGGGACTCGGGGAAGGCGATGGTGGCGCCGCTGAACAGGCTGCCGCCGTAGATGTAGACTCGCTCCGTGATGTGGGCGAGCGGCAGGTAGGAGAAGCCGCGATCTGCCGCCGTCAGGGAGACCGCCTCCACCAGCTTCTCGCAGGACCAGGCGTAGCGCTCCACGCTCAGCATGGCGCCCTTGGGCTTGCCGGTACTGCCTGAGGTGTAGACCAGACTCAGCAGGGCGTCCGGCGCCTGCACCGGGCTGTCCGGGATGGGGTCATGGGCATCGAGCAGCGCATCCCACTGGTGGGCAGCCGGCATGGTGTCGTACGGCAGGGCGATGCGCAACAGATCGGCGGGCACCCCCGCCTCCTGGCTCTTCCAGTCGTCCAGCTTGCCAACGAAGATCGCCTTGGCCTCGCTGTGGCGCAGCACGTATTCGATGGTATCGACGTTGGCGGTCGGGTAGATGGGCACGCTCACGTACTGCCCCATCTGCATGGCCAGATCGGCGATGAACCACTCTGCGCAGTTCTTGGAAAGCAGCGCCACCTTGTCACCGGCAACCAGTCCCAAGGCACGCAGTGCCGTCACCATGCGCCGCGCCTCGTCGGCGACCTCACCCCAGGTGAAGTCGACGTATTCGCGGTGGATGGTCTGGCGAAGATAGATCCGGTCGGGACACTGCCGCTCCCAGTGATAGAGCATCTCGAGCGGCAGTTTGGTGGCAATGCGTGAGGAGGAGGCCATAGTTTAATCCCTGAAACAAAAGGCGAGCCTCATTATTAACCTTTTGATAACACTCAGGGAAGCAGATTACTTAAACTTCTGTTTGAATTGCGAAAGGGCTCAAGCTTCCGCCTGCTGCTGCAGACGCTTCCACATCTCCTGCACCAGCACCTCGTCCTGCTCGGAGAGCTCCCCCTGCAAGATGGCCTCGTTCAGGCTGCGTAGCACATAGCTCTTTACGTCCCGCACTAGCGTCTTGCCCTCCAGCTCGGCGCGCGCCACCGCCAGCGAGATATGACCCCGCAGGTAGCCGCCCGCAAACAGCTCGTCCTCGCTGGCCGTGGCGACCATGGCGTCGATCAGTCCCAACAACTTGTGTTCAAAATCGTGAATCGTCATTTAACGCAGCCTCATTTCCGGGATTGCCGGCAAAAAATTCGGGGGAGTGGAACCGCGATCCGGTTGATCGCGGCTCTCTGGCGCCAGGCCAGCCGCATCCTTGATGTCCTATTCCGGGTTGGCCACCGGGTAGATGACCTGATCCTTGTATCCGGTGGTTATACGCAGATAACCACTCAACGACCGGTTCAGTGCCGGATCGTCGGTATCCACCAGCAGCGGACGGCCCTCGAGCGCCGCCAGCTTGGACTTGGTGGCGAGCACCTGGATATGGTCTCGCCCGACGGCCCGGATCACCTCTGGACTCAATTGCTGATTTCCGCGCCCGAACAGATGTCCCTGGCCACCGATCAGGGTGATGATCAGGCGGCAGCGACGGCCGCGGATCCGGGTCAGGATCTCGGCGGCGGAGAGATCCTGCCCGATAAGTTGGCCATTTTCCACCAGATCCACACCGAGCAAGGTATTTTCGAGACCCAGCTCGGCCATGCAGGCGGCCACCGTGCTCCCCGACCCCATCAGATAGAGAGTATCGGGCTCCATCTGCTCCACCACACCGGCGGCGAGATCGGCGAGCACCAGCTCCTCGGACTCCTTGCCGCCCTGCTTGACCGCCTGGACGTAGCGCAGATCCCCGGGCACCAGCAGCTGGCCGTAGTGGCGGGCGCGCACCTTGCCCGCCCGAAACGCCTCCTCATCAATGTCCATCACCTCCGCATCCACCAGACTCAGGAGCTCGCCCGCTATCATCCGCGCCGCCACCCGGCCGCTCGCCGCCGGGGTCACGCCGTAGACCCCGGAGTGGATCTTGCACCCCGCCGGGATGCCGAGCACATGGCAGGACTCCCCCACCGCCGCGCAGATGTCACGGGCGGTGCCGTCGCCACCGGCGAACAGCAGCAGATCCACCCCCGCTTCCCGCAGAGCCAAGGCGGCTGCCCGGGTGTCCTCGGCGCACGTCTGGGCCCCGGCTGGCTGGTAGACGATGCTATGAGGCAGCCCCAGCTCGGCGGCAAGCCGCTCCCCCATCTCCCCGGCCACCGTCAGCAGCTCGAACGGCGTGGACAGCTCGCACAGGGGCAAGAGGGCCTGGCGGGCCCGCTCCCGGGCCTTGGGGGTGGCACCGCGTGCCAGCGCCTCGGCCACCATGCCGTCGCTGCCCTTGAGACCGACGGCACCGCCGATGCCGGCGATGGGGTTGATGATGAGCCCTAATCGAAACATGTTTTCCTCCCGTTGGATGGCTGCCATTTTTATCTTTTCCCGCCACTGGGACAAGCCATAACCCCCTGCTAGAATGCGCTGCTTCAAATTTTTCAACCAAGGTTCAATCATGCTGGAATGGATTGCTGACCCCTCAGCCTGGGTAGCGCTCGCCACCCTGACCCTGCTCGAGATCGTGCTGGGCATCGACAACATCATCTTTATCTCCATCCTGGTGGGGCGTCTGCCGGAGGCTCAGCGCCAGAAGGCGCGGATCCTGGGGCTGGGGCTTGCCATGGGCACCCGCATCCTGCTGCTGCTCTCCTTGGCCTGGGTGATGCGTCTCACCGAACCGCTGTTCAGCGTGCTGAATGAAGCCATCTCCGGCCGGGATCTGATCCTGCTGGTGGGGGGCCTGTTCCTCATCGCCAAGAGCACCCACGAGATCCACCAGAGCCTGGAGGGCGCCGCCGAGGAGCCAGGGACAGTGAGCAAGACCGTCGGCTTCATGTCGACACTGGTGCAGATCGCCATCCTCGACATCATCTTCAGCTTGGACTCCGTCATCACAGCGGTCGGCATGGCGGATCACGTGCCCGTCATGGTACTGGCCATCGTCATCGCCGTCGGCGTCATGATGTTTGCCGCCAAGGCCATCGGTGACTTCGTCGACACCCACCCCACCATCAAGATGCTGGCCCTCTCCTTCCTGATCCTGGTCGGGGTCGCCCTGATGGCCGAGGGGTTGGACTTGCACATTCCGAAGGGTTACATCTACTTCGCCATGGCCTTCTCGCTGGTGGTGGAGATGATCAACATCCGCCTGCGCGGTCATCAGGAGCGGGCCAAGTAGGCCCTCTCTTTCTGAGCCAACAAAAAGCGCGACCCTGGGGTCGCGCTTTTTTATTGCCGTGAGCGGGCATCCCCGCCCTTGCCTCAGAGGGCGTTTCGGGTGGCCACGGCGTCCGCCAGATTGCGCAGCAGCACCTCGGTATCGGCCCAGCCGATGCAGGCATCCGTGATGCTCTGGCCGAAGGTGAGCTCACACCCTTCCACCAGATCCTGACGACCTTCCACCAGGTGGCTCTCCACCATGACACCGAACACCGCCTTGCTGCCGGCACGCAGCTGACCGGCGACGTCCTCGGCCACCAACATCTGGTTCTTGAACTGCTTGCTGCTGTTGGCATGGCTGAAATCGATCATCACCTTCTGGGGCAGACCGGCCTTGTCCAGCCCCTTCACCACCTCATCCACGTGGGCGGCGCTGTAGTTCGGCTCGCGGCCGCCGCGCAATATGATGTGACAATCCGGGTTGCCGGCGGTCGAGACGATGGCGGAGTGACCGTACTTGGTCACCGACAGGAAGTGGTGCGGGGCGCTGGCGGCGCCGATGGCATCGATGGCCACCTTGATGGTGCCGTCGGTACCGTTCTTGAAGCCCACCGGGCAGGAGAGGCCGGAGGCCAGCTCGCGGTGCACCTGGGATTCGGTGGTACGGGCACCGATGGCGCCCCAGCTCATCAGATCCGCCACGTATTGCGGGGTGATCATGTCGAGGAACTCGGAGGCGGTCGGCAGCCCCATGTCGTTGAGATCCAGCAAGAGCTTGCGACCCAGGCGCAGGCCGTCGTTGATCTGGCAGCTGTTGTCGAGGTAGGGATCGTTGATCAGCCCCTTCCAGCCGACCGTGGTGCGCGGCTTCTCGAAGTAGACCCGCATCACGATCTCCAGCTGGCCCTTGAGCTCGTCGCGCAAAGTCTTGAGGCGCTTGCCGTATTCCAGGGCGGCGACCGGATCGTGGATGGAGCAGGGACCTATCACCACCAGCAGGCGCTGATCGTCACCGGCCAGGATGTTGTGGATGGCCTGACGGGATTCAAAGACGGTATTTGATGCAGTCTCGGTCGCCGGAAACTTCTCAAGCACCGCAACCGGGGGCAATAACTCTTTGATTTCACTGATACGAACGTCGTCGGTTTGATGCTGCATGACCAAGTTTCCTGCTAAATGACTGCGATGAAGAAACTTCAATCTAGCCCGCGACCGGGACGGTGTAAATAGAAAATTACATTCTTTGGAAAGGAATTTTATTACCACACCTTGCAAGTTTGGATAATGCTGCTAAGGGGCGTTGACAAACCGGGAAGAAGATGGGAGGCAGAAACGAACGGGCCCGCACAAGGCGGGCCCGACGGGCTCAGGCCTGGCTGATGCTGGCCAGCTTGGCGAAGTAGTCCGGGAAGGTCTTGGAGGTACAACCCGGATCATTGATGGTGACCGCGGTATCGGACAGCGCCACCAGGGAGAAGCACATGGCGATGCGGTGATCGTTGTAGGTATCGATCTCGGCGTGCTTGAGCTGCTCCGGCGGCGTCACTGTAATGAAGTCGTGCCCCTCCTCCACCTCCACGCCCAGCTTGCGCAGCTCGGTCGCCATGGCATGCAGACGGTCGGTCTCCTTCACGCGCCAGTTGTAGATGTTGCGAATGGCGGTCGGTCCCTTAGCAAACAGCGCCGCGACGGCGATGGTCATGGCCGCATCCGGGATGTGGTTCATGTCCATGTCGACGCCGTGCAGGGGAGCCTGCTCGGCCTCGATGAAGTCGTCACCCCAGGTGATGCGGGCGCCCATCTTCTCCAGCACGTCGGCGAAGTGGATGTCCCCCTGGATGCTGTGCTTGCCGATGCCGGTGACCCGCACCTTGCCCTTGATGGCGCCCGCCGCGAGGAAGTAGGAGGCACTGGAGGCGTCCCCTTCCACCAGGAAGTCGCCGGGGCTGACATAGGTCTGGTTGCCCTTGATGTAGAACACCTTGTAGTCGTCGTGCTCGATGACCACCCCGAACTGCTTCATGATGTGCAGGGTGATGTCGATGTAGGGCTTGGAGACCAGCTCCCCCTTGATGTGGATGCGGGTGTCGCCGGCCGCCATGGGGGCCGCCATCAAAAACGCCGTCAGGAACTGGCTGGAGACGGAGCCGTCGACGTGCACGTCGCCGCCCCAGAGACCCTTGGCATCCACCACCAGGGGCGGATAGCCATCTTTTTTCAGGTACTGGATATGGGCACCCGCTTCGCGCAGGGCATCCACCAGATGACCGATGGGGCGCTCTTCCATGCGCGGCTCGCCCCCCAGCATGTATTCACCGGAGCCCAGACAGAGCGCCGCACAGAGCGGGCGCATGGCGGTGCCGGCATTGCCGAGGAAGAGGTTGACCGGCGCCGATACCGCAAAACTGCGACCCAGGCCATGCACGGTGCACTCCGTCTTGTCGGCGGAGAGCTTGTACTTGACCCCGAGCTGGGTCAGCGCCGCCAGCATGTGGCGGATGTCATCGCTGTCGAGCAGGTTGGTGAGCCGGGTGGTGCCCCGTGCCAGGGCTGCCAGCAGCAGGGCACGGTTAGAGACACTTTTGGAGCCAGGCAGATTGACCACCCCGGCCACGCTAGAAATGGGTTCCAAACGCAACGAATTCATAGACTTCCCGTACGATCTCAAGTAAATCACCTGACCGGACGTTAACAGCCCGCGCCCCGCGCGGCAAGACCGTCTGTGGCACAAAACCGGGGCAACGAGGCTGGCGGTCAGGATCTTCTGGAAAAACAGACGCCGGGGAGCCCCCGGCGTCATTGCTATTGGGGGAACACGCCTCAGCCGTGACGCTTGGCAAAGCCATCCATGAAGCTGACCAGCGCCTTGACCCCTTCCAGCGGCATGGCGTTGTAGAGGCTGGCGCGCATGCCGCCGACGATGCGGTGCCCCTTGAGCGCCAGCAGACCGGCGGCTTCCGACTCGGCCAGGAACTGCTTGTCCAGGGCCTCGTCTTTCAACTGGAACGGCACGTTCATGCGGGAGCGGCAGGCCGCGTCCACCTTGTTGCCGTAGAAGCTGGAGTCGTCGAGGTAGCCGTAGAGGAAATCGGCCTTCGCCTTGTTGCGCGCCTCCATCGCCTCGAGCCCACCCTGCTCTTTCAGCCACTCGAACACCAGGCCGGCCAGATACCAAGCGTAGGTGGGCGGGGTGTTGAACATGGAGTCGTTCTTGGCGGTGAGCTGGTAGTCGAAGATCGAGGGCACGTCGGCTCTCGCCTGGTTCAGCAGGTCGTCCCGCACGATGGCGATGGCCAGGCCCGATGGGCCTATGTTCTTCTGGGCACCGGCGTAGAGGATGCCGAAGCGGCTCACGTCGATGGGACGGGAGAGGATGGTGGAGGAGAGATCCGCCACCAGGGGGACATCGCCGGTGGCCGGGATGTCGAACATCTCGATGCCATCTATGGTTTCGTTCGGGCAGTAGTGGACATAGGCCGCGTCGGCACGAAACGCCGGGGTCGGCAACAGGTGGCTTATCCCCTGCTCGTTCTTGGCGACCCCGTGGAAGGTCTGGATGTCCCCGTATTTCTGGGCCTCATCCACGGCGCTCTGGGCCCAGACGCCGGTCACCAGGTAATCCGCCTTCTTGTTGGCGCCACCCAGCAGGTTCATGGGCACGGCAGAGAACTGGCCGCGACCGCCGCCGTGCATGAACAACACCTTGTAGTTGTCCGGTACCGCCAGCAGATCCCGCAGATCGGCTTCGGCCTTCTCGGCGACCGCCATATAGGGCTTGCCGCGATGGGACAGCTCCATGACCGAGGCTCCCAGCCCCTGGAAATTACAAAATTCGCGCTGGGCGCGCTCCATGACTTCAACCGGCAACATGGCGGGGCCGGCGCAGAAGTTGTAAATCTGTTTGCTCATGACGCTTTCCGTGAGTGGATGAGAGTGATCGATGACTCGAACGTTTTTACACGACAGGCCCCCGTGGGGGCAAAGGCTTTTTGGGATCCAGCGCAACCTTTTGCCCCCATGGCCGACGCCCCCGCCATGGAAAAAGCCCTGAACGGGCCAGGGCTTGCAGCGAACATGCATGGAAACGGGGGCGAGACAGCACAGACGGCTTTCTGCGCCCCTTTTTGGCACATTTACAGCTTGGCGGTGAGCTCCGGCAGCAGGGTGAAGAGATCCCCCACCAGGCCGTAATCCGCCACCTGGAAGATGGGGGCTTCCGAGTCCTTGTTGATGGCGACGATCACCTTGGACTCCTTCATCCCCGCCAGGTGTTGAATGGCCCCCGAGATGCCGATGGCGATGTAGAGCTCCGGGGCCACTATCTTGCCGGTCTGGCCCACCTGCAGATCGTTGGCCACAAAGCCTGCGTCCACCGCGGCCCGCGAGGCACCCACAGCCCCGCCGAGCTTGTCGGCCAGCGCCTCGATGAGGGCAAACTGCGCCTTGGAGCCGAGCGCCCGCCCGCCCGAGACCACCACCCGCGCCGCGCCAAGCTCGGGCCGTGCGGATCGCACCGCGCGCCGCTCGATGAGCCGGGTCCGGCACGCCAGCTCGGGGACGGGAAGGTGCTCTACCCTGGCCTCAGCCCCCCCGCTCTCGGCGCCTGGGAAGGCCGATGCCCGTATGCTGAGCACCTTGACGGGCGCCGTGCTCGCCACCCTGGCAATGGCGTTGCCCGCATAGAGGGGGCGCAGGAAGGTATCGGGCCCCTCTATGCCCGTCACCTCGGAGATCATCTCCACCCCCAGCCTGGCCGCCACCCGCGGCAGCAGATCCTTGCCGTGACTGCTCGCCGCCATCAGGCAGTGCTGATAGTCCCGCACCACGGGGGCCAGCAGTCGATCGAGCCCGTCATTGAGCCCTTCCGCCAACATGGGGTGCTCGGCCAGCAGCACCCGGTTGACCCCCTGCAAGGAGGCCGCCTGCTCGCCCGCCTCCGCCAGACCCTGACCCAGCAGCAGCAGGTGAACCTCGGCGCCCAGCTGAGTCGCCGCCGTGACCAGACGGGCGGCGCTGTCCGCCAGCTGGCCCTGATGATGTTCGGCAATGATGAGTACGCTCATGGCAGCACCTTGATGTCGTCCGTTGATGTTCCTGTCCGTTCGCCAACGCGCTCGCTGGCGGCAACCAGTTGGCCCGCGGGATAGGCCGTGCCCCTCAATACGCTCATGGGATCACCTTGGCTTCGTGCTTGAGCCTGTCCAGCAGCTCGTCCACCGAGCCCACCCTGACGCCGGCGCGCCGGGGGGCAGGTGCCATCACCCCGAGCAACCGAGTCTGACCGGCCGGCTCGACGCCGAGGTCGGCAAAGGACGCGCTCTCGAGCGGCTTGCGCTTGGCCTTCATGATGTTGGGCAGCGAGGCAAAACGCGGTTCGTTGAGGCGCAGATCCACGGTCACCACCGCCGGCAGCGGCATGCCAAGGGTCTCGAGGCCGCCGTCAATCTCGCGGGTCACCTGCAACTCTCCCTCCACCAGCCTGACGGCGGAGGCGAAGGTGGCGAGCGGCCAGTCGCACAGGGCCGAGAGCATCTGACCCACCTGGTTGTTGTCAGAGTCGATGGACTGCTTGCCGAGCAGCACCAGGCTGGGCTGCTCCTGCTCGCACACCTGTTGCAGGGCGCGGGCCACGGTGAGTGGGGTCAAAGTCTCATCGGTAACATAGTGCAGCGCCCGATCCGCCCCCAGCGCCAGGGCGTGACGCAGCTGTTCGGCCGCGGCCTCCGGGCCAAAGGTCACCACCACCAGCTCGCTCGCCACCCCGGCTTCGCGCAGCCTGACCCCCTCCTCCACCGCGATTTCACAAAACGGGTTCATGCCCATCTTCACATTGGCGAGCTCCACATCGGAGCCATCGCTCTTGACCCGGATCCTGACGTTGTAATCAACGACCCGTTTGACTGCGACCAGCAGCTTCATGGCGGTCATCCCTCGTATCGGTTGAGTGAATCCATTTTGCACTCTCACACTTTTATGCTGACAAAATGGTTTACGTTTACGTAAACTACCAGCACTACCCTAGGCCAAGTCGAGCGCAGAGGCAAGATGGAACGCGAAGCAATGGAATTTGATGTCGTCATCGTCGGTGGCGGCCCGGCTGGCCTCAGTGCCGCCATCGCATTGAAGCAGCAGGCCCCGGATCTCTCGGTCTGCCTGCTGGAAAAGGGGGCGGAAGTGGGCGCCCATCTGCTCTCCGGCGCCCTGCTCGATCCCGTCGCCCTCAAGGAGCTGTTGCCGGATCGCTGGCAAGAGGCGCCGCTCGGCGTCCCGGTCACGGATGATCAGGTCCATCTGCTGCAAAGCGACAACCGCGCCCTGCAACTGCCCAACTGGGCGGTGCCACCGCGCATGCACAACGACGGCTGCCACATCATCAGCCTCGGCAACCTCTGCCGCTGGCTCGCCCGGGAGGCCGAGGCGCTCGGGGTCGAGATCTACCCCGGCTTCGCGGCGAGCGAACTCATCGTGGAAGCGAACAGGATAAGAGGGGTGGTGACCGGCGATCTGGGTCTCGACAAAGCGGGCAATCCCAAGGCGGATCACGTGCCCGGTATGGCACTGTATGGCCGCTACACCCTGTTTGCCGAGGGGGCCCGCGGCCACCTCGGCAAACAGTTGATCGCCCTGTTCACGCTGGAAAACGCCGCCCAACCGCAACACCAACCTCAGCACTATGCCATCGGCTTCAAGGAGCTGTGGCAGGTGCCGGCTGGCCAGTCTCATCCCGGCCGGGTGCTGCACGGCAGCGGCTGGCCGCTCGGTGAGCAGCGGGGCAGCAAGAGTCAGGGGGGGTTTTATCTCTATCATCTGGCAGAGGATCAGGTGGCGGTCGGCCTCATCGTCGATCTCAACTACCAGAATCCCTGGCTCAGTCCGTTCGACGAGTTCCAGCGCCTCAAGCACCATCCGCTCATCGCCCAGACCCTGCAGGGGGGCGAGCGCATCAGTTACGGCGCCAGGGCCATCACCAAGGGGGGCTGGCACTCCCTGCCCCGCATGCATTTCCCCGGCGGCCTGCTCATCGGCTGCGATGCGGGCACCCTGGATTTCTCACGCATCAAGGGCATTCACACCGCCATGAAGTCCGGCATGCTGGCGGCCGGCACAGTCGCCATGAGCCTGCGCGGCGGCGATGAGGGGGGTCGGGATCTGGCCGAGTATCAGGACGCGCTGCAACAGAGCTGGCTGGCGCAGGAGCTGCAAACCGCCCGCAACTTCGGCGCGGCGTTGCACCGCTTCGGTCCCTGGCTTGGCGGCGCCTTCAACTGGCTGGAGCAACGGCTGTTCCCCCGCGCCTCTCCTTTTACCCTGCTGGACAAGGAGCCGGACTATCGCCAACTGCGCCGGGCCAGCCGCTGCCAGCCCATCGACTACCCCAAGCCGGACGGGCGGCTCAGCTTTGACAAGCTCTCTTCGGTGTACCTGGCCAACACCAGCCACGACGAGGATCAGCCCTGCCACCTCAAGTTGCAGGACGAGCGCATCCCGGTGACGGTCAACCTGCCCACCTGGGCGGAGCCCGCCCAGCGCTACTGTCCGGCCGGCGTCTTTGAGATAATAGAGGCCGAGACCCCGGAGGCGGAGAGTCAGCCTCGCTTGCAGATCAACGCGGCGAACTGCATTCACTGCAAGACCTGTGACATCAAGGATCCCAGCCAGAACATCGTCTGGACCCCGCCTCAGGGAGGCTCGGGGCCGAACTATCCAAATATGTGAGATAGGCAAACCGGCTGGTGACATCAAGGATGCTCAGCCCCAGAACATCGCCTGGGCACCGCCTCAAGGAGGCTCGGGGCCGAACTATCCCAATATGTGACCGCTGCGATTCAGGCTGGGGCTTGACCTCAAGAGGTTCACCCGAACAAGCACCCATGCCCTGGCTATCCCACCCAGGTCATGGGGATGTGAACAGCTGCTCCGACCTCGCCGTTTTTTTGAGCGAACAGGCTGAACCCCCGATGAATAGCCCCTGACAAGCGGGGCCCGCCCCTGTATAGTTCGCCGCATTCAGGTTGTCCATCGGCCTCGTTATGCTATTTCATGGAATCGCTTTCTGTGCGATCTAAGGCCGCATGAACCTGTGCAACCATCCCTGATTACCCATGACTTCTTAAGGGGGGACAGATGATCACCGCCTATATTCTCAACAACAAGGTGCTGGACATAGTCACGCTCGGGCCGGACGACATCGTCCCCGACAACACCGTCTGGCTGGATGCCTACAAGCCGGATACGGCGGAACGAGAATGGTTGACGGGCCTGTTCCTGGAGGAGGTGCCGGACAAGGAAGAGCTGGACGACATCGAGGCGTCCGCCCGTTTCTACTGGGACACAGATGGTCTGCACATCCACTCCCTGTTCCCCCAGCGTATCGGCCGCGACACCAAGGGTGTCCACGTCTCCTTTACCCTGCGCAACAACCTGCTGATCAGCATTCGCGAGGATGATATCGGCCTGGTGCGCCTGCTGCGCCACTACATGCGCCAAGACAGGCTGGAGGTGGAGAATGCCCTCGACATCCTGTTGGAGGTGCAGAACCTCAAGGTGGAGTACCTCTCGGATCTTATCGAAGACGGCTACAAGACCCTGGAGAACACCGCCGATCAGATCTTCGAACCGGATCAGATCAACTCCATGCTCAAGGAGCTGATGGCCCAGGAAGAGGCCAACGGCCAGATCCGTCTCTCCCTGCACGATACCCGCCGTGCCCTGCGCTTCCTCAAACGCAGCCTGCGCCAGCGCATGACGGGGGAGCAGAACAAGTGGATCGACGAGATGCTGCACGACGTGGAGTCCCTCTTGCCCCACACCCAGTTCCTGTTCGACAAGATCAACTTCCAGCTGGAGGCCTCCATGGGGGTGACCAATCTGGAGCAGAACAAGGTGATCAAGATCTTCTCGGTGGCCGCGGTGATCTTCCTGCCGCCGACGCTTATCGCCAGCATCTACGGCATGAACTTCGGCCGCATGCCGGAGCTCGCCTGGGAGTACGGCTATCAGATGTCGCTGGTGCTGATGGTGATGTCGTCGCTCGGCACCGGCCTCTTCTTCAAGCGCAAGGGCTGGCTGTAACCTCTTCCGGCGTCAGACAAGCTGCACAGAGATTGGGGGGCATGGCCCCCCGATTAATTCCCCCGCCTTGCAAAGGGCCGCCCCCCGCCCCATATCCCCTGCATCAATAGTTCAACCCCGGAACGGGCCTTATGACCCTCTACCCCGAACATCGCTATGACGATCATGGCCAGCTGCGCCCGCCGCTCTGGTTTTGGCCCATCGCCCTCTTGCTGACCCGCTCGGTCTGGCTGTTTCTGATGGCCGGCGTCACTCGGGAGAGCGGCAGCGCCATCCTGACCCTCTTCTACCCGGACAAGATGAGCCTCTATCTCGGCCTGCTGACGGATGTGCCCGCCATGCTGGCGCTGCTGGCCTGCGGCGGCACCTATCAGCAGACCCAAAGCATTCGTGCCAGACTCAGGCGCCACAGCCGGGGCCTGTTGCTCTGCTCCACCGCGAGCGGTCTGGTGATGCAGCTGCACAGCCTCAATCTGCAGGCGTGGTCGTTCAGCTGGCCCACCGCCCTGGTGCTGGTCGCCAGCCTCTGGGCGCTCTGGTATCTGCTCAAGAGCCGTCAGTTACGGGACTACACCCGGGATCAACCCCATTAATGACCACCCTCGTCCGCCTCATTGACGCATGACCCGGATCTGCAGGGTCTGGCGCTCGCTGCCGCTCGCCACCCCGAGCTGTGACGGATTGGATAGCGCAGCCCCCTGACCCTCCTGACTGGTGGAGAGCTCCCCCACCGTCAGCCACTGACCCGGGGCGCCGCTCACCTCGGTGGCGCTCTGCCCGGTCTTGATGTCGCCCCGCTCAAGCCTGGCCTGCTCGCTACTGAGCGCAATCTGCACCCTGTCCCCGATCAGGGTGGCGGTGGCGTAGAGGCCGTTCATCAGCGGCATCATGCCCACCACCCGGCCTCCCTGCCAGCGATAGAAGGTGACCGGCTGATAGGAGCCCATCTGCAGCAGCACGGGCCGCCCCGAGAGGCCGCGCACCTGCCAGTTGTCCTGCTGGGTGCGCTGGTAATCCTCGGCCCCCCCCTCCACCAGCCAACGCCGTTTGGCGTTGTCATTGCCGATGCCGATTCCCGCCTGCCGGCTGCTGGACGCCCCCGCTACCCGCCACTCGATGAGCAGGCTCTGGGGCGGCTGGTTGAGCTGATCCAGGGTGGCCTGAGCCTCCTGCAACTGGGCAGGAGTCCCGCTCAGTACCAGCTGGTTACCCATGGCACTCACCCCTAGCCCCGGGTATATCTCCTTCAGGGTTCGCACCATCCCCTCTGCCTCAAACACCGGGATGACTTTCACCTCGGCCCGCAGGGGCAAGGCCCAGAGTCCACAGCACCCGAGCACCCAATACCATCGCCAACTTCTCATCGTCGCCTCCACATCAGTTTCTTTCCCACCGCCTCTCTTGCATCACCTTGCCATCATGGGCCATGGCGCCCCGATTGCAATGGCAAGGGGCAGCCTGCCTGACCTATGAAAGGGGCGTGGAGGCCCCCATCCGGCGAATTTTCGAGCCCAAATAAAAGACTCATTGAGGGACCACTCAATACAAATAAAAATGGTTATCATTTGTTGTCACAGCAATATCCCTCGGATACAATTCGGACTCATTTTTTCGAGTCAGCCTCTGATGAAGCCAGAACCTGTCGTCTCTTCCCCTGCTGCCATCCATCTGGCCCTGCTGATCAACATGCTCTCCATGGGCAGCATGATGATGGTGATGCCGCTCGGGCCCGATTTGGTGACCAGCCTCGGCATGGCCCCGGAGCAGACAGGTTACTTCAGCGGCGGCGCCACCCTGGGAGCCGCCCTGACGGGGCTCCTTGCTGCCCCCTGGCTCGATCGGGTCAATCGCAAACCCGCCCTGCTGGTGCTGCTCACCTTGCGTTTTCTGCTGCTGATGGCCTGTGCCCTGGTGCAAGACAGCCAGCAACTGCTGCCGCTCTTCATCCTGTCCGGCTGCGTGGCCGGGCCCCTTGCCGCCATTCTGATGGCCTCCGTGCTGGATCTGGTGCCACCAAGCGATCGCGGACGCCGCCTCGCCTACGTGGGCATGGCATTCTCCCTGGCCGCCATCCTGGTGGTGCCCGTCGCCCTGGTGCTGGCCCAGTGGCTCGGCTGGCAGAGCCCCTTCCTGCTGTTTGGCGCCAGCGGTCTGCTGCTGGCGCTGATCTGCGCCCGCCTGCTGCCCTCGCTACCGGTCAGCCGCGCCCCGCAGGGCCAGGGGCTGCGCCAGTTGCTGGGATCGCCGCTCTGTCAGGGGGCCCTGTGCATCCTCTGTCTGCAGATGTTCGGCCACTTCCTGCTGATCCCGCACTTTGCAAACTACTTCCAGTTCAATCTCGGTTTCCCGCGCCAGCAGATCGCCGCCCTCTATCTGTGCGGCGGCCTCGCCAGCATGGCCACCATGCGCCTGTGCGGCGGCTGGATAGACCAGGGCCGCGCCCAGGGCGCCATCTTGCTCACCAGCCTGTTGCTGGCCCTGGTCACCCTGCTCGGCTTCGCCCTGCCGGTCGGCCTGCCCGTCTACCTGCTGTTCACCCTCTTCATGGCCCTGAGCTCGGCCCGCGCCAGCACCACCCTTGCGGTCACCGCCGCCATTCCGGCCCCCCATCAGCGCGCCGCCTTCATGTCCTTCCAGGGCACGGTCACCAATGTGGCGGCCGGGGTCGGCAGTTTGCTCTCCGCCAGATACCTGGTCTCCGACGAGGGAGGCGCATTGCACGGTTTCGCCGCCCTGGCCTGGATCAACATCGGCTGCGGCCTGTTGGCCTGCACCGGCGTCTGGTTCCTCATCCGGGGACTGAAGAGCACAAGAGATAACAATAATCCTGCCTCTGGTACTGCCAGACAAGGAAGTCAGTGAGCATTTGGGCACACCGCGCCCTACCCCATAACCTCTGTTTATTCATGGAGTTTTGACAATGCAGTTGCAGCATGGCGTATTTCGTTTGAACCCGATTTTGCTCTCCCTCGGCCTGCTGGCCGTACCGGGCCTGGCCCAGGCAGAGTCGGTCAAGGCCAACGAGACCATGGTGGTCACCGCCACCCAGACCAAGCACACCGAGCTGTCCGCCCCGGCCAGCGTCTCGGTGGTGACCCGTGCCGATCTGGACAAGATGAACGTCAACAACATCGGCGATGCCCTCAAGCACGTGCCGGGCGTCAACATCGTCTCCACCAACCCCACCGGCCGCAACGAGATCAAGATCCGCGGCATGGGGGGTGACTACACCCTGCTGCTGATCAACGGCAAGCGGGTCAACGCCCGCGAGACTCTGGGCAGCGCCTACGGCAACGACTTCGACCTGAGCTCCATCCCCATGGCCGCCATCGAGCGCATCGAGGTGATCCGTGGTCCCGTCTCCTCCCTGTACGGGGCCGATGCCCTGGGGGGCGTGGTCAACGTGATCCTGCGCCAGGCCAAGGAGAAGACAGAGGCTGCCGTCGGTTACACCCACAGCATGCCCACCAAGGGGGAAGGCGGCGATGCCAACCAAGGCAGTGCCTACGTTTCCGGCGCCCTCATCGACAACAAGCTGCTGGGCAGCGTGGTGGTGGAAGGCTATCAGCGCGACAACTGGAAGAGCGATCAGTCCAACAACCCGGACGCCGATGCTCTGGAGAAGCGCGAAGTGGTCAACGTGCTGACCAGCCTGAAGTGGCTGGTGGCGGACAACCAGGACATCGACTTCGATCTGGGTTACAACCAGAACGACATGGACAGCTACTTCAACAACGTGCCCCGCGCCCCGACCGCACCGGCCACCCCCCACAACGTGCAGAACCTGGATCGCCTGAGCCTGGGGCTGACCCACAACGGCCGTTGGGAGCACTTCGACAGCCGCGCTCGTTACTACTTCGAGCAGATTGATCTGATGGATGACTCCCAGCTCAATGGCGGCGCCGCCGACATCACCCAGACCAACAACACGGTGGACGGTCAGGTCAGCGGTTACCTGGGTGATCACCTGCTCACCTCAGGCGCCGAGCTGCGCAAGACCGAGCTGGAGCACAGCCGCAACATCGCCAATGGCAGCGTGGATGCGACCCAGAGCGCCGTCTACCTGCAAGACGAGTTCGGCTTCGGCGATCTGGCCCTGACCCTCTCCGGTCGTCTGGATCACCACGAGACCTATGGCACCGAGTTCAGCCCGCGCGCCTACGCCCTCTACACCCTGACCGACGAGTGGGTGATCAAGGGGGGCGCCGGCAAGGCGTTCAAGGCCCCGACCCTGGCCCAGTCCAGCGAAGGCTTCTCCACCACCGCCTGCCGCGGCGCCTGCCAGGTCATCGGCAACCCGAACCTGAAGCCGGAAACCGCCGTCAGCTACGAGCTGGGCACCGCCTACGAGGCCGCACGCTTCGGCGCCGGAGTGACCGGCTTCCACAACGAGATCGAGGATCTGATCCAGAGCGATCAGTGGGGCCCGGGCTACCGTCCGACCGTCATGACCTACCTCAACGTCAAGGAGGCCCGTATCAAGGGTCTGGAGCTGACCGGCTGGGTCGACGTGCTGGACAACGTCAAGCTGACCGGCAACTTCACCCTGCTGGACTCCGAGGACAGGAGCACAGGGGATGATCTGGCCAAGACCCCGGATCACACCGGCAACCTCGGCCTGGACTGGCAGGCGAGCGAGCTCGTCAGCGCCAACCTGGCCTGGCAATATGTCGGCAGCCAGGTGATCAAGGTGCCGGCCCGCAACTCCCAGGCGTTCACCTCCAAGCACTACCAGACCCTGGACGTGAACACCAACTGGACCGTCACCCCGGCGCTGGACTTCAAGCTCGGCATCACCAACCTCACCAACACCCAGCGTGACGAGGTGGCCACCGACACCGACTTCATCCTGGAAGGACGCACCGTCTACGCCGGTGTCGATTACAAGCTGTAAGCTCTCCCTGTGGGAGCCCCGAGATCGGGGCTCCCTTTTTGCGTTTCTACTGCCCCGTATCAAAGGAGTTGTTGCGTGCTCAGATACCAAGCACAGCTGTTCTGGCTCGGAGTGCTGCTCCTCTTACTGCTGATTTCTCTGTCACTGGCCACAGGTGCCGGTGTCTATGGTGGCCGCGAGGTCGCCGGTTTCCTGATGGGCGATCCCGCCTTCCTGGCCGATGAAAAACTCGCCATGATAGTCAATACCCTGCGCCTGCCCCGCACCCTGGCGGCCCTGGTGGTGGGGGTCTGTCTCGCGCTCGCCGCCTCCATGCTGCAGAGCGCCACCCGCAACCCCCTGGCCGAGCCCGGCCTGCTCGGGGTCAACGCCGGCGCCGTGTTCGCCCTGGTGATAGGGCTGACCTATTTCGGCGTCGAATCCGCCTACGGTTACCTGCTCTGGTCCGGCATGGGGGCCCTGCTTGGCAACCTCATCGTGCTCGGCCTCGGCCTCATGGTGGGGCGCTCCAACCCCCTCAAGCTCATCCTGGTGGGGGTCGCCCTCTCCGCCACCTTCGGCGGCCTCTCCAACTTCCTGCTGCTCTCCAACCGGGTGGTGCTGGAGCAGTTCCGCTTCTGGAACCTAGGATCCCTTGCCGCCTCCAGCCTGGAGTCCGTGCTGACGGTCACCCCCTTCGCGCTGGCCGCCCTGCTGCTGACCCTGGCGCTCTGCCGCCAGCTCACCCTGATGCAGATGGGGGACAACCAGGCCCAGGCCCTCGGCATCCGGCCGACCCGGGTGCGCATCGGCGTGCTGCTGGCCGCCACCCTGTTCACCGCCTGCGCCATCGCCATCGCCGGGCCCATCGGCTTCGTCGGCTTCCTGGCCGCCTACTGCGCCCGCCTGGTGGAGCCGGTGCGCCTCGCCATCCAGGTGCGCTTCTCCGCCCTGTTCGGGGTGCTGTTCCTGCTCGGTGCCGACATACTGGCGCGCTGGCTGCTGCAGCCGTTCGAGCTGCCCAACGGCGTCATTCTGGCGCTGATCGGCGCCCCCGTGCTCATCCTGGTGGTGCGCAGCGGCGGCTTCCGCTCCCTGCTGGCCGTCAAATAAGGTGCCCTCCCATGAATGACAACCTGACGTGCTCCCTGCCCGAGACCCCAGTCCCCACCGGCACCCTGCGCCTGCGCCTCGGCCGCCGCACCCTGCTGCTGGAGCGCCGCGCCTGGCTCGTCACCCTGGCGCTGGTGCTTGCCCTCATCCTGCTCTCCCTGCTGGCCCTGACCCTGGGCTCCGGCAAGCTCACCATGATGGGGGTGATCCAGACACTGCTTGGGGAGGGGAGCCGGCTCAGCGAGGTGACGGTGTTCAAGATCAGGCTGCCGCGCATCCTGGCGGTGCTGGTGGCGGGGGCCGCCATGGGCCTCTCCGGCTGCCTGGTGCAGACCCTGGTCCGCAACCGCCTCGCCACCCCGGACATGATAGGGGTCAACGAGGGGGCCTCCTTGGCCATCATCATCTTCTCCCTCTACCTGACCCTCGGCAGCTGGCCCTGGTGGGCCGCCCCCTTTGGCGCCCTGTTTGCCGCCGCCGTGCTCTATGCCCTGTGCAACAAGCCGGGGGAGCAAGGCTATCTGTTCGTGGTGATCGGCATCGGCGTCTCCGAGCTGATGAACGCCATCGGCCAGTTCGCCATGTCCACCCAGTCCCTGGTGCACCTCACCAGCCTTTATCTCTGGAACATGGGCAACTTCGTCGGCCAGGGCTACGGCACAGTGCTGCCGGTGGGGATACTGATCCTGCTGGTCTGCCCCTGGGTCGTCTATCTCTCCCGCGCCCTCGGCGTGCTGCGCCTCGGGCCCGTCACCGCCCGAACCCTGGGAGTGAACGTGAACCGGGTACAGCTCGGGGTGCTGGCCCAGGCCATCATAGTTGCGGCCCTTGGCACCGCCATCGGCGGTCCTGTGGTCTTCATCGCCATGGCGGCCCCCATACTCGCCTCCTGGCTCAGCCGGAATCGCATCGTGCCGCTCTGGATTGCCGCCCTGTGCGGCGCCCTGCTGCTGCTCGCCAGCGACACCCTGGTGCGGGTGCTGGCCAGCCCCCACGAGGTGGCCACCGGCATCATGACCCGCATTCTCGGCGGCCTGCTGCTGCTGTTCATCCTGATCAAAGACAGACAACGGGCGGACTGACCATGCCATTCATCCATTTCCAAGACAGACCGAGGGCCGCCTGATGACGCTCACCGTGAATCGACTCCAGTTCGGCTACCCGCATAAGAGCATCTTCGAGGAGATCTCCTTCACCCTGCCTCAGGGCAAGCTGGTGGGCATAGTCGGCCCCAACGGGGGCGGCAAGTCCACCCTGCTCAAACTGCTGGCGGGCCAGGAGCAGCCCCAGAGCGGGGAGATACTGCTCAAGGACAAGCCGCTGGCCAGCTACGGCATGAAAGCCCTGGCCCGGGAGCTCGCCTACCTACCCCAGCGCCCCCTGATGCCGCCCGGCATCCGGGTCGAGCAGCTGGTGCAATACGGCCGCCATCCCCATCAGGGCTGGTTCAACCAGTGGAGCGAGGAGGACGCCCGCATGGTGGGCTGGGCCAGGGAGCGGATGCAGCTCGATGCCATCTGGCAGCAGAGCGCCAGCTCGCTGTCCGGTGGTCAGGCCCAGCGGGTCTGGCTCGCCATGGTGCTGGCCCAGGATGCGGATCTCATCTTGCTGGACGAGCCCACCAGCGCCCTGGACATAGGCCACCAGACCGAGGTGATGGAGGCCATCCACAGAGTCGCCGCCGAGGGCAAGACGGTGCTCATCGTGATCCACGATCTCGCCACCGCCGCCCGCTACTGCGACGAGCTGATTGCCCTGGGGGATGGCGGCATCCAGGCCATGGGCGCGGCCCGGGAGGTGGTGACCAAGTCCCTCATCGATCGGCTCTACCAGACCGACGTGGACATACTGCACGCCCCCGGCGACGGTGCCCCCGTCATAGTGCCCCGTCGGCGCGTCGACCATGCACAGTCGGCCTGAGCCGGATAGCAAGAAACCGCCTGATGGCGGTTTCTTTGTCTGGGCAGTGGCGGGGCGCGAGAGCCCGGGCGCCGCTCACAGCAGCAGGGTGGTGAGCACGCCTCCCGGCAGCGGCTGCCAGTGCAGGGTGCAGCGCCAGCCGGCAGGCAGGGTCGGCGTCAGCGGGACCTTCAGCTCCAGGGTGAGGCTCTGGGCCGTCATCCCCAGCCAGCGGGCATCGAGAAAGTCGAAATAGCGCCCCACCCTGGGATGGAGCGCCTTGAACAGGCTCTCCTTGGCGGAAAACACCAGGGTCAGCCCTCTGGCCCTGTCCAGCCCGAGCGCGCGGGCTCCGCCCTCCAGCCGTCCCCATTCATCCTCATCGACTATGCCGGGCCAGAGCTGACTCCCCTGCTCCGTCCCCAGCCAGGCCTCCAGATCCAGCCCCATTCCCCCCTGTGCGCGGCGCACCCCGCACAGCGCCACCCCCTGCCCCGCCAGCTGGCTGTGGCTGATGCTCCCCTCCATTCCCAAAGGCCAGAGGGGCTCGCGGGCGCTCCCGATGGCCACCCCATTCCCCGCAAGGCCAAAGGGGCGCAGGGCCTCGCGGGCCGCGAGGCGCCCCGCCAGAAACTCCCCCAGCCGCTTGGGGGCCGCATGCTGCAGGCTGGCGGGCAGCGCCATGCCGTGGGCCGCGAAGCAGGCGGGGGTAAAGGCAGCGGCATCGAAACAGATGCGATGCAGGGTCAAGGGGGGCGTACCCGGCAGCAGCAGGCGATCCCGTTGCAAAAGGAAGGAGGTGAGAGGGGATAAGGGGGGCATCTGAGCTCCTCGCAATGGCGCCTCATGGTAACAAAATCCCCAGGGCAGACACCACAAATACAAATGACAATGTTTCTCACTTGCGCTTCTGTGGTAGCATGTCCCCGCCCATTTGGACCCCGGTTTTAGGCTGACTGGCAGGCACACCCCACAGGGGCCGCCCGGCATGGGCCAAGAGTGCCGCCGATTTCACCCATTAAGGATGTAACCATGAAGATCTTCTCCCCCCTGGCCGCCGCGCTCATGCTGGCCAGCCTGGTCGGCTTTCAGGCCCAGGCAGGCACCCGCCAGGTGCTCGATGCCAACGGCCAGACCCACACTGTCCCCGAGGCGCCCCAGCGGGTCGTTGTGTTGAGCGAGCTCGATCTCGACAGCGCCCTGACCCTGGGGGTGCAACCGGTCGGCACAGTCAACGGTCGCGGCCAGTCCACCCTGCCCCGCTATTTGCTGGACAAGGCGGGCAAGGAGATCCAGGTGGTCGGGGATCTGGACAACCCCAATCTGGAGAAGCTGATAGACCTCGAACCGGATCTCATTCTCACCGGCCAGACCAAGCCCGAACTCCTGGCCCTGCTCAAGGAGATAGCCCCCACCGTCGTCACCGGCAACTGGGGCGAGCCCTGGAAAACCGTGTTCAACCGCAGCGCCAATGTGATGAACAAGGAGGCCGAGGCCAAGGCCTTCCTCGCCCGGTATGACGCCCGCCTGGCAGAGGCCCGCAGCAAGCTCGCCAAGCACCAGGGGGAGCAGGTGAGCATAGTGCGCTGGAACCCCAAGGGGCCTAGCTACATGCATGGCGGCACCTTCGCCAGCAGCGTGGTCACCGAGATGGGGCTGGCTCGCCCGGCCCACCAGATCGGCGACAAGAGCCCCCACTCCCCGGCCCTGAGTCTCGAATCCCTCAACCTGCTGGACGGTGACTGGCTGGTGGTCGGCACCCTCAGCACCAGCGGCGATGCGGTGGATGCCATGAAGCAGGCCGAGCAGACCCCGGCCTTCCAGCAGCTTGGCGCCATCAAGGGCAAGCGCTTCGGCGCCGTGGACGGATCGCTGTGGACCTCCACCGGCGGCCCCCAGGCGGCCCTCAAGGTGATCGACGACGTCGAGCAGCTGCTCACCAAGCCGGACGCGGCCCCCATCGCGCACTGATCCCCATCTCGGTTGACTGCCAACAAGAAGCCCGCATCATGCGGGCTTCTTTGTTTATCAACGCTTGCGAGCAACGGGCAATGCTACTCCGGCAGGGGCAGCGCCTTTCTGTCCAGTTTGCCGCTGCCGGTCTTGGGCAGGGCATCCAGCAGGATGAGCCGCGCCGGCACCATGTAGTGCGGCAGCGTCGCCTGCAGCCCCTTGCGCAGGGCGAGGCGATTGAGGGTCACCCCGCTTTTCACCTCCACGTAGCCCACCAGCATGGCCTCGTCCCCCTCACCCACCAGACGCACCGCTGCCTCCTGCACCCCTGCCTGGCGGCGCAGTCCCGCCTCCACCTCGCCGAGCTCGATGCGAAAGCCCCGCAGCTTGACCTGA
Source organism: Aeromonas media (assembly GCF_020423125.1). Classification (NCBI taxonomy): domain Bacteria; kingdom Pseudomonadati; phylum Pseudomonadota; class Gammaproteobacteria; order Aeromonadales; family Aeromonadaceae; genus Aeromonas; species Aeromonas media. The sequence continues at coordinate 2,594,219 of NZ_CP075564.1, forward strand.
TCATCGCGCCGCCCCAGATAGAGGAAGCGGTCCGCCCCCAGCCGGCGCACCCGATCGCCGGTGCGATAGAGGCGATGGGTGGCAAGGCGCAGGAAGGCGGCGCTGGTCAAGGCCGGCTTGCGCCAGTACCCCTCGCACAGGGCCGGGCTCTCGATGCAGAGCTCGCCGCACTCCCCCTCCGCCACCGGCAGCCCCGCCTCGTCCAGCACCCAGTGCCGATAGCCGGGCAGGCTGTGGCTGATGGTGATCTGGCCCCCAGCCGGTGGCCAGCGCACCTCGCTCACCAGGGACCAGACGGTGGCCTCGGTGGGCCCGTAGCAGTTCCACAGCCGCCGGGTGCGGGCACAGAGCTGCTCGGCCAGACCTGGGTCCAGCGCCTCGCCGCCGCACAGGGCGGTGAGGGTATTGCGTCCCTGCCAGCCGGCCTTGAGCAGCATGCGCCAGCAGGCCGGGGTGGCCTGCAGCCAGTTGATGGAGGGGTCGCCCTCGAGCAGCGCCAGCATCCCCAGCGGATCCTTGTTGTGCTCGCCGCCGGCCACCGTCAACCGGCCCCCGCCCCAGAGCGGCCCCAGCATCTCCAGCAGGGAGATGTCGAAGGCCGGGGTGGTGATGAAGAGCCAGTGGCAGCCAGGTGAAAGCCCGAGCCGATCGCGGATCCCGTCGAGGAAGCAGAGCAGGGCCCGCCGGCTGATGACCACCCCCTTGGGCTCGCCGGTGGAGCCCGAGGTGAACATCATGTAGGCAGCCAGGGCGTCGTCCACCCTGGGCCAGGAGAGAGCCCCGCCGGGGGCCGGCCCCTTGAGGGGACGCAGGGGGCAACCGAAGTCCGGGGTCCCCGCCTCCTCATCGCAGATCACCGCCGAGAGCCTGGCCTGGCGGGCTATCCCCTGCAGCCGCTCCAGGGGAAAGTCCGGCTCCAGCGGCACGAAGCAGAGGCCGAGCCGCAGGCAGGCCAGCAGGCTGGCCACCAGATCCGGGCTGCGGGAGAGATAGAGGCCGACCCGCTCTCCCACCGCCAGCCCCTGCAGGCGGGCGGCAATCTGGCCGACCCTTGCATTGAGGGCGCCGTAGCTGAGCCACTGCCCTGCGGTTGCACCGTCACGGATCTCTGCCATTTCCACACTCATGCCCACGCCCATACGGATGGCGGGGGCCAGCGGGGTGGCGGCCAGACATGCCGCCAGCCGCGCGCCCAGGTTGGCCGCCCCCTCACGGGGGGCAAGCCGGGTTTGCACGAGCGAAGCCTCATGCTTGATGGTCACCGTCATAGTGCGGCCTCCGTTTGGCGCACCAGCCAATGCCGATAGAGCCGGCTGGGTGATGGGTGGGCCTTGAGCGTCTGCAGGGTGAGCGACGCCCGATCCTGGCCAAACGCCTCGTTGAGGGCCGCCAGCAGGGCGAGCTGCTGCACCGAATCCACCCCGAGTTCACACAGGGTCTGCTGCCAGATGCCGGGCACGCCGCACAGGCGCTCCCACAGGGCCACCAGCCTGCGGGCCTCGGCCGGCGGCTGAGCCAGGCCAGGTTCATCAGCCTTGGTGGCGGCCACTTGCGCCCTCACTGGGAACGGCGCGGCCGCCGCCACTCTGGCCGGCTGGCTCAGATCCGCTTGCGCCAGCCAGTCGAGCTCGGCCAGCCAGTCAGCCAGCACCGCCTCGGCCCGGGCCTCGGGGATCTGCTCGCCGTCGAATTCGAGGCGCAGCTGGAGCGTCTCGCCCCGACTGCTGACCACGAGCGACAGAGGCAGCTCCACCTTCTCCACCACGGCGCCAAACTGCGGCACCAGCTGGTGGGGTTCGGGGGCGGCAGGGGCCGCCGGCATGGGGTAGTTCTCGAACACGAACAGGCTCTGGAACAGACGCGCCCGACCTTTGGTCAGTGCCGCCAGCGACTGGGTGCCGTGCTCATTGAGCGCCATCAGGTCGGCTTGCAACCGGGCGATATGCTCGGCCAGGGTCAGCTCGGTGCGCCACGCCAGCGCCAACGGCAGGCTGTTGATGTAGAGCCCGACGTTCGCGGTGATCCCCTCGATGGGATAGTCCCGCCCTGGGGTCACGTTGCCCACCAGGGTGACGGCATCGCCAGAGCGGCGTGCCAGCAGACGGTGCCAGGCATATTGGGCCAACAGGCCCGCGGTCACGCCAAGCTCGCGGGCACGGCTCGCGAGCAAGGTTGCCACCTCGGCCGACAGCGCCGTGGCGCACACCGCCGGTCGCAGCTGGGTATGGCGCCCGCTTGAGCTAGCGTCCAGCGTCACCCCGAACAGGCAGGCGAGATCGTTAGGTGTTGCCAAGAGCTCGCCACGCCCCTGCCAGTAGGTCTCGGCGCTGCGGGTTCGGCTGGCGATATGGCGGCCAAATTCGAGCCAGGCGGTATCCGGCTCGCCCTGCGGCAACAGGCCGTTCATCAGCGCCTGATAGCCACGATGCAAGGAACCCAGCAACACGGGGCCGCTCCAGCCATCCAGCACGCCGTGATGGGCGCTGAAGATCACCTTGTGGTGATCGGGGGCCAATTTGAAGCAGGCAAGGCGCAGCAAAGGCGCCTGCTCCAGCGGGATCGGGCGGGCCAGATCCTGCTGGCGGTAGGCCGCGATGTGTGTCTCGGCCTCTGGATCCCCCACCAGATCCTGATAGTGGAACGGCAGCTCGGCGCGCTTGAGGATGCGCTGCAACGCGATCCCGTCTGCCAGCACCAGTTCGCTGCGAAGGGCCGGCCAGCGGGCGATCTGCCCCTGCCAGGCCTGACGGTAGACCGCCACATCCAGCGGCTGGTGATAGTCAAACTCGGTCTGCAGGTGATAAGCCGTGTCACCGGGCAGCAGCGCCCTGTGATGGAACATGCTCTGCTGAAGCGAGGTCATGGGCAGCAGGGTCTCCACCTCGCGCCCGGCCAGCACCCGATCGAGCGCAGCTTGGGAGAGTCCCAGCCCCGGGAAGTCGCTCGGGGTATGGCGCGGAGCCTTCACCGTACAGCAGTGCTCCACCAGCGCCGTCAGATTGTCCGCCAGCCGCGCCATCAGGGCGTCGCTCGCCTGCTGGTTGAGGGCGCCCACCTGACGCAGGGTGAGGCGGCCATCAAACACGCCCCCGTGCAGGCTGACCAGCTCGCGCGGCAGGTTGTCAGGGGACGTGGGTGCCCCCGGCGCCAGCGGCAGGGGCTGCCAGGGTTGAACAGCCTCGCCCTGATGGCTGACCCCCAGATAGTTGAAGACTACCATGGCTTCGGGCAGTGCCCTGCCACGAGGGTGGTGCAGCCGCAGGGCGTTGAAGCCCACCCCCTTGTCCGGCACGGCGCGCAGTTGCTCCTTGGTGGCGCACACCAGCGCATCCCACTCATTGGCATCCGCCAGCGCCAGCGGGTAGGTGCTGGTGAACCAGCCCAGGGTACGGCTCACGTCGAGTTCGGCATCGATGGCCTCACGGCCGTGCCCTTCCAGCATCACGCAGTGACGATTGCCGTAACCCTGCTCGCTCAGGGTACGGGTCAGTGCCGCCAGCAGCAGGTCGGGCACCCGGGTGAAGTAGGCCTGGTTGGCGGTGTCGATGAGACGGGCCGTGGTCTCCTGACTCAGTTGCAGCAGGCTGGCGGCGGCGCGGCCATTGGCGGCGCGTCGCTCCTCCAGCAAGCCTGGCTTGCTGGCCTCCCCCTGAGCCAGCCAGAAGCCAAGCTGATCCTCTTCCCGTTTGGCGTAGGCCGCGAGCCCCTCACCCCACTGGCGATAGCTGCTGCCCTTGGCGGGCAGCGGCTCGCCCCTGCTCACCCGGGCCAGATCCTCGGCCAGAATGCGCCAGGAGACGGCATCGATCACCAGGTGATGGAAGGCGAGGAAGAGCCCCTCCACCGTCTCGCCCTCCCGCTCGCCCTCGAGGGAGAGATTGCGCAGGCGGGCCCAGGCCAGGGTATGGCCGCTGGCAGGGTCGAAATCTCCCTGCAGCTCGGTCAGGCGGGCCTGTAGCCCGGCCTCGTCGAGATTGGCGGCATCCAGGGTCGGCAACGGCGGCAATGGCAGTTCGGCCAGATAGCGCTGACCGGCCGGGGTCACCGCCAGGCGCAGGGCATCGTGGTGCTGGCGCAGGGCATTCAGCCAGCTGCGCAGGGCCTCATCGTCCACCCCGGCCGGCAGGCGCAGGATCACCCCCTGGTTCCAGTGACCGGGCCTGGCAAAGCCCTGCTCGATGAACCAGTGCTGAATGGGGTGGAGCGGGAACTCGCCGGTCAGGCTGCCCTGCTCGCTCCTGTGGCTGACGGCTTGCTGCTGGCCGAGCTGGCGGCAGAGACGGCGCACCGTCTTGGCTTCGAACACGTCCTTCACGCTGCAGTGCAGCCCCGCATCCCGCAACCGAGTGGTGAGCTGGATGCTGAGGATGGAGTCACCGCCTAAGCGGAAGAAGTCATCCTCCACCCCGAGCGGTTGCTTGAGCACCCCTTGCCAGATGGCGAGCACGGTCTGCTCCAGTTCGTTTTGCGGCTCGCCCTTGCTCTGCTGCCAGACGATGGCGGGCAGGCGGCGCAAGTCCAGCTTGCCGTTGGGGGTGAGCGGCATCTCGTGCAGCCAGCAGAGGCGCACCGGCACCATGTATTCGGGCAGGCATTCGCCGGCCCGTTGCAGCAGGGCATCGCCGTCGGGCTCCCTTGCCCCGGCCTGCAAACAGGCGTACGCGAGCAGGCGCCCCTCCTGCACCACCACCTTGATCTGGCGAATGTCCGGGCACAATTCGGCGAGCCGGGTCTCTATCTCCCCCGGCTCGATGCGATAGCCCCGCAGCTTGATCTGCTCGTCAATCCGGCCCAGATACTGGATGTTGCCATCGCGGCGCAGCAGGGCCCGATCGCCGGTGCGATAGAGGCGATGGGCACGTTCCTCATTCGTTGCATCAAAGGCCAGCTCGATAAAGGCCTCCTGAGTGCGCGCCGGCAGATTGAGGTAGCCGCGAGCCAGCCCCAGCCCTGCCAGGCAGAGCTCGCCGGGCACCCCCACCGGGCAGAGGTTGCCCGCCTCGTCCAGGATCAGCGCCTTCAGGTTGTTGACGGGGCGACCTATGGTGATGGGCGCCCCCGGGGTGAGCCGCGCGCAGAGCGCGGTGACGGTGCACTCGGTCGGGCCGTACATGTTGAACAGCGCCACCCGCTCCCCCCAGCGCTCCACCAGGCTGCTCGGGCACGCCTCGCCACCAAAGCCGATGGCCTTGAGGGAACCGAGTTCCGCCGCTGGCAATAGATTCGCCAACAGCGCCGTGGGCAGGATCATGTGGCTGGCACCGCAAGCGATGGCGGCGCCGATCACCCCCTCCCCCGGCTCGCCGAAGTGCAGGGCCGCGCCGCAGTACAGGGGCAGCAAGGCGGTCATGTTGCCCGCATCAAACGAGAGGGACATGCAGTTGAACATGGCGCCATTCTGATCAATGGCGATGCGCTCACCGTGATCCGCCATCAGGTTGACCAGGCTGCCCTGCTCCACCATGACCCCCTTGGGCAGGCCGGTGCTGCCGGAGGTATAGATGATCTGGGCCAGCATGGCGGCGTCCCGAGGCAGTGCGGGCGTGCTGGTTGGCATCTTGTCCAGCGCAAGCTGGTGCAGATCGTGATACTCGGCAGTCGTGCCCGCCAGCGCCTCGCCAAGCCGCGGGTCTGGCACGCCGCCCAGCACCAGGCTGATGGCTGCATCGCCTAAGATATGGGCCAGCCGCTCGGCGGGATAGGCAGGATCCAGCGGCACACAGGCCGCCCCCGCCTTCCAGCAGGCGAGCAGGGCGATGACGAAGGCGACATCGCGTCTGGCCTGGATGCCGACGGCGGCGCCCGGGGTGATGCCTCGGGCCAGCAGCCAGTGGGCCAGCCGGTTGGCGCGCGCCTCCAGCTCGCCGTAACTCAGGGCACCCTCGCCGTCGCTGACCGCCAGGGCGTCGGGACGCTCCGCCGCGCGGCGTTCGATATGGCAGAGCAGGGTGTCGCGGTTGTGGTAGTCCCGCGGCAGGTCGGCAAGCTCGGCGGCCAGTGCGGCCCTGTCTGTGCCCGCCTCCAGGGGCAGTTGCCAGATATCGGTCTCCGGGGCCGCCACCACGGCGCGCATCAGGTGCAGCAGGCGATCGGCGTAAGACTGGATGGTCTCTCGCTCGAACAATGCGGTGGCGAACAGCCAGTCTACCCTGACGGAATCCATCAGCTCGGTCACCTTGACCGAGATGTCGGTCTTGGCGGGCAGCACGGGGGAGGTCTCCTCCACCAGCTGGCAGCCGGGGATGAGCTCGTTGAAATCCACCTTGGCCTGATAGACCAGCATGATCTGGAAGATGGGGTTGATGGCGGTAGTGCGATCCGCTCCTATGGCCTCGGCCAACGCCTCGAACCGATAGAGTTGATGGTCAAAGGCCGCCAGATCCTCCTCCCGGCACTGTTGCAGGTAGTCGATAAAGCTAGGCCGTCCCTCCAGCCGTGTTCTCAGCACCAGGGTGTTGACGAAGAAGCCCACCAGGGACTCTATCTCGTGGCGTTCGCGGTAGGCGAGCGGGGTGCCGATCACCACCTCCTTCTCGCCGCTCTGGCGCACCATCAGCAATGCAAACAGGGCGTGCAGACCGATGAAGTTGGAGGTGCTGTGGCGCTGGCAGAGGCGCTTGAAGCCCTCCCACAGGTCGCTCTCGATGGTGGAGAAGACCAGCTCGCCGCCGCTGTCCTGATGGGCCGGGCGCGGCTTGTCGAGCGGTAGACCGTGCACCTCGGGGCTGCCACCGAGCCGGTCGACCCAGAACGGCTTGAACTCGGCGTGATAGTCAAGAAAACGCGGCGAGTTGAACCAGCGGGCATAGTCGATGTAGGTGAGCGGCAGCTCGCTCACCTGCAGGGGCTCACGATTCTGATGGGCAAGAAAGGCGCGCTTGAGATCCGCGAACATGTTCTTGACCGACCAGCCGTCGGAGATGATGTGGTGCTGGGTGATCAGCAGCACGTGCTCGCGGCTGCCCAGCCGAATAAGATGCACTCGGCTGAGATCCCCCTGGGTCAGGGAGAAGGGGCGCCCTATCTCCTCGCGCACCCGCCTGGCCACATAGGCCTCGCGCTCGACATCAGGCTCTGCACTCACATCCTCTATCTGCAGTTTGAACGGCTGGTGGGGCAAGATCTCCTGGGCCCCCCTGCCCGCCTCGTCCTTGATGAAACGGGTACGCATGCTGGGGTGGCGGGCAAACAGGTGGTCGAAGGCAAACTCCAGCGCCGCCGTGTCCAACTCTCCCTTAACGCGAAAATAGACCGGCATATTGTAGAGGCGGGAGGCCTCCTCGTACTGCTCGATAAACCAGAGTCCGCTCTGGGAGGAGGAGAGCGGGCCGCTCAATGCCCCTTGCACCTCGATAGGTGCCTCGAAGGCGACGCGGGCCGCCAGGCAGCGCACCAGCTCATCCTTGTGGGCCTTGATGGTGGCGCCGATGGCCGGCGTCACCGCCTCCTTGCTCGACTGGGAGATAAGCTGGCCCTTGTCGTTCAGAGCCAGCTTCACTCCCTGCCGTTCCAGCTGTTTCAACAGCAAAATCATATTGTTCATCTGTTTCTCAAGCCTCAGGCACTCAGGGTGGCGCCACCGTCGGCGACCAGATCCTGCAGCGTGATGTGGCTGGCCAGATCCGAGGCCAGGAAGAGGACGGTATGGGCGATCTCCGCCGGGGTGGCTACCTTGCGCAGGGGGATGCCGAGCTTGAACTGCTCCGGCAACCCGGCAATGGTGCGGGCCATGGCCCCCTCGTCCGGCAGCATGCCGCGCAGCATGGGGGTATCCGTCGAGCCCGGCGACACCAGGTTGGCGCGCACGCCGAAGGGGGCCAGCTCCAGCCCCACCGTCTGGGTCAGGCTGGTGACCGCCGCCTTGGAGGCGCAATAGGCCGCCATCTGCATGCGCGGCACATGGGCGGCGTTGGAGCCTATGGTGACGATGGCACCGCGCTGCTGCCCCTTGAAGTGAGGTACCAAGGCCCGCAGCAGATAGAAGACACCGCTGGCGTTGACCGTCATGCAGTCGTGCCAATCTTGGTCGGTCAGGCTTTCGGTGGGGCCGAGGCGCAATACCCCGGCCCCGTTGACCAGCACATCCAGCCCGCCGTCCGCCAGCAGCGCTGCACAGCAGGCGTTCACCGCTGCGGCATCGCCAATATCGAGCAGCCGGGTGGCATAGGGATAGCCGGCTTCGGGAAACGCCAGATCCAGCCCCACAACGGACGCGCCGGCGGCCACGAACTGCGTCGCCACCTCGCGGCCGATGCCGCGCCCGGCCCCGGTCACCCAGACCCGCTTGCCACTGAAATCAAAGGCCATCTTATGCTGTTCCTTCATCATCTTTCCCATCACCAGACCATCTCCACGCTCTCTTCGTCTTCGGTCAGCTTGCCGTCGAGGAAACGGCAGAAGTCGTCCAGACGGGGGTGATCGAAGACATCGGAGACCTTGACCTGCACCCCGAACTCGGCGCCGAGCCGGTTGACTATCTGTATGGTCTGCAGGGACTGGCCCCCCAGCTCGAAGAAGTTGTCCGCAGGCGCCATGGTGGCGAGCCCCAGGATCTGCTGCCAGATGGCGCCGACCCTGTTCTCAGTCTCGCTGCCCAGGGTCAAGGCTTCGCCGCCCGCCTGGTAGGCGGCCAGCAGGGCTTTGCGATCCAACTTGTTGGAGCCGGTGCGGGGCAGCTGGTCATAGTGGCGATAGTCGGTGGGGATCATGGCGGCGGGCAGCACCCTGGCGAGCTGCGCCTTGATGATCCGGCTGTCGCGCTCCGGCCCCGCCACAAAGGCCACCAGCCGGCGCACGCTGCCCTGACTGATGCCTTGCACGCAGGCCTCGTCCACCCCGGGCAGAGCCAGCAGCTGGGCCTCCACCTCGCCGGGCTGGATGCGATAGCCGCTTATCTTGAATTCGTTGTCGCGCCGGCCGAGGTAGACCAGCCGGCCGGCCGCCAGCCGCACCCGATCGCCGGTGCGATAGACGGGCAGATCCTCTTCACCGATCCTCAGGGTGCCAAAGCTCCCTTGCACGCCCCCCACATAGCCATTGGCCAGCTGCGGGCCGAGCAGCACCAGCTCCCCCTCGCTGGCAGGCTGTTCCCCTGCCCCCAGAATGAGCGCCTGCATGCCGGGCAGCGGCAGGCCTATGGGCAACTGGGCCTGGCTCGGATCTTCCCGCTGCAGCTCCTGGGTGGTCACCACCACTGTGGTTTCGGTGGGGCCATAGGTATTGAAGAGGCGCACATCGGAGCGGCCCTGACGCTGCCACTGGGCCAGCTGCTCGGGGTAGACCGCCTCGCCGCCGATGATGACGGTGGCCAGATTGGCAGGAATGTGGGCCTGACCCGCCGTCAGCGCCACCACCCATTCGTTCCAGAACGCGGTGGGCAGGTCGAGGTGGGTGATCCCCATCTGCTCCACCCCGGCCGCAAAGGCGAGCATGGATTCGAGCAGGGCGTCGGTGCGCAGCACCAGGGTGGCGCCGGCGCTCAGGGTGGCGAACACCTCCTCGATGCTGGCGTCGAAGTTGAAGGGGGCGAATTGCAGCATCCGCGCGTCTTCATCCAGGTGATAGCGGCAGCGAGCTGCGGCGGCGAAGTGATCGAGTGCCCCGTGACTGACCGCCACCCCCTTGGGCAGACCGGTCGAGCCCGAGGTGAACATCAGGTAGGCGACGGCGCGGCCGGCGGCCGGTTGGTTCAAGCGGTTATCGCTCACCAGATCCCCCGCCAGCAGCGTGCGCCCCTCGAACAGGCTGGCCAGCTTGTGACGGTACTCGGCCTGGGTGATCAGGGTCTTGACCTCCCCCAGCCGCAGTATGTGGCCCTGGCGCTCCAGCGGCTGCTCGGGGTCGAGCGGCACATAGACGGCGCCCGCCAGCAGCACCGCCAGCTGGGCGAAGATGGCCTGGGGGGTGCGGGCCAGCATGACCCCCACCTTGTCGCCGGGAGCGACACCGGCAGTCTGCAAAGCGGCCGCCATCTGTTCGGATCTGGCCAGCAGCGCCTCGTAGCTGAAGCGGGCCTCTCCCTGCTCCAGCGCTATCTTGTCCGGGGTCTGGGCGGCGAAGTGGCAGAGCGCCTCCAGCACCGGCCGCACCTGGAGAGCTTCATGGGCGGGACCGGCAATCAGGGCCCTGGCTCGCTGCTCGGCCAGCCAGCCGGCCTTGAGCGCCCCCAGGGTCTGGACGGGCTCGACCAGCCAGCGGCCCAGCAGGGCAAAGAGGGTATCGGCGATGGCCGCCAGATCCCCCTGCTGGTAGCAACCCGGGTTGGCGTCCAGATCCAGGCGTGGCTGGCCATCGGCGCCAACCTGCACCTCTATGGTGAGATCCTCCACCGGGCCGGCGCTGATGTTGAGAATGTGGGCACTGAGCGGCCCAAAACGGCGGGCGTGATCGAAGGGCATGATGTTGACCAGGAGGCCGAACAGCCGTTTGTCTCCCCCCACAAGGCCAAGGTCGCGGCGCAGCAGCTCGTAGCGGTAGTGCTGGTGCTTGCGCACCCCGCGCTTGACCTTGGCCACGGCGCCGGCGGCCCCCGCCAGACTCAGCCCCTCTTCGAGCTCCAGAGCAAGGGGGGTGATGTTCATCTGCATGCAGGGCACTGTCAGCGACGCCGAGCCGATGCGGTTCATCATCATCAGGCCAAGCAACGTTTGTTGCTGGCCACTGGCAAGGGAGAGCTGGGCCGAGAGGCCGGCCAGCAGCAGATCGGGCCAACCCAGCTTGTGCTCGTCGGCAAAGCCGATCAGCGCCTGCCACAGCGCCGCGGGCAGCGGACGGCTCTCGCGGATAAATTCGGCGGCGATGGGGGCGCGGGTCTCGCCAAAGGATTTCACCTCGGGCCAGGCTTGCAGTTGCTCCTGCCAGAAGCTGCGGGCGGCAGCGTTCTTGCCGCTCTCCTCGCGGGCCAGCTCTTCGGCCAGTACCTCATCCAGCAGGCCAAACGGTGATGGCGACGGCACAGCCCCTGCCAGCCCTTCGCCATAGAGTTCGGCGATACGCTGGAACAGCAAGGTGGTGCCAAAGCCGTCCAGGGCTATGTGGTGCACGCAGCTGTAGAGGTAATCCCGACCGGGGCCACGCAGCAGGGCGAAGCGGCAGGGCGCCTCTTGGGTCAATGCGAACGGACGGCGCAGATCGGCCCATGCCCAGGCGCGGGCAGCAGCCTCGTCATCGCTTTCAAGGTTCACCTCGTCATAGGCGAGTGGGGCCTCGTCCGAGACGAAGCAGACCGCCTCCCCATCGTCTTCGAAGTGGCCCTTGAGCGCCTCGCACTCACCCACAGCCCGGGTGAGCGCAGCCACCAGCACGGCCACGTCGACCTTGCCATCAAAGGCGATGCACTCGGCGGTGTTGAACATCGCCTTGTCGTCCTTGAGTAGATGACCGGACCAGAGCCCCTGTTGGGGTATGGTCAGAGGGAAGCGGCTCATGGCGTCACCTCCAGCGCCTGTGCTGCCAGCTTGGCCTCGATCAAACGCCACCAGCCGTTGAGGGTCGGCAGCTTGGCCAAGTCCACGAAGCCCAGCTCCACCCCGGCGGCGCGCCACTCTGTGAGCAGAGACATGATGCGCACCGAATCCAGGCCGTAGTCGATGAGGTTCTCGTCCGGGTCAAACTCCCCTTCGTCTTCATCGATATGGCTCAACAGCCGCGCCTTGAGTCCCTCATACGTCAGCAACGGATTGGTCTGGACGGCGAAAATGGAAGCCGGGGCGAGTGCCAGCACCTCCTCGCAGGGGATCACCTTGCCGCAGCGGGTCGCCACATAGTCGAGCGCCATCTGGTGATCGGCCTGGGAGAAGTCCGCTATCCCGTCTGCCAGGAAGAAGGGCTGGATGTCGCGCATGAAGGCGTCACAGGCGGTCATCATGCAGCCGATATGGCCGTAGATGCCGCCTATGATGAGCTGATCCCGCCCCAAGTCTTTGAGCATCTGTTCGAGTTCGGAGCGCTGGAAGGCGCTGTAGCGCCACTTGACCAGCACTGTGTCGTCAGGCTCCGGGCACAGTGCTGCCACCACCTGTTGCAGCTCGGGACTCTTGTTCAGACCCGGGCCCCACATGTCGTTGAGCAGGGCCCTGTCCTCGGGGGTCTGATCCTTGGGCTGGGCTGTGTAGAAGACCGGAATGCCGAGGGCCTTGCACTGCTTCCGTACCGCGGCGAGCCGTTCGGTGAGATCGCGGATGAGCGGGCTGTTCTCGCCGTAGAAGGCGGTGAAATATTCCTGCATGTCGTGGATCAGCAGGGCGGCGCGTTTGGGATCCAGGGTCCAGTTGGCCTTGTTGGCCTTCCACTGGCTGGGCATGGCGTAGTTGTTCAGGGTTGGGATAGCCATAACGTCATGATTCCTTTTTAGTTTTAAGCTGTGGTCAGGGGCTGGCCGGCGGCGATGAGGTGCGCGATGCGCGCTCGCAGCCCCTGCTTGTCAATCTTGCCCACCGCCGTCATGGGCAGGGCATCCAGGGTTTCGAAACGGTCGGGCAGCTTGAAGTCCGCCACCCCGCGCTCGCGCAGAAACTTGCGCAAGGCCAGCGGCTTGAGACCTGGCTCGGTGGTGACGATAAAGGCGCAGCTCTTCTCCCCCATGGCGCTGTCGGGCATGGAGACCAGGGCCGCCTGGGTGATGGCCGGATGGTGCAGCAGTTGGTTTTCCACCTCTTCCGCCGCTATCTTCTCGCCGCCTCTGTTGATCTGATCCTTCTGCCGCCCCACCACCGTCAGGTAGCCGTCCTGGTCTTGCACCACCAGATCCCCGGAGCAGTAGAAGCCCTCCGCATCAAACACCCGGGCGTTGTGGGTCGGGCTCTGGTAGTAACCGCGGAAGGTATAGGGACCGCGGGTGTGCAGGGCGCCGGGCTGGCCGGGGGCGACCGGATTGCCCGCCTCGTCGAGGATGCGCACCTCGTCGTCCGGGCTCATGGGGCGGCCCTGGGTGTGGATGATCTTCTCGTCGCTATCATCCAGCCGGGTGTAGTTCACCAGCCCCTCCGCCATGCCGAACACCTGTTGCAGCCGACAGCCGAGCAGCGGGGTGATCTTGCGCGCCACCGCTTCGGCCAGCTTGGCGCCGCCCACCTGCAGCAAGGCCAGGCTCTCGATCTGACTGCGGACGGACGGATCAGATTCGGCCGCCTGCAACCAGAGGGAGACCGCCGGCGGCACCAGGGAGGTGAGGTTGACCTGGTGGCGGGCAATCAGCGGGAAACAGCTGATGGGGCTGGGATCTTGCGCCAGCACCACGGCGCCGCCTGCCTCGAACACCCCCAAGGCGCCTGGGGAACTCAGGGGAAAGTTGTGGGGGGCAGGCAGGGCGCACAGATAGCGGGTATGGGGCCCCAGCTCACAGATTTCATTGCTGCGGCGCACGCTGTAGAGGTAGTCGTCGTGGGTGCGCGGGATGAGCTTGGGGGTGCCGGTGCTGCCACCGGAGAGCTGGAAGAAGGCCACCTCGTCTGCCGGAGTCGGGCCATGGACGGGGATGGGCAATTCTTCGCTCCTGGCCAGATCACTCAGCCAATGGGTCAGCCCCAGTTCCCCGCTCTCGCCATCGAGCAACACCAGCTCGGCGCCTATGCCTCGCAGCAGATCACTGTGGCGATCCCCGCTGGCAAACAGCGAATGGGCGAGCGAACCGATAAAGAGGCGGGGCCGGATCTGTTCGGCGTAAGAGGCCAGCTCCAGCCGGTTGTGGCTAAAGAGCGCGTTGACCGGGGCAATGCCGACTTTGAGCAGGGCGAAGAACACCAGATAGAACTCGGCCACGTTGGGGAGCTGCACCAGGGCTGTATCCCCCACCCCCAGGCCGTGGCGGGCCAATCGCCCGGCCAATCGGCTCGAGGCGGCGTCCAGCTCGTGATAACTGAAGCGGCGCTCGCCGCAGAGGATGGCGGCGGCATCGGGGGCCAGCTCGCACTGACGCACCAGCATGGCGGTCAGGGGCTCGCCGCGCCAATAACCCTTGGCACGGTACTGCTTGGCCAAGGCTTCGGGCCAGCGGCTATAGGGCAGGAAACGGCTGGCATCGCTCATTGCGCCACCTCCAGATCCAATCCTAGGGCTTTGAGCATTGTGCCCAGCTTGGTGCCAGTCTCGGCCCACTCCATGGCGGGATCCGACCCCGCCACTATGCCGGCGCCAGCAAACAGCTCCACCTGATGACCATCGAGCACGCCGCAGCGGATCACCACGGCCCACTCGCCGTTGCCCTGGCTGTCACACCAGCCGACGATGCCGCTGAACAGGGCGCGCCTGAAAGGCTCCTGCTCACGGATGAACTGGCGCGCAAGATCGGTGGGATAGCCGCACAGGGCCGGGGTGGGATGGAGCTGGCAGGCAAGAGAGAGCACTGAGGCGTCGCTGCCATGCAGCTGGCCCGCTATGGGGGTACCCAGATGCCAGAGGGTGTCCGTGCTCATCAGGGTGGGTTTTGGGGGGATCACCAGCTCGCGGCAGTGGGGGGTCAGCACCCGGCGGATCTCGTCGATCACCAACTTGTGTTCATGCTGATCCTTGCGAGAGGCCAGCAGATCCCGGGCCACCGCCTCGTCCTGCACCGGCTCGCTCGCCCGTCTGGCGGAACCCGCCAGCGGGTGGGTGAAGACCTCTCCCCCGCTGACCCGCAGCAGCAGCTCGGGGCTGGCCCCAAGCAGTCGGCGGCCCTGACCGAGCGGTAAGGAGAAGTGGAAGGCGTGGGGGTTCTGAGCCATCAGACGGGCCAGCACCCGCTCGGGGTCGGCGGGCTTGTGCAGGGCGAGGATCAGCTTGCGCGACAGCACCACCTTGGCAAGCTTGCCTTGGGCGAACGCATCCAGCGCCGCACTCACCGAGGCCTTGAATTCACCCGACGCCGGGGTGCTCTGCACCGCGATGACGCTGTTGGTCTCGGCGGTCTGCTCTTCTGGCGCGGCACGATCCCCCCGCTCATAGCGGCCGGGCACATAGAGACAGGAGGCTTCCGCCGGATCGAAGGCGAAGGCACCGATCAGCAAGGGGTTGGCCTGGCCGGCGGCCCTGGCAGCATCGAGGGCCCGGGTTATCTGCTGCGCCAGCAGAGACCAGTCACCGGCTGGGGTCGCTATGGGTTGACCCAGGTCATAGGCACCAAGGCTCCCCTGACCCGAGGTAAACAAGAAGTCTGGCGGTGTGTCCGCCTCGGCAGGTGCGCCATTTTCCATTACACGAGTATTCACGTTACACCCTCAAAAAGACTCAAAATGATAATGATTATCAGTTTGATTTTGTGCGGCGGTAAAATACTCGCTTTGAAATCACGGGGTCAATGGGATTTTGAGTCGATAAAACAGGGGCTTTTCTATGGGTATTGGCACTATGGCGCCGCGGCGGGCCTGCTGGCGCAGGGGGTGGCAACGCTACTCGAATGAACACGGATTGCCATCCCCATATGGGGATGCGACAGAAACGGGGTCAGGCTGCCCCCACTGGCGGCCGACCCGCTTTGCCCCTAAGATGGCGCCATCTGTTGTTGCCACCCATTTGATGGAATCTTCCCATGTTAAAGCACCTGCTTCTGCTCCCCTTCGCCCTGCTGCTGGCGGCCTGCTCCCTCACCCAGTACAGCGTCAGCGAGGGCGAGATCAACCAGTACCTCAAGGAGCGAGTCGCCTTCGAGAAACAGCTGGGGATCCCCGGCATCATGTCGAGCAAGATCCGCCTGGACGACATGGAGAGTCGCATCGGTCGCCGCCAGACCGACCGGGTCGAGCTGGATGCCGCCGGTGATCTGGAGGTGGCGAGCCCTCTTGGCAGCCAGCAGATGAAGATCCGCCTCTCCCTCAGTGCCCGCCCGGACTATGTGGCCGAGCAGGGCGCCATCTACCTGCGTGACCTCGAACTCATCTCGGTCAAGACAGAGCCGGCCGACGTGGGGGCCGCCCTCACCCCGCTGCTGCCCACCTTCAACCAGTCCCTCTCCCTCTTCCTCTCCCAGACCCCTGTCTATCGGCTGGATGGCAGTCGCAAGAACGAGGCCAGGATCAAGGAGAAGGTCGAGGCCCTCAAGGTGGAGCCGGGTCGTCTGGTGATCCCCTTCAAGCTGATGTAACGCCTGCCGCCGCGCCCTCCTTAAGGGCGCGGTTTTTTCTTCTCAAGACATCCCCTTTGCCCCATAATGCACACCATTCTCATTTAGATTCATGAGAAGCGTCATAATAAAATCAAACATATGGGTAAAAAGGACATGAGAAAAACCGTACTGGTGCAGGCGATCGCCTGTGCATTGCTCAGCAGCGCCGCGCACGCTGCCGTCAAGGTGGAAGACAAGACCTTCAACACCGCCGCCAACATGCTGGCCTACACCGAATTCGAACTCTCCGGCGAGCCGCTGGCCGAGGCGCTGGGGCTGGATCTGAACGTGCTGGACGCCAACCGCGCCGACGAGCCCACCCCGTTCGACTTCGCCGCCGGCATCGAATCCTATGAATACTCCGAAGAGGCCATGTACGCGCTGAACTACCAGTCCGGCATGGGCCCCCATCTGGTGAACGGACCACAAAACCAGGCGCGCGGTGGCACCCTGGACGACTTGGGCAAGCGGGTGCTGGCCATGGCCGAGGCCGTCGGCTTCCCGGCCGATGAAATTCCCCAGGGCATGTATCCCCTCTCCCTGCCCTACGCCTCCGCCAACCCGGAGTTCGCACAAGCCGTGAACGCCACCCCGGTCAACGGCGACCAGATCACCATCAAGACCGCCAAGGGCAACGAGAAGAGCGTCAAGACCCAGGTCCCCGCCTACTTCCGCGACTACGCCACCCTGCGCTGGAGCGGCAGTGACAACCTGCTGGTCCCCGCAGCCGTGGGCGGCATCCTGCTCAAGGAGGTGATGTGGTCCCAGGACTTCCTGGGCGGCATGCACGTGGCCGAGAGCGATGAAGAGGTGGAAGCCGCGTCCGCCACCATGGATCAGGACGGCAAGCACAAGCTGGGCGTCTCTGCCGCCGACGGCTTCAACGGCATGATGCTGACCGAGCAGTCCATCGACAAGCTGGCCATCCTGCAGGGCCAGATCGGCTTCGATGGCAAGCAGCTGGGCGCCAAGATCACCCCGCAGTACGATCCGGCCAAGGGTGTGGTCTATTTCCCCCATCAGGTGAAGGTGACCGAGACCGGCAAGAATGACGTCGGCGCCATCGGCAAGCTGGAGGTGGTGGACGGCTCCGCCCAGTTGCGTGACGCCTGGATGCTGCTGTGGCCGCTCTCCGAGTTCTACGCCTTCAGCGATCAGCGCGGCGCCAACACCAACCAGAACCCGGCCTTCCACGCCGTGTTTGACGGCGCCCCGTTCGCCGCCGCCCCGGCCGCCAACCAGACCAACGATCTAGGCAAGGCGGTGGCGGGCAGCGATGCCTTCTCCCTGGCGCTGAATCTCTCCAACCTGACCTTCAAGAACCTGGCTGCCCTGCACTTCGAGCCCAAGGCCGGCACCCTGGTCGACAGCTGGCAAGCAGGCAAGCAGGGCAAGCACGTCACCACCTTCGACGCCGCCTACGCCCTGGTCGCCCTGCAGATCTTCCAGCGCGCCCAGGATGCGCTGCCGGTCGGCTACGCCGCCGGTGACAATGGCGAGCTGAACCTCAAGACTCAGCAAGGTCAACAGGCGCTCGAGCTGGTGCGCAAGCAGGCTGACTTCATCCTCGGCAAGCTGGTGGGCACGAACGGTCTGGTCCATGACGGTCTGACCCTGGGTGGCAAACTTGACGCCGGCCAGTCCATCGACGCGCAGTTTGCCGCCATCCGCGGCCTGACCGCCGCCTTCCTGGCCACCTCGGATGCCAAGTATCGCACCGCGGCGCGCGAGCTCTTCATCGCCACCGACAAGGCTTACTTCAATACCAAGGCGGGTACCTGGCTGGCAAGCAAGCAGGGTGAATACACCCCCTGGACCCAGGCCGCCATCTCCGGCGCCCTGCGCTCCGCCATGCTGAACCTGCGCAACGAAGGGGCCGAGAAGGCACCCGAGCTGGAGCTGGCCAAGCTGACCGGTCAGTACGTGAGCTGGTTCCGTGGCACCGTCAACGGCGGCATGCAGATGGCCGAGTGGGTCGGCGACTCCGGCGAGAACGTCATCGACGGCGCCGGTGGTGACACCGACGAAGATGGCGTGCCGCAAGTGACCGCCGCCGGCGGCAAGCACGGCACCGCCATGGTGATGGCCGCCAAGGCCCTGATCACCGAAAAATAATCAGCAGCCCGGCTGAACAGACAAAGGGAGCCATATCGGCTCCCTTTTTACTTGTGACGTCTGACGTTGGTAATGGTGTCACCCCAGCTTGGCCAGCATCTCCTTGGTCACCAGCACTATGCCCTGCTCGGAGCGGTAGAAGCGGCGGCTATCCTCGTCCGCGTTCTCCCCCACCACCAGACCATCGGGTAGCTTGCAGCCCTTGTCCACCACCACCCGGCGCAGGCGGCAGCCCGCCCCTACTTCGACACCGGGGAAGATCACCGCCTGATCCAGGGTGCAGAAGGAGTGCACCCGCACATTGGTGAAGAGCACCGAGTTTAGCACGAAGGAGCCGCTGACAATCGATCCCCCCGCGAACATGGAGTTGATGGTCATGCCATGCTGGCCGTTTCTGTCCTGCACGAATTTGGCGGGAGGCGACATGTTCTGGCTGGTCCAGATGGGCCAGTTCTCGTCATAGATGTCGAGCTCGGGCACCACGGAGGCGAGATCCATGTTCGCCTCCCAGAAGGAGTCCAGGGTGCCCACGTCGCGCCAGTAGGGTTTCTGTCCCTCCTTGGCCCCCACGCAGGAGATGGTGAAAGGGTGCGCAAAGGCCTTGCCCTCTCCCACGATGCGCGGGATCACGTCCATGCCGAAGTCGTGTTTGGACTCCAGGTTGTGGATGTCCTCCTCCAGCAGCTGATAGAGATATTCCGCATCGAAGATGTAGATCCCCATGGAAGCCAGGGAGACCTGGTCATTGCCCGGCATGGCGGGCGGGTTGGCCGGTTTCTCGACGAAGGCGCGGATCTTGCGCTGCTCGTCGATGTCCATCACCCCGAAGGCGGACGCCTCCGCACGCGGCACCTCGATGCAGGCCACCGTCACCTTGGCGCCGAGGCGCACGTGATCGAGCAGCATGGCGGCATAGTCCATCTTGTAGATGTGATCCCCCGCCAGCACCACTATGTATTTGGGGCCGTAGTCGCGAATGATGTCGACGTTCTGGTAGATGGCATCGGCGGTGCCGCGATACCAGTGCACCTCGTCCACCCGTTGCTGGGCCGGCAGCAGATCGATGAACTCGTTCATCTGATAGCGCAGGAAGGACCAGCCGGATTGCAGGTGGCGTAACAGGCTGTGGGACTTGTACTGGGTGACCACACCCACCCGGCGAATGCCGGAGTTGATGCAGTTGGAGAGCACGAAATCGATGATGCGGAACTTGCCGCCGAAATGGACGGCGGGCTTGGCGCGGTTGTCGGTCAACTGCTTCAGGCGACTACCGCGTCCCCCTGCGAGCACCAAGGCCATACTCTGATTCAATAGTTGCCGTGCTTTGGCTGTGTCTACGGGTTCTAGCAACATATTTACCTCTGCTCTGTTGGGGCTGTTTTCAACCCATCTTCGCTTTTTTCACAAACTATGAAAGTGTTTTCACTCACATTTAGTTGCTTTCCGCCGGTCCTTTTCACGGAGTTGCGTGAGTACTCATGCTTTGTGCCGGCGGCTTGGTTAGAATTTCTACATCATGAACATCATCAAGGATGAAACGATGTTGAATAAACACGAGGGAAATCTGCTGCTGGTCAGCGCCCTGGTCTGCATTCCCATGCTGTTGCTGCAGGGGCTCTGGCTTGCGCCCCCGGTCTCCCCCCTCACCCTGCTGCTGGTTCTGATGACCACCATCATTGGCTTTGCCATGCTGCTCTTTCTCACCCACAGCGTGCGCAAGGGGGAACGGGCGAGGCAGGAGCAGCGCTGGCTGCTGGCGCTGCAGCAGCGGGATCCCGCCATGCTGGACAGCCCGCAGGCACAAACGGCGCTACGCCAGTTACTCGCCTCCTTCAGTGAAGCCGAACTCGATGCACACCGCCAGATAAGCGAACTGCACAATCAGGCGACCCGGGACGAGATGACGGGCCTGCGCAACCGCCATGCGTTCAGGCGCGATCTAACCGAACTGCTGCAACAGGAGAATACCCAGACCGCCATCCTGGTGCTGGTCCGTGCCACCGAGCTTGGCAAGCTCAACGCCCAGCGCGGCTTCCAGTCGGGGGATGCCTACATCAAGGACATCGCCAGCCTCATCACCCACACGGTGATCCGCTTCCCTGGCCATCAGGTCTATCGTATCTCGGGGGCCGACTTCGCGGTTCTGATGCCACCGCTGGCCCAGATCCCCCCCCACCTGCTGGGGCGGGATCTGAAACTCGCCTTCGATCGCTATCAGCACGAACACGAGCTGGACAGTGCCGCCTACTCGGGCATGACCCGGCTCAGCAGCGAACAGAAGATAGAGGCCATCCTGGCCCGAGCCGATCTTGCGCTGGCCCGTGCCCAGACGGAAGCGGTCAACGGCTGGGCCATCCAGCAGAGTGACGAGGTGGTCGAGTTGCAGGGGCAGCGTCACTGGACCCAGGTACTGACCGATCTACTGGAGCAGGAGAGCGTCAGCTTTACCTGCCAGCCCATCCAGCCCCTGCATCGCGGCATGCAGGCTTATCACGAGATCTACCCCCGCTTTTGCAGCAGCGACGGCACCACGCTGCCGAGCGACACCCTGCACGCCATGGCCCAACGTCTGGACATGGTGCTGCGCCTGGCGCAAATGGTGATCCGCCACGTCATCCGTCAATACCGCGCCTTCGGTGGTCACAACAGCCGCTGGGGCCTCAACCTGCCGGGCACCTTGCTGCAAAACAGCGCCTTCCTCATCTGGCTCGATCACCAGTTGCAAAAAGACCCCGACATCAGCGCCAACCTGGTGTTCGAGATAGATGAGGAACATCTGGAGCGCAACCTGACGGGGGCGAGGCGGCTGTTCGAGTTGCTCAGGCGCCACGGCAGCCGCTCGGCCATCTGCAACTTTGGCAAGGGGATAGGCTCCTTCAGCCTGTTTCGTGAGCTCAAACCCGACTACATCAAGCTGGACCCCGGCCTCATCACCGAGCTGGAGCAGGATCTGACCAACCAGCAATTCGTGCGGATGATAGTCGACGTCTCCCATCGCATGGGCAGTCTGGTGATAGCGGAAGGGGTCGAGCAGATAGGGCAGAAGCAGATGCTGCAAGGCATGTACGTAGACGGGTTGCAGGGGTATCTGATCGCACGGCCCCAGGAGCTGGGACCGGAGATGAGCCAGATGGCGTTTTTTACGGAGAGCGTTTCAACTTCAGCAGGGTCAGAATGATGTCATTGAGCTGGCGATAGCGCTCCAGCTCCTTCTGATCGTAACGGGTCGCCAGCATGGTCGGGTTGTGGCGATTCTTGAGGTAACGGTTGATCTGAAGACGATTGAACCCGGCCACCTTGTAGACCTGTCCCAGCAGAGCATTGAGCTCTTCGTCATCCAGCCCGGCCCGGATCAGATAGTCCTCCTGGGACGGGCTCTCCAACTGACAACTCTGCTTGTCGAGGTGGCCGCTCTCCTGCAGATAGGCGAGCCACTGTTCCACATAGAGCGGCTTGCAGCCGGCCAGCAGATCGAAATATCCCACCGCATCGCAGCGACAGTCGGTCAGTAGCACCAGGGCCAGGGCATCGCTGTCACACTGGAAAGTCACGGGACCGCTCTGGCCCCAATCCAGTGCCTGCACCCGGATCCGGGCCCGTGCGCCCGCGCGCGTGGTCACGTCAAAGACAAACATGGCTCCTCCCGATCGGCAAAGGGTTGATGATGACCCATCTCGGTGATGGGTGCAAAGCCAAATCACCCGCGGATGTTGGTGCTTCCGCGGGCATAAAAAAAACCGACGGCCTCACAGCCGTCGGTTCTGGTCTCGACGAGGGCCCGATGAGGGGCACTCAATGCAGCACAGTTCAGGCGTCCAGTTCCACCAGCGCCTTGGCCAGCTCGATGGGCTCGAGCTCCTGGCCTTCCAGATCGGCGTTCCAGTTCGGGCCGACCAGCACATCATCTTCGTCCAGATCGTTGATCCAGATGTCGAGAAACTCTTCCAGCTCGATCACTTCCGGCTCGTAGTCCGCCCACTCGTCCACGCAGTGCAGACGGGCATCGCCCTCGGCAGACCAGAGCGGCATGACGTCGGCATCCTCGAACTCGGCAGAGCGGCACACTACCCAGTCTTCACCGTAGCGCAGACCCCACACCTGACCCGACTCGCGGACTTCTTCGATGAACAGCTGGAAATTGGCGTCAAGATTGTCAGTTAGTTTGCTCATGGGGTCTCTCTCTTGCAGGCGGTTGGCCAACGCTGGCCAATAATGGGGCTGATGGTGTCCCAAAAGCCCCCCAGACTCAAGCCTTATCCCCAAAAAGGCGGGGATAAGCACCATCAGGTACGATATTGGGCGACCAAGGCCCCCAACTCATCGCAGGAGAGCGCCAGCTGGCTTGCCGCCTGCTCGGTCAACCGGTTCTGAGCCAGGGCATCCGCCGCCAGCCCGGTGATGGCTACCAGTCGCTGGTTGATCTCCTCGGCCGCCCGGCTCTGCTCGGCCGCCGCCGTCGCTATCTGGCTATTCATGGCGGTAATGGTGTGCACAGACCCATCGATGGCATGGATGGCGCCGTCGGCATCACCGGCACGCTCGGCGGTGGAACGGGAGAGTTGCTGCAACTGGGTGATGCTGCTGACCACCCGGCCCGCCCCCTCCTGCAGCCGCTGGATCATCTGCCGGATCTCGTCGGTGGAGCTGTGGGTGCGAGTGGCCAGGGTGCGCACCTCGTCGGCAACCACCGCAAAGCCGCGCCCCTGCTCCCCGGCCCGGGCCGCCTCGATGGCGGCGTTGAGCGCCAGCAGATTGGTCTGCTCCGCCACCCCCCGGATCACGTCAAGCACAGATCCAATCTGCTGGGTCTCCTGCTCGAGCCGGCTCACCGCCTGCACCGTCTCCACCATCTCGTCCGCCAGCTGGCTGATGGTCTCCCGGGTCTGGGCCACCACCTGGCGCCCGTGCTGGGCGAGGTTGAGCGCGGAGTCCGCCGCCTCGGCGGCCTGAGCCGCGTGCTGGCCCACTTCGCGGCTGCTCACCGTCATCTGCTCCATGGCGCTGGCCACCCGCAGGGTATCCTGCTCCTGGCCGGTGACGATGGCGCCTGTCCGATCGACGACCTGGGCCAGCTGGTGCGCCTGCTCCCTGTTTTGGGCCGTGATCTGCTGGCTGCGTCCCACCAGCTGCGCCATCTGACCGGCGAAGAGGTTGAAGTTGACCGAGAGCTGGCTCAACTCGTCCCGGCCCGACTCCGGCAGCCGAAAACGCAGATCCCCCTCACCTCTGGCGATGTTGCCGAGGGCCGATACCGACTGGGAGAGGGGCACCACTATGCTGCGCACGATGAGCCCGACTACGGCAAACAGCAGGAGGGCCAGCACCAGGCCTACCCCGAGCAGGGTGCGCAGCACCTCCTGATACTGGCCTTCGACGTCGTCCACATAGACGCCGGTGCCGATGATCCAGTCCCAGGGGGCGAAGCGCTTGATGTAGGAGATCTTGCGTACCGGCTCCTCCACGCCGGGCTTTGGCCAGTAATAGGCTACCTCCCCCGCGCCCTGCGCCCGCGCCAGATCGGCGAAGGCCACGAACAGCCTGAGCCCTTGTTTATCCTCCACCCCGGAAAGGTCCTTGCCATCCAGCTCGGGTTTCATGGGGTGCATCACCATGGTGGGGTGGCTGTCGTTGATCCAGAAGTAGTCGTCGGCGCCATAGCGCAGCCCCTTGATCAGCGCGAGGGCCTCGGCCTTGGCACTCGCCTCGTCGAGCTCTCCCTTGCGTACCCTGGCCTCCAGCCCCGCCACCAGGCTGTAGGCGGTCTCGACCTGGGCCCGGGTCTGGCGGCTCTTCTCCCCCATCAGCCCCTGCTGATAGATCTGCAGGCAGAAGAACAGCAACAGTCCCAGCAGCGCCAGCACCATCAGGGTCACCAGCGACAAGCGCCGGCCGATACTCCATTGTCTCAACATACCCTCGTCCCGTACCAGCTACATGTTGTTAACAAGGTATGTCGCCATGGCGCGGCCTGTCCACGATGACAGCAAAAGCAGTGCCAAAAACATGATCCAGCCCCAAAAACAAGAAAGGGTGCCCAGTGGCACCCTTTCTTGTTGTCGACCGGATGACGGTATCACCGCTCCCAGTACACCTCTTCCAGGCTGTCTTCCTTCTCCGGCAGGCCGCGGGAGAGACGCGGGCTGCTCTGGGCCAGCACCTCGTAGCTCACCCGGTTGGCGTATTTGCACACCTGGGCCAGGGAGGAGTAGGTGAGGAACTCGGAGAGGTGCTTGGCGGAGTTCGGCACATTCATGCGGTGATAGGCGTTGGCCACCATGTCGTGCAGCACCGCAGACAGGGCGCCATCCCCGGCACCATTGGTGTTCTTGATCTTCTCCGGGCCGCCCATGTAGGGGGAGATATGGGAGTAGATCCGCGCCGGATTGCGGCACTTCTCGCGGGCCATGGGGCGGCTGAACTCATACATGTTGAATTCGGGGATGACGCCGGGCAGCAGGGTATGGGTGGTCTCGCGCTTGTAGTCTTCCTCGGTGTAGCTCGCCATGTAGAGGCCGACGGGACCGGCGGTGCAGAGCACCATGTCGGCCCAGTCCAGCGCCTTGTCGGCGGCACCGAGCGGATCTTTAATCCCGGTCAGGGCCTCGGCCTCGTCCTCGTTCATGGCGAGCACGGTCACGTTCTCGCTGATGAAGTCACGCCACCACTGGGGGTTCTCGTCGATGACGAAACGGGTGCCCAGGGTCAGCACCACGGGCACACCGGCCTCGCGGGCATAACGCACGGCAGCCATGGCCGCCTCCTTCATGGGGGTGCCGTCGGCGCCGCGCACCAGGTAGGCGGTGATCACCAGGGCGGAGGACTCCTTGATGATGGCCTCGGGGATGTGCGCCACGTCCAGGTGATCCATCTTGCCGGCGTTGATGCCAAAGCTTCGCTCGCCCCCTTCGGTGATGAAGGTGAAGCAGCGACCGACCGGGCCATCCACCGGCTGCAGGTAGTCGAGGTTGACGCGGGACGAGGTGTTGCACAGATAGCGGTAGGCGTAGCTGCCGATGCGGATGTCCTGGCTCATCACCCCGAGCAGGATGGAGTGGGAATCTGCCAGCACAGAGTAGTTGTGCATGGTGTTGCCTATGGTGCCGCCGGCAAACTCGCTCACCACCATGTTGTTGGCCTTGAGCTCTTCATAGACCCGCTCGGCCACATCGTCGGAGATGAGCATGGAGTGACCCTTGCTCAGGCCGTACCGGTTCAGGAAGTCCTCGTCCACATGGGCTTCGATATCCACCAGAGTCTGATCTATGCCCACTACATAGGCCTTGCCCAGTTCGGTGAGCAACGGATTTTGCGGGATCAGGGGATCACGCCTGTCGACCGGGAAGTAGTGTTTGGACTTGCGCTGACCGGGAAATTTCATGGCAATCTTCTGTGCTCTGGGGGAAAGAGGGGCGGGATTTTAACACAATCCACCTCGCCGAAAAGTCGCACGATTAAATTTTGAGGTCAGTATAGACAAGGGGTTGCGAGGAAAACGTTTGATCTTTCTCCCTCAAAAAACCACCTCGCGGTGAGGTGGTTTTTCGCACTCAAGTGACGTCTGGACTCAGCCGAATGACAGCCCCTGCACCAGCGCCAGCACCGAGAAGAGCCCCAGGGACAGCCAGAAAAACAGGGTGCCGAACAGCCGTGGCTTGTTCGGCGCCCTGGGGATCTGGATGCCGATGGCGTGCAGGATGCGACCCGCCAGCAGCAGCACCCCACCCAGGTGCAGCCAGAGTGCCCCCACCCCGGCCAGTTCGCACAGGGCCATCAGCAAGAGAGTGAGCGGCACGTACTCGGCGAAGTTGCCGTGGGCACGGATGGCGGAGAGCATTTCGGGCGCCTCCCCTTCCCCTATCATCACCTTGAACTGGGCGCGGCGCTTGACCACCCAGAACGAGAGCAGCAGGAACAAGAGCCCCAGCAAGCCGCCATAGATCAGCGTGATATGCATCATCGAGACACTCCTTTATCGTTGAACCCGAACAGCCGGCGCGCACAGTCGCGGCCGTAAAGACCCCTCACGCCAGCTCGCGACAGATCAGCGACACCATCATGCGGATATGGGCCTGATCGCTGTTGAGGGCCGGTATGTATTCGAACTGCTCACCCCCGGCGTCCATGAAGATCTCGCGGTTCTGTACCTGGATCTCCTCCAGGGTCTCGAGGCAATCCGCCGAGAAGGCCGGACAGATCACATCGAGTCGCTTGACACCACGGGTCGGCAATCCTTCCACGGTCACGTCCGTGTAGGGTTTGAGCCACTCCTCCTTGCCAAAGCGGGACTGGAAGCTCGCGGTCCACTGCTCGGGGGCGAGGCCCAGGGCTTCTGCCAGCAGGGCGGCGGTGCGCCGACACTGATGACCATAAGGGTCGCCTTCGTTCTCGTAACGCTCCGGAATACCGTGGAACGACATCAGCAGGTGCTCGCCCTGGCCGTGCTGCTCCCAATGGCGACGCACACTCATGGCCAGCGCCTGGATGTATTCGGGGTGGGCATGGTAATCACGAATGAGCCGCACCACCGGCAGGTTGCGCTCTTTCTTCATCGCCTTGGCCCAGGCATCGAACACCGAGGCCGTGGTGCTGACCGAATATTGTGGATAGAGCGGCAGCAGGATCACTCGATTGACCCCCTTGGCCTTGAGCGCCTGCCAGCCATCCTCCATGGAGGGTGAGCCATAAGTCATGGCCAGCTCCACCGGCACCTCGACACCTTCACGCTTGAGCTCCTGCTCCAGCGCCGCGCGCTGCTGCAGGCTTATCACCATCAGGGGTGAGCCCTGTTCGGTCCACACCTGCTGGTAGAGCTTGGCTACCCTGGGGGAGCGCGTCGGCAATATGATGAAGTGGAGCAGTGGACACCAGAGATAACGCGGCAGGTCAACGACCCGCTGATCGTGCAGAAACTGGCTGAGAAACGCCTTGACGGCGGCCGTGGTTGGCGCGGCTGGGGTCCCCAGATTGACCAGCAAGATCCCGGTTTTCGTGGTCACGTTTGCTTCCTGTCTTTCTGTTGTCATGTCTGAATGCAAGAAAGGGCCCATGCCGGGCCCTTGTCTCAATGGCACATTGCCGCTGGCCCCTCAGGAGCGTTGGCAATGGCGGGCTCAGCCCAGGATTGTCGCCAGCTGCTGGCTGACCTGATCCACCGGCTGGGTGCCGTCGATCTTGACGTAACGGGTGTTGCCCGCTTCCGCTTCCTTGCCGTAGAAACCGATGAGCGGAGCGGTCTGCTGATGGTAGACATCCAGACGCTTGCGCACCGTGGTCTCTTCGTCATCGGCACGGATCACCAGATCTTCACCGGTCACGTCATCCTTGCCTTCCACTTTCGGCGGGTTGAACACCACGTGGTAGGTACGGCCGGAGCCGGAGTGCACGCGGCGGCCGCTCATGCGCTTGACGATCTCTTCGTCCGGCACGTCGAACTCCAGCACGAAGTCCACCACCACACCGGCATCCTTCATGGCTTGCGCCTGGGGAATGGTGCGGGGGAAGCCGTCCAGCAGGAAGCCGTTGGCGCAATCCGGTTGCGCGATACGTTCTTTGACCAGGCCGATGATGATGTCGTCGGAGACGAGCTGACCTGCGTCCATCACGGCCTTGGCCTTGAGGCCCAGCTCGGTGCCCGCCTTGATCGCCGCACGCAGCATGTCGCCGGTGGAGATCTGCGGAATACCGTGTTTTTCCATGATGAACTGAGCCTGGGTACCCTTGCCGGCACCCGGTGCTCCCAACAGAACAATGCGCATACACGCTCCTAATTGATTGGTTATTCAATTCTTGAGAAGGCAAAAAACTACACGTTTTCGCCCATATTAACAAGCTCACCCCATGTGAGTGGCCAGATTATCACCACCCCCTGGCGCCGTCTCTGCGACCAAAGACGCAGGCCCCTGCCACCAAAAATGATTGAAAATGCAGCAACCAGCAGGGCGGACAACGCCGCCCCGAGGGCGGCGTCGACCAAAAAAAAAGCCCACTGCCTTGCAGTGGGCCAATCACATCACGCCTGGAGTAGCAGACGGTTGATACGGGAGACGAAGCTCGCCGGATCATTGAGGCCGCCCTGCTCCGCCAGCTGGGCCTGCTCGTGCAAGAGGGCGACCCACTCGCCGAACAGCGCCTCGTCCTCTATGGTGTCGAGCTTCTTCACCAGGGCGTGGTCAGGGTTGAGCTCCAGGATGTACTTCTGCTCCGGCACCGGCTGACCGGCGGCGCGCATCAGCTTGATCATCTGGGTGCTCATGCCGTGGTCATCGGTGACGATGCAAGAGGGCGAGTCGGTCAGGCGGTGGGTGACACGCACCTCTTTCACCGCCTCTGCCAGGCTCTGCTTGACCCGCGCCACCAGACCGGCGTTGGCCTTTTCAGCCTCCTCCTGGGCCTGCTTGGACGCCTCGTCCTCCAGCTCGCCGAGATCCAGCTCGCCACGGGTGACGGAGACCAGCTGCTTGCCGTCGAACTCGGTGAGATGGCTCATCAGCCACTCGTCCACCCGCTCCCACATCAGCAGCACTTCGACGCCCTTCTTGCGGAAGATCTCGAGGTGCGGGCTGTTCTTGGCCGCGGCATAGGAGTCGGCGGTGATGTAGTAAATCTTCTGCTGACCTTCCTTCATGCGGCCAACGTAGTCTTCCAGCGACACAGTCTGGGCTTCGCCCTCGCCGGCGGTGCTGGCAAAGCGCAGCAGCTTGGCGATCTCTTCGCGGTTCGCGTAATCCTCGGCTGGGCCCTCTTTGAGCACATTGCCGAACTCGCTCCAGAACTTGGCGTACTTTTCGCTGTCGTCCTTGGCCAGCTTGTTCAGCATGGTCAAAACGCGCTTGGAGCAGGCCTTGCGCAGGGAGGCGGTCACCTTGTTGTCCTGCAGGATCTCGCGGCTGACGTTGAGCGGCAGATCGTTGGAGTCCAGCACCCCTTTTACAAACCGGAGATACGTCGGCATAAACTGCTCGGCGTCGTCCATGATGAAGACGCGCTGCACGTAGAGCTTGAGGCCGTGCTTCTGCTCGCGGTTGTAGAGATCGAACGGTGCGCGGGCCGGGATGTAGAGCAGGCTGGTGTACTCCTGAGCCCCTTCCACCCGGTTGTGGCCCCAGAGCAGGGGATCTTCGAAGTCGTGAGCGACGTGCTTGTAGAACTCCTGATACTCCTCGTCCTTGATGTCTTTGGGGTTGCGGGTCCAGAGCGCGGTGGCGCGGTTGACCTGCTCCCACTCGCCGGGGGTGCCGACGATGGTCTCACCGTCTTCTTCGCGATCAGGAGTACCCTCCTTGTACATCTCCACCGGCACGCTGATGTGGTCGGAATACTTGGCGACCACGGCGCGCAGGCGCCAGTCGTCCAGGAACTCCTCTTCATCGCTGCGCAGGTGCAGGATGACATCGGTACCGCGACCCTCTTTGGTCACGTCAGCCACGGTGAAGGAGCCTTCCCCTTGTGATTCCCACTGCACGCCCTGGCCCGGCTCGGTGCCGGCGGCGCGGGAGATGACGGTCACCTTGTCGGCGACGATGAAGGCGGAGTAGAAGCCCACTCCGAATTGACCGATCAGCTGGGAGTCCTTGCCTTGATCACCTGAGAGGTGCTTGAAGAACTCGGCGGTACCGGATTTCGCGATGGTGCCCAGGTGCTCGATCACCTGGTCCCGGGTCATGCCGATGCCGTTGTCCGAGATGGTCAGAGTCTTGTTCTCTTTGTCCACCACCAGGCGCACGCGCAGCTGGCCGTCGTTTTCGAACAAAGAGGCATCGGAAAGCGCCTTGAAGCGCAGCTTGTCCGCCGCATCGGAGGCGTTGGAGATAAGCTCGCGCAGGAATACTTCTTTGTTGGAGTAGAGGCTGTGAGCCATCAGGCTCAGCAGTTGTTTGACTTCAGTCTGAAAGCCGTGGGTTTCGGCGTGAACACTTTGGGTCATCGACCAGTCCTCAAAACGTCGGGTTGAACAGATTCCCAACCTAGATGGGGCTGGCCTTTCAAATATCAAGGGGCCAGTGTGCAAACTTGCACACTGGCCCCTCGTTGCGGGCTCGGATGCCCATTTCTTGTACCATCCAGCCAAACCTGTTTATGAGCCGTCGCGAGAAGCCGTCAGCAAGGTGAAGAGCAGCGCAGGAACCGGAGTTTATAGGCATAAATGAGGATTCCGAGCAGCACATGAGCCTTGATCACGGTTTCGCAGCAGGCACATAAGCAGGTTTAGATGCGCTGACGCCCCATCAGGGAGTGGGACAGGGTAGTGCCATCCACCAGCTCCAGCTCGCCACCCACCGGCACCCCGTGGGCGATGCGGCTCACCTCCACCCCGGCGGCGCGGGCCATGTCGGCGATATACCAGGCGGTGGCATCCCCCTCTATGGTGGGATTGGTGGCGAGGATCAGCTCCTTGATGTGCTCATCCTTGAGGCGCCGCTCCAGGATCTCCAGCCCCAGCTCCTCCGGGCCGATGCCGTCCAGCGGCGACAGATGGCCCATCAGCACGAAGTAGCGGCCGGAGAACTGGCCGGTCTGCTCGATGGCGGCCACGTCCGCCGGGCTCTCCACCACGCAGAGCAGACCGTTCTCCTCGCGCTTGGGATTGGCGCAGATCTCGCAGCGATCGTTCTCGGTAAAGGTGCGGCAGTGGCTGCAATGACCTATCTCGGTCAGCGCCCGATTGAGCAGGGAGGCCAGACGCAGGCCGCCGCTGCGCTCGCGCTCCAGCAGGGTGAACGCCATACGCTGGGCCGACTTGGGGCCCACGCCCGGCAAGACCTGCAGCGCCTTCATCATCTCATCGAGCAGGGGACTGAATTTCATGGGGATATCCTTTAAAGCCGCGCCGAAGGGAGGAGTCGGTCCGCTTGCCTGACGCGACGCCGACTCCTCCATCCGAACCTATCTTGTTGGCGCAGGACTATACCCGAGCCAACCCCGAGCGCCAATGGCAGATCCCGCCAAATGGCCCCTCCCCCTTGCCACACAGATTTCCGGTACACCGGGAAAGCGGGCTACGCCCCGCTTTACGCTCCGGTGCAGACCCCAAAAGGGCCATCCAGGGCTCACAAGGCGATAAAAAGCGCCCTGAATGTTTAATTCTTCTATTCGGTTAATGAGCATCGTTAAATAAAACCAAACAAAAAAGTCCTCCCGAGGCCAGCGCCCCTGGCCGCAGCACTCTGCAAGGGCGCTATCAGGGTGCCCGATAAGCTGTGCCGTCACTATGCCGTCACTGCCCCGTCGATTCCCCCAGCCCATGCTCCTCTCCATAACGAACGGGCCCACCTCGCAGGATCGCAAAGAAGCGCCGCGTCTGGCACTCAAACCGGTGCGAGATCAAGGTAATGGGGGGCACTGACCCGATAAACTTGGCCCCCGCGGCAGGGGCCACTTTCCTCCTTTCCCTGCCACGCCAAGGCCCCTTCCCTCGCGGCGCCCATTGCAACCCGGTTCGTTGCACCCTGAGGCCGTGCCGTGGCGGCAGGCCAGCAGACGGGAGTTCGATATCGCATGACATTCCCCAGGATGATCGCCGGATGGCCGGCCCTCCTCTGCCCTCTTGTCGTCTGGGAGGGCTATCTGTCCCCTTGTTATCAGGGAAGAGCACCCGCCCCCCTCAGGGTGGCGCCATGACGGCCCGGACCCAGGCGCTTTCCAGACTGCGCCGCGAATTTCATATCGACGGCATAGTGCAGGGAGTCGGTTTTCGCCCCTTCGTCTATGGGCTGGCACTGCGCCACGGCATTGCCGGTTATGTGTTGAACGATGCCAACGGCGTCACCATTGGCGCCGAAGGATCGCCTGAGCAGCTCGCCAGCTTTGCCCGCGAACTACGGGAACTGGCGCCGCCCTTAAGCCGCATCGATCATTTCAGCGAGCGGGAACTGCCCCGAGATGCTGACTCCGAACATAATCCCGACTACGACGGGGTCTTTCATATCAAGACAAGCCAGCAGCAGAGCGCGGCCACGGTTGCCATCTCGCCGGATCAGGGAATGTGCGAAGCGTGCGCCACGGATGTGGCCAACTCTGAGGATCGCCACCACCACTACCCCTTTACCAACTGCACCCACTGCGGCCCGCGCTACACCATCATCCGCCGCCTCCCCTACGACAGACCCCACACCGCCATGGCGGGCTTTGTCATGTGCCCGCGCTGTGCGGCGGCCTATGAAAACCCGCTGGACAGACGCTACCACGCCCAGCCGGTGAGCTGCCCCGAGTGCGGGCCCCATCTCAGCTGGCGCAGCGGCCGCGGCGATGTGCTGACCGAGCACGAGGATGCGCTGCAGGCTGCCGCCCGCGCTCTGCAAGCGGGCGCGCTGATTGCGCTCAAGGGGATGGGGGGGTATCACCTGATGTGTGATGCCCGCAGCGAGTCCGCCGTGGTACGGCTTCGCCAGCTCAAGCGGCGCGAGCGCAAGCCGCTGGCGGTGATGATGGGCTCCCTAGCCGAGGCCAAACTGCATGTCACCGGCAGCGATGACGAGTGGCAACTGCTCGCCTCTCAGGCCAGACCCATCACCTTGCTGCGCAAGCGCAAAAACGATGATCGGCACTCAGAATCCGGACAGCCAGCCGCGCCGCTGGCCGAGGGGATCGCCCCCGGCATCCCCTACCTTGGCGTCATGCTCCCCTATACCCCGCTCCATCAGTTGCTGCTGGACGCCTGCGCCATGCCGCTGGTGGCCACCAGCGCCAATGGTCGCGGCAGCCCGATCCTTGTCGATTGCGAGGCGGTGGTCAGGGAACTCGGCAGCGAGATTGACGGCATCCTGGATCACAACCGCCCCATCCTGCACCCGTGCGACGATAGTCTGGTGCAGTGGGCGGGCGGGCGGCGCCAGACGTTGCGCCTCGCCCGGGGCTATGCCCCCTGCACCCCCAGCCTGAAAGAGGCGGTCAAGGTGCCGCTGCTGGCGGTCGGGGCGCAACAGAAGAACCAGCTGGCGCTCGCCTTCGGTCGCCAGCGCATCTACAGCCCCTATATCGGCGATCTGCACAGCCTGCCGATGCAGAGCCACTTCGAGCAGACTCTCGCCACCTTTCGCGGTCTCTACGATCTCAAGCCCGAAGTTCTGGTCTCGGATCGCCACCCGGGCTATCTCAGCCACCAGTGGGCCAAGGACTATTGCCAGGATCAGGGTGCAACCCATCTCGAGGTGCAGCACCATCACGCCCACCTGCTGGGGGTGATGGCGGAGCACGACATCACAGGCCCAGTGCTGGGTTTTGCCTTCGATGGTACCGGCCTTGGGGATGACGGCACCCTATGGGGTGGCGAGCTGATGATCGCAGACGTACTGGGCTTTACGCGGGTTGCCCACCTCAAACCCTTCAAGCTGATCGGTGGCGAGGCGGCCATTCGCGAGCCAGTACGTCAGCTGCTGGGGCTGCTGTTTGAGTCGTATAGCGTGGAGGAGATCAGCACCCTCAATATTCCGTTGATCAAGCAACTGCCAGCTGAGCGAATCCGCAACCTGCACCAGCTCTGGCAGCTGGGTCGCAACGCCCCCTACACCAGCTCCATCGGCCGGCTGTTCGATGCGGTGGCGGCGCTCTTGGGGGTGATCGATACCCCGGATTACGAGGGCGAAGCGGGGCTCCTGCTGGAGGCATCCGCCTTGCAGCTGCTTCCCGATGAAACGCCCTTCCCCCTCGTCTTTGGCCTCAGCCAATCAACAGAGGGGCCACTGCACATCGAGTGGGCCGAGCTGCTCAATGTCCTCATCAACGAGCGGCGCAAAAGCACCTCCACCGCCAGCCTGGCCGCCGGTTTTATCCGCGCTGTCAGCGCTCTGGTGATCGCCCTGGCCGAACGCTTCCCCGGCTATCCGGTGGCGCTCGGGGGCGGCGTCTTTCAAAACCGGGTGCTGATGGACGAGCTGGTGCCCGCACTCGAAGCTGCCGGCCGGCAGGTATTAACCAGCGAAACCCTGCCGCTCAATGACGGTGGCATCGCCGCCGGTCAGCTCTGGTTTGCCATCCACCATCTTGCCACGCACCAGCCTGTCACCACCGGTTGTGCCACCTTGTTGGAGTCCTGAAATCCATGTGTCTATCCATCCCCTCTCAGGTGGTGCAGCTGCACCCCGAAGATAACTGCGTCACCGTCGACACCCTGGGGGTGCAGCGGCGCGTCAGCTGCATGCTACTCGAAGAGCCTCTCCAGGAGGGCGACTATGTGCTGCTCCATATCGGCTTTGTGATGAGCAAGATTGACGAAGCGGAGGCGCAGGCCAGCCTCGAGAGCTTCCGCCAGATGGTGGCCCTGATGCCCAAACAGGATATTTTGCCATGCTGACCTTGAATGACCTGTTTCAGGGCTTTCGTCAGCCCGACGTCATCCGCGCCCTCGCCGTCCAGATCACCGAGCTGGCCAAAAATCTGCCCGAGCCGCTGCGGGTAATGGAGGTGTGCGGCGGCCATACCCACACCATCATGAAGTACGGCCTGCACCAGCTGCTGCCGGCCAGCATCGAGTTTGTCCACGGCCCCGGCTGCCCGGTCTGCATCATGCCCAAAGAGCGCATCGATCAGGCCATCGAGCTCGCCCGCCAGCCCAACGTCATTCTGGTCACCTTGGGGGACATGATCCGGGTGCCGGGCTCCAAGGGCACGCTAGCCCAGCAGCGGGCCAAGGGGAGCGATATCCGTCCGGTCTATGACCCCCTCGATGCCCTGCGCATCGCCCGTGAGAACCCGGAGAAAACCGTGGTCTTCTTCGCCATCGGTTTCGAGACCTCCACCCCGATGACCGCAGCCTTGCTGGCTGCCGCTGAAGCTGAGGGGATTGAGAATCTCTTGTTTCATATCAACCATGTGCTGGTGCCCCCCGCCATTCATGCGGTGATGGCGGACGGGGTGGCCAAGGTGAACGCCTTTATCGGCCCCTCCCACGTCAGCGTCATCACCGGCGCCGATATCTACCTGCCCATCGTCGATCGTTATCAGGTGCCGGTGGTGGTGAGCGGCTTCGAACCGGTGGATGTGATGGAGGCGCTCTTGATGATGGTGCGCCAGAAGGTTGAGGGTCGCTACGCGCTGGAGGTGCAGTACAGCCGCGCCGTCACCGCCAGTGGCAATAAAGCCGCCCAGCGGCTGGTCGAGCGCTTTTTCGAGACCCGCGAGCATTTTCGCTGGCGAGGACTCGGGGATATCAACGCCTCGGCCCTGCGCCTGCGCGATGCGTTTGCCAAACGCGATGCGGAGCGTCATTTTGCGCTCAATCAGACCCCCATCGATGACCACAAGGCGTGCCAGTGCGCCGATATCCTGCGCGGCTTGGCCAAACCGAACCAGTGCAAAGTCTTTGGCCGGGGCTGCACCCCGACCCAGCCCATGGGCAGCTGCATGGTCAGCTCCGAAGGGGCCTGCAATGCCTACTACCGATATATGGGGATCCAGGAACAATGAGAGAAATCCAACTTAGCCACGGTGGTCGGGTGATGGGTGGAGATGAACCAGCCTGTTTCGGCAATCTTGTGGAGAACCAGACCCGATGAGAGAAATTCAGTTAAGCCACGGTGGTGGCGGTGTGGAAATGAATCAGCTGATAAACCAGCTCTTCTTTCGCCACTTTGGCAACGAGATCCTGCTGCGCGGTGAAGATGCAGCCCTGCTGCCGGTCAGCGGCCCCGTCGCCTTCACCACCGACAGTTTTACCGTCTCGCCTCTGTTCTTCGAGGGGGGCGATATCGGCAAGCTGGCCATCGCCGGCACGGTCAATGATCTCGCCATGATGGGGGCCAAGCCCGAGTATCTGAGCTGCAGCTTTATCATCGAGGAGGGTTTCCCCTACGCCGATCTCGCCCGTATCGTCGAGTCGATGGCGGCTGAACTTGCCAAGAGCGGTGCCCGTATCGTCTGCGGCGACACCAAGGTGGTGCCCAAGGGGGCGGCCGACAAGATCTTTATCAACACCAGCGGGGTCGGTACTTTCCCGCAGCCTGAACAGAGCCGGGGCATCTCGGTACGCAACCTCAAGGCCGGTGACGCCATCCTGGTGTCGCGGGATATCGGCAGCCACGGCGCCTGCATCCTGATGGCCCGCGACGCCCTGCAACTGGGATCTGATCTCAAGAGCGACTGCACTACCCTCTGGCCACAGGTAGAAGCGCTGCTGCAGGCGGGCATTACCCCTCACGCCCTGCGCGACGCCACCCGTGGCGGCCTTGCGGCCGTGCTCAACGAGTGGAGCAACGCCTCCGGCGTTGCCATCGAGCTGGAGGAGTCCGCCATTCCGGTCTGCGACCCAGTGCGCGGCCTGTGCGAGCTCTACGGTTTCGAGCCCCATGATCTCGCCAACGAGGGGACCATGGTGCTGGCCCTGCCTGCCGAACAGGCGCAGGACGCACTGGGCATCTTGCGGCAATTCAACCCCGCCGCCAGTCAGATCGGCGTGGTGCAGGCAAGCGATCGTCACAAGGTGATCCTCAACAACCCCTGGGGCAGCCGCCGCTATCTGGAGCTGCCGCAAGGGGAGCTGCTGCCGCGGATCTGTTGAGCGGCCATGCCGTTCCGTCAATTACAGGGAGGAGTCACTGCTCCTCCCCATATCGGTTAAGGAGCCACCATGCACGAAATGTCTCTGGCCATGGCCGCCATCGATCTGGCAGCCGAGCAGGCCACCCAGCGGGGCTTTAACAAGGTGACCGCCCTCTGGCTCGAGGTCGGCAGCTTCTCCTGCGTCGACCCGGACACCATTGCCTTCTGTTTCGAAGCTGCCGCCAAGGGTACCGCCGTCGAAGGGGCCCAACTGCACTTTCAGCATCAGGCGGCAGAGGCCTGGTGTTACGACTGCAACCAGACGGTCACCCTCACCGAGCGCGGGCAGGCCTGTCCCGAGTGTGGTGGATACAAATTACGCGTCGCGCAGGGCGATAGCCTGCGCATCACCGACATCGAGGTAAGTTGATATGTGTAGCGTATGCGGATGCGGCCAGGCGCGGATCGCCGGCCATGAGCACGATCATGAGCATCATCACGAACATGGCCATGAGCACGACCATCATGACCACGAGCAGAGCGCGCCGCGCACCCTGATCATTCACCACCACTATCACCATCAGGGGGATGTCCATCACCACTACCACGGGGTACGGGCTCCCATGAGCCATGAGGGTCATGATCAGCCTCATGATCACCACCATGATCACCCCCACGACCATCATCATGAATATGCCCACTCTCATGACAACGGCCATTCCCACGCGCATTCCCATGATCACAGCCATGACCATGACCATGACCATCAGCAGGGTGATCTGCACTACGGCAAAGGAGAAGCGGGATTGTCAGTGCCCGGCATGGGGCAGCGCCAGCTGATCGCCATCGAGATGGATGTGCTGGCCAAGAACAACGCGCTGGCGGCCCACAACCGCGAACACTTCGACGAAGCGGCCCAGCTGGTGCTCAATCTGGTATCGAGCCCGGGTTCAGGCAAAACCACCCTGCTGTGCGAAACCCTGCGCCAGCTGGCCGACAAACGCCCCTGCGCGGTGATCGAAGGGGATCAGCAGACCAGCGCCGATGCGGATCGCATTCGCGCCACCGGCGTGCCTGCCGTGCAGATCAACACCGGCAAGGGCTGCCATCTGGACGCCAAAATGGTCCACGACGCCTGCCACCAGCTGCCCGCCAATGAAGGGGGCATCCTCTTTATCGAGAACGTGGGCAATCTGGTCTGCCCCGCCAGCTTCGATCTCGGCGAGAAGTACAAGGTGGCGATTCTCTCCGTCACCGAGGGGGAAGAGAAGCCGCTGAAATACCCGGACATGTTTGCCGCCGCCCAGCTGATGGTGATCAACAAGATTGATCTGCTGCCCTACGTCAGCTTTGACGTGGCCCGCTGCATCGAGAACGCCAAACGGGTCAACCCATATATCCAGGTGATCCAGGTCAGCGCCACCACGGGTGAAGGGATGGATGCCTGGCTGAACTGGCTGGCCACGGCCTGAACCGGTTAAACGCCGTTACCAGTGGCGGATAACAAGATAGGGAGGCTGATGCCTCCCTATCTTCTATCTGCAATCCGCGAACCTTGTCAGCAGTTCTATCTGTACGAATGGCCAGCGTCTCACAAGCACATCCCCTCACCCTAGCCCTCTCCCCAGGGAGAGGGAACCGGTTTGTTGATGCCACCTTCCGCTCCCTTCTCCCCTTGCGGGAGAAGGGCTGGGGATAAGGGGGAACACCAATCCTCAGGCCACGCTGCGGGCCATCAATTCTTGCTCAACTGCCTCCTCACCAAAATGCAGCACCCGATGGCAAACCTGACGCAGCAGCGCCTGTTGGTGGCTAAAAATCACCATGGCGAGCCCGCGCTGCTCGCACTCAACCATCAACTCCCGCCAGAGTTGACGCTGAATTTGCGGATCCAGCTGGGCAGTCACCTCATCGGCAATAAGCAATCGGGTGCGGGGATCGAGGGCGCGCAGCAGCGCGATGCGGGCCAGCTCGCCACCGGAGAGCTGACCGGGCTTGCGACCGAGCCACGCAGGTTTGACCATAAAGCGGGCCAGCATGGCCTCATCGGGGCGCCATACATCCCATAGCGCCTGCCCGGTAGTGCGATAGGGATTGAAGGTGAGTTCCGGGTGCTGGGGCACCAGCTGGATAGGGTTATAGCCTTTTACCTGTTCAGGCACAGGCTGCCCATCCAGCAGGAACTGACCGCCAGCCCAAATCGGTTGCCAACCGGCCAATACCCGCCCCAACGTGGTCTTGCCATAACCGCTCGGGGCAGAGATGCCCAGCCGCTCGCCCGCTTTCACCGTCAGCGATAACCCCTGCCAGAGGGGGCGTTCCCCCTGGGCGATGGTGAGACTTCGTAGTTCCAACATTATGAAACCTCCGGCGCAGAGAAGAGCGCGTTGAACTCCGGCAGCGCCTGCCAGTGGGCACGGAGCATATCGCTCCCCTGCCCCTGGCGCAGATGGTGACAGCTTAGGGTGTCGCTCACCTGGCCCTGATGCAGCGCCACAATGCGATCGGCAAAGCGGGCCGCCAGCGCCAGATCGTGGGTCACCCAGAGGATGCCGCTGCCCTGATTGGCCAATTCACGCAACTGGCCGAGCAGCAGACAGGCCAGCCCCTCGTCGAGCCAGGCGGTGATCTCGTCTGCCAGAATGTAGCGGGCACCGCCGAGGGCCGCGGTGCAGGCCAGAATGCGCTTGGCCATGCCGCCGGAGAGCTGGCGCGGGTATCTGTCCAGGGTGGTCGCGGGCAGCTGGTAGCGCAGCAGTTGCTCGCCGAGCCGCTCGCGAGAACCGCTCTGGCCGCAGAGGCGTGCCGCCCGGCCCAGCTGACGCTCCACCGTCAGCAGCGGATTGAGGGCGCTTACCCCCTGTGGCACATAGCAGAGGGTGTGACCGCGCAGACGGGCCCGGCTGGCATCACAAAGGGGCGTGCCATCAAGGGAGATGGAACCGCGCATCCGCAGATTGTCCGGCAGCAATGTCAGGGCGCTTTGCAGCAGCAGGCTCTTGCCCTCGCCGCTCCCCCCCACTAGCGCCACTATCTCCCCCGGTGCCAGTTGCAGGCTGATATCGGTCAGCAAAGGCTGCCAGCTGCGCCGTCCCAGCCAGGAGTAGTGGGCTGCCTCTATAGTCACCTGGTCAAAACTCAGCATGGTTCACTCCTGTGCCACAGCAGCTGTTGCAAGGCGCGGGTCGCCTGATCAAAGAGCAACACCAGCAGCAGCAACATCAGCCCCGGGAAGAGGGCCAGCCACCAGCCGCCACCGGCCAGATAACGCAAGGCATCGGCCAGCAGCAGGCCCAGCGAGGCCTCGTGGGCCGCCAACCCAAAGCCGAGAAAGCTCAAGGCCGCGCTGTGCAGCACCGCATGGGGAAACATCAGCAGGGTGCCGATAAACCACTGGGGCAACAGCCCTGGCAGCAGGTGGGTGCGCCAGCGACGCAGCGCCCCCATCCCCTGACAGCGGGCCAGCACCACATAGTCACTGCAGGCGATCCGCCGCGCCTCGACGCAGAGAATGAGCGCCAGCTTGGGCCAGTGGGTCAGGGCCACAGCCAGGATCACCCCGCGCATGCCCCCACCCACGGTAAAACAGATAAGGATCAGCAGCAGCATATGGGGCAGCGCCAGCATGGCATCGATCACCAGCCGCACCGCCGCATCACATCTGGGATGAACCAGCGAGAGGCTTGCCGCCACCATGGCCAGCAGCCCACTGCAGAGTGCCGTGCTGATACCCAACTCCAGACTGGTGAGGGTGCCTTGAAAGGCCCGCAGCCAGAGATCCCGCCCCATCTGATCGGTGCCGAACCAGTGGGCCAGCGAGGGAGGCTGCTGGCGGGCCAGTAGATCCATGGGCACATCCTGAGCCGACAAGCTCCAGCCGTAGGCGGCCAGCAGCGCCAATCCGATCAGAGCCACGGCCAGGCGCACTATGGAGGGAAGCGGATTAAACAGCATGCTCACCCTCCCAGCCCCGATTGATGCGGGCCAGCAGCAAACTGGCCACAGTGTTGCCAATAAAGACCAGCAGGGTGCAGAAGAGCACTATGCCCATCAGCAGGGGAATATCCCCCCTCAGCCCCGCATCCACGGTGGCCTGCCCAAGCCCTGGGTAGGAGAAAACCTTCTCCGCCAGCAGAGATCCGCCAATCAGCTCACCAAGGGAAGCAAACTGCAGGCAGAGCGCCGGAGTCAGGGCGTGGCGCAACACGTGAAAACGCAACATGGGCCAGCCGCCATCCCCCTGAGCGCGGGCGTAACGGATAAAGTCGCTCTCCAGCACCTCGGCCACCCGCCCCCGGGTATGCAGCGCGATATTGCCCACCCCGAGCAGCGCCAGCGTGGTCACCGGCAGCAGCAGATGGCGCGCCCGCAATGCCCAGTCAGCCTCATCGGCAGCGAGCCCCGGCGTCCAGGCACAGCAGACCGGCAACAGCGGCCAGTGCACCGCAAACAGCGCCAGCAGCAAGAGGCCGACCCAGAAGGTGGGCAGGGAGGCGAGCAGGTAGGCAAAGCGGCAAATAAGACGATCGGGCCAGCGGTTGAGATAGCGACCGGCGCAGAGCCCAAGCAGGATGCCGAAAAAGCCGGAGAGCAGCCAGGCGCCGGCCAGCAGCAGGAAGGAGGCGGCAAAGCGCTGGCCAATTACCTCGCTCACCGGCGTGTTGTAGAGCATGGAGTAACCGAGATCCCCCTGCAGCACCTGGCTAAACCAGCGCCAGTAGCGCAGCCAGAGCGGCTGATCCAGCCCCCAGCTGGCGGCGATGCGGGCGTACTGCTCTGGCGGCACATGGAGCAGATCGTTGCCGATATAGGCCTTGATGGGATCGATGGGGGAGTAGCTGAGCAACACAAAGGTAGCGACCGACACCAAGCATAAAAGCCCTGCCAGACGCAGCAGGGCTTTCACAGTGACGCTCATCATAGTGGACGAACTTAGCGGCACGTCCACCGCCAGTCAGAGAGGTTGTTGAGCAAAGACCAGCTACCGTGAATTTCCGGCGCCCCCTTGCCAAGGTCGATGCAGCGGTTGGCGAGATAGGTGTGCTGCACATTGAGTAACCAGGCCCAGGCGGCATCCCCCTGCACCCCGGCGCCTGTCTTGCCATCCCACTCCACCTGCTGCCAGAAGGGCACGGCCGCCTGCCAGTTCGGGGCATCCAGCGCCAGCTTGAGGTGGCCATCCACCACAGGGTTGCTGTAGTAGCCCGGGTTGTAGAACTCAACGCCGCCGGCTCCGCTCTGATAGTGGTGATAGAGCTCCATGGGATCCAGACTCCCCCACCCCATCAGCACCGGATTGGCGTGCATCTCGCGCTCCACCTGCTCCCAGCTGCCGGACTTGAGGCTCACCTCCAGACCTATGGGTTTGAGCATGGCCCGCACCGCTTCCGCCAGATCCCGGCGGGTGCTGTCGCCACTGGTGTACCAGAGAGTAAAGGCGGCGCGCTGGTCGCCCTTGTGGCGAATGCCGTCACTGCCCATCTTCCAGCCTGCCTTGTCGAGCAGGGCGTTGGCATGGGCGGCATCGCCGTCCTTGAAGGCGGTAGATTTGCTTTGCCAGGGCAAGCCTTCCACCGCGCTGTAGGCAGGGATGGCGTGCCCCTCCAGCAGCTGATCGGCCAGCAGCTTGCGGTCGATGGCGTAGTTGATGGCGCGGCGCACCGCCACATCGGCGGTCACGTCGTTGCCGATGGCATAACCTTTGGCGTCTTTTTTACCTGCTGCAGGAATGGGGAAGACGATACCGCGGTTCTCCACGCTCGGCCGAACCCAGAGCTTGAGCGAGGCAGGCACTGTGGGCGCCAGCGACGGGGGGATGCGCACCAGATCGAGCTGGCTGCTCTGGGCGGCGGCATAGGCGCTCTCCTCATCGATAAAGACAAACACCAGCCGTTTGAAGTCATTGTTGCCACCGGCGTAATGGGGGTTCGCCTCCACCACCAGCTGCTGGCCTGGCAGGAAGCTTACCAGCCGGTAGGGGCCGGCGCCGACAGGCTCGCGGGCATAACGCTTGGGATCGTAATCCCGCTTTGACACTATGCCCAAGGATCCCAGCACGTTGACGAAGGTGCTCTGGGGGGCGCTTAAGACTATGGCGACCTCGGTGGGCGAGACCACCTTGGCAGAGACAAAGTTGCCCATGTCGATCTTGCCGCCGCCCCTGGCCGCGCTCTTGTAGGTAAAGGCCACATCTTCGGCGGTGAGCGGCGCGCCGTTGGAGAATTTCAGGTCGGGCTTGAGGGTGATAAGCCACCCCTTGCCATCCTGGTTCGGGGTCACAGATTGGGTGAGCACATTCTGCCAACTGAGGTCTGCATTCTGCTTGAGCAGCGGGCTGTGCAGCAGCAGATGGCTGCCGTGACTCCAACCAAGCAGAGGGTCAAACCCTTCGGTAGGCTCGGCGCCGATGGCGAGCTTGAGTTCGGCAGGAACCGGCTGGGTAACTGGGGTGGTCTCAGTGGCGAGGGCGGCCTGCGCCAAGGGGCTGGCGCCCAATAGCAGGGCCAGCAAAGCCCCGGCGGCGCGTGCATCATACGTTCGGAAGGTCATAGCATTCCTTTTTCATCTGTTGCCACCGGGTGCGAGAGCGCGAGAAAAGGTGGCACCGATAGAAGCGAATGAGGGGCCGATAAGGGCCCCATCTTTTTTACCAACGCAGGCAGGCTAACGCCCGCGCGCACCAAACAGCCGTCGCCGGCCGAGATCGACACGTCCCTCCCCCTGCTGCACAGGCAAGGAGTGCAGCATCTTGAGGGTGCTGCTTACCAGTGAGCGCCCCTGCTCGGCACCGAGATGGGGATCGATGGGGGACATCAGGGAGCAGGCCAGCAGCTGACCACTTTCGGGCAGTTCACCCACCATAAAGGTCAGGTTGCCGCAGGGGAGCTGCAGGGCGAGGCGTTCGCTGCTGCGCACCGGCCAAAGCTGATCCGGCCCCGGCAACACCACCACGCTCAGCATCCAGGGGGTGAGCACGCAACCGAGCCACTGCCCTTCAAACAGCACGCACTCGGCCACGATGGGCATGGTGGCGTGATAGAAGGGCAACGCCTGCATCTCTTCGCGAGCGATCCGCTCGTACTGGGCTACCAGCAGAGGTGCGGGATCGCTTGTAAAACCGGCAAACTCCTGCACGCGTTCTTGCACGGCATCAAGCTCGCTTAAATGGGACTGCGCCATAGGCCCTCCCGCGCTTGTTCAGCTTTCTCCTGCTCAGAGAGCGCAATGGCGGGCGCACCAACGGCAGCCAGCAGGGTCAAAATCCGATCCGTCGCCTCCCCCATGGCGGCCGCTACCACAGGGGTGAGGCCGATGCGGGGCTCCAGGGACTCGGGCTCGACCCCGATCAGGGTGAGCTGCTTGGGGGATTCCCCCGTCATGTGCAGCGCCGAGAGCACGTCTGCCAGCCCCAGCTGATGGGGGGAGATCTTGCGACCGAACAGGGTCGGGATCTCCTCATCTTTCAGGGTCACTACGGTACCCGGCGGATTGCCGCTGCGCACAGCATCCGCCAGAATGATGTGGTCGCGACTGGCCATCGCTTCGAGCAGCTCCATGCCCGCCGTACCGCCGTCCAGCAGCTCGATACCGGGGGCGAAACGGTATTCACGCCCCAGCGCCTCGACGATACGCACGCCCACCGCCTCGTCGCTGAGCAGCAGGTTGCCAACTCCCAGGATCAGGGTGTTCATCACAGCACCTTCACCTGAGTCGTTTCGCCATTCTGGGTATCCACCACGTGCACCGCGCAGGACATGCAAGGGTCGAACGAATGGATGGTGCGCACCACCTCCAGCGGCTTGGCCGGATCGGCCAC
The DNA here is from genome assembly GCF_020423125.1 of Aeromonas media. NCBI lineage: Bacteria > Pseudomonadati > Pseudomonadota > Gammaproteobacteria > Aeromonadales > Aeromonadaceae > Aeromonas > Aeromonas media. The sequence goes on from NZ_CP075564.1 coordinate 2,638,699, forward strand.
CGGGGTGCCTACCAGCGATTGCTCGTAGGGACCGGGTTCATCGTTGAAGTTGCGCGGACCCGAGTTCCAGGTGGAGGGCACCACCGCCTGATAGTTCTCGATCTTGCCGCCCTTGATGACGATCCAGTGGGAGAGCATGCCGCGCGGCGCTTCTTCAAAGCCCACCCCGCGAAACTCTTTATCCGCCGGGATCTCGGTCTTGATGTAGGCAGTGGTATCCCCCTTGCCGATGTTGTCGACCAGCGCCTTCCACTGATGCGCCAGGGTATCTTTCAGCACGCAGCAACGCACCGCACGACCGATGATGCGGCCCATGGTGGAGTGCAGCTGTTCAGTCTTGATGGCGGAGCCGGTCAGTGCCTTGTAGAGACCGTTAAGCTGATCAAAATGAGCAACCGTCTCCGGATGTTTGGCGGCCAGCTTCACCAGCAAGTCTGCGAGCGGCCCCACCTCCACCACCTTGCCGTAGAAGGTGGGGGATTTGACCCATGAGTACTTGCCGTCATCCTGCCAGCCGGTGTAGTTGGGCTCGGTCTTGCCCTCCCAGGGTTTGAGAGGCTCGTCATCCTTGTACCAGGCGTGCTTGTTGCTCTCGACGATGCCATCCATCAGCCAGGCATCCTGATGGCTCTCGATGGGGCGATAACCCGCCAGATTGCCATTCTCGATATAGCCGCCCGGCATCAGGAAGCTGCCACCGTTGGCGTCGGTAGGCAGCTCCGGCACGCTCAGATAGTGCTTGGCCCCCTGCCCCAGCGCCAGCCACTCGGGGTAGTGCGCGGCTATGATGGCGGCATCCACCTTGTAGACCTGCTCGATAAACTCGCCGAGCCGGTCGATAAAGCTCTTCACATAGAGCAGCCGCTCGAGGTTGAGCACGCTCGGCGCATCCAGATTGATGGGGTTGGCGACGCCGCCCACCGCCAGATTCTGAATGTGGGGGGTCTTGCCGCCTAGGATGGCGACAATGCGGTTGGCATCGCGCTGGCACTCCAGCGCCTGCAGGTAGTGCGCCACGGCGATGAGGTTCACCTCCGGACTCAGCTTCATCGCCTTGTGACCCCAGTAGCCGTTGGCGAAGATACCGAGCTGGCCGCTGGCCACCAGCGCACGGATCTTATCCTGCACCTTGGTCAGCTCATCGGCACTGTTGAGGGACCAGGTAGACACCCCCTTGAGGATATCCGCCGCCTTCTGCGGATTGGCCTGCAGCGCCGCCGTGATGTCCACCCAGTCCAGCGCGGAGAGCTGGTAGAAGTGGACTATGTGATCGTGGATGTTATGGGCCGCGATGATGAGATTGCGGATGAACTGGGCATTGACCGGCACCTTGGCGCCGATGGCGTTTTCCACTGCCCGCACCGAAGCGATGGCATGAATGGAGGTGCAGACCCCGCAGATGCGCTGCACTATCATCCAAGCATCGCGCGGGTCGTTGCCCTTGACGATCTCCTCCATCCCGCGCCACATGGTGCCGGACGACCAGGCTTTGGTGACGACGCCGCCTTCGATTTCGCAGTCAATACGCAGGTGCCCCTCAATGCGGGTGATGGGGTCTATGGTGATACGTTGGCTCATACGTTGGCTTTCCCTCGGGCCTGATAATCTTGGTGAACACGTTCAAGTGATGGCAGTACCGGCAGCAGCCGGATCAACAGCAAATAGGCACACACCTCGATGGCGACGAAGCCAAGGGAGATCAGTACCTCCTCCGCGGAGGGGAAGTAGTGGTAGCCATTGCCGGGGTTGAAGGCGAGCAGGGAGTAATCCAGTCGCCAGAGGGCTGCGCCCAGTAGCATGCTGAGGGCCCCCAGGAACAACATGCGCGAATCGCGGCGGCTCTTGTCCCAGTGGAACACCAGCAGCGGGAAGATCATCAGCGCAATCTCGCTCCAGAACATGATGGAGAAGCGATTTAGATCGGAGAGGTACTCCGACTTGTCATTGATGACGATCTCGGCAAAGCGCAGTGCCACAAACAGGATCAGGAAGATATCGATCACCTGGGTCAGCTTGTAGAACAGCGACTTCTCGTTGGGGCCGCGCCCCGCCAGTCCCGCCTGCACCAAAGAGCCCTCAAATACCACGATGGAAAAGCCCATGATGAAGGCGGTCAGAAGCGAAAAGACCGGCAGCAGCTCGTAGCTTTGCCAGAGCGGATGGATCTTCTCCCCCGCGACGATCATCAACGAGCCCATGGAGGACTGGTGCATGGTGGGCAACAGGGCCCCCAGCGCCAGCACGAAGAACATGATCTTGTTGAGGCGAATGAGTGACGCCTTCCAGCCGAACTTCTCCAGCAGCACGGGCGCAAACTCCAGCGCCATCACCCCGATATAGATGGTCATGCAGACCGCCGTCTCGAACAGCACCGAGGAGGTGTTGAAGTGACCGGGCAGGTAGAAGTACGGCAGGTTCCAGTAACGGCCCACGTCGATGGTAATGGAGAGACCACCGAGCGAGTAGCCGAACAGGCTCGCCAGCAGGGCCGGTCGCACCAGCGGGTGATACTCGCCCCGGTTGAACACATAGACCGCCCAGGCCAGCGCCCAGCCGCCACAGGCGAAACCGGTGCCGATCAAGAGATCGAACGAGATCCACAACCCCCAGGGGTAACCCCCGTTGAGATCGGTAACTGAGCCCAGCCCGAAGAAGAGGCGTTTCAAGATCAACATGCCGCACAGCACGGCAAAGGGGGCCAGCACCAGCACCGGCCAACTGACCAGCTTGCCGCCGAGCGGATGCGCCTTGTGATTACTCATGATCCTTGCCCCCCTTTGCTGAACTCTGATCTTTAATCTGAGCACTCCCCTGATCATGACCATCATCGTGATGGTGATCGTGACCGTTCTTCTTGCTATTGCGACGAATGAGCACAGAAAGACCGGTCAGCACTACCATGGGCAGCACCATCCCCTTGTAGAGGGTGTGCTGGATATGCTCGGAGCGAGCACCGGAGGAGAGCTCCGGCAAGTCGGGCATGTCGAGCTTGGTGTAGGGCACTCCGGCCAGCACCAGCACCTGGGTGCCGCCCCCCTCCTTCTCGCCATAGACGTAAGGCTGGTAGTTGGGCACCTCGTGCAGGTAAGGATCGTTGGCGCTGAAAGTCTGGCGCGGATAGGCATATTCACTGCCAGGGGCCGCCAGCAGGCGGCGCTTGGCCTCGGCCATCAGCTCCTCACGGGTGCCGAAAATCACGGCGCCGGTCGGGCACACCTCGACACAACCGGGCAGCTTGCCCTGATCAATTCGTTCAAGCCCCTTCTGGTTGCAGAGCTCGCACTTGTGGATCGCCCCCAGCGGATTGTCGTAGTCATATTTGGGCACATCGAACGGGCAGCCCACCATGCAGTAGCGACAGCCGGTACAGACGTCCGGATTGTAGTGAACGATGCCGGTCTTGGGATCTTTGGTAAGGGCCTGCACCGGACAGACCGAGACGCAGTTGGGATCGACACAGTGCATGCACTGCTTCTTGATGTAGGCGTAGCCATCCACCAGCTGATCCTTGTGCTCACCCGTGCCGCTCTTCCACACCTGAATGATGTTGTTGGTGTAGGGGGTCAGCTTGTCGTTGGTGGACCAGATCTGTGCGCCCTCCGGATTGGCCGGGTTGCCGTTGAGACGCTGACACTCCGCCACACAGGCCTGACAGCCGACGCAGAGGGTGGAGTCATACAACATACCGAGCGCCCCGGGAATGGGCGGCTTGTTCTTGGCCGCCGCCAGTGCGGTGCCGGGTACGGCTGTGCCCGCCGCCAGTGCACCGACGGAGGCGAATTTGAGGAAATTGCGTCTGTTCACGGTCATTCCTCCCGTGATGGGTGCTGCCCGGCTTCGTGGCGCTTCTGCTGGCGACCGAGTTCACGCACCGTCATCAGACTCACCCCCACCAGCACCCCGAGGGCGCCACCGATAAGGCCGGTCGCGGTGGGCGAGGTATAGCCCCCCTCCTGGATCTTCACGTCGGGTTTATCCACCCGCGGGGTCGGGTTCTCCACCTTGGCGAGCTGGAAGATCCCCTTGCTGAAACCGACCCCCTGCTCGTTGCAGCCATAGCAAGGGTGGCCGATGCCGACCGGCCAGATGCCGCCGCCCACATCGCAGAACTCCAGGGTCGAGCAGTTGCCATAGGTCTCCGGCCCCTTGCAGCCCAGATGGTAGAGACACCAGCCCTGACGGTGCCCCTCATCGCCAAACTCCTTGGCAAAGCGGCCTGCATCGAAGTGCGGACGACGCTCGCAGTTCTCGTGGATCAGGCGCTCGTAGGCAAACAGCGGACGCTTCTTGCTATCCAGCGCCGGCAGCTTGCCGTAGGTGATGTAGTAGGCGACCGTGGTGAGGAAGTTGTGGGGATTGGGTGGGCAGCCCGGGATATTGATGATGGGGGTGCCGATATTGCCGAGGGCCTCTTCCAGGCTGACGGCGCCGGTCGGGTTGCCGCCGCTGGCAGGCACACCGCCCCAGGCGGAGCAGGAGCCGATGGCGATGACCGCAGCCGCATCGGCGGCGGCGCGGCGAATATGGTCGACGATGGGCTCACCGGCCACCATGCAGAATACGCCGCCATCTTTGAGCGGAATGGAGCCATCCACCACCAGCACATACTTGCCTTTATAACGCTTGATGGCGTTGTGCTTGTTCTCTTCCGCCTGATGACCAAAGGCCGCCGAGAGCACCTCGTGGTACTCCAGCGAAATGGTATTGAGGATCAGGTTCTCGATGGTGGGGTGAGTGGCCCGCAGCAGCGACTCGGTACAGCCAGTACACTCCTGCGCCCCAATCCAGATCACCGGCGGCCGCTCGGGGCTGGTAAGCGCGGTGGCCATCTTGGCGACGGCATTCTGACTTAATCCCAGGGTTGCGGCCATCCCGGCACACAATTTCATAAAGTCACGGCGATTAATTCCATGAGCCGATAAAAAAGTATCCTCGACCATTCTTTTTATTCCCGTCAGTGAGCATTGTTTGACAAATGCTTAATGGCGGGAATGCTATGCCTCCCCCTCCCCCTTTATGTTGATCTTTATCAAGTCACCACACTTTAATGCGCTCGAGACCCCATGAAATGAAAATAAAAAGCTATATATAACATGCACTTATTGCTTCATAAGCATGACACAGAATACCCATAAAGAGGCATTTCAAGATCCAATACAATTAAAATCATATAAATTATCGATCCATTCCGGCCATCCATTAAAGAAAATGAAAGCGTTGTCACAGTATCATTCTCCTACGAGTGATATTGGCTGTTATCGATACTGGGACCGCAATTTTTCCAAGTGGGGCACGCAAAGAAAGCTTGGAAAAAACAGTACAAGACCGATTAATTAATCAAACCTGGATTGCTAATCATCAGGACCTGCCACTGCTGCCTACATCCGACTTGTTAATGCCACACAAAAAAGCTTCAATGGGAGCCTTTCAGGCAACATCCCCGACAAAAACGAACACAGCTGATCTCGATGCTCAGATAAAAGAGAACGAACCTGAGAGCCGTAACTACGCGATCCTGGATATAAAAACACCGGCCTTAAGCCGGTGTCGGAATATAATAGAATCTATACAAAAATAAATATTTCATGTGCATGAAATAACAGATAATATCTTGCCATTCTGGATCACTGATATCTCACCCTTATCAGGTGACACATTGTACATCGTATTTTTATTCTTAAAGCTAAATATCTCACCCATCAATGAAAAATCATTAAGTGATAGCTCCTTTCCCTGCCTGCCATAATTATATGTTATGTCTCCTGAGAAAGGAGAGTAACATAAGTTCAAATTTTTCCCCGATTTTGTCTTACAGTAATAGAACACGCTCTCGTCACTGTCACAAATTTTGTTCCCAGTACTCTCTGACAATGCATCGATCTCAATATAACGCATCTCACTGTATAGGTCTGACACTTTATTATCTGTAAGAACATAAGGAATATTTATGATTTTACTTATGATAGAAGCATCTTCACTTGCTACCCCTGCCAAATTAACCGCAGTGATTCCATCGCCCTTATTTATTTCGCCAATACCACTTACTCGCTCCTCGCCTGAGCTTGTTGAGATAGATGCACCACCTATATAATTAAGCTTCCCAGCAACATCAAAATAATATACGGCACTCTGTCTGGGCCCATCAGAAGGAACAGTTAGTTTTATAAGACCATCATTATTTATTCTTTTACATGAACTATTTCCCGCAGTAAACGGAACTGTGAACGATCTCACCTCCTCATTATACTTTATTGATACAACACTCACTGGCTCACCACTTTCAATATTGGTATCCACTTGATATATGATTTCATCTGAACAATCCTCAACAGCATATGCCCATGTGTGCACAAAACAACAAAACGCCATTAACAAACATTTCGATAAACTATTCATTAACCGACTCCAGGTCTTCTTTTGCTTTTCTAACCATTGAACCATTTTTATTCCTGATTACCCATGACCCTCAGCCAGCTTCAAGAGCCGATATGGCATCGGAGGGCTTGCCACGACTGCATGCCCCAATTCAACCAACATGCTCTTGAGGTCAAAACGATGATTAAACCGGAAGCAGTATTCCGCAAGATGCCTTGGTAAATGCTTCGCTCCGAGCGTATGGCAACTGCCCCGCAGCGAGTTTTTCACATTTCCTATCATCGTGTTTACCCAGTTGAATGCCGGATGATCCAGCCAGTCCAGGTTGCCCCCGGTGACAACACCCAGGTGCTCACAATTGGCCTCCTTGACCGCTTTGAAACAGGCCAATCCATCGGATATCACCGCGCTACCACTGGCAATATGCCGTTTTGCCCAATCAGCAACGGACTTGGTTTTGAAACCATCGACCACCGTCATCCGCATCTTGATTGGATGTCCTTCCTTGTTCAGGGCCACTGCTGCCACAAACGGCGTCTTGCCTGCCGCGCCCCGACCCCGTTTGCCACCACGGCGCTCGCCACCCCAGTAGACATCATCGAGCTGAATGATGCCGCTGATGGGCTGCTTGTCATCGGACTCTTTCATGGCTTGCAGCAGCTTGTGCTTGAGCATCCAGGCGGTGTCATATTTGACGCCCAACTGGCGCTTTAGCTCCATCGCTGACAAGCCTGTTTTGGTTTGTGACAACAGGTGCATTGCCAGAAACCACTTGGTCAGTGGGAGCTTGGTGTTTGCGAAAATCGTGTTTCCAGTCAATGACATCTGGTGACGGCAGTGATTGCATTGCCACACACGTGGCCGCCTTCTCAGGCGACAACAGGTCTTGTTGGCACATTCAGGGCAGACAAAGCCGTTAGGAAAACGCCAAGTGAACAGCGCGTTTTCGCACTGAGCCTCAGTGCCATAGTCCTTGAGAAACTCAAACAGGCTGTAGCCTTTCTGGAATTGGATTTTGCTTTTGGCCATGATCTCGCACCTCGATAACTGTACGTAAGATCAGTATAGTTCGTGGTAACTGACTGCTAATCATGGGTAATCAGGTTTTTATTTGAGTCATACCATTTAGAATCTTTAAGTGCACTTTGAGAAAAGTCAAACTTTGAGAATTTAATTTTAGAGTAATCCACATTATTACAATTTATGCTTTTGCTTAGTCTCAGCAGTGACTCATTTCGCTCTTTTACATGATTAAAGCCACCATTTACAGCAATCGTAACCTTCAAGAAATCGTTGTTCCTGGTGAAGTTTCTTATATCACCCCATGCAGAACCAGAAACCCAATACCACACAGCAGAATACACTGCGTGATGAATTGTACTTGCTAGCATATCGACTTTATCGTTATCAATAGGCAACATATTAATTGAAGATAAATATTTTTCGTAATTTTTTTTATGCGTTATCTGTATTAGGCCTCGACCATGGCAGAAGCTTCCACCACCATAGTCATTCCACTTAGATGGTGTGGAGCCATTTTTATTTTTATATTCTTCAGTAGTTCTAAAGAAGTCAGTTTCGACAAGGCATTGAGCCAAGAAATGCATTTTATCAAGACATGTAGAAACGCCGAAGAAATTCATAGCTGTATTAAGCTCTTTGAGGAAAGTGTCTGCAGAAACACCAGTAACACCTGAATGTGCTGACCGAGAAAATAAGTTTCCCACTGAAGCTTTCCCTTCGATTGCAATTTCTAGGTGTTTCAGCTCGATATCCCGTCCACACAAACACTGATTGCCTTTCTGTGGTGAGAATATTAATGAGTGAAAATGCCAAACATCCTTATCAAGCTTCAATTTAGCAGCACTCTGCATCCACTCCAGCTTATCGATGCGCTGTTTTTCGTGATCTACCAGCTTGTCAAAATCGGGTAGGTCAATTTTAGCCATCAGCTTGTCCAGCCACAGATAAGTACTGGCCGAGGATTTTTCATACCATTCGCTGGGATGTTTGACGATAAGCTTGTGAAGTTGCTCTGCATTACTGCTATTTTGCAGCGCTGCCTGTATCTCTTCACTGCTGAGTTCACCGCTCTTGTCAGTGTCGAAACTGTTTACCAATTCGGTAAAGAAGGTAGGCGGTGCATCCGGGTCCAGATAACCGTCAGAGCCTGACCCATCGACCTTTTTAAAACCAATCTTCAACCAGTCGTGCTGGCTCAGCAGCTCTACCTGCTCTTTCTTGACATATTTTTCTGACGAGATACAGACCCACTCCTGCTTGGCTGCGTCTTTTTCCAGCTTGGGTGATTCAATCAACTCCTCATGGCTCTTGCCATCGGTTGCCACCCACTTAGACTTGCCGCCCTCGCTCTCCTTCTCATGAAGGGTCAGATTGGCTGGCACCTTGGCATAAATAGCACCGCCTTTAGTACCCGCCTTGTTGGCCAGAACATCATCCAGACGGGGATCCTGGGTGAAGACTTCAAGATGCACCTGATGCTTGCTCTTTTTGCCTCCAATCAGGGAGCCCGGCGTTTCCACCAGGCCTAGATATCCAATGGTTTCCCCCGCAGCAATGGCGACTGGCGAAGGCAGTACATAGAGCTCACCAAGATGTGACGGCACACGTGCATTCACCTTGATAAAGTCATCTTCGACACACACCCAGGCCATGCCACAGCTACCCGCAGCACCATCAGCACTCGGCATCACATAGTTGCATCTGGCCATCTTGCGTGTCTTGTCACCCACCCAATGGAATTCGAGTTGGTGCGCATCATACTGCACTTTTGTGCCCGCAGGCAGAGATACGCTTCTGTCCCCGGCCATCAGACGACCTGTAGGCCCATTAAAAACAGGATCCGCACGACCAACCATATTGGTCAGCAGTTCCGCCTCTATTTGATCGAATAGCTAGGTCGGCAGGTTGGGTTTAATCACCCCGACAGCGTCCGGGCTATTGGCGATCCAGACCGAACTTCCTTCACTGACAACAACGCCTACCTTCTCGGCCTCTTTTATCTGAGCATTGGATAGCTGGCTCTTGATCGTCACTTTAATGAAGTCATACACCTTGTCTCCCACCTTTCCCTTTTGGGGTGGCGTACTGCTATCTATCTCCAGCTCGGTATCCTTGGGCAGCGCGAAACGGGGCAAGGCAGCATCGGCACGCTGCTGATCGACATCGGGATTGGCGTGAGGAACGGAATTACGCGCATTCCAGCCCTTTTTCAGTACCAGCTTCTCGGCGGTCTGATACTGGTTCCAGGGCAGCAGATGCATATAGAGCGAATAGAAGGTGAACTCGTTTTTTGCCTTCGTTTCGGTGTTTATCTCGCAATATTCATGTTGTACCAGGCAGAAGCAGTTGGAATAACGCAACGACTCCCCCTGAAATTCAGAAGTCAGGTAATCCTTCATCATCCGGAATGCCACCACCTTGCCATCGGCCATGGCTCTTACAGGGTACTTCGGGAATTCAGATAATAAGTGCGACACTCATGGATGAATGGCGAGAGGTGGCCAACTGCTGATTGGTGGTACCCTTCTGCTCGCCAAAGTAAAAGCAGTATCACCATGAGCTATCAGCAGTTGACCGAGGGGCAACGATACCAGTTATCGGTGCTTCGCGCACAGGGGATGTCCATCCTTGCCACCGCACGCGCCATTGGCGTTCATCGCTCCACCCTCTACCGGGAGCTGCGTCGTAACGCCGGGCCGCAGGGCTACCAGCCAGACAATGCGCATCAGCACGCCACCCACCGACGGGCCAGTGCGGCCAAATCTCGGCTATCTGCCGATGTCATCCAGTTTGTCGAGCTGACACTCGCCTGGTGGTGGAGCCCGGAGCAGATAAGCGCGGTGGGCAAGCAGATAGGCCTCATGGTGAGTCACGAGTGGATATACCGCCATGTGGCCGCCGACAAAGCCCGGGGTGGCCAGTTGTACCGCCATCTGCGCCAGGGCCACAAGCGCTACCGCAAGGGGGCGAGCAGCCTGCGTTCTCCCATCAAGGAAGCCCGCTCTATTGATGAACGGCCGGCTATCGTCGATAGCCGGGAGCGGCTCGGTGATTGGGAGGCGGACACGGTGCTGGGCAAGCAAGGCACAGGTGCACTGGTCACCCTGGTGGAGCGCAAGAGCCGGCTCTATCTGGTCAAGCGGGTCGCGAGCAAACAGGCTGGGGTGGTGCGGGATGCGATAATCGAGATGTTAACGCCCTACATCGAGCAGGTGCATACCATCACCTTTGACAACGGCGGCGAGTTTGCCGAACACAAGGCGATAGAGGAAGCGCTGGGTGCCGAGACTTACTTTGCGCACCCTTACTCTTCGTGGGAGCGCGGTCTGAACGAGAACAGCAATGGGCTGTTGAGGCAGTTTATCCCAAAGGGAACAGACCTGAGAGAGGTCACGGACGAGGATGTCAGGAGAGCGGAGCAGTGGCTCAACCTACGACCTCGGAAATGTCTCGGATTCAGGCAGCCTGTCAAGGTATTCGAAGAGTACCGTCAGGCGGCATAGGCGAGTGTCGCACTTCGAAGTTGAATTCGCGCTTATCCTTGCACCAGGGGGCACTCTTGTCGCTGATATGAATGCCACCATGCCATTTGTTGTGGTTACCAAGAAGATAGTGACCCGATTGCTCGCCATTGATCAGCGCCGTCAGTGCCTTGACGTCCTTGAACTCTTCCCCTGTGGCGGTGAGGATGGGAAATGCAAACTTCATGCTGTTTCCTTATTCAGAAAAGAGGTAGAACGCGCCAGGCTTCTGCTCCTTGAGCAGCGCCTCCATCGCCTTCTCGGTGGGAATGGCTTTGATGAGTTCAACCAGTTCGGGAGCCTTGACCACTTCTACCCCCTTGGGCACCACGGGGGCCTTGCCACCCCAGCCGGATCCTGCCCCTGCGCTGCCGCCGGCGTTGAGCTTGATGGCGGGGCCCACCAGCTTGATGCCACTAGGATCCACTTTCACAAAGCTGCCGCCTCCCTTGAGGGTTATTTCAGAACCCGCCTCCAGCACCAGCTTGTCACCCATCTTGATATGCACTTCCTGACCGGCTTCCACCAACAGCGACTGTCCCAGCTTCTGGTGCAAACTGGCATCCACCGTCAGCGAGTAATCGGCTTTTACCTGGTCGCGCTTCTCACCCTCCACCGTCAGGTGGTCGTTGGCCTTGATGCGAGTGACCCGCTCGTTGTCGATGTCGGTATGCTGGTCGTGTTTGATGTGCCAGGCGGCATCGTTCTCGATAAGCACGTTCAGGTCTTTCTGACCGTGGATGTAAATCTCTTCCTTGCCAGCCTGGTCTTCAAAGCGCAGCTCGTTGAAGCCCTCGCCCTGATGGGTCTCGGTGCGCAGCACAGTGCGGGTCTTGTTGGCCGGCAACTCGTACGGCGGCCGGTTGGTGGCGTGATAGGTGCGACCCGTCACGATGGGCTGGTCGGGGTCCCCTTCCAAAAAGCTCACGATGACCTCGTGGCCGATGCGCGGGATGGCCATCATGCCGTACTGACCGCCCGCCCATCCCTGGGATACTCGCACCCAGCAGGAGCTCTGGTCGTCGGAGTTGCCATATCTATCCCACGGGAACTGCAGTTTCACCCGGCCGTATTCGTCGCAGTAAATCTCCTCCCCTTCGGGGCCCACCACCATAGCTATTTGCGGGCCATCCACCATCGGTTTGTGAGGGGCTTCCGGGCTGCCGATGCGTGCCCGCCAGGTGGTGCTGGCTTTCACCACCCCGAATTCGTTGTGATAGACGGTGGGGCCGCTGCCTCCCTCCTCTTCCAGCGCCTGTGGCTGCAAGCCGGTGTGGCGGATATGGACGATTTGCCAGTCGGTGTTGAGGCTGCCGTTCGGGTGTTCAGTGAGTGAAAACGTCTGGCCTGGCAGCAAGGCGGCACTGTTGGACTTAGCCTGGCCCGCCACCGCGTCGTTGCGCAGCGCATCCAAGCGGTGCTGGGCAAAGGCCTTGCCGCTCGGGTCCGCTTTGTAGCGGCCCGGGTAGTCGAAGTGCTGGTAGGTATCGCGCTGGTGTTCGAGCTCTGCACCCTGTTTCTTGTGGGAGAGGCCATAGGCCGGGGTCTTGAAGCTGTAATCTTTGAGCTCCACATCCGACGGGCGCACTGCCTCCCGGTAGTGGAACTGGCGCACGTAAGGGCCCTGTTCCAGCGAGCGGTTGCCGAGGTTGAAGAAGAGCTCGGGGCCGGCGGTCAGGGCGGCTGCATCGTCAGCAAACACGACGCGGTGCTTGCCCGCTTCAAACTCGTGGAAGTAGAACATCCCCTCTTCGGCGGCGAGCCGGTTTACGAAATCGAGGTCAGTTTCCCGGTACTGGACGCAGTACTCCCGCTTAGCCCAGCCCCGCAAGCCTGCCGGGCAACCTGAGGTGGATAAGAGATCCACCATGGCCGTTACTTTCTCGCCGCCATGGCTACCGCACGCCCATGAGGCGCGCGGTCGGATCGTCAGTCGTGATCTTTCTTGTGCTCGCTCACCAGGGCAAACAAGCAGGAGAAAAACGGACGGGTGTTATTGAGTGGACATCACAAGCAGGCCGGTATCCCGGCCTTCGAGATCACGCCAGATGGGCCTGGATGTATTGCGCCATCTGGAGACTGCGGGCATCACCACGACTTTGCAGATCGGCGATCACCTCCTGCTGGGTTCCGCGGTACACCAGGGATCCCCGAACCAGAGTTCTATGGTTGTGGCCAATGTCGGTGAAGGTAGCCCCCCCTCTGTGCAGGTGAATGTGCGGTTCGTTGGTATCGGGATAGAAGGATTCTTTTGGCATGCAGCCTCCCTGTCTGATTCAGAAAAGGGAGCCCCCGATCGAGCGCTCCCTCACGGCATCAAGCCTCGATCGGGGCACGCCAGTCGTCGGCACCCGAGGTACCGGCTACGGTGTGTTCCCAGTCAATCTTGCGATAGGCCAGGGAGACCTGGATCAGCTGAGTGAAATCGGCGTTGGCCGGATCCTGGCAGTGAGGCATCTGGCAGTCGATGTCGACGATGGTGGCATCGGTCAGCACGGTAGAGAAGAAGTGCTCCTGCTTGCCCTCCACCGAGGTGCGGTACCACTTCAAGGTCACTTTCGGCAGCATCTCGCCGGAGGCCAGGGAGTTGTACATCAGCGGCACGGCCTTGTTCAGGGCCACGGTGAACTTGAACGGCTTGTGGACACGCTGACCGGCAGGCTGGCCGGATTGCGGATCGGTCGGCACGGTAACGACGTGCTGGAACTCTTGGACCAGCATCTCGTCTTCGTGGCCCTGCACGAAGATGTTGCCGACGGAGTCGGAGGTGAAGGCACCGGCGGTGATGTTGCCCTGGGTTTTACCTTCGATGCTGATATAACATGGAGTTGGCATGAGTTTGCTCCTGATGGGTTGAACGGTAATGACACTCGACCGAAACCATTAGCAGTGACCATGCCAATTCATTATTTAGCTATAAAACAACGACTTGAACCTATTTTATGCCCAGTTGAGCATCACCACACCGCAACACCTTGCGCATAAAGAGTCTATTGCTGGCATTTATTGCAATGACAGCATTTAACACCATCACTGCGGCAAAAAATTGCCCACACCAGCATGTGATACTGCCATCAACGATGAATGCACGGCTCTTTTCAGCACTATCTCGCCAACAACAGCCCCTGCTTTCTCTGGCATGACGCAACCCTGAGGCAAGGGATTGTGCTGGCCATCATCGAGAACGCTGGAGAGCCCTCAAGAGTGAAATTGTCGTAGGTTGATCACGTCACCAGTCCATGGCAAACGCTATACCTATAGCCATGGGGCTTGCTCAAGGGTACTGAGATGGAACCCGCCATCGCGACAATGACTTTCCTCTGCCAATCCTTTTACATATGGGGTTTTCAGCCACCACAGAGGCTGAGTTCAGAGGACTCGTCATGGTGCACTCATGACACCAAGCTCAGATCCCGGCCCGCAGCGCCCTCGCCCTCCACCTCGGTGGCAAGGCGAGCCAGTACCGGCTGGATGGCGCTTTCATCGCACACCAAGGTGGTCCCATCATGTCGCATCACAGGCCTGTCACTTCGCCCGATCCCCTCACGCCTCCTCTGTCCGATCCAGGCAACTTCTCCCTGATCCTGGGAGGGCCGCTCTATCAGCTGTGGAGCCGGGCTCACCTTGGCGATATAGAGGTGCATATCAGGCGCAGGATCCTTATTCTCTGCGGGATCTGCTGGTTGCCCCTGTTGCTGCTGTGCGGCTGGGAAGGGAGCCTGCTTAAAGGGGTGGCCGTGCCCTTTCTACTGGACATAGAAACCCATGTCCGCTTTCTCATCTGCGTCTCTTTGCTGGTGTTCGCCGAACTGATCGTCCATCAACGCATCCGGGGTATCGTCAGCCAGTTTGTCGAGCGAGGGCTGATCTCGCCGCTCTCCTTGCCACGTTTTCATGACGCTATCCGCAGTGCCATGAGCTGGCGAAACTCGATCCCCGCAGAGGTCGGGCTCATCCTGTGCGTCTTCTCGATGGGGTATTTTATCCGGACCAGCACCTTCACCCTGGAATCTTCAACCTGGTACGCCACCTTCAACGAGGGTCATTCGACCCTTACCCTACCCGGCTTCTGGTTCTTCTGGGTGAGTAATCCCATTATCCAGTTCCTGCTCCTGCGCTGGCTCTACCGGCTTCTGATCTGGGCACGCTTCCTCTGGCAGGTTTCCCGGATCCCCCTCGCTCTCATGCCGACCCATCCCGATCGCAACTGCGGCCTCGGCTTTCTCGGGGGCTCGGCCTACGCCTACTCACCGCTGCTGACCGCACTGGGTGCCCAGCTGGCCGGTTTTATCGCCAACAGGATCTTCTATGACGCCGCCGTGCTGACCGCCTACAAGCCGGAGATCATCCTGCTAGCCGGCTTTGGATTGCTGCTCGTACTGGCGCCCCTGACGGTCTTCACCCCCCATATTCTGGCGGCCAAGCGTATGGGACTGCGGGAATACGGTGCCCTCGCCGCCGAATACAGCCGCAACTTCGAACACCGCTGGCTGCGCACGGCAGACCGGGACGGGGAATCCCTGCTCGGTGCCTCGGATATCCAGTCCCTCGCCGATTTCGGCAATGCCTATGCCGTCATCAAGGAGATCAGGCCCATGCCATTTAGCCGGGACATGTTCCTGCAACTGGTATTCGCGACTGTGGTGCCCTTCCTGCCCCTGCTCCTCACCCTGTTCTCCTTCGAAGCATTACTCGACAGACTGGTCGGGGTGATCTTCTGATAGGGCAGGGAGAGGCTTGGCGCAAGGCAGGGATAGGGCAATAGAAAAGTCCCGCCAGCACGCCGGTGGGGCTGGGGACAAACAGCTACCCCGGTTGATAAACCGGGTACAGTCCTCCGAAGGGGAGAGAGGATCGGGGAGATGACACGCCTGTGGGGCTTACGGCGTCGGAGCCGCCAAGTAACCTCATGCTCCTCCGGCAAGGATCGGCCACTCTTCGCAGCACTTGGGGAGGTTAGGTTCCCAAAAGCAAAAAGCCCGACCATCAGGTCGGGCTTTCAAGTTGGCGGAGGGTCGGGATTGACTCGCGCCATTCCTGGCGCTCGCCCTGCGGCTGTCCAGGCAGGTTATCCTGCCCGCCTGTCGAACCAGGGCTCGAACCGAGCCGTCTGTCACCGGATAAAGCAAAAAACCGACCCTGAGGTCGGTTTTTCTAATTTGGCGGTGAGGGAGGGATTCGAACCCTCATTCTCGTACATCACAGCACAAATATAACCTTCAATTTCAATAGCTTACGCATTTTTTACCGAAATAAAAGCTACATAATTGTCTCAGGTAATTGCTATGAGACTTATCGTACTTTTATATAGGAAATTAATTAAATGTCAACCACATAGGTTGTGGCAATTGACTGCGTTGTAGCTCCTATCTGACCGATGCAAAGGCACTTGGAGAAACTGCTTAACACAAAAATCTGTCTTGTATGGGGTCAGATAAGCTCTAAATAGCTGTTCCGAATAGTAGATCACCGGAGGAAGGGAACTCAGTCCAGTTTGTGCGATCTGATTAGTCGCTAAACAAAACAAGCCACACCCAAAGGACTGAGTTGATGCCTATCCTACCACCTCTGCCACGACCACAACGGCGCCGCATTCACAAAATCATCCATGCCACCCGTGATAAAGGACATGCTCGTCGCTTGATGGCCATCTTGCTGTTACATGAAGGACGCACGATCACCGATGTTCATCACCTTACCGGCGCTGCGCGCTCGACCATCGGTCGTTGGCTTCGGTGGTATCGAGATGAAGGCATAGATGCGCTAGAAGCCTTACCGGCTGGCCGTGCCCCAGTCTTACCTATCGCCAAGATTGTCACCTTACTGGTGCTGCTCATGCAGTTTTCTCCGCAAGATTTTGGTTATCAGCGCAGCCGTTGGTGTACTGAACTATTGGCTATAAAAATCAATCGGTTAACAGGGCTCAATGTGGCAGCCTCCACGCTCCGCCGATGGTTACCTCGTATGGGCATTGTCTGGCGCAGGTCCGTGCCGACCTTGCGGATAAAAGACCCAGCCTATCAGGAAAAAATGGCGAATATCGACGCCGCGCTGGCCCGCTGTGATGCCGATAATCCGGTGTTTTATGAGGATGAAGTCGATATAGACCTCAATCCCAAATTAGGAGCCGACTGGATGTTCAGAGCGCAGCAAAAGCGGGTTGTCACACCGGGGCAGAATGCCAAGCATTATCTGGCAGGCGTTCTCCACGCAGGCAACGGAAGGGTACTTTACGTCAGCGGGATCAAGAAAAACTCATCGCTGTTTATTGCCATGCTGGAAAAGCTGCGCCACCACTACCGACGAGCCAAAACCATCACGTTGATCCTCGATAACTACATCATTCACAAAAGCAAACAGACCGAGCGATGGTTGAAGAAGAATCCCAAGTTCTGCCTGGTGTTCCAGCCAGTTTACAGCCCTTGGGTTAATCACATAGAACGGCTATGGCACAAGTTACATGAAACCATCACGCGCAATCATCAATGCAGAGGGATGGCAAACCTGCTGGCCCGAGTGAAACACTTCATGGATACCGTGTCTCCTTTCCCGGGGAATGGCTATGGCACAGCGAAGGTGTAGCACTATTGGGATCAGTTATTTAGAGGTTGCCGGCGAGGCGTCAGAAAATGCTGGAATCGGCCCTATCCTGACGCGGCCCAAGGTTCCGGCCTGACGCCTAGTTAGGGCGTACTTCAACTGGACGTTCGCGGCGGGCCTACGTTGGGTTTTGGTTCCATTGCTCCCCAAATCCCGAATAGGGAGCAGTGGAACAGGAAACGCACTTAAGCCAAGTCGGCTTAGCGTACGATTCTTCCCGAATTCTGCGGCTTCCCTTTCCAGCCCTTGGCGGTCATCTGTGGGGCCAGTTGCTCGAAGCAATCGGCGGTCAATGCCTGATCGGTCGTGATGGACCAACTTCATGCGTGGACGCTGTCGCCGGCAACACAAGATCTGGAGTTGTCGATCAGGGTGCGTTTAAACGCTACGGGAACGCAGAGCTACACCGAGCCGCTATCCTGATGCACCAAGGCTCCATTCTTGGAGCCTTTCTTGACCTGATACATCGCCTGATCGGCATGCTCGCTGAGCACCTCGATGGTCGCTCCATGCTGAGGGTAGAGCGCGATACCGACACTAATGGAAATTCGTGCTTCGCCACCCGCAGGCAAGGGGATTGGTCGGCGGACCTCCGAGATGAACAGGCTGGCCTTTTTGAGCGCCTCCTGTTCGTCGCTGACGTGTTGCAGCAAGGCCACGTACTCATCGCCTCCCACCCTGGCGAGCGTGTCGGAGGCACGGATGCAACACAGGAGACGGCGGGCCACGGTCTTTAGCACTACATCCCCCGCTTCGTGGCCATGGGTGTCGTTGACCGACTTGAACCCATCCAGATCCATGAACAGCACAGCCAGATGCGTGTTCTCGCGCTCTGCCAATGCAAGCGCCTGCTGTATGCGGTCACCGAGTAAGACCCGGTTGGGTAGATCGGTCAATACGTCATGATGCGCTCGATGGTGATAGGTATCCAGCTCCTGTCTGGACCGGCTGATGTCCTGATGGGTACCGTACATGATGAGAGGCTTGCCATCCCGATCCCATTTCCCCACCTTCCCGCGGTCCAGCACCCAGATCCAGTGCCCATCCTTGTGGCGCATTCTGGCCTCACACTCGTAGAACGGTAACTCCCCCGCCAAGTGCTGCTTGAGCAGCTGTTCTGACTTTTGCAGATCTTCCGGATGCGTGAGCTTTACCCAGGTGACGATGGAGATCGGCTCAAGCTCTTGGAGCTTGTATCCAACGATCCTCGCCCATTCCTCATTGAAGACGGTTTCACCGCTCTGGACATTCCACTCCCAGGTGCCGACCCGGGTGCCTTCAAGAATGGCGCTCAATCGAGACCTCTCCAGAGACAGGTCTTCTGTCATCGCGCGGGCCGCCGCTTCTGCCCGGGACCGACCCGACACCAGCAAAAACATCAGCCCAGCCAGCATGGCACTGAGCAAGACACCGGTTACCGCGATCACGATCGGTAGCCCTCTGTCCACCCGTTGCAGAAGGCTCGTGCTGCCATGAACGCGAACGGTCCAGGTTTGTCCCATCATGCGCAGCCGATGCACCGATTCAAACCCTGGACGGATATCGGTACGCCCTGAACTGCCAAAGTGAGTTCGTGTCGCTTCAACCATCTCTTCGCCGTCGAAGATGTCGATGATCAGGTCACGCTCCTGCTCTCCGAGGAGACCATGCAGGAAGTCTGTCATGCGAAACGGTGCATAGACCCAGCCGCGCAGTTGTTCCCGGCGCTCTGCTACGGTTGCCGCTGGCTGGTCAGTAGCGTAGATCGCCTGGTAGATCAGGAACCCCGACTGCTCCTGAACCCCCGTTTCCTGCTCGAGACGCACATGCCCCGAAAGCGCGATGGCACCCGTATCTACCGAGCGCTGCATGGCCTCGCGCCGCACGGGTTCTGAATACATGTCGAAGCCGAAGGCACGCAGGTTGCGTCCCGAAAACGGCTCCAGATACACGATCGAGGAATACAGGTCTCGTTGGCCTGCTGGTTGCACAGTGTAAGAGGGAAAGCCTTCGGCGCGGACCTGATCGATGTGGGTTTGCAGATCGGCAGGCCGGATGGCCCTGGCGAAGCCCACGCCTTGGATGCCAGGCAGGTACTGGTCCAGAGCCTGGCGATCGGAATACCTTCGGAAATCTTCACGTCCGACATCATGATGCACATCAAAGAACCCGGCCGTGCCCCGCAGGACCTGCTGGTAGGTGGCCATGCGGTTCTCGATGCGCTCAGCAGCCTCCCGGGCGCGGAAGTCGAAGTAGACCTGTTGTCGTTGATCGATGGACTCGACGATGAGTTGGTAAAGCACTACGGTGGAGCACAGGCCGATCAAAAAAACCACAAGAGGGATTAGCCTCGGCGACAGTCGGCTTGGTTTGCCAGAGGGGATCATTCGCTATGCCTTCTTGTTGATTTCCCAAAGCTTAAAATTAAACGCTACCATAAACAGCAACAACAGCAACTCTCCGAAACTCTTTCCTGATTTCTTCTTCTTCCTTGCGAGCTTGGATCTTGGCTTCACGCTCGGGCGTGCTCATTCCTTCGTAGCTGACTCCTGTAGTGGTCAACTAAAACCGGACACTTGGTTAGGCCGATCCTCGGCTTTTGCTGGCGCGATCCCGTCATTGTGTTGATGTGGACGCCGCCAGTTGTAGTAATCCATCAGGTAATAGCTGATATCCCGCTTCGCCTCCCGCAGGTTCATATATCCCGTTGTCGGGAGCCACTCTGACTTCAGGCTCCTGAACAGCCGCTCCATCGGCGCGTTATCCCAGCAGTTGCCACGCCGACTCATGCTCTGGGTCATGCGATAGCGCCACAGTCGTTGCCGAAATGCCCGACTGCCATATTGGCTGCCCTGGTCGAAGTGAAACAGCACACCGGATGGGCAACCCCGCTGCTGATAGGCCATCTCCAGTGCTTTGATGGCCAGCTCTGCATCAGGCTTGTCAGACATCGCCCAGCCCACGACCCGCCGGGTATGCAGGTCGAGCACTGCGGCCAGGTAATACCAACGACCCGCGGCCCAGACATAGGTGATATCGCCACACCACACCTGATTGGGTTGCTGGACATCAAATTCACGGGCCAGCAGATTGGGAATGTCCGGTCGCTCAGACCGGGCGACCTGATAGCGATGAGCGCCCGGTTGCTTGGATACCAGACCGGCTTCTTTCATCAGACTGCGCACTTTGAATCGGCCAATCTGATGCCCCAGCTCTCGCATCATCGACATCAAGGCGCGGCTGCCCGCTGAGTTCCGGCTTTCTTTGAACAAACGGCGCAACTCGCTGCGTTGCTGCATCCGCTCACGGTTAATCGTCCGCTTGCGGGCCAGATAGTCGTAAAAACAGGATGTTGGAACATCGAAAGCGCAGCAGAGCAGAGTGATGGGGGCTTGCTCTCTTAATCGGTCTATCAGCGCGTACGAGTGAACTCGTCCGTCATCAAGAGAGCCGTAGCCTTTTTTAGAATGTCCTTTTCGCGCTCGAGCCGGTTGATGCGGGCTTCCAGCTCCTGGATTTTCTGCTGCTCCGGGGTCAGCGCTTTGCCGATAGGGGTGGTGCCGGTTCGTTCGGATTGAAGCTGCTGAACCCATCGGCGAAGTATGGTTTCACCGACATCCAGTGAACGGCTGGCTTCGGGGACAGAGTATCCCTGGTCGAGCACCAGGGATGCGGCTTCGAGTTTGAATTCAGCAGTAAATGAGCGACGTAATCTTGTCATTGAACACCTCAAGTCATGGTGGCGACTGTACCACCTAAAACGGTGTCCGGGATGATTAGACCACTACATCCGGCCTCGAACTCCTTGTTGTCAGCGAACTTTCTCAGTGCGTCTCGGGCTTGCAAAAAACCCTGTCCGGTGGAGTGCTGGTGGAGATGAAAAACATCACCGCCTAAATAGCTGTTCCGAATAGTAGATCACCGGAGGAAGGGAACTCAGTCCAGTTTGTGCGATCTGATTAGTCGCTAAACAAAACAAGCCACACCCAAAGGACTGAGTTGATGCCTATCCTACCACCTCTGCCACGACCACAACGGCGCCGCATTCACAAAATCATCCATGCCACCCGTGATAAAGGACATGCTCGTCGCTTGATGGCCATCTTGCTGTTACATGAAGGACGCACGATCACCGATGTTCATCACCTTACCGGCGCTGCGCGCTCGACCATCGGTCGTTGGCTTCGGTGGTATCGAGATGAAGGCATAGATGCGCTAGAAGCCTTACCGGCTGGCCGTGCCCCAGTCTTACCTATCGCCAAGATTGTCACCTTACTGGTGCTGCTCATGCAGTTTTCTCCGCAAGATTTTGGTTATCAGCGCAGCCGTTGGTGTACTGAACTATTGGCTATAAAAATCAATCGGTTAACAGGGCTCAATGTGGCAGCCTCCACGCTCCGCCGATGGTTACCTCGTATGGGCATTGTCTGGCGCAGGTCCGTGCCGACCTTGCGGATAAAAGACCCAGCCTATCAGGAAAAAATGGCGAATATCGACGCCGCGCTGGCCCGCTGTGATGCCGATAATCCGGTGTTTTATGAGGATGAAGTCGATATAGACCTCAATCCCAAATTAGGAGCCGACTGGATGTTCAGAGCGCAGCAAAAGCGGGTTGTCACACCGGGGCAGAATGCCAAGCATTATCTGGCAGGCGTTCTCCACGCAGGCAACGGAAGGGTACTTTACGTCAGCGGGATCAAGAAAAACTCATCGCTGTTTATTGCCATGCTGGAAAAGCTGCGCCACCACTACCGACGAGCCAAAACCATCACGTTGATCCTCGATAACTACATCATTCACAAAAGCAAACAGACCGAGCGATGGTTGAAGAAGAATCCCAAGTTCTGCCTGGTGTTCCAGCCAGTTTACAGCCCTTGGGTTAATCACATAGAACGGCTATGGCACAAGTTACATGAAACCATCACGCGCAATCATCAATGCAGAGGGATGGCAAACCTGCTGGCCCGAGTGAAACACTTCATGGATACCGTGTCTCCTTTCCCGGGGAATGGCTATGGCACAGCGAAGGTGTAGCACTATTGGGATCAGTTATTTAGGGAAGGTGCGAATAAGCGGGGAAATTCTTCTCGGCTGACTCAGTCATTTCATTTCTTCATGTTTGAGCCGTTTTTTCTCCCGTAAATGCCTTGAATCAGCCTATTTAGACCGTTTCTTCGCCATTTAAGGCGTTATTCCCAGTTTTTAGTGAGATCTCTCCCACTGACGTATCATTTGGTCCGCCCGAAACAGGTTGGCCAGCGTGAATAACATCGCCAGTTGGTTATCGTTTTTCAGCAACCCCTTGTATCTGGCTTTCACGAAGCCGAATTGTCGCTTGATGATGCGAAATGGGTGCTCCACCTTGGCCCGGATGCTGGCTTTCATGTATTCGATGTTGATGGCCGTTTTGTTCTTGCGTGGATGCTGTTTCAAGGTTCTTACCTTGCCGGGGCGCTCGGCGATCAGCCAGTCCACATCCACCTCGGCCAGCTCCTCGCGCTGTGGCGCCCCTTGGTAGCCGGCATCGGCTGAGACAAATTGCTCCTCTCCATGCAGCAGATTACCCAGCTGATTGAGGTCATGCTCGTTGGCCGCGGTGGTGACTAGGCTGTGGGTCATGCCACTCTTGGCATCGACACCAATGTGGGCCTTCATGCCAAAGTGCCACTGATTGCCTTTCTTGGTCTGATGCATCTGCGGATCGCGTTGCTGCTCTTTGTTCTTGGTCGAGCTGGGTGCCTCAATGATGGTGGCATCGACCAAGGTGCCTTGAGTCATCATGACGCCTGCTTCGGCCAGCCAGCGATTGATGGTCTTGAACAATTGGCGGGCCAGTTGATGCTGCTCCAGCAGGTGGCGGAAATTCATGATGGTGGTGCGGTCCGGCAAGGCGCTATCCAGGGATAACCGGGCAAACAGACGCATGGAGGCGATTTCGTACAGAGCATCTTCCATCGCGCCATCGCTCAGGTTGTACCAATGCTGCATGCAGTGAATGCGTAGCATGGTTTCCAGCGGATAAGGTCGCCGGCCACTACCAGCCTTGGGGTAAAACGGCTCGATGACTTCCACCATGTTTTGCCATGGCAGAATCTGCTCCATGCGGGACAAGAAAATCTCTTTTCTGGTCTGACGGCGCTTACTGCTGAATTCACTGTCGGCGAAGGTAAGTTGATGACTCATGATGAACCCTGTTCCATGGCTCCAGATGACAAACATGCTCTCATTTCAGGGACTTGTTCGCACCTTCCCTAATGGCGCTATTCCGACTGCTTGTTCTGAATATCAGTCGGCAACACCTCGGCATCATGGACATTTTCCAACAACACTTCTGCCGCCACGATATCGTGGATCACCGGGTCTACCGCCAGATGCAACTTGCGCCAGATTCGCCGCGTCTCAGCGCAGTATTTTCTGACCTTCCACTCGCCTTCGCCAGATACCTTGAGGCCAGTCGAGTCGATAACCAGGTCGGTGATACGTCCCTTACAGGGCTGCCGATAGGCCACTGTCACCTTGAGGGCTCGCTTGCTGACACAGTACTCCTTTCCCGGGGAATGGCTATGGCACAGCGAAGATGTAGCGCTATTAGGATCAGTTATTTAGGTCAAGGAGGTCATGGCAAACAGACGCATCGAAGCAATCTCGTAATGTACATCTTCCATAGCGCCGTCGCTGACGTTATACCACTGCTGCATGCAGTGAATGCGCGCATTGTATCGAGCGGGTAGAGACGACACCCGTTACCCGCCTTGGGATTGATGGATTCGATGACCCCCAGCATGGGAGCACTGCCTCTATGCGAGTCAAGAATCACTTCGCGGGTTTTGCGGCGTTTACCATTGAATTCGTAATCCGCGAAGGTGAGCTGGTGACTCATTCAGCACCTCATTCGTGGTGCAAAGTGGGGATCGCGATCTTACATTTGGGGCTTGATCGCTACTCCTCTGGGGAAGTGTATTAATTTGAGATATACCACTCATATTTCAACATAATCTGTACGAAATTCTTGGCTGACAGAGAACTACAGATATACTTCATTAGGAACAATGGATTTTAATTTTTATTTTTAATGCAAAGCAATAAAAATAATTTAACTATCATGGTGAAGCTTATGCCTTTATTTTTTGTCATGCTTCTTGGTCTAACCAACATATCGGTACCATTAATAGGAAAACCATGTGTTCAGGTTGTGCCCGGTGGAGCAGTAGAACTGTTTTGGGTGCAGGTTAAACGCGGAGCAGAGGATGCTGGTCGTGATTATGGTTATTCAATTTACTTTCGAGGTGCAAAAACATCAAGTGATGGAAAAGAGCAACAGCGAATAGTCAACATGACAGATGAAATTGGATGTAAAGCTCTCGTATTAGCACCAAGTGCTAATTATGATAAAGATGTAGCTCGTCTACATAAACTTGGCATCCCAGTAGTATTCATTGATCGCAGTGTAGGTAATACTAAACTTACAAGCTTAGTAGCCACTAATAACTATAATGCTGGTTATGAGGCTGGTTTATACATGGCAGAGAGGCTGGGCTGGAGTGGCCGTATAGTAGTTCTAAGATTAAGAAAAGGTGTCTCCTCGACGGATTTTAGAGAAAAAGGATTTATTGATGCAGCAACAAACTTAGGTCTTACCATAATCGATGCCCCCTATATTGGAGATAATGTTGCAGAAGGCCGAAAAAATACTAAAGACATACTATCTAAATATTCCGGTGAAATAGATGGGATATTCACACCCAATGAGACTACATCGTCAAGCCTCCTATTGGCATTAGAGCAACTAACCCCGAACAAGAGTATGGTTAATATAGGTTTTGATGTCAGTCAAAGATTGATCGATGGACTAAATAAAAACATATTCACTGCACTAGTAGTACAACGTCCCTACAGAATAGGATATGTAGGTGTAACAACAGCGATAAATAACATCATTGAGAAAGGTGATGTGAAGTTTTTGGATACCGGGCATATATTGGTAACTACATACAACATTAAAACAAAGTCTATAACAGATGAGTTAAAGTTGAATTACCCAACTCTGATAATTAGAACAGGGAGGGATGATTAAACCTACAATCTACATTATGTAGATTGTAGGTTTAATCTTGAGCCTGTAAATGATTCTGTGTAACTGCCCACTCCATTACAGGTGACCGTTCAGGCGATCACCGAACTCGATAATAAAGCGATTTAGGGCAAGCTTCCAATTCTGGATCGGCATGGTCCATTTCTTGGAGGCCTGCTGTATCGCGAGGTACGCCACTTTGAGCGCCGACTCATCGGTCGGGAACAGCTTCCTTTGTTTGGTCGCTTTGCGCAGCACGCTGTTCAGTGACTCGATCGCATTGGTGGTGTAGATCACCTTCCGGATGGCGGGGGGATAATCAAACAGCGTGATCAAATTGTCCCAGTTACCCTGCCAGGAACGCGCTATCTGCGGGTACTGGCTATCCCAGCGCTCGCCGAAGGCCGCCAGCGCCTGCTGAGCCTCACGTTCCGTCGCAGAGTGGTAGATCTGCTTCAGATCCGCCGTCACCGCCTTGTAGTCCTTCCAGGAGACATAGCGCAACGAGTTGCGCACCATGTGGACGATACACAGTTGAACCTTGGTCTGGGGGTACTCCACAATGGGCGATTGCGATGCGACCAGGCAGGCTCAAGGAGCTCAACAAGCATCCGCGCCAAGGTGGAGCACCCGTTTCGGATCATCAAACGTCAGTTTGGCTTTGTGAAGGCGCGGTTCAAGGGGCTGCGCAAGAACGACAACCAACTGGCGATGTTGTTTACGCTGGCGAATCTGTTTCGCGTGGACCAGATGATACGGGCATGGGATAGCTGTGCCCAAAAATCGAGATAAGCCTCGAAAATGAGGCTAAATGGCACTTAATAGCCGAATACTTGCGGCAAAAAGTCAGGTTTTTGGAGTGCTGGGCATTTCAAATGCGGACAAAGAGCTCGTGGTGAAGGTGCAATCCACTTGTTCGCACCTTCCCTAGGGAAGGTGCGAATAAGCGGGGAAATTCTTCTCGGCTGACTCAGTCATTTCATTTTTTCAGTTTGAGCCGATCTTTTCTCCCGTAAATGCCTTGAATCAGCCTATTTAGACCGTTTCTTCGCCATTTAAGGCGTTATTCCCAGTTTTTAGTGAGATCTCTCCCACTGACGTATCATTTGGTCCGCCCGAAACAGGTTGGCCAGCGTGAATAACATCGCCAGTTGGTTATCGTTTTTCAGCAACCCCTTGTATCTGGCTTTCACGAAGCCGAACTGTCGCTTGATGATGCGAAATGGGTGCTCCACCTTGGCCCGGATGCTGGCTTTCATGTATTCGATGTTGATGGCCGTTTTGTTCTTGCGTGGATGCTGTTTCAAGGTTCTTACCTTGCCGGGGCGCTCGGCGATCAGCCAGTCCACATCCACCTCGGCCAGCTCCTCGCGCTGTGGCGCCCCTTGGTAGCCGGCATCGGCTGAGACAAATTGCTCCTCTCCATGCAGCAGATTACCCAGCTGATTGAGGTCATGCTCGTTGGCCGCGGTGGTGACTAGGCTGTGGGTCATGCCACTCTTGGCATCGACACCAATGTGGGCCTTCATGCCAAAGTGCCACTGATTGCCTTTCTTGGTCTGATGCATCTGCGGATCGCGTTGCTGCTCTTTGTTCTTGGTCGAGCTGGGTGCCTCAATGATGGTGGCATCGACCAAGGTGCCTTGAGTCATCATGACGCCTGCTTCGGCCAGCCAGCGATTGATGGTCTTGAACAATTGGCGGGCCAGTTGATGCTGCTCCAGCAGGTGGCGGAAATTCATGATGGTGGTGCGGTCCGGCAAGGCGCTATCCAGGGATAACCGGGCAAACAGACGCATGGAGGCGATTTCGTACAGAGCATCTTCCATCGCGCCATCGCTCAGGTTGTACCAATGCTGCATGCAGTGAATGCGTAGCATGGTTTCCAGCGGATAAGGTCGCCGGCCATTACCAGCCTTGGGATAAAACGGCTCGATGACTTCCACCATGTTTTGCCATGGCAGAATCTGCTCCATGCGGGACAAGAAAATCTCTTTTCTGGTCAGTCTGACGGCGCTTACTGCTGAATTCACTGTCGGCGAAGGTGAGCTGATGACTCATGATGAACCCTGTTCCATGGCTCCAGATGACAAACATGATCTCATATCAGGGACTTGTTCGCACCTTCCCTAGACTAACTGCTTGCGACACAAATCCCGTTATCTCGCAACACTCCATCCGAACATCGCGCAACCGTGGTCAGAAACATATCAATGACGCCGTACACCGGATCGTAGAGCAAATCGAACTCTGACACGATCACACGGTACAGATCGGCTTT
Organism: Aeromonas media; assembly: GCF_020423125.1. NCBI lineage: Bacteria > Pseudomonadati > Pseudomonadota > Gammaproteobacteria > Aeromonadales > Aeromonadaceae > Aeromonas > Aeromonas media. Next base: position 2,666,549 of record NZ_CP075564.1, read on the forward strand.
CTGATGGTCGGCACCCAACAGGAGCTCACGCAGATATAGCATCATCTGGTAGAAGTGTTTGCCCGACAACAGTGGAGTATCGAATTGAAGCAGTTCGGTAAATGATTGCCGATAGCCGGGGTTTGAGTGCAGGTCGATAATGTAGCCGCTCACCTGATAGGTATATAACCTGCCTGGTAAGCATTTATGCTCTGCCTCGGGCTGCTCCTGAGGTGGCTGCGGGATAAACTCTAGATTCGGCAGATCGGGATGACCCAGCAGGATAAATTGGGTGATCAGGCAGTGTCGAACGTCGGCGCTGCCACTGCCAGCATTAAAACCAGCTTTGACGCTGTCACGTCGCAGTTGGTTGAAATGTTTAGCCAGCAAAATGGGTTGGTTATAGGATCTTTTGTCGGAAAATGGAATTTCATATCCGGGCTTGGTGACATAGCCGTTTAGGTGGTAGATGAATGGGCCGATGAAAGGTTTTCGAGTAAGAATTATCATGATTAGTCCAGTGGGGGCAATCGGCAGATGGCTGCCGTGTTGATGATAGTAGTGCAGGTGATCGTTACGTTTAGATTTAAATAAAGCTACCAACTCTGATAACACTCAGACCTCTATAACAATCATCCTATTTGGATGATATTGGAGCAGAACCCGATCACCAGCCCCACGAAAAAATCGTATAAATAGAGATATTGAAATTTTTAAATTTCTCCCGCCATTTCAAACTCCTATCGCATAGTCTATCGCATAATTGATCCATCATGAGTCGTCATTGGGTATCTAAGAGAGTGCCCACGGTAAACCGAGATACTGCCATCTGTCAAGCGACAAAAATGGATCATGCCATTGATTTTAAAAGAGTTTTTTATTGAAAAAATAATTGTACAAATTTCGCTCTTGGTTGTTTTTTGCTCTTCCTGCGTGTTGGTTGCACAACATTTGACCTATAACATGCCCATAAACAGTATGGACGTGGTTGGGATGGTAAAATATCGATAATGTGGTAGTCATTACATGTGGATGATATGCTCGAAGAGCAATATAAATAAAAACATTTTTGCCGTTCGATTTAATGGATATGAGGCTTAAACAGAACATAAACAGACGAATTCCTGCATAAAGCAGGACATCAATGCTTGAATGACATGTTCTAGTTGTTTTCAATGTGATTCATATTTTATTTTGAAAACAAAGGCTCAATTGTTTATTTTAGCATCATAATGCATTTTAAATGCAATGTCTAAAATCAGCACTAGGCGCTCTTGTGCATGAAAGGGGGATATGTAAGGGGGGTAATTCTGGATGCAATCTATTTATAGATAGAGGTTCATTGCATGCTTGCATCCAGATGGTAGATATTGTGTGCTTAGGCTGACACATCAGTGAGTAAATCTGTGGCGATATACTCATACGTTTTATCCGGCCTCCTCTCCCGCCGAACCCAAGCATTTGCGACGCATTTTCTGATATAGTTTTTTGCCTGCCGTTCCTGTATGGAAAATTCCGCACAAAAGGAGTTCACTAACTCGGCTGCTGATACTGAGGTATGACCACTCAGAGCTTTTTTCAGGGAAGTTAATAATGTGTTGTTATCACTATCATTCGCGCTGACGAATATCAGATGTTCTGTTCGGTTTAATAAAATCTCATCAGGAGTTTCAACCGCTCTCGAACTAAACCTGAGGCTGAATCTAGCCCCCTGCCCATCCCGTAATGCTAGTGACATAACGCCATCAGCCTCACCATGAATGGATGATGCCCCCCTGATACCAGCAGCGCCTGCGTTGTAACCCTCCGCTCCTGGCGAGGATTTTCTTGCATGATGCACAACAATGTGGGCTGCGGGTCGACTTATTTTTCTGATGGACCGCATCACCTGGCCCATCATGCTATTATCATTTTCCACCGCCGTATGCATCCTGGCTAGTACATCCCAAATAATCAGGTCAGGCTGGATCTCATTCACGATGGAGATCATTTTTTTCGCCTCTACAGGATCCAATACATCCGTTGTCTGGAAATCACCACACCGGAAAAAATTCCGCTCAATTGTTTGGTCAGTCACATTATTATGTGCTGTCATGGTTAAAAAGCGTTTCCAAAACAACCGATCTTTTAGCTCAAAATCCATATACAACACTCGTGCTGGATTTCGATTCCTCCAGTTGAGGAACTGTCCTCCACTGGCGATAGCCAATGCGAGCTGCGTTGCGAACAGCGATTTACCAGATTTGGGGGCGCCATTGATGATCCACTGATCACCCTGCTCAATCAGTTCGTCCAACAACCAAATCGGTTTTTGCTCACTGGCAATCCGCCCCTCACTAACCCCCCAAGCTAACATTTTATTCTGGAGCATACATACTCCCCCCAAAAAAGGTTATTATTATTTGTTGTTTTTATATATCAATGGTAGATATTCATTATTGCTATTTATAAAAATAAACATTGCAAATAATCTATTATTGATGATGTTCAGAAAATATAAAAAACAAACGCCATTCAGAATATTTTACAAAGAAAGATCTGAATCCATTTCATGACGTGCAGTCCTCTGGCCAGAGTGCTCGTGCTGAGATTTTAATGCATACGCTCCAGGCCTCATCCTGAAACGTGCAATTCTTTTGGCTGCTAATATAGGGTTATCCATTATGATTCTAAGACCTCGAGTAGCAATCTCACCGACCTCTGCGTACTCTCTACGGAGCCGCTCAAGGTCTGAACTTGCTCCTGCAACTGTTTGAGCGAAACGCTCATCTGATGAATGGAGTTCTCGGCAGAGACGTTGCTGTCGCTGGTATGCGTGTTCAAATGCTGCAACATGGTCAGCAAGACCTGATGGTCGTTCATTATCTGCTGCTGTGTGACATGCTGCGATTGAACCTGCTCCCTGAGTGTTGCTATCGAGCTCATCTGCTCGGTGTTGATAAAACTGAGCAACTCTAATAATTGTTTCTCTAAATTCATGATTAACTCCTAGTAATGCTAAAATAGCGCTCAAAATTTTCATCAGCAGTTGAATTAATGCCTTTTCGGTGTCTACTGTTAGGGTTCCTTCAGGGTTAATTGGGGTCAGTGTGTAACCTGCATATAGCTGCATCTGCTGTTGCCAAAAAAGCGCATTTGTTGGCTGTTTGCGATGTCTCTGGGTTATCACTGCGGCCATACCTGTCGGTCGTCTCACAGGCCTCGGAGAGGGCATTGGGTGCAGCGTCTCAGTGACGTTATAGCGGCTCTGATTGAAGGCCCGGCGTTTGGCTATCCGCTCCTCAATCTGCTGCCAGAGTGCATCCAACGACGGTTGTGGAGGTGTTGTTATCGACAACGTCGGTCTCACCGCATCAATACTGGTAAACGCACGGCTAAATAAAGGTCCTTTCAGCCGAAAAGCCTTGATCTTTCCCTCTGGCACAATCCGTATGTAATCCTTTTTAGCCTCGACTTCGCTAATACCATACATTTGTCGAGTCTGAGGTTGCTCCAGCCAATTAATCACAGCCTGTCGGTTACATAACTGACCCTGAGTTACCCGTAACTGCACCGCATCAGATAACGCTGCAATCAAGTCCGCATTTTTACTGTACCGTGGTATTGTTCCTGTCAGCCTCTTGCGTTGCGGATCATCTGGACGTGCGAGGTTATGTTTCAAGTTGAGGTAATCACGGATCGCATTAAAATCTCCTTCCGCACCTGGTGGGTGAGGGTTGAAATATTTTCCAGTGCGCAGATTAATCCGTGGGATTAAGAAATGATTCTCCAGATTTTGTTCATGCGTATGTTGTACCCACAAGATCATCCTGTCCTCTATGGGTAATCCCGCAAAAACCAGCTCCTCCATCAATGCACGAAATTCCTGAGCAATATCAGGATTGGAGCTCAGCGTCTGGTTGTCCTCAATTGCATGTGCAATGACACCGCTGGTGTATTTATATTTATGTGGCGATATCTCGATTGCATAAGCGATGTCTCGTGGATTTCCAGCCAACAGCTCAGGTGGTGGAGTCCGTTGTACACCATGGATCAGTCTCAGTTGTTGGTTCAACCGATGAACCAATGGAGCGTCATTTTTATCACGAGCAACCCTAATCGCATCAGCGATTGTACTACGCTCATTTTTTTGTTGCGGAGTCAGAGCGCTGTAGATACCCAGTAGGTAATCTATTGGGGCGCTGGATTTAGTCTGGCGATGCCCATTGGTTGCAAAAAATCTAATCACCGCCATAGCTCATGCTCCTCATACTCACTCTCGATTAATGCTGGATTTACCTCCACTGCATCCTCGTCATCCTCACCTGAGTGTGACCATGTAGTGTCTGGGGTCGCAGTATCGCTTTTATCATGGCGTATAACCCGAGATGGCTGTGTTAATTGTGGTGATAACATCTCGTTGATTTTATCAACCTGCTCTTTATGTTGTTTTTCTAGTTCCCTGAGTTCGTATAAAATAAAAAGTAGATTTACATCGCCCTTATGGGAGTTACACCATTTTACCAGCTGATTGAAATTGTTATAAAACCCGGTCTGTTGCGCAATAAGATTATTTATTGTGTCGCGTAATGTTTCTGCTGGAGAAATGACGATTTTCAATTTTGTGAGAGATTGAGATGCTAACCTCGATACAGTGATGCTTGCATTTTTAGCCTTTTTCTCCCAACGACGTTTTTCCTCATATGTGCAGCGTAGCTCGATTCGATGATCACGGATCTCTGTAAAACTCGGCAGCATTTGTCGAACGATGTCTGTATCCATATTTACATCTCTAGCTATACCGTTAATAGTGACAGCGATATCGTCATTGATGCACCTGATAACGGCCCTTTCAATGAGCAGCATGAGATCAGGATCTCTTGTCAGCTCCTCACGTAAAGTATTATTTTTGCTATTCCTTAATTTTTTATTTTCTTTTCCCACGTATTGTCTCCTGGCTGCTGAACAGCTCTAATTTATATATTTAGCGGGTCTGGGCGGCAGCCCAGGTAGGTCCAGGGCGACAGCCATGGCAAGGCTCCGTACACCGTACATTGCGGAACGCAATTTGTACGGTGTAGGAGTGACCTTGCTCTTTTTATTAAAAGCAATAAACTGCCTGATTAGATAGTAGCGTCAACGATAGTTTTTAGCTGCAACGATACCGTACACACTTAGATCATATTAACCCGATAACTCTCTTTAATTTATGCTATCGTAATTCACTTCTTTTTAAGGAGCATTTCGATTAATGGTATTATCGATTGCATCTCTGGCATGGTCATCAACTCATTCCAATTTCTGTACAATGTGGCAGATGGCGCAGCAGACTGCTCTACCGTATCTACAGCATTCGAATGTAAGCACCGTTGCAAAACCGCTCCTGCCTGGGCTCCAAAATCGACTGCATCCTCGACTAACCATTGGCCATAACAGCGCTGAATCATTTCAGTACCAGCATGCCCCATCTGCCGTGCAATCCATGGTACATTTATTCCGGCAGACAATAGTTGACTGGCAAATGTATGACGGAATTGCGATGGCCCGCGATAATCAACGCCAAGAGAGATACAGTACGGTTTAAAGAATTTTTCTCTGTATTCATCGACTGAGGCGTAAGGACGCCGCTTTGCACAAAAATAGGCTAACAATGTCCGAGATTCGATTAATTTAGTTCGATTATCATTCTGCGTGACTTTTATATTTTTTGCCTTTCTATTCTTGGCTTGTTCTAGCAGCAGAGTTAGCGGTTCTATTGCCTGCGCTGTCAATTCTATTGTTCGTCTAGACCCCTCATTTTTAGGGGTTTTATACACACCATTTACCAAAGCCAGATCTATGGTCAGCATCTTTTTTTCGAGATCCACTACTTCAGCACTTAAGGCGAGCAGTTCACTAATTCGTAAGCCAGTTGCTATCCCTACCTGTATCAATGCAGTTTCAATTTGATAGTTTTCCTGCTTATTCTGTTGTAGCAATAGTGCAATCTCAGACTGCAAGAATGGTTTCGGCTTCTTTCTGATAAATTTACATTTCTTTATGTTTTCCATCGGATTAGATGGAATTAAACCGTCGAGTTTCGCCCTAAGGAAGGTGCGAACAAGTCCCTGATATGAGATCATGTTTGTCATCTGGAGCCATGGAACAGGGTTCATCATGAGTCATCAACTTACCTTCGCCGACAGTGAATTCAGCAGTAAGCGCCGTCAGACCAGAAAAGAGATTTTCTTGTCCCGCATGGAGCAGATTCTGCCATGGCAAAACATGGTGGAAGTCATCGAGCCGTTTTATCCCAAAGCCGGTAATGGTCGTCGGCCCTATCCGCTGGAAACCATGCTGCGCATTCACTGCATGCAGCATTGGTACAACCTGAGCGATGGCGCGATGGAAGATGCTCTGTACGAAATCGCCTCCATGCGTCTGTTTGCGCGGTTATCCCTGGATAGCGCCTTGCCGGACCGCACCACCATCATGAATTTCCGCCACCTGCTGGAGCAGCATCAACTGGCCCGCCAATTGTTCAAGACCATCAATCGCTGGCTGGCCGAAGCAGGCGTCATGATGACTCAAGGCACCTTGGTCGATGCCACCATCATTGAGGCACCCAGCTCGACCAAGAACAAAGAGCAGCAACGCGATCCGCAGATGCATCAGACCAAGAAAGGCAATCAGTGGCACTTTGGCATGAAGGCCCACATTGGTGTCGATGCCAAGAGTGGCCTGACCCACAGCCTAGTCACCACCGCTGCCAACGAGCATGACCTCAATCAGCTGGGTAATCTGCTGCATGGAGAGGAGCAATTTGTCTCAGCCGATGCCGGCTACCAAGGGGCGCCACAGCGCGAGGAGCTGGCTGAGGTGGATGTGGACTGGCTGATCGCCGAGCGCCCCGGCAAGGTAAGAACCTTGAAACAGCATCCACGCAAGAACAAAACGGCCATCAACATCGAATACATGAAAGCCAGCATCCGGGCCAAGGTGGAGCACCCATTTCGCATCATCAAGCGACAGTTCGGCTTCGTGAAAGCCAGATACAAGGGGTTGCTGAAAAACGATAACCAACTGGCGATGTTATTCACGCTGGCCAACCTGTTTCGGGCGGACCAAATGATACGTCAGTGGGAGAGATCTCACTAAAAACTGGGAATAACGCCTTAAATGGCGAAGAAACGGTCTAAATAGGCTGATTCAAGGCATTTACGGGAGAAAAGATCGGCTCAAACTGAAAAAATGAAATGACTGAGTCAGCCGAGAAGAATTTTCCCGCTTATTCGCACCTTCCCTAACAAATACACTGCGCAGAATTTCCAGGTAGTGATTAACTGTACAGCCATTATATTTCTTTAAAAGTTTTACGACCATCATCTCTATGTCTGTAGAGCTAAAGTCGATCAACTTTTTCTTACCGAACCAAGTTACAAGCTGCTTGCTCTTGCGGCGATATGGTCCAATGGTCGATTCAGCATAGCGGGCTTCTTTAAATTTCAGATTTTCATTTATTGCCAGTCCAAGAGTCTTATTTAAATCTTTGGCCTGTGAGTTTTTATCATTGTTCATCGGCTCTAATCCAGTTGATTTGCGCATAGGTTATGAGCATTAAAAAAATAAGTCAACAGATTTTTGATGCACAAACGAAATTACAAGTCAAGAAAATTATTTGGTTTTTTAAATAATATCGTTCCACCACAACATCTGAGCCACACAGGGCACGATTTCTGGTTGAATTTCCCTGTTGTAGAGCACGACTGCTTCAGATCCGCCGTCACCGCCTTGTAGTCCTTCCAGGAGACATAGCGCAACGAGTTGCGCACCATGTGGACGATACACAGTTGGACCTTGGTCTGGGGATACTCCACGGCAATGGCATCAGGGAAGCCCTTGAGACCATCCACACACGCGATCAGGATGTCTTCCAGACCGCGGTTCTTCAGCTCGGTCAGGACCGACAGCCAGAACTTTGCCCCTTCGGTCTCGGCCAGCCACAGGCCCAACAGCTCCTTGTGACCCTGCATATTGATGCCCAGTGCCAGATAGAGCGACTTGTTGATCACCCGCTGGTTCGCGCGGATCTTCAGTACAATGCAGTCCAGATAAACGATGGGATAGAGCGGATCCAGCGGCCGGTTTTGCCATTCGTGGACCTGCTCGATGACACGTTCGGTCACCTTCGATACCAGCCCCGCCGAGATGTCGGCGTCATACATCTCTTTGAACGCGTCCACGATATCGCGCGTGCTCAAGCCTTTGGCGTAGAGGGCGAGGATCTGGTCGTCCATCTGGGTCAGGCGGGACTGGCCCTTGCGGACAAACTGAGGCTCGAAGGAGGCGTTACGGTCACGAGGCGCCTGGATGGTGACCTCTCCATGCTGGCCTTTTAGGCGCTTGATGGAATAGCCATTGCGATTGTTGCCGGTCCCGCGGCCTTGTGGAGCGTGTTTCTCATAGCCCAGATGCTCGTCCATCTCGGCATTGAGCGCGGTCTCGACGGTAAGCTTGATCAGCTGTTGGGTGAGGGTGCCGAGATCTTTTTCAGATTTGATGTCTTTGGCCAGCTCAGCGGCCAGTGCTTTGAGTTTGTCTTGGTCCATTTGCTTACCCACGAAGGTATCCTTTTGAAAAAGTTACTTATTCGTGGGCGGTTACACAATTGGATTTACAGGCTCAGTAAAAATGACTGTGACCTTGCAGACGAGACTTCACTACAGATCACAGATCTTCTACAACACTCATCTTCCATTCATTCTTTAGATACTACACCCACCCACTTCGCAACTTTGGCCTTTAGTTATCACTACTTCATTCTGCTTGTCAGCCCATGCCTGCTGTAATACGCCCAGAAAGCTACTTGCAGGCTGGGCGCCACTGAGAGAATACCTGTTGTTGAGCAAGAAAAGCGGTACGCCGCTTGCACCAATGGCGCGAGCGTTGTTTTCATCTGAAATGATGGCGTCCCTCAGTGTTCTACTATTGAGCGCATTTTCGGCATCTGTAGGGCTAACACCCACTTCTGTGGAGATTGCAACCAACTCCTTATGGTCAAAAATAGATCGCCCTTCAGTGATGCTTGCCATGAACAATCGCTCAGCTAGTTTTTCTCCTAAACCTACCTGATCGGCCATCTTTACCATGGCATGTGCATCCTTGGTATCACCAAACAGCATTGTGTCAAAGTTATACAAAAGCCCTTCTGACTCACTAGCAATTTTTATCTGCTTCATCATTAATTCGGCACCTTGTTCTGTACCAAATTTTTTATACATTGCAGCCTTAAAAGGTGCTGGCGCAAATTCACTTGCTATACGATAGCTGTGGTGGCGAATCAACACATTATCCTTATTTTCAAAAACGTCTAATGCTTTTTCGAACCGTTTCTTTGCTATCCAGCACCATGGACAGACAAAATCGGACCAAATATCAATGGTTATTTGTGGGGAGAGTATATTCATAACTACCTCAAAAAATTTAACTAAATATTGATTGGGATGATATAAATTAAAGCCCGGTAACATAGGATATTATCCAGGCTATATAGCCGTTGGTTTATTCTAGTTGATAAGCTGGATAATCAGTATATCCCTTCTCTGGAGAGCTACTGATGCCGTAATAGGTTGTACGATCGCTTTCCGCCAGTGGCCAATCATTTTGCATGCGCTCAACCAAATCAGGGTTGGCAATGTAGGGAACACCAAAAGCCACCAGATCCACTTCACCTTTTTCCAACGCTTCTTCGGCAATGCTTCGATTGAAGCCGCCGGCAGCGATAATCGTACCGTCAAAAACGTTGCGGAATGAACTCTTGAAGCTATCAGCCTCTTTCGGGGCCGCATTGTAGTTCGGTTGATAGTACAAATGTACATAAGCAAGTTTACGTTGACCGAGGGCTGACGCGATGCTGGCCCAAGTTTCCTCTTCATTATCATACGGTGCTAGGTCGTAAATACGGCCGAATGGTGAAAGGCGAACTGCCACTTTGTCCTCACCAATAGCCATTGAGATAGCATCGATAGTTTCCATCAGGAAACGCTGACGGTTTTCAACAGTTCCACCGTATCGATCTGTTCTGGTGTTCAGTTGGCTACTTAAGAATTGATCAAAGATAAATCCATTGGCCGCCATGACTTCGACACCATCAAAACCAGCCTCTATTGCCAGCAGCGCAGATTTCACAAAATCCTCTGTAATGCGACCGACCTCTTCCGTCTCCAGTGCTCGCGGCTCACTGGGGGTAACCGCGCCCGGCTCGCCAGACTCCGTAAATGCAAACACGGTTGTATTGGTCGCAGGTATTGTTCCTGACGAGACAGGAGCCTGATTACCAGGCAGCAGAGATACATGCGACATGCGACCTACATGCCAGAGCTGCGCAAAAATACGACCACCTTTCGCATGGACAGCATCAGTAACCTTCCGCCAGCCTTGCATCTGTGCCTCATTATACAAGCCTGGTGTATACAAATAGCCGCGGCCCTCTTCAGACACAGGAAGACCTTCCGTGATCAGAAGGCCAGCAGATGCCCGTTGGGCGTAATAAAGAGCAACCAGCTCATCAGCAACATCGTTAAGTGTCCTGGTTCGAGTCATTGGAGCCATTACAACACGGTTTTTTAAATGGATACTCGCCATATTGTAGGGAGTGAATAACTTACTCATCGAATACCTCACTAAAGGTTAAATAAAAAATATCAGGATGGCCTGACAAACCAGGCATATCACTCAAGCCCTGCGGCCACTAGTTAGATTCTCGCCAGCAGGAGGCATGCAACTATCTAGTTTGTTGCCGCTGTTGCAAGGAAGATGATACTGTGACAGTTTATCAACCTACCACTAGGTAGGCAATTGTGTTGTTGCAATTTTTTCAACGCCCATCAATGAGCCTTAATTGAGTTCATCTTCCTGTGCAGGAGGAATGTCTGCCTGCTCTATATGAGATGCGCTTGATGCCAAAACCCACAAATGAGGTACCGAAAAATGCATGAGTTGTTCATCTGCAACGAAAATAACTTCCACCAAATTGAGCGCACCAAGGGGTTGGCTGTTGTGCGCTTTTTTGCGTCCTGGTGCCCACCTTGCCGCGATAGTGAAGCGCTCTTTAATGAGTTTGCTGAGCAGCTGGAACACTCTGTGATTGTTGGGAGTGTGAACATTGATCAGTCTCCTGTTTTGACCACCCGCTATGAAATCTGGGGGTTACCCTCAGTGCTGATGTTCAAAGATGGACAGCTGATCAAACGCATCGTCGGGGGGAAATCGTCAGAACATTACCATCACGCACTGACAGAGGTGAAGGACGCCACACTCCGAGGCTCTGAACCAGGGGGGGTGTGACTAAAAACGGTAGAAAAGAACGGCTGCATAGGCATGGTATGCCAGTCAACATGGGTCGATAACAATAAAAACCAGCAGAAACTTGACAAGAAGAACAGACACACATAACCTTAACCTACTAGTTGGTAGGTTGGTTTAATCCTAAATTCTCAGCAGGTGAGACTATGCAGAATAGACAATTTGAAGGTCAGAAGATCTTGGTTATTGGCGGCACAAGCGGCATAGGGTTTGAAACAGCGCTAATAGTCGCCGAGCAAGGCGGAACTGTAGTTATTGTCGGAAGCCGGGCAGAGAAAGCTGAGGAAGCACGTAAACAACTTGCTACTGTAAGCGGTGACGAAAAAGTCTTTGCGTTAACTGCAAACTTATCAAATTTTGAAAGTGTGCAGTATCTGATTAGCCAGTTAGCGCTTGAGCACAAAGATATCGATATGTTGGTAAATTCCGCAGGAATTTATTACCCCAAGGGATTCTTGGAACATACTCTCGATGACTATAACAATTTTCTCGATCTAAACCGCGCATTCTTCTTTATTACGCAGCAGATTGCAGCGTCACTCATAGCTCAGAATAAAACCGGTTCGATCGTCAATGTAACAGCCGTTGCTGCCCGCCAAGCGATTGAAACTGTTACGGCCTCTGCCTATTCAATGGCGAAAACCGGGTTGGATACGATGACTCGGCATGCTGCTGCTGAACTGGCAAGATACGGCATTCGTGTAAATGCAGTCAGCCCAGCCATTGTGGAAACTCGTATTTTTGAACGCTTCATTCCGAGTGAAGAACTAAATAGTGCCCTACAGGATTTCAGTAATTTCCATCCACTAGGCCGAAATGGCACTCCACGTGATGTTGCGGAGACTATTGTATTTCTTCTCTCAGATAAGGCATCTTGGGTGACCGGGGCGATCTGGGATGTTGATGGTGGTGTCATGGCTGCACGTAAGCTTGGAAAATAAAATTCAACAAACTAAAAAGGTACCAAAAATGATCAATGAATGGAGCAATAGACTGTCCGATCTTATCAAGAGCGTGGGTAATCTTGCCAAAGCAAATCAACCTGTGGCTCATGCATTTCATAACCTGGAAGCCGCAACAAGGGCTGGTAATGTACTGGATCCGAAAACTCATGAACTCATTGCATTAGCCGTTGCGGTAACCACTCGATGCGATGGTTGTATCGCAGCTCATGCTGCGGCGGCCAAAAAAGTTGGCGCAACGAAAGAAGAGGTTGCAGCTGCTTTGGGAACTGCAATCGCTCTAAATGCTGGTGCAGCATATGTCTACTCGGCCCGAACTTTAGACGCCTACGATGGAGTATGAGCTCATAGAGTCACTATACACTAACTACTGAAATTAATGTTCCCGATTATTTTGCTAATCGAATAATAGGGGAAGTCACATACAGGAATATTATGAAAAACATCGTTAATGGCATTGACATGACCGAATTCCAGCAATTCGCTGAGGGTGTAAGTCAAGATCCCAGCATATCGAAAGCGCGCTTCAATGTGGAAACTCGTTGGGCCGGTCAAACACGCTCTGTGTCTACGATAAAATCCTATGAACTGCGTGGTAAGAACTATGAGCGTAATTTCCATATCGCAGCAGATGAGCCAACGGAAATATTGGGAACCAATACAGCTCCCAATCCCCAGGAACTACTGATGGCTGCCCTCAATGCCTGCATGACGGTTGGCTACGTTGCCATAGCGGCAACCAAAGGGGTCACTATCAACTCGCTGAAAATTGACACAAAAGGAGAGCTTGACCTGCGCGGCTTCCTGGGATTGGATGAAGCTGTCAATCCAGGTTATGACGAGGTGCAATATAGTGTTTACATCGACTCTGATGGAACTGATGCGCAGTTAGAAGAGATCCACAACGCCGTGCTTCAAACATCGCCTAACTATGCCAACTTCTCACGAGCCATTCGCATGGTACCCAAACTGGTCATTGCAGAGAAGTAATGCAATGAAGAGAGCATGCAGTTTGCTACGTCGAGATTTACCTCTAATCCGTGATGTTATAGCATGCTCTCTCCATGTCCTCACGCAGGTAGTACACCATATGTCTATTGATACAAGAGAATCATTAATCAAATCTGCTGAGTATATGTTGCGTTCCAGAGGCTATGCAGCATTTAGTTATGCTGACCTAGAAAAAGTAGTAGGGATAAGAAAAGCAAGTATACATCACCATTTCCCTAAGAAAGAAGACCTTGGTGTGGTAATTATCGAGTCTTATATTGAGCGTTCCGTTCTCGATTTCGATAGAATTGAACACGATTTTCCAAATGCATTTGGTCGGCTATGTGCATTCGCCTCTTTGTTCAGAGCCGCAATGGCTGATGGAATGTTACCTTTATGTGGTGCACTTGCAGCAGAAATGGCGGCATTGCCTGAAAAATTACAAGCACTAACTCGTAAGTATTTTGACATTCAATTGCAATGGCTTGAAAAAATAATAACTATGGGCATCTCCAGCGGTGAGTTTTCTCCTGATGGAAATTCACGGCAGATAGCTTTTCAGATTTTAAGCCTGATGGAAGGTAGTAGTTTTGTCAGGTGGGCTATGGATGATGGCTTTGAACTTGATCCAAGTGTGATTGGCCGTATTGTCGCAGCCAGAATTTAGTTAGGCTGGCACGGTCTCCATTCATATACCCCTTTTTTACGGACAAATAAAACTCATATAATAGTAGGGTATTTCCCACCCTGCTCTATTATTTATTACACCAGCCAAGTAGAGGAGGACTATCCAACATAGCCAAGATGTCTTAACACTAAGTTTTTATGCGCGGAGTAATCCGCGCTTTTTTATAGATACGGCAGTGCCATGGTGCTGACGGCGCTGGCAGGCTTTGCCGCCACCGCCCAGGCCGCCGATCACAGACAAAATCCGTTTACCCTGGCCTATGGAAGGTGCGAATAAGCGGGGAAATTCTTCTCGGCTGACTCAGTCATTTCATTTTTTCAGTTTGAGCCGATCTTTTCTCCCGTAAATCCCACCTATCAGATAAGTGAGCATTGAGTTGGGGCTTATACGTCTATGAGCACTACAGCAAAAGTTCACCAGACGGTACTGGATTGACACTTATACTAAGTCTCTGGGAATCAACTCTATCTTTTCTTTCAAAAGAGAGACGCTTACCCGTTTACCATAGCGGCCAAAAGTGATCCCTGTTTTACTATGTCCCGCCAACTCAGCCACAATATGCTCAGCAACGTCCGCCTGTTGCAGCTCATCGATAAACGTGTGTCTCATCCCGTAAATGGTGGGGCGGCCCTGACCTACGATGCCAGCATCATTGAGGTGGCGTTGGAAGCGACAGGTGATGTTATGCGCCCAATCGTCGTCTTTGCCTGATGGTTGGTCATCGAACAAAAATACCTTCCCTTGACTGCGACGACTCTCCACATAGTCTAGGAATTGATGTCCGATCAACGCACTGTGCAGTGGCACGGTACGGTACGCATTGACGGTTTTGAGCTGCTGATCCGCTTCTCCCGCATCGACCACCAAACACCAAATCCCCTCGACCTGTTTGATATTTTGCGTTTTGAGCTGGCAAGCCTCGGAGGGTCGCAGCCCGGCATACAGGCACAGCAGGGGCACCCACCAGTCTTGAACTCTCAATTTTTTGCCTTTCTGGGATTGTTTGCTGCGCAGGCTGGCAAACAGCTGAGCCAGTTGAGGGCGATGCCAGCGCACTCGCTCCTCATCCGCCCGTTTGTGCGGCTTCTTGCCTGCCGTCAACCCATCAAAAGGGTTACGGCTGCAATAGTCCAGCGCCACGCACCAACGGAAGAACTGTTTCAGGGCGGCGAGGTAATCCCCTTTGGTTTTGAAACTGAGGTTGGTCTTGCGCAGCAAGCTGTTGCGGTACTCCTGTGCCAGCGCGGGCGTCACCTCATCGACTTTAACCCCTTTGGCCCAGGTGACGAAGGCGTTGATCCGAAGTTGGAGCTGGCCCACCGACCTATGCTGGATCCCCTCACTGGTTTTAGTCTCGATGAATCTCGCCAATGCGTGGGTGAGCATGATCCCACTGCTGGGGCAAGCTGGGGCATCAACAGAAGGTTCACGAGGTGTGGAAGGTGTTTGAGGAGGGATGAACCCCGCTGCTTTGAACGCGTCTAGATCGGCGCGGATCCAGCGATAGAAACTGCGGGGGGCAGTATCGGCAGGAGTAGCCGCGATAAGTGCGCGAGTACGAGCTGCCACTGCCAGGTTGCGGTCTACGGCGAGCTGACGATCTTTGGTGCAAAGGGAAGTACGGATAGCGAAGGGCAAGCCACGGTCACGTAATGACTTAGGCAGCGGGAGACGAGTGTAGTAGGTGCCGGAGGCATTTTTACTCAGATACATGATTGTTCCACCCAGTTGATCCAGGAAAAAAATCACGTAAGTCTAGAAATGAAAAAACCCGTTGAAATTCAACGGGTTATATTTGGCGGTGAGGGAGGGATTCGAACCCTCGATACGTTGCCGTATACACACTTTCCAGGCGTGCTCCTTCAGCCACTCGGACACCTCACCAAATCTTGGTCTGCTGCTTAACGTGTTCAGCCAACACGGGTTCGTTGCGCTGCTGCGCCGGAACGGGGCGTAATGTAAGGGATAGGAGAAGACCGGTCAATCTCATTTTTCATCTTTTGCCATCGATTGCTCAATTTGCGAACCAAGTGACCAAAAAGATGCCGTTTCCTATCCCTTTACGTCAATTTTCAACCGCTTCGTGAAAATGTTCCCCTCTGATAGCCTCCTCCAGCGAGCCGTAGAACTCCAGCTCACCCGGGACAGGACGCACCTTGGCCCGCGCCAGGGTCTTGAGGGGCTGGAACTGCAGCTCGGCCACCTTCAGCTGGACGCCCGACTTGGCCATGCGCCTGGCAAATTGCTGGAAGGCAGAGAGCCCGCCGGCGTCCAGGATGGAGACGGCCTCCATCTGCAGGATCAGCGCCTTGTGCTCACCCACCTGGGCCAGCAGTTCGTCGAAGACCCGCTCCGCCGCCGCAAAGAACAGGGGACCATTGATCTTGTAGAGCAGGGTCTGCGCCGGCACTTCGCTGGCATAGCGCCCGTGCTCCGCCAGATTGTGCAGCTTGGTCATCTTGGCGATCTCGCGCATGAACAGCAAGGACGCCAGGATCACCCCGAAGGTGATGGCGATGACCATGTCGAAGATGACGGTCAGCGACAGGCAGACCAGCAGCACCAGCACATCCGAGCGGGGCGCCCGGCGCACCAGATCCACTACCTTGTGGGCCTCGCTCATGTTCCAGGCCACCAGCAGCAGCAGGGCGGCCATGGCCGAGAGCGGCAGCCAGGAGAGCCAGGGGGCCAGCACCAGGATGGCGGCCAGCACCACCAGCGCATGGACTATGCCAGAGATGGGCGAGGTAGCACCGGCACGCACGTTGGCGGCGGAGCGCGCGATGGCGGCCGTCGCCGTGATGCCGCCGAAGAAGGGGGCGAGGATGTTGCCTAGCCCCTGCCCCACCAGCTCGCCGTTGGAGCTGTGCTTGCGCCCCGTCATGCCATCCAGCACCACGGCGCAGAGCAGGGATTCGATGGCTCCCAGCATGGCCATGGAGAAGGCGGCGGGCAGCAGCCGCTCGATGGCGGCGAGGTTCCACTCCACCGGCGCCCCGTCCGGCCCGGGCAGGGCCCAGGGCATCACCAGGGTCGGGGCTATGGGGGGGATCCCCATGCCCTGGGTGCCATCGGCCAGGGTATAGCTGAACTTGCTGCCTATGGTGGCCACGTCCACCCCGAACTGGTGCAGACCGAAAGCCAGGCCGACACCCACCAGCACGGCCGGCAGGTGACCCGGCACCGGCAGCCGCAATCTGGGCCAGAGCAGCAGCACCGCCAGAGTGGCCACCCCCACCAGGGTATCTCCCCACTGCCAGCTTGGCAGGGCATGGGCCAGCGCCTGTACCTTGCCGACATAGGTTTCCGGCATCTCGGGGACGTGCAGGCCGAAGAAGTCCTTGATCTGCAAGGTAGCGATCACGATGGCGATACCGCCGGTGAAACCCAGGGTCACCGAGGGCGGAATGTATTCGATGAGACGGCCGAGGCGCGCCATCCCCATGGCCACCAGGAAGAAGCCGGAGATGAGGGTCGCCATCAAGAGGCCCCCCACCCCGAATTGCTGGGCCACCGGATAGAGGATCACCACGAAGGCGGCAGTGGGGCCAGAAATCGAGAAGCGCGACCCCCCCGTCACAGCGATGACGATGCCGGCGATAATGGCGGTGTAGAGGCCGTGCTGGGGCGGCACCCCGCTGGCGATGGCCAGCGCCATGGCGAGCGGAATGGCGATGATGCCGACCGTGATGCCGGCGATGAGGTCGCGGCCGAAACGCGCCACGCTGTAGGGTTCGTCGATGCAGGATTGGCGCAATGCGATAGCCAGCTTCACGCCTTGTAAGGAAGCTTGATTGTGCATGTCTAGGGTAATACCAGAAGAGGGAGACAAAGGCCGGGGTGAACCGGCACCCGATCATCATCAAGGGCCGGCAGAGCTGTCGACGCGGCGATGGTATCCAGAGCAACCATACCTGAGCCGGCCCGATAATTCGATGGGCAGGATCAAGAAATGGCCATTACCCCGCATTATTGTCATCGATAGACCGCATATCGCCGATTTTAACCCCATCCCTCCAGATATCTTGTCATCGCCAATCTGCAGTGCGTCGATACCCCCTATCATCACAGATGCAACACCATCGACAGGCGGTACCTCACCGATTCTCTCGCCCATCACCATCAATGTCGGACCATCCATTGCCGCGCCCCAGCAAGGCAATCCGGGTGCCCCCTCTCACGGCCTGATCAACCGCAACCGCAACCGCAGGCAGGGGCATCTCAAGCTGCTGATTGTGCTGAAAATAGTCCACAGCGACCAAGTTTTGGGCAAACGGGCCAAAAAGCCCTTTTTCCGTGGAGTGGCGGGTTGACACCCGTCCGGGGGATCATTAATATTCGCTGCGTCTCGACGAGACAGGCTATTCCTCCTTAGTTCAGTCGGTAGAACGGCGGACTGTTAATCCGTATGTCACTGGTTCAAGTCCAGTAGGAGGAGCCAATTCCCTCGTAGTTCAGTCGGTAGAACGGCGGACTGTTAATCCGTATGTCACAGGTTCAAGTCCTGTCGAGGGAGCCATTTTCTAAAGCCCAGTCTCAGGACTGGGCTTTTTCGTTTCTGCTGCCCCAGCACGGGGCAAGGCGAAGCAGCATTGCCTCCCCTCCTTGCCGGTCTCTCCTCATCGCGCCTGGAGGCACTGCCACAAGATGGCGCAGGGCTACCCTCTATGGGGTACCAGTCTGGTGCAGCACCCTTTTCCCCATGCTGACAGAATAATCATCCATATGATTTATCAGCAGAAAATTACTGATACCGGCCTTCATAGCGACTCAATTGACTGGCACACCCCTTGCAAGTCCTGACGCCAGGGACGTCACAAGGAGTTGCCTATGCTACCCATCAAGCCGCCCGGACCCGGTTGCTACGACGAGATGTTGCTCGCCGACAACCAGTTTCGCGATCACTACCACGCCTACCTGGCGTGGCTGCACCAGACCGACGAGAAGAGCATAGAGCGCAAGCGTGAAGAGGCCGACCTGCTGTTTCGCCGGGTCGGCATCACCTTCAACGTCTACGGGGATGGGGACGGCGCCGAGCGCCTCATCCCGTTCGACAGCATTCCCCGCATCATTCCCGCCCGGGAGTGGCAACATCTGGACAAGGGGATCCGCCAGCGCGTCACCGCCCTCAATGCCTTTCTGCACGACATCTATCACGATCAGCGCATCCTGAAGGCGGGGGTGATCCCGGCCGCCCAGATCCTCACCAATGCCCAGTACCAGCCCTGCATGCAGGGGGTCGACCTGCACCGGGACACCTATGTCCACATCACAGGGGTCGACATCATCCGCAACCACGACGGTGAGTACTATGTGCTGGAAGACAACCTGCGCACCCCCTCCGGGGTCTCCTACATGCTGGAGAACCGCAAGATGATGATGCGCCTCTTCCCGGAGCTGTTTCACAACCAGCCCATCGCCCCGGTGGAGCGCTACCCGGCCCTGTTGCTGCAGACCCTGCGCGAGAGCAGCCCGGTGGACAACCCCTGCGTGGTGGTGATGACTCCGGGGCGCTTCAACAGCGCCTACTTCGAGCACAGCTTCCTCGCCCAGCAGATGGGGGTGGAGCTGGTGGAGAGCGCGGATCTGGTGGTCAAGGATGGTCAGGTGCTGATGCGCACCACCACGGGGCTGAAAAGGGTGGATGTCATCTATCGCCGCATCGACGACGACTTCCTCGATCCCCTCGCCTTCAACCCGGACTCCCTCATCGGCGTGCCCGGGCTGCTCTCGGTCTACCGCGCCGGCGGCGTGGTGCTGGCCAATGCCATCGGCACCGGGGTGGCGGATGACAAGTCCATCTACCCCTATGTGCCGGAGATGATCCGCTTCTACCTGGGGGAGGAGCCCATCCTCAACAACGTCCCCACCTGGCAGTGCCGGGAACCCGAGGCCCTGGCCTATGTGCTGGCGCACCTGGAGGAGCTGGTGGTCAAGGAGGTCCATGGCGCTGGCGGCTACGGCATGCTTATCGGCCCCTGCGCCAGCCGCGAGGAGCTGGCCCGTTTTCGCGAGCTGCTCAAGGCTCGGCCGGACAACTACATCGCCCAGCCGACGCTCTCCCTCTCCACCTGCCCGACCTTCGTCGACGCCGGTATCGCCCCCCGCCACATCGATCTGCGCCCCTTCGTCCTCACGGGGCAGGAGCTGCGCCTGGTACCTGGCGGCCTGACCCGGGTCGCCCTCACCGAAGGCTCTCTGGTGGTCAACTCCTCCCAGGGCGGTGGCACCAAGGACACCTGGGTCATGGAGGGCAGCCCATGCTGAGCCGCACCGCAAGCGAACTTTACTGGATGTCCCGCCACCTGGAGCGGGCGGAGAACACGGCACGCATGCTGGACGTCACCCAGACCATGTCGCTGATGCCCTCCATCGACGCCGATCACAGCGAGCTGGTGGCGCCCCTCACCATCAGCGGCACCCATGAGCCCTTCCTGGCCCGCTACGGCCAGGTGAACATGGAGAACCTGCTGCAATTTTTCTGCTTCGACGAGGAGAACCCGAGCAGCATCTTCAGTTGTCTGCGCATGGCCAGGGACAACGCCCACGCCGTGCGGGGCAAGATCCCCGGTGAGGTGTGGGAGAGCATCAACGCCGCCTGGATAGAGATCCGCCGGCGCCGCCAGGCGGGGCTCTCCAGCGGCCAGGCCCAGGAGTTCTTCGACTGGATCAAGGAGCGCTCCCACCAGTTTCGCGGCGCCACCTATGGCACCATCATGCGCGGTGACGTGCTCTGGTTCCTGCGCCTTGGTACCTTCATCGAGCGGGCCGACAACACGGCACGCATCCTGACCGTGAAGTATCAGGTGATCCGGGAGGACGAGGACAGCGTGCGCGAGTTCTACCGCTGGAACGCCCTGTTGCGGTCAGTGGGCGCTTACGAGGCCCACCAGACCCTCTACAAGACGCTCTCCCATGCCTCCATCGCCGAGCTGCTGATCCTGCGCAATGAAGTACCGCGCTCCCTGCGCGCCTGCCTCGACGAAATGGAGCTGATCCTGGCCCAGATCGAGGGCAACGCCGGCCAGACGCCCCGGCGCCTGACCACCATACTCAACGCCCATCTGACCTATGGCGCCATCGACGATGTCTTTGCCCTCGGCATGCAGGAGTACCTGAGTGATTTCCTCAGCGACATCGGCGCCATCGGCCAGAGCATCCACGCCGCCTACCTGGAGGTATTATGAGACTCATCATCGATCACCAGACCCGCTACCACTATGCCGACGTGGTGCGCCGCAGCACCCAGTACCTGCGCCTGACTCCTCACAGCACGGCCCGCCAGCAGATCCTCTCCTGGGAGCTGGAGCTGCCGGGGGAGGCCACCTGCACCACGGACGGTTACGGCAACATACTGCACGTGCTGAGCCTGGAGTCCCCCCACGAGGGGATCCTGATCCGCGCCCACGGGGAGGTGGAGATCTGCGACGACGCCCCGGAAGATGAGGAGTCCTCCCTCATCTCTCCCCTGAGCTACCTGAGGCCCACCCCCCTCACCCGCCCGACCCCGGCCCTGCAGGATCTCGCGAAGGCCTGCCTGCCAGAGGCGCCGACCCTGGCCGACTTGCAGAGCCTGATGGCACGCATCCTGGTGCTGATGCCCTATCAACCTGGCAGCACGGATGCCACCTTCAGCGCCGACGAGGCACTTGCTTCGGGCAGCGGCGTCTGTCAGGACCACACCCATGTCTTCCTGACCTGCTGCCGCCACGCCGGCCTGCCGGCCCGGTACGTGAGCGGTTACCTTTACAGCCAGGACAGCAGCCACGTGGCGATGCACGCCTGGGCCGAGGTGTGGATCGAGGAGCGCTGGCACACGTTCGACGTCACCAACCTCACCAGCTCCACCAGCGAGCACCTCAAGCTCGCGGTCGGCATGGATTATCTGGATGCCTGTCCGGTGCGCGGCGTGCGCTATGGCGGCGGGTGCGAACAGTTGCAGAGCCAGGCGCAGGTGACCCGCCTGGATGGACAGCAGCAATGAAGACCGGGAGAGTCCTGGCGGGAGTGCGGTCATGACCTATTGCGTCGCCATGTGCCTGCAAGACGGCATGGTGTTTGCGTCCGATTCGCGCACCAATGCGGGGGTGGATCACATCGCCACCTTCCGCAAATTGCACCTCTTCACCCGGGAGGACAGGGTGATAGTGCTGCAAAGCGCCGGCAATCTGGCCACCACCCAGAGCGTCATCAGCCTGCTGACGGAGGGGCAGGAGCTCCTTGCCCTCCCCAGCCTCTACGAGGCTGCCGCCCTCATCGGCCAGACCATACGCACCGTCATCAGCCGGGATGGGGGTCAGCAGCAGGGCCATATCAACTTCGGCTGCAACATCCTGCTGGGGGGGCAGATCCGGGGGGAGCGCCACCGCCTGTTCCACATCTATCCGGAGGGCAACTTCATCGAGGCGAGCGCCGACACCCCCTACTTCCAGATTGGTGAGAGCAAGTACGGCAAACCCATCATCGATCGCATCATTCACCATGAGACGCCGCTTCAGACCGCATTGCAGTGCGCCCTCATCTCCATCGACTCGACCCTGCGCAGCAATCTGTCGGTGGGCTTGCCCCTGGATGCCCTGGTCTATCACGAGGGCAGCTTCTCGGCGACGAACCAGCACCGCATCACCGAACAGAACCCCCATTTCGTGGCGCTGCGAAAGGCCTGGGGAGAGGGGTTGCAGCAGTTGTTCCGGGGCCTTCCCACCTTCCCCCTCTAGGCCGGGCGGGAGGCGCCAAGGCGCTTTCCCGCTCCTTTCTTTCCGGATATTCTGGCTGCCTTCCTTTTCGATGGAGTTTCCCATGCGCCGCTTCAACGTCATGCTCAACGGCAGCCGGTTGATGATGTTCCCCTTCTATGTCTGCATCCTTATCTGTGTCGCCCTCCTGATGGTGAAGTTCGCCATGCAGCTCTATGTGCTGTGCCGCGACATCATCGACATCCACTATCTGGATCTCATCACGGGGGTACTCACCCTGGTGGACTTCGTGCTGGTCGCCCAGATGCTGATCCTGGTGGCCATCTGCGGCTACGTGCAGTTCATCAAGACTCCGGAGCAGCGAGCGGCCCTCGGCGACAACTGGCTCAGCAAGATCAACTTCGCGTCCCTCAAGCTCATCGTCATCAACTCTCTGGTGACCATCGCCGGCATCGAGGTGCTCAAAGCCTTCCTCGACGACGGCACCGGCAACGAGATCGAGATGAAGTGGTCGGTCATCGTCTTCCTCGCCTTCTCCACCGCGGCACTTATCTATGCGGTGACCGAGCGGCTGGCGGAGCACAAATAGGGCCCGGCGCCATTCAGGGTCTATTCATCAAGAGCCGAATTGATAACTCTTTTCATTACCCTTACTGCGTTATAAACTTGCTCCCCCCGGGCCGTACCGCCCGGGCGTTGGAGCAATCAATGACAAGCCTTTCCCTCTCACCCCGACAGTGCTGGCAGTGGCTGGCCTATCACCATCAGGCCGCCGAGGGCTCCCTCTACCTGATGTTTTTCTCCGGCCTGCTGCTGTGGGAGCCGCTGACCCCGGTCTGGTCCCTGGCACGCTGGAATCTGTTTCTCCATGTCATGCTCTCGCTCACCCTGTTTCCCTTGCTGTTTGGTGCCTTCTGGCTCTCTCATCGCAGTCTGCTGAGCAAGAGCCGCAAGCCTTTCTTGCGCACCACCGGGCGCATCATCGAAGCCTTGCTGCTGGTCTGTCTGGCCAGCGGCCTGCTGCTGGTGCTGCACGGCACCCCGGGGGATAGCCTCGGCAACCTTGCCAGCTGGACCCACTGGCTGAGCGCGCTCGCGTTGACGCCCCTGGTGCTGCGCCACGCCTGGCGCTGGACCATCTTGACATGGCGCACCTGATCTTATGTTGAAGTTGTTGTTATCCCTGATGTTCGCCGCCCTGCTGCCGGGGACTGCCTCCGCCCAGGAGATGGGCACCGCCATGATCGCCTATGACGAGGGCGACGCCCCTCGCCTGCTGGTGGCCAACCAGAGCGCTGGTTCGGTCACACTGCTTGAACGAGAAAGCGGCAAGCGACTCAACGAGGTGCAACTGGGGGGGGATCTGCGCCAGCTGGCCCGCGCAGACGACGGTACCCTGCTGGTCACCGATTACAGCGGCGATCGCCTGCTGCTGCTGGATGATGATCTCGACCTGGAAAAGGCGATCCCCACCGGCCATCGACCCTACGGCGTCATCTTCGACCCCAAACGGCGCTGGTTCTGGGTCAGCCTGTTCGAATCGGGTCGCCTGCAGGCCTATGACAGCTCGGGCAAGCTCCAGCTGGATGCAGAGACTGCCGAGACCCCGCGCGGGCTGGCATTGACCGACGACGATCGCCTGCTGCTCACCCACGCCATGACGGGCCAACTCGCCATCTATGATCTCGCCAGGCTTGAGAACGGCGCCAAAGGCGCGACCCTGCCCAAACCCAGGCTCATTACCCTGGCCGAGACCCACAGCGCCACACCAAGCAACTCCCAGGGCTTGCCGCGCCTGCTCGATGGCATCGCCCTCTCCCCCGATGGCAGCGAAGCCTGGCTGCCCCATGTGCTGTGGAGTTTCGACCACCCCTTCCAGTTTCAGAGCACCGTCTTCCCGGCGGTCTCCATCATAAATCTGGATGAAGAGAGTGAGCGCATCACTGAACGAGTAGACGAGCGCAAGCAGCTCTTTTTGCAGATCAACCTGCCAAACGTCGGCAACCGCAGCCAGATCGTCTCCAACCCGTTCACGGCGCGCTTCGCCGCCGACGGCAAGCGGGTCTATCTGACCCTGGCGGGCTCCGAGGACTTGCTGGTGTTCGACCTCTCGCGCAGCGGCAAGCAAAACAGCAACCGCCACCGCCGCAAGAAGTTCCAAGGAGGCGCCAAGGCGACCCAGCTGCTGCGCCACCTGCCGGGCCAGAATCCTCGGGACTTGCTGATCGATGGCGACCACATTCTGGTGCACAACGCCATGGGACAGGATCTCACCCGCCTCAGTACCGGCGGCAGCAGCCCCTTCGCCCGGGTGACAGTGGATGTGCCCCACTTCGCCAAACTGGTGGAGACGGATCCCCGCCCCGAGCCTCCCAAGCGCGGCGAGCGGTTGTTCAACCTGGGTAATACCGCCGCCAACAGCCGCTTCCCCATGGCCGGGGACAACTGGATGAGCTGCAACTCCTGCCATCTGGACGGCTTCAACTTCACCAACCGCCACCTGATGGCGGCCCATCGCCAGAAGAGCGGCGACAACGCCATCAACGGCCACGCCAACCTCGCCAACATGGTGGCGGGGGACTTTGTCGGCGAATACCTGCGCATGACTCAGCAAACCCAGGGCGGCATGGGCCACGACACCCGAGATGGCGCGGCAGTGGTGGATCCCGCCAAGCCCCAACCCGAAGTGCAGGCGATGATGGAGGATCTGCACGCCTTCGTGACGGCGGACGGCAACCTCCCCTATCTTGCCAACTGGCTGCGACTCGATGCCCCGCGCACAGATCCCGCCAAGGCGCCGACCACTCACCCGAAAGCGTGGCTCAACTCCGCCTCCTGCCAGAACTGCCACCAACAGGCCTTCAAAGACTGGAGCGAGAGCAACCACCGGCTGATGGGCAACTCCCACCCCTACTACAAGGTGGTGCAGGCGCTGGCCCGCGAGACCGAAGGGGAAGCGTTCGGCCAGTGGTGTCAGGGCTGCCACATGCCCCAGCAGGTGCTGAACGGCCAGCAGGATCTGCCCAAGGGTTCCCACATGTTTGAGCAGGGCGGCGCCTCGCTGGTTGCGGCCCACAAGGCAGGTGAACCGGTTGTCGAGGAAGGCACCGGCTGCGTGCTGTGCCATCGCATCACCAAACTCGAGGATGCTGGCGGCAACAGTGCCTTCACGGTGAACCTGAAAGACAGGGAGAGTTATGTGTTCGAGGATGCCCCGGGGGGCAGCCTTCAGCACTGGCTGGCCGAGCGGCAGATCAACTCCCGCCCCGCCATGCACAAGGCCTCCTACCAGAAGGATTTCTACCGGGATGCGGCCCTGTGCAAGTCGTGTCACAACGAGTTTGCCCCGGGCACCGGCGCCAACATCGTCAACACCTGGGATGAGTGGGAGAACTCCAGCTTCGCGAAAGCAGACGATCCCGCCAGGCGGCGCACCTGCATCGACTGCCACATGAATCCGGAGCCCGGCAACGGCGGCGAACCGGTAGCGGGCCAATCCACCGAAAACGGCCCGGTGAAGGAACGGCTCTATCGCCACAACTTCACCGGCGCCCAGCACCAGCTGGTGGGGCTGAGGAACCCGGCCCTCGAGCAGGAGAGCCTGGCACTGCTGCGCGCCAGCGCCACGCTCTCCGCCCGCATTGATGGGACTGTCGATAACCGCCAGTTGGTGGTGCGGGTTACCAACGTCGGCGCCGGCCACGCCCTCCCCACCGGGGTGGCCGATTTTCGCGAGATCTGGCTGGAGCTGACCGTCACCGACGCCAACGGAAACATCGTGCTCACCAGCGGCCAGCCGGTGAACAGCGCCGTGCCCGAGGATGCGCGCCTGTTCAGGAAGGTGTTCGGCGATGCCGAGGGCAAGCCGGTGGGACTCAAGTTCTGGCGCTACGCCAAGCTCCTTGAAGATACCCGCATTCCGGCCGATGGCTGGCGCGATGAAGTCTGGCCGCTGCCGGCGGATGCCCAAGGCCCCTTCAAGGCCGACATCAGACTCAATTTCCGCACCTACCCCAAGTGGGTCAGTGATGCGGTGCGCGCCGCCGAGCCGGACTTGCCGGCGCCACCCATAGTGCAACTCAATCGGCTGCAACTGACCCTGCAGCCCCTCCCCATCACGCCCGATACGGAGCCTCAATCCTGATGTTCGCAAGTTTTCTCATTACCCTACGTGAGGGGCTGGAAGCCTTCCTGCTGGTCGGCATCTGCCTCTCCTACCTCGCCAAGCTGGGGGCGAGCCGCTACAACAAGCTCATCTATCTGGGAGTCGGGCTCGGCCTTATCACCTCCCTCGTCGTCGCCTTCCTGTTCCAGGTGGTGGTGAGCCAGTTCGAGAGCGAGCGCTACAACCACCTGCTGATGGCGGGGATCCTGCTCTTCGCCACCCTGGTGCTCACCTACATGGCGATCTGGATGCAGAAGCAGGCCAAATCCCAGGTGGGGGCCATGACGGCACGCATCGATGCGGCCATCGATGGCGGCAACCTCTTTGGCCTGGTGCTGCTCGCCTTCCTCGCCGTGATGCGCGAGGGGTTTGAAACCGTGCTGTTCTTCTCGGCCCTGATCTACTCAGGGCAGGGGGTGGATCTGCATGAGGGGCTCATCGGCGCCTTGGGCGGATTGCTGGTCTCGGTGGCGTTGGTATGGGGGCTGCTGCGATCCACCCGCAAGGTGGCGCTGGCCCCCTTCTTCCGCTGGACCGGCCTGCTCATCATCATCATCGCCGCTGGCCTGCTCTCCTCTGCGGTCAACATGTTGCAGGCGGCAGACGTCATCACCTTCTGGACCACGCCCGTGTTCAACATCAGCCAGGTTCTCGACGATCGGGGGGTCTTCGGTACCTTCCTGCGCGCCCTGTTTGGCTACAATGCCTCGCCGGCCGGCCTGCAGCTGCTGACCTGGGCTGCCTATCTGGTCATCTTCGTCACCCTCTGGCATCGCAGCTATCAACCCAGGGCCCAAGGCTGATCGCGCGTTGCGCAGCTCCCTCAAAAGCGGCCAAGGGGCCGCTTTTTAAGCCTCTTCCTTTGCCAGATTTTTCGGATAGACAGTCATGAGCGACAACAACAAGAAAAACATTGCGGTGCTGGGTGCCGGTCCCGCAGGGCTGATGGCCGCCTGGCGCCTCTGCCAGGCCGGTTTTACGGTCACCCTGTTCGAGCAAGAGAGCGTGGTGGGCGGCATGTGCGCCACCCAGACCTTCAAGGGGCGCGACGGCGACTATCGCTTCGACTACGGCGGCCACCGCTTCATCACCAAGAACCCCGAGCTGCTCACCTTTATCGACGAGCTGATGGGGGACGACCTGCTCCACGCCGAGCGCAAGAGCGTGATCCGCTTTGGCGGGCGCACCTATGACTACCCCCTCAATCTGACCAACCTGCTCAAGACAGCGCCGCTGCCACTGATGGCCGGGGCGATGAAGGATCTGCTGCTGTTGCCCTTTGCCAAGAAGCCCACCGATTTTGCCAGGGCGAGCTTTGCCGAGTGGATCCAGAGCCACTTCGGTCGCACCCTCTATCGCCAGTTCTTCGAGGGCTACACCGGCAAGCTGTGGGGCATCAACCCTGACCGTCTCTCCGCCGACTGGGCCGGCCAGCGCATCAGCCTGATCGATCTCAAAGACGTGGCCCGCCGCCTGCTGCCAAGGCGCAGCGGCAACCTCTCGGTGCGTACCTATGCCCGCAAATATCGTTATCCAAAGTATGGCTTCGGCCAGATCTTCACCACCCTGGGCGAGCGGCTGGTGGCCGAGGGGGTAGAGCTCAAGACCGGCGCCACCATCACCCGCCTCGAGCAGGCTAATGGCCGCATCGAACGGGTTTATTGGTCACAAGTTGACGTTGAGCAGAGCGAGCGCTTTGATCAGGTGATCTCCACCCTGCCGCTGCCGCTCACCTGCCAGCATCTGGGCTTGCCGTGCGATCTGCACTACCGGTCGCTTCGCTTCGTCAATATGCCTCTCAAGCAGGAGAACCTGTCGGACAACACCTGGCAGTACCTCTCCGACCCCCATATTCTGGCCACCCGCCTGCAGGAGCCGCGCCGGCGCAGCCCCTTTATGGCACCCCAGGGCCAGACTTCGGTGATGCTGGAGATCCCCTGCAACCCGGGGGATGCCACCTGGCAGGCACCGCTGGCCGATCTGCGCGGCCGGGTCACCGCTGATCTCGCGAGCCTCGGCGTCGATACCCAGAAGCTTGGCGACGAGACCTTCGAGGCGCGCAGCGAGTACGCCTATCCGCTGATGGATTTGGGCTATCAGGCACGCCGCAACGAAGCCATCAAGGCGCTGATGCCGATCAATAACCTCATCATGACCGGCCGTCAGGGGACATTCCGCTACATCTTCACCGACACCGCCATGGAGATGGGCATGATGGCTGCCGACATGGTGATCGACGGGGTGGACAGACGCCACGCCATCTTCAATCATCGCAATGAAAATACTGTGATTGAAACCCAGAGCGTGGCCTGATGATTGTCGGTGCCCAACAAGTAGACAGACGCCGCAACACCTTCAATCATCGCAACAAAAACACCGTGATCGAAACCCAGAGCGTGGCCTGAGGGCCGCGCCATTGGCATAACCTTTTGGCATAAGTAAGGAGAACAGGATGAACATACGCCCGGGTTTACTTGCCCTCACCCTGCTGCTGACGCTGAGCGGCCAGGCGCAGGCTTACTCCTACGCCGCCGCCGGCAAAGAGCCGCTGATCGAGGCCCGTGAGGCGCTGCTTGGCGCCGCCACTGACGGCAAGGATGCCAGCGCCACCTTGAGCGAGATTGCCGACGAGCTCGCCTATCTGGAGCAGCATCACAAGGTCGAGTTGCAAGCACCGCTCGCGGCCGCTATCAAGGCCAAAGACGCCGCAGCGACCGCGGCCCTGCTCAACCGGGCCTACAAGGCGGAGATCGAACGCCGTCTCGAGGGGGCCAGCCAGAACCTTGGCGACTACCAGACCGCCAAGGTGCTGGTGGTCAAGAGCAAGCGCTTCCTCGACTTGATCCTCCCCTCCCTGAGCGAAGGGGATCGCAAGGCGGCCGATCAGGCACTGGCCAAGGTGCTCGACGCCATCGGCAACCCGGGAGTGTTCGGGGTGGGTGCCAAGCCTGCCGATGCCGCTGCCTTTAGTGATGCCGAAAAAGCGCTGATGGCCGTGCTGGCGCCGCTTTGATGGCCTCTCATCGATGACGACGGCCCCCCTCATCCCCAACCCTTCTCCCGCACGGGGAGAAGGGGGGCGTCGCCACGGCCGATTACGCTTCGCCAATCGACTCTACTTGCTTGCCCTGCTGCAACTGGCCTGGCTTGGCTGGCTGCTGACCTTCCCCGTTGCGCTCGATTCCGACGATGCCCTCAACTTTGCCCACGGGGTGGTGCGCTTCAGCGTGCTGGAGTTCTCCCCCCACTTTCCGGGCTACCCCGCCTTTATCTGGCTGGCGCGGCTGATCAATCTGGCGGTGGACGAACCGGCCCGGGCGGTGCTGTGGACAAGCCTCTTGGGGAGCAGTTTGCTGGCGCCGCTCGCCGCCTACCTCGCGGTCAGATTGTGGCAGCGGCCAAGCCTGCTGGCGCCGGTCTGGCTGCTGGTATTGGCCCTGCCGCTCACCCCGACGCTCGCCCTCTCCGGCCTGTCCGACGGGCCGGCGCTCGCGGCCTGGCTGGGCGCGCTGCTGGCCTTGCAACAGCGCAAGATAGCGCTGGCGGGTTTGCTGTTGGGCCTCATGCTGGCGCTGCGCCCCTCCTACTTCGTGCTGGCCCTGCTGCCCCTTTGGCTTGGGATGGCGCAGCAGGGCAACCGCGTCAGATTTGTGCTCCCTATCGCGCTGGTAGGGCTAGCCTGCCTGCTGTTTGTCTGGCAGGCCGACGGCTGGGCCTATTTTGCCGAGGGGCGGCGCTTTACCGA
This sequence comes from Aeromonas media, assembly GCF_020423125.1. Classification (NCBI taxonomy): domain Bacteria; kingdom Pseudomonadati; phylum Pseudomonadota; class Gammaproteobacteria; order Aeromonadales; family Aeromonadaceae; genus Aeromonas; species Aeromonas media. The sequence continues at coordinate 2,697,096 of NZ_CP075564.1, forward strand.
CGGCCACTTTACCCTGTGGGGCAACACGGCGGCAGCCCACGGGGATCGACTGCTGAGCTGGGCGAATACCTTCAACGATCAGTTCACCCTGCTCTGGCTTTTGGCTGTCGGGGGACTGCTGGCGCAGCCTCTTTGGCAAAGGGTAAAGGGCCATGCCGCCCTCTCCCCGGCCTGGTCCCTCTACTGGCTCGCCCTGCTGCTCTGGACCCTGTTTGGCCAGAATCCGGACAATCCCCGCCATCTCGCGCCCATCACCCTGCTCGGCCTGGTGTTGCTGGCAGGCTGGCTGCCACGCCGAGGAGTTGGGCTGGTCGCGTTGGCCGGATTGCTGCTGCTCGCGGTGACCTTCACCCCACCCCGCCCATCCGCCATGGTGCAGGCGGCCAGAGTCGCCGAAAAAAACTGCCCGGCGCTGGTGACTCAGTGGGGAGTGAGGCTGCTTAGGGAAACCACAACCCTGCCCGTCACCGACGGCTGGTACCGGGGGGATGCCGCCCTTGCGCTCACCCAGGGGGCCTGCCGTCTCAGCCGCCGCCCCCTGGGGGCAGAGGCGCTGCCAGGCCCTTATGACACCCTCTGGCTTGCCCCCCGCTTTCACGCCGAACCCGGCCTCTGGCTCGCCCTGGCCCGCTGAACCGGGCGCTTGCGAGGGCATCGCACGACTCGTCTACACTCACAGCCGGGTCTGTCAGGAACCAGTGCAATGGAAAGAAACACGAGCGGAACCGGGGAGGGGATACGGGTCGTGCTGGCCCTGTTGCTGGCCTGCGCCCTGCTGATGCTGCCGCTCTGGTGGCAGGGGGGCAGCCAGGGACACGATCTGTTTCATCACCTGCTCTCCGGCCACTACTTTGCCCGCCAGCTCTGGCAGGGGGAGCTCTATCCCCGCTGGCTGATGGCCATGAACGGCGGCTTCGGCAGCCCCACCTTCTTCTTCTATCCCCCGCTCCCCTACTACGTCAGCGCCCTCTTTGCCGGGCCCGGTGCCCACCCCCAGCAGGCCATCTACCCTTTGCTTGGCAGCGCCACCCTGGCCCTGCTGCTCTCCGGGGTGTTTGCCTATCTGTGGCTGCGTGCCACCACGCCCCCTGGCCGGGCCCTGGCCGCCAGCCTGCTCTATCTGGCGCTGCCCTATCATGTCGCCATGGATCTCTATGCCCGCTTCGCCCTGGCGGAGTTCTGGGCCTTCGCCTGGGCCCCCCTTATCCTGCTAGGGCAGGATCGCGCCCACCGCGGACGACCTCAGGGGTTGCCCCTGCTGATCCTGGGGCTGGCGCTGCTGGCCTTCTCCCACCTCCCCAGCCTATTGCTCATGATGGGGCTGGTCACCTTGCGCGCCTTCTGGTTCGCCAGACGCACCCGCACTCTGACGCCCTGCTGGCAAGCCCTCGGCGCCCAGGGGGTGGGGCTTTGCATGGCAGCCGCCCTGCTGCTGCCCGCCCTGGCGGATCAGGGGGCCATCTCCATGGAGCTGATGCGCGGCGGCATGTTCGACTACAGGCGCAACTTTCTCGACCGCCTGCCCAGCGCCTGGGAGGACTGGCGTTTTCGCGGTCACCTGGCGTGGCAAAGCATGCTGACCCTGGCCCTGCTGCTCATCGCCTGGGCCGCCGCCCGGGAGCCGCGCCACCCCGAGCTGCTGTTCTGGGGGGCGATCGGCGTCGTCGCCTTCCTGATGATGCTGCCCCCGAGCCAGCCTCTCTGGAGCCTGCTTCCCCCCCTGCAGCGAGTGCAGTTTCCCTGGCGGCTCAACCTGTTGCTCGCCCTTGCCACGGTCGCCGTGGTGGCGCTCGGCACCCAGCCCCATCGTCTCTGGCAGGGGCTCTGGTGGGGAGTATTTCTGCTGACCCTCCTCTCCACCCTGGCCTATGTGCGTCACGCCCCCCTCACCCAGGCCCCCGAACGGGGGGCCATGGCATTCGAGTTCGACAGCAAGCGCAGTGCCCGGGAATACAGGCCAAGGCAGGTACCGGGAGGCATGTTCGCCCCGACCCTGCTCGCCTGGAAGGAGGAGTTCCAGCCGCCCGTCAGCGCCGAACCGCCAGGCGCAAGCTGGACCCTGACCCGCTGGCAACCCCGCGCCCTGGCGCTGGAGATCAAGGCCCGGGTGCCGACCCGGCTGGTCCTGCACCAATACCATTACCCCGGCTGGGAGGCCCGCCTCGACGGGCACCTGGCGCTGACGGTGAGCGCCAATCGCCAGGGGTTGATGCAACTCTGGGTTCCGGCGGGCCACCACAGCCTCACCCTGACCCTGGCGGCGCGCTGGCCGGAGCGCACCGGCAATGCCCTCTCCCTGCTCGGATGGCTTGCCTGGCTCTGGCTGCTCTGGCGCCACACCAGACAAAAGGGCATCGGGCAGGATGCACCTGATCGCGCCCGCCAAAACTGATAGACTCAACACCTGCCTCTTAACCCGGCCCAGCCCACGACTCGGATACCCTATGCCCCAAGCCAGCTCCCTCTCCCCCCGTTTCCTCTTCATCCTGCTCGGTGCCCTGGCGGGCCTGACTCCCCTCGCGGTGGACATGTATCTGCCCGCCATTCCCGCCATCGCCCGGGATCTGGCTACCAGCATCGACGGCGCCCAGCTCACCATCAGCGCCTTCCTGGGGGGCTTTGCCATCGGCCAGCTCTTTTACGGGCCGCTCGCCGACAGCTTCGGCAGAAAGCCGGTGATCCTGGCGGGCCTGACGATGTTTGCCGTGGCCTCCGTGGGCTGCGCCATGGCGGACTCCCTGCCTGAGCTCCTCGCCTGGCGCATGTTGCAGGCAGCTGGTGGGGCGGCTGGCTCGGTGGTGGTCAACGCCCTGCTGAGAGACCTGTTCGAGAAGGATGCGTTTTCCCGCGCCATGTCCTTCGTCATCCTGGTGATGACCCTCGCCCCCCTGGTGGCCCCCGTGGTGGGGGGGTACATCAGCGCTCACAGCGACTGGCGGGTCATCTTCTGGCTGCTGGTGGCCATCAGCCTGCTCATCTGCCTGGTGATGCAGTGGAAGATTGAGGAAACCATCAAACCCGAGCACAAGCAGCCCCTGCGACTCGGGCAGGTGCTTCGCAACTACTGGGGGGTGCTCTCCCACCGTGGTGCCATGGGCTATGTGCTGTGCGGCGCTCTGTCGAGCTCCGGCATGTTCGCCTTCCTGAGCGCCTCCCCCTATGTCTACATCGAGTATTTCAAGGTGCCGACCGAGCACTACGGCTGGCTCTTTGGCCTCAATATCCTGCTGATGATGGTGGTCACCTTCGCCAACAGCCGGCTGGTGAAAGGGGTGGGTGCCGAACGCATGCTGCGATACGGCCTGACCGTGCTGCCGCTCGCCGGGGCCCTGCTCATCTACAACGCCTGGAGCCAGATCGGCGGCCTGTGGGGCATCGTCATCCCGGTGGTGCTCTTCGTCGGCCACATCAGCCTGGTGGGGGCCAACGCCATGACCGGCCTGATGGGCCACTTCCCCCAGTCCGCAGGCACCGCCTCGGCGCTGGCGGGCACCCTGCGCTTTGGCCTTGGGGCCCTGGTGGGGGTCCTGGTCAACCTCAATCCCCCCGAATCGCCGCTCCCCATGGCCATCGCCATCGCCGGTTGCGGCCTGGGGTCGGCCCTCAGTTACTGGCTGCTGAGCGGCAAGCGCGTCCCCTGATGCCTTGCAATGAAAAAGCCCTGTCCATGGACAGGGCTTTTTCCATCGGGGCGCAGGCCTCAGTCATCGGCCTGCAACCCGCTGCGCGCCAGGATCTCGCTCTCCAGCCCATCCAGGCTTAGCTGGTTCTTCTTGCGCCAGTAGGCCTCAATCCCCTCCTGCCCCTGGCGTGCCGACCAGTTGGCGAGATCCTCCCTGTCCCCCTGATAGTCAAACAGGGGCACCGACATGCCGCACGACGTCTGGACCCGTTCAATGTCCAGCAGGAAGATCTGGCGAGCCGCGACGCTTGGGGGGAACAGCGCCAGCAACGACGGCCACTGCGGATCAGTGCGGTGCAGCACCCGTGCCTGGCCATAGGCTCGCAGAATAAGCGGCGCCCCCTCGAAGGCGCAGAACATCACCGTCATGCGCGGCTGTTGCAGCACCTGGGCTGCGGACTCGTTGCCGCTGCCGGTCAGGTTGAGCCAGGCCAGGGTGTGGGCATCGAGGACGCGCAGCGAATCCCCGCCCTTGGGGGAGAGATTGACCGATCCCTTCGCGGCTGCCGTACCGACAAAGAAGATCTTCTGCCCCTCGATAAAGGTGACATGGCGCGGCAAAAGCGCCTCGAACAGTTGTCCCATCCTGCCTCTCCATGGTGCCTGGAACCGGGTTGCCTAAAACAGGGCGCTGTTGAGCCACAGGTGCGCCCCTACGCCGACCATATAACCAAGCAAAATGGCAGGCAACCACTTGAGGTGCCCGACGAAGGTATACATGCCCCTGGCCTGCCCCATCAGGGTCACCCCGGCGGCGGAGCCGACCGAGAGCAGACTGCCCCCCACCCCGGTGGTCAATGTCACCAGCAGCCACTGCCCCGTGCTCATCTGCGGCTCCATGGAGAGCACGGCGAACATCACCGGAATGTTGTCGATCAGGGCGGAGAGCAGGCCGATGGCGACGTTGGCCAGGGTCGGATCGCCGCCGTCGTAGAGGAAATGGGAGGCAAGCGCCAGATACCCCATAAACCCGAGGCCGCCGACGCACATCACCACCCCGTAGAAGAAGAGCAGGGTGTCCCACTCCGCCTTGGCAATCTTGTTGAACACATCGAACGGCACCACCGAGCCCAGACGCAGCAGCCTGGCCTCGTCCCCGGTGCGCTCATACAGCGCCCGTGCCCGGGCCAGGGTGACGGGCTGGGTCTTTCGCAGATAGAAACTGAAAAATTGCAGGTAGCCCAGCCCCATCATCATGCCGAGCACGGGGGGCAACCCCAGGAAGTGATGGCAGGCGACGGCGGTCACTATGGTGAGCACAAAGAGCAGCACGATGACAACGGCGCCGCGCCTTGGCACCACCATCTCGCCCGGCATGGCGGGCACCAGACGGGGCACCATCAGGCTCATCAGGGTGGCCGGCACCAGGAAGTTGAGCAGGGCGGGGATGAAGAGCAGCAAGAACTGCTGGAACGGCACCTTGCCCGCCTGCCACACCATCAGGGTGGTGATGTCGCCAAAAGGGCTGAAGGCGCCGCCGGCATTGGCCGCCACCACTATGTTGATGCAGGCCAGGTTGATGAAGCGGCGATCCCCGTTGGCCACATTGAGCACCACGGTACACATCAGGAGTGCCGTGGTGAGGTTGTCCACCACGGGGGAGATGAAGAAGGCCAGAAATCCCGTGAGCCAGAACAGGGTGCGCAGGCTGAGCCCCGCCCGCACCAGGCGGGCGCGCAGGGCGGCAAACAGCAACCTGTCCTCCATAGCGTTGATGTAGGTCATGGCAACCAGCAGGAACAGCATCAGCTCGGCATACTCCAGCAGGTTTTGCCGAAACCCCTCGTGTGCCAGGGGGCTCTGTCCCTGCCCGGCATAGACGACGCCAATGGCTATCCAGATGATGCCGGCGGCCACCAGCACCGGCTTGGACTTTCGCAGCTTCAGGTACTCCTCGGCCATCACCAGGGCATAAGCCAGGGCGAAGATGGCGAGGGCGAAGAGCCCGACCCCGCTGTGGGTCAGATCGAGGGGGCCGTTGCCCGCAGCGGCGGGGGCACTGAGCAGGGCCGCCCCGGGCACGAGGCGAAGGAGTCCAGACATGGCGGCATCTCCTGGCAGGCGTCTGGCATTGAGGCTAGCAGCGCAAAGGGAAGCCGCCCTCCTTGTCATCCTGATGAGCGGCTCGCCGCGGGCACTCAGGCAAACATGAGCGAGGCCCGTTGCCGGGCCCCGTCATCAGGAGGTCTTCTTGCCAAAACCCGATTGCTTGAGGGTGTAGCCTGCGCTGTTTTGCCAGGCATCCAGCCCGCTTCGGTTGTTGCCCGCCACCAGGCTCGCGGCCAGGCTCGGGCTGTTGAAGAGCTGATCGGCGGTAAAGATGAAACCCCCTTCGGGGTGGGGAACGAGCACCCCCTTGCCCAGCAGCTCCTGGCGCAGCTCGATCACCGCCTCGCGCAGGGAGGCCGCATCCTCGCCGTTGGCGGTGGAGCCCGCCTGGACCATGAAGCCGGGGTTTTGCCGCTTGCCCACCGGATAACCATGGGCCTCTGCCCCCTTGCCGTTGAAGTGGTAGAGCTCGCGCTCCCCCGGCTTGTTGTCGGAGAGGGCCTTTTGCAGGGTCATCAGCTCGTTGTAGATATCGATGGGGACCACGGCAGCCTGCTTGACGCCCTTGCTGTCGACGATAAAACTGACTTGCTTGTGTAACATCCTTGCTCATCCTGTGACCCATGGAAGGCCCTATTCTAACCACCTCAGGCGAGCGGGATCCAGCGAGGATCCCCATCCCTTTTGCAGGCGCGATCACTAAGGAAGGTGCGAACAAGTCCCTGATATGAGATCATGTTTGTCATCTGGAGCCATGGAACAGGGTTCATCATGAGTCATCAACTTACCTTCGCCGACAGTGAATTCAGCAGTAAGCGCCGTCAGACCAGAAAAGAGATTTTCTTGTCCCGCATGGAGCAGATTCTGCCATGGCAAAACATGGTGGAAGTCATCGAGCCGTTTTACCCCAAGGCTGGTAATGGCCGGCGACCTTATCCGCTGGAAACCATGCTACGCATTCACTGCATGCAGCATTGGTACAACCTGAGCGATGGCGCGATGGAAGATGCTCTGTACGAAATCGCCTCCATGCGTCTGTTTGCCCGGTTATCCCTGGATAGCGCCTTGCCGGACCGCACCACCATCATGAATTTCCGCCACCTGCTGGAGCAGCATCAACTGGCCCGCCAATTGTTCAAGACCATCAATCGCTGGCTGGCCGAAGCAGGCGTCATGATGACTCAAGGCACCTTGGTCGATGCCACCATCATTGAGGCACCCAGCTCGACCAAGAACAAAGAGCAGCAACGCGATCCGCAGATGCATCAGACCAAGAAAGGCAATCAGTGGCACTTTGGCATGAAGGCCCACATTGGTGTCGATGCCAAGAGTGGCATGACCCACAGCCTAGTCACCACCGCTGCCAACGAGCATGACCTCAATCAGCTGGGTAATCTGCTGCATGGAGAGGAGCAATTTGTCTCAGCCGATGCCGGCTACCAAGGGGCGCCACAGCGCGAGGAGCTGGCCGAGGTGGATGTGGACTGGCTGATCGCCGAGCGCCCCGGCAAGGTAAGAACCTTGAAACAGCATCCACGAAAGAACAAAACGGCCATCAACATCGAATACATGAAAGCCAGCATCCGGGCCAAGGTGGAGCACCCATTTCGCATCATCAAGCGACAGTTCGGCTTCGTGAAAGCCAGATACAAGGGGTTGCTGAAAAACGATAACCAACTGGCGATGTTATTCACGCTGGCCAACCTGTTTCGGGCGGACCAAATGATACGTCAGTGGGAGAGATCTCACTAAAAACTGGGAATAGCGCCTTAAATGGCGAAGAAACGGTCTAAATAGGCTGATTCAAGGCATTTACGGGAGAAAAAATCGGCTCAAACATGAAGAAATGAAATGACTGAGTCAGCCGAGAAGAATTTCCCCGCTTATTCGCACCTTCCCTAGAGCACCCACCTATTAGCCAACCAACAAGACCCGGCAGAATTCATTCTGCCGGGTCTTGTTCATTTCGCCGCCTGCGCCACCAGATACAGGATGCTGTGATAAGAAATGCCGGCGTGCTGGCTCAGCCCCATCTCGCAGGTGCGGCTGTTGCTGAAACCCTGGCGGCAATGGCTTGGTACCTGCGCGGGCAGGCTGGCGAGCGCGGCAGCGTTTAGCTCCGGGGTCATCAACCCCTTGTCGCCGGCAAAGCCGCAGCACTGGATATGCTCCGGCACTATCACCTCCCGGGCGCAGGCACGGGCGACGCTGAGCATCGCCTCCCCCAGCCCCATGCGCCGGCTACTGCAGGTGATATAGAGCATCACGGTCTCATCGATGGGGGTCAGCTCAAGGTGCGGCAGCAGGTGTTCCAGCACAAAAGCGGAGGGCTCGAATATGCGCAGGCCCTTGCCCAGTGCCCCCGAGAGCAGCCGCTGCACGCAGGGACTGGTGTCGAGCAGCACGGGCCAGCGGCCGGCTTCGCTTGCCTGCCACAAGGCCTCGGCCAGCTCACTGCGCTTGGCCTGTGCCACCTCGACCATCCCCTTGCTGTCATAGGGCATGCCGCAGCAGAGCCCCTCAACTCTCACCGGCACTATGACCCGGCAACCCGCCTTCTTGAGCAGGGATAACACCACGTCCGGCAGTGACGGGGCATCCTCCTGCTGGCCGAATACCCGGCTGGCGCACGACGGCAGATAAACCACAGCGCGCTCGCTGGGTCCGCTATGGCTCCCCTTCCCTGGCGGCCACTGGTAGCGGCTCGGCCCCGGCAGGGTCGGCAGCCAGGCGGGTGTGCGCTGACCGCTCAGATGGCGAACCCCGTTCACCAGCCCTGCCAGCGCTTTTTCCCCCAGCAGCTTGCCGGCAATGGCTTTGAGGCCCAGCGCACCGCGGGCCGTGCGGGTGACGCCGGCGAAGTGATCGGCGCTCCAGCGGGCGATGGGCACGAAGCGCTGGTACTTGTCGCTGCGCAGCTTCTTGATAAGGCTGCCGGTGTTGATGCCCACCGGGCAGCGATCGGCGCAGAGCCCGGTCGCGGCGCAGGTGTCGATGCCCTGATAGTCAAACAGCCGGGCAAGATCCCCTGCCGCTTCACCGCTGCGACCACGGCGCGACAACTCCCGATAGAGCACGATGCGCTGGCGCGGCGACAGTGACAGGGTGCGCGAGGGGCAGACCGCCTCGCAAAAGCCGCACTCGATGCACGGATCCACGATGGCATCGCTCGCCGGCATGGGCTTGAGGTGGGCAAGGTGGGCCTTGGGGTCGTCGTTGATGATGACGCCGGGATTGAGCAGGCCGTCCGGGTCCAGCAGCGCCTTGATGCGGCGCATCAGCGCCATCCCCTCTGGCCCCCATTCGAGCTCCACATAGGGGGCCATGTTGCGGCCGGTGCCGTGCTCGGCCTTGAGGGACCCGCCAAAGCGCACCGCGACCAGCTCGGCCACCGCATCCATAAAGGCGCCGTAGCGGGCCACCTGGGCCGGATCGTCAAAGCCCTGGGTAAAGACGAAGTGCAGATTCCCCTCCAGCGCGTGGCCGAAGATGATCGCCTCACCGTACTCGAAGCGATCAAACAGTTGCTGCAACCCCGCCACCCCTTCGGCCAGACGCTCGATGGGAAAGGCAACATCCTCGATGATGACGGTGGTGCCGGTGGTGCGCACCGCCCCCACCGCCGGGAAAAGCCCCTTGCGAATGGCCCAGAGCCCGGCGCTGTCGCTGGTAAAAGGCACAGAGGCGACCTGAACGAACTCGGCGGCCATGGCCGTCACCTGCTCGCAGCGATCCACCAGCTCTTCCTTCGATTCCCCATGCACCTCGACAAGCAGGGCGCAGGCAGCCAGATCCAGGGTCTTGATAAAGTCCGGCAGGCCGGGCTTGCCCGCCACCGAGCGAAGGGAGCGCCCATCCATCAGCTCCACCGCCGCCACCGGCGCACTTTTCAGGCGCGAGGTGGCCAGACAGGCCTGCTCGGCGTCCCGAAACACCAGCAGGGCCGAGGCCTTGTGGGGGTATTCCGGCACGGTGTCGAGCACTACCTCGGCGATAAAACCGAGGGTCCCCTCCGAGCCAATCATCAGGTGGGTGAGGATATCGACGGGGTCCTCATGGTCGAGCAGGGCGTTGATGGCGTAGCCGGTGGTGTTCTTGAGCCGGTACTTGTGGCGGATCTTGGCGGCAAGCTCGGCATTCGCCAGCACTTCGGTGCGCAGGGCGGCGAGTCCCGAGAGCAGCTCCGGGCGTTTGGCCGCAAAGGCGGCGCGGCTCTGGGGATCGCCACTGTCCAGCACGGTGCCATCGGCCAGCAGCAGGGTCATGGCGTGCAATGTGTGATAGCTGTTATGGGCGGTGCCGCAGCACATGCCGCTCGCGTTGTTGGCGGCGATGCCGCCGAGCTTGCAGGCGTTGATGGAGGCGGGATCCGGCCCAATCTTGCGCCCCAGGGGCGCCAGATAACGGTTGGCATCGGCGCCGATCACCCCGGGTTGCAGGGCAATGCGCGCACCCTCGTCCAGAATGCGGTGGCCGCGCCAGCTGTCGGTCAGGGTGATGAGTACCGAATCGCTCAGGGCCTGGCCCGAGAGGCTGGTGCCGGCGGCGCGAAAGGTGCACGGCAGGTTCAATTCGCGGCACACCCCGAGCACGAAGCGCACTTCATCGAGGGAATCGAGGCGCACGATGCGCTCGGGCACCAGCCGGTAGAAGCTGGCGTCCGTGCCGTGGGCCAATCGCAAGTCCGGGTCGCTCACCAGCCGCTCCGGCGGGATACGCGAGAGCACGGCGGCGTCAAATTGGTTCCAGGGCATCAGCAATCCTCCACCAGCACCACCAAGAGGCGGCTCGGGCCGTGGGCACCGTAGGCCAGGGTCTGCTGGATGTCGGCGGTCTTGGAGGGGCCGGAGACCAACAGCAGGTTGGTGGGCATGGCCTGCTGCCAGCGCCCGGCCGCCACCAGCCCGGCCAGGTTGTCGGCGATGGTGGAAGCCGCCAGCAACGCGATATGGCAGGGGGGCACCAGGGACAAGGTGCGCGGCTCGCCACCATCGGGCAGCAACACCAGGGTGCCGGTATCGGCGATGGCCCCCGCGCAGTGGGTGATGCCGGCCTGACGAGTGTCGAACAGATCGTCCTTCCAGCCGGAAAACTCCCCCGCCGGGGTCAACACAGATCGCCCGGCGCAAGCCGCCGCGACCGCCGCCTGCCAGCGACCGCCCTGGCCACAGGCCAGATGCGTCACGCCTTCTTGATCCAGCCAGGCGGCCAGATCCCGGGCCAGGTTTGCCTGTTGGACTGTGAGGATCTCGGCATGGCTGGCGCTGATCCCGGCAACAAAGCGCTCACGCCGCGCCTGTTCATCCTCCCCGCGCCAGGGCTGCCAGCCATGGGGGGCGTGGGCAATGGGGGTGGCGGCACCGCGCAGGCGGCTTAATATGACCTCTTTGCTCGACATCTCAGGACTCCTTCTTCTTCTGGCGCAGCAGGGCGTGCAGGCTCTGGGGGGCGGGTTTGGGGGCTTCGCGGCACTGGGTCCAGGGGCCCAGGTGTTTGGGCATCAAGCCCCGCAGGCGACCGGCCACCCCGGTTGCGGCGTGGTAGAGGCGCGGGTGGGTGGCGGCAAAGGCAAAGCCCTGCATGGCGAGGGTCTCGAGCCGGCTTTTGGCCGCCCCCTGCCCCGCCAGCGGTTCGTGACCGGGCTGTGCGTCGTGCTTGGCCTCCCGGCGCAGGCGCTGCAACAGGTCGGGAATGGGGATGCGCACCGGGCACACCTCGCCGCAGGCACCGCACAGGCTCGATGCGGTCACCAGATCGCTGGTGCTCTCCAGCCCCAGCAGGTGGGGGGAGATGATTTTGCCGATGGGCCCCGGGTAGATGGTGCCATAGGCGTGGCCGCCGATGCGGGTGTAGACCGGGCAGTGGTTCATGCAGGCGCCGCAGCGGATGCACTGCAATGTCTTGCGCAACTCCTCGTCCCGGTAAGCCTGGCTGCGGCCGTTGTCCAGCAGCACCAGGTGCACCTCGTCCGGGCCGTCCAGCTCCCCTGCCTGGCGCGGGCCGCTGATGACGTTGAAGTAGGTGGTGATGGCCTGGCCGGTAGCCGAGCGGGTCAGGGCGCTGTAAAGCGGCGGCACGTCGGATAGGCACTCCACCACCTTCTCGATGCCGGTGATGGCCACGTGGACTTTCGGCACAGTGGTGCACATGCGCCCGTTACCCTCGTTCTCCACCAGACAGAGGCTGCCAGTCTCCGCCACCGCGAAGTTGACGCCGGAGAGCCCCATGCCGGCGCGGCGAAACTCTTCGCGCAGGGCCCGCCGCCCGGTCTGGATCAGTTCGTCCACGTCCGTGGTGGGGGTGAAGCCTTCCAGGTTGCTTGCGAAGGTGTCGCTCACCTCCTGCTTGTTCTTGTGGATGGCGGGCATGATGATGTGTGACGGGGTGTCGCCGTCGAGCTGGACGATAAACTCCCCCATGTCGCTCTCAAGGCAGCGGATGCCGTGGCGCGCCATCTCGTGGTTGAACCCCACCTCCTCGCTCACCATGGACTTGCCCTTGACGATGCTGCTCACCCCGTGTTGCTGGGCGATGCGAAGGATGATGGCGTTGGCCTCGGCCGGCGTCTGGGCCCAGTGCACCTTGATGCCGTTGCGCTCGCAGTTGGCCTCGAGCTGCACCAGGAGTTCCGGCAGGCGCGAGAGACAGCGCTGGCGGATTTGCTCCGCCGCATCGCGCACCGCCGCTTCTTCGGCGGGGTCGGCGAAGGCATCCCGGCGCTTGCCGCGCAGGTAATCCATGGCGCCGCGAAAATTCTGGCGCAGCACCGGGTCGGCCAGAGCCGCCTCGGCCTGGGGATGGAAGCGGCGCGGCGAATACTTGGCGTGATCAGACATGGGGCTGGGCCTCTTTGGTATGAGCCAAATCGCTAACAGCGACGCCGTTATGAGCTATTTCGTCACTGTCGGGGCGGCTGTGGGCGAGCAGGAAGCTCGCCAGGTGGGTGGCAGGCAAGATCCTGCCCTGATAGGCCAGGGATCCCTTGATGTTCAAGAGGCACCCCCAGTCGGCGCTCACCAGGGTGTCGGCGCCGGTGGCCAGCAGGTGGCGGGTCTTGTCCTCCACCATGGCCTGGCTGATGTGGGGGTGGCGCACCGAGAAGGTGCCGCCAAAGCCGCAGCACTCGCTCTCGTAGGCCTGTTCATGCAAGGTGACGCCATCGAGCTGCCCCAGCAGGCTGCGGGCCGTGGTGTGTACCTGCATCTCGCGCCGGGCCGAGCAGGAGGTGTGCATGACGATGCTCGCCTCCCCCACCCCGTGCCAGCGCACCCGGCAGATCCGGGCCAGAAACTCGGTGAGCTCGAACACCCGATCGCAAAAATCGGCCACCTCGGGGCTCTCGGGGAAGAGGCGGCGGTAGTGGTGGTGCATCATGCCGCCGCAGGAGCCCGACAGCACCACCACCGGCCAGGGCTCGGGGAAGAGCGCCATCTGGCTTTGCGCCACCTTGCGCGCCTCCTCCTCGTGACCCGAGGTGTAGGCTGGCTGCCCGCAGCAGGTCTGTTTCTCGACAAAGTGCACCCTTATCCCTTCCCGCTCGATCAGGGCGATGGCATCGAGCCCCGCCACCGGGTCGAACAGGTCCACCAGACAGGTGGCGTAGAGATAGACATCGGCCGGCTTGGCCGGGTAGACCCGCATTACCTTCATCACTTGCTCTCCTTACTTGAGCTGCAGCAGTGCGTCCGAGATGTGGAAGCTGTACATGAGCGCCAGCCCGATAAGGCCGGTGACCAGCAGGTAGTAGAGGGTCGGCAGCGCCGTCTTGCGCAGCGTCGCCCCCTCACGACCGAGCAGCCCCACGGTGGCCGAGGCCGCCACCACGTTGTGAATGGCAATCATGTTGCCGGCCGCCGCACCGACTGCCTGCAGGGCCAGCATGGCGGCGGTGGAGACCCCCAGGGTCTGGGCCACCTCGAACTGGAACTGGCTGAACATCATGTTCGATACCGTGTTGGAGCCGGCGATAAAGGCCCCCAGCGCGCCGATGGTGGCGCTGAGGGCCGGGAAGAACTCCCCCACCAGCCCGGCGGCAAAGTTGGCGGTGGTCACCGGCATGCTGGCGAGATCCGCCCCGTTGACGCCGGAGTTGATGAAGATACGCACCATGGGCACGGTGAAGATGAGCACGAAGCCGGCGCCGATCAGGGTGCGGCTGGACTCCCCCAGCGCCCGACCGAAGGGGGCGAGGGAGCGCGACTGCAGCCAGGTGGCGAGCAGGGCGCAAAGCACCAGCAGGCCCCCCGGCAGGTAGAGCGGCTCAATGGACGCGCTGACCCCCTTCTCACCCAGCAGATCCGTGAAGGCGAGGCTCACCGACAGGAGGCTCGCCTTGAACTCCGGACTCACCCGGCTCGCCACCAGCAGGAGCGCCAGCGCCACATAGGGGAGCCAGGCCAGCATGAGCGACATGGGGCGACCGGCGGCCTCTTTGAGATCGAGCTTCAAGGAGCCCAGCCACTCGGCGGGCCACTCGTTCTCGGGGGCGAAATCCCAGGAATTCTTGGGCACCAGAAAACCGGCTCGCGCCGCCGTCACCACCAGGGCCAGCCCCACCAGACCGCCGATGAGGGACGGGAACTCGGGGCCGAGCAGCATGCCGGTGAGGGCATAGGGGACGGTGAAAGCGAGCCCGGCGAAAATCGCAAACGGCAGGATGGAGAGCCCCTCGGTCCAGCTGCGGTTGCGGCCGAAGAAGCGGGTCAGCATCATCACCATCAGCACCGGCATCAGGGTGCCGACGGTGGCGTGAATGAGGGCCACGTTGGTGGTCACCTGTTGCAGGTAGATGTCCCAGCTGCTGCCACCGGCGCTCAGGGTCTGGCCGATGGCCTGGTTATCCAGCCCCTTGTTGATGCCCACCAGGATGGGGGTGCCCACCGCGCCGAACGACACCGGGGTGGACTGGATCATCATGCCGAGCAGCACCGCGGCGAGCGCCGGAAAGCCGATGGCCACCAGCAGCGGCGCGGCGATGGCGGCCGGGGTGCCAAAGCCCGAGGCCCCTTCGATAAAGGCGCCGAAGCACCAGGCGATGATGATGGCCTGGATGCGCCTGTCCGGCGAGATGTTGGTAAAACCGCCGCGAATGGCGGTGATGGCACCGGTGTGCTTGAGGGTGTTGAGCATCAGGATGGCGCCGAACACGATCCAGAGCACGGTCACCGTGATCACCAGCCCCTGCAGGGTGGAGGCGAAGACCCGGGTCGGGCTCATCTGCCAGCCCCAGAGGGCGATGAACACGGTCAACAGGAAGGCGACGGGCATGGCGCGCTTGGCGGGCCAGTTGAGGCCGACCAGCAGCACGGCGGCCACCAGGATCGGCGAGAAGGCCACCAGGGCCAGCAGGGTGTCTGTCATCATTGCGTCCTTGTCCAGAGGGGTGCAGAGGCGCACCTTGTTGTTGTTTTGTTAAGCGGACGTGACCTTACCCTGTTCCTTTTTCGCGATATATGGAAATAATGAACAACATTAGTTCCAAAAGTTGATCAATATGGCCAGTACCGACGACCTCATCCTCTTCGCCCAGGTGGTGGAGGCAGGCTCCTTCAGCAAGGTGGCTGAACAAAATTCCCTGACAAATTCAGTGGTTAGCAAGCGGATCGGGCGTCTTGAGGAGGAGCTCGGGGTCCAGCTCCTCTATCGCACCACCCGCCGGCTCACCCTGAGCGAGGCGGGCAAGGCGCTCTATCAAGGTGCCAAAAATGTGAAGGCCGCCGCACTGGACGCCTTCGACGCGGTGGCGGGATTTGGTGAAAAGGTGAGCGGTCATGTGCGGATGTCGGTGCCCACCATCTCCGGCGAGCTCTTGCTCGCCGATGCGGTAGCCGATTTTTGCCAGCAGCACCCGGGGCTCACGGTGGAGATGTCGCTGGACAACCGCTTCGTCAACCTGGTGGAAGAGGGGTTCGATCTGGTCATTCGCACCGGCTATCTGGATGACTCGAGCCTGATTGCCCGCCACATTCTCGACTCCCAGTGGGTCATCTGCGCCGCCCCCGCCTATGTGCGCCGCTTCGGGGCGCCGCGGGAGCCGTCGGATTTGCTCACCCACAACTGCCTGCGCTACGCCTACCAGAGCACGGGGGCCTCGGAGTGGGCCTTCAAGGGGGAAGAGGGCAACTATCTGGTGTCGGTGTCGGGGAGCTTTTCAACCGACAACGCCGGTGCCCTTCGCAAGGCGGCGCTGGGGGGGCGCGGCATCGTCTATGTGCCACGCTGTCTGGTCTATCACGATCTGATGAACGGCGAGCTGGTGGATCTCTTCCCCGATCAGGTGGGCAAGAAGCTCGGCATCTACGCCGTCTACCCCTTCACCCGCCAGCCGCCGCGCAAGATAAGGCTGCTCATCGAGCACATCCGCCAGCGCTATCTGGAGATTGGCCACTACTTCATCTGAGGCCCTTGCCGGGCCTCAAAGGGCGGATGACGCCGCCTGACGGGAGAGAAACGCCAGGGACTGGCGGTTGAAGTGATCCGGCTGCTCCACGTTGCAGACGTGGCCGCACTTTTCGATGATTTCGAGGCAACTGTAAGGGTCGCGGGCTACCTGCTCGCGCACCGGGGCGAGGAACATGTGATCCTCCTCCCCCATCACGTAGAGGGTGGGAATGGGCAGGGCCCGCTCGCGAAAGTAGCGCATCAGCGGGTTGACTTCGGTGGCGAGGCGGAACCAGCGTTTGAACTCCTTCTGGCAGAGTTTGCGAGCCTCGCGCACGAAGAGGTTGCGGGACTCCTGATGGTGCTGGCGCGGCATGATGATGAAGGCGAACAACCGGTAGAGCCACATGTAGGGCAGGATGTGCTGGCCGACCCGGCCAAGCTGCACCAGCACCCGGGAGCGGATATCGAGGCGCAGGATGGCGCCGCCGAGCACCATGCTCTTGACCCGCTCGGGGCAGAGCTCGGCCAGGTGGCGGATGAGGATGGTGCCAAGGGAGATGCCGACAAAATGGGCGCGGGGGATGCGCAGATGATCGAGCAGGCGCAGGATGTCCTCGGTCACGGCACGAAAACTGTAGTGTCCCTTGACCACCTGTTGTAGCTGGTTGGATTGGCCGTGGCCACGCAGGTCGAGCAGCAGCACGTTGAAGTGCTCCCGGTAGGCGCGCAGCTGCTTGAACCAGATGGAGGAGCTGCCGCCGGCGCCGTGCACGAACACCACCCAATCCCGATCGGGGCCCAGCTCAAAGGTCTTGTGGTACAACATCTTATGGGCTCCCAGGGGGTTGAGGGACATACTCGGCGGGCATATTAACAGATGGGGCGCCCCGCTGAATATGCTGCCACTTATCATCGGACCAGCATGGAGTCCTGTATGAGCCTTGTATCGTTACGTGAATTCCTGCTCAGCCTGCCGGGGGCCACCGAGGATACCCCCTTCGGCCCGGAGTTTCTGGTCTACCGCATTGCCGGCAAGATGTTCGCCCTGGTGAACTGGCAGGCCGAGCCCCTCACCATCAACCTCAAATGCGAGCCCGAGCTCGCCCTGCTGCTGCGAGAGATACACCCCGAAGTCAAACCCGGCTGGCACATGAACAAGCAGCACTGGAATACGGTCACCCTGAGCGAGAGCCTGGACGCCGAGCTCTGGCAGGGCTGGATTGAACACTCCTACCAGCGCGTGGTGGCGGGGCTGCCCAAAGCCAAGCGGCCACTGGAGCCGACCTTATCAGCAAAGGCAGGATAACAGCCATGCCGCAGACACAAAACACCGCGCCCGCCCGGATCCTCCCCCTGAGGGAGCAGCACATCCCCGCCCTGCTCGCCCTGTTCGAGCAGTCGGTGCGCCGCCTGGGCCCGGAACACTACAGCCCGGAGCAGGTGGAGCAATGGGCTCAGGGCGCCCGTCATCCGGGTCTCGCCAGCCAGCTGCGCGAGCACCACGGCTGGGTCATGGAGCAGGAGGGGATGCCCCTTGGCTTTGTTACCTTAAGCGATGACGGCCACCTCAGCCTGCTCTATGTGAGCCCGGATCATCCGCGTCAGGGGCTCGGCGGCCTGCTGCTGGCACAGGCGCTGCAGGCGGCCAGCCAGTTGGGCCTGCACAGCCTGACCACGGAGGCCAGCGCCTTCAGCCTCGCGCTGTTTCTGCGCCACGGGTTCGAGCAGGCCGGATTGGAAACCGTCGAGCGCGGCGGGGTCAGTTTTGTCCGCCATCGCCTCTACTACAGCTTGCCAAGCCAAGGCCAGCCACTAAAATACCCACCATTTCCCCAAAGCAATGAATGAAGGCAGCCATCATGGTGGTAGAGAGCGACGGTTATATTGCGCTGATCGAGTATCTGGTAGAGAGTCTGGGCCTGTTCGAGAGCCAGCAGCAGGGCACGGGCTCCGAGACCATAGAGGATCTGGTGAGCAACCGGGTGGCGGGCAACCTCATGGCCATCTGCGAGCAGAACCCTCAGCTCGACCCCAAGGTGCGTTTCATGATCATGCAGGAGGCCGATGCCGTGGTGGCCGATCTGGAAGAGGTGCTCTCCGCTGTCTGGCTGCGGGCGCCCACCCCGGCCCAGCACGCCTTCCTCGATGAGTTCATCAGTCTCATCAAGAACCTGTTCGACAGCACCATCCGCTAGCCCCTCCCCGCGCGGCTGCACGGCCGAAAAGTGAAAAGGGCCGCCTTCAACGGGCAGCCCTGCTTGCTATCACTTCCGATTCATCGCGCTTGTCAGTGGGATGAATGTCGAGGCAAGAAATGTGTCTGGTCTTGGCTGCCGTCCATGGTAGCTAATTGTTAGTCTGCCGAGGTTCGGTTAAGTTCCCGACCAGGACACTTTTTTTAATATTTCTTTCAAAAAAACGAAACAGGGACCGGATGGCCCCTGTTTTATACATGCTGCGCCTCAGCGGTTCAGGCTGGGCGGCAGGCAGACGCCAATGCCGCCCAACCCGCAATACCCTTCCGGATTCTTCTCCAGATATTGCTGATGGTAATCCTCGGCGTAGTAGAAAGGGGCCAACGGCAGGATCCGGGTGGTGATGGGACGGGCATCGCCGCTCGCCATCATGGCCTGCTGATAGGCGGCCAGACTCTGCTGGGCGATGGCCTCCTGACTGTCATCCCCATAGAAGATCACCGAGCGGTACTGGGTGCCGATGTCGCCGCCCTGGCGCATGCCCTGGGCCGGATCGTGCTGCTCCCAGAACAGCTTGAGCAGCTCGCCGTAACTGATGACCCTGGGGTCGAACACCACCTGCACCGTCTCGGCATGACCGGTCAGACCGCTGCACACCTCCTTGTAGGTGGGGTTTGGCGTCAGGCCCCCCTGATAACCGGCGGCGGTGGAATAGACGCCGGGCTGCTGCCAGAACAGGCGCTCCACACCCCAGAAGCACCCCATGCCAAACCAGGCAAGCTCCATCCCCTCGGGCCAGGGGCCCTGAGTCGGGTGGCCGTTGACGGCATGCTGCTGGCCGATCGCCAGCGCTTCCCGTCGTCCCGGCAGCGCCTCTGCCGGTGAAATAATCTGCTCCATATGCCCTGTCCTTGAATAAAACCCCGCGCGATGCGGCTGACGAAAAGGAACCCCGAAGATAACAGGTTATGAGCCCGGATCAACCGAGGCGGCCCCTTCACCGGGCTGACCGCCCCCCGACTCGCCCTGGCACAGGGCGTCTGCGACTGGTCAAAATGGCGGCACAAAACACCAAAACCAATATTTAGTCTTGATTTGTGAATTTATTTTCATATATTGAGCAAATTGCTGCTTTTTTATGGAATGAAACACGTGCGTGAACGCGAACCCAGCCTGGTCCATGCCTTTCGGCAATCCACCCCCTATGTCAACGTGCACCGGGGCGCCACCTTCGTGCTGATGATGGGCGGGGAAGCCATCTGCCACCCCAACTTTGCCAATATCGTCAGCGATATCGCCCTGCTGCAGACGCTTGGGATCCGCCTGGTCCTGGTATTCGGCTCGCGTCCGCAAAACGACGAGGCGCTGGCCCGCGCCGGCATCGAGGCCCAGTACCACAGACGGATCCGGGTCACCGATGACAAGAGCTTCGCCATCATCAAACAGGTGTGTGGCGGTCTGCAATACGACATCACGGCCCAGCTCTCCATGGGGCTGGCCAACACCCCCATGCAGGGCGCGCGCATCAGCGTGGTGAGCGGCAACTTCGTCACCGCCCAGCCGCTCGGCGTCGAGGATGGCATCGACTACTACCACAGCGGCCGGGTGCGGCGCATCGACGTGGAGGGGATCACCCGCCAGCTGGATCAGCATGGTCTGGTGCTCATCTCCCCCATCGGCTGCTCGGTCACCGGCGAGAGCTTCAACCTGAGTTCCGAAGAGGTGGCGCGTCGGGTGGCGGTGGATCTCAAGGCAGACAAGCTCATCTGTTTCAGCAGCACCCAGGGGGTGATGAACAGACAAGGCGAGGCCATCTCCGAGCTCTTCCCCGAGCAGGCAGAAGAGCTGCTGGTGGAGCTCGAGCAGGCCGGCGAGGAGATGTCCGGCACCGCCCGCTACCTGCGTGCGGCCATTGCCTCCTGCCGGGGCGGCGTGCCGCGCTCCCACCTGGTGAGCTATCAGGATGACGGCGCCATGCTGCAGGAGCTGTTCAGCCGCGAGGGGCTCGGCACCCAGATAGTGCGCGAAAGCGCCGAGCGGGCACGGGCCGCCACCATCGAAGACATCGGCGGCATCCTGGATCTGATCCGGCCGCTGGAGGAGGAAGGCATCCTGGTGCGCCGCTCCCGTGAGCAGCTGGAGATGGAGATAGACAAGTTCACCATCATCGAGCGCGACGGCCTCATCATCGGTTGCGCGGCGCTCTACTGTTTCATGGAGGAGGCGATGGCCGAGATGGCCTGCGTCGCCATCCATCCCGAGTACCGCAACTCCAACCGGGGTGATCAGCTGATCGCCAAGGTGGCCGAGCGGGCCAAGCGGCTCGGCATCCGCCGCCTGTTCGTGCTCACCACCCGTTCCATCCACTGGTTCCGGGAGCGGGGCTTCGATCCCCTGGAGGTGGAAGATCTGCCGGTGGCGCGCCAGCGGCTCTACAACTGGCAGCGCCGCTCCAAGGTTTTGTCCAAGACGATTTCGTAACTGATTGATCTTGTGCCTGGTTGTTGCCAATTGTGTACTTTTTTACAAACTCGATTGACAGTGCAATCCAGAGCAGGGTATTTCTACATGCACGCCACCTTCCAGGGTGGCACCAGAAGAGGAGCGCTGCCCAGGCAGCCCAAGGGAGGACACCAGCGTCCGGTGAACTTGGGTCAGGGGGAGCAGCGCCGAGACGAGTGAGGCAACTGGTATACCTCAACGTCGGCTGCGGGGGCTGAATCCCCCGGGTTGTCATCGGTCGTGTGCATCCCACAGGCATCCAGCAGGATCCTTGTGGGATGGGCACCGCGGATGGAGTGCTTCTGGCCGGGATCCTTCGCTATTCCTGCCATTTTCTGCCTCCTCCTCTCTTTTGCCCGATGAAACCGGATTTTCACCTTGAGACAGGAGTATGCAATGAACCCGATCAACGTCGCCAAGTTTGGCGGAACCAGTGTCGCCGATGCAGCGGCCATGAACCATTGCGCCGACGTGGTGCTGGCCAATCCGGCGACCCGGGTGGTGGTGCTGAGCGCCAGCGCCGGGGTCACCAACCTGCTGGTGAGCCTGGCTCAGGGTGAATTGGACGAAGCCGGGCAGGATGCCCAGCTCGCCAGATTGACCGGGATCCAGCAGGCCATCCTGACGGCGCTCGGCAACCCGGGCGAAGTGAGCGCCCTCATCCACGCCCAGCTCGGCGACATTCGCACCATGGCCCGCCAGGCCTGCCAGCACACCGATGCCGAACTGGCAGACCGCCTCATCGCCTGCGGCGAACTGATGTCCACCCGCCTCTTCACCGAACTGCTGCACCAGCGGGGCATCAAGGCCTGCTGGCAGGACGCGCGCCAGCTGCTGCGCACCGACAGCCGCTTTGGCAAGGCCACCGTGGATCTCGCCGCCACCCGCACCCTCTGCCAAGCCACCCTGGGCCCGCTGCTCGGTGACAGCCTAGTCATCACCCAGGGCTTCATCGGCGCCGACGCCGATGGCCGCACCACCACATTGGGCCGGGGCGGCTCCGACTACAGCGCGGCCCTGCTCGCCGAGGCACTGGACGCAGGCAGCATAGAGATCTGGACAGACGTGCCCGGCATCTACACCACGGATCCGCGCCTGGTCACCCGGGCCCGCCCCATCCCGGAAATCAGCTTCGTGGAGGCGGCCGAGATGGCCACCTTCGGCGCCAAGGTGCTGCACCCGGCCACCCTGCAACCCGCCCTGCGCCAGGACATTCCGGTGTTCGTCGGCTCAGCTAGGGATCCCGCAGCAGGTGGCACCTGGATCCGCGCCAGCACCGAGACCTGCCCGCTGTTTCGCGCCGTGGCCCTGCGCCGCCAGCAGGTGCTGGTCACCCTGCACAGCCTCAACATGTTCCACGCCTACGGCTTTTTGGCGGAGGTGTTCGGCATCCTGGCCCGTCACCGCATCTCGGTGGATCTCATCACCACCTCTGAGGTGAGCGTCTCCCTGACCCTGGATCACACTGGCAGCCAGAGCAACGGCGAGCCAATCCTCGGCGACAAGGTGCTGGCGGAGCTCGGCCAGCTGTGCAAGGTGGAGGTGGAGACCGACTTCGCGCTGGTGGCCCTCATCGGCAACCGCATGAGCGAGGCGGCCGGGGTGGGCAGCCGGGTGTTCGACGCCATTCGTGAACACAACATCCGGATGATCTGCTACGGCGCCAGCGCCCACAATCTCTGCTTCCTGGTCAAGGAGAGCGAAGCGGGCAACATCGTCAACCGCCTCCATCAGGAGCTGCTCGACTGAGCCTGACGAAGCCTTGTCAGACCCTTCTCCCCGTGGGGAGAAGGGTCTGTTATCAGGGGAAGGCCATAACACCAGCATCGATACCAACGAAGAGGGGCGCCGATGCGCCCCTCTTGTCATTGAGTCAGCCGTCATGTCAGCCCATGGACTGGCTTGCCGGGGTTGGCAGCAGGTTGGCCCGGATCTGCTCGCGCAGCCCCCCCAGCCGTTGCAACAGCGCAGCCTGGCTGAGCCCCGCCTCATCCGGCCCCAGATTCTCGGCCAGCGCCGGGAAGTGATCCCGCACCGCCTGCTCCAGCCAGTCGAGGCGACGCAGGGTCATGGGGCCGCAGCTCTTGCCGCTGAGATCGTCCGCAATGTCGAGCCGGTGGCTGCGATACATGTCGCGCCACCAGTTGGCGGCGAGCGCCTCGTCGCTTGCCAGCGCCGCACTCCACTCTCCCACCAGCCCCTGCATGCGGGCCAGCACGGGGGCACTGGCCCCCTCCCGGCTAAGGTACTGCAACTCCCCCTTCGCCCAGGCGAGGCAGAGCCCCCGCCAGTGGCGAAACAGCGGCAAGGGATCGGCATCATCCAACCAGAGCCCTGACAGGGTGCGGGTCTCCAGCCGCTCCGGCACATGAAATTCCGGATCGGTGAGGCCGTTGGAGTTGAACTCGTGAAGGGGATCGAAAGGCCACATGTAGCCAAAGTCGAACACCGAGATCTGTTGGCCGTCGTCAAGCAGGTTGCCCGGGCTCGGATCCCAGTCAAACCAGCCCCAGCGCGCCAGCTCGGCCTCCACCGCCAGCATCTGCGCCAGGTTGCGCTCATTGAGCCTGCGCACCGGCTCTCCCCGCAGCCAGGGGGAAACCAGCACCCCGGTGCGGGCCGAACCGAAGCTGGTGCAGACCACGTTGGAGAGGATGGTGGGGTGCAGCTCCCGCAGGCTCTCTATCTCCCGACGCCGCTCCAGCTCGGTGAGAAAGGCGGTCTTGCCGTCGACGTTGGCCACCAGGGAGTCTGGTCGGCACCGCTTCAGGCACCAGTGATGGCCCTCCACCTTGAGGTGGAACACCTCGGCGGTGAGCCCGTGACCATAGACCCTGACGACGTCCGGGTGATCCTCGGTGAGCCTTAACAACTGGGCAAGAGGCAGGGGACAGTCTCGCTCACGTCCGATCCGGATCTCGTCGTTGTTCTCCAGCATCTGGAGCAATCTTGCCTGACGTGCCGCAACCTTGGGATTCATACATGTACCTCCAACCGTTACTGAGAGACTAAACAGCGCCCCCCTCCCAGACCAGCGGCAAAGCCCCATGATGACGCTTTCATCACAGAATGAATGCCCCTCCCGGATCGGGATCACAATTCGCACGCCCGGGTCGTCACCCAAGATTCATCCCGTTGTCATTAAATTGACATCAAGGAACAAGCCCCTCACCATCGGGTCAAAATAGATGCAGCCATCGCTGCCCTGCCCGCTCCAAGGATGAGCCCCTATGAATGCCCCCGTCTGTGGTCACAGCCCCTCCCTTTCCCAGTCTCTGGCCGGGTGGCTGTTCGGTCTGCTGATAGCCCTGCTGTTGCTGACCCTCGCCCTGCCGCTGCTCAATCCCGCCGGCTGGCTCGGGCGGGCACAACCGTTGATCCTGGGGCCCGCCGATCAGCCCATCGCCACCCTCAGCCGCCACAGTCTGCTCTACAAGAGCGACAGTCGCGGCCTCTATCTGGTGGTGCGCAGCCAGTGGCAACTGCTCAAACCGCTGCAGGAGGGGGACAAGGTGCGGGTAGAGCTGCTCAACGACAAGGGCATTCGCATCGATCAGTTGAGCCAGGCGGTGGAGAAGCGCCAGAAGTGTCGCCAGGAGCGCTGCACCCTGGATCTCAACAGCGCCCTGCGGGCACCGGATGACGCCCTGGACAGCCGCTATCAACTGCGGATCGGCCTGCTGCTGGCGGACAGGCCCGAGAGCGCCGAATACAGCCAGATACTGCAGACCCTGCCGGAGCGCGGCTTCAACCTGAGCTACCTGATGATCAGCCTGCTGCTGGTGCTGCTGATGAGCGCCGCCGTGCTCAGGGCGATGCTGCCGCGGCTGCGCCGAAGCTACCGCTCGCGGATCGTCGGCAGCCTGCTGCTCGGCAACCTCACCTTCGTGTTGCTGCACGGCTTCGTGGTGTTCAAGCTGGGAGAGTTTCTGTTCTGGTCGGGCTTTCGGCCCGAGCACTATTACCTCGCCTGGGGCAGCATGGTGCTGGGCTGGAGCCTCTGTGCCCTGGCGGGGTTCAACCTCTATATGGGGCTGGTGTTCACGGCGCTCTCCGGCATAGGCCTGCTCGCCAACTTCATGAAGATCGCCATCTACGGGGTGCCGCTCGGGGGGGACGATCTCGGCAACCTGCTGGCCCTGCTGCACATCCTGCTCGATCAGCACCCCGTGCTGCCGGTGCTGGCCGTGCTGGGGCTGTTGTTCCTGTGCTGGCGCTTTGCCCTGTCGCGCTGGATCCTGCGCACAGCCGCCGCCACCGTCGCCTTCTTCGCGCTCTGCGTGTTCGCCACCCAGACCGGCAACAAGCTGCTCGGGGCCAACATCCGCTACGTGGACAGGGCGGTGAACTACCACAGGGACATCATCCGCGCCGGCCCCGGCCTCTATCTGTTCAACCTGGTGGACGAGATGCTGCAAAGCGGCAACGTCTTTCGCTATCCCCTGCAGATCAACGAGCGCACCCCCGAACTGAGCCAGCCAGCCCGGGGCCAGCCGCCCCGCTTCGATCTGGTGATCGTGCTGCAATACGAGTCGCTCTGGCTCGACTGGCAGGGCAAGATCTGCGCCCCCGCCCCCACGCTCTCCCTGCCCGCCGGGGTGGCGCAGTGGCACAAGACCATCCACTCCCCCACCACGGGCGGCATGACGGTGCTGGCGGAGTTCGAGATGAATACCGGCCTGCCGGCGGGTCTGCTCAAGCAGGGGGTGGTGCCCTACTACTACCTCTCGGCCCAGGTGCCCGGGCTTGCCCAGAGCGCGAAGCAAAGCGGCTACCAGACCCTGTTCGCCCACCCCTATGTGGAGAAGTTCTGGGGCCGCGCCAAGGCGATTCCGGCGCTCGGCTATGAGGAGCGCTGGTTCGACACCCGCTTCACCACCCTGGAACACAAGGGGCTCTACATCTCGGACGATGCCCTCATCGATCACCTGATCAAACGCAGCGAGCAGGATGACAAGCCGCTGTTCGCCTACGCGGTCACCATGCAGGGGCACGGCCCCTTCGACGGGGATCGCTACCGGGCCCAGCAGATCGACAAGGCCTGCCCGGATCAGAGCCCGGCAGAGCGCCAGCTGCTCAACACCTACTACACCGGGGTGGTGGACGCCATGGCGTCGCTGGAGCGGTTGCTCAAGACCCTGGACCAGTCCGGCAAGCGCTATCTGGTGGTGGCCTTTGGTGATCACCAGCCCTTCCTGATGTCCGCAGGCAAGGGTATCCACGGCGCCAAGCCGCCCCGGGATGCGGCCTACCAGATCCCCATGATGGCTTTCACCCGCGCCGATGACCCCCTCAACCTGGCGACCCAGTTCGCCCCGGTGCGCCAGCTCTACCAGATGGGCCAGGCCACCCGAGCGCTGCTGGCGGGGGATCTCGCCCCCATAGAGGACAAGCCCCTGCTCCACCCGGTGCTCGGGGAGGAGAAGGGCTTCGACCCCTCGCCTCTGGTGCCGCAGATCCGCGCCAGCTTCCGAGCCGACGCATTACCTTGAGATCAATAAACATTTAAGAGACGGGAGCCGCAGATCCTTGCAACACCTTCCGGGCCGACCTTCCGGGCCGACGCATTACCCTGAGAGCAATAAACATTTAAGAGACGGGGGCCGCAGATCCTTGCAACACCTTCCGGCTTCCGGGCCGATGCCCTGCCCTAAGCCTGCGCGCAGACAGCAAAGAGGCCGCAACTGCGGCCTCTTTGCATTTCTCTTGCGGCTAGCGGAGCCAGGGCTCGCACAGGGTAAGGGTCTGCCTGTCGAGATCCAGTTCGACCTCGATGCCGAGCGGCACCGTCAGCATGGGGTGAGTGTGAGCACAGTCGAACTCCGCCAGAATGGGGAAGGTCGGCTCCCCCACCACTTCCAGCAGGATATCGAGCGGCCGCCGGCCGCTGCCCTGGCTGTCGAACAGCTCGTGTTTGCCGAGCACCAGGGCACCGATGCGATCAAACACCCCGCACAGCTTGAGGTGGGCAAAAGAGCGCTCCACCGTCTCTGCCAAATGGAGGCTGTCTTCCAGCAGCAGAATGTCCCCCCGCGCTATGGGCGGCATATAGGGTGAGCCCCAGATCCCTGCCAGGGTATTGAGGTTGCCGCCGATCAGTCGGCCTCGCACCCGGCCAGATCCCACCGAGATCAACCGGTTTGGCAGGCACTGCTTGGCCCGGGTCTGCTGTTCCCAGTCCAGCCGCTCGTCGGTCCATTGCGTCGGAGTCGGCACCGTGTGGGGCACGGCGGCGCCACCTGCCTGGCAAATCTGGTTGAACCCGGCCAGAGTTTCGTCCACCAGTGGCGAGAGCTCGCCGAAAGAGGCCACCAGCGCCGGCCCGTAAAAGGTGACCAGGCCGGTACGGGCATGAATGCCGAGCAGCAGGGCCGTCACGTCGGAGTAGCCGATGATGATCTTGGGATCCCGCTTCAGCGCCTCATAATCGAGATAGGGCAGCAGGGCGTTGGAGTTGCTGCCGCCAATCACCGACATGATTGCGCGCACCTCTGGATCCCGGATGAGGGCATTGAGCTCTTCGGCCCGCGCCGCGATGGAGCCGGAGCGCCAGTGATCCCGCTCCCCGGTCAGGCTGCCCGCCTTGAGTTCGAAGCTCTGCGCCGCCAGATAAGCCTTGGCGCGAGCGAAGCGGTTTGGTGCCCAGGCGGTGGCCGCGCTGGAGGGGGAGAAAAAGCCGATGGTGTCGCCGGGTCTGAGCCCCGGCGGTTTGAGTAAAGTCATGGACAAATCTCTGTTGCCAAGGATGGTTTGCCGGGATAACCCGGAGAAGAGGTCTCATCCTAATCCATTTCTCGCTCGCCAGACCAGTGGAACACGCCCACAAAAAAGCCGATCTCGCGATCGGCTCGGGGTGCTGGCTTGCAAGGGGATGAAAGCGGCCTCACACCACCACGGCGGTGCCGCTGATGCTGACCATCAGCATGCTGCCGTTCTGCCCCACCACCTCGTAGTCGATGTCGATGCCGACCACGGCGTTGGCACCCTGGGCGGCGGCACGCTCCCTGAGCTCCTCGAAGGCGATCTCCCGGGCCCGGGCCAGCTCTTTTTCATAGGCGCCGGAGCGGCCGCCGATGATATCGCGAATGCCGGCGAACAGGTCTTTGAAGATGTTGGCGCCGAGGATGGCTTCCCCCACGACGATGCCGCGGTATTCACGAATGGTCTTGCCTTCCAGGGTGGGGGTGGTTGAGAGGATCATCTTGCGCTCCTTGAGGTGAAAATGGGCTCCAGACTACCCCAAACCTGCGGCAGGCAACATCCCCCTACCGCGAATAACCGGCCACAGGGGATGGGCGGACAGGCGCTGGCTGCGACCCGGCGACACCTGCCGGATCGCAGCCCTCAAAGACGGTCATCAAAAAGGAGAGGCGAGCCTCTCCTTTTGTTTGCCATCGCACCTTGCCACTCAGGGCTCAGTGCAGCTTCATGCTCGGGCGCAGCACCCGGTTGATGCGGCCCACCAGCATGATGAGGCCGGTCTTGATGTAGCCGTGCAGGGCCACCTGGTGCATCCGGTAGAGGGAGATGTAGACGATGCGGGCGATGTAGCCTTCCACCATCATGGAGCCGCGCATCAGGTTGCCCATCAGGCTGCCCACGGTGGAGAAGCGACTCAAGGAAACGAGCGAGCCGTGGTCATGGTAGAGGTAGGGCTTCATCTCGCCGCCGTTCATCTTGGCCAGGATGTTCTTGAATGCCTGGGTCGCCATCTGGTGGGCGGACTGGGCGCGGGGCGGCACAAACTTGCCATCCGGCTGCGGGCAGGCGGCGCAGTCGCCGATGACGAAGATGTTCTCGTCACGGGTGGTCTGCAGGGTCTCTTTCACCACCAGCTGGTTGATGCGGTTGGTCTCGAGACCCGCTATCTCCTTCATGAAGTCCGGTGCCTTGATGCCCGCGGCCCACACCATGAGGTCTGCTTCAATCAGCTCCCCATCCTTGGTGTGCAGACCCTCGGCAGTGGCTTCGGTGATCATGGTGGCGGTGCGCACGTCCACACCCAGCTTGACCAGCTCCTGGTGGGCGGAGCCGCTGATGCGCTCCGGCAGGGCCGGCAGGATGCGGGGACCCGCTTCCACCAGTGTCACCTTGAGGCTGTCGGTGGTGAGGTTCTTGAAGCCGTAGGCGTAGAGCTGCTCCACCGCGTTGTAGAGCTCGGCGGAGAGTTCGACGCCGGTGGCGCCGCCACCAACGATGGCGATCTTCACCTTGTCACCGGGCTGGTATTCGGTGGCGAACTGCAGGAAGCGGTTCATCATGCTGTTGTAGAAGCGGTGCGCCTGGGAGGGGCTGTCCAGGAAGATGCAGTGATCCTTGATGCCCTTGGTGTTGAAGTCGTTGGAGACCGAGCCGATGGCCATCACCAGCACGTCGTAAGCCAGTTCCCGCTCGTTGACCACCAGGGCGCCGCTGTCGTCGTGGATCGGCGCCAGCACGATGCGTTTCTCGTCGCGCTTGATGTCGGTCAGGCTGCCGAGCTGGAATTCGAAGCCGTGGTTCTTGGCGTGGGACTGGTAGCTCAGGGCGTCGATGCCCGCATCCATGGAGCCGGTGGCCACTTCGTGCAGCAGGGGCTTCCACAGGTGGGTGCGGTTGCGATCCACCAGGGTGATCCTGGCCTTGTTCTTCTTGCCCAGCTTGCGGCCCAGGCTGGTCGCGAGCTCGAGACCGCCGGCGCCACCGCCTACAACGACAATATTCATCATGATGATTTTCCTTGGTTCCTCAAAACGAAAGGGAGCCATTGGCTCCCTAAAACGAAATCGGTTGACGTGATGGCTCAGGCTTCTTTGAAGGCCTTCATCCGTTGCAGATGGTGCGAGATGTTCTTGAACTTATGGGTCTCGCGCTCATCCCATACGATGTCGTAATAGTTCTTCAATTCACGTTCAGTGTCCCGATTATCGCGGATTTCATCCTGAACGGAAAGGATGCACAGGCAGTTTCCTGAATTTTTATTACGAAATTCGGTTACACACTTGGTGCCTATGTCCTCGTACTCTTCCGGCCTGTCGATCTTGCCCTGCATGTTCTCTTCCGGGTGCAGGTTGGGGTTGAAGACCACCTGTTTGATACCGCACAGAAAACCGATCCGCTCGCTCCAGTAGCCGCCGAGCCCTACCCCGCAGATGAGCGGCTTGGGGTCGGTGCTCATGTCGAGCTGCTTCTTCACCTCCTTGAGCAGGTGACTCATGTCGTGGCGCGGGTGAACCGTGCTGTAGTGAACGAAGCGCACATCATCATCGATAAACTGCAACTGCAGCACTTTCTCATGATTGCCGGGGCTGGTGGCATCGAAGCCATGCAGATAGATGATCATGGATAAGACCTCAAAAACTGTGTCGGTTCTATCGAAACTACCCCAGCGAACCGCCGAGGCGCCACCAAAACATCGCACTTTCTTGCTTTGGATCACGCCCCCTGCCGCCGGAAAATCGTTTCCCCACCCCGTTTGGGCGCGCCAGGCAGGGGAAAAGGGGCGCCAGGCCCCTGACGAGGGCAGGCGCGCTGCCCCTGCCTGCGCCCGGCCTCAGCTCAGGGTCTGCTCGAAGCGATCCACCGCCGCCGCCACCAGGGCCAGGCTGCCCTGCCAGAAAGCCGCCTCGCGAATATCCTGCCCCAGGTGTTTCACCACCAGCTCCTCGGCGCTCATGCGGCCGGTGTCCCGCAACAGGGCGCGATAGGCCTGTGCCACATCCTGCTCACCCGCGGCCTGACGGCTTATCAGTTGCTGATAGACGCCGAGGCTGAACAGGTAACCAAACAGATAGGGGTAGTTGTAAAAACCGAAGCCCGCGATGGAGAAGTGCGCCTTGGCGGCCCAGAACATGGGGTGATAGCGGCCAAGGCTCTCTTCATACCAGCGCCCCCACGCCTCGTCGGTGAGCGCCTTGAGCCGCGCCGAGGAGACATAGCCCTGCTCGCGCTCGGCCACCAGGGCCTGCTCGAAGTCAAAACGGGCCGGAATGTTGACCAGGAAGGTGGCGGCGCCGTCGGCTTCCGCCCAGGCGATGGCCTGGCGCTCCTCGGCACTTTGGGCCTGCTCGAACAGGGCGCTGCGCACTAGCGTCTCGGCGAAGATGGAGGCGGTCTCGGCCAGCGTCATGGGGTAGCTGCGCTGGCTCATGGGCAAGTCCCGGATGAGCCAGTTGTGCCAGGCGTGCCCCAACTCGTGGGCCAGGGTGATGACGTTGTCCATGGTGCCCGCATAGGTGATGAAGACCCGCGGCTCCACCGGATCGGCAAACTTGGTGCAGTAGGCCCCGGTGCGCCGGTTCGGGGTGGGAGCCGCATCGATCCAGCCGCGCTCGGCCATCATGCGGGCAAATTCCCCCATCTCGGGATCGAAACCGGTGAAGGCCAGGGCGATGATCTCGATCGCCTCCTCGAACGGGATGCTGCGGTGGCTGCTCGCCGGGGGCGGCGCGAACAGATCCTCAGGCCCCAGCTCCTCGATGCCGAGCCGCCGGGCCATCAGCCCCAAGGCCCGCTGACCCAGATGGCGCGCCTGCCAGGTCTCCTGCATCAGGGTATCCAGGGTCGCCCGCTCGATGTGGCTCTGATGGCAGGAGAGATCCAGCGCATCCAGGGTCCGCACCTTGCCACGCTGGCGCGAGAGCTCCAGGCGCCAGCCGTTGAGGGCATTGAGGATGGCGGCGACCGTCTCCTGCTCCCCTTCCCAGCCGGCGCTGATGGCGTCGAAGGCCTCTTTGCGCAGTGCCCCATCCGGGCTGGAGAGCAGGTTGCTCGCCTCGGCCAGCCCCATCTCACGGCCGTCGATAACGAGGCGGATCTTGCCCACCAGATCGTTGTAGAGGTTGCCCCAGGCGTGCAGCCCGTCGGTGCCAAGGCCGATGACCAGCTGCTCCGCCTCCACCGGCAACCGCTGATCCTGCAGGCGGCGCTCGTGGCGCAGCCGGTACTCCTCCTCCCCGAGCAGGGGGTCCTGCATCAGCTGCTCGAACTCGGCCTCGGGCAGCCCCAGCATCAGATCTTCGATGGGAGCCAGCGTCTTGAACAAGTCCGCATTGAGGGCCCGGGCGCGGGAGGCCAACTGCTTGGCCAGGGGATCCCGGGCGTCCTGGCTCCCCGTGCAGGCGGCCAGCACGGCGATGTTCCAGCCTATTTCGCGGATGCGCCGGGCCCGCAGGCGTACCTCCCGCAGGAAGTCCTGCCGGGCCGGCTGGTTACCCTGCACCCCGGCCAATCCCTCGATAAAACCGCTCAATTCCGCCAGGCTGGCGCGAGCCAGGCTCATGTCCGCCTCCAGCACGCAGCTGTCGAGGGAGGGGTAGATGTGCTGATTTTGCCACTGCTGTGGGTAGACTCGTTGTTGCATCGAACGCTCATTGTCAGAGACGGGTCCGGCCCGTCGTGAAACAGGGGTGGCCCCAGGGCCACGAACAGAAATACCAAGGCTGGCTGCGACACCAGCCGGATCAAATGCGGGCGGCTACACCAGCCACTCGAGGCGGCTGACTACCTCCTCGACATAGCGCAGACTCTCCTCCCAGAACGCAGGTTCCCGAATGTCGACCCCCAGGTGCTTCTCCACCAGGCTCTCGGCGCTCATGCGGCCGGTGTCGGCGAGCAGCGCCCGATAGGCTGGCACGAAGTCGGCGCCAACCCGCGCCTTCTGGGCATAGAGCCCCAGGCTGAACAGGTAGCCAAACAGATAGGGGTAGTTGTAGAACCCGAACTCGGCAATGGAGAAGTGGCTCTTGCTGGCCCAGAACAGCTCGTCATATTGGCTGAGGGTGTCACCATACCACTGCTGCTTTGCGGATTTCATCATGGCCCTCAGCTGGCCCGCCCCCAGATACCCCTCGGTCCGACCTGCCACCAGCGCCCGTTCGAAGTGGAAGCGGGAGGGGATGTCGAGCAGCAGGCTCACGACCCGCTCCCCGTCCATCCAGGCGATGTCCAGGCGCTGCTCGCGGGTCTGCGAGCGCGCGAGCAGCGCGTCGCGCACCAGGGCTTCGGCAAACAGGGAGGCGGTCTCGGCCAGCGTCATGGGGTAGTCCCGCTGCTCCAGCGGAAGGTCTCGCAGCAGCCAGCTGTGCCAGGCGTGCCCGAGCTCGTGGGCGAGCGTGATGACGTTGTCCATGGTGCCCTCGAAGGTGAGGAACACCCGGGGCTCGGCGGGGTCGGCATACTCGGTGCAATAGGCGCCGCTGCGCCTGTTGTCGCTCGGTGCGGCATCGATCCAGCCCCGATCCGCCATCATGCGGGCGAAGGCCCCCATCTCGGGATCGAAGGCGGCGAAGGCCTCGGCCACCAGCGTCAGTGCCTGTCCGAAGCCAAGCCTTATCTGCGCCGCGGCGGGCGGCGGGGCATAGAGATCCCAGGGGGCGAAATCGTCGATTCCCTGGGCGCTGGCCATGGCCCGCAGGGCCCGCCTGCCGAGCTCCTTGTGGGCCTCGGCCTGCCCCATCAGGGTCTCCAGCGTTCTGCGCTCGATATGACTCTGGTGGCAGGAGACGTCCAGGGCATCGAGCCGGCGCGCCTTGCCACGCTGGGCGGCGATCTCGTTGCGCCAGCCGTTGATGGCGTTGAGGATGGCGGCCACCGTCTCCTGCTCTGCGGCCCAGGCGGCCTGAATGCCATGCCAGGCGTGGGCACGCCGTGCCCTGTCCGGGTGTGAGAGCAGATTGTCCGCCTGGGCCAGCCCCATGGCCTCGCCCTCCACCCTGGGGCTGAGCCTGCCCACCAGGCTGTCGTAGAGATCCCCCCAGGCCTGCAGGCCGTCCACCGCCAGCCCCTCGATCAGCTGCTCGCTCTCGAGGGAGAGGGTCTGATCCTGCAACCGGCGATCGTGGCGAATGAGGTAGGCCAGCTCGAACAGCTCGGGATCCTGCAGCAGGGCCCGCACCTGCTCCTCGGGCGCGTTCAGCCAGAACAGGGTCACCGGCTTGATGAGCTGAGCCAGGGTCGCCTGCAACTGCTGGCCACGGGAGAGCAGCACCCGGGCGGCCTCGTCGCGGCCGTTGCGGCTGAGCCGGTTGTAGGCGAAGGCCTGGCTGTTCCAGGCCTGTTTCCTCACGGCGTTGGCCTGGCGGCGAATGGCCCTCAGCAGGTGGCGCAAGGGGTTGATCTCCCGGGTCGCTGGCAGGCTGGCCAGCAGACTGGCGATCTCGATCAGGCCCTCGGCGGCGCACTGGAAGTCGGCGTCGATGGCAGGGCAATCGGGGGCGGCATAGATGTGATCATCCTGCCAAAGGGTGTTGGTCATAACTGTCCTTGTCTGTTTGCGTCCATGTGGGCGCCCCGCCTCTGTGGGCAGTGGCCGCCAAATAGTACGAAGGGGGCTGGCACTTGCCTAGCCCCCATTCTGGGCAACAGACCGCAGATCAGACCTGCGACGGCCCCTGTCGGCAGGGGACGATTCCTGAGCGGCGGCGCTACTGTTTCGCGGGGGTCAGCTTGCCCACCAGGGTCATGGCCAGCACCAGCAGCAGACCCGCCACTACCCCCACCAGGGCGCTCAGCAGGGTCGGCGTCACCGCGGCCAGCACGGCCCCCCCGGCCAGGGGGGCCAGGCTGCCGGCCACCCCCTCGATCAGGTGATGGGCAAAGGGCCAGCCGTGGACCAGGATGCCGCCGCCGACCATGAACATGGCGATGGTGCCAACCAGCGCCAGCAGGTGCATCAGCCGGGGCGCCGTCACCAAGAGCCCCCGGCCCACCGCCCGGCGCAAGGCGCCGGCATCGGGTTTTTGCAGCAGGTGCAGGCCGATGTCGTCGAGCTTGACGATGAGCCCCACCAGGCCGTAGACCCCCACCGTCATCAGCAGGGCGATGCCCGCCACCACGGCGATCTGCAGGCCCAGGCTCGAGCCCTGCACCGTGCCGAGGGCGATGACGATGATCTCGGCGGAGAGGATGAAGTCGGTACGAATGGCCCCCTTTATCTTCTGCTGCTCGAAGGCCTCCAGATCGTCCGGAAGCGCCTCCACCGCCGAGGCCGTGTCGCCGCTGTGGTGGGGCAGGAACTTGTGGGCCAGCTTCTCGGCCCCCTCGAAGCAGAGGTAGGCGCCCCCCAGCATCAGCAAGGGGGTGATGAGCCAGGGGATCAGGGCGCTGATGGCGATGGCGGCGGGCACCAGGATCAGCTTGTTGCGAAACGAGCCCTTGGCCACCTTCCACACCACCGGCAGCTCCCGCTCGGCCCGCACCCCGGAGACCTGCTCCGCGTTGAGGGCGAGATCGTCCCCCAGCACCCCGGCGGTCTTCTTGGCCGCCATCTTGGTCATCAGGGCCACGTCATCGAGCACGCTGGCGATATCGTCGAGCAGGGCCAACAGACTGGTTCCGGCCATAATCAAACATTCCTTATATCAGTGGTGAGACCCCCTCGGGCAGGTGGCCTGGCGACGACCTTGCTCATCTGGGGTTCCGCATTTCGTGCAAAAGATGGCACAGTGTAGCGAGAAGCCGCCCTTTCGGCAGCCCCCCATGACAGGGTCAATCGGCCTTGTTCCACCTGAAGGCCAACGGCCCAAGGAGTTCCCATGCAACCCTGGCAACCTCTGTTCGACTTCTGGTTTGGCGATGACGCCGATGACGCCCCCCGCGCCACCCGGCAAGCCCCCCTCTGGTGGGGCAAGAGCGGCGAGACGGACGCGCTGCTGACGCACCGCTTTGGCGAGCTGGCAGAGGACGCCGCCGAGGGCGAACTCGCCCACTGGGCCGAGGTCCCGGTCGGCAGGCTGGCGCTGATCCTGCTGCTGGACCAGTTGCCGCGCAACATCCATCGCGCCACGCCGGCGGCCTTTGCCCAGGACGCCAAGGCCCGGGATCTCTGCCTCAAGGGGTTGTCCCTCGGCGCGGACAAGGCCCTCTCCCCGCTGGCACGGGTCTTCTTCTACCTGCCCCTGGAGCATGCGGAGTCCCGGGAGCAGCAGGCCAGAAGCGTGGCCCTGTTCGAGGCGCTGGCGGCCGAGCAGGCGGGCGGCCCTGCCCGGGAAACCTTCGAGGGGTTCGCCGACTTCGCCCGCCGCCATCAGGCCATCATCCAGCGCTTTGGCCGCTTTCCCCATCGCAACGCCATCCTGGGGCGCACCAGCACCCCGGAAGAAACCGAGTTTTTGCGCCAACCTGGCTCCGGCTTCTAGCCGAGCCACAGAGATACAAAAACGGGCCCGAGGGCCCGTTCTGCATGCAGGATGTGTCAAGGGCATCAGGCCGCCTCCACAAGCTCCTCCTCTTTTTTCTGGTAGGCCTGGGGCGAGAGCCCCAGCAGCTCCTGCACAGTGGAAGCAACCGTGATGGAGGAGATGGTGCCCACCAGGATGCCGGCGAACAGGGTGAAGGAGAAGCCGAACAGGGCGTCGCCACCGAACAGCAGCAGGGCCCCTACGGTGAACAATGTGGTGCCCGAGGTGATCATGGTGCGACTGAAGGTGGCCTTGATGGCCACATCGGAACACTCGTGGATCCCCATCTGGGTGCGCGAACCGAGCAGGTCCCGCAGCCGGTCCGAGATGACGATGCTGTCGTTCAGCGAGTAGCCGATCACCGCCATCAGTCCGGCGATGACGTTGAGGTCGAACTCGATGTTGAACAGCGCCAGCAGCCCCAGGGCCACCAGACCGTCGTGCAGCACAGACACCAGGATGCCGATGGCCTGGCGCCACTCGAAGCGCACCGCCAGGTAGGCGGAAATGGCCAAGGAGGCCACCAGCACCGCCAGCATCCCCTGCTGGAACAGCTCGGCGCCCACCTGGGGGCCGACTATGGTGGTGCGCAGCAGCTCCACCGGCAGGGCAAGTTGCTGCCCCAGCATGGTCGCGAGATCCTCCGCCGCCCAGGGCAACTCGTGGGGAGGCAGCTTGATGAGCCATTCACCGGGCACACCGGCGCCGTGCAGCTCCACCGCCCCGGCCAGAGGAGCGCTCAGCAGGGCGTTGAGCTCGTGGGCCTCCTTCAGGGTCTGGATGCGAAACTCCAGCAGTATGCCGCCGGTGAAGTCGAGCCCGAGGGAGAGCCCGTTGATGGCGAGCACGGCGATGCTCGCCACCGTCAGCAGCGCCGAGGCCCACATCCCGATGTAACGCCAGCGAGTCAGGCCCATGGCAATGATCATTCTCAGCATTCTTCTTCCCTCGACAGTTGGTGCAGGCTTCCCACAGGGAAGCGAGTGGCGCGGAGCTGGCTCGGACGCGCGGTGCGATGACGCAGGCAATGGGGATCGGTCATGGTCATACCCTCAGCAGCTTGGCGCGGCTGTTGCCCCACAAGGGGTTGATGATGGCGCGGGTGCCCCAGATGCCGGTCACCATGCTGGAGATGAGCCCCAGGATCAGGGTGATGGAGAAGCCCTGCAGCGGCCCGGAGCCGATGGCGTAGAGCACCACGGCGCAGATGAGCGTCGTGATGTTGGCATCGAAGATGGTGCGAAACGCCGAGCGATAGCCAAAATCGATGGCGTTGGCCAGGCTTCCCCCCTCCCGCAGCCTGTCCTTGATCCGCTCGAAGATCAGCACATGGGTATCCACCGCCATGCCCACCGTCAGCACCAGGCCGGCAATCCCGGGCAGGGTCAGCACGGCCCCCGGCAGCACCGCCAGCATCCCCACCTGCATCAGCAGGTTGCCGATGAGCGCCGTGATGGCGACCCAGCCGAACTTGCGATACCAGGCCATCATGAACAGCATCATGCCCGCCATGCCGAACGCCAGGGCAGTGAAGCCCGCCTCTATGTTCTGCAGGCCCAGGGTCGGGCCGATCGAACGCTCCTCCAGGATCTTGAGCGGCGCGGTGAGGGCGCCGGCCCGCAGCAGCATGGCGAGCTCCTGGGCCTCTGGCAGGCTGCCAATCCCGGTGATGCGGAACTGGTTGCCAAGGGCGGTCTGTATGGTGGCGACGTTGATCACCTCACTTTTGGCCCGAAGCCGGCCCTCGGCGTTGGTCTTGTACTCGGTGAAGACGGTGGCCATGGGCTTGCCCACGTGCTGGCGGCTGAACTGGTTCATCTTGCTGCCACCCAGGGTGTCGAGCACTATGTTGACCTGGGGCTGGCCCATCTCCCCCATGTTGGCGCGGGCATCGACGATGTGCTCGCCGCTCAGCACCGGGTTGCGGGCCAGACCGACCGCCTGGCCGTTGCGATCCGCCATGAAGAAGCGGCTGTCGGCCTTGGCCTCGTAGAAGGCCAGGGACGCGGTGGCGCCTATCACTTCTTTCGCCTGCTTGGGGTTGTGCACCCCGGGCAGCTCGATGCGGATGCCGTCCTGACCCTGACGCTGGACCGAGGCCTCGACGATGCCGAGCTCGTTGATCCGTTTCTTGAGGATCGACAGGTTCTGGGTCACGGCGTTGTTCACCAGCAGGGTGCGCTCTGCGTCGCTCAGTACCAGCTTGAGCTCATTGCCGGAGCGGGAGAGGGTCCACTGATCCTGACGGGTGCCGGCGCTCTCCTTGATGACATTGAGCCAGCCCTCCTGCCCGGCGACGTCCGGCAGGGTGACGGCCACGGATCCCTGGGCGGTGCGCATCACGCTGGCGCCGCGCAGGTTGGCCTCGCGGAAGCGGGTGCGCAGGGTATCCACCAGGTTCTTGGTCTGGTTGTCGATGACAAAATCCACGTCGACCCCGATCAGCAGCTGGGAGCCGCCGCGCAAGTCCAGCCCGAGCTTGATGGGATCGGCGCCGAGCTGGCTTATCCAGGTCGGAGCATTGGAGTGAAACTCCAGGGTGAGGGCGGCGCTGTCCACCCCCTGCTGCTCCAGCAACTGCTTGGCCCGCTGCTGTTCGGCCTGGGTGGCGAACACCAGCAGGGCCCGCTCCTTCTGCTCGATCTGCAGCTGGGGCGCTATCTGGTGCTCCTGCAGCAGGCGCTGCTGCGCCCCGCTCAGGCGAGACTGGCCATGGAGGCCGAGGGAGGGCTGCTCACCGAAGAAGGTGGGCAGGGAATAAAACGCGAAGGTGACCAGCATCAGCAGCTGCAGGGCGTACTGCCACAGGCTCATGCGGTTCAGTATGGTATGACTCTTTTTTCTCATGAAATCGGCCTCTGTCAGGCGAGCGCAAGGGACGACGCCGGGTCGCACCGTGCAAAAAAATGAAACAAGACAGCCTAGCCGTTCACTAAAAATGAACAGCAACAGAGAGAAGATGAGGCAACAGCAGGCAGACTGACCCCATCGGGGTCAGGCGAGGAAGCTCTGGGAGAAGCGGTATTGCAGGTGACGACGCTGCAGGCGGTGCCGGTGAATGCTGGCGAAGTGATCGCGAAAGCTCGTCCTCGGGTAGCAGAGGGCGGCGTAGAGCAGCAGGCCGCACAGCAGCAGCAGGATCCCCTGCTGGGCCCAGCTCATGACGAGCTCGTAGACCACGCGGCCAGGCTGATGATCCCGGCTCAGGGAGTGCTCGAGGCGCAGCAGGTGATTCTGGTGGGAGCCAACGAACTTGACGACACCGTCGTCGCTGTCGCTGGCGCCGTGCTGGATCCGGGCGCCGTCGGTGGAGTCCGCGGCCTCCCCCATCAGCTGGGCGGCGTGCTGGGAAGCGGGTGCCTTGAGCCCCTCCACCGAGACGGTAGAGAGCAGCAGAGTGAGCGCGATGAGCAGGGTCATCGCCGCCAGTTTCACTTTGTCCAGCAGGCTCAAAAAGTTAATTCCCGAATAATAGAAAGGGCAAACTACCATAGCCCCCCTACAAGGACAAGGGCGGCAGGCCATGACGCCTGCCGCCCTTGCGGCGCGGATCCTGTCAATCAGCGGCTGCGGATCATGGCCTCGAAGTCCTCGGCATAGTCCTTGAGCAGGGTGTAGAGGTGGGCGCGCTGGGAGAGATCCATCGACTGGCTGAGGTCGCTGAGCCACTGGATGGTGCGCTGGCGGGACTGGTCGGTGTAGCCGGTGAAGCGGCCATCCATGAGTCCATCCCCCTGTTGCAGCAGGCGGGTCAGCTCCTTGCCGAAGTCCGGATCCTGGCGCTGCTTCATCAGCCGCGCCAGCTCCTTGGTCCAAGCCTCTTGGAACTCCAGCCAGGGGGGCATCATCTCGTATTGCCACTCGGCCCATTGGGCAATGAGCGGCTCCTGGGCCGGCTTCACCTTGCCAATCCAGAACACCAGCCGCTCGTTCATCTTCTCCCGAAACTCCTTGAGCATCTGCGTCTTGGACTCGGTGGCGAAGTCATGCTGGCGCTCCTGCTGGCGTTTCACTCTATCGGTCATGAAGCGCGCCACCTGGGCATCGGTCAGGGTGCTGGCGAGGCGCACGGTGCGGGGAATGGCGTTCTCCAGGGTGCGGGTCAGGCTGGCCTGGGTGCGGTCCAGATGCAGGGTGACCTGGGCCGGGGTCATGGGGCTGGCCACCGCCTTGGCCAGGGCATCGAGATCCCGGGCATAGATGGGCAGCTCGTGTTGGCGATGCCAGGCCATCAGCCCCTTGACCTCCCTGTCCAGCAGGGTCTTCTGACTGCGGTCCAGCGAGAAGTAGTCGTCCAGTTGCCAGACGATGGCCGAATCGAGCCAGTAGTAGATCACCCGGGTCGCGCAGCCGGTCAGCAGCAGGCAGAGCAGCAGCAGGCTCCAGCTGCGGGGTTGACGCCATGAGAATCTGGTCACCATGCATGCCTCCAATTCGTAGAAAATAAGCGTCGCGCCATGGCCTCTGCCCGGACTCACTCCAGGCGCTGGCGGTTCATGTCGATGAGGGCCTGATAATCGGGCCCGGGTTGCTGCTCCGCCATCAGCAATGCCCACAGCAGGCCGATGTAATCGACCCAGGGCAGGAAGGCTTCGGCCTGGAATCCTTTGGTATTGAGCAGCTTATGAGCGCCTCCCCTGCCTTCAAGATAGCAGCTCTCCAACTGGCACCGCAGCTCATCACTCCAACCATGGGTGCGCTGGATGCTGGCCAGCTCGAAGCCCGGGTGACCGGCGGCGCCATACTCCCAGTCGATGACCCAGGGTCTATGGCCCAACAAGTTAGCCGGATTGAGATCATGATGGCAAGGGAGCCAGCAGTCGTCCGGCTCGCGGCTCGCGAGCAGGGCCCGCTCCAGCGCCGGCAACCAGGCGGGCACCCGGGCCAGGCGGTCGCGATAGCCGGCGCTGTGGGCTCGCACCGCCATCACCACGGCGGGCAGCGGCAGCCGGTGTAAGCGCCTCAGCACTGCGGCCAGCAAGGGGGGTTGCGCCGCCAGGGGCGGCGGCGCGGCGGCCCAGTTCGGCTCGTCGCACCACGCCAGCAGCATCAGGCCGCTGGCGGGTTCACTGTGATAACAGGGCAAGGCCAGCCCCTCCCCCACGGCCCCCTGATAGAGCTGCCACTCGGTGGCCCTGTCGATACCGAGACGCACCGGATCCGGGTGGCCGCGCCGCAGGAAGGCGCGTTGCCCCGAGGGCAGGTGCAGCCGGTAGTTGCCGTTGGTCAGGCCGCTCGCCAGCGGCTCAAGGCGCCCCTGGTTCCAGGGGGCCGGCAGGCTGGCCAGCAGGGTCAGCTCCGCCAGATCCCCTTGCTGCCGGGTCGCCTCACCAGCCAAAGGTGGAGGTCTTCGCCTGCTTAC
Source organism: Aeromonas media (assembly GCF_020423125.1). Lineage (NCBI taxonomy): Bacteria > Pseudomonadati > Pseudomonadota > Gammaproteobacteria > Aeromonadales > Aeromonadaceae > Aeromonas > Aeromonas media. Next base: position 2,738,427 of record NZ_CP075564.1, read on the forward strand.
GGATCTCTTTCTGATCGGCCCACAGCAGTTCGCCATTCTCCAGATCCATCAGGTTCATGGTCATCTGGTAGTAGACGTCCTTCACCTTGCCGTTGTCCTTGACGATGCTGGCGAGGTTGCCATAGACCATGTAGCGGGCGCCGGTCTGCTTGCCAAGGCGCACCATGGTGGCGGGATCCACCATGCCGCTGCCCTGCTGGTGCTCGAGTTGCTGCTTGACCGCGCTCACCTTGCTCATGTCAACGAAGCGGAACTTGCCGGAGCGCAGCAGCTTGGTGCGCAAGGTGTCTGTGATGGCCTCGGTGTCGATGTGCTCCGAGGTCTTGTTGCGGATGGAGTCCATGAACATCACGGGACGACCGCCGGCAGTGATCTCGGAGGTCGCCGGTGAGGCCAGCATGGAGTCCGCCATCTTGTCGGCGATGGCCTGCAAATCGCTCGAGCCGTAATCCACGGTCACCGTCTCGGTCTCGGTCGCGTCGCCATAGCTGACGGTGGTGCTGGAACAGCCGCCGAGCAGCAGGGTGCCGGTCAGTATCAGCAGGGCATGGTTCATTCTCATCAGTTCGATTCCTCAATCACTTCGCGTACGTAAATCCGGTAGCCCCGGGCTGCCGGGCTCGGCGCCAGGGCGGACAGGGTGCGGGTCTGGTAGCCGTGCAGCTTGAGCGGGGTCCAGCCGCGGCCATCACTGGCCACCTCCTGCCCGGCGTCATCATACCAATAGAACAGGTATTGCAGCCGGTTATCGCCGCGCTGGGTGCTGGCGGCGGCCACGTTGACCTGCAGCAGGCCATTTTGCTCGCGGCGGCTCAGCTCGGTCAGGGTGACGTTGACATCTTGATGCTGCTCCTGCACCGCCGCCGCCCCGGCCGCGCCATAGAGCGCCACGCCGGAGGTATTGGTGGCGCAGCCCGCCAGCAGCAGTACCAGCCCGAGGGCCAAGCCATGTGCTTTCATCTTGTGCTCCTTGCCGGTGGCCAGGGGGCCGAACCGGTCAGTGTGTGATCTCGCCCGAACGGGCACTCATAGGGGCATCACCCGGGTAGTCAGGCGGTTGCCAAGGCGCTGCACCCACACTAGCGTGGTGCGCCCGCCGTGCACGGTAAGCGGCAGTGTACGCATGGCGCTGCCCGCCCCCAGCTGGAGTTGCACCTCTCCGGCCGGCAGCATTCCCTGCCAGCTCGATGCCTCGGCGGGCAGGGTCAGCCAGCTGCGGGTATCGGCCCGCTCCGAGAGGGTGTTGAAGATGCCCACCAGGATGTTGCCCACATCCCCCCCCTCCTTGGCGGCGGTGCGTCGCACCTGCTCCTTGGCCACCAGCCGCAGCGCCTGCCGGGTCAGCATGCCGGGCAGCCGCTCCTGCAGATCCTTGGCCGCCAGCGCCTCGAGTTGCACCAGCGAGCTGGTCCGCCCGGCCTGTTTGCCCGCCGACACCGTCAGCGGGCCAGTGTCGCTGGCCCTGTTGTCGTAATAGGGTACCGCCACGGTAAAGGTACGAAAATCGCCGCTGGAGGTGGAGATCGGCAGCGGCAGGAAGATCTCCCGCCGCGCCGGGATCAGGCCATCTTCAAACAGCACCACCAGCTGGCCCTGATCCTTGACCAGCGGCGGCGCCTTGCGGCCCACCTTTTTCTCTGTCTCCCTGAGCTCGTCCGCGGAGCCGCGAAGCCGCGCCAGGCGCAGCAAGGCATCCTGCAGGCTCTGGTTGTCCGGCGCTATCTGGTAGCCGCGCTGATAGTCGACCCAGGCGTCGTTGAGATCCCCGGCCGCCTCGTAGAGCACGCCGGAGAAATAGAAGGTATAGGCATTCTGGAAACCGTTCTTCACCTGACCTATCAGGCGATCGAGTTCGGGTGCCCCACGCGACATCAGCTGGCGCATATTCCCATCTGCCTCGGCCTCTTCGCTCTCTTCCTTGGCCTTGCGCACTTCGCCGGCCCGCGCCTTGAGCGCCCGCTCCTGCACCTGGTTGGCGCGGCGCACCTCCACCAGGGCCCCTTCGGCATCCCCCCGTTGCAGGTAGTTCAGCGCCAGATAGTGGTGCAGCATGGTGCGCTCGTAGTCCGGCGCCCGGTAGGCCATGGTCTGATCGTTGGTGAGCAGGCTGCCCGCCTGGGCCAGACCCCGGCTCAGGCGGTACTGGGCCTGATTGTCTTCCCAGACGAGGCGGCTGTCGGCAGCGGCAAAGCCCTGCTTGCTGGCCCCGTCCTGACCCGCCAGCCAGGCGATGCGCCCTCTCTCCAGCTGATCCAGCACATAGGTGTCGTCACCCGGAGCCGACTCATGCACCTTCGGCAGCGCCTCGGCGGCATGACCCAGCAGCAGCTGGTTGCGCAAGGGGACCATCTGATCGGAATAGGAGACGAAGAGGTCTTGCCAGCGGGAGGCGCAGCCCCCCAGCAGCAGACCGGCCAACAGCAGGCCGGTCAATGAGGCGGGACGCATCACAGGCTGAGCAGGGGTCCCAGCGGCTGGCCACCCACCAGGTGCAGGTGGATGTGGTAGACCTCCTGCCCGCCGTGGCGGTTGCAGTTCATGATGAGGCGGTAGCCGTCCTCGGCGATCCCGGCCTCGGCCGCCAGCTTGCGGGCCACGGTGAACATCCGGCCGAGCGCCAGCTCGTGATCCACTTCCACGTCGTTGACCGTGGGGATCAGCACGTTGGGCACGATCAGGATGTGGGTCTTGGCCTTGGGTTGGATGTCCCGAAACGCGGTCACCAGATCGTCTTGATAAAGGATGTCGGCGGGGATCTCCTTGCGGATGATTTTGCTGAAAATGGTTTCTTGCGCCATGGGTAACTCCTTTATATGAAAAAGAAAATTCAATGCAAAACTCAAGCGACTCCCAAAAATGTCGCCACAGCCCGCCAAGTGTGACACAAGCCGACATTTGACACAGCCGTTGTCCCAATCCCTTCAGTTATTGTGAAGAATACCGATAGTGAGGATGACGTCCCGAGTACCCCAGTGGCATCCCCATCTGGGCATGCAGGGTACCAAAGGGACGGGGTACTCAGGCAAGGGACTTTTGCATAGACAGCGGGACAATAATGAAACAAACAATGTCAGACCTCTCGATCTTACAGAGAGTCTATCTGGGCTTTGCCATCCTGGTCGCCGTCATGGTCGCCAGTGCGGTACTGACCTTTCGCGGCCAGAGCGAACTCAACGATGCCCTGGATCAGGTAACACAAGAGTCCATGCCGCTGGTGATCGCCAGCAGCCAGACCCAGATCAGCCTGCTCAGCGCCAACAAGTGGCTCACCGACGTGCTGACCGAGCAGGATCCCAAGCAACTGCCGGCGGAAGTGGCCGAGCTGCAGCAAGCCAAGGGTCAGGTCGACAAGATGCTGACGACCCTCAGGCAGCAGGTGGCGGCGCACCCCGAATTGCAGGGGGAGATGACAGCCCTCGGCAAGCTGGTGACTGACTACCTGCAACTGACCCAGACCCTGCCCACCGAGCACGAGGCCCTGCTCACCCGGCTGCACAAGGTCAACCAGGCCAAGGGCCAGTTCCAGGTCAGCCTGCCCCAGTTCAAGAAGAACCTGGGGGACATGATGGTGACCGTCGACGACAGCTTCATCAAGATGCTCTCCGAGACCCTGACCACCAAGCTCTCCGCCATCGAGCTCTCCACCATGGATGCCCTCAACCAGAGCATCCCCGCCCCCATCGAAGCGGCGCTCAAGCGCAACAAGATGCAGATCGAGGGCTTCAACAGCACCATCAAGGATCTCCAGGGGGAGCTCAAGGACTTTGACAACAACATGGGCCACTACGTCCATGGCTTCGTGCGCGACACCACGGCCAATGAAGGGGTACTCGCCCAATACCTGGCGCTGATGAAGCAGCAGCAGACCATGCGCGAGCAGAGCAAGCAAGCGAGCCAGCTCATCGTCAGCATCCAGAACAAGCTGGAGGGGATCACAACCCAGAGCCAGCAGTTGATGAACGCCAGCATCCGCGCCTCTGATCGGGTGCAGACCCAGAGCACCCTGACCCAGGGGATCAGCATCGCCATCGCCATCTTCGTCGCCATCCTGGTGGCCTTTACCCTCGGCAAGGCCATCCGCCGCCCCCTCAAGGAACTGCTGCGGGTACTGACCGAGGTGACACAGGGTGACATGACCCAGCGGGTCGGCTTCAAGAGCCAGAACGAATTCGGCCAGCTCGGCAGCCAGATCAACCTGCTGATCCAGCAGATGGGAGACGTGCTCAGACAACTCTCCCAGGCCTCGACCCAGCTCAACAGCGCCGCCCACGACAACCGCCACACCACCGAAGCGGTGCGGGCGGATCTGGAGAAACAGCGCCAGGAGACCGCCTCGGTCGCCGCCGCCATGACCCAGATGGAAGCCTCGGTGCGGGAAGTGGCCCAAGCCGCCAACCAGACCCTGGAGCGGGTACAGGACGTGGAGAAGGCCTCACAGATGGGGCGCAAGGTGATGGCTGGCAACATCACCACCACCCACCAGCTGGCGGGCAAGCTGCAGCAGACCGGCAAGGTGATCGGCGACGTGAGTGCCATGAGCGGCCAGATTGGCAACATCCTCGACGTCATCCGCGGCATCGCCGAGCAGACCAACCTGCTGGCGCTGAACGCCGCCATCGAAGCGGCCCGTGCCGGCGAGCAGGGCCGCGGTTTTGCGGTGGTGGCCGACGAGGTGCGCAACCTGGCCGGTCGTACCGCCCAGTCCACCAGCGAAATCCAGACCATGATCGAGAACCTGCAGCAGGGGGTCGCCCGAGCGGTCAACGTGATGCAGGAGTGCTCCCGCGAGATGGACAGCTGCATGGATCAGAGCTCCCAGGCCAACAACGCCATGGAGGAGGTGCAGGGCATAGTGGTGCTCATCAGCGACATGTCGAGCCAGATAGCCTCCGCCGCCGAGCAGCAGCAGGCCACCAGCGCCGACATCGCCACCAATCTCAACCGCATCTCCGATATCTCGGATCTCAACTATCAGGGCATAGAGCGGGTCGCCGAGACCAGTCAGCAACTCGACAGCCTAGCCGAGCAGCAGGAGGGTCTGGTGCAGCGCTTCCGGCTCAGCGCCTGACACCCAGAGCCATGGCTGTGAAACGACGAGGCCCCGCAGATGCGGGGCCTCGTTTTTATGGCGGCTTGCAGGGAGATCAGGCGTAGGCGATGGCCCCCTTGCCAACCCCTTCATAGGCGACAATCTTGACGAACTTGTCCCCCACCTGCTTTTTCACCTCGCGGGCGATATGGTGGGCCAGCAACTCTATGGTGGTGTCGGTGTCGATCATCTCCACTTCGGCGGCAGGCATGGCGAGCTGGAACAGCCCCTGGGGCGCCACGTACTTGAAGCCCAGGTGGTGTTCCCCCAGATGGGCCTTGGCCAGCTCGCTCAACGCCAGCTCGGAGAGGGCCACCTTGTCCTCCAGGGTGCCGAGGTAGATGTCGGCCCAGCGCTCGGCCCAGTTCAGCTCCAGCTCCTCGTTGCGCACCCCATCCACCTCGATCTCGACCGGAGAGCGGTGGCCGTGGGCGATGCGCTGACAGTTGCCGTCGTGCTTCTTCAGGCCATGGCTGTAGTGGTAGAAGGCGCCCTCGATCTTCTCCTGGCGCAGGGTCAGGGAGAGATCCTTGATGTTGCCCGGCAACCGCTTGGCCAGCACCGCCAGCAGATAGCGGGTCACCGACTCCTTGTCCACCTGGGAGGCGGGAATGAAGGCAAAGCTCTGGGTCGGGCAGCGCAGGTGGATGGAGCGACCCGGGCGCAGCAGATCCACTGTGCTCTCGTCGTTGTCCAGAGCGTGGACATGGACCAGGGGGCATTCGGCCGGCACCAGCAGCTTGTGATCCACCTCTTCATCGATGATCGACTTGATGAGCTTCTTCACCCGCCCGAAATCCAGCAGCATACTCATCTCGTTGAGCTCGCCGCTCATCTCGATGTCCACCAACCAGCTCTCGCCCACCATGCCGCGACGCTCGCACAAATAGCTCGAATCGATCACAGTCAAATCTCTAACAAATAACTTCATTACTCAGGCCTTGCTACAGAGAAAGTGCAGTTTGCGATATTATGACCCCGGATTATCGGCAAAGGAACTGGAACCCCCCATGAACAAATTGCTTATCAAGAATGCCACCCTGGTCAACGAAGGCCGCATCTATGCCTCCGACGTCTTGATCGAAGGTGAGCGGATCGCCCGCATCGCCCCGGACATCAGCGCCCCCGATGCCGTGGTGATCGATGCCGCAGGCCGTCACCTCATCCCCGGGATGATCGATGATCAGGTGCACTTTCGGGAGCCTGGCCTGACCCACAAGGGGACCATCGCCAGTGAATCCCGGGCCGCCGTCGCCGGTGGCACCACCAGTTTCATGGAAATGCCCAACGTCAATCCCCAGACCACCACCATCGATGCCCTCGAAGCCAAATACCAGATAGCCGCCAACTCCGCCGCCGCCAACTACAGCTTCTACCTGGGTGCCACCAACGACAACCTGGAAGAGATCAAGAAACTCGATCCCAAACAGTCCTGCGGCATCAAGATCTTCATGGGGGCCTCCACCGGCAACATGCTGGTGGACAACCAGGAGACACTCGCGGCCATCTTCCGCGAGAGCCCGGTGATGATCGTCACCCACTGCGAGGACACCCCCTCCATCAAGGTGCTGGAAGACGAGGCCCGCGCCAAGTGGGGCGAAGATGTGCCCATGCGCGAGCACGGCCGCATCCGCAGCGCCGACGCCTGCTACAAATCCTCCAGCATGGCGGTCTCCCTGGCCAAGCAGTACGGCGCCAAGCTGCACGTGCTGCACCTGACCACGGCCAAGGAGCTGTCGCTCTTCACTGCCACCCCGGATCTGAAGGATCTCAAGGACAAGAACATCACCGCCGAGGTGTGCGTCCATCATCTGTTCTTCAACGAGGCGGACTACGACACCCTGGGCAGCCAGATCAAGTGCAACCCGGCGGTGAAGAGCGCCGCCGACCAGCACGCCCTGCTGGATGCAGTGCGCAACGACGTGCTCGATATCATCGCCACCGACCACGCCCCCCACACCTGGGAAGAGAAGCAGAACAGCTACTTCAAGGCGCCGTCCGGCGTACCCCTGGTGCAGCACTCCCTGCAGGCGCTGCTGGAGCTCTACCACAACGGCGTGTTCAGCCTCGAGACCATCGTCAAGAAGACCTCCCACGCGGTGGCCGAGCGCTTCCAGGTGCAGGATCGCGGCTATATCCGCGAGGGCTACTTCGCGGATCTGGTGCTGCTGGATCTCGGCAAGCCCTATGTGGTCAACGACAGCAACCTGCTCTACCTGTGCGGCTGGTCCCCGTTCAACGGCTACCGCTTCCAGAGCACCATAGAGATGACCCTGGTCAACGGCCAGATCGCCTGGCAGAACGGTCAGGTCACCGATCAGGTATTGGGCAAGCGACTGACCTTCAACCGCTGATCCCTGCTTGAGAGCGACGCCTGTCACTCACGCCAAACGGCCGCCCACCAGGGCGGCCGTTTTTCATGCAAGACGGCGCTGAGGTGCCGACAAAATGCGCGACTGGTCGCACTTTGATCCGAAGTTGCTCGCAAAGCAGGCAAACGATCTCGAACCGGGATTTCCCCTGTTGACAGGGTCGGGGCATCTCCATAAACTTCCTCCCCGTCAGCCGAGCTGACTCCGTCGGTGTGTAGCGCAGCCAGGTAGCGCATCTGCATGGGGTGTAGAGGGTCGGAGGTTCGAATCCTCTCACACCGACCAAATTCCCCGAGAAAGGCCTTGTCAAACGACAAGGCCTTTTCTTTTTGTCTCCCCGGCGGTACCCAGGCCGGCGATTGTCTCGTGGGCGGCGTTGTGCTGTAGTGACTTCCTCTCAGCCAAGGGCCAGCACCATGTCACCAAACTCCCCCCTCTTGTTCGCCCTCACCCTGTGCGGCTCGCTGCTGCTCGGCGGCTGCGCCACCGCCTATGACAGCGAAAAGTCCTTCTGGAACGGCCAGACAGGTTTCTCCCAGTCCCGGCTCGGGGAGACACGCTGGCAGTTGGAGTTTGTGGGCAACGATCTGGTGGACAGGGAGACGGCCCGCAAGTATGCGCTCAAGCGGGCGGGGGAGATAGCGCTGGCGCAGGGGTACGCCTGGGTGCAGGTGCAGACGCTGACCCTGTCGCGGGATGCGGTCAGGATCACCCCGACCCGCCCCCAGTTCGGCTTTGATGAGTACGAACCCGACACCTTCATGGACGAGATGCAGGTAGAGCACCGCACCTCGGCACTGCTGATCTTCTCTCTGGGAAAAGCCCCATTGGACGACCAGAGTCTGGAAGCCATTTATCTGGCTAATATGAAAATAAACAGCGATTAATATAATTAATTCACAAGATCCATATCACATACAACTAATTGCAACATAAAGTTCTGATATAAGTCGCTGGATTTCCCCTCCGTGATTAGGCATGCTGCCAGCATACCGGCTGTCAGGATTCCATGGCCCGGATCACAAAAACGGACTGAGGTGGCACCCTTCCCACCTGCACAGGCACTGCACATATCGAGACTGTCCCCCCATGAAAATGAACAAATTGACCGTTGCCATCCTCATTGCGATGTTGCTTGGCATTGTTACCGGGCAAGGCTATCGCCTGTTTGCCCCGACCCAGGCCGCCACCTTTGCCAGCGACATCACCCTGCTGACCGACATCTTCCTGCGCCTCATCAAGATGATCATCGCCCCCCTGGTGTTCACTACCCTGGTGGTCGGCATCGCCAAGATGGGCGACACCCGCACCGTGGGCCGCATCGGCGCCAAGACCCTGGGCTGGTTTATGCTGGCCTCCCTGATGTCCCTGACCCTGGGGCTGGTGATGGTGCACCTGATGCAGCCCGGGGTCGGCCTCTCCCTCTCCCTGCCCGATGACGGCGCCAGCTCCGGCGTGGCCGCTACCGCCATCTCCCTCAAGGACTTCGTGACCCACGCCATCCCGAAGAGCGTGATCGAGGCTATGGCCACCAACGAGATCCTGCAGATCGTGGTGTTCTCCCTGTTCTTCGGGCTGGCCGCCGCCGCCCTGGGAGATGCTGCCAAACCGGTGGTGATGCTGATGGCCAGCGCCGCCGAGATCATGCTGAAGGTGACCGGCTACGTGATGAACTTCGCGCCGTTCGCGGTGTTTGGTGCCATCGCCTCCATGGTCGCCAAGGAAGGGCTCGGCATCCTCGCCACCTATGGGACCTTCATGGCCCAGTTCTACCTGGCCCTGGCCTGCCTCTGGCTGCTGCTCATCGCCATGGGCAGCCTCTTCATCCGCCGTCGCATCCTGACCCTGCTGGCCATGATCCGCGAGCCCATACTGCTCGCCTTCTCCACCGCCAGCTCCGAGGCCGCCTATCCCAAGACCCTGGACAGACTGGAGAAGTTCGGCTGTGACAAGCGCATCGCCAGCTTCGTGCTGCCCATGGGCTACTCCTTCAACCTGGATGGCTCCATGATGTACTGCACCTTCGCGGTGATGTTCATCGCTCAGGCCTATGGCATCGAGCTCTCCATGGCCCAGCAGATCACCATGCTGCTACTGCTGATGGTCACCTCCAAGGGGATGGCCGGGGTGCCGCGTGCCTCCCTGGTGGTCATCGCCGCCACCCTGAACCAGTTCCAGATTCCGGAGGCCGGCATCCTCTTGCTGCTCGGCATCGATCACTTCCTCGACATGGGTCGCTCCGCCACCAACGTGCTGGGCAACGCCATCGCCGCCAGCGTGGTGGCCAAGACGGAAGACAGCCTGGGAGAGACTGCGCCCCTGGGCGAAACTGACCTCGCCAAGGTTTAAGGTTCTCCGTTACTCGACAAGAGGCCCGCAACTGCGGGCCTCTTGTCGTTTGGCTGTCAGCACCAGCGCCTCACACGGCGGCAGTATTGCACATAGGGGATACCGAAACGGGCGCGCAGGGCCCGCTCCTCCGGCAGGATCTGGAAGCGGGTGAGCCAACCCAGCAACAGCAGCGGGCCGAACCAGACCCAGGGGCCCCCGAGATAGCAGGCCAGCGCCAGCAACCAGCACAGCAGCCCCAGATACATGGGGTTGCGGCTGATGCGATAGACCCCCTGAGTCACCAGCACCCGGCTCTGCTGCAGGCGGATCGGATGGACGCTGGTACGCTCCCGGCGAAAGTGCAGCAGCGCCCCGCCCCCCAGCACGGCCCCCACCAGCAGCAACATCGTGGCCAACACCAGCAGGAGCCCGGTCCCCCGCGCCTCCCCCCGCCCCAGCCACATGGCGAGGGCGAGCACGACAAACAATAACAAGGGTGGGATACGCAGCTCGAAACGCATATTTTCTTCCTGCAACAAGTGCCACAAATGACGCCATTGAGATACACTCGCAGCGTCGGTATCTGGGTAAAAATTTAAACATATCATTAGCATAGCAACATGCTGACCCAGCCATGCCACTGCTTGCGTCTGACGCGAGCCCATCCTCAACAGAAACAATAAAAAGGAACCATCCCATGCACAAGAAAACCCTGCTCGCGACCCTGGTCTTCGGGTTGCTCGCCGGCCAGGCCGTCGCCGCCCCCTATCTGCCGCTGGCCAGTGACACCCGCAACGGCCAGGAGCAGACCGCCGCCAACGCCTGGCTGGAAGTGGATTTGACCGCCTTCGAGCACAACATCCAGACCCTCAAGGATCGTCTCGGCGACAAGGGCCCGCAGATCTGCGCCATCATGAAGGCGGACGCCTACGGCCACGGCATCGATCTGCTGGTGCCCTCCGTGGTCAAGGCGGGCATTCCCTGCATCGGCATCGCCAGCAATGAAGAGGCCCGCGTGGCCCGCGAGAAGGGCTTCGAGGGCCGCCTGATGCGGGTCCGTGCCGCCACCCCGGTCGAGGTAGAGCAGGCGCTGCCCTACAAGCTGGAAGAGCTGGTAGGCAGCCTGGAGAGCGCCAAGGGGATCGCCGACATCGCACAGCGCCATAACACCAACGTGTCGGTGCACATCGGCCTGAACTCCGCCGGCATGAGCCGTAACGGCATCGACCTGCGCCAGAATGACGCCAAGGCCGATGCCCTGGCCATGCTGAAACTCAAGGGGATCACCCCGGTCGGCATCATGACCCACTTCCCGGTGGAGGAGAAAGAGGACGTCAAGCTGGGGCTGGCCCAGTTCAAGCTGGACTACCAGTGGCTGATCGACGCCGGCAAGCTGGATCGCAGCAAGCTCACCATCCACGCCGCCAACTCCTTCGCCACCCTGGAAGTGCCGGAAGCCTACTTTGACATGGTACGCCCGGGCGGCATCATCTACGGTGACACCATCCCCTCCTACACCGAGTACAAGAAGGTGATGGCGTTCAAGACCCAGGTCGCCTCCGTCAACCACTACCCGGCGGGCAACACCGTCGGTTATGACCGCACCTTCACCCTCAAGCGCGACTCCCTGCTCGCCAACCTGCCGATGGGTTACTCCGACGGCTACCGCCGCGCCATGAGCAACAAGGCCTATGTGCTGATCCATGGCCAGAAGGCCCCTGTGGTGGGCAAGACCTCCATGAACACCACCATGGTGGACGTGACCGACATCAAGGGGATCAAACCCGGTGACGAGGTGGTGCTGTTCGGCCGTCAGGGGGATGCCGAAGTGAAGCAGTCTGATCTGGAAGAGTACAACGGCGCTCTGCTGGCGGACATGTACACCGTCTGGGGCTACACCAACCCCAAGAAGATCAAGCGCTAAGCAAATCGCTGACATGAAAAAGGGCTCCCTAAGGAGCCCTTTTTTGCGGGTGCTTACCCCCTCTTCTGGTCAGTCACCTTCTTGCGGGTCACCCAGAGGCTGAGCCCCATGGAGGCCAGCAGGATCAACGCAACCACGCCGAGCGCGATGCCGGTCGGGATCTTGAAGATATCCAGCAGCAGCATCTTGACTCCGATGAACATCAGGATCAGCGCCAGACCGTATTTCAGCAGGGCGAAGCGCTCGGCGACGCCGGCCAGCAGGAAGTACATGGCGCGCAGGCCCATGATGGCGAAGATGTTGGAGGTCAGCACGATGAAGGGATCCGTGGTCACCGCGAAGATGGCCGGGATGCTGTCCACCGCGAAGATGAGATCGCTCACCTCCACCAGCACCAGGATGAGCAGCAACGGGGTGGCATAGCGCACACCGTCACGCCAGACGAAGAACTTCTCCCCCTCGAGCGTCTCCGTCACCTTGAAGCGGCGACGCATCCAGCCCAGCAGCGGGTTGTTGGCGAGATCCGGCTCCTTGTCTGCGGCCCACAGCATCTTGACCCCGGTCAGCAGCAGGAAGGCGCCAAACAGGTAGAGGATCCAGTGGAACTGCTCGATGAGCCAGCTGCCCGCGAACACCATGCCGGCACGCATGACGATGGCTCCCAGCACTCCATAGAGCAGCACCCGGCGCTGCAGCTCGGCCGGAATGGCAAAGTAGCCAAACAGCATCAGCCAGACGAAGACGTTGTCCACCGCCAGCGCCTTCTCGATGAGGTAACCGGTGAGGAATTCCAGCTCTTTCTGGTTGGCGATCTCACGGCCTGCACTGTGATCCAGCCAGAGCCAGATGGCCAGGTTGAACAGCAGGGCCACGCTGACCCAGATGAGGGACCAGATCCCCGCCTCTTTCAGAGACACCTTGTGCGCCTTGCCGCCACCGACAAAGCGGATGTCAATCCACAACAGGACCAGCACTATGCTGAAGAAACCGGTCCACATCCACCATTCACCCATTTTTCACTTCTCCCAAAACGACAAAACCCACGACCGAGAGGCGTGGGTTTGCGTTTGGAGCAGATACACCTTGCCTCTCGGCAAGGTCTCACTTACAGCTGATCTTCATCAACTGCCCGGCTGCCGGGTGCACTGCAGGATATGGGTGCACCGTAATGACGACAAACCGGCGAGAAGTTACTCCCCTTGTGCGGCGGATAGTAACAGCCTCCAAAGGTGGCGCCAAGGGGCATCTTATCTGCCCCTGCAAAAAATCGGGGCGCCACCTGGGCGCCCCGAATACGGCTCTCTGGTTCAGAGCGGGTCCACCTTGAGGCAGGAAACCGCATGATCGAAGTTTCCTTCCAGCATGGGGCGGGTCTTGGCGCACTCGGGGCCCGCCACCGGACAGCGGGTGCGGAACACGCAGCCGGACGGCGGGTTCATGGGCGAGGGCAGATCTCCTTCCAGGATCTGAATGACCTTGCTGCGCTCCAGATCAGGATCCGGAATGGGCACAGCCGACATCAGCGCCTTGGTGTAGGGATGCAGAGGATTGGCGAAGATCTCCTGACGGGTGCCCAGTTCCACCGCGTTGCCCAGATACATCACCAGCACCCGGTCAGAGATGTGTTTGACCACGGACAAGTCGTGGGCAATGAAGATGAGAGAGAGCCCCATCTCCTTTTGCAGGGACTTGAGCAGGTTCACCACCTGGGCCTGGATGGAGACATCCAGCGCCGAGACCGGCTCGTCACAGATGATCATCTTGGGTTCCAGGATCAGCGCCCGGGCGATGCCGATACGCTGGCACTGGCCGCCGGAGAACTCATGGGGGTAGCGGTTCACCAGGTTGGGCAACAACCCCACCTTGGTCATCATGGTACGCACCTTCTCCTTCACCTGCTCCCTGGAGAGAGTGGGGTAGAAGGTGATGAGCGGCTCGGCAATGATGTCGCCTATGGTCATGCGTGGATTCAGAGAGGCCAGCGGGTCCTGGAAGATCATCTGGATCTCCTTGCGCTTCTCCCGCAGTGCGCCCTGCTCCAGCTTGGTCAGATCCTGGCCCAGCCACACCACCTTGCCGTCGGTGGCCGGTACCAGACCGATCAGGGCCCGGGCGAAGGTGGACTTGCCGCAACCGGACTCCCCCACCACCCCCAGGGTCTCCCCTTCGTAGAGGCGCAGGGTGACACCATCCACCGCCTTCAGGGCGGAGGGCTTGGCCCAGGGCCAGGCCTTGTCACTCTTGATGCTGAAGTGAACCTTGAGGTCAGACACTTCCAGCAGTAGTTTCTTGTCAGTACCCATCAGTTCACCCCCTTGATCATGGCATCCGAAACCCAGTGGCAGGCCCGTGTCCGTCCGTCACCGAAGGGGGTCAGGACTGGTGATTGCTGGCCGCAAATCTCGTGCGCCCGGTGGCAACGCTCCTGGAAGGGGCAGCCGGTGGGCAGACGCAGCAGGTTGGGCGGATTGCCCGGGATGGTGGGCAGCACCTCCCCTTCGGTATCGAGACGGGGAATGGCGCGCAGCAAGCCTTCGGTATAGGGGTGGCTCGGGCGATAGAAGATATCGTTCACCCGGCCGTACTCCATGGTGCGACCGGCGTACATCACCAGCACCTTGTCACAGATGCCCGCCACCACGCCAAGATCGTGGGTGATCATGACGATGGCGGTGTTGAACTCCCGCTTGAGCTCGTTCATCAGGGTCATGATCTGGGCCTGCACCGTCACGTCGAGCGCAGTGGTCGGCTCATCGGCGATCAGCAGTTGCGGCCGGCACAGCAGTGCCATGGCGATCATCACCCGCTGGCGCATGCCACCGGAGAACTCGTAGGGGTACATGTTCATCCGCTTGCGCGACTCGGGGATCTTCACCGCGTCCAGCATGCGCACCGACTCCTCGAACGCAGCCGCCTTGCTCACCCCTTTGTGCAGCATCAGCACTTCCATCAGCTGATCCTTCACCTTCATATAGGGGTTCAGCGAGGTCATGGGGTCCTGGAAGATCATGGCGATCTTCTCGGAGCGGATCCTGTTGAGCTTGTGCTCCGGCAGGTTCAGGATCTCGTCCCCCTGAAACTTGGCCGAGCCGGTAATGATGCCGTTCTTGGCAAGCAGCCCCATGATGGCAAAGGCAGTCTGGGACTTTCCTGAGCCTGATTCGCCCACGATCCCCAGGGTTTCGCCGGCAGAGAGGGAAAAGTTGAGGTCGTTGACCGCCACCACATTGCCGTCCGGGGTCTTGAACTCGACCCGCAGATCTTTCACATCCAGTAATTTCATAAAAACTCCTAATCGATCTCTCGTGATGCTTTCCTGCCCATCTGGCTGACGCCGCGCGTTCAGCGGATGGGTCTTATGGCGCCGTTGGCGTCTACCAGTCCTTTGGCGTCTTATCGATCCTTTGGATCGAGGGCATCACGCAGACCATCCCCGAGGAAGTTGAAGCAGAACAGGGTCACCACCATGAAACCGGCGGGGAACAGGAGTTGCCAGATGGCCACTTCCATCGACTTGGAGCCTTCATCCAGCAGGGCACCCCAGCTGGTCATGGGTTCTTGTACCCCAAGTCCCAGGAAGCTCAGGAAGGATTCGAACATGATCATGCCCGGCACCAGCAAGGTGGCGTAGACCGCCACTATGCCCAGCACGTTCGGCACGATATGACGGGTGATGATCTTCCACTTGGAGACGCCACAGACGTGGGCCGCCTCGATGAACTCCTTGCTCTTGAGGCTCAAGGTCTGGCCTCGCACGATCCGCGCCATGTCGAGCCAGCTCACCGCGCCGATGGCGAGGAAGATGAGGGCCAGGTTGCGACCGAAGAAGGTCACCAGCATGATGACGAAGAACATGAAGGGGAAGGCGTTGAGGATCTCCAGTACCCGCATCATCAGGCTGTCGACCCGACCGCCGATGAAGCCGGAAGCGGCGCCATACAGGGTGCCGATGATGACGGCCACCACGGCCCCCATGATGCCGACCATGAGCGAGATGCGACCACCGAGCAGGGTGCGCACGAACAGATCGCGCCCCAGGCTGTCGGTGCCGAACCAGTGCCCCGTCTCCATGTCAGGAGCGGCCTGCATGGCCCCCCAGTCCGGATCATCGAAGGTGTATTGGGACAGGTGCGGCCCGACGATCACCGCCAGACCGATGATGGTCAGGATGATGAGGCTGGTCAGCGCCGCCTTGTTGCGCAGGAAACGGCGACGGGCATCCTTCCACAGGGAGCGTCCTTCCACCACTTCCACTTTCTGGGCGAATGCCTCGATGGCTTCGCGTTTTTCAGTTGTGACAACCATGATGTACTCCCGGCTTAGTAACGGATCTTGGGATCGATGACGGCATAGAGAATATCGACCACGGCGTTAAAGGTGATGGTGAGGGCGCCGACCAGAATGGTCAGGCCGAGCACCATGGAGTAATCACGGTTGAGGGCACCGTTGACGAACAGCTGACCTATGCCAGGCAGACCGAAGATGGTCTCGATCACCACGGAACCCGTGATGATGCCGACGAAGGCCGGGCCCAGATAGGAGACCACCGGCAGCATGGCCGGACGCAGCGCGTGTCTCAGGATGATGTGGCGCAGCGGCAACCCCTTGGCGCGGGCGGTACGGATGAAGTTGGAGTTCATGGTCTCGATCATGCTGCCACGCATGATGCGGGAGATGGCGGAGATGTAATACATCATCATGCCGAACACCGGCAGCACCATGAACTGCACCCCGCCTCCCTGCCAGCCTCCCGCCGGGAACCAGCCCAGATAGATACTGAAGAAGAGCACCAGCAAGGGTGCCAGCACGAAGCCCGGGATCACCACCCCGGCCATGGCCGACGACATCAGCAGATAGTCGATGAGGGTGTTCTGTTTCAAGGCCGCAATGGTGCCGAACGTAACTCCCAGCGTGACCGCCAGCAGGAAGGCGACCGAGCCAATCTTGGCGGAGACCGGCAGCGCCTGACTCACCAGATCATTGACGGTGAAGTCCTTGTACTTGAAGGAGGGCCCCAGATCGCCCTGGACCAGGTTGCCCAGATAGGTGAGGTATTGCACGCCGATGGGCTTGTCCAGGCCATATTTGGCCTCGATGTTGGCCAACACTTCCGGCGGCAGGGCGCGTTCGCTGGTGAAGGGGTTACCCGGCGCGAAGCGCATCATGAAGAAGGAGACGGTGATCAAGACCAGCAGAGTCGGGATCGCTTCCAATAGACGTTTAAGGATGAATTTCAACATAGACATTTCCTGTCCTGTACTGCTTCCAAAGGGTCGCGGTTGTAATAAAGGCCCGCCGTCCGGCGGGCCTGCTTGTTATGCGACTTGTTGCTTTACTCAGTGAGCAATGATGTACATGTCTTTGCTGTAGAGGTTGTCCAGCGGGTTGGCCGGGTAGCCGCCCACATAGGGCTTGACCATGCGCGAGGTCACGTACTGGTAGATGGGGGCGATTGGCATGTCCTTGGCCAGGATATCTTCGGCCTGGACATAGAGCTTGTTGCGCGCAGCCGCATCCACCTGGTTGCGAGACTCGTTCATCAGCTTGTCAAAGGCGGTGTTGGAGTACTTGCCGTCGTTGTTGCCGTGAGTGGTCTGCATCAGATCCAGCATGGAGGAGGCTTCGTTGTAGTCCGCAATCCAGCCGGCACGGCCTACGTCGAAGTTGCCCTGCTTCTTGGTTTCCAGGTAGGTCTTCCACTCCTGGTTCACCAGGCTCACCTGCACACCCAGCTTCTTCCACATGGAGGCAACGGCCACGGCTACCTTCTTGTGGTTGTCGTCGGTGTTGTAGAGCAGCTCGAACTTGAGCGGCTTGCCCGGGCCGTAACCGGCTTCGGTCAGCAACTCTTTCGCCTTGGCGTCGCGCTCTGCCTGGGTCAGCTTGGACCAGGCCGGGGCCACCGGCTTGAAGCCGTCGACGAAATCAGGCACCAGGGTGTAGCCCGGGGTTTCGCCCTTGCCCATCACCTTGTCGGCAATCACGTTGCGATCGATGGCGTAGGAGAGCGCGGTGCGCACACGCACGTCGTCAAACGGCTTATGCTTGAAGTTGTACTGGTAGTAGTAGGTGCCTACATAACCGCTGACCTGCACCTCGTTCGGGTGCTCCTTCTTCATCTGCTTGAAGCGCTCGATCGGCATGTTGTAGGTGAGATCGACTTCACCGGCCAGGTAGCGGTTCAGCTCGGCGTTGGTGGACTGGATCGGCAGGTAGGTCACCTTCTCGATCACCGTCTTGGCGTTGTTCCAGTAGCTGGGGTTGCGCTCGACGTCGACGCGCTCGTTGACCACCCAATCCTTCAGCACATAGGCGCCGTTGGAAACCATGTTGCCGGGCTGGGTCCACTTGTCACCAAACTTCTCGACCACTTTCTTGGGCACCGGATAGGTGGTGGTGTGAGAGAGCATGCTGACGAAGTAAGGCACCGCCTTCTCCAGCTGCACTTCGAAGGTGTAATCGTCGCTGGCTTTCACCCCCAGGGTGTCGGCCGGTTTCTTGCCACCGATGATGTCGGTCGCATTCGTGATGGTCGGGATCTCCATGTACCAGGAGTAAGGAGAAGCCGTCTTGGGATCCACGGCCCGCTGGAAGGCGAAGACGAAGTCGTGTGCGGTGACCGGATCCCCATTGGACCACTTGGCATCTTTGCGCAGGTGGAACACGAAGTGTTTGTTGTCCTTGGTTTCCCAGGACTCGGCGACGCCGGGCAGGGTTTCACCCTTGGGGCCTGAGGTGACGAGACCTTCGAACAGGTCGCGCAGAATATTGGATTCAACCGTTCCTTCGGTCTTGTGCGGATCCAGGGTGGCGGGCTCGGAGCCATTGCCTTTCACCAGGGTTTGCTCGGGAGCGAGCTTGGTGCCGGCGGGGACGTCGGCGGCGTGTGCCAGGGTGGCGCCACCAAAGAGTGCAGTCAATAAAAGGGTATTAATAATTGTTTTTCTATGAGTCATTTCCATACTCCAACAAGAACATTCCATGCATTTGTCCATTCACGAGATAAAAATCCCGCTGCCCGCATAATTCCCTGACAATTCTGATAATGCAATAGATATCATCAGGTAGGGGCGGCTTTGACGGTCAAAAAAACAGCTTTAAACCATTTATTCAGCATTTAAATATCGAGCAATGGGTGTTTTTCATACAAAGCCGCTCGATTCTAGGAAATGACTAACAAAAAAGAAACAATAAAAAGCCGGTCACGAGGACCGGCTCCGACAAAACAGACCTGAATCACATCAATCCGGGAAAGACTCCCTTGATCCCTGCCACCATGATCTCGATGCCAAGGGACATCATGATGAGACCCATGATCCGGGTCACCACGTTGATGCCGGTATTGCCCATCAGCTTGAACAGCAGGGGGGCAGCACGGAAGATGAGCCAGGAGCAGTAGGCAAAGGCCACCACGACCAGGAACATGCCCAGCAGCTGGGGCAGAGTCTTCTGGCTGGCATAGACGATGGAGGACGAGATGGCACCGGGGCCGGCCATCAGGGGCAGAGCCAGCGGCACCACAGCGATGGATTCGCGCGCGGCCAGTTCACCCTTCTCTTGCTTGTTGTGCTTCACCTCCCCCAGCTTGCCCTGCAACATGGACCAGGCGATCAGGGTAATGAGTGAGCCACCGGCAATGCGGAACGACGCGAGCGAGATGCCGAAACCATCGAGGATCAGCTGCCCCATGCACATGGAGACCATGAGGATGACCATCACGGCAATGTGGGCCGTGGTGTTGGTCTTCCTGCGCTCATCCGGTTGCATGTGGCCCGTCAGGCTCACAAAGACCGGCAACAGACCCAGCGGGTTGATGATCGCAAACAGGCCAACGAAAAATTTCAGGTATAAAGAGAAGTCAATTGCTGCCATAAGCGCCATCCAGAACCAATTCGGGCCACCGAGGGCCATCCCCGTCAAACTGCGCGTAAATTTACACCATGCTATTTCCCTTCTCCAATCAAATAATCTCACCCTTTCCGGGGCTTTTTAGTTAGTTCCTCTAATGAATCGACAAAAATCAACACATCGAGTTGTTAATGGCAATGATATCAACTTAACATTTCAGCAAAGTCTGCTGGCGTTTTATGTCGCCCCATCCACTCATCACAAGATTTCCATGCAATAAAGAGCCATTTTCATGGATTGATCCTGACGATCCCAGGCGATAACCCGCATTCACCACCACTGCTCGTCTCCACGTTGACACGCGATCTTGATCTTCATGGTGACCTTTCTCGCCGCCCCTGATCCGCATCCGCATCCGCACTGTACGCGAACAGGGATCGCCCCCGCTGTTTGCCGCACAACCATCAGATATCTCGCCCCCAAGCCTGTCACCGGATGAAAGCAACCACCATTTTTCCAACAGAAATGAAACGTCTGCACCCATTCACGGCCGAGAGGATCTCCGGGGACGGCACCATGCTGGCACTCACCGCCCTCTTTGCCACCACTGAAACAGCGGAGAGTGGGTGACCCGACAGCCGTCATTCGGTAGAAAAGCGCTTGTTCACCTCGTGTTCATCCCCCCGGCACTCTACTCTACAAACCCGTAACATCTGACCGTTCGGGATGGTGAAACAAAATTTCTTTTGTTCTTTTGTTACATATGATCCAGATCAATCTTTTCTGACACATCCCCGCTCTATAATCGGGTCAGAAAACAATTTAGTAAGGCATGTAAATACCCCGTTGTGGTGATTCTCTCCTTGACAGGGCGACTATAATTGCCGGGCATTGCCAAGGTCTTACTAAACAGTTTTCAAATCATCAGGAGATAAACATGGCAGTAACCAATTTGGCTGAACTGGATGCACTGGTTGCCCGCGTCAAGGAAGCCCAGCGTGAATTCGCCAGCTTCTCGCAAGAGCAGGTAGACAAAGTCTTCCGCGCCGCTGCCCTGGCCGCCAGCAACGCCCGTATCCCCCTGGCCCAGATGGCAGTGGCTGAGTCCGGCATGGGTATCATCGAAGACAAGGTCATCAAAAACCACTTCGCCTCCGAATACATCTATAACGCTTACAAAGACGAGAAGACCTGCGGCATCCTGAGCCAGGACGACGAGATGGGTACCATCACCATCGCCGAGCCGGTAGGTATCATCTGCGGTATCGTACCGACCACCAACCCGACTTCCACTGCAATCTTCAAGGCCCTCATCTCCCTGAAGACCCGCAACGCCATCATCTTCTCCCCGCACCCCCGCGCCAAGAACTCCACCAATACCGCAGCCAAGCTGGTACTGGATGCAGCCATCGCCGCCGGTGCACCGAAGAACATCATCGGCTGGATCGACCAACCGTCCGTTGAACTGTCCAACGCCCTGATGAAGCACAACGACATCAACCTTATTCTGGCCACCGGTGGCCCGGGCATGGTGAAGGCCGCTTACTCCTCAGGCAAACCCGCCATCGGTGTGGGCGCCGGTAACGTACCCATCGTTATCGACGAAACCGCCGACATCAAGCGTGCCGTCGCCTCCATCCTGATGTCCAAAACCTTCGACAACGGCGTGGTCTGTGCGTCCGAGCAGGCCGTCATCGTGGTCGACTCCATCTATAACCAGGTCAAGGAGCGTTTCGCAACTCACGCCGGCTACATCCTCTCCAAGGACGAAGCCGACAAGGTGCGTAAAGTTCTGCTGATCAACGGCGCCCTGAACGCCGACATCGTGGGCCAGCCCGCCACCAAGATCGCCGCCATGGCCGGTGTGACCGTGCCTGCCACCACCAAGATCCTCATCGGTGAAGGTCTGGAGCTGTGTGCAGAAGACGAGTTCGCTCACGAGAAACTCTCCCCGACCCTGGGTATGTTCCGCGCCAAGAACTTCGAAGAAGCCGTCGAAATGGCCTGCGACATGGTCAACATCGGTGGTATCGGCCACACCTCCGGCCTCTACACCGACCAGGATCGCAACGCCGACCGCATCAAGTACTTCGGCGACAAGATGAAGACTGCCCGTATCCTCATCAACACCCCCTCCACCCAGGGCGGTATCGGTGACCTGTACAACTTCGCGCTCGCCCCGTCCCTGACCCTGGGTTGCGGCTCCTGGAGTGGTAACTCCATCTCCGAGAACGTCGGTCCCAAGCACCTGATCAACAAGAAGACAGTCGCAAAACGGGCAGAAAATATGCTGTGGCACAAACTTCCGAAATCCATCTACTTCCGTCGTGGCTCCCTGCCGATCGCCCTGGGCGACCTGGAAGGCAAGAAGCGCGCCATGGTGGTCACCGACCGTTTCCTGTTCAACAACGGCTATGCCGATGAAGTGGTTCGTCTGCTCAAGAAGCTGAACATGGAAGTGGAAATCTTCTACGAAGTGGAAGCTGACCCCACCCTGTCCGTGGTACGCAAGGGCGCCGAGATGGCGAACTCCTTCAAGCCGGACGTGATCGTCGCCCTGGGCGGTGGTTCACCCATGGATGCCGCCAAGATCATGTGGGTCATGTACGAGCACCCGGACACCGCGTTCGAAGACCTGGCCATGCGCTTCATGGACATCCGCAAGCGTATCTACAAGTTCCCGAAAATGGGCGTGAAGGCCGAACTGGTCTGCATCACCACCACTTCCGGTACCGGTTCTGAAGTGACCCCGTTTGCGGTCGTGACCGACGACGCCACCGGCATGAAGTACCCGCTGGCCGACTACGAGCTGACCCCGAACATGGCCATCGTGGATGCCAACCTGGTCATGGGCATGCCCAAATCCCTGTGCGCCTTCGGTGGTATCGATGCCGTGACCCACGCCATGGAAGCCTATGTGTCCGTGCTGGCCAACGAGTACTCCGACGGTCAGGCGCTGCAAGCCCTGAAACTGCTCAAAGAGTATCTGCCATCCAGCTACCAGAACGGTGCCAACGACCCGGTTGCCCGCGAGAAGGTGCACAACGCCGCCACCATCGCCGGTATCGCGTTCGCCAACGCCTTCCTGGGTGTGTGCCACTCCATGGCCCACAAGCTGGGTGCCGAGTTCCACATCCCGCACGGCCTGGCCAACGCCCTGCTGATCAGCAACGTCATCCGCTACAACGCGAACGACAACCCGACCAAGCAGACCGCGTTCTCCCAGTACGACCGTCCGCAGGCTCGTCGTCGCTACGCCGAAGTGGCCGACCATCTGGGTCTGACTGCTGCCGGTGACCGCACCGCGGCCAAGATCGAGAAACTGCTGACCTGGCTGGACGAGCTGAAAGCGACCTTAGGGATCCCTGCTTCCATCCGTGAAGCCGGCGTGAACGAGACCGACTTCCTGGCCAAGGTTGACCAGCTGGCGCTGGAAGCCTTCGATGACCAGTGCACTGGCGCCAACCCGCGCTACCCGCTGATCACCGAGCTCAAAGCCATCCTGATGGACACCTACTATGGCCGTCCCTTCATCGAGGAAGCTCAGGTAGCGACCAAGGTTGAGGCCAAAGTCGACGCCAAGGTAGACAGCAAGAAAAAATCCAAGGCCTGATAACCGGTCCGGATGACAAGAGCCCGCGCACATGCGCGGGCTTTTTTGTTTGTCTATCTGTTTAATTTTGCTAGCTTGTTGATAGGCAAATTCGACAGAAGAGCGAGTCTATGGCGCTGATACAGGCCTCCATCGAGCAGTTGAAAATCGGCCATTACATCCATCTCCCCACGGGATGGACCAACCACCCTTTCATGTTCAATGCCTTCAAGATCCGCGACCAGCAGCAGCTCGACATCCTCCGTCACCTCGAACTCACCCTGCTGATGGTGGATCCCGACAAGAGCGATCTCCCCGTCGAGCCCCTCCTGCGTGCAGAGCCAGCCCCTTCATTTGAGCTCGGTGCGACGCAAGATGCCTCCCCCCTTCCGACCGAATCCACATTCGACGAGAAGGCCTTTCGCCGGTCCCTGCGCACCGCCGACAAGGCATTCGGCCAATCCCTGTCAGATCTTCGTGACGCCCTCGGCTCCCTCAATCTCAAGCCCGACGAGGGGCTGGCCAACACCGCCCAGATGGTGCGCATCGTCGCCACCCGCCTCGCCGACCATCAGGGACCTCTGGGTTTGCACCTCATTCGCAGCCAGCACACGGACATCCTGCTGCAACACAGCCTGAGCGTGGCCTTCATTGCCATGCTGATGGCAAGGGAGCTCGGCATGAGCCATATCGAGATCGAGGAGGCAGGGCTGGCCGGCCTGCTGCACGATATCGGCGAGCTCAAGATCCCGAGCCAGATCACCCAGAAACGGGGAGAACTCAGCAAGGCGGAGCTCAATTTTCTCAACATGCATCCCCAGTACGGGCTGGAGATGCTCAACCAGCTGCAGGCTTTCGAACCCAGGATCCGCGAGGTTGCCCATCTCCACCACGAGCGGCTGGACGGCAGCGGCTTTCCCCTCGGTATCCAGGGAGACAGGATCCCTCCCCTCGCCCGCCTCATCGGCCTGGTGGACTATTACGACGAACTGCTGCACCCACGCAGCGGCCTCCACCCGGCAGGGCCGAGTCAGGCCATCGGCCAGCTCTACAAGTTGTCCCAGAAGAAATTCGATCAAGATCTGGTCAGATTGTTGATAAAGGTGCTGGGGGTCTATCCGCCCGGATCCCTGGTGCGTCTGGAGGATGATACAGTGGCGCTGGTGTTATCGAGCGAACCCACCATGCCCCTCAAACCCAAGGTGCAACCCTACATCAAGGGGCAGCGCCCGGAAGCCGTGGCCATGATCGATCTGCGGGAAGATGAGAGAAGCATCATCGCCACCCTCAGGCAGGAGGAGCTAGATGAGGGGCAGCGGTTGTTTTTCCATCTAGGTCGACGCGTCTGCTACTATTTCGCCTTCTGAGTTATCCCCAGAAGCTGGGGATAACTCATTGGACAAACCTGAATAATTGCTCGAGCCCCCTCAAAACTGTCCGCCATTGGAGCTGGATAAAAAACGCCCAGCCAAAGGCCGGGCGGAGCATGCCACCTCCATGTGGCGTACCCAGCGGGCACATTCATGCTCTCTCCAGCAATATCAAGCGCCGCCCGGTTACACAAATATCAATTTAACGTGCTGATTTTATATGGTTTTATTTTTTCATTCTGGCAAACTTCCCCCGCCATGGGGCCGAGTCCTGCAGCAAGACAGGATCTTGCTCACAGTACGCCCCGGTGACGTTCTGGCCCGGGATGATTCTTGAGGAAGGTTTTTTATGCAATTAGTCCTCTCCCTGCTCCAGCAGATGAGCGTCAGCCTGGTGATCGCCTACCTCTTCTCCAAGAGTCCCTTGCTGCGCCCACTGGCCAACTACTCGGTCAGGCTTCCTCACAAGATACTGATATACGTTATCTTCTCCTGTTTCTGCATACTGGGCACCTATGTGGGGCTGGATATCGACGATGCCATCGCCAATACCCGTGCCGTCGGCGCCGTGCTGGGAGGACTGCTGGGAGGCCCTCTGGTGGGCTTCCTGGTGGGACTGACCGGGGGTCTGCATCGCTATACCCTGGGCGGCTTTACCGATCTCGCCTGCGCCATCTCCACCACGTGCGAGGGGCTGTTGGGCGGCCTGGTGCACTGGCGGCTGATGCAAACGAACCGGGTGGATGCGCTGTTCCAGCCCCGGATTGCCTTCTTCACCACCTTTGCGGCCGAGATCATGCAGATGCTCATCATCCTGCTGGTCGCCACCCCGTTCGACAAGTCCCTGCTGCTGGTGCGCACCATCGCCACCCCCATGATCCTCGCCAACGCCTGTGGTGCGGCACTCTTCATCAGCATGATCCGCGACCAGCAGCGAATGTACGAGAAGTTCTCCCGGGTCTTTTCGGCCAAGGCGCTCACCATAGCCAACCGTACCCTGGGGATCATGACCCAGGGCTTCACTCCCGAGGCGAGCCGCAAGATAGCCCATATCGTGCAGGAGGAGACCGGGGTTGGCGCCGTCGCCATCACGGACACCGACAAGATCCTCGCCTTCATCGGCACGGGGGAGGATCACCACAAACCGGGTACCCCCATCACGTCCGCCATCACCCTGCAGGCCATCGCCCAGAACAAGGTGCTGTTTGCCGATGGCAACCGCCACCCCTATCGCTGCAGCATCTCCCCCCAATGCCAGCTCGGCTCCGTGCTGGTGATCCCGCTACAGGGAGACAGAGGCGTGATCGGCACCATCAAGCTCTATGAACCCAAGAAGCGGCTCTTCCTCAAGATCAACCACACCCTGGGGGAAGGGATAGCCAACCTGCTGTCACAACAGTTGCTGAGCGGGCGGCTGGAGCAGCAGCAGCGATTGCTGGTCCAGTCAGAGCTCAAGCTCGTTCAGGCGCAGATCAATCCCCATTTTCTGTTCAATACCCTCAATACCATCAGTGCCATCACCCGGCGCGACCCCGAACGGGCACGTCAGCTGTTGCTGCATCTGTCGCTGTTCTTTCGCAAGAACCTCAAGCGCCAGAACGATCTGGCCACCCTGCAGGAAGAACAGGAGCACTGCCAATCCTATCTGGAGATAGAACAGGCACGCTTTGGCGAGCGCCTGACCGTCATCAACGAGATCCCGCCGCACCTGGCCGACGTGCAACTGCCGAGCTTCACCCTGCAGCCCCTCATCGAGAATGCCATCAAGCACGGGACCGGCTCCCTGCTCGAACAGGGACGGATCCGGCTCTTCGCCGAGGAGGACCAGGACAGTGTCACCCTCTGCGTGGAGGACAATGCCGGGGCCTGGCCACCGGGTTCACAGGGCGATGGCCTTGGCATGAGCATTGTGGACAGACGGCTCAGGAGTGCCTTCGGCGAGCGCTTTGGCATCCGGGTGC
Organism: Aeromonas media; assembly: GCF_020423125.1. Lineage (NCBI taxonomy): Bacteria > Pseudomonadati > Pseudomonadota > Gammaproteobacteria > Aeromonadales > Aeromonadaceae > Aeromonas > Aeromonas media. The sequence continues at coordinate 2,764,914 of NZ_CP075564.1, forward strand.
AGTGTGAGCCTGAGCAGTGGACCCGGGTCTCGTTCACCCTGCCCAGACAGCCGCAATCCCCTTCCAAGGAGCCGACATGATCCGCACCCTGATCGTCGACGATGAACCCTATGCCCGCGAGGAACTGGCCGAGCTGCTCGGCAGCGATCCCGACATCGAGATCCTGGGCTCGGCCGCCAATGCCATCGAGGCACTTGGCCTCATCCAGCGGTTCAAACCGGACGTGGTATTTCTCGACATCCAGATGCCCAAACTCAGCGGCATGGAGCTGGTGGCCATGCTCGATCCCCTGCCCCGCATCGTGTTTGTCACCGCGTTCGATGAGTACGCCATCCAGGCTTTCGAGGAGAACGCCTTCGACTATCTGCTCAAGCCAGTAGAGCCTGCCCGCCTCGCCAAGACGCTAAGCCGCCTGCGCCAGGATCTCAGCCCCCAGCCGGTGGCGGCGCTGGCGCCGGCCATTCGCCACATCCCCGGCTATCTGCACAACCGGGTACGGCTGTTGCCCATCGAACAGGTAGAGTATGCCTTCTCGGATCTCGGCGGCGTGCACGTCGCCTGTCAGGGCGAGCTGTTTCACACCCAGCTCACCCTGAAATCCCTGGAGGAAAAGACCCCGCTGCTGCGCTGCCATCGTCAGTATCTGGTGGCCCCTGGCGCGATTTTCGAGATCCAGTTGCTGGAAAACCAGCTGGCCCAGATAGTCACGCCAAGCGGCGCCCGGGTGCCGGTCAGCCGACGCTATCTCAAGGAGCTCAAGGACGATCTGGGGCTGGAGTAAGGACGCCCGCTGTGCGCCGGATCACAGCAGGCGACCGCTCGGGTCGCCATGTCGCCGCTCACCCGCTTTTACCTGCCGTTAACAGAAGTCCCCACCTAGACTGACCGCGCACACCATAAAATAACAATGCTGGAGCGTAACAATGATCTGGTTCTTCCTCTGTGTCGGTCTGCTGGTCGCGGGCTACTTCATCTACGGCAAATTCGTCGAGCGGATATTCGGCCCGAAACCCGAACTTGCCACCCCCGCCATCACCATGGCCGATGGCGTGGACTATGTCCCCATGTCGGACAAGAAAGTCTACCTGGTTCAACTGCTCAACATCGCCGGCGTCGGCCCCATCTTTGGCCCCATACTCGGCGCCCTCTACGGCCCGGTCGCCATGCTCTGGATAGTGTTCGGCTGCATCTTTGCGGGCGCGGTACACGACTACTTCTCCGGCATGCTGTCGGTGCGCGCCAAGGGCGCCTCTGTGCCGACCGTGGTCGGTGAACACCTCGGCACTGCCGCCAAGCACTTCATGAACCTGTTCGCCGTGGTGCTGCTGATGCTGGTGGGCGTGGTCTTCGTGCTGAGCCCGGCGGGCCTCCTGGCCAACCTCACCTCCACCGACCTGGTCTACTGGATCGTGGCGATCTTTGCCTACTACATCCTCGCCACCATAGTCCCCATCGACCAGATCATCGGCCGCTTCTATCCCATCTTCGGCGCCCTGCTGGTGTTCATGTCGGTCGGTCTCATCGTCGGCCTCATCGTCTCGGGCAAGGGCTTCTACAACACCGGGATGGACTTCTCCAACCTGCACCCGACCGAGCTGCCGCTCTGGCCGCTGCTGTTCATCACCATCGCCTGCGGCGCGGTCTCGGGCTTCCACGCCACCCAGTCTCCGCTGATGGCGCGCTGCATGCAGAACGAGAAGTCCGGCCGTTTCATCTTCTACGGCGCCATGATAGGTGAAGGCATCATCGCCCTTATCTGGTGCACCCTGGGTCTCTCCTTCTACGACAGCACCGAAGCGCTCAACGCCACCATGGCCAACGGCGGCCCGGCGGCTGTGGTACACGAAGTCTCCACCAGCCTGCTCGGCACCGTCGGCGGCATCCTCGCCATCCTGGGCGTGGTGATCCTGCCCATCACCTCGGGTGACACCGCGTTTCGCAGTGCCCGCCTCATCGTGGCGGACTTCCTGAAGATGACCCAGAAGCCGCTGGCCAAGCGTCTGCTGATCGCCATCCCCATGTTCATCCTCGGCTTCATCATCTCCAAGGCCGAGTTCGGGGTGATCTGGCGCTACTTCGGCTGGGCCAACCAGACCACGGCCGTCATCATGCTGTGGGCTGCGGCTGCCTACCTCATCAAGGAGGGCAAGCTGCACTGGATCTGCACCATCCCCGCCATCTTCATGACCGCCGTGGTGATCACCTACCTGGCCAACGCCCCCATCGGTTTCGGGCTGGCGATGAACGTATCCACCATCATCGGTCTGGTGAGCACGGCCCTGATCACCCTGGCCTTCCTGATAAAGTTCAGGCCCTCCCAGCTGAGGGAAGCCAAGGAGAGCTGAGTCGCGAGACTGCACTTTCCCCATGACAAGAGGCCCGGCATTGCTGCCGGGCCTCTTCATTTTCCAGGGGCTTACCCTTTGCTGGTCGCTCCGGGCCCCTCGGCAGGCGCCTGGTACCAGTGCTCCCTGGCCACCAGCACCGCCTGCTCCGGCTGGGCAATGAAGTTGGGGGACATGATCTGCACTCCAAACTCGTTGAACACATCCTGGATATGCCCGTGAAGCTCCGTCTTGACCACGGCAGGCAGCAGGCCGTCTTTCATCCGTACCTGCAGCTCATATTCCACGTACCAATCCTGCAGATTCAGCTGGCGCACCAGAGGCGGCTCGTCCTGGTTGAGTTGGGTGCAGCGCCGGGCCGCCAGCTCCAGCATGGCATGCACCTGGCGCCAGGGCGCATCGTAGCCGATGGTCACCTTGGTCAGCAGTGCGATCCCCTTCTCCCCCGCCAGCCGCGTCAGGTTCACCACCTTGCCCCCCACCACCACGGCGTTGGGCAGTGTGACCTCGTGATCCTGACGTGTCACCAGCTTGGTGGAGAGGGCATTGAGCTCGCTCACCATCCCCTCCACCTCGCCAATCTGCACCAGATCGCCGGGTCGCAGGGCACGAGAATAGATGAGCACCAGGCCACTCATGGCATGGTTCATGATCCCCGCCGATCCCAGGGTCACCATCAGGCCAAAGAAGACACTGATCCCCTTGAAGGCGTCGGAGTCGGCACCGGGCAGATAGGGGTAGGCCACCGTCAGGGCAAACAGCCAGATCACCACGGAGAGTAGCCGCCGGGTGGCCCCAATGGTCTCGGCGTGCAACCCCTGCACACGAAACTGTCCCTGCTCGATGCGATCGAAGAGAATGGCCAGCATCCGGATGAAGAAGCGGGTGATGGCGACAATCAACAGCACGGTCACCAGGCCGGGCATGGCCGCAATCATGCCCTCCAGCATGTCGCCGCACAGAGTAAACAGGGAGTCACCCAGTTGTTCGCTCCAGGCCCGGGTATGGGGGAAGAGGCCGAGCACATAGGTGAGCCAGCCATAGGTGAGCATGAAGAGCAGCAGCAGGGTCAGGAGGCCGAGCAAGCGGACCTCCACGTTGCCCGCTACTTGACGCCACTGGTGGGGGATCAATCCCTTCTGCAGCAGCAGACGATTGGCGAGCCACTTCCTGACCCGCCGATGCCCCCATTGCAGCGACCAGATGAGACCGAAGAAGAGCACGCTGGCCAGGAGCGCCATGCCGCCAGCCTTCACCAGATAGGGGGTCGAGTGTAACTCAAGGTATTTGAGGCGTACCCTGTCGAGCCGCTGCCGGACAAGCTCGCTAGCCTGCTCCAGCGTCAGCTCGTCGAGAGCCTCCAGGTCGCCTTCCACCAGCACCAGGATCCGCTTGCCGTTGACCATAAACTCCCGCGTTTCCTGACCTTGCCGGCTGCCTTTGAGAACGGTGATAGGAGGGATCAGGTCGGCGGGATCCAGACGCTGGATCCGTTCATGGGTCAATCGGACCCTGGCCGCTCCGTCCAGGCGGCCAAACTTGGCCTGGAGCATGACGATGGGTTCGTGAAGCAACACCAGTGTCTGTGCCTTCTCCTGCTCGGTTGGCTCCAGCCTGGGCTCTGCTGCCCACGGCCTGCCAATCAACGTGATATTGAACAACAGCAACACCGCCAACCAGCGGCTTATCCTGCATCGCCTCTCCATCGCACCACCCTTTTATGCTACGAGACATACGAATCTCTTTCCTGATTGATTTTATAGAAGGAAATTCATGGCGCATGATAAATAACCAAGCGTTTAACCGAGCCTGTACCGGAATATCAACTCCCCGGTTGCACTATTGCACTCAGCTAATATGCTGTCATCATGGCCGGATGCCTTGTCTAGACGAAACAAGGCATTACCTCGCGACTAAGATGGGAGAAATCGATGGTACTTGATTACATTGCCCTGGGAATATTGGTGTTCGTCGTCTTGGTCATGTTCTACGGGATCATCGTCATCCACGACATTCCGTATGAGATTGCCAAACATCGCAATCACCCCCACCAGGATGCTATTCACGTGGCCGGCTGGGTCAGCCTGTTCACCCTGCATGTGCTCTGGCCTTTCCTCTGGATCTGGGCCACTGTGTATCGTCCCGATCGCGGCTGGGGCTTCAATCAACGATTGCAGAAAGACGAAGATGAGATCAACGCGCTCAAGCAAGAGCTTGCCGCCCTGCAGGCCCGCATGACCACGCTCGAACAGACCGACAAATAGGTAATCTTTCATGGACTTGCTACTTATCCTCACCTATACGGCCATCTGTGTAGGGATTTTCAAGATCTTCAAGATCCCGCTAAACAAGTGGACTGTACCGACCGCCGTGCTCGGCGGTGTCTTCATCATCGGCGCCCTCATCGTCCTGATGAACTACAACCACCCCTATTCCGAACTGGCGCGCAATTACTACGTCTCCACCCCCGTCGTTCCCCTGGTCAAGGGTCGCGTGATCGAGGTGCCGGTCAAGGCCAACCAGCCGGTCAAGCAGGGTGATGTGCTGTTTCGCCTCGATGCTGTGCCCTTCCAGGAGAAAGTCGCCAGCCTGACCGCACGGCTCGCCTCCAACAAGGATTTCCTCAAAGCCCTCGATGCCAGACTGCGCTCCGCCAGCCTGGACCGGGATCGTGCTCAGGAGCTGATGCGTCGCGGCATCGGCAAGCAGCGGGATCTCGACGTGACCCAGGCCAACGTGGACGACATCGTCGCCCAGATTGACCAGCAGAAGGCGTCGCTGGATGACTTGAGCGCCCAGCTCAACATCGCCAAGTACGAGCTGGCTCAGACCGTGGTCTATGCCCCGAGCGACGGCCACGTGGTGCAGCTGGCGCTGCGTCCGGGCATGATCGCCACCCCCTTCATGTATCGCCCCGTGATGACCTTCATCCATGAAGATGAAAATGCCTACGTCGGCTGGTTCTGGCAAAACAGCATGCAGCGGCTCAAGGATGGCGATGAGGCCGAGGTGGTACTGGACGGTATCCCAGGCAAGATATTCAAGGCCAGGGTGCTGTCGGTGATCCCCGCCATGGCACCAGGCAACATCCAGGCCCAGGCAGGTCTCATCGATCAGACCACAGCCCAGGTACCGGGCCGCCTGCCCATCATCCTTGAGATCACCGACCCCGAGTGGGCCAAGTATCAGGTGATCGCGGGCTCCAGCGGCCAGGCAGCCATCTACACCGAGCATGTCCACCATGTGGCCATCATGCGCAAGATCCTGATGCGCATGGGTAGCTGGCTCAATTACCTGTTCCCCTTCCACTAAGCGCGCCTTGGTGGTACCTGCGGGCCGGCAATCATGCCGGCCCGCTGTTTTTGTGGCCCCAAGATCCCTATAATGGCGCCATCCTGCGCCGCACCATGTCCAAACACCACCCCCTCATGTTCGTTCTCAGACCCTATCAAACCGACGCCGTCAACGCCGTGATCAGCCACTTTCGCAAGCACCCGGATCCCGCCGTGGTGGTGCTGCCCACCGGGGCGGGCAAGAGTCTGGTGATCGCCGAACTGGCCCGCAAGGCCCGTGGTCGGGTGCTGGTGCTGGCCCACGTCAAGGAGCTGGTGGAGCAGAACCACGCCAAGTACGAGGCCTGGGGGCTCAAGGCCGACATCTTTGCCGCCGGGCTCGCCCGCAAGGAGGCGAGCGCCCAGGTGGTGTTCGGCTCGGTGCAGTCGGTGGCGCGCAATCTGGATGCCTTCGACGGCGCCTTCTCGCTGCTCATCATCGACGAGTGTCACCGGGTCTCGCTCGATGACGACAGTCAGTACCATCAGGTGATCGCGCATCTCAAGGCCGCCAATCCGGCCCTCAAGATCCTCGGCCTCACCGCCACGCCTTATCGGCTCGGGCTGGGCTGGATCTACCGGCGCCACTACCACGGCATGGTCAAGAGCCACGGCGAGCGGCTGTTCGGTGACTGCGTATTCGAGCTGCCGCTGCGTTTCATGGTCAAAAATGGTTACCTGACGCCACCGCGCATGATCGATGCCCCCATAGTCCACTACGACTTCAGCAAGCTGGTAGCGCGGGAGAACGGTCTGTTCAGCGAGGCAGACCTCAATGGCGAGCTCAAACGCCAGCAGCGGGTCACCCCCCATATCCTGAACCAGGTGCTGGAGTATGCCCGCGAGCGCCAGGGGGTGATGATCTTCGCCGCCACCGTCGAACACGCCCGGGAAATTCAGGGGCTGCTGCAGGCAAAAGCCCAGACGGCGGCCCTCGTCACCGGCGAGACGCCGGGGCCGGAGCGCGATGCCCTCATCCATGCCTTCAAGGGGCGGGAAATCAAGTTTCTGGTCAACGTGGCGGTGCTCACCACCGGTTTCGACGCCCCTCACGTCGATCTCATCGTGATGCTGCGCCCCACGGAATCGGTGTCCCTCTATCAGCAGATCGTGGGCCGGGGCCTGCGCCTCTCGCCGGGCAAGACCGATTGCCTGGTACTCGACTATGCAGGCAACAACTTCAACCTGTTCGCCCCCGAGGTGGGGGAGCCCAGACCCCACGCCGGCACAGAGCCGGTGCAGGTGCCCTGCCCCGCCTGCGGCTTTGCCAACACCTTCTGGGGCAAGACCGACGAGGAGGGCAAGGTGGTCGAGCACTACGGCCGCCGCTGTCAGGGGCTGTTTGAAGATGACGAGGGCCACCGCGAGGAGTGCGACTACCGCTTTCGCGCCAAGATCTGTCCCGCTTGCGGCGCCGAAAACGACATCGCCGCCCGCCGCTGCCAGAGCTGCGATCAGCTGCTGGTGGATCCTGACGACAAGCTCAAGGAAGCGCTCAATCTCAAGGACTGCATGGTGATCCGCTGTGCGGGACTCACCCTCACCGCAGGGCGCGGCAAACAGGGGGAACGGCTGGAAGTGACCTATCACGATGAGGACGGTCTCACCCTGACGGAGTACTTCGCCTTTCATACCAGCGGTGCGCGGCGCTTGTTTCAACAACACTTTGTGCGTCATCATTGGCCCGCCCCGGGCCTGGAGCCCGAATTCACCACCCTGGCGAGCGTGCTGGCCGTATCGAACCAGTTTCGTCACCCGGATTTCGTCATCGCCCGCAAGTCTGGGCGTTTCTGGCAGGTGAAGGAGAAAATTTTTGACTATGAAGGGCGGTACCGCACTGCCAACTCACTCGCCTAGCCACATCGTCTGGCGGGCAAATGACAGTCACCAGGTTTGATTATCAGGGGCGCATCGCACTGCCGGCGCCCTTCGTTCAGTTAGAGGATCTTATGCAGCGGCTGTTGATTGGTTTTTGTGCTCTCTTTTCCCTGGTGGCCCAGGCCACCCCGCTGACCCCACCCAAGGGGGGCCAGTACGCCGTCATCGTCCAGGGCAACAACGGGGTGGAGTTTGCCCGTCACGCCGACGACATGATAGCCCCCGCCTCCACCATGAAGGTGTTGACCGCCCTGGCCGCTCGCCTCGAGCTCGGCGCCGACTTCCGTTTCGCCACCGACATCCAGGCACAGCCCGGCGCCAGGCAGGGCAATGCCATCAATGGCGACATCTGGATCAACTTCGTCGGCGACCCCACCCTGTCGCGGATGGATCTGGTGGCCCTGTTCAAGCAGCTCGGCGTCACCCGCATCCAGGGCAACGTCTACGTCAACACCGGTGCCTACAACGGCTATGAGCGCGGCAACGGCTGGTCCTGGGGGGATCAGACCCTCTGCTTCGCGGCTCCCGTCTCGGCCGTTATCATCGACAAGAACTGTGCCTACGGCACCGTCACCGCCACCCAGATTGGCAAGCCTGCGGTGGGTAATGTCGCCACCGGCGTCCCCATCGGCATAGGTGCCGACAACGTGGAGGTGATGAGCTACGGCGACATGGCACGTCAGTTCTGCGCCCTGGAAGTGGACATGGCCAAGGGCAACTTCTACGAGCTCAAGGGCTGCATCACCCCGAACAAGGAGCCGCAGGGCCTGCGCTTTGCCATCCACGACGTGGAAGCCTGGGGCTGGGACAACATCCGCTGGGCCATGAACCGTGCCGGGATCAGCCACGACGGCCTGCTGCGTGTCACCCACAAGACACCGGTTGGCGCCGAGACGCTGGCGACCCACTACTCGGTCTCCCTGCCGGTGATGCTCTCCAAGATGCTGAAGAAATCCGACAACCTCTACGCCGACACCTTCCTCAAAACCGTGGGCCGTCACTACTACAACAAGCCGGGCAGCTATCGCAGCGGCACCATGGCGGTGCGCGCCATCCTGACCAAGCACGGCATCGATCTCGGCAACGCCACCCTGGCCGACGGCTCAGGTCTCTCCGCCCACAATCTCATCAGCGCTCGCCAGATGCTGTCGGTGCTGAACTTCATCCAGAAGAATGACGCCGAGCTCGACTTCATCAAGCTGCTGCCAAGCTCCCAGGTGGACGGCACCCTGGCCTGGCGACGCAGCGTCACCGCCCCCATGATGAAGAACAAGGTGCACGCCAAGACGGGCACCATCACCGGCACCTCCAACCTGGCCGGTTTCATCGACACCGCGGGTGGCCAGCGCAAGGCCTTCGTGATGTTCCAGCGCGGCCTCTCCCAGGATCCGGCGACCCACGAGCGCTACCGCGCCAGCAAGGCCGCCTGGCCCTGGACCGTCTTCGAAAAGGGTGTGCTGGAGAGCATCTATCAGCAGCAACCCCTCCAGATTGCAGAGCAATAAGGCAGGTTGGAGTGGAGTGGAGCGGAACGGATCGCTCAGCAGCAACGAATCCTGAGTGCCGAGCAATAAGGCAGGCTTGAGTGGCGCGGAGCGCATCGCTCGGCAGCCACGAATCCAAAGTGCCGAGCAGTAAGGCAGGCTTGAGTGGCGTGGAGCGCATCGCTCGGCAGCCACGAATCCAGAGTGCCGAGATTGCCGAGATTGCCGAGATTGCCGAGATTGCCGAGCAGGAGGCTGGAATAGTTCGCCGCCGCCAATCCAGCATGCCGACCTCTGTGTCGGCACCTATCCGGGGTGCAATCGAGCACGGCGAATGCGCGTATCGGTATTTTCAGCTTTGACTGGCCAGGAGCCGAGGCTATGCTGTCGCCAGCCTCGTCTCAATGGCCTTCTTCAACGGCTTGTTTAACGGAGAGAAAAGATGTTTGTAGAAATTTTTGGTCGCCCGGGTTGCCCCTATTGCGTTCGTGCCAAACAGATTGCCGAGCAGCTGACCGAGGAGCGCGATGACTTCGAATTCCGCTATGTGGATATCAACGTCGCCGGGCTCACCAAGGACGATCTGGCCGCCAAGGCGGGCAAGCCCGTCACAACAGTGCCGCAGATCTTCCTGGACGAGCAGCACATCGGTGGCTGTACCGATTTCGAGGCCTATGCCAGAGCCAATCTGGGCCTGTAAGCCCGATACCCATATGAAAAAGGCGCCTGGTGCGCCTTTTCTTATGGACCTTGATCACCCCCTCATGCCACAGGCGTGAAGCGGCTCACCACCTGCCCCTGATGCTCAATCCACTCCATGAACATGGTGACCGGGCGGGCATAGACCTGGCCATCCTGCTCGGATTGGTAGACAACCAGCTGTTCCTGGGTTTCGGTGTGCAGGGCCAGGGCTAGCACTTGATAGTAACCCCCCTTGAAGTGGCGGTAGCGACCGGTGGCGGGTGCGTGCATGAAGATCCTCGTTGACAGGATGAAAGGACGCCCTGAGCTGCGCGTGCCCTAGGCAGGCAGCAGGGGTGGGAGCAGATTTTTACCCCAGCCAATCGTGCCAGATGGGATGGATAATTCAATACACTCTTGCTGCTTTAGGAACCTCCCCCTCATCTTTCACTAGTCTCTCGCGAGACAGGCAAACGATCCTGCTGAATTTAACAGACTGGCAACCCTGTTTCAGGGGTAAATATCAGGGATTTATTCCATAAATTAGATTGTTCTAGCATTCAATTCTGTGAAGAATAGGGGTAGAGAAATTTGATACTAAAAAAGCTTTTCTGCCAACGCGCCCCCAGGGGAAGGAATCACGCTCACCATGTTCACTATCGACAAGTCGCACAAGCTCGACGATGTCTGCTATGACATTCGCGGCCCGGTGCATAAAGAGGCCCGCCGTCTCGAGGACGAAGGCCACCGCATCATCAAGCTCAACATCGGCAACCCGGCCCCGTTCGGTTTCGATGCGCCGGAAGAGATCATCAAGGATGTGATCCTCAACATGCCCCAGAGCCAGGGCTACTGCGACTCCAAGGGGCTCTTCTCGGCCCGCAAGGCGGTGATGCAGTACTACCAGCAAAAGGGGATGCGCAAGGTCGACATCGACGACATCTACATCGGCAATGGCGCCAGCGAGCTCATCGTGATGGCCATGCAGGCGCTGCTCAACAACGGCGACGAGATGCTGGTGCCCTCCCCCGACTACCCGCTCTGGACCGCCGCCGTCACCCTCTCCGGTGGCCATGCGGTGCACTACCGCTGCGATGAAGGGGCAGACTGGCATCCGGATCTGGACGACATCCGCGCCCGCATCACCCCGCGCACCCGCGGCCTGGTACTGATCAACCCGAACAACCCGACCGGCGCCGTCTACGGCAGCGAATTCCAGCTGGAACTGATCGAGATCGCCCGCCAGCACAACCTCATCATCTTCGCCGACGAGATCTACGACAAGATCCTCTACGACGACATTTCCCACACCAGCGTCTGCACCCAGTGTGACGATGTGATGGTGGTGACCTTCAACGGCCTCTCCAAGGCCTACCGCGCCTGCGGCTTCCGTCAGGGCTGGATGGTTATCACCGGGCCCAAGGGCCGTGCCAGGGGCTACATCGAAGGGCTGGAGATGCTGGCCTCCATGCGGCTCTGTGCCAACGTGCCCATGCAGCACGCCATCCAGACCGCCCTGGGTGGCTACCAGAGCATCAACGAGCTGATCCTGCCGGGCGGCCGCCTGCGCCGCCAGCGGGACAAGGCCTGGGAGCTCTTGAACGAAATCCCCGGCGTCTCCTGCGTCAAACCCAAAGGGGCGCTCTACATGTTCCCTCGCCTGGATCCCAAGGTGTATGACATCCGCGACGACCAGAAGATGGTGTTCGACCTGTTGCAGCAGGAGAAGCTCTTGCTGGTGCAGGGCACCGGCTTCAACTGGCCGGCGCCGGATCACTTCCGGCTGGTATTCCTGCCCCGGGAAGAGGAGCTGGAAGAGGCCATCGGCCGCCTCGCCCGCTTCCTCAAGAGCTACAAGCAGTAAGCTCCACTCATGAAAAAGGCTCCCGCGGGAGCCTTTTTGTTATCTGTCGTTTTTTATCCGTGCCATCAGCCTTGCAGCAGGGCGCCAGCCACCAGCACCCCCATGGTGATGAGAGCGACGCCCAGGATAAAGGGCAGCACCCAGCGCACGAAGCGATCGTAGGGGATCCTGGCGAGCGCCAACCCCGCCACCAGGTGGGCGGCGGTGGGAGCGAACAGGTTGATCCAGCCGGAGGCAGACTGATAGGCGGTGATCACCAGATCCCGCGAGATGCCGGAGAAGTCCGCCAGCGGCCCCATCAGCGGCATGGAGACGGTCGCCAACCCCGAGGTGGAGGGAATGAAAAAGCTCAGGATGATGTGCACCAGATAGGCCATCAGGATGAAGACCGACGACGACAGCCCGCTCACCAGCCCCTCGGCCCAGTGCAATATGGTGTCTATGATGACGCCCTGCTCCATCACCACATAGATGCCCCGCGCCACCGCGACCACCAGGGCCACCCCGATGAGATCCCGCGCCCCGTTAAGGAAGGTCGCCACATAGTTGGACTCCGGCATCCGGTTGATGATCGCAATCAGGATGGAGGCGCTGAAGAACAGGGTGGAGAGCTCGTCGAACCACCAGCCTAAAGTAGGCAGCAGATCGATGCCCAGATCCGACCAGGGCACCACGGCGTAGATCATCAGCAGGAAGGTGCCGAAGAAGACCAGCATGGTGAGTTTCTGCTTGCCGGTGAAGGCGAGATTGCCGCTCTTCATCTGGGAAAACTCGTCGTCATAGACGATGTCGGCCAGCACGGAGCGGGACTTGTCCTGCTGCACCTGCTTGGCGTAGCGCATCACGAACCAGGAGGCGAAGATCACCAGCAGCAGCCACTGGATGACCCGCAGGCCAATCCCCTCACCGATGGGAATGCCGGCAAAACCGGAGGCGATGCCGGTGGCAAAGGGGTTGACGGTGGAGGCCAGCACCCCGACCCCGGAGCCGAGCAAGATGATCCCCGCCGCCACCATGCGATCGAAGCCAGCGGCCATCATCACCGGCACGATGAGCGCCCAGAAGGCCACCGTCTCCTCCGCCATGCCGAAGGTGGAGCCACCGAGGGCGAACAGGGCAATCAGTACCGGAATAAGCAGCCGCTCGCGCCCGGCGAAGGCGCGCACTATGGCCCCCACCCCGGCATCGAGCGCCCCGCTCTGCATGGTCACCGCCAGAAAGCCGCCGATGATGAGCACGAATAGCGCCACATCGGCCGCCTTGTGAAAGCCCTGGATCGGTGCCTTGAGCACCTCGAACACCCCCTGCGGTTGGGAGGGGAGCTCGGTGTAGCTGCCGGGCACCGGCAGCAGCCGCTCGTCGCCGCTGTAGTCGGCCACGGCCGCCGCCGCAACAGGCTGCTGGGTCTTGGCGGTCAGGTAGTTGTATTTGCCCGCTGGCAGCACCCAGGTCAGGGCCGCCATCAGGGCGATGATGATAAACAGCAGGGTATAGACTGTGGGGAGTTGGCGCTTCTTGGGCGCCTCGGTTGATGTGGTCATAGCTTCCGTACCTCGGCAATGCCGTCATGTGATCCAAACAGCGCAAGCCTAGCGGGTTTGATATGGGGAAAAGGTGATCGTGGATAATAAAATTCCGCAACATGGCGGGATTTTTGCCAAAAAAACAGGGCCCCGCAGGGCCCTGTTTTCACTTGAGTCAGGCTCAGAGCTCGACAACGTCGAATGTCACGTCCGGATTCACATCCGCATCGTAATCGACCTCGTCCAGACCGAAACCGAACAGGCGCAGGAACTCCTGCTTGTAGCCGGCGTAGTCGGTGAGCTCGGACAGGTTCTCCGTGGTGATGGAGGGCCAGAGGTCGCGGCAGGTCTGCTGCACGTCTTCACGCAGCTCCCAGTCATCCATGCGGATACGGGCCTGCTCGTCCAGCGCCAGATCAGCGCCGTACAGGCGGGTACGCAGCATGCGATCCACCTGCTCCATACAGCCTTCGTGGATGCCCTTCTCTTTCATGATCTTGAAGGCCATGGAGATGTAGAGCGGCATCACCGGAATGGCAGAAGAGGCTTGGGTCACCACGGATTTCAGCACGGCCACGTGGGCAGTGCCGCCCTTGGCAGCCAGATCGCCACGAATGGCGGAGGCGGCGCGGTCCAGATCTTCCTTGGCGCGGCCCAGGGTACCATGCCAGTAGATGGGCCAGGTCAGATCGGTGCCGATGTAGGAGTAGGCCACGGACTTGGCGCCGTCGGCCAGCACGCCCGCATCACGCAGGGCCGCCATCCACAGCTCCCAATCCTGACCGCCCATGACGGTGATGGTGCTCTGGATCTCTTCCTCATTCGCCGGCTCGACGGTGGCGGTGATGATCTGATCCTTGTTGGTGTCGATGGCAGTGGAGGTGTAGACCTCACCGATGGGTTTTAGCGCGGAGCGCACTACTTCACCGGTATCCGGCATCTTGCGTACCGGGGAGGCCAGGGAGTAGACCACCAGATCGATTTGACCCAAATCCTGCTTGATGAGCTCGATCACCTTGGCGCGGCACTCGTGGGAGAAGGCGTCACCATTCACGCTCTTGGCGTAGAGGCCAGCCTCTTTGGCAGCCTTGTCGAAGGCGGCGGAGTTGTACCAGCCGGCGGAGCCCGTCTTGGTCTCGGAGCTCGGCTTTTCGAAGAAGACGCCAATGGTGGCGGCGCCGCTACCGAAGGCAGTGGCAATCCGGGAGGCCAGACCATAACCGGTGGAGGCGCCGATCACCAGTACCTTCTTGGGACCATTCTCGATGGTGCCCTTGGCCTGGGTGTAAGCAATCTGGCGACGAACATTGGCTTCACAACCGACCGGATGAGTGGTGGTGCAGATAAAGCCGCGAACCTTGGGTTTGATAATCATATGGGGTCTCGACACCGTTAAATGGATGAAATCGTGGCATAAGATACCTCATTGTGACCCGCTATGGTGCTCTGATGTGTTGAACTGCGGGGAAAACGACCAGGATGCCACCGATTTTAGCGACAATGACCACCCAACGGGCGGGTTGCATGACCCCCAGTGGCACACCGGGGGGATCGGCTCGCCCCATGACGACATCCTGGCGGGAGTCGATGGCACTGGTCGATTGTCTGGTCAGGCGCCATGTACTAATGTGCAAAGGAAGGATCCAAGGAGGAGCCTATGTCACGCGTGCTGATCATCTCACTTGGCTGCCTGGTTGCCGCTACTACTCTGGTCGCCCGGGCCGATGTCTATCAATGTACCCGCAACGGCAATATCACCTTCAGCGACATCCCCTGCACCGGTGACAGCAAGCCGGTACGGATGAATGTCTTCATCCCCTCGGCCGAGGAGGTCGAACGGGCAAACAAGCGGACCCGGGATATCGAGGAGAACCTGGCCAGCAGTCGGCAGCAGCGCCAGCTTGAGGCCCTGCGCCCCGAGATGGGCGCCAAGGGTCACAAGATGAACCCCGAGATGACCAGATTCAGCGAGGGCCAATCAGACTCCACCACCTCCGAGACTGGCGAAACCCGACGCCTGGATGTGCCGGCTGTGACGCGTCAGTATCAAGACGAGATGGAGGCGCTGAACAAGCGTCTCTCCACCCTCAAGGCAAAATAAGCGCACAGTCCTCCAGCCCGGGTTCATAAGGATGCTGCTACCCCGGGAATATTGCGCTTCGCCGGTGGAAGAAGGTTATCAAGGGGAACAAGAGGGCGCATTCGGTTATTTCCCACACACTTCATACTGATTCATCGTCTATTTCGGCCGCCCCTGACGACCACCAATCCACCTTCCCCCTCCAGCCGATATCCCGGCGCCTCAACGCCATTGCAGCCCTCATCGGCATCGGTCGATATTCATCTAACGCCGAAGTGATGAAATAAAAGCCCCAATGTAGCGACGACAATATCAAGTGCCAAAAGAGACGCCTTCATGCCAATATCAGGGACGGTCAGAAAGGGGCGACAATATAAAAGAGCCTTATTCGAGACCGCACCATCAAGCAGCCATAATATCAACATTGAAAATTAAAGAGTTAATTCAGGCTCGATGATGATTCATCAAAGAGCAATGCTATTGTTAATTCACTCAGATTAAGGTCGGTCTGTCATTCAAGGGGCTCATGGAGGAGCTCTGTCATGTTCTGGAATCAAAAAACAAGCAAGGAAGTGAATGAGCAGGTAGCAAAGATGGCAGAGTTGAATGCTTTCGAGCAGGCCATCCAGTCCCAGGTGCCTTTCATCCAGTTTACCCCGGCAGGAGTGGTCACCTTCGCCAACGAGCTGTTTCTCAAGATCGTGGGCTTTGGACGTGAAGAGGTGATTGGCAAGCACCACAGCACGCTCTGTTTTCCGGAGGACGTCAAGACCCGAGATTATGAGAGCCTGTGGCAGGATTTGCGCGGTGGCATCTCCCGCAACGGGCGCTTCATCCGCCAGTCGAAATCGGGCAAGGCGGTCTGGCTGGAAGCTACCTATTTCCCCATCGTGATCGACGGCAAGGTGGTGCACGTCTCCAAGGTCGCCTCCGATGTGACACCGCAGCAATCCTCCCTCGAGCGCACCCAGGCCTTGCTGGCGGCGCTGGACAAGTCGCTGGCAGTGATCGATTTCCAGCCGGACGGTACCGTCATCACCGCCAACCAGAACTTCCTCCACTGCTTCGGCTACCGGCTGGAGGAGGTGGTCGGCAAACACCATCGCCAGTTCTGCGATCCCGAGTTTTACCAGAAAAACCCCAACTTCTGGCGCGATCTTGGCTCGGGGGACATCAAGTCCGGACTCTTCATGCGCCTTGGCCATCACGGGGAGAAGATCTGGCTGGAGGCGACCTACAACCCCATCTTCAACCACGAGGGCAAGGTGGTCAAAATCATCAAGCTGGCGAGCGACATCACCGAGCGGGTCGAGAAATCCATCTCCACCCGGGAGGCGGCCCAGAAGGCCTGCGCCATCGCCAGCGAAACCGTCGCCAGTGCCGCCAAGGGGCGGGAGGTGATCGACAAGGTGCTGGAGACCTCCTCTCACATCAACACCTCGGTCAACGAGGTGAGCAAGCAGATAGACCTGCTCAATCAGCAATCCAAGAGCATAGAGTCCATCATCTCCACCATCAGCGGCATCGCGGATCAGACCAACCTGCTGGCACTCAATGCCGCCATCGAGGCAGCCAGGGCCGGCGAGCAGGGCCGGGGGTTTGCGGTGGTCGCCGACGAGGTGAGGCAGCTGGCGGCCAGAACCTCGACCTCCACCAACGAGATCGTCTCCGTCATCAAGCACAACTCCGACATCACCTCCAAGATCACCCAGACCGTCTCCGTCGTCTCAGGCAAGGCGGTGGCGGGGCAGGATCAGGCCAACATCATCGCCGACGTCATCAAGGAGATCATCGAAGACGCGAACTCGGTCTCGGACACCGTCAAGAGTCTCTCCATCTGAGCCTGGGGTGCACCATCCAATAAACAACGCGGGGCCTGGCCCCGCATTGTTTATTGTCATTCAGGATGTGTGAAAAGGCGTCAATCCTCTCCCTGCAGATAGTGCCTCGCCTCCTCGTCGGCCTGACCCAGGGCCAGCTCCCACAACTCGGCGATGCAGAGCCCCTCCTCCCCCACCGCCGCTTCCTCCAGGGCCTCCAGGGCCCTGGCATCGGCCAGGGTGAAAGGGTGGTGGCTCAGTAAAACTTTGGCCTCGGCCAGCAACTTCATGTCGCTCATGGTGTGGCTCCTTCATGGCCAGCATAGATCCCTGTCCAGACTGTAGCCGATCGGGGGGAAGTCAACTCTGGGCGGCGGCGCTGCGCACCCGGTTTTTGCCCGCGGGCAACTGACCGACCCCGATGCCGGCCAGCACGGCGGCGCAGGCAACCCATTGCAAGGCACCCAGCGTCTCCCCCAGCAGCAGATAGGCGAGCAGCAGGGTAAAGACCGGGATGAGGTTCACATAGGCGGCCGCCAGGGTCACCTTCACCTGGGTGACCGACCAGTTGTAGAGCAGGTAGGCGCCGAGCGTCACGAAGGCGCCGAGGAAGAGGATGACCCCCATGTCCTGCCAGTCCCAGTCCGCAGGCCAGGGGGCACTGAAGGCGAAGGGGGCGAAGAAGAGGGTGCCGACGAAGGCCTGCAGGGCGGTCAGGGTCAGCACGCCGTAGCGGCTGGAGAGCTTCTTGAACACCACTGAGTAGGTGGCGGCGCAGAGCATGGCCCCCATCTCCAAACTGTTGCCGAGCAAGGCATTGGGAGCGAACTCATCGGCCCCCTCGGCCAGCCCCAGCAGGGCGATGCCGCAGATGGCGATCGCAAAACCCAGCAGCTGGCGGCGGCTCACCCGCTCCCTCAGCAGCACGAAGGCCACCAGGGCCACCATCAGGGGCAGCAGCGCGCAGACCATGCCCGCCTGCCCGGCACTGGTGTAGCGCAAGGCGTTGACCTCCAGCAGAAAATAGAGGCAGGGCTCCAGGGCGCCCATCAGGGCCAGCCAGCGCCAATCCCCTTTTTGATAGTGGAAGTTGCCGAGGTGACGGTAACACAGCAGCCAGCAGCCCGATGCCACCGCCATGCGCATAAACAGCACCTGGCCGAAGGACCAGACCTCCAGCACATGTTTGAGGGCGATAAAGGAGCTGGACCAGAGCAACATGGCCAGGGTGAGGGTCAGTATGGGTAGCGGGCGCACAATGCCTCCATGAATTGGGCCCCCGAATAATAACCATACGGCCTTGCGGTTGTCTAAAGGCACCTAACATCAGATAATACCGCCGCCTTCACACCGGAAAACCCATCGTCAATGACTGAGTACCTGCTTTTACTGGTCAGTACCGTGCTGATCAACAACTTCGTGCTGGTGAAGTTTCTCGGCCTCTGCCCCTTCATGGGCGTCTCCGGCAAGCTGGAAACCGCCATCGGCATGGGACTGGCCACCACCTTCGTGATGACGCTCGCCAGCGCATGCTCCTATCTGATGGAGCACTATATCCTGATCCCGCTGGACATCGCCTATCTGCGCACCCTGGGCTTCATCCTGGTGATCGCCGTGGTGGTGCAGTTCACCGAGATGGTGATCCGCAAGAGCAGCCCGACCCTCTATCGTCTGCTCGGCATCTTCCTGCCCCTCATCACCACCAACTGCGCCGTACTGGGCGTCGCGCTGCTGAGCATCAACGAGCGTCACAACTTCATCCAGAGCATCATCTACGGCTTCGGGGCTGCCTGCGGTTTCTCGCTGGTGCTGATCCTGTTTGCCGCCATGCGTGAGCGTCTGGTGGCCGCCGACGTGCCGGCCCCCTTTCGCGGCGTCTCCATCGCCATGGTCACCGCCGGCCTGATGTCCCTGGCCTTCATGGGCTTTACCGGCCTCATCAAGATATAGCGCTATGACTCACATACTCTTTGCCATCCTGGTGCTGGCCCTGCTGGCCCTGGCCTTCGGCATCATTCTGGGCTATGCCGCCGTCAAGTTTCATGTGCAGGCCGACCCCATCGTCGACCAGCTCGATGCCCTGCTGCCCCAGACCCAGTGCGGCCAGTGCGGCTACCCGGGCTGCAAGCCCTACGCCGAGGCGCTGGCCAACGGCGACAAGATCAACAAGTGCGTGCCCGGTGGCGATGCCACCATGCGCAAGATAGCGGATCTGATGGGGGTCGAGCCCCAGCCGCTGGACGGTGGTGACGAAGCGGCCGTCCCCGTCAAGAAGGTCGCCTTCATTCACGAGGACATGTGCATAGGGTGCACCAAATGCATCCAGGCCTGCCCGGTCGATGCCATCCTCGGCGCCACCAAGGCGATGCACACCGTCATCGCGGACGAGTGCACGGGGTGCGATCTCTGCGTCGACCCCTGCCCGACCGACTGTATCGAGATGATCCCGGTGCCGACTACGGTCGACAACTGGAAATGGGATCTGGCCAAGGTCGCCATTCCGGTCAAGATAGTGGAATAAACAGCGGAGTAACCATGCAGCATCTGCTCGAACGCATCAAAGCCGGCACACTCTGGGATTTTCACGGTGGCATTCATCCTCCCGAGAACAAGCACCAGTCCAGCCTGACCCCCGTCGTGGACGCGGGTCTCCCCCCCCAGCTCATCATCCCGGTGCGCCAGCACGCGGGCCCGGCCGGCGAACTGCTGGTGCGGGTGGGTGACAGGGTCAAGAAGGGGCAACCGCTGACCCGTCATGACAAGGGCCGCATAGTGCCGGTGCACGCCTCCACCTCGGGCACCATCACCGCCATCGAACAACACACGGTGGCGCATCCCTCGGGCCTGGACGATCTCTGCGTCATCCTGACCCCGGACGGGGAAGATGCCTGGGGTGAGCGTAACCCCCAACCCGACTATTGGAATCTGGAGCGGGGCGAGCTGCTCGATCGCATCCAGCAGGCGGGGGTCGCTGGGCTCGGTGGCGCCGTCTTCCCGACCCACAGCAAGCTCGATGGCCGCGGCCAGCTCACCGAGATCCTGATCGTCAACGGCCTGGAGTGCGAACCCTACATCACCACAGACGATCGGCTGATGCAGGAGTATGCCGACGAGATCATGGAGGGCATCCGGGTGCTCAAGCACCTGCTCAAGCCCAAGCTCACCCTGATCGGGGTGGAAGACAACAAGCCGGCGGCCATCGACGCCCTGACACGCCATGCCACAGACGCGGATGTGCTGGTCAAGTCGGTGCCGACCAAGTACCCCTCCGGCGGCGCCAAGCAGACCATAGAGCTGCTCACCGGGCGCCAGGTACCCAAGGGGGGCCGGGCGGTCGACATGGGCATCATGGTGCTCAACGTCGCCACCGTTTTTGCCATCAAGCGCGCCATCATCGACGGCGAGCCGCTCATCTCGCGTATCGTCACCCTCACAGGGGATGCCTTCAAGCAACCGGGCAATGCCTGGGTGCGGCTCGGCACGCCGGTGCGCTGGCTGCTGCAGCGCTTCGAGCTGCAACCGGAAGCGGATCAGCGGGTCATCATGGGGGGCCCCATGATGGGCTTCACCCTGCCCCATGCCATGGTGCCCGTGGTCAAGGCCACCAACTGCCTGCTCTCCCCCACCCGCGCCGAGCTGCCGCCCCCCGGCCCCGAACAGGCATGCATCCGTTGCAGCGCCTGTGCCGACGCCTGCCCCGCCAACCTGCTGCCCCAGGAGCTCTACTGGTACAGCCGGGTCAAGGAGTATGACAAGGCCGAGAAGCTCAACCTGTTCGACTGCATAGAGTGCGGGGCCTGTGCCTGGGTCTGCCCGAGCGAGATTCCCCTGGTGCAGTACTACAAGATTGCCAAGGATGACATCCGCGAGGTCCGTGCCGAGCATGAGAAGGCGGAGCGCGCCAAGCAGCGCTTCGAGGCCAAGCAGGCCCGCTTCGAGCGGGACAAGGCCGCGCGGGAGGCTCGCCACGCCGAGGCCGCCGCCCAGCGTCGCCAGGCCATGGCCACGGCAGGGGGGGATGATCCCGTCGCCGCCGCTCTGGCCCGCCTCAAGGCCAAGCAGGACGCCGCCAGCGCAGAGCCCCAGCCGGACAACGCCGCCATGATGGCCGCCCGCGAGGCGCGCAAGCAGGAGGCGCTGGCGCGCCGCGCCGCCAAGGCGGTCGAGACCGCACAGCCGGATGATGTCGGCACGGCTGTCGTTGCCGAAGCCGATCCCAAGAAGGCCGCCATCGCCGCCGCCCTGGCCCGCGCCAAGGCCAAGAAAGCGGCCCAGGCTGCCGGTGACGAGACCAGCAACACGGCTGCCGCTCCGGGCGAGCCGGTGGCTGAGCCCGCGGCCGAGGCCGACCCCAAGAAGGTCGCCATTGCCGCCGCCCTGGCCCGCGCCAAGGCCAAGAAAGCGGCCCAGACTGCCGGTGACGAGACCAGCACCACGGCTACCGCTCCGGGCGAGCCGGTGGCTGAGCCCGCCTCCGAGGTCGATCCCAAGAAGGCGGCCATCGCCCGCGCCAAAGCCAAGAAGGCTGCCCAGGCTGCCGGTGACGAGGCCAGCAACACGGCTGCCACTCCGAGTGAGCCGGTGGCCGAGCCCGCTGCCGAGGCCGATCCCAAGAAGGCGGCCATCGCGGCTGCCATCGCCCGCGCCAAGGCCAAGAAGCTGGCGGCCGCCGCCGAGGTCGCGCCCGACGCACCCGTCCCCTCAAGGGACGCCGTGAACGACACGCTAGCCGCCCCGAGCGAGCCGGTGGCCGAGCCCGCCCCCGAGGTCGATCCCAAGAAGGCGGCCATCGCCGCTGCCATCGCCCGCGCCAAGGCCAAGAAGCTGGCGGCCGACGCCGAGGTCGCGCC
Organism: Aeromonas media; assembly: GCF_020423125.1. Taxonomy (NCBI): domain Bacteria; kingdom Pseudomonadati; phylum Pseudomonadota; class Gammaproteobacteria; order Aeromonadales; family Aeromonadaceae; genus Aeromonas; species Aeromonas media. Next base: position 2,786,771 of record NZ_CP075564.1, read on the forward strand.
CGACGCACCTGTCCCCTCAAGTGACGCCGTGAGCGACACGCAGGCCGCCCCGAGGGAGCCGGTGGCTGAGCCCGCCCCCGAGGTCGACCCCAAGAAGGCGGCCATCGCCGCCGCCATCGCCCGTGCCAAGGCCAAGAAGCTGGCGGCCGACGCCGCGGCGCACACTCCTTCCCCTTCGACCGACAAGAGCCACTGATCCATGTTCAATCTCGCGAGTGCGCCCTTCGCCCATAACCGCAGACAGACCCAGACCCTGATGCTACTGGTGATCCTGGCCTGTCTGCCCGGCTTCCTGGCCCAGACCTGGTTCTTCGGCTGGGGGACCCTGATCCAGATCCTGCTGGCCCTGGTGACGGCCCTAGGCTGCGAGGCCCTGGTCCTGCGCCTGCGCGGCCGCCCTGTCAAACCGGCCCTGCTGGATGGCAGCGCGGCCCTCACCGCCGTGCTGATCGGCCTCTCCCTGCCCCCCCTGCTGCCCTGGTGGATGCTGGTGCTGGGCACCGCCTTTGCCATCATCATCGCCAAGCACCTCTATGGCGGGCTCGGTCAGAACCTGTTCAACCCGGCCATGGTGGCCTATGTGCTGCTGCTGGTCTCCTTCCCGGTCCAGATGACCAGCTGGCTGCCCCCCTCCAGCATCGCCGCCTACGGGGTCGACTTTGGGGACGCCGTCTCGGTGATCTTCACCGGCTTCAGCCTGGACGGCTACAGCCTGGCGCAGCTCAAGCAGGGGGTGGATGGCCTGACCATGGCCACTCCCCTCGACACCCTGAAGACGGGCCTGACCCAGGGACTCACCGCCAGCGAAGTGATGACTCACGCCGTGTTTGAGGGTTGGGGCGGGATTGGCTGGAGCTGGGTCAACCTCGGCTACCTGCTGGGTGGCCTCTTCCTGTTGCAGCAGAAGGTGATCAACTGGCGCATTCCCACTGCCGTGCTGGGGGCCCTGCTGCTCTCTGCCACCCTGGGTGATCTGGCCACGCCGGACGCTACCGCCACCCCCATGCTGCACCTGTTCAGCGGCGCCACCATGCTGGGGGCCTTCTTCATCGCCACCGATCCGGTGAGCGCCAGCACCACGGCCAGGGGTCGCCTCATCTACGGCGTGCTGATCGGCGTGCTGGTCTACCTCATCCGTCGCTTCGGCGGCTACCCGGACGCCTTCGCCTTCGCCGTGTTGCTGGCCAACCTCTGCGTGCCGCTCATCGACAGCCTGACCCGTCCCAAGGTCTATGGGGATCGCCGCAAATGAGCCAGCCTCTTGCCGACAGCCAACCTCTGCGTAGCCACCCCCATCGACAGCCTGACTCGTCCCAAGGTCTAGGGGGATCGCCGCAAATGATCATCGCGCACATCTCACTCTCAGGAGCCTTCCCATGTTAAAGAGCATGCGCAAAAACGGCGTCACCCTGGCCCTGTTCGCCCTGGCCTGCACCGCCATGGTGGTGCTGACCAACGAGCTGACCCGGGATCGCATCGCCCACCAGCAACAACTGGAGAAGTTGCGCACCCTGGAGGCCCTGCTGCCGGCGGGGAGCTATGACAACGATCTGGTGGCCAGCTGCAGGCTGGTCACCAGCCGCGAGTACCTGGGCAGCGATCAGCCCATGCCGCTCTATACCGCCACCCTCAAGGGGGAGCACACCGGCTATGCGCTGGAAACCGTGGCTCCCGACGGCTACAGTGGGGCCATTCGCATGGTGGTCGGCACCGATGCCAGCGGCGCCATCAGCGCGGTGCGGGTGCTGGCTCACAAGGAAACCCCGGGTCTTGGCGACAAGATCGAGCTGAAGAAATCGAGCTGGATAGAGAGCTTCGTCGGCAAGTTCCTCACCAAGGAGAACGCGGCAAGCTGGGCGGTGAAGAAGGATGGCGGCGAATTTGACGCCTTCACCGGCGCCACCATCACCCCGCGCGCTGTGGTCAAGGCGGTGAAGAATCTGCTGCTGCTGCAACAGGAGCACCCTGAGCTGCTGCAAGAGGCCCCCTCCTGTGACGCCACACCCTGACAGTGGAGCCCCGTATGACGCATACAACGGAACAAGCAATGGAACAAGTTGATGTGATTGACGGCCAGAGCCCGGCCGATGAGGGCAACAGCCGCCGCGAGGAGCTCAAGGAGCTGATGCTGCAGGGGCTGTGGAAGAACAACCCCTCCCTGGTGCAGGTGCTGGGGCTCTGCCCGACCCTGGCGGTCTCCTCCACCTTTACCAATGCCCTGGGGCTGGGCCTTGCGACCATGGTGGTGCTGGTCTGCTCCAACCTGGCCGTCTCCCTGGTGCGCAACTGGGTGCCCAAGGACATTCGCATCCCGGTCTACGTGATGATCATCGCGGCCCTGGTGACCAGCGTGCAGCTGTTGATGAACGCCTACACCTATGGCCTCTATCAGGCGCTCGGCATCTTCATCGCCCTCATCGTCACCAACTGCGTCATCATAGGCCGAGCCGAGGCCTATGCCTCCAAGAACCCGCCCCTGCTGGCGGCCATTGACGGCTTCATGATGGGGCTGGGGTTCACCCTGGTGCTGCTGTTGCTGGGGGGCCTGCGTGAGATCATCGGCATGGGCACCCTGTTCGACGGCGCCGACCTGCTGCTGGGGGAGTGGGCCAAGTCCCTGCGCATCGAGCTGTTCCATGCCGATGCCAGCCTGCTGCTGGCCATTTTGCCGCCGGGGGGCTTCATCGGCCTGGGCCTGCTCATCGCCGGCAAGAACGCCATCAACGACTGGATGGGCCGCAAACAGCGTGCCGACAAGGCGCACTGCAGCCTGCCCGCAGCCGGTGCCCGCACCACCCAGCTCTGAGGGCTGGCACCAAGACAGACATGAGACGCGATGAATAACCAAAAACGCAGAGAGATACTGGAGCGGTTGCGGGAGAACAACCCGCACCCCACCACCGAACTCAACTTCACCACGCCGTTCGAGCTGCTGATCGCCGTGCTGCTGTCGGCCCAGGCGACCGATGTCAGCGTCAACAAGGCCACCGACAAGCTCTATCCGGTGGCCAATACCCCGGCCGCCATGCTGGCTCTCGGGGTGGACGGCGTGAAGGAGTACATCAAGACCATTGGCCTGTTCAACACCAAGGCCGAGAACGTCATCAAGACCTGCGCCATCCTGCTGGAGCGCCACGGCGGCGAGGTGCCGGAAAATCGCGAGGCACTGGAAGCCCTGCCGGGGGTAGGGCGCAAGACCGCCAACGTGGTGCTCAACACCGCCTTCGGCTGGCCCACCATAGCGGTCGATACCCATATCTTCCGGGTGTCGAATCGCACCGGCTTCGCGGTGGGCAAGAACGTGGATCAGGTCGAAGAGAAGCTGCTGAAGGTGGTGCCCGCCGAGTTCAAGCTGGATGTGCACCACTGGCTCATCCTGCACGGGCGCTACACCTGTCTGGCGCGCAAGCCACGCTGCGGCTCCTGTATCATCGAAGACCTGTGCGAGTACAAAGAAAAGGTCTACCCACTGAGCTGAACGACCTCCTGTCCGTTCACAGCCCGACCTCAAGACCTAGATAGAAAGCAGTACCAATCACCAACCCGGAGAATTGAGCAATGAGAATTCTGCATACCATGCTGCGCGTCGGCGACCTGCAACGCTCCATCGACTTCTACACCCGCGTGCTGGGCATGACACTGCTGCGCAAGAGCGAGAACAGCGAATACAAGTACACCCTGGCCTTCGTCGGCTACGGTGACGAGAAGGATGAGGCCGTCATCGAGCTCACCTACAACTGGGGTGTGAGCGAGTACGAGCTGGGCTCCGCCTACGGCCACATCGCTCTGGAGGCGGACGACATCTATGGTACCTGCGACGCCCTGCGCGCCGCCGGGGCCAAGATCACCCGCGAGCCGGGCCCGGTCAAGGGTGGCACCACCGTCATCGCCTTCGTGGAAGACCCGGACGGTTACAAGATTGAGCTGATCGCCAAGAAAGACACAGGAACCGGCCTCGGCGTCTGAGCCAGACCGGCATCCTCGCGGTGACATAGCAAACGGGGCCCAGGGGCCCCGTTTTTGTTGGTACTCTGCCAGCCGTCCACCATCAGGCGAGACGGAAGCGGCCTATGGTCTGGCGCAGGCTCGCCGCCAGCTGGCTCAGCTCCAGACAGGCGCGGGCGGTGTGATCGGCACCGGTCGCCACCTCGTTGGAAGACTCGTTGATCCGCTCCACGTTGCGGCCCAGCTCGTCGGAGACCGCATCCTGCTCACCGCAGGCGCTGGCGATCTGGATCGCCATGTCGGCAATCTGACCGACCGCCTCCTCGATCTGCTGGATCCCCGAGCTGGTCTGCTCGCTCTGGCTCACGCACTGGCGGATCATCTCGCAGCTCTGGCTGGTCACCGCCTTCGCCTGGTTGGCACGAGCCTGCAGGGTTTCGATGATGGCGGCGATCTCGCCGGTCGAGGCCTGGGTACGGCCCGCCAGGGTGCGCACCTCATCGGCCACCACCGCAAAGCCGCGCCCCTGCTCGCCGGCGCGGGCCGCCTCTATGGCGGCATTGAGCGCCAGCAGGTTGGTCTGATCGGCGATGCCGCGAATGACGTCCACGACCAGGTTGATCTGGGCCGATTCGCGCTCCAGCTCCGCCACTAGGGTGCCCGCCTGCTCCATCTCCTCGGCAACCCGGGTGATGGCCACCAGGGCGCCCTGCACATCCTGATTGCCGCGACGGGCCAGGGCATTGGCCGAGCTGGCTGATTCCGAGGCGACCTCGGTGTTGCCCGCCACATCGGCCACCGTCGCCTTCATCTGGGCCATGGCGGTCGCCACCAGGGAGATCTCCTGCTGCTGGCTCTGGATCCCCTGGGCCGACTGCTCGGAGACGGCGCTCACCTCCTCGATGGCGGCCCCCAGCTGGGTCACGGCGGCGACCACCTCCTCGATGAGACCGCGCAGGTTGTCCTGCATCTTGAGGAAGGCACTGGCCAGCATGCCCAGCTCATCCTGCCCTATGTGCTGGCGATCCAGCCTGTGGGTCAAGTTCCCCTGCGCGATGGCATTGGCCTAGGCGACCACGGCCTGTAACGGCAGGCAGATCTGGCGCGTGAGGAACCAGGTCATCACCCCCATGAACAGCAGCAGGGCGCCGATGCTCACAGTGGCGAAGGTCGTCACCATGTTGACGCTGCCAAGCAGGCTGCCGCGGTTCTCCTTGACGAAGCCGAGGTTAACGTCCACCAGGGCATTGACCCCCTGCTCCAGCTCGGTGTAGCTCCCGTTGGACTGGAACAGCGCGTCCCTGGCCTGCTCCTTGAGTCCCTGCACCAGCAGGCTGTCGACCCGGTTGACCGCGCTCAGGTAGTGCAGCCACTGCTGCTTGGCCCGGTTGAACACCTGGCGCTCATGCTCGGCCCCGACGGTGGCCTCATAGGCGCTAAGGGCGCGCTCAACCTTGGCCACGCTCTCCTGGATGCGGCCGCGACGGGCCTGCACATCGGAGGCATCCTCGACCATCAGCAGGGCAAACTGGGCGCGGCGTACATAGGAGACGTCGTAGAGCAGGTTCTCTACCGAGATCACGCTCGGCAGGGTGGAATCGGTGAAATTCAGCACCCGATCCCGCATGCCACGCTGTTCGCTGGCGAGAAAAAGATCGAATATCACGTTGATGGCGGCAATAACCGCAAAGACCACCGCAATCTTCGTGCCGATGGAGAGGTTCTTGCAAAACATGTTGGCCGGTGATCCTCGACTGCTGATACGCAGGGGCGATCACATCCGTGTAAGTGGTGACCCGAGACACCTGACGGGAAAACGAAACAACGCGAACGAACGGGAAGCGCATTCACAGGCGCGCCCCCTGCCACAGCTGCCGCCCTCGTTCATCCTTCTCGTGTTGCACAGGGCCATGTCATTTGGCATGTGCCCGGGATACAAGATCGGATGACCACAAACTTGAGGCGATTGCCGCAATCGGTCCGCGAGCATGGACAAACCGGGGGCCAGGTTATGTAATGGCGCTCTCGTCTCTCCCAACCACAGTCCCCCGAGGCCCCATGGATAACGCGTCGACCCTCAGCCCCTCCTGGTCAGTCCAACTGCGCGAGCAGATAGCGGATCGCCCCCTCGTCGCCCTGGGGCTGCTGCTCGCCCTGGCCGCCGTGCTGCTGCTCCTGTTGCAGAGCCTCGTCATGCTGGCGGCCGGTGACATCAGCCCCGGGGTGCGTTATGGCCTTATCGGCGGCGCCGCCGGGTTTGCTGCTACGGCGCTTGGCGCCCTGCCCGCCCTGTTCCTGCGATCTGTTCCCCAGCGGGTGGAAGACGCCATGCTGGGTTTTGCCGCCGGCATGATGCTGGCGGCCAGCGCCTTCTCCCTGCTGCTGCCGGGACTGGAGGCGGCCGAGGGGATCACCGGAGACGGCTTTCTCGCCGCCGCCGTGGTGGTGGCTGGCATGACCCTGGGGGTCTTGCTGATGCTGGGGCTGGATCAGTTCACCCCCCACGAGCACGACAAGACAGGCCCCTGCGGCCCCGGCCACGAGAGCTGCTCCCGGGTCTGGCTGTTCGTGTTTGCCATCGCCCTGCACAACCTGCCGGAAGGCATGGCCATCGGGGTCAGCTTCTCCCAGGGGGACATGGCGGTGGGGCTGCCGCTCACTACCGCCATCGCCCTGCAGGACATCCCCGAAGGGCTGGCGGTGGCGCTCGCCATGTGCGCTGCCGGCTTTCGTCCTTCTGTCGCCGTGCTGGTGGCCATCGGCAGCGGCCTGCTGGAACCACTCGGATCCCTGCTCGGGGTCGGGCTTGCCAGCGGTATGGCCATCGCCTACCCCATTGGCCTGGGGCTCGCGGCAGGGGCCATGCTGTTCGTGGTCTCTCACGAGGTGATCCCCGAGACCCACCGCAACGGCCACCAGACCCACGCCACCCTGGGTCTGATGGCAGGCTTTGCACTGATGATGACCCTGGATACGGCTCTGGGTTAACCGGAAATCCCCTACCCTCTTGATTCGAACGGCGGCGCTCGGCGCCGCCGTTATCTTTTGCTATCATCCCCGCCAACTTTTTCGGCACCGCTACCCAGCGTGTGGCCGGGCCCGCACAAGATCTGAGAAACGAGGTAGATGATGAAAGTAGGTATTATCGGCGCCATGGAGCAGGAAGTTGCCCTGCTGCGCAGCCAGCTGAGTGAACCCACCACCCTGCAACTGGGCGGCTGCGAGTTCTATCAGGGCCGTCTGGCCGGTAAAGAGGTGATCCTGACCCGCTCCGGCATCGGCAAGGTTGCCGCCAGCGTCGCCACCAGCCTGCTGCTGGAAAAATTTGCCCCCGACTGCGTCATCAACACCGGCTCCGCCGGCGGCTTTGCCCAGGATCTGCACATCGGAGACGTGGTGATCGCCAGCGAGATGCGTTTCCACGACGTGGACGTGACCGCCTTCGGTTACGAGATGGGTCAGATGGCCCAGCAGCCCGCCGCCTTCCCCTGCGATGACAAGCTCATCGCCCTGGCCCAGGCCTGCATCGCCGAGCAAGGCAAGCACCAGACCAAGGTCGGCCTCATCTGCACCGGCGATCAGTTCATGTGCAAGCCGGACGCCATCGCCAAAGCCCGCGCCGACTTCCCGCAGATGCTGGCAGTCGAGATGGAAGGGGCCGCCATTGGCCAGGTATGCCATATGTTCAAGGTGCCCTATCTGGTGGTGCGCGCCATGTCCGACATCGCCGGCAAGGAGCAGGTGGAATCCTTCGATGCCTTCATCGAGGTGGCGGGTCAACACTCCGCCGAGGTGATCATCGCGCTGCTCGGCAAGCTGTGATCGACACCCTTCCCTGGGACGACCTAATGACCGCCCTCGCCTCGACGACGGCGGCCATCATGGTGGGTGCCGCCCTGCTGGAGGCCCTGCTGCCCTGGCCTGCGCGTTTCAGGCCCGGCGCTGCCGTGTCGCTGCTGACCCGCCTCGGCCACAAGGTGTATCGCCCTGACGGTTCGCCCAGCCAGCAACGTCAGGCGGGGCTGCTGGCCCTGCTGGTGGTCTGGGTGCCCTGCGCCGCCGGCCTCTGGGCGGTGCGCAACCTCTCCCTGTCTGAACCCCTGTTCGACCTGCTGTTTCTGCTGCTGATGCTGGAATCACGCCCGCTGCGGGAGCTCGCCCAGGCGAGCCGCGCCCTGGCAACCCAGGAGACGCTGGTGGTGGCGAGGTTGCAGGCAGCAAGCTGGCTCAGACGAGAGACGGGCGCCCTGTCGGTGATGGGATTGAACAAGGCGGTGAGCGAAACCTGCGTGCTGCGCCTCGTGGGGCAATGGGCCGGCCCCCTGCTGGGCTTTGCCCTGGCCGGGGTGCAGGGGGCCCTGCTCTGGCGCCTCTCCCAGCTGATGAATCAGGCCTGGAGCCCGAAGCAGACCGAGTTCCTCCACTTCGGCCGCGCCGCCAGTGCGCTCTATCAGGGGCTCTGCGCCCCCGCCATACTGCTGCTGGCGCTCCCGCTTGCGCTGACCCGGTTGCGCCAGCTTGGGGGCAAGCTGCGCCTTGCCCTGCGCTGGCCCTATCCGGCCATGGGCGCCCTGCTCAGCCTGCTGGCACAGAGCACGGGCAGCCGCCTCGGGGGTCCCCGCTACTATCAGGGCCAGCTGGTACGCCTCCCGGTGCTGGGCGATGGGAGCGAGCCCGACGCCACCCTGCCTCGGCGCCTGCTCCAGCGCCTGCTGCTGATCGGCTGGGGCTGGCTCGGGCTCTCGCTGATCCTGACCCTGATGGCACTGACCCATGGCTGACCGCTTCCCCCTTCGCCCCCTCTGCCTGCTGCTGTGCCTGCTCGGCTGGGCCCTGTCCGGCGCGGCGGCCACCCCGCAACGCATCATCAGTCTCACGCCTCACCTGACCGAGCTGCTGTACGACATGGGGGCTGGGGATCGCATAGTGGCAACCGACGATGCCTCCGATTTCCCCCCCGAGGTGGCGCCCCTGCCACGGGTCGCCAACTATCGCAGCATCAACCTGGAGGCGCTGCTGGCCCAGAAGCCGGATCTGGTGGTGGCCTGGCGCTCGGCCCAGTCCCGCATGCTGGCCCCCGTCGAGAAGCTCGGCATTCCCGTCTTCTACTCGGAGCCCACCGACTTTGCCTCCCTGGCCGACGAGATGCGCAGCCTGGGGCGCCTGCTCGGCACCCGGCAGAAGGCCGACCAGCAGGCCGACGCCTATCTGGCCAGGCTCGATGCCCTGAAGCAGCGCTACGGCAAGCCCAAGCCGGTCTCGGTCTTCTATCAGCTCTGGTATCCACCGCTCACCAGCGTCAACGACTCGACCTGGCCGGGCCGCGCCATCAGGCTCTGCGGTGGCCGCAATATCATGGCCGATGCCAGCTCCCCCTATCCCCAGGTCGGGCTGGAGCAGGTGATCAAGGCCAACCCGGATCTCATCCTGGCCGGTAGCCGGGATCCCGCCGTGCTGGCCCACTGGCATCAGTGGCCCATGCTGGATGCCGTCAGGCAGCAGCGGCTCGTCCTCATCAACCCCGATGAGCTGCACCGCTTCACCCCGAGGGCCCTCAATGCGGTGGAGCAGCTGTGTGAGGCGATAAAACTATCGGCGGTGACCTCTCAAGCAGATCAATTACCAGGCAATCAATGACAGTGCCATTGATTAACAACTTTCAGAATCACATCTATCTGCATAGATAAAGGGGGAGTTGATTCTACCATAATAGAGATGATAAATATTTTCCCTGCATTAATCATTGCCAGTCTTTAATAGCGCATAAAGTGTAATATCGCTGGCCAGCCCTGATTGCTGCAGCCCTTGCGCCAATACGGTCAAGAACTTGGGATTGTGTTGGCGAAGTGTATGATAGCTATAAAACAGATCTGTAACATCTTGCTCGGTAAGGGCTTCTTCATCTATCGCGATCAAGGATAAATAGCTGCGCAGCAAGAAATAGTCCGCAATGAGAAGCTGATAAGCTATTTGAGGAGAATCAAATCCTGATGGAAACTGATTGTGATAGACATGATAAAGCAGATAGTTCTGTTGAATATGGGGGCGTTGCGTCAAAAATGGCACTACCTTCTGGTGCCAGCTTTTATGTATCAGCAGCAGCTTGTCCTCATTAAACTCCCCCTCTAACACCTGATTTATTTTATTCAGGCAACGGAGCATCACAGCCCTTCCACGACGTTGCTGGTTTTGTACTAACAAATGCGTCAGGGTACGCAAGGCCCACCACTGCACTTTACCAATAAAAGGAATTTGAGAAAACGCCGCGCTCAACTGGCCATCATTGATCATGGGAATTAATTGCTCGATAAATGCCTGGTTTGAGCCCTTGCTTTCATCCCTGTGCACCAACATACCGATCAGCCATAGTTTATCTTCTATCGTCATACCGTCGGCAAGCAGTAAATCGATACTCAATGAATGCAGGGTATCAATGGTGCTGGGCACGGGAGAGGGCCTGACCTGCCCCTTGAATGGGGTGACATCAACCACCATGGCATCTGGATTCAAGAGTACCTGCCTGCTCACCTCCGGGCAGGAGAGCATCAGGCTGCGCCTGTGCTGGACACCAAATTGCTGCAGTTGCCTGGGGTAGGTCTTACAGGTGTGGCTCAGTGCCTCTGCACCAATCTTCTTATGCACATTGCATAATCCAACATCATCCAGAAAGGGACAGGCGCCAGACTCATCCATGCGGATAGTCCCCCAGTGAGCGTCTGATTTTTTCACTTTCTCAATATGCTGCTTGGCCGTGCTTTGGATCAGCTGATCCGGATGACTGACATAATTACGGTAAGTCTTCTTGTCTATCGAAATCGTCCATCCATGGCAGCAATTATCCTCACACTTGTCGCCAATACATTGAAAATCTTGGTAATATCTGGGGGTTACCAGGGTATGAGCCATGATGGTGTCCTCAAGAAAATAATTCGGATTCACCTACCTCTTTCAAGAACGTAGGTTTTATTAAAATGCAAAGTGCATGCCTACATAGCAGGCCATCATCACCTAATGGGTATTAGGGCAGAGCTAAAATCCTTATTGATCCCACCCTTAGTTACTGGCTATCGTTGGAACTTCCCATTTGTTTCATTTCTATGAGATCACGTGTCTTCGGCGCAGGTATCAGGCTGATAAATCTGGCCAGACTTAGCAGTGTCATGAACAAACCGACAGTCGCGTGAAACAACAACACAGAAGCGGCCATAGTGCTTTTTGGTAATAAATCGAAATCACCAAATGAGGTCATTGTGATAAAACTGCTATAAATACCACCAAAGACAGTGCCTGTGCCTGGCTGCCATTTATGTTCGAAATCAGCGGCCATCACCGTATATGTGCACGCAAGCCAAAGAATGATCTCGAAGTAATTATGCAGCAACAACAATACGATACGACGGTAACCCTCAAGTCGGTATTCACCGCCCGCTTTTACTACCCGATATTCATCAAACAGCAAGACGTTCGTCTGGTACACGACGATCTCAAAGGTTCGAAGAAACCCATACCCCATAAAAAGGTATCCCATCACAGGATAGGGTGAGTAGACGGCGACCACTACCGCCACCATGGACAGGACGAGGTGACTCAGCACCCAACAATCGACAAATCGAGCGGTGATTGCTGAGGGGAACAGTTTCCTTACCAGTGTGAATACCGACACTTTCGCCAGTATGCCAAAGATGCTTGACCAAAACTCAACAATAAATGAGGGCATATAAAAACCTAAGTGCTTGCGTACGATTCATGTTCACTTCATATCAGAAAAGTAAGATGAATACTCGACAATCTAAACAGTACGAATGATTCATCACTGGCGGTCGTGACTTTTATCAAATATCAAACAAAGCAACACGCTGTCTCGGCTGGCCAGAGCTTACCTATTCCCATCATAAGTAGACTTTGCCTTGTTGACCCTGCCAAGGGTCACTAGCTGCATGGCAATCTCATTCTTAAACGTTTCAGCCAGACTTCTCAGCCTCTCTTCTTTTGCTAGTTGGTCTCTGACCAAGGTAGCCATTTCCGCTGACGCCATCTTCTGCTGCCGAGAAAAGTCCGTCAATGCCCTGATGAGCGCCAGACGCTCATCCATACAAGCCAAGGCCTCTTCATATTGATGGCTCGCCAATAATCGCTGCAGGGTCGCGATATTATCGCTCAACGCATCGTCATAAGCGTTCAGCTCATTCACAGCACACTCCCTGACGCTTGCCTTAGCTGGAAACCCTGCTGCTTATCAGCGTCGGTGATTTGATCCCAAGCCGACTTGATCGTCAACATCAGTGTCATGACCTCATCGAGGGGCTGAACGTCACGCCGCACGCTGGCCTCCCAGATACGCTCATCCATATAGGCATAGAGCGCAAACAGATCCTCCGCGATCTGCCCTTGTGTCATATCCAGAGCATCCTGAAGGCCATGCACCAGTCCCTGAGCCTTGGAGATGGTTCTGGCCTTTGCCTCCATGTCCTTGCGCTCTATGGCTCCCTTCGCCTGTGCGAGGCACTCCAGAAGTCCTTGCATCATCAGCTGAATGACCCTATGGGGATCCGCAACCACCAGGTCCGCTTCGATACTGGTTGTCTTATATGCCTTCAGATTACGGTGGTACATAACATGGGTCCTCGAAATATCACTCTCAGTTATTGTTTATTTGCAATGCTGACAGTGCTGCCGCTGAGTTATTCATTTTCACGAGCAGGGCATCCAGGCTGCCGTATTGGGCGCGCAAGGCGGCTTCATATTTAACCAGCTGCTCATTGGTGGTGGCCTGTTTCTGACTCAGGCTGCGCAGATCTGAATTAAGGGTATCGGTCCGTTGCGCCAGCATGCCCCCTGACTTGGTGTACTCCTTCAGACCCTTGGTCAGGGTCGCCGCCAACCCCTGATCTCCCCCAAGCAGGCCCGCCACCTGATCGAAGTTCTTGTCGACCGCCTCGCCAAATTTCTCTTTATCGAGGGAGAGCTTGCCCTTGTTGTCCATCTTGACGCCGAGCTCGAAGATGGTGGAATAGGTGGTGCTGGTGCCGCCCGGGTTGGTAATGACGTTGGTCATGAAGTTGCTGATGGCCCGGGTAACGGAATCTCCCGCCAGGGCCCCGCCATCATCCTGACGCACACCACCGACGATGCTGTTGCGCTTGCCCAAGCCGCTCAGTTTCTCCTGCAGCGCGTTGTAGCCATCGATAAACTTCTGCACCGTCTCTTCGATGGCGGTCTTGTCGGTGGTGATATCTACCTTGTTGGACTTGAGGTCGCCATTGCTGTCGGTGTCGGAGACCCGCAACACGGTCAGCTTCAGGTCCTGAATGACGTCATCGAAGACATTGGTATCGCTCTTGAGCACATTGCCATCGACCAGGATCTCGGCGCTGGACGCCTGTTGCGTCTCTGCCATTTTGCCCGTGAACTTATCTTGCAGTTCGGTCGTGCTACCCGTGATGACCAGATCCTTGCCATCCCCCGACACGCCCGAGTCGATGACCAGCTTGGCACTGCCGTCTGCGATGTTGACGATGTTGGCACTGAGCCCGAAGTTGTCGCCATGGTTGTTGATGCGCTTGCGGATGTTTTGCAGGGTATCCCCCGCCTTGACGTCGACCGTGAACTCCTTGTCCCCCGCCTTGAAGGTCAGTTGGCCATCCTGGGTGACAAGCGGCACGGTCGAGCTGTCAAAGATCCCTTCCTGGCGGCTGGTGGTTGCCAATTTGTTGACGGTGATATTGTACTGGCCGTTCGAGGTGCCACTCTTGCTCTCCACTGCCAGCACAGGATCATCTTTATTCTGGGTGATATTGATGGCCCGCTTGTTGAAGGCACCGGGTTTGCTCAAGGTATCCAAAATATCGGTGAAGGCGGTGAGGGAGGACTTGAGCTGGCCTATGCCAGACAAGGTGATATTGGTGCTGGTTTGCTTGGTCGTGATGGGCTGCTGCAACTGCGCCTTCCTGGCGGCCACGCTCGCCGTGATCACGCTCTCGAGATCGATGCCCGACCCCGCTCCGGCGGAGGTAATCGCCATAACATGCTCCTCTTATCTCGTTAAAAACCTATACCTGACCGTCGAACAGCAGCCCGGAGAGGCCGGAACCATCGCCCTGATTCTTCCCCATCTCCTGTAGCCGCTTGTTCATCTGGAGGATCTCCTCGCTCGGGATCTGGCGGATCACCTGCCTGGTCTCGGCATCGATCACCTGGATTACCGGTCGGTCAAACTCGGGCACCAGACTGAAATGGATAGCCCACCCCTTTAGTTTGCCCAAGCTGGTCAGCTTCTCTTGCAATTCTTGGGCCTGTTTTTCTGTTTCATCATTATTCTTGGATGACGACGCTGTGGCCTTCGAAGGCTCTTCCTTCGCAGTCTTGTTTGCCAGGTCGGCGCTTACCTGCTCGACGGTTTGCTCCTCAGCAGAGGCCGATGGCGCAGAAACAGGCATGGCGGCCCGAGGGCCGCCATGGGAAGTGAGCGTCGAGGTAGAAGCCATGACGATGGGTTCATTGGCCATCTGCCGCTCCTTATTCAGAGGTTAATCAGGACCGATTTAGCGACCCAGCAGCGACAGGGCCGACTGCGGACGCTGGTTGGCCTGGGCCAGGATGCTGGAGGCAGCCTGCTGCAGAATGTTCTGTTTGGTCATGTTCGCAGTCTCGGTCGCGAAGTCCGCATCGCGGATACGGGAGCGAGCGGCGCTGACGTTTTCCGAGATATTGGACTGGTTGCGAACGGTGGAGTCCAACCGGTTTTGCACCGCACCCAGTTCGGCGCGCTTAGCATCAACCTTTTTAATCATGTTATCCACATCGCCCATGGCAGTCTTAGACAAGGCCGCAGTACTAATATCAATCGTCGCCTTACCAAGGGTGGTCATATCCATCTTCTCCAGTTTGAAACCAATAACCTCACTGGTGCCATCAGGGCCGACTTGGAAATCAAACTGGCCATCATTAAACAACTTGGTACCTGCAAAGGTGGTGTCCTTGGCGATACGATCAATTTCTTTGGTCAGCTGGGTCACCTCTGCTTGCAGTGCAGTGCGATCATCAGCTGAGTTGGTACCGTTCGCAGACTGCTGGGCCAGGGTACGAATACGCTGCAGCATGCCGGTCACCTCCTCCATGGCCCCTTCCGCGGTCTGGGCCAGGGAGATACCGTCATTCGCGTTGCGGTTACCCTGGTCCAGACCGTTGATCTGGGCGGTCATCCGGTTGGAGATCTGCAGGCCGGCCGCATCGTCCTTGGCACTATTGATACGCAGGCCGGAAGCGAGGCGGGTATAGGAGGTATCCAGCGACTTACCAGAGTTCGCGAGATTACGCTGGGCATTGAGGGACGAGACGTTGGTGCTGATGTACATGGACATAATGAATTCTCCTGATAAGTCTAAAACTGCGGATCCCAGGGCGCACGGCGATTGAGATCCCTCTTCAGTCCGCAGGGCCAATCCGCTGCCGGCAACTGAGGCAGACCTGATTCAACGTGGTGATGACCAGATCCGCAGCACTGCAAAAAGTTGGACTTCCTGACACCCTTCCATTTGCTTCCCCTTTAGTAACGGCACCACAGCCCGATGCTTTAGAACATTTTTCACCTCAAAGAGGATAAATCTGTACTGAATCCCACCATGGCCGTATTGCGGCCTGATGCTGCCCACTTGCCTACCTCAACCCCTTATTCAGAAACCGGCGCTGGCTCTCACTTTTGCACTCCTCCATTGTTCATCCCCACGGCTTGCCCCTAAAATCGCCGCCCCATCATCTATTGGACGTGAGTTGTTCTCCATGCAGACTCTGGTTGAGCAGATTGTTTACATCAGCGACATGTTTGGTACTGCGGTATTCGCGTTTTCGGGGGTATTGGTGGCCGGGCGGCTCAGGATGGATGGCTTTGGTGTCATGGTGCTGGCTGCGGTGACCGCCATCGGGGGCGGCACCATCCGCGACATGATCCTGGGGGCGACCCCGGTCTTCTGGGTGCGCGATCCCCTCTATATCTGGGTGGTCATCGCCACGGCCCTCCTCGGCATGTGGATGGTCAAGTTGCCCCGCCGCATGCCCTGGTATGTGCTGCCGGTGGCGGACGCCTTCGGTCTCGCACTCTTTACCGTGATCGGCGCCCAGAAGGCGCTCAATTTCGGCACCTCCGGGCTGATTGCCGTCCTCATGGGCACCATGACAGGGGTGGCTGGCGGCATGATCCGGGACGTGCTGGCCCGGGAAGTGCCCATGGTGCTGCAAAAGGAGATCTACGCCACCGCCTGCATCCTCGGGGGCATCCTCTATACCCTGTCACTGGAGGTCGGGGTAGACAGGGTCAGCGCCATGCTCATCAGCATGCTGGGGGTATTCGGCCTGCGCGTGGCGGCCATCTACTGGCATCTCTCCCTGCCCACCTTCTCGCTGCAGCGCAATTGAGAAGCCTCAGAGTGGGCGAGATCCCACCCTTGCAGGGGCAAGATTGAACCAAGCTCGCTTTTCTGTTGTCATAGAGTGGTCGTTTCAAGCCGGATTACCTCATGCAAAAACTTGGGCTCATTACCACGCTTGTTCTGATGATGGTGGCAGCGGCTCATGCGGGGGCGCAGGCCCTGTTCGGACGCCTGGCATCCACCCCGGTGCAGCAGTTCAACCAGCAGATCCGTCAGGCGGGCAACAGTCAGCAGGGCTGGGTCAACGACTATCGCGAAGTGGCTCGCCGCTTCGTGGGCCATAAAGATGTACCCACCCGCATCCATGCTCAGCAGCTGGACAACGATCTGGTGCTCTCGGTGGCCCTTGATGGCCAGCGTAGCGACATGCTCTACATCCTGACCCTGTTTCGCAGCAACAACCTGTGGCAGATGCGTCAGGCCGAGATGGGCTGGCGCTGTCAGGGTCAGGAAACCTTCACCCCGGTCCCCTGCCCCTGAGCATCTACCTTCATCCGAGTGAAATAAAAAATCCGGCGCCTTGGCCGGATTTTTTATACGCGTCTTGCCGTCACATCACGGACGGTAGACCTTGACGTTGGCAAAGCCCTTCTCTTTCAAGTAAAGCGCCTGCAGTTTGCTCATCACGCCACGATCGCAATAGAGCAGGTAGGTCTTCTCTTTCGGCAGGTCACCAAAGGCGGTGGCCAGCTTGAAGAAGGGGATATGCATGATCTCGCGCCCTTCCACCACCAGCGGCTTGTCGTCATGCTCCTCCATGGAGCGAATGTCCAGGATCACCCCGTCGTCACCGCTCTCGGCGGTGGTCTCCACCTCCTGCACCTCGGCGACGGTCTCTTCACCGATGCGACGAATGTCGAGGTAACGGGCCTCGGCCACCACCTTGTCCAGAATGGCAAAGTCGAAGTTCTCCTCTTCCGCCTCGATGCGGGAGAGCTCGGCCTTCACGGTCGGCTTCTTGGAAATCACGCCGCAATACTCCGGCATGGTCTCCGCGAACTCCAGGGTGCCGATGCGGCGGGCTTCGCTGATGATGTCCGGCTTGTCCCAGGTGATGAGCGGGCGCAGGATCACCTTGTCGGTCACCCGGTCGATGACGTTCAGATTGGTGAGGGTCTGGCTGGAAACCTGGCCAACGCACTCGCCGGTCACCAGGGCCGGGATCTGGAACTCGTCGGCCACCTTGGCAGCGGCACGCATCATCATCCGCTTGAGCACCACCCCCATCTGGCCGTTGTCGATCTTCTCGAGGATCTCGGCCACTACGGGCTCGAAGTCCACCGCGGTGAAGCGCACCCGGTGGGAGGAGCCGAAACGGTTCCACAGGTGATAGGCCACCTGCTTGACGCCGATCTCGTGGGCGGCGCCCCCCAGATTGAAGAAGCAGTAGTGCACCCGGCAGCCGCGCTTGATGAACTGGAAGGAGGCGACGCCCGAGTCAAACCCGCCGGAGAGCAGGCTCAACACGTCCTCCTGGGTCGCCATGGGGAAGCCTCCCATGCCGTGGTGGACCGCACTGATGATGTAGAGCTCGTCGTTTTCCACTTCCAGGTTGACCTGGATATCGGGTTTTTTAAGGCGCACACCGGCGGTTTCACAGTGCTGGTTGAGGCCGCCACCCACATAGCGCTCCAGCTCAAGGGAGCTGAAGTCGTGCTTGCCGACGCGACGGGCGCGCACGCAGAAGGTCTTGCCTTTCAGGCGATCGCCCCAGACGGCGCGGGTCTGCTCGAAGATGTCGTGCAGATCGGTAAAGTTGCTCAGCTTCACTTCGAGGAAGTACTGAATGCCCGGGATACAGGCCAGGGTCTCGAGATACCGGGCGTGGAACTGATCGTTGCGGGAGCTCACTACCAGCTTGTCCCAATCCATCCGCACGCGGGCGTCTTCGTCAAAGCGGCGCAACACGTTGCGAATGTTGCCCTGCAGCATCTTGGTGAAACGCTGACGCACTGACTTGCTCTTGATGGTGATTTCGGGGAACAGCTTGATAATGAACTTCATGGTATTGACTCGGGTGGCCTTGATTTAAGGGCGCGAATTATATCAGAAGTTTGGCGCCAGCGCCTACTGGCCAGGCGACGGCATATTTTCCCACGCAATGTTTGCCGCAAGGCGGCAATCTTGCGTATATTCCCGAGCCTGCGCCTTGGCCACCGGCTTGAACCCTGACGATCCGATGAAGACCCACATCTACTACCCCGGCATGGAAGTACGGGATGAACTCTGGCTCAAGTTTGCTCTTATCTATCTGGAGCGGCTCGCCTTCGTCTTCACCGTCAGCGAGAAGAGCGGCCTCACCGCCCTGCTCGATACCCTGCGCCAGCAGAGCGACCTGCTGGCCGAGCCGCCCGAGCCCGCTTTCTTTGCCGCCATCACACCCCAGATCGAGAGTCAGATCACCGGCCTTGTCGCCCCCGACTTCGTCCGCCACAAGGTGTTTGGCAACAAGGAGCTGATCACTCGCTGGCGTTTGATCCCCAACCACGACTGCTTCTGCCCCGCTCAAGCAGGTCTGGAGCGGCTGCACGGCTTTTGCCTGACTCAGGGCTTTGCGACGCAGGATGAAGGGGGGATAAGAATGGCGCGGCGCTTTGCCAACCTGCTCTCCATGCGCCTCGCCCGTGAGTGGGCACTCGCCAATGAGGGGGCCCTCATCACGGATCACGACTATCTGGACCGGCTGCTTCACCTGCTCGAATCCCGCTACCACAACAGGGGAGGCCAGGACTGCTTCCACCTCGAGATCCCGCTGCAAGTGCCCACTCACCTCGCCGACATCTCCTTTGCGGAACTGATTGCCCTGCGCGGGCGCAGCGGTTTTCGCCAGCAGCTGGCGGCCTTCCACCAGGCTCTGGATGCCCTGCTCGCCATGCTTGGCAGCGGCTACGCCGACCCTGAGGTACTGGCCCGCTTCGAGCAGGCGCAGCAGGGGCTCAACCAGCTGCTGGGCCCGGAAACCCGCAGCCTGCCACTAACCACCTTGGTCAGCTGCTCATTGCCCGCCATCGCGATGATCCACAGGCTCAAGGAGAGTCGTCCCGACAGCACTCTGGTCTTCCATCCCATCAAGAAGAGCCACTTCCACCAGCGCAAGAGCCAGCACTTCTTTACCCGGCTGGGTCAGGTCAAACCCTGAGCCAGCTTAGGCACAGAGGCTGCCGTCAAAATATTGTCGCCCTGAACGGGTAGCCCCTTTGACTCGCCTCTCTCAGGAGGGGTTCTCCAACCGAAACTCGATGCGATCGCTGTTGCCTGCTTCATCCACCACCACCAACTGATAACGACCCGCCACGCTCAGCACCTGATCCCCGTCCCAGCGCAGCCGCTGGCCGTTGAGAAACCAGGCCGGCTTGCCGACACCGCCCAGCACCTTGGGCTGCAACCGGTAACGCTGACTGCGAATAAGATTGCCCTCCCCCAGCGCCACGATGCGAATGGGGGCCTGCAGCTCTGCGCTCTGCCCCTCCCCCGCGCAACCGCTGGCGAGCAGCGCCTGACGCCGCTCGCCGGGCCCCCGCCAAGGCTCCAGCGACAGCGGCCAGAGCGCCCTAAAACCGGATTGCGCCACCTCGGGGCAGCGGCTCAACGTCGGCTTGCCCTCCTTGGTCAACGCCACTTGCCGCAGCGGCGAGGGCCAGTCCATGGGATCTGGCAAGGTGGGGGGATCGCGCTCTTCCAGCAACCAGGCACTCTGGCGCTGCAGACAGGCCTCAGGCAGGGTCGCGCTCATTGTGCGCCCCAGCGGCCAGCAGATCTCGGCCTCGCTCACCGTATTGGGTTGTACCGGCAAGGGGCTGTTGTCGGCCAGTCGCGAGTAGACCGAGAGCAGCAGCGGCACTGCCGCGCTCTGGCCGTAAAATCCGGGCATGGGGGTGCCGTCGGGGCGCCCCAGCCAGACGCCGATGGTCCAGCGACCGGAGACCCCCATCGCCCAGCTATCGCGATAGCCATAGCTGGTGCCGGTCTTCCAGGCCAGTCGATTGACCCGGCCAGTCGCCTCGCTGGCAAAAGGCTGATCCGCCCGTCCCTGCGCACTCAAGATCTGCCAGATGATCCAAGCCGCCCCCGGGCTCAGCAAGGGGCGCGACACCGCCTGCTGCCCCGCCAGCCAGACCGGCATCGCCACCTGCCCATCCCGGGTCAGCGCACTGTAGAGCGCCACCAGTTGCTCGAGCCGAATGCCCGCCGCCCCCAGCGCAATGGCCGGATTGGGCTTGTCGGATAGCGCTAGCCGCACCCCGGCGTTGTCGAGGCGGCTGACCAGTTTGTCGGCCCCAAGCGCCTCCAGCACCTGCACCGCCGGTACGTTGAGGGATTGCTGCAGCGCCTGAGCGAGGGTCACCGGCCCCTGAAAGGCACCGGAAAAGTTGGCGGGGCGATAGTCAGATCCCAGCCTTGGCGCATCGGAGAGCAGAGAAGCCGAGTGCACCAGCCCCTCGTCCATGGCCAGACCGTAGATGAAGGGCTTCAGCGTAGAGCCGGGAGAGCGGATCGCCTGCACCATGTCGAGGTAACCGTGGCGGCGCAAATTGCCATACTCGGCGCTGCCCACATAGGCGCGCACCGCCATTGTGCTGTTGTCCACCAGCAGCAAGGCGGCTGAGGTCTGCTCGGGGAAGCGGCGGATATAGCTCGTCACCCGCCCCTCCAACCAACGCTGCAGATCGCCGTCGATGGTGGTGTGCACCAGCGCCCCAGCCTGATTGTCGGCGGCGAGGCGGGCAAACAGCGGCGCTTCCATCGGCGTGAAGTGACCGCGGGCCAGCACCGGCTCGATGCGCCCCTCCAGCCACACCTGCTCCGGCCAGACGCCTTGCGCTACCAGTCGCTGCATCACCTTGTCACGGGCGGCGCGGGCTCGCTCGGGATGCCTGTCCGGCCGGTTGCGGCTGGGGGCCTGCGGCAGCACCGCCAAGAGCGCCGCCTCGGCATAGGTCAGCGTGACTGCACTCTTGCCGAGATAGGCAAAACTGGCCGCCTGCACCCCCTCAAGGTTGCCGCCAAACGGCGCCCGGTTCAGATAGACAGTGAGCAGGGTGCGCTTGTCGTAGTGCCACTCCAGCTGCAGCGCGCGCGCCATCTGACGCAGCTTGCCGGGCACGCTCCTGTGGTAGGGTTCGATAAGACGCGCCACCTGCATGGTGAGGGTCGAGCCCCCCGACACGGCCCGCCCATAGCGCAGCCACTGCCAGACCCCGCGCACCATGGCCACCGGATTGACCCCGGGATGACGCCAAAAGTAGCGATCCTCGTAGCCCAGCAGCGCCTCGATATAGCGGGGGGAGACCTGCTCCAGGGTCACGGGGTAGCGCCACACGCCGCTGGTATCGGCAAAGGCGCGCAGCGGCCTCCCCTTCATGTCGAGCACCACCCGCGCATAGGCCGGGTCGAGCGGTGGTGGCGGGAAGAGTCGATCCAGCGCCAGCAATGACAGAAGCAAGGCCACAACCCCCAGCATCGAGACACGCAACCAGCGTGGCAGATGGCCAAGCCAGCGCCAGCCAGCGCGGCCACTGCGAACCAAGCTCAGCCAGCCACGCTGCCAGAAAGTGAGCGGGCGAACCCGCTCAAGGGAGGGAACGTTACTCGGAGGGCGTCTGCGACTCATCAAGCGCCAGCTACTCAGAAATCGTTACCTCATGGATATCCTCACCCACTGCCCGCAGCTCGGGCCGGTACATATCCTCCACCTGGGTCGGTGGCACCTGATAGCGACCCGGCGTCACCGCCCGCATCAGGTAGACCAGCTGCTGGTTGCTCCCCTCGCTCAGATCCAGCGCCGCCGTGTAGCGGTCATCGCGAAACTCCTGATGCTTGAGGTAGTCGTTCCACTCGCTCTGCCACGCCGGTTTCCCCTCGATGGAGAGCTCTTCGAGCTTGATGCTGTTGCCAAGGGCGGGGTTCTCCAGCTCGAAGCCAGCGGGCACCATCTCCACCAGCAGGGCATCAGGCACCGCTGATTCACTGCTGACATTGAGCCGCACCACCACCAGATCGCCCACCTTCACCTTGGCGGGATCAAACGGCTGACCGTCGCTATTGAACCAGCTGCGGGTCACACTCATCCCTTTGCTGATCCGTGCTGGCGCTTGTTCGGGGTAACCGATCAGAGTGCGCTGCACATAGAGGGATCCCTTGCCCTCGTTGGTGACGGTACTCGCGGCCAGTGCCTCGGGGGCGCCCTGCTGCAGCGGAGCCGAACCGCTCAGGGATCCACTGCCAAGAGAGGAGGTCACCCTGGCCTGCCAGTCGACGGCCGGATCGAATCGGGCGAGTCGCAACAGGGCGAGCCGCTCCTGGGTGCTGAGCCACTGACGGTGAGCCAGGGTATCAGCCACCTTGGCGCTGAGATCGGGCCAGCGCTCCGCAGCCAGCTTGTGCTGGCGCAGCAGGGAGAGCTCAAGGGCTTCATCACGCAGCGGTGAGCCGTAATCCCCCAGATAGTCGTCCCCGCGCTCGGTCGCCAAGGCCCGGCTGAGAGCCTTGGCGGCGTTCTGCTCATCCCCCATGGCCGAGAGGGCCAGTGAGAGGTGCAATAGCGGCAAGCCTGAGCGGGCGTGATCGGCCTGCTGCTCCCAGACAAGGCGCAAGGTAGCGAGCGGTGCCTTGCCCACCCGGGCCAGCACATAGGCACTGTAAGCCTGATAGGCAAGACGGCTGTGCTCGGGGGCACTGCTCCAGCGCTCGCCGTACTGGCTGTCGGTGAGATAGCTTTGCAGCCGGTTCAGCGCCTGATTGAGCATCGCCTCCGGCACTGTATCGCCCGCCTCCTTGCGCGCCAGCAGGTAATCGGCGGCATAGGCGGTGAGCCACTGTTCCTCGTCGGAGCGACCATCCCACAGACCAAAGCCGCCGCTTGGCAGTTGCAACCGCTGCAGCCGTTGCAACAAGGCGCGTTGCACATCCGCTTCGCTCGCCGCTTTCTTGCCCTCTGCGGGTTTGCTCCAGGCGGCCCGCTCATCCGCCGTGGTCAGCAAGTAAGGCCAGGCGCGAGAGAGGGTCTGCTCCAGACAGGCGTAGGGGTAGTCGGCCAGCGCCTGCCACTGGGCCGCCGGATCCCAGGGCGGGGTGCCGGAGAGACTGAGCAGCCCCTGCAGATTGGCGCGAGCCAGCCCAGCCAGCTCACCGGGCGCAAAGCTCATCTGCTGGCCGGGGGCCAGCATCTGGTAGCGTTGGCGAGTCTCGGCCGGCCAGGGGGAGCGCAGCGGCAGAGTCCAGTCGCGACTGATGGCAAAATCCTTGCCGCTGGCCGCCAACTGCAGGCTCGCCACGCCGCTCGCCCCGGTCACGGTGAGCGGCAGGGTCAGCCACTGCTCCTCGCCGTTTTTAAGAGACAGCGTGCCAGGCAACTCACCGTTTGCCTTGAGCCCGCCGTTGAGGCTCCAGACAAGGGATAGGGTCTGATCCTCGCCACTCATGTTGCGCAGCTGCACCAGCGCCCGGGTCTCATCGCCTCTGGCGCCAAAGCGCGGCCAGCCAATCTCGGCCACCAAGGGCGCCACCACCTTGACGGCGCGCTCGGCCTCGCCCACTTGCTGTTCGTTCCAGGCCAGCGCCATCAGCGCCAGCTCGCCGTTGAAGTTGGGCAGATCCAGCGGAATCACCGCCTTGCCCTGTTCGTCGAAACTCACCTCGCCGCTCCAGAGCGCAGCGACCTCGACCCGGCTCTCCAGTGCGCCCCCCTTCTTCAGGGCCGGGGCATCACCGCCGTAGTTGAGGCGAGCCAGCTTGCCGTCCTGGGGCGGGATCACCTGACCGTAGTTGTCGAACAAGTCTTGTGCGAAGCGCTTGCGACCGAAGAAGATCTCGAACGGGTCGAGTGGCTTGTAGTCGCTGATGTTGAGTACGCCCCT
Source organism: Aeromonas media (assembly GCF_020423125.1). NCBI lineage: Bacteria > Pseudomonadati > Pseudomonadota > Gammaproteobacteria > Aeromonadales > Aeromonadaceae > Aeromonas > Aeromonas media. The sequence goes on from NZ_CP075564.1 coordinate 2,810,997, forward strand.
GTCCACCGCCGCCAGCACCACCCGCCCCTGACTGTTGGGGGTGGAGGTAGCAGTCACTTCGAGCCGGGTGAGCGGCACGGCTTTATCCGGCGCGCTCAGGGTGAGCGGCAGGCGGCGAGCCTCTCTGTCCAGCGTCAGCGGCACCAGGCCGACCGAGCGCAGGCTTTGAATGCCCTTGCTGCTCGCCGGTCTCGACTCGCTGTCAGGGACGGCGATCTGGGCCGAGATATGGAGATCATGACGTTGCCACTCGGGGCTGATGGGGATCTCGAACTCGCCCCGCCCTTCCCCTTGCCCGGTGCCTTCGGCGTTCAGTTCGATGCGCTGCCACCAGCGCAGGCCGTCGCCATCTTCCACCAGCAGCAACCCCTTGCCCGGACGCGGTGCCACCAGGGTCACCTTGGCCTTGTCACCCGCCTGATAGGCACGTTTGTCGAGGGTGATGGCAATCTTGTCGGGCCGCGCCTGCTCGCCACCGCCGCCCCAGGCGTAGCTGCCGATCTCGAACCGCAGACTGGATTGATGGCCCTGGCTGTTCTCCACCTCCAATCGATACCAGCCCGCCGCCAGTTGCAAACTGAGGGGGGTCGGCCCCTTGCCGTCCAGCTGCAGGGTCTGCTCCTGCTCCAGATAGGGCTGGCTGTTGAATTCGTACTTCCATCCCTCGCCATCGGCGTAGTGCCAGTAGTAGTCGCGGTATTCGTTGATAAGCCGCACCTTCACCGCCCCCGCCACCGGCTGGCCTTGCTCATCGAGGTTGAGGATCTGGAAGGGGAGCGGCTTGCCCCCTTCTACCCGATCGGCCACGAAGTCGGCCTTGAGCGCCGGCCACTGGCTGCCCGCGGGCCAGCCATACTGGGTGCGGCTGCGATTGACGGCGCGGCCACCGGGCTCGGAGAGCGACACCCGATAGGCCACCTCCAGCGGCCCGAGGGCGCGCACCCCATCGAGTTCATCTTGCAGTGAAAAAGTCCCCTGCCCCTGTGCATCCAGGGTGAGACTCCGCGCCTCGAGATCCCTGGCCTGCTCGGCGAGCAGCACGTCACCCAGAGTGAACTCCTGCCACTGGGTAAAGGGCATGGTGGCGCGGCTTAACTTCACCTCCGCCTTGGCCTTGGTGGCGCTCGCTGGCGCACCGTAGAGATAGTCCCCTTGCAGCGGCAGGGTGAGGGCGGCGTCCAGACTCGTCACTTCGCCATCCGGCCCCTTGCCAAGCTGCAGTTTCAGCCGTTCCGGCAGAAACTCCTCCACCAGAAAAGGCCACTCGAAGCGGCTACCGGCGGCGGTCTTGAGGCTGATGGTCCAGCGCCCGAGCGGCGCATCGTCCGGCAGGCGCAGGCCGTAGTGGGCGGCGCCAAGATTGTCCGGCAGCAGCCGTTTCTGTTCGAGCAGTTGGCCATCCGGCTGTTTCACCTCCAGCTCAACCGCCATACCCGGCAGCAGCTGGCCATCCTGCCCTTTTAGCAGGATCTCGCTGTCGAGCCGCTCGCCGGGACGATAGAGATCGCGCCCGCTGAACAGATACAACTGCTGGGCCTGCCAGGGCTGGGTGCCGAGATCGAAGGTGGAGAGATCGAGCGCCGCACCATCGAGGCGCAGCACTGCCAGATGCTTGCCCTGCTCGGCCAGCAGCAGTCGGGCCCCCTGCACCTGATCGAAGCGGCGATGACCCTGGGGATCGGTATTTTGCACCTGCAGCCGGTTGCCCTTCTCGTCGAGCAGGGAGAGCTGCACATCCTTGAGCGGGTCGGCGCTGGCCAAGGAGCTCACGAACACCTCCAGCTGATCGCGGTAACGGCGGGCACTGAGCCCCATGTCGCTCACCGCGAAATAGGTGGTCTCCTTGCGCCAGTCGTAGTTGCCAAGAGGCGACATCACCGCAAAGTAGACGCCGGCCTCCGCCAGCTGCGGCGAGTTCACATTGATAAGGCGGGTCTCGCGCCGGTTGGCATCAAGCTCCAGCCCGTAACGGCCGCTGAACACCCGCTTGGCCCGCTGGGTGATCTGCTCAAGCTCCCAGTTGCCCATGCCGGCACCGGGGCGATACTCGGCCAGAAAACGGGGCAGATATTCCGCATCGACCCGGAAGAAGTCGATATTGACCTCATCCACATTGACCGCACTGATGGGCAGGCGTAGCTCGTCGCGCAGCGGCAATACCATGCCGCTCGCGGTAAAGGAGGCCCCAGCCTCCAGCGGCCGGGTCTTGAGGGTCCAACTCTGGGGAGATGGGCCCAGCCCCGCCTTGAGGCTCACCTCGTAACTTTTATCGGGCTGAACGTTCGGGAAATAGAGGGTGCGACCATCTTCGGCGAGGAGCCACTCCCCCTGCACCTGCTTGCCCCCTTCACTGACAGAGAGCCAGATCTGCCAGTTCGCCTTGGGCGCCAAGGGGCCGGAGAAGACCAGCGCCAGCGCCGGGGCATCGCGGTATTGGCGGGTGTTAGCTTGCACTACCGAACTCGGCGCCCCGACCTCCTGCTGCACAGAGGATTCTGTGGTCGGTACTTGGCTGACAGGCTTGTCAGGGCCGCAACCGCTCAGCAGAGTACCAAGCCCCACTAATAACCAGGCTGACCAGGAAGGATGCAAACGAAGGAGGCGAGGCACAGCAGAGGGCTTGAGGAGGTGCATAGAGGTCATCCCGGGTTGAGTCGCCGCCAGCGCAGCACAGGAGTCAATAGGATAAAACGTCGTCCCCATTAACACAAAGCTCAGTGCCATGGACACTTCATCCATCACTACACCCCGTGACAGCAGAAATACCCGCTCATGAGCCGGCAACAATATTTTCCATTCGAGACTATCTCTTTGAATGCTATTTTGTATAGGTAAACTCCCCCCATTTTCTGAACGCAGGCTAAACTGGGAACAACAGTTTGCTTGTGCGGCATGGGGGGATTCTTTATTCTCTTGCCTTACTGGCGCTGTTGAGCGAACCAACCAAATTTCAACCAGTTAAATATTCTTTTTACATGGATTGCCCATGCCTTAAATAAACCATGGGCAAAGTCAGAGGGCCCCGCGAATTCAACTTCGAAGTGCAATTCCCGATTAAAAATCAGGCTGCTTTCAGAAGTTCGTCAAAAACCACCTGTGGCTGTTTAAATCCCAAGCATTTGCGCGGCCTGAAGTTCAGCCGCTTTTCGACGGCTGACAGTGCCTCTGCTGTCACCACACTCAAATCACTGCCTTTGGGCACATATTGCCGCAGCAGACCATTGCTATTCTCATTCTGTCCCCGTTCCCATGCACTGTATGGATGCGCAAAGTACACCTGCGCTTCCAGCTCTGCTGCAACACGTTCATGTTCGACAAACTCGCTACCATTGTCAGCTGTGATGGTATGGACATGTGCCTGGTAGGGTTTCAGCATGCTGATAATGGTGTCCGCCACCGCGCTGGCTGTTTTGCTGGGAACGTATTGAACCAGGTAGAGCCGGCTCTTACGCTCCAACAGACTCACTATTGCACCGCTGCCTTGCTTACCCAACACGGTATCGACTTCCCAATCTCCCACACGGCTCCGCTCATTGACTATCGCAGGGCGTTTGGCCTTATCCTGACACTGGGTTCTTTCTGCTTTACCGTGTTCTCTCCCTTCATGAACATGATGCTGTGGGCCCTGATCCTGGGCGGTAAACAGGGCCGGGCCTCCACCCTGCTGGTATTGTTGGGGGTGCTGCTCATCGTGGCGCCCACCGTCGTCATGGTCAGCTCCCTGGGGGACAGCGTCAGCGCCCTGGTTGACAAGGTGGAAAACAACACGCTGGTCATCCCGGCTCCCTCCCCTGACACAGCCAACATCCCGCTGGTGGGCGCCAAGCTCCATGCCGTCTGGCTGAAAGCCTCGGTGGACTTGCCCAGCCTCATCATCAGCTACAAGCCACAGCTTGGGGATCTGGCCAAGAAGGTTGTCGGCATCCTCGCCAGCATGGGGGGAGGCTTGCTCGGCTTTGTCGCCTCCTTCATCGTGGCCGGCATCATGATGGCCTGGGGGGCTCCGGGCGCCTTGAGCGCCGATCGCATCGCCATGCGCATCACGGATGAACGCAAGGGGCTGGCGCTGACCAAGCTGTGCACCAGCACCATTCGAGCCGTGGCCCAGGGAGTCATCGGGGTTGCCTTCATCCAGGCGCTGCTGGCGGGGATCGTCATGATGCTGGCGGGGATCCCGGCGGTCGGCATCTTCTTCGTCCTGGCGCTGATCCTCGGCATCGCCCAGGTGCCCGTGATCCTGGTGACGGCTCCTGCCATCGCCTACATGTGGAGTGCGGGTGATCACGGCACTGCGGTGAACATCATCTACAGCGTCCTGCTGATCGTCGCAGGCATGGCAGACAACGTCCTCAAGCCGCTGCTGCTGGGTCGCGGGGTCGATGCCCCCATGCCGGTGGTGCTGCTGGGCGCCCTTGGCGGCATGGCTGCCAGTGGTATCCTCGGCATGTTCATCGGTGCCACCCTGCTCTCCATCGGCTATCGCATCTTCATGGCCTGGGTCAACGAAGGTCTGGCGTCTGTGGAAAAATAACCCCATGGCCGTCCGACGTTACACCATGCGCCCCCTGTTCACGGGGGGCGCATGCCTGTTATTGAGTGCCTGCACCGTGCTCGGCCCAGACTATCAGTCCCCCAGCGTCGACGAAATGGCAGGCTGGCACAGCGCCAGCGAGGGCCAAGCTGCGCTCTCGGCCGCCGACTATCGCCAATGGTGGGACAATTTGCACGATCCCGTGCTCAGTGCCTTGGTGCTGGAGGCGCTGCGAAAGAATCCGGATGTCAGGATCGCCGGATTGCGGATCCTCGAGGCCCAGGCTCAGCTCGGCATCGCCGAAAGCCTGCTCGGCCCTCAGGCCACCGTGGGCACAGGCGAGCTGCTGCAAGCCGGGCAGACCCGCAATGGTCACAGCAGTGCCGGCAGCAGCTATGGTGCCGGGTTCAATCTCGGCTGGGAACTCGACTTCTGGGGCAAGTTCGAACGCGGCATCGAGGCGGCGGATGCCAACTACTTCGCCACCCTGGCCCAGTATGATGACATCCAGGTGCTGATGGCCGCCCAGGTGGCCCAGCTCTATGTGAGCATCCGCACCCTGGAAGCCAGACTCCACATCGCACGGGAGAATGCCCGCATCCAGCGGCGCAGCCTGGAGATCACCGAACGGCTGTTCAAGAGCGGCAACAGCGCCGAGCTGGACGTGCAGCAGGCCAAGACCCAGTACCTCGGCACCCTGTCCGGCATTCCGCAACTCGAAACCAACCTGCGTCAGAGTCAGAATGCCCTCTCGACCCTGCTCGCCAGACCTCCGGGCCCCCTGCCCGAGATGGGCTCAGACACAGGCAAGATCCCCCAGGGTGAGCTGGCCCTGGTCACCGAGATGCCGGCAGATCTGCTGCGTCGTCGTCCCGACGTGCGGATCGCGGAGCGGCAACTGGCCGCCCAGTCGGCCCTGATCGGGGTGGCCGAGAGCGAGCTCTACCCGTCCATCACCCTGCTAGGCACCCTGGGCGTCAACGCCACCAATGGGGAAAGCGGCACCTTCTCCTGGGCCGTCGGCCCCTCGCTCAGCTGGAACCTGCTTGATCAGGGACGGCTCGGCAACCAGATCCTGGTGCAGGACGCCCGCTTCCAGCAGCTGCACGAACGCTATCGCGACAGCGTGTTCAAGGCGGCCCGCGAGGTGGATGATGCGGCCGTGGCCTACGCCAACGGCCAGGACGAGATAGCCCTGCTGACCCAGACCGGCGAGGCCGCCCGTCGTTCCCTCGAGATCGCCAACACCCAGTATCGCGAGGGGATGGCGGACTTCCAGCGGGTGCTCGACTCCCAGCGCGCCCTGTTCAACCAGCAGGAGCGCCTGGTCAACAGCCGTGGCGCCCGGATGCGCGACCTCATCACGCTCTACAAGGCACTGGGTGGCGGTTGGGAACAGGGGCGAGAGCGTCCCCTGGTAACCCCCGAGGTGGAGGCCCAGCTGCGCACACGCGCCGACTGGGCTCCCCTGCTCGACGCAACCCACTCCCCCATGACACAGAAGGCAAGCTCCCATGACTGACACAGCGTCTCCCGGCCAGGCCAGCCGCCGCGCCACCCTCGGGCTGCTGGTTGCAATCCTCCTCCTGCTCACCTGGTATCTGCTGGCCGATCGGTTGACCCCCTACAGCTCCCAGGCCAGGGTGCAGGCCTTCGTGGTCCCCGTTGCCGCCCAAGTGTCCGGCCAGATCCAGAAGGTCCATGTGCGCGACAATCAGGACGTGGAAGCAGGATCCCCCCTGTTCGACATCGACCCCGAACCCTATGACATCGCCCTGGCCAAGGCCAGATCCGATTACCAGACGGTCCTGAGCGGCGTCAAGGCGAACACCGAAGGGGTCAAGGCGGCCGAGGCCTCCCTGATGGCCATGCGCGCCGCCTATGACAACGCGGCCAAGGATGCGGAGCGCCAGGAGCGGCTCTATCGCGATGATCCGGGCGCCATCTCGGTGCGTCGCCTCGAGGTGGCCCAGGCCAGCCGCGAGACAGCCAAAAGCCAGGTGGCGGCAGCAGAAGCCGACGTGCGCCGCGCCATCGAGGCCGCCGGAGTGAGCGGCGATGACAACTCCCAGCTGCTCAGCGCCCGCTCGGCGGTCCACAAGGCCGAGCTGGATCGCCAGAACACCCGCGTGGTGGCGCCGGGTCGGGGGCTCATCACCGACTTGAGCACAGATGCAGGCCAGTTCATCGGGGCAGGCGCACCGGCCATGACCCTGATCGCCATCCACGACGTCTGGGTATCGGCCGATCTGACGGAGAACAACCTCGGCAACATTCGGCCAGGGGACAAGGTCGCCATCCTGCTCGACAGCCTGCCCGGACGCCTGTTCAAGGGCGAAGTTCGCAGCGTCGGCTACGGGGTGGGCGACGGCAAGAGCCAGCCAGCCGGAGCCCTGCCCACGGTCGACAACAACCGGGACTGGCTACGCCAGGCCCAGCGTTTCCCGGTCAAGATTGCCTTCCAGGGCGACGACTTTCCGCCGGTCGAGGCGCTGCGGGTCGGCGGCCAGGTTGATGTGCTGGTCTACACCGGCGAGAGCGGGGTGATGCACCTCCTGGGGGCACTCTATATCCGGCTGATGAGCCTCTTCTCCTTCCTCTATTGAGGCGCCACATGCATAACGCCGACAGGGCTGTACTGCGCATTGGCACGGGCATCGGACTCGCAACGGGGCTCTGTTACGGATTGGCCCTGCCGATGCCCCACCTCGGCGTCATCATGGCCTGGGTGGTGCTGTGCCGACCCGGGGAGCCGCTCGGCCTGAAGAAGGGGCTAGCGGGGGGGATCCTGCTGCTGGGGATCATGGCCTCCGGGGTGCTGCTGGTTCCGCTGCTGACCCACTATGCCCTGGCGGCCGTGCTGCTTGTCGGCTTGTTGCTCTACCTGCTGATGCAGCAGGCGATGGCTGGCAAGGGGGCCGCCGCCATGTTGCTCATCATGGCCATCACGGTGATCCCGGTGGCCGGTCTCATCGAGCAGTCCCTTGCCATTGCCATCGCCCAGATGATGGGGCTTGGGATCCTGATAGGCACCCTGGTCAACCGCATGGCGCATGCACTCTTCCCCCCTCAGCCGGTGATCGGCGTGGCCGCCAGAGCGACACCGCCCCTCCCCGAACACCCCGAGCGGCTGGCGCTGCGCGCCGTCGCCATCGTGATGCCGGTGTGGCTGCTGGCGCTTGGCAATCCGGCGTTCTACATTCCGGCGGTAATGAAGACGGTGACGCTGGCCCAGCAGAGCACCTCCCTCAACGCCAAACAGGCGGGCCAGGAGCTGGTGCTCTCGACCCTGGCGGGCGCCCTGCTGGCGTTCGCACTCTGGATGGGACTCAGCCTCTGGCCCTCGCTGCTGATGCTGGTGCTGATGCTGACCCTGATGACTCTCTGGCTGGCACGGCGTCTGGTGCGACTGGTGGCGGGGCGCTTCCCGCCGTCATTCTGGAGCAACGCCTGGATCACGGCGCTTATCCTGTTTGGCCCGGCCATCGAGGACAGCGCCACCGGCAAGGATGTGTGGCTGGCGGCCGCCATGCGTTGCGGCCTCTATCTGGTGGTAGCCGGCTATGGCTGGCTGTGTATCTTGCTGCTCGAGCAGTGGCGGCCGGTCGGCCGACCACTGGCAGAAGCGAAGTTAGCAGATGCCCCGTAAACCCTCGCCCAATCGGGCGGGGATATAAGGGGCGGTAACTCAATGTTTTCTATTGAGTGGTAATATTTTTACTGTATATAATTACAGTATCTCGACATTTAAGGTTTGCCGGTGAAAAGAGCCACAAAAGTACGGATTTACCCCACTGACGAACAGGCGGCATTTTTGAATGCTCAGTTCGGCGCGGTGCGGTTCGCGTACAACAAGGCCCTTCATATTCAAAGCCACATGTTCAAGCGTCACGGGGTCTCACTGAAACCGAAACGCGACCTGAAGCCCTTGCTGGCAGTGGCAAAAAAGTCGCGCAAATACGGCTGGCTGAAAGAGTACGATTCACTCGCCTTGCAGCAGGCGGTAATCAATCTGGACAAGGCGTTTGTCAACTTCTTCAACCCCAAGCTCAAGGCGCGAATGCCAACGTTCAAGAGCAAACGGGGCAGGCAATCGAGCTATCACCCCAATGGCAAAGTGCTGGCCGACGCTATCCAGTTACCGAAGATGACGCCCATCAGGGCGGTCATTCACCGAGACATAATCGGCGTGGTCTCCAGTATCACAGTCAGCCGTGGCCCGACAGGGAAATACTATGCGTCCATCCTTTGCGATGATGGCTGCGAGGCCCCGGCCAAGCCCACCTTCATCACCGACGTGACCGGCTGTGATATGGGGCTATCCCACTATCTCATCCAGTCCAACGGAAAGAAAACGGATAACCCGCGCCACCTTGTCAATGCCAGCCGCAATCTACGGCGCAAGCAAAAGGCACTGTCTCGCAAGAAAAAGGGCAGCGCCAACCGTGGCAAGGCAAGGCGGCAACTGGCAGCCCTGCACGAACGGGTAGCCAATGCCCGCGCCGATTTTCAGCACAAACTCTCCCGCACGATGGTTGACGATAGTCAAGCGATCATCGTGGAGACATTGAAATCAGCGAACATGATGAAAAACCACAAACTGGCCCGCGCCATAGGCGATGCTGGCTGGCATGGTTTCATCATGAAGCTGGAGTACAAGGCTCAAGCGGCGGGTCGCCACCTAATCAAACTCGATCAGTGGTTTGCCAGCTCGAAACTGTGTAGCGATTGCGGCCACAAGATGCCGGATATGCCGCTGCACCAGCGGCAGTGGGCATGTCCGGCGTGTGATGCAGAGCATGACCGCGACATCAACGCAGCCATGAATATCCAGCAGCAAGGCATATTGGAATTAAAGGCGGCGGGACTCGTCGTTTCTACCCATGGAGGCCAGCGTCAATCTGCCAATTCGGCAGTAGCGGCCTAAGAAGTGGGAAGCCTCGCCGCTTGCGGCGGGGAGCAGTCACGAGACTGACATGTTTCTCATTTTGATGGTCGGCATCCCGGTGATCCTGGTCAACATGCTGTTGCAATCCCTGGTTGCCGTCTGGTGCATCCGCTTCTACATCAAGCGGTTCAATCAACGCGAGGGTGCCCTGGCTGGCATGCTGGCCCTTTTTGGCACCATCACTCTGGTGATGCTGGGCAACCTGGCCCAGATCGGCGTCTGGGGAGGGCTCTTCCTGTGGCTCGGCGAGTTCGACACCTTGCAGGAGGCCATCTATCACTCCGGGGTCAACTTCGCCACCCTGGGCTATGGCGACATCGTCATGAGCCCGCAGTGGAAGATGCTCGGGCCGCTGGAAGCGGTCAACGGCGCCCTGATGATAGGCCTCTCCGGCGCCTCCATGCTGGCGGTCTTGCAACACCATATTCGCAAGCAGCTGGGACAAGCCAGCGAATAGCACCTCTCACCAGCGAGAACGGATGCCCAAAAAGAGGGGAGCCACTGGCTCCCCTCTCCCATGGCACTAGGTCGGTCGATCGCCCTAGTCCAGCCTTAGCTCGCGACGATCTGTTCGGTCGCGACGGCAGCGTCCTTTCGCTTGATCTCCCGCACCAGCAGAGTGGAGATGACGGTTCCTGCGAAGGCAAAACACGCCATGATGCCAAACACTATCTGGTACCCTAACAAGCCGCTGTACTGATCCAGCAAATGGCCGTAGAGGCTGAAGCAGAACATAGCCGGGGCATAGCCGATGAAACTACCCATCGCCATGGCGGAGCCAATATGGTCCTCCTTGATCTTGGCCTCACCGATGGGGGCGAAGAAAACGGCTCGCTGGGTGAAGACAACGGTACCAAAGCCCAGGGTGCAGGCCATGCCGAGGTAGACGGACATCTGCTCATGGGGCAAGACGATCAGTAGGCCAAGCATGGCGGTGCTGACCATGAAGCTATAGCAGAGATAACGGCTGGGGGACTTCAGCACCTTGTCCGCTATGATGCCACCGATGGGGCCTCCGACCATCTTCAGGCAGTACTGGTTGATGATGCCATAGGCACCAACCAGTGCCACCGGCAGGGCGTAGATCTTGCTCAGGAAGGGGATGAAAAAAGTCAGGCCACAATAGACGGAGTAGACACAGAAGATGTTGAGGGCTATGAGCCACACCAGCTTGTCTCTGAGCACAGACGAGAGTTCGCCGGTACGCGTCGCCTTCTGCTCGGCCCCGGTCTTCTCCTCGTCGTTCATCAGGAACAGGATGCCGACCCCCACCACGATGACAATACAGGAGTAGAACAGGATGCCGGCCCTAAAACCGCTCAGGTCGCTGCCGAAATAGGCGAAGACCCCCAGCGCACAGAAGGCGACCACTGTATCCACCACCCCACGCCCGGTCTCAAAGAAACCAAACAACCGCCCCTGCTGGGGAAGGTGCGAATAAGCGGGGAAATTCTTCTCGGCTGACTCAGTCATTTCATTTCTTCATGTTTGAGCCGATTTTTTCTCCCGTAAATGCCTTGAATCAGCCTATTTAGACCGTTTCTTCGCCATTTAAGGCGTTATCCCCAGTTTTTAGTGAGATCTCTCCCACTGACGTATCATTTGGTCCGCCCGAAACAGGTTGGCCAGCGTGAATAACATCGCCAGTTTGTTATCGTTTTTCAGCAACCCCTTGTATCTGGCTTTCACGAAGCCGAACTGTCGCTTGATGATGCGAAATGGGTGCTCCACCTTGGCCCGGATGCTGGCTTTCATGTATTCGATGTTGATGGCCGTTTTGTTCTTGCGTGGATGCTGTTTCAAGGTTCTTATCTTGCCGGGGCGCTCGGCGATCAGCCAGTCCACATCCACCTCGGCCAGCTCCTCGCGCTGTGGCGCCCCTTGGTAGCCGGCATCGGCTGAGACAAATTGCTCCTCTCCATGCAGCAGATTACCCAGCTGATTGAGGTCATGCTCGTTGGCCGCGGTGGTGACTAGGCTGTGGGTCAGGCCACTCTTGGCATCGACACCAATGTGGGCCTTCATGCCAAAGTGCCACTGATTGCCTTTCTTGGTCTGATGCATCTGCGGATCGCGTTGCTGCTCTTTGTTCTTGGTCGAGCTGGGTGCCTCAATGATGGTGGCATCGACCAAGGTGCCTTGAGTCATCATGACGCCTGCTTCGGCCAGCCAGCGATTGATGGTCTTGAACAATTGGCGGGCCAGTTGATGCTGCTCCAGCAGGTGGCGGAAATTCATGATGGTGGTGCGGTCCGGCAAGGCGCTATCCAGGGATAACCGGGCAAACAGACGGATGGAGGCGATTTCGTACAGAGCATCTTCCATCGCGCCATCGCTCAGGTTGTACCAATGCTGCATGCAGTGAATGCGTAGCATGGTTTCCAGCGGATAAGGTCGCCGGCCATTACCAGCCTTGGGATAAAACGGCTCGATGACTTCCACCATGTTTTGCCATGGCAGAATCTGCTCCATGCGGGACAAGAAAATCTCTTTTCTAGTCTGACGGCGCTTACTGCTGAATTCACTGTCGGCGAAGGTGAGCTGATGACTCATGATGAACCCTTTTTCATGGCTCCAGATGACAAACATGATCTCATATCAGGGACTTGTTCGCACCTTCCCTAGCACGGACGCCACTCGGCAGTTGAGCCCCCAGTAGAGCTGGCCACGGGGGCCGAGTATGAAGATGTAAACGAAGCTAACCAGCAGAGGCCATCTGCCAGGTCTTGAAGCCGCCGGAGAGGTTCTTCACCCGAAAGCCGTGCTGGCTCAGCAGGCGGCAGGCCACGTGGCCGCGCAAGCCCACCTGACAGCTGATGAGCAGTTCCTTGTCCCTGGGCAGCTCGTGAAGACGGCTGCGCAGCTCGTCGAGGGGGATGTGCAACGCCCCCGGAATGCGCCCCAGCTTGTCGAGCTCGGGGCCGTTGCGCACATCTACCACCAGCTGATGGGGGTGGCGGGCCTGCACCTCGGCGGCGTGGCAGAGCAGGGTATCTCCCTTGAGGTGATTGCTCGCCACGAAGCCAGCCATGTTGATCACATCCTTGGCCGAGCCGAACGGCGGCGCATAGGTGAGCTCCAGATCCTGCAGATCAAACACGGAGAGACCGGCCCGCTGGGCCACCGCCAGTACGTCGATGCGCTTATCGACCCCATCCTTGCCGATGGCCTGGGCGCCATAAATCTTGCCATCGGGAGCAAACAGCAGCTTGAGGCTGACCGGGTGGGCACCGGGGTAGTAACCGGCGTGGCTGCCCGGGTGGACATAAACCTTCTCGAAAGGCAGACCCAGTTGCACCAGTCGCTTCTCGTTCAGGCCGGTGCTCGCCACCGCCAGATCGAACAGCTTGCAGATGGCGGTGCCCTGGGTCTTCTTGTAGGTTTCCGCACGGCCCAGCATGTTGTCGGCGGCGATGCGTCCCTGCCGGTTGGCAGGACCCGCCAGCGGGATCAGCACAGATTCGCCGGTGACGAAATCGGTCTCCTCCACCGCATCCCCCACCGCAAAGATGAAGGGATCCGAGGTACGCATGCTGGCATCGACCTTGATGCCGCCGCGCGGCCCCAATTCCAGCCCCGCCTTGGCGGCGAGCAGGGTTTCGGGCTTGACGCCGATGGCGAGGATCAGCATACCGGTGTCGAGATGGGTGCCGTCATTGAGGGTCAGGCGCAGGCCGCCGCTGTTGGCGGTGGGCACGGCTGCCGTCTTCTCGGCGGGCAGATCCAGACTCTCGATGGCTGATAGACCGGTGCGCAGACGCAGATCGATCCCCTCTTCGCGGATGCGGGCATGGAGCATGTTGGCCATCTCCTTGTCCACCGGCGCCATCACCTGATCGGCCAGCTCCAGCAGGGTGACATCCAGCTTGCGCTGATGCAGCGCCTCCATCATCTCCAGCCCGATAAATCCCCCGCCCACCACGGTGACATGGCGTGGATTGTCGTGGTGCAGGGCCGCCAGAATGCGATCCATGTCCGGGATGTTGCGCAGGGTATAAACGTGGGGGCTGTCGATACCGGGGAAAGGAGGGCGGATCGGTGCCGCACCCGGGCTCAGCAACAGCACATCGTAGGGCTCGCGCTGCTCATCACCGGTTTGCAGGTTGCGCACCAGCAGAGTCTTGCCCGCCTTGTCTATCTCGATCACGTCGTGGAAGACCCGCACATCGACGTTGAAACGGCGCTTGAAGCTCAAGGGCGTCTGCAGCAGCAAGGCATCCCGATTGGGGATATCCCCCCCGATGTGATAGGGCAGACCGCAGTTGGCAAAGCTGACGAACTCGCCCCGCTCGAACATCACTATCTCTGCCTCTTCACTCAAACGGCGGGCGCGGGCCGCCGCCGATGCACCACCCGCGACACCACCCACAATCAGGATCCGTTTCATCTGCAAGACTCCACTCAACGAGAAATTGAGTTAAAATTAGAACAATCTAATTTAGGTTTCAATGAAATTTTGTTTGCCACGGATTTGCAGTATTCTTGCCCTCCGACAATTGCTCAACAGGATAGTGTCAGTTCATGTCGTCTACCGCGCTCAGCCATCTCCCGACAGCCAGCCAGGCCCCCCTGTTCTTTCGCCTGGATACCCGTAGTCAACGGCTGGTCGCCCTGACCGATGTGATGCAGACCCCGCTCCACTGGCTCGATGAGCCCCGCAGCGCCTGGCCGGCTCAATTGCCGGATGCCCTGCGCCAACCCATAGAGCAGCGGCTCGCCAGCGGTAAGGGGGGCAAGCTGCTGTTGCGCTTTGCCGCACAGCAGTGGCACATCTCCCTCTCCCATGAACAGGACGCCTTCTGGCTCATCTGCCTGCAGACCCAGTCCCAGGAGAGCGCGGCCAGCCTGTCGCTGCAACTGCCGCGCCTGAGCCAGATGGCCAGCCAGCAGCAGTATGCCGCCATGCTGGAGAGCCTCAGGGAGTGCCTGGGGGCCGATCGCCTGATCCTCTGGCACTACCAGGCCAATGGTCCCCTCGGTAGCGAGCAGCTGACCCCTGTCTTCACCCTGAATGCGGATTCTGTCGGTGCCATTCGCGGTGACAGCCGCTACATCCGGGCCTTGCGTACCCGGGGCGCCCTGAGCTTCTCGGAGGCCGCACACCAGCCCATGCTGAGCCAGCACTATTATCTGGCCAATGCCAATGTCAGCTCCCGCCTGGACGGCGCCCTGCTGGAGCAGGAGAAGCTCATCGGCGTGCTCAGCCTCGAATACGCCGAGGCGACCCTGATCGGCGAAGAGACGCTGCAGCTGGTGCGCCACTGCGCCCAGTTGCTGGGTCACTGGCAGCCCGAACCCGAAGTGGCCGAGCCCTCCCCCTTCACCCTGCCAAGCGGTCTCAGTTGCAAGACCGGCAATGAGTATTGCCGCGCCCTGGTGCGCTGGGCCATGGCAGCGAGCGGCGCCCGCATCGGCTGGCTCGGCGAATACCAGCCCCGCGGCCAGGATCTCTGGCTCATCCCGCGCTGCGTGCTGGAGGGAGAGACCTTCTCCTTCGTTAAACCCATGCGGATGGAGATAGGCCCGGGCCGGGAGATCTTCCAGCACGGCCAGAGCCTCTATGTGGAAGACCTGCCCCTGCGCTATCCCCAGGCCAGCCAGCTGCTGGCCCTCAACGCCAAAAGCTACATCGGCATTCCGCTGCAGGGGCCGAGCGGTGCTCCCCTCGGCCAGATCGCCCTGCTGCTCGACGGGCCACTGGCCGACCCCATGCCCCTGCTCGACACCCTCTACGAGCAGCGTGAACGAGCCGCCATCGAGCTGCAGCGCCTCGCCAACGACGATGCCCTGCGCTTGGCCGAGGTGGCCTTCAACACCCACGACGGCCTGCTGGTGATGGATCACGGCGGCATCATCCTCAAGGTCAACAACTCCTTCAGCCGCATTACCGGGTTCGGGGACGATGAGATGCTCGGTCAGCATATCGAGGCCCTGAGGCCCACCTATTATGGCGACAGCCTGAAGGAGGAGGTCATCGCTGCCGTCGATGAACAGGGGTACTGGCTCGGCGAAGAGCAGTGCCTGCACAGGGATGGCCATCTCTTCCCGGTGCGGCTGATGGTCAGTGGCGTCAAGGATGAGGAGGACGAGATCAGCCATTTCGTCTGCAGCTTCCACGACATCACCCAGGAGAAGGAGGCGGCCCGCCACATCGAGCGGCTCGCCTATTACGACGATCTGTGCGACCTCTACAACAGGCGCAGCCTGAACGACATCATGCAGCGCACCCTGCAGACCCCGAGCGGACAGTGGGGGGCATTGCTGCTGCTCGATCTCGACAACTTCAAGTCGATCAACGACTCCCTCGGCCACGCCTGCGGTGATCTGCTGCTGCAAGCCGTGGTAGTGCGGCTCAAGTCCCTGCCCCAGGAGAACCTAGTGCTGGCCCGTACCTCGGGGGACGAATTCGCCCTGCTGTTCACGGCGCTGGGCCAGGGCTACATCACCGCCAAGATCCTGGCGGAGCATTTTGCCAGGGAGCTGATGGGGATCTTCCGGCTCCCCTTCGACATCGGCGATCACAAGCTGCACTGCAGTGCCTCCGTGGGGATCAGCCTGTTCAGCGATGATGACAAGGATCACCTGATCCTGATGCAGCAGGCCGACACCGCCGTCCACATGGCCAAACGCGCCGGCCAGGGCAACCACATCTTCTTCAGCGAAGCCATGGCGGAGAAGGAGAAGAGCAAGCTCTCCCTGAGCAACCAGCTGCGCGATGCCCTGCGCAACAACGAGCTGGTGCTGCACTATCAACCCCAGTACAGAGTCGACAACGGCAGCCTCTCGGGCGTGGAGGCGCTGCTGCGCTGGCAGAAGATGGACGGCACCATGATCCCCCCTGGGGAGTTCATTCCCATCGCCGAAGAGACCACCCTGATCCAGGAGATAGGCTACTGGGTGATGAAGACCGCCTGTGCCCAGTACAGTTTCTGGCTCAACAACGGCCTCGCCATCCCCCATCTGTCGGTCAACGTCAGTGCCCGCCAGTTCCACACCGCCGGCTTCGTGCAGCAGGTGGAGTATGTGCTGCGCGATACCGGGGTGCCCCCGTCGCGCCTGCTGCTGGAAGTCACCGAGTCCGTGGTGCTGGAAAACCGGCTGGACAGCATCGCCAAGATCCGCCAACTCAAGGCGCTGGGCATCCTCATCTCCATCGATGACTTCGGTACCGGGTATTCTTCTCTCGCGTATCTGCGCGATCTGCCCGCCGATGAGGTCAAACTGGACAGGAGCTTCATCCAGACGCTGGTGCACAGCGAGCAGGACAAGGCCATCGTCAAGGCCATTCTGGATCTCGCCAAGGTGTTTCGCTTCACCGTGACCGCCGAAGGGGTGGAGGAGGAAGAGCAGTTGGCCGTGCTCAAGGCACTGGGATGCCCGCACTATCAAGGCTTCCTGACCAGCCGCCCGCTTCCCGTCAAGGCACTGGAGAGTCTGCTGGGTGCCACCCCAACCGGCTAAACAGGTAGGATTTATAGGGCTTTATGTCATAAAATAACGACCGCTCGAACCCTGTCCGAACAATTGGAGTCGTCTATGTCAGTCATTAACCGGATCCCTGCCGTTGAAACCAGCGGCCCTGCCGATCAGGGCACTCAGCGGATCCCTGCCGCCACCGTTAGCGACGCCAGCAGTCCCGACATCATTGGCCGGATCCATTCCGTCGAGACCTGTGGCACCGTCGACGGCCCCGGCATCCGCTTCATCGTGTTCATGCAGGGCTGCCTGATGCGCTGCAAGTATTGCCACAACCGGGACACCTGGGACACCCAGGGCGGCCGCGAGGTCACCGTGCCCGAGTTGATGCAGGATCTCACCAGCTACCGCCACTTCATGAATGCCTCGGGCGGCGGTGTCACCGCCTCCGGTGGGGAAGCCATGCTGCAGCAAGAGTTCATCGCCGAACTGTTTGCCGCCTGCAAGGCACAGGGGATCCACACCTGCCTGGATACCAACGGCTTCGTGCGTCACTACGACGAGCTGCTCGATCGGGTGCTCGACAACACCGATCTGGTGCTGCTGGACATCAAGCAGATCAACGACGAGAAGCACATCCCTCTCACCCACGTCAGCAACAAGTACACCCTGGAGTTCGCGCGCTACCTGGCGTCCCGCGGCCAGACCATGTGGATCCGCTACGTGGTGGTGCCGACCTGGTCCGATGATGACGAGAGCGCCGAAGGGCTCGGTCAGTTCATCGCAGAGCTCGGTGATTGCGTCGAGAAGGTGGAACTGCTGCCCTACCACGAACTGGGCAAACACAAGTGGGACGTGCTGGGAGACACTTACGATCTGACCGGGATCAAGCCCCCCAGCAAGGAGACCATGGACAGAGTTCAGGCCATCCTCGGCAAGTACCACCCCAACGTGAAGTATTGAGACAGGAGGCCGCCCGGGACTGGGCGGCCTCTTTTCATTGCGCCAGCCGGCGCCCGGGCTCATCACCGGGCAGTGACATTCGAGGGAGCATGCCATGAGTGAAGGACAAGTCGCCACCCTCCTGCTCTGGCTGGTGCTGCTCGCCTTCAGCCTGAACGCCTCCCTGCTGCGCACCCTCCACGCCAACCCCCTCTATCAGCACCTCTGCCTGGGGAGCGCCATCGTCCTGGTGCCACTCTGGACCTTGCGGGCCGGCCTCCACGAGGGGCTGGAGATCCACTTTCTCGGCCTCACCAGCCTGACCCTGCTGCTGGGCTGGCGCCTCGCCCTGCTGGCCCCCTGCCTCACCTTGCTGATCCTCGGGGCCTTTGGTGTCACCGATCTGGCGGAGTTCGGCTGGCAGGCGCTCATCGGCATCGCGCTGCCGGTCGCCACCAGCTGGCTGCTGTTTCTTGGGAGCTGGGCCTGGCTGCCCCGCCACCTCTTCGTCTATCTGTTCGTGGCCGCCTTTCTTGGGGGGGCGCTCAGCATTTCGATCAAGATCCTCGCCAACGCCCTGCTGATGGGGCTGAGCGGCGCCTACCCCTGGCACATTATCAGTGCCGACTACCTCTCCATCTGGCCACTGCTGCTCTTCCCCGAGGCCCTGCTCAACGGCATGGCCATGACACTGCTCGCCGTCTACCGCCCCCACTGGGTCAGCACCTTCTTCGACAGGGAATATCTGGGGCGCTGATCCTGACATAAATGGCCATGCAGGCCCATGTCATGGGTCCCCTGAACGCCGAACAGCGCTCAGAAGACCTGATGAAAAGCTAGAATCTGTACTCGATGTGGAGTGTGTGACTGTCCAGTGATGGATTGGGCTCATACATATGCCCATTGGACATATGTTCATACTGATATCCCAGCAGCCAATTCCGATTGAAGGCATACCCCAGCCCTAATCCAGTTGATAGCTGGACAGGGCCACCATAGTCCTTAAAACCATTCCCCTTGTGCCCGAACTCATGTTTGCTTAGCCACAGCACCTCAACCGGCATCCATACCACCCATTGGCCCCACAGGCATTCAGCACGCCCTCCAGCACCCAACCGGGCCCCGGATTCATGGCCAACATCCAGCACGCCACCACGCACTCCCAACCCAAACTGACAACCCGACTCACCCCATTGCCAAAACATATGGTGGAGCTTGATGTCAGCAGTATAAATATCGAGCTTCTCGTTTTCGGCAGGTGTTCCTAGCTGCACAGCCACGATTTCGTCATTGGCAATGGCTGTCGTGCTCATGCTCAGCAAGAGCAATAATCTGGCGATCGAGTGAAGATTGGCGTCCATGCCCCCTCCTACATCCTGATGTCCCCGCTTTGTCAAGCGTCAAACAGGCACACATCAGGCATAGTCAGTGAGGGAAAGAACTGTCAACTCAACACCAAAAACTAAAAATAAATATGTTTTCGAAGAAATAGTCTACAAAATCAGCGACTGAGTGTGACGTTAAAGAAGATAATACTAATGACGCACATTGTGTATGTCTTAATGATATTCCCAACCACATCGTTACTCCTGATGCAACAAAAACATCCATCGTCAAATAAATATCTCAAACGCTCTTTATTTAAGAGCTTCCTAAATTAACAGCATCTGCGCTAAAAATACTCATCAGACCTGTTTAAACCATTACTGCAAATATGAAAATATAGTTACATAACAACAGATTAAATCACTCTGGCACTACCGGTTGCAGGACTAATATGTGTTGACTCATTCGCAGCCTACAGGTAGTATGCGCCCGTCATAAGATTAAACATGACGAGCGTCTCGAAATGACGCAATATACGCGGGCTCGGCTCCTGCACGACAGAAATGCTATGAAAACAGAGCTGCCTTTGACAGTCTGTCTTTATATGTCAATTTTATTTCAAGCCACAATTTGACCATCCTAGACCGGAGCAATGTCACTTCCGTGCGGTAGCTTTTTTCTTTTTTTGCCTTTTGAGATGATGTATTCCCGTGTACAGTTTCAGTACAGCAATACCAAGGAACAACATGAGACAAGCATTATTGCAAAATGAACACTTCCAATAACACCAAATTAACACAGAGTTAACACATCAAGTTTTGACACCTGGATAATATTTCACATGAACTACGCAACCCGGTTTCTGGCGATATCGCTAGCCATGTCTATTGCTGGCTGCGCATATGAGCCAAAGCAGGTCGAAGCCTCCCGTCCCCTCGTCAATCCATCATCGACCACAGCACTGCAAGCCATGCCAGCAAACCTGCAACAGGCGCTCAACACTCAACCTCAGGGGGCAGCACTCAGCACAAACGGTGTGACCTTCACCTTGGGTCAGCGCTATGTGTCTGCCATGGGACGTGAGTGCGTTGACCTCTTGTTCAACAACATGCAAGGTCACTCGCAAAGAAGTGTCGCATGCAAGAGTGAAGAACTGTGGTACCTGATACCTCAATTGGATCAAGCTTCTGTCAGCAGCCTTCTTGCTGAACAATAAAACTCGAAGGTATCTGTTTTGAAAATGAACGTTCGTCAGCTGAGTACCCTTCTGTTTCTCATCGGTGCCTCCTGCACCACCATGGCGGCTAGCGCACCGGACCAGGCCCAGACCCAGGCAAATGGGGCATCATTTGGCTATAACCTGTCGGGTAATTCAGGCGATAACAATCGGCCCCAACTTGGCGGCCAATCATCGCTGAGTGACCAAGCCAGCACGAGTTCAACAACCGGTAGTTTTGCGCAACAAAATCGGCAAGGCATGTTGCTGCCAGGTGAGGCAGATGTTCGGAAGTTACTGCCACAAGCCGAGGTCGGACTCCCCCCCCCCTACGGTGCCAACCTCTTTGCAGGTGGATATGAAACCGAACGCAGCGATGGTTTGAATGATAATTACCTGATAGCACCAGGTGACAAGCTGAATATCTGGATCTGGGGCGCCGTCAATTTCTCCAATGTGGTAACGGTCGACAATCAGGGCAATATTTTCATCCCTGATGTAGGCCCAATCAATGTCAAGAATGTTCCAGCCAGCCAAATCAATAATCTGGTAACCAGCAAGATTGGTGATGTATTCACCAACAACGTCAATATTTACGTCAACCTGCTGACGACAACCCCGGTGAGTGTATTCGTGACGGGGCCGGTGATCCGCCCAGGCCAATATGCCGGACAATCGTCTGACAGCGTGCTCTATTTCCTCAAGCGGGCGGGTGGCATCGATTCAGAGCGTGGTAGCTACCGTCAAATCAAGGTCTTGCGCCAAAACCAGGTCCTCCAGCAGATCGACCTGTATGAATTCATGCAGAAAGGCAAAATGCCCAAGCTTTCCCTGAAGGATCAGGATGTGATCCTGGTGGAACCCCAGGGGCCGATGATCAATGTGGCTGGCAAGGTTCGCAACCCATTCCGCTTCGAATTAAAGCAGCGCAATACGCAGGGCTCTGAGCTCATCAATTATGCCCTGCCCCTCGCCAAGGTGAGTCATGTCGGGGTAATTGGCGATCGTGCAAACGGTCCTTTCTCTATTTATCTGCCTTACAAAGATTTTGCCCGGGTCCAACTCAAGGACGGTGACAAGGTGCTGTTCAACGATGACATGCATGCACAAGTTTACGATGTGCAGGTCACCGGCAGTTATATGGGCCCCTCTTACTTCACCGTCCGCAAAGAGACCAAGCTGCACGATCTGCTCAACCATATTCCGATCAACCCGGATCTGGCCGATTACCAATCCATCTATCTGATGCGCAAGAGCGTGGCCATCCGGCAAAAAGAGATGCTGGATGAATCGCTCAACCGGCTGGAGCGCAGCGTATTCACCGCGCCGGCCAGTTCGGATGGTGAAGCGACCATCCGTGCCAAAGAGGCCGAGCTGGTCATGCAATTTGTCGACAAGGCTCGCAAGATTCAGCCTCTGGGCAAGGTCGTGGTCGCAGACAAGGGCATCATCGCCAACATTCAGCTGGAGCAAGGCGACCAGATTGTGATCCCGAACAAGACTGACCTTATCCAGGTGGGTGGTGAGGTGTTGATGCCACAAGCCGTGGTCTACAACGCCAATGCCGACCTCGATGATTATGTCGCCTGGGCCGGTGGCTTTACCGAACGAGCCAATGATCAGCGCATCGCCGTGGTGCATGCCAACGGGCTGGTGGAGTTCAAGGGCCAGGGGAATGTTCAGCCAGGGGATCAGATCATGGTGTTGCCCAAGGTTGACAGCAAAACCATGCAATCTGTCAAAGACATCACCCAGATCATCTATCAGATCGCCGTGGCGGCGAACGTAGCCATCAACTAAACCGCCCACACCGAACAATGCAGGCTCGCCAATCGGCGAGTCTGCCATACGGTAAACGACTCAATGCATAAACCCATTCTCAATCAAACACCTCGAACACCCTTGCAGGTACTGCGCGATGTGACGTTCGGTTTGCTTATCCGAGAACTGAAGACCCGTTTTGGCAGTTACCGGCTGGGCTATGCCTGGGCCCTGCTCGACCCACTGCTCATCATTGGCGCATTCAGCCTCATTTTTGGCATGCGCGGCCATAGCGGATTCGGGGGGGCGCCGGCGCCGCTCTTCATTACCGCCAGTTATTTACCCTTTATTTTTTTCAAGAATGTCGTGAGCAAGCTGCAATCCGCGGTCAGCGCCAATATGGGGCTGTTCTGCTACCGGCAGGTGACCCCGTTCTCTACCTTTGTTGCCCGTTTCATGCTCGAGACCCTGATTGGCATGATGGTAGGTATCATCCTGGTGCTGGGGCTGCTCTGGTTCGGGTTCGATGCCATTCCGGCGGATCCCTTGCAGGTGATCCTCATCTATTTGCTGTTGATGGTGTTCTCCTTTTCCCTCGGTATCGTCTTCTGCGTTATCTGCACGCTATTTCAGGAGGCAGACAAATTCCTCAACCTGCTGATGATGCCCTTGATGTTTATCTCTTGTGTGATCTATCCCTTGATGAGCATCCCAGTTCAGTATCAACACTGGTTTTTATGGAACCCGCTGGTGCATGCTCTCGAGCTGATTCGAAGTGGCTGGATCGCCGGTTACAGCAGTCCCAATGTCAGTGCGGCTTATCTGTCAGGCGTGACCCTGCTGCTGCTGACCTTTGCCATGAGCTGCTATCGTCTGAGCCATCGCCGGCTGATCGCCAGTTGATCGCCAATGAGTGCGGAATAACATGATCATTCTCGACAACGTATCCAAGTACTACCCCACCAAGTTCGGCCGCAACTATGTGCTGCGCGATGTGAGCATCACCCTGCCGCGGGATCGCAACATCGGTATTCTGGGGGTCAACGGGGCGGGCAAATCCACCTTGCTTCGCCTGCTGGGTGGCATGGATACCCCAAGCAAGGGCAAGGTGACGCGCCAATGTCGCGTCTCCTGGCCGCTGGCCCTCGGTGGTGGATTTCAAGGCAGCATGACGGGCCGGGAAAACACCCGCTTCGTCTGTCGCATCCACGGGGTACGTGACACGCAGGCGGTGGAGGAGTGGGTCAAGGAGTTCTCCGAAATCGGCCAACACTTCGAGCTGCCGATCAAAACCTACTCCAGCGGCATGAGATCCAAGTTTTCCTTCGCCGTCAGCATGGCCTTTGACTTTGATATCTATCTGACCGATGAGATCACCTCGGTGGGGGATGCCCGCTTCAAACAAAAATGCATCGATACCTTCAATCAAAAGCGCGAGACCGCGAGCCTTATCATGGTGTCCCACGACATGAAAAACCTGCGTCAGCAGTGCGACATGGGGATGCTGCTGCGCAACAGTAAATTGGAAATCTTCGACAATATCGATGACGCCATCCGCATTTATCAGGATCTTTAACAAGCTGCACCCAATATGACTCAACCTATCCGTTCCGAAAGACCATCCCGCTTCGCGCGCAAACTGCGCAAGCTCGGCAATGAACCCAAGCAGTTCTTTATCGATTCCAGCGGCTTTCAGATTGCCCACCGCTCCTGGCAACAGAGCCTCAAGCTCGGCAGTTTTCTCTGGGTCGTGGCCTGTTTTACCATCGCGGCACTCTATCTGGGGGTCATCGCCTCTGACCGTTACGTGAGCCGGGCGGAGATCATCATCAAGCAGGCGGATCAGATCAAGATGCTGCCCGATGCCCTGTCGATGCTGGGTATTGGTGGCAGCAATCATCAGGATGTGCTGCTGATCCAGGATTATCTGAACTCCTGGGATCTGCTGGCCAAGCTGGATAAAGAGCTCAACCTCAAGTCCCATTACCAGAGCGACCAGGCCGACTATTTCTCCCGTCTGCCACAGGATGTCAGCCGGGAAGACTTTATCGAATACTACCGCGATCACCTGACATTGCGCCTGGATGAGCTGTCGGGTGTGCTCACCATCGAATTGCAGGCGTTTGACCCCGAGTATGGCCAGCGGGTGGTGGGCATGATGCTCAAGGAGTCCGAGCGTTTTATCAACAAGCTGGGGCATCAGGTGGCGCTGGATCAACTGGCCTTTGTCGAGAAAGAGGTCGATAGAGCCTATCGACGGCTGCAGGATGAGAAGGCCAAGGTGCTCGCCTTTCAAAACAGCCATCAACTCATCAGTCCGGAATCCACCAGTAGCGCGCGTCTCGGGGTCGTCAGCCAGATCGAGGCCGAGCTGGTGAACCAGCACGCGCAGCTCAAACAACTGCGCAGTTATATGAGAGAGAACGCCCCCGGTGTCATCTCGGTGCAGAGCAGGGTCGATGCCCTGACAAGGCAACTGGAGCAGGAGCGTGCCAAGCTCACCGGTCTCGATAAAGATGCCATGAACGAGATCAACGCCGGTTATCTGGATGTACAGACCCAGGCCACTCTGGCAGCGGATCTCTACAAGACGGGACTCATCAGTCTGGAGCAGGCCAGGGTCGAGGCATACCGCAAGCTCAAACACCTGCTGGTGATCAGTCAACCGAGCCAGGCCCAGGATGCGGAATACCCTCGCCGTCTCTACAACCTGGCCACCGTCGGTGTGCTGCTGTTCCTCTTCTACGGGCTGATCGTGATGGGCCTTGCCACCCTGCGTGAGCACCAGGACTGACAACGAGGTGCTGAATTGGACCATACCCGGCGAGCTCAAGCCTATGGGTATGGCCTATTTTGCGCTTTGACTGCATCCCTGGTTCTCGGGAATGAGCAAGGATATTATCGAGGCGCCTCACCAAGGCGCCCAATTGACAAGAAAGTTCACTCTCTTGTCATATCGACATGTAATTATCGTATTTCCCACTCTATTAAAGCTGTGAGTCAATCCATTTGCATAATAATAAACGCCCGCGCATTGCGTTAGTGGCAGACCAGTTCACCACCTTCAGCCTGACGCCTGATGCAGACCTTATTCACATCACGCCATCAGACTGGCAATGGAAACTGAGGATATTCAAACCAGATTTTCTGTTGGTCGAGTCAGCATGGCGTGGTCATAAAAATAGCTGGCAAGGGAGAATTGCCAGCTATGCCCATAGCTCCCCCGTCAAACCGGAGTTGAGTAAATTGGTGGCATTTTGCCAAAAGCGGCATATACCCACCATTTTCTGGAATAAAGAGGACCCCTTTCATTTCGAATGCTTTGCCGATGCCGCGGCGCTGTTCGATGTGGTCTACACCACGGATGCCGATTCAGTCGCTCGCTATCAGGCCCTGCCTCGTCAAGCCTTCCGGCACGTAGGGGTCTTGATGTTTGCCGCCCAGCCCCGCTGGTATCAGCCCGCAGCGGCGGAAGAACGGGAGTCAGGGATCGCCTTTTTGGGCGGCTATTACGGCAACGAGCTGGCTGAGCGTAGCCGGGCACAAGAAGAGGTGTTATATGCACTGCGTGACCAAGGGTTAATCATTTTCGACAGATTTTGGCAAAAGAACAACGGTTGCAGCTACCCAGAAAAACTGCAGCCATATTGCAAACCGGCCATCTCACCGGTGTCGGTTGCCAAGGCCTATCGTCAATATCAGCTTTATTTGAACTTCAACACAATCAGCCAATCACCGACCATGTTATCCCGCCGGGTATTTGAGTTGGCCGCAGCAGGGTGCCCTATTATCAGTACACCTTCGCGAGCAATGGATAACATTTTTGGAAAGAGTATTGTCACGGTGCAGGATGGTACCGCGGCACAAGAATGGTGTGTGCTATTGCAGAAAGATATTCGACAAAGAAGCGAATTGGGTAGACAGGCAAGGGAAATAGTGCTTGCCCATCACACCTGGCAACATCGGCTGGCACAGCTTAATCGTGACCTCGGCCTTTATTGAGTAGTTTTGGAACAATACGTAAATTACATTAATTCACACGGGAATAACTATTATGCCAATGAAAGCGCAGCGGGTGTTGATGGTATTCGGGACAAGGCCTGAAGCAATCAAGATGGCCCCGATCGTCAAGGCCTTCCAGGCCAATCGCAAGGTGGACATCAGAGTCTGTGTCACAGGACAACACAGAGAGATGCTGGACCAGGTGCTCAATCTGTTCGAGATCAAACCTGACTATGACCTCAACATCATGAAGCCGGGACAGGATCTGACAGATGTCACCACCGCCATCTTGCAGGGGTTGAAACCTGTGTTTGCCGAGTTCAAACCGGATCGCATTCTGGTACACGGTGACACCGCCACCTCCTTTGCCGCGACCCTGGCGGCCTACTATCACCGCATCGCGGTGGGTCACGTTGAAGCCGGCCTGCGCACCGGCAATATCTACTCTCCCTGGCCTGAAGAGGGGATGCGCCGTCTGACCGGGGGGATTGCCGACCAGCACTACACCCCGACCATCAGTTCGCTGAAAAACCTCATCATGGAAAACATCGCCCCCGAGACCATCTTTGTCACTGGCAACTCGGTGATCGACGCCCTGATCGAGGTATCCCATCGCATCGACAAGAACGTGGGCATGAAAGCAGATCTGGCTGCCCGCTTCCCCTTCCTTGACCATAACAAGAAGCTGATCCTGGTGACCGGTCACCGCCGTGAAAACCATGGCGATGGTTTCGAGCGTATCTGCAAGGCACTGGCGGTGCTGGCACAGCGGGATGACGTGCAGATCGTTTATCCGGTCCACCTCAACCCCAATGTGCAGGAGCCGGTCAATCGCAACCTCAAGGGGCTCGACAACGTGTACCTGATCGAGCCGCAAGATTACCTGCCGTTCGTCTACCTGATGAAGCAGAGCTATCTGATCCTGACCGACTCCGGTGGCATTCAGGAAGAAGCACCCACCCTGGGCAAGCCCGTGCTCTGCATGCGCGACACCACGGAGCGCCCTGCCGCCGTCAAGGCTGGCACCGTACGCCTGGTCGGCACCTGTGACGAAACCATCGTCGCCGAGACAGTTCGTCTGCTGGATGACGAGCTGGCCTACCAGGTGATGAGCCACGCCAACAACCCCTATGGGGATGGCAAGACCAGTCAGCGTATCGTCGAGGCGGTGCTGGGTCTGAGCGGCGCTCTGGGCCAGCAGATTGACAGCAGCCTGCAAGTGGCCTGATTTACAGATTACATACCTGTCTAGGGGGCAAGGGTTATGCCCCTTTTTTACTATCGAGAGCACAAAATAAAATGAAATTCGAAACCATCTCTGTCGTGGGTCTGGGTTATATCGGTTTGCCAACTGCCGCAGTCATCGCCAGCAATGGCATTCGTGTCGTGGGCGTGGATGTCAACCAGCATGCGGTCGACACCATCAACCAGGGCAAGATCCACATCATTGAGCCGGGTCTGGAAGACCTGGTCAAGCAAGCCGTACAAGATGGCCATCTGAGTGCCCATACCAGCCCGCAGAAGGCCGATGCCTTCCTGATTGCCGTGCCAACCCCCTTCAAGGGCGAGGATCATGAGCCGGATCTGAAATATATCGAGAGCGCCTCCCGCGCCCTGGCCCCCATGCTGGAGAAAGGCAACCTGGTGGTACTGGAATCCACGTCGCCGGTCGGCGCCACCGAGCAGATGGCCAAATGGCTGGCGGAAGAGCGCAGCGATCTGACCTTCCCGCACACTGTGGCTGAGGGCCAGACCCCTGATATCTTTGTGGCGCACTGCCCGGAGCGGGTTCTGCCGGGTCAGGTGATCCGCGAGCTGGTGGAAAACGATCGCATCATCGGTGGCATGGACAAGGCCAGTACCGCCGCCGCCACCCAGGTCTACAAGATGTTTGTGAAAAAAGGTGAGTGCATCGCGACCGAAGCCCGCACCGCCGAGATGAGCAAGCTGACCGAGAATGCCTTCCGTGACGTCAATATCGCCTTTGCCAACGAACTGTCTCTCATCTGTGACAAGCAGGGCATCGATGTGTGGGAACTGATCTCCCTGGCCAACCGCCACCCCCGCGTCAATATCCTGCAGCCGGGTTGCGGCGTAGGCGGTCACTGCATCGCGGTCGATCCCTGGTTTATCGTCAACCAGAACCCGGATACTGCCAAAATCATCCACCAGGCGCGCCTGATCAACGACTACAAGCCGCACTATGTGGTGGAGCAGGTTGAACAGGCCGTCGCCGGGCTGAGCAATCCGAAAATTGCCTGTCTGGGGTTGGCGTTCAAGCCGGATATCGACGACCTGCGCGAAAGCCCGGCACTGGATATCACCAAGACCCTGGCCAACAATCCGGCCTATCAGATCCTGGCGGT
Source organism: Aeromonas media (assembly GCF_020423125.1). NCBI lineage: Bacteria > Pseudomonadati > Pseudomonadota > Gammaproteobacteria > Aeromonadales > Aeromonadaceae > Aeromonas > Aeromonas media. The sequence continues at coordinate 2,839,505 of NZ_CP075564.1, forward strand.
GGAACCCAATATCGAGGCCCTGCCGCCAGTACTGGAAAATCGTAATAACGTTGCTCTCGCCACTCTCTCCGACGCTCTGCTGCAAGCAGATGTGATCGTGATTCTGGTCAAGCACAAACAATTCCTTGGCCTGAATCGCAGCGATGCGGCCAATAACCAATTGCTTGATTTCGTCAACGCAGCTCATTAATCCACTCTAAGACAGTGGCCGGGATTAACTCGGCCACTGTGTGAGAAAAAAGAACTCTGATATGTCGACCCGACTCGCTAAAAAAAACGCCCGAAAAAATCAGCCGCCACGTCAGCAAGAGAATCATCTCAATACCGTTTTCTCCATCTATGACGAGCACCTCGATTACCTATACCGACAACTGGCCAGAAAGACCGACAAGATTGAATGGGTAGAACAGTCTTACCCCCTGCTCTCTTTTGGCAACATCAGCAATATAGAAACAGCTGATGCTTGGATGCTGCCTGCGGATAATGACCGTAACAAAACGATAACCGTAGACGCTGCAGGCATTCTTTCGCTGGAGCTTGGCCTGGTTGATGGTGACTCCTTCTATCTGCAGACCGGCAGTATGGATATCAACGGCTTGCCACTGAACAAAGATGCCTGGCGCATCAACGGCAGTCATAAATATCGCGTCCACCTTGATGCCCAATTCGGTGAGCAACGCCCCGATTGCGCCATGTTCTTCATTCAATATGACGAAGAGAAGCGCATTGCCCACAAATATCAGCAGATTTATAACGGTCTGAACAAGATCGAGTTTGAAACAGCACCTGATGCTCGTTATTTCAGCATTGCTCTGCGTCTCAAGGGGCAAGGCACTCTCAATATAAAGCCACTGAGAATCATCGCAGAAGAGATGCTGCCAGTTAATGCCATCAAGCTGGAAAGTTGCCAGAGCGAAGAAGAGATTGCCCGCATTTTTGAGCTCAAGGCCAAGGCATTGACTGTTGCGTTTGAAAAACGCATTCACGCTTTGCCTGATTCCCTTTTGGTACAAAAAACCAATCTGGAAGCCTTGAAAGACAAGCTGGCTGTTGCCCTCTATGAAAAACAACAGATGGAGAAGTCACTCTACTATCGTCTTGGCAAAACTCTGGCGGAGGCCAAGCAAAACAAATTGTCAGGATTGCTCTCACTGCCACAAAAGTTGATTAAGATTCGCGCAGCAAAGCGCAAGGGCAAGTTTGATGTGCCACCGATGGATAACACCATCAGACAGAGCTTGCTGGAACAGGTTGGTATCTTCAATGAAGCTCGTCCCAATGAAGAAGTCACCTGGCCTGGGTTTGAGCCGAGAGCCAGACTGCGAAACCAAAGCATTAATGTCGTGTCTATCAGTGACAAGTTCACTTATGAGTGTTTCCGTTATGAGGCAAACTTCATTCCGCTAACCAAGAAAAACTGGAAAGAGGAAATTGATGCTGCCAACCCGGTTCTCTTCTTTGTTGAATCTGCCTGGAATGGAAATGACGGCGAATGGACCTATACCATGGCCAGCTACAAGAAGCACCTAGGTGATCCGCTGCGCGATGCCATCAAGTATTGCAAGTCGAAGAATATTCCCGTTGTGTTCTGGAACAAGGAAGACCCGACCAACTACGATGTCTTTATCGATGTCGCCGCCGATTGTGATTATATATTTACTACAGACGGGGCCATTGTCGACCAATACAAGAATCGTGTAGGTCACGATAGGGTTTATCCTCTTGCCTTTGCCGCCCAACCTGCCATTCATAATCCAATCCGTGACAAACGCAAGAAGCTGCCGACCTACGAGATCTGTTTTGCTGGTAGTTGGTATAACAATGGCCATGATACCCGCCGGGTACAGACCGAAATCGTGCTTGATGGCGCCATGCACCGGGAACTGCATGTCTATGACCGCATGTTGCACGCAACCAAGCACAGGGAATCCCGTATATTCCCGGCGAAGTACCAACCCTTTATTGTCGGCTCACTAAACTATGACCAGATGGTCACAGCCTATCGCCAGTATAAATTGTTCCTGAATATCAATACGGTGCAAGATTCACCGACCATGTTCTCTCGTCGAGTCTTCGAAATTCTGGCCTGCGGTACACCAGTGGTTTCCACCCACTCGGATGGCATGAAGGCTATGTTAGGTGAACATGTTCATGTTGTTCATGATAAAGAGGAAGCAAAGAAAGTAGTGCAGCAGTTGCTGGAGTCTGACCTCGATCGCGAGCGTCTCGGACATTTGGCTGCACGCCACTGTCTGCAGCATCACTCATATCAGCAACGCTTCGCTCAAATCCTCGATACCGTTGGCATCACACGCAGCAATGGTGAGGATGATAAAGTATCGACCATCATGTGTACCAACCGCCCCAAGAATATCGACATGATGATAGAAAACTATCTACGACAGGCACACCCCAATAAAGAGCTGCTGATCATATTGAACAATGATGAATTCAATATTGATGAAGTAAAACAGAAAATCAGTGGCATACCCAATGCACAGGTTCACCAGCTTCCACAGGATCTGACGCTGGGCGACTGCCTCAATCACGGCGTTTCACATGCTTGCGGCGACTATATCGCCAAGATGGATGATGATGATATCTATGGTGCCAACTATTTGGTAGATGCCCTGCTGGCGCTCAATTTCAGTGGTGCCGATGTAGTTGGTAAAGACTCCTACTTCTGTTATGTCGAGTCCAAGAACATCATGGCCATCAAGCAACCGGGTAAAGATAACCGATATTCTGATTTTATTTCAGGTGGCACGCTGGTTATTCGCAAACAGGTCTTTGAAAAGGTCAAGTTCCATAGTCGCAATCGTGGTGAGGACACTAATTTCCTCAAAGATTGTAAAGAGAGTGGATTTACTATTTATTCATCTGATAAGTATAATTTCATTCAAATGAGATATTCCAATACCAGTGCTCATACTTGGACAATTGAGGATGATGAATATCTAAAAAACTGTCAGGGCGTAAATAACAACCTAGACAGAGACTTATCACTGATCTAGGAAAATATAAAATGACTAAAGTAGGCATTATAGGCTCTTGTGTTACTAGAGATGCTTTTGAGTTTAAAGAGCATGAGTTTGACCTCAGCGGAGCCTATTTCCCAAGAACATCTTTAGTTAGTTTAATGAGCAAGCCCCTTCCAAATGGGGCTTTCATTATTACTGCAGAGCAATCATGGATCAAATGGGTATTAGCAAACGATCAGAATAAAACGACACTAAAGCAATTAAAAGCCAAAAATCCAGACATTATCTGCATTGATCTTATTGAAGAGCGATTTAATATAGTTGAATCTTGCCAAACCTACATTACAAAATCCGATGAGTTTGTAAAAAACCACATAAAGGAATCAATAACTGGTGAAACCAGAGAAATACAAAGAGGAAGCATTGAGTCAGAATCAATTTTCTTTGAAAAAGCATCTACCTTTTGTAAAGAATTAGAAAATACATTCCCAGATGCAATATTAGTCATTCATCGAGCAAAATACTGTAGCTATTATCGAGAGAATGGAGAAATAAAAGCATTTTCAGAAAAGATACAATTTGAAAATAAAATAATAAACGCTAGACTTGATGCTTATTATGATCTGCTGAGCAATAACATTAAGAATTCTTTTTGTATTGAAGTAGACCAGCAAATTCAACTCGCTTGCAAGCATCATAAATGGGGAATTTCTCCATTCCATTATATTATATTATATTATATTAATGAATATTATCACTCCTTTCTTGACAAGTTAGAAAGAATAAACAAACACTCAAGGATGAAGTATAACTAACATGTCACATCACTACGCGAGTAAAATACTTCAATGTCAGTATCACTTTCACACAAAGAAAGACTATCCTATTTTATTCAATGAAGACTATGTATTAAAAATAGATATCGGCAGTACTGTTATAAGTCTTTATCTTAATCTCAAAAAAAACTCATCAAAAGCAATCATATGTGGTCCAAGTGCCATTGATGCACAAAAGGTAACGGCTCCATTTTTCCATAGATGGAGCTGGGCCCACCGTTTTAATTATTCAACAATAGTTATTAGTGACCCAACTTTAGAAACTGGTAAATTTAACATCGGTTGGTTTTTAGGAACTGAAAATGAACATTTTTTGGTTAAGTGCGCAAACATAATAAATAAATTAGTATCTCAACTAGAGATACTTAGCAAAGACGTAATCTTTTATGGTTCCTCCGCAGGTGGCTTCAGCTCTATGATGATGGCGGCTTACCTGAAGGGTTCGAAAGTTATCACTCAAAATCCACAGATAGATGTAAAATTGTATCATGGTGATTTTTACATTTCTCTATTAAAACAAAATTTCCCCAACCATCCACCATCCGATGACAAGTTAAACATCATTTCTTTCTATAAAAAAGTAGGATATGTTCCTGACATTTATTACATACAAAACATCTACGACAGTCATCATTATGATACACATTTAAGTGCTTTTTTATCGGGGCTGGCCTATGTAAAAAACAATATATCCAACAGTCCAAGGTTAAATTTAGAGATCTATGCTGACAAATTAAAAGGTCATAATGCAGATAATTTTGAAGATGCAACTCCTCGGTTAAACAGAGCATTTCAATTTTTCTACGACGAAGATTTTTCATATATTTAGACTTACCTAAATGAGGCAATAAAATGAGTGTACATGTTAAAAAAGCCGTTTTTCCAGTAGCAGGTATGGGCACTCGTTTTCTACCTGCCACCAAGGCATGCCCAAAGGAAATGCTGCCGGTGGTAGACAAGCCGTTGATTCAATATGCAGTTGAAGAGGCTATTGCTGCCGGTATCACAGATCTTATCTTTGTGACATCCTGGACCAAACGGGCTATTGAAGATCATTTCGACAGTAATTTCGAGCTGGAGTACAAGCTCGAACAAGCGGGTAAAAAAGCCTTACTGGATGCAGTCAAAAATATCATTCCCACAGGCGTGAACTGCTTCTATGTTCGCCAGACTGAAGCCCTGGGGTTGGGCCATGCCGTCCTGTGTGCCAAGCAAATTGTGGGTAATGAACCGTTTGCGGTATTGCTGGCCGATGACATGATCTATTGTGAACAGACTCCCTGTTTGGACACCATGATCGCCCTTTCAAGCGAGAGCAAGAGTTCTGTGGTTGCCGTAGAGGCAGTGCCGATGGAGAAAGTCAGCCAATACGGGGTGATTGATCCCATCACTTTGAGTGAGCGTCTCTACAAACTGAATGGCGTGGTCGAGAAACCCCCTCGGGAAGAAGCCCCCTCGAACCTCTCCATCGTAGGTCGTTATGTACTGCAACCCAAGATTTTCGAACTGCTTGAAAACACTCAGCGTGGTACCGGTGGCGAGATCCAACTGACCGATGCGATCGCCGATCTGCTGAAAGAGCAGGACGTGCTGGCCTATCAATTTGCTGGCATTCGTTACGACTGCGGTAGCAAGCTGGGTCATATGAAGGCAAATATCGAGTATGGCCTGCGCCATCCTGAGCTTTCATCAACGCTGCGAACTTACCTTGAAGAGCTGATTGGCTAAATCTAGGGAAAATATGTCGCGCGATCTCAGTGTTATCACCCCGTTTCACTTTCAGCAAAGTGGACGTGGGGATCTGGACGCAGCGAGAAAGAGACTGGACGCGTGCCTCCAGTCTCTTTCTATCAAGCCAGATCTGGATATTCTGATCCCAACGAATCGGAAACACGCTCTGTCAGACAGAGTGAACGCTCGTTTTATCGAGGATGTACAACCTTTTCCTGTCTATTCACCCGGGATTGCCCGTGACCACGCGATCAAATGCAGCACAACAAAAGCACTCTTCCTTATGGATGCAGATCTGCTCTGTCCCCCTGAGCTGGTTGAGCAGTTATCCGAACGTAGCCAGATATGCTGTCACTACGGCTTAACTGCGTTTGAGATGTACCCCTGCCTCTATTTGACCAAAGAAGAGACGGAGCGGTTTGACGGGGATTTTCAGGGCTGTCTGGAGTCCTTCTTACGTGGTGAAAACCACAGGGTCGAGGGCATCGCCCTGGCCAGCAGTTGCCTGCTGATGAACCGCGAGTGGTTCTTGCAGCTGGGGGGCTTTGACGAACAGTTTGTCGGCCATGGCGGCGAAGATCTGGAGCTGATAGACAGGCTGACCCGCCATTATCCCATCGGGCCTCGCCCTGCTGACTATGGCCTCAACATCAAGGCGCAGCACCCGGGGGATTATCAGGGGTTTCGCCGTTATTTCAGTTACTATGCCCTGCCCCATCTGTTTGCCGGCCGGTTTCTGGTGCATCAATGGCACCCGCGCCCCCTGACGCATCCCTATCACAAACGCAGGGCGGGCAACGATCAGTTGCTGGAACAGATGCTGTCACGCAGCGAGGCTGAGCGAGGTCCCTTGAAAGGGCCGATCATGCCCTGCAATGACCTCAATGGTGAGCTGCCGGACTTTCGGGAGTGGATGATCCGTTTGCAGGAAGAGGCGGGTTATCCCGTCAGCGACTATCCGGGGCTGTTGCGCTGGCAGGATGGCATTCGGCTCAAACGCCCCCTATGGCGAAAACTGCGCAAGCTTTATCTCAACCCCCAAAAATTTTTCAAAGACTTTATTAAAGGTAAAAAATGATTTATTACGCAATTCCATTAAGAGCAAAACAAACCTCGAATAACTGGGATGATGTATGCAAACTGCTATATAAAACCCTGAAATCTATATCTTTAACAGGTGGGGACTATAAGGTTGTTGTAGCTTGTCATGACAAGCCAGATTTCCCTTTAACTGAGTTCGATGACCGCGTCAGCTTCGTGAAAGTTTGGCACCCTGTTCCAACAGATAAAAATGGATACATGGCAGATAAAACATCGAAGAAGAACGTCGCTCGTCGTAAAATATTAGAGCTGGCTCAAGCTGACGATCTATTTATGTTTATTGATGCGGATGATATCCTAGCAAAAGATTTTTTTAACGTAATTTCATCTGCATTTTCAAGAAATCCAGATATTAATGACATTGCATTTTATACCGGCTTTATTCTAGATTCAAACAGAGGAAAAGTAGGGTATCTTGATGGTAAGGAGAAAGTTTTTTATAAAAGCTGTGGAACCTGTTTTATCTCTAGACTTAGTGAGGAAGATGTTAACGACGACGATGAAACAGCAACATTCTTATTTTCTCTTAAAGATCATACGAAATACCCAGAGTCTTCCCTTACTTTCGGTCGAAGTGTCATGGCCATGCAGACACCTGTAGTCTGCTACATTGTCAATCATGGTTCTAATGATACAACCGAGAGGGTGGGATTAAATGCAATGGAATCTTTTGTCGATCGTCTAGAGTGTAAAAATGAAGCCTTACTACAGCGTTACGAGAAAAATTTCGAAAACTAAATTTCTCCCAAAACATTGAGTTTAAGTAGTTAAACATAATAGAGGTTCTACTAGGGAAGGTGCGAACAAGTCCCTGATATGAGATCATGTTTGTCATCTGGAGCCATGAAAAAGGGTTCATCATGAGTCATCAGCTCACCTTCGCCGACAGTGAATTCAGCAGTAAGCGCCGTCAGACTAGAAAAGAGATTTTCTTGTCCCGCATGGAGCAGATTCTGCCATGGCAAAACATGGTGGAAGTCATCGAGCCGTTTTATCCCAAGGCTGGTAATGGCCGGCGACCTTATCCGCTGGAAACCATGCTACGCATTCACTGCATGCAGCATTGGTACAACCTGAGCGATGGCGCGATGGAAGATGCTCTGTACGAAATCGCCTCCATCCGTCTGTTTGCCCGGTTATCCCTGGATAGCGCCTTGCCGGACCGCACCACCATCATGAATTTCCGCCACCTGCTGGAGCAGCATCAACTGGCCCGCCAATTGTTCAAGACCATCAATCGCTGGCTGGCCGAAGCAGGCGTCATGATGACTCAAGGCACCTTGGTCGATGCCACCATCATTGAGGCACCCAGCTCGACCAAGAACAAAGAGCAGCAACGCGATCCGCAGATGCATCAGACCAAGAAAGGCAATCAGTGGCACTTTGGCATGAAGGCCCACATTGGTGTCGATGCCAAGAGTGGCCTGACCCACAGCCTAGTCACCACCGCGGCCAACGAGCATGACCTCAATCAGCTGGGTAATCTGCTGCATGGAGAGGAGCAATTTGTCTCAGCCGATGCCGGCTACCAAGGGGCGCCACAGCGCGAGGAGCTGGCCGAGGTGGATGTGGACTGGCTGATCGCCGAGCGCCCCGGCAAGGTAAGAACCTTGAAACAGCATCCACGCAAGAACAAAACGGCCATCAACATCGAATACATGAAAGCCAGCATCCGGGCCAAGGTGGAGCACCCATTTCGCATCATCAAGCGACAGTTCGGCTTCGTGAAAGCCAGATACAAGGGGTTGCTGAAAAACGATAACCAACTGGCGATGTTATTCACGCTGGCCAACCTGTTTCGGGCGGACCAAATGATACGTCAGTGGGAGAGATCTCACTAAAAACTGGGAATAACGCCTTAAATGGCGAAGAAACGGTCTAAATAGGCTGATTCAAGGCATTTACGGGAGAAAAGATCGGCTCAAACTGAAAAAATGAAATGACTGAGTCAGCCGAGAAGAATTTCCCCGCTTATTCGCACCTTCCCTAGTACAGCTTATCTAGCCCGCCTTACTAAACTTCTTTTACTCTGAGCAACTTGCATGACTCTATGGACACAATCTGGCGGCATTCTGGCCCGCAGCGCCCAGATCAGCACCTGCCTTGACCAGCCATTGGCACGCCTTGTCTCCCCTGATTCCCCCCAGGCTGGCGATGTGCTGGTTGGCTGGGGCCAGAAGGCCAATGCCAGCCAGATCAAGCAGCAGGCACAAGATCTTGGCCTGCCCTATTGGCAACTGGAAGATGGCTTTATCGGCTATATCGGTCATCCGGCCAAGGGCGGCAAGGCGGTGTCCCTTATCGCCGATCCGATCGGTATCTATTACGATGCCCGCCAGCCCAGCCAGCTTGAACAGCTGATCGCCACCCCCTGTGACACCGCCATGCTGGCGCGAGCCGAGCGGCTTGTCCATGAGCTGGTGCGCCTTGGGGTCACCAAATACAACTGCTATGCCGGGCGACCCACTTCTCTCTCTTCTTGTTCGGCGACCAACCTGACGGCGAAGAATGTCGCCGGGCTGCCTGTGGCGCTGGCCCAGCGCCTGCTGCAAGATGGCAGGCCCTGCGTCTTGCTGGTGGATCAGGTGGCCGGGGATCTCTCCATTCCCGGTGCCCTGGCCAGCGAGGCGGATTTTATCGCCATGGTGGGGGCGGCGCGGCGCAATCACCCCGATGCCCGTCTCTTGCTTCGCACCCACCCGGATACCCGCTTTGGCAAGAAGAGTGGCGTGCTGGCCAGATTGAAACTGAGGGATGTAGAGATCGTTGCCGACCATTGTCATCCCCATGCCCTGCTCAACCTGGTGGACGCCGTTTACACGGTGTCATCCCAGCTCGGCTTCGAGGCGCTGCTGCTCGGCAAATCGGTGTATTGCTTCGGCATGCCGTTTTATGCGGGTTGGGGTCTGACCCAGGACAGCAAACCGTGCGAACGCCGCAACGTTCAGGTGTCACTGGCCCAGCTAGTGGCGGCGGCGCTGATCTGCTATCCCCGCTATCTGGATCCCGTGCTTGGCCAACGCTGCGAGGTGGAAGAGGTGCTCGCCATCATCGCCCGCCAGCAGAGGGCCGCTCCCCGCTGGCGCAGGCTCTATCTGGTGGGGTTCTCCTTGTGGAAGCGCGCCTTTATGCAGGCCTTCTGCCACCCCCTGGCCGAGGAACTCTGCTTTGTGCGCAAGCCGCCAAAACGGCTGACCGGTGACGAGCAGGTGCTGGTGTGGGGCAGTCGTTACCCCGAGCTCACCTCAGCCATTCGGGTGGAAGATGGCTTTATCCGCTCCAAGGGGCTTGGCTCCAACCTGTGTCGCCCCTCTTCCCTGTCGCTGGATCCGGTCGGGATCTATTTCGACAGCCGCAGTCCCAGCGGGCTCGAGCAGTTGCTCAATTACCAGGAGCTGACCCAGTCACAGCTCGACCGGGGTGAGCAACTGCTCACCCTGCTGCGCGAAAACAAGGTGAGCAAATACAATGTCGGCGCCCCGGCGCACTTCACGCCCCCCGCCGATGGCCGTCCCCTGGTGCTGGTGGTGGGTCAGGTAGATGGGGATGCCTCCATCCTGACCGGCAGCCCGACCATTCGCAGCAACGAGCAGTTGCTGTGGGCGGTGCGCGCCGCCAAGCCAGAGGCCCACATCCTCTACAAACCCCATCCGGATGTGGTGGCGGGCAATCGGGCCGGGGCCATTTCTGCGGCCTGCCTGGCGGAGTGCGTGGACAGCCAGGTGCTGGATATCGGCCTGACCAGCCTCTATCCCCACGTGGACGAGCTGCACACCATGACTTCCCTGAGCGGCTTCGAGGCGCTGGTGCAAGGGGTCAAGGTGACGACCTGGGGCCAGCCCTTCTACAGCGGCTGGGGGCTGACCACGGATGCCCATCCCCCGGCCCGGCGCCAGCGCAAGCTCCCCCTGGCGGCACTGGTCTATCTGACTCTGGTGGCCTATCCACTCTATATCGATTGGCAGAGCGGACTCTGGATAAGTCCGGAGCAGTTGATCCGCCAACTGGCCACACAAGGCCAATCATCCGGCCGCAAGTCGAGCCGCTGGCAGCGCTGGCAAGTCAAGCTGAGTTATCTGGCACAGACCCTGCTGCAACGCCCCTCCCTTCCCCAGTTGATGAGATAAGTCGTACATGAAGATTTTGCTGCTGCAAGGACCGCTGGGCCCCTTCTTTCAGACCCTCAGCCAGGCGCTTTCCGACGCCGGCCACGAGGTCTACAAGATCCATTTCAACGGGGGGGATGAGTGCTGGCGCTGCGTGGGCCATAGCGAACGCTTCACCGGCAAGCCGGATACCTGGAACACCTTCTTTCGCCGCTTCATCAAGCGCCATGGCATCGACAGCCTCATCTGTTACGGTGATTGCCGTTACTACCATCAGCAGGCCATCCGTATCTGCAAGCTGAAAAAAATCCGTGTCTGGGCCATGGAGGAGGGCTATCTGCGTCCCGACTTCGTGACCCTGGAGCAAGGGGGCGTCAATGCCTTCAGCCCGCTCTATGCCAAGCGTGACTCGCTGGCCGAGATGACGTGGCCAGCGCCTTATGAGGCGCCGCTGAAGGTGGGCAAGACCTTCGCCCGCCGGGCCTGGTATGCCAGCCGCTACCACATCAACAAGAACCTGTTGCGCTGGCGCTACCCCCATTTCGTCAATCACAGGCCCTGGAGTCTCTATCAGGAGGCCAGGGGCTGGGTGGCTGGAGGGGTGGTGAAGTGGAAGCACAGATGGAGCGACCACTCCCTGCTCAAGACCCTGCCCCGGCACAAGGGACATATCTTCTTCGTGCCGCTGCAGGTCACCGAAGACTTTCAGATCCGGGAGCATTCGGATTTGAGCGGGGTGGAAGAGATGGTCGCCCAGGTGATGAACTCCTTCGCCGAACACGCCCGCCGTGAGGATGTGTTGCTGTTCAAGCACCATCCCATGGATCGGGGCTATGTCAGTTATCAATCCCAGATCAACCGCCTGGTGACGCTGCTCGGGCTGGAAGGGCGGGTGTTCTATGGCTATGAGCTGCCACTGCCCACCCTCTATCCACTGCTCAAGGGGGTCATCACCATCAACAGCACGGTGGGCCTCTCCGCCCTGCTGCACCAGGTGCCGACCTTCTGCATGGGGCGGGCCCTCTACGACCTGCCTGGGCTCACCACCCGGGGCACGCTGGCGAAGTTCTGGCACAAGCAGAGCCCGGTTTGCAGCGAGACCTTCGAGCGGATGCGCCAGTCATTGCTGCATCTGACCCAGCTCAATGCCAGCTTCTACCGTCATCTGGACATGGGGGCCATGGCCGTGGTGGAGAAGATCCAGCAGCACAATGTGCAGGCCCTCTCTGCCCAGAAGAGTCAACGCGCGGCAACACCTTCCGGCGTTGTCGGGGCCTTGGCCATCCTGAGTGCATTTTGCCTCCTGACCGAGGAGATGCTCACTCCGGTGACCATGCTCTAGCTCATGCCGAGCAAGAAAAAGCCCGCAACTGCGGGCTTTTTTGTCTCTGGCTTTTCTATCAGGTCAGACGCTGCGGGGACGCAGGTGCGCGTGCCAGCGGGCCTCCCATTTCTTGAACAGCCAGACGATGGCGAAGGTGAGCAGCATGTAGAGCAGGCCGGCGGTCAGGAACGCCTCGAACGGGCTGTAGTAGCGGGAGTTGATGATCCGCGCCGCGCCGGTCAGGTCGACGATGGTGATGATACCGGCCACCGCCGAGCCCTGCAGCATGAAGATCACCTCGTTGCTGTAGGCGGGCAGCGCACGGCGAAACGAGTTGGGCAGGATGATGCGGGTGAGGGTCTGCCAGCGGCTCATGCCAAACGCATTGGCCGCCTCGATCTGTCCCTTTGGCATGTTCAGCACGGCGCCGCGCACTATCTCGGCGGTGTAGGCACCGGTGTTGAGGGTAAACGCCAGCAGGGCACAGAACCAGGCCTCGGAGAAGAGCGCCCAGGCGGGGCCGTTTTTCAGCCACTCCCACTGGGCGGCGCCGTAGTAGATGATGAACAGCTGCACCAGCAGCGGAGTGCCGCGGAAGAAGTAGATGTAAGCCCAGATAGGCCCCTTGATCAGCCAGTTGCGGCTGTTGCGCAGAATGCCCATGGGCACCGCCAGCATGAGGCCGAGCATGAGGGACACCGCCACCAGCCAGATGGTGGTGTAGAAACCCTCCCAGTAGGTGGGCCACTCCGTGAGAATGATCGAAAAATCCATGGCTTACCTCATCTTGATCGTGATGTAGATACGCTCGGCACTGACACCGCGACGATCACAGTAAACGAACGACTGCATTGAATACGACATGGCTTACCTCGTCTTGATGGCGTAGTGACGCTCGGCCCACTTGAGCGCCGAGGTGGAGACTGCGGTGAAGATCAAGAAGATCAGCGCCACCGCCATGTAGAAGGTGAAGGGCTGCTGGGTCGAGCCCGCCGCCAGCGACGCCTTGCGCACCATGTCATCGAGCCCGATGATGGAAACTAGGGCCGTGGTTTTCAGCAGTACCAGCCAGTTGTTGCCAAACCCTGGCAGGGCGTGGCGCATCATCTGGGGGAAGAGGATCCGCACAAACACCTGGGTCGCCCGCATGCCAAAGGCGCGCGCCGCCTCGAGCTCCCCCTTGTCCACCGCCAGGATGGCGCCGCGGAAGGTCTCGGTCATGTAGGCACCGAAGATGAAGCCGATGGTGGCGACCCCGGCCGCAAACGGGCTGATGTCGATGTAATCCGGCAGCAGGGAGACCCACTCCTGGCTCGGGTTGCTCTCCAGCAGGTAGTTGTTGTAGGCCTCGTTGACCCAGCTGCAGATCCCGTTGATCAACACCTGGCCGCCGAAGAACAGCAGCATCATCAGCACCAGATCAGGGATGCCGCGAATGACGGTGGTGTAGGCGGTCGCGATGCCGCGCGCCCACTTGTAGGGGGAAAGCTTGGCCAGCGCACCCAGCATGCCCAGCAGCAGCGCCAGCAGCAGAGAGGCCAATGCCACCTCCAGGGTGACCCAGGCCCCCTCCAGCAGGGAGGTTTCGTATCCTTTCAAATCAAACATATGCGGCTCCATTGCAACGCATTGAGCGGGATCGCCCGGCCCAATATCCTTTCAAACCAAACACATGCAACTCCATTGCAACTAAGCGGGCCCATCGCTCCCTTGCGAGAGACAACGGGCCCGGTGACTACAGACGAGGGTCAACCTGTCGTGATGATTCGCCGCAATCCCTTCGGCGGCTACCCGGGGTAGCGCGCCTGGGGGTTACTCGCCGTACACGTCGAAATCAAAGTACTTGTCGTTGATTTCCTTGTACTTGCCGTTGGCACGCAGGGCCAGGATGGCAGCATTGAATTTCTCTTTCAGATCCTTGTCGGCCTTGCGTACCGCGATGCCGGCACCCTCGCCAAACCACTTGGGATCGGTCAGTTTCGGGCCGACGAACTCGTAGGCATCACCACCCTCTTTCTTCAGCAGGCCATCGCTGATGGCGGCGGAGTCGGCCATCACGTAGTCAACCCGGCCGGATTTCAGATCGAGATAGGCTTCGTCTGCGGTGCCGTAGCGCTTGATGGTGGCGTTGGGGAAGTTGTCGGTGATGTAGGTGTCCATGGAGGTGGCGCGCTGCACGGCGATGGTCTTGCCATCCATGAAGGCCTTGTCGAGCTGCACGTCCGTGCCTTTCTTGGCGGCGAAGCGGGCCGGAATGTGCTGGTACTTCTGGGTGAAGTCCACCTTCTTCTTGCGCTCTTCGGTGATGTCCATGGTGGCGATGATGGCGTCATACTTGCGCGACAACAGCGCTGGAATGATGCCGTCCCAGTCCTGCTTGACCAGGGTGCACTTCACCTTCATCTCTTCGCACAGGGCGTTGGCGATGTCGATGTCAAAGCCTTTCACCTCACCGCTCGGCTCGGTCCAGGAGAAGGGAGGATAGGCACCTTCCACCCCGATCCGCACCTCTTTCCACTCCTTTGCCATCAGGCTACCGGAACACAGGGCCGTCATCACGGCAGTCGCCAGCATCAGCTTGTTCATGTATCTCTCCTTGATAAACACATCGATCATTGAAAACGCAGATTGTTGAAAATACAGCCCGTCCATCAATAGATGGAAGAGATGAATTGCTTGAATCGCTCCGACTTGGGATGGGCGAAGATCTCCTTGGGATTGCCCTCCTCCTCCACCCGCCCCTGATGGAGGAACATCACCTTGTTGGAGACGTCACGGGCAAACGACATCTCGTGGGTGACCACCAGCATGGTGCGCCCCTCCTCGGCCAGCTCGCGCATCAGGCCGAGCACCTCCCCCACCAGTTCGGGATCGAGCGCAGAGGTGGGTTCATCGAACAGCATCACCTCGGGATCCACCGCCAGCGCCCGGGCAATGGCCGCCCGCTGCTGCTGGCCGCCGGAGAGGTGACCGGGATAGTAGTCGCGCCGCTCCCACAGACCCACCCGGTTGAGCAGCAGCTCCGCCTTAGCGATGGCCTCGGCACGGGGCACCTTGAGCACCTGGATGGGCACCTCGATGATGTTCTGCATGATGGTCATGTGCGACCAGAGGTTGAAGCTCTGGAACACCATGGCCAGACGGCTGCGGATCCGCTCCACCTGACGCATGTCCTCAGGCAGGCGCTCACCGGCCCGATTGCTTTTCATGCGGATCAGTTCGCCATGGAGGGAAACCGTGCCGGAAGAGGGGGTTTCCAGCAGATTGATACAGCGTAGAAAGGTCGACTTCCCCGAACCCGAGGAGCCGATCAGGGAGATCACATCCCCCTTGTGGGCCGTCATATCGATGCCCTTGAGCACTTCGTGGGTGCCAAAATACTTGTGCAGTTCACGAACTTCCAGTGCGGCAACGTCGCTCATCCATTACAACCTTGTCTGTCCCTAGACGCCGCTACGGCGTGATCCCACCATCGTCTATTTAACAAAACGTTAACCGATGGCAACCTTCAGCGAAAATATCATTCAGGTAGTCAAAAAACAATACAGAACCGAGGTATTTGGTGTTTTATCTGTATTTTTATTGGCCTCATCGGTATTTTTCAGCACTTTGTCTGCATAAAATCCATTTTCAGTCGGTTCTCGGATACCGCACTTTTATACCTGCAACGCCCTACTGGCAAGAATATTCCACTATCCACACCAGATGTCACCCAAAACGACTTTATTCATCCTCCTCTGGTGAAGCCATCGCACAATTATATGAGGATGGAATTGATTTTACTGGTGATGATCCCCCGTTTCACGCAGCCAGTCCATTTCGTCAGTCATCGAAAAAACATAACAATGTGATAAAAAAGCCCCGTCTGGGGCATTCAAATACACGGATATGTGACACAGATGCAACAAGTCGTGATAAGGTGCCGTTTTTCCCAGTTTTGTGACCGAGGCCCCAATGTTGCTGAATGTGTTGCTGATCCTGTTACCCCTGGCCATCGGCTATCTTGTTCCCCTCTCCAGTCAGCGGCTCATCAAGCTGGTCAATCAATCGCTGGGCAAGATGGTCTATCTCATCTTGTTCCTGATGGGGCTGGGGCTCGCCTACGTGGAGAACCTCGGCAGCAACCTGGCGGTGATCTTCAAGGTGGCCGGGGTGATGCTGGCCGCCATCACCGCCTGCAACCTGCTGGCGCTCTGGTGGCTGGACAGGCGTAGTCCGCCCACCCATGAGGCGAGCGACGGCAAGATGCCGAGCAAGCTGCACCTCTTGTGGGAGTCTCTCCAGCTCTGCTTCGTGGTGCTCGGCGGCGTGTTGCTGGGGCTGCTGGTGGACTTGCGCGCCCTGCCCATCGACAAGTGGAGCGAGTGGGCCCTGATGCTGTTGCTGCTGCTCATCGGCATCCAGATGCGCAACTCCGGCATGCGTCTGCGCCAGATCCTGCTCAACCCCTGGGGCATGAAGATAGCCGCCACCGTCATCCTCAGCAGCTGGCTCGGCAGCCTGCTGGCCTCACAGCTGTTGGGCATGCCCTTTGCCCACGGGCTGGCCATGAGCTCCAGCTTCGGCTGGTATTCGCTCTCCGGCATCCTGGTGGCCGACAAGCTGGGGCCAGTGCTCGGCTCGGCGGCCTTCATCAACGATCTGGGGCGCGAGCTCATCGCCATCCTCCTCATTCCGGTGCTGATGCGTCGCCACCCCTCCGCCGCCATCGGTTACGGCGGCGCCACCGCGCTCGACTTCACCCTGCCGGTGATCCAGAAATCCGGCGGCATCCAGGTGGTGCCGGTGGCCATCGTCTCGGGCTTTATCCTGAGCCTGCTCGGCCCCATTTTGATCCTGGGCTTCCTGGCTATCTGAGCCTGGAGATAACACCCAGGCGAACAAAAGCCCGGCAGCAGTGCCGGGCTTTTCGTTTACTGACGGGCGCACACTGGCTCAGGTTCGCCACTGACCGCCGCTCATCACCCGCTAGATGGCCAACGTATTCGGGTCGATAAGCAGCAGATCCGCATCCAGCCCCACTCCTATCGCCCCCTTGCCTGCCAGCCCCAGGGCCCGCGCCGGATTGGCCGTGACCACTCCCAGAGCCACCTCGAACGACACCCCGAGGGCGCAGGCGCGGACGCACTCCTGCCACAGGCTGGCAATCTGGCCGCAGCGCAACTCGATGAGGCGCCCCTCGCCATCGAAACGCGGCAGGCTGGCATTGGCATCGGAGCTGAAGCTGATGCGCTCGGCGAGCACCCCGGCGGCCAGCAGTAGTCCTCTCTAAAGGGAGCCTTCAGCTCATATTCTGGTTCAATTGAGGTCACTTTTACTGATTCTGATTGCCCTTGCTGTAATTGAAGCTGACACGCCACCATCAGATAAGATGTGTACAGAGTACTCAGGAATAATGTCACTCGATGTACCTGCCATAGCAGCAGTGCCAGCGGAAGCCTCTCCGCCGATATCAAATACCCAGAGACCCTCTTTTAATTTTTCCATGATGTTTTGTGACGACACTAAAACTAAAGCCTTATAGGAACGAGCCCCCCAACCAGCGCCCAGATCAAAACGCTGAACACGATAAAAAGTGGGTTTATTTTCTGCTTTCATGAAAAGCACCCCCTCGCCGCCGCCTACTCCAACAGCAGGAATTTTTGTTACTTTCATGTCGACAACCATATAAGCTAACGATTCATCGAATGCTTTAGTGAGTCTTTCATCCCGCTCGAGCAACTGCGTAATAGTGTTGCGTGCCATGTCATTAATGTTCTGTTGCTCTATACTCTTTTGTTCATCATTTAAATGGCTGCAACCTGCAACCATTAACATAATAAAAATCAATGCACACCGATTTGTTTTCAACATACTCGCGAATTCAACTTCGAAGTGCAATTCCCGATTAAAAATCAGGCTGCTTTCAGAAGTTCGTCAAAAACCACCTGTGGCTGTTTAAATCCCAAGCATTTGCGCGGCCTGAAGTTCAGCCGCTTTTCGACGGCTGACAGTGCCTCTGCTGTCACCACACTCAAATCACTGCCTTTGGGCACATATTGCCGCAGCAGACCATTGCTATTCTCATTCTGTCCCCGTTCCCATGCACTGTATGGATGCGCAAAGTACACCTGCGCTTCCAGCTCTGCTGCAACACGTTCATGTTCGACAAACTCGCTACCATTGTCAGCTGTGATGGTATGGACATGTGCCTGGTAGGGTTTCAGCATGCTGATAATGGTGTCCGCCACCGCGCTGGCTGTTTTGCTGGGAACGTATTGAACCAGGTAGAGCCGGCTCTTACGCTCCAACAGACTCACTATTGCACCGCTGCCTTGCTTACCCAACACGGTATCGACTTCCCAATCTCCCACACGGCTCCGCTCATTGACTATCGCAGGGCGTTCATCAATCGATACCGGATTGGGAATGACACTGCGTTTGCTGTTCTTACCCTTGCGATAGCGTTTGTGACCCTGACGCAGATGCCGGTATAGCGTGCCACCGTTGGCCTTGTCGCGTGCCACATAGCGGTATATCCACTCGTGGCTAACCGGGCAGTTAATCATGTCTCCAACGCCACTGATTTGCTCGGGACTCCAGTCCGCGACCAGCGCCATGCAAACAAAGTCGATGGTATCAGACGGGACAGTACGCTTCTGACTCGTCAGCCGTCGTGCCGTGGCAAGTTGGTGAGCCTGCTGCGGCTGATAGGCCTGCCCAGCACAATTACGACGAAGCTCACGACTGATAGTCGATGGATGAACCCCGAGCTGTTTGGCAATGCGGGCCTGTGACAGGCCATGGTCACGGAGGCAGGCAATCTGGTATCGTAGCCCCTCGGTCAACTGCTGGTATTTCATGGTGTATCGCTTTGTTTCTTTGGCGAGAAGAAGCGTACCCTAACTGGTAGTTGACCGCCTCTCTCCTATGCACCATGGGCATTGCACTTATTATCTGAATTCACGGAGCCATGATGACCAAGCTTTATTTATATTGGGCGGAGCTTCGACGGAACAATAATTATAATGTTAGAGGTGTCTAACGGTTATATTAACCATCGTATGCTGATTATTCATATTTATAAATTTCAATAGATTTCGTGATATGAAGGTGTCCGTATTTCTGCGTTGTCGTGGGAGAGGGCGCCTTCCACACCGAAGCGCACGGTTTTCCACTCCTTGGCCGTGACGGGGGTGGTGAGCAGGCAGGCAGCAAACAGGGCTGACAGGGTCAGTTTGGTATTCATCATGAGTACTCCATTACATAGAAAGCGCACAGGCGCGGTCAAGGCATCGCAAGCGTGGGCAAGCGATGGCCAACAAACGGCAAAACGCGGATGAGCGAGATCAGCCCCCTGGGTATCAATGATCGACAGATATCAATGATCGTCGGGTATCAATGATCGGCGGGCGTCAATGAGCTGCTCCGGGGCCTCGATCTATTCGTCGAACCACTCGGAGAGGTAGAAAGGCTTGAAGTAGAAGGCCAGAAAAAAGCCTCTGGCTTTGCGCATCATGATGGTTTGTCGTGTCCTGTGACAAAGATGTCAGCCACCTTAGCACGCCCAAAATTTGCCCCGCAAGGGGGCGTTGCAGGTCCGTTGCAAAAACCCGGACCATGGTCAACAGAAGGTGGATCCGCTAGGCTCGGAGCACCTTGTCATCGATCTGCACACGACCCTGATCCCATGAATTACCTGGCGCACCTTCACCTGGCGGCCCACACCCGAAGCTCCCTCACCGGCAACCTGCTGGGAGACTTCGTCAAGGGGCCGCTGCCCACGGGGCTCGAGCCCCCCTTCGATGAGGGGATCTGGCTGCACCGCAAGATAGACGCCTTCACCGATGCCCACCCCGAACACAGGGCGGCGGTCGCCAGCTTCGAGGCCCCCTGGCGTCGCTTTGGCGGCATCCTGGTGGACATGCTCTACGACCACTGGCTGAGTCGCCACTGGCAGCAATTCAGCCCGCAGCCCCTGCCTCGCTTCCTGCAGCAGAGCTATGGTCAACTGCTGGCGGATCATCACCGTCTGCCGGAGGGCCTGCCGGTGCCCCTCAGGCGGATGGCCGAGCAGGACTGGATCGCCTCATACCGGCACCGGGAGGGGCTGAGTCAGGCCCTCAACGGCATCGGCCGCCGCCTGCGTCGCCCCCTGTTGCTGGGAGAGGCACTCCATACCCTGGATGAGGGCCGCTGGCACGAGTGTGAGCGGGGGTTTCTGCGCTTCTATCCCGCGTTGATCTGCTTCAGTGAGCGGCAGCTCGCCCACTACCGCGCCACCAGAGATCCTCAAGGACCCCCAGGTTAGATGCCTTGATCCTGTTTCAGACAAGGCTGGCGGGGCAAGGGAGGAAACGAAAGCTGGATCAGATTGGGTCTTTTATGGCACCCAAAAAGGGAGGAGACTGGCGATGCCGCTCAGCCCGGGCTCAGGCTGAACGGGCGCGGCTGGGCTAGACTCAGCCCCCTCAAGACCCAAGGAGACCTCTTCATGTCATTGCGATTATTCTGTAGCGCCCTGTGCGGCGCCCTCCTGGCCGGTGGTGCCGTTCACGCCACCGAGCCGGTTCATGCAGCCATCTTGTTTGAAAACGTGCGTATCTTCGATGGCAAGGGGAATGCCC
This sequence comes from Aeromonas media, assembly GCF_020423125.1. Taxonomy (NCBI): domain Bacteria; kingdom Pseudomonadati; phylum Pseudomonadota; class Gammaproteobacteria; order Aeromonadales; family Aeromonadaceae; genus Aeromonas; species Aeromonas media. The sequence continues at coordinate 2,860,190 of NZ_CP075564.1, forward strand.
TCAGCGCCCCCTCCTCCGTCCTGGTGGAAGGCAGCCTGATCACCAGGATCAGCCAGAGCGGCATCAAGGTGGAAGGCGAAGTGCAGCGTATCGACGGCCAGGGCAAGACCCTGATGCCGGGCCTCATCGACGCCCATACCCACCTGATGTTCGCCACCCTGCCGCAAATCGCAGTGCTGACCAACGACGTCACCTTCACCACGGTGGCGGCAACCAGGGCGGCCAACGACATGCTGATGCGCGGCTTCACCAGTGCCCGTGATCTCGGCGGCCCCGTGTTCGGCCTCAAGAAGGGGATCGACATGGGGTTGATCAATGGACCGCGTATCTGGCCGGCCGGCGCCATGATCTCCCAGTCCGGGGGCCACGGCGACTTCCGCCTGCCCAACGAGCTGCCGGCGCTGGAAGGGCAATACTCCTTCGGCGAGCGGGCCAACGCGGCCATGGTCGCCGACAGTCCGGATGCCGTGCGCCAGCGCACCCGCGAGCAACTCGCCCTCGGCGCCTCCCAGATCAAGGTGATGGCCGGTGGCGGTGTGGCCTCCAACTATGATCCCATCGATGTGACCCAGTACACGGTGCCGGAGATCCGCGCTGCGGTGGAGGCCGCCGACAACTGGGGCACCTATGTGACCGTGCACGCCTATACCCCGAAGGCGGTGCGCCAGGCCATCGAGGCTGGCGTCAAGTGCATCGACCACGGTCAGATGCTCGACGAGGACACTGCCAGACTGATGGCCGAGAAGGGGGTCTGGTGGAGCCTGCAACCCTTCACCGACGATCGCAAATCCCCCTTTCCGGAGGGCTCGGCCAACCGTCTGAAACAGCTTGAGATGTACAAGGGCACCGACCACGCCTATGCCATGGCCAAGAAGTACGGCATCAAGACCGCGTTCGGTACCGATGCCCTGTTCAGCGCCCAGGCCGCCGCCAGTCAAGGCACCATGCTGGCCAAGATGGGCACCTGGTATACCCCGGCCGAGGTGCTGAGGATGGCCACCCATGACAACGCCGAGCTGCTGGCCCTCTCCGGCCCGCGCAGCCCCTACCCGGGCAGGCTGGGCGTGGTGGAGGCCGGGGCACTGGCCGATCTGCTGCTGATCGACGGTGACCCGCTCAAGGATCTCTCCCTGGTGGCCGATCCGGCCAAGCACTTCAAGGTGATCATGAAGGACGGCAAGATCTACAAGAACACGCTCTGACCTCCCTGGATGACAAAAAGGCCCCGAAAGGGGCCTTTTTGATGGGGGCTGCACGACTGCCAGCGGCAGAGCGGCTCAGCGATCTTCCTTCTTCTTGCGAATGCTCAGGCCCAGCTCACGACCGCGCAGGCGGGCGTAATAGATGGTGCCGACGAAGGCCAGAGTGGTGAACACCAGCTCCACCACCGCCAGCCACCGCTCCCCTTCATCCGTGGTGATCAGGGTGAGGGCGTGGAGGAAGTAGGGCATCAGCACGAAGTTGCCCCAGGCATGGGTGTAAGGGTTGCCCTGCACTATCCCCTTGAGGGGGAAGAGCAGCGGCACAGTCCAGATCACCGGCAGCAGCCAGGGATTGAGATCAGGGTGGGGTGACAGCCACAGATGCCAGAGGATGACCCAGCCCAGCAGACCGAAGAAGCCGACCAGGGTCAGCAGACGGGCGAAGCGGGTGCTCACTTGAGGATCTCCAGCACCTGCTCGGACGGACGGCCGATGCGGGCCTGACCATTCTTGATGACGATGGGGCGTTCGATAAGCTTTGGATGCTGGTGCATGGCGCAAATGAGGGCATCGCCGCTCATCTCGGCCAGCCCCAGCTCCTTGTAGAGATCTTCCTTGGTGCGCATCAGCTGGCGCGGATCGGTGAAGCCGAGCTGGCTCAACAGGGTGCGGATATCATCTTCGCTCGGCGCCTGTTCCAGATAGAGCACCACCTCCGGGGCTATTCCGTGCTGTTCCAGCAAGGCCAGGGTTTCACGGCTCTTGGAGCAGCGCGGGTTGTGATAGATTTGGGTCTCGCTCATGGTAACTCCCTGATATTGCAAGATGGGACAACAAATGGCGCTATTGTAGGGGAAACGGATGGGCAGGGTAAGCGGGAAGGATATGGAAATGAAACGAATCTGTTGGCTGATTGTGGCGACCCTGCTGGGGGCCTGCAGCCCGGCGCCCGACTTCACCGACGAGACGGGCAAGAGCATCAGCCTGAGCGCCCTGGCGGGCAAGCCGCTGCTGGTCAACTACTTCGCCCCCTGGTGCGCCCCCTGTCTACGGGAGATGCCCCTGCTCACGGCGCTGCACCGGGAGGGGCGGATTGGGGTGATCGCCATCAACTATGATCCCGCCTCCCCCGGTGAGCTGGCCGAGCTGGCCCGGCGCCATCAGATAGCCGTCCCCCTGATGGTCCCCCTCGATGAAGCCAGCCTCCCCTTCCCCAGACCCGGCGCGCTGCCCACCAGCTACCTGCTCGATGGCGAGGGCCGGTTGCAGGAGACACTGGTGGGAGAGATAGATGAACACAGGCTCGCCGACCTCAGGGCCTGGGCTGCAGCACAGCCCTGATGGCCCCATGACGAAACGGGGTGCCCCATCGCTGGTGCACCCCGTTTCGTCACAGGAGCGGTGAGCCGGACTAGCCCTTCAGGCTGTCCAGATCCTTCTTCGCCCGCTCCAGCTGGGTGATGCGCGCCTCGATGCGGGCCAGGGTCAGCTTGTCGCTGGTGGTGCCGCGGGCCACGATCAGCTCGTCGATGGCCGCCTGGTAGTCGCCGCGCAGGGAGAGGGTCTCCGCCCGCGCCATGTGCAGATCCGTCATTCGTCCCGCCTTGCGATAGGCGTCCGACAGCAGGCTCCAGGCCAGGCTGTTCTCGTCGTGCTCCCGGGCATAGGGGTCCAGGATGGCGATGGACTTCTGGTAATTGCCCCCTTCCAGATAGGCGTTGCCGAGGTTGACCACCACCACCTCGTTGTCCGGCATCCGGGTGCGGAAACGCTCCAGCCGGGCAATGGCCTGGGCGCTGCGCCCCTTGGCGAGATCGATGTCGGTCAGGGCATCCACCACGAACAGATCTTCCGGATGGCGGGCGGCCAGCCCCTGCATCAGGGTATCGGCCTCGTCGGTGCGCTTGAGCTGCAACAGGGCCAGCGCCTTGCCATAGGTGGCGGCGTCTTTGAGAGGGTAGTCCCCCTTCTGCAGGCGGCTGTCGAAATAGGTGAGCAGCGCCTGGGGGCTCTCGGTGCCATAACGCACCTGGATGCGCACCTTGGCCAGCCAGAAGTCGAGACTGGGGGGCAAGGCTCGGCGGCCATAGCTGCCCGCCCGGGCGCGGGCTTCGCTGATCCGGGTCTCGGGCAGGGGGTGAGTGAGCAGCATCTCGGGTGGCTTGCTGGCGTAGCGATATTCCGCCGCCAGCTTCTGGAAGAAGTTGGCCATGCCCATGGGATCGAAACCGGCGTCATACAGCGTCTTCATGCCGATGCGATCCGCCTCGTATTCGTTGTCACGGGTATAGTTGATGGCCGACTGCATGGAGAGCCCGAGGGTCGTCTGCAGCGCGGCGATACCGGCGGTGGGGTTGATCACCGCGAGCGCGATGGAGCCCACCAGGCCAGCCAGGGTCATGGCCGAGCTGCTCGCCTGCGCCTCCATGTAACGGGCGATGTGGCGCTGGGTCACGTGGGTGATTTCGTGCGCCAGCACCGAGGCCAGCTCGCTCTCACTGTCGGCGTAGAGGAAGAGGCCGGTGTGCACCTTGACCCGCCCGCCGAGGAACGCGGCCGCGTTGATGCTGGGATCGTTGATGAGGAAGAAGGTAAAGGGGAAACGTACCCCGTCGGCATTGGTGAGCAATCGCTGACCCAGATCGTCGATATATTCGTTCAGCACGGGATCATCGATGATGGGCAAGCCCGCCCGGGCGAACCGCATGAAGGCGTTGCCATAGCGCACTTCCTGCTCGATGGGCAGGGCCGCGACCCCGGCGGTGCCGATGTCGGGCAACTGGTTGTTCGCCTGGGCATGAAAGGTGGCACCCATCAGGGAGACCAGCAGGGGAAGTGATGCCATCAAGGGGGAAAAGCGGGCCACTGTGTTTCTATCTCCATCAGAAAGTGCTCGGGGGCAGAATACCCTTGCCCATCAAGGCCTACAAGCGTTGTTTCGCCCTCCCATCGCGGCCATAATGACGGCCATCACGCACCATGGAGCCTCCCCCGATATGGAACCGCACTGGGAACAGCTCGACCTGACCCCCTGGCGCTGCCCGGAGCCGCTGATCCGGCTCAAGCTCTGGTTGCGCGGCGCCCGGGCCGGTCAATCCCTGCTGATCCTGCTCAAGGATCCCGGCTCCCGCCAAGACATTCCGGCCTGGTTGCTGCGGCAGGGCCATCAGGTGCAGCGCCTGCAGGAGTCAGACACAGCTCTCACCCTGCGGCTCGTCGTCCAAAACCGGCCATCATGATGGTGCCAATGCCCATGATATGGACCAACACCGGATCGACCCTTTCCATCGCCATGACCCGATAAACCAAGGAAGCCTCGATGTTAGATGTATTGAAGCGCTGGTATCAGACCCGTTTTTCCGACCCCGATGCCGTCACCCTGTTCCTGCTGCTGGTGTTCTGCTTCGCGGTGCTCTGGCTGTTCGGCGATCTGCTGGCGCCGCTGCTGGTGGCCGTGGTGATGGCCTACCTGCTGGAGTGGCCGGTCAGCCGGCTGCAACGCATCGGGCTCTCCCGTACCTTCGCCACCAGCCTGGTGCTGCTGCTGTTCATCACGGTGACCACCCTGATGGTGCTGGGCCTCATCCCCACACTGGTGAGCCAGGGCGTCAACCTCGCCAAGGAGGCGCCGTCCATGCTGGCCCATGCCCAGGACGCTGTGCGCACCCTGCCACAGAAGTACCCGGAGATCATCGACGTCAGCCTGGTCGAGACCATCATCGACAACATCCGCCAGCGCATCCTGGCAGGCGGCGAGCAGTTGGTGAGCGCTTCGCTCAGCTCCCTCATCAACGTGGTGGCCATCCTCATCTACGCCATCCTGGTGCCCCTGATGGTGTTCTTCATGCTCAAGGACAAGCAGGTGCTGATGGGCGGCCTGCGTCGCTTCCTGCCCCGCAACCGCACCCTGGTCAACCGGGTATGGGTGGAGATGAACGACCAGATCATCAACTACATCCGCGGCAAGGTGATCGAGATCCTCATCGTCGGGGTGGCGACCTATGTGCCCTTCGCCCTGATGGGGCTGCGCTACTCGGTGCTGCTGGCGGTGGCGGTCGGTTTCTCCGTGCTCATCCCCTACATTGGGGCCGTGGCGGTGACCGTGCCCGTCGCCATGGTGGCCCTGTTCCAGTGGGGACTGACCCCGGACTTCGCCTGGCTGATGGTGGCCTATCTGGTCATTCAGGCCCTCGACGGCAACCTGCTGGTACCCCTGCTCTTCTCCGAGGCGGTCAATCTGCACCCGGTGGCCATCATCATCGCCGTGCTGGTGTTCGGCGGGCTCTGGGGCTTCTGGGGCGTCTTCTTCGCGATTCCCCTGGCGACCCTGGTGAAAGCGGTGCTCAACGCCTGGCCCAAACGGGACGATCTTCCCCGCCCCGCCCCCTGATGACGGAAGAAGCCGCCACCTCTTTTCTGTTATTGCCGCGATCTCGTCGACCACAGACTCCGTTCCCGCCTGAATCCAGGCGGGACACCGTGACGCTATCGACTTGAATTTCAAATAAAAACAGGCTTCACTGACAAGGTCATCGGCAGTATGCTCTGCCAGCCCCGACTCTGAAGGATCAGTCCATGCCCCCTGTTCGCCCCCTGCACCACGCCGCCCTTGGCGCGCTCCTGACCCTGCTGTTCGCCACCCCGGCCCGGGCCGAGGTCGATCTCGGCTCCCTCGATATCTTCGTGCAGGACAGCCCCACCAGCCCGGTGCCCAAGGGGCTGGTGCTGGGCGGTGCCGTCATCGGTGGCGATGCCCGCTATCAGGGCCAGGACGACACGGCCCTGGCGGTGCCGGGTGCCATCTACTTCGGCGATCAGTTCATGTTCCTCGGAGACAGGGCCCGCTACTACTTCCACAAGGATGACAACTTCGCCGCCTACGGTTACGGCCGGGTGCGCTTTGGCAATCTCGACCCGGACGATGCCCCCGAACTCGCAGGCATGGAGCAGCGCAAGTGGCAGCTGGAAGGGGGCGTCGGCGCCAGCCTCATCACCCCCTACGCCCTGCTCAGCACCCGCCTCAGCACGGACGTGACCGGGCGCAGCAACGGCCAGGAGCTGCTGTTGTGGGCCGACTTCCCCATATTGCGGGACAAGCTGCTCATCATGCCCGGCATGGGGATGATGATCCGCAGCGACAAGATGGCGAACTACTACTTTGGCGGCGTCTCCGGCAACGAGGCCAGGGCACAGCGCCCCGAGTGGGACACGGGCACCACCCTCTCCCCCATGGTGGCCATCATCACCAGCTACCGTTTCAGCCCCCACTGGATCGGCATGTTTGCCGCCAACTACGAACGCTACGACGACGACATCGCCAACAGCCCCATCGTCCAGCACGATGGCGAACTCTACGCCGGCTTCGGCGTGGGCTATATCTGGTAACCCCATCCGGCAGGACTGAATAACAGAAAAGGAGCCCATGGCTCCTTTTTTTGTGCTATCGGGCAATGCATCACCCTTGCAACCCGGCCAGAAACTCGGCCAGCGTCCGGTTGACGAACTCGGGGTTCTCCAGGGTCGAGATGTGGCCCGCAGCCGGTATCTCCCTGAAGGGGCAGTTCAGCGCCTCGGCCATCAGATAGCCCTCCAGCACCGGGCGCGCCTTGTCCTCGCAGCCTGTCATCACCAGGCTCGGCATCGCCATCTCTTCGAGCCACTCGATGCGATCCTCCCGGGTCACGAAGCTGCGCCCCACCGCCACCAGACTCGCCACCTGGTCCGCTGGCCACTGGGCGAGCCGCGCCTTGAAGCCGCTCATCAGGGCGGGATCCGGCTCATGGGCGAAGAAGAGCGGCGCCACCTGCTCGATGACGGGGGCAGGCAGGGTGCCCAGCTGCTCTATCATCGCCAGCATGCCGAGGTAGCGCTCGCAGGGGATCTGGGGCTCCCAGCCAACGAAGGTATCCATCAGCACCAGTCCCTTGAGCCGCGCCGGGGCCATGCGCGCGAGCTCCACGCCCCACATGCCGCCAATCGACAACCCCACCAGCACGCACTGCTCGATGTGGAGGGCATCGAGCAGTGCCAGGTGATCTCGGGCCAGGGTTGCCAGGGTGCAACCACCGTCAGGGAGCACGTCGGAATCACCGTGGCCCCACAGCTCGGGCACGATGCAGCGATAGCTGCCCTTGAGCGCCTCGACTTGCGGCGCCCACATGGCACTGTCCCACAGATAGCTGTGGCCAAAGAGCAGCACAGGGCCCTGCCCCTCGTCCAGATAGGCCATGCGGCGACCCGCTATCTCCATAAAATGCTTCATGTTATCTCCTGTTGCCAGCGGCTGATGAGGCGGCAGTATCAATCGCCATACATTGCCTCATGTTTTTTCGATTGCCAGCGGCTGATGAGGCGGCAGTATCAATCGCCATACATTGCCTCATGTTTTCTTCTGTCTTGCTGCCAGCGATGGGGCGGCAGTGTAACACGTCGGCCTTGGCAGTGGCGCCTCCCTGGGGCAAGCTGGGGCAACCCACAGAAAGGACTCGAACAGGAGAAGACCATGCAGAAGGAAAAGAGCAAGAAACGCCCGCGCCTGGACAAGAAAACCTATGAGCACAGCCTCGCCCGCCTGCACGAGGAACTGGTCAAGCTGCAGGAATGGGTCAAGCAGGAGGGACTCAAGGTGGTGGTGCTGTTCGAGGGGCGCGACGCCGCCGGTAAGGGGGGTGTCATCAAGGCGATCACCGAGCCGCTCAATCCTCGGGTCTGCCGGGTCACCGCCCTGCCAGCCCCCTCGGACAGGGAACGCACCCAGTGGTACTTCCAGCGCTATGCCGCCCACCTGCCGTCGGCGGGCGAGATGGTGCTGTTCGATCGATCCTGGTACAACCGGGCGGGGGTAGAGCGGGTGATGGGCTTTTGCACCGACGCCGAATACCGCGAGTTTCTGCGCGCCTGCCCCGAGTTCGAGCGGATGCTGACTCGTTCCGGCATCACCCTCATCAAGTACTGGTTCTCGGTCAGTGACGAGGAGCAGGAGAAGCGCTTCAAGGAGCGCATCAACACCCCCATCAAGCGCTGGAAGTTCAGCCCCATGGACCTGCAATCCCGCTCCCGCTGGGTGGAGTATTCGCGCGCCAAGGATGACATGTTCACCTACACGGATACCGAGGACTGCCCCTGGTTCGTGGTCGATGCCGACGACAAGCGTCGCGCCCGCCTCAACTGCATCGCCCACCTGCTCGGCAAGGTGCCTTACGAGGCGATCCATTACGAGCCCATCACCCTGCCCCCCATCAAGACCGAGGGCTATGAGCGCCCGCCCCTGACCAGCCAGACCTTCGTGCCCGACATCACCGCCGATCTCGAAGTCTGAACCCTGCCGGCTCGGTTACCGAAACGACAGGCAATAAAAAGCCGGTCTTTCGACCGGCAAAAAGGCATTGAATACTAAGGAAAACCAACGCAAAAAATCATCAAGTACGGATATATCTGGCGGTACGGGGGAATGCCTGCTCCTTGGCATCGAACAGGTAGCAAGCCTCCGCCGGAATGCCGACGCTGTACTCCTGACCCGTGGCCACGTCCACGTCTGAGCTGGCCTTGACGGTGAAGTCATGACCATCCACGTCCATGTAGACGAAGGACTCGGCACCCAGGTGCTCGGCTACCTGCACCACGCCGCTCACCTTGCTGTCGGCATGGGCATGATCGAGCGGTACCAGGTGCTCGGGACGAATGCCCAGCTCCACCTTGTCACCGACCGCGCCGCTGCGGGCATCGACCCGGGCACGCACGGTGTCGCCGGAGGTCAGCTTGACCACGCACTCCTGCTCGCCTATTTCCAGCAGCTCGCCCGCCAGGAAGTTCATCTTGGGGGAGCCGATGAAGCCCGCCACGAACTTGTTGTCCGGGTTGTGATAGAGCTCAAGCGGTGTGCCGAACTGCTCCAGGTTGGTGGTCGCCTCACCCTTGAGCGGGCTCAGCACCACGATGCGGTTGGCCAGGGTCATGGCCTCCACCTGATCGTGGGTCACGTATATGATGGTGGAGTTGAGCTCCTTGTGCAGCTTGGCGATCTCGATGCGCATCTTGACCCGCAGGGCGGCATCCAGGTTCGACAGGGGTTCATCGAACAGGAACACCTGCGGCTGCTGGACGATGGAGCGACCGATGGCCACCCGTTGGCGCTGACCGCCGGAGAGGGCCTTGGGCTTTCTGTCCAGCAGCGGCTCGAGCCCCAGGATCTCGGCGGCGCGCATTACCCGCTTGTGGATGTTCTCCTTGTCCATCTTCTTGAGCTTGAGGCCGAAGGCCATGTTCTCGTAGATGTTCATGTGCGGGTAGAGGGCGTAGGACTGGAACACCATGCCCACGTTGCGCTCCACCGGCGGCACGTCGTTCATGTAACGACCGCCGATGGTCAGCTCACCGCTGGTGATGTCTTCCAGCCCTGCGATCATCCGCAGCAGAGTGGATTTGCCGCAACCGGACGGGCCGACGAAGACGATGAACTCCCCTTCCTTGATGGCGAGGTTGATGTTGCGCAGCGTGTCCTTGTGGACCGCCGGATCGTAGTTCTTGCGAACGTTGTTGAGTACTACTTCAGCCATGACGAGCTCCGCTCTTGAATCTTTGCAAATCGTGACGGCCGGGGGAGCCTGCTCCCCCGGCCATTAACCTTAACCTTTCACACCGCCCGCGGTGAGGCCACCGACCAACCAGCGCTGCGCCATGAGGAACACCACTGTGATGGGCAGACCGGACAACACGGCGGCTGCGGCGAAGTCACCCCACAGATAGTTCTGCGGATAGAGGTATTGCTGGGCACCGACCGCCAGGGTCAGGTTGTTCACATCCTGCAGCAGGATGGAGGCCACGGGCACCTCGGTGATGGAACCGATGAAGGCCAGAATGAAGACCACCGCCAGGATGGGCACCGACAGGGGCAGCAGGATCAACCTGAATGCCTGCCAGGGGGTCGCACCATCGATGGCCGCCGCCTCTTCCAGGGAAGAGTCTATGGTCTCGAAGTAGCCCTTGATGGTCCACACGTGCAACGCGATGCCGCCCATGTAGGCCAGGATCAGGCCGCCGTGGGTGTTCAGACCCAGCCAGGGGATGTAGTCACCAATCTTGTTGAAGAGCGCATAGATGGCCACCAGTGCCAGCACCGCCGGGAACATCTGGAAGATCAGCATCCCCTGCAATATGGTCTGCTTGCCACGGAACCGCAGGCGGGCAAACGCATAGGCACAGGTGGTGGAGAGCACCACTATCATCAGGGCGGTGATGCCCGCGATCTTGATGGAGTTCCACAACCAGGTCAGCACCGGGAACGGTGGCGGCGTGATGCTGCCATCGGCGTTGGTGATGGACATGCCGAGCGCCAGCTTCCAGTGATCCAGAGTCGGATTGGAGGGGATGATCTCCCCCACCGAGAAGTTGCCGTTACGGAACGAGATGGCGATAACCATGATCACCGGGAAGATGATCAGTGCGAGGAAGCCCCACATGACCAGGTGGGTTGCCCACACCCGGTATTTCACTGATTTGGGTTGTACGATAGCCATTGAGAAGCCTCCTTACAGCTTGTCCGCTTTGGACAATTTCAGGTTGAGCAGTGCAAGCGCGCCGACGATCAGGAAGATGGCGGTGGCGATGGCACTGGCCAGACCGTAGTCCTGACCACCCGAGCCCTGGAACGCGATCCGGTAGGTGTAGTTCACCAGCAGATCCGTGGTCCCGGCCGGGGTACTGGCCCCTATGATGTCCGGCGCTCCGTTCGTCAACAACTGGATAAGCACGAAGTTGTTGAAGTTGAAGGCAAAGGATGCAATCAACAGGGGCGTCAGCGGCTTCATCAGCAGCGGCACAGTGATCTTGAAGAAGTTCTGTACCGGACCCGCACCGTCCATGGCGGATGCCTCATAGAGATCTTCCGGGATGGCCTTGAGCAGCCCCATGCAGAGGATCATCATGTAGGGATAGCCGAGCCAGGTGTTGACGATGAGGATCATCACCTTGGCCAGGAAGGGGGTGGTGTACCAGTCCGGCTTGATGCCGAACGCCGCTTCCAGGAACAGGTTGATCTCGCCAAAGTTCTGGTTGAACAAGCCCTTGAACACCAGGATGGAGATGAACGCCGGTATCGCATAGGGCAGGATCAGCATGACCCGGTAGAAACCGCGTCCCCTGAGTTGCTCCCACTGCACCAGACACGCCATCACCATGCCGATGGCCAGGGTGAAGGCCACGGAGCAGGCGGAGAAGATCACGGTCCAGACGAAGATCTGCATGAAGGGACCCTGGATACCCGGGTCTGTCATGATGCGGACGAAGTTCTTCCAGCCCACGCTCACCACGAAGCCCGGGGCTATGCCCTTGCCAACGAAATGACCTTCCGCATCGATGTACTGATAGAAGCCGGTATCGCCGTTGGGCAGCATCAGCTCGCCACTCTGGTTGTCACGCAGCAGGTTGCCGTCCTTGATAACGACACCGGACTTGAGCACGGCTCCGTCCACCAGCTGGGTGTAGAGGGGCTTTTGCGCCGCGAACTTGCGCAGGCTGCTCAGGGTCAGGTGAATATTGCCTTCGGGCAGCACCAGATCCAGAGCACTCAGGTGAGTACGGTGATCGACGATGGCACGGATGGGTGCCGCCTGGTCGATCGCTTCCCCGTTCAGGGGTTGCAACTGAACAGCCTGTGGCTCGTCATGAACCCGGCCCTCACGGACGGCCAGTTCACGTGCCTTGTTGTTCAGCAAGGTAAGGGGTTGACTGATAAAGGATTGGTCGTCCTGTTGCAGCAGCAGCTGAAACTGATTGTTCTCACCACCCAGAAGGGTGAAATCGAATTCACCGCCGGTCACCTTATAGATTTTTTTCAGATGGAAATCCCGTGCCTGCTCGAGGGAGAGCAAGTTGGACCCCGAATAGTTGGTGAAGGCGATGCCGATCGTGTAGGCAAGAGGGAAGATGATAAAAACAACCATGCCTGCCACACCGGGGAAAATATAGCGGTGGGCATAGGTCTTCTTGTTCATGAAGACATAGAGACCGACGGAAACGACCACCAGATCGAGCAGGGCAAACACCCACTCGCCGCTGGCATACATCATCACGGCCGCATAACCATTAAGCACTGCGATCAGTGCCGCCATGGTCCACTTCAGCCAGACGTACTTGTCTTTCTTCGGACCGGCATAGGATTCAATAGAAGGTACTACTTCCATGCCAATTAACCTTTATTGCGCCAAAAGAGATTTGAGAGAGTGGGAGGCCGTTGCGGCCTCCCCGGTAGTGCGTGCTTACTGGACGATGCGCTTGGCAGCGGTATCCAGGGCTTCGTCAACGCTCTGACGGCCAGAGGTGACGTTCTTGAGGGCAGTTTCGAAGGAAGACCAGAAACGGCTCATCTCAGGCACGGACGGCATCGGCTCGCCATTCTGGGCGTTCTGCATGGTGGCCTTGATGTTGGGGTCGGTTTCCAGAGTCTTCTGGAAGGACTTCAGCGCCACGGCACCCAGCGGCTTGTCGGCGTTCACCGGTGCCAGACCGGCATCGGTCAGCAGGTAGTTCTCGAGGAACTCGATGGCCAGATCCTTGTTCGGGCTGGCGGCGTTGATGGTGGCACCCAGTACGCCGACGAAGGCCTTGGCCGGATTACCCTTCAGGGTCGGCAGCGGCGCTACGCCGTACTTGATGCCGCTCTTGTCCAGGTTGCTCCAGGCCCAGGGGCCGTTGATCATCATGGCCACTTCGCCCTTGTTGAACTTGGCATCCATGACACCGTAGTCGATGCCCTTCTCCAGGTGACCGGACTTGATCATCTCGGAGATGTAGCCGACGCCCGCCTTGGCACCCGCGTTGGCCACGCCGGTGTCTTTCACGTCATAACCGGTGGCGGTCTTCTTGAAGGCATAGCCACCGTTGGCAGCCACCAGGGGGTAGCTGAAGTAGGGGGTGTCATAGGCCCACATGATGGCGCGCTTGCCATTTTTCTTCATCTCTTCGTCGATCTTGGCGATCTCTTCGAAGGTCTTCGGCGGATTGGGCAACAGATCCTTGTTGTAAATCAGGCTGACGGCTTCCACCGCGACCGGGTAGCCATAGGTCTTGCCATCGACAGCCATGGCGTCCCAGGCGAACTGCTCGAACTTGGCCTTGGTGGCGGCGTTCGGCGTCACGGGCACCAGCAGACCGGCCTTGACCCACTCACCGTAACGGTCGTGAGCCCAGAAGAAGATGTCCGGGCCGTTGCCAGTGGCGGCGGCTTGCTGGAACTTCACTTCTACCTGATCCGGGTGAGCGACGGTCACCTTGATGCCGGTCTCGGCTTCGAACTTCTTGCCTACTTCGGCCAGGCCGTTGTAGCCCTTGTCACCGTTGATCCAGATGGTCAGCTGACCTTCGTCAATCGCAGCAGTGGCTGAACAAGCCACACCCAGGGTAGCCAGACCGATCAGGGATGACAGCAATTTCTTTTTCATGAGCCTTTCCTTGTATTAGTTCCGCGCTGTAAGAGCATTGTGTGCGAGATGTATATTATCCCAAGCCTGCAACGCCTCACATGACACGCCTCGCATTTTTGAAATGCAATTACGTATTTTCTTCCAGAAAGTTATGAAAACATTTTCTTATTTCAGCGACTTATCGGGATTTATCGCCATATTTTTGGCCTTGCACAGAAAACCAATTACCAAAAAGAAATAAATTTACACCAATGAAAGGGGTTTCACCTCAATGAAAACCCTTTCATCTCCATTATTTTGTTTAATGTGTTAACAAAAGTACCAAGCCGGATTCCAAGTTCATCTCCCCCTTAAATAAAAAGGCATCGGAGCGGACTCCGATGCCTTTTTGCCAGAAATGGCGAGTAGATCACATTATGACTGACGCAGCAGCTGATCCTTGAGGTTGGGCGGCACACCACGGATGGTCAGCGTGTCGGTCTGGGGATCGTAAAACACCCGACTGTTCAACAGCTTCTGCTCGAAGCTCAAGGTCAGGCCGCCGCCGGAACCGACGAACTTGGTCAGGCCACGCAGGGTGGATCTGTCCGCCGGGAAGCGTTCCTCCAGCTCATATTCCTGACCGATGAAGCTGTAAAAATCGAGGTCGCCACCTCCCGCATCTTTTGCGGAGAGTTCCGCCGAGAGCTCCTTGATCTCGATCTCTTCACCGGCGCTCGCCTGTTCGGTGCAATATTTGAAGACCTGTTTCTTGTAATCATTGCGCTCGGCGGGTTCGAGCTGACGGCTGTCGCAGTAATCGTCCACCGCCTGCAGCAAGCCTTTATTTTGTACCTTGGCATCCATGCCCTCACGGGCACCCAGCAAGTCCATGAAAAAGTCCCCCAGCTTGCGGCCGACCCGCCCCTTGCTGAAGGTGATATAACGGCGAGAGTCCGGCTGGGTTTTCCACTCGGTCAGATCGATGCGGGCCACCAGGTTGAGTTTGCCGATATCCAGATAATGAATGTGACGCAGGTCCAGCGCCTCGCTGACGGTGACGCTCTCCTTGCCCTCCAGCAGGGCGATCATCAGGTAATCGACCCCGACATAGTTGTATTTGGCAATCAGCAACACCCCTTGTTCATCGAGGGCGTGCTCCACCAACTGTTTGACCAGCATCTGGGTCAGGGTAATAGAGAAGGGGACGAATTCGGTCTGCTCGCCAAGCAGCTGTTCGAGGGCGATGCGAAAGGCCGGTGACGGCTGTCTGGGAGCCTCTTCACCTTCTGCCAGCTCGGCGACGTCGGCTTCCGGGTCGGCAAAGAAGCCGAAGCCCTTGCCACCCTTGCCGTTGTAGATGCGATGCAGTTCTGCCATCAGCCCTTGCACCGCCTCGTCGGCAGGCAGAGTCTGACTGCGGGTATCGGCGTGCGGCTGACCGTCATTGCCGGCGCGCAGGGAGTGAAGAATGATCTTGTCGATATCGAGACTCATGTCACAAAGCCATAGTGTTAGCCGAAAGGGTGAAGTATTATAAGGCGCTTTGAACCGAGATGAACCCAAGATTATGCCCATCGTATCAAAGTACAATAACGAGCAGTTTGACGCCCTGATGAACGACCTGATCACCGCCCTGGAGAAACACAAGGCGCCGGTGGATCTCAGTCTCATGGTGCTTGGCAACCTGACCACCAACATCATCAACGGTATGGCCCCGGCCCAGCGTCAGGCGATCACCGAGAAGTACATCCAGGCGCTCACCGCCTCGGTGGATCATCGCCACGATGCTCACTGAGTTTCTTCGCATTCTTTGATGTTTTTCAAGCAGATGGATCATTATGGTCGAAACCGGCAACCCCTATCGTGATAATGTCTCTCGCCTGATCACCTGGGGGCATTGGTTCTCCTTCTTCAACATCATTCTGGCCATGCTGATCGCGACCCGCTATCTGGGTTCCATCAGCTGGCCATCGACCACGCTCGGGGTCACCTATCTCATCATCAGCTGGATAGGTCATTTCTCGTTCCTGAGCTTCGTCACCTATCTGCTGACCGTCTTCCCCTTGAGCTTCGTGCTGCCCAGGGAGAAGCCACTGCGCTTCATTTCGGCCATCATCGCCACCCTGGCGCAGGTGCTGCTGCTCATCGACACCCAGGTGTTCCAGCTGTTCAAGTTCCACTTGAATGGCCAGGTGTGGCAACTGCTGCTGGATCAGGCCCAGACCGAAGAGGGCTCGATCTGGAGCATCATCTTCGTCGCCGTGCCCACCATCTTCCTGCTGCAACTGCTGCTGTCGGCCTATGTGTGGCGCAAGATCAACAAGCGCAAGCGCCGCCAGTACGGCAATCAGGTGGGGCTGGCCCTGCTGGTCTGCTTCATGCTGACTCACCTCGTCAACAGCTGGGCCGATGCAACCCTGTATCAGGCCATCACCATGCAGCGTGCCAACTTCCCGCTCTCCTACCCCATGACAGCCAGAAGCTTCCTGGCCAAGCATGGCTGGCTCGATCTCGAGCAGTATGAGAAGAAGGCCGAGAACCAGGGTAGCGCCGAGCATCGCCTGCTCTACCCCCTGCGCCCCCTCAGCGTGAGTGCCCCGGCCGAGCACAAGAACCTGCTGGTGGTGGTGGTCGACTCCCTGCGGGCCGACATGCTCAACAACATCAACATGCCCAATCTGCAGCGCTATGCGGATCAACACCTCAACTTTGCCAACCACATGAGTGGCGGCAACGATGACGCCATGGGGATATTCAGCCTCTTCTACGGGCTGCCGGGCCACTACTATGGCGATATCCGTGCCGACAAGCGCCCGCCGGTGCTGTTCGACGAGATGCTGCGCCAGGACTACCAGTTCGGCTTGTTCGGTGCGCTGGAAGATGCCCAGCAGTATCAGCAGAGCCTGCTCGCCGGCCTGCGCAAGCAGGTGTTTGTCTCCCGCCAGACCGACGATACACGCCTCATTGGCGACTGGCAGCAGTGGCTTGGCACACGCACCATGGACAGACCCTGGTTCTCTCTGGTCTATCTCTCGAGCCCGGGGGATTATCAAGTGCCCGCCAGCCTCAAGGGCCCCTTCCAGCCCGAACTGACCCGGTTCAACCCGGCCACCGCCTATCGACCCGAGAACCTGCAGAAGCTGGAGAATCGCTACAAGAACTCGGTGTTCTATACCGACCAACTGCTGGAACAGATGCTCGCCCAGCTGCAGCAACAGGGGCTCGGCGAACAGACCATAGTCGTCATCACCTCCAATCACGGCCAGGAGTTCAACGAAACCCAGAGCAACAGCTGGGGCTATGGCAGCAACTACTCCCCCTATCAGGTGCAGGTTCCCCTGGTGCTCGCCTGGCCTGGGATAGATAGCCAGCCACAGGAGCAGGCAAGCAGCCACCTGGATCTGGTGCCGACCCTGATGAAGGGCATGCTGGGGGTACGCAACCCCCCTCGGGACTACAGCACGGGGCGCAGCCTGTTCGACACCAGCCCGCGCAACTGGCTGCTGGCCGGCGATCAGAATGACTTTGCCATCTATCAGGACAACACCATCACCCAGTTCAACAAGCAGGGTGACTTCGAACTGCTGGATCGCGCCACCTATCGCCCCATCAAGCACGGCACCCCGGACATGGGAGCCATGATCCAGGTGATGAACGAGCTCAACCGTTTCTATCGCACCCCCTAGTTGCTCGCACGCCTCCAACCAGCCCGCCTTCTCGGCGGGCTTTTTATTGCCTCAAGATCCAGTCAGGACACCTCACTTCCCCTCCCCCGGCCGGCGCCCTTCGCAAACGTATGCCCTGCAACTACTGATTCATCTCTCAAAAAACTCAGTCCGATCAAGATCATAAAACCAAAATGATAATGATTATCAATTATTGAAGCGAAGGGATTCATCTGCAATAATCCGCGCCCTTCAGGCTTAAATAAAAATCATTATCAACAATGAAAACACTGCTTCACTACTGGCCCATGCTGCTGTCCGGTACAGCCCTGGCCGCCAGCGATCCCGCCGGGACAGATCCAGAACCCAGGGCCCACGAGACCATAGTGGTCAAGGGACAACGCATCGAGCAGAAGCTGTCCGATGTCTCAGGCTCCATCACCGTCATCACGGAAGACGATCTGGATCGCCAGGTCGCCACCGAACTCACCGACGTGTTCAAGAACGAACCCGGGGTCTCGGTGACCGGCTCCGCCGGTCGGCCGCAGAACATCATCATCCGCGGCATGGGCGGCAACCGGGTGCTCATCATCAAGGATGGGGTGCGGGTCAGCGACGGCTTCGGCGCCGACGACCTCAACGACAAGGTGGGCCGTTTCAGCTTCGATCTCGATGACGTCAAGCAGATAGAGGTCGCCAAGGGTGCCGGCTCCTCCCTGCATGGCTCCGACGCCATCGGCGGCACCATAGTCATCTCCACCAAGCAGCCGGAGGACTACCTGCAGGGGCAGGATGCCTATCTCGGCAGCAAGGTGCTGCAGGACGGCAGCAGCGACAAGCAGAAGCTGAGCGCCACCGGCGCCGCCCGGGTACTGGATAGCGAGCACCTGCTGCGGGTCTCCGGCTGGCAGGGGCACGAGACCGCCAACTATGACGAGAGCCGTATCCCGGCGGATCTGGACGGCCTCAGCGCCTCCACCAGCTCCCGCTTCCCGTTAAGCGATCACCACCTGCTGCGCCTGGAGCTCGACTACTTCGAGGACAATGCAAAGCGGGATCAGGGGCCGCGCGAAGTGCCCCAGCCCGACGGCAAGTGGCAGGTGCGCCAATACCACGAGCAGGGCAGCCAGCGCACCCAGGGGGGCAAGCTTGGCTGGGAGGCGAGCGATCTCGGCAGTCTGCTGGCGGATCAGTTCACCTGGAGCCTCTATGGCAACCACTCCAAGAACAGCGCCAACAAGCGCAGCCTGCTGCAAAACGACCTGCTGAGCGGCTACCCCCGCTATCGCAGTGAGCGGGAACTCTCCACCTTCACCGAAGAGAGGGTCGGCAGCGAGCTGGACGTGCGCCGGGATCTCGTCACCAGCGCCATCGCCCACAAGCTGAGCTACGGCGTCGAGCTGGAGCGTACCCGCCACGAGCGGCCGGTGGAGAAGCTGAGCCTGGAGGCGGGCGTGCCCCAGCCCAGCCAGTCCGAGCCCTTCAGCAGTGCCCGCACCGACCGGGCCGGCGTCTGGCTCGGTGATGTGGCGACCCTGGGCCGGTGGCAGTTCACCCCCACCCTGCGCATGGATCACCAGTGGCTGCGCCCGCAAGATGGCAACCAGGGCGAGAACCACAGCTGGCATCTCTCCCCGAGCCTGGCCACCAGCTACCGCGTCAACGAGCAGTGGCGCAGCTGGCTCAGCTATGCCAACGGCTTTCGGGCCCCCTCCTACGACAAGGTGTACGGCAACATTCCCCACTATTTCGCCCTGCCGCCATTCCAGATCATCGCCAACACGGATCTGAAGGAGGAGACCAGCCACAGCTTTGAGTGGGGGCTCAGCGGCGAGGGGGAAAACTGGAGCATCAAGCCGGCCCTCTTCTACAACCGTTACTACAACTTCATCGACTGGCGCGAGGTGGGGCTGCGCTTGAGTGACGGCGTCATCCTGCGCCAATACCGCAACGTGGCCAAGGCCGAGACCTGGGGCGCGGAAATTACCGCCAGCTACTGGCTGACCCAGGAGTGGGAGCTGACCACCAAGCTCGGCTGGGTCGACGGGGAAGACAGCCAGGGCGAGGCGCTGCGCACCCTGACCCCGCTGGAGGGCAACATTCGCCTGAGCTACCAGACCCATGACTGGAGCCTGGGGGTGCAGGCGGACTACGCCGCGGCCATGAGCCGGGTGCCCAGCTGCGGCAACAGCCTGACCAAGAGCCAGGATGCCTGCCTCACGAGCGCGGGCTGGTTCAGTCTCGCCATGACGGCGGACTGGCTGATCACCGATGCCCTCAAGGTCAACCTCAAGCTCGATAACCTGTTCGACACCCGTTACACCCGCTATCAGGACGTGGCCGGGCTGGAAGCCGGTACCGACGCCTCCCTCTTCACCCAGAGCGGGCGCACCTTGAGTGCCAGCCTGCGCTACACCTTCGTGGGGATCTGATGCACAGCCTGTTTGTACTGGCCAGCCTGCTGGCCACCCCGGCCCCGGCAGCCCCGCTTCCTGAGACAACCCAGGAGGCAGCGCCCCTTATCCCCGAGCGTCCACAACTGATGAAGGGGGAGATAGCCCGCCTCGATCCCTATGGCGGCTGGCGTGACGACAGCCGTCGCGCCCCCGAGCTGCTGGCGCTGCTGCGCGAGCAGAATCGCTGGACCGACGAGCAACTCGCCCCTCAAAAGCCCCTCGAAACAACGCTGCAAGCGGAGTGGCAGGCCAGAGAGCGGGGCGAGCCCCTGCCAAAGGAGTGGCTGACTCAGGCGGGCAGCCAATGGCGCATGGAGGCGGACGGCAGCCTGTGGCAGCGCAGCGACGCCCGCTCCCCCACCCGCCAGCGGCTGGCCCCCCGTCAGCCCGATCAGGGTTACTACGAGATTGCCGCCTGGGCCCTGCACCCGGATGGCCGCCTGCTTGCACTGGCCGAAGACAGCCGTGGGGACAGGGACTACCGCATCACAGTGCTGGATCTCGCGAGCGGCGAGACGCTCACCACCCTAGCGCACCGGGCCAGCGATCTGCTCTGGAGCCTGGATGGCAAGACCCTCTACACCATTGCCAACGAACCTCGCACCCTGCGCCCCTGGCAGCTATGGGCCTGGCAGGCCGGCAAGGAGGCGCTGGTGCACCAGGAGGCCGATCCCGCCTGGCTGCTCAGCCTCTATCGCACCACGGACAACCGCCACCTGGTGCTGCAGAGCAACAACCACGACGGCTCGGAGCAATACCTGCTGGATGAGGGCGGCCCGACCCTGCTCAGGGCCCGTGAACATGGGCTCGAATACTACCTGGATACCCAGGGGGACAGGGTGCTTGTCAAGAGCAACCGGGACGGGGCCATGGGACTTTATCAGGCGCCCAGCCTGGCGAGCCTGGCGACGGGTCCCTGGCAGCCCCTCTGGTCCGGCGAGGGCCGGGAGCTAGAAAAGTGGCGCCTGTTTGCCCGCCACACAGTGCTGCAATACCGCAAGGCAGGGGACGACTGGCTCGATGTGCTGGATGCAGGCGGCAAGCTGACCCACAGCCTCCCGCTCACCGACGGGGCGGGCACGGCCTGGATCCAGGGGGCCCATGATCCCGCCAGCCAGCAGATCCTGATCCGCCGCCAGGGCATGGCCGAGGCGCCGCACCAGCGCTGGCTGGATCTCGCCTCCGGTCAATGGCAAGCCGCTGACAAACCGGTCGCGAACCCCCTCTATCAGAGCGAACGGAGCTGGGTGGTGGGCAAGGACGGCGTCCGGGTGCCGGTATCCCTGGTATGGCGCAAAGAGATCACTGCGCCCAAGGCGCTGCTGCTCTACGGCTATGGCGCCTATGGCACCCCCATGCGCCCCTACTATCAGCCGCAGGTGCTGAGCCTGCTGGATCGCGGCTTCGTCTACGCCATCGCCCATGTGCGCGGCGGGGGCCTGCTGGGGGAGGCGTGGTACAAGGAGGGTCGCGGCCAGCAGAAGCAACACAGCGTGGACGATTTCCTGGCGGTGGCAGACAGCCTGGCCCGGGATCCCGCCATCGATCCGGACCGGCTGTTCGCCATGGGGGGCAGCGCCGGTGGCCTGCTGGTGGCGGCCGCCCTCAATCAGGCACCGACCCGCTTCGCCGGGGCCGTGCTGCAGGTCCCCTTCGTCGACCTGCTCGGCACCATGCAGGATCCCGAGCTGCCCCTCACCCGCCAGGAGTACGGGGAGTGGGGCAATCCGGCCATCCCGGCCGACTATTCGGCCATGCGCCGCCTGAGCCCCTACGACAACCTGCACGCGGCCCCCTACCCGCCCCTCTATGTGACGGCCGGGCTGCACGACAGCCAGGTGCCCTACTGGGAGCCGCTCAAGTGGCTGGCCCGCCTGCGGATCTACAGCACAGGGGCCGGTCCCTATCTGCTGCACACCGAACTCGACGGCGGCCATCTCGCCAGTGCGGGCACCGCGCAGCAGAAGGCTGCCCGTGAATATGCCTTCCTGCTCTCCCTGGCTGGGGTCCGTCACTGATGTCCGCCTTCACCTTTTCTGTTTTGGAGTCACCCATGAAACCCTCCTCCCTGGCCCTCTGGCTGGCGGCAACCCTGCTCCCCCAGCCCCTGCTGGCGGCCGAGCTGCAGTTTGTCGATGAGCCATCCCTGACCACCACACCCCAGGCCTGGCTGGAGCAGCGCCTCGGCGTGACGCTCGCACCCGACTACGACAGGGCCAGCCTGCTCGGCCATCACCATAGCTTCCGCATGCTGGTCAACGGCCTGCCGGTGGCCACCACCCAGGCCGCCGTCAGCATAGACGGCGCCGGCAGACCCTGGCGCCTCTATCACAATCTGCGCCCCTTGCAGAGTGCAGCGCCCGCCTGCGATGCCAGCACCAGCCTGGATCCCCTGCTGGACCAGCTGCGCGCCGACGGCAGCTTGATAGACCCGCTGGGGCCGGTCGAAGCCTGGTACTGGCGTGACGGCGACACCCTGGTGCCGGCCCTGCGCCAGCGGGTGAGCGAACACAAGGAGGGCAATGCCAAGGCCACCCGGGTCCAGCTGTTTGCCAGTTGCGAGGGGGATCGCGAGCTCGGCCGCTGGGGCGATCAGGCGAGCACCCAGGCGCAGCGTACCTCGGATGCGGGAGATCAGCGCGTCCTGGCGCGGGTGTTCGATCCCGATCCCCGCACCCAGTTGCAAGACGCCAGCCTGGTCTGGCACGAGGCCCTGGTGCTGGCGGATGCCGCCTATCAGGACAAGGTCTCCCTGCCGGTCAGCCTGCTGGGCTCGGACTATGTGCTGAGCAGCCCCCATGCCAGGGTGGTGGATACCATCGAGCCCACCACCGCCCCCTACCAGGCGGACAACCCGCAGGCCTTTCGCCTGACCCGGGACAACCCGGGCTTTGCCGACATCAACGCCTACTACCACCTGGATCTCGCCCAGCGCCACCTCAAGGCCCTCGGCTTCACCGACCTCATCCCCGGCGCCCTCGACGTCGACACGGACGCAGGCTATCAGGACAACTCCCTCTACGATCCGTTCGAGCGCAGGCTGGAGCTGGGCCGCAGCGGCGTCCCCGATGCCGAGGATCCCATGGTGATCTGGCACGAGTTCGGCCACGGGGTGCAGCACCACATCCTGCCGGATCTCGGGGAAGAGGGGGACTGGGGCGCCATCGGCGAGGGCTTCGGCGACTTCCTGGCCGCCAGCCATCGCCAGCGCAGCGAGGCGGGCCGCCAGTTCGAACCCGCCATGGTGTTCAACTGGGATGCCCGCTTCACCGACCGCACCCCGCGCCAGCTGGACGATGCTCGGGCCCGCTACCACCCGGACTACAACTACCCGGCCCACCGCACCATCAACGGCAGCAACGGGGATCAGCTGTGGGGCACCCCGCTGTTCCAGGCCCTGCTGGCATCGGTGGCCGAGCACGGGGAAGGGGCGCGGGACGAGTTCGATCGCCTCGTCATCGAGTCTCACTTCGGCCTGGGGCCCGCCATCCGCATGCCGCAGCTGGCCCGCATTACCGTGGACACGGCGGCGCGCCTCTATCCGGCGCGCTCCTATGCCCGCCATCTGGAGCAGGCGTTTCGCCAGCACGGGCTGCTGCAGGCCCCCGTCAACGTCGCCCTGGCCGAGGGCAGCGCCCTTGCGCTGGGGCAGCGTCAGTCGGTGCAGCTGAACCTCAGCAACGCCGGCAGCACCCCGGTGACCCTCAACACCCTGACCCTGTCCCTGCCCGCCGGCTTGCAGGCCGATCCCCTGGCCTGGTCAGCAACCACCCTGGCGGCCGGTGCCAGCCTCACCACCACAGTGCGACTGCTGGCCGCCAGCCCGCTGGCCTGTGGCGACGAGGTGAGCCTGCCGGTGAGCCTCGCCATGAGCGGCACCAGCCCGACCGAGCGTCAGTGGCAGCAGTCCATCACCCTGCCCATAGGCACCCCCGTCATCAGCCGGGCCAACGGCCAGCCGCTGACCCTCAAGGATGCCCAGAGCGAGGAGGTGCGCGGCATCAGCGAAACCAGCCTGGTGCTGGAGAAGAGCGACGCCCGGGTGAGCGATCGCCTGCAGCTGAACCTGGACTTGCAACACCAGGCCCTGGATGAGCTGGAGATCTGGCTCAACTCCCCCTCAGGCACCCGCATCCAGATCTGGGACAAGGGATACAGCCCGTTGCCACGGCTCAAGGGGGTCTTCCCCACCGAGCTGCTGCCCCTGCAGCCCTTCACCCCCCTGGTGGGAGAGCCGCTGGCCGGTCGCTGGACCCTGGAGGTGGTGGACAGCAAGCCGAGCCATCAGGGGCGCATCAACGGCTGGAGCATCAGCCAGCGCACCGGCGCCCAGTGTGGTGAGCCCGTCGCCCCGCCGGATGACGGCATCATCCACTTCGACACCGCGGACAGCAGCGGGGGCGGCACTGTCAATCTGCTCTGGCTGCTGCCGCTCACCCTCTGGCGCCGCCTCTGCCGTCGCGGCTGATCCATCCCCATAAAAGCAAAGAGGGGCCAAGGCCCCTCCAAGGACAAGAAATGAAGATGAGAATGACCCCGCTGGCCTGTCTGCTGGCCCCCCTGCTCAGCGCCTGTGGTGGTGGCGGATCCGATAAGGCGCCCCTGACCGCGCCGGACTACCGTCTGACGGTCAACCTGCCCGCAGCGGGCACCCTGTGCGTCAACCAGAACCAGAACGACAACTGCGAGCCAGGCGAGCCCGTGGTCAGTGGCGAGGCTGGCGCGCGCCAGTTGAGCGCCAGCGCCCCCGGCCTGCTCACCAGCCCCTTGCTGTTCCTCCCCCGGGAGCCGGGCGCCCTGACCCTGACCCACCCGGCGGCGCGCCTGGACGATCAGCACCTCACCCCCACCCCCTTGAGCACGCTGCTGCAGACCCGGGTCGCGGACGGGATACCGCCTGCCCAGGCCCTGGCCGAGCTGCTGCTCGCCCTTGCGCCCCTGCAACCGGGTCAGGGACTCGCGGCCCTGGTGCAGCTGGAGGAGTTCAACAGGGCTCTGGAGGCGCTCGCCCTGGCGACACGGGATGACGCCGCCAGCCTGCCCGGTCTCGCCACCGGCGAGCGCCAACGCCAGATCTGGCAGGGGCTGGTCACCCTGCTGCCCGAGCTCGCCCAGCACTTTGCCGCAAGCCCCGAGCTCCTGAGCCAACAGGCCAGACTCGCCGCCGTGCTGATGCAGCAGCAACCCCGGGCGTTGGTGACCGCCAGCGGCGTCACCACCTACACGGACGGGGTGGATTATCTGCTGACCCAGGAGCCTGCCGATCACCCGGGCCAGGAGGCGAGCCTGGGCCAGGAGGCGAGCCTGCGCTATCGCAAGCTGGACGGCAAGGGGCAGCCCCTGGCGGACAATGCCGACGAGTGGGAGTGCGTGGAGGATCTCAACACCGGCCTCATCTGGGAGAAGAAGCTCGATGATCCGGACAGTCCGCGGGATCTGCACAAAGTCTTCGCCTGGGAGTTTGGCAACTATCACCCCAGTCAGGCGGAGCTGGATTATGCCTGCCCCCAGGGGGAAGCCATCTGCTCCACCGAGCAGTATCGTCAGTGGCTCAATGGACAACGACTCTGCGGCATAGGGCACTGGCGCCTGCCCACGGCTCTGGAGCTCGGCAGTCTGCAACACTACGGCTCCCTCGCCCGCCAGGATGGCCAGCGGGTCAGCCTGGATGTGCGCTACTTCCCCGACGTCGGTCCCTCGAGCGGAGACTTCGATGGCAGCTACTGGACCCAGACCCTGACCCCATCCCGGCGCCTCGAGAGCGTCCCCATCGCCGTCATCAGCCCTCAGTTCCTGGGGGAGGATGCGGGCACCGATTACCCCTATGGCGTCCAGAACGAAAATGAAATCAATGCCATACAACTGCGCCTTGTGGCCGAGGTAACCCGATGAACAAGTATCTTCTGACCCTGCTGCTCACCCTGTGCAGCCCGCTGGCACTGGCCATCGCCATCTGCGACGACACCCTGCCGCGCTCCAGCCCCAGCTCCCGCTTCCTGGATCGCGGCAACGGCACCGTCACCGACCGGGCTTCCGGCCTCACCTGGATGCGCTGCCAGCTCGGCCAAAGCTGGCAGAATGGAAGCTGCAGCGGCGAGCCGACCCGGCTCTACTGGCAGCAGGCCCTGCTGACCACAGAGCGGATCCGCACCGAGCCGAGCCATGCCCTCCACGGTTTCGGCGGCCACACCGATTGGCGCCTGCCCACCATCAAGGAGCTCATCAGCATACTGGAGTCCGCCTGCTACAAGCCGGCATTGAACGAGACCCTCTTCCCCCGCGCCATGGCAGGGGACGGCAAGGAGGTGAACGACGGCTATGTCTACCTCTGGTCCTCCACCCCGGTGCCCGCCAGCAAGGGCGTCGCCTATCTGGACATCACCAGTGGCGCCGTCGGCATGCGGGCCCCCGGCTCCTGGGCAAAGCAGGTGCTGCTGGTAAGGTGAGCAGTCCGGGCGGGGACTCCCCTGCCCGGTTTACCCCCGAATGGCCCCTTTGGGGTGGAAGGCGTCAAAAAAGCATCAAATTACGTCACCCTGTGCCGGTTCAGGCTGGTTTTGCGCGCCGGAGCGCTGGCGTGAAACGGGCAGAGCGGTTAGTCTAGCGGCGTTGAACCAATCCCATGAGGTACAGATGAAAACCGTATTGCGTTTTAGCCTGCTGGGCGCCTTGTTACTGGGCGGCCATGCCTTCGCCGCCGAACCGAAAAAATTTGATATCAGCATGTTCCCTGCCGCCGAAGTGAACCAGGAACGTGTCGTGATCCGCCTGCCGGAAGTCGAAAACGAAGCCGACATGATGGTCGAGCTGCAAGTGGGCAAGAAGATGCTGGTGGACTGCAACCTGCCCCGCTTCGCCGGCAACCTGGAACAGCACAGCGTCAAGGGCTGGGGCTACAACTACCTGACCCTGGGCCAGGTCTCGGGTCCTGTCAGCACCCTGATGGCCTGCCCGGATGGCCAGAAGAAAGAGAGCTTCGTCCAGATCTATGGTCAGGGCTTCTTCGTGAACTACAACTCCAAGCTGCCGTTCGTCATCTATGTGCCGCAGGAGTATGAAGTGCGCTACCGTCTGTGGCGTGCCGACAACCTGGCGCAGCCAGCCATGATTGAATGAGCGCCCGACGCTCAGGTTCAGCCAATCCATGAACACATAAAGGCGCCGTATGGCGCCTTTATTTTATTGTTTTTACCCTGCAGAGACCGGGTCCAGCTGTACAAAACCTGACATAACTCCACTATTTTTCAGGCTTTTTGTGCTGCGGACCGCAAAATTCTCCCTCGGGATGAGACAAAGGCTGTTCGATAAAAGATATTTATTAACATAGTAAGAAAATTGATTTTGCACTCTGCGACGGCCTGATGATACTTGCCCGCAAAGGTCAAACTAACCAGAACAAGAGCACTATGAGCTTCGAATCAGACAAGCGTTTCAATGACTTCAAACATTTTCCCCGTGGCCTGCGTCGCAGTGGCGAATTCACCGTGGCCGAAGCGGACAGTCTGGAGAAGTACGGTACAGTGATGCTGGCGCTCTATCAGGGCAACCTGGCCCCCCGCGATGACGTAGAAAGCGCCTTCATCGAGCAGGTCAAGTCTGGCGCAGCCGGCAGCAACCCCCACGCCAAGGTATGGTTCAAGTACCTGAAGGTGATTGGTCCCAAGCGGGTGCACCGTCTGTGCACAGTCGCGGGTGGCGCCAATGAGGATGCGGGCGGCAGCTTTGAGGGCGGTGGCGGCGGTGGCAGCGACGAGTCCCTCGATTAATGGATACCGAGCTGCTTCGGACCTTCATCGAGGTCAGCAAGACCCGGCATTTTGGCCGGGCTGCCGAGAATCTCTACCTGAC
Organism: Aeromonas media; assembly: GCF_020423125.1. Taxonomy (NCBI): domain Bacteria; kingdom Pseudomonadati; phylum Pseudomonadota; class Gammaproteobacteria; order Aeromonadales; family Aeromonadaceae; genus Aeromonas; species Aeromonas media. The sequence continues at coordinate 2,887,762 of NZ_CP075564.1, forward strand.
CCAGTCGGCGGTCAGCTTTCGGATCCGCCAGCTCGAGCAACAACTCGGGGTCAGCCTATTTGCCCGCCATCGCAACAACATCCGTCTGACCGCCTCCGGTGAGCGTCTGCTGCCTTACGCAGACGCCATCTTGCACACCCTGGGCCGCGCCAGGCAGGACGTGGCCCTCTCCCCCGGTTTCAGTCAGCAGCTCGCCATAGGTGCACCCGCAGTGTTCTGGGAGCTCGACTTCAATGACTGGCTCAACCACGTCTATGCCCTGGCCCCCGGTCTCGCGGTGCGCCTCGAGACAGCGTCTCGCGAGCACCTGTGCCGCCAGTTGCTGGAGCGCTCTCTCGATCTCGCCCTGCTCTCCGAGCCGACCAAGATAGACGAGATAGCCCTGCATCCCATAGGCGAGCTGGTGTTCGAGCTGGTGAGCCGGGAGCCGGCCGCCAATGCGGACAGCCTGATGCAGATGCCCCATATTCACCTCGACTGGGGCACCAGTTTCGAGCCCCCTTCCAGCCGGTTGCAGAGCCTGCAGAAGACCCCGGTGCTGCACTCGAGCTCGGCCAGCATGGCGCTGCAGTTCGTGCTGGCCAATGGGGGCGCCGCCTATCTGCCGCGGCGCATGGTGAGCCCCTTCCTGGAGCAGGAACAACTGCACCTGGTGGAAGGGGGACAGGCGCTGAGCCGCCCGCTCTACCTCGCCTATCTGGAGAAATCCGATCGCCGGGAGCTCATCGATCAGCTGCTCACCCTGCCGCTGGGGTGGGATGGCGCCGATCTGCGGCTGCCATCGGCCGAGTAGCCGGGCCTCAGCCTGACCTGCATGAAAAAAGGGGCCAAGCGGCCCCTTTGTTATGGATGCGTGCCGTCAGCCATGGTGACGACGGTCGTTGGCCTGGGCCAGCAGGGTGCGGCTCTCGCGCAGGAACTCGTCGGCGTGTTCGCCGAAGAAGCTGGAAACTTGCGAGAAGGCCTCGATGAAGCCCTCCCTGTCCCCCCGCTCCAAGAGCCCCAGCGCCTCGCCGAAGTTCTGGTAGTAGCGGCGGATCATCGCGAGGTTCTGCGGTGACGACAATATGATGTCGGCATAGAGGTGGGGATCCTGGGCAAACAACCGTCCCACCATGGCGAGCTCCAGCCGGTAGATGGGGGAGCTCAAACTCAGCAGGCGATCCAGATTGGCCTGCTCCCGGGAGAGGTGCCAGCCATAGGCGAAAGTGGCGAAGTGGCGCAGCGCCTGAATGAGGGTCATGGCCTCGTCGTGAGCCTTGGCCTCCACCTGCTGCAGCCGTGCGCCCCAGATGGTCATCTGATCCAGCAGCCACTGGCTGGCGGCGGGGTCGCGGCCCTGACAGCAGACGATCACCTGCTTGGCAAGGCTCGCCACATCCGGCCCGAACATGGGGTGCAGCCCCAGCACAGGCCCCTGGTGCACCGCCAGCATGTGCTCGAGCGGTGCCGACTTCACGCTGGTGACGTCCACCAGCAGGCAATCCGCAGGCAGCTTGCCGAGCCGGTCGATGACCTGGCAGGTTATATCGATAGGCACCGCCACCATCACCAGACCCGCATCGGCGAGGATCTCGTCAGCGCGCGGCCAGTCCCCCTGCTCCAGGGTCTCGACCCGGTAGCCGGAGAGGCCGAACATCTGGCCGAACAGGCGGCCAAGCTGGCCCTGGCCGCCGATGATGACCACCTTGCCAAGGGCCGGCTTCATGCACTTGAAGTGGTGCTCCTTGTCGCTGGTGGATTCCAGAATATAGGATTCGCGCATCACCCGGCGCAGCACGTCCTCGATAAGATCCCCGGGCACCCCCAGCCGTTCGGCCTCGGCGCGGCGGCGGGCCAGCATGCTAGCCTCCCTGTCCGGTGCATAGATGGGCAGACCGTGCCGGCTCTTCACCTCACCCACTTCCCCCACCAGGGCCAGACGGGCGGCCAGCAGATCAATAAGCTGCTTGTCCACCGCATCTATCTTGTCCCTGAGGGCATTCAACTCTTCAGCCATATCCAGTCCCTGCCGGCGCCGCTGGCGGCGGCGCCCTGTGATTCAAGAGGCAACAAGGTATCACCGCGTGGGCAGTGATACCTCTATGGTTCAATCAGTTACGACAAGATATCACGACTTACTGCGCGGTTCTGCTCTTGAGCGGCGCCGCCAGCTGGCTGTGGCAGCGGGCCAGCAGATCCGCCGTGGTCTCCCAGTCGATGCAGGCATCGGTGATGGAGACGCCGTAGCGCATCTGCGCCTTGGGCTGCTCGCTGGACTGGTTGCCCTCGAACAAGTTGGATTCGAGCATCACCCCTATGATGGAACGGTTGCCCTCCTGGATCTGGTGGATGACGTTGTCTGCCACCTTGGGTTGCAGACGGTGATCCTTGCTGGAGTTGCCGTGGCTGCAATCCACCACCAGACCGGGCAGCAGACCCGCCTTCTCCAGCGCCTCTTCCGCCAGCGACACATTGACCGAATCGTAATTCGGGTGCTTGCCGCCGCGCAGGATCACGTGGCCGTCCGGGTTGCCCTGGGTCTGCAACAAAGCGACCTGGCCCTGCTGGTTGATCCCCATGAAGGCGTGGGGGCTGGAGGCCGCCTGCAGCGCGTTGATGGCGGTGCCGAGGTTGCCGTCTGTGCCGTTCTTGAAGCCGACCGGCATGGAGAGGCCGGACGCCATCTCCCTGTGGGTCTGGGATTCTGTGGTACGGGCGCCGATAGCCGACCAGGAGAAGAGCTCAGCCAGGTATTGCGGGCTGATGGGATCGAGCGCCTCGGTGGCCAGCGGCAGCTCCAGCTCCGCCAGCCAGCAGAGCAGCTCGCGGGCACGGTGCAGCCCCAGCTCAACGTCGAAGGTGCCATCGAGGTTCGGATCGTTGATAAAGCCCTTCCAGCCGACCGTGGTGCGTGGCTTCTCAAAGTAGACCCGCATGACAATGTAGAGAGAGTCCTGGTAAGCATCATGCAGCGCTTTGAGTCTGGTTGCGTACTCTTTGGCGGCGTCCATGTCGTGGATGGAACAGGGTCCACAGATCACCAGCAGGCGGTGATCACGACGGTGGATGATGTCGGCTATGGTATTGCGGGCCCCTTGCACGAATGCCAGCGCCTTGTCGGAGATGGGCAGCTTCTCCTTGAGCTGGGCAGGCGTGATCATCACTTGTTCGGACTGGATATGGATGTTGTTCAGGGGGTCTCTTTGCATTTTCTCATTCTCTCTACTGTATTTAAGCCAATTGCGCCAAGGTGTATTTATTTATTTACACAAGTCAGCGCTTTGTTACGCAACCGCCCTCACCTTACCAAGGAAAAACAAACAATCAAGTGAAACTAGCGGTTTTCTGCATCAACAGATGGATTAATGACCACTTTCGTGACCAAAACAGCCAGAAAGTAGCGTGTGAAAGGCCCTTTGTACCACGAAAATTGTAAACAAATAATTACACCCTATGCCTCATCACGCCTTTGCCGGCCTGCCGCCATAAAAAAGCGGGGCACCTGGCCCCGCTTGCGTTCCCGTGTTGCTCTTCTTTTATTATTTGCCGTGGGCCTTGATGACCGCCACCGCCTTGTCGGGGAAGTCGCTGAACACCCCGTCCACATCCGCCTGATAGAGGAAGATGTTGAGCAAGTCGGTGAAGTCTTTCGCATAGGGCGGGATCTGGCCCTCATCCTGGCGGAAGGTATAAGGGTGCACCTTGAGACCAGCGGCGTGAGCCTCTTTCACCATGGCGGTGAACACCGGCTTGCCCGGAGTCCCCGGCTCGGTGACTATCATCGGCTTCCAGGGGCCTATGCCGTCGGCATAGCCGGCTATGGTCTTCATGGCGCCTGGCTTGAACATCCAGTCATAGTCGTAGGGGGTCGCCTTGCCCTTGGCGTCGTAGACCATGGTCTCATTCCAGTCGGTCTCGGCCATCAGCTGCACCAGCTTCAAGTCCATGCCCAGCGCCGGCATCAGCTCGCTGTCGATGCGTTTGAGCTCATCCACGTCGAAGCTCTGCAGATAGACCTTGTCGCTCTTGCCGGTATAGCCGTACTCCTTGAGCACTGTCAGCACCGCCTTGGAGATATCCTTGCCCTCGTGGCGGAACAGCCAGGGGGCCTTGATCTCCGGGTAGATACCGATCTCTTTGCCGGTGCTCTTGTTGAGCCCCTGGATCATCTCTATCTCTTCCTGGAAGGTGTGGATCTTGAAGTCGGACTGCCACAGCGGGAAGCGGGCCGGATAGACGGGCACCTGTTTGCCGTCCACCAGCTGGAACGGCTCCGTCATGCGCAGGGAGCGCACCTCGGCCAGGGTGAAGTCCACCACATAGTAGCGACCGTCCGGGCGGGCACGACCGGGGAAGCGCGTCGCCACGTCGGTGATGCCGTCGAGGAAGTGATCGTGCATCACCACCAGCTGGTCATCCCTGGTCATCACCAGATCCTGCTCCAGATAGTCGGCCCCCATGCCATAGGCCAGCGCCTTGGACTCCAGGGTGTGCTCGGGCAGATAGCCGGAGGCGCCGCGGTGGGCAATCACTATCTTGCCGCCATCAACGGCCAGGGCGGGCAATGCGAGGGCGACCCCGAGGCCCAGGGCCACGAGAGAGAGGTGAGGTTGTTTCATGAAAGGTGCTCTTTGTTATTGTTTATTGGATGTAGGTAGTTGTTATAGCAGAGGTTTATTGCAGTTTTACGGCGGGCGGCCAAGGGGCAGCCCGCCGCTTAAATCAGCTTGCCTTGGGCAGGGCGTGATGGTGTTCGAGCAGCCAGGCACCGAGCTGCTGCTGCTCAGATTCGGGCAGGCGCAGCCCCAGCTTGCTGCGACGCCACAGGATATCCTCTAGGGAGTGGGCCCACTCGCGGCTGATCAGATAGCGCACTTCCGACTCGTACAGCCCGGCACCAAAGTGCTGGCCGCGCTCCTCGTGCAACCAGAGACGGGCATGACTGCCATAGGCCTCGGCGATGCGGCGGGCGCTGCGCTCGTCCAGCCAGTCGAATTCGAGCATGTAGGCGCGGGCCAGCTCTGTGGTGGAGCAGTCGAACTCGCCGCCGGGCAGACGGCTGGTGGCGGTCCAGTCCTCACCCATCTGGCTGAACCAGGGCTTGAGCTTGTTGCAGGCGGCCTGGGCCAGCTTGCGATAGGTGGTGAGCTTGCCGCCAAACACGGAGAGCAGCGGCGCCCCGTCGGATTCGCCGGAGAGCTCAAGGGTGTAGTCGCGAGTCACCGCCTGGGGGGAGTCGGACTCGTCATCGCACAGTGGCCGCACCCCGGCATAGGTCCAGATGACCTCGGAGGGGGCAATCTGGCGGGTGAAGTGGGCGTTGACCACCTTGCACAGGTAATTTATCTCGGCTTCGCTGATCTTCGCCTCCCGCGGGCTGCCATGGTGCTCCACGTCCGTGGTGCCGATGAGGGAGTAGTCCTGCTGGTAAGGAATGACGAAGACGATGCGGTTGTCCTCGTTTTGCAGGATGTAGGCCTCTTCGCGCTCATGGATGCGCGGCACTATGATGTGGCTGCCCTTGATGAGGCGAATGCCGCGCGGGGATTTCTCGTGCAGGCTCTCGTCATAGAAGGTCTTGACCCAGGGACCGGCCGCATTGACCAGGCCACGGCAGGTGACGTTGAACTGCTCGCCCCCTTCCCGCTCCAGGGTCAGGGTCCAGTGCTTGGATCCGCGCACCGCCTTGACGCAGCGGGTGCGGGTCTGCACATCGGCGCCCTTGTCCCGGGCCATCATGGCATTGAGCACCACCAGGCGGGCGTCGTCGACCCAGGCGTCCGAGTACTCGAAGCCCTTGTTGATGCCGCTCTTGAGACCATCTTGCGGCAGGAAGCGCAGGCCGCAACTGCCCTTGAGCTTGTCGCGCTTGGCCAGGTTGTCGTAGAGGAAGAGGCCGGCACGGATCATCCAGGCCGGGCGCAGGTGCGGGCGGTGCGGCAGGCGGAATCGCATGGGACGGGCGATGTGCGGCGCCATGCCGAGCAGCACCTCCCGCTCCGCCAGTGCCTCTTTCACCAGCCGGAATTCGTAATGTTCGAGATAGCGCAAGCCGCCGTGGATCAGCTTGCTGGAGTTGGACGAGGTGGCCGAGGCGAGATCCTGTGCCTCGAACAGCGCCACCTTCAGCCCCCGCCCCGCCGCATCCGCCGCAATGCCGACCCCGTTGATGCCGCCGCCGACGACGACCAGATCATAATGTTCGCTCATGTTCACCTACTTTCTTATTTTGTGTTCGCCATGCCGGCAATGTTTGATTTCGCTCATATTAGAACATGAAAAAATGATAAACGAACATTTTATGAGGGAAATGTGATCGCGATTGTTCTGACAATGCTAAAAATGCTGCCGGTCGGTGACAAAGTGCCGCCCCAAGCCCTCGCCATTGTCCCTACTGCCAGGGCGAATCTGCCGCAACGGATGCGGACGCGGCTGGCCGAGGCCGAAGGAGCCCGGCCCTGAAGCAGAGATTGCCCAGAGGCAAACCACCGAGGACGAGAAGAGAGCCGTTGTTTTTCCGGCCGAGACGGCGCCACAGGGACAGAAGGAGAGAGGCTGCAGGGGCAAGGCGCCCCGCCTGGGGACCCCGTTAGAGAGCAGCAAGAAAGCGGCCGCCTGACGGCGGCCTGATGCTAGTGCGGCGTGGGAATACTCAGCAGATGTGGCAGGCGATCTGATGCTGGGACATCAGTCGCATCAACTTCTCCGGCGGCTCCTGATCCGTGAACAGGGCGTGGATCTGATTGAGGTTGCCGAGGTTGACCATGGCATTGCGCCCGAACTTGGTGTGGTCGGCGGCCAGGAACACCTGGCGGGAGTGGGCGATGATGGCCTGGGCTATCTTCACCTCGTGGTAGTCGAAATCGAGCAAGGAGCCGTCGTTGTCGATACCGGATATACCGATGACGCCATAGTCCATGCGGAACTGGCCGATGAAGTCGCGGGTCGCCTCCCCGACGATGCCCCCGTCCCGGTTGCGGATCTCGCCACCGGCGATGATGACGGTGAAGTCATCCTTGGCGGTGAGGATGCTGGCGACGTTGAGGTTGTTGGTGACCACCCGCAGCTCACGGTGATCGAGCAAGGCGCGGGCGATGGCCTCGGTGGTGGTGCCGATGTCGATGAAGAGCGATGAACCGTCGGGAATATTGGCGGCCACCTCGCGAGCGATGCGCTCCTTCTCCTTGAGCTGCATCACCTTGCGGGCGCTGTAGGCGGTATTGACGGTACTCGAATGCAGGGAGGCCCCGCCGTGATGGCGCCGGATCTTGTTCTGCTCGGCGAGATCGTTCAGATCCCGGCGAATGGTCTGGGGGCTGACGTCAAAATGGGTCACCAGGTCGTCGGTCGAGACAAAGCCCTGCCTTGTCAGAACGTCCAGGATCTCCAGATGTCGTTGGGTTTGCTTCACGCTTGCACTCCGCTTGAGAGACGAAAAAAGGCCCCGGCATTGCGGGGCCTTTGGCAGTGTACCCTATCCCTTTTCGGACTGATAAGGGCAGGATCACGTTTTATGCCTTGTCGGCAGCGGCCTTGTGGGCGATCGAGATGTTCTCGTGCTTGAGGGTCAGGGCCAGCAGTACGATAGAGAGCACGCAGGAGATGGTCAGCACCAGGAAGCCGCCGTCCCAACCGAAATGGTCGACCGTGTAGCCCAGCATGGCGTTGGCCGCCACGGCGCCCCCCAGATAACCGAACAGACCGGTGAAACCTGCCGCGGTACCGGCGGCCTTCTTCGGCGCCAGCTCCAGGGCATAGAGACCGATCAGCATGACGGGGCCATAGATAAGGAAGCCGATGGCGACCAGGGCCATCATGTCGATGGTCGGGTTGCCCGCCGGGTTGAACCAGTAGACCAGCACGGCCACGGTCACCAGTACCATGAACAGGATACCGGCCGGGGCGCGGCGGCCCTGGAACATCTTGTCCGAGATCCAGCCACACAGCAGGGTGCCCGGGATCCCCGCCCACTCATAGAGGAAGTAGGCCCAGGAGGAGTGATCCACGCTGAAGTCCTTGGCTTCCTTGAGGTAGGTCGGTGCCCAGTCCAGCACGCCGTAGCGAATGAGGTAGACGAAGGCGTTGGCAATCGCGATGTACCACAAGAGCTTGTTGTGCAGCACGTACTTCATGAAGATCTCCTTGGCGGAGAACTCCTGCTCGTGACTCTCGTTGTAATCCTTCGGGTAGTCGTTCTTGTACTCCTCGATGGGCGGCAGACCCACGGACTGCGGGGTGTCACGCATCACGAAGAAGGCGATCACCGCGATGGCAGCCGCAGCCGCAGCCGGCACATAGAAGGCGCTGCGCCAGTCATTGAACCAACCCATGCCGAGGATGAACAGCGGACCTATCATGCCGCCACCCACGTTGTGGGCCACGTTCCAGACCGAGACGATTTCGCCCCGCTCCTTCTGTGACCACCAGTGCACCATGGTGCGACCGCAGGGCGGCCAGCCCATGCCCTGAACCCAGCCGTTCAGGAACAACAGCACGAACATGATGGCGATGCTGGAGGTGGCCCAGTGCACAGTCCCCATCATGAACATGATGCCGGCCGAGAGTAGCAGGCCGGCGGAGAGGAAGTAGCGCGCATTGGAGCGGTCCGACACGTTCCCCATCAGGAATTTGGAGAGACCGTAGGCGATGGAGACACCGGACAGGGCCAGCCCCAGATCACCGCGAGAGAAGCCCTGCTCGATGAGATAGGGCATCGCCAGACTGAAGTTCTTGCGCACCAGGTAGTAGCCGGCATAACCGAAGAAGATCCCGAAAAACACCTGCCAACGCATGCGTTTGTAGAAGGGGTCCACCTTGTCGGCCGGTAGTCGGTCGATGTGGGGTGCAGGCCTGAAGAGACTAAGCATGTTCTGCTTCCTTATTGTTGTTATGGGCGATTGAGGGTGCCCCGATCGTGCCTGCGACCAGTTGAGTCCTTACTTCGCAAGCGAGCCTATTGTGCTCATATGTGAACATTTAATCTGTGATGAAGGCTAAATTATTGCAGTTTTATTACAAAGAATGTCACCCAATGAGTGATCGCGCATCGGCCTCCAGCCCTTGCAGGGCACGGAATTTGGCTACCCACTAAGGAGTATTAGTGCCGCTAACTGTTGCTTTTCGTCACATTTTCTTAGCAATGAATGGGATCTTGTCCACATTTCCGGTGGCGGGGGTCTGGTGAATTGGCACAGAAGGTTTATTTTCTCTCTCGTCCAAGAACGAGCGCAAACGAGCATAACGTTTGCGTCAGCTCAAACAACAAGAAGAAACGTTTTCGGACTCAAGAAATGGGAATGCAAGATAACGAAACGGAACATCAAACCTACTCTGGGTGGATATAAGGAATAACAACTATGAGCATACAAAGACCCAATACCCTGCTCGGCGAGTGCCTCGCCGAGTTTATCGGCACCGGCCTGCTGATCTTCTTCGGCGTTGGTTGTGTGGCCGCCCTGGTGCTGGCTGGCGCCAACTTCGGGCAATGGGAAATCTCCATTACCTGGGGCCTGGGGGTCGCCATCGCCATCTACGTGACCGGCGGCATCTCTGGCGCCCACCTGAACCCGGCCGTGACCCTGGCGCTGATGACCTTCTGCGGCTTCGACAAGCGCAAGGTGGTGCCCTTCATCATCGCCCAGATAGCGGGCGCCTTCGCCTCCGCCGCCCTGGTCTACTTCCTCTATGGCAACCTCTTCACCCAGTGGGAACTGACCCACAACGTGGTGCGCGGCAGCGTAGAGAGCCTCGGCACCGCCGGCATCTTCTCCACCTACCCCAATGCCCTGCTCTCCAACATGCAGGCATTCGCGGTCGAGCTGGTGATCACCGCCGTCCTGATGCTGGGCATCATGGCACTGGGTGACAACAACAACGGCGCCCCCAAAGGCTTCGCCGCCGCCCTGCTGATCGGCATCCTGATCGCGGTGATCGGCGCCTCCCTCGGCCCCTTGACCGGTTTTGCCATGAACCCGGCCCGTGACTTTGGTCCCAAACTGTTCGCCTTCTTTGCAGGCTGGGGCGATGTGGCCCTGACCGGTGGTCGCGACAACCCCTACTTCTGGGTCCCCATCCTCGGCCCCATTGTCGGCGCCCAGCTGGGTACCGCTCTGTATGTGAAAGTGCTGGCTCCCTGCGTCCCGGGCAACCGTGTCGTGACCGAAGAAGCCGCCAAGCTGTCCAATAAAGAAGAGGCCGCCGCCTAAGAGCGGTCCCCCCAAACGTGGAGAACATCATGTCTGCTGAAAAGAAATTTGTCGTCGCGCTGGATCAAGGTACCACCTCCTCCCGTGCCATCGTGTTCGATCAGGATGCCAACATAGTCGCGACCTCCCAGCGCGAATTCACCCAGCACTACCCGAAAGCGGGCTGGGTCGAACACGACCCCATGGAGATCTGGGCAACCCAGTCCTCCGTCTTCACCGAGGTGCTGGCCAAGAGCGGCCTGCACAGCGAGCAGATCGCCGCCATCGGCATCACCAACCAGCGTGAAACGACCGTGGTGTGGGAGAAAGCCACCGGCAAGCCCATCTACAACGCCATCGTCTGGCAGTGCCGCCGCACCGCCGCCATCTGTGAAGAGCTCAAGGCCCGCGGCCTGGAAGAGTACGTGCGCGAGAACACAGGCCTAGTGCTGGACGCGTACTTCTCCGGCACCAAGGTGAAGTGGATCCTGGACAACGTGGAAGGGGCACGTGAGAAGGCGATGAACGGCGAGCTGCTGTTCGGCACCATCGACACCTGGCTGGTGTGGAAGATGACCAACGGCGAGGTGCACGTCACCGACCCGACCAACGCGTCGCGCACCATGCTCTACAACATTCGCGATCTGAAGTGGGACGAGCGGATGCTGGACGAGCTGGGCATCCCCGCCTCCATGCTGCCCGAGGTCAAACCCTCCTCCGAGGTCTATGGCTACACCACCCGTGGCGGCGGCTCCCGCATCCCCATCGCCGGTATCGCCGGTGACCAGCAGTCTGCCCTGTTCGGCCAGCTCTGCTTCGAGAAAGGCATGGCCAAGAACACCTATGGCACCGGTTGCTTCCTGCTGATGAATACCGGCACAGAGCCAGTTCGTTCCAGCAACGGCCTGCTGACCACGGTCGCCATCGGCCCGAAAGGGGAAGTGAATTACGCGCTGGAAGGTGCGGTATTCATGGGTGGCGCCACCATCCAGTGGCTGCGTGACGAGCTGAAAATCATCCACGATGCCCGTGACACCGACTACTTCGCCTCCAAGGTTGGCGACACCAACGGCGTCTACCTGGTGCCGGCCTTCGTCGGTCTGGGCGCCCCCTACTGGGATCCGTATGCTCGCGGCACCATGGTCGGCCTGACCCGCGGCGCCAACCGCAACCACATCATCCGTGCCGCGCTGGAATCCATCGCCTACCAGAGCCGCGACGTGCTGGATGCCATGCAGCAGGACTCCGGCATCAAGCTGGCTGCCCTCAAGGTAGACGGCGGCGCCGTGGCCAACGACTTCCTGATGCAGTTCCAGGCCGACATGATGCACACCCCTGTGGTGCGTCCGACCCGCATCGAAACCACCGCCATGGGCGCCGCCTTCCTGGCAGGCCTGGCCGTCGGTTTCTGGAAGAGCTCCGAAGAGCTGGAAGACAAGTTCAGCGTCGATCGCGAGTTCATCCCCCAGATGGACAAGGAAGATCGCGCCAAACGCTACAACGGCTGGAAGAAGGCGGTGGAGCGTTCACGCCGCTGGGCCGAAGAGGAGTGATCGGGTAACCGGCACATCCTTGAGATGAAGAAAACAAAGAGGCCGACAGCAATGTCGGCCTCTTCTTGTTGGCGCTCGCGAGCGCCCCCTCTGTCCCTTCCCCTTCGTCAGGAAAGGTATGCAATCTCCTCCCTCTGGTAGAAAGCGGTCGGCAGAGAGTGCAACCTCCTGCCCGCCTCCTACAACGCCTCGGCGCCGAGCTGCTCCTTGAGGAAATCGAGCCAGACCCGCAGTCGGATGTCCCGCTGGGCATCGGAGTAGAACACCGCATGGATGGGGCGCGAGGCGCCGCTGTTGCTGCGGGCCAGCACCTCCACCAGGGCACCGCTCGCCCTGTCCTCTCCCGTCATGAAGTCCGACAGGCAGACGATCCCCTGACCTCTGAGCGCCAGCTGGCGCAGGGTCTCGCCGCTACTGGCCCGCAAGGTCGGGGTGATGGCGAATCTGTCCCCCTGTTCACTGCTGAGCAGCGGCCAGTGGTTGAGGTGATCGGGGTGCAAAAAGCCGAGCAGCTCGTGGCCGCTCAGCAGATCCGCCGGCTGGCGCGGGGTACCGCGCTCCGCAAGATAGTCCGGGGAGGCGAGCAACCGCAGCTTGGATCGTCCGAGCGACAGGGCCCGCAGGGAGGAGTCCGTCAGCTCGCCGATGCGAATGGCCATGTCCACCCGCCGCTCCATCAGGTTGATGAAGCCCTCGGAGCTGTGCAGTTGCAGCTCGATCCCCGGATAGCGGCGGCGAAACTCGCCGATGATGGGCACCAGCCGGTGCAGGATGAAAGGGGTGGCGGCGTCGACTCTCAACACCCCTTCGGGTTGTTCCCGGCGCATCAGCAGATGACTCTCCGCCTCGCTCATCTCGGTCAGCACCTTCACCGCCCGCTGATAGAACCAGCTCCCCTCCTCGGTCAGGCTGACCCGACGTGTGGTGCGGTTGAGCAGCACGGTGGCGAGCTTCTCTTCGAGGCGCTTGATGCCGCGGCTCACCACAGAGTTGTCCATCCCGAGGTTCTCCGCCGCCTGGCGAAAGCTGCCCGCCTCCACCACGGCCACGAACAGGGTCAGTTCATCGGAATGGGTCTTCATTGTTGTCATCCTGGCAAGAGTCATGGGGCTTTATAGTCATTATGGCTATGAGTTGGCAAGCGTCATGGCCCGCTCGGGGTCACTTGCGCGCATTAGCCCGCCAGAGGCGTCCGACGCGGGATGGCTATACTGAGTCGGTTCGCGCACTCCATCGGGACAAGCGCTGCGGGCAATGAAGATGGCCTTTGGCAGACAAGTGGTTCGGTACCTGCCTAAGGATCAAGCCAGAGAACAAGGAGTCGGGTGATGAAATACAAGGGAAGCTGCCACTGCGGCAGGGTGGCATTCGAAGTCGAAGGGGAGCTGAGCCAGGTCATGGCCTGCAACTGTTCCATCTGTCAGCGCAAGGGGTCCCTGCTGTGGATCATGCCCCATGACAAGATGAGGTTGCTGACCCCGGACGAGGCGGCCAGCACTTACACCTTCAACAAGCATGTGGTCAAACACAGATTCTGCCCAGTGTGCGGCATGCACCCCTATGGCGAAGGCGTGGATCCCAAGGGCAACCATATCGTCGCCATCAATGTCCGCTGCCTGGAGGGGATAGAGCCCGAGTCGCTGCCGGTGCAGCACTACGATGGTCGGGCGCTGTGACCATAGAAGCCGTCTGACGCTGTCAATCAGGCCGGAGGTGCCTCTCTTCCCTCTGGCCTGTCCCTCTCTATCCCCACCGCCCGCTCTCCCCTTCTCCTGCACGGCTCGATGTGATCCGGCGCTAACACCCCAGCCGGAAAAAAAGGCTACAATCGGAGCCCGCATAGAGATATTCTGGGCAGGCATCTCATCGTGAGCCCTGCTCTGCTACCACACAAAGGAAGCACAATGTTATTTGAACACCGTCTATTCGCCGCCCATAAAGAGCTGGCAAGCAAGGGTGTGAAGGAGCCCAATTACGCCCCGCCGCTATACCGTCTGCTGCGCCGAACTGGCTGGCAGCTGAGGCCGCCCCACTATGAGCGTTTCATGATCAATCTGCTCGCACTGGGGCTACCGACTGGCATCATCTGGGGACTGCTGATGTGGTTTTTCGGCCGGGAACATGAGGTGAGTCTGGAATATGCCCTGCGTCAGGCCACTTTCTTCACCCTCTGTTTCGGTCTGCTGATGGCCATCTTCTTCCAGATCCGCCGGCTACAGCTAAAGCTGACTCCCTGGGGGGCTCTGCCCTGCTCCACGCCAAAGACACAGAAACGCTGGCAGCCCAGATAATCACGCGGCCGCCATCACACATCGTTTGAAACAAAAGGAAGCTGCCATGACCAAGGCCCATGAAAAACTGAACTATGTGGAGTTTGCCGCCAGGGATCTCGCGGCCACCAAGGCCTTCTTCACCGCCGCTTTCGGCTGGCAGTTCGCGGACTACGGCCCCGACTATTGCGCCTTTGCGGGTGAAGGGCTGGATGGCGGCTTCTACCGCGCAGATATGTGCAGTCACAGCCATCAGGGAGGCGCTCTGCTGGTGTTCTACAGCGCAGATATAGAGGCAACCCAGGCCAAGGTGCAGCACCATGGCGGCATCATCAACCGCCCGCTATTCGACTTCCCCGGCGGCCGCCGCTTCCACTTTGTCGAACCCAGCGGCAACGAATTCGCGGTCTGGTCAGAGCCGGCCAATGCCTGATGGCAAGGGGGCGCTCCGGCGTTCCCTGCTCCTTTACCTCCCTGACTTCCTCACCTCCACCTCGCCCCTGCCCATTCATTGCTGCTCTTATCTCAATAGTGTTTTGCGACTGCTGCCCTGTTTCCCACGATAGGCGGCGGGCATACTGATTCTCGTCTTAACGAGGAGGTTCAGATGTCATCCCCCGTGATTGTGATTGCCCAGCTTGACGCCAAACCCGAATTCGCCGCCCAGTGTCGCGCCGCCTTGGGCCCCTTGATAGCGGCTACCCTGCAAGAGCCCGGGGGCCTCTGCTACCAGTTGCACCAGAGCCTGGAGAGCCCTCACGGCTGGATGCTGTACGAGGAGTGGGAGAGTGAAGCTGCCCTCAGCGCCCACCAGCAGCAGCCCCATTTTCTCGCCTTCGTGGCCGACACCCAGGAGTGGTTTGCCAGCAGCCTGGTGCGCCGCTATCAACTAGCCTGAATCCAGCTGCGGCCTGCCCCTGCCCACCCTGGATGCGGGATGGGCCGATACAATATTGAGCGTAGAAACAATAAGTTGAGGAATATGATGATGAAGATGCCCAACCTGGGTCTTGGTACCTTTCGCCTGAAGGATCAGCCCCTGCGCGACTCCCTGCTGCAGGGTCTGGATCTCGGCTATCGCCATATCGATACTGCCCAGATCTATGACAACGAGGCCGAAGTGGGCCGCTTGATGAACGAAAGCGGCGTGCCCCGCCCGGATATCTACCTGACCACCAAGGTGTGGACCAGCGAGTTCGGCCCGGGCAAGGTGATCCCGAGCCTGGAGCTGAGCCTGGAAAAGCTGGGCACCGACTATCTGGATCTGGCGCTTATTCACTGGCCCTCCCCCCAGGATGAGGTGCCAATGGCGGTCTATCTGGAGCAGCTGGCCGAAGCCAAGACCCGGGGCCTGACCCGGGAGATCGGGGTTTCCAACTTTACCGTGGCTCAGCTCCAGCAGGCCATCGAGATCATGGGGCCGGGCGCCATCGCCCACCAGCAGGTGGAGATCCACCCCCTGCTGCAAAACCGCAAGGTGGTTGAGTTCTGCCAGGAGCACGGCATCGCCATCACCGCCTATATGCCGCTCGCCTATGGCAAGGTGCTCGCCGAGCCGCTCCTGATGGAGATCGGCAAGCGCCACGGCGTCTCGGCGGCCCAGGTGTCGCTGGCCTGGCTGCTGGCCCAGGGCATGACGGTGATCCCGAGCTCCACCAAACGGGAGAATCTCGCCGCCAACCTGGCTGCGCTGAAGGTCAAACTCAGCCCCGAGGAGATGGCGCAGATTGCCACCCTGGATCGAGGCGAGCGCTGCGCCAACCCGGACTTTGCGCCAGATTGGGATTGATCCCCCTCATCCCCAGCCCTTCTCCCGCCAGGGGAGAAGGGAGCAAAGAAAACCCAACACCATCGACGAGCAGCCAAGCGGGAGGCACTGTGCCTCCCGCTTTTTTGCTTCCAATACCGTGCGCCACTGCCGCCCGTGCGCTGGCCCTCTCCCCTGCAACCATCCCTCTTTGTTCCCAGTTCGGTCTGTACGCTTTGCCTCTGCACTCAACTCGCGCTCTTCGCCCGCTCTTGCCTCAGCCACTCCTCCTTCCACGGCACCATTGCTGCTGATTTGGCAAAAGTAATTTGACGTTGCCGTCATTTTTGCCAACAAAGCTCATCGGCATACTGGCGCCATTCTCCCGTCGGGAGCCACTATCCAAGGAGTTTGTATGCCACTGGCGTTATTTGCCCTCACCCTGAGTGCCTTTGCGATCGGTACCACCGAGTTTGTGATCGTGGGGCTGATCCCCACCATAGCCGAGCAGCTCAATGTCTCGCTCCCCTCGGCGGGCCTGCTGGTCAGCCTCTATGCCCTGGGGGTGGCCATAGGCGCGCCGATCTTAACGGCGCTCACCGGCAAGCTGCCGCGCAAGTGGCTGCTGGTCGGGTTGATGGCGCTCTTCACTGCTGGCAACCTGCTGGCCTGGCAGGCACCGGGCTACGAGAGCCTGATCGTCGCCCGCATCCTCACCGGCCTGGCCCACGGGGTCTTCTTCTCGGTGGGCAGCACCATCGCCACCGGGCTGGTGGCCAAGGAGAAGGCGGCGAGCGCCATCGCCATCATGTTCAGCGGCCTCACGGTCGCCCTGGTGACAGGCGTGCCGCTTGGCACCTGGATTGGTCAGGTCTTTGGCTGGCGCGAGACCTTCCTGGTGGTGAGTGCACTCGGGGTCATCGCCATGGCAGGCAGCCTGCTGCTGATCCCGAACAACCTGCCAAAAGGCGCGGCCTCCAGTATTCGTGAGCAGCTCGCCGTGCTGACCAAGAAGCCCCTGCTGATGGTCTATGCCAAGACGGCCCTGGGCTACGGCGGCGCCTTCACCGCCTTTACCTTCCTCGCCCCCATCTTGCAGCAGGTAAGCGGTTTTGGTGCCAATGCGGTGAGCCTCATTCTGCTGGTGTACGGGGTCTCGGTTGCCGTCGGCAATATCTGGGGCGGCAAGCTCGCGGACAAGATGGGCCCGCTGCCCGCCTTGAAGCTGATGTTTGGCGGTCTGGCACTCATCCTGCTGATGCTCACCTTCACCGCGCCCCATCCGGTGCTGGCGGTGTTCACCGTGCTGGTGTGGGGCGCCTTCGCATTCGGCAACGTGCCGGGGCTGCAGGTACTGCTGGTAAAACAGGCAGTAATCCACACCCCCAATGCAGTGGATGTGGCCTCCGGCCTCAACATCGCCGCCTTCAACGTCGGCATCGCGCTGGGATCCGTGGTGGGCGGTTTCGTGGTGAAGCACCTCGGATTGATGCACACCCCCTGGATTGGTGCGCTGATCGTGCTGCTGGCCTATGGCCTCACCCACGTCAGCGAGAAGCGCGAGGCCAAATTGGCGCTGGCGGTTTAACTTCCCACATACGACAAGGCCGACACCCAGTGTCGGCCTTTTTCATTGGCAAAATAGTGCGGCTCAAGACTCCTTGAGATCCTCATCCGCAGCCCAGCGCGCCTCCAGCCAGAGCAGATTGACCAAGCCGCACAGCAGCGCGAACCCCAGCCCCAAAATCCAGGTGAAATACCACATATCAACAACTCCTCAATTCCAGTGTTAGTAGAGGCTATGGCCCTGCTGGCGCACCTGCTCGGTACTCATCTTGCCCCGCCCCACCCAATAGACCCAGAGCGTATAGCCGATGTTGATGGGCATCAGCACGGCGACTATGCCCAGCATGATGAAGAGGGTGTGCTCGCTGGAGGTACCGTCCCACAGGGTCAGGCTGCTCGACGGTTCCAGGGACGAGGGCAGCACAAACGGGAAGAGCGCAATGGCCACGGTCAGCATCATGGCGGCGCAGGCACCGCCACTGGCGAGGATGGCCAGCCGCCCCCGGCCCAGGGCGCTTGCCAGCGTGCTCAAGAGCGGCAGCAAGAGACCCAGGGCAGGCACAGTCCAGAGCCAGGGGTGCGCCATAAAGTTGCCCAACCAGCCATCCGGCGCTGTCACCACCCGCTTCATCAGGGGCGTCAGAACGCTGTTGAGATCCCCGATCTCGGCTATCCGGTAACCGCGCATCTGGCTCAGCCAGAAACCACCCAGGGCAAACAGGCCACTCGCCAATGGGCCGAGCCAGCGGCTCTGGCGGGCGCAGCGCTGTGCTATCACCCCCTGGGTCTTGCACAGCAGGAAGCTGCTGCCATGGAGCATCAGCAGAGCCAGCGCCGTGCCCATGCAGGTCAACAGCAGCGGCCAGTTGAAATCGAAGGCGCCGTAGTGGATGCGAAGGGCCGAGTCGAAGCGAAACGGCAAGCCTTGCAGCAAGAAGCCGAGGGTCGCGCCAAACACCAGGGTCGGCAGCAGAGCCCCCATCACCAGGGCCCTGTCCCACCAGCGGCGCCACAGGGGATCCGGCAGCTTGCTGCGATAGTCAAAGCCGACCGGGCGCAGGAAGAGGCCGAACAGCAGGAACATGAAGGGCACATAGAGCGCCGAGAAGGAGGCGGCATAGACCAGAGGCCAGGCGGCGAACAGGGTGCCGGCACCGGCAATGAGCCACACCTGGTTGCCTTCCCACACGGGGCCCACGCTGTTGAGCAGCACGCGCCGCTCCTCATCGGTGTTGGCCACCACGGGGAGCAACATGCCGACCCCGAGATCGAAGCCGTCCATCACCACGAAGCCGATGAGCAGGAAGAGCACCAGCCCCCACCAGATGAGTTTCAGGGTTTCGTAATCCATCAGACGGGACTCCCGTTTTTCAACACTTCACCTTGATAACGACCCGTCTGCAGGCTGGCGGGCCCTTTGCGGATCACGTGACGCAACAAGAACAGCTCCACCACCAGCAGCGTGCTGTAGATAAGGAAGATGGAGATGAGGCTGAACCAGAGCTGCCAAGGTTGCAGCAAGGAGACGGAGGCCGAGACCGGCAGCACGTCGCTGATGGTCCAGGGCTGACGACCGAACTCGGCCACGAACCAACCCGCCTCTATGGCAATCCAGGGCAGCGGAATAGACCAGAACAGCGCCTTGAGCAGACGGGGGGATTGCACCAGCTTGCCCCGGCACAGTTGCAGGAAGGCGGCGGCAAAGAGCCCGAGCAACACCACGCCTATGCCCACCATCAGCCTAAAGCTCCAGAACAGCGGCGCCACCTGAGGGATGGAGTCGTCGACCGCCTTGGCAATGGCCGACTCGTCCGCCTTGCCAATCTCCTTGGCATGGGGGGTGAGCAGCAGGCCGTAGCCGAGATCCGCGCGGTGACGCTCGAAGGTGGCGCGGGCCTCGGCATTGCTACCGTCTGAGCGCAGCGCCTCCAGGGCGTCATACGCCAGCATGCCGCTGCGAATGCGCACCTCGTGCTGCGCTTTCAGATCTTTAAGGCCGGTCACCTGCTCATCGAGAGAGCGGGTGGCGATGATGCCCATCAGGTAGGGAATTTTGATGGCCCCGTGGGTGGTCTCGTCACCCTGATCCGGCAGGCCGAACAGGGTGAAGGAGGCAGGGGCGGGTTCGGTGTGCCACTCCGCCTCTATGGCGGCGAGCTTGACCTTCTGCACCTCCCCGGAGCGGTAGCCCGACTCGTCCCCCAGCACGATGACAGAGAGGATGGCGGCCAGGCCAAAGCCCGAGGCAATGGCAAAGGATCGCAGGGCGAAGCGCACCTCCATGCGGCGCAGCAGATACCAGCTGCTCACCCCCATCACGAACAGGGAGGCCGCCACATAGCCCGCCGCCACCGTGTGGACGAACTTGACCTGGGCCACCGGGTTGAAGATTACCGCCGCCACGTCGGTCAGCTCCATGCGCATCGTCATGGGGTTGAACTCGGCGCCGACCGGGTTCTGCATCCAGCCGTTGGCGATGAGGATCCAGAGTGCGGAGAGGTTGGAGCCGAGCGCCACCAGCGCGGTCACCAGCAGGTGCTGACCCCGGGAGAGCTTGTCCCAGCCGAAGAAGAAGAGGCCTACCAGAGTGGATTCCAGGAAGAAGGCCATCAGCCCCTCTACCGCCAGCGGGGTGCCGAAGATGTCGCCAACGTAGTGGGAGTAATAGGCCCAGTTGGTACCAAACTGGAACTCCAGGGTGATGCCGGTAGTGACCCCCATGACGAAGTTGATACCAAACAGCTTGCCCCAGAAGCGGGTGATGTCCTTGTAGATCACCTTGCCGGTCATCACGTAGGCGGACTCGGCAATCACCAGGATCCAGGACAGTCCCAGGGTGAGGGGCACAAACAGAAAGTGGAACATCGCCGTCGCGCCGAACTGTATTCGGGAGAGGCTGACCACATCATCCAGGCTTATCATGCATGACTCTCTATGTTGCATTTAACAGACAGGTTTTCGCCCGTTAAGTACAACACGTGCCATGACACCTATAACAGATGCAGTTATAGTGAAATCCACCTATAACAGTTTAGGCCACCCCATGTCCCGTTACGGTCAGCTGGCTGCCTTGTTGCAGCAGCAGATAGAGAGCGGCCTCTGGCAGCCGGGGGAGCGCATCCCCTCCATCCGCCAGAGCTGCAAGACCCATCATTTGAGCCCCATGACGGTGCTGCAGGCCTACCAGTTGCTCGAGAGCCTCGGCCTCATTCTGGCCAGGCCCCAGTCCGGTTACTACGTCAAGGCCGCCGCCTCCCCGCTGCGCGCCAGCACGCCGCAGCAGGCGCACTACAGCGGCTCGGTGGACATCAACGATCTGGTGTTCGAGGTGTTGCAGGCGAGCAAGTCCCGGGAGCTGGTGCCGCTGGGGCTCGCGGTGGCGGATCCCGCCCTCTTCCCCCACCCCCAGCTCGGCCGGGCCCTGGCGAGCTGCATGCGCCGCCTCGATCCCTTCAGCACGGTGGCAGATCTTCCCCCCGGCAACGAGGCGCTGCGCCGCGCCATCGCCCAGCGTTACGCCAACGACGGCCTAGCGGTGGATCCCCAGGAGATCATCATCACCACGGGCGCCATGGAGGCGCTCTCCTTAAGCCTGCAGGTGCTGACCGAGCCCGGGGACTGGGTGGTGGTGGAGTCCCCCACCTTCTACGGCGCCCTGCAGGCCATAGAGCGGCTCAAGCTCAACGTGGTGGAAATACCCGTGATCCCCGGGGTGGGCATCGATCTCGCCCTGCTCACCGAGGCCCTCGCCCAGCGCCCCATCAAGGCGTGCTGGCTGATGGGCAACGTGCAGCATCCGCTCGGTCACACCATGCCGGATGGCCACAAGCAGGCACTGATGCAATTGCTCAACGCCCATGAGGTGCCCCTGGTGGAGGACGACGTCTACGCCGAGCTCTATTTTGGCCGCGAACGCCCCAGCCCCATCAAGCGCTGGGACGCCCGGGGCGACAGCCTACTGTGCGGCTCCTGGACCAAGTGCCTGGCGCCGGGCTTTCGGGTCGGCTGGGTGGTGGCCGGATCCCATGCCGAGCGCATCCAGCGGCTGCAACTGATGTCGACCCTCTCCACCAATGTGCCGAGCCAGCTGGCGCTCGCTGACATGCTGCGCCAGGGCGGGGTGGACGCCCACTTTCGCCGCCTGCGCCACACCCTGGCCCAGCGCCAGCAGCAGATGCGAGCGGCCCTGCTGCGCCTCTTCCAGGACGAGGTGCATATCTCGACCCCGGACGGCGGCTACTTCCTCTGGCTGACATTCGACGCGCGCCTCGACAGCCGGGCCCTCTATGCCCAGGCGCTGACCAGCGGTTTCTCACTGGCCCCCGGGGCCCTGTTCTCGAGCCAGGGCCAGCACAACCACTGCCTGCGCCTCAACAGCGCCCATCCCTGGAGCCCGGCGCTGGAGGCCGCCCTCACCCGGTTGGCGGCCCTGGTCCACCAGCAGCTCGGAGGCTCCTAGCCTTTATCGATAGCTGCGCCTGAGGCGGGTTCGGCTTTATTGATAAATTAATTTTTCCTCAACTGCATCCAATCACCTCCCTCCTTCGTCTCTTGCTTGAACCTCAATCAAGGAGAGACGATGAAATCCCAACCCCTCTGGCTCGCCCTGCTCTGCTCGGCCCTCATCCAGCCGCTGCAGGCCGCCCCCCTCTCCCCCGATGCCCAGACCGACCCAGTCCATCAGGCCGGTGATGGCGTGATCCGCCTCTACGGTCCCGGTGGCCCGGACACCGCCCTGAAACGGGCGGCCGCGGCCTTCCAGCAGGAGACCGGGATCCCGGTCGAGGTCACCGCCGGCCCCGAACATAGCTGGCGTGACAGGGCCGTCAAGGATGCGGATCTCATCTTCGCCGGCGCCGAGCAATCCATGTCCGCCTACCTGCAGAGTTACCCCTTCCTCGACAGGGAGAGCGCCCACGCCTACTACCTGCGCCGCAGCGTCATCGCGGTGCAAAAGGGCAACCCGGCGCAGATCACCGGGGTGGAGGATCTGATCAACCGCTCCCTCAAGGTGGTAGTGACCGAAGGGCTCGGCAGCTACAACACCTCGGGCACCGGGCTCTGGGAAGATGTGGCCGGGCGCAAGGGCAAGCTGGCCGATGTGCAGAAGCTCAGGCGCAACATCGTCGCCTTCGAACAGGGCAGCGGCGCCAGCTTCCGGGCCTTCACCCATCAGCAGGCCGATGCCTGGATCACCTGGGTGCATTGGCCCCTGAACCACCAGGACAAGGCCGACTTCGTCGAGATCGAGCCGGAACGCCGCATCTATCGCGGTCTGCTGATCACCAAGGCGCAGGGCGCGGATCCCAGCACCCAGCGCTTTATCGATTTCATCGACAGCCCCCAAAGCGAGCCCTTCTTCGCCCAGGATGGCTGGACCCGTTAACCCTGACCTCTCATCGCCAAGAAACCATCGCCAACAGACCCAAGGAGAACACCATGAACAAGTTCCTCATCACCCTCGCCTGCCTGCCCCTCGCTTCGGCCTGGGCCCTGGACACCCAGCCCCTGAGCGGGGCCGAGCAGTTGCCCATCGCCCGGATGACCGAGAACGGCAAGACCTATCTGGTCGATGCCAAGGGCTTCAGCCTCTACCGCTTCGACAAGGATGCCCAAGGAAAATCAACCTGTTATGCTGAGTGCGCCGAAAAGTGGCCGCCAGCATTGGCCAGCGCGGAGCAGGCCAAGGCGGGCGTCGGCAGCGCGGCAGACGTCGGCATCAGCCTGATCCTGCGCGACGATGGCAACTATCAATGGAGCTACCGTGGCCAACCGCTCTATCGCTGGATCAAGGATGAGCAGCCCGGCCAGAGCAGCGGGGATGGCGTGAAGAATGTCTGGCACCGCGTCCAACTATGAGGTCTGAGTGAATATCGACAACCAGCAACTTGCCCACCTGCTCGCCCGCAGCCAGCAGAGGGACAAGCAGGCATTTGAAGCGCTCTACCGGCTGACGGGCCAGCCTCTGTATGCCATGCTCCACGCCCTGCTCAAGGACAAGCAGTGGGCCGCAGACATCCTGCAGGAGGGCTTTTTGAAGATCTGGCACGGTCAGAGCGCCTATCCCGTCGACTATCCCTGGGCCTGGCTCTGCCAGTGCATGCGCCATCTGGCCATCGACGCACTGAGGGCGAAGAAACGCCACGGGGAGACCCCACTGGATGAGTCCTGGGAGGAGAAGCCCGGCCAGGAGACAGAGGGGCTGTCCCCCTCTTTTTCCCTCGAGCATTGCCTCGGACGGCTCTGTGCCGACAAGCGCAACGCCATCGTGCTCGCTTATCGGCACGGCCTGAGCCACCAGGAGATAGTCAGCCACACCCAGACCCCGCTCGGCACGGTCAAGTCCTGGATCCGGCGCGGACTGGAGGAGCTCAAGCTATGCCTGACTCAATGACCCCCAAACGCTATCGAGACCCCGCCCTGCGCGAGCGGCTCGCCGGCGAGTATGTGCTGGGTACCCTGAGCCCGCGGGTGCAGGCCAGGATGAGCCGCCTGATGGCCCGCGATCCTGACTGGTGGCAGTGGATTGAACAGTGGCAGCAACATCTGGATCCTCTGCTGCGCCAACCTCAACCCGCCCCGCCCCTGCCCCGCCAGATCTGGCACGGGATAGCGCAGGGGATCTCCCCCAAGCCCGGACCCAACCGCCTGTGGTGGCCGCTCGCCATGGCTGCCTCCCTGCTGCTGGGGGTATGGCTCCAACCGCTGCTTCCCTGGCACTCCGCGCCCATCCAGCCGGTGCGCTACCTGGCCACGATGTCCTCCGCGGGCGAGGAGGTCCCCTTCGTGCTGGTGGCCTATCAGGGCAAGCGGCCGGGTCAGTCCAGCATCCGCTTGCAACAGAATCTGGCGAACCCGCTGCGCCTGCCCGCCGACGCCATGCTCTGGATGCGCGATCGAGAATCGGCCAAGCTGGTGCCCCTCGCCCCCCTCGGGGAGGTCATGGCGGGCCGCCTGATGACCCCCACCGAATGGCAGCAGCTCAAACAGAGCAGCGAACTGCTGGTGATGGCGACGGGGAGCGAACACCCGCTCTATCGTGGCCACTGTATCGAGCTCGGCCCCTGGCCGGCGGAGAGCTAAGCACGATCGCAGCACTTTCACCACGCGCTGCACTTTCAACAACAGCAACAACAAGGCCCCATAATGGGGCCTTGTTTATTCACCGGTGTCGGGCTATCTGGCGTACGTTTCAGACTGCCGGGTAAAGCCAAGGGATTCGTAAAGCGACCTGGCTCTGTCATTGAATGACATCACCTCCAGCCGGATCTGGCTTGCGTCGCGGGCCTTGGCCCAGCCATCGCAATGGGCGATCAGTGCCTTGCCTATGCCACGGGATCTGTGGTGCTCATCCACCACCACGGTCGTGATCCGACAGACGGGCAGCTTGGTAAGAAACGGAATGGCTTCATTGATATCGATTCGGGCAGTCAGAAACCCCGCGACCACCCCCTCCACCACGGCGACACAAAACAGTCGCCCCTCGCTCTGGATGGCGTCCAGCAGAAACGCCCGCTGCCGTGAAGAGGGAGGGCAGAACACCTCGGGAGCCTGCTCGAAGTGGATCTGCCCTATCTGCCGATCCAGCTCGACAATGGCGTCGAGATCCTGCTCGGTTGCCTTGCGTATTTCCAATGGGTGCTCCTTGCATTTGGCTGACGAACTGACCCCAAGGCCTGGGGAAGGGTTCATCATAGGAGGAGTCGGCACCAAGGTGAAGCGCCGAATGTATCCATTCAGGATGGCTAAACGGATGGCAACAAACCACAAGGCCCCGTAACGGGGCCTTGTGAACAATCCTGATGGCAGCAAGGGCTCAACCCGGTGCACCCAGCTGGGCCACCTGGCGTTCTATGCTGGTTTTCAGGCTGTCATCGAGCTTCAAGGCCCGGGCCAGCTCGTCGAGATAGCCGCGCTCCATGAAGTGATCCACCTCGACGGCGAGCAGGGAGGCGAGATAGACCTCGGTGGCCTGCTCCATGTCGGTGACCTCCCGGGCCAGGGCTTGCGGATCCAGCGGGCGGGCCAGCTCGGCGTCAATCCAGCGAGCGGCATCGGATTGGCCCTGCTCGGTCAGGTACTGCTGGATCTTCAGCCGCTCGGCATCGTCGATATGACCGTCGGCCCGGGCCGCGGCCACCATGGCGCGCACCAGCAAGCTGGCTCGGGCATCCAGCTCGGCGCCCGCCAGCTCGTTGAGGGGATGGGGCGTGCCGGCCGCTGGCGCACTCTGGTTCTGCTGCCAGTCCTGATAGAGCTTGTAGGCCAGACCGCCGAGGGCGGCCGCCCCACCCACCGCCGCCACCTTGGTCCCGTATTTGCGTATATTCTTGTTGCCAAGCAGCAGCGCCATGGCTCCGGCGGCCAGCCCCCCTTGGGCCATGCCTTTCATCTGGGCCTTGCGCGTGTCACCACCATCGTTGAGCCAGCCCTTGCCAGCTCCCATCAATTGCTCCAGCATCTGTTTCATAGGGCCTCCTCATTTGCATGAAATACCATGCTGTGCCGCGCCCACTGAACTCAAGGTGAATGGATGCCACTGCCCCGCCTGTTGCTGCTGACCCTGCTGACGCTCACTGCGTTCGCTGCCAATTCGGTACTCTGCCGCCTCGCTCTGTTCGAAGAGCGGATGGATCCGGCCCTGTTTACCCTGCTGCGGCTGACCAGCGGCGCCCTGATGCTGATCCTGCTGTGCCGGGTTCGCCACCAGTCGCCGCGCCAGGGAGACTGGGGGGGTGCCCTCGCGCTCATCGCCTATGGCGCCGCCTTCTCGTTCGCCTATCTCACCCTGACCGCAGGCACCGGTGCCCTGCTGCTGTTTGCCGCCGTCCAGCTCAGCATGCTGGCACCGCCCCTGCTGCGCGGAGAGTCCCTGCCACTGCGCCAGTGGGCTGGCCTGCTGCTCGCCATGGCAGGGCTGGTATTGCTGTTGCTGCCCGGCATCCGGGCGCCGGATCCCCTGGGGGCGGCCCTGATGATAGGCGCCGGCATCGCCTGGGCCTGCTATACCCTGCGGGCCTCACGCTTTGCCGATCCCATCGCCGCCAATGCCGGTCACTTCCTGCGGGCCAGCCTGCCGGCGGCGCTGCTCTACCTGCTGCTTGGCCGGCTTGAGGCCAGCCCGGCGGCCATTGGCTACGCCCTGGCCTCGGGGGCCCTCGCCTCCGGCCTTGGGTATGCGCTCTGGTATCTGGTGCTGCCCCAACTGGGACGCACCCTGGCCGCCAGCGTCCAGCTGCTGGTGCCCCTGCTTGCGGCGCTGGCCGGGATCATCTGGTTGGATGAGTCCTGGTCGCTGCGGTTGTTATTGTCATCACTGGGCATTCTGGGGGGCATAGCCCTGGTCATAACAGGACGCCCCCACAAGGAGACAAAGCATGATGAAGATGGTCATTTTGCTGCTCGCCAGCAGCCTGTCGAGCGGCCTGCTCGCCATAGAGCAGGATCGGGAAACCCATCAAGCCGGGCTGGATCGGGCCTGTTCCGACGCCCAGCAACTGCTGATCGTGCAGGGCCGACAGCAGCGCATCGACACCTGCATCAAGGAGGGGGGCAAAACGACCCGCTGCCAGCAGGAGTTTGCCAGCTTCGGCCAGCGCGAGGGCAACAAGCGCCCCGATTTTTCCAAGGTGCCCGCCTGCCAGCAGGCCGAGGCCTATCGCAAGAGTTACCGGCAATAAGCCGAGGAGAGAGCATGATCCCACCCCGCGAACTGACCCTGCAATTTCTGGCCGAACCGGCCGACGTCAACTTCGGAGGCAAGGTCCATGGCGGCATGGTGATGAAGTGGATCGATCAGGCCGGCTATGCCTGCGCCGCCGGTTGGTGTGGCGGCTATGCCGTCACCGTCTATGTGGGGGGCATCCGTTTTTTACGCCCCATCCAGATAGGCCAGCTGGTGGAGGTGCACGCCAAGGTGATCCACACCGGCACCACCAGCATGCACCTGGCGGTAGACGTCTACAGCCGCCACCCCACTGACCCTGCGCGTCACAAGACCACCCACTGCATCATCATCTTCGTGGCCATGGACGAGCACGGCAAACCGAGTCCTGTGCCCCAATGGCAGCCGGTGAGCGAGCAGGATCTGCAGTTGCAGCAGTACGCCAGGAAGCTGATGACCCTGCGCGAGGAGCTCGACAAGGAGATGCGCCAGCACATGTGACACCCGTCAAACCCCGGCAGCCGAGGCGTGTCTTCACCACCTGGGGCGCTATAATGGCGACCACGCTGCCCCATGAGAAACCAAGATGTCACTGGAAACTGCACCGCCCGAGGTCAAACTCGCGGTGGATCTGATAGAACTGCTGGAAACCAACCAGATTGCCCCGGATCTCGTCCTGGCGGCGCTCGCCATCGTTCGCCAGGACTATGAGCGCAAGCGTGAGGAAGGTCGGGCGCACTGACGCGCTCACCTCGACCCTGTCCCTTCACCTCTTTCCCTTCAACCCTTCTCCTACAACCCAGGAGGCACCATGTCAGACCCCGTTCGCTTCGAAACCGGCAACGCCATGCTGCTTGGCGGCCTACGTCGCCATCACGACTTCCAGCACGGTGACTTCGGTGGCCAGTGGCGTGACTTCAGCGCCCTTGGCCCCCTGCCGGGTCAGCTGGGGGAGCACGCCTACGGCGTCATCTGCGGCGCCGACGAGAGCGGCTGCGAATATATGTGCGCGGTCGAGGTCGCCGCCCTGGAGGTGCTCCCCCCCGGGCTTGGCCGGATGCGCATCGCCCCCCAGACCTATGCGGTCTTTCGCCATCTGGGCCATGTGGATGCCCTGCCGCACACCTGGCAACAGGCGCTGGACTGGCTGGCACACTCGGACTATGAGTCCGCCCACAAGCCGGACTTTGAGCGCTACGGCGACAAATTTGACCCAAAGAGCGGCTGCGGGGAGGTGGAAGTCTGGCTCGCCGTGGTACCGAGGCAAGCCCTGGCCTGAGGGGCTGAGACGAAAGTGGCCTTCGCAGGGCACGTCTCAACACGGCACTGTTCGGCGCCGCGCTGCCCTGCTCAGCACGGTACGATTGCCTCCTCCCCCATTACCTCGTCACAGAGCGCGATAAGGGCCTCGCACAACCGGCTGAGGGGCTCACTGCCCCCTGCCCCCAGGTGCAGGGCCAGCTCCACCGAACGCACCGCGGGCCAATCCGTCAGCTCCACCTGATCGGGTTGCAGCAAGCGGGCGGGCAACAGGCTCACCCCTATGCCCGCGCTCACCGCCCCCTGCAGGCTGGCGAGGCTGGCACTCACGTAGGCGATGCGCCAGGCAATGCCCCTGGCATCCAGGGCGTCGGTTATCTGGCGCCGGTAGAGGCCTTCGTTCGGAAACACCACCAGGGGAACAGGATCCCGCTCCCCCGCGGGCCAGTCGCGGCTGTCGACCCAGGCGAGCGGCTCGCGCCAGCGGGCGATGGGCTCCCCCTGCCCCTGCTTGATCAGCGCCAGATCCAGCTCCCCCGCCTCGAAGGCCTGCCACAGGGCGTGGCTGAGATCGCTTTGCACCTCCAGCCTCACCTCGGGGTATTGCCGGGCGAAGGCCGCCAGCACCGCCGTCATGGCACCGGCGGCGAAATCCTCCGGCACCCCGAGGCGCAGGGGCAGGCTCGTCTCCCCCACCCGATCTCCCGCCTGGGCCAGCAGCCCCAGGATGCGGCGCGCCAGCCCGAGCAGGGTCTCCCCCTGGGCCGTGGTCACCACCTGGCGGCCGGATCTGTCGAGCAGCGGGCAACCGAGCTGCTGCTCGAGGCGGCGCATCTGCTGGCTGATGGTGGACTGGGTCAGATGCATCCGCTCGCCGGCTCGGGTGAAGCTGCCGGTCTCGACGATGGCGACAAAGCTCTGCAGCAGGTGGGGATCCAGCAAGGGTCGCTCCATGGGATGGCTCCATTTATAAAATCACTGAAAGTCATTTTATCATTTAATTTCCAAATGACTTGCGGCCCCGTTAGGCTGCCGTCACTCCTCTCTTTTGCCAGGAAAATCCATGTCACAGCCCCCCCAGTCCGGAACACGCCCCGTCAACGCCCTCACCACCGTCTCGGCCCCCAGCCATCAAGGGTGGTTGGAACAGACCCTTCAGCTGGCACTGACCCACCGTCAGCAGGGGGGCCGCCCCTTCGCCGCCCTGCTGGTGCGAGACAATCAGCTGGTGGCGAGCGCCGTCAACCGTATGCTGGAAGCGGGGGATCCCACCCGCCACGCTGAGCTGGAGGCGCTGCGCACCGCCAGCCAACATGGGCCGCTCAAGGGCGCCGTGGTCTACGCCAGCGGCCACCCCTGCCCCATGTGCCTGTGCGCCCTGGTGATGAACGGCATCAGTGCCGTCTACTACGCCTTCGACAATGAAGGCGCGGCCCCCTTCGGCTTTGACAGCAGCGCGGCTTACGCGGCGCTGCGCCTGCCGCTCTGCCCGCCGCCCCTGCCATTGATCAAGCTGCCAAGCCCCATCTCGGCCGCCGCCCTCTACGGCCCCCAGTCCCATGGTTAAGCGCCCGCTTCCCTCCGGCAGCGGCGCCCTGCTGGTGTTGGTGGTGCTGATTGGCATCAATCTGCGCCCCTTCCTCACCGCCATCGGCCCCCTGGCGGGGGAGATAGATGCCCAACTGGCGCTCGGGATGGACAGGCTGGCCTGGGTCACCCTGCTGCCACTGTTGCTGATCGGGGTCGGCGTCCTGCTTACCCTGTCCCTGCTCGACAAGACCGGGCCGCGCCCCTTGCTCGGCACGGCCCTGTTGCTGCTGATGCTGGGCAGCGCCCTGCGCCTCGATCTCGCGAGCGGCACCCTGCTCATCGCCAGCGCCGCCCTGTGCGGTCTGGGGTCGGCCCTGGTACAGGGGACATTGCCCGGCCTCATCAAGGGGGCTTTCGCGGGCAAGGTGCCTCTGGTGATGGGGATCTTCTCGGCCTGCATGATGGGGGGCGGGGCGCTCGGCGCCGTGCTCACCCCCAGGGTCGCCGTGCACCTCGACTGGTCCCGGGCGCTGGCCCTGTGGAGCCTGCCGGTGCTGCTGGCCCTGGTCTGGCTCGGCTGGCGGGTGCGCCTGCCCGCCGCCACGCAGCACTCCCCCGTATCTGGGGAGCAGCGGCTGATCGCGCTGCCCCGCGCCTGGCTGCTGATCGCCTGCTTTGGCATCATCAACAGCGGCTACGGCATCGTCGTGGCCTGGCTGGCCCCCGCCTACCTGGCGCTGGGGTGGAGCACCCAGCAGGGGGGCGAGCTGGTGGCCTGGCTGGCCCTGGCCCAGACCGTGAGCGGCCTGGGTCTGCCGCTGTTGGCGGCGCGCAAGCTGGACAGGCGCCCCTGGATGGGGCTCGCCATCGCGGCGCAGGTGGCGGGCTTTGGCGGCCTCTGGCTCGCCCCAGAAGTCGCCCCCATCCTCTGGTGCCTGCTGTGCGGCGCCGGACTTGGCGGCAGCTTCTCCCTCATCATGGTGATTGCGCTGGATCACCTGCCAGACCCCAGGCGCGCCGGCAGCCTCAGCGCCCTGATGCAGGGGTTTGGCTTCATCCTGGCGGCCACGGGCCCCTGGGTGGCGGCCCGCCTGCATCACTTGAGCGGCGACTTTGCCAGCGCCTGGCAGTGGCAGTTGGGGGGGCTGGCGCTGATGAGCCTGCTGGTACTGCATCTGGATCCGCGCCACTACGCCCGCGTGATGCGACAGCCTGCGGCTCCTGTCAGCCAACGGGGCCAGACGGCACAAAGCAATACACCGGCCTAGGGCCGGTGTATTGAGCAAGTTGAAAAGCGAGTGACGGGGCGCCTTAGCGCCCCTTCTTCTGCCGTCCACCCTGGTTGGTGCGCGGTTTGCCCGCAGTGGTCGGCTTGCCCCCCTTGGTCGGGGCCCCCTTGCCAGCGGCGCCTTTAGCAGCTACTCCCTTGCCTGCGCCGCCCTTGCCTGCGGGGCTCTTCTTCTCGAAGGCCTCCGGGCCCGGCACATTGGGGCGCCCGCCAATCTCGTGATCGTCGTCGCGGCGCGGCTTCTTCCCCTGAGCCGGTTTGGTGGTTTGCGCCGCCGGGGTCTTGGGTTTCTCCCCCTTGGCCGGTTTCACCTCGGAGGAGGAGTCTTCAATCAGCTTGAACAGCTCGATCAGCTCGTCGTCGGTAAGGTCGCGCCACTCCCCCACCGGCAACCCCTTGAGGCTGACGTTCATGATGCGGATGCGCTCGAGCTTGGTTACCTCGAAGCCGAAGTGCTCGCACATGCGGCGGATCTGGCGGTTCAGCCCCTGTACCAGCGTGATACGAAATACGAAGGGGGCTTCTCGTTTCACCTTGCACTTCTTGGTGACGGCGCCGAGGATGGGCACCCCGGCCCCCATGCCCCGGATAAACTCGTCGGTCACCGGCTTGTCCACGGTCACCAGGTACTCTTTCTCGTGATCGTTGCCCGCCCGCAGGATCTTGTTCACCAGATCCCCGTGGTTGGTGAGGAAGATGAGCCCCTGGGAGTCCTTGTCGAGGCGCCCTATGGGGAAGATGCGGGTGCTGTGGTTGACGAAGTCGACGATGTTGTCTTTCTCCCCCGCCTCCGTGGTGGAGACGATGCCCACCGGCTTGTTCAGCACGATGAAGACCAGGCTGTCCGCCTCCCGCGCCTCTATCACCTGACCGTTGACCTTGACCAGATCCCCGGCAAATACCTGATCGCCGATCCCGGCCCGCTTGCCGTTGATGTAGACATGGCCCTGCTCGATAAAACGATCGGCCTCACGACGGGAGCAGATGCCGCTCTCGCTGATGTATTTGTTCAGGCGCATGGATTCATCGGCCAGCATGGGTCACCTGCCAGATAGTGGAGTTCAAAAGAAGTGGCGGCTCAGTCAGCCAGGTCATGGTCGGGTTAGTCTGCATACATGTCCATCTACAAAAAGAATCTACAAAAAGCGCCTGCAATCAGTCTCTTCAAAAGGGCAAGGCCGCCCTTTCTTCAAAAAAACGCCGCTACAGTAGCATATTGCGCCATCCCTTGCCCCGCCCCGTGCATCGGATCCTGCCATCCGCCCCATCTTGCCCATGCTCCCGCCCTCCTCTCCCCAACCCAGCAATGAGCGACAAGCCAGCGATCGCAGAGAGCGTCGAAGGATACCCATAGAGAGGGATGAACTAAAACTTGCTATTTATTGACTAAAAATGCATAAAAAGATTTTCGTCAGCGCGAATTATCACGTTCGTGTCGGCCATGTAGCGGCGTCACCGCCATCATTGTCGGCAATTACCGCCACGAAACAAATTTTTATCCGCATTCACTTTCACCGTCGAATATAAAGCGGGGTGCGGCGCCGACCCTTCTCTGGCAAGAGGCCAATTTCCCTTTATTACAGGAGTTACAGATGAGTCATTCCCTCTCTCAGGAGGCATTCCTGGCCCAGGTGGCCAGCCGCAACCCCCACCAACCCGAGTTCATCCAGGCGGTGAGTGAGGTCGTCGCCTCTATCTGGCCCTATGTGGAGCGTCACCCCCGCTACCTGCAACACGGCCTGCTGGAGCGGCTGGTGGAGCCCGAGCGCCTCGTCCAGTTTCGGGTGAGCTGGGTCGATGACCAGGGTCAGGTGCGGGTGAACCGTGGCTACCGCATTCAGCACAACAGCGCCATCGGTCCCTTCAAGGGAGGCATGCGCTTCCACCCCTCGGTGGATCTCTCGGTGCTCAAATTCCTCGCCTTCGAGCAGACCTTCAAGAATGCCCTCACCACCCTGCCCATGGGCGGCGGCAAGGGGGGCAGCGATTTCGATCCCAAGGGCAAGAGCGAGGGAGAGGTGATGCGCTTCTGCCAGGCGCTGATGCTGGAGCTCTATCGCCACCTCGGGGCCAACACAGACGTGCCGGCCGGTGACATCGGGGTCGGCGGGCGTGAGGTGAGCTACATGGCGGGCATGATGAAGAAGCTCACCAACAGCGCCGAGTGCGTCTTCACCGGCAAGGGACTCTCCTTTGGCGGCAGCCTGATCCGCCCGGAAGCCACCGGCTACGGCCTGCTCTACTTCGTCGAGGCCATGCTGGCCCATCGCGGCCAGTCCCTCGATGGCATGCGGGTCTCGGTGTCGGGCTCGGGCAACGTGGCCCAGTACGCCATCGAGAAGGCGATGGCGCTCGGCGCCTGTGTCATCACCGCCTCCGACTCCGGCGGCACCGTCTATGATCCCGACGGCTTCACCCCCGAGAAGCTGGCACGCCTGATGGAGCTTAAAAACGAGCAGCGCAAGCGGGTGGCGGATTACGCCCATGAGCTGGGGCTGGAGTTCTTCACTGGTCGCACCCCCTGGCACCTGGCGACCGACGTCGCCCTCCCCTGCGCCACCCAGAACGAGCTGGATGCATCGGATGCCGCCGCCCTGATCGCGAATGGCGTGCAGCTGGTGGCCGAGGGGGCCAACATGCCCTCCAGCGCCGCCGCCATCCGCCTCTTCCACGACGCCCGGGTGTTGTTCGCCCCAGGCAAGGCCGCCAACGCAGGCGGGGTTGCCACCTCTGGTCTCGAGATGAGCCAGAATGCCCAGCGCCTCTCCTGGACCCGGGAGGAGGTGGACGCCCGCCTCAAGGGGATCATGACCAGCATCCACGCCACCTGCGTGCGCTACGGCCAGGTGGATCAGGGCCAGGATGACGGCCATGTGAACTACGAAAGCGGCGCCAACATCGCCGGCTTCGTCAAAGTGGCCGACGCCATGCTGGCGCAAGGGGTCTGCTAGTTCCCGCCACTCCCCGAAACGCCCCACAAAGCAACAGGGCAGCCCATGGCTGCCCTGTTGTGTTAGATGCATCGCTGTCGCTTTAATCTGGGCGATCGCAGGTTGCATGCCCGGCGCTACTTCACGCCCACTTCACCCAGCCATGACACCCTCACTCCTCTTTCATGCGCGAACGAGGACAACGAGATGACAACGACCATAGGCGCCCTCCTGCTCCTGGCCGGGCTCGGCTGCTTTGTGGCCTTCAACCTGCTTGGCACCACAGTGGATGCACAGGGGTTCCTGCACGAGCCCTTTGCCCTGCTGCCCCTGGGCTATCTGCTGCTCTTCATCGGCATGGTGCTCACCTTGCGCCCTCTGCTGCGCAGACTCCTCGCCAAGGGGGAATAAACCCGTTGTGACGCGCCAGAGGCACTCAGCGATAGCGGCTGATCTCGATGAGGTTCTGATCCGGGTCCAGGCAATAAACCGATTCGATGGGGCCGCAGGCACCGCTTTTTGTCACCGGCCCCTCCACTATCTCGACCCCCTGGCTCGCGAGCTGGACCATCACCTGATCCAGGGGCCAGCGGGTGATGAGGCAGAGATCCCCCGAGCCCACCTGAGCCCGGTTGCGCCGCTCCTCCCCCAGCAATTGCAGATTGATCTTCTGGTTGCCAAAACGCAGGGCCCGGCGCCCCGCCCCGAAGGTGATGGGCTCCATCTTGAAGGCGCCGCTGTAAAACGCTACCGCCCGCTCGATGTCGCTCACCGTCAATACCAGATGGTCGATATGGCTGATCATGCATGCTCCCTGTGGTGGTGATTGCCACCCCATCATACCCAGTCCCCTTGGCAGAGACTGTGCCTTGGCGCACATCCATTATCCCTAACCATTTCTTTTATCAGGGAAATACACCTTATCGTACGGCGGCGCAGGCCTTGTCTCGTTGGGCCAGCAGTGCTTCGTCCTCGCTCTCCATGGCCGCCAGAATGGCCTGATTGCAGGCCCGCTCCGCGAGCTTCGCCGGGCTCTGCTTGGCATCGGCGATCTCCGCAATCATGGGGCGATAGCCGACAGCAGCCGAGCAGTACATGGTGCGGAACTTAGGGAGCTGCCAACTGCTGTCATCCTGGCGCGACAACTCATCGCACAACTTGCCAAACAGCGCCTGCGCCTTGACCGTGCACTGACTGAAGCGCCGCACATCCTGCTCATAGGGACGGCAGACGCTGTTCTGTTTGATCTGCCAGAGCTGATAAGAGAAGGGAACTTGCTCCCCCTCATATGGCACCACCAGCGCCTTGACCTCGGTGCCATAGATATCCGTCACCTGCTGCTGCACCAGATTGAGATAAGCCGAAAAAAGGTAAGAAACCGGATCCATCACCACCTCCCTGTGGTTGTCACTGCCGAGCTGTATCACGAAAAATCGGGCCGATTTTCAAACGAGTAACAAGCGACAACAGCTTACTGATTTGGTTGGAAAAAATGATACTCTGCTCGCCACCCTCCTGTACAACGTTCAAGGCCAGTGTGCGATGCAACAATGCGGTATTTATGAACAACTCATTACTCAACTGCTGACATCTCGACTCGACCGTGAGCGCTTTTACGTCGGGGAACGCCAACTTGAGCCTGCCGAAGCGGCTGTCTGGTTATCACGATTTCTGAGTCGGGTTTTGGAATATGCGGTGGGTTCGGTCACTGGAGAGGATCAGCTGCAACGGCAAATTGAACTGGCCAACCAGTTATTGCTTTGGCTAAAGGATCGCACACAAGACCCAGACTTTATTGGCGAGAATCTCATCGATAGTCAGGGGAAAATCCTGACGGCGCTCTACCAGTTGGATAACCCCATCTCAGCCAATTTAAAGCAATATGCCGAAGATGTTTTCCCTCTGACAGGTCTAACGCAAAGTGAGCTGTTCTGCGGCAGTAATGCGGGTTTATCGATGGAGTCGGAGATTAAACGGGAGATATTATCGGCAGATAGCATCTGCTGGCTGGTCTCATTTATCAAATGGGCAGGTATCCGTATTTTCCGTCATGAGCTGGAGGAGTTCACTCGCAGCGGCCGCCAATTAAAAGTGATTACCACCTCTTATATGGGGGCAACCGACGCCAAGGCGGTTGAATTTTTAGCCAGCCTACCCAATACCGAAGTCAAACTCAGCTATAACACCCAGCGCGAGCGGTTGCATGCCAAGAGCTATCTCTTTTGCCGGAATACCGGCTTTCATACCGGCTATATAGGTTCATCCAATCTCTCTCACTCTGCCCTCACCAGTGGCTTGGAGTGGAACCTAAAAATCACCTCGCAAGAGATCCCGCATATTATCGAGAAATTCCTGAGTACCTTTGAAACCTATTGGGAATCCGATGATTTTGAGCTGTTTGATGGCAAGCTCGAAAGCCGTACAAAATTACAGCATGCGCTGCAAGATGCCCGTGGGGATGGGGACAAAAATAGCCCTGCCTATTTCTTTGATCTCACGCCATTTCCCCATCAACAGGAGATCCTTGAGCAATTGGCGATGGAGCGCGCTTTACACCAGCGCTTTCGTAACTTGGTGGTGGCTGCCACTGGGACGGGCAAAACCCTGATCTCCGCCTTTGATTTTGCGCGTTTTCTGAAAACCAAACCCGACGCCAAGTTTCTGTTTGTCGCCCACAAAGAGGAGATCTTGCGCCAAGCATTGGCCTCTTACCGCGGTGTGCTCAAGCAATCTCATTTTGGTGAACTCTTGGTCGGTGGGGCCGTGCCAACCCACTACCATCAACTGTTTGCCTCAGTGCAATCCTTGAATAATCAAATGGCTACGTTGCGCCTTAGCCCAGACTATTTCGATTACATCGTCATTGATGAGGTTCACCATATTGCGGCGGCCAGTTATCGTGGTTTGCTCGCCGCCTTTGATCCTCACATTCTGTTGGGATTGACCGCAACACCAGAGCGCCATGATGGCGGTGATATTCTCGCTGACTTTTGTGGTGTGATCGCAGCAGAGATCCGTTTGCCAGAGGCCATTAATCGTCGCCATCTCTGTCCGTTCCAATATTTTGGCATCGATGATGATACTGACTTGCGCCAAGTGACTTGGAAAAATGGCCGTTATGACATTAGTGAGCTCACCAATATCTATACCCACAATCAACAGAGGGTACAGAAGATAGTCCAGAGCCTCTATGAGATCGTCACCGATATTACCAAGATCAAAGCACTGGCATTTTGTGTGAGCCGTGAACATGCCGACTTTATGCGCAAGGCATTTCTATTGAAGGGCATCAAGACTGACATCCTCACCAGCGATAACCGAGACGAGCGGCATAGTAAACAACAAGATTTGCGTTCCGGCGTTATCAATATTCTCTGCGTGGTGGATATCTTCAACGAAGGGGTTGATATCCCGGAAGTCGATACCTTGCTGTTTTTAAGACCAACGGAAAGCCTCACCATCTTCTTGCAGCAATTAGGGCGGGGCCTGCGGCTGGCGAGCGATAAAGAGTGCTGCACCGTGTTAGACTTTGTTGGCAATGCCCATGCGGAATATGACTTTGCCCAGAAATTCCGGGCACTGGTGGGTAAAACCAATAAGGCGATCAGCCACGAAATCAAACAGGGCTTCCCTCACGCCCCCTTGGGTTGTCGCATCGAGCTCTCAAAACAGACCCAAGAGTTAATCCTGAGCAATATCAAGAAGGCGACCCTCAATACCTCGCGCCTCATGGGCCTGATCCGCCGTTTCTCACAGGACTGTGATTTACCGCTGACGCTGGCGAACTTTTTGAAGTTTTACCCTCACATCAGCCTTGAGGAGATCTACAAGCGCGGCAATTGGAGCGCCTTGGTCAAACAGGCCCACAACAATAGCGTTTCTGAAATGAGCGATGAGAAGCTATCTACCCTCTACACCCGGGCCATCAAAACCAGGCTATTGGGCTGCGATGCGCTCCATTACTTGAACTTCTTACAAACCTTGTTGGAAGAGGCCTTTACCTTAACGACCGAGTACGATGAGCGCATGGCCTTGATGTGC
Organism: Aeromonas media; assembly: GCF_020423125.1. Taxonomy (NCBI): domain Bacteria; kingdom Pseudomonadati; phylum Pseudomonadota; class Gammaproteobacteria; order Aeromonadales; family Aeromonadaceae; genus Aeromonas; species Aeromonas media. The sequence continues at coordinate 2,925,777 of NZ_CP075564.1, forward strand.
CATTACGACTTCTGGCAACAGAGCGGCCCCAACGCAGGCTTTAGCTCCTTGGCGCACAGCCTGAAACAACTCAATCAACCAGCGTTAAGGGCCGAGTTGGCAGACCTGTTGCCCATGCTGATCAACCGGGTGCAGCACGAACAACGAGCCATGCCAGATCTTCCCGGTAATCCGCTGCAACTGCATGCTCGCTATGCCAGAGAGCAGGTGCTGGTTGGCTTTGGCGCGACCACCTTCGCGCAGCAACCCCCTGCTCGCGAAGGGGTATATGTCATCGCAGAGCAAAATATCGAGTTGCTGTTCGTGACTCTGAACAAAACGGAGCAGCACTTCTCCCCCACCACCCGTTATCACGACTACGCCATCAACGAGTCGCTGTTTCATTGGCAGAGCCAAAATAGCGCTCGTCCCGAGCGGGGTAAAGGTCTGAGTTACATAAACCACAGAGCAGAGGGTAAGCGCTTGTTTTTGTTCGTCCGTGAGCAGAGCAAGGATGAATTTGGCCGCACCCTTGGCTTTGTGAATTTTGGTGAGGTGGAGTACGTCACTCATAGCGGAAGCCAACCAATGAACATTAAATGGCGTCTCACTACCCCGATGCCGCCCTTTATGTGGAAAGAAGCTGCCAAATTGGCGGTTGGCTGAACGAGCAATCACAACAGGGCCCGTCAAGGGCGGGCCGTCTTCGCGTGGTCAGCAGGAAATCCGCTCTATGCGGCCGCCACTGAGCTTGAAGAAGGCATCCTGCGGCAGCTCTTGTGTCCAGGTGGTGATGTAATCCAGATCGGCATAGGCACCGCGCAGCATGGCGCCAAAGAGACCGTGGGAGACGACGATGGCATGCTTGGCAATGCCTTCGTCCTACAGCCATGCCTGGGCCCGGCGCTGAATGCTCTGGAAGCTCTCTCCATTCGGGGCCTGCAGATACCAATCCGGCTCTTCCAGATCGAGCTCAGGATGGGCCGCCAACAGCTCGGGAACCCGGCGGCTCTCCCACTCCCCCATGCCCAGCTCCACCAGCCGTTCGTCCCACACGATGCGTTCCTTATCCAAGCCAAGCTGCTGGCATACCCGCTCCGCCGTCTGACGGGCACGACCAAGGGGGCTGGCATAGAGGGTCCAGCACGCGGGCTCAGCCAGGAGATCTGCCAGGCGGGCCCCCATGGCGAGGGCCTGGGCTTCGCCCCTAGCGGTCAGATCCGAGTTGCAGCGTCCCTGCAACCGCAATTCGGCGTTGTAACGGGTCTGGCCGTGGCGCAGCAAATAGAGGGTTCGAGACATGCTTTCTCCTGCAGGTTCAACGAGATAACGAAAGCGGGAGACGCATGATAACAGATGTGTCGGGTCAACCAAGGCGCAGACGAAGCCAGATACCTATATGGCACTGTGACATCACATCCCAATGGTCATGGTGAACGCAACTGTACGGCAACAAGCACCACGTCCAAAGCGCCTCACATGAATGGAGGGGCCAGCACTACAAAGCAGCTCCAGGACTCTCCCTGAGCCGTATTTCAATAGCAGGTCACGACCGGAGCTATCTATTCCCAGATTTTCCATGCCCCTGTTTTCCAAACGGGAAAATTTGGAACCCGCCTTTGGACAGGGCGCGGGAGGGCCTTGCCATCAAGGGATAAATTCAGTGCTTTTACGCTGATCCAGGGTCCATTTTGGTGCGTATAGCTGGGCGATTTGGGACGCCCCTGGTGTACAATCCCCAGCCCGATTTTCTTCTCCAGTCCGGCCATGGCTCAGGCCGTTTTCCATCCCAGAGTGAATGAAGTGACCGCGACCCACCCCATGCTCGACAGTTATTACAGCCAGGATCTGGTGTTTTTCTCCATCCTGGTGGCGGTGCTCGCCTCTTACACGGCGCTCAACATGACAAGCCGGGTGAGCCAGAGTCAGGGAGGAGCCGCCGCCCTCTGGCTCACGGGGGGCGCCTTCGCCATGGGATTCGGCATCTGGTCCATGCACTTCATCGGCATGCTCGCCTTCAACCTGCCCATCGCGCTGGGCTACGATCTGACCCTGACCTCGCTCTCCCTGGTGGCGGCCATCGGTTCGTCGGCCTTCGCACTCTGGCTGGTGAGCCGCCCCGAGCTGCCCTGGCGCCACATAGCGGGGGGCGCCCTGCTGATGGGGGCAGGCATCGCCACCATGCACTTCATCGGCATGGCGGCCATGAAGATAAATCCCGGCATTCATTACCACCGCGGCCTCTTCGCGCTCTCCATCCTGATCGCCGTGCTCGCCTCCGGCGCCGCGCTCTGGATTGCGTTTCGGCTGCGCAACAGCACGCCCCGCGCCTTCTTTCGCAAGGCCGTCGCCTCCCTGGTGATGGGAGCCGCCATCATCGGCATGCACTACACCGGCATGGCGGCAGCCCAGTTCCCACAGGGGAGCCTGTGCGGCGCCCTCTATACCGGCCTCAATACCCAGTGGCTGGCGACCATCATCATCATCGTGACCCTGGCGGTGTTCGCCATCGCCCTGGTGCTCTCCATGCTGGATGCCCACGCCGCCCGTCTCTCGACCTCCTTGCACCTGGCCCACGACGAGCTGATCAAGCTGGCGCTCCATGACAGCCTGACCCGGCTGCCGAACCGGCTGCTGTTTGCCACCCGATTGGAGCAGCGCATCCAGGAGTGCCAGCACAGCCAGCGCAGTTTCTCCCTGCTATTTCTCGATCTCGACGGCTTCAAGATCATCAACGATGCCCACGGCCACCACACCGGGGATCTACTGCTGGCCGAGGTGGCGGCGCGGATCACCGCGCTGCTTGGGGGGAGCGACACCGCCTCGCGCTTTGGCGGGGACGAGTTCGTGCTGGCACTGGCGCCGGGGGACCTGAGCCAGACCACGGCCTTCGCCGAGCGCCTGCTGGCCGCCCTGGCCCAGCCCTATGAGTGGGAGCATCACAGCCTGCACATCACCGCCAGCATCGGCATCGCCGTCTATCCCCAGGATGGCACCAGCCTGCACGAGCTGACCCTCAACGCCGATGCCGCCATGTACTACGCCAAGGAGCGAGGGCGCAACGGCTACTACTGCTTCGACAGCGCCATGAATGCCAACGCCCACCAGCAGTTTTTGCTGCAACAGGCGCTGCGCCATGCCCTGGAGCGGGGGGAACTGGTCCTGCACTATCAGCCCAAGTACCACGCCCGCAGCGGCCAGGTGGTTGGCGCCGAAGCGCTGCTGCGCTGGCAGCATCCGGAATATGGCACCATCTCCCCGGCCCGTTTCCTGCCGCTGGCGGAGAAGACCCGGCTCATCATCCCCATCGGCAACTGGGTACTGGATGAGGCCTGCCGTCAGATGAGCCGCTGGCGGGAAGCGGGTCATCACGACTGGAGCGTGGCGGTGAACCTCTCCACCATACAGCTGGCCAGCCCCGGTTTGCTGCAAGAGGTGGAGGGTGCCCTGCGTCGCCACCGGCTCGAGGCGCGCCACCTCACCCTGGAGATCACCGAATCCACCGCCATGGAGAACGCCGAGGAGAGCCTGGCCATCCTCAATCGCCTGGCCGAGCTCGGGCTCGGCATCTCCATCGATGACTTCGGCACCGGCTACTCCAGCCTGCTCTACCTCAAGCGCTTCCCTGCCAACGAGCTCAAGATTGACAGGGGCTTTGTCGCCACCCTGACGCACGAGGGGGATGATGCCACCATCATCGCCGCCATCATCGCCCTGGGTCAGGCCCTGGACATGCGCATCGTGGCTGAGGGGGTGGAGACCCCCGAGCAGCGCACCCTGCTGACCGAGCTCGGTTGCGACACCCTGCAGGGCTATCTGCTCGGGCGCCCCATGCCGGGGGAACAGCTGCTGGCCCACAGCCACATCGATGAGCCTCACCGAGATCCCTATGCGGGTGGCGTGCTCGCCTGAGCCCAACCTGACGCAGGCGCTATTCCATTGCCCTCTGCTGCGCTCGCCCCTTCCCTTCCCCGAATACGTTCTCCAATTGCATCTCTCGCTGACTCGGGATAGGCTGCCCAACAAAGACTCGAATGTTACTTTCCACCCCTTGCACAGACGGCAAATAAGGGGCCGTTCGGCGAGAGCCGATCACATCAAGACAACGCCGCGCAAGCGAGGAACACAGATGGCCAGATACCAGTTTTTCAGCATTCCGGCTTCCAACCGGCAGCAGTACACCTATGTCGACATGGCCTCCCCCAGCTTTCTGGCGGAGAAGGCTGAGCTGCTGGCACAGGGGTTCGAGGTGCAGGAGGACTTCATCGATGCCACCAACCCCCAGGAGGCGGTGGAGAAGTACAAGTCAGACTTCCTTTATGTGGCGGACGAGGTGGGCAAGTCAGACAGCAGCTATGCCGCAGCGAGCGCCCTGATGGAGATGGGCAAGAAGCTGTTTGGCCGCAAGACGAACGGCTGACAGGAAAAACAGAAGGTGGCCATCGCGGCGTGTTGCCCGATGGCCATGAGACAGCCCTGCTTCAGCCGCGGGTCAGTTGCTGGAGCATGGCGATCAGCTCCTCTTCGCTACCGGGCTCACAGGCCAGTTGCAGGCTCGGCGCCGCGCCCCCCATCAGCATGTAGACGTGGGTGCTGCAATGATCGTAGTGATACCACTTACCGTCGATACAGACGTCGGTATAGCATCTCGGGTCCCTTTCCAGTTCCATATGCACATCCCTTTGTTACATCCCATCAACAACACTCCTGACCGTAAAATAACCGGTCCGAGTCCCATTTGATGTGGATCAAGGGAAACGGCAGGCAGGCGAGGATATCTGCCGGATCTGTGGCCTGCCAGGGCCCAGGGCTGACTCCTGCTCTTCGAATGGAGACGGGTATTCGCCCCGTGCATCACCGCAGGGCAGATCCTGGCAACAAAAACGGCGCCCGAAGGCGCCGTTTTTTATTCCCGTCTTTTTGACCAACAGGGCGAACCAGCCGCTGGCTTATTCGTCTTCCAGGTAGGCGTAGCCTTGCAGACCCAGCTCCAGCTCGTCGAGCAGGGCCTTGCGGGTCGCGTCGTCCAGCGCCGGGTGGGAGACGATCCGCTGGTAGTTCTCGCGGATCACTGAGGGGTCGATGTTGACGTAACGCAGCAGCTGATCGACGGTGTCGCCGCGCACCACGTTGCGAATGTCCATCTTGCCTTCGTCGTCCAGCCACACTTCCGCGCAGTGGGTATCACCGAACAGGTTGTGCAGATCCCCCAGGATCTCCTGGTAGGCACCCACCAGGAAGAAGCCGACGTGGCACTCTTCGTTCTCGGCATACTCCGGCATCGGCAGCGTGCTCTCGACACCCAGGCCGTCGACGTAGTGCTCCACCTGACCGTCGGAGTCACAGGTGATGTCCATCAGGATGCCGCGGCGGGTGAGCGGACGCTCGAGGCCGGTGAGTGGCATCACGGGGAACACCTGACCTATACCCCAGGCATCGGGCAGGGACTGGAACAGGGAGAAGTTCGCGAAGCACTTGTCTGCCAGCTTCTCAGAGAGCTCGTCGGCCAGGGCGCGGTGGTTGCGGTTGACCGGGTTGAGCAGCTCTTTGAGCGCCAGGCAGGTATTCTGGTGCAGCATCTCTGCCCAGGCGCGCTGCTCGAGGTTCAAGAGACCCATGGTGAACTGGGTGTTCACATCCCCCAGATCCGCCACCGAGTCGTGGAAGATCTCCAGCAGGGAGGGGTCTTCACTGCGCAGGTCCAGCCAGCCTTTCCACATGTTCTGCAGAATGGTCGGGGCGTCTTCATCCGGCGCATGGATGTCGTTCACTTCCACCCCTTCGGCACCAATCAGATTGGTGACCAGCACGGCGTGGTGAGCGGTCAGGGCACGGCCGGACTCGCTGATGATGGTCGGGTGCGGCAGGTCGAACTCGCGGCACACATCGCCGATGCCCCACACCACGTTGTTGGCGTACTCGGACAGGCTGTAGTTCGCGGAGCAGTGGCTCTGGGAGCGGGTGCCCTCATAGTCCACACCCAGGCCGCCGCCCACATCGACCACGTCGATGGGCACGCCGAGACGACGCAGCTCGGCATAGAAACGGCCGCACTCGCGGATGCCGCCCTGGATGTCGCGGATGTTCGCTATCTGGGAGCCCAGGTGGAAGTGCAGCAGTTGCAGACAGTCCAGCTTGCCGAGGCTGCGCAGACGCTCCACCAGCGCCAGGATCTGGGAGGCGGAGAGGCCGAACTTGGACATGGAGCCACCGCTCGATTCCCACATGCCGGAGCCAGTGGAGGCGAGCTTGGCGCGCACCCCGATGTTGGGCTTGATGTTGAGGCGAACTGACTCGTCCAGCACCATTTCCAGCTCGGAGGGTTTTTCCACCACGATGTAGACCTTGTGGCCCATCAGGTTGCCCAGCAGGGCGTGGCGGATGTATTCGCGGTCCTTGTAACCGTTGCAGACGATCACGGACCCTTGCTCATGATGATGGGACAGCACGGCCAGCAGCTCCGGTTTGGAGCCCGCCTCCAGCCCAAGCCGCGGCTTGTCGCTGTAGGACTGACTGATGGTCTCGATGACGCGGCGCTGCTGGTTTACCTTGATCGGGTAAACGCACAGGTAGTCCCCTTCATAGCCTGACTTCTCGATGGCCTGACCGAAGGCGTTGAACAGCGCATCGACCCGGCTCTTGAGAATGTCGGGGAAACGCAGCAATACCGGGGTAGTCAGTCCGGACTGGCGCAGCTGTTCGATGGCCTCGGACAGCACGATGCGCGCCTCGGGACGAGACTTGTCGGGGGAGACGGTCACATGACCGGCGTCATTGATATTGAAAAAACCCGCACCCCAGTAGGGAACGTTGTAGACCTTCAAGGAGTCCTTGCTGGACCAGTTAGTCATGGGCTATGCCTCGCAAATGAGCGGCCAGAAGGCCGCCTTCGTTACCCTCAATCACATCCAGACCATCGATTGCAACATGCGGCGAGCAAAGGCTGCCTGCGGGCACCCGGTGCGTCACGGCCGGCGGCGGCAGGCGTTGTTGCCTGACCCTGGGCCTTGTCACAGCCAGATCCTCTATTGCACATCGCGGCAAGCCAAGGCTGCCTGGTGGATCTTGGGAAGTAACGAGTCTTGATGTGGGGCTGGTGGCTTTACATCAAGCTCAACGGTATGCGGTGCCACTGTAATGGGGCGCCGCGGTACTTTGATGACAACCGGCATCAGCCACGCCGTTCGTTCATCATTCGGCAGCCATCCCGACAGAAGGAGAAGGGTTCAAGGAAGAGAAGGGTAGACGTCAGCACGCACGCGTGTTGATAAACGACAACCACCACAGCCCGCTCAACGCCAGTGACCGCCCATGACAAGGGAAGATGATGAGCCGTTGGCCCACTCGGTCAGTTGGTGGATGAGAGTCCGTTGTTCTCCCTGATACCGGAGCCTAACCGGTATTAAAGAAACCATTCCCCAGCAGTGTCTGTCGTTTCTGCGTGCCTCGCCCTATAGGCGTCTGATCCTGTCGGTGTCTGGCGGCCTCTGCCTGCTCAGGGTTACCCTCGGATCGGCGCGGAGTGTACACACTTACCGGCGCCACTGACAATAAAAAATCGTGTTAAAAAACGGGTTTTGGCCGGTGGGTCAAATCTTGCTGCCAGCAAGGCTGGCTCTGGGATGGCGAGGGATGAGGCCGCTCAGGATAGGCCCTGAAAATAACAGGGGAACCAGCCATTTTCCCCCACCCCTTGCCACTGCTGGGCCGGGGGGAGATTCAGTCCTTTCGCATATGCATGATGAGTTTTAAATTTGGAATTTTTATTCACCCACACCTCGAGCGGTGACCCCTCCCGCCACCCTGTGCACCGGGATCCCTGCCCCGACAAATTCATCAAAAACTGCGCTGACGCAATAAGCGGCCCGGCCGTCTTGGCCACAATGGTGCCTCTTTTGTGGTTAGAGGCCTGCCAATGGATACCCTGCTTGAGCGTTTTCTACGTTATCTGACTTTTCATACCCGCTCCGATGCGACCAATCCTGTCTGTCCCAGCAGCGAGGGCCAGCTCGTCTTCGCCCGCGCCCTCTGCGAGGAGATGACCCAGCTTGGGCTGGCGCACGTCACCCTGGATGAGCACGGCTACCTCACCGCCTGCCTGCCGGGCAATCAGCCGGATGCACCCGCCATCGGGCTGATTGCCCACATGGACACCGCCGATTACGAGGCAGAACAGGTGGTGCCCCAGCTCATTGAAAATTATCAGGGAGGCGACATCTGTCTCGGCAAGGGGGACGAGGTGCTGGCCATTCGCCAGTACCGCTGCCTGAAAAACTACCTGGGGCAGGATCTCATCACCACGGACGGCACCACCCTGCTGGGGGCCGACGACAAGGCGGGCATCGCCGAGATACTCACCGCCGCCCAGTACCTGCTGGCTCACCCAGAGATCCCTCGCGGGGATCTCTGGATAGGCTTCACCCCGGACGAGGAGATAGGTCGCGGCGCCGATCTGTTCCCCCTGGAGAGATTCCCGGCCAAATGGGCCTATACCGTGGATGGTGGTGAACTGGGGGAGCTGGAGTATGAAAACTTCAACGCCGCCAGCGCCACCGTGCGCATCACCGGCAACAACGTGCACCCCGGCACCGCCAAGGGCAGCATGATCAACAGCCAGACCCTGGCCGCCCGCTTCCACGCCGAGATGCCTCCCGAGCAGACCCCTGAGTGCACGGCAGGGTACGAAGGCTTCTTCCACCTGGCCCGGATGGAAGGCACAGTGGAGGAAACCACCCTGCACTACCTCATCCGCGACTTCGACGACGACTGCTTCGCCGCCCGCAAGGCCCAGCTCAAGGAGCGGGTCGCCTCCCTGCAGCTGGACAACCCCAAGGCGCGCATCGAGCTCAACTTGACCGACAACTACCGCAACATGCGCAGCCAGATAGCGCCGCACATGCACATCGTCGAACTGGCCAGGGCCGCCATGGAGGCCGCCGACGTGGTCCCCAAAATCAAACCCATTCGCGGCGGCACCGACGGCGCGCGGCTCTCCTTCATGGGGCTGCCCTGCCCGAATATTTTCACGGGTGGTCACAACTTCCACGGCAAGCACGAGTTCATCCCGCTGCAATCCATGGAGAAGGCGGTCGCCACCCTGGTGGCCCTGGTGCAACTCACCTCGGCCTGGCGGGAGCAATAAGCAGTGACACCGTCCTGAGCGGGGCCGGGTGGGAGCAAATAACGGCGGTATAAGCGGGGACGGGTCTGCGGTATGAGCGGGCTCTCTGCCCCGGGTCATCAAACCGTCACGGCGCTGCCACACAGGGGAAACCGGGGGGCGGCACCCTGAGGCAACGTTCTGCGGAGCCTTGCCCATGTTCAACGTCGATACCCTGCTGGGGCAGCATCTGCCCCGCCTCGCCACCCAACCCCTGATCCGTCCCCTGCTCCGGCAGGGGCTGAGCTGGCTGCTCAACGAGGAGGCCTTCGCCGAGTTTGCCAAGCGCCATCCTCACCTGCGCGGCCTGGACTTCGTCGAGCAGGCGCTCGGCGCCCTCGATTTTGACTACAGGGTGAGCGAGGCCGAACTCGAGAACATCCCCGCCAGCGGCCGGGTCATCATAGTCGCAAACCACCCCATAGGATCCCTGGACGGGCTGGCCCTGCTGCGCCTGCTTGGCCGCATCCGCCCCGACGTCAAGATAGTGGCCAACCAGCTGCTGGCACAGATCGCCCCCCTGCGTCCCCTGTTGCTGCCGGTGGACAACCTGGGGGGCAAGACCGACAGGCGCGCCATCCTGGCCATGGGGGAGCACCTGGCCCAGGAGGGAGCCCTCATCATCTTCCCCGCCGGCGAGGTGTCGCGCCTCGGCCCCAAGGGGGTGAAGGACGGTCCCTGGCAGGGGGGCTTCATCAAGCTGGCCAGGCGCACCCGCACGCCGTTGGTGCCCATCCATCTGGACGGGCGCAATGGCCTCCCCTTCTATCTCGCCTCCTGGCTCCACAAGCCCGCCTCCGCCCTGCTGCTGGTGCGCCAGCTGTTTCGCCAGCAGGGGCGGCGCATCTCCCTCACCCTGGGGGAGCGCATCCCGCCCCAGAGTCTCGGGGAGCTCGCCCCCAAGACAGCCGCCGCCCTGGTGCGCCGCCATCTCTATCGCCTCGGCAAGGGGAAGAGGGGCCCCCTGGCGACCGAGGCCCCCATCGCCCTGCCGGAGGATCGCCGCCAGCTCAAACAGGCCATGGATGGCTGCGAGCTGCTCGGGCTGACCCCGGATGGCCAGCGCATCCTGCTCTATCGCCGCCACGAGCAGGGCCATTCGGTGATTCTGCGCGAGCTGGGGCGGCTGCGGGAAATCGCGTTTCGCGCCGTGGGGGAAGGCTCGGGCAGGCGGCGGGATCTCGATGCCTTCGACGATGACTACCACCACCTCATCCTCTGGGATCCGGCCCGCCTCGACATCATAGGGGCCTATCGCTTCGCCCCCGTGGCCGAGCTGCTGGCGCGCAAAGGCCTGAGCGGCCTCTACAGCCACACCCTGTTCGGGTTTGAAGAGAGACTGCTGCCCCGGCTGGAGCAGGCCATCGAGCTTGGCCGCAGCTTCATCCAACCCGCCTACTGGGGCAAGCGGGGGCTGGATTATCTCTGGTTCGGCATAGGCGCCTACCTGGCCCGCTACCCCCAGTATCGGTATCTGCTCGGGCCCGTGACCCTCTCCGGCAGCCTGCCGCCGGCGGCCAAGGATCTGCTGGTGGGCTTCTACCGACAGCACTTCGCCCCCGAGTTGGCGCTGGCCCCCTCGCGCCGCCCCTACCCCGAGACTGCGCCCCTGTTCGAGGGGGTGGATTACGGCAGCGATCTCAAGGCGCTCAAGGCCCGCCTCGACCACCTGGGCTGCGCCATCCCCACCCTCTACAAGCAATACTCCGAGCTGTGCGAGCCGGGGGGCGTGCAGTTCATGGACTTTGGCATAGACCCCGACTTCAACCACTGCATCGACGGCCTGGTGTGGGTGGACGTGAGCCGCATCAAACCCCACAAGCGGGCCCGCTACATAGGGTCTCCCGCGAGCGGTGCCGACGCCTAGCCGCCCGGACAGAGGCCGCAGGTTAGCCGCCACGGCAAACAAAAAGGGAGGCTGTCGCCTCCCTTTTGCTCTGTGTGGTTGCCTTATTCGGCTGCGGGTTTGCGATCGGCATGGCCGAGGTCGCGCTCCGGGGCGATGACGTCCCGCACCCGCTGCTTGATCTCTTTCGCCTCGGGGAAACCCTCGTCGGCCACCCTGTCCCACACCTGGATGCCGTTCACCAGTATCTTGAACTCCCCCTTGCTGGCGGGCACCAGTGCCACCTCGCCGAGATCGCTGTCGAAGGTGGAGAGCAGCTCCTGGGCGAGCCAGGCGGCGCGCAGCATCCAGCGGCAGAGGGTGCAGTAGCGGATCTCGATGCGCGGTTTGCTGACGGGGGTCTGTAAGTCTGTCATGCGATGACTCCATGAAAATCGGTTAACCAGTGGCGGGCTATGCGCTGCATGGTGGCCTGGGGCAGCTCGAGCAGGCCGGCGGCCGGCGTCTGCCCGGCAAGCTGGTGTACCCCCTCGATGATCTCCGCCAGCACCAGGTAGACGTACTCGCCGATGACGGCGCCGTGGACGAAGTTCACCGCCTCGCCGCGATTGAGCAGGAAGATGGTGCTGCCATCCGGGCGCGTGAGCGCCAGCACGTGGGGGCACACCTCCTCGCTCGGCCAGGGCAGTTGGGAGAGGCAGAACGCGAACTCGTCGTCCGCCGAGGTGACAGACGCCAGCATGGCCCCCGGGCGCAGTGCCTGCAAGTCGGCGATGTCGAGGGAGCCATTGCCGGTGCAGCAGATCACCAGCTCGGCGCGGCCGAGGGCCTCGGCCTTGTTCACCAGCTTGAAGCCGTGGGAGAGCGCCTCCACCTGGCGCAGGGCATCCGTCTCCACCAGCTCCAGATGCAGGTTGCGGCAGCGCAGCTCGCGGGCGATGCTGCGCCCCACCTTGCCATAGCCGAACAGAGCGGCCTGGCAGACATTGAAGGTGCGCCTGAGGGTGCGCGCCAGAGACTCGGCGGAGTAGACCACACTCAGGCCAATCTGGATGTCTTCCGCCTGCTTGAGGGGGCTGCGCGCCACCGAGATGACGGGAGCGGCCAGCACCTCCTGCTCGTAGCGCTGATGGCCATTTTCGGTCATCTCCACCACCCCGAGAAAGCGCGCGCCGAAATGTTCGGCGAGAATCGCCTGGGTCTTGGCGAAGTAACCGCCTATGTCCAGGATGATGAGACGCTCATGGGGTTCCACCAGGGGGGCTATCTGGGCAATGACGCCCTCGGGATCCGAGGTCCAGTGGCGATTGAGCGGCAGCACTGGGTAGTGCTGCTGGGCCCAGGCCAGGGTCGGCCCGTGCACGGACTTGGGTTTGGGCAGGATGGCGCCGACGCGCCCCACCCCATCGAGCACCTGGATGAACTGGGGCCTGTCGGGAAGCAGGTGAGTCACCAGCAGGATGCAGAGATCCCCGAGGCGTCCCTGCTCGGTGAAATGGCGAAAAAACAGATGCTCAGATCCCTGACTGTGCAACTGTGGCCTCCTTAGCGTGCCGCGAGAAAGCAGGCAAACAGAACCCGGCATAGCCGGGTTCTGTGTGTGTCCAGATAATTGAAAATCCTTTTTATCTGAAAGCACCATGGGGCTCAATCTTTATCTACACAGACTTTGACTAACCCATCAATTTATAAGGTAATAGCCTGTTTTTCATGCAGAAATCAATAAAGTGATGCCTCTGGCCACACCCACCACAGACTCAAACCAGCACCAATTGCCCCCACCAGGATCAGCAGACCCCAACGAGACAACCCCGGCAGCTTACGCAGGGCCCACTCCAGAAGCGGCAGCAACCAGACCGGCAGCAACACCGCCAGCGGCACTTCCACGTACTGCCAGGCCAGCATCTGCACGAAGGCGAGCGCCAGCGCCAGGGCGGCCGGGGCCACCTTGATGCCCGCAAAGGCACCGAGCAGGGCACGGAAACCGGCGAAGGCCGCCAGCGCGCCTGCCAGTTGGGCGATCAGCAGGCTGCCATCGATGCCGATGACCAGCGCCAGCCAGATGAAGCCGAGGGCAAAGCCCAGCCCCTCGTCACTGTCACCACGCCAGCCCGTCCAGCCGAACCAGGCGATGGCGGGCAACAGGGCCAGCCAGATGCGCGGCTCGATGGCAAGGACCGAGGCCAGCCCCTGCCACCACACCAGGGCAGCGATCACCGCAAACAGCGCCAGGGCGGCGCGCTTGTCCTCAACCTGAGCCGCGATGGCAGGCACCAGCAGGCACAGCGGCAGCCACTGCCACGCCTTGACCGGCAGGCCATAGGCGCCCCCCAGCAGGCAACCCACCAGCCAGAGCGCGAGCGCCCCCCACAGGTAGCCCAGCCGTGGCCAGCGCCATGACAGCAAAGCGGCCCCCAAAGGAGCCGCCAGGGTCTGTAGCAAGAGTGCTGCGCCCATTACTTGCGCACACCTTCGACGAACAGGTTGATGCTCATCTCGTCCGGAATGCCCGGCAGCATGTAGTTCACGCCAAAGTCGCTGCGCTTGATGGTGGTGGTGGCGTTGAAGCCGCTGCGGTAGCCGCCCCAGGGATCCTTGCCTTCGCCGATGTGGACCATGTCGAAGGCCACGTCCTTGGAGACGCCATGCAGGGTCAGGGTGCCCTTGAGCACGCCCTTGTCCTTGGTTCCTTCATAGCCGGAGCTGACGAAGGTCATCTTGGGGTACTGCTTGACGTCCAGGAAGTCGGGGCTGCGCAGGTGCTTGTCGCGGGCCTCGTGGTTGGAATCCACGCTGGCGGCGTCGATTTCGAAGCTCGCCTTGGCGGCGGTCGGATTGGCATCATCCATGCTGAAGGTGCCGCTGAAGGTGTTGAACCGGCCGACCAGCTCGGAGAAGCCGAGGTGGCCCACCTTGAATTGGACTGTGGTGTGAGCCGCATCGACATCGTAGTCGGCCGCCATCAGGGGAGCCGCCATAAACAGGCAGGAAGCCAGCAGGGCCTTGGTCATTTTCATTCCGATCGTTCCTTCATTAGGGGGTTCACATCGATACCCGACATGCTAACCTCCGAGCAGGAATGGATAATCATCGATTTATTAAAATAATTATCAACCGAGAGTGGAATATGGATCAGATAGCCGCCATGCGCACCTTCATCAAGGTGGTGGAGTGCCAGAGCTTTACCAAGGCCGCCCATCAGCTCGGCATCTCGGTCGCCATGACCTCCAAGCTGATGCAACAGCTCGAGGAGTCATTGTCGACCCGACTGCTGTCACGCACGACCCGCCAGGTCAACCCCACAGAGGCGGGCCAGTTCTACTACCAGCGCTCCCTGGCCCTGCTGGCGGAGCTGGAAGAGACCCACAGCCAGCTCACCCACAACAACCAGCAGCCTCAGGGCACCCTCAAGCTCTCTGTGCCCATGGACTTTGGCTACCTGCACCTCTCCCCTGCCCTGCCGCTGTTTCGTGAGCGGTTTCCCGAGCTCAAGCTGGAGATAGAGTACAGCGACCGGCGGGTGGCCCTGGTGGAAGAAGGATTCGATCTGGCGCTGCGGATCGGCAACCTGCCGGACTCCTCCCTGGTGGCCAAGCCGCTCGCCACCATGAAGCTGGTGGTGTGCGCCAGCCCGGAATACCTGGCCCGCAGGGGCACCCCCAAGACCCCGGAGGATCTCAAGCAGCACGACTGCCTCATCTACACCCTGACCCAGCCGGACTGGGTCTTCAAGCGAAATGGGGAGCAGCAAAGCGTGCGCCCCCTTGGGCCCCTTCGCGCCAACAACGGGGTGGCCCTGACCCGGGCCGCCTGCGATCACCAGGGCATCATATTGCAACCCACCTTCATCGTCGGGGATGCGCTGCGCTCAGGCGCCTTGGTGCCCCTGCTGCCGGAATGGGAGAAGGGACAGGTGGGGCTCTATGCCCTCTATCCGCACCGCCGTTTCGTCTCGGCCAAGGTGCGCTGCTTCATCGAGTTCGTCCAGGAGCGCTACCTGGCCCCCCACTACTGGGACAGGGAGACCTGATCCCGGGCCGGAGGGTTATCAGGAGGTGGAGATGACAGGCAGCTCGGCCACCAGCAGCAGACTGTGCTGAGTCAACTGCCAGCGCGGCAGACGCCGCGCCAGGGTGGCGAGCTGCGCCTCGCCAAGCTCATAGGGCAGAGTGATGTGCAGGCAGTGGCAATCGAGCATGGCCGCCAGTTGCAGGATCAGCGCTAGGTTGGCCTCGTCCGTCTTGCGCTTGTTGATGCGCTTGCCGAGCTCCTGGCGAAAGTGGGTCTCGGGATCCTGGGTCATCGCCTGCCAGCCGTAGCCGAACAGCGGGATCAAGGCGCTGACGATGCCAAGGGCGGTGAGCGGCTGCTTGGGAGGGTGGTAGAGGGCATTGAGGTCCAGCAGTATGGGGCTTTGATGGGGCTCACGACTGCCGGATAAAATAGTATTACTCATTGGATAACCTTATTGATTCCTCTAGACTTCGCCGCATCTTTGACCTGACATGCCAACGAGGTGCTGATGCTAAGCGATATCGAGATCTCCCGCCAGTCCCCCCGTCTCTCCATCCAGGTGCTGGCCGAACGCCTCGCCATCCCGCCCCAGCAGCTCAGCCCCCAGGGCCACCACAAGGGCAAACTCAGTCTCGACCTGCTCAAGTCTCAGCCCAAACAGAGAGGCAAGCTGGTGCTGGTGAGCGCCATCACCCCGACCCCCCTCGGCGAGGGCAAGACGGTCACCACTCTCGGCCTCTCCATGGGCCTCAACCACATATGCCAGCCCAGCATAGCCACCATACGCCAGCCGAGCCTAGGTCCCGTGTTCGGGGTCAAGGGGGGCGCCGCCGGGGGCGGACATGCCCAGGTGGTGCCCATGGAGGAGATGAACCTGCACCTCACCGGGGACTTTCACGCCCTCAGCGCCGCCCACAACCTGGCGGCGGCGGCCCTGGATGCCCGCCTGTTCCACGAGCAGAAACTCGGCGACCAGTTCAGCGCCAGAACCGGTTTGCCGCGCCTCGACATAGACCCGGCCAACATCCTCTGGCCACGCACCCTGGACATGAATGACCGGGCGCTTCGCCACCTCACCCTAGGCCAGGGGGGCGCCGCCGATGGGGTGGAGCGCTCCGATCGCTTCGTCATCACAGCTGCCTCCGAGCTGATGGCCATTCTGGCGCTGGCGAGCGATCTGAAAGACTTGCGCGCCCGCATCGGTCGCATCCAGCTGGCGCTGGACAGCCGCGGCAACCCCATCACCGCCGAACAGCTGGAAGTGGCGGGGGCCATGACGGTGCTGCTCAAAGACGCCCTGCAACCGACCCTGATGCAGACCACGGAGCAGACCCCGGTACTGGTGCACGCCGGCCCCTTCGCCAACATCGCCCACGGCAACTCCTCCGTCATCGCCGATCGCATCGCCCTGGGCCTCACCGACTATGTGGTGACCGAGGCGGGCTTTGGCTCCGACATGGGGCTGGAGAAGTTCTTCAACATCAAGAGCCGCCAGTCCGGCATCACCCCCGCCTGCGTGGTGCTGGTGGCCACGGTGCGCGGTCTCAAGGCCAACAGCGGCCTGCTGGACATTCGCCCGGGCCAGCCGCTGCCGGCGAGCCTGCAAGGGGAAGATTTGCCCACCCTCAAGCAGGGCTGCGCCAACCTCGCCTGGCATATCCAGAACGCCCGCCGTTACGGTGTGCCCGTGGTAGTCGCCATCAACCGCTTCCCCACCGACAGCCAGGCCGAGCTGGATCTGCTGGCCCGCGAGGCGCTGGCCGCCGACGCCTGTGACGCCGCCATCTCCCACGCCTTCACCGAGGGGGGCAAGGGCGCCAGCGAGCTGGCCCGGGCCGTGGTCGCCGCCTGTGCGCTGCCAAGGAACGTCAAACTGCTCTACCCGGACGAGATGAGCCTCGCGGCCAAGCTGGCCACCCTGGTGGAGTGCGGCTATGGCGGGCGCGGGGTGCGGCTCTCGGACAAGGCATGCCAGCAGCTGGTCCGGCTCTCGGCCGAGGGCTGGGATCAGCTGCCCATCTGCGTGGCCAAGACGCCGCTCTCCATCAGCCATGATCCCGCCCTCAAGGGAGTACCGACGGACTTCGAGGTGCCCATCGAGGAGGTGCGCCTGTGCGCCGGCGCCGGTTTCGTCTATGCCCTGGCCGGCCCCATCATGACAATGCCGGGCCTGGGCAGCCTGCCAGCCTATCGCCATATCGACATCGATGACGACGGCGAAATAGTGGGCCTGAGCTGAAGCGCCTGTTGGCGGCCTGCCCTCCCCAACCGTCATATCCATATCGACGATAACGGGGAGATAGTGGGCCTGAGCTGACGGCGACATCATCAGCCCCAAGCTATATGCCAGAAACCAGAAGGCCCCGCCGATTGGCGGGGCCTTCTGTTATCCGTGGGTCAAGGCTCAGAGGGTGAAGCGCTGGGTCATCTGGTGCAGGCTGTTGGCCAGCTTGCTCAACTCGACACAGGCCTGGGCGGTCTGCTGCGCCCCCTGGGCGTTCTCGTCGGCGGCATTGTGGATGTTCACAATGCTGCGGTTGAGTTCCTCGGTCACCGCGTTCTGCTCTTCGGTGGCGGTGGCGGTGGCGATCAGGGTGTTCATGTCGCTGATCTGGGTGACGGCACCGTTGATGCTGTCGATGCTGCCCCCCGCTTCCCGTGCCAGCCCGACGCTCTCCTGCATCTGCTGACGGCTCAGTTGCATGGCGTTGCCCGCTTCGGCGGTACGCTCCTGCAACAGCGCTATCATCTTGCTTATCTCGGCGGTGGAGGCCTGGGTACGCTGGGCCAGGGAGCGCACTTCGTCCGCGACGACCGCAAAACCACGCCCCTGCTCGCCAGCCCGGGCCGCCTCGATGGCCGCGTTGAGTGCCAGCAGGTTGGTCTGCTCCGCGATGCCGCGAATGACATCCAGCACCATGCTGATGCTGGCGCTGTCCGCTTCCAGCTGCGACACCACAGTACCCGCCTGCTCTATCTGCTGCGACACCTGCTCTATGCTGCCGATGGCGCTGCGCACCACCTGATTGCCCTGAGTCGAAGTACGGGAGGCCTCCTTGGCCGCGCTCATGGCATCCGTGGTGTTGCGGGCCACCTCATTCACGGTGGACTGCATCTCATTCATGGCGGTGGCCACCTGGGAGACCTCGCTCTGCTGGCTGGCCATGCCCTTGGCGGACTGTTCGGAGATGGCGCTCACCTCCTCCACCGCGCTGCTGAGCTGGCTCACCGAGCCCGCGATCTCGCTCACCAGGCTCGCCAACGCCCCCTGCATCCGGTCGATGGCAGAGCCAAGCTGACCCAGCTCGTCGCGGTTGAAGCGGCTGGTGCGGATCCACTCCTGCAGCTCCCCCTTGCCGAGATCGCCGCTCGCGATGCGCTGGGCCTGACGGGCCAGCATGATGAGCGGGTCGCGGATCTGGCGGGTCAGCACCACGGAGAGGCAGACCACCAGCACCAGACCGACCAGCAGGGACAGGGTGACGCTCAGTTTGGCGGAATCATAGGCCGCCACCACCACCTTGCGGGAGGCATCGGCATAGCCATGGTTGATGCGCACCAGGTCGCCCACCGACTTGGCCAGGTTGGTGTAGAGGGTAACCCCCTCCCCCATGAAGAGGTGCTGGGCCTCGGTCATCTGCCCTGAGTCCTGCATCTGCCGGATGCGCTGGTGCAGGCCGAGGTATTTCTCCCAGTCTGCCTTCACGATGTCGAAGGTACGGCGCTCCTCCAGATCCTCCGCCCAGATGGTGCCATCGTGGGCCGTTATCTGGCGCGCGGCCTCCTGCAGGCTCTTCTCGCTCTCATTGCGGTAATGGGCCTGCTGCTGGGGATCGTCCGCCACCAGAAAAACATCCAGCTCATAACGGCGCACCGCATTGATGGTCTCGCCCAGGGTGCTGGTACGCACCACGGCGGGCAGGATACTGTCGGTAAAACCGATGGCAGCCCGGTTCATGGTGCTGAATTCAAACAGAGAAAAGCCGCCTATAAAGGCCATCATCAGGCCGAGTACGGCAAAGCCGGCGGAGAGTTTCTTGCCTATCGTCATGGTGTTCATGGCATGTCCTGCATATGGGTCATCAAGTGGCATTCGTCGGCGCCGGCCCCTCGAGGCACGAGCACGCTAGCTGCCATCCATAGCAGTCGATCACACCTCATCCGTGCCGGCACGGGCGAGGGTGCCAGACGGGTGTCAAACAGGCCATCCCGCGGCACGGTGAGCTGTATCGGCCAGCGCGGGCATCACTTTAGGATTTTTTCAGAAAAAAAACCGGGGCAGACGGAGGGAAGAAGTCGGGGCATGTCGGCGCGACATACCCCTGGGTGACTAGCCTTTCAAGCCACCGAGAAACTCGGCACGGGTGTCTGGCTGGGTCTTGAAGACCCCACCGAGGGAGGTGGTGGTGGTGTAGGAGGTAGAATCCATCACGCCGCGCGCCTTCACGCAGAAGTGGGTCGCCTTGATGCTGATGGCCACGTCCTTGGTGCCGAGCAGGGTCTGCAGCGCCAGCAGGATCTGCTGGGTGAGGCGCTCCTGCACCTGGGGTCTGCGGGCGAAGAACTGCACGATACGGTTGATCTTCGACAGCCCGATCACCTTGCCACGGGGGATGTAGGCTACGTGGGCCAGCCCGTCGATGGTGACGAAGTGGTGCTCGCAGGTGCTGGTGAGGCTGATGTCCCGCACCATGATCATCTCGTCCACCTTCATCTTGTTCTCGATCACCGTCACCTTGGGGAAGGTGGCGTAATCGAGGCCGGAGAAGATCTCGTTCACGTACATCTTGGCGATGCGGTGCGGCGTCTCAGCCAGACTGTCGTCGGTCAGATCCAGCCCCAGCGTCTCCATGATGGCGCGCATGTGGCCTTCGATTTTTTCCTTCTTCTGCTGGCCGTTCAATTCATTGGCCACCAGAGGTGTCTCGAGGCCCTGGGCCTCGAGCGCAGCCCTGACCAACAGGGCTTCCTGGCTTAAGCTCGTCATCTTGTTTCTCTCCCACGCTCAGGGACTGTGCTGGCCATCGACATGGTGTCGTGGCGCAATCTTACAGGGCGATTATTGTCATAATTCAGACTAACTCAAGCCCAACACCTGACTTTATGTCAAACCACCCGGTTTTACCCTGCGGCCCCTTCCCCGTTCGGGGGCGCCTGGCAGACAGTCCGGCACTTGGCATGCAGGCGTCCCTTCCATGCCACCCACAAGGTGGTAACTCAAGGAAAGAGCCGCCGCTGTCATCACAGCAAAAGCCGTATTCCCCCGCATTCCTGCACGATCCGCCTGCCCATCCGGGCGGATTTTTGGGATAATCCGCCCCCTATACACCACAGAGGTCATGATGATGGAATTCGATACCGGTGCACTCCTCCCCTTGGACAAGGCCCTGCAAGGGATGCTGGAACAACTCAGCTGCTGCTGCGAGACGGAGCAGTTGCCGCTGCCCCAGGCGCTGGATCGGATACTGGCCGAGGAGATAAGCTCCCCCCTGTCGGTGCCCCCCTTCGACAACGCCGCCATGGACGGTTACGCCGTGCGTCTGGCCGATCTTGCCGCCGGCGCCCCACTCCACGTGGCGGGCAAGGCCTTCGCCGGCCAGCCCTATGAGGGCGAATGGCCGGTCGGTCACTGCATCCGCATCATGACAGGCGCCCCGGTGCCGGCGGGCACGGAGGCGGTCGTCATGCAGGAAGAAACGCAGGAGGGCGGCAACGGGATCACTTTTCTGACGACGCCCTTCCTTGGCCAGAACATCCGCCGCCGCGGCGAGGACATGGCGCAAGGATCCCGGGTGCTGGCGAGCGGCCTGCGCCTCAGCCCCCGGGAGTTGCCGCTGCTGGCCTCCTTGGGCATCGCCACCGTGACGGTACGCCGCCCGCTCAAGGTCGCCATCTTCAGCACAGGTGACGAGCTCAAAACCCTGGGCACCCCGCTCGCCCATGGCGACATCTATGACTCCAACCGTTACGGGGTCAAGGCCATGCTGACCCGCATGGGCATAGCGTGCCTGGATCTGGGCATCATCCCCGACGACCCTGCCGCCCTGCGCGCCGCCTTTATTCAGGCCGACCGCGAGGCTGATGCTCTCATCACCACGGGGGGCGTCTCGGTCGGCGAGGCGGACTTCACCAAGCAGTTGCTGGAGGAGCTTGGCGAAATCGGCTTCTGGAAGCTCGCCATCAAGCCGGGCAAACCCTTTGCCTTCGGTCGCCTGCCAAACGCCTGGTTCTTCGGCCTGCCGGGCAACCCCGTCTCCGCCATGGTTACCTTCGATCAGTTGGTGCAGCCGGCGCTGGCCAGGCTGGCCGGCCACCACTTCGCGCGCCCACTGCCGCTGCAGGCCATCGCGACCGAGCCCCTCAAGAAGGCGCCGGGGCGACTGGACTTCCAACGCGGCATGCTGAGCCAGGGCCCGAACGGCCTCGAGGTACGCAGCACCGGCTCCCAGGACTCCGGGGTGTTCAGCTCCTTGTCCCGGGCCAACTGCTACATAGTGCTTGAGCAGGAACGCGGCAAGGTGGCCGCCGGTGAGACGGTGACCGTCGAGCCCTTCTCGGGACTGCTGCTGTGAGCGAGATCCTGAGCGACGCCGAGCTGCTGCGCTACAACCGTCAGATCATTCTTAAATCTTTCGATTTCGAGGGGCAGGAGGCGCTCAAGCAGGCCCGGGTGCTGGTGATCGGCGCCGGGGGACTGGGCTGCGCCGCCAGCCAGTACCTGGCGGTGGCCGGGGTCGGCCGGCTCACCCTGGTGGATTTTGACCGGGTGGAGCTCTCCAACCTTCAGCGCCAGGTGCTGCACAGCGACGAGCGCATCGGCATGTACAAGGTGGACTCCGCCGCCCAGTCCCTGCGCGCCCTCAATCCCTGGCTAGAGGTGGAAACCCACGCCCTCCTCGCCGACGAGGCGCTGCTCGATGCCCTGCTGCCCGGCCACCAGCTGGTGCTCGACTGCACCGACAACGTCACCATCCGCAACCTGCTCAACCAGCGTGCCCGCCAGCACAGGGTGCCCCTGGTCAGCGGCGCCGCCATCCGGCTGGAGGGGCAGCTGTGCAGCTTCACCTGGCAGGAGGACGAGCCCTGCTACGCCTGCCTCAGCGCCCTGTTTGGCGAGCAGGCGCTGACCTGCGTCGAGGCCGGAGTGCTGGCCCCTGTGGTGGGCCTGGTGGGCAGCCTGCAGGCCCTCGAAGCCATCAAGCTGCTGGCCGGCATGGGCAAGAGCCATCACGGCCGCCTGCTGATGATCGACGGCCTCAGTGGCCGCTTTCGCGAGCTGAAGCTCCCCAAGCGCCCGGACTGCCCGGTCTGCTCCCAGCCCTGAGTGGCAGACCCCATCGACGAAAATGCCGAACCCAGGGGTTCGGCATTTTTATGTCCGCACAGACTCAGTGAGTCGCCAGGATCCGTTGCAGCAGATGGTTGAACCCGGCGGGATCTTCCGCGGGCCAGGCGTGATGGCCCTCGGGGGTATGGATGCTGGCGTTGGGCAGGGAGGCGAACTGCTCCACCCGTTTGGCGAGCGGCAGGTAGTCGTGACTGGTGGAGATGATGGCCACCGGCTGCCAGAGGCTGCCGAGCCGGGCGCGCACCGACCAGCCGGGCAGCGCCTCCAGCAGCGCCTTATAGGTCTTTTTCTTGTTACTGCGCACGAAGCGCAGCCGGAAGGTGTGGCGCACCGGGGCGAGCTCGGGGCCGGGGAAGAGTTCGCGCCCCAGCCACCAGGCCAGCGGCCGCATGCCAAACCAGCGCAGCCACTTGAGGCGCATGGCATGGCGCTCCTGCTCCCTCGGCGTCTCCAGCAGAAATTCGCTGAAGCCGTTGACCAGCACCAGCCCGCGCACCTTGTGAGGCAGTCGCAGCGCCAGCTCGAGCGCCACCATGGCCCCGAGCGACAGCCCCACCACCCAGGCGGGTTCCGGCTGCTCCTCTAGCCAGCGGGCCACGTCCGCCGCCAGGGTGGGCACATCGAAGGGCCCCTCCTGCATGCTCTGGCCATGGCCGCGCAGGTCCAGCGCCACCACCCGGTAGTGCTGGGAGAAGTGCTCGATCTGGGCCTGCCAGTCGAGGCTGGAGGAGCCAAGGCCATGCAGCAAGAGCAGCAAGGGGCCCTCCCCCGCGCTGCGCAAGGCCAATCCATGGGATTTCATTACCTGGTTGCGACGCACCCGTGCTCTCCCTCTCGACTCGATAGCGGCCATCGACGGCCTTGCTGCCCATGCTGTGGCGACACGCCCCTCAGCCCTCTCCCACCAGGCTCACCGCCTTGATGTAGGCGTAAAGGCGCTGCCCCGGCACCAGCGCCAGCCGCTGCGCGGAGCGGCTGGTGATCCGGGCCAGCAGTATCTGCTGCCCCAGCGCCAACTGCAACAGGGTTTGCCCCGGCCTCACCTCCCGCGCCTCCAGCAGTCGGGTCTCGAGGCAGTTGGAGAGGCTGGAGTGCACTATGGGGGCGGTGGCGATCACCAGATCCCGCCCCGCCACCTTGATCTGCAGCTCCCCTGTCTCGTCGGGGGCATGCTCCATGGTGACCATCAGGCTCTGATCCCCGAGTTGCAGGGTCGCCATCTGCTCAGCATCATCGTAGTGGGCCAGGGTCGCCGTCAGCATGACACCGGCATCGTCGCGACTGGCGAGGGAGAGGTCGGTGCGGGCGAAGATCTCGCTCGGCCTGCCCTGCGCCTCCACCCGGCCCCCCTCCTGCAACACCAGCTGATCGCACAGCAGGCTCACCTCCTCCATGGCGTGGCTCACGAAGATCATGGGGATGCCGCTTTCACGCTGCAACCCCTTGAGCACATGGGCCTGATGGATGCGGCTGCGGCTGTCCAGCGCCGAGAAGGGCTCATCGAGCAGCAGCAGATCCGGCTCTGCCAGCAGGGCCCGCCCCAGGGCCACCCGCTGACGCTGGCCACCGGAAAGCCCGTGGGCGGGCTGCCCCAGCAGATCGGCAAAGCCGAGCCGCATCGCCAGCGCCTCGGGCTGCCAGCGCCCTCGCCCCTTGCCCGCCGCCAGCTGCAAATTGCCCAATACAGTCATGTGAGGAAAGAGGCGGGAATCCTGGAACACCAGCCCGATGCGGCGCGCCTCCGGCAGCAGGGCCGCCAGATCCCGCCCCTGCCAGTGCAGGACGTCCGAGGGGGCGCGATCCAGCCCGGCGATGATGCGCAGCAGGGTACTCTTGCCACAGCCGGAAGGGCCAAAGAGGCCGAGAATGCCACCAAGGGGGAGTGTCAGATCGCAGTCGAGTTCGAAGCCGCCAAACCGGCGCCTGGCCTTGAGGTGCAGGCTCATCCGAATAACCTCCGCTGCCGGCGCTGCAAGACGCCATAGACCAGCACCAGCATCACCAGGGAGAAGCCCATCAGGCCACCCGCCAGGTAGTGGGCATGCCGATAATCCATGGCTTCCACGTGATCAAACAGGGCGATGGAGAGCACCTGGGTCTCTCCCGGGATGTTGCCCCCTATCATCAGCACCACGCCAAACTCCCCCAGGGTGTGGGCAAACCCGAGCGCCGCCGCCATTACGAAGCTCGGCAGCGTCATCGGCAAGATGATCTGAAAGAAGCGCTCGAGGGGCCCGAGCCCCAGGGTGGCGGCGGCTTCGATCTCCTTGTTGCCCATGTTGACGAAGGCGGAGGTGAGCGGCTGCACCACGAAGGGGAGCGAATAGAGGATGGAGGCAAACAGCAGGCCTAGGAAGCTGAAGGCAAGGGGTGTCCCGAAGGTCTCCCGCCACCAGGCGCCGAGGCCATATTCCGGCGAGAAGGCGAGCAGCAGATAGAAGCCGAGCACGGTCGGCGGCAGCACCAGGGGCAGCGCCACCAGGGCCTCCACCAGCGGCCGCAACCTATGCTGGCTGCGGGACAACCACCAGGCGAGCGGCGGCGACAGTAGCAGCAGGGTGGCGGTGGTGCTGGCCGCCAGCTTCAGGGTAAGCCAGACCGCCAGCAGATCCCCTTCACTCATGGGGCATATCCCTCCCTGGTGCGAGCAGCAACATGTTATGCATCCTCATTGCAAGGCGTGGCCGGCCAGTGGTCATGGGAGATTGGCATTCATGCCATCACTGCGGCAGGGCATAGCCCGCGGCCTTGATCTGTTGCTGGCCCGGGCCCTTGAGCCAGGCGACCAGGGCATCGACCGCAGCCCCTTTCTTCAGGATCAGCCCCTGCTGTTCGATGGGGGGGTAGAAGCTGGCCGGCACCGCCCAGGCTTCGTCGGTCTTGCCCGCTTCCACCAGGTTGGCCCAGGCGACGAAGCCCAGCTCGGCGTTGCCGGTGTCCACGAACTGCCAGGTCTGGCTGATGTTGGTACCAGTCAGCACCCTGTATTGCTTGGGATCTATCTTGAGATGGGCCAGGGTTGCCATGGCGGCGGTGCCATAGGGGGCGGTTTTCGGGTTGGCGATGGCGAGGTTGCCCTTCCAGCTGCGCAAGGTCGCCTCATCAGGGGTCGGACCGCCCTTCTTCCACAGACCGAGCTGGCCGATGGCGTAGGTGAAGCGATCGCTCCCCTTGCCCTCCGCCTCCAGTTTTTGAGGGGTGGCCACGTCGGCGGAGAGGAAGATATCGAAGGGGGCGCCGTGGGTGATCTGGGTGTAGAGCACCCCGGTGGCCGCCGAGCTGATGACGACACTGTGACCTGTCTTGGCGGTGAACGCCTTGCCAATGCGCTCCATGGTCCCCTTGAAGTTGGCGGCCACGGCCACCTTGACCTCATCGGCCTGCGCGGCCCCGCTGTACAAAGCGCCGGCGACGAGGCCAAGCAACACCACGGACAACTGTTTCTTCATTCCCTGTCTCCTTGAGGCTCGGCGTAGTCCGAGCAGGGGGTGGCAGGCACCCGTGGGCACTTACCAATCATCGAACCGGGCTGGCTAGGGGTCTTGCCGCCAGCGAGCGGCAGCAGCATCATCGCTCTGCTTGGCCTCGACCCAGCGTTGAATCCCTTCGGCGGTCAGCTCTTTTTTCCAGAACGGCGCCCGGGTCTTCAAAAAATCCATGATGAAGTGGCAGGCCTCGAATGCGGCGTCCCTGTGGGCGCTGCTCACCGCCACCAGCACGATTTGATCGCCGAGCAGCAGATCGCCGATGCGGTGGATCAGGGTACACTCCTGCAGCGGCCAGCGGCCACGGGCCTCTGTGACTATGTCCGTCAGCGCCTTTTCGGTCATGCCGGGGTAGTGCTCGAGGGAAAGCCCCTTCACCGCATCACCCTGATTGAAGTCACGCACCTTGCCGACGAAGGTGACGATGGCGCCACTGTCATGACGGGTGGCGAGGCGCTCATACTCCTCGCCAAGCGAGAAGTCGGCCCGCTGCACCAGGATGCGATCGGTGGGGGTCGTTGTTGCCTGGGACATGATTCAGCCTCCGGTCGTTACTGGAAGGAGAGGGAAGAAGGCGGCCTCATGCCAGTCCCACAGCACCGTTGTGCGATCCACGGTCGTTATCTCGCTCATTCTCAGCCTCCGGTCGTTACTGGAAGGAGAGGGAAGAAGGCGGCTTCGTGCCAGTCCCACAGCGCCGTTGTGCGATCCACGGTCATTATCTCGCTCATCCTCAGCCTCCGGTCACCGGGGGGAAGAAGGCGACTTCATCGCCATCATTGAGCGTCGTCTCGAGCGGCACCAGGGTCTGGTTGACCGCCACCAGCAGCTTGCCGGACTCGAGCGCCAGCGCCCACTTGTCGCCGCGCTCGCACAAGGCCGCGCGCAGCTGTTCAGCTGTGGGATAGTCGCTGGGCAGGCTCAGTTCGTCGCAGCCCACCAACTCCCTCACTTGCGCAAAAAACAGTACCTTGATCATGCTTGTTCTCCTGCACTCGCACCCAGTTGGAAATGACCGGACTTGCCGCCCTTCTTCTCCACCAGCCGCACCTGCTCGATCACCATGTCCTTTTGCACCGCCTTGCACATGTCGTAGATGGTCAGCGCCGCCACGGACGCCGCGGTGAGCGCCTCCATCTCGACCCCTGTCTTGCCAGACAGCTTGCAGAGGGTGCGGATATGAACCCTATTGTGCTCGGGCTGGGCCTCAATCTCTACCTCCACCCGGGTCAGTGCCAGGGGGTGGCAGAGGGGAATGAGGTCGGCAGTCTTCTTGGCCGCCATGATGCCGGCGATGCGAGCAGTGGCGAACACGTCCCCCTTGTGATGCTGACCACCGAGGATCAGGGCCAGGGTCGCGGGGGCCATGGTCACGAAGGCTTCGGCGCGAGCCTCCCGCTCGGTGACCTGTTTGTCGGTCACGTCCACCATGTGCGCTTCGCCGCTCTGATTGAGATGGGTCAGGTTCATCTATGCCCCTTGGTCACGAATAGTTCCACAAGAACCCGGCAGCCGGTACGCTGTCGCCCGGGTTCATCCATGCCCTGTCACTCACGCCGGTATGGCGCTGGTGCTCAGATGGGCCACGAAGTTGCACGGCCTGGTACGGGCGTCCAGCTGATCCCGAATGAGCTGCTCCCAGCCGAGCTGGCAGGCGCCGGTGGAGCCCGGCAGACAGCAGATGAGGGTACGGTTGGCCAGGCCTGCCAGCGCGCGGCTCTGCATGGCCGACCCTTTTATCTCGGCAAAGGAGAGCTGGCGGAACATCTCGCCAAAGCCCTGCACGGTGCGCTCGAACAGCACCCCCACCGCCTCCGGCACCCGGTTCTGTTCATTGAAGCCGGTGCCACCGTTGATCAGCACCACCTGCACCCCGTCATCGACGATCCAGTCGCTCACCTGAGCCCGGATCCGGAACAGGTTGTCCGGGCAGAGCGCCCTGTCCGTGAGCTGGTGACCGGCTTCAGTCAGGGCAGAGACCAGATAATCCCCCGAACTGTCGTCGGCGGCGGTACGGCTGTCGGAGACCGTCAGTACGGCGATCTTGAGAGGGATGAATTCGTTGTGTTTGGGTGCCATGTTTTTGGCTGCCATGGGACAAGTCCTGTCAATCATTGACCACGAGAGGAAGAAGAGGGATACGCGTCGCCCGGCCATGTCGGTCGGTGAATGCACGCCGACACGGGCGCCGCGTTGCCGGGGAGGGATTCTATCAAAAGATGTCAGGCTGAGGGGTTAAAAGGTCTATAAAAATCAAAGGCCATCGGCGCGGTGCAAGCCACGCCGATGGCCTGGTGTCCTTAAAACCCTTCCACGCCCTTCATGTCAGGCAACTGGTGAGCGATACCCTTGTGACAGTCGATACAGGTGCTCTCGCCACTGGCCAGACTGGTGGAGTGCATCTGGGCGCCCCGCTTGCCTTGCAGGGAGAAGTCCATGTACTCGAAGTTGTGGCAGTTGCGACATTCCCTCGAATCCGTGTCCTTCATGCGCTTCCACTCCCGCTCGGCCATCTCGCGACGGTGGCTCTCGAATTTCTCGCGGGTATCCACCTTGCCGGTCAGCATGCCCCACAGCTCCTTGGAGGCCTGCACCTTGCGAATGATCTTGTAGGTCCATTCGTGGGGCACGTGGCAATCCGGGCAGCTGGCACGCACCCCGGAACGGTTCGCATAGTGAATGGTGTCGCGGTACTCCACGAACACGTTGTCCTTCATCTCGTGGCAACCGGTACAGAATTTCTCGGTGTTCGAGGCTTCCATGGCGGTGTTGAAACCGCCCCAGAAGATGACGCCGCCGAAGAAGCCCATCAGCAGCAGCACCCAGAGGGCCGCCTTCGAGGGGGACTTGAAGGTGGTCCACAGACGCTGGATAAAGCCGGGTAATTTCATCTATGGGTTCCTCAGTTCAGCGCTTCAACTGGTTTAAACGTATTTTCCACCAGCGGCTTCGCATCCGCCTGCGGCACGTGGCACTGCAGGCAGAAGTA
Organism: Aeromonas media; assembly: GCF_020423125.1. NCBI lineage: Bacteria > Pseudomonadati > Pseudomonadota > Gammaproteobacteria > Aeromonadales > Aeromonadaceae > Aeromonas > Aeromonas media. The sequence continues at coordinate 2,954,598 of NZ_CP075564.1, forward strand.
GCGGCGGGGGGACACTTCGCCAAGGGTCATGCCGTCACGGGTTTCGAAATGAGTGGGGCTTATCTTGGGCGCCTTCATCTTGCTGGCGTTCTTGAAGCTGTGGCAGGCCAGGCACTTGTTGACCTTGTTGTCCACCTCGTAGTTGCGGGTATCGTGGGGGATCAGCGGCGGTTGATGCATGTACTGACGATCGTAGAGATCCCCATCCTTGCGATAGTTCTTCATGGGAGCCGCATCTGCATCCGTGACCAGATCCGTACTCCCCCGCTCCGATTTTATCCCCCCCGTGCTGTTGGTGATCTCGGGGGTGGCTGCCATCAAGGAGCCCGCCATCAGGCAGGCCAGCATTGCTCCAATCAGCTTTTTCATTATTTGTTCTCCGACGTTTTCTCTGCCTTGACGGCAAAACCTGTAGTGATTTCGAAAACTTGCTCCGCGCAGACATCGATGCAACGGCCGCAGTTGGTACACTCCTGAGCCACAATCAAGGGCCCGTGACCGCGCCTGGCCCCGTGAACCGGGCCGCGCAGGATGGGACGCTCCGGGCAGACCGCATAACAATCCATGCAGTTGCTGCACCGCTCACGCCCCTTGGCAGAAATCTTGATAAACCCGACCCGGTTGACCAGGGCATAGAAGGCCCCCACCGGGCAGAGATGACCACACCAGCCCCGCTCCACCACGAACAGATCGAACAGGAACAGAGCCACCAGCAGACCCCAGCCCGCCCCCATGCCAAACAGCAGGCCGCGCATGGCCAAGGACACCGGATTGACCAGCTCCCACACCAGCACGCCCGTAATGGCGGGCGCCACCAGCACCATGGCCAGCAGCCAGTAGCGGGTGTTGCGGTTGAACTGGCCGTTGCCCTTGAGCCCAAGTCGGGCCCTGGCCCAGGCGGCTGCATCCGTGACCAGGTTGACCGGGCAGACCCAGGAGCAGAACACCCGCCCCCCGACCAGCCAGTACCCCAGCAGCACCAAGCCTGCCCCGAGCCACAGTGTGGTGATGGGCCAATGGCCCGCCGCCACCGACTGCAGCAGGGTCAGGGGATCCGAGAGCGGTACCGTCTCCAGCAACAGCGAGCTGGAGAGGTTGCCCTTGAGGATCCAGACCCCCGCCAGCGGCCCCAGCAGGAAGAGCCCCAGCACGCCGAACTGGCTCAGACGGCGCAGCAGCAGGAAGCGATGGGCACGCCACCAGCCCAGCCTGGCGCTGGCCTCGGCCCCCGGATAACGACTCATAGCCCCTCCGGTTTGCGGGTGGGCAGGGTGAGTCGCTCACCGATGAGGGACTTGCCCGCCTTGGCCTTCTCTTCCCAGCCAAGCCGGTAGTGATGACCCAGCTCACCCTTGGCGAGCTGACGGGGCACCACCTTGATGGCCGCCGTCTCCAGCACGCAGGCGTGCTCGCACTTGCCGCAGCCGGTACAGATGTCGCTGTGTACCGTGGGCAGGAACATGGCGTGCTTGCCGGTGCGCGGATTGCGTTGCAGTTCGAGGGTGATCGCCTTGTCTATCAGCGGGCAGACCCGATAGCAGACATCGCAGCGCAGGCCCAGGTAGTTGAGGCAGGTCTCGTGATCGATGAGCACCGCCACCCCCATCCGCGCCTGATCGATGTCGGTCATCCCCTGATCCAGCGCCCCGCTCGGACAGGCCACCACACAGGGGATGTCGTCACACATCTCGCAAGGAACGCTGCGCGCCTCGAAATAGGGGGTGCCCGTGGTCACGGGATCCAGCAGCCGGGCGAGCTTGAGGGTGTCGTAGGGGCAGGCTTCGACGCAGAGCCCGCAGCGCACGCAGGCACCAAGGAAGTCTGCCTCCCCCAGTGCCGCCGGCGGCCGCAGAGCCTGGGCGGGCACCGCCTGCGCCTGCTGGCGCGCCACCGAGCCCAGACCCACACCCAGGAGGCCCACGGAGCAGGCCCCCTTGGCAAGGTCGGCCAGGAACTGGCGACGGCTGCGACTCATCCCCCGGCCCGCCTTACGCCTTCATGACCTTGACGGCGCACTTCTTGTAATCCGTCTCTTTGGAGAGCGGATCCGTGGCGTCCAGGGTCAGCTTGTTGACCAGCTGGCTCGCATCGAAGAAGGGCATGAACACCAGGCCTTTGGGCGGACGGTTGCGGCCGCGGGTCTCGACGCGGGTCTTCACCTCGCCACGGCGGGAGGAGACGATCACCTCTTCGCCACGGCGCACGCCGCGGGCCTTGGCATCTTCCGGGTGCATGAAGAGCACCGCATCCGGGAAGGCGCGATAGAGCTCGGGCACCCGGCGAGTCATGGTGCCGGTGTGCCAGTGCTCCAGCACGCGGCCGGTGGAGAGCCACATGTCGTACTCTTTATCCGGTGCCTCGGCGGCCGGCTCATAGGGCAGCGCGAAGATCACCGCACGGCCATCGGGCTTGCCGTAGAATTTCACCCCCTCCCCCGCCTTCACATAAGGGTCAAACCCTTCGCGATAGCGCCACAGGGTCTCCTTGCCGTCCACCACGGGCCAGCGCAGGCCACGGGCTTCGTGGTACTGATCGAAGGGCGCCAGATCGTGGCCGTGGCCGCGACCGAAGGAGGCGTACTCCTCGAACAACCCCTTCTGCACGTAGAAGCCGAAGTGTTCCGCCTCGTCGTTCAGCGTCCCCTTGCTCTGCTCTTTCGGGAACTGATTGACCTGCCCGTTGGCGTAAAGCACCTCGAACAGGGTCTTGCCCTTCACTTCCGGCATCTTGGCAATCAGCTCAGCCGGCCACACCTCTTCCACGGTGAAGCGCTTGGAAAACTCCATCAGCTGCCACAGATCGGACTTGGCCCCTTCTGGCGCCTTCACCTGCTGGTGCCAGAACTGGGTGCGGCGCTCGGCGTTGCCATAGGCACCCTCTTTTTCCACCCACATGGCGGTGGGCAGGATGAGGTCAGCCGCTTGCGCGGTCACTGTCGGGTAAGGGTCGGAGACCACGATGAAGTTGGCTGGGTTGCGATAACCGGGCAATCCCTCCTCGTTCATGTTGGGGCCGGCCTGCATGTTGTTGTTGCACATCACCCAGTAGGCGTTGAGCTTGCCGTCTTTAAGCATGCGGTTTTGCAGCACGGCGTGATAACCCACCTGCTCGGGAATGGTGCCTTCCGGCAGCTTCCAGATCTTCTCGGCGATGGCGCGGTGCTTGGGATCGGTCACCACCATGTCGGCGGGCAGACGGTGGGCGAAGGTGCCCACTTCCCGCGCCGTGCCGCACGCAGACGGCTGGCCGGTCAGGGAGAAGGGACCCGAGCCCGGGGTGGAGATCTTGCCGGTCAGCAGGTGGATGTTGTAGCAGAGGTTGTTCGCCCAGACGCCACGGGTGTGCTGGTTGAAGCCCATGGTCCAGTAGGAGACCACCTTCTTGTCGGGATCGGCATAGATCTGGGCCAGCTTCTCCAGCTTGTCTTTGGAGACGCCGGAGAGCTTGGCCACCGACTCGACGTCATAATCCGCCACGAACTTGGCAAACTCCTCGAAGCTCATGGGGGTCGAGTCGCCGCTGTCGGGGTTCTTGGCCTTCTGCTGCGTCGGGTGAGTCGGGCGCAGGCCATAGCCGATGTCGGTGACGCCCTTGCGGAACTGGGTGTGCTTGTTGACGAAGTCCCAGTTCACCTTGTCGTTCTGGATGATGTAGTTGGCGATGTAGTTGAGGATCGCCAAGTCGGTCTGGGGCGTGAACACCATACCGTTGTCCGCCAACTCGAAGCTGCGGTGCTCGAAGGTGGAGAGCACGTGCACCTGCACATCCGGGTTGGAGAGGCGGCGATCGGACATCCGCGACCAGAGAATGGGGTGCATCTCGGCCATGTTGGAGCCCCACAGCACGAAGGCGTCGGCCTGCTCGATGTCGTCGTAGCAGCCCATGGGCTCATCCATGCCGAAGGTACGCATGAAACCGACCACGGCGGAGGCCATACAGTGACGGGCGTTGGGATCCAGGTTGTTGGTGCGCAGGCCCGCTTTCATCAGCTTGGCGGCGGCATAACCTTCCCACACGGTCCACTGACCGGAGCCGAACATGCCGACGGCGGTCGGCCCCTTCTCCTTGAGGGTGGCCTTGAACTTCTCGGCCATGATGTCGAACGCCTGATCCCAGCTGATGGGGGCGAAGTCGCCATTCTTGTCGAACTTGCCATTGGTCATGCGCAGCATCGGCTGGGTCAGGCGATCCTCGCCATACATGATCTTGGAGAGGAAGTAGCCCTTGATGCAGTTGAGGCCACGGTTGACCGGCGCATCGGGATCGCCCTGGGTCGCCACGACACGTCCGGCCTGAGAGCCCACCAGCACGGAGCAGCCGGTGCCGCAGAAGCGGCAGGGCGCCTTGTCCCAGGTGATGGCAGTCTTGTCGGTGCTGGTAATAAGGTTCGCCGCCAGGGTGGGGGCACTGACTCCGGCCACGGCAGCGGCTGCCGCCACCGCATTGGCCTTCATAAAGTCGCGTCGACTCAGCTTCATGACATATCCTCGCATTGCTTAATCACATCAATGACAGCCATTGTCACGAGCCGCGCTGGCTCAGCGTCATGGCGCTTTATTGCTTTCATCGGGCATCGCAAACCGCGCGGCCCCAGCCTCATGGCGCTATTCCCTGCCCTCGGCTTCGACTTCATCAAACTGGTGGTAAATCAGGGCGGCGGAGAGCACGCCCGGCATGGCATTGATCGCATCGATGGCATCCATGATGGGGCGCTGGCTGGGCCCTTCCAGGGTCACCACCAGCTTGCCTTCGTCGCTGACGGCATGGATCTCTGCCCCATCCAGGGCCGCAATCTGCTCTGCGAGCTGGTGGCGCAAGGGGGGCTGGGTCAGTACCACCAGGCTGGATACGTGGAACTCTTCTCGGGTCATATGGTTGTTTTCCAACTTGCTCATCCCTTGCTTCATGTAGACGACCCCTGATGGGGGGCGCCCACCCTGATACTGCCGACCGGACAATCCGCCACGCAGGCACCACAGCCATTGCACGACTCGGTATGGATGCTGGGGGTGGGTACTCGCCCCAGCTGAGGAGAAAAACGGATGGCCTGCTGCTCGCAGCTGTCCTGACAGCGCTGGCAGAAGACCTGGGCACTGGCCAGGCAACCGGCTTCGATGTGAGCCACATAGTCCCAGGGCGTCTGCGTCGTCGGCCTGAACACAGGCACCTGGCAGGCGCTGACGCATTCGCCACAGAAGGTGCACTCGCCACGCTGGAAATCCACCGTCGGGAAGCCGCCGTCCCCCTTGATCAGGATCTGCTCCGGGCAGGCCGTCAGGCAGTCGCCACACCGGGTGCAATCGGCCACGAAGTCGGCCCAGGAGACAGACCAGGGCAGTTGCACCTCAGGTCTGGGCGCGCTCAGTCGTCCTCGAAACAGACTGCGGCGTGACAGATTGACCCCATCAGGCATATCAATTCCTCTTCACAGGACAGAATTCGAGCGCGGAACCAGTGACTGGCATTTTCAATACCAATTATAAGCGTGGGTGTATATTGCGACTCTCACAAGTCCAGTGATATACCACCAGGGAGATAAACAGGGGGGATTATTGCGCTGGATCAAACCCTTGGCGCAACAAGGCAGGAAAGGGGCAAGGTAAATTACCCCTATATGAGGATTGCTTATTAATCGATGGCTATTTTGAGCTAACGGTGAGCACTCAGCCGCCGATGGAGGCGAGATGGGGGGTCATACCGGCATTGCCCTCGTGCAGACGATGGGTGGCGGCCTTGCCGGTGAGCGCCTGGCTGATCCGCAGTTGCAGGGCTTCCTGCTGACTGTCGTCACTGAGCAGATCCCGCAGTTCCACCCCGTTGTCACCGAACAGACAGAGGTGCAACTTACCCACGGAGGAGACCCGCAGCCGATTGCAACCGGCGCAGAAGTCCTTGCTGTAGGGCATGATGAGTCCGACCCCACCCTGTGATTCGGGGTGCATGAACACCTGTGCCGGACCGTCGTCCACCGCGCGCAATTGCTGGATCCAGCCATTGCCAAGCAGTTGCTCCTTGATGAGCTCGCCACTGGTGTGGTGGTCGCGAAACAGGTTGTCCATCTCCCCGGTCTGCATCAACTCGATGAAGCGCAGCTCGATGGGCTTGTGCCTGATCCAGGCCAGAAACTGATCCAGCTGCTGATCGTTGAGCCCCTTGAGCAGCACCGCATTGATCTTCACCGACTTGAAGCCGGCGGCCAGTGCCGCCTCTATTCCCTCAACCACCTCCGCCAGCTTGTTCTCACCGGTGATTTGGTGAAACTGGCGTGGGTCCAGGCTGTCGACACTGACATTGAGGGCATTGAGTCCGGCATCGAACCACTCCTGGGCGCGCTCCTTCAAGCGATAGCCATTGGTGGTCATGGCCACCTTCTCGATGCCGGGGGTATTGGCCACCGCCTCTATGATGGCGGTAAAGTCACGGCGCAGTGAGGGTTCCCCCCCGGTCAGGCGCACCTTGCGGGTGCCCATGGAGGCGAAGCCAGAGACGATGCGGCGGATCTCCTCCAGGGAGAGAAACGACTTGCGCCCCTCCTTGTTCCCATCCGGGGGGCGATAACCGTCCGGCAAACAGTAGGTACAACGGAAATTGCACACGTCGGTAATAGACAGGCGCAAATAGTAAAAACGACGGGAAAAACCATCTTCAAGTGGCAACATAAACACCTTTCCAAATACGGGAGGCCAGGGCATTTCTTTCCTGACCCTTTCAGCTCGAACGACGGCTGACGGCGTTTTCCCCCTATCTCAATGACTTAGGCAAAAACGCTCGGAGTTCATCTAGTTTTTCGATGCTAGCACAAGTTGGAGTACACTCCCATGCTACTTTGTGGGGTCTTTGTCTGATCTGAAGGAAGCCAATCGGCATGGGAAAGTGGTTCAAAGTACACTCGGTCAGCAGCGCCATCGGCCGCTCCATGGTGCTGATCCTGTTCATGGCCAGCCTGATCGCCGTGGTGGCCATGGTCACCCTCTTCTACTCGGTACCCGACGCCAAGGCGATCAACCTGTCGGGATCATTGCGGATGCAGGCCTATCGCATGGCCTACGAAATCGAGAAGGATCAGGCCGTCCTCGGCCGGCTCGACCAGTTCGAGCAGACACTGCACGCCTCCGAGTTGCAGGAGACCCAGCGCTGGATCACCCCCGCCTCCTTGCGCCGTACCTATGGCGAGGTGCTGCTGCAATGGCAGATGATGCGCGAGCACATCGAGAACGCCACCCCCAGCCGCTACACCGACAACACCGAGCAGTTCGTCGCCGCCATCGATGACTTCGTCAATCAGATGCAGTATCACGTGGAGTTCAAGGTGCGCATGCTGGCGCTGGCGGAGGGGCTGGGCTTGCTCTCCATCATCACCATCGCCTGGTTCACGGTGCGTTTCACCCGCCAGCAGGTGGTTGCCCCCCTCAATCAGCTGGTCCATTGCGCACGCCAGATCCAGCGCCAGGAGTTCGACCTGACCCTGCCCCCCCACTGCGAAAACGAGTTGGGGGAACTGTCCGGCGCCTTCGCCACCATGGCGGACGAGCTCGGCAAGCTCTATCGGGAGCTGGAGAGCAAGGTGGAAGAGAAAACCGCCAAGCTGCAGCAGGCGAACGACACCCTCTCCTTCCTCTACTCCACCGCCCAGAAGCTGCATGCGGCGCCGCTGAGCCGCCGTACCCTGCAGAAATTGCTGGAGCGGGCCGCCGCCCATCAGCACATCGACTACATCAGGCTGACCCGCTTCGAGCACAATGCCATGCCGGTCTACATCACCGGGCGCAAGGGCTGGCCCGGAGACCTGGATGCCGTGGTGAGCTTCTATCTGCAGATGGATGATGAGGAGTACGGCCGGCTCGACATGATAAGCGCTCACCCCATCGACGAGCGGCTGATGAAGAACTTCTCCATGCTGCTGGCCCAGGTGCTGCACAAGGATCAGACCTTGCTGCAGCACCAGCGCCTGCTGCTGATGGAGGAGCGTGCCGTCATCGCCCGCGAGCTGCACGACTCGCTGGCCCAGGCGCTCTCCTACCTCAAGATCCAGTCCACCCTGCTCAAGCGCTCCGTCGCCAAGGGGGATAATGGCAAGGCCAAAGCCGCCATGGAGCAGATAGACGAAGGGCTCAGCAATGCCTATACCCAGTTGCGCGAGCTGCTCGGTACCTTCCGCCTCAGCATCGGCGACGCCAATCTCGGCGAAGCCATCGGCGTCATGCTGGAGCAGCTCAAGCCCCAGACACGGGCCGAGATCCGGCTCCAATACGGACTGACTGATACGGATCTTGAGGCGGGGCAGCACATACACATCCTGCAACTGATCCGTGAGGCAGTGCTCAATGCCATCAAACATGCCTGCGCCCAGCGCATTGACGTTAGCTGTGAGACCCTGGCTGATGGTAACATCCAGGTTCAGATTGCAGATGATGGTGTCGGAATAGGGGGCGCAAGCTCGGCGGTGAATCACTACGGTCTCAGCATCATGAACGAGCGTGCCAGCAAGTTGCACGGTCAGTTGACCATCAGTGAACCGTCTTCCGGGGGCACCCGTGTACACCTGACTTTTCCCACCAGCCTAACAAGAGACGCCTGATGGACGAGATGAAATATAGTGTTCTGGTCGTAGATGACCATCCCCTGATGCGCAAAGGCATTGTGCAACTGCTGGAGCTGGAAGATAACATCGAAGTGATAGGTGAGGCTTCTAACGGCACTGACGCCGTAGCCATGGCCAAGGAGTCCGAACCGGACCTTATCCTGCTCGATCTCAACATGAAGGGCTTGTCCGGCCTCGATACCCTCAAGGCCCTGCGCGCCGAAGAGGTCACCTCCCGGGTCGTGATCCTGACCGTTTCCGACGCCCGTCAGGACGTGGTTGCCCTGCTCAAGGCAGGCGCCGATGGTTACCTGCTCAAGGACACCGAGCCCGACATGCTGCTCGGTCAGCTGGCCGATGTCATGACCGGCAAACAGATCCTGAGCGAGCCCCTGCGTCCCTATCTGGAAAACATCTATGAGCTGGACCATCTGCAACAGAAGCTGGAAAGCCTGACCCGCCGAGAGATGCAGATCATGCGCGAGATTGCCAAGGGTCTTTCCAACAAGCAGGTCGCCTCCGTGCTCCACATCTCGGAAGGCACCGTCAAGGTGCACGTCAAGAGCCTGCTGAAGAAGCTCGAGGCCCAGAGCCGGGTGGAAGCCGCCGTCATGTACCTGGAGCAGCGCAACTAGACTCCCATGTTATCCTCCCACTCATACCAGCCAAGGCCCCGTCATTTCGGGGCTTTTTGCTGGATACAGCACAGCCCCAGCCTAACAGAATGTCATCGGCTCCACTCTCGCAACTTATTGAGAAAATGCATTATTATGTTTGGGAGACGACAGATGGAGGGCGCACGGCATGACACCTGAACAGATCGAACTGGTACAAAGGGCATGGGGCAGGGTCACCGCATTGAACAACACCTATGTTCAGGAGGTGTATGCAGAGCTGTTCCGGCTGTCACCTGACTTGATCAACCTCTTTCCCGATCCTGCGGGAATGCCGGTCACCAAGGTGTCTGAGACACTGAACACGGTGATCACCAGCCTGGAGCAGCTGGATGCCCTGGGTTTCATCATCCGGGATCTCGGCAGACGGCATCGACAGTTCAACGTGCAGTCACACCAGTTCGGCCTGTTGAAACAGGCATTGACCCTGGTGCTGGCAAGACGGCTGGGAGAGCACTTCACACCGGCGCTGTCTGAGGCCTGGTCACAGATGTACGACGAGATCGCCGCCCTGATGCTGGAAGGGCTCGGTCAGCACACCCCATCCGTCGTCTAGCCGTTTCAGCCATCACGTCTGACAGATCCTGCCGCTGAAGATGGATGGCAGATGCGCATTTTGCAGGAGAGTCATTTGCATTATGCGAACGCAGCCCCATTCTGCAGATGGGGCATGTACGAGCCCCTACAAAGCCACCTGAATCCCTTCCTAAGCTATCCTCTCCCTGCCGTTGAATAAAATCTTAATTGATTGATTACTAATGGATATTTAAATTATCGGCATCATTTTCCTGCCGTTTCTCCATTTTCCTCGTGCTCTGGCACAGTCACTGCATTGTCATATTCAGATGCAACTTATCGGAGGATGGAACATGAAACTTCAACACTTGGCACTGTTCCCCTTGCCCTCACACATACTGCCGGGCGGGAAACTCCCCTTGCGTCTGTTTGAGCCTCGCCACCTGCAGATGCTCAAGGAGTCCTTCATCGATGATCGGGGCTTTGGCATCGTGATGGAAGAGAGCACCAACACGGGCACCTGCGGGCGTATCCTGCCAGTCGGCACTCGCGTCAAGGTGACAGATTTCTATACGCTCAACGATGGTCTGCTCGGGGTCACCGTGCTCGGTCTGGAACGTTTCTGCATCCACGAAATGGAAACGGATGAATCCGGATTGCGCCACGCTCAGGTGGAAACCCTGCCCAACTGGCCGAGCGCGCACTCGGACTTCAGCGACAAGCAGCTGGTCAGCAGATTGCAGGAAGTATTTGAACAATATCCAGAACTGGATGAGCTCTATCCGGACAAGCAGTTCGACGACGCGGCCTGGCTCTGTCAGCGCTGGCTCGAGATCCTGCCCATGCCGATCTATGAGAAACAGATGTTGATTGCCAAACAGAACAGTGAAGCGGCGCGCCAGTTTCTGCGCCGACTGATCGCACAGTGAGTCAGAGAGTGAGTCAATACGTGATTTGCAAAACGCGAATATTCTGACCGGAAATTCTTACAATGAAAAGATGGAATTCGCAATTTGCAATCACTGGTGGCGATAACAACAGATAACTCCGCTACCAGCCGCAAATAACAGGTCATGAAAAGTTGGCACGACTTTTTCATATAAGACCGTACAACCCGATTTATCCCGTGCTCTCTTCAGTATTTGCTGAAGAATTGGTCAACCACCAGGTTGACCATTTTTTTACCCAAAATCTGGCTATGGAAGCCGGCAATGGCGCAGCAAACAACTGCGCAGCCGGGCCAGGCTGATGGGTTTGGCCAGAAAGTCGTTCATCCCCTGGGCCAGACAACGCGCCCTGTCCTCCGTCATGGCATTGGCCGTCAGCGCTACTATGGGAACCTCGCACCCCATGGATCGCAAGCGGCGGGTTGCTTCCAGCCCGTCCATCTGCGGCATTCGCATATCCATCAGGATGAGGTCCGGTCGCCGCTCATCGACCTGTGCCAGCGCCTCCAGGCCATTGCTTGCAAGCCTCACCCGACACACCAGCTTTTGCAGCATGAGCGACACCACCAGCTGATTGACCGGGCTGTCCTCCACCACCAGCACATCCAGATCCAGCATGGAGAGCCCCTGGGTGGCGGGGCTGACTGCCTCGATGCAAGGTGAGGCCATCCCGGGCAACTCGAACCAGAAACAGCTGCCCTGCCCCGGGGTGCTCTGCAGGCGGATGTCCCCCCCCATGAGTTGCACCAGCCGCCGGCAGATGGCCAGCCCAAGCCCGGAGCCGGAGAAGCGACGGCTGGCCGAGCTGTCGACCTGATAGAACGGTTCGAACAGCAGCGCCTGATCCTCCGGGGATATGCCAATCCCGGTGTCGCTGACCGACACCCTCAGCCGCTCATCCTGCCATTCCAGCGCGAGCCGCACGCTGCCGGCGGCGGTAAATTTCACCGCATTGCCGAGCAGATTGCCAATCACCTGGGACAGGCGGACCGCGTCCCCCTGCAGGTGAGACGGCACTTGCTCATCCAGCTGCCAATGCAGCGCTATGCCCTTGGCTCGGGCCTGCGCCTGCAGCGGCTCCACCAGCGCCCGGCACAGCTCGGCGGATTGAAAAGGCTCGCAGTGCAGGGCCAGGGTATGGGATTCAATCTTCGAGAAGTCGAGTACATCATCGATGATGGTCTGCAGCAGATGAGCAGAGTGGGTGGCGTGACCGAGCAGGGTCTGTTGGGGAGTCTCGAGCCGACCGTGCTGCAGCAGATCCAGCATCCCCAGCACCGCATTCATGGGGGAACGGATCTCGTGAGTCATCATGGCCAGGAACTGGGACTTGGCGCGGTTGGCACTCTCGGCCTCATCCCGTGCCCGCGCCAGCTCCTGCTCGCGGCGGATCTGGCTGCCAATCTCCCGCGCCGTGCCCCGATAACCGATGAAGGTGCCGCTGGCGTCATGACAGGGCTCGGCATTTATCTCCATCCAGCAGGGTCCGCTGGCCAGCGTCACCTGGGCGCGCATCGCCCGCACCGGCAGATGGTGAGCGATCTGGTGCTGATACTTGCACCAGGCGGGATCCTGCTTGTCGTGGGCAAAGTCATAGAGGCTGCGCCCCGCCTGGCGGACAAGCGCCTCCCCCTGATAGCCGGGGGCAGAGACATAGCTCAGCCTGTGCTCGGGATCCGTCTCCCAGAACCAGTCAGACGCCATGGCGGCAAAGCTGCGAAAGCGCTGCTCGCTTGCTTGAAGCGCCAGGGTCTTGAGGTCGACCTGCTCCTGCAGGCGCGCCCGATAGGCAATGTTGACCAGCGCCTGGGAGATGAGCGGGCGACAACGCTGCATCGCCGCCTTGCTCTGAAGATCGAAGGTGCCCGCGGTACTGTGCCGGCAGATGAGCACCCCAGAGAAGCCCGGCGCCTGCAGCCCCGTCATCATGACGCTGGCCCAGCCCGCCGCCCCCGCCAGAGCAGCCAGCTCGGGCAACTGGGCCGGATCATAGATGACCAGGGTTTCCCCGGCGATGGCGCGGGAGAAGAGCGCCGTCAGCGGCCAGATGCGGCCGACCTCTCCGAGTTGGGTGCTCAGATGCGTGGTGCCGCGCGTGCTTTCCCAGGCGACCACGTCAGCCTGTTCGAAGCCGATGAAGGGCTTGAGCGCCAGGATGAGGCTGTCCAGTACCTGCTCGAGGCTCTGAGCCTGTGCCAGTGTTGCCACCCCGCACAGCAGGGCCTGCGACTCCTGACGGTATCTGGCCTCCCGCTCCCGGCAACGCATCAACTCCACCAGCGTGGTTTGCAGCTTGTCACCCAGGGTTTCGAGTTCACTATTGCCTATCATCTTGTGTCCAGCACCGTGTCAGCTCTCGAGGAAGATTACGCTCGACACCATGAGGTTGCCATGGGCCAGCTCACCGTGGGGCAATCGCCCCTGCTCGCCGAAGGTAAATGGCGTGATAAAGGGGATCTCCCCCAGCCGTTGACTGAAGTGACCGACGACATCGCTGAGTGAGTCCCCCAGCGCCAGACGGCAGCCCGCGCAGAACACCACCAGGGCACCGATGGGTTGCAGGTTCCCCGCCATCCCGTATTCGGGTTCGATGCGCACCGCATTCAGGCTGCGCTGAAGCAAGCCTTCCTGGCTGCTGTACATCAGTTGCAGGCGCTCCCCCAGCCGGGTTTCGGTAAACAGACGCAACCCTTCCCGCGCCGTGACAGTATCAGGGTGGGAGAGCTTGTAGTAAGGCATCTCATCGAGCGTCCCGACCTGCCGAGCCAGCGGGGAGAGGGTCGTCTCCCGCAAAATGGGGCCCACCGGCCAGGGGACCTGGCGTTCTATCCAGCGAGCGTAGACCCGGGCCGCCGGCTCATTGTCTATGGTCAGTACCTCGCGCCCCTCCAGCGCGGTAATGATGCCATGGCGCTCGGTGGGCACATAACCGGAGTGGAACTGGAAGGCCAACTGGCAATCGGGATAGAGCACCGCCACCACGCAGCCCTGCGTCCCTTCCCCCTCATCCCAGCACAGTTGCCACTCGCCGGTGACACCGTCGTCAGCCGCCGACCCGCCGACGATGGGAACCGTCGCCCCGAACTCGGCATCTATGCCCGCCAGCACAGCCTCTTCCTGCCCCGGGCTGGTGTGCAGCAAGATGAGTTGCGGCAACTCGCCGGGACGCCCACCATCCGCAATGGCGCGGCGCAGCAACTGGCGCACATCCAGCTGATCCCCTGCCTGGCCGGCTACGCCGTAGGCCCCCTTGTCGTCATAGAGGGCCGCCACCGCGAGACTCCAGCCCAACAGACCATGATGGCCAGTCTGGGTCAGGATACCGCCACAGGAGCTGCACCCGATGAGCCGGACATCGGGAAAGCGGGACTTGAGTGCACGGCGCAGTACCGCGGCATCGTGAGCTTGGGTAAAATAAACCAGCAAAAGCGACGGGGAATGGGGTGATTGAGCGAGCAGCCGTTCAACTATCTGTTGGGCGGCCAGCGGGGTCGTCTCGGCAAGGGAGTGAGCCGTCAGGAAGTTCAACACCATCTCCTAGTGGTATGCGATGCTCTGGCATCAAGCAAAAATCATACCTTTATCAAATAATTACCTGGTCATGCGGACTAGCATGATACTCACTGGCCCACACAGGATGACGGCATGTGGCAGAAAAATATCAATGACTTTGAGCGGGTCGTCGCCATCGGCGGTGGACATGGCATGGGTCGGGTGCTCTCTTCTCTCTCGTTTTTAGGCACTCGGCTGACGGGCATTGTCACCACGACCGATAATGGCGGCTCCACCGGACGCCTGCGCAAGAGCCAGGAGTGCATCGCCTGGGGCGATCTGCGCAACTGCCTCAATCAGCTGGTGACCGAACCCAGCATCGGCAGCCGACTGTTCGAATATCGCTTCACGGGGCGCGGCGAGCTGGCGGGTCACAACCTCGGCAACCTGATGCTGCTGGCACTCGACAATCTCTGCGTCCGTCCCCTGGATGCCATCCGGCTCATCAGCGACATGCTGAACATCGAGCCCAGCCTGCTGCCCATGTCCGAACATCCCACCGATCTGTGTGCCCACACCGTCTGTGGCGATCAGATCCTGGGGGAGGTTTCCATCGATCAGCTCACCACACCGCCACGGGCCCTGAGCCTGAACCCGGTCGTGCCGGCCACTCGTGAGGCGATCGATGCCCTGAACCAGGCCGACATGATCATTCTGGGGCCCGGCAGCTTCCTCACCTCCATCATGCCGCCCCTGTTGCTAAACGAGGTAGCCGAGGCGATCCGCGGCAGCGGTGCCATCGTCGTCTTCATCAGCAATCTGGTGGCCGAAAACGGGCCAGCTGGCAAGCTGACACTGTCCCACCAGCATCGCTGGCTGGAAGAGCGGATCGGCCAGGGTCGGATCGATGCCATCCTGGCCCACGAAGGCCATGGGGCCCCCGAGCTACAGCATTGCCTGGTTCTGGCCAGTCTGGGTGAGGTTGCCCTGCCCCATCGCCACGATCGCCTCAAACTCCGACAGGCGCTGGATACGGTGATCCTGAGCTGGTATGCAGAGCGTGACAAGGCGGGCTAAGCCGCCAATGCGGCCTAGTGATACTGGGCCAAATGGGAGAATACCTGCGGCAGGGAGTGTTCGAGCTGTTCGAGCAGGCGACCGGCCTCCTCCGCATCTTCCCGGCGACAGGCGAGCTCCAGCGCCATGACCTGACGATAGCTGGGCTCGGCACCGTAACTGCCACAAGAGGACTTCATGCTGTGGGCAAGGCGGGCCAGGGCGGTCCAGTCCCGCTGATCAAAGAGCGGCCTGAGCTG
Source organism: Aeromonas media (assembly GCF_020423125.1). Lineage (NCBI taxonomy): Bacteria > Pseudomonadati > Pseudomonadota > Gammaproteobacteria > Aeromonadales > Aeromonadaceae > Aeromonas > Aeromonas media. Next base: position 2,970,124 of record NZ_CP075564.1, read on the forward strand.
GGCAAGTTGCCCGCCCACCTCCTCGACGAACACCGAGATGACGACCGGCATCATGTCGTGACCTATGTCATCTGCCAGTTGCCGCAGCACTTTCTGATCCAGCCACTCCATCTTCTGTTCCCTATGATGGTATTCAAACAGACCACAATATAGCCGACCCGCACACCGGCTGTCATCCACTCTCCGGTGAGACTCGAGCGAAGTGCCTTGCCGCCATCAGAGTGTGAGCCAGTTCAAGTTATCAACACCCAGTCACAGGCAGGAAAGAGATAAATGTTGCCGTAAAATTAACAATAACGTAACAATGAAAGCCATGAGAATGATGCGGCTCAGCAACACCTCTCTCATCCCTTTTTGCCTGTATGGCTGCTGCGAAGAACCAGGGTAGGATTCTACCCTGGTATTTTTTATTTACGGGTCAGCAGCTTGGCTGCATTGCCGTATTCCAGCTCACCCAGCCTGAACAGGCAGAACTCCCCGGGCACCATCTTTACCCAGCTCTCGTTGCCGGTGAGCGGGCGGGTGGCTATCAGCGTCACCACGTCATTCGGAGTGGTCTCGCTCTGGAAGTCGATGGCCACGTCTTCATCCAGCAGACGGGCCTCGCCAAAGGGCGCCCTGCGGGTCAGCCAGTAGAGGTTGTTGCTGCAATAGGTCATCACGAACTCCCCATCCGACAGCAACATGTTGAATACCCCGAGTCCACGCAGCTCGTCGCACAGGGTCGCGAGATATCGGAACATGGCGGGGAAGTTCGCCGGACGCTTGGGGTATTTCTGCTCCAGCCTGTCGAGCAGCCAGCAGAACGCGTGCTCGCTGTCAGTGTCCCCCACCGGACGATGACGCCCGGTCGGCAGCCTCTTGTAGCCGGTCAGCTGGCCGTTGTGGGCAAAGGTCCAGTAGCGTCCCCACAGCTCGCGGGTGAAGGGATGGGTGTTTTCCAGCGACACGCATCCTCGGTTGGCCTGCCGGATATGGCTGACCACGGCGCGGCTCTTGATGGGCAACGCCTGCACCAGCTTGGCGATGGGTGACTGGGCACTGGGTTCGGGATCCTTGAAGGTGCGAAAGCCTCGCCCCTCGTAGAAGGTGATTCCCCAGCCATCCTTGTGGGGGCCCGTCTTGCCGCCCCGCAGCATCAGCCCGGTAAAGCTGAAGCAGATGTCGGTCGGCACATTGGCGCTCATGCCGAGCAGTTCGCACATGTCCAGTCCACTCCCTGAATTAATTGATCATCTTTGCGTCAATCAGCGAACTCAAGCTGGATACGAGGCGCCAGGATCGGTCATGGGCCCCCCGGCTGCCCCACCCGCCCTCTCTGATTACTTGGCCATCTCTTTTTCGACCAGCTGGATCAGGATGTGAATGACCTTGATGTGCACTTCCTGGATGCGGTCGGCATAGCCGAAGTGCGGCACCCGGATCTCGACATCGGCCAGGCCTGCCATCTTGCCACCGTCCTTGCCGGTCAGGGCGATGACCTTCATGCCTTTGGCGCGGGCAGCCTCGATGGCTTTGAGGATATTGCCGGAATTGCCGCTGGTGGAGATGCCGAGCAGCACGTCGCCACGACGGCCAACCGCTTCCACGTAGCGAGAGAAGACATAATCATAGCCAAAGTCGTTGGAGACGCAGGATAGGTGGCTGGGATCGGAGATGGCGATGCCGGCATAGCCAGGGCGGTTCTCGCGATAGCGGCCGGTCAGCTCTTCGGCAAAGTGCATGGCGTCGCAGTGGGAGCCGCCGTTACCGCAGGAGAGCACCTTGCCCTCTTCCTTGAAAGAGTCAGCCAGCAGTTTGGCGGCCGCCTCTATGTTCTTCAGATTTTGCTCATCGGCCAGAAAGGCCTGGAGCACGCCGGCAGCTTCGGTCAGTTCATTGTGGATAAGTTCTTGGTACATGGCGTCTGATGTCTCTTTGTATCGTCCAACATAGGGTTCCGCATTGTCGCACAAGCCAATCCAGTCGTCGCCCCCCTGCCCGCCAAGATGCGGCCTGCAGTACGTTAGGGCGATCACGGTGTCAAGGTAACAAGCTTGTAAATATCTTGATAATTTTGTGCGTATGAATTACAACAGGGACCACATCCAACAGGTCAGACCTCTGGATCAGTTAACCCACGTTTTCCCCAACTTCGGCAACTCATGCAAGGAGCGAAAAATGACGACGACCCTCACTCTGTTCGGGGTGATCCTGGTGATCGGCGCCATGGCTTACCGCCGGGCGTCACTGTTCACCGCCACGCTTGCCACGGCCGCCGCCCTGGCCGCCGGTGCCCTCTACGGCCATGTGCCCCTGCTGGTGTGGGTGCTGTTCGCGGTGATCGCCATCCCGCTCAATCTGGTGGAGTTTCGTCGCAACCAGCTGACCAAACCCCTGTTCAAGATCTACAAGTCCATCATGCCGGAGATGTCCCGCACCGAGAAGGAAGCCATCGAGGCGGGCACCACCTGGTGGGAAGCAGATCTGTTTGCCGGCAACCCGAACTGGAAGAAGCTGCACGCCATTCCGGTGAGCACCCTCTCCGCCGAAGAGCAAGCCTTCATGGATGGCCCGGTTGAAGACGTGTGCCGCATGGTCAACGACTGGGAAGTGACCCACGAGCGGGCCGATCTCTCTCCCGAGGTGTGGCAGTACCTGAAGGACCACAAGTTCTTCGCCATGATCATCAAGAAGAAGTACGGCGGCCTGGAGTTCTCCGCCTACGCCCAGTCCTGCGTGCTGCAAAAACTGTGCGGCGCCAGCGCCGTGCTCGCCTCCACCGTCGGCGTGCCCAACTCCTTAGGGCCAGGCGAACTGCTGCAGCACTACGGCACTGACGAGCAGAAAGACCACTACCTGCCCCGTCTGGCAGTCGGCAAGGAGATCCCCTGCTTCGCCCTGACCAGCCCGGAAGCGGGCTCGGATGCGGGCTCCATTCCCGACTTCGGCGTCGTCTGCAAGGGCGAATGGGAAGGGGAAGAGGTGCTCGGCATGCGCCTGACCTGGAACAAGCGTTACATCACCTTGGCCCCTATCGCGACTGTGCTGGGGCTGGCCTTCAAGCTGCGCGACCCGGATCACCTGCTGGGTGAGGAAGAGGAGCTTGGCATCACCTGTGCCCTGATCCCCACCGACATCAAGGGCGTCGAGATAGGCCGCCGTCACTTCCCCCTCAACGTACCGTTCCAGAACGGACCGACCCAGGGCAAGGATGTGTTCGTGCCGCTCGACTTCATCATCGGCGGCCCGGCCATGGCCGGCCAGGGCTGGCGCATGCTGGTGGAGTGTCTGTCGGTCGGTCGCGGCATCACCCTGCCCTCCAACAGCACGGGCGGTGTCAAGATGCTGGCCCTGGCGAGCGGTGCCTACAGCCGCATCCGTCGCCAGTTCAAGCTGCCCATCGGCAAGATGGAAGGCATCGAAGAGCCGCTGGCACGTCTCGGTGGCAACGCCTACATCATGGGCGCTGCCGCCAAGCTGACGGTGACCGGCATCGATCTGGGCGAGAAGCCGTCCGTCATCTCCGCCATCGTCAAGTACCACCTCACCGATCGTGCCCAGAAATGCATCATAGATGCCATGGACATCCACGGCGGCAAGGCCATCTGCATGGGCCCAAACAACTATCTGGCCCGCGGCTATCAGGGTGCACCCATTGCGGTCACGGTTGAAGGGGCCAACATCCTGACCCGCAGCATGATCATCTACGGTCAGGGCGCCATCCGCTGCCACCCTTATGTGCTGCCGGAGATGCTGGCCGCCAGCCATCCCGACAAGGAGCAGGCGCTGAAGGATTTCGACAAGGCGGTGTTCAGCCACGTCGGCTTTGCCATCAGCAACCTGGTGCGCAGCTTCTGGCTGGGCATCACCGGCGCCCGCTTCGCCTCAGCCCCCTACAGGGATCAGACCAAGGGCTACTATCAGCAGCTCTCGCGCCTCAGCGCCAACCTGGCCTTCCTGTCCGATATGGCGATGGGCACCCTGGGTGGCGAGCTCAAGCGCAAGGAGCGGGTCTCCGCCCGCCTCGGCGACGTGCTGAGCCAGCTCTATCTCGCCTCCAGCGCCCTCAAGCGTTATCAGGACGAGGGGCGCCAGCAGGCCGACCTGCCGCTGCTGCACTGGGCACTGCAAGACGCCATGTTCAAGGCACAGGAAGCCATCGACGAGTTGCTCCGCAACTTCCCGAACCGCTGGATTGGCCTGGCCTTGCGCGTCATCGTATTGCCGCTGGGTCGCGACATGAAGCGTCCCTCCGACAAGCTGGACAGCCAGGTTGCACGTCTACTGCAGACCCCGAGCGCCACCCGTGACCGTCTGGCCGAAGGGCAGTACCTCACCCGTGAGGAGGGCAACCCCTTCGGGTTGCTTGAACAGGCCCTCGATGACGTGCTGACCGCCGAGCCACTGTTTGACAAGGTGTGCAAGGCAGAGGGTCGCAAGCGTCCCTTTACCCAGCTGGACAAGGTGGCAGACGCCGGCCTGGCCCTGGGGGTCATCAACCAGACCGAGGCCGACCTGCTGCGCCGTGCCGAAGAGAGCCGCCTGCGCACCATCAACGTCGATGACTTCGACCCCATCGACCTGGTGGCCAACAAGGCGCTGTTTGAAGCGTCGGCCTATCACAGGGCAGCCTGATGCCATGAATGCCAAAACGCCTCCTTCGTGGAGGCGTTTTTCATGCTGGCATCTGCCCGGCAACCCCGGAGGCAGAAAGAGCGATTGGCTGGATCATATTTTGGATATCAATCCGTTTCCTATCTTGAATGAAGCGGTTAAGGTAAGCACAGGATCACAAACAGGATTGCGTAATGGATGATCAAATCCTGATTATTGACGATGAAGAGCTGCCCCAGACAGCACCGCGACCCGCCGGCTGGAAGGTGATGATAGTGGACGATGAGCCCGAGGTGCATCGCATCACCAAGATTACCCTGAGCAAGTTTGAGTTCGACGGTAAGCCCATCGATTTTCTGCACGCCTATTCGGCCGCCGAGGCCAAGTCATTGCTCGCCACCACCCCGGATGTCGCCCTGCTGCTGCTCGATGTGGTCATGGAAGCCGATCACGCCGGTCTGGAAGTGGTCAAGTTCGTGCGCGATGAACTGCAAAACAAGATGGTGCGCATCGTGCTGCGAACCGGCCAACCCGGCCAGGCGCCGGAAGATGACGTCGTCACCAACTACGACATCAACGACTACAAGGACAAGACGGAGCTCACCTCCCAGAAGCTACGCACCCTGCTGCGCGCCAGCCTGCGATCCTACCGGGACATTCGCACCCTGGAGAGCAATCGCCAGGGGCTGGAGAAGGTCATCGAGGCCTCCAAGGGGATCTTCGAGCAACGCGCCCTGCGCCAATTCGTCGAAGGGGCGCAGACCCAGCTCAGCGCCCTGCTCAATCTGGAAGAGTCCCAGATCTACGACGTGAAGCATCTGGCCTACGAGGTACGGGATCAGGTGCTGGAACCGCTGCTCAGCGAGGGCCCGGCCCTGCGCCTCAGTGAGGCGCCAGCCATACTGCGCTGCGCCATGGACAAGGGTGCCAACGTCTACGACGGCAACCAGATGGTGCTCTATTGCCAGAACCCCCGTCACCACCTGCTGTTCCACATCGAGACCACTCGCCCCCTCAGCCAGATGGATACCGGCCTGCTGAGTCTGTTCACCGAGAACATCATAGTGGCGCTGGAGAACATCCGGCTCAACGAGGTCATCGGCGACAATCAGCGCGAGATCATCTACCGCATCGGCGAGCTGGTGGAGAGCCGCTCCAAGGAGTCCGGCCTGCACGTCAAGCGGGTGGCACTCTACACCGAGCTGTTCTGCCAGTTGCTGGGCATGAACGAAGACAGGTGCGAGCTCATCAAGCGCGCCTCTCCCCTGCACGACATTGGCAAGGTGGGGATCCCGGATGCTATCCTGCACAAACCGGGCAAGCTCACCCCCGAGGAGTGGGAAATCATGAAGACCCACGCCCAGCTGGGGCAGGACATGCTCTCCGGCAGCGATCTCGCGCTGTTCCAGATAGGCGCCACCATCGCTGGGAACCACCACGAGAAGTGGAACGGCACCGGCTACCCCCGCGGGCTAAAGGGGGAGGACATACCGCTGGAAGGACGGATCGTCGCGCTGGCGGACGTGTTCGATGCCCTGGGCTCGGATCGCTGCTACAAGCAGGCCTGGCCGCTGGACCAGGTGCTGGCGCTGATCAGAGCAGAGAAGGGAGAGCACTTCGATCCCCTGCTGGTGGATCTGATGCTAGCCAACCTCGAGAAGTTCCTCGAGATCCGCGAGCAGTACAAGGACGTCTATATCGGCGCCCACTGAGACAGGGGGTACAACGAGCTGCCACCCCGCCATCATGAAGAAGCCGCCCATCGGGCGGCTTTTTTGCATGGAGCGCTGGCTACTGCTCCGGCAGATTGAGATCCAGTTTGGGAGCCGGGGGGACGACCTCGCTCTGCGCCTTCTGCGCCGCCATCACCTTGTGCAAGGTACGACGCTTTTGCAGCAGGATGAAGCCACCCGCCCCCAGCAGGAGCAGCAGCAGGCCACCGCCACCCAGAGCCCAGGGCAACCAGACCGGGCTTTCCCGTTCCTCAAACTTGGCCTGGGTCGCTACCGCCGCCGAGGTGGGAGACGCCGCTGAAGGGATGGGCGCAGGGGGCGGCATGATGGTGAACGACTTGACCGGCAGCTGCAGTTGCACCTCGCGGCCGAGCCGGGTGGTGCCAAACAGGGTCGCCTCCACCTTGTACTGGCCTGCCGCCTTGAGGGCGGAGAGATCGACGCCAAGGCGGGGCTCGGTTGCCACTGCATTGAAGGCCATGCTGACCCCTGAGCTGTCGATGGCCTTGCCCTGGATCACCACTGAGGCCGGCTCCAGCTCGTCGGCATCGATGAGCAAGGAGAGCTTGGCCCCAATGTCACCGGAAGGGGCATCCAGGGTGTAGCTCAGCGGCCAGGGGAAGAGCAGCACCTGCTGGGACTGGGCACGGGAAAACACCTGATTGCCGGTGCTGTAGAGGGCGCGATACTTGCCTGCCGGCACGTCCAGCACCGCCTCGGCGGTCAGGACGCCATCCCCGGGCACCTCATCGAGCCCCTTGCCATCATCGAGGTAGTGTCCGAGGGTCTCCTCGACGATGGGCTCCCCGCTCTGGGCCGCATCGTTGAACTGCTGCAGCTTCACCGTCAAGCCGAGATCGGAGAGGTAGTAGCCCGCCCCCGGCGCCGCCCCGTCGATCAGCAGCCTGGATTGCAGCTTGACCCGCTCCCCTTGATAGAGACGAGTCGGCAGCGCCTCGCTCTCGAGCCGGATGTCGCTGAGCAGGCGCACCCGGTTGTCGGGGTCCACCTCGCCGATGGCCTGCCAGGGGCCCGGCATGGGGTTGCGCACCGTGATGAGATCCTGATCCTTGAGGGCAAGCCAACCCACCTCCGGCGGCGTGACCTTGCCCACATAGAGCTTGCTGCCATCGGGCCGCACCAGGATCACCGACGGCGTGCCCGGCTTGCGCTTGATGATGAAGGTGATCTCCTTCACGCCGTAATCGATGCGAAAGCGGTTGTCGAGCAGTGGGATGTCGGAGGGGGCAAACACCTCGTTGGCCATGCCGGAAAGGGAGGTCAGCAGCAGCAGCCCTCCCCAGAGCGAACTCATTGCCGCCACAGGCAGGCTCCCCCTTTCTTCTGCACCAGATCCAGCCTGGCCTCATGAACGGCGACCACCTCGTCGCTGGCGCGCACCACCTTGAGGGGCGCACGGTTGCTCTCCAGTCGGCGGATCCCGGTGTCCTGGTTGCTGTCATTCTCGTTGCTCTCGCTGGCCAGATTGAGCTTGGTCTGGCCACCCGTCATCAGCAGGTAGACGTCCGCCAGGATCTCCGCATCGAGCAAGGCCCCGTGCAGGGTACGGTGGGAGTTGTCGATGCCGTAGCGATCGCACAGCACATCCAGGTTGTTGCGCTTGCCGGGGAAGAGGTCCCGCGCCATCGCCAGGGTATCCGTGATACCACAGATGTCCGCCGTCTTGAAGTCGAGGCCGAGCTTGCCGAACTCATAGTCCATGAAGCTCACGTCAAAGGGGGCGTTGTGGGCGATGATCTCGGCACCGCGGATGAAGGCGATGAAGTCGTCGGCTATCTGGCTGAAGGAGGGCTTGTCCGCCAGGAAGGCATCGGTGATGCCGTGCACCGCGATGGCCTCGGGGTCCACCAGCCGATCTGGTTTGATATAGACATGGAAATGGTTGCCGGTCAGTTTGCGGTTGATCACCTCCACACAGCCGATCTCGATGATGCGGTGCCCGAGGTAGACGGGGCCGCCTGCCGTGTTCATGCCTGTGGTTTCAGTATCCAGAATGATCTGGCGATTCAGTTGGGGTGTGCTCATGATCGAATCCATGTCAAACTTCGGTTTTATTCGCTAGTTTACCCCAAGACCCATGCTAAAAAAGATTGATTTGTATACGGATGGTTCCTGCCTCGGCAATCCTGGCCCCGGCGGTTATGGCGCCGTCATGGTTTATGGCAAGCACCGCAAGGAGTTGGCTGGGGGCTATCGGCTGACCACCAACAACCGGATGGAGCTGATGGCCGCCATCATGGGATTGCGCACCCTGAACGAACCCTGCCAGGTACGCCTGACCACCGACAGCCAGTATGTGCGTCAGGGCATCACCCAGTGGATCATCGGCTGGAAGAAGAAAGGCTGGATGACATCCAACCGCCAACCGGTCAAGAACGTCGATCTCTGGCAGGCGCTGGACGCGGAAGTGGCGCGCCACCAGATCGAATGGCTCTGGGTCAAGGGCCACTCCGGCCACCCGGAGAACGAACGTTGTGACGTACTGGCCCGGGATGCCGCCAGCGGCAAAGAGCTCGCCGAAGACACGGGCTACCAGCCCTGAGATGCCGAAGCATCTCTATAAATGAAGGGAACAGCCAGCGGTCTGTCGTGGCATCCTCGTTACCAACCCTGGCGCGCCATACCAGGCGCCGCCATCGACTCCGGCAGGCGCCAGCGACGGCGCACCGGGGTGACGGGGAAACGCCGCTTGCGGGCGGCTATCACATAGACAGAGGCAAAAGCTCTGCAGTAATCCCGCCCCAGGCTCTCCCGCCACCAGCCGATCCGGCTCTGCTTCCCCATGAAGGAGAAACCGAAGCGCTCGTCAAACATCACCTCGCACCCCAGCAGTTGCAACCAGTCGGTCACCCGGGCCGGGGTGAACATCCGCGCCGACCAGGGCAGGTGTTGTCGCATGAAGGGCAGGTAATGACCCAGGCCGACCAGGCTGGTGGGGTTGTAACCACTGACGATGAGCCAGCCGTCATCGGTCAGCACCCGCTCAGCCTCGCGCAGCACCTGGTGGGGATCCGGTGAAAAGTCGAGGCAGTGGGCGAGCAGGCAGGCATCCACGCTGCCGGTACGGATCGGCAAGGCAAGGGGATCCCCCTTGATATCCAGCAGGCGCCCGCCGGGGGCGACACCTAGCTGGTGGCGAATGGTGGAGCTGCCGCAGGAGAGCTCGGCGCTCAGGGCGCCAATTTTCAGCAGATGGTAGCCAAACAGATGAGGACACCAGTTGTCGAGCCGCTCCTGGAGCTCGGCCGCCACCCAGTCCCCCATGGGCAGTGCCGACCAGCTGGTCGGGATCGCGATCTGTTGTTCGGTACGTGCCAGCTGCATAATGGGACCAATCCGGGGTGCGAATGCCATCTTGTTATATAAGATCCCTTCCACAAAGAGAACACAAAGAGAAGCCGACCCATGTATACCGTCATCACAGTTCCCGCCTTCAGCGACAACTACATCTGGTTGATCCGACACGAAAATCACTGCCTGGTCGTGGATCCTGGCGAGGCGGCCCCCGTGCTGGAGCGCCTCGAGACGCTCGGGCTTGAGCTCGATGCCATCCTGCTGACCCACCATCATCGCGACCATGTGGGCGGCGTCACGGATCTGCTTCATCGCTTCCCCCATGCCCGCCTCTATGGCCCCAAACATGACCCCATGCCGGATCATCACGGCCAGTGGCTCGATGACGGGGATCAGATCAACTGGCACGGCCTGAGTCTGGATGTCCTCCACATCCCCGGCCATACCCTGGGCCACATCGCCTATCACGGCAATGGCATGCTGTTTTGTGGCGACACCCTCTTCAGTGCCGGCTGTGGCCGCCTGTTCGAAGGCAGCCCCGCCCAGATGTATGGATCCCTGCAGCGGCTCGCGGCCCTGCCCGATGACACCCTCCTCTATTGCGCCCATGAATACACCCTCTCCAACCTGCGTTTCGCCCATACGGTCGAGCCGGACAACCTGGCGATCCAGCGCCGGATCGGGGTGATCAGCAAGCTGCGTCAGCAGGGCCTGCCGAGTCTCCCCTCACGCCTGGGAGATGAGCGGCATTTCAATGTTTTTCTGCGCTGCAATGAGGACTCAGTGAAATTTTCTGCTGAGAAATACGCCCTTAAATGCTTGGAAAATCCAGAGGATACCTTCACCGTGCTGAGGGGCTGGAAGGACGTTTTTTGAACAAACCTTGATCAGGGGGCCATTGCCCCTTATGATGCGAGCTGTTTTTCCATAGATGACCTGAGCGAGATGAAGCTACGAACGGCCTTATTGGCGGCGCTGTTTCTCAGCGGCTGTCAAAACCTGAGCCATCAGGATGACCGGGCGATAACGGCAATCGAGCCGATCAAATCCCCCCAAGTCAGCAAGAAAACGTACAAGAAACACTCTTCCAGAATGCTGTTCGGCGACGAACAGTTAGAAGAGATGGATGACACCGATAACCTGTGGGTGCGTATCAGCGATGATATGCAGCTGGACTCGCACGAAAATGCCCGAGTCCGCCAGCAGCGTGATTGGTTACTTCGTAATGATAAGCATATGGCGACCATTGCCAGCCGGGCTGAGCCCTACCTGTATCTGATGGTAGAGGAAATCGAACGGCGTGAGCTGCCAATGGAGCTTATTACCATCCCCATGATCGAGAGCATGTTCGATCCCAATGCCCGCTCCCGCAGCAATGCGGTCGGTCTTTGGCAGTTCGTTCCGGCTACCGGCAAGAACTTCGGCCTGCGCCACGACAACTGGTATGACGGCCGCCGCGATGTATTGGCCTCCACCAATGCCGCACTGGACTATCTGGAGTACCTGAACCGTTTCTTCGACGGCGACTGGCTGCAGACGCTGGCCGCTTACAATGCCGGTGAAGGTCGGGTACGCAATGCCATCATCCGCAATCAGAAGGCCGGTCGGCCGACCGATTACTGGTCGCTGGACCTGCCCCGTGAAACCCGGATGTATGTGCCCAAGATCCTGGCCATGGCTGACATGATCCGCAATGCGGACAAGTACAATGTTACCCTGCCGGTGCTGGCCAACAAGCCGCAACTGCGGACCATCAACACAGGTGGCCAGATCGACCTGAACGTGGCGGCGCAGCTGGCCGGTGTCTCCGCTTCCCAGCTCAAGGCCCTCAATCCGGCACTCAAGCGTGGCATGACCTCGCCGCGAGGCCCCTACAACCTGTTGGTACCCGTCGAGTACGCCGACACCCTGGAGCTGGCCCTGGCCGATCTGCCCCAGCGTGAACGTACCCGTGGCGTACGCTCCTATCAGGTCACCAGCGGCGATACCCTCTCCCGCATCGCCCAGAACCACGGGGTGAGCGTGCAGCAACTCAAGCTGGCGAACAACCTGCGCGGCACCAATCTGCGCCGTGGCCAGAGCCTGATCATTCCCAACGGAGGACACGCAAGCCAGGCCGTTCAGAGCAAGCCACAACAGCTGGCGAGTGGCAACAAGATCCAGTATCAGGTGCGCTCCGGTGACAATCTGTGGAGCATCAGTCAGGCCCACGGGGTGACCCACGCCAATCTGGCCAAGTGGAACGGCTTGAGCACCAAGTCGGCCCTGAAACCAGGCATGAAGCTGGTGGTCTGGCCCAAGCAGGGCAAGGGCAGCAACAAGTCCATGGTCTATCAGGTGCGCCGCGGGGATTCTCTCTCCTCCATCGCCGCCCGCTTCCAGGTCGCCGTCAACGACGTGATGCGCTGGAACCAGCTCGGCAAGAGCGACTACCTCAAGCCGGGGCAGGAGCTGACCCTGTTCGTGAAGAACAACAGCTGATTGCTTATCACCGTACAAAAAAATACCCCGCGAGTGCGGGGTATTTTTTTATCTACCATCCATCACCCCTCAGGGGGTGATGGCCTGGGCCGCGAATCGCGCCATGATGGGATTGTGATCCGAAGCATCGGTGGCCGGTGAGCTCACTTCCACCAGGTCCAGGTTGCGGTAGTAGAGGTGATCCAGCGGGCGACCGAAGGCAGTACGGCGCAAATCAGGCACAGGGATGGCTTCCTGCAGGCCAAGCTCCCCAACCAGCTTGTTCAGCCAGAACTCGCGCTTGTCGCTCCAGGTATTGAAGTCTCCCCCCAGGATGACAGGACCCTGATGGCGATGGATCAATGCGGTCAGATCGTTGAGCTGCTCGCGGAAGGTGGCCATCCCTAACTCGAAATTGACCGCATGTAGGTTGACCACCAGCACACCGTCAGGATCCCCCTGCAAGGGGTAGAGACTCACCAGACCGGACTTGGGGATACGCAGCAGCGGCTCGGGGGAGCGCACACCACAGACGAAGGCCTGCGGTGTCTTGGTCACCGTCATGACACCGAAAGAGACGCCTCCCTGGGTGAACGCCTGCAGCTGTTGCCACTGAAAATCACCCGCACGGAGCCAGTGCAGCATCTCGGGCCGGGTCGCCGACTCCTGCAGCAGCACCAGATCCTGGGACTTGGCATATTCATTCAGCCCTTCACGCCAGTTCTTGCGCTGACCCTTGTAGAGATTCCAGACGGTGGTGCCGAACTCGCGGGGCAAGGCGGTGGAAGCCAGCGCCACCAGAGGCGGCTTCTGACAATCGACGCCGGGCACTATGCCCGCCGCCGTGACCAGGTGATCCTGATCCGGCACCTCGAAACAACCAACCAGCCCCAGCGTCAGCAGGGACGTCCCCAGAATCCGATAACTATTTTTCATTGGCTAACAATCACCTGCCTCTGCAACGCACCATGATCCTCACAGAGGTCATGGACGCCGACTAGTCTCATTATTCGTGTCCGGCCCGACTCATCCATGAGGGATCCCGCAATGGCGAGACAGCACCAGTACCGCGTGACATTTTATGATCAACAAGGAACTTGTCATCAAGTGGAGCTTTCCACCATCTATCAGATCAGACGGGATCCCCAGTGCGATCTCTGTCTGTTCGACACGGATCAGTGCGTCGGCTCGGAAGAGATGCTGGAACGCATGATACGGCAAAAAACCGGGCTTGAGCAGGAAATATCCATCATCAACGCCCGGCTCATCTGAGCAGATTCAGACCGGAACGGGGCGTGATTTACCCTGATCGTCGATGGCCACGTAGGTAAAGACCCCCTCAGTCACACAGTAACGCTGGGCCTCGTTCTCCCGCAGCACCGGCTTGACCCAGACCTCCAGCTTGAGGCGCATGGAGCTGCGCCCCACCTTCAGGCAGCGACCGTAGCAGCACACCACGTCGCCCACCTTGACCGGGCTGTGGAAGGTCATGCCCTCCACCGAGACGGTACAGATGCGTCCTTTTGCCAGCTCCTTGGCCATGATGCCCCCACCTATATCCATCTGGGACATGATCCACCCCCCGAAGATATCACCATTGGGGTTGGTATCGGCTGGCATCGCCAGGGTTCTCAGCAACAGCTCCCCATCGGGATGACGCTTTGTCTCTTCCATCATTACTGCTCTCTCTATCATGGATGGCGGCATGATAGGGGGCGATCCCGCCCTTGGCAAACCTCAATTGCCCGGCGGGCCCGCACCGCACAAGGCTCGCGGGCCCAGCCATCGACAAAGAAGACCAGGTTGAAACCCATCCTGACTCAGCCTTGCAAGGACACCTGCGCGGCAAACCAGTGGGCCGGATCCGGCCAGCAGTAGACGAAACCCAGTCGCTGGCAGATGCGCTGTCCCTCGATGGGGGAAAAATCCCCCGCCGGCTCGATGAACTGCGGGGGCGTCAGCCCGAGCAGACGGCTCGCGAAGGGATAGAGCTGCTCCCGGCGCGGGTGGACCGGGGCGCTCAGGTTATAGGCGTCCCCCTCCTGCCCCGCCGCCAGCATCAGCTGGCAGGCCGCCACCACATCGTCCAGATGCACCAGGTTCACCGCCTGCCCTCCTCCTGCCAGCGTCTTGCCCGCGAGGAAGCGCCCGGGGTGCCTGTCCGGGCCGTAGAGGCCGGCCGGACGTAGCACCATGGCACACGCAAAGCCGCCCTCCTGGACAGCCAGTTCTGCCGCCCGCATCCGCTCTCCCCTGGCGTTGGCCGGGCTCGGGGTCTCATCCTCCCCCTGCCCTGGCGCCCACACCGAGGTCGCGCTGATAAAGAGCACCTTGCCAGCACCTGCCGCCCTGGCCAGCTGACACAGCCGTGCCACCGACGCCGGGTAATCCTCGGTCTTGCTGGGGGGCACGCAGATCACCAGATCGCGGCAGCGAAACGGCAGCGGGCCCGCCATGTCCGGGGCCAGCAGCAGCGGCCAGGCCGCGATGCCCCCGTCACGCAACCGGGTCGCCTTCCCGAGGGAGCTGACTGTCACGGCGACGGACTGGCCCTGCGCCTGCAATGCCCGGGCCAACGGCAACCCCAGCCAGCCTGCACCCACTATTCCCGTCTGATACTCATGTTCGGTTGTCATCGGCAAAATCTCGGCAAAAAAAAACGGCCATCCTATGATGACCGTCGAAAGTAACGAAGGAAATAGCCGGATGAACCGGTTACCTCCCACAGCGGGAAAATCGGGAGCGCACGCTCCTAATTCGTGGAGCCTATGCTAGTGACTGCGCGGTTAAAAAGCTTTGAAGCGGATCACAGTTGAAAAGGATTTCTGAAAGCGCTTTCAATGTTTGGCGAGAAAATTGGCCCACTTGGGGCCAATCCATTGCTCAGGCCACAGACTCCCGGCGTACCAGTTCCGCTTCAAACTTGAGCGCCAAGCCCTCCACCGGCTTGTGATCCAGCAGGCGCAAGGCCAGCTCCGCGGCCCGCTCTCCCATCTCCTCGATGGGGTAGCGCACCGTGGTGAGCTTGGGATAGATGTAACGGGCATAGGGGATGTCATCGAAACCGACCACCGAGACCTGTTGCGGTATCTTGTAGCCCCGCTCCAGCAGGCAGGAGATGGCACCCGCCACCATGGCATCATTGAAGCCCAGCACGGCCGTGAAGGGGACGCCGCGCTCCAGCAGCTCGCTCATGGCCACATAGCCCCCCTTCTCGTCGGCGAAGGCGCGACCGATGAGGGCAGGATCCAGCTCGATACCGGCCCGTTGCAGGGCGACGCGATAGCCGGCCATCCGCTGCTGGCCATCGACGAACTCCTCGTCATCCGAGGTGATGAAGGCGATCCGGCTGTGCCCCGCGTCCAGCAGGTGCTGACAGGCGGTGGTGATGCCCGCCTGGTTGTCGAGCCAGACGCAGCGCTCCTCGCAGCCCGGCACCTGGCGATTGATGAAGACGATGGGAGTGGACCCCGACGCCAGCTCGCTCAGTTCTTCGTCCGGCAGCGCCTTGCTGTGCAGGATCAGGGCGTCACACTGGCGTTGCAGCAGCGCCTGGATGGCGTGACGCTCCCGGGCCGCGTCGTGGTTGCCGGAGACCACTATGGTGAACTTGTTCGCCTTGTCGACCATGCTCTCGATGCCACGCATCATCTGGGCGAAGAAGGGGCCACCACAGAGATCCCCAACCAGGACACCGATGCAGTTGGAACGCTTGCTTACCAGGGCCTGGGCGAAGCTGTTTGGACGAAAGCTCAGCTCCTTCATGGCCGCGAGCACGGCCTCGCGCTTCTCGGGTGCAACCTGCGCCGTGTTGTTGATGACTCGCGACACCGTCGAAATGGACACATTCGCCAGCTGAGATACGTCTTTGATCGTTGCCACTCTCAATTCCTTTGTTGGGGAAGCCTGTCTGTGTTGATCGGGCATTATATCGAACCAGTCAGACCAAGACGCGGCGCCCGATCACCTGACAGGTTTCCTTTTGTAACAAAGCTTAAGGGATAATACCATTCTGAGGCAAGAATGGGAGGCAGTCGCTGACACGACTGCCTCCGCACTCAATAGGCGTGATTGAGCTCGCGTTCCGACATGAAACGCAGGGGTTGCTGCAGCTTGTGCTGGTAGATGAGATCGAAGGAGAGCACGTTCTGGACGTAGTTGCGTGTCTCTCTATAGGGGATGCTCTCCACCCAGACATCCATCGGTTTGTTGGTGCTCTGTTCCCGCCAGCGTTTGACCCTGCCGGGACCCGCATTGTAGGCCGCCGCCGCCAGGATCCGGTTGCCGTCATACACGTCCAGCAGCCGCTTGAGGTAGGCGCTGCCGAGGCGAATGTTCATGGCCGGGTCGAACAGCTGCTGCTCGTTGCGATAGGGTACTCCCAGTTTGCTGGCGGTCTCTCTCGCGGTGGCTGGCATCAGCTGCATCAGGCCACGCGCCCCGACCGGCGACTGCGCCAGCGGATAGAGGGCGCTCTCCTGACGGGAGATGGCGTAGAGCAGGCTGGTGTTCATGGTGCGCTCCTGCGCCATCTGGGAGAAGGTACGCTTGAGGGGCAAGGGGAAGCGCAAGTCCAGCGCATCCCAGGCCTCGGCCCGGATGCTGGAGAGGATCGCCAGCTCGTGCCAGCCCTGGTTGAGGGCGATATGACCGAACTCCAGGCGCTGGGCCACGGGGTTGCGATCCATGTTGTGAATCCACTCGGAACGCGCCGCCGTGATCTCGTTCATCGCCAGCAGCTCGCGCACCCGCACCAGGAAAGGCCAGCGGCTGCTGGCGGTGCGCCAGTCCGGCACCTTGTGCCCCACGCTCTGGTTCTTGATGCGATAGGGCACACCGGTGCGCTGCGCCGCCATGAAGCCATAGAAGCCGCGCAGATTGGCGGTCTCGAGATAAAGCTCCCGCGCCGGTTTTTGCCGCCCCTGCACCTCCAAGGAGCGTGCCAGCCAGTAGCGCCAGCGATCCTCCTTCTGCAATGCCATGGGCATCTTCTTGACCCAGCCTTCGAGGCCGCGCCAATCCTGTTCCCAGATGGCGAGGCGTGCCCGCAGCTCCACCAGCTCGGCATCCTTCATCCGCACCAGGGTCGCATCCAGCCAGCTGCGCTGGGCGGTGGATCTGTCCAGCAGCAGGCGGCGGGCAGCGGCCCGCTCCACCCGGGCAACCTCGGCCTGGTTCAGGCCGAAGCGGCGCTTCATCTCCCCCAGCTGACGCAGGGCGGGCTCGGGCTGCTCATTGGCATAGCGGGCCAGGCCCAGGGAGAGCAACTGCCTCGACTGCGGCGCCGTCGTGAAATAAACCGGGTTCATCGCCCTGGCCGGTTGTTCAAACAGGGCTATCATCTGATCCCCATAGGGTTTCAGACTCCCTCCCAGCTGGGGGCCGAGGTGGCGGATGAGATTGGGGTTCTGCGCCTCGAAGGCCAGGTTCATCCGCTGCCAGATCTTCTCCTGGGTGCGCAGGCCTGCCTGCTGCCAGAGCTGGAACAGGGGATCGCAGGCATCGGGCCTGGACTGACCGGTCAGCCAGAGCTTGCCCGCTTCCTGCAGAGCCTCGCTCTTGTGGCCGGTGTAATAGCGGGCCTGATAGTGCATGCAGAGCAGATCGGTGGAGTTCGGCTTGGCCGGGTAGAAGCGCAGGAACTGGGACCACTGCTGGCTCTGGGCCAGGTAGGTGAGGTAAGCGCGCTCCAGGCGATTGGACTGGGGCGTGTCCCCGTGCTGGCGGATGAAGCGGGTCACGCTGCCGTACTCCGCCGCCCCGGGCCGGAACGCCAGCTGGTAGTAATCCAGATAGGGCAGCAGCGGATAGTGGTTGAGACGGGCGCGGATCTGCTGGAAGCGCTCCTGATCGTTGGCACGCACGGCGTCATAGCCCTCACGATAGAGGGACTGCTCCATGGTTTGCGCAAAGACGGGTGCCACAAGCCCTGGCACGCACAGCGCCGAAAAGATGATTCCCTGCACGGCTTTCACGAAAGGCATTCTCCCTTAAGAAGAGGCATGACCACCGCCCGTTGGCGGTGGTGAGATACCTTCATTCTACCCGTTAAATATGGGCGCTACGCCACACTATTTTTGTCGGCAGGAGCGGCGCGATCATGGCGTGTCAGGCGGCTGATGTAGCGCTCCAGATAGGGCACGGGCAGCGGCTTGGAGGCGAGATAGCCCTGGAAGAAATGGCAGCCCTGCGCCTGCAGGAATTCCAGCTGCTGGCGGGACTCCACCCCCTCGGCCGTCACGTTGAATCCCATGTGGCGGGCCATGGCGATCACCGCCTCGACGATGGCCATGTTGTCGCCATCCTTGGGGATGTCCTGAATGAAGGATCGGTCGATCTTGAGTTCATCGGCGGGCAGCCGTTTGAGGTAGCTCAGGGAGGAGTAGCCCGCACCGAAATCGTCGATGGCGAAGCTGATGCCAAGGGTCTTGAGCTCGGCCATCTTGCTGATGGTGTCCTCCGCATGACCGAGCACCACGGACTCGGTGATCTCCAGGTTCAGGCAGGAGGGATCCATGCCGGTGGCGGCCAGCACATCGAGGATCCGATCGACGAAATCGTGGGCATGGAACTGCTTGGCACTGACGTTGACCGACAGCTGGGGCACGTGGATCCCGTTCTCCTCCCAGGATACATACTGGGTACAGGCCTCATGCAACACCCAATTGCCGATGTCGACGATGAGATCCGTCTCCTCTGCGATGGGGATGAACTCCGCAGGAGAGACCAGGGCCCGCCCCGGCGGCTGCCAGCGGATCAGCGCCTCCACCCCGATGATGTCACCCCCTTCGACCATGTGCTGGGGTTGATAGTGGAGGGTCAGCTCCTGATTGTTGAGGGCACTGCGCAGCTCGTTGTGAATGAGCAGACGCCGATCAGCCTGCAACTGCATGGAGGCATCGAAGAAACGCCGCGTCTTGCGGCCCGCCGACTTGGCCTGATACATGGCGGTGTCGGCCTGCTTGAGCAGGTCCCCGGCTTCCTGCTCCCGGCCAGGGAACAAGGTGATACCGACGCTGGCTCCGATGTGCAGCACCTGGCCGCCATGACTGTAAGGGGCGGCAATCTCCCCGATGAGCCGCTCCGCGATGAGGTCGGCCTGCATCTCGGCCTGGGGCGGGCTGATGGAGAGGCCGGGCAGCAGCAACACGAATTCGTCGCCGCCGAGCCGGGCCAGACAATCCCCCTGTCGCACCAACCGCTTGAGGCGGCTCGCCACCTCTTTGAGCAACCAGTCGCCGGTGGCATGACCCAGGGAGTCATTGATGGTCTTGAAGTGATCGAGATCGATGAACAGCAAGGCACCGATCAGGTGCTCGCGGCTCGCCTCCGCAAACGCCTGGGCCAGGGTCTCATGGAGCTGACGGCGATTGGGCAAACCGGTCAGCTCGTCGTAATAGGCGAGATCCTGGATGCGGCGCTCCGCCGCCTTACGCTCGGAGATGTCTTCGAAGAAGATGACATAGTGGCTGATGCCCCCCTTGTCATCCTGGACCGGCGTGACGATTTCCCACTGGGGATAGACATGGCCGTCGGCGTGCAGACGCAGGGTCTCCCCCTGCCAGCGATCCAGAGCATTGAGCTCATAGCCTAGCCCCCCGAGACCGGACCAGAGGTCGTTGCCAAGGTGCAGGCCTATCACTCCCTGGCTGTCGAAGCCGGTGATCTGGCTGAAGGCGTAATTGACCCGCAGGATCTTGAAGTCGGGATCCGTGATGATGATGCCTTCATGGGTTTCGAACGCCACGGCAGAAAGCAGCATCAGGGCGTCGCTCTGCAGGCGCTCCAGCTCGGCCACCATGCGTACCGAGAAGATGGTCAGCACGGATCCCAGATCGGCGGTCTGGGTCTGGTTCGGAAACAGCAGGGCGAGATGGCCCAGGATCTGGCCACTGCGATCCAGCAGTGGCTGGGCGTAGTAGTGCTGGCCCGGGGGCAGGCAGGTGCAGCCGATAAGAGGTTCACTCACGGGGGTCGCACTGGTGACGCCCTGCCGGTAGAGCTGCTGGCAGGGCATGTCAGCCAGGGCATACTCCTTGAAGTCGATGCCGTGGCTCGCCAGCACCCTGAGCCGGTCAAGGCCCACTCGTTCCGTCAGCCAGACCGCGTTGGCCCCCAGAATATGGGCGAGCTCGTTGACCAGGGTATGGCAGAAATCGAGGCCAGTCCTCGCGGAGAGTGCCCGCGCCAGCTGAGCCAGCAAGGGCGCCTGCAGCAGAGGAAGTGGCGGAGTGATACCGGCTGACGGCTCGGCGCAGCTCACGGCATTGTGGGACATCTCCAGCGGTGCCAGCCAGCCGCAGCAGAGCTGCTGGGCCGGCACATACTGGCCGTACCAGAGCACATGATGCACAGTGCCAGCCTCATCGCAGAGGTGGCCGATGAACTGACCGGGTTGACCCGAATGGTGGAGTCTTGCGAGAAAATCGGCGAAACCGGCTTCATCTTCTTTTGCCAGTTGGCGGGCCCAGGGATGAGCCCCTTCCTCCTGCCAGGGCTGGCAAGAGAGATGATCAGACAGGCTCCACTGCTCATGCTGCCGATCATAAAACCACATCATCTGGGTGGCTTGTTGCTTCATTTACGACTCCAACACTACAACCACGTTATCCACCCCGACACATGCAGAAAAGCATATCCGTTTGTGCGCATACCACCATCGGCGCATGGCAATCCTTTTGCGATGCGATAAACGATGTGGGTAGAGAAAATGCGAGACTGAGCGGTGAAAACCAGACATCGGGTCGACACAAGGCGCTGCCAAGGGGGGGACAGAAACGATCCTATTCGCGCATACTGCCTGCCCGTTTCGTTGAGCTCAAGCGGTTTTTGGCATGAAACGGGAAAAGCTCACAATTTAGGGATTGCCGGATCACCAAGGGGATGTTTTGTGATTTATGTCACATTTTCATCCGACCACATGGGTAATCTGAGGGTGAAGACACAAGCAAGACGACCCGAAGGGGGCCAAGTATGAAAATCGAAATGACCAGTAAAATCATCGACATTACCCCAGCCATCCGCGAGCGCATTGAATCCCGTTTTGAAAAGCTCGAGCGTCTTCAGGTGCCTCTTATCACACCCCATGTGATCATCTCCAAAGAGCGTTTGATGTATATCGTCGAGGCCACCGCCGGCATTCCCAACGGCAAGTTGTTTGCGCAGGCAGAGCACGAGGATCTGTATGCCGCCATCACGGATCTGGGCCAGAAGCTGGAGCGCCAGCTCAATCGCCACATTGAAAAACCCCTCGCTCGCCGCGCGGCGGTCGTAGGCAAGGATGTTCCCGAGGTGGACGAAGCCGACGCCTGATCCAGACTGTTATCTCTTCATTAATGCAAAAAGGCGGGTCATCCCGCCTTTTTGCATCTTGTTCCTGTGCCTCTGGCATCAAGCCAGCCAACGCAAGCGCACATCCACTCCGCGCGTCAGATCATCCAGCAACGGCAGCATGAGCAAGGGATCCTCGTCTCTTGGCTGGGAAGCCAGCTTGCCTTGCCAGCGTTCCCGCCCAAGCGCCGAGAGATTGTCATACACCGCGGGATCCAGCGCCGGTGTCCGGTTGACCAGCGGAGGGGATCGCAGCGCCAGCCAGAGCCGCACATCGGCCATGCAACCCCCCTGCTGCAGACGCTCGTTGAGCGCACCGGCGTCTGACTCCTGCAGATCTCCCTGCAAGGCG
Organism: Aeromonas media; assembly: GCF_020423125.1. Taxonomy (NCBI): domain Bacteria; kingdom Pseudomonadati; phylum Pseudomonadota; class Gammaproteobacteria; order Aeromonadales; family Aeromonadaceae; genus Aeromonas; species Aeromonas media. The sequence goes on from NZ_CP075564.1 coordinate 2,991,910, forward strand.
GCCTGGGGCATCAGGCCGAAATGGGTACGCCATACCTGCTCTTGCTGCGGCGCTGCCGGCGCGCCCCCAAACCAGGGTTGCTCCTCGACCGCGTCGGTCAGTAGCGCCAGGTGCAGCCGGAAGTCGGCCCTGTCTCCCTGGCGGAGATCCTGGTTGAGCCGCTGGCCCAACTGGGCTTCATCGACGAGCAATCGATCACGAATCGCACTGGGCAGCATGAGATAAATCTTGGAAATGAAGGTTTCATTGCTTATCGGCCGTGAACCCAATCCTTTAAGCATTAAAAATCCCTGCCAAGGGGTTCACAAGCGCGACAGATCTGTTAGTATGCGCCTCGCACTTGGGGAGGGGTTCCCGAGCGGCCAAAGGGATCAGACTGTAAATCTGACGGCTCTGCCTTCGAAGGTTCGAATCCTTCTCCCTCCACCATTCAAGTGCAACAATCAGGTCATACCCCGTGGAGGGGTTCCCGAGCGGCCAAAGGGATCAGACTGTAAATCTGACGGCTCTGCCTTCGAAGGTTCGAATCCTTCTCCCTCCACCATTTTTCTGAAGACCCGGCCTCGCGCCGGGTTTTTGCTTTTCCGGGCCATCTCAATCCCGCCCTGCCAGACAGCACCATGAAAAACGGGAGGCCTTGGCCTCCCGTTGTTGTGCTCATGCCTTCACAGGGTGAAGCGATAGAAGATGTCTACCGCCTGGGCCACCCCGCTCATGGCCTGCAGATAGAGCCTGGGCATCAGCTCGTAGCGCAGCTTGAACTCGGCGATGGGGCTGAACACTCCGACGCCGTACTGGAACTGCAAGCCGGGCAACAGGTAGGCAGACAGGGTCACCTGGGTATCGTCACCGCTCCCTGCGGTGTCGAGTGCCACATCGCTCATGCCAAGGGACTCCCCGATACTGGAGACCACGCCACTCGCCTGGCTCACCGCCCCTGCCACCAGCAGGCCGTTGAAGCCGCCATCCTCACCACTGGTCTGCAACCCCTTGCCGCGCAGCAGGTAGGAGAGCTGCTCGGACTGCGCCATCTGCGGCTCGGAATAAACGGTGATCTTCGGCTTGGCCGCCGGCCCAGTCACCCGAACCCCGACGGTCACATTATCCTCTATGGTATCGGGATCCCGGTAGGCCTCGATGTTGAGATAGGGCTGATCGATGGGGCCGGAGAAAAGGATCCGCCCCTCCTTGATGATGAGGTTCTGACCATAGGCCTTGAAGCGCCCATCCTTGAGTTCCAGCTGACCATTGCCCGCCAGCGGCTTGGAGGGATCCTGGCGAATGCCGAGCGCTCCCGTCACCTTGGTCTTGAGCCCCATGGCCTCCAGCCGGACATCGTCACCGAGGCGGATGGCGAGCTTGATCTCCATCGGCAGGGGCGCCGTCTTGGGCACCGGCGGCAGATCGTCATAGATGACGGTCACGTCATCTGAGACCGCGACCGCACTCTCCGGCAGTGTCTTGACCAGGATACGCGACCAGGGGATGTCCACCTGACCACTGACCCTGGTCTCTTCTCCCAGGGAGATGGCGATGTCCGGCGTCACCCTGACCCGGCCCATGCCCGGGTATTGGGCTTCCAGATCCTTGCCCTTGATGGTGAGGCTGCCGGTCACCGGCAGCCTGGCCCAGCTCAGCCAGCCCCCCAGCGTGAGCGGCCCCTTGCCCACCAGCATGGAGCCGTCGAGTTCGGCCCGGTTGCCGTCTATCTTGAGGCGGGTCACCAGCCTGGAGAGGGTCACCATGTCGGAATGGGTCTGCACCTCCCCCTCCAGCAGGTTCAGCTCACCGTACAGCAGGGGCGCGGCCAGGGTGCCATCGAAGCGGGCATCGGCCGAGATGATCCCCTGCAGGGAGCGCACCTCGGGGATGAGGGGAGCAAAGGTCGTCAGCTTGAGATCGTCAAACTTGAGCTGACCCGACAATTGGCCACGGCCAGCAGGTTCGCGGATCAGCAGGTCGGTGTCGATATTGCCTATCTGTCTGGAGGCGAAATCGACCCGGATGGCGGCCTGCTGGCGCTCGAAGTCCAACCCCAGCTCCAGACGTTGATACTCGGTCTTGAGCTCGTCGGCCACGAAAGTTCCCGGCGTGGTGCGCACTGTGGCGTGCAGGGTCGGCTGATTGCCGCGCCAGCTGGCGCGCCCGTCGGCCGAGAGCACCGCCAGCCAGCGGAAGTTGTCCGGCAACCAGGGACGCAGCCGCTTGAGGTCGAACTCGCTCAGGGCAAACTCCAGGCTCCCCTGGGCGGCGGAGATCTGGCTGCCCTTGACACAGAGGCTGGCCTTCTGGGAGCCCAGGCAGAGATCCCCCATGGTCAGCTGCTGCCTGGCCAAGTCCAGATCCAGGGACCAGGGGGCGGACAGGGTCCAGCGCTTGAGGGGGGTCTTCAGCTTGAGCTCGGAGAGGGCGCCACGCCAGCGATCCCCGCGCAGGCTGCCATTCAGGCTCAGATCCGCCGCCACCGGATCCCCCTTCATGGTCAAGGTGAGTCCGTGGCGGTCGAGATCGCCACTCAGGTTCAGGGCTATCTGGGAGAGCGTGGTCGTCCCCTGCACCAGGCTGGCCACCGTCAGGGCCAGCTCGCCGGCCGGTTTGTCCCCCACCAGAGCATTGCCCTTGATGGCCGTCTTCTTGAACACGGTTCCCGCATAGGCGAGGCGGCTCGAGGCCAGATCCACATTCACCCTCGGTGCCTGCTGGTTGCCGGTGACACGCACCTGTCCCTTGAGATCACCGCCGAGACCGGGGTAGATGCCGCCGAGCTTGGGGGCATCTACCTGGGCATCCAGCTTCCAGGCCTGGGCGGTGAGCGACCCCTTGGCCTGCAACTGGTTGGGGCCGCTTTGCAGCGCCAGGGCCGGGATGGTCCACTCCATCTTGTCGTTGCCGCTGAGAGATCCCTTGAGCGCCAGGGGATACTGGTTGAGCTTGCCGTCGACCTTGAGCTCCGGCAGCGCCAACTGCCAGTGGCCCGCCTCGTACAGCTCGAAGCGGCTGGCTATCTTGCCCGCCAGCGTCCCCTTGATCTCGGGCACCAGCTCGGCCGGGTTGATCCCCTTGAACTCGGTGGTGCCCTGCCACTGGACGCCCTTGCGCCATCCGAGCTTGCCATCGAGCTTGAGCTCCCCCTTCAGGGCATTGAGCAGCAGTTCGACCCGGCTCAGCTGGCCGAGATCCCCCTTGCCCGAGAGCGCCACCTTGAAGGGGGGCACGTCCGTCCCCTTGCCGGCGGTCTTGAGCGCAAACTGATAGCCCGAGAGCGTGCCCTTGGCGCTCAGGGTGCCCTTGTCCAGCCGGTAGCTGGGCTCATCCTTGACGGGCTTGTGAAGGGGCCATGCAAGGCTCTTCCAGTCCAGTGCCAGATCGAAGGGCAAGTCGGGATCCAGCGTCGCCAGCGTCCCCTTGAGATTGGCGGTGACCGGTCCCTTGGCCTTGAGCGCCAACCCCAGCTTGCCCACGGAGCCCTCCAGGATCAAGTTCGCCTGCTCCCCCTTGAGCTGGTTCTCCAGCAATCCCTTGCGGGCCTTGGCATCCAGGGTCAGGGCGAGGGGATAATCCGAGGTCAGGGTGACATGGCCCTTGAGCACCAGATCCGCCATGGCGTGGCGCAAGGAGAGCTCGCGCACGTCGATACGATCATCCTGAGCACGAGCCGACAGTTGCAGGGTGTCGAGTCCCTCGACCAGCTCCCCTTGCTGATAGCGAACCCGGGTCGCCGCGAGCCCTTCCAGCTGGATGGGGAATGGCAGGCGGATCTCGGGCAGCAGGATGGGCTCGGGCTTGCTCGCGGCCTTCTCCTTGCCGCTCTTGTCAGCCAGGCTCTCCTCGGACGGCTTGCCCGCCGTCAGAGAGGAGTCCTTCTCCTGCTTGTTCGGTTTGTCCTGCTTGTCAGCGGCAGCCTTGTTCTGCACCGGCTTGGCGGGTTTCTTCCCTTTGTCGGCAGGCGTTTTGCTGGCGGCAGCCTCCTTGGGGGCCTCTGCCAGCACTATGTCGAGATCATCGAGCACGGGCCCGCGCACGATGAGCCCCTTGCGATCCAGGGTGGCGCCTATCTCCAGATCCTTGAGGGTCACCCCAACACCAGGCACGGCCAGGTCCAAATCCGTCACCTTGAGGCTGTCCACCTGGATGCGCAGTGGCAACGGGCGCCAGACGAAGGGCTCGGTGGGTTCTTCCGGCACAGGCTCAGACTCGGCGACCTTCACCACCGGGCGGGTGACCGTCAGGGACTTGATCCAGAGCTTGCCCTGCAGCAGCTTGCCGAGATCCCAGTCCAGCACGGCCCGCTCCACCGTGACGTCCACCAGCTCGTCCTGCCAGCCGACCCCTTCCAGGGTCCAGCCATAGCCGAGTTGCCCCGCCACCAGCTCCCCCTTGAGGGAAGGCAGCGCCCCTTTGGCCTGCTGCCACAGCCACTTGTTGCCCTGATGGGTGAAGCCCAGCAGGCTGACACCGATGAGCAGCAGGAAGACGAGCCCCATGAGCCACAAGAAAATACGCTTTACCCAGATCACAGCGCAGACCCCCGCGAAAGAGGCAGCCGCAGCGGCCAGGAGAAATAAAAACGAGGATGAGTGGGTTCAAATCGGATCATAATTCGGGCCCCAGCGCGAAATGCAGCCGCAACGGCTTGTCCTCCTCGGAGATGGCCACCGCCAGATCGAGCCTGACCTGGCCGATGGGCGTCACCCAGCGCACCCCCACCCCGGTGCCTACCTTCCAGGCCTCGCTGTAGTCGACGGTGGCCGTGCCGCCATCCACGAACAGGGCGCCGAGCCACTTGTCGCTGAAGCGGTAGTTGTACTCTAGGCTGCCCACACTGGTGTAGCGCCCGCCGGTGAGCTTGCCATCCTCGTCCTTCGGCGAGACGGTCTCATAGCCGTAGCCACGTATGGTCTGATCGCCACCGGTGAAGAAACGCAGGGAGGGCGGCACCAGGGAGAAGTCATCCCCTATGATGGCTCCCTGCTCGACCCGCATCAGGAAGCGGTGATCCTCTCCCAGGGTGCGCAACCACTTGCTGCGTCCCCACACCCGCATGAAGTTGATGTCCGAGCCCCAGTAAGGGCTGGAGAATTCCGTCGTCAGTTGCTGACGATCCCCCCAGTCCGGCACCAGGCCACCGCGCACCCGCAGCCGCGACCAGGAGACCCCGGGGATCAGCAGCAGGCTGTTCCCCTCGTCGTTGCCCTGCACGTAGCGCTCGTTCTCCAGCCGGATGAAGACGTCCCTGTCCCAGCTCTCCGGCCGCCGCTTCCAGCGGTGCACGCCGAAGGTGGCCAGATCGGATCGGGTATCGTTGTTGTCGGTGTACTGATAGCCGGCCTGCAGGGAGTAATAGTCCCGCAGCGGGTTGCCGACCGGGATCTGGTAGTCGAAACTGAGCTCAGCCTCCGGGGCCGAGATCTTGGCGGTGCTGGAGAGGCTGTGGCCATAACGGTTGACCCAGGGCTTCTCCCAGGTGGCACTCAGGCGCGGCCCCACGTCCGTGGCATAGCCGATACCGGTTTCGATCTCGTGGTCGACCCGGTTCGAGAGGGTCACCTGCACCGGCACCAAGTTTCCCTCGGCCTGGCTGATCATGGGCTTGATGTCCACCTGCTTGAACAGCTTGGTGGAGGAGACGTCCTGGGACATCTCGGCCAGCCGGATCGCCAGATAGGGATCGCCACTCTTGATGTTGATGAGCGGCCGGATCAGGCGCAGGGCCTCCGGCGTCGCATCGTAGTGGATCTCGCCGAAGTGATAGCGAGGACCTGAGCGGAACAGGATATAGATCTCGGCCTTGCCCTGATCCGGGAAGACCTTCACCTGACTCTTGCTGATCTTGGCGTCAAAATAGCCCCGCGCCAGCCCCAGGCTGCCGAGATCCGCCTTGATGGACTCGTACTTGCCATGGTTGAGGGGATCCCCCTCCTTCAGGGGCAACTTGTCCAGCAGCTCGCTGTAGACCTCGTCGCTGCCCGCCTCCCCTTCCAGCAGAATGTCGAGGCGCGAGATGAGCACGGGCTCCCCCCGCGCTATCTCGATCACTACCCTGGCGGGGGATTTCTTGTCGCGAGTGAGGGTGATCTTCGGCTGGTAGTAGCCATAGACCTGCAGGGCTTTTTGCACGCTCTCGGTGATCTTGGCGCGGGCGGGACGATACTGGCGCTCCTGGTAGACCGGCAGGGCATTGAGATAGGCCTCGACGTTATCCTTCTGCTCCCCCTTGATGCCCTTGATCTGATAGGTCAGCTTGGCCGCCATGGCGGGGGTCACCAGCAGCCACAGAGAGAAAGCGAGCAGCAAGGTGCCGAGCCCGGGGCGACGGGTTCGCCCGGGTGAGGTGAACCCGGCAGGCAAAATAGGATGGCATCCTGTCAAACGTCAATTTCCCCGAATAACATAAGTAAAAAACTGTTCGATTTAGAATGATAATGGGGCTCACCCCAGGCGAGCGCGGCTCATCCTAGCATAACCGCAGTCCCGAAATCCCCCTCTCCCCCGGGGCTGGCGTCCTCTTCCGGGGCCGCCTTTCACCTAGGCCTGACATGAAAACAGTCCGCCAATGAGGGAAAGTGTGCACTCTCCCGGCAAGGGTCGTACAAAAAATCGGCACCCAGGTCCGATACCAGCAGCACCTTCCCGTCGCCGCCCGTGACTCAGCTGCGCTCGCCACGCGACAGTCCCTGTCGGACGGCCCTGGACCTTGAGACCCAGGATCCCCTGGCAGGCTTGACATCACCGTCTGGCGCCCCCATTGCCATATTCTGCTATTGAACAGGAAAATAATTTTAAATCAACAACTTGAATAGGTGGCACTAAAGCTTCGTTCAATCCAATCGATTTATCCCGCTGCCACTGCCACCTTCCCTGCCCCACACTGATGTCATCAATCGCAGGAGAGATCCCATGCACTTACGTAGCGAACAACTGGCTGATTACATAGCCGACCGACTCGAATTCGTCACCTTCCTGGCCTGTTGCAGTGCCCTGCTGGCCCTGTTGACCGGCATGAATGGCCAGCAGGCCCTGGCCTTCACCGCCCTCAACCTGCCCTTCGGGCTCGCCCTGCTGCTGGGCCTGGCCATGCTGGCACCGCTGCCAGCCCACTGGCGCCTGCCCGGGATAGTCCTGCTGCTGGTCGGTGGCGCCCTGCTCACCCTGCAGCTCGGCGGCGACTGGCTCAATCCCCTGGCCATCTGGAGCCTCTACGCCCTGCTGGGGCTGGAGATCCTCTGGCAGTCTCGCCCCAGGTCACGTCTGGCGACCCATCCCCGCGGCTGATGTGCCGCCGGCGGGGCTGACGCGCGCACCGAATTGGAGTACCCTTGCGCCCCCTTTACCCTCGCCGAGGAGCGTTCCGATGAAAAAAGCCTGTGCTCAGCACATCCTGGTCAAGACCGAAAAAGAGTGTCTCGAGATCAAGGAAAAACTCGCCAAGGGGGCCGACTTCGGCCAGATGGCCAAGCGCTTCTCCACCTGCGCCTCCGCCAAGCGCAGCGGCGATCTGGGGGAGTTCTCCAAGGGGGACATGGTCAAGGCCTTTGACGATGCCGTCTTCAAGGGGGAGCTCCTGACCGTGCTGGGGCCGGTGCGCACCAAGTTCGGCTTCCACCTCATCAAGGTGCTTTACCGTAACTGAGGGCCCTCCCCGCGCCCCCAGCCCTGACAAGGGCTCGGCCGGACCCTGGCTGCCGCCCTGCAGCGCCTGCGGCCTAGGGCGGCCAAACGCGCCAAGATAAAGATAATTTACTAACGTTATCAGACAATTAAGTTTATCCTTCTGGGCATTGCTCCATCATAACCAGTGGATCCTGCATATGCACAGCTATTTGTGGTGGCCCCTGCTGGCCTGGTTGCTGCCCCTGGGGGGCGCCCTCGGCAGCCGGGCGCATCTCTGGCCCTGGTGGCTCGGTTTCGCCCTCTGCCTCGCGAGCGCCCTGATAAGCCTCTGGCTCCTGCTGCGCCTGCCCTGGCGTTACCGCAGCTCCCTCTGTCTGTGGGCCGATGCCTGGGGCATAGCCCCCCTGCTGCTGCCCCTGCTGTTTGTCGTTCAAGCGCTGCGCTCACCGCTCACCAACGACGTCAGCACGGATCCCCATCATCCGCCCCGTCTGCTGTGGGCCGAGCAGCTGAGAACGGCAGAGGATCTCCCCGTCAATGCCCCCCCCTTGCAAGTTTTTCCCGGCAACCCCGGTCCTCTCTATACCCACGCCTCCCCGGCCGAGGTGCTCGCCGAAGCGGACGAGCTGATGACGGAGCTAGGCTGGCGGGTGCGCCCGAGCCCGGACGGCCTCGATGCCGTGGTCACCACCGGCTGGTTCGGCTTTGAGGATGACGTGGCGCTGCGGGTCTTCACCGGGCCGAAAGAGACCCGGGTCGACATGCGATCCGCCTCCCGTCAGGGGCGCAGCGATCTGGGGATCAACCGGGCACGGATCCAGAACTTCCTGATCCGGCTCAACGAGCGGCTGGGGGGTGCCTACAAACCCAAGATGCAGAAAATGGAACAAGAGGAATAACATGCGCGTTGAGGTCAAGCCTGATCGGGAATATGCCTGGTTTATCCGCCCCTTTTTCTGGCTGCAGCAGCGCAACTACGGTCAGGTGCTGATCCCGGGCAAGTGCTGGGGCCGCTCGCCGCGCCTGTTTGCCGCCGTCGCCACCCTCTACGGCGTCATCAACCGCAAGCGCTCCCCCATAGACCCCGTGCTGCGCTCCCTGGTGACGGTGCGGGTCTCCCAGCTCAACTGGTGCCGCTTCTGCGTCGACATCAACGCCATGACCCTCATCAAGCGTGCCGGCTCCAGCGACAAGGTGGAGGCGCTGGCCAACTGGCGCCAAAGCCCGCTGTTTGACGAGCGCGAGCGAACGGTGCTCGACTACACCGAGGCCATGACGGGGCTGGACGGGGTGAGCGACGAGCAGGTCGCGCGGCTCAAGCCCTGGTTCGATGATGATGCCCTGGTGGAGCTGACCGGCCTCATCGCCTTCCAGAACATGTCGGCCAAGTTCAATGCCGCCCTCGACATCGCCCCCCAGGGCTTCTGCCAGTTGCCGGTACAGCCCGAGCGCCCGGTGTCCTCCGACAGGGACGGCCAATGAGCCGGGGCCGCCTGCTGCTGTTGCTGGTGATGGGGAGTCTGGTCGGCGCCTTCTTCGCCTTCGATCTCGATGCCTACCTCAGCCTCTCCCGGTTGCAGGCCCACCAGGTGCAAGCCTCGGCCTGGGTGCAGGCGCACTTCGGCCAGGCGGCCCTGTTGTTCACGCTCCTCTACGTGGCAACCACAGCCCTCTCCCTGCCCGGCGCCGCCCTGCTGACCCTAGGGGGCAGCGCCCTGTTCGGCGTCGGCTGGGGGCTGCTGCTGGTCTCCTTTGCCAGCACCCTGGGAGCCACCCTGGCCTTTCTCAGCGCCCGCTTCCTGTTGCGCGACTGGGTGAGCCGACGCTTCGGGGACAAGCTGGCCACTTTTGAGGCCGGCATGGCGAAGGATGGGGCCTTCTATCTGCTGAGCCTGCGCCTCATCCCCCTCTTCCCATTCTTTCTGGTCAACCTGCTGATGGGGCTCACCCCCATCAGAGTCAGTACCTACTACTGGGTCAGCCAGCTCGGCATGCTGCCGGGCACCTTCGTCTATGTGCTGGCGGGCAGCGAGCTCGCCACCCTCACCAGCACGGGCAAGATCCTCTCCCCCGGTCTGATGGCGGCCCTGACCCTGCTCGGCCTGATGCCCTGGCTGATGCGCTGGCTGCAACGCAGGCTCGCTCTGCGCCGGTTGCACGCCCCCTATCGCAAACCGGCTCGCTTCGACTACAACCTGCTGGTGGTGGGCGCCGGTGCCGGGGGCCTGGTCACCAGCTACATAGCCGCCGCGGTCAAGGCCAGGGTGGCACTGATCGAGCAGCACAAAATGGGGGGGGATTGCCTCAACACCGGCTGCGTTCCCTCCAAGGCGCTGATCCGAAGCGCCCGCTTCGCCTATGAACAGCGCAAGGCCGGCGAGCTTGGCTTCAGCCCCAGTCAATCACAGGCCGATTTTGCCGCCGTGATGGCACGGGTGGCGACGGTGATCAAGGAGGTCGAGCCCCACGACTCGGTTGAACGCTATCAGGGGCTGGGGGTGGAGTGCATCCAGGGTCGGGCCCGCCTCGTCTCCCCCTGGGAGCTGGAGGTGGGCGGCAGACGCCTGAGCAGCCGCCACATCGTCATCGCCACCGGCGCCAGGCCTCTGGTGCCCAAGCTGCCGGGTCTCGAGCAGGTGCCCTACCTCACCTCGGACAGCCTCTGGCAGCTACGCGAACCGCCCCGCCACCTGCTGGTGCTCGGCGGCGGCCCCATCGGCTGCGAGCTGGCCCAGAGCCTGGCCCTGCTCGGCATTCCCGTCACCCTGGTGGAGCTCGCCGATCAGCTGCTGCCCCGGGAAGAGCGGGAGGTCGCCGAGGCGCTGGCCGAGCAGATGAGCCGCGACGGCGTGCGGCTACTCACCGGCTGGCGGGCGGAGCGCGCCGACTATGAGCCCACGGCTGAGGACACTCTGCCTATCCGGCTGCAACTGCGCCGGGGGGAGGAAACGCACCTGGTTGAGGGGGATCAGCTGCTGCTTGCCCTGGGCCGGGTCGCCAACGTGAGCGGCTTCGGGCTCGAAGAGCTGGGGGTGGAGCTGGCCCCCCGTGGCACCATAGCAGTCGATGGCTTCCTCGCCACCAACTACCCCAGCATACTGGCGGTGGGAGACGTAGCAGGCCCCTATCAGTTCACCCACTTCGCCGCCCATCAGGCCTGGTATGCCGCCGTCAACGCCCTCTTTGGCCAGTTCAGACGCTTCAAGGCGGACTATCGCGTGATCCCGGCGGCCACCTACACCAGCCCCGAGATTGCCCGGGTCGGCCTCAACCGCAAGGAGGCCGAGGCCCAAGGCATTCCCTTCGAGGCGACCCATTTCGAGCTGGCCGAGCTGGATCGCGCCATCGCCGACGGGGAGCGCCACGGTTTTGTCGAGGTGCTGACGGTGCCGGGCAAGGATAAAATCCTTGGCGCCACCATAGTGGGCACTCACGCCGGCGAGCGGATCGCCGAATTTGTGCTCGCCATGCGCCACCGCCTGGGGCTTGGCAAGATCCTGGGCACCATCCACGCCTATCCCACCCTGATGGAGGGGAACAAATACGTGGCGGGCGAGTGGAAGCGGGCCCACCAGCCCACCCGCCTGTTGACCCTGCTGGCCCGTTATCACAGTTGGCGCCGCGGCGCCTGAGCCCACGAGACCCTCACCATGTTCAAGACCCGAGTTCGCGCCCTGCTCCGTCCCCTGCTCGCCGCCGCCCTGCTGCTGGCGCCCCAGCTCCACGCCGCCGAGACGACCTGGCAACAGACCCTCGCCGAGGCGAAGGGCCTGCACGTCTACTTCAACGCCTGGGGCGGCAGCCCGGAGATCAACGCCTACCTGGTATGGGCGAGTCAGGAGATTGAACGCCAATACGGGGTCACCCTGGTGCAGGTGAAGGTAGATGACATCGCCCAGAGCGTCAGCCAGCTGCTGGCCAGCAAGCAGGCGGGCAAGACGTCGGACGGCCCCATCGACCTGCTCTGGGTCAACGGGGAGAACTTCAAGGCCCTCAAGGAGCAGGGGCTGCTGGGGGCCCCTTTCACCCAGGATCTGCCGAACATGGCGCTGGTGGACACCAAGCTACCGGTGCACGAGGACTTCACGGTGCCGGTCGCAGGACTAGAGGCCCCCTGGGGCATAGGGCAACTCAATCTGATGGTCGACACGGAGGAAGTCACCACAGTGCCCACCTCGGCGGCCGAGCTGCTCGCCTGGGCCAGGGCCAACCCTGGCCGCTTCACCTACCCCAAGCCCCCCCAGTTTCATGGCTCGAGCTTCCTCAAGCAGATCTTGCTGGAGCTGACGCCGGACCCGACGCCCCTCTATCAGGAGGCGAGCGACGCCGACTTTGCCCGTCTCACGGCCCCGCTCTGGGGCTGGCTCGATCAGCTGCACCCCGTGCTCTGGCGCAAGGGCCAGCTGTTCGCCACCAGCGCCGCCGAGACCAAACAGTTGCTCGATGACGGCGAGCTGGCCATGGCCATCAGCTTCAACCCGGGCGAGGCCCAGAGTTCGGTGCAAAACGGCACCCTGCCCCCTGCGGTGAAGGCCGTTGCCATGGCCAAGGGGGCCCTGACCAACAGCCACTTCCTCGCCATCCCCTTCAACACCAGCGCCCGAGCCGGCGCCAAAGTGGTGGCCAACTTCCTGTTGAGCCCTGCCGCCCAGGCCCGCAAGGCGGATCCCGCGTTCTGGGGGGACCCCAGCGTGCTGCGCCAGGATGCCCTGCCGGGGAACAGTCAGCCGGCCCTGCGCTTCAAGGCGGTGGCCGAACCCCATCCCAGCTGGCAGACCCGGTTGGAAGCGGCCTGGGCCGAACGCTACGGCCACTAGACCATGAGCATCCGGCCCTGGCGCCTCCTCTTTCTCCTGCTGTGCGCCCTGTCGCTGGCCGCGCCTGTCGCCGGCGGTCTGCTGCTCCTTCTGCTTGAAGGCCTGGCCAAAGGCCATGTCAGCCTGCTGCTCGCCCAGCCTGGGCTCTGGCACTCGCTGGGCCTGAGCCTCTGGGTGGCGGGGGCCTCCACCCTGGGGGCCCTGTTCTTCACCGCCCTGCTGCTCGCCCAAGGGGAGGGGCGACCCTGGATGCGCGGGCTGCGCCGCCTGCTCTCCCCCTTGCTGGCCCTGCCCCACGTCGCCTTCGCCATCGGCGTGGCCTTCCTGCTCGCCCCCTCCGGCTGGTTGTTGCGCCTGCTCTCCCCCGCCCTCACCGGCTTTGACTTGCCGCCCGACTGGCAGACCCTGAGAGATCCCTGGGGGCTCGGCCTCATCCTGGCGCTCATCTTGAAAGAGACCCCCTTTCTGCTGCTGATGGCGCTCTCGGCCCTCGACCCCGCCCGAGTCAGCCGCCAGCTGTGGCTTGGGCAAACCATGGGCTTCAGCGGGCCGCAGCTCTGGTGGCGCCTGCTGCTGCCCGCGCTCTGGCCCGCCCTGCGCCTGCCCCTCTATGCGGTGGCGGCCTATGGCCTGGGAGTGGTGGATCTCGCCCTGCTGCTGGGGCCAGATGCCCCTGCTCCCCTGGCGGTGCGGCTCTGGCTCTGGTATCAGGACCCGGACCTCCAGTGGCGCGGGGCCAGCGCCAGCGGCGCCCTGCTGCTGCTGGCGCTCAACCTCTTGCTGCTCGCCGCCCTGCGGCTGCTGGAGTGGAGCCACGGGGCGCTTGGCAAGGCCCACTGGCTGGACGGCAGGCGCAGCCTCCCCTCGCCCTGGCCCGAGCGCCTCACCCGGGCAGGGGTCTGGGTCCTGCTCGCCATCAACCTGCTGGTGCTGGCCTCCCTGCTGCTCTGGTCCCTGGCCCGGCGCTGGTCCTTCCCCGCGCTCTGGCCCAGCGAATGGAGCGGCCACCACTGGCTGGTGCTGCTGCCCACCCTGGGGCCCCTGCTGTGGCAGAGCCTGTGGCTGGCCCTGCTCTGCGCCGGCCTCTCGCTGCTGCTGGCGGTGCTCGCCCTGGAGGCGCAGCAGGGCCGCCGCCCCCACCACAGCCAGTGGCCGCTCTGGCTCATCTGCCTGCCGCTGCTGCTGCCCCAGGCCAGTCTGCTGTTCGGACTGCGCCTGCAGCTCGACTGGTTCGGCGGTGTCGACGGCATAGGTCCGGGCTGGGTGCTCTGGAGCCAGCTGCTGTTTGTCTTCCCTTATGTCTATCTCTGCCTGCACGGCCCCTATCGCCAGTTCGACGATCGCCTCACCCGGGCGGCACTCTCCCTCGGGGCCAGCCCCTGGCGCGCCTGGTGGCAGGTGAAGGGGCCGCTGCTGGCGCGGCCGCTGCTGTTCGCCTTCGGGGTCGGTGCGGCGGTGAGCCTGGCCCAATACCTGCCCACCCTGCTGTTTGGCGCAGGCCGCGTGGTCACCATCACCACCGAGGCGGTGGCCATCGGCAGCGGCCTCAACCGGCGACTGGCTGGCCTCTATGGCCTGCTGCAACTGCTGTTGCCACTCTTCATCTACGGCCTGGTGCTCTGGCTACCTCGCCGTATCAACCCCGCACTGAGGCATTGATCATGCTGCATACCACCGAGCTCACCCTCTACCTGGATGACCAGCCCCTGCTGGCGCTGCCCCCCCTGACGGTGGCACCCGGCGAGGTGCTGACCCTGATGGGCCCGAGCGGCTGCGGCAAGAGCTCCCTGCTGGCGGCTCTGGCGGGGGTGCTGCCCCCTGGGCCTATCCGGCTGGCGGGGGAGATAGGGCTCGGCGAGCGGCTGCTCACCCCCCTGGCGCCCCAGGCGCGGCGCATCGGCATGCTGTTTCAGGACGATCTGCTGTTTGCCCATCTGACGGTGGCAGAGAACCTGATGTTCGGCATGCCGGCGCATCTCAGGGGGATGGGGGTGAGACGGGCCTGCGCCCTCGAGGCGCTGGCAGAGGTGGGGCTGGAGGGGCAGGCGGACAAGCTGCCGGGCCAGCTCTCCGGCGGTCAGAAGGCGCGCGTCAGCCTGCTGCGGGCCCTGCTGGCAGAGCCAGAGGCCCTGCTGCTGGACGAGCCCTTCTCCCGGCTGGACAAGCCGCTACGCGCGGCCTTCAGAACCCTGGTGTTCGAGCGGCTCAAGACACTCGGCATACCCGCCCTGCTGGTCACCCACGACGAGGAGGATGCCCCGGGGGCTATCCTGACACTCACCACTCCCTGCTTGACCAAAGAGGACTCCGACCTTGTTTGACCGCCACCTGATCCCCCTCATTCGCCGCCCTCTCCAGCTGCTGGCCGCCCCCCTGTGCCGGGCCGGGATCAGTGCCAACCAGATAAGCCTCACCGGCTTTGCCGTCGGCATGCTGGCGCTGCCGCTGCTGGCACTGGGCTGGCACGGCTGGGCCCTCGCCGCCATCCTGTTCAACCGGCTGCTGGACGGCCTGGATGGGGCCGTGGCGCGCCAGACCGGGATCACCGACTGCGGCGGCTTCCTCGACATCAGCCTCGACTTCATCTTCTATGCTGCCGTGGTGCTGGGCTTTGCCCTCGGTGCCCCCACCAACGCCCTGCCCGCCGCCACCCTGCTGTTCGCCTTCATGGGCACGGGCTCGAGCTTTCTCGCCTTTGCCATCATGGCGGGCAAGCGCGGCATCGAGAATCCGGTCTACCACCACAAGTCCCTCTATTACCTGGGCGGCCTCACCGAGGGGAGCGAGACCATCGCCCTGTTCGTGCTGATGTGCCTGTGGCCCGCCGCCTTCGCCCCGCTCGCCTATGGCTTTGCCCTGCTCTGCGCCATCACCACCCTGACCCGGCTCTGGAGCGGCTACCACACCCTGCGTTGAGAGGAGAGGGGCCTGTCGGCGAATTCAGCGGCTGATGAATATGGCCCCCCAGGCCCTGCACTGAGCACTTGCGCATGGACGCCAATGTTTTACCATGACGACACTCTTTTTCAGGCTCACGAGAACCATATGCGTCGCCTTCTCCTCACCCTTTCCCTGTTCCCTCTGCTGTATGGCTGCAGCAGCACACCGGCCCCCAAGCCCGTGGTCAAGCCGCAGCCCCAGAGCGCCTTCATCAATCAGACGCCGCCGAGCAAACCTTTCTACCAGCAGGGGGTCAGCAAGGGAGACTTCGCCAACCGCAGCAACGTGGATCAGTTCGTGCAACGCATGGTCGACAAGCACGGCTTCAACGGCGCCGAGCTGCATAGGGTGCTGGCCCAGGCCGAACGCTACGACTGGATCATCCGGCTGATGGACGCCCAGGCGCCCACCACCACGCCGCCCACAGGGCCGACCGGTGCCTGGAATCGCTACCGCGCCAAGTTCATCACCCCGGACAATGTGCAAAACGGCGTCAGCTTCTGGCGTGAGTACGAGAGCGAGCTCAATCGGGCGCAGCAGATCTACGGAGTGCCCCCCGAGATCATCGTCGGCATCATAGGGGTGGAGACCCGCTGGGGCCGGGTGATGGGCAAGACCCGCATCCTGGATGCCCTGGCGACCCTGGCGTTCGACTATCCGCGCCGGGCGACCTTCTTCACCGGCGAGCTGGAGGCCTTCCTGGTGATGACCCGAGATGAGGGCATGGATCCCACCGAACCCAAGGGCTCCTACGCCGGCGCCATGGGCTATGGCCAGTTCATGCCGTCGAGCTTCCGCAGCTATGCGGTGGACTTCAACGGCAATGGCCACACCAATCTGTGGGATCCGGTGGATGCCATCGGCAGCGTGGCCAACTACTTCAAGGCCCATGGCTGGGAGAAGGGGCAACCGGTGGCGGTACGCGGTCAGGGCCAGCTGCCCGGCTATGAGCACGGCTTCCAGACCCGCTACCCGGTCACCACCCTGCGCGGGGCAGGGCTGGCCCCCACAGCGTCGCTCGGCAACCACAAGGAGGCGAGCCTGCTGCGCCTGGACGTGGGCACCGGTTATCAGTACTGGTACGGCCTGCCGAACTTCTACGCCATCACCCGCTACAACCACAGCACCCACTACGCCATGGCGGTGTGGCAGCTGGGTCTGGCGGTCAGGGATGCCAGAGGCGGCTACTGAGCCAGCCCCACCCTACGAAAACGGGCCCATCGGGCCCGTTTTGCTATTCGTTTTCCAGCAGCCAGCGCTTGAGCAGAGCAGCCAGTTGCCCCTGCTCCTCGTTCGTCAGCGGGGCCAGCAGGCGCCGCTCGTTCGCCACGTGGCGCTCCACCGCCTGGTCGACCAGCTCCCGCCCCGGCTCCGTCAGGCAGACCAAGAGGCTTCGCCTGTCATCGGGGGAGGCTTCACGTCTTATCAGGCCACGCTGCTCCAGCTTGTCGAGCCTGGCCGTCATGGCCCCCGAGCTCAACATGGCGGACTGGTAGAGGGCGGTCGGGGTCAGCGGCTCACCGGCCCGGCGCAGGGTTGCCAGTATGTCGAAGTCCGAGCCCAGCAGGCCGCACCCCTTGAGCTCTTCACTCACCTCGCGCCCGGCGATGGCCGCCATGCGCGCCACCCGCCCCAGTACCCCCATGGGAGAGCAGTCGAGATCCGGTCGCTGCCGTGCCCACTGGGCCAGCAGCAGGTCTACATGATCACTATCCATTCTGGCTCCATTATCTTTTCGAAAAGATACTTGATAATAAACTAACTCGCGGCTAATTTATCTTTACTTAAAGATACTTTATTGCGAGACAACCATGCCACTGCTGATTGCCCTGCTCGCCCCCCTGCTCTGGGGCAGTACCTATGCCGTCGTCAGTCTCTACCTGACCGACTACTCCCCCTACTGGGTGGCCGTGTGGCGGGCGCTGCCGGCCGGTATACTGCTGTTGCTGCTCCATCCCCGCCGGCCACCGCTCACCTGGAACCGGCAGTTTCTGCTGGCGTTTTGCAACATCACCGCCTTCTTTGCCCTGCTGTTCGTGGCGGCCTATCGCCTGCCGGGGGCGGTGGCGGGCACTCTGGGCGCCACCCTGCCGCTGATCCTGATGGGGCTCGCCTGGTGGCAGGATGGCAAGCGACCCAGCCTGAAGTGGCTGCTGCTGGGCCTGATGGGGCTCGCGGGTGTGCTCCTGCTGCTCAATCCCTCCGCCAACCTGGATCCCGTCGGTGTGGCGTGCGCCCTGCTGGCCACCCTGCTCATCGGCCAGTCCAGCCGCTGGATGCAACGCTGGCCGGTGAGCGATCTGCTGGCGCTGACCGCCTGGCAACTGCTGCTCGGGGGCCTGATGCTGATCCCGCTCGCCTGGTGGCTGGCGGGCCCCATGCCGCTGCCGCAGCCGGCGAGTGCCCCCGGGCTCATCTGGCTGGTTCTGCTCAACACGGCGCTGGCCTACTGGACCTGGCTGTGGGGACTCAAGCGCCACGGTCCCGAGGTGATGGGCATGCTGGCCCTCACCAACCCCATGGTGGCTGTCTCCTTCGGCGTGCTGCTGGTGGGAGAGACCCTGGACGGCCGCCAGTGGCTCGGCATCGCGGTGATCCTGCTATCCCTGTTCCTGATGAAGCTGCCGACCCGGCCCCTCTTCAAGGGTGGGCAGGCTGCCAAGGCTTGCCCAGACCAGCCGGGAAATGGCTGATCGGGCACCAGATCCCCGCCAGGCACACAGCAAAAAGGAGCCGATATGGCTCCTTTTCATGCGCTTCAGTGACTGGCTTCAGGCTCAGACGCCGGCCTTGGCCAGGGCCGCAGAGACGATCTGCTGAGCCTCCTGCTGAATCAGGTCCAGGTGCGCCTCGCCCTTGAAGCTCTCCATGTAGATCTTGTAGATGGACTCGGTGCCCGAGGGGCGCGCCGCGAACCAGCCGTTCTCGGTCACCACTTTCAGGCCACCGATGGCGGCGTCGTTGCCGGGAGCCTTGGTCAGCTTGGCAAGGATGGGCTCGCCGGCCAGGGTCGAGGCTTCCACCAGCGCCGGATCCAGCTTGGAGAGCACCGCCTTCTGGGCGCTGTTGGCGGGAGCGTCGATGCGGCGGTAGCTGGAGCGACCGAACTTCGCTTCCAGAGCATCGTAGTGGGCCTGGGGATCCTTGCCGGTGACGGCCAGGATCTCGGCGGCCAGCAGGGCCAGGATGAAGCCATCCTTGTCGGTGGTCCAGACGGTACCGTCCTTGCGCAGGAAGGAGGCGCCCGCGCTCTCCTCGCCGCCGAAGCCGAACTCGCCGCTGAAAAGACCATCCACGAACCACTTGAAGCCGACCGGCACCTCTTTCAGGGTGCGGCCGATCTCGCCGGCAACCCGGTCGATCATGGACGAGGAGACCAGCGTCTTGCCGACGGCGGCGTTCGCAGACCAACCGGTTCTGTGGGTGAACAGGTACTGGATGGCCACCGCCAGATAGTGGTTCGGGTTCATCAGCCCCGCCTTGGTGACGATGCCGTGACGGTCGTAGTCAGGATCGTTGCCAAGGGCGATGTCGAACTTGTCTTTCAGGGCAATCAGGCCCGCCATGGCGAAGGGGCTGGAGCAGTCCATCCGGATCTTGCCGTCTTTATCCAGGGTCATGAAGGAGAAGGTCGGATCGACGCGATAGTTGACCACCTCGATGTCGAGATCGTAGCGCTTGGCGATCACATCCCAGTAGGCCACGCCGGAACCGCCGAGCGGATCCACCCCGATCTTGATGCCGGCACGCTTGATGGCCGCCAGGTCCAGCACGTTCTCGAGATCATCCACATAGGGAGTGACATAGTCGTGCTCGACCACGAACTCACTCGCCAGGGCCTCGGCGAACGGCATCCGCTTCACGCCGGCCAGACCGGCTTCCAGAATGGCGTTGGCGCGGTCTTCCACCCACTTGGTGATCTCCCCTTCGGCAGGACCGCCGTGGGGGGGGTTGTACTTGAAGCCACCGTCTTCCGGCGGGTTGTGGGACGGGGTGATCACCACACCGTCCGCCAGGGCCGCAGGTTTGCCGGCGTTGTGGCGCAGGATGGCGTGGGAGATGACCGGGGTCGGCGTGAAGCCGAGGCCTGCCTGAATGCGGGTCTCGACGCCATTAGCCGCCAGCACTTCCACCGCGCTGGAGAACGCCGACTCAGAGAGGGCGTGGGTGTCCATGCCCACAAACAACGGGCCCGAGATGCCGGCCTGCTGGCGATACTCCACCAGCGCCTGGGTCACCGCCAGGATATGGGATTCGGTGAAGGCATTGTGCAGGGCGCTGCCCCGGTGGCCAGAGGTGCCGAAGGCCACCCGCTGCTCGGGGCGGCTCATGTCCGGTTTGTTGAGGTAGTAGGCGCTGACCAGACGGGGAATGTTGGTCAGATCGCTTATGCGGGCCGGCTTGCCGGCGTGGGAATGCTGTGCCATGGCGTTTTCCTTGGTGAGACCTTGCCTGGCAAGGCCTTGAGTCTGTGATGCGTTAAACTGCGCCGCACACCCGAGCCGTCAGAGCCTCGTCATAACCCATGCTGGCCATGAGCTGGGCCACCATGTTCTGCTTGCGGCTGGTGTTGGTGTTGGTGATGACCCAGAACGGGGTATCCGGCACCTGCTTGGGCTTGGTGGTGCTGCCGCTGGCACGCAGTGCCTCGGGATCCCGGGAGAAATAGACGCGCTTGCGCCCCTTTATCTCGGTCGCCTGAGTGAAGCTATCCGGGTTGTCCCGGTACAGGGTGCTGAGCACCAGCATGAAGCGGTTGATGGACTTCTCTTCTTTTTGCAGCTCGTCGGAATCGAGCAGGGCTTCCAGTCCCATGGCATCGGCCAGGGATTGAGGCTGGACCACAGGCGCGGCCGGCACTGTCGTCCCCGCCTTGACGGGTTGTTCCAGCAGACGGCGCAGGATATCGGAGGCACTCTCGCCGATGTGCCGGGTCTGGCTCGCGATAAAGAAGTAGAGATCGTCATCAAGCTCGATGGTTTTCATAGGGATGCGCTGGACTCGTCGAAATTCGGATGCGGCGATTATACATAGGCAAACCCGGCAGCCCAAGGGAGGGGCTGGCAGATGTGCATGAATCTCCTTGAGAATACGGCATAATACGGGGCCAGGTGTGTGATCCCCCGCACTGATAGCCGATCCCGGGTCGTTTTTTTGGAAAAAAAACCACAAAAAAATCCCCCCTGAGGAATGAAATCCTTTTCTTTCAGTGTGTTAAAAATATGGCGAAACAGCCCACGACCGATAAGGTGTCATTTTGCAACAAAACTCATTATTGAATTTCAAGGATCAAGGACAAGGCCCGGTCGTCGTGCTGATCCACGGCCTGTTCGGCAGCCTGGACAACCTGGGCCTGCTGGCCCGTCCCCTCAGCGAGCAGTACAGGGTCATCAGTGTCGATCTGCGCAACCACGGTGCCTCCTTTCACAGCGGCGAGATGAGCTATCCACAGCAGGGGGCGGATGTGATCGCCCTGCTGGATCAGCTCGGGCTTGGGCAGGTGGCCCTCGTCGGTCACTCCATGGGGGGCAAGGTCGCCATGCAGGTCGCCAAGCAGGCCCCTGCTCGGGTCGATCGGCTGGTGGTGGCCGACATCGCCCCGGTGGCCTATCCCCATGCCCGCCACCAGAATGTGTTCGCCGGACTCAACGCCACGCTCGAGCGCCTTCCTCAAAGCCGCAGCGAGGCGGAAGCCATCCTGGCTGAACATATCGAAATCCCCGGCGTGCGCCAGTTCCTGCTCAAGTCCTTCACCAAAACCCAGGCGGGCTGGGGCTGGCGGTTCAATGTGCCGGCCCTTGAGCACAACTACGCCAGCATCATGGGCTGGCCCGACGACCAGACCCGCTTCGAGGGGCAGACCCTGTTCATCAAGGGGGGGGATTCCGACTATATGCAGCCCCAATACACCGAGACTGTGATGGCACAATTCCCGGCCGCCAAGGCCCGCATCATCGCCGGAACCGGTCACTGGCTGCATGCAGAAAAGCCGGCGTTGTTCAACAAACTGGTTGTGGATTTCCTGTCGACAGGCGGTTAACAGTTTCAAATCCTTTGTGATATAGTGCGCCCTTCATAAGGAGTGCGCGCAATCCATGCTGAGTGAACACATCGATCTGATCGAGAGTCTGGGCCTGAAGCTGTTCTTCGTGGCCATCTTCCTGCTGATTGGTCTGGCCATTCACGACGTTCTCAAACGCGGCAACGTGCCCCGTTTCGGTCGTCTCATCGTCTGGCTGGTTCTGTTTCTGGGTTGCGCGGGTTTTGTCGCCAAGGGGCTGATCGAAATGGGCTGGGAAGGCTCAGGGATCGGCTAACTACTTTTCATCTGTGATGTATGGCCAAACAGCAAACTGATCGAACAACACTGGATCTGTTCGCAACTGAGAAGCGCCCCGGCAGGCCAAAGACCAATCCACTCCCCCGTGAGACCCAACTCAAGATCAACAAGCGCAACCAGCTCAAGCGCGATCGGGAGAACGGCCTGAAACGGGTCGAGTTAAAGGTGGAGGCCGAATTGCTGGAGCGCCTGAACCAACTTGCGCTACAACAGAACGTCAGCCGAGCCGAGCTGATCCAATCTATCCTGAAGCAACAGATTGAGTCTGCGCATGCAGCAGGCATCGCAATCTGAACCGTTAAGCATTAACCAGATACGGGTAACTAAACACTATGGCTAGTGTAGGTCTGTTTTTCGGCAGCGATACCGGTAATACCGAAGCTGTCGCCAAGATGATCCAGAAAGAACTGGGCAAACAACTGATTGAAGTCCGTGACATTGCCAAGAGCAGCAAGGCCGACATCGACAGCTTCGATCTGCTGATGTTCGGTATCCCGACTTGGTACTACGGCGAAGCCCAGGCCGATTGGGATGACTTCTTCCCCGAGCTGGAAGAGATCGACTTCAACAACAAGCTTGTTGCCATCTTCGGCTGCGGCGATCAGGAAGACTATTCCGAATATTTCCTCGACGCCATGGGCACCCTGCGTGACATCGTCGAAGCCAAAGGTGCCATCATCATCGGCCACTGGCCAACCGCGAGCTACGAGTTCGAGGCCTCCAAGGCACTGGTAGATGACAAGCACTTCGTCGGTCTGGGCATCGATGAAGATCGCCAGCCGGAGCTGACTGCCGAGCGCGTCAAGGGCTGGTGCAAGCAGTTGCACGAAGAGATGTGTCTGAGCGAGCTGGAGTAATCTCCCTCCTCTGACAACAAGGGCCCCTCTGGGGCCCTTGTTGTTTTTACTCCTTCATGGTCGATGCAGCCTGACCCGGCGTCCTGTGCTCCGGCTTGGGTTTCACATACAGGGTGCGCCTGACCTGGGCCACCAGCTCGCCCCGCTTGTCCTGCACCTGCACCTCGAACTCGGGGAAATGCTTGTTGCCCCCCTCGGTCGCCGCCACGATCGATGCCAGCTTGGCGTCGGTCAGGTTGAACTCCGCCACCAGCATCCCCTTGCCAGGCTTGATGAAATTGATGCTGCCCGCCTTGTCCCAGACGTAATAACGGTTCTTGAAATGGCCCATCAGCATCAGCGGATAGATGGGATCCGTCATGGCGAACATGCTGCCGCCGAACTGGGTCCGGTTGGCATTCTTGTTCCACCAGCGGGACTTGAGGGTGACCCGACAGAAGCGAAAATCAGGGCTCAATGTTTCTATCTTGATGCCAGCACCCCAGAACGGAGGCCAGGCGTTGAGGGCATGGCGCACCCAGGCCGCGTTGTCAAAAAGCCAATCCATGGATCTCATCCGACCAGACTATAGAGAAGTGACATAGTATCAACATTCCCTCGCCGAGCAAGCCTGAACCGGGCTGGCCAGATTAATCTTCCAGAGGGGGGAAATGTGCTAAACCCCTTGAATTACTGGGTTTATTTTTGACTTGGCTACGACCTATAATGACAGGCCAAGCGAGTTCGTGGTTGCCATTCCAGCGGCAGTCAATCAGAATAACCACACCTTCGAGAATGCGAATAAATAGAATATGGCAGACAACAACCAAGCGTTAAAAAAGGCCGGGCTCAAGATCACCTTGCCCCGCGTCAAGATCCTGGAAATCCTGCAACAGCCGGACTGCCAGCACACCAGTGCGGAAGATCTGTACAAACGGCTGATCGATCAGGGTGAGGAGATTGGTCTCGCTACCGTCTATCGCGTTCTCAACCAGTTTGATGATGCCGGTATCGTCACCCGTCACCACTTCGAAGGGGGCAAGTCGGTGTTCGAGCTGGCGACCCAGGAGCATCACGACCACCTGGTCTGCCTCGACTGTGGCAAGGTGATCGAGTTCTCTGACGAGGTGATCGAGCAGCGTCAGCGCGACATCGCCAAACACCACAATATCCGCCTGACCAACCACAGCCTCTATCTCTATGGTCACTGCGTGAACGGTGACTGCAAACACGACGAATAACGCCGTCGGCTGCGAGCAGCCATGAAAAAGCCAGCATCACGCTGGCTTTTTTTGTGTCCGCAATCCGGACCAGAGTGGCAGGGTCTCCCCTGCCCTCTGCCTGTCAGACGGCAGCCATCAGGCCTCGGCCTTGCCCCAGACATCGCGCAGAGCCACGGTGCGGTTGAACACCAGGTGCTCCGGGCTTGAGAGCTTGTTGTCGGCGCAAAAATACCCTTCACGCTCGAACTGGTAGGCAAACTCAGGCTTGGCGTCCTTGAGGGACGCCTCGACCCGGGCACCGGCGATGATCACCAGGGAATCCGGGTTGAGCGCCGCCTCGAAGTCGTCCTCGGCACCGGGGTTCGGCATCTTGAACAGACGGTCGTAGAGACGGATCTCGGCCGGCAGGGAGTGAGTAGCGCTGACCCAGTGGATCACGCCCTTCACCTTGCGGCCATCGGCCGGATCCTTGCCCAGGGTTTCGGGATCGTAGGAGCAGTAGATACAGGTGACCTTGCCGTCCGCATCCTTCTCGACCCGCTCGGCCTTGATGACGTAGGCGTTGCGCAGGCGTACTTCCTTGCCCTGCACCAGCCGCTTGAACTGCTTGTTCGCTTCTTCCTTGAAGTCCGCCTCGTCGATGAAGATCTCGCGGGTGAAGTTCAGCTCGCGGGTACCCATCTCGGCATTGCTCGGGTGCGCCGGTGCGGTCAGCACCTCATCGGCGGCCAGGTTCTCGATGACCACTTTCACCGGATGAAGCACCGCCATGGCACGGGGGGCGTTCTCGTTGAGATCGTCACGGATGCAGGCTTCCAGCATGCTCATCTCGACGATGTTGTCCTGCTTGGTCACGCCGATGCGCTGGCAGAACTCGCGGATGGAGGCCGGGGTGTAACCACGGCGACGCAGCCCGGAGACGGTCAGCATGCGCGGATCGTCCCAACCGCTGACGTGCCCCTCGGTCACCAGCAGGTTCAGCTTGCGCTTGGACATGACGGTGTACTCGAGGTTCAGACGAGAGAACTCGTACTGACGCGGGTGACAGTCGATGCTGATGTTGTCCAGCACCCAGTCATAGAGGCGACGGTTGTCCTGGAACTCCAGGGTGCACAGGGAGTGGGTGATCCCCTCCAGGGCGTCCGAGATGCAGTGGGTGAAGTCATACATCGGGTAGATGCACCACTTGTCACCGGTCTGGTGGTGGTGGGCAAACTTGATGCGATAGATGACGGGATCGCGCATCACCATGAAGGGGGATGCCATGTCGATCTTGGCGCGCAGGCAGGCGCTGCCTTCGGCCATCTCGCCGCTCTTCATCTTGGCAAACAGCGCCAGGTTCTCTTCCACGCTGCGATCGCGGAACGGGCTGTTCTTGCCAGGGGCGGTCAGGGTGCCGCGGTATTCGCGCATCTGCTCGGGGGAAAGCTCGTCCACATAGGCCAGACCCTTCTCGATGAGCTCGATGGCATAGCCGTGCAGCTTGTCGAAATAGTCGGAGGAGTAGCAGATCTCGCCGCTCCACTGGAAGCCGAGCCACTGTACGTCCTGCTTGATGGACTCCACGAACTCGATGTCTTCCTTCGCAGGGTTGGTGTCATCGAAGCGCAGGTTGCACTGGCCCTGATAGTCACGGGCGATGCCGAAGTTCAGGCAGATGGACTTGGCGTGGCCGATATGGAGATAACCGTTCGGCTCCGGCGGAAAACGGGTATGCACGCTCTTGTGCTTACCGCTGGCCAGATCTTCATCGATGATCTGACGGATAAAGTTGGTTGGGCTGCTCGCCTCGCTCATGGCTCACCTCAAAAATGCGTCACTGGCGGAAGTTGTGCCGGTTGGCACCCTCATCACCCCGCCGTCAAGCCGGATATGATCCCTCATTACGCGCCCTGCCTCAACCTGAATTTGGCTAATCCGGGCCATTGGCGTGCTAAAAACGGGAAACAGCGGGAGCCCCTCTGAACCCTGGCTAAAAAAAGCCCCGCACGAGGCGGGGTCACAAGTGATGAAAAACAGACAATACACACACAACAAAGGTTCACACGCACAGTCAACCTTTCCCAAAGCCGATGACCTATCGGTCTTGGGAAAGGCGGGTCTTGCGACCCACCTTGCGTTATGGATTGAGGACTATCAGTTCAGCTCGGTGACGCGGCTGGTGCGCTTGCCATCGAAGCTGGTGGTACGCAGCCAGACCTTGCCTGTCACGCTCGGCTTGGCCGCGGCGTCATAGGCGGTCCAGTTGGTGCCGTCCAGGCTGTACTGGATGGGCAGACCCGGCAGATCCACGTTCGCTTCCAGCTTGCCGTTCACCACCTTGGCGCCAGGCACCGAGAGGCGGTATTCCACACCGGCCTGGTCGAGTTTGGGCAGCACGCGCTGACCCAGCAGGTTGGCGAACTGGTTCCACTCCTTGTTCAGGGTGGCCTTGTTGACGTGCTTGGTGGTACCGGAGAACTCACGACCCTTCACGTAATCCAGCTCGAAGCCACCCTTGTGCCAAGCGCGCTCGGCCACGGAGAAGATGCGCGGGTAGACCATGTACTCGTACTGGGCGTCGGTGCGCACTGTCTCGCTCCACTGCTGACCGGAGATCCCCTTGAACTTGACCGGATCCTGGTCACCCTTGGCCACGAAGGCGTTGCCGTCGCGGTCAACCGAGGTCTCGGCGTTCTGCGGCAGGTTTTCCGGAGCGAAGGCGAACACCTTGCGGGTGTCGTTGAAACGGGTCGCCCAGTAGTAGCCACGCTCGGCCGGGTGTACCTCGTTCGGGAAGTCGAAGTAGAGGTAGTCCGGGTTGGAGAGCACCACGTCATAGCCCTTGTGCGCCCACTTCATCGCCTCGTTGAAGCCACCCCAGTAGAGGGTTTCCCAGAAGTTGACCCGGGTCTTGTCGGTGGCGAACACGCTGGCGTCCGTGGCGTACTTCAGACCATCTTCCCACGCCTGCAGGGTGGAGAAGCCATGGCCCTTGACCATCTCGCTCACTTCCTTGGCGAAGTGGACAGGCAGCTCGGCCACGTCCTTGAGCTTGCCATCGTCGATCATCTTCTGGCACAGGGGGGACTTGCCGAACGGCTTGTCCTGCTTGCTGGAGTCGACGTTGCCCTTCCAGGCCACCAGTTCTTCTTTCTTGGTGACGGCCGGGTCCTGGTAACCACCGCCCTGCATGATGTTCTTCGCCTCGTCACCACCGTAGTGCCAGGCGGTCAGCGGCTGGCCGGCGGCCTGGTGCATCTGGGCCACTTCATCCATCACCTTGGCCACGAAGGTGGCAGCACCTGGCTGGCAAGGGTTGATGAAGGACATCTTGTCGTAGAACTGCACCGAGGTGACGTTGGAGGTGTCATCCGGGTCAGTCAGACGGAACTGGTTCGCTTCCGTTTCCTTCCCTTCCGCCAGCAGACGCTTGTAGCGCGCCTCCATGGAGACCACGGCGGCACGGGCGTGCGCCGGCATGTTGATCTCGGGGATCACGGTCACGCCGCGGGCCTTGGCGTAACGCACCAGGTCGATGTAGTCGGCCTTGCTGTAGAAGCCGGAGCCCTGGTTGTCGCTGGTGGGACCTGAGCCGAGCTGCGGCATCAGGCACTTGATTTCGGACTCGTCGTGGCAACGCTGGCTGCCGACGTCGGTCAGCTCCGGCAGGCCCGGGATCTCGATGCGCC
Source organism: Aeromonas media (assembly GCF_020423125.1). Classification (NCBI taxonomy): domain Bacteria; kingdom Pseudomonadati; phylum Pseudomonadota; class Gammaproteobacteria; order Aeromonadales; family Aeromonadaceae; genus Aeromonas; species Aeromonas media. Next base: position 3,019,348 of record NZ_CP075564.1, read on the forward strand.
AGCCTTCATCGTTGGTCAGCCCCAGGTGCAGCACGTTGAGCTTCATGGCAGACATCTGGTCAACCAGCTTCTTCATGGTCTCCGGGCTTCTGAAGTGGCGGGCCACGTCGGTCTGCATGCCGCGGTATTCAAAGCGCGGCGCATCTTCGATGCTCATCTGGCTCACCAGCTTGTCGTCAACCCCCAAGAGGGAGATCAGGGACTGGGCACCCCAGAAGGCCCCGTCGATGTCATGACCCTGCACCACTGTGCCTTTGGCGCCTATGGTCATGTCGTAGCCTTCGGCCTGCTTGAGCTTGCTGCCGAGCTTGATGGTGACCGGGTAGCCGGTGTCGGAGAGGGTAACACCCAGCTTGGTCAGTTGAGCCTTCAGGGCCTCGGCGCGATCGCTTGGCAGATCAAGGGCATTGAGCTTGATGGTGGAGAAGTCGACCTGGGGACCGGCCTTGACCACCTGCTTCATCGGGCTCGGCAGGATCTGGTCGTCAATCTTGCCGGCAGGCAGCAAGGTGCTGGTCTGGTTGGCGGCAAAACGGGTCTCGCTGTTCATCAGGATGTTGTTGTCATCCTTGGTGCGCTTCCAGCCGTCGGCCGGCATCGGCTTCTCGTAGGTGGTGGCATCGTCGATGTTGCTCATGCTGGCCAGCACTTTCGGCTCGGCCCCTTCGCTGGCGACATACCAGTTCGGCATGATGTCAGATTCGAACAATACCCAGTACTCCACCACCAGGGGCACTTCGACCGTGGCGTCCTTGGCAAAGCCCTGGAACTTCTCGGTTGGCGTCAAACGATAGAGGTCGCCGGTCAGGTGGGTGATGGTGAACTGGTCGTTGTCCACCCGCTGGATGCGGCGGATGGAGGAGACATAGATGCTCCAGTCCTTGGAGGTAACGTCGGCACCCGTATTGGTCAGGTGCAGCTTGGCGACACCGCAGCTCGCCCACTCGGAACCCAGTGCCTGGCAGTCGAGACCGGCGCCGGCACCATCATTGGTGACGACTTCGTACTTGACGACCAGATTGCTGGCGAGGGAATCGACCACGGCTTGCTTGGCGGCATCGGCTGCCTGTACCTGGCTGACGAAAACGGTAGACATGGCAATGGCTAACAGAGAATGTTTCAAGTTCATAACTGCTGCTCTCATTTGAAGTAAAGGTTGGATTTTCTTGGCTTTTTTTATATGGGGCCCCTGAGCGGGGCCCTTAGTTATGTCAACAATGGACTTAGACTTGAGGTGAGCGAGGCGCTCGATTAACGCAGGGCTTTCATCTCACCGGCGATGATCTCGGCCAAGGGGCCCAGAATCACCTGCAGGTTCTGCTCACCGAGCTTGACCACACCGGCCGCGCCCAGGGCTTTGAGCTTGCGCTCGTCGACGATGCTGCGATCTTTCAGGGTCAGACGCAGACGGGTGATGCAGGCATCTATGGTCACCAGGTTGTCCTGGCCACCCAGCACTTCCAGATACTGGCGAGCCAGCTCGGTGCGGTCAGTGGTCTGAGCCTGTACCGGCACGGCTTCGTCATCTTCACGACCCGGGGTTTTCAGGTTGAACTTGACGATCACGGCACGGAAGATGGCGTAGTAGAGGCCGAAGAACACCAGGCCCTGTACCAGCAGCATGTACCACTGGGTCGCCAGCGGGTTGCGCGATTGAATGAACATGTCAACAAAGCCGGAGCTGAAGCCGAAGCCTGAGATCCAGTGCATGCTGGCGGCGATGAACACGGACAGACCGGTCAGCAGGGCGTGGATGACATAGAGCACCGGCGCCACGAACATGAAGGAGAACTCGAGCGGCTCGGTCACCCCGGTGAAGAAGGCGGCGAAGGCGGCCGCGATCATGATGGAGGCAACTTTCTCCTTGTTCTCTTTCTTCGCGCTGTGGTAGATGGCCAGTGCCGCACCCGGCAGACCGAACATCATGATGGGGAAGAAGCCAGCCTGGTACATGCCGGTCACGCCCACGACAGCCTTGCCGGCGTCGATGGAGGACTGGCCACCCAGGAAGTTCGGGATGTCGTTGATGCCGGCCACGTCGAACCAGAACACGGAGTTCAGGGCGTGGTGCAGGCCCACCGGGATCAGCAGACGGTTGAAGAATGCGTAGATGCCGGCACCGGTGGAGCCCATGCTGACGATGGACTCACCGAAGGAGACCAGGCCACCATAGATAATCGGCCAGACAGCCATCAGGATGAAGGAGACGACGATCATGACAACGGAGGTCACGATCGGCACCAGACGACGGCCGGAGAAGAAGGCCAGTGCCTTGTGCAGCTCGACACCGCTGAAGCGGTTATACAGCTCGGCAGCGATGACACCGGTCAAGATACCGATGAACTGGTTCTCGATTTTACCGAAGGCAGCAGGGACCTGATCCAGCGGGATCTGCTGGATCTGCGAGACCGCACCCGGGCTCAGCAGGGTGGTCACTACCAGATAGCCGACCAGACCGGCCAGCGCGGCGGAACCGTCTTTATCCTTGGACATGCCATAGGCGACACCCACGGCAAACAGGATGGCCATCTTGTCGATGATGGCGGCACCCGCCTTGATCAAGAAAGCCGCCAGCGCGCTTTCGCCACCCCAACCGTTAGGGTCAATCCAGTAGCCAATCCCCATCAGGATCGCTGCGGCAGGCAATACCGCTACCGGCACCATCAGGGCACGGCCGATCTTTTGCAAATAACCGAGAATGTTCACGGTTCCTCTCCTTAGTTGATGTTTTTCTAGAAATTAAGTGCTTATCACGTTCGACGCATAAGCCATCAAGGCTTGATTGGCAGTCTATTTGTTTTATTTCGCTTCGCAAATTAATAAACCAACTTTCGTGATCATTATCACTCAACAGAGATAAAGGTAGCGGATAGATGTGGCTTAGTTCGCAATCTTTATTTACGCTATAAAACAACTTGAATCCGTGTTTGGTCCCTTGCCGTCAATCCTGTGCGGCAACCGTTCTGAGGTATATAGAATGCGCCTGATCCCGTTGAAGTCTGCCAGCCAGGTGGGTCTCTGGTCTGCCCGTTACATCGTTGACCGCATCAATGCGTTCAAACCGACCAGCGATCGCCCCTTCGTGCTGGGCCTGCCCACCGGCGGCACGCCGTTGACGACCTACAAGCGCCTGATCGAGTTGCACCAGGCCGGTGAGGTGAGCTTCGAGCACGTGGTGACCTTCAACATGGACGAGTACGTGGGGCTGCCGAAGGAGCACCCGGAGAGCTACCACAGCTTCATGCACAACAACTTCTTCAACCAGGTTGACATTCGCCCGGAAAACATCAACATCCTCAACGGCAATGCCGAGGATCTGGTGGCCGAGTGCAAGCGCTATGAGGACAAGATCAAGTCCTATGGCAAGATCAACCTGTTTATGGGCGGCGTCGGCAACGACGGCCACATCGCCTTCAACGAGCCGGCCTCCTCCCTTGCCTCCCGTACCCGGGTCAAGACCCTGACCGAAGATACCCGCATCGCCAACTCCCGCTTCTTCGGTGGCGACATGGAGCAGGTGCCCAAGCTGGCGCTGACTGTGGGTGTCGGCACCCTGATGGATGCCGAGGAGATCATGATCCTGGTGACCGGTCACGCCAAGGCGCTGGCCCTGCAGGCCGCGGTGGAAGGCTGCGTCAACCACATGTGGACCATCTCCACCCTGCAACTGCATCCCAAGGGCATGATGGTGTGCGACGAGCCCTCCACCATGGAGCTGAAAGTCAAGACGGTCCGTTACTTCCAGCAGCTGGAAGCCGCCAACATCGACCGTTTGTAAGGAGCCGTCATGTACGCACTGACTAATTGCACCCTCTATACCGGCAGCTGCGTGCTGACCGGCCACGGCGTACTGATCGAGGGCGACAAGATTGTCGCCATCTCCCACCTGGCCGAGCTGCCCGCCGGCATCGAGCGCATTGATCTCAAGGGCGCCAACCTCAGCGCCGGCTTTATCGACGTGCAGCTCAACGGCTGCGGCGGCGTCATGTTCAACGGCCACATCACCACCCAGACGCTGGCCACCATGCAGGCGGCCAACCTCAAATCCGGGACCACCAGCTTCCTGCCGACCCTGATCACCAGTCCGGATGCAGACATGAAGCTGGCCGTAGCGGTGACCCGCGACTACATGGCCGCCCATCCGAACGAGGTGCTGGGCGTCCACCTGGAAGGGCCCTACACCAACCTCAAGCGCAAGGGCATACACCCGGCGGAGCAGATCCGCCAGCCCGTCGACGAGATGATCGATTTCTTCTGCGCCAACAGCGACGCCATCGCCAAGATCACCCTGGCGCCGGAGCGCAACAAGCCGGAGCACATCCGCCGCCTGGTGGAGGCCGGCATCCTGGTCTCCGCCGGTCACACCGCCGCCAGCTATGACCAGGCCATGGCCGGGTTTGACAACGGCATGCGCTTTGCCACCCACCTCTACAACGCCATGACCCCGACCCTCAACGGTCGCGAGCCGGGCGTGGTAGGCGCCATCTACGATCGCAAGGATGTCTATGCGGGCGTCATCGTCGACGGCCACCACGTGCACTGGGCCAACGTGCGCCTGGCACACAGGATCCTCGGCGAGAAACTGGTGCTGGTCACCGATGCCACCGCTGCGGCCGGGGCACCGGAAGGCTTTGAACAGTTTGATTTTTGTGGCGCAACCGTCTATTTCCGCGATGGTCAGTGCGTCGATGAGAATGGTACACTCGGCGGCTCCGCCCTCACCATGATTGAAGGGGTGGAGAATCTGGTCAAACAGGTCGGATTACCGCTCGATGAAGCACTGAGAATGGCCACCCTTTACCCCGCTCGCGCCATTGGATGGGACTCACGTCTCGGTAGTATCCAGGTCGGAAAAATTGCCAACCTCACCGTCTTTGATCAGGCCTTCACGGTCTGCGGGACCGTGGTTAACGGACACTACACAACACAGTGACACTATGACTGGCGGACAAATAGCAAACGTAGATCTTATCAAGCAGGTGAACAGTGCCGTCGTGTATCGACTCATTGACCTGCAGGGGCCCATCTCGCGGGTCAAAATTGCCGAGTTGAGTCAGCTGGCACCGGCCAGCGTGACCAAGATAACCCGGCAACTGATCGAGCATGGCCTCATCAGGGAGACCTCGCCCCAGGCGTCAACCGGCGGACGACGCGCCATCTCCCTGACCACCATCAAGCATCGCTTTCAGTTTGTCTCCGCCAAGCTCGGTCGCGGCTACCTGCAACTTAGCCTGTACGATCTCGACGGCAAGGAGCTCGATCAGCACATCACCCAGGTGACCGAGATCGAGCAGCAACCCGTGGTCGACATGCTGCTGCGGGAAATTGGCGCCTTCATCGATGCCAATACCGAGCGTAGCCGCAACCTCATCAGCATCGCGCTGACCATGCCGGGTCTGGTCAACCCGGAATCCGGCATGGTCATCTATACCCCCACCTACCAGATCCGCAATCTCGGCCTAGCCAAGCTGTTGGAGCACCATTTCAACCTCCCCTGCTACGTGGGCAACGACACCCGTTCCCTGGCGCTCGCGGAGCACTTCTTCGGCGAATCTCGCGACTGCATGGACTCCATCCTGGTCAGCGTGCACCAAGGCACCGGCTCCGGCATCATCACCAAGGGGCAGGTGTTCCTCGGTCATAACCGCAACGTCGGCGAGATCGGCCACATCCAGGTCGAGCCGCTCGGCAAGCGCTGCCACTGCGGCAACTTCGGCTGCCTCGAGACCATCGCCTCCAACGAGGCCATCGTCGACAAGGTGAAGGAGCTCATCAGCCGCGGCCATCTGAGTTCGCTGCAGGAGAAGCACATCACCATCCAGGAGGTGTGCAAGGCGGCCATGGCCGGTGACGAGCTGGCCCGCAGCGTGATCGAGAACGTGGGAGAACACCTGGGCCGGGCCATCGCCATCACGGTCAACCTGTTCAATCCCCAGAAGGTGCTGATCGCCGGCGAAATCACCGCCGCCGAGGAGATCCTGATCCCGGCCATCCGCCGCTGCGTCGAGCACCAGTCCCTGCCGAGCTTTCACCGTGGTCTGCCCATCGTGAAGGCCCGCTTCCAGAACCAGCCCACCATCGGCGGTTTCGCGCTGGTGAAGCGCTCCCTGCTGGAGGGAGATCTGCTGCAGATCATCATGGAGCAGAAGTAACCCAGCTCCTTGCATCAATAAAAACGGCAGCCAGTGGCTGCCGTTTTTATTGGTCTGTTTTCGCCGGTTTACCCCGCCCTACACGGCTTGAACAGGTCAAGCTTGCCGTCATAAGCCTGGGTCTGCACATCCATGATGCCGAGCATCGAGTGGAACAGATTGTCGTGGGAGAAGCGCTTGCTGCCCGCCTCCTGACGCAGGCAGTCCTGGTCCAGCTGGCGGTCACGCTGCAACTGGGGAGAGAACCAGGTCAGCAAGGGCACCCGGGTCTGATCGTCCGGGGCAAACTTGTAGGGAGTGCCGTGCAGATAGAGTCCCATGGCGCCCAGGGATTCCCCGTGATCAGACAGGTAAACCAGCCCCACGTTGTACTGGCTCTCCAGGGTCTTGAGCTTGTCGATGAGTTGGGACAACACCTTGTCGGTGTACCTTATGGTGTTGTCATAGGTGTTGACCAGCTCCTCGTTGCTGCAGTTCTCGATGTCGCTGCGCGGGCAGTCCGGCAAGAAGACGCGGTCGGCGGCCGGGTAGCGGCGATAGTAGGTCGGGCCGTGGCTGCCCATCAGGTGGAAGGCGACCAGCTTGCTGCCCTGCTTGCCCTTCATCCCGGCGATCTGCTGATCCAGTCCCTGCAGCAAGACCTCGTCATAGCAGGAATCCCCTTCACAGTATTCGGGGAAGGTCTTGGGCTCGATCTCCAGGGTGGGCACGTGATTGCACACCCCCTTGCAGCCGCCGTCGTTCTCCTTCCACAGCACGGAGACTCCGGCGTGCTGCAGCACGTCCAGCAGGCCGTCTCTGGACTTGGCCAGGGTCTCGTCGTATTCACGGCGCGTCAGGTTGGAGAACATGCAGGGCACCGAGACCGCGGTGGCGGTACCACAGGAGCGTACGTCCCTGAAGGAGACAAGGTCCGGCTCCTTCATGGTGAAGCCGTTGGTCTGTTTCTGGTAGCCGTTGAGGGAGTAATTCTGGCTGCGGGCTGTCTCCCCCACCACCAGAAACATCAGAGTCGGCTTGTCGCTCTTGGCGACCACCCTGGCATCTGTGCCTATCGGCTCATAAGGGACAGGGGTAGCGAAGAGAATATCCCGGGCGTAGCGATAGAGGCCGCGCACATAGTTGGAGGGGACTATCTCCTTGACGATGGAGTGGTTGTTGCGCCCGACCGAGGCATAGTCCTGGTAATAGAGGGCGGCAACGCCCACCAGAAACAGCAGCGACAGAGCGATGGAACCGAGTCGTAGACCCAGCCCCTTGTACCAGGGGGTTGGGTACTCCACCTTGATCCACAGCAGACCAAGTACCGGCAACACCGCGGTCAGCAGGAACCAGAGCACCACTGAAGCATTGAGATAGGAGGTCGCCTCCCCGCTGTTGGTCTCCAGAATGTTCTGCACCATGCCCACATCGAAGATGATCCCGTATTTCAGCATGGCGTAGCTGACCAGAGAGGCCGTCATGATCAGCAGGATGAAGAAGGGCTTGAGCAGATAACGGAAGGTAAACGGCAGGAAGACCGCATTGAGGGCGGCAATCAGCACCAGGGGGATAGAGAGGGCAAACCCCGCCTTCACATGCTCGAGCGCGGTGAGAATACGGTAAAAGTGCAGGAAAATGGGCCAGTTGAACACCAGTGCAAACAGCAACACCAGCAACAGGTTGACCTTCATCACTCCCAGAGTGAGGCGCATAAGAAGACTCCGACAAACCAGTGATCTGGAGACCCTGCATGGGGGCTCCGTTGTGGGCATCCCGCTCCCCCGCCCCTCTTCCCGAGCAGACGGTGGATCATGGCCAGATCGGCCCGGATACCAGGTGATACTAGAAAGTCAAACTTAAGCGGGCATTAAGGGCAGCAAAGGAAAGGGGGCAAGAGGGGGCAGGTGATAAAAAAACGGCAGCCTTGGCTGCCGTTTGGTCGGAGGTGACACCCTGGTGGTGCCCCTGGTCTTCTATCTGGCGATCAGAGCAGCGCGGCCACTTCGTCGGAGATGGAGCCGTTGTGGTAGACCTCTTGCACATCATCCAGGTCTTCCAGCATGTCGATGAGACGCATCAGCTTGGGGGCGGTGTCGGCGTCCAGCTCGGCTTCGGTGGAAGCTATCATGGTCACTTCGGCGCTCTGAGGCTTGAAGCCGGCGGCTTCCAGGCCGTCCAGCACTGTGCCGAAATCGTTCGGGGTGGTGTAGACCTCGATGGAGCCATCCTCTTCGGTGACCACGTCATCGGCGCCCGCTTCCAGGGCCGCGTCCATCAGGGCATCTTCGTCCACGCCCACGAAGGTCAGCAGACCCTTCTTGCTGAACAGGTAGGCCACTGAGCCGTCGGTGCCCAGGTTGCCACCGCACTTGCTGAAGGCGTGACGCACTTCGGCCACGGTGCGATTGCGGTTGTCGGTCAGGCACTCCACCATGACGGCGGAGCCCGCCGGGCCGTAACCTTCGTAGACGATGGTCTCGAGCTGCTCGCCATCACCACCACCGGCGCCACGCTGGATGGCACGGTTGATGGTGTCACGGGTCATGTTGCCGGTCAGGGCAGCTGCGACCGCCGCGCGCAGGCGCGGGTTGTTGGCGGGATCCGCGTCACCGAGGCGAGCCGAGGTGGTAATTTCGCGGATCAGCTTGGTGAAGATCTTGCCACGCTTGGCGTCTTGTGCCGCCTTGCGGTGTTTGATGTTGGCCCATTTGCTGTGACCTGCCATAAAAACTCTCCGTTATAATGTGAAATCAATGGGATACGGGTCGCATGGCGACCCGTTCTTCAATCTTCTCAGGCGTCAGCCTTGGCATCGGCCTTGGCAACGGTGGCGATGGCCAGTTCGGTCAGCTGGGCCTGGTTGGCGAAGCTGGGGGCATCCGTCATCAGACAGGCAGCTGCCGTGGTTTTCGGGAAGGCGATCACATCCCGGATGTTGTCGGTACCGGTCAGCAGCATGCTGAGGCGATCCAGACCGAAGGCCAGACCGGCATGGGGTGGGGTGCCGTACTTCAGGGCATCCAGCAGGAAGCCGAACTTCAGGCGCTGCTCGTCCGGGGTGATCCCCAGGATGTCGAACACGGTGGACTGCATCTCGCTGTTGTGGATACGCACAGAGCCGCCACCCACTTCGTAGCCGTTGATCACCATGTCGTAGGCGTTGGCATAGGCCCCCAGGGGGTTGGCCTTGAGCTCGCTCGGACCCAGGTTGCTCGGGGCAGTGAAGGGGTGGTGCATGGCAGCCAGGCCACCTTCACCATCTTCCTCGAACATGGGGAAGTCGATGACCCAGAGCGGCTTCCAGACGTTCTCCACCAGACCCAGATCGCGGCCCACCTTCAGGCGCAGGGCGCCCATGGCGTCGCACACCACCTTCTTGCTGTCAGCACCGAAGAAGAGGATGTCACCGTCGGCGGCGCCGGTGCGGGCCAGGATCTCGCGCACGATCTCGTCGGTGAGGAACTTGGCCACCGGAGACTGCACGCCCTCGATGCCGTTAGCGGCTTCGTTGACCTTCATCCAGGCCAGGCCCTTGGCGCCATAGATGCCGACGAACTTGGTGTACTCGTCAATTTGCTTGCGAGAGAGCTCGGCGCCGCCCGGGACTTTCAGGGCTGCCACGCGGCCTTTCGGATCGTTGGCGGGGCCGGCGAACACGGCGAATTCCACCGCAGTCAGCAGGTCGGCCACATCGACCAGCTCCATCGGCAGGCGCAGATCCGGCTTGTCGGAGCCGAAGCGGCGCATGGCCTCGTCGAAGGTCATGATCGGGAAGTCGCCGAGATCCACGTTCAGGATGTGCAGCCAGAGCTTGCGGATCATCTCTTCCATGATTTCGCGCACCTGGGGCGCGGTCATGAAGGAGGTCTCCACGTCGATCTGGGTGAATTCCGGCTGGCGGTCGGCACGCAGGTCTTCATCGCGGAAGCACTTGACGATCTGGTAGTAGCGATCGAAGCCGGACATCATCAGCAACTGCTTGAACAGCTGCGGGGACTGCGGCAGGGCGTAGAACTTGCCCTTGTGCACCCGGCTCGGCACCAGATAGTCACGGGCCCCTTCCGGGGTCGCCTTGGTCAGCATGGGGGTCTCGATGTCGAGGAAGCCCTGCTCGTCCATGAAGCGGCGCACGAAGGCGCTGGCCTTGGCACGGGTCTTCAGGTACTTGGCCATCTCGGGGCGACGCAGGTCCAGGTAGCGATACTTGAGGCTGATCTCTTCGCTGTTGACCTGGTTGAAGTCCAGCGGCAGCGGCTCGGCACGGTTGATGATGGTGAGCTCGTGGGCGAACACTTCGATGGCGCCGGTGGCCATGTCGCTGTTGCGCTGGGAGTCCGGACGGGTACGTACCACGCCGGTCACCTGGATGCAGAACTCGCCACGCAGCTCGGAGGCCAGGGCGAAGGCGTCCGGCTTGTCCGGGTCGAAGAAGACTTGCACGATCCCTTCCCGGTCGCGCATGTCGATAAAGATGAGGCCGCCGAGATCGCGACGACGATGGACCCAACCGCACAATGTAATGGTCTGCCCGGCATGGGCCTCATTGACCTGTCCGCAATAGATAGAGCGCATGGACTTCTTCCTTCGAAATGGTAGAGAGACGGTTCACCTTGGGTCGCCGGGCACGACTGGCAAGCACCGTCTGTCTCACAGCTGGCCAGATTCGGATTCTTACCCGGTTTGAAATCAGTCTCATATCATCCGGCTCCCCGAACCGGATACTTGCCGCCAATGCCGGCTCGCGCCGAGTGCCCCGTCGAGGGGTCGACGCGCGAGGCGAGAACATCGGCAAGCGTCGTTGTCTGGCAACCTTGTGACCCAGGTCATCGCCACCTTAGGCGCACAACCCCGTGAGTCACAACGATTTGGCAAACAAAAGGGCTGGCATTATAGAGGAAAACCCCCATTTGGGTAAAATGGCCCGCAGCCCCCTTTGCCCTGTTTTTTGTTGTCCTGGCGTAAAAAGGGGAGCAAAACAGCATAAATCCGCAGACAGGAACCGACATGAGCCTCTATTTGGGTCTGCCCCAGTGGTCACACCCGGCCTGGCCCGGCCAGTTGCTGGGGGTGGGCGCCAGACCCGCCGAGCACCTCGCCCACTATGCCCGGGTGTTCAATACCGTGGAGGGCAACACCACCTTCTACGCCTCCCCCACCCCGGACACGGTGCGCCGCTGGGCCGATGCGGTGCCGCCCCAGTTCCGCTTCAGCTTCAAGTTTCCGAAAGAAATCAGCCACCAGAGCGATCTGGTGAGCGCCGGCAAGCAGGTGGCGGCCTTCATCGCCCTGCTGGCGCCCCTGCACGGGCAACTGGGGCTGCTCAAGCTGCAACTGCCGGCCCGCTTCGGTCCCGCCGGCCTGCCGCGCCTCGCCGCCTTCTTCGAGAGCCTGCCGCCGGATTTCACCTATGCCCTCGAGGTGCGCCACCCCGACTTCTTCGCCAAAGGTGAGGCGGAGCGGGCCCTGAACCGCCTGCTGATGGACAGGGGCATCAACCGCATCATGCTCGACAGCCGACCGCTCTTCTCGGTGCCTGCCACCACGCCGGCCCTCGTCGATGCCCAGGGCAAGAAGCCGAGGCTCCCGGTGCACCTGCTAGCCACCGCAAACAGCCCTGTGGTGCGCCTTATCGGCCTGCCTCATCCCGAGGACAATCACCCGTTTTTGCCCTCCTGGCTGCCCCGCTGGCAGCAATGGCTGGCAGAGGGGAAGGATCTCTACCTCTTTATCCATACCGCCGACAACGCCCGGGCCCCGGAGCTGGCCCGTCAGGTCAGTCGGTTGCTCGGTCAGGAGATGGCCCCCTGGCCGGGGGAAAACGATCGCGCGCGCCAGGGCCTGCTGCCCTTTTAGCCGCTCGCTTCCCCACCCCTGTTTCACCGCTAAAAAAAGCCGTTTTTTTGTGGCTGGACAGGCCTCGGCGTCAAGACAAACGCCCGCCTTTCCTCTACACTACCGCCCCAAGCAAGGAGCCGGACGCCCGCCATTGCATTGTGCCGCAGGCGACCGTCCAGCTCCCAAGAAGGGGCGCTGACCGTTGTCCATGGCAACACATGCCGCAGACGGCTCACTCCCATAAAGGACCAGGATGATGGTCCATTGCGAACAGGGCAGGCCCGAAGGATCTCAAGGCCAGCCACCCCGTTCGTAAACCGGTGACGGCCCGGACGGGTGTCACCCAACGACTCCATTGAACACACAGTCGGTTCGCGCACCGGCTGTCAGGTTGCGCCAGCATGCACGATCAGATTTTTGCCGCCCCCATTGCCCAATTGGGGGATTTTTGCTTTGACGAACAGGTCGTCGATGTCTTCCCCGACATGATCCAGCGATCCGTGCCGGGTTACAGCAACATCATCTCCGCCATCGGCATGATGGCCGCCCGTTACGCCCAGCCCCAAAGCCGACTCTATGATCTCGGCTGTTCGCTGGGCGCCGCCACCCAGGCCATGCGCCGCCATGTCAACCAGCCCGGCTGCCAGATCACGGCGGTGGATCTCTCCCACCCCATGATCGAGCGCGCCCGCGCCCACCTCTCGGGCTTCAAGTCCGAGGTGCCGGTGGAGCTGGTGGAGGCTGACATCTGCGACATCGCCATCGAGAACGCCTCCGTGGTGGTGCTCAACTTCACCCTGCAGTTCGTCGCCCCCGAGAAACGGGCCGCCCTGATCCAGCGCATCCATGACGGCCTGCGCCCCGGTGGCATCCTGATCCTGAGCGAGAAATTCCGTTTCGAGGACGAACAGGTCAACGCGCTGCTCATCGACTTGCACCTCGATTTCAAGCGGGCCAACGGCTACAGCGAGCTCGAGATCAGCCAGAAGCGCACGGCGCTTGAAAACGTGATGCGCACCGACAGCCTGGAAATCCACCGTGCCCGCCTGCGGGACGCCGGTTTCACCCATCAGGATCTCTGGTTCCAGTGCTTCAACTTCGGCTCCATGATTGCCATCAAATCAAGCGACGCCCAGCCATGATAGATTTCGCCAATTTTTATCAACTGATCGCCAAGAACCGGCTGAGCCACTGGCTGCACACCCTGCCCGCCCAGCTGCACGCCTGGCAGCACGACAACCTGCACGGGGACCTGCCGCGCTGGAACCGCGCCCTCAACAAGCTGCCGCAGGTGGCCCCCGGCAACGTCGAGCTGAAAAGCCGGGTCGAGGTAGGCGGCATGGACAGCCTGAACGAGGGGGAGCGCAAGAAGACCGAGAGCCTGCTGCGCCAGTTCATGCCCTGGCGCAAGGGGCCTTTTACCGTGCACGGCATCCACATCGACACCGAGTGGCGCTCCGACTGGAAGTGGGAGCGGGTGCTGCCCCACATCAGCCCGCTCGCCGGGCGTTACGTGCTGGATGTGGGCTGCGGCAGCGGCTACCACCTGTGGCGCATGGTCGGCGAAGGGGCAAAACTCGCGGTCGGTATCGATCCGAGCCCGCTGTTCCTGTGCCAGTTCGAGGCCATTCGCCACTTCGCAGGCAACGACCAGCGCGCCCACCTGTTGCCGCTGGGCATTCAGGAGCTGCCGGAACTACGCGCCTTTGACACCGTCTTCTCCATGGGGGTGCTCTATCATCGCAAGTCTCCCATCGAGCACATCGAACAGCTGCGCAACCAGCTCAAAGATGACGGGGAGCTGGTGCTGGAGACGCTGGTGATCGACGGCGGCGTCAACGACGTGCTGGTGCCCACCGATCGCTACGGCAAGATGCGCAACGTCTGGTTTATCCCCTCAAGCGCGGCTCTCAAACTCTGGGTCGAACGCTGCGGGTTCAGCGACGTGCGAATCGTGGACGAGAATATGACCAGTACCGACGAACAGCGTCGTACCGACTGGATGATTAACGAGTCCCTGAGTGACTACCTGGACCCAGACGATCCAGCACTCACGGTCGAAGGATACCCGGCACCCAAGCGTGCCGTACTGATCGCCAGAAAGGCCAAAGACTAGCCGATGGCGGCTGTGGAAGTTACACTGACCCAATTCCAGGAAGCACAGTTAAATGAATGACATGAAAAGCAAATTAAAAGGAATGACCCTGCTCTCCCTGCTCAGTCTCGGCGGGTGTGTCAGTATGGAAAAAGCCCCCCCGGCCCCGACCCTGACGCTGGCCGAGCTTCGCAACGAGATCACGTTGAGCGAGCAACGCCTGCAAACATCCATGGAACAGCAACAGAAGCAGTATGTGCAGCAACAGCACCTGCTGGTTCAGCTCAACACCGATGTCACCAACATGAAAGAGTCCGTGAAGAAAGTCGACAGCAAGCTGGCTACCCTGCCACCCGAGCCCCCCAAACCCATGGCCATTCCCACCGAGAAGTGCCCGGCCCCGAGTCAGGGCCACACGGTCGACGGCAAGCTGCTGGTGGGTGAAGCGGAGTGGATCTGGGTCGATGCCGCCAACGATGCCTTCCAGGCACGGGTCGATACCGGCGCCACCACCTCCTCCATCAGTGCCCAGGAGATCACCATCTTCGAGCGCAACGGCAAAAACTGGGTGCGCTTCTTCCTGAGCCACCAGGAGATGGACGACAAGATCCAGATCGAGGCGCCGCTGGTGCGTCACGTGCGGGTGCGTCAGGCTTCTGCCGACGACCTCGACCGTCGTCCCGTGGTGCGCCTCACCGTGCGCATCGGCGACATGACGGAGAAGGCCGAGTTTACCCTCAAAGACCGCAGCGACATGACCTTCCCCGTGCTGCTGGGCCGTGAATTCTTGAAAGACATCGCCGTGGTCGACGTGGCCCGCGAGTATATCCAACCAAAACCCAAGCTCAAGGATGTAAAATAATCCATGGTTTCCCGTAAGCCGTTCTATCTGCTGGTCGCCCTGCTGTTCATTGTCGGCCTGGGAATGACGTTTTATCACCATGTCGCCCTGGACGTGCCCCTCACGCCCGGTGAAAAACGTCAGATCTGGTCTATCGAAGCCAAGCTCGAGTTCGAGGCCACCGGTGAGCCGGTGATCGCCTCCCTGGCCATTCCGGGCACCCAGCCCGGCTTCACCCTGATGAACGAGAATGCCGCGAGCCCGGGCTACGGCCTGTCGTTCGTGGAAAAAGACGGGGATGCCCGCGCCGAGTGGTCCATTCGCACCGCCTCTGGCCGCCAGGAGCTCTACTATCGGGTCGACATGATGGCGGATGCCCATGCCAAGCCCGCCGCCAACCCGCTGCCGCCCGCCATCGAGAAGCAGATCGAGAGCGAGCCCTACGCCACCGCGATGAAGCAGATCCTCGAGCGCGCCCAGGAGCGTTCCGCCGACGGCTACACCCTGACCCGCGAGATCATCAAGGAGATCGAGAAGCAGGAACAGAACGCCGAGCTGCTGAAGTCTCACAAGAGCCGTGCCAGCCTGATCGCCGAGCTGCTCAACAACGCCGAGGTGCCGGCGCGCGTGGTGCACGCCCTGAGCCTGGAAGACGGTCGCCGTCGTCAGGAGCTGGTGGACTACCTGCAGGTGTTCAACAGCCCGACCGACTACAAGCTGTTCAACCCGCAAACCGGTGAACAGGGACAACCGGGGAACCTGCTGCTATGGGAATACAACTCCGGCGCCCTGCTGGACGTGACCGGTGGCCACAACTCCCGCGTCACCTTCTCGATGATCGAGCAGGAACAACCGGTCAACGTGGCCCTGGCGCAGAAGTTCGAGAAGTCCGAGATGATGAACTTCTCCATCCACAGCCTGCCGCTGGAAGAGCAGGCACTGTTCAAGGGTCTGCTGCTGATCCCCATCGGTGTGCTGATGGTGGTGTTCCTGCGGGTGCTGGTGGGGATCAAGACCTCCGGCACCTTCATGCCGGTGCTGATCGCGGTCGCCTTTATCCAGACCTCGCTCGTTACGGGCTTGATAGGCTTCCTGCTGATCGTCGGTACCGGCCTGGTCATCCGCTCCTACCTGTCGCGGCTCAACCTGCTGCTGGTGGCCCGAATATCGGCGATCATCATCATGGTGATCTCGATGATCGGCATCTTCTCCGCGTTTGCCTTCAAGCTGGGGCTGACCGACGGCATGAAGATCACCTTCTTCCCGATGATCATCCTCTCCTGGACCATAGAGCGGATGTCCATCCTGTGGGAAGAAGAGGGCCCGAAAGAGGTGTTCCGTCAGGGTGGCGGCTCCCTGCTGGTGGCGGTCATCGCCTACCTGGCCATGGATAACGAGCTCATTCGTCACCTCACCTTCAACTTCCTCGGCCTGCAACTGGTGCTGATGGCCACCGTGCTGGTGATGGGTAACTACACCGGCTACAAGCTGAGCGAGCTCAAGCGCTTCAAGCCGCTGGTGGACGAGATGAAGTCCGGTGCCACCCCGGGTAAGGACAAGTAACAGATGTGGTTCTGGCAGAAATACACCAGCCCGTGGAGCCTGTCTCAGGCAGGCATCCTCGGCATGAACAAACGCAACCACTCCTACATCAGCCGCTACAACCCGCGTCGTCTCTACCCGTTGGTGGATGACAAGCTCAAGACCAAGCGCATCGCGCTGGATGCGGGGGTGACGGTGCCTGAACTCATCGGCACCATCCGCGAGCAGCACGACGTGACCCGCATCACCGAGCTGGTGAAGGATTGGCCGGGCTTCTGCATCAAACCGGCCCGCGGCTCCGGCGGCAAGGGGATCCTGGTGATCCTGCGTCAGGAAGAGGGCAGCTTCTACAAGCCCAACGGCAGCGCCTCCACCGGTCAGGATCTGGAGCGCCATGTCTCCAACATACTGGCGGGCCTCTATTCGCTGGGCGGCAAGCCCGACGTGGCGCTGGTGGAAGGGCTCATCAACTTCGATGACGTGTTCGACGGCTACTCCTTCGAAGGGGTGCCCGATGCCCGGGTGATCATCTTCAAGGGCTTCCCGGTGATGGCCATGATGCGTCTCTCCACCGCCGCCTCGGACGGCAAGGCGAACCTGCACCAGGGCGCCGTGGGGGTGGGTCTGTGCCTGCGTACCGGTCGCGCCCTGCGGGCGGTGCAGTTTGGCAACCCCCTGCGCCACCACCCGGACACCGGCCTGGATCTCTACGATCTCAAGGTGCCCCACTGGGATACCCTGCTGACCCTGGCCGCCTCCTGCTACGAGATGTCGGGGCTTGGCTACATCGGGACCGACATGGTGCTGGACAAGTTCCGCGGCCCCATGCTGCTGGAGCTCAACGCCCGTCCCGGTCTCGCCATCCAGATCGCCAACGGCCGCGGCCTGGTGCCCAACCTCAAGACCATCGAGAAGCTGGGTCAGGTCAAGATGAACGTGGAGCAACGCGTCAACTTCGCCAAGGATCACTTCGGTATCTTCGACGAATAGCCTGCCCCTCACGCCTGCAAAAACGCGCCACCCGGCGCGTTTTTTTATGGCCGGCGTCGGGTACCCCCCCGGGAAGGCCGATCCCCGTCACATCCCATCGCAACCCCCCTTCAACGGGCTGACACATGGGGATAAGCTCCCAAGGCAGTCGCTGCCATCACGGGAGGGAGGATGCCGGACCTCTCCCCTCCGCCTGCCCCGTGACGCACACATCCTGCCAGGAGGGCGCCTAATCTCGGCGACAAAGTAGTCTCTCGATGGTAGATTAATCAAATCAAATAGATAGCATCGATCGGGTTTCCCCTATGCAACGTTGGCCCAGCCTGAAACAGCTCCAGTATCTGGTCGCTCTGGACGAGCACAAGAATTTCAACCGTGCCGCCAAGGCCTGTCATGTCAGCCAGTCCACCCTGAGTACCGGGATCCAGACCCTGGAGGACATGATGAACCTGCAACTGGTGGAGCGGGATCACAAGAGCTTCATCATGACGCCGGTCGGCATGGAAATCGTCGCGCGAGCGCGCAACCTGCTCTCCGATGCCCGGGATCTGATGGAGCTCGGCCAGCAGCAGGGGGGCGTCATGCATGGCACCGTCCGCCTGGGCTGCATTCCCACCATAGCCCCCTTCCTGCTCAGCAAGCTGCTGCAGGTGTGCGGCAAGGCCTATCCGGAGCTGGAGCTGCTGCTGCGGGAAGACACCACCACCAATCTGCTCAAGCAGCTGGAGCAGGGCCAGCTCGACCTGCTGATCCTGGCGCTGCCGGTGGAGATCGGCGGCTTTCACTGCAAGACGGTCGGTCAGGATCCCTTCCACATGGTGATGCCCTCCCACATGGCGGCGGGGCTGCACATGCCGTTCGATTACAAGGAGTTGCCCAATCAGAGCATCTTCCTGCTGGAGCGGGAGCACTGCCTGACCGAACACGCGGTGAGTGCCTGCCGGCTGCGGGACAAGAGCAAGATCAACCCGTTCGCCGCCACCAGCCTGCACACCCTGGTACAGATGGTGGGCGCCGGCCTTGGCACCACCTTCCTGCCCCAGATGGCCATAGATGCCGGCATCCTCGAGAACTCGGATCTGGTGGCCATTCCCCTGCCAGGGGAGAAGCCCTATCGCGAGATCGGCCTGGTGTGGCGCCCCAGCACCACTCGGGTGCAGACCTTCTACAAGATCGCCGAGCTGCTCACGCCGCTGATAACTCCCAAGGCGGCCGACTGACGACTGGCTTGCCGGGAGTGCATTTTCTGCCCTCGGCAAGCATTTATGCTATCGCTGTTCAGGTTCCAGGCAGGAACATCATCTATGATGAATCCTGTGCCCTATCAAGGAGTTGAGATGTTTCGCACCTTGCTGCCGCCCCTGCTGGCCCTGTTTGTCATCGCCTGCTCCAGCACCCCGGAGCCGCCACCTGCCCGCCAGGCCAGTGCCTTCGACGGCTTCTATCAGCAGTGGCGCGGCGTCCCCTATCGCATGGGTGGCACCAACCGCGCCGGCCTCGACTGCTCCGCCTTCACCCAGCTTGCCTACCAGCAGGTGCTGGGCTTCACCCTGCCCCGCACCACGGAATCCCAGGCCAGCCTGGGCCGCCCGGTGGACAGATACCGGCTGCAGCACGGGGATCTGGTGTTCTTCAAGACTGGCTGGCAGCAGTACCACGTCGGGGTCTACACCGGGTCCGGCGAGTTTATCCACGCCTCCACCAGCAAGGGGGTGATCCGCTCGCGCCTCGACAACGTCTACTGGAACAGCCGCTACTGGCAGGCACGCCGCCTGACCCAGTAGCCGCCACCAACGAACAGCAACGAAGAAGGCCCCGAGGGGCCTTCTTCTTTATGTACTGCGCCGAAAATAGGCTGCGCAGAGGCTCAGTGCTTGCGGTGCCAGCGGGGCGAAGTGGCTCTCTCCCCCCAGGGGGTCACGCAGGGCAGCAAGGCCCCTTCGATGACACCATCATGGCTCGCCAGCGCCAGGGCTATCTTCTCGTGGAGCAGGCGCAGCAGGTTCTTGTCTTGCTCCGCCAGGGAGTGGCCTGCGGCGAAATACTCGCGCTGGTGTTGCAGTGCCAGCTTCTGGGTAAATTCATAGGTGTTGAAACTGTCCGGCATACGCTCGATCACATCGTCCAGCCTGGCCAGCAGGCTGTGCAATTCCCTAGTCATGTGCAGCACTCCATCTGAGTTGATGGGCAAAAACTACCCCTTATTGGATAATTCACCAATCGAGATAGCCCAAAACTGTGGGGCCGAGCACAGTTCCATCGGAGAACCCCTTCATCCATCCCTTGCCTGACACGTTCCCGTTTACAAGCTGGCAACAAGCCGGTAGATTCAGACCGACTAATCAGTCGGTCAGTTTTTGTGCGGAGCAAACCATGGAAGCCATACAAACCCAGTCCCCAGACAAGTTCTCCCTGCCCGAGCAGTTGGTCCGCCTCAAGCAGGCCTGTCAGGCCCAGCCCATGCCGAGCCTGGCACAGCGCCGCAACCGGCTGAGCGCACTCAAGGGGACCCTGCTCGCCCACAAGCAGGCGCTCTGCGACGCCCTGGCCCTGGACTATGGCCAGCGCAGCGACTACGACTCCCTGGTCGCCGACATCCTGCCCTGCGTCATGCAGATCAACTACAGCCTGAAGCGGCTCAAGGGGTGGATGAAGCCAGCGCGGCGCCACCCCGGCCTGCTGCTGGCCCCCGCCAGAGTCGAGGTGCACTATCAGCCGCTGGGCGTCATCGGCATCATGGTGCCCTGGAACTTCCCTGTGATACTGAGCCTGGGGCCCCTCATCGGCGCCATCGCCGCCGGCAACAGAGCCATGATCAAGCTCTCCGAGTTCACCCCCCATACCAATGCCCTGTTGCGCACCCTGCTGGCCCAGGTGTTTGGGGATGACGAGGTGGTGGTCATCGAGGGGGACGCGGGACTCGCGGCCGCCTTCAGCACCCTCCCCTTCGATCATCTGCTGTTCACCGGCTCCACTGCGGTGGGCAGGCTGGTGATGGCCGCCGCCGCCCCCCAGCTCACCCCCCTCACCCTGGAGCTCGGTGGCAAGAGCCCCTGCCTCATCGCCCCCGACATGCCGCTGGCCCTGGCGGTGGAGCGGATGATCTTCGGCAAGAGCCTCAACGCCGGCCAGATCTGCGTGGCCCCGGACTATGTGCTGCTGCCACGGGGGCAGGAGCAGTCCTTTATCGAGGCCTATCAGGCGCACTTTCGCCGCCTCTATCCCAAGGGGCTGGATAGCCCGGATTACGGCTCCATCATCAACAGGGCCCAGTACGAGCGGCTCACCGCCTGGCTGGCGGAGGCGAAGCAGGCGGGCGCCCAGGTGCACCCTTGCGCCTCGCCGGCCCGGGATGACGGCGCCCGCCGCCTGGTGCCCCACCTGCTGACCGAGGTACCCGGCCACTGCCAACTGATGCAGCAGGAGATCTTCGGCCCATTGCTGCCCCTGGTGCCCTATGACAGCATCGACGAGGCCCTCGCCTACATAGCGGCGCGCCCGCGCCCCCTCGCCTGCTACCTGATGAGCCTGGATCCGGCGCTGCAGAGCCGCCTCATCCGGGAGACCCACGCCGGTGGCATGGCCATCAACGAGTGCCTGTTCCAGGTGGCGGCAGACGACGCCCCCTTCGGCGGCATAGGCCCCTCCGGCATGGGGCACTACCACGGCCATGAAGGCTTTCTCACCTTCTCCAAGGCGAAAACCGTGCTGCGCCGCGGCCGTTTCAGCACGGGGAGCCTGATCCACCCCCCTTATCGGCGCTGGTACCAGCGGCTGATGATGGCCCTGTTCCTGCGCTAGGAGGCAGCATGAGCGATCCCATGACAGACAAACGCCGCCAGATCCTGGATGCCGCCCTTGCCCTGTGCGCCGAGGATGGCCTGCAAGGCGCCGCTACCGCCCGCATCGCCCGGGCGGCAGGGGTGGCCAACGGCACCCTGTTCCACCACTTTCCCAGCAAGGAGCTGTTGATCCAGCAGCTCTACCAGGACGTCAAGCTGCGCCTTGGCGCCGCCATCAGCGAGGCGGATCCGGCCCTGCCACTCAGGGAGCAGGCGCGCCACTACTGGTGTCAGGCGATGAGCTGGATGCAGGCCCATCCCCACGAGCTCAAGTTCGTGCTGGGCTTCTTCCACTCCCCCCTGCTGGCACGGCCGCTGCGCAGCCAGATCCTGGGGGAGACACTACGCTTCCTGCCGCGCCTGCTTGCCCGGGGTCAAGCCAGCGGCGAGCTGATGCAGGCGCCCCCCGTCCTGATGCTGGAGGTGTGCCAGAGCCAGTTTCTGGCCTGTGCCTCCCTCTTTGTCGACCAGCCCGAGCTCGGGGACGATCCCCACTGGCAGGCCAGCGCCTTCGCCCTCTTCTGGTCCGCCATTGCAGGAGGCCTTCATGACGCGTGATCCTTCTTGGCTTGCCACAGGTCGGCGCCTCTGGATAGGGAGTCTGCTCTGGATCATCGGCCGCACCCTGTGCCGTGCCGCCCGGGTCGACGAGGCGGTGCGCCGTGAGCTCGCCCCGCTGCCGGAGGAGCTTCGCATCCGGCTGGAGGTGCATGGGCTGCCTTATGGGCTGACCCTGCACAAGAGGGCCGGGCGCTGGCGATGCGGCCCAGCGTCCCTTGGGGCAACAAGTCCCCATGTTCTGCGGGTCTGCTTCAAGCACCCCGCCATCGCCTTTCGCGCCCTCAGCTTTCGCCTCGGCATCAATCAGGCCTTCTGCGAGAACCGGCTGCTGGTGGAGGGGGATCTCGGTGCAGCCATGCATCTGGTGCGGGCGCTGGAGCAGTTGCAAGCGTTGATCCTGCCTGCCTTCATCGCGCGGCCCCTGCTGCGCCACTACCCGAGCCCGCGCCACAAGCTGACGCGAGCCTGCCACATCTACCTGGGTCTGCTGACCGGTTGAAAAGAAGGATGAACACCATGAGCCGTTATTACGATTTCTTCTGTCCGGTCAGATTGATGGCGGGGGAGCAGGCGCTGGAACAGCTTCCGGACGAGCTGATGGCACTGGGGGCACGCCGTCCGCTGCTGCTGACCGACAAGGGGGTCGGCGGCAGCGGGCTCGCCACCCTGCTGGCCAATGTGCTGGCGGAGGGGGGCCTGCCGGTCGCAGCCATCTGGGACGAGATCCCAGCAGACTCCTCCACCGCCGTGGTGGAGCGCATCGCCACCCGCTGGCGGGAACTGGGTTGTGACAGCCTGGTGGCCCTGGGGGGCGGCTCCGTCATCGATACCGCCAAGGCGGTCAACATCCTGGTCACCCTGGGCGGGGAGCGGCTGCTGGATCACGCGGGGGCAGGTTGCCTGACCCGCCCCCTCAAACCGCTGGCGGCGGTGCCGACCACGGCGGGCACCGGATCGGAAGTGACCCTGGTGGCGGTGATCCGGGACGAGGGGAGCGGGCGCAAGGTGCCCTTCACCTCCCCCTTCCTGCTGCCCCAGCTGGCGGTGCTGGACCCGCGCCTCACCCGGGGGCTGCCGCTGCCCATCACGGCCGCCACCGCCATGGACGCCATGACCCACGCCATCGAGGCCTTCATCGGCAATGCCAAGAACCCGGTCAGCGACGCCCTGGCCCTGATGGCGGTGGAGAAGATAGCCGATGCCCTGCCCAAGGTGCTGCAGGCCCCCGAAGACAAGCACCTGCGGCTGCAACTGGCGGAGGGATCCACCCTGGCGGGCATGGCGTTTTCCAACTCCATGGTGGGGCTGGTGCACGCCCTCGGCCACAGCCTGGGGGCCCGCTGCCACTTGCCCCACGGCCTGTGCATGAACCTCTTCCTGCCCGCGGTGCTCGACTACAACAGGCCGCAGATAGACCCTGAGCTGGCCCGCCTGCTGCTGCCGCTGGCGGGGCCGGAGCGCTTCGCGGCCACCCCACAGGCGCTGCGTCCCCAGGCAGCCCTGGATGCACTCTGCGCCCTGCGGGACAGTCTCTGGCAGGCGGTAGGGTTGCCGCGCACCCTGGCGGAAGCCGGGGTGACGGACAGAGCCGTGCTCAAGGATATCCGGGATCTCGCCATCAACGACGGCGCCCTGCTCTACAACCGCAAGGATGCGGACAGGGAAGAGCTGCTTGCGCTGCTGGAACAGGTGTGGGAATGACCTACAAGCCGACCCGCAGAGGGCCGGCTTGGCGCAGGATCAGATGGACGGAGTGAAGACCCCGGTGGAGAGATAGCGATCCCCCCGATCACAGATGATGGCCACCACCACCCCCTGTCTGAGCTCGGCCGCTACCTGCAGGGCGCCGGCCACGGCGCCCCCCGAGCTGACCCCGCAGCAGATCCCCTCTTCCCGCGCCAGCCGGCGCATCATGGCCAGCGACTCATCGAGCGTCACATCCAGCACCCGATCGACCCGGTCGGGATCGAAGATGGCGGGCATATAGGCCTCTGGCCAGCGGCGAATGCCGGGGATCTGGCTCCCCTCGGCCGGTTGCAGGCCTATCACCTGCACCGCCGGATTCTGCTCCTTGAGGTAGCGGGAGACCCCCATGATGGTACCCGTGGTGCCCATGGCCGAGACGAAGTGAGTGATTGCCCCCTCGCTCTGGCGCCAGATCTCGGGGCCGGTGGAGAGGTAGTGGGCATCCGGGTTGGCCGGGTTGTTGAACTGATCGAGCACCAGCCCCTCGCCGCGGGCCTGCATGGCCAGCGCCAGATCCCGCGCTTCTTCCATGCCGTTTTCCACCAGCACCAGCTCGGCGCCATAGGCCTGCATGGCATCGCGCCTCTCCTGGCTCATGGTGCTCGGCATGATGAGCCGCATTCTGTACCCCCGGGCCGCCGCCACCATGGCCAGCGCTATGCCGGTATTACCCGAGGTGGCCTCGATGAGTCGTGCCCCTGGCCCTAAGTGACCGCTCGCCTCCGCCGCCCGAACGAGGTTCAGGGCCGGTCTGTCCTTGACGGAGCCGGCGGGGTTGTTGCCCTCCAGCTTCACCAGCAGGGTCACGTCGGGACAGGGGTTGATGCGGCGCAGGCGCAGCAACGGGGTATTGCCAATCAGATCTTCCAGGGTGGCGAAGGCCATAACGGGATCCATCCTCTGCTAACTGTTCTATACCTTGCCTAGCGAGCCGCTCGCAGGCCGGTCAGTGTAAGCGAGCATCCTCGGCCCGCAAAGAGCACGGTTGGCAAAGTCCGGCCAGCATGCTCTGATATCCCTTCCCCACCCTTTGAGGAGCCTCCATGAGCGACATTCTTCATCAGGCCGACCAGCAGCAGTTCATCTGCGAGGTGGACGGCAAGCTCTCCCGCCTTGCCTACCGCAGGCTGGACGCAACCACTGTAGACGCCTACAGCACCCAGGTGCCCGCCGAGCTGCGCGGACAAGGCATTGCCGACAAGCTGGCCCGCAACTTCTACGACTGGACCCGGGCAGAGGGGCTCACCATAGTGCCGAGCTGCAGCTACATAGACGTCTGGCTGCGCCGTCATGCCGGTTGAGGCACAAGCCCCTAGGGAGGCGCAGCTGCAAGCCCACACCGAGGCCCTGCTGCGGGCCGATCCCCTGCGCATGGCCTACCTGCGAACGGCACGGGAGCTGGCCCTGCCAGACTGGGCGCTGAGGGCGGGCTTTGTGCGCAACCTCATCTGGGATCACCTGCACCACAAGGCCGAGCCCACTCCCCTCAACGACATAGATCTCATCTATCTGGATGCAGGGGATCCACAAGGGCTGGCCGAGCGGGGGCACCAAGACTGGCTGGCGGAGCGTCTGCCCGGCCAGCGCTGGGAGGTACGCAATCAGGCGCGCATGCATGTACGCCAGCAAGTGGCCCCCTTTACCAGCTCGCTGGCGGCGCTCAGTCACTGGGTAGAGGTGCCCACCTGCATCGGGGTTCGCCTGCTGGAAAACGATTCGTTCGAGTGGCTGGCCCCCTACGGCTTTGCCCCCAACTGGTCCCTGCAGGTGAGCCCCAATCCGCGCTGCCGGCAGGAGAGCCGGATCTTCATCGACAGGATCAGGGACAAACAGTGGCAGCGCATCTGGCCTGACCTTGTGGTGAACTGGCCATGACCGGATTGCAATGGGCCGACAACCTTGGGCACACTAAGGAAAAGCTATTTATAACTCAATGGGTTAAATAATGCGCGACTTCTTCTCTCTCGAACGCTGGCTGCCGGGCCTCGCCGCCCTGCTGCAATATCAGCGGGCCTGGCTGATGCCGGATCTTCGCGCTGGCCTCTCGGTGGCGGCCGTGGCCTTGCCCGTGGCCATCGCCTATGCGGAGCTTGCCGGGGTGGGCGCCATCGTCGGCCTCTACTCCTGCATACTGCCCATGGTGGTCTACGCCCTCTTTGGCACCTCCCGCCAGCTCATCGTCGGCCCGGATGCCGCCACCTGCGCCGTCATCGCCGCCGTGGTGACGCCGCTCGCCGCCGGGGATCCCACCCGTCAGTGGCAACTGGTGATGACCATGACCGCCATGACCGGCTTCTGGTGCCTCATCGCCAGCCGCTTCAAGCTGGGGGTACTGGCGGACTTTCTCTCCCGCCCGATCCTGATGGGGCTGCTCAATGGGGTGGCCATCACCATCATGGTGGGTCAGCTCTCCAAGATCTTCGGCTTCACCTTCAGCGAGCGCTACCTAATAGAGCGGATTCTGAACGGCACCGACTACATTACCCAGACCCATCTGCCCACCCTGGCCATGAGCCTGACCGCCCTGCTCACCCTGCTGCTGGCCAAGCGCTACAAGCCATCCTGGCCCTCCTCCATGGTGGCCATGGTGGTGACGGCGGCCCTGGTGTGGGCCCTCAATCTCGGCCAGTTCGACATCGCCACCCTGGGGGCCGTGGGCTCGGGCCTGCCCGCCTTCCAGATGCCGGAATTCCCCCCCGGACTGATGCGCGAGCTGGTGCTGCCGGCGCTCAACCTCGCCATGGTGAGCTTCGTCTCCATGATGCTCACCGCCCGCAGTTTCGCCGCCAAGAACGGCTACGAAATCGATGCGGACAAGGAGTTCAGGGCGCTGGGCATGGCGAACCTCGCCTCTGCAGTCTCCCAGGGGTTTGCCATCAGCGGGGCGGATTCACGCACCGCGGTCAACGACGCCAACGGCGGCAAGAGCCAGCTGGTCTCCATCATAGCAGCGGCTGTGATCGCCCTTATCACCTTCTATTTGACGGCGCCGCTTAAATTCATCCCCACCGCTGCCCTCGGGGTGGTGCTGGTGATGGCCTCCCTGTCGCTCACCGATTTTCGCGGCCTCTGGGCCCTGCGCGACTCGGACCGCGCCGCCTTCTGGCTGGCCCTCATCACCTTCATCAGCGTGCTGACCATGGGGGTCATTCCGGGGATCACCCTGGCGGTCTTGCTGGGCCTGTTCCAGTTCCTGCGCAACGTGATGCGCCCCACCGATCAGCTGCTCGGCATGGACGACGAAGGGGTGGTGCGCACCCTGGGGGACAACGAGCAGGCCAAGGCGATTCCCGGCATCCTGGTCTATCGCTTCAACTCGCCGCTGACCTACTTCAACGCCCCCTACTTCAAGCGGCGGGTGCTGGCGCTGCTGGTGCAGGATCCCCACAATCCCAAGTGCCTTGTGGTGGACGCGGTGGCCTGCTTCACCCATCAGGACATCAGCGTGATGAGCATGGTGGGGGAGCTGCACAAGGAGCTCAGGCGCCGTGGCATCCACATGGTGATGGCCGGTCGCCACGGCCAGATGACCCAGTGGCTCAAGCAGGCGGGGATCCGGGTAGGCGACGAGGGGGTCATCCTCAGCCCCGACATGTACCAGGCCCTGCGCATGACCCGCTGCTACCGGGAACCTGTGTTCAAGGATGACGAGGTGGTGGAGAGCACCACGGATACTCTGCTCTCCCGCTGGCCCCAGGACGACGAGCTGCCGGACTCGGCGCGCCTCACCCGGCCCTGCGAGCAGGAAGCGGGCGCCACCCCGGTCTGACGGCGGCGCGCCCCCAGACTGCGAGAGGGGTCCGGGCCAGCCCGGCCTCCTCTTTGCTCAGGGCAGGATTGCACCCCGCACCCGCTTGGTGTTAAATGCCCGTCCAGATGGCGCTGACGAGGGCCATCCCCAGTATTTGGACACCCCATGCAGACTCAATCCCACGCGGGCCCGGGTTCCCTCTTCGCCCTGACCTGGCCACTGTTCATCGATCTCGCCCTGCACTTCCTGACCGGGGCCCTCAACACCTTCATGGTGGGCCATGTCTCCTATCAAGGGGTGGCGGCACTGGCAGTCGGCAACCAGGTGTTCGATCTCGCCATCACCCTGTTCAGCTTCGTCAGCATAGGCACCAGCGTGGTGATCACCCAGTATCTGGGGGCGGGGGATAGGGAGAAGGCGCGCGTGGTCATCCACACCGCCATCGGCTTCAACCTGCTGGTGGGGCTGGTGGCCGCGGTCGGGGTCATGGCCGGCGCCAGCACCATGCTGGCGCTGATGAACCTGCCCGCTCACCTGATGGGGGATGCCACCCTTTATCTGCAGATCATCGGGCTCTGCCTGCTGCCGGAGGCCGCAGCGCTCTGTCTGGCCGCCACCTTGCGCGCCCATGGCCACACCCGTCAGGCCATGTACGTGACCCTCATCGTCAACCTCATCACCTTCGTCGGCAACCTGCTGCTGCTCTATGGCTGGTTCGGCCTGCCCCAGCTCGGGGTCGCCGGGGTCGCCATCAGCACTGTTGCCGGGCGCATCGTCGGTGTGGTGCTACTGGTGTGGCTGGTGGCGCGCAAGACCGGCATACGGCTGCGGCTGCCGGAGATCCTTCGCCCCAGCAAGGCCATGCTGGACAAGGTGTTGCACATAGGTCTGCCGGCGGCGGGGGAGAACCTCTCCTGGATGCTGCAGTTCATGGTGGTGACCGCCTTCGTCGGCCTGCTCGGCGACAAGGCGCTGGCGACCCAGTCCTACTTCTTCCAGATCTGCCTGTTCATCCTGCTGTTCGGCCTCTCCATCGGCCTTGGCAACGAGATCATCATCGGCCACCTGGCGGGGGCCCGTCGCTTCGAACAGGCCTATCGCCAACTGATGAAGAGCCTGAAACTTGGCCTTATCGTCACCAGCCTGATTGCCTTCGCCGCGGCCCTGAACGGACGCGCCATCATCAGCCTGTTCACCGACGATGCCGACATCATCACCCAGGTGGCGCAGCTGTTCCTCATCAGCCTCATCCTCGAACCCGGCCGCACCTTCAACCTGGTGGTGATCAACGCCCTGCGCGCCACCGGGGATGCCCGTTTCCCGCTCTACATGGCGCTCGTCTCCATGTGGGGCATTGCCGTTCCCCTCGCCTATTTCCTTGGTATCATGCAGGGCTATGGCCTGGTAGGCATCTGGTTGGCGCTGGCCTGCGACGAGTGGGTTCGCGGTCTGGCCATGTTCTGGCGCTGGCGCAGTCGTCGCTGGCAAAACAAAATTCTTGTTGAAACATAAGCGGAATCACAATGAAGAAAATCGGACTCTTGTTGGCGGCCATCCTGCTCAGCCCGCTCGCCATGGCACAAACCGCTCCGGCGGCCCCCAAGGCGCAAGCCCCCCAGACCTGGTACGTGGCCCCCATCGTCATCGACCAGACCAGCGAGGCGCAGAAGGCCCTGACCAAGGACTTCATGGCCCAGATGATCAAGACCATCAAGATCAACGAGTACCAGACCGGCAAGGCGGTGGGCAAGCACAAGGATCCCAAGTGGCTGATCCGCACCAAGCTGGTGCCCGCCAGCACCGAGCCCCTGGTCGGCAAGAAGCACCCCCAGGGCCTCACCTACGGCAAGGGCATCCCCACCCAGGAGATAGTCGGCGAACTCATCATGAACGGCACCCTGGTGGCCCATGTGGGTCAGGGCTGGCGTGAGCCCATAGTCCCGGGTACCCCGGTGGCCGAGAAGATCACCATAGCCAACTACCAGTACGCCATCGGCAACGAAGCCAAGGCGCCTGACCTGGAAGAGCTGGCGGCGCAGATTGGCTTCGAGGTGGGCAAGGTGATAGCCCGTGACGGCAAGCCCTTGCCCGAGAAGAAAAAGAAAAAAGAGTAAACGCCACACCTGTTAGCAAGAAGGGGCCCCGCGCCCCTTCTTGCTGCCCGTCTGTCGCGCCGTTACCGTCATCAAAGCGTCACAACTGTGAACAGGATCCCAGTTCCGTCCTCTTTACCCTCCCCATAAATCGCTTATCTGCTTGTGATTCAATCAGTTAAAAATCATCTGCCAGATGCAGCAAATCCGTGGCCTCAAATTGGATCGGGATCACATTTATCTCCTGGGGGAAGGGGTAGTTTGAAGGTCAAGGCACAATCAAACGACAACAAGGAGGCTTCATTACATGTTCCCGGAGTACAGAGATCTCATCTCGAAACTGAAGAGCAGTGATGTCCATTTCCAAGAGAAGTTTGACTTGCACAACGACCTGGATGCGGAGATCAGGAAGCTGGAAAAACATCACGCCAGCGATTACAGCTCCGAGGTGAAGGATCTGAAAAAACAGAAACTTAAACTGAAAGAGGAGATATACGACATCCTCAAACAACATCCACATTAGACGCCTCGACGAATACCCGGATAAGCAACTTATCCCCCAGCCCGGCTCAAAGCCGGGCTTTTTATTGCCGGCTCACTACGGTGCGGGGCCACTCCCCTTTGACATCGGAAGCAAAGAAGCGGGCCAATGGCCCGCTTGGTTATACCGATTTAGTCCCCTCTCACACCGGCGGATGGAAATGGCTGGCCTCGCGGGTGGCCATCTCCTCGTAGGTGGTCCACCTCTGCCATACCACCTGCTGCGCCACCTGCATCAGCCGCTCCGCCTCACCCGGATGGCTCTGTGCCAGCACGCGATAACGGGTCTCCTCCTGCCGGTACTCGGCGAGCGGGATGGAGGGGCGCAGGCTGTCGAGGCTGAAGGGGTTCTGCCCCGCGCTGCGCAATACCGGGTTGTAGCGCATCAGCGGCCAGTGACCGGAGGCCACGGCGCGTTTTTGCTGGGTCAGGCCAAACTCCATATCGATGCCGTGGGCGATGCAGTGGCTGTAGGCGATGATGAGCGACGGGCCCGGATAGGCCTCGGCCTCACGCAAGGCCTGCAGCGCCTGCTGCGGATTGGCACCAAAAGCGATGCGGGCAACATAGACGTTGCCGTAGGAGATGGCCTGCAAGGCCACATCCTTCTTGGCCAGCGTCTTGCCTCCCGCCGCGAACTTGGCGACGGCACCGAGCGGGGTCGATTTCGACATCTGACCGCCGGTGTTGGAGTAGACCTCGGTATCCATCACCAGCACGTTCACATCGCGCCCGGAAGCGAGCACATGATCGAGCCCCGCCGAGCCGATGTCATAGGCCCAGCCATCGCCGCCCACTATCCAGACCGAGCGGCGCACCAACTGATCGATAAGCGATAGCAGCTCGCGGGCCTTGCCGGATTTCACCTCTTCCAGCCGCTCGCGCACTTGCGCCACCCGGGTGCGCTGGGCGCGGATCTCCGACTCCAGCCGCTGCGGGGCGCTAATCAGGGTATCGACTAACTCTGCGCCCAGCTCCCCCTTCATCGCTTCAAGGGCCGCCACCGCCTGACCGTGATGCTGATCGGCGGTGAGACGAAAACCAAAGCCAAACTCGGCATTGTCCTCGAACAGAGAGTTCGACCAGGCCGGCCCCTTCCCTTCGCCATTCTTGGCCCACGGGGTAGTCGGCAAATTGCCGCCGTAGATGGAGGAGCAACCGGTGGCGTTGGCCACCAGCATGCGATCGCCAAACAGCTGGGTCAGCAGCTTGAGGTACGGGGTCTCGCCACAACCGGCGCAGGCACCGGAGAACTCGAACAAGGGTTCGAGGAACTGGGCACCGCGCACCGTGGAAAAATCTACCCGCTCGCGGGCCGGCCAGGGCAGGCTCTCGAACCAGCGCAGCGCCTGCTTCTGGCCAGCAAGATGCGGCGCCTTATCCATCATGGTGATGGCGCGGTCGCCTTCGTGGCTCTCTCCTTCAGCACTCTCGCCTTGATGGCTGGCATCCGCTCCGGCCCGCACCGGACAGGCCTGCACGCACTGACCGCAGCCGGTGCAATCTTCCGGATAGAGCTGCAGGGTGTAACGGCTGTCGGGGAAGCCCTTGGCAGTGACGGGCACCGACTGGGCCGCCTCGGGGGCGGTCGCCAGCCAGTCCTGATGGTAGAACTTGGCCCGCAGCGCCGCGTGGGGGCAGACAAAGACGCAGTTGCCGCACTGGATGCAGATATCGGAGTGCCAGATCGGGATCTCGCGGGCGATATCCCGCTTCTCGAAGCGGCTGGTGGCGGTGGGGTAAGTGCCATCCACCGGCAGCATGGAGACCGGAATAAGATCGCCGCGCCCCGCCAGCATCTCGCCAGTGACGCGCTGGACAAACTCGCTGCCCCCCGGTGCCAGTGGCAGCGGATAGTCGCTGTTCTGCTCCTCACCGGCCGGGATCGCCACCTTGCAGAGGTGAGCCAGGGTATCGTCCACCGCCGCGAAGTTGCGCTCGACCACCTCGGGCCCCTTGCGGGCATAACTCTTCTCGATGCTCTCCTTGATGAGCGCAATGGCTTCGTCCCGCGGCAGCACCCCGGCCAGCGCGAAGAAGCAGGTCTGCATGATGGTGTTGATGCGATTGCCCATGCCGTTTTGCTCGGCCACCCGATCACCATCGATGCAGTAGAGCTGGATATTGAGGGCGCGGATACGGGCGCGCAGCCGCTCGGGCAGCTGACCCCACACCTGGTCAACCTCGTAGGGAGCGTTAAGCAGCAGGGTCGCCCCTTCCGCGGCGTGCTCCAGCAGGTCCACCGACTCCACAAAGCCCCACTGGTGGCAGCCGATAAAGCTCGCCTGCTCGATGAGCCAGGGGGCTTCGATGGGCTCGGGGCCAAAGCGCAGGTGGGAGACGGTGCGCGAACCCGACTTCTTGGAGTCGTAGACGAAGTAGCCCTGGGCGTGGAAGCCCTCCAGCTCGCCGATGATCTTGATGCTGTTCTTGTTGGCGCCCACGGTGCCGTCGGCACCGAGGCCGAAGAAGAGTGCCCGCACCCGGCTGGCGGGCTCCAGATCGCCGATGGGGTGCCAGGCCAGACTGAGGCCCGACACGTCATCGACAATCCCCACGGTAAAGCGTGGGCGAGGCGCATCGGATGCCAGCTCCTCGAACACCGCCGCACACATGGCGGGGGTGAACTCTTTGGAAGAGAGGCCGTAGCGACCGCCGCTGAGCCAGGGCAGCCGCTTGATAAGACCGCGCTGCAAGCCGTCGATCAGGGCGCTCTGCACATCCAGCAGCAGCGGCTCGCCGCCCGCTCCCGGCTCCTTGGTGCGATCCAGCACCGCCATGCGGCGCACGCTGGTGGGCAGCGCATTGAGCAGCGCCTGCACCGGGAAGGGGCGATAAAGACGAATGACCAGCACCCCGGTCTTGCGATCCTGCCGGTTGAGCCAATCCACCGTAGTGCGGGCGGTGGCCGCCCCCGAGCCCATCAGCACGATGACATCGGTGGCATCGGTTGCGCCGTGGTACTCCACCAGATGGTAGTGGCGGCCGGTCAGCTTGCCGAGGCTGTCCATGCACTGCTGTACCCGCGCCGGCACCGCCTCGTAGAAGGGGTTGACGCTCTCGCGGGACTGGAAATAGGTATCCGGGTTCTGGGCGGTGCCGCGCATCATCGGATGATCCGGGTTGAGGGCCCGGGCGCGGTGGGCACGCACCCAGTCGTTGTCGATAAGGGCGCGAATTTCATCCCGATGCAGGGCGGTGATCTTGTTCACCTCGTGGGAGGTGCGAAAACCGTCGAAGAAATGGATAAAAGGCACCCGGCACTGCAGGGTGACGCTGTGGGCAACCAAGGCCAAGTCCTGCGCCTCCTGCACCGAGCCGGAGGCAAGCATGGCAAAGCCGGTACTGCGCGCCGCCATCACATCCTGATGGTCGCCAAAGATCGACAGCCCCTGCGCCGCCAAGGATCGGGCCGCCACATGGAACACCGCCGCGGTCAATTCACCGGCGATCTTGTACATGTTAGGCAGCATCAGCATCAGCCCCTGACTGGCGGTGAAGGTGGTGGCGAGCGCCCCCGCCTGCAGGGCGCCGTGTACCGTACCGACCGCTCCCCCTTCGCTCTGCATCTCCACCACTGTGGGGATATTGCCCCACAGGTTGGTCTGCTTCTCATCCGCCCAGGCGTCAGCCAGTTCGGCCATGGTCGAGCTCGGGGTAATGGGGTAGATGGCACACACTTCGCTCAGCTGGTACGCCACCCGGGCCGCGGCTTCGTTGCCATCGACCATGATCAGTTCATGTTTCATTGGGACTCCTCCGGTTGGCGCAGCAGGATGGCGTGGCAAGGGCATTGATCGTGACAGGCACCGCAGCCGGTGCAACGATCCGCATCTACCCGATAGCCCAGACCCGGCCCCAACTTGGCGATGGCCTGCTCGGGGCAACTGCCATAACAGCCGTCGCATTCGAAGCAGTTGCCGCAGGAGTAGCAGCGCGCCGCCTCGTAGCGGGCGGCCGTCTCGTCCAGTCCGCCGATGATCTCGCCAAAATCGTCTCGCGCCCACGCCGGTTTGACCGGCTGACTGCTGGCCGGGGCGTGGGTCTGGAACCAGAGTTGCAACTGCTGTGGCCCCACCAATGGATAGGAGAGCGGTTTGTGGTAGTGGCGACCGCGCAGCCAGGCATCCATATGGCGCGCCGCCTTCTTGCCGTGGCCGGTGGCGATGGTGACGGTGCGCTCTGAGGGCACCATGTCACCGCCGGCAAACAGACCCGGCACATCCGTCATCAGGTTCTCGCCAACCTGCACCACCCCCTCCTTGTTGACTCGCACGCCGGGAATGCTCTCCAGCACCGAGAGGTCTACCTCCTGACCGAGCGCCAGAATGAGGGAGTCTGCTTCGAGGGTTTCAAATTGGCCGGTGGGCACCGGCTTGCCCTCGGCATCCAGTGCCATCACTTCCACTTCGATGCTGGTGCTGTCGAGCTGGCGGATGCTGCGCAGCCAGTTGATCTTGATCCCCTCCTCCTCGGCCTCGTCGGCTTCAAAGGCGTGGGCGGGCATATGGTCCCGGTCGCGGCGGTAGATGATCATCGCCTCTTCCACACCGAGGCGACGGGCGGTACGAGCCGCGTCCATGGCGGTGTTGCCGCCGCCGTAGATAGCCACCCGCCGCCCCAGTTTGGGGGGCGGCAAGCCCTGCTCCTCGGCCAGACTCGCCTGCTCGAGGAAACTCACCGCATTGAGGATCTTGCCCGCTTCCCGGGCCGGAATATCGACCCGCTTGGCCAGATGGGCACCGATGGCCATGAAGACGGCGTCAAAGCCCCCCTCGTCGCGCACCTTGAGCACGTCTTCCACCTTGTGGTTGAGGGTGAGGGTGACGCCAGCAGAGACGATGCGGGCCACCTCCCGATCCAGCATCTCGCGGGGCAGGCGGTAGGCGGGAATGCCGAAACGCAGCATGCCGCCGGCCAGCGGCCCCGCCTCGCGGATCTCTACCTGATGGCCGAGCCGGTTGAGGTGCCAGGCGCAGGACAAACCGGAGGGGCCGGCGCCGATCACCAGCACCTTCTTGCCGCTGGCGGGTGCAGGCGGCGCAGGCTGCCAGCCACGGGCCAGCGCCTCGTCACCGAGGAAGCGCTCGATGGCGTGAATGGAGACGGCCTCGTCCACCTGGGCCCGGTTGCAGGCAGTTTCGCAGGGGTGATAACAGACCCGGCCGTGGACGGCAGGCAGGGGATTTTCTTCGATGAGTCGCTGCCAGGCCGCCTCGAAGCGGCCCGCTTCGGCCAGGGCAAGCCAGGCCTGGATGTTCTCGCCAGCCGGGCAGGCGTGGTTGCAAGGTGGCAGGGCCGGTTGCCAGACGGGCAGCCGGGTGCGGACCGGGCCTGTTCCCGTCTTCTGGGAGAGATCCGGCTGTGGGGTCATATCCAGTTGTTTGCTCATACATTGCTTTCTTCTTGTTGGGTAACAGGCCCGCTCCGATGGCGCTTGATACCGTGTAGCCTGGGCAGACGGTGGCCGGAGAGGGAAGAAGCGAAAGCGTCAGAAACTGGAAGCTGGCTCGATGATGGGCCGTTTTTTGTACGACATGGTGGATCAGGATCAATAAATGTTGCGCTTTATGGGGCGTTTCCCCCCGGGATACGACCCCGATCACATGGCGCCGTTGACCTGCACCGATCAGGCGCCTCCTCGCCTGCCCCCCATGATGGGGGGCAAGAGAGGATTGCCGCACGGGGCAGGAATCGTTATCTTGCCCTCTTCACTGGAATCGTCACAGCACAAGGACCCTGACATGCCCAGCCTCGCCAGCATACATCTCTACCCCATCAAATCGACGGCGGGCATGCCGCTGACCCGCGCCCTGGTGACCCAGGAGGGGCTGCTGGGGGATCGCCGCTACATGGTGGTCAAGCCAGACGGCAGCTTCATCACAGCCCGCACCCATCCCCAGCTGCAACTGGTGACGGCCACCCCGGTGGAGGGCGGCCTGCAACTGCGTTACCCCGGAATGGCGCAGCTCAGGCTGCAGGAAGCGGACTTCAGCCGCGCCCCCCAGGCCACAGGCGTCTGGGGCGACAGCTTCCATGCCCTGCACACCCAGTCCCAGGCCGATGAGTGGGTGAGCCGGGTGGCGGGGGAGCCGGTTCGCCTGCTCTGGCTCGGCGAAACCTCTGACCGCTTTCGGGAGAAGACCGGCACCCGGGTCAGCTTTGCCGACGGTTATCCCCTGCTGCTGATCAGTCAGAGTTCGCTGGATGACCTCAACCTGAGATCCGATGCCCTGCACCAGATGAGCCAGTTTCGCACCAACCTGGTGGCGAGCGGCACCCGCCCCTTCGAGGAGGATGGCTGGAAGCGGATCCGCATCGGCGAGGTGGAGTTTCTGGTGGCCAAGCCGTGCAGCCGCTGCATCATGACCACGGTGGAGGCGGGCACGGATCGCTTCAACGCGCTGAAAGAGCCGCTCGCCACCCTCACCCGCTACCGCCGTGGCGAGGATGGGGAGGTCTATTTCGGCCAGAATCTGGTGGCGCTGAACGAGGGCTGGATTGAGGCAGGGAGCGAGATCCAGGTGCTGGAAACCGCCCGCCCCCCCGTCTACCCCAATGCGGCGCCGAAGAAGCGGGAGCTGGTCTGCGTCGCCCGCGAGCCCTTGGCCCGGGATCTGGAGACCTTCTGGTTCGAGGCGGCCGACGGCGAGCCCCTGCCCGACTATCTGCCGGGCCAGCACCTGCCCATCAGTCTCGACATCAAGGGGGAGCGGCAACAACGCCGCTACACCCTGAGCTCCACCCCGGAGAAGCCTGAGCGCTACGGCATCAGCGTCAAGAAGCTGGCCGATGGCCGCATCTCCCCCTGGCTGCACCATGAGCTGCGCGTGGGCGATCACCTGCTGGCCGCCCCCCCGGCCGGCGAGTTTCACTTGGAGTCCGAGCGCAAGCTGCTGCTGCTCTCGGCGGGCTCAGGCGTCACCCCCATGCTCGCCATCGCCCGCACTCTACATCTGCGCGGGGAGCTGGGCGATGTGCACTTTATGCACCTGTGCCGCAGCGAGGCCGACATTCCCGCCGCCAGCGAACTGCACGCCATGAGTCAGGCTGGCATGCAACTGACCCTGATCCTGAGCCAGCCTGACGACCACTGGCAGGGCATGAGCGGTCGCCTTGGCAAGGAGCACCTCGAGCAGGTCAGGGATCTGCTGGCGCGGGAGATCTTCCTGTGCGGCCCCCACGGCTTCATGAGCGAGGCAGCCAGGCTGCTGCAGGAGCAGGGGATCGCCGCCGAGCGCATCCGCCAGGAGAGCTTTGGCGGGGCCATCCTCTCGGTGGCCCGCCCCCACAAGGCGGTACAACTGCGCATCGGCGAACAGACCTTCGCCGGCAACAACCAGGGCACTGTGCTGGATCAGGCCCACAAACAGGGAGTGGAGCTGCCCTGGAGCTGCCGTGCCGGCATCTGCGGCAGTTGCAAGCAGACTCTGCTAGAAGGGGAGGTAGACCACCCAGATGCTCCGGCCATCACAGCCGCCGAGCGGGCTGCGGGCAAGATCCTTACCTGCTGCGCCGTGCCCCTCTCCGATCTGGTGATCAAATAAGAGGATGGCGCCGCCATAGATTGCCGCCATCACCACCACAAAGCAAAACGGCTGCCCTGAGGCAGCCGTTTTCTTATCCCATCCGACAA
This sequence comes from Aeromonas media, assembly GCF_020423125.1. NCBI lineage: Bacteria > Pseudomonadati > Pseudomonadota > Gammaproteobacteria > Aeromonadales > Aeromonadaceae > Aeromonas > Aeromonas media. The sequence goes on from NZ_CP075564.1 coordinate 3,056,954, forward strand.
TCAGCCACGCAGGGCGGCTATGCGCTGTTCGATGGGCGGGTGGCTCATGAACAGTTCGCTCATGGAGCGCTTGCCGTTGATGCCGAAGGCCATCATGGTGCCTTCCATCTGCGGCTCGGCACCGCGGGAGAGGCGCTGCAGCGCGGCTATCATCTTGTCGCGACCGGCCAGCTTGGCGGCACCGGCGTCGGCGCGGAATTCGCGCTGACGGCTGAACCACATGACGATCATGGAGGCCAGCACCCCGAACAGCATCTCCAGCACGAAGACGGTGATCATGTAGGCAAAGCCACCGGAGCTGCTGCTCTCCTCGTCGTTGTTGGAGCTGAAGAAGTTGCTGATGACGCCGGCCACGATGCGGGCGAAGAACATCACGAAGGTGTTCACCACCCCCTGGATCAGGGTCAGGGTCACCATGTCGCCGTTGGCCACGTGGCTCACCTCGTGGGCCAGCACGGCTTCCGCCTCGTCGCGGCTCATGCTGTAGAGCAGGCCGGACGACACGGCAACGAGGGAGTCGTCGCGGCGGGCGCCGGTGGCGAAGGCGTTCATCTCGGGGGAGTCGTAGATCCCCACTTCCGGCATCTTGATGCCAGCCTCACGGGCCTGACGGGCGACTGTGCTCACCAGCCAGTGCTCTGTCTCGTTGCGGGGCTGCTCGATGACCTGGACGCCATAGCTGCGCTTGGCCATCCACTTGGACATCAGCAAGGAGATAAAGGAACCCCCAAAACCGAACACGGCACAGAACACCAACAGACCGGAAATGCTGGACTTGTTGATCCCCAGAACCGAGAACAGGATATTGAGTACCACCCCCAGCACCAGCATGACGGCCAGGTTGGTCACCAGGAATAGCATAATTCGCTTCATATTGACTCCTTGTGAGATATAGATGCATGGTTCGGGCCAATTCACAATCGACCCGATACCACACCTGCCCCCGATCATAGACAGACTCGATGAATGTTTGCTGAATGTTGGGCCTCAGAGCAGGGACGAGATGTCGAGACAATCGCGCAGATCCGCCTCGAGCGGCTGGTCTACGAAGGGGATCTCCCCCAGAAATGGGGCCGGCAACATGGCTTTCAAGGTGGCCAGGTTCTCCTGGTAGCGACTCATGTGCGGATCCACCCGATTGACCACCCAGCCTGCCAGGGTCAGCCCCTGATGGCGGATGGCGGCGCAGGTGAGCAGGGCATGATTGAGGCAACCCAGCTTGGCCCCCACCACCAGGATCACCGGCAGGCGCTCAAGGGCGACCCAGTCGGACAGCAGATGCTGGTGATCCAGCGGCAAAAACCAGCCCCCCGCCCCCTCGACGATCACCAGTTCGGCCCCGGCCCGCTCAATCTCCCGCAGCCCGGCAGACAGACCCGCCAGAGGAATGCTCGCCCCCACCTCCTGCGCGGCTATGTGGGGGGCTATGGGGGGCTCGAAGGCATAGGGGTTGACCGAGTCGATGGGCAGCGGGAGGCTGGCGGCCGCTTGCAGTTGCTGAGCATCGAGGTTGCGAAGCCCCTCGGGGGTGCGGGCACAGCCGGCGGAGATCGGCTTGTAGCCGGCGCAGACTATGCCCCGGGCGGCGAACGCCTGCAGCAGGGTACGAGCGACCAGGGTCTTGCCCACGTCGGTGTCGGTGCCCGTGATGAAATAAGATGTCGCCATGATGATTCCTCAGCGCAGTTCAGGGCGCCGGTTGCGCCCTGGTATCAATGGTGAATAGCAGGGATTGTTACTGCCTTTGAATGGCTATCAACGTCGAACCAGGCGCCCGAGACAGACCTCGTAGCTGGCGGCCAGCAGGCCGTCGGGCTGGCGGTGGCGCTCATAGGCTTCTCCGAGACGCCTCAGGCGCTGGCGGTTGCCCAGCCCCGCGGCCCTGTCGTCATTGACCTGGCTGGCCCCTATGCCCTTGAGATCCCGCAGCAAGTCGTTGAGCTCCAGATAGGCGAGAGACCAGGTGACAGAGGTCAGCTCAAGCGCTTGAAAACCCGCGGCACCAATGGCCTGCTGCAACTGGGGCAGGGCGAGGAAGCGGTTGACGTGGGCATGCCCGTCGACGGCGCCCCAGGCCTCGCGCAACTGCCAAAGCGAGCCGGCCAGCAGGGTCGAGAAGAAGATCTGACCGCCGGGCTTGAGCACCCGGTGGATCTCGGCAAACGCCTGGGCCGGGCGCTCGCACCACTGCAGGGCCAGGCTGGAGAAGACCCAGTCCAGGCTCTGATCCGCGAAGGGCAGCGCCTCCGCATCGCCGCATACCAGCCGGGCGCCACTGCCACGCAGGGCGGCCTGCGCCAGCATGCCGGGGGCGAGATCCAGCCCGTGCAACCGCTGGCAACGACCCGCCAGCGCGGGCAGGAAGAAGCCGGTACCGCAGCCCAGATCCAGCCCAGTTTCCGGTAAACCGTCAGGCAAGGAGTCGGGCAAACCACGCCGGTACACGGCAGTGTCAAGATCCAGCCCGCAAACCGTCAGTTCAGAACCGACCGGCCTGTCCAGCATCAGGTCAAGCAGCGCCTGCCCCACCTCCTGCTGGAAGCGGGCATGGGCGTCGTAGTGACGGGCGGCGGCCCCGAAGCGGCGGGCGAGCTGGGCCTTGTCGACCTGCTGGAAACGCTCATGCAGCATGGGCGCCTCCTCTCTGATCATTGGATGGGCAGGGACCCAGGGCCTCGAGCAGGCGATCCACGTCATTTTCGCCGTGGGCGGCACTCAGGGTGATGCGAAGGCGCGCCGTGCCGACCGGCACAGTGGGCGGGCGAATGGCGCTCACCCAGATACCGCGCTCGCGCAACCGCTCGGCCAGTTGCAAGGCGGCACTGCTCTCCCCCACCAGCAGGGGCTGGATCGGGGTGTTGCTTGCGCCCAGCGTCCAGCCCTGCGCCTGTGCCCCCTGTCGAAAGCGGGCGATAAGGCGAGCGAGGTGCGCGCGGGCTTCGTCGGCGGCGCGCACCAGCTCGATACTCTTGCTCACCGCGCAGGCCTGGGCGGCGGGCATATGGGTGCTGTAGACATAGTGGCGGGCAAAGTTGACCAGATAGTCCACCAGCTCGCGGCTGCCGCCTACGAAGGCGCCGGCCAGCCCGAGCGCCTTGCCGAAGGTACCCATATGAATATGTACGCTGGCAGGAGCAACCCCTTGCGCCGCCAGGGTGCCGCGCCCTTGCGGCCCCAGCACGCCGAGGCCGTGGGCATCGTCGATCATCAGCCAGTTCCCGCTCTGTGCGGTCAGGGCCGCAAGTTCAGCCCAGGGGCCCTGATCCCCGTCCATGCTGAACACCCCTTCCGAGACGATCAGGCCCCTGTTTGGCTCAAGCTGACGCGCGAGCGCGGCCATGTCGTTGTGGCCAAAGCGCTTCATCTTGCAGGGCAGCTGGCTGCCCATCTCCTGCAAAGAAGCGTGGTTGAGCCTGTCCTGCCACAGCAGATGCTCCTTGCCGAGCAGGGCCTTGAGCACCGCCTGATTAGCCGAGAAGCCGCAGTTGAACAGCAGCACCGCCTCCACCCCGAGCCAGTCGGCCAGCGTCTCTTCCAGCTCTTGGTGGGCACGGCTGTAGCCTGTCACCAGGGGCGAGGCGCCGGCGCCCGCGCCATAGCGGTCGATCCCCTCCTTGAAGGCGGCCTTGATGGCGGGATGATCGGCGAGCCCCAGGTAGTCGTTGGCAGAGAGGTTGAGGTAGTCGCGCCCCCCGACCCGGATCCGCCCGCAGCTCGCCACATCCACAGGAGTGCGTCGGCGCAGCAGGGCGGCCTGATCACGTTCGGCCAGGGCCTCCCCCAGTGCAAAGGGACCGGTGACAACAGGGGAAGTCATGGACGGACGGCACCTGCACGGGGGCGGGTGGCGTCATAAAACATCTCGGCGGGCTCGTTCTGGCGGCTCACCTCGGCCAGCAGCTCCTCTTCTTGAACTTGATCCGGCTTCTGGGCCCGCTGGGCGGGGCGGATGCCGAGGCGCTTGAACAGCTGCATGTCGCTGTTCTCGTCCGGGTTCGGGGTGGTCAGCAGCTTGCAACCATAGAAGATGGAGTTGGCACCCGCCATAAAGCACATGGCCTGCATCTGCTCGTTCATCTTCTCCCGCCCGGCAGAGAGACGCACGTGGGAGGCGGGCATCATGATGCGCGCCACCGCTATGGTGCGGATAAACTCGAACGGATCCAGATTCTCCTGGTTTTCCATGGGCGTCCCCTTCACCTTGACCAGCATGTTGATGGGCACACTCTCCGGGTGGCGCGGCAGGTTGGCCAGCGCCATCAAGAGGCCCGCCCTGTCTTTCGCCTGCTCCCCCATACCGACGATGCCGCCGGAGCAGACCTTCATGCCGGCGCCGCGCACGTGCTCCAGGGTGTCCAGGCGGTCCTGATAGGTGCGGGTGGTGATGATATCGCCGTAAAACTCCGGCGAGGTGTCGAGGTTGTGGTTGTAGTAATCAAGCCCGGCGGCGCCCAGGCGCGCCGCCTGATCGGCGGTAAGCATCCCTAGCGTCATGCAGGTCTCCATCCCCAGCCCGCGCACCTCCTCGACCATGCGCAGGATATAGGGCATGTCCCTCTCTTTGGGGTTGCGCCAGGCGGCCCCCATGCAGAAGCGCGACGAGCCGTTGGCCTTGGCCTCGCGCGCCCGCTCCAGCACTTTCTCCACTTCCATCAGCCGCTCGGTCTCGAGCCCGGTGTGATAGCGGGCGCTCTGGGGGCAGTATTTGCAATCCTCCGGGCAGGCGCCGGTCTTGATGGAGAGCAGGGTGCTCACCTGCACCTCGTTCGGGTCGAAATGAGCGCGGTGTACCGTCTGGGCCTGGAACAGCAGATCGTTGAATGGCAGGGCAAACAGGGCCTGGACCTCGGCGAAGGTCCAGTCGTGACGAAGGGCGTGACCGCCCAGGGTGAGAGCATTCATACATGGCTTCCGGTTGTTATAAGTGGGATCCTGCGCCGCCCCCTTGGGATGAAGAACCGCAGAACCCGCCATCGGCCTGCCCGCTCGTTGCGAGGCGTGACGCCAAGTGGCTGAAATTGTTGGCTAGTGTAGAGAGCACGCGTAGACTGTCAACACCGACCAGATCAAATCAATTGACAACAGAACACAAAATGACCAATCAAGAATTCGACCTGCACCACGTCTGGCACCCCTACACCTCCCTCACCCATCCCCTGCCCTGCTATGAAGTGGCCAGCGCCAAGGGGGTGACCCTCACCCTCAGCGACGGCCGCGAGCTGGTGGATGGCATGAGCTCCTGGTGGGCCTGCGTCCACGGTTATCAGGTGCCGGAACTGGACGCAGCGGCGACTGCCCAGCTCGGCAAGATGTCCCACGTGATGTTTGGCGGGTTGACCCATGCCCCGGCGGTGGCGCTGTGTCGCAAGCTGGTGGAGATCACCCCGGCCGGGCTGGATCGGGTGTTTCTGGCGGATTCCGGCTCGGTGGCGGTGGAGGTGGCACTCAAGATGGCCCAGCAGTACTGGCACGCCAGGGGAACGCCCCGCGCCAAATTCGTCTCCCTGCGGGGCGGCTATCACGGTGACACCTTCGGCGCCATGAGCGTCTGCGATCCGGATGGCGGCATGCACGAGCTCTACAAGGGCTTCCTGCCCGAGCACCATTTTGTCGAAGCGCCCAGCTGTCGCTTCCACGCCCAGTGGGACGAGAGCTGCGTCGTAGAGCTGGCGGAGCTGGTTGCCGATCGCCACGAAGAGATAGCCGCCATCGTGCTCGAACCCATCGTTCAGGGGGCCGGTGGCATGCGCTTCTATCATCCCCGCTACCTGCAGTGGGTGCGCGCCCTGTGCGACGAGTTCGGCCTGCTGCTCATCGCCGACGAGATCGCCACCGGCTTTGGCCGCACCGGTCAGCTGTTTGCCTGCGACTGGGCAGGGATCAGCCCCGACATCCTGTGCCTGGGCAAGGCGCTCACCGGCGGCTACCTGACGCTCTCGGCCACCCTCACCACGGAGCAGGTCGCCCGTACCATCTGTGACGGCAAGGCCGGCGTCTTTATGCACGGCCCCACCTTTATGGGCAACCCGCTCGCCTGCGCGGTGGCCAACGCCTCCATCGATCTGCTGCTGGCATCACCCTGGCAAGCGCGGGTGCAGGCCATCGAGCATCAACTCAAAACCGAACTGGTACAGCTGACCCTGCACCCGGCGGTGGCGGACGTGCGGGTGCTCGGCGCCATCGGGGTGGTGGAGATGAAGGAGCGGGTGGACGTGGCGCGCATCCAACGCAAGTTCGTCTCGCTGGGGGCCTGGATCCGTCCGTTTGGCAAGCTGGTCTACCTGATGCCCCCCTTCGTCATCACCCCCGAAGAGCTGCGGGTGCTGACCCATGCCATCCATGAGGCCATCGCCAGCGGTGAATTCTGAGCCTCGATGAATAGGCTCTGCATGAGAATGCAGGGCCTTTTGGCTCTTTTTCATCAGAATGTGAGCGAGACACCAAAACCCGGCTGGCGAGGAGAGTAGACTGCGCGGGTTTTACCCAACAGATGTACCTTTCCCATGCGCCTCTCCATCACTGCCAAGATCAATTTCTTCCTGCTCTTCATCTTCTCCATGGTACTGGTGTTCTCTGCGGCCTATCAGGCGGTGCGCGAGCGCGACCTCATCCTGACCCTCATCAAGGAGCAGAGCCGCGAGCAGAGCGAAGCCTATTTCGACGGCCTCAACATGCTGATGCTGACCGGCAAGATGGACGCCCGCGACACCCTGCGCGCCAAGTTTCTCGATCACGCCCACGTGGAAGATGCCCGCATAGTGCGCGGGGCGGCGGTCAACAAGCAGTATGGAGCGGGTCGTGACAGCGAGGCCCCCAAGGACAGATTCGATGCCCTGGCCCTGACGGGCAAGGGCAGTCTGGAGGTGGTGCACGACGGCATCCACAGCAAGCTGGTGGTGACCCGTCCGCTGCTGGCCAGTAAGGATTTTCGCGGTACCGACTGCACCAGCTGTCACCAGGTGCCGGAGAACACCGTGCTCGGGGCGGTGCGCTTTGACTACTCCCTCGACACCCTCTTTACCCGGGTCGAGCAGAACATTCTCACCTCGGCGCTCAGTCTCACCCTCATCTTCGGGCTGGGGCTGCTGCTGACGCTCTGGGTCATCCGTACCTGGATAGTCCGCCCCCTCAACCAGCTGACCCGCTCCATGGAAGAAGCCACCGATCTGCACGACTTCGGCCACCGGCTGGAGGGCGATGAAGGGGACGAGATAGGCCGGGTGGCCCTCGCCTACAACCAGATGCTCGACAGCGTGGAGCGCCAGCTCGGCAAGCGCCCCGCCCCCTCGTCCCAGGACGAGAAGCCGACGGATCACGCCAGGTAGTAACACAGCAGGCTGGCGACCAGGATCAGCAACAGGCTGAACAGATTGATGTGCCGCGCATCCTCTGCGCCTGCGCTCCAGTGCTCTCGTCACAGGACGAGAAACCGGCGGATCACGCCAGATAGTAAAGCAGCAGGCTGGCGGCCAGGATCAGCAGCAGGATGAACAGATTGACGTGCAGCGCATCCTCTTGCCGTCGGCTGCGCCTGCGCTCCAGCATCAGCACCACCAGGGTCAGCAGGCAGCAACCCCAGAGCCCGTGCACCAGCCAGGGGGTGAGGGCGGGATCCCACTCCTGGCGCACCTTGACCCCGCCATAGACCAGAAAGCCGTAGGCCGTCTGCGGCCTGGCGAAGTGGTAAAGGGAGAGCAGGACGATAAAGCCGCTCCAGCAGAGGATCACCAGCCCCTGGAGAACCCGTATCCAGCCATCCGGCCCCCGTCTGCGTTCCTTCACTCTCACCCCCTGCCCAACCGACCGGATCCATGCAAGATTCATGGGGAAAACCCCGCAAGGGTCCGACATTTTTGCTTGTTTATCAAACCCGCGCGGGTAAGATTGACGGCTTAGTCTGCCATGGTGGGCCACTCATGCCCGGGCCAGACCCCTAGTGTTGCAAATAGCGCTGCAAGAACAAGCTGGAGACAATATTTCGATGACGCACGCATCCGTAGTAGATGTGCTGACCGGTAAGTATGCGGTTGGCACCACCCAGACAGTGAAAGGGTGGATCCGGACCCGCCGCGATTCCAAGGCGGGGATCTCATTTTTGGCCATATCCGATGGCTCCTGTTTCCATCCGGTACAGGCCGTCGTTCCCAATACCCTGGCCAATTACGAGAATGAAGTGCTGCGTCTGACCACCGCCTGCTCCGTGGAAGTGACCGGTGTGGTCGTGGCTTCCCAGGGCAGCGGCCAGGCCTTCGAGCTGCAGGCCTCCGACGTCAAGGTAGTGGGCTGGGTCGAAGATCCGGACACCTACCCCATGTCTGCCAAGCGCCACAGCATCGAATACCTGCGCGAGCAGGGTCACCTGCGTGCCCGTACCAACGTGGTCGGCGCCGTGACCCGGGTACGCAACTGCCTGGCCCAGGCCATTCACCGCTTCTTCCACGAAGAAGGCTATCTGTGGATCGCCGCTCCCCTCATCACCGCCTCCGACACCGAAGGCGCTGGCGAGATGTTCCGCGTCTCCACCCTTGACATGGAAAACCTGCCGCGCACGCCCGAAGGCAAGGTAGATTACGACAAGGACTTCTTCGGCAAGGAGACCTTCCTGACCGTCTCCGGTCAGCTCAACGTCGAGACCTATGCCTGCGCCCTGTCCAAGGTCTACACCTTCGGCCCGACCTTCCGCGCCGAAAACTCCAACACCAGTCGCCATCTGGCCGAGTTCTGGATGGTGGAGCCGGAAATCGCCTTCGCCGATCTGGAAGATAACGCCGCCCTGGCCGAAGCCATGCTGAAGTACGTCTTCAATGCCGTGCTGACCGAGCGCCGCGACGATCTGGAGTTCTTCACCCAGCACATCGACAAGGACGCCATTGACCGTCTGGAGCGCTTCGTCGCCTCCGACTTCGCCCAGATCGACTACACCGACGCCATCGAAGTGCTGAAGAACTGCGGCAAGAAGTTCGAGTTCCCGGTCTCCTGGGGTATCGATCTCTCCTCCGAGCACGAGCGCTATCTGGCCGAGGAGCATTTCAAGTCTCCTGTGGTGGTGAAGAACTACCCGAAAGACATCAAGGCCTTCTACATGCGCCTCAACGACGACGGCAAGACCGTCGCCGCCATGGACGTGCTGGCCCCGGGGATCGGCGAGATCATCGGTGGCTCCCAGCGTGAGGAGCGTCTCGAGGTGCTGGATGCCCGTCTGGCCGAGATGGGCCTGAACAAGGAAGATTACTGGTGGTATCGCGATCTGCGTCGCTACGGCACAGTGCCGCACTCCGGCTTCGGCCTGGGCTTCGAGCGCCTGGTGGTCTATGTGACCGGCATGGGCAACGTGCGCGACGTCATCCCCTTCCCGCGTACCCCGCGCACCGCTGAGTTCTAATCGCGGACAGCACGCGAATCGCAAAAGCCGACCCTTGGGTCGGCTTTTTTGTTCTTTGCCGTCGCTCTGCACCTACGCCAGGCTGACGACCACCTTGCCCTTTGCGCGACCGGTCGCCAGATAGGCGAGCGCCTCGCCGACCTGTTCAAACGGAAAGACCTTGTCGATCACGGGTCTGAGCTTGCCCTCGTCGAGCAGCGCAGCAATACGGGTCAGCTGGGCACCATCCGGGCGCACGAACATCATGCCGTAGGTGAGGCCCCGTTGCCGGGCAAGACGGTGGATCTTCCAGCTCATTAGGCCAAACAGGGCGGTCATGATGATGTTCATGTTTCTCGCCCGCGCAAAGGCCGCATCCGGCGGGCCGACCAGCGACAGGACCCGCCCCCCTGGCTGGAGGATCGACAACGACCGCTCGATCGCGTCTCCCCGCAAGGCGCCCAGCACCAGATCATAACCCTGCAAAACGGCATCGAACGCCTGCCGTCTGTAGTCGACCACCACCTCGGCCCCCAACTGTCCTACCCACTCGGCGTTTGCCGTGCTGGTAGAGGTCGCGACCAAGGCCCCCAGGTGCTTGGCCAGCTGAATGGCAAAGGAGCCTATGCCACCGGATCCCGCGGGAATAAACACCCTCTGGCCCGGCACGAGTGGGGCCTGCTCGGTGAAGGCCTGCCAGGCGGTCAGCGCCACCATGGGAATGGACGCCGCCTGAACGAAGTCGAGGCTGGCCGGTTTGAGGGCCGCCGCGTGTTCGGGCACCACAACCCATTGCGCCAGGGCGCCGCGCCCCAGATCGAAGAGGCTGGCATAGACGGCATCCCCCGGACGAAAGCGCGTCACCCGGCTGCCGACCTCCACCACCACACCGGCCAGATCGCTGCCGAGCACGGCGGGCAGCTCGAACTTGAGCAGGGGTTTGAAGGTGCCTCGCGGGATCATGTTGTCGATGGGATTGAGACCGACGGCATGCACCTTGACCAGGATCTCGTCCGGCCCCACGGTCGGGTGCGGCAGTTCGGCGAACTCGGGCCGCGCCGAGCGACCATAGCGTTTGAACACAAAGGCTTTCATCATCTTGTTACCGAGAAACATGATGGGGCCGAACCAGGCAAAGCCCCTGTCCAATCCAGGGCCCCTGCACAGATTCGGCGCGTATCATCAAACGGAAAAGGGCGACGGCCTGAGTGATGAATGTCGGGTTGGTATATCTTCCAACAGACCGTCGGTGTGGTTGCCCAGATCAGTGGTCTTGCGGCGCCACCTGATAACGCTCGGCGGCGTGCGCCTGCCGAAGGTCGGAGAGCAGCGCCTTGCGCGCGCCATCGAGCTCATCCCAGCGGCTGGCCTCATGCAGCGGCGGTATGGTGACGGCTTCACGGCGATCGAAACCGACCAGGGCTGCGTCCACCAGCTCCTCCACCTCCATCAACTCAGGCAAGCTGTCGGGATCGATGCCGGTACGGGCCCAGATATCGGTTCTCGTGGCGGCAGGGAGAACCGCCTGCACATAGACCCCTTTCGGAGAGAGCTCCAGGCTCATCCCCTGGGACAGGAACAGCACGAAGGCCTTGGTCGCACCATAGATGGTTGCGCCAAACTCGGGTGCGAGCCCGACCACTGAGCCGATGTTGACGATGGCCCCCTCCCCGGCTTGCACCAGTCGCGGCGCAATCGCGACGGCCAGGCGTGCCAGCGCCGTGGTGTTCAGGGCCAGCAGTTGTTCGACGCTGCTGGCGGTCTGTGCGAGGAAGTGACCCACCTGACCCGCCCCCGCGTTGTTGATCAGGATGCCGATGCTGGCATCATCCCGTAGCCGGGCCTCCACGGCGGCCAGCTCCCGGGGTTGGGTGAGATCGGCGGGCAGGATCTCGACGGCGACGCCGTACGCCTGGCGCAGGCGGCTGGCCAGCGCCGTCAGCCGCGCCGGGCGAAGCGGTCGGCATAGGTGGCGCCAATGCCGCTGGAGGCACCTGTGATAAGCACTCTGGGTTTAATGGTCATGATGTCATTCTCTCTGTGCTCGTATTGAACCGGGATGGATGTCGCGCCAGGCACTCAACGGCCGATGGCGCTGTGTCGACGGGGGGCCTGCTATGACGCCCCCTGCCGATCTACGTTTACTCGCCGGCACCCGCCAGGGCCGGGTAGTCGATGTAGCCCTCGGCACCGCCGCCATAGAGGGTCTCGGGTTTGAGCGCAGCGAGCGGGGCGCCCTGCTGCAGGCGCTCGACCAGATCCGGATTGCTGATAAAGGGGCGACCGAAGGCAAACAGGTCCGCCTTGCCCTGGGCCAGAGCACTGCCGGCCAGCGTCAGGTCATAACCGTTATTGGCCAGATAGGTCTGCTTGAAGCGCCGACGCAGGGAGGCGAAGTCGAAAGGGGCGACATCCCGGGGGCCGCCGGTGGCACCCTCGATCACGTGCAGGTAGACGACGCCCAGCGCACTGAGCCGCTCGACGAGATAGTCGTACTGCGGCTGGGGATCGCTGCAGGAGATGCCATTGGCCGGTGAGACGGGGGAGATCCGGACCCCGGTGCGATCGGCTCCAATCTCCTTGGCCACGGCGGCGGTGACCTCGAGCAGCAGCCGCGCGCGGTTCTCGATGGAGCCACCATAGCCGTCGGTACGCAGGTTGGCCCCATCCTTGAGGAATTGCTCCAGCAGATAGCCGTTGGCACCGTGGATCTCGACCCCGTCAAAGCCCGCCGCCATGGCATTGGCAGCTGCCTGACGAAAATCGTCGACGATACCGGGAAGCTCCTCCAGTGCCAATGCACGGGGCATGGACACCTCGACGAACTCATTGTTGACGAAGGTCTTGGTCTGGGCGCGAAGGGCCGAAGGGGCCACCGGCGCCGCGCCATCGGGTTGCAGCGTGACGTGGGAGACACGGCCGACGTGCCACAACTGCACGAAAATACGACCGCCCCTGGCATGCACCGCATCGGTCACCTTGCGCCAGCCCGCAATCTGCGCCGCCGTGTAGAGGCCGGGGGTGTCCTGATAGCCCTGCGCCTGGGCTGAGACCTGGGTCGCCTCGGCGATCAGCAGACCCGCCGTGGCCCGCTGACTGTAATAGGTGGCGGCATGCTCGCTCGGGACCAGGCCGGGGCCGGCACGGTTGCGGGTGAGCGGCGCCATCACGATGCGGTTGGCGAGGGTGATGTGGCCAAGGGAATAGGCCTCGAAGAGTCTCTTGTCTGTCATGGTGTGCCTCTGTCGTGTGAAACATGGGTCTGGGAAGGAAGGTAGTCTGTATCCCGACATGGCGCCGCCCTGCTCGGGGGCTGCAAGGGTCAATCGAGGGTCAGGGCGTTCAACCCCTTCCCGGGGTCTGCGCATTAAAGATGACGATCACAATCTTTTCAGTCAAGCATTTTGATGATGACCAACATCAATGTATAGTGATCACCACTTCCATGATTCAGAGGACGACCGGGTATGAGGGTCACCAAGGCACAGGCTCAGACAAACCGGGCACACATAGTCGCCACCGCAGCCAAGCTGTTTCGCGAACGGGGTTACGATGGCGTGGGAGTGGCGGATCTGATGGGGGCGGCCGGCTTCACTCACGGCGGTTTCTACAAGCACTTCCCCGCCAAGGCGGATCTGATGGCGGAGGCCGCCACCTGCGGCTTTGAACAAAGCGTGGAGAAGACCAGCGCCCTTGATGCCCCCGAGTTTGTCAGGCACTACCTGTCCAGGGAACACCGCGATGCCCCGGGGGATGGCTGCATCATGGCCGCACTGTGCGCCGATGCGGCGCGGCAACCGGCCCAGGTCAAGGTCGCCTTCGAAGCCGGCATTGAAGCGATGCTGGCGCGTACAGGGAGTCTGCGCGACACACCGGATACAGAGAACACCCAGGCCCATCGCGCCAAGAGGATAGCGCTGATGGCACAGATGATAGGGGCCATCATGCTCTCACGGGCCTGTCCGGATGAATCGCCACTGGCCGATGAGATCCTGGATGCCTGCCGAACAACCCTGCTGTCACAGACTGCCTCTTCCGAAGACCCGACTACCACCGAGTCAAACCGGGACGCTTGAGCCGCCCCGTCAGACTCGCAGGTCATGGCCTCCCCGGCCTGCGACACCCCCTCCTCGACCCCTGCCGACTACTGACAGGGGCGATGCCCTTGCATATCACACTGATCCTCGAATAAATCCCTCACCTTATTCACCTGCCTGTCCTCCCTCAGCGCCCCTGCGCAAGGCCTTACCCGTAGTTTTTATGCACTTAAATCGGAAAAGGGTCGGTTATTGAACCACCTCAATTTTTTACCTCTTTAGGGGTGACAGAATATCCACTAACCCTTTAGGGGCAAATAATGACAGATGCTCCCGGGCCCCAGGGCCGATGCGGACATGGATTCAATCACACGAGGTAATGGAATGATCTTGATGGAATTTTTGGTGGTACTCGGCTGCTTGCTGCTGGGTACCCGCTTTGGGGGCATGGGACTGGGTCTCATCAGTGGCATAGGCCTCTTCCTGCTGACCTTCGTCTTCGGCCTGGTGCCGGGCGAACCACCGGTGCAGGTGATGCTGACCATACTCGCGGTGATCGGCTGCGCCGCCACCCTGCAGACCGCCGGCGGCCTCAACCTGATGATGCAGGTGGCCGAGCGCCTGCTGCGCCGTCACCCGCAATACATCACCATACTGGCGCCCCTGACCACCTGGACCCTCACCTTCCTGTGCGGTACCGGCCACGTGGTCTACACCATGTTCCCCATCATCGCTGACATCGCGCTGCAGAAGAACATCCGTCCCGAGCGCCCGATGGCGGTGGCGTCTGTCGCCTCCCAGATGGCGATCTGCGCCTCGCCGGTGTCGGTCGCCGTGGTCTCCATGGTCTCCATCCTGGCGGCCGGTCACGGCATAGGTCAGGCCTATGGCCTGCTCGACATCCTGATGATCGCCATCCCCTCCTCCCTGACCGGTGTGATGATGGCGGCCCTGTGGAGCCTGCGCCGCGGCAAGGACCTGGACAAGGACGAGGAGTTCCAGGCCAAGATCAAGGATCCGGAGCAGCGCGCCTTCGTCTACGGCGGCGGTGAAACCCTGCTCAACACCAAGTTCCCGAAAGAGGCCTACTGGTCTACTTGGATCTTCTTCGCCGCCATCGCCGCCGTGGTATTGCTCGGTGCCAACGAAGGGTTGCGTCCTGTGTTCACCATCAAGGACAAGACCGGCCCGCTCTCCATGAACCTGGTGATCCAGATGATGATGCTGATCGCCGGAGCCATCATCCTGATGCGCTGCAAGGTCAAGCCAGGCGACATCTCCAACGGTGCCGTCTTCAAGGCCGGCATGGTCGCCATCTTCTCCGTGTTCGGGGTTGCATGGATGAGTGAGACCTTCTTCCAGGCCCACATGCCGCTGCTCAAAGAGACCCTGGCTCACGTGGTACAGGCCCAGCCCTGGACCTACGCCCTGGTGCTCTTCCTCATCTCCAAGCTGGTCAACAGCCAGGCCGCCGCCCTGACCGCCATCGCCCCCATGGGTCTGGCACTGGGGGTGGAGCCGAAATTGCTGATCGCCTTCCTGCCGGCGAGCTACGGCTACTTCGTGCTGCCGACCTACCCGAGCGATCTGGCCTGTATCGGTTTCGACCGCTCAGGTACCACCCGTATCGGCAAGTTCATCATCAACCACAGCTTCATCATTCCGGGGCTGATCGGGGTCAGCAGCTCCTGCGCCCTGGGGTATCTGCTGACCACCATCTTGTTGTGATCCAGACGGCGTTCGCCGCGCCATCCCCAACGGGCCCCTTCGCGGGCCCGTTGCCTTTCCCGCCTTCCCGCTTTGCCAAGAACCCGCCGGCTCGGTAGCATGCCTCATCTTTCATGATTGGAATCAACCCCATGTCTCGCGTCATCCTGCTCTGGAGCGGTGGCAAAGATGCCATGCTGGCCCTCTGCCATGCCCGCGCCGCGGGCCATCAGGTGGTGGCACTGGCCACCTTTGCTCCCCCTGCGCCCCGCTTTCTCGCTCACCCCTTGCCGCTGGTGCGCCGTCAGGCGGCGGCCCTCGGGCTGCCCCATCTGCTGGTCACCATAGAGGCGCCGTTCGAGCAGAGCTATGAGACGGCGCTGAGCCGCTTGCAGCAGGAGTGGGCACTCGATGGTGTGGTGACTGGCGACATCGACAGCGTGGGGGGCGCGCCAAACTGGATCCGCGAGCGCAGCCAGCCGCTTGGGTTCACCGTCCACACCCCGCTCTGGCAGCAATCTCGCCAAGCCTTGCTGGCGGATATGCTGGCCCGCGGCATCGTCGCCCACCTCTCCTGTGTCGATACCCGGGTGCTGGCGCCGGAATGGGCCGGGCGAGTGCTGGATGCAGCCACCCTGACCGAGTTGCAACAACTGGCCGAGCGCGAGGGTTTCGATGCCTGCGGCGAGCAGGGGGAGTACCACACCATGGTGACCGACGGCCCGGGCTTTGCCGCCCCGCTGCACCTCGATGGCTGGCAGGTGGAGCGCCAAGATCATCTGGCCTACCTGGCAGAAGATGAGGGATAACAAAACCACGCCATGGGACCGGATCGCTACAGGGCACGCTAAACAAGCGAGATAACACAACGGGAGGCAATGCCTCCCGTCTTGATCGGGTTGGACCCGTTTCCCACGAAGCAAGCAAGACGCCAGCTTATTTCAACAGCCTGATCAGCCCCCTCTGCAGCAGGTCGATGCATGGCGCGATGCTCTTCAGCAGCAGGCATACAGCGCCCGAGTGGAACTCGCCCCATGGTGCAGACGGCATCCAGCGCCGGTACCGCTTGCGGGCGGTAATCCTTGACGATACCGCAGGCCACGACCATCGGCACGAGCAAGGCAAACAAGAGTACCAGGGTAGGCTCCCGGCAAGACTATCGAGAAACGTGATCCAGTGGTTGGCCTCTCCTTTCTCCTTGTTTTCCATCTAAAAAAGTGGATTTTACGAATCTTATCCGCATTAAACTCCAAATAAACCATCTAAAACAGTTCTTCAATCCAGATCCAACTCACTAGAATGCCGGGCATGGCATCCTGAGCAAGAACCTCCACTTTTTTTGCGTTGGATCAACGCCCGTCAGGGGTGAACTGGCCAAGATGCCCGTCGACACAAAGCGATCATTTCGCACCGGAGAGAGTTATGACAAGCCAAGCCACCGCAGGGACTTCACCCTGCGACTACCAGCTGTGGGACATCCTCGTCGAGTCTGCAAAGGAACGCACCACCATTCGTTATTCCAAACTGGCCAGGCAGGCCGGGCTGGAACAGTGCCAGGATGAGCTGCGCACCCTGCTGCAGCGCATCCGCATGTACTGTACCGAAAACGACCTGCCGATCCTCTCCGCCATCGTGGTGGATGACGTAGGCAAATACACCGGCCTCTCCTCCAGCCTGCCGGATGCGCCCTGGGAACGGGCCCGGGTCTTCGATCACGCATGGACCGCACTGCACTGATAGCCCCCCTTCCTCCAAAACGCGCCCATCGGCGCGTTTTGGCTATCTGGCCCTCGCGCTTTCTTCCCCCTCCCAGCTGGTAAAACCAGCCAGCCCGGCCATGAGCGTTGCCATGGCTGGGCCACAATGCCAGAATCGGGCCCTTGCATGACTTCACGTTCGGATTTCAGGGCCCCGGGCCCGCAGATATAGGATCTCCCATGGCCACCACCCTCTATGGCATCAAGAACTGCGACACCATCAAGAAGGCCCGCAAGTGGCTGGACGAGGCTGGCATCGACTATCGCTTCCATGACCACAGGGTCGACGGCCTCGAGCCTGCCCGGCTGGACGGCTGGCTGGATCGGCTGGGCTGGGAAGCCCTGCTCAACACCCGTGGCACCACCTTCCGTGCCCTGCCGGAGGAGGCCAAACAGGGGCTCGACACCGCCAAGGCCCGTGCCTTGTTGCTGGAGCACCCCGCCATGATCAAGCGCCCGCTGCTGGACCGCGATGGCGAGCTGACCCTGGGGTTCAAGGCAGACCACTATCAATCCCTCTTCTCTCGTTAAATTTTTTAAGGAACGCCGATGTCGGATGTCATCGCACTGGCCAAGGATCTGATCCGCCGCCCCTCAGTTACCCCGCTGGACGAAGGGTGCCAGACCCTGATGGCGGAGCGTCTCGCACGCCTGGGCTTCGTCATCGAGCCCATGGTGTTTGAAGACACCACCAACCTCTGGGCCCGTCGTGGCAGCGAAGGGCCGCTGTTCTGCTTCGCCGGCCACACCGACGTGGTGCCCGCCGGGCCGCTGGAGAAGTGGCACACGCCGCCGTTCGAGCCGACCATCAAGGATGGCATGCTCTATGGCCGCGGCGCCGCCGACATGAAGGGATCGCTGGCCGCCATGGTGGTGGCCACCGAGCGCTTCGTGGCCGAGCATCCGGACCATAAGGGCTCCATCGCCTTCCTCATCACCTCCGATGAAGAGGGGCCCTTCATCAACGGCACTGTGCGCGTCATCGACACCCTGGAGGCGCGCAACGAGAAGATCCGCTGGTGCATCGTCGGCGAGCCCTCCTCCACCAACCTGGTGGGGGACGTGGTGAAGAACGGACGCCGTGGCTCCATCACCGGCGATCTGCTGGTGCGCGGGGTGCAGGGCCACGTGGCTTACCCTCATCTGGCGGACAACCCCATCCACAAGGCGGCGCCTGCATTGACCGAACTGGCGGCGACGGTCTGGGATCAGGGCAACGCCTACTTCCCCCCCACCAGCTTCCAGATCGCCAACATCCAGGCGGGCACCGGCGCCTCCAACGTCATCCCGGGCGAGCTGCAGGTGCAGTTCAACTTCCGTTTCAGTACCGAGCTCACCGATCTCGATATCCGCGAGCGGGTCGAGGCGCTGCTGGATCGCCACGGATTGGACTTTGAACTGAAGTGGACCCTCTCCGGTCAGCCCTTCCTGACCGATACCGGCGCCCTGCTGGAGGCCACCGTCGCCGCCGTGGCCGCGGTCAACGGTCAGCAACCGGCCCTGCTCACCACGGGGGGAACGTCCGATGGACGCTTTATCGCCCCCACCGGCGCAGAAGTCATCGAGCTGGGTCCCGTCAACGCCACCATCCACAAGGTGAACGAGTGCGTGAAGGCGGATGACCTGGATCTGCTGGCGGACATGTACCAAGGGGTGCTGGAGCACTTGCTGGCATGACCCAGGATCAACTGCTTGGGCTCGACGAGAGCCACCTCATCCTGGTGGGGCGCGGGCCCCACCGTCTGACCGCCGCCACGGCGGCGGCCTTCAACGACATGCAGGTGGCGGCGGCCTATGAAGGGTTCAACCTGCAGGCCGCCTCCAGCTGGCGCAGCTTCGAGCGCCAGCTCGCCATCTGGAATGGCAAGTGGCGCGGGGAGCGCCCCCTGCTGGATGCGGACAACCAGCCGCTGGATGCGCTGCAGCTCGATGATATGGAGCGGCTGCACGCCATCCTGCGCTGGAGCGCCCTGCCGGGCACCAGCCGCCACCACTGGGGCACGGATCTCGACATCTATGATCCCGACTGCCTGCCCGTCGGCACCCGGCTGGCGCTGGAGCCCTGGGAATATGAGGCGGGAGGCTGGTTTGCCGACCTTGGCGAGTGGCTCGGGGATCACATGGCCGACTTCGGCTTCTTCCTACCCTATGCCAAACCGCTGGACGCGGCTCAGGGAGTCGCCTACGAGCCCTGGCACATCAGCTTTGCGCCTGAATCCGGCGAACAGCGGCTGGATCCGGATGCGCTGGCGCTTTGCCTGCAACAGGCGGATATTGAAGGCAAGGAGTGCATACTGGCCCATCTCGACGAGATCCTGGCCCACTATGTCACCGCCGGTCACACCGAAAGGAGAATCTGATGAGTCTGTGGTTATGGATAGGCCTGCCGCTGCTGTTTTTGCTCGGGCTGTTTCTCAATGCCATCAAGGACATGAAACAGCTCGAAAAGCAGTTGCCGAAATACAGGGACAAGATCCGGGAAGTCAAGGACGACGAGGACGACTGACCTCCCCCGCAGGAGCACTATGGCGCTCCCGCGACCCTACCCTGGCCCCTTGCCGGGGTCGGTTCCCACCTGCTGACGACGGGACGCCCGTCCCCTGAAAAATGACATCGATTGCCACTCATTCCCCCTCTTTTTTGCCCCCCTTCCGCCCTGCGACAACTGCTTAAAAACGGCACAACAACCGTAAAAAACTGCAAATCGATGCACAATTAAGCCACACAAAGGGGGGCAATCTGCATATAATGTGCCTGTTTTGCCGACCGCAATAAGGAGTTCGCCATTGGATGCCACCACCATCAACAGTTTCTTTTTTATCGGTGCCTTGTTGGTGGGAGCCAGTGTCCTGTTGAGCACGCTCTCGTCCCGGGTCGGCATCCCCATCCTGGTCATCTTCCTCGCCGTCGGCATGCTGGCCGGTGAGGATGGCCCCGGCGGCATCCACTTCGCCGACTACTCGGTCGCCTACCTGGTGGGCAACCTGGCGCTGGCCATCATCCTGCTGGACGGCGGCATGCGCACCCGGGTCTCCTCGTTTCGGGTGGCGCTCTGGCCCGCCCTGTCGCTCGCCACCGTCGGGGTGGCCATCACCACCGGCCTCACGGGGCTCGCCGCCGCCTGGCTGTTTGATCTCAACCTGATGCAGGGGATGCTGATCGGCGCCATCGTCGGCTCCACCGATGCGGCGGCGGTGTTCTCTCTGCTCGGCGGGCGCAGCCTCAACGAGCGGGTCAGCGCCACCCTGGAGATAGAGTCGGGCAGCAACGATCCCATGGCGGTGTTTCTCACCGTCACCCTGATCGAGGTGCTGGCCACCGCCCAGCAGGGGCTGGACGCCGGCTTCCTGCTGCTGCAACTCGTCAAGCAGTTTGGCCTCGGCGCCGGCATCGGCCTCTGTGGGGGCTGGCTGCTGTGGAAACTCATCAACACGGCCCGCCTGGCCCCCGGGCTCTACCCTCTGCTCACCGTCAGCGGCGGCCTGCTGATCTTCGCCCTCACCACGGCGGTGGGGGGCAGCGGCATCCTCGCCATCTACCTCACCGGCCTGTTGCTTGGCAACCTATCCCTGCGCAGCCGCAGCACCACCTTGTCGGTGCTGGACGGTCTGACCTGGCTGAGCCAGATCGGCATGTTCCTGGTGCTGGGGCTGCTCGCCTCCCCCCACAAGCTGCTGCCCATCGCCGTGCCGGCGCTGGCGCTGGCCATGTGGATGATCCTGTTTGCCCGCCCGGTGTCGGTGTGGATCGGGCTGCTGCCGTTCAAGAACTTCGCCCCCCGGGAGCGCTGGTTCATCTCCTGGGTAGGCTTGCGCGGCGCCGTGCCCATCATACTGGCGGTCTTCCCCATGATGGCGGGGCTGCCCAACGCCCAGCTCTACTTCAATGTCGCCTTCTTCGTGGTGCTGGTCTCCCTCATCCTGCAGGGCAGCTCGCTGCCGCTGGCCTCCCGGCTGGCACGGGTGGAGGTCCCGGCACCGCCGTCACCCATCAATCGCTCCGGGCTCGAGATCGATCTCGACAGCCAGTGGGAGACCTTCGTCTATCGCCTGAGCGCCGAGAAGTGGTGCATCGGCTCGCCGCTGCGGGAGCTGCGCATGCCGGAAGGCACCCGCATCTGCGCCCTGTTCCGCGGCCGGGAGCTGCTGCACCCCTCGGGCAGTACCTGCCTGCAGTCGGACGACATCCTCTGCGTCATCGGCCACGAGCGCGATCTCCCCGCCCTCGGCCAGCTGTTCAGCCAGGCGCCGGAACAGGATCTCGGCCCACGCTTCTTCGGTGACTTCCTGCTGGAGGCCACCGCCAGGCTGGTGGATCTCGCCCCGCTTTACGGACTGGATGTGAGCGAGGTGGCGGATCAGACTCTCGGCGATTTCATTGCCCATCAGTTGGGCGATAATCTGGTGGTGGGTGACCACGTCGCCTGGCAGGGCCTGCTCTGGACGGTGGCGGAGATGGAAGAGGGCGAGCCTCGCAAGATAGGGGTGCGCTTCCTGGAAGAAGATCCGGTCTAGGACGCCAACCGGACCCTGTTCAATACACATACTCGGCGCCAATTCACGACAAGACGGTGAACCGGCGCCCGGCGAGAAGGGAGTGACCCATGCCTTATCAAACCCTGTTGTCTGGTCTGTATCCTCCCTCGCCCCGACTGGGGCTGATCGAGGGCTTCTTCGGCAAGGGCTGGAGCTGGGAGGCACGCGCCCGCTACGCCCAGTGGCTGCCCCGCCATGGTTATGGCTTCTACCTCTATGCCCCCAAGGAAGACGGCTATCTGCGCAAGCACTGGGCCGAGCCCTGGCCGAAGGAACAGCTCGCCCACCTGAGCCAGCTGGCCCAGCAGTGCCGCGAAAACGGCCTCGCCTTCGGGGTGGGCCTGAGCCCCATGGGCGCCCATCACGACTACCCGCACAAACGCCCGGCCCTGCTCGAGAAGGTGCGCCTCATCGAGGAGGCGCTCAAGCCCGACATATTGGCGGTGCTGTTTGACGACATGAAGGGGGATACCCCGGATCTCGCCCACTGGCAGCTCACCATCGCCCACGACATCGCCGCCCACACCGGCGCCAGCCGTCTCATCTTCTGCCCCAGCTACTACTCGACGGACCCGGTGCTGGAGAAGGTGTTCGGCGCCATGCCGCCCCACTATCTGACGGATCTGGGCCAGGGGCTGGACAAGCGTTTTGACATCTTCTGGACCGGCCCCCGGGTCTGCTCCACCGAGTACCCGGCCGCACACCTCAAACAGGCCGCCGACTGGCTGCACCGCAAGCCGTTCCTGTGGGACAACTACCCGGTCAACGACGGCAGCAAGGCGAGCAGCTTCCTGCACCTGCGTGCCTTCGAGAACCGCCCCGCCGAACTGGCGGAGCTGACCGCCGGTCACGCGGTCAACCCCATGAAGCAGGCGGCGCTCTCGGTGCTGCCGCTCGCCACCTTGCCCATGAGTTATCGACTCGGCCGCCAGTACGACCCGGACAAGGCGCTGCACGCCTCCCTCAACGCCACCTGCGGGCCGCAGATCTCCGCCATGATCCAGGCCGATCTGCCGCTGTTCCAGGACATCGGCCTGGCCCAGCTCACCCCGGAGCAGATCATCCACCTCAAGAGCCGTTACCTGCCGTTCCAGGATCAGGCCTGCGTGGGCGAGATCCTGCGCTGGCTGGTGGGGGAATACGTGTTCGATCCGGACTGCCTGACCGACTGACCCCCTTATGTGTTGAGGAGAGGGTATGGATGCATCCCTGATTTACCAGAATCTGGCGGTGATCGCCGCCTTCTTGCTGATCTACAGCCTGATTGCCGGGCGGTTTGAATCCCGTCTTGTCAACGGCCCGCTGCTGTTCATGCTGGTGGGCTGGCTGCTGGGACAGGGCGGCGTTGGACTGCTCTCCCTCTCCATCAACAGCGAAGGGATCAAGCTGCTGGCCGAGCTCTCGCTGGTCATCGTGCTGTTCAACGACGCCGCCAACACCAACTGGCAGGTGTTGCAGGCCAACAGGCAACTGCCTATCCGGCTGCTGCTCATCGGTCTGCCCCTCACCCTGGTCTGTGGGGCCCTGTTCGGCCACTGGCTCTTCCCCGACTTGCCGCTACTGGAGATGGCCATCCTCTCCACCATTCTCGCCCCCACCGATGCGGCGCTGGGCAAAGCCGTGGTGAGCAACCCTGTGGTGCCTGCGCCGGTGCGCGAAGGGCTCAATCAGGAGAGCGGCCTCAACGACGGCATCTGTGTGCCCGTGCTGCTCCTGCTGCTCGCCCTCATCGCCCCCACCGAACAACATGCGGGCACCGCCACGCTGGCCATCACCCTGATGCTGGAGGAGATAGGCATAGGTCTGCTGGTCGCCTTCGTGCTGACCAGCCTCACCATCCGGCTGCTCAAGGCCTCCTACCTGAACGGCTGGCAGTTGCCACTCTGGCGCCAGCTCACCATGCCGGGACTGGCCCTGCTCTGCTTTGCCCTGGCCCAGACCCTGGGGGGCAGCGGCTTCATCGCCGCCTTCGTGGGCGGCCTCTTGATCGGCCGCAGGCTGGGGGAACACAAGCACGCCTACATGGACAGCTGCGAGGGGTACGGGGATCTGCTCTCCGTGGTGATCTGGATGGTCTTTGGTGCCACTCTGCTCCCCACGTTGCCCGAGCTGATTCAGTGGCAATACTGGCTCTATGCCGTTGCCAGCCTGACCCTGCTGCGGATGGTACCGGTCTGGCTCAGCCTCATCGGTACCGGCCTCAAGCCGGAGCTCAAGCTCTTTATCGGCTGGTTCGGGCCGCGGGGCCTTGCCAGCATCGTCTTCGCGGTGATGGTATTGCAAAACCAGCCGGCGCTCATCGGCCAGCGCCCCATCATCGCCACCGTGCTCTGCACCATCATCCTGAGCGTCATCCTCCACGGCCTGACCGCCAATCCCTGGGTCGAGCGCTTCAAGCCTCGCTGATCCCCAACCTGTACTCATGAAAAATGCCACCGACCGGTGGCATTTTTACCTTATTGCTGCACATCAGCGATGGCACTCAGCCGAAGGCCAGCCAGACGCCGACAAACAGCATGAGCGAGCCCGCGATCCGGTTCATCAGGGTCACGTTGCCGCTCCTGGCGAGGAAGTGGCGCAGGGTGCGGCCACCGCTCGCGTAAAGCAGCAGGCAGGAGAACTCGATGAGGAGGATGAGCACCACCAGGGCGCTGATCTGTGGCGCCATCGGCTTGGCCGCATTGATGAAGGGGGGCAGCAGGGAGACCATGAAGGCCCAGCCCTTGGGATTGGCGATGGCGGTGACGAAACCCTGCAGCGCCAGCCCGAGCGGCCTGGTCTCCTGCCCGGCCGAGAGATCTGCCGGAATCGCCATCTTGCCCTTGGCCTGCCACATCTGGATGCCGAGCCAGACCAGATAGGCACCGCCCACGTACTTGAAGGCCGAAAACAGGGCTGGATAGTTGAGCATGACGGCCGCCACCCCGACCACCGACAGCACGGAGACCAGGCCGACGCCGATGAGCTCCCCCCACATCATGTGCAGGGTACGACGCACCCCCAGGCTCATGCCCAGGGTCATCGCCAGGGTCATGCACATGCCGGGGGTCACGGAGACAAAGAAGAACGTGGGAACAAAGAGCGCCAAGATGGCGGGATCAATCCAGTGGGACACACTACACCTCCAGGTAACAAGCAGACGATCTTGCCTATCACACTCTTTTAACACAAGAAAAACTTTTGCGTTCAGCAAGAATTCAGCATTAAAAACCCTGTGACAAGGATTGTCGCACCTGTGTAAGATGCGGCCTTACTCCTCTTTCGAGTCAGGATCTTTCATGTCTTTGAATAATCTGTCCATTCGTCTGCAAGTTCTCATTCCGCTACTGCTAGCCAGCCTGCTGATGCTGCTCATGGCCGTGGTCAGCAAGCAGGAGATCGACGGCGCCATCAGGGGCATGAACAACACCACCGCCAGCGTCACCCGTCACAAGGACGACATCGCCGCGCTGATCCACGCCACCTACCGGCTGCGCACCAACGCCATCTACGGTCTCTACGATAAGGCCCGCTTCGCCGAGCTGCCCGTCACGCTGAATGCCGCCGAGCAGGAGATCAACGGCCTCTTGTCCCGGCTGGTGATCCCCGGTGCCGAGCAGGACAACAGCCAGGTAGCGGCGGCCCTGCAGGCCTATCTCGGCCACACCCGCAGCAACATGCTGCCACTGCTGGCACAAAAGCATGGGGACGGGGTAGAACCCGCCGGCTATGAGCAATCCCGGCTGCGCTTTCGCGAGCTGGGGGAGCAGTTGATCAAGCAGATTGACACCCTCTCTGCCCACATCAATCAGCTGATCCAGCAGGAGATAGCCCAGGAGCAGGCCCACTACCACGCCACCCTGCTGCAGACCCTGCTGCTGATGGCCGCCACCCTGGTCGCGGCACTCTGCGGCGGCTGGTGGCTCTCCGGTCGCATCGTCCAGCCCATCGGCCAGTTGCAGGAGGTGATGCACGCCGTCGCCCTCGGCCGCTTCAACGTGCGCGCCAGGGCAGAAGGCAACAACGAGCTGGGCCAGCTCGCCAAAGACATCAACCAGACCCTGAGCCAGCTTGGCAACACCATTCAGACCCTGACCGGCATCAGCGGCAACGTGGCCTCAGCCGCCACCGAGCTGGCCGCCGTCATGACCCAGTCCGAGGCCAACGCCCAGCAGCAGCGCAGCGAGACCGAGCAGGTGGCTTCCGCCGTCACCGAGCTGGCCAGCACTGCCGACAATGTCAACCACAACGCCGCCCTGGCCGATGAGCTGGCGCGGGACGCCAACCGTCGGGTCGAGCAGGGGCTGGCGCTGTTTGCCGAGAGCATCCAGGCCAACGGCCGCATGACCGGCAGCCTGGAAAACGCCGCCACCGTGGTGGCTCAGCTCAAGTCCCAGTCCGAGCAGATCGGCAAGGTGATCGAGGTGATTCAGAGCATCTCGGAGCAGACCAACCTGCTGGCGCTCAACGCCGCCATCGAGGCCGCCCGCGCCGGCGAAACCGGCCGTGGCTTTGCGGTGGTGGCCGACGAGGTGCGCCTGCTGGCGGCGCGGACCCAGGACTCCACCAAGGAGATCCAGGTCATCATAGAGCAGTTGCAGAGCCAGTCCCTGTCGGCCAACAGCGGCGTGCAGGAGACCCTGGAGATCCTCGGCCACAACCAGCGCCTCTCCGCCGAGGTACAAGACTTGCTGGGGGGCATCACCGAGGCGGTCAACCAGATCAATGGTGCCAATGCCCAGGTGGCCACCGCCGCCGAGGAGCAATCCTGCGTCACCGCCGACATCAGCCGCAACATCACCAACATCCACGAGATAGTGAACCAGAACGTGGCCGGCATCAGCCAGAGCGCCGCCGCCAGTCACGAACTGTCACAGCTCGCTGAGCAGCAGCGCAGGCAGCTCGCCCAGTTCCAGCTGTAATACTCCCCTCTCGTTGACAGACTCCGGGCCCCGCCCCGGGGTCTGCCCCTCCCGTTTAAAACGGCTTTTTGCCAACAAGGCGCCATTGGGGGCTGGGCTGTATCCGCAAATATGGGTATGGTAGAGGCACGTCATTCCCCCTCACCCAGAGAACACCATGAGCCTGAAGTTCAAGAAACCCGCTTTTATCACGCTCGGCCTCATCGCCCTGCTATCCGCGCTCTGGCTCGATTTCTATCTGCCGGAACACACCATCGCCACCATCACCGGGGTCGAGGTGAAGCGCACCGACAAGGATGGTCCCATCAGCCAGAAGAACCCGGCCGACGGCCCCATCACCGACGTCTATTACATCTACACCGAGCGTCCCGGCGAGAAGATCCGGGTGTTCCGCAACGAAGACACCGGCTGGGGCTGGCCCTTCTACTTCAAGTTCAATGCTGCCGACGTCCAGGCCAAGGCCAAGTCCATGGAATTCGAGAAGCGCCTGGCCATCATCACCTCCTACGGCTGGCGGGTGAACATGTTCTCCCTCTTCCCCAACGTCACCAAGATTGAGAGCACAGAGCCCGATGCCTCCACCTGGAGCTTCTTCCGCTGGTTCTGGTTCGGTATCTGGGCGCTGGTGATGGGCAAGGCCGCCATCGCGACCTGGCGCTACTTCGACCGTCTCGAGGACGAGATATGAGCGAACCGAGCAAGACCCGCTCCAGCTTCTACCGGCGGCTCTACGTGGCCCATCTGATCAGCCAGGGCACGGACACAGTGCCCGCCATCATGGCCGCCACCGGCATGCCCAGGCGCACCGCCCAGGATACCCTGACGGCCCTGGCTGAGCTGGACATCAGCTGCGCCTTCGAGCAGACCGAGGGGGCCCGCCACCTGCAGGGTCACTACCGCATCAGCGACTGGGGGCCCATCAACCCCGCCTGGATAGCGTCCCAGCTCCCCGCCATCAAGCAGACCCTGGGTTATCCCTGAGGACGATCTGGCAACAGATAAAAAGAGAGGGGAGCCCGTGGCTCCCCTCTCTCATGGTCATCAGGATGCCCTTTCCTACTCCGGGAAGGGCTCTTCCGGCAGCGGCTCCGCCGACTCCCCCCGGGTGCAGTCGATGATGGAGCGCTTGGGGTTGCCAGGATCACGCAGCAGCAGGGGAGCCTCCCCCCTGTCGTGTTTCTGTTCATCCGCAAACTCGCTGCCGTAGGCGTTGTGGGTCAGCCTGCGCGCATTGGCGATGGGGGTATCCACAAACAGGGCGTGCACCTCGAAGGTCGAAGCCGGGATCAGAAAGCCCGTGATGGGCAGGCCATGAAGCTCCTGGTGGGTCTTGTACCAGGCGAAGCCGTCTGACGTCTTGTCGGGGGTGAAGGTCTTGAGCAGCGGGTGGGACGGCTCACCGCTCTCGCTGTCCAGGTAGAGATCGTCCAGATCGCAGGTCGCCAGCCCCTGCCACATCCTCTCGAAGGGGGTGGCACAGGCCGTCAATTGCATACATGTCAGCAGTGCCAACGTCCCTTTCCACATGCCCAACCCCTTATCCGATGTCGAAGAACTTAGTCAAATGCCCTTAGGCGCCCCACCAGCAGATCGATGAAGCCGACCCTGTCCAGCCCCAGCAACACCCGCGCATTGGCCGGTTTGCCGGTGAGCCCGTAGCGATCCACCACCGTCATCCCAACAGTATGCCTGCCCTGGGTCTCTATGCCGACCCAGCAATCCTGCCCATGAAAGAGCGACGGCGCCAGCAACCAGGCGATGGTACAGGGGTCATGGAGCGGCGCGCCAGCAAATCCCCACTTGGGATCCCGATGGTAGATCATGAAGAAATCGAGCAGGTCCGCCACGCACTGGGCCACCGGGTTGGGAATGGCACGCACCCGCGCTATATCCTCGTCCATCACCTGAGCCTGGTGGGTCACATCCAGCCCGCACAGGGTGATGGGAATGCCGGCGCTGAACACCATATCGGCCGCTTCCGGGTCCACATAAATATTGAATTCCGCCGCCGGGGTCCAGTTGCCCGCCCCCGCCGCGCCGCCCATCAAGACGATGCGGCCAATCCTGGATTTCAACTCGGGGTGGGCCGCCAGCAGCAGGGCGATATTGGTGAGGGGACCGGTCGGCACCAGGGTGACCGGCTCCGGGCTCTCGCGCAGGCACTTGGCCATCAATTCGAGGCCCGTCATGGCCTGGGGCGCAAAGGCGGGATCCGGCAGTGTGGGGCCGTCCAGACCCGACTCCCCGTGGACGTTGTCGGCGATGATAAGTTCGCGCATCAGCGGCTTGGGGGCCCCCGCCGCCACCGGAATGTCGTGGCGACCGAGCAGGGTGAGGATGCGCAGGGCGTTGTTGAGGGTCTTGTCCGGGGTCTGGTTGCCTGCGCTGGTGGTCACCGCCAGCACCTTGAGTTCCGGGCTCGCCAGCGCCAGGATGAGGGCGATGGCATCATCGTGGCCGGGATCGCAATCGAGAATAACGGGCAACGCCATGGAGAGGCTCCTTACGACATGACAGGGAGCCATACCTTAGCAAGCCGGCGCCGAATGAACTCGGGAAGGGGTCACAAAACAGCGTCGTCCTGCATTATCAATCACTTGCCACCAGGCACCCCAGGCAGGACCTGGCCAGCTCACGCCGATTCGCCCCGCGCCACCGCTTGGAGTATGATCGCCCCCCGTTTCCAGCCCGTGCGCCCCATGTCTGTTATCGTCGATACCTTTATCGCCCCCCCTTGCAATGCCCAAATAGAGGTCCTGTTCGAGGATGAACACCTGCTGCTCATCAACAAGCCGAGCGGACTGCTCAGCCTCTCGGGCAAGAACCCGCAGAACCTCGACTCTGTCCACCATCGGCTGGTGCAGGATTACCCCGGCTGCACCCTGGTGCACCGCCTCGACTTTGGCACCTCAGGCCTCATGGTGGTGGCCAGAGACAAGGGCATCAACGGGATGCTGTGCCAGCAGTTCAGCCAGCGGGCGGTGAGCAAGGCCTATGACGCCCTGCTGTGCGGCCATCTGGCGGACGATGAGGGGGTGATCGAGGCGCCCATCGCCAAGGATCCGGCGATCTTCCCACTGATGAAGATCTGCGCCAGCGGCAAGCCCGCGCGCTCCCGCTATCGGGTGGTGGAGCGACTGGTGCGCGAGGGCGCGAGGGGCGAGCCCTTGCCATTGACCCGGGTCAGCTTGGTGCCGGAGACAGGCCGCACCCATCAGCTGCGCATCCACAGCCAGCTGCTGGGTCATCCCATACTCGGCTGCGATCTCTACGGCGGTCTGGAGCTGCCGGGTTGCGAGCAGGCGCCACGGCTGATGCTGCATGCCAGCGCGCTGGATTTCGTGCATCCGGTGAGCGGCGAGCCGATGGCCGTCAAGTGTCCCGCCCCTTTCTAGGGACGTTGGCCGACATCAAACGGATTGGGAGGGGAAAACAGAGAGGCGAAGGGGAAAAGGGCAAACGGCGGATAAAGATAGGGGCCGCGCTTTCGCAACGGCCCCCACCCCCCACTCGTGGTGGTGCTATCAGATCAGCTTGCGGGCAGCACCCAGTACGATCTTGATGGCATCAGATTCGGTTTTCGCCATGGTCTCGGCGTTCGGGATTTCCTGCTGGGTACGGTTGACGATGACGCCAGCCACCATACCGGCGCGCAGGCCCTGGCTGGTGCACATGGTCAGCAGGGTAGCGGACTCCATCTCGTAGTTCAGCACGCCCATGGCTTGCCACTCTTTCATGGAACCCTGGAAACGGCTCACGACGCGGCCGGATACGGTGTCGTAACGCTCCTGACCCGGGTAGAAGGTATCGGAGGAGGCAGTCACACCGATATGCAGCTTGGAACCCAGCTCTTTGGCGGTGTTGACCAGCGCGGTAGTGCAGTCGAAGTCGGCCACGGCCGGGAACTCCATGGGCGCGAAGTGCAGGCTGGCACCGTCGAGGCGCACTGAACCGGTGGTGACGATCACGTCGCCCACATTCAGGTGCGGCTGGATGGCACCTGTGGTGCCGATGCGCAGGAAGGTACGGATGCCCAGCTGAGCCAGCTCTTCCACCGCGATGGAAGTGGACGGGCCACCGATACCGGTGGAGCAGATGATCACGGCCTTGCCGTCCATCTCGCCGCGCCAGGTAGTGAACTCACGATGGCTGGCCAGGTGCACAGGGTTATCCAACAGCTCTGCGATGCGCTTCACGCGCTCGGGGTCACCGGGAACGATCGCCAGGGTGGCGCCTTGCAGATCCGCTTTCTTCAAACCCAAGTGAAATACATCAGACATAGTGGACTCCTGGTTGCATCCCGCCGCCTCGCAGCCGAGCGCAGTTAAGGTGATTCTTTATGGTATTTTCGAGCCTGTTTCCCTCTATCGGGGAAGGCGCCAACTATGGTCGAAAGCGCTTTCCAATTCCTTGACGCGCTTCACACTTCCACGCATCCGAGGCGCTAAAAAACCGGCAAAACGTTTGCTAACATGATGAATTTCTTGAAAAACGTTTTTACACCGAACAAGAGGCAAGCGCCCTTGTCAATCCCCCCCCAGGGCCCGGCTTTTCGGTACGCGATCGAGTTCATAAAGTTGTCAATCAGATACCATTGATCCCGCGTCATCCCCTTGACGCTGTATGTAGGTACCACATACGACTTAATGACCCCCCATCATGGCAACATCCAGGGCCATGGGTAACCCGCCGCGAAAGATGAAAAACCTTTCTGGGGAAAACGACAAGCAGCACACTCCGGGATCAGGGTCGATGACCTTGATGTGCAGGCCGAGCGCACCCTCAAGCAGGTCTGCGGCTTCGCCGATACCGTTCGCCGAGATCGTCGCCCTCTTCCGCGCCGCCATGTGAGGGGCTGTGGTTTGTCAGGGCCGCCACGCAGCCCTTTTTATTGGCAGGAGGATCAATGGCTTTTTACTTCCGCACGGGGAGTGGGTATGATTTGCCGAGCTAAAAAAGACTGTATGGATGATCTGAACCCGATATGCGGATGAAACACCTGATTGCCGCGGCCCTGACCGCCCTCACCCTGTCCGGTTGCAGCCTGGTCTATCGCATCGATATTCCTCAGGGCAACTATGTGGAACAAAAGCAGGTCGACAAGCTGCGCCAGGGCATGACCCGCGAGCAGGTCGAGTTCGTGCTGGGTTCTCCCATGCTGCGCGACGGCTTTGACCCCAACACCTGGTACTATCTCTATGAGTTCCAGCCAGGTCGTGGTGACAAGGAGCGCAAGGAGCTGACCCTGAACTTCGTGGGTGACAGACTCGCCACCGCCACGGGTGACTTCCCCCTCCCCGCCGCCTTCACCACCCCGCTCTGACAGCATCATAAAACCGGCCAAGGCCGGTTTTTTCTTGTCTGGCCTCCGATCGGGTTCCGCAGGGGCGCGCTCCCTGAACCATGATCAAGGACGTCAACGCCCCTCATCATCCCCTCAAGGAGATCACATGAGCCAGATCCTGATCGCCGGGGCAACCGGCCTGGTAGGCCAGGCCCTCATCCGACAGCTCGGCCCCGAGCACCAGCTGA
Source organism: Aeromonas media (assembly GCF_020423125.1). Taxonomy (NCBI): domain Bacteria; kingdom Pseudomonadati; phylum Pseudomonadota; class Gammaproteobacteria; order Aeromonadales; family Aeromonadaceae; genus Aeromonas; species Aeromonas media. Next base: position 3,088,784 of record NZ_CP075564.1, read on the forward strand.
CCCTGCTCTGCCGCCAGCCGGGCGAGGCCGCCCCCAACCGGCACTGGCTGCCGGTAGACTTCGAACGCCTAAACGAGGTGGCGCTACCCGGCCCCGTCGACATGGCTTTCTGCTGCCTCGGCACCACCCGCAAGGACGCCGGCTCCGATGAGGCCTTTCGCCGGGTCGATCACGACTATGTGCTGGCCTTTGCCGCCCTCGCCCGCCGCCACGGCTGCCGGCGCCTGCTGGTCGTCTCCAGCCTGGGGGCCAATTCGCGCTCTCCCGCCCTCTATCCCCGCACCAAGGGCGAGATGGAGCAGGCCTTGCTGGCCCAGGAGTGGCAACGACTCGTCATATTGCGCCCCGCCATGCTGCTCGGCCATCGCCAGCCTCCGCGCCGCTCAGAGCAGATAATTCAGGCCATCTATCCCTGCATAAAGCCCCTGCTGCAGGGGCCCCTCAGGCGCTGGCGGGCCATAGAGGCGAGCCAGGTGGCACATGCCATGACGGTGCTCGCCAACCAGGCTCAGGGGGTAGAGATAGTGCAAAACGAGCGGCTGCTCACCCTGTGATGACGCGGGGGCCTCTATCTTCCCATAGGCTCCTGGCGGCGGCACTGAATCAAAAAGAGGCGCAATGGCGCCTCTTCTGTTCTCCCTTGCCAGCCCATCAGGCCGGGTCGGCATCGTCCCGCTTGCGGTGCACGTCGGGGCGCCCGCCGGTGACCACATCGGCCCGCCCCTCTTCCTTGGCCTTCTCGGCCCGCTTCTTGCGCATCTCCTTGGGATCGGCGATGAGGGGGCGGTAGATCTCGATGCGATCCCCGTCCTGCACCAGCTCGCTGCCCTTGACCGGACGGCTGTAGATGCCGAACTTGTTGACCGAGAGATCGATCTCCGGGTGTTTCTGCACTATGCCGGACTGCTCGATGGCAGCCAGCACGCTGGTGCCCGGGGCCACCCGGATACACAGCACGGTTTGCCGCTCGGGCAGGGCATAGGCCACTTCGACATTGAGCAGATCAGACACCGTAGACCACCTTGGCACGGTTGGAGAAGGCGAGCACCATGGAGCCCACCAGGTCGCGGAAGATCTGGCCAAAGGCCAGCTCGATCAGCTTGGAGGTAAATTCAAAGTCGAGATCGAACTCCACCTTGCAGGCATCCACGTCCAGCGGCGTGAAGGTCCACCAGCCCGCCAGCTTGCTGAAGGGGCCCTCCACCAGTTCCATCTTGATGGCGCGGTTGGCATCGAGCAGGTTGCGGGTGGTAAAGGTCTTGGCGATGCCTGCCTTGGCCACATCCACCGAGGCCATCATGTAATCCTCACCCGTCTCGTGAACGCGGCTGCCGACACAGCCGGGCAGAAACTCGGGATACGCGTGAACATCATTGACCAGACGGAACATTTGTTCCGCGCTGAACATCACCAGGGCACTGCGAGTAATACGGGGCATGGGCTTTCCTCATCCAATCGGGCCGATTTTATCACCTTGCCAGCCAAAATCACCGCCGAAACTGCTCACCTGACCGCCACACGCGCAATTGCCGCCCCTGATGACCAGCTTTACGTCACCTTGCCAACCAAAAACATCACCGAACTGCTCACAAAGCCGCCACTCGAGTGGTTGCGCGTTTTACAGCCGCCGCCACCCACGTATAATGCGCCTTCCTAAACATTGCCGAAGGCCCCCGTCATGAGCAAAAAGAACAGTAAAAACAAAGCCGGGTCCAGCACTATTGCACTCAACAGAACCGCCCGTCACGAGTACTTCATCGAAGAGCGCGTGGAAGCCGGCCTGTCCCTGCAAGGGTGGGAAGTCAAATCCCTGCGGGCGGGCAAGGCCAACATCAGCGAAGCCTATGTCATCTTCCTGCAGGGCGAAGCCTTCCTGTTCGGCTCCAGCTTCCTGCCGCTGAACGCCGCCTCCAGCCACGTGGTGTGTGACCCGACTCGCACCCGCAAGCTGCTGCTGAGCCGCCGTGAACTCGACAAGCTCGAGAGCCTGGTTGCCCGCCAGGGCTACACCATAGTGCCGCTGGCGCTCTACTGGAAAGAGTGCTGGGTCAAGGTCGAGATCGGCCTGGTGAAAGGCAAGAAAGAACACGACAAGCGGGAAGACACCAAGGCCCGGGAATGGGACCGTGAGAAGGCCCGCATCATGAAGAACAAGAACCGCGGTTGATTGTGCGCCGCCAGCGCCCGTGGGGCGACCAATAAACCAGCAATCGACCGGCCCATGCCGGTCGATTGCCATCAACGCCTTGCCATGGCAGGATTTTTGCGTACAATCGCTTTTGACAACTTGGGGCTGATTCTGGATTCGACAAGATTCACGAAACCCAAGGTGCATGCCGAGGTGCGGTAGGCCTCGTTAACAAACCGCAAAAAAATAGTCGCAAACGACGAAAACTACGCACTCGCAGCTTAATAACCTGCGCTGAGCCCTTCTCCCCTAGCTTGCCTGTGTCCTAGGGAATTGGAAGGTCATCCTTCACAGGATCGTGTGGAAGTCCTGCTCGGGGCGGAAGCATTAAAACCAATCGAGCTAGTCAATTCGTGGCGTGTCTCTCCGCAGCGTGTTGGCGAATGTAAAGAGTGACTAAGCATGTAGTACCGAGGATGTAGTAATTTTGGACGGGGGTTCAAATCCCCCCAGCTCCACCAAACAATGTTCCGGCCGGGAACGAAGAAGTACAAAAACCCGCAAGATTCAACGTCTTGCGGGTTTTTTGTTGTCCGCAGTAGTCCGAGCAAGTCGCCTAAATCCAGCCATAAGAGTAACATCTACGGTCACATTGGTTTTGTAACACCGGTTTTGGTGTTACTACTGGGGGGAATGTGCCGTGAGTAAAGACAAGCTGACCGACTCAAAGCTGAGAACCGCCAAGCCTGAAGCCAAGGAATACAGCTTGGGTGACGGTGACGGGCTTTACCTAAGGGTTAAGCCGAATGGTGCGAGGCTCTGGGTGTTCAACTACTACAGGCCGAGCGACAAGAAGCGCGCCAACATCAGTTTTGGCCCCTACCCTGATGTTACTCTTGCCGCAGCTCGAGAACGGCGGCGAGAGGCTCGTGCCCTATTGGCTCAAGCAATTGACCCCAAACGCCATAAAGAAGAGCAGATCGCCATCGTTCAGGCTCAGCAAGAGGCCTGCTCCAACACGTTCGAACGAATGGCTGCCAAGTGGCTGGAACTGAAACGGCACGACGTTAGCGAAGCCTATGCCGCCGATTCGTGGCGCTCCCTTGAGCTGTATGTGCTGCCTTTCATCGGCTCCATGCCCATCGACCAGATACGCGCCCCCCTGGTGATCGAACTACTGCGCCCTATTGAGGCTGATGGCAAGCTGGAGACAGTGCGCCGGCTGTGTCAGCGGATAAACGAGATCCTCGACTACACCGTTAACCACGGCCTGCTTGATGCCAACCCCTGCTCCGCCATTCGCAAAGTGTTCAAGAAGCCCGCCAAGAAGCATATGCCTACGCTCAAGCCGGAGGAGTTACCACTGCTGATGTCCGACATTGCCAACGGTAGGCTAGACCACACTACCCGCTGTCAGATTGAATGGAGCCTGCACACCCTGGTTCGCCCTGGTGAGTCGGCGGGCACCCGCTGGGATGAGATAGACATGGAGGCCAAGGTTTGGAACATCCCCGCTGACCGGATGAAGATGGAGCGCCCCCACCGGGTTCCGCTGACCCCACAAGCGTTGGCCCTTCTGGAGCGGATGAAGCCGATCAGCGGCCACCGCCCCTTCGTGTTCCCCGGCTACCGTGATCCGCTCGGCCATATCAACGACCAGAGCGCGAATGCCGCCCTCAAGCGACTGGGTTATGGCGGACGGCTGGTGGCCCACGGTTTGCGCTCGCTCGGCAGTACCACCCTCAACGAACAAGGGTTCAATCCTGACGCTATCGAAGCGGCGCTGTCCCACGCCGACGATAACGAGATCCGCCGCGCCTATAACCGCAGCGACTACTACGAACAGCGGGTGATCATGATGAGCTGGTGGAGCAACCACATAGAGCAGGCCAGCCAGGGGAACCTTTCTCTGGCTAGCGGCTTTAAAGCATTGAAGGTGGTGGGAGAATAACCCCAGCCTAACGACTTGCTGGGCCTATCTCGACGGAGAGAAAAGCGGGATACCTTGCCAGCCTGACCCGGCCCCCATTCAAGGAAGCGTTAAGGTGACGCAACAATGAGTAAAAATACCCCATTACTACCGCTGGAATACTGCCGGATTGACCGAGCCGCGCGGTTACTAGAGTGCGAAGTTGAGGACATTCTTCATTGGTGCGCACTTGGAGCGATAGAAGGAGCAATCTGGCTATCTGCCGCACCTGCTCATGTTCTTTTCGTCAGAGACGGTAAGCTTGTTGAAGATGAAGATCCATATCTGGACCTTTTATATTCACTCCCCAGCCATGACGACAATGATCTCACCCCGCCGCCGCCTGTAGTGATTGGTTGTAATGCAACGCTCACCATACCTATTGCTCATGTAAAGCTCGCTCAACGATTGGGTATCTTTAAGCTCATAACAGCGACAGCCAGTGGCCTTTGGTCATTAGATAAGACTTTATTCGAAGGTATGTTGCTTGAACGCGAGACATTTTTAAGCGACTGGAGTCTTTTGCCCGCTGGATTTTATTACGGGCTCGACCGCGACTATGAATGTATCCTTCTTGAGCCGAGTGAAGATGAATCGCCCATAGATGCCAACCAGATATGGCTTATTAAGCGAGACCTGGAGCTGCTGAAAAAGCATATTGAATCAGGCGATCCAATCCCCAAAGAAGCATTTTTGAAGGCCCAACGGGCAAGCCGCAAAGCACCGCCCCCACATCCAATCGCTGAGCACCATGCAGCTAACAGAGAGCGCGTGCTGGCCGCTGCAATCCGCGCAAAGCTCAATCCCGCCTGGCAGAATGATCCCGACGATACTGCCGTGGATTGGGCAACCAAGGTCATAGACCACGAGCACGCTCTATTCGATGGCAAGAGATGCCCACTGGCACTCGGCACCGTTGAGAGGCTGCTTAGCACTGCCATGACGACTGGCAGGCCCTACAGGGTTAAATAACCACTGTCGGGTAGCCTTACTCCACGTAGCGTTAGGGTTACTCGACATCGAATTTCCTTCGTCTTGTGTTTCCATTGCCCCGTCAACAACGACCGAGGCGAACCAATATGGAACAACAATTTTCCCCCACCCCCACCGCACTGCGTTTTATTCGAGTGCGGGAGGCGATCAAGAAAACCGGCCTGAGCAAATCCAGTATTTACGACCTGATGGCCCAAGGCCAATTCCCCCAAACCATACGTCTGGGTGGGCGTTCAGTGGCATTCGTCGAGGCAGAAGTTGATGCCTGGATGGCGGAGCGTATCGCAGCTCGCAACGTGGCAGCATAGGGGGTAGATATGCAAAAAGAAAAAGGCCGCACCGCGAACGGCACGACCCAGCTTGAGCAGGGTCAGAATATCACCAAGTACGAATTGGTCGCCACCCACCTGCTGGAGCAGGGAGCCCAGGGCGTCAGCGCCTTGTCTGGCCTGGCTGGGCTCCATGACCTCAACTTGCGCAACAGCATTGGCCTGCTCCGTCGAAACCACGGGGTAGCTATTACGGATGCGTTCTTTGAGCACCAGCATAGCGGTGGTGGGACCACTCGCTTCAAGCGCTATTGGCTGGCCGACCGTGAGCAAGCCCACAAGCTGGTGGCTCTGATCAACCACTGGCGACACCAGCGCCAGGCAGCCCCACTGGCAGATGACTACGCCGCCATTCTGTGCGCTCGCACGCCGGCAGTCACTCCCCTCCCTCCCGCCGCCTAACCCCGAGGTATGCCATGAAAGAACAATATGGGCTCACTGCCCAGGGCGAAGCCTTGCCCAAATTCCAAGGGGTGGGCTTGTCCCACAACGTCCAACGGAGTACGATTCCTCTTGCAGCGGCAAAATCCGTTGCCGAGATTGGCGTCTCGAAAATATCTACGGAGCCGACCCACGCTCTTGCGTGGTTTTTTGTCGGTACTCGTTCCTCATTTCTTGGGGCGCTGCTGGCCTACCTGGTCGGTGGCCTCTACAGTGTTATGGCGGTTCGGGCGAGGGCCTCGAAAGGGGCGCTGGGTTCCGTAGTGACCAGTTACGCCAACCTTGTCCGGGCTGCCACCAGTTGGAGATTGGCGTCTTCCGGTGGCAGAGAAAATCTGACCACTACGGAGGCTGCCTTCATGGCTACTGTCCCCACCCCTGCTTTACCCAAAATCTTCACCTTCTTGATCCAGCGTCCTCGCGTCTGTCGTCTGGCCGAGCTTCGGCGTATCCGCACTATCGCCATCATCGCCAATACCGAGGCTCAAGCCCGCGCCAACTTGCCTGGCTTGTCGTTGGTGTTTATGTCCCGCACCCCTAGCAAGGGGGTGGCCGCATGACTCAATCCACTCCATCCCGCCTAGAGGCACTGCTCGAACAGTTTGCCGATGCCCTGGAGCAAACCGACCTATGCCGCCAAGATCGTGCGCAATTCAGCGCTTTGCTCAATGCCCTGCGTATTGAGGTTGGGCTCTGTCAGGAGGTGCTGGCATGACCTATTTCGCATGGGCCAACGGCAGCGAGCCAGCCACCTTCATTGGCCCCACTCACCCCCGTACCGGGAAACGTTCACAGCAGGGCAGCCTGAGCGCCTTCCTGTGGCGAAGTGATCGGGACCGTTTCATTGCCCAGACCAAGGGCGCCGCGGTGGCTGTCACCGCCAAGGAGGCTCGAGAACTAAAAGCCGGTTTGGATGACCGGGCGTTCAAGGAGCTGGTTGCCGTTCTGCTGGGAGGGACACTCCATGAATAATCGACTGATCAACACCCTGAATGGCCGGATGTGGCGCGAGTTGTCACGCAATCCACTACGCCCCGCGGTACTGCGGGAACTCTTCAAGCGGGTGACCAAGGCCCAGAAACAACCAGGTGAGAGCAATGCAACAGGGGGTTGCCATGACTGAGATAAATAAGCTGGTGGAGCAGTTGGCCCAGGCTTACCTGGCCGCCCGGGGCAATGTGTTTACTCACCTGGGGATCCAGCTCCCCCTTGCTGCTGACTCGCTGACGATGGCCATTCAGAACAACATCGTGGCCGCTCACCTGGAGAACGCCGGGGCGCAGCAGGGGCAGACCGATGCTTTGCTCATGTTGCGGCATATGGTGGTGAACGGGACTTTGACCCCGCTGGGCGCCTTGGTGGTGGATCAGATGTATTGCGCCTTCTGCGCCGATGTTCACCAGATGCTCGAAGAGGGAAAGGATCCCATGGTTGAGCTGGCGAGTGAGAGCAAGCTGAGGGCGATGCAATGACAGCGGTATACCAAGGGACTGCAGGCCCTAGTCATCAAAGCAGCCCGCCATCCCGGGCGGGCACCTTCCTCAAGTTTGCAGACCTGGACGATCTGCAGGTGGTCGTGATCCACACCGGCGAGCAAGCAAGTCGGGATGCCGGCATCAGGGCTACCCTGCAGCGCGCACACAACGAGGCAGTGGCCACCGACAACCCGATTGACCCGGAAGTGGAGCCAGAACAGGCACTGTATGTGGGGCCGAACCAGCTGGATGAAGGGGCTAGGCTCTACAAGATGGCCGATAGGGATGCCACCAAGAGGGTCATCGTTCACCAGTTCGGCAACCTGGCTCCCGAGAAAGCCAAGCGGCTGATCGTGGCTCTGCGTAAGCAAGCCCCCAAGGCCGAGCTCTACCGCGGCAACCCGGGCCAGAATGCCGAGCCCTGGCAACTGGTGGATGTGGTGGACTTCGAGCAGACACTGGCGGCAGACACCCAATTAGACGAGGCGCCTTGGTCAGACAAAGTGGCTCCGCTCCATCTGGTGAAAGGCAGCCCAGAGGAAGGGCCAGAGCTGCCAACAGGGTTCGAGGTGCGGGGCTCGCGCCTGTGCGCCCTGATGACAGTGGGCCGGGGTGAGGATGCCCGGCAAGAGTGGGTACCCATTGCCAGCCCCGTCCATGTGCTGGCAGAGACCGCTGATGAGCAAGGCCGAGGCTATGGCCGCTTGTTGGAGTGGCGGGACAGCGCGGGGCGGGTGCGCCAGTGGGCCATGCCGGTGCGTTCCCTGGTCCCGCGCAACGGTGAGGAGGTGTTTGCCGCGTTGCTGGATGCGGGTCTGCCCTTTATCGAGCTGAGCCATAAGCGCAGGCTGGCAGCCTACCTGATGAGCTGCCAGCCCAAGCGCCGTATCACCTGTGTCGAGCGCACAGGGTGGCATGGCCATGCCTATGTGCTGCCCGGTGGGTCCATTGGGCCGGATGCCGAGGGGGTCATTCTGCAGACCGCCGGCTACACCGCTAGCGACTTTACTGAGCGCGGTACCCTGGCCGGTTGGCAACAGGGGGTTGCAGGGCTGGCTGTGGGCAACTCCCGCCTCTGCTTTGCATTGTCACTCGCCTTTGCGGCTCCCTTGCTCTCCTTGGTAGGCATGGAGGGCGGTGGCTTCCACCTCAAGGGTGAGAGTACCGACGGCAAAACCACGGTGATGAAGGCGGCTGCCAGTGTCTATGGGTACCCGGATCGGTATTCCCAAACCTGGCGAGCCACCGGTAACGCCATCGAGGGGATCGCCAGTCGGCGCAATGATGCCTTGCTCTGTCTGGATGAACTGGGCGAGCTGGACGGCCGGGAAGCAGGCCAAACTGCCTACATGCTGGCCAACGGCCAAGGCAAGGGCCGCAGTAAGCAGGATGGTGAGCTGAGAGAGCGTAAGGCCTGGCGGTTGCTGTTCCTCTCCACCGGTGAGCTAAGTCTCGAGGACCATGCCGCCAGTGTCGGGAAGAGTACCCAGGCCGGGATGGAGGTGCGGACAATCCAGATCCCCAGCGATACCGGGCACCATGGCGCCTTTGAGTGGCTGCATGGCATGGATGGAGGGCGCAGCTTTGCCGACACCCTGAAAGCCAACACAGAAGCACACCACGGCATCGCTTTTCGCACCTATGCCCATGCCCTGACTCAGACCATGGATGAGCAGAGAGAGCGGCTGAGGGCCGAGATTAAGCAATTGGCAGCCGAGCTGACTCCCAAGGGCGCGGGTAATCAGGTTGGCCGAGCTATCAACCGGTTTGCGCTGGTGGCCGCAGCCGGGGAGCTGGCCACCCGATTGGGGGTGACCGGCTGGCCAGAGGGGGAAGCCATCAGGGCGGTGAGGGTCTGCCTCAAGGCTTGGCTGGCAGAACGGGGGCACTTGGGCAACCAGGAGGACGCTGCCACCTTGATGCAGGTACGTGGATTTGTCTTTGCCCACCAGTTCACACGCTTTGCCGACTGGTTCGACTCTAGCCATCGTCCTGCCAACATGGTGGGCTTTCGCAAGGTGGAGTCGGATGGGGTGAGCTTCTTTGTGCTGCCCCAGGGCTGGCTTGAGATCACCAAGGGGCGAGATCCCAAGCGAGCGGCCATCTTGAGCCTTGAGGCTGGCTATCTGCTGACAGGCAAAGACAAGAAGCGGCTCCAGCGACAGGTCAGATTGCCAGGCATGGGTAAGGGGATGAGGGTCTATGTGCTGGGTGAGCGAGTATTGGGTGATGAAGGGGATGGCTTGGAGGATGAATAACCTCAGCCAACAGGAACCAGAGGGCCACCGAGTGTGGCCCTTGCCTTTTCTGCCTCAGGCGCGCGCGTGAAAGAAGAAACAAAAATGGTGGCTACAGTGGCTACACCACAACAAAACACCTCTGTAGGCCTTATGTATCAAGGGATAGAGGTGTAGCCACTAGGTTGATTTTTAGTGGCTACACAATGGCTACAGTGGCTACAAAAAGGGGCTGTAGCCACAGAGTAAGAGCCGTGTAGCCACCTGTAGCCACCACTTTTTGGGGTAGTGGCTACACGACAAACCCAGCAATGGCGCGGTCTAGAGGGGAGTTGTAGCCGCGTAGCCGCTGTAGCCACCGTTTTTTTCATACATAGAGTGCAGACAGCCGATCGAGATCACACTTTTACTGCAACAGGGGGTTGCCTTGAGATTGACCAACGAACAACGAGAGCTGGTGCTTGAATTGCGCCGCCGTAATTCACTTAGTGAAGTCGCCGAGATAGCCGGCCTGCCATTGGGTACCGTGAAGTCCATCATCAGCCGGTCGGGGCTGTTTGCTGATAACCCAAGGCACCGAGCCATGTTTACCCTGCCACCACGACAAAGCTGCAGGGAGACCTTGCCGGCGGCTCCTGAGCTGCCACCCCAGCTGGTGGTGACAGGTGACAAGGAAATCGATGCCCTGCTATGGCTACGCCAGGTGATAGAGACTGGTGACCCGGGCCGCATTGAAAAAGCCAAGGAGGCGGCATGCCGGATATCCACCCCACTCGAGGAACTGGAGACACGTTACGGTAAGTGGCTGGTGGCCAGTACTGGGCATGTCATGGCGGGCCTTGGCAGCATCGGCTTTGCCAATCTTGATAGCCTGGCTGAGCGCATCATCAAACGACGAGCCCGGGAGGCCGAGGCGATCGGGCGCTTTGGGGATGAACTGTGGGATGACACGCCGGCGGAGATATTTTGTCTGGAGAGTCTGCGAACAGTTGAGCGGGTGAAATGGGACTACCCGCCGGAACAAGTGGCCGATCGGTTCAAAGCTCTACCCGAACTGATGCCGCACACTTTGAGTGACTGCCTTCACGAGCTGGCCTACTGGAATGACCTTCACTGCCTGCGAAAGGCCTGTGATACCAGTGGCGATTACGAGCACCGCATGGAGTCGTCTGCCCGAGACTGGTTCATCTTCGGTCAGCTGGCAGAGCTACGGCCGCGGACCCGGGATGAAGCCAAGGACACCCTCCGCTACCTGATGGTCAGCGATCGCCAAGGTATGCCAGAGGCGGACCGGATCCTGGAAAACCTCGTCAGCTAGTGGGGGTCAGTAATGCTTGGGGACCATGTCGTCCCAAGGCGTCTCAATTAGTATCCTTAATGAGTCCAAGATCAACCAAATTTGGCTGATTCTATGAGATGATTTCGACTAATTCTGTCCCGTATACGGAAATCACTCATGGCCGAGATCAACAAGGCAACCCTCACCGAAGCCGACATCATATCCAAATACTTGTTGCCTGCTATCAAGGCCGCGGGGTGGGATGACCTGACCCAGATCCGCCAGGAGGTGAAACTGCGGGACGGTAAAGTGGTGGTACGTGGCCAGATGGCGGCCCGCAAGAAGGTGAAATCGGCCGATATCGTGCTCTATCACAAGATGGGCTTGCCATTGGCGGTAATCGAGGCCAAAGCCAACAAGCATGAGATCGGTAAGGGCATGCAACAGGGGCTCGACTATGCCCGCATGCTGGATGTGCCCTTTGTCTTTGCCAGCAACGGTGACGGTTTCATTTTCCATGACAAAACTAATGGTCAGCAGCTGGAGACCGAGGTCTCGCTAGTTGATTTCCCCACCCCCGATCAGTTGTGGGACAAGTTCTGTAGCTGGAAAGGTTACACATCAGCTCAACTACCCATGATCAGCCAGGACTATTATTCAGATGGTAGCGACAAGAGCCCTCGTTACTATCAACTGCAGGCTATAAACAAAACCATAGAGGCTATATCTGCCGGCGAGGATAGAGTGCTGTTGGTGATGGCTACCGGTACCGGCAAGACCTATACCGCTTTTCAAATCATCTGGCGCTTGTGGAAGGCCAAAGCCAAGAAGCGCATCCTATTCCTTGCCGACCGTAATATCCTGGTGGATCAGACTAAGCAGAACGATTTTCAGCCCTTCGGCTCAGCGATGACCAAGGTGACGGGTCGCACCGTTGATCCAGCTTTTGAAATTCATCTTGCCCTCTACCAAGCTCTGACTGGACCAGAAGAGGCTCAGAAAGCTTTCAAACAAGTCTCTCCGGATTTCTTCGACCTCATCATCATCGACGAGTGTCACCGCGGTAGTGCTGCCGAGGATAGTGCCTGGCGCGAGATCCTCGAATACTTCTCATCGGCCACACAGATTGGCTTGACAGCCACTCCCAAAGAAACCGAAACCGTCTCCAGCACCGATTACTTCGGTGACCCCGTCTATACCTATTCTCTGAAAGAAGGGATAGAGGATGGCTTTCTTGCCCCTTACAAGGTGGTGCGGGTCGATATCGACGTGGACCTGCAAGGGTGGCGGCCCACTAAGGGGCAGTTGGATAAACAGGGTAACGAGATAGCAGATCGCATCTACAACCAGAAGGACTTCGACCGCACCCTGGTGATTGACGAACGCACCCAGCTGGTGGCCGAGACCATAACGAACTACCTCAAGAAAACCGATCCAATGGCAAAGACCATTGTCTTCTGTAACGACATCGATCATGCCGATAGGATGCGACGGGCGTTGGTCAACCTCAATCCAGAGCAGATGGCCAAGGACGAGCGCTACGTGATGAAAATCACCGGTGATGATGATCTTGGCAAGGCGCAGCTCGATAACTTCATCAACCCCAAGAGGGCATATCCTGTCATCGCCACGACTTCCGAGCTGATGAGCACAGGGGTGGATGCCAAAACGTGCAAGCTGGTAGTGCTCGATCAGAACATTCAGTCCATGACTAAGTTCAAGCAGATTATTGGCCGTGGAACCCGCATAGACGATAAGTACGGCAAGCTCTGGTTCACCATCCTCGACTTCAAGAAGGCCACGGAGCTGTTTGCCGATCCTCGTTTTGATGGTGATCCTGTACGAGTCATCGTTACCAAGCCGGAAGCCATTAATGACCCAGATGATGGCCTTAGTGACATCATCGATGGTGCAGACCCCTTACCAGCAGATGAGGGAGGTGATGGAAGTGAGCCGGGAGCGGCTGGCAATACTGGGGAAGGAGAAGGAACCTATACCACAGGTAGCGCGGGTGGTAGCCAGGGTGGCCCCTTTGACCCGACAGGCGATCCTCAGTCGGAAGTCCGCAAGTTTTTTGTCAATGGGGTTCCTGTCAGTATCATTGCCGAGCGGGTGCAGTATTACGATGCCGATGGCAAGCTGGTGACCGAGTCGTTCAAGGATTACACCCGTAAGACCCTGCTCAAGGAGTGCGCCACCCTTGATGACTTCACTAGACGTTGGCAGGCTGCTGAGCGCAAGCAGGCCATCATGGATGAGCTGGCCCAGGCTGGGGTGTTGTGGGAAGTCCTGAGTGCCGAAGTGGGTCAAGAGCTCGACCCGTTCGACCTTATCTGCCATGTGGTATACGATCAGCCGCCGCTGACCCGCCGCGAGCGGGCCGACAACGTCAAAAAGCGTAACTACTTCACCAAGTACAACGAGACCGCTCAGCAGGTGCTGACCAATCTGCTCGACAAGTATGCTGACCAAGGCGTTACCGAAATAGAAACCAAGGATGCGCTCAAAGTCGCCCCCTTTACCGAGCTGGGGCGCCCGTTGGAGTTGGCCAAGAAAGGCTTTGGTGGTCCCCAGCAATTTGAGCAGGCCATCACTGAGCTGGAACAAGAGATCTACCGCGAGCAGCAACGCGCCTGACGATCTCCCGGCAATAGAACCGTAACCCGAGTGGCCATACAGACTATGGCCACTCGTTTTTATCGATGTTTCTGACGTCTTCGCAAGAAAGAGAAAACCATGTCATCCATCAGTTCTGTCATCAAATCTATCCAGGACATCATGCGCAAGGACGCCGGTATCGACGGCGATGCCCAGCGCCTAGGCCAGCTCTCCTGGCTGCTGTTTCTTAAAATCTTCGATGCCCAAGAAGAGGAGTTGGAATTTGAACAGGGCAGTGATTATCGCCACCCCATTCCCGAGCGCTTCTTATGGCGCAACTGGGCAGCCGATGGTGAAGGGATCACTGGTGATGAACTGCTCGACTTCATCAACGACGATCTGTTTGATAGCCTGAAAAACCTGCCTGTCAGCATCAAACTCAATCCCCGTGGCTTTGTGGTGAAAGAGGCGTTCTCCGATGCCTTCAACTACATGAAAAACGGCACTCTGCTGCGCCAGGTGATCAACAAGCTCAACGAAATCGACTTTACCGACAGCAGCGAGCGCCACCTGTTTGGTGATATCTACGAGCAAATCCTGCGTGACCTTCAGAGCGCAGGTAACGCCGGTGAGTTTTACACCCCGCGCGCAGTGACCCGCTTTATGGTCAACCGTATCGACCCCAAACTGGGGGAGAGGATCATGGACCCGGCTTGCGGTACCGGTGGTTTCCTGGCTTGTGCGTTTGACCATGTGAAAGAGCGTTACGTCCAGTCAGTCGGCGACCACCAAACTCTGCAGCAACAGATCCTGGGGGTTGAGAAGAAGCAACTGCCGCACCTGCTTTGCACCACCAATATGCTGCTTCATGGCATTGAGGTACCGGTTCAGGTTCGCCACGGTAACACCCTCAATCAACCGCTCTCCAGTTGGGACAGCGATGTCGATGTCATCCTGAGTAACCCACCATTCGGTGGCACCGAAGAGGACGGCATCGAGCAGAACTTCCCTGCAGATATGCGCACCCGTGAGACTGCCGACCTGTTCCTGCAGCTCATCATCGAGGTGCTGAAAAAAGGCGGCCGCGCCGCCGTGGTGCTGCCCGATGGGACCCTGTTTGGCGAAGGGGTCAAGACCAAGATCAAGCAACTGCTCACCAGCGAGTGCAACCTGCACACCATAGTGCGGCTGCCCAACGGCGTCTTTGCCCCCTATACCGGTATCAAGACCAATATCCTCTTCTTCACCAAAGGCCTGCCAACCAAAGATATCTGGTTCTATGAGCATCCCTACCCGGCCGGGGCCAAAAGCTACAGCAAAACCAAGCCAATGAGGTTTGAGGAGTTCGAGACCGAGATCGCTTGGTGGGGTGACGAGGCAGATGGCTTTGCCGCCCGGGTTGAGACCGAACAAGCCTGGAAGGTGGGCATCGATACCATCATCGAGCGCAACTTCAACCTCGATATCAAGAACCCTCATGTGGGCGAGCAGATAAGTCACGACCCGGACGAGCTACTGGCGCGCTATGCAGCAGAGCAGGCTGATATTCAGGCCCTGCGCGATCAGCTGAAAGCCATTCTTGGGGAAGCTCTCGGCAAGGGCGAAGCCAAGCAGAGGGAGCAGGCGTAATGACGATCGAGAACCTGATTACCGACCACCTGGATCTCTGGACTGCAGCGGTGCGCCCTAAAAGCAGTGCGGGGCGCGGCAGCAACAGCAAGCTGGTGCTCACCGGTATTAAAAAGTTGCGCGAGCTGATTCTGGAGCTGGCGGTACGCGGCAAACT
The DNA here is from genome assembly GCF_020423125.1 of Aeromonas media. Taxonomy (NCBI): domain Bacteria; kingdom Pseudomonadati; phylum Pseudomonadota; class Gammaproteobacteria; order Aeromonadales; family Aeromonadaceae; genus Aeromonas; species Aeromonas media. The sequence goes on from NZ_CP075564.1 coordinate 3,104,019, forward strand.
GGTGCCACAAGACCCCAGCGATGAACCCGCCTCCGCGCTGCTTGAGCGCATTGCCATCGAAAAAGCGCGGCTGGTGAAAGAGGGAAAAATTAAAATGCCCAAAGCTTTGCCGGAAATTAGCGAGGAAGAGAAGCCGTTTGAATTACCGGAGGGGTGGGAGTGGGTCAAGCTGGAGGGAATCGGTCATGATCATGGCCAGAAGGTTCCAGATTCTTCTTTTACGTACATCGACGTTGGTGCAATTAACAAAGATATTGGTGTTATTGACTCAGCAACCATTGTCGCAGCCTGTGACGCACCATCTAGAGCAAGAAAAATAGTAAAGCTAGGGACAGTTATTTACTCTACTATTAGACCCTACCTTCTGAATATAGCAGTTATTGATGAAAAATTTTCTCCAGAGCCAATTGCGAGCACTGCATTTGCAATTATTCACCCATTTGATGGTGTTTTAAGTCGCTATGTATATAGGTATCTGCGCTCACCATGTTTTGTAAGTTATGTTGAAAGTGTTCAAACAGGAATCGCCTATCCGGCGATTAATGATAAGCAGTTTTTTAATGGAGTAATTCCACTTCCTCCAACAGAAGAACAACACCGCATTGTCGCCAAAGTGGATGAGTTAATGGCCCTTTGCGACCAACTTGAGCAGCGCAGCGAATCGCAGCTGGCGGCCCATCAGACGCTGGTGGAGACCCTGCTGGCGACCCTGAACGATTCCAGCGATGCCGATGAGCTAGCGCAAAACTGGGCACGGCTAAACACCCACTTTGACACCCTCTTCACCACCGAGGCGAGTATAGACGCCCTCAAGCAGACAGTCCTGCAACTGGCTGTGATGGGCAAGCTGGTGCCGCAAGACCCGAGCGATGAACCCGCCTCCGTCCTGCTGGAACGCATCGCTACCGAAAAGACACAGCTGGTCAAAGAGAAGAAAATCAAAAAAGAGAAACCGCTACCTGCGATTAGTGAAGACGAAAAGCCGTTTGAACTACCGCTGGGATGGGTATGGTCAAGAATATGTGAGTCCTCTCTATTTTGTGAGTATGGAAGTTCAGAGAAAACGGTCAGCGAACTATCAGATGGTATACCTGTTCTAAAAATGGGGGATATTCAAGAAGGGAAGGTTGTTTTGGGCTGTCATCAGGTCGTCTCATCAAAGATTGATGATCTACCCAACTTATACCTGAAGCAAGGCGATGTTTTATACAACCGAACTAATAGTGCAGAGCTTGTTGGTAAAACAGGTATGTTTAATGGGAATGATGATACATATACATTTGCATCATATCTTATCCGTATTCGTTGTAGCATTAATAATGTCAGACCAGAATATCTGACATTATGTATGAATAGCCCTTTATTTAGAAAAACTCAGATTGAACCTCATATCAAGCAGCAATGTGGGCAAGCAAATGTAAATGGGACACTGATGAAAAGCATGCTTGTATCGATTCCTCCATATAATGAGCAGGTTCTCATACTGCAGAAAGTAAATGAGCTAATGACCCTCTGCGATCAACTAAAATTCCGCCTGCAAATCAACCAGCAGACCCAGCTTGCCCTGGCCGAGACGCTGGTGGAAGGTGCCCTAGCCTGACCACTGGCAGGGCACCGAATTATCTTAGCCTCTCAACGCGATCGCCACCAAACAACAACCCCGGCGTAAGTTGCAAGCAACCAAGCGGCCGGGGTCATGTTGTGGGCAACCATAGAGCGAAGTTCCAAATCCAGTCAAACATTTTGCCCCATTTTGTGACGGATCAGCTGGTAGTCGTGTGGGTATTCAAGCAGGATCTTGAAGGCTTTTCTCCGTGGAGATAGCCTGCCTGAAATATCGATACGACAAGGAGTTGAGATGCTGCATGCCATTTTGCATGGCAAGGCCGGGAGAGTTGAACAAGGTGGCCAGTCTCTCCGTTGGCGTGAGCTGTTCAAGCGTAACGAGGACTTGCTGACAGCCACCTTCTTTGGGCGACTCCCCTACTTATCAAATGGTGCTTTCGAAACAGTGCTGGGTTGCCTGATTGGATTTGAGCAGGCAAAGCGGCTAGCACCTACTTTCATTGAAATTGAACTCTGGTCTCGCCTCACTGAGTGGGAAGAGCGTGGGTATGTCGAGCCCGATGTGATCCTGCGTTTTGAGAATGAGCTGGTGATGATTGAGGTCAAGCCACCCTTCGGCGATGGCCAGTACCAAGACCAGTGGCGAGCACAGATGACGGCGCTTAGTGTCGAAACTGAGTATCAGGAATATGAGCGGATTCATTTCGTCGCTCTCGGTAATACCCTGCCAGCCCCTTTGCCTACAGATGAACACCCCAAGCGTTTTGCACCCATGACCCAACTGGAGTGGAGCGATCTTCGTCGCTTACTGCAGAACAACCCTATGTTTACCAGTTGCCGGCAAGACGAAGCGATCTGTCAGGACTGGATGGAGGCTTTCAGCCTATTTGGCATGTTGCCATCTGCTCCAAGTTGGCAACCCCTATTGGATTATGCCAGTGCGCCCTCATTGGACCTGGCCGTCGCCTGTCAGCAGTTGTCATTGAACGTCAAGATGCCAGCTCAGGATAACTGGGCTCCCCTGATGAGCTTCGCCAACGATTTGACTTTGGATTACCACCTGCTGGCCACCAGTATTCAATAAGTTGCTTTCACTATCACAGGTCAGATTGACCGATTAAGGATTTTCGGATGACTCATGAATTAGCTCAGGCAGAACGATTGGTCGAACAGCTGGGGCAAGCCCACCGCCTGGCGGCCGGTTTCTACCAGCGGATCTTGCCGCTGTTTGATCAGATTGCCCAAGAGTCTATTGATGCCACATTCTGGTATTGGAAACCCAGTGAGAATGGCCGCCCTTGTTCTGGAAGCTCCAGACCTTCCAGTTCCTGGGTATGGGACTATATCCCGCTGTTTGCCTCCACTCATGGTTACCGCACTTGGGATGGTGACAAGGCCCGTGCTGGCGATATGACTTTGGCGCTGCGGCTCTATGTCGATGACGCCTTCAAGAAGGGCTCATCTCAGAGAGGGAATAGCAAAGGCATGCCAGATCCCTTAGAGCTGAAAATGGGGAAGGCGGTAGTGGAGGTGAACCTGTTCCGCTGTACTCAGGATAGTGAGCTTCATTTCGATGAGCTGTGGAGCGACATTCCTTGGCCTGAGCCAACAGAACAGTGGACTACCGCAGCCCAGCACCAAGAGGTTGAGTATTGCGTGCGCCATGTGCCACTGGCTGAGCTGTTGGCCGACCCTACGGTGGTTACTCGGTGGATCAAGAGCCGGTTGGAGTAACTGCCCCATAGGACCCAGCCCCTTATGTAATGAGCCCAGAGGGTCAGATACGGCTGAAGTTCATCGGCCAGCACAATTTGGGAGGCATACTTCAGCCAAATTCGGCTATGCTCCCTGCCGTCACCTGGTGGGCCCTGTTCATGCGGCACCATTCCCTGGCCATTAGCTGTGCTCACCAGGTGGCCCTCTGAATCGGCAGCGGCGTGATTTCCCTAATACAGCCAAGCTCCACCGCTCCTATAGCGGTAACTCTGCACCTAACTCGACAGAATCCTCTGATCCCCTGGCCACAACCGGCCGCAAACTCCGCGCCTATGCAGGCAGCAAGCCAAAGGAGTCATGGAGCGTTTCTGCTACGGCAAGTGAGGCAATTGCCACAACTACCGGATGAACCATCCCTCCTGGGCCGGCAGCCTGCCCCTCTTACCGTCAGCGCAGTCCTTTTATAACTGCGCACTACAAACTGCGCAAATTGCGCACTTCTCTGCGCACAAGCCGCTGTGCAAAATCGAAAAACAATGGTGATGAAATATTGGAGGAGCCAGGTTTGGTAAGGGCTGGAGGAGTAGGTGGAGGCTTGGAGAGTGCGCAGTTGCGCAGCCCAGTGAAAAACGAAATACATCGGCGGGAAGAGCAACACCGCGAGTAATTATCGTGGGATCCGTGTCATAGGGATTTGAACCCGCATCCCGAGAAGTGCGTCGCGAGCACTCGAATTAGCCGGCAGCCTGACTGGCTTTTCCGCGGGGTAGACCGGTACGCCTCAATGGCAAAAATGTGGGGTGGCTTATTCACCAGTAACACCAATAGCAACATCACCGCCCTGACATACACAGCTAAATCATTTAAAATCAACAGCATGCATTATTGATTCAGACTCCCCCAGCACTAAACGTTTGGAAAGGGCCACTTCGCAAGAAGTGGCCCTTTTTGTATCCTTTTTCTCACTGTCAGAGGATGTATCCGCCCCGCGAGCGCAGTGTATCTCCAGACCAGGGGCCAAAGGCTCCGCGGGTCGTGACTGCATTTGACATGAGCCAGCTCCAGGTGGTGTGGCCAGCAAAAACCGGCGAGTGGAGCAGCAATTTGCCCGGGAGCTGTGGGCTACGCCATCAGCCCAGCGCCTCTATGGGGTTGAAAGCAACCTCGAGGATTCGCCCCCGAGAGCCTTCCACTAGCCGTTGGCAGTGGAATGCTGGGTCAGATGCACGACGGGATTTTCGGAGAAGAGGTAGCGGTCATCCTCCATTTCGTCATCGAAGATGGTGGCCTGGAAGAGCATCTGCTTGGTGTTCTCCAGGTGCTGCCACATGGCCAGCTTGGCCGCCTGCGGATCCTTGCGCATCAGGGCCTTGAGGATCTGGTCGTGATCGTCGCACCAGCTGGAGATAGCCTTGTCGTCGATATGCTCGTGGAGCTTGCGCCAGTAGGGGTTGCGCTCGCGATGCAGCCAGAGCTGCTCGGTCAGGATCACCAGCACGGAGTTCTGGGTCGCCTTGGCCACCTGGATATGGAACTGCTTGTCCCACTCCGAATCGCGGGCGCGATCCTCCTTGCGGGCCAGGGCCTGGATCTTCAGCAGCTCCATGATGTCCTGCTTGGTCACCTGGGTCGCGGCAAACTCGGCGATGTTGCTCTCCAGCAGTTGCCTGGCTTGCAGCAGCTCGAAGGGGCCCGCCGTCAACAGGGCATCATCCAGGGTGGGAGTCGCTTCGGCATACTGGCTCTCCCGGGCGATCACGTGGATCCCGGACCCTTTCTGCACCGCCACCAGCCCTTCCACTTCCAGCATGATGATGGCCTCGCGCACCACGGTACGACTCACATCCATCTCCTCGGCAATCAGCCGCTCGGCCGGCAGACGCTCGCCAACTTGATAACGCTGGCTGGCAATGCGTTGTTTCAGCTCGGCGGCGACTTTCTGATAGAGACGCTTTGATTCAACCAAGTCCATATTCATCTCACTCACACCCCAGCCTCATACTATTCAAGTGCCGGGACTGTCCCCCGGATACGGTAACTTGTTATACCAATTTACATGAAAATGAACAAGTGAGCCCTGGGCTCACTTGCTCTCTCATGACTCAGTGCATGCCAAACAGCCCCGGCAGGAAGAGGCTGAGTGACGGTATGTAGGTCACCGCCATCAGGCTCAGCAGCAAGACGAAGAAGAAGGGCAGCATGGGCCGGATCAGGGCCTGCAGCTTGACCCCCGAGACCGAGCACCCCACAAAAAGCGCACTGCCCACCGGCGGTGTACAGAGCCCGATACAGAGGTTGAAGATCATCATGATGCCGAAGTGGACCGGATCCATGCCGAGCTCGGTGACGATGGGCAGGAAGATCGGGGTGAAGATCAGCACCGCCGGAGTCATGTCCATGAAGACGCCCACGATGAGCAGGATCACGTTGATGATGAGCAGGATGACCAGGGGGTTATCGGAGACATTCATCAAGGCGTCGCTGATGGTGTAGGGGATGTCGGCATTGGTCATGGCCCAGGACATGCCCACCGAGATGCCGATCAGCAGCAGCACGATGGCGGTGGTGATGACCGAGTCCAGCATGATGGCCGGCAGATCCTTGAACTTCACTTCGCGGTAGATGAGCACCGAGAGCACGAAGGTGTAGACCACGGCGATGGCGGAGGCTTCGGTGGCGGTGAAGATGCCCCCCAGGATCCCGCCCATGACCACCACCACCAGCAGCAGGCTGGGGATGGCATCCCAGAAGGCGCGCATCACCATGGCAAAGGAGGGCCGCTCCGCAACCGGGTAGCCACGGCGCTTGGCGATGATGGCTCCCACGGCCATGATGCTGAGCCCCATCAGGATGCCGGGGACGTAACCGGCCATGAACAGGGTGGCCACCGAGATGCCGCCGGCGGTCAGGGCGTAGATGATGAGCACGTTGGAGGGCGGGATCAGCAGACCCGTGATGCAGGAGGTCACGTTGATGGCCGCCGAATAAGCCGGATCATAGCCGGACTTCTTCTGCATGGGGGCCATGGTGCCACCCACCGCGGCCGCGGCTGCCACCGCCGACCCCGAGATGGAGCCGAACAGCATGTTGGCCATGACGTTGACGTGGCCGAGCGAGCCCGGCATGCGACCCACCAGCACCTGAGAGAAGTTGATAAGCCGCTGGGCGATGCCGCCGCAGTTCATCAGGGTCCCCGCCAGGATGAAGAAGGGGATCGCCAGCAGGGAGAAGCTGTCGAGGCCGGTGGCCATCTTCTGGCCGACCACCGCAAGAATGGTTTCCATCGGTAGCATCATCATGCCGGAGGCCAGGGTCGCCAGACCGATGGAGAAAGAGATGGGCACGCCCGCGAACACCAACACGAAGAAGGAGCCGAACATGACCAGGGCTATGGTCCAATCCATCAGATGTTCTCCTCTGAGGGGGCAAGATCGGGGGTGGGCGCCAGACTGTCGAACAGGGTCTCCAGCATGAAGAGCACACAGTAATAACTGATGATGAGGCCGCTCAGGGGCAGCACAGCGTAGACATAGGCCATCGGCAGTTGCATGGCCGGGGAGACCTGGCCGGTGCTGTAGACCTTGGTCACCAGGGTCAGGCCGCCCCACATCATGGCGCCGCTGGAAAACAGCAGCACGCAGAGATCCACGAACAGCTGGTTGGCGAGCTTGCGCCCTCCCTTGAGGTCGGAAACGAACAGGTCGATGCTGAGGTGGCGACGCTTGCCGGTGGCGTAGGCCGCCCCCAGTAATCCCACCCAGATCATGCTGAAGCGGGCTATCTCGTCGGTCATGGTGCTCGGCTGTGCCAGCACGTAGCGGCTGAACACCTGCCAGACCACGCAGACCACCAGCATGGCCATCACGGCGACGGTAAACCCGGCGAGCAACCTGTCGATGGGTTGCTTGAACTTTTCAAGACGCATTGCGGTTCTCCCGGGAGGGCGATCTCGTCGCCCTCCCCTCATGATTACTGACCGGCTTCATTCTCGATCTTGGTGAGCCACTCACCGCGTACCGGATCCTTGCGGAAATCGTCATACAGGGAGGCCAGCGCAGTGCGGAAAGCCTCCTTGTCGACCTGGATGAAGGTGGCCCCCGCGTCAGTTGCCTGCTTGCGAGATGCCGCGACCTCCTTGTCCCACAGCTCCTGTTCGTAGGTTTCCGAGTGCTTGGCGGCAGTGGTGAGGATGGCCTTCTGCTCGTCGGAAAGCTTGTCCAGCACCTTGCTCGAGATCACCAGGAAGTCGGGCACAGAAGTGTGCTGATCTTCGGCGTAGAACTTGGCCACCTCGACGTGACGAGTCTGCACGTAGGAGGGCTCGTTGTTCTCGGCGCCGTCGATGACCCCTTGCTGCAGTGCGGTGTAGACCTCGCCGAAGGGGATCGGGGCCGGGGCCGCACCCAACAGTTCGATCAGCTTGATGGTGGTGGGGGTCGCGACCACCCGGATCTTCATCCCCTTCATGTCGGCCGGGGTGTGAATAGGCTTGTTGGCGTAGAAGCTGCGGGTCCCCGCCACGTAGGCTGCGATGGAGACGAAGCCCTTGTCGCGGGTCTGGGCCATCATGGATTCGCCCACGGGGCCGTAAATGACCTTGTTGAAGTGAGCCTGATCCTTGAACAGGTAAGGCAGGCTGAAGATGGAGAAGGCGGGCGAGAAGGGTTCCATCTCGCTGGCACTGGCCTTGGTCATGTCCAGGGCACCGTTTTGCAGCAACTCCAGGGTTTCACGGGGACCGCCCATCTGACCACCCGGGTAGATGCGCAGCTTCATCTTGCCGTCGGAGGCGGTGCTGATCTCCTTGGCCATCTGGGCCAGCGCCTGGTGTACCACATGGTTGGTGTCCAGGTTATGGGCCAGCTTCAGCGTCACTCTCTCCATGGCATGGGAAGAGAAGGCTGTCAGGGCCAGGGGGGCGGCCATCAGGATGGCGGCGGCGATGGTTTTCATTTTCATTGGAGCGGGACCTCAAGTGTGTGCGTTTATCTGCTAGACCTCTTCCCTGAGGAGTCAGTCTTAATGTCCTACATCTTTGTGATGCACACTGTAATTGGTAGAACATCTATGAATATTGAGAACCATCACAAAAACGGCATACCCCCACAAATGGGCTGTGATAAACCCAACGCAGGTCACATTTTCCCCATCCACAAGAGTAAAAAGGTGTCATACAAACCTCTCATCCAGCCTCTTCATCCTCTTTCCCGCTCTTTCTCACCCTGTTAGGCACCATTGAAGGCCCTCTTTGAGACTCAAAATGGTTTAATTCGACGATTTTGTGAGCCAACCGGTGTTTTTTCAATATGGTGACTGGACGAGATGTCTGGCAATGAGAATAATTGGTCCAACAACTATCTCCACTTCACCGAGCACTCTCGTAGGGAGCAAGCGAATGACCGCCTTCATGACCGATGACTTTCTGCTGGATACCGAATTCTCGCGCCAGCTTTATCACGGCTTCGCCGCCGGACAGCCCATTTTCGACTATCACTGCCACCTGCCGCCCCAGCTGATTGCCGAGGATCACCGCTTCGCCAACCTGTATGAGATCTGGCTCAAGGGGGATCACTACAAGTGGCGCGCCATGCGCTCGAACGGGGTGGATGAACGCTTCTGCACCGGGGATGCCGACGACTACGCCAAGTTCGAGGCCTGGGCCCGCACCGTGCCCCACACCATCGGCAACCCCCTCTATCACTGGACCCATCTTGAGCTCAAGCGTCCCTTTGGCATCACGGGCCAGCTGCTGGGGCCGCAGACCGCACAGGCCATCTGGCACCAGTGCAACGACAAGCTGGCCCAGCCCGACTTCTCGGCCCGCGGCATCATGAAACAGATGAACGTCAAGATGGTGGGCACCACGGATGATCCCGTCGACGATCTGCGCCACCACGCCGCCATCGCTGCCGACGGCGGCTTCGACATCAAGGTGCTGCCGAGCTGGCGTCCGGACAAGGCGTTCAACATCGACGCCGACGGCTTTGCCGACTACCTGGCCGAGCTCGGCCGGGTCAGCGACATCCAGATCCGCACCTTTGCCGATCTGACCCGGGCCCTCGGCGTGCGGCTGGATCACTTCGCCGCCCACGGCTGCAAGATTGCCGACCATGCCCTGGACGAGGTGCCCTTCGGCCAGGCCAGCGAACAGGCGCTCGACGCCATGCTGACTCGCCGTCTGGGGGGCGCCGTGCTGGAGAGCGCCGATGTGGCCGCCTTCAAGAGCGCCGTGCTGCTCTATCTGGCGGGCGAATACCACCGACGCGGCTGGGTGCAGCAGTACCACATCGGGGCGCTGCGCAACAACAACAGCCGCCGCCTGCTGACCCTGGGGCCGGACACCGGCTTTGACTCCATCCACGACGCTCCCGTGGCCAAGGCCCTCTCCCGCCTGCTCGACGCCCAGGACGCGCAAGGGACGCTGCCCAAGACCATCCTCTACTGCCTGAACCCGAGGGACAACGAGGTACTCGGCACCATGATCGGCAACTTCCAGGGGGACAACCTCCCCGGCAAGATGCAGTTCGGCTCGGGCTGGTGGTTCAACGATCAGAAGGATGGCATGGAGCGCCAGATGACCCAGCTCGCCCAGCTCGGCCTGCTCAGTCGCTTCGTCGGTATGCTGACCGACAGTCGCAGCTTCCTCTCCTACACCCGTCACGAATACTTCCGCCGCATCCTGTGCCGCATGATCGGGCGCTGGGTCGCGGACGGCGAGGCCCCGGCCGATCTCGCGCTGCTGGGCCAGATGGTGGAGAACATCTGCTTCCACAACGCCCGCGACTACTTCGCCATCGAGCTGAACTGACCAGAAATGAAAAAAGAGGCGGCGGGCATGCCCCGCCGCCGGAGCGGACCATTCCATGGGTCAAACCGCGCCCATCACCCATATCCGCCACAGGGGCACAGCCCCATGAGGACCACAACAAGATGCAACGCCTGAATCGTGATGCCTTCCCGGGGGCCCAATATCCGGACCGCGTGATCCAGTTTGGCGAGGGGAATTTCCTGCGCGCCTTCATCGACTGGCAGCTGGACCTGCTCAACGATCACACCCGCCTCGACGCCGGCGTGGTGATCGTGCGCCCCATCGACAGCGACTTTCCCCCCAGCCTGAGCACTCAGGACGGTCTCTACACCACCGTCATCCGCGGGCTGGACGAGTCCGGCAAAGCCATCAGCACCCAGCGCCTGATCCGCAGCGTCAACCGCGAACTGAGCTGCTACCGCCAGTTCGACGAGGTGCTGGCACTGGCGCGCAACCCGGATATCCGCTTCCTCTTCTCCAACACCACGGAAGCCGGGATCAGCTATCACGCCGACGACCAGTTCGACGACGCCCCGCCTGCGAGCTTCCCGGCCAAGCTGACCCGCTTGCTGTTCGAGCGCTTCAGTCACTTTGACGGCGCCGCCGACAAGGGCTGGGTGCTGCTGCCGTGCGAGCTCATCGACTACAACGGCGACGCCCTGCGCGAACTGGTGCTGCGCTACGCCGCCCAGTGGCAGTTGCCCGACACCTTCCAGACCTGGCTGCTCGAGCACAACACCTTCTGCTCCACCCTGGTGGATCGCATCGTCACCGGCTTCCCCCGGGACGAGCACACCGAGCTGCAGGCGCAGTTCGGCTATCAGGATCAGTTCGTGGTCACCGCCGAGCACTTCTACCTGCTGGTGATCCAGGGGCCCGAGTGGCTGGCGAGCGCCCTCTGCCTCGATCAGCTGCCCGCCGGGCAGGCGCTCAACATCCTCATCGTCGACGACATCAAGCCCTACAAGGAGCGCAAGGTCGCCATCCTCAACGGCGCTCACACCGCCCTGGTGCCGGTCGCCTTTCTGGCCGGCCTCGATACGGTGGGCGAGGCCATGGCCGACGAGGAAATTGGCGAGTTCGTCGAGCGCATCATGCGCGATGAGATAGTGCCGACCTTGAGCCTGCCTCAAGAAGAGCTGATCTCCTTCGCCCGCGACGTGCAGGGGCGCTTTCGCAACCCCTTCATCAAGCACCAGCTGCTCTCCATCGCCCTGAACGGCATGACCAAGTTCCGCACCCGCCTGCTGCCACAGCTGCTGACCTATCAACAGCAGCAGGGCACCCTGGCGCCGCGTCTGAGCTTCGCCCTCGCCGCGCTGCTCGCCTTCTATCGCGGTGATCGCAACGGCCAAGCCTATCCGCTGCAGGACGATCAACCCTGGCTCGACGCCTACGCCCGCCTCTGGCCTGCGGTGGAGCGCGGCGAGATCTCCCAGCGCGCCCTGGTGCAAGAGGTGCTCGGCCAGGAGGCCCACTGGGGCCAGTCCCTGTGCGAGGTGCCCGGCCTGGTCGAGCGGGTCGATCTCTGCCTGACCCGGATCCGCGAGCAGGGCCTGCGCGCGGCGCTGGCCGCCTGCTGCTAAGGAGAGACCATGCAAGCCGTGATTCGCATCCACCCCGCCGACAATGTGCTGGTGACCCTGAGAGAGCTCGCCGCCGGTGAGCAGATAGCGCACGAAGGTGTTTCCTTCACCCTGAGCGACCCCCTCCCCCGCGGCCACAAGCTGGCGCTGGTGGCCCTCTCCGAAGGGGACCAGATCATCAAGTACGGTCTGTCCATCGGCCACGCCACCCGCGCCATCGCGGCGGGGGAGCATATCCATCACCACAATCTCGCCACCAACCTCAGCGATCTCGACGAATACAGCTACCAGCCGGAGCTCATCGACGTCAGCACCGCGCTGCCGGACCGGGAGATCCAGGTCTACCGCCGCCACGACGGCCAGGTCGGCATTCGCAACGAGCTGTGGATCCTGCCCACCGTGGGCTGCGTCAACGCCCTCGCCAAACAGATGAAGCAACAGCTCGAGCGCGACACCGATCTCGGCGCCATCGACGGGGTGCACCTGTTCAGCCACCAGTACGGCTGCTCCCAACTCGGTCAGGATCACCTCAACACCCGCACCCTGCTGCAAAACCTGGTGCATCACCCCAACTCGGGGGGGGTTCTGGTGGTGGGGCTCGGCTGCGAGAACAACCAGATCGCCGCCTTCAGGGAGACCCTGGGCCCGGTCGATGCCGCCCGAGTGCGCTTCATGGTGTGCCAGCAGCACGATGACGAGGTGGAGCACGGGCTGGGGCTGCTGCGCGAGCTGCTCGCGCAGATGCAGGAAGACAGGCGCCAACCCGGTCGGCTCGGCGAGCTCAAATTCGGGCTGGAGTGCGGCGGCTCGGACGGACTCTCCGGGATCACCGCCAATCCGCTGCTCGGCTGCTTCTCCGACTATGTGATCCAGCATGGGGGCAGCTCGGTGCTCACCGAGGTGCCGGAAATGTTTGGCGCCGAGCGAATCCTGATGTCCCGCTGCCAGGACGAGCAGACCTTCGACAAGACGGTGCAGATGGTCAACGACTTCAAGCAGTACTTCATCGACCACCAGCAACCCATCTACGAGAACCCCTCCCCCGGCAACAAGGCGGGCGGCATCTCGACCCTGGAGGAGAAATCCCTCGGCTGCACCCAGAAGGCGGGGCACAGCCAGGTGGTGGACGTGCTGCCCTACGGCGCCCGCTTGCAGCGCCCCGGGCTGAACCTGCTGAGCGCCCCGGGCAACGACGCCGTCGCCACCAGCGCCCTGGCTGGCGCAGGCTGCCACATGGTGCTGTTCAGTACCGGGCGCGGCACCCCTTACGGTGGCCCGGCCCCCACGGTCAAGCTCGCCACCAACAGCGATCTGGCCAGGCGCAAGCCGCACTGGATCGACTTCAATGCCGGCACCCTGATTGAGGGCACCCCCATGAGCAGTCTGCTTGCCCAGTTCATCGACCTCATCGTCGACATCGCCAACGGCAAGCCGACCTGCAACGAGCGCAACGACTTCCGGGAGCTGGCCATCTTCAAGAGTGGTGTCACCCTGTGAGTCTCGAGCTTGGCTGGCTGCAACCGGTCTGGACCCTGATTGAACAGCAGCCCCTGGCGCAAGGCATCGGCCTTGCCGCCATGCTGGTCGGGGTGAGCGCCTTCCTGCAACGGGACGACAGCCGCTTTCGCTGGCGGCTGTGCCTCTACCAGGGGGCCATCGCGGTCCACTTCCTGCTGATGGGTGCCAGCACGGCGGCTCTCAGTGCCGCCCTCAGCTGTGGTCGCACCATCGCCTCGGGGCGCACCCGCAGCCCCTGGGTGATGCTCTTTTTCCTCGTGCTGGTGTGGGTGCTGGGCATCCCCGGGATCACCAGTGCGGTGCAGTGGCTCCCCATCATCGGCACCACCATCGGCACTTGGGGCCTGTTCCGGACCCGCGGGCTGGCGCTGCGGCTGTGCATGCTGGCGGGCGGCCTGTTCTGGACCAGCCACAACATACTGATCGGCTCCATCGGCGGCAGCCTAATTGAGACCACCTTCCTGTTCGTCAACTGCCACACCATGTATCGCATGTGGCGTCATCCCCTGGCGAACCCCCTGTAACGATTGCAAGGAGTCGAAACCATGACCCGACAGATAGCCGTCATCGGCGAATGCATGGTGGAGCTGCGCCGAGCCGGGCAAGGCCTGCTGGCACAAGGTTTCGGGGGCGACACCCTCAACACCGCCCTCTATCTCGCCCGCCTGGGGAGCCAGGCGCTCGCGGTGCACTATGTCACGGCCCTCGGCCAGGACGGGTTCAGCAGCCAGATGCTGGCCGCCTGGCAGCAAGAGGGAATCCACACCGACTGGGTGCAGCGCCTGGCTGACAAGGCCCCCGGTCTCTATCTCATCGACACCGCGGCCAACGGCGAGCGCTCGTTCACCTACTGGCGCAGCGACGCCGCCGCCCGCTACTGGCTGGCGCAACCCGAGGGCGAGGCCATTCTCGCCGCCCTGGGCCAGTGTGATCTTGTCTACGTGAGCGGCATCAGCCTGGCCATCCTGCCGCCCGCCTCGCGCCAGCGCCTGCTGGAAGGACTCGCCGCAGCGCGCGCCCGGGGGGCCAGAATTGCCTTTGACAACAACTACCGCCCCCGTCTCTGGCAAGACAAGGAGACAGCCAAAGAGGCCTACACCGCCATCCTGCGCCTGGCGGACATCGCCCTGCTGACCCTGGATGACGAGCAGGCACTCTGGGGCGACGAGGAGGTCGAAACCTGCCTCGTCCGCAGCCAGGGCTTCGGGGTGGGTGAGATCGTCGTCAAGCGCGGCTCTGAGCCTTGCCTGGTGGTCACTGCAGCGCAGCGGATCGAAATCGCCACCCTGCGGTTGTCCGCCGAACAGGTGATCGACACCACGGCGGCGGGCGACTCATTCAGCGCCGGTTATCTCACCGCACGCCTGCAAGGGGCCGGTGTCGCCGACGCCGCCCGGGCAGGCCACCGCCTGGCGGCGGCCGTCATCCAGTATCCGGGGGCCATCATTCCCCCCTCCCACATGCCATCACTCAAGGAAACGCACCATGTCTGATCTCATCGCCCGCCTCGAAGCCCTCAAGGTGATCCCCGTCATCGCGCTGAAAGATGCTGCCCAGGCCGTCTCCCTCGCCCGGGTGCTGGTGGAAAATGGCCTGCCCGCCGCCGAGGTGACCTTCCGCACCCCCGCCGCCGCCGAGGCCATCCGCCAGATGCGCGCGGCCTACCCGGATCTGCTGATCGGGGCCGGCACCGTGCTCAACCGCGAGCAGGTGGACGCGGCCGTTGCGGCAGGCGCCGACTTCATCGTCAGCCCCGGCTTCAACCCGACTACGGTACAGTACTGCCTGGACAAGGACGTCACCATCATCCCCGGGGTCAACAGCCCCAGCCTGGTGGAGCAGGCCATGGAGATGGGGCTGCGCCACCTCAAGTTCTTCCCAGCCGAGCAGTCTGGCGGCACCGCCATGCTCAAGGCCCTGGGCGCCGTCTATCCGGTGCGCTTCATGCCCACCGGCGGCGTGACGCCAGCTAATCTAAAGGAGTATATGGGGCTGAATGCCGTGATCGCCTGCGGCGGCACCTGGATGGTGCCAGCCAAGCTCATCGACGAGGGCAAGTGGGAAGAGCTGGCCGCCCTGGTAAGAGAGGCCGTGGCGGCACTGTGATCATCGGTTGAGCGAGGGAAGGTCTGCCCTCCCCCGGATGTGTTGAAGAGCCACTTCCCGCGAAGTGGCTTTTTTATGCCCTGCCAGGGCTGGAGATCAATATGCGGTGCGGTTGCCACAGCCCGCCAGCGGCTTATTCCCCTGCGGCATCGGGCGTCAGCACCAGCCTGCGCCAGGGCCCCGTGATGTCACAGTGCCCCGTTTCATCCGTATTTTGCCAGCCCAGACGATGGTAGAACGCCAGCGCCGTCGTATTGCGGGTTGCCACCTTGAGGGATGCCGGGGGTTTGTGTCCGGCGAGCCCGGCGGCCAGCAAGGCTCGCCCCATTCCCTGGCCATGCCAGTCGGCCACCATATAGAGGTGATGCACGAAGCTGTCTTGACCCCAGATGGAGACAAATCCGCAGGGAGTGCCGCCCTTCTCTGCCACCCAGATCTGCTCACCTTGGGTCTGCTCGGCAAAATCCTCCAGCCTAAACAGGGAGGGCTCGACCCAATGGAATGCCTGTCGCCTTCCCTTGAGGAACAGTTGCGCCAGCATGGGTTCATCTGCATCTCGCATCATTCTGATCATGAAGACATCCTTGATTTGCCTGCTCACTGCCTCCCACTCTCGATGGATCCCGCCGCGCTGTCAAATCGGCAATTTGGACCCCCTTGAATACGTGATGGTGTGATGCAGGGCTGCCTATTTTATCGCCTTAGGGGCTATACTGCCTGGGTCCCGTCCATGACTGGTTTGAGGTTCACTGATTTATGGATAACAAGCAAATAGAAGGCAGTATTCTGGTACCCGCCCACATCGACGATGTCTGGCGGGCCTGGACCACGGAGAGCGGTCTGCGCAGCTTTCTGGCGCCCGAATGCCTGATGGTGGCGGAACCCAACGGTCCTTTCGAAATCTATTTCAGGCCAGAGGCCCCGCTGGGGGAACGCGGCAGTGAAGGGTGCCGGGTGATGGCGGTCATGCCCCATGACTTGCTCAGCTTCAGCTGGAATTTCCCTCCCCAGTTTCCCCATATCCGTCAGCAGAAGACCCAGGTCAGCCTGCGCTTCGTGCCCGAAGGCCAGGGTACCCGGCTCCACTTCCTGCAAACCGGCTGGGCCCAGGATCCCGATTGGGACCAGGGTTATGCCTACTTCCGAGAGGAGTGGCTGGAGCTCAGCCTGCCAAGGTTGCAGTATCGCTTCACCCACGGCCCCATCGACTGGAACAATCCGCCGGGCAAGCCGCAGTTGAAATCTCTCGCCCAGTGAGGGAGCGATTGAAATGAAGAAGGACCCTGAACGGGTCCTTCTTCATGAGGGATCAGGCGGTCACTCCACCGACTCTTCATCGAACAGGGGGTGATAGAGCACCTCGCCCTGCAGACCGGCCAGCCCCCCGGGCTGCAGCTCCATCGCCATGAAACAGTCGGCAGGCACCTCGTAGATGCAGTGCAGGCCGAAGTCGCTGGCGGGCCGGAAGCCGAAACGGGCGTAGTAAGCGGGATCGCCAAGCACCACCACCGCCTTCCAGTCCATCTCGAGTGCCGTATCCAGCCCTTCCCGCACCAGATCCGAGCCTATACCCTGCCCCTGCCAGTCCGGATGGACGGCCACCGGTGCCAGCCCGAGCCAGGGACCTTCCTGGCCGTCAATGGTGATCGGGCTCAGCATCAGGTGCCCCATGAACTCGTACTCTTCCTCCTCGACCATGGTGACCACGGCGGCCCCACACTCGCGCAGGCGATTGACCAGTTCGGCCTCATCGGGACGACCAAAGGCGGCGCTCACCAGCTCGTAGACTGGCAGCATGTCGCCGGGACGCTCGGTTCTCAACATACAGGGTTACTCCTCGTACAGCAGGGCCGCCATTATTTCACAGAAGTGGCTCCTGACTTGAGCGTCTTTATCCGGAAATGGGAGGGCTGACTCAAGAAAACGAGCGGCAATTCGTGCGCCAAACGTCGCAATACCTCCCCTTCCCACCGGCTTCGTCAACATCAAGCGCCAGGATCCCCTAGCAATCGCAGCAGATAACCGAGACCAAGCTCGCCTCTATCCTTGAGCAGGACACCGCCACCATGGGCCTGCATCCCGGGGACCTCAGGTGCCAGCCAGGCGAGCGGATGGCACCTGACCGTCAGCCCTGCGGGGAGGCGCAGCTCACCGCCCGCCTCAGTTCCTTCCATGAAGAGCGCCACCTCCTGCCCTCCGGCCTCGTTCTCATGGAGGATCGCCACCGCCACCCGCTCGTCTTCGAGCCAGGGGGCCAGCGCACCCTTGAGGCCGTCCGGCAGGTGCGGCGGGAGATCCAGCCGCCAATGATCCAGTTCAGCGGGTTGGCGTGCCGACCCGGGCCGCCGACCGCAATGATGCATGCCGAGCTTGGCCATCACCCGGCCGGAGGCCAGATTGCCCGGCATGTGGCGGGCGGTCAGGGCGGGCAGGCGCAACTGCTCGAAGGCAAAGGCCCTGACCAGCTGCGCCGCCCGGGTGGCCAGCCCCCGATTCTGCCAGGGCACACCCACCCACCAGGCCAGCTCACCGTGCCAGTGCAAGGAGATCACCCCGAGCAGAGGGGCCGGCTCATCACGGGTGGGCAAGGTCAGGGCCCAGGTCCACCCCAGCCCGAGGGCGGCCTTGCGCCCGCTCATGGCGAGCCAGTCGCGGGCCGCCTCCAGTGGATAAGGATGGGGGATGTTGAGGGTGTAGCGGGCAAGCGCCTCATCCGAGCAATAACGCACTATGTCGGTCTCATCCTCCGCCTGCAGTGGTCGCAGCACCAAGCAAGAGACTGGTTCGGACGATGGCTCATGCAATGTGGGGATGTACAGGCGCCGGGCAAGCAGTCGCTGCAGTACATCAGCCAGCTCGTCGTCCGCGCTCAGTCGCAGATCCGCGCCACTGGGCCCCAGGGTGAGCAGGCCGCTCTCCTTGGCCAGGGTCAGGAGGACGCTGGAGGCAGAGATCAGGATCTGGCGGCTCGGGTCCGCCGTCATGAGGGGAGACTCATCCTCCCCCAGCCAGGCGGAGAGCAGGCCGCTGGCCGAGAGGATGCCGTCGGACGGGCAGCAGGCCCAAGGCGCAGGAGTCACTGCCGGCTGCTCGCTACCCCTGCCGCGCAGCAACTGCCAACGGTTGCACTGCTCCTGCCACCCCTGCAGCGCACCCTGCCAGCGAGGCTGCCAGAGCGCCTCTTCTATCAACAGTTCCATGCTTCCCCCTGCGACCGCCGAACTGCGCAGCATAACCGGCTACCAATGGTTTGTTAAACCATATGTTTAGCATGGTTAAACGGCATACCCCATGAAAAAATGCCATATGGCCAGCTTGATGACGGTCACATTAATGCCTCCCTGCCCTTCCTATCATGCCCCCATCTCGCAGCGGCCGGCGCCGCGCGTGAATGACAACGCATAACAAGAGAACACACTATGCAGCAAACCAGCCCACTCAAAACGGTGTTAGTCAGTACCCTGGCGACCGCCCTGCTGATCTTCGTGGCCCAGTACCTCATCGGGAAACAGGAGATCAGGATAGGCATCGCCATCATCCCCATACTGCCCATGCTCTTTGCCGTCATCATCGGCATGATAGTCTCCACCAAGCCGGTCAAGGATCGCATCCCCGGCTGGAAGCGCCTCTTTGGCGAGAAGGAAGAGGGTTTCTGCGGCAAGATGGTGGGCTTCAGCCTGCTGATCCTGGGTACTCAGTATGCGGGCATGATCATCCCCAACCTCAAGATGATCCTGAGCGTCGGCGTGCCGCTCTTCCTGCAGGAGATAGGCAACCTCCTGCCCATCCTGATCGCCATTCCGCTGGCGGTGAAGTTCGGCTTCGGTCGCCGCGCTATCGAGGCCTGCTCCTCCATCAGCCGTAAACCCTCGGTTGCGGTGATCCAGGGCAGATTCGGCACCGGATCCCAGGAGTACATAGGCGTGCTCGCCATCTACCTGTGCGGCTCCGTCATCGGCACCCTCTGGTTCAGCGTGCTCGGCAGCATAGCGCCCCTCACAGGCCTGCATCCGCTGGCCCTGGCCGCCGGTTCCGGCGTGGGCTCAGGCTCCATGCTGAGCGCCGCCTCCGGTGCCCTGATCAACGGCCTCGACGAGGCACTGGCCCAGCAGGTGCTGAGCATAGCCGCCGCCTCCAACCTGCTCTCATCGGCCCTAGGTGCCCTCTCCCTCACCTATCTGGGGCTGCCCCTTGCCGAGAAGATCTATGCGCTGACTGACAAAGGAGCGAAAGCATGAAAAGCATCGTGATGGATATGCGCTTCGTCTTTCTGGCGATCCTGCTGGCCATGTTTACCCAGACCCTGACCACAGGCACCCCGCTCTGGCTCATGGGTGACAGCTTCATCGCCATGTCCCTGGTGGTGTTCGCCTCCCTGGTGGCCAAGCGCTACCTGCCCTCGTCCCTGCCAGCCTTTGCCTATGCCTATGCCACCATCATCGGCATCCTCATCTGCCTGCCCGAGACGCCGGTGCGCGGCCTCTTCATCGATGCCGTGGCCAAAATCTCCTTCCTCTCCTGCTGCGTGCCGCTCTTGGCCTTCGCCGGCCTCTCGGTGGGCGGTCAGCTGGAGGAGCTCAAGAAGATGTCGTGGAAGGTGATCCTCATCTTCATGATCGTCTCCACCTGCTGCTTCTTCGGCGCCTCCCTGGTTGCCCAGCTCGGTTTCTCCATTCAAGGGATCATCTGATGAACCACTACCATATCGAACCTGACCTGTTGGCTCTGCGCGGTTTCAGCCACGAGGTGCGCCACCACCTGCACCGCATCCCGGAATACTCCGGGGCCGAGTTCAAGACCTCCGCCTACTGCCGGGGATTGATGGAAGAGTTCGGCTACAGGATCACCGACTACCCGGGCTTCACTGGTTTTCACGGGGATCTGCACATAGACCCCAGCCTGCCCACCATAGCGTTTCGCGCCGACATGGATGGCCTGGAGATGCATGACATGAGCGAGGTGGCGTTCAAGTCCACCCATGAGGGGATGGCCCACAACTGCGGCCATGACTCCCACATGGCGATCGCCCTGACCGCGGCGAAATTCCTGGCAGGTCACCGGGAGCGGCTGCGCTACAACGTTCGCGTCATCTTCCAGATGGCGGAGGAGGACATGCGGGTGCCGGGGGCCGAGAAGATGGTGGAGCTCGGCTGCATGAAAGGGGTGGACGAGGTCTATGCCCTGCACAACGACGGCGCCATGGAGACGGGCACCATCAAGTTCAACCAGGGGGCCATGTCCTCCTGGGGCTCGGCCTGGACCCTGGATGTACACGGCATCTCCGCCCACGGCTCCACCCCCCACAAGGGGCTGGATGCCATCCGCGAGGCGGTGCGCATCATCGAGGACATGGACTACATCGTCGCCAAGCGTACCAGCCCGTTCAGCCCGGCGGTGTTCGGCTGCGGCATGATCAACGGCGGCACCATTCCCAACGCGGTGGCCGACCATGTGCAGGCCCGTGGCACCATACGTGCCATGGACGCCGAGACCGACCGGATCCTGAAAAACAGCTTCAGGGACATCATCGCCCAGAGCGAGCTGCGCGGCTTCAAGACCACCATGGTCCATGCCGGCTACCCGGCGGTGGAGAACCACGCTGGGGCCTGCGAGCGCCTGCTGCAAGCCGCCGCCGAGGTGCTGCCCGCCGAGTGCATCAATGCCCAGGGTCAACCCATGACAGGCAGCGAAGACTTCAGCTACATGATCAACGCCACCCCGGATCGCAAGGGGGCCATGTTCTTCCTCGGCAGCGGCAATCAAGCCAAGGGGATCTGCAACTACCTGCACGCCAATCCCTATTACCTGGACGATGACTGCCTGCTGATTGGCGCCCAGATCTTTGTCAATCTGGCGACCAGACGCACCTGACGGGCAAGGGGGAGCTGCAATTACTCACATCATGCATCCCCCAACTATCTGGCAGGTGGGCCGCGGAGGCCCGCCTGCTGACCCGCACCCTCAACAGCAAGGAGGCGGTGGGTATAAGGCAAGATCGATGAATGCACTGCCAGCGTACAACCTGTCGCACAGCCAGATGGTGAAGATGGCGGCGAGCCTGAAGAGAGACACGACGAGTCAGCTGAGTTTTCATATGGCGTCGGCGTTCCTCATCCATGACGGTGCTGCATGCCGTATGTGTCAGCGGGCAATCTCCCAAGGCGGGGAGCGGACCTTGAGCCACAAGCGAGGTTGTTTGTTCTGCCCATCAGAAGAGAGCGATATTGGCCGTGCAGTGTGAAGGCAAGGTCACAGAAGGAGAATATGAAAAAAGCGAATAAAAAAATGCTAGTCAAACTTAACTGACTGGCATTACGCCGTGGCGTCTTTGGGGCTGGTGTCAGGCTGCGACAATCCCTGACAACATACCCGTTTATTTCACCGCATCGAAGGTCAGCAGCGTCGCCTGCTCGGCACTCTTCAGCACCAGCTGTTTGCCGCTTATCTGGAAGCTTGCCACCTTCTCCAGCGCCTGCAGGTAGTTCATCTCCTTGCCGGCCAGATCCCCTGTACACATCATGCGAGTCGCCCCCATGGGGCCCAGAGCCAGAATACCGTCCCCCTGCTCTGTGATGCCGCCAAAGTAGCGGTTGCAGCCGCCCTTGCCTGCCACCTTGTCGCCGGCGACCTGCAGGGTGAAGGTATCACCGCTCGCCCCTTGCAACTGCCAGGTCGATGCTTGCAGCTCTGCCAGGGTAGAACCCGTTGCCATGGCGCAGCCTCCCAGGGCCATGGCAGCCAGCAGGGTCAGTTTCTTGTTCATGAGTTCACCTCGTGATGGAGAAAGTCGTGAAGACACAGAGTGAGGGGCCTGTTTATCATGACTCTGGCGCCCATCAAAACTCTTTTATTGTGATCGGGGTTCCCTTTACTCCCTGCTGGCATGTGCCATGCTTGTAGTCCTGTTCCGGACCCAGGGAGGGGAAACGAATGGTCAAGTCTCTCGTCATCGCACTCGCATTCGGTCTCACTTTTTCGGCCCAGGCCGCCGACTGGGATTTCCTCAAAAACGAAGCCGACAGCCAGCTCTACGTGAAAAGCTATTCCGGCGTACTGCTCGGCAACCAGGCCCATACGGGCGACAATTTCGATATCTGGCTCATCAACACCGGCTACCAATATCCGGTAGAGGATGATATCAGCCTCTACATGGAGGCCGGACCGGCAGTGGGCAGCCACAGCGAGCAGGCCGGCTTCAATATCAGCTCGGGGGTGCGCTACCGCCTATCCCCCTCACTGAACATCGGCAGCCAGCTCAAACAGCTGGAGGTGAGCAAGCCCAGCACCCTGGTGGAGCTCAACAGCAGCCTGCTGGTGACACCGCAGTTGGCCATCACCGCCAACTACGGCCTTAGTGCCTTCAGCACCGAGCAGTTCCTCACCCTGGGGGTAGGTTTCAACTTCTGAGGGATCAGAGGAGCCTGGCGCCACTGACCAGCACGCCATTGAGATCGGCGTAGACATAATCCCCCGGCGCTATGCTGACCCCGGCAAAGGACAGCACCACATCCAGCTCGCCCTGTCCGCGTTTCTCGGTTTTGACCGGACAGGCCGCCAGCGCCTTGACTCCCAGCGCCAGCGTCGCCAAGGTGCCCACATCTCGCACGGCGCCGTGGATCAGGATCCCTTCCCATCCCTGCTCCACCGCCTTGATGGCCAGTTGGTCCCCCAGCAGCGCCCGGCGCAGGGAGCCACCGCCGTCGATCACCATCACCTTGCCATGACCGGGGCTCGCCACCAGCTCCCGCACCAGGCTGTTGTCCTCGAAGCAGGAGAGAGTGACCGCCTCGCCATAAAACAGCGGCTTGCCGCCATAATCGTAAAACAGCGGCTCTGCCACCTGCAGGGCATCGCCATGTTGATCGCAAAGGTCGGGCAGTAGATCCAGCATGGTCAGCATCCTTCCATGGAGTGAATGAGTCCGCTCATTCTTTCATCATGTGGACAGGCTGACAATCCAGCGGGCAACCGACATCCCCGGATGGTGTGGCTCCCGTCCAGCCTCTCATCATGCGGAGGCTCTGAGCATCCAGCGGGAAGTCAGTCTGCCAAGATGGCATGGCGCCCCCTTCAGCAGAACGGGCACCAGCCAGAGCTCCCCCTCTACCACCCAGTAGAGGGCATTCTGCCCGAAGCGGGCGGCCAGTCGGATGGCCTCGCCCTGAGGAATGTGCAGCAACAGGGACGCCTCCTGCCAGCACTCATCCGGATCGCTGCCCCACACGGGCCCCATCACCAGGGTATCGGCAAGGTGGCGTGACAGGGCGCGTTGACGCCGGGCGTTGCGGCGCATCCCCACCCGCTGGCTGGCCGGATTCCAGGCCGTGACGATGGCATAGGCAGCCCAGACTGGCGGTGCGAAGGGGGCAATAAAACACACATTTCTGTAGTTTTCCCACAAAGTCATGTCAACCACATGTTACATCCCATTACATTTCTTAAGGGCGAAAAAGCGGGCCAGCCCACGTATGATGCAGCGAACCTCGGGATTGACTTATATCAAACCTGAGTTAAAAAGTTGCTATCTGACGGCAAAGAGTGTTGTTATGCGCCTGTTAACTGATAAAATGCAGCAACTTTTGTAATGGACTACCTTTCCAGGCTTCTCTCGATCAGACTTGTTGAGAGCCTATGTGCGGCACAGGGATGTTTGCCAACATAGATACCAAATTCGCGATGATTCGACCTGACATTCATACCCAGGATGACGTAATAAATTTTCAGGACCGGTCGGATAACGCCAAAGAGTGTTAAAATTTCGATAATTAACTGATAAGAATCTGGGAATACTCATGCAAACACCACATATTCTGATCGTCGAAGACGAGCTGGTCACCCGCAACACCCTCAAGAGCATCTTCGAGGCCGAAGGCTACATAGTGCTGGAAGCCAACAATGGCGACGAGATGCATCAAGCCCTGACCAGCCACACCATCAACCTGGTGATCATGGACATCAACCTGCCGGGCAAGAATGGCCTGCTGCTGGCGCGCGAGCTGCGTGAAGATGACAATATCGCCCTGATGTTCCTGACCGGTCGTGACAACGAAGTGGACAAGATCCTGGGGCTGGAGATCGGCGCCGATGACTACATCACCAAGCCGTTCAACCCCCGCGAGCTGACCATCCGTGCCCGCAACCTGCTGAGTCGCACCATGAACGTGACCGCCGGTGGCGAAGAGAAGAAGCTGGTGGAGCGTTACCTGTTCAATGGTTGGGCGCTGGATATCAACAGCCGTGCACTGGTCAGCCCGGCAGGCGACATGTTCAAGCTGCCCCGCTCCGAGTTCCGCGCCATGCTGCATTTCTGCGAAAACCCGGGCCAGATCCAGACCCGTGCCGAACTGCTCAAGAAGATGACAGGCCGTGAGCTCAAGCCCCACGATCGTACCGTGGATGTCACCATCCGCCGCATTCGCAAGCACTTCGAGAGCGTGGGCGACACCCCGGAGATCATCGCCACCATTCATGGCGAAGGCTACCGCTTCTGTGGCGAGCTGGAGCAGGAATAACCCCTGCCCGGTGAAGCGAGAGGCGCCTGCGGGCGCCTCTTCTGTTTCCGGCCGCCGTCACCGCGCGGGTCCGCCAAAACAAAAAGCCCACTCAGTCGAGTGGGCTTTTTGCATGAAAGCTGGAGCGGGCAGCGGGAATCGAACCCGCATCATCAGCTTGGAAGGCTGAGGTAATAGCCATTATACGATGCCCGCAAGACATCAGGAACGCAGCAGATACAAGGCATGGAATCGGCGTCTTAAGAGACGTGCCAGAAGTAGGCAACAACGAGACGGGACAGATACCTGGTATCAGAATGTGGAGCGGGTGATGGGAATCGAACCCACGTATGCAGCTTGGGAAGCTACCGTTCTACCATTGAACTACACCCGCGTCAGTGGCCTCTACTATATGCATTTTGCCGGCGAGCGCAATCACCGCCTTCGTATTTTTTGCCATAAATCAAGCTGTTCGGCCAACTATTGAGCATGCAGCTGCTTTTTCAAACAAAGACGTTCACACTCCCGGATCTGCGAGGTTGCCAAGCCGTGGGGGCGACGATAGTCTTGCGCCACTCGACCGAGGAGGGTGGTAATGGACAAGAACAAGCAGAAACATCTCTATGGCTGGTTGCGCAAACAATCTGGTCATGGCCGGCGCTGGATCGGTCTTTCCATTGGTCTGGGCATGGGCCAGGGCATACTGATGGTGATGCAGGCCTGGCTGCTGGCCACCCTGCTCCACGGCTTCATCATCGAAGGCACCACGCCCGAGCAGTCCATTCCCCTCTTTATCGCCCTGCTGCTGGTGACCCTGACCAAGGCCGCACTGGCCTATGGCCGTGAGGTGGCAAGCTTCAAGGCGGGCAGTACGGTGCGCCAGGCCATCCGCGAGCTGGTGCTCACCCGCCTCGCCCGCCTCGGGCCAGCTTATATCCAGCGCCGCCCCGCCGGCAGCTGGGCCAGCCTGCTGCTCGAGCAGATTGAAGAGATGCAGGAGTTCTTCTCCCGCTATCTGCCCCAGATGGCCATAGCCGTCTTCATTCCCCTGGTGATCCTGGTGGCCGTGTTCCCGGTCAACTGGGCCGCTGGCATCATCTTGCTCGGCACCGCGCCCCTCATCCCACTCTTCATGATCCTGGTGGGCGTCGGCGCCGCCGATGCCAACCGCCGCAACTTCCAGTCCCTGGCGCGGCTCTCCGGCCACTTCCTCGACAGACTCAAGGGCTTGCGTACCCTGCAGCTCTTCATGCGTACCCAGGCGGAGGGTGAAGCCATTCGCGACGCCTCGGAAGATTTTCGGGAGCGAACCATGGAGGTGCTGCGGCTCGCCTTCCTGAGCACGGCCGTGCTGGAGTTCTTCGCCGCCATCGCGGTGGCCCTGGTGGCGGTCTACTTCGGCTTCTCTTACATAGATCACCTCAACTTTGGCAACTATGGCGTCAAGGTAACGCTCTTTACCGGCTTGTTCGTGCTGTTTCTCGCTCCCGAGTTTTACGCGCCGCTGCGGGAACTCGGCGCCCACTACCACGCCAAGGCCCAGGCCATAGGCGCCGCCGAGCAGTTGCTGGAGTTTCTCGAGGCCGAAGTCAGCGAACCGGCCTCAGGGAGTGCCCCCTTCCAGGCCGATGGCCCCATCAGGGTGGAGGCCCGCGCTCTGGAGGTGCTGAGCGCCGAGGGCAAGGTGCTGGTCGGCCCCATCGATTTCACCCTTGAGGCAGGCACGCGCACAGCCCTGGTCGGGATCAGCGGGGCCGGCAAGAGCTCCCTGGTCAACGCCCTGCTCGGCTTTGCCCCCTATCGCGGTTCGCTCCGTGTCAACGGCCAGGAGCTCGCCGAGCTGGACATGAGCCAGTGGCGGCTGCAACTGGGCTGGCTCTCCCAGAACCCCCAGCTGTTCCACGCCTCCCTGAGAGACAACCTGCTGCTGGCCAGGCCCACGGCCAGCGATGCCGAGCTGGAAGCCGCCCTGGTGCGGGCCCAGGCCTGGGAATTTGCCAAGGAGAAAGGATTCGACTACCCGGTCGGGGATCAGGCCGGGGGCCTCTCCGTCGGCCAGGCCCAGCGCCTCGCCCTGGCCCGCACCCTGCTCAAGTCCACCCAGTTGATGGTGCTGGATGAACCCACTGCCAGCCTGGATCGCCACTCCGAACGCGCCATCATGAGCACGCTCGAAGACGCTGCGAAAGGCCAGACCCTGCTGATGATCACCCACCGCCTCGATCAGCTCAGCCAGATGGACAACATACTGGTGCTGGAGCGCGGCCAGCTGGTGGAGCAAGGCCACTTCGCGCAACTCTGCCAGGCACAGGGGCCCTTCGCCCGTCTGCTATCCCAACGTTCAGGGGATTCTCTCGATGACTGATCTACTGCCGTTCCTGCGTCTCTACCGCCAGCACTGGCTCAGCCTCTCCCTCGGCCTGCTGCTGGCCCTGGTCACCCTGGTGGCCGGTATGGGGCTGCTCTCCCTCTCAGGCTGGTTCCTCTCCGCCGCCGCCGTGGCGGGGCTGGCGGTCGCCAGCCGGGACACCTTCAACTACATGACCCCGGCAGGCGGGGTGCGCTTCTTCTCCATAGTGCGCACCGCCAGCCGCTGGGGCGAGCGGGTGGTTAGCCACGACGCCACCTTCCGGGTGCTCACCCGGCTGCGGGTCTGGTTCTGGCAAAGGCTCTCCCCCCTCTCCCCCGGCACCCTGGCCGGTTTTCGTCAGGCGGATCTGCTCAACCGTCTGGTGGCCGACATCGACGCCATGGATCACGTCTACCTGCGCCTCGTCACTCCCATAGGAGCGGCTCTGCTCAGCTGTGCCGGGCTGGTATTCTTCCTCTCCTTCTTCGACAGCCGCCTGGCGCTGACCCTGGGGGCCATACTGCTCTTTGGCATGCTGGCCCTGCCGCTGGTGTTCTATTTCGCCGGCCGGGCCCCCGGTCGTCGACTCATCGCCGAGAAATCCACCATGCGCACCCGCATGGTGGATTACTTGGACGGCCATGCCGAGCTGCAGATGTTTGCCGCCGCCCCCAAGGCGCTGATCGAGCTGCAACAGGCCGAACAGGCCCTGATCCAGGCCCAGGCCCGCATGGCCAGGGTGAGCGGCCTCGCCAGCTTCTCGGTCCAGCTGCTCAGCGGCTGGACCCTGACCCTGATGCTGTGGCTCGCCGGTCACGGCGTCGGCGGTGGCACCCCGGATCCCATCACGGCGCTCATGGTGTTCGCCACCCTGGCGAGCTTCGAGGCGCTGCTGCCCCTGGCGGGTGCCTTCCAGCACCTCTCCACCAGCCTCACCTCGGCCCGTCGTCTCAACGAGATACTGCAGGAGGCCAAGGCACCAGAGTGGGGAGAGGAGCAAGCCCCCGCGACCCAAGGCGCCTTGCAGATACGGGACCTCCATTTTACCTATCCCGGCCAGGACGGCCCGGTGCTGCGAGGCTGTAACCTGCAACTGAACCCCGGCGAGAAGCTGGCGCTGCTGGGGCAGACAGGGTGTGGCAAGTCCACCCTGATGGGGCTGCTGACCCGGGAGTGGACGGCGCAGACCGGCGAGATACTGCTGGATGGCAAGCCCCTGACCCGGTATGGCGAAGGGGCACTGCGCGCCTCCTGCTCGGTGGTGAGCCAGCGGGTGCATCTGTTTGCCGATACCCTGCGCGGCAACCTCAAGCTGGCCGCCCCCGACGCCAGCGACGAGCGGCTGACCGAAGTCCTCACTCAGGTGGGTCTCGCCACCCTGCTGGCAGGGGAAGATGAAGAGGCCGAGAGCGGGCTGGACGCCTGGCTCGGGGATGGCGGCCGCCCCCTCTCCGGCGGCGAGCGCCGCCGCATCGGCATCGCCCGCGCCCTGCTGCACGACGCCCCGCTCTGGCTGCTGGATGAGCCGACCGAGGGGCTCGACAGCCAGACCGAGCGGGAGATCATGGCCCTGCTGCTCAAGCTGGGGGCAAGGCGCTCCCTGCTGCTCATCTCCCACCGCCTGCTGGGGCTGGAGCAGATGGACAGGGTGGCCCTGATGGAAGAGGGCAAGATCCGCCTCTGCGCCCCGCACCAGGCGTTGCTGGAAGATGACTACTACCGCAGCCTGCACCAGCGGCTGGCTCCCGCCTGATGAAAGCCAATGAACAAGGGGCAGGGATCTGCCCCTTGTCTTGTGGAGAGTGCCAAGATCCCCGTCACAGCTCGCCTCCCGGGCGAAAAATGGGGCTGGTCGCAGGCAGCGACTGACCCCTATAATGGCCCCCTCACTGTTCAACAAGACCTCGACATGAAACGCCTGATCCTGATGATGCCCCTGATTGCCTCCGGTTGTGCCGACTTCGCCTTCAACAGCAATCTGGACAAGGAAAACTTCGACGAGTATTTCAAGCCGGGCGGCGTCCGGATCTATGAGCAGAACCAGCTCGCCGACCTCAACTACCTCTACCTCGGCACAGTCGAGGGCGAGTCCTGCCAGGCCGACGCCAATCAGGCGGTGCCCAATGCCGGCGAGGCCCGCACCCTGGCCCGCCGCCGCGTGGCCGACATGGGCGGCAACGGCGTCAGCTTCGACAAGTGCGCCGAGTTCAGCGACGTGCCGGGCTGCCTGAAGCAGGTGATCTGCTACGGTCAGGCGCTAAAAGTGGCCGAAGAGAAGTAAGGTCTCGACATGGCCCTCGCCATCGTCCGCCTCGGCAGCCCCCGTCTCCCCGATGAGGGACTGCGCATCGGCACAGTGCGCCGCCCGCCCCGCGGCGTGCCCAAGAGCGATTTTGCCAGCCAGGATTGGTACGACGTCTGGTTCCCCAACCTGGCCCCCAGCGCCGAGACCATGAAGCTCGGTCAGGCCGCCGAGACCCCGGCCCAGTGGGCTGCCTTCTGCAAGCAGTACAAGGCCGAGATGGCGAGCCCCGCTGCCCGCCACGATCTAGAGCTGCTGGCGGCACTCTCCCACACTACCAACCTGTCAGTGGGCTGCTACTGCGAGCAGGAGTCCCGCTGCCATCGCGCCGTGCTCAAGGCACTGCTGGCAGAGTGCGGCGCGCTGCTGCGCTGACGCCAGGGCAAAGAGGGCACCCTGCCCTCTCTCGTTTTGCCTCTGCGCTTCCCCCTGCCGACCTATGACGGTGAACGCTCCAGCACGCGCTGCCGCAGCGCCGCCTCCTCGGCCAGAGCCATGCCCGTCGTAGTCGTCTGCTCGTTGCTGGCCAGCCACGCCACCAGATCGGCCACCGTCTCCTCCAGCGGTCGGAAGTTCAGGCCGTGGACGATGGCGGCCTCGGCGCTGATGCTGCCATAGCCGGCAAACTCGGCCTGGGTGTTGGGCAGCAGCGTGGGATAGCTCTGCCAGGGTTCGACCCCGGCCGCGATCAGGGCAGGCCAGGGGATCCACTCCGGTTGCAGGGGGGAGGCCGGCATAAGGCGGGCCGCCAGACGCTCAACCCAGTCCACCAGGGCGATGCCGGGCTTGACGAGGTTGAAGCAGCCCTCCAGTCGCTGCTCGGCGGCCCGCAGCACGAACTCGGCGCAGTCTCGCACGTCCAGATATTGCAGCCTGTCCTGCCCCTCCCCCGGCAGCAGCCAGGGTCCTCCTTGCTGCACTCGTTGCACCCACCAGGCCAGACGGCCGGTCGGGTCGAAGGGGCCGCACAGCACGCCGGGGCGCAGTATGCAGAGCCGCTCCCCCCAGCGGGTCCGATACTCTGCCTCGCACAAGACCTTGAGCGGACCGTAGCCGCTGGCTGACTCGCCGGGGGCCACCTGGTGCAGCGGCGCCGACTCGTCCATCTCGGGCCGGGCGAAGTCCCGATAGACGCTGATGGTGGAGATGAAGATGAGGCGCTCACAACGCCCGAGCAGGGCCGTCGAGAGGCTGGCCGCCTGCGCTGGGTCATAGCAGCAGGTGTCTATGGCCAGATCCCAGTGCAGTCCCTCCCCCAGCAAGGGATCCAGGCTCTGATCCCTGTCCCCCTGCAGTTGGGTCAGCTCGCGCCAGTCAGGATGCTGGCGGTGACCCCGATTGTACAGCGTCACCTCATGACCCCAATCCAGGGCCAGCGAGGTGAGGTGGCGGCCCAAAAAACCGGTGCCGCCGATAATCAGCAGTTTCATCCCTGTCTCTCCTGTGCGCCGCGGTGCCATGACCCCGGCCAATCCCCGTTCTTCCCCCACCCTACGCAAGTTAACGCCAGGACACAGCCTCGGATGCCGCGCTCTGCGACCGGGATCACAGGGGGCCACGACTGTGGCGACGCCTGCGTTTTCGGTCCGCCTGTGCTACATTGCCGGGGTTTTCAGCCAGGATCCGCCATGAAGTTCGATATAGACACACTCGGGATCATCCGCTCTCCCTACAAGGAGAAGTTCGCCATCCCCCGCCAGCCCGGCCTGGTCAAATCGGCCCGCGCCCGCCTGGAGCTGCTGCCTCCCTACGATCAGCCGGACGTGCTGCGCGGCATAGAGCAGTTTTCCCACCTCTGGCTCAGCTTCGTGTTTCACCAGACCATGGCCCAGGGCTGGCACCCGACGGTGCGTCCGCCGCGCCTTGGCGGCAACGAGCGGGTCGGGGTCTTTGCCACCCGCTCCACCTTCCGCCCCAACCCGCTCGGCCTCTCCGTGGTAGAGCTGCACGGGGTGGGCCGTGAGCGTGGCAAGCTGTGGCTCGACCTCGGCGCCGTGGATCTGCTGGACGGCACCCCTGTGGTCGACATCAAGCCCTACATTCCCTATGCCGACAGCCTTCCCCACGCCCGGGGTGGCTTCGCCCCCGAGGCCCCAACCCCGCCATTGATGGTGAGCTTCACCCCCGAGGCGGAGCTGCAGCTCATGCCCTGGCTCAAGGCCCACCCCGAGCTGCGCCAGCTGGTGAGCGAGGTGCTGGCCCAGGATCCCCGTCCCGCCTACAAGAAGGGCAAGCCGGACGACAAGGAGTACGGTGTCAGATTGTTCGATGTAAACGTGCGATTTCAGATAAAAGAACCGGAATGCCTGGTGTCGGCCATAGAGCCCGCCTGATCTTCACCGGCCCCGGCCAATAAAAAAACCACCCGCTCGGGTGGTTTTTTGCTGCCACCGCCGGATGGCGGTACTCAGAGGCGTTGCAACAACAGGCTGCCGATGGAATAACCGGCGCCGAAGGAGCAGAGCACACCACGGGCCCCGCTAGGCAGGTCCTGGTTGAACAGGTGGAAGGCGATGATGGAGCCCGCCGAGCTGGTGTTGCCATAGCTGTCGAGGATCACCGGCGCCTCCTGCTGGCTGGCGTCGTGGCCCAGCAGCTTGCGGCCGATGAACTGGTTCATGGTGAGGTTGGCCTGATGGAGCCAGAGGCGGTTCAGCTCCCCCGCCTGCCAGCCCTGCTCCCCCAGCTGTTCCTCTATCTGTGTGCACACCAGAGGCAGCACCTCCTTGAACACCTTGCGCCCCTGCTGGCGGAACAGCTTGTCATCCCCGTAGCGGGTGCGCGGACTGAATCGGTTCAGGAAGCCGAAGTTGTTGCGGATGTTGTTGGAGTACTGGGTCACCAGCTTGCTCGCCACCAGTTGCCAGGGGTTGGCCACCTTGCAATCTTCTTCCCGCTCCAGCAGCACGACGGTGCAGGCGTCGCCAAAGATGAAGTGGCTGTCTCTATCCCGGAAATTGAGGTGCCCCGAGCAGATCTCGGGGTTCACCACCAGGGCCAGTCTGGCGGTGCCGGCCGCCAGCAGATCCGCCGCCGTCTTGATGCCGAAGGTGGCGGAGGAACAGGCCACGTTCATGTCAAAGGCCATGCCGCTCGCCCCCAGATAGTGCTGCAGCTCGATGGCCAGCGCCGGATAGGGGCGCGGCATGTTGGAGGCCGCCACTATGACCAGATCTATCTCCCCCGGCTCGCGACCGGCGGCGATCAGCGCCTGTTCGGCGGCGGCCACCGCCATCTCCACCATGATGGAGGGCTGGTCATCGGGGCGCTCCGCCAGCAGGGGCTGCATGATGTCCGGATCCAGCACCCCTTCCCTGCTCACCAGATAGCGACTCTTGATGCCGGACGCCTTCTCGATGAACTCGCAGCTCGAATGCTGCTTGGCATCCAGCTGGCCAGCGTCGATGGCGGAGGCGTTCTCCTCGTTGTAGAGATCCACATACTGGTTGAAGGCAGCCACCAGCTCTTCATTGCTGACGGCAAAGGGGGGGGTATAGAGGCCTGAGCCACTGATTACGATAGAGGTCATCTTTGCTCCTGGCCGGGTGCAATCCCGGCTTGTCTGTTTTTTAGGGTTCAGAGATTCATAGCTGATCGATCGCTCCGGCGAGACCAGCCAGGGTCAGCGGGTGCATGCGCCCGCCAATCACGTCATTCATCAACTTGATGGAGGGGTGCCACAGCCACTCCTGCCTCGGCAGCGGATTGATCCACACCATCTTGGGGAAATGTTGTTGCAGGCGCCCGAGCCACACCTGGCCGGACTCCTCATTCCAGTACTCTACGCTGCCACCGGGCCAGGTGATCTCGTAGGGACCCATCTTGGCGTCCCCCACCAGGATCACCCGATAGTCGCTGCCGTAGGTGCGCAGCAGCCGCAAGGTATCAAAACGCTCCTCGGCCCGGCGGGCGTTGTCCTGCCAGACGAAGTCGTAGAGACAGTTGTGAAAATAGAAGTACTCCAGATGCTTGAACTCGTGGCGCAGCGCCGAGAAGAGCCGCTGCACCTCGGCCACGTGGGCATCCATGGACCCCCCAACATCGAAGAAGACCAGCAGCTTGACCCCGTTGTGGCGCTCGGGTCTGAGCTTCACATCGAGCCAGCCCTGGCGGGCCGTGCTGCTGATGGTGTCGTCGAGATCCAGCTCCGAGGGATTGCCCTTGCGCACCCAGCGCCTGAGCTTGCGCAGCGCCAGCTGGATGGCCCGCTGGCCGAGCGGCGAGTCGTCGCTGAAGTTGCGATAATGGCGCGCCTCCCACACCTTGGTTGCCTTGCCATGCTGGCCTTCTCCCCCCATGCGGATCCCTTCGGGGTGGAAGCCGCCATGGCCGAACGGACTGCTGCCCCCGGTGCCCACCCACTTGTTGCCGCCGGCGTGGCGCGCGTTCTGTTCGCGCAGGCGCTGGTTGAGGGTCTCCAGCAGCTTGTCGAGCCCGCCGAGGGATCTGAGCAAGGCTTTCTCCTCAGGGCTCAATAACCGCTCGAACTCCTGGCGCAACCAGTCGTCCGGCAGCGTCTCGGGCAGCAAGGGGATGGCCTCCAGCCCCTGGTAGTACTCGGCGAAGGCGCGATCGAAGCGATCATAGTGAGCCTCGTCCTTCACCAGCAGGCTGCGGGACAAGCGATAGAAGTCGTCCATGTCCACGCTGGCGAGTCCGGCCGCCAGGGCCCCATGGAGATCCAGCAACTCGCGCAGGCTGCAGGGCAGCTTGTGACGGCGCAGGTGAAGGAAGAAGTCGATGAGCATTCAGCCGCCACGACGCGCCAGGAAGGCGAGCTTCTCGAAGAGGTGCAAGTCCTGCTCCGTCTTGAGCAGGGCGCCATAGAGAGCGGGCACCAGCTTGCCAGGCTCCCGGCTGCGCAGCGCCTCGGGGGCGATGTCATCGGCCAGCAGCAGGCGGATCCAGTCCAGCAGCTCCGAGGTGGAGGGCTTCTTGCGCAGCCCCTCCACATTACGCAGCTCGAAGAAGAGATCCATCGCCTCGCCGAGCAGGCCCTCCTTGAGGTTGGGATGGTGCAGCTGGACGATGGCCTGCATCTCGGCCTTGTCGGGGAAGCGGATGTAATGGAAAAAACAGCGGCGCAGGAAGGCGTCCGGCAGCTCTTTCTCGTTGTTGGAGGTGATGATGACCACCGGACGCTGGCGCGCCTTGATGCGCTCGCCGGTTTCGTAGACATCGAACTCCATCCGATCCAGCTCCAGCAACAGATCGTTGGGAAACTCGATGTCCGCCTTGTCGATTTCATCGATCAGCAGTACCGGCCTCTGCGAGGCAGCGAAGGCCTGCCACAGCTTGCCGCGGCGGATGTAGTGGTTGATGTCCCCTACCCGCGGATCCCCGAGCTGGGAGTCCCGCAGCCGGGCCACCGCATCGTATTCATAGAGCCCCTGCTGGGCCTTGGTGGTGGACTTGATGTGCCAGCTGATGAGGTCGGCACCGAGCGACTCGGCCACCGCCTCCGCCAGCACCGTCTTGCCGGTGCCCGGTTCACCTTTGATCAGCAGCGGCTTCTCCAGCACGATGGCGGCATTGACGGCCATACTCAGTGACTTTGATGCGAGATAGCGATTGCTTCCTGCAAATCCCATGAGATCCATTCCTTTGGTCGCAGGAGAACCCAGGGGCCCTTCGGCGAGAGAGAATAAGTTCTATATGTTGTAATAACATATTGTTATAACGATTCGTCACTTCTCATTCAGAAACCACAGGGTAATCTTGTTTCATCGCCTTAACAAACACAGGGATAGCACCATGAGCAAAATTTTTGAGGACAACAGCCAGACCATAGGCAACACCCCGCTGGTTCGTCTCAACCGTGTTACCAAGGGCCGCGTGCTGGCCAAGATCGAGAGCCGCAACCCGAGCTTCAGCGTCAAGTGCCGGATCGGCGCCAATCTCATCTGGGATGCCGAGAAACGCGGCGTGCTGACCAAGGGCAAGGAGATCATCGAGCCTACCAGCGGTAACACGGGCATTGCCCTGGCGTTCGTGGCTGCGGCCCGTGGCTATCCCATCACCCTGACCATGCCGGCCACCATGAGCCTGGAGCGCCGCAAGCTGCTCAAGGCGCTTGGCGCCAACCTGGTGCTGACCGAAGGCCCGCTGGGCATGAAGGGCGCCATTGCCAAGGCCAACGAGATCCTCGAATCCGAGCCGGGCAAGTATGTGCTGCTGCAGCAGTTCGAAAACCCCGCCAACCCCGAGATCCACGAGCAGACCACTGGCCCCGAGATCTGGGATGCCACCGACGGCGAGGTGGATGTGTTTGTGGCAGGCGTCGGCACCGGCGGCACCATCACTGGGGTCTCCCGCTACATCAAGCAGACCAAGGGCAAGGCCATCGTCTCCGTGGCGGTCGAACCCAGCGAATCCCCCGTCATCAGCCAGAAACTGGCGGGCGAAGAGATAAAGCCCGGTCCCCACAAGATCCAGGGCATAGGCGCGGGCTTCATTCCAGGCAACCTGGACCTGACCCTGCTGGACCGCGTCGAGCAGGTGAGCAGCGAGGAGTCCATCGAGATGGCTCGCCGCCTGATGGAAGAGGAAGGCATTCTGGCGGGGATCAGCTCCGGCGCCGCCGTGGTCGCTGCCGCCCGTCTGGCCGAGCAGCCGGAATTTGCGGGTAAAACCATCGTCGTCGTGCTGCCGAGTGCTGCCGAGCGTTATCTCTCCAGTGCCCTCTTCGCCGGCGTGTTCAGCGAACAGGAACTGCAACAGTAATTGATCGCATTACACCAAAACAACGGCGCCTCTGGGGGCGCCGTTTTCATTATGCGCTAAACTCAGTAGCCATCAGTGTCAGTCGACCCCTTATTTTTTGGGGTAAAATAACAAACTTGGGTGTGACAAAAAAAGCAGACATTCTGTGATAAATCTCATATCCTGTGCGGCGTCACGAGGTGTTTACCGGCTAGGTATCACAAGGTAACAAAGTGTTATTTTTCGTTATAAATTAATTTCAGGCCAGACCTGACGCGGCTTGTAGCCCGATGACGAAAAAGACTTAGCCAGGGCGCCGAATACTGCACAGAAAATTGACCTGGATTAAACCATTGCAGGTCTGATTTCGTTACTTTACAACATATCCATACTGACACGGTGAGACAGGAAGCCTCATTAGCGACCATCTCTCCACACAATATCAATAATATGGGGTGAAACCATGTACGAGAAGTCTGTTGTTATTACTGCTGAAAACGGCCTGCACACCCGTCCCGCAGCTCAGTTCGTGAAAGAAGCCAAAGAATTCCAAAGCGAGATCACTGTGGTCTCCGGTGGCAAATCCGCCAGCGCCAAGAGCCTGTTCAAGCTGCAGACCCTGGGCCTGACCAAAGGCACCAACGTGACCATCCAGGCCGACGGCCCGGACGCTCAGAAAGCCGTTGAGAAGCTGGTTGCCCTGATGGACGAGCTGGAGTAATCCAGCTTAATTCCTCCCCCACAGTCGTTTTAATAGGAAGGATTATGATATCTGGCATTCTTGCGTCCCCCGGTATCGCATTCGGTAAGGCGCTTCTTCTGAAAGAAGATGAAATCGTTATCAATCAGGGCAAGATTTCTGCCGACCAGATTGACGCCGAGATCAACCGCTTCCTCGAAGCCCGCACCAAGTCAGCCGCACAGCTGGAAGCCATCAAAGAGATGGCCGGTCGTACCTTCGGTGAAGAAAAAGAGGCCATCTTCGAAGGCCACATCATGCTGCTCGAAGATGAGGAGCTGGAAGGGGATATCAGATCCTTCATCAAAGACAACAAGGCGTCCGCCGACAAAGCCATCTATGAAGTGATCGAACAGTACGCCAAGATGATGGCCGAGCTGGACGACCCCTATCTGCGTGAGCGCGCCACCGACTTCCGTGACATCGGAACCCGTCTGGTGAAGAACGTGCTGGGCATCGCCGTTGTCAACCTGAGCACCATAGACGAAGAGGTCATCCTGGTCGCCAAAGACCTGACCCCGTCCGAAACCGCTCAGATCAACCTGAAATATGTGCTGGGCTTCGTCACCGACATCGGTGGCCGCACCTCTCACACTTCCATCATGGCCCGCTCCCTGGAGCTGCCGGCCATCGTGGGCACCAACGACATCACCGCGCGCGTCAACAATGGCGAGATGCTGATACTGGATGGCATCAACAACCAGATCATCATCAACCCGACCGCCGAACAGCTGGCTGAAGCCAAGAAATTCCAGGCCCAGTTCCAGGCCGAGAAAGATGAGCTGGCCAAACTGAAAGATCTGCCTGCCATCACCCTCGATGGCCATCAGGTCGAAGTGTGCGCCAACATAGGTACCGTCAAGGATACCGAGGGCGCCATCCGCAATGGCGCCGAAGGCGTGGGTCTGTACCGCACCGAGTTCCTGTTCATGGACCGCGATGCGCTGCCGACCGAAGACGAGCAGTTCAAGGCCTACAAAGAAGTGGCAGAGGCCATGCCGGATCAGCCGATCATCGTCCGTACCATGGACATCGGCGGCGACAAAGAACTGCCCTACATGAATTTCCCGAAAGAGATGAACCCCTTCCTGGGCTGGCGTGCCGTGCGTATTTTCTTCGATCGTGAAGACATCATGCACGCCCAGCTGAAGGCCATCCTGCGCGCCTCAGCCTTCGGCAAGCTGCGCATCATGTTCCCGATGATCATCTCCGTCGAAGAGTTCCGCAGCCTCAAGGCCACCGTAGAGCAGCTGAAGGCTGAACTGCGTGCCGACGGCAAAGCCTTTGATGAATCCATCGAAGTGGGTATCATGATCGAGACCCCGGCTGCTGCCGTGATGGCTCATCATCTTGCCAAGGAAGTGGATTTCTTCAGTATCGGTACCAACGACCTGACCCAGTACACCCTGGCCGTCGATCGTGGTAACGAGATGATTTCCGCCATGTACAACCCGCTGTCACCCTCCGTCCTGACCCTGATCAAGATGGTAATCGACGCTTCCCATGACAATGGCAAGTGGACCGGTATGTGCGGTGAACTGGCTGGTGACGAACGCGCCACTCTGCTGCTGCTGGGTATGGGTCTGGATGAGTTCTCCATGAGCGCCATCTCTGTACCGCGTATCAAGAAGCTTATCCGCAACACCAACTTCGAAGATGTCAAGGCAATGGCAGACCAGGCACTGAGCTATGCGACCGCCGCCGAAATCGAAGCCTGCGTAGATAACTTTATTAAGCAGAAGGCAGTCTGCTAAGATCGGCTGCAAACAGCGACAATCATCTCTAGGAGCTTTTACTATGGGTCTGTTTGATAAACTGAAGAAACTGGTTTCCGATGACAGTTCTGACACCGGCGGCATCGAAATTTTTGCACCGCTGTCTGGCGAAATCGTGCCCATCGAAGATGTGCCTGACGTTGTCTTCGCCGAGAAGATCGTCGGTGACGGCATCGCCATCAAGCCGGCTGGCAACAAGATGGTTGCCCCGTGCGACGGCACCATCGGCAAGATCTTCGAGACCAACCATGCGTTCTCTCTGGAATCCGACTCTGGTATCGAGCTGTTCGTTCACTTCGGTATCGACACCGTCGAACTGAAAGGCGAAGGCTTCACCCGTATCGCCCAGGAAGGTCAGAAGGTCAAGCGCGGTGATACCATCATCGAGTTCGATCTGGCCGTACTGGAAGCGAAGGCGAAGTCTACCCTGACTCCGGTCGTCATCTCCAACATGGACGAGATCAAAGAGCTGATCAAGATGACTGGCGCCGTGACCGTGGGCGAGACCCCGGTTATCCGCATCAAGAAATAATGCGCTGCTGGCTGGTGCCAGCTGCTGCAACAAAAAACCGAAGCCATGTGCTTCGGTTTTTTTATGGGCAACACCTTAGGTCCGCCTGCTCTCAACCATCAGGGGCTAGCTAGTTCCCTGACCGGACAAGGGGAATCCGATGCAAAAGCGCGGTCGAGATCAAGGCATTGCCCGACAAGCCTTGTAGCATGGGAGTGGAAACCACGGGATCCCGGCGCCATGCGTGACGGGATGGATCAGGGCGATGGAATGCGCCCTCCGCAAGGAGATAAAGATGCTGAAGAATACGGAACAACGTTATGGCAGCCTGAGCATCGGCCTGCACTGGCTGACCCTGTTGCTGATGATGGCCGTCTATGGGCTGATGGAGTTCAGGGATATTTTCCCCAAGGGCTCGGCCGGACGCGACCTGATGAAGGAGTTTCACTTCATGGTGGGCTTGCTGATCCTGGCGCTGGTAGTGGTGCGGCTGCTGGTGCGTTTTGGCAGCCCCTCACCGCGCATCCTGCCCGCCCCTTCACCGCTGATGCTCAAGCTCGGCCACCTCGCCCATCTGGCCCTCTATGGCTTCCTGATACTCACCCCGCTGCTGGGGTGGCTGCTGCTGAGCGCGGGTGGCAAACCCATCCCCTTCTTCGGATTTGAGTTGCCCGCGCTGATAGGACCGGATGATGGCCTGAAAGGGACCATCAAGGATCTGCACGAGACGCTGGCCAACCTGGGTTATGCCCTGATTGCCCTGCACGCAGGGGCCGCCCTCTATCACCACCACGTGCTCAAAGACAGCACCCTGACCAATATGCTGCCCGAGCGCAAATAACCGGCGACGGGTTGCACTCCAACAAAAGGACCCTTTGACAGGGGCCTTTTGTCATGGCTCAAACACCACCATCAGGGCAGCACCACCCGGCTTTCGCCGCCGCCGAGGGCCTCAACCCTTATTTGCACGCCGATCCGCTCCACCAGGGTCTGAACGTGGGAGATGACCCCGATCTGGCGGCCCGCAGCCTGCAGGGAGTCCAGGCTGGAGAGCGCCAGATCCAGGCTGTCAGGATCCAGGGTGCCAAACCCCTCGTCGATGAAGAGCGACTCGACCTGGGTCTGGCGCGACGACAGGCTGGAGAGCGCCAGCGCCAACGCCAGCGACACCAGGAAGCTCTCGCCGCCGGAGAGGGAGTCCACGGAGCGCACCTCGTCCCCCATGTCCAGATCCACCACCTGCAGCGCCAGATCCGTGCCGGGCACCCGCTCCAGTCGATAGCGCGGCGACAGCTCGCCGAGCTGGGCGTTGGCCTCCAACAATAGACGTTCGAGCGTGAGGCTCTGGGCGAAGGTGCGCAGCTTGGCGCCGCTGGCGGAGCCGATAAGCTCGGACAGTTGCAGCCAGTGATCCGCCACCGCCTGCTGGGCCGCCAAGTCCTCCTGCAGGCTCCCCGCCTTCAGCGCCGCCGCCTCGGCCTGGGCCAGCGTGCTCTTGCACTGGAACAGCTGCTCTTCCAGCTCGCGGCAGCGAGCCTCGCAGGCGCCCAGACACTCGGCAAGGGCCTCGGCCGTGAGGGCGGTCAGCTCCCCATGATGCTCCCGATAGCGCGCCAGCTTGGCCTCCTCCTGGGCCAGCGCCCGCTGACGCTCGGCCAACCGGGTGCGGGCCTCGGCCAGGGCATCATCCAGGCGCTGCAAGGCGATACGGCGAGCCCTGAGCTCATCCGGCGTGATGGCCAGCAGCCGACGCAGATCATATTCGGCGATGCCGAGAGTACCAGCATGGGCCGCCCAGCGCCCCAGCGCCTCGCGGCGACGACGGCTGCTCACCTGCCTGTCCTGCTCGAGATGGGCTAGCC
Organism: Aeromonas media; assembly: GCF_020423125.1. Classification (NCBI taxonomy): domain Bacteria; kingdom Pseudomonadati; phylum Pseudomonadota; class Gammaproteobacteria; order Aeromonadales; family Aeromonadaceae; genus Aeromonas; species Aeromonas media. The sequence continues at coordinate 3,145,051 of NZ_CP075564.1, forward strand.
TCGCCTTGAGCTCGGTCTGCTTCTCCCGGGCGACCCGCAGCGCCGTCACCGCCTCCTCGAGCTGACTGGCCGCCAGTTGCAATCGCTGCTGCCACTCCTGCTCGATCAGGGTGATGGCGCGGCCCCCGAGGCAGGCCTCCCGGCTGGCGAGCAGCCCCTGACGCTGCTGCTCCGCCTCCTTGTAGTCGCGCTCCAGCTTGTGCAGCAGCTCGTTCTGGCTTTGCAGCCGCGCCTCCTGGGCGCTCAAGACCGGGGTCAGAGTGGCCAGCTCGCCGCCAAGCTGCTCCCACTCATTCTGTCCGTGCAGATACTCCTCGCAGGTCTGCTGCCACGCCAGCCATTGCTGGCTACCAAGCCACTGGCGCCAGGGTTCGGCCCCCATTTGTTGATCGAGACGGGCCTCACCCTGTGCCAGGCGCTGACGCAAGGATGCCTCCTGTTCGGCCAGAGCCTTCAGCTCGGCCTCCCACTCAACCTTCTGCCGCTCCGCCTCCTGCCATTGCTGCTCAAACTGCTGATGGCGGGCGGTCAGCTGGCTCAGCTGCTGGCGCACGGCCTGCAACTGCTGCTGGCCGAACTGGGCCTCACGCAGTTGCTGCTGGCTCTGGGCCAGCCCATGCTCCAGAGTCTGGCCACGGCCAAGCAGGGAACTCATCAGCTCGCTCCACTTGGTCAGGGAATCGGCTTGATTCTGATTCAGTGGCAACGGATGGCCCAGCAACTTGGCACCGCCGAGCTGCTGCCAACGCAAGGTCAGTTGTTCGGCGCGGGCATCCAGCTCCGGCAGATGCTGGCGGCGCGCCGCCAGCTGGCGTGCCAGCTCCTGGCGTTCGCTCTCGCACTGGATGTATTGACGATTGAGTCGCTCCCACTCGAGCTCGAGGCTGCGGGATCGATCCGCCAGCTGACCCAGAATGCCCGCCACCTGCGGCTGGCTCTGACTGTAGGGGTGCTCCTCGGCGCCGCAGAGGGGACAAGGTTCACCATCGTTCAGGATGTGGCGATACTGCTCGAAACTGGCGATGGCGCGAGACTGCTCCAGCGCGTGGCGCGCCTCGTCTCGCTGCAGGGCGAGCCGCTCGCGGGCCGGCGCCAGCTCGCCGCCGAGCGTGGTCAGCCGGCTCAGGGCCTGCTCCAGCTGGGCGATCTCCTGCTGCAAACGGCCATGCTGCTCGCCGTGATTGCGGCCATAATCAGCCAGCTCCAACAACTGATGCAGCTGGCCCAGCTGTTCGGTCTGCTGCTGCCACTGCTCCTGCGCCTTGGCAAGGCGGATCTCCCACTGCTGCTCCTGCAACTCGTGCTGCTGTTGCTGCAATCGCGCCTGCTCCTGCTGCCAGTCGTCGCGCTCCTGCTGTCCCTGCGCCAGCCGGCTGGCGAGATCCCGCAGGGCATGGCCCTTGTGCTCGCGGCTTTGCAACACGCGCTGTAGCAGCTCCCTGTCCGCCGCCCAGTCCTGGATGGTTGCCAGCAAAGGCTGCCACTGGCGCGCCAGTGGGGCCAGGGCCTTGCGCTCCTCGAGCCACAGAGCCCACTGCTGACGGCGCACCGTCAGGGCCTCGACCCGGCTCGCCTGCTGCTGCCACTCCTGCTGCAGTTCCAGTTGCAGGGCGCGTGCCTGGGTCCCCTGCTGCCGGGTCTCCTGCAACTGCTGGCTCTTCTCCTTGAGCCGGGTATCGAGCTCCTGCGCCCGCTTGAGCTCGGGTTGCAGGGCGCCCCACTCCCGCTCTGCGGCAATCTTGTCGGCCAGCAGCTGCTGTTCGCGCAGCGCGGCCTGCTGCAACACGGGTTCAACCTGCTCCAGCTGGGGCGCAAGTTGGCCTATCTGCTGCTCCTGCTGCTGCACCTCCAGGGTGAGGCGAGCAAGTTCGTCGTGATCGGCGCGGGCCACCTGGGCCTGCTCGGCGCGGGCAAACTCTTCCCGCCCGGGCGCCGCCTCGCCATGGGCTGCCTCGGCGGCGATCAGCGCCTTCTGCCCCTCCCCGCAGGCCTGCAACTGGGCGGCAATCCGTCCGTTGAGATCCCGCAAGTCCTGCAACAGCTGACGCTGCTGCTGCTCGTGCTTGAGGCTGGTGGAGAGACTCAGCTGCTGGGCGACCCAGTGCTCGCGCGTCTCGTCGTCCATCAAGGCCACGTCACCGAGCCGCTGCTGTATGGTTGCCAGCGCCTGCTGCTCGGCCCGTGCCCGCTCATGGGTCTGGATGGAGATGGCGGAGTAGAGCTCGGTGCCCGTCATCCGCTCGAGCAGGGCTGAGCGCTCATCGGCGCTCGACTTGAGGAAGGCGGCGAACTCCCCTTGCGGCAGTATCACTGCGCGGCGGAACTGCTCCCAGGAGAGGCCCACCAGCTCGTCGATGCGATCCTGCAGCTCCCGCTTGCTGCCGGAGAAAACCTGCCCCGACTCGACGTCGGTCAGGCTGCGCTCCTGGGCCTGAAAGCGCCCTTCCGAGCGATTGCGGGCACGGCGCACCGCCCAGCGCGCCAGCCAGATGCGGCCGTCACAGCCGCGGAACTGCACCTCGGCACAGCCGCTGGCGTGGCCGCGGCTGAGGATATTTTTCACATCATTGGCGGTTAATTTTTCTTTTTCGTCTTCATCCGCTCGGCCAATTTTCTCAACATTCTTGCGATTGGCGATAAAGCGCGGCATCTCGTCATAGAGGGCGAGGCAGATGGCGTCGAGCAAGGTGCTCTTGCCCGCACCTGTGTTGCCCGTGATGGCAAAGAGCCCGGCAGCCCCCAAAGTGCCACCTGCGAAGTCGATGGTGAAAGCGCCGGTCAGGCTGGCCAGGTTTTCCCCTGCAAGAGACAAGATTTTCATGGGTTGGATTCCTTCACCTGCTCCAGGATCTCTTCAAACGAGGCGACCAGCTCGGCCGCCGGCTCCCCCTCGAACTGCCGCTGATAGCAGAGACGGAACACCTCTGTGGGAGATAGCTCATCCAACCTGCGCCGCTCGCGGCCATCGGCCAGCCCCTCCCCCGAGCCCTGATACTGGGTGCTGATGCGGGCCAGACGCACCGGCTTGCCCACCATGGCCGCCAGAATGCGCTCGCGGATGCGGGCCTCGGGCTTGGGCAGCAGCAGCCGCACCTCGAGGAAGGGCTGCGCCTGCTGGGGGCAGTCAGGCAGGGAGAGTGCCTCTATGGCTTTCAGCGCCTCCTCGAGTGTGCTCTGGGGCAGGCGGATCATCTCCACCGCTCGGGGCACAGGGATCCGCTCCAGCCCCGCCAACTTGCCCCCCTCAAACCTGACCTCCAGCACCTGGTGGTTGTAGTTGGCCTCGGCGAGGGAGAGCGGCAGCGGCGAGCCGCTGTAGTGCACCCCCTCGGCCGGGCTCTGGGCCAGATGGAGATGGCCAAGGGCCGTGTAGTCGGCGGCGGCGAAGATGTCGGCAGGCAGGGCGTGCTGGTTGCCCCCCAGCACCCGCCGCTCGGAGAGCTCGGAGAGCTGGCCCGCCGCCAGGTAGGCGTGGCCCATGGCGATAAGGGCCTGGCCGGGCTCGCAGCGCGTGCGGCCTTGCGCCAGCACGTCCTGATAGATCTGACGAACCCCCTCGATCAGCCGATCCTGCCCCTCTTCGAGCGGCTCCACCCGCAGATCGCTGCTGCGAAGAAAAGGCACGGCAGCGCACCAGGCGGCGACCTTGCCCTCCTTGTCTTGCAGCGGCACCAGCAGGCGATCGATTTCGAGCTTGCCCTCCCCGTCCCGGCTGATGCTGCCCACCAGATGCAGGTCGAAGGCCCGCAGCAGCTCGTGGGGGGCGTCCAGCTTGGAGGGGGAGTCGTGGTTGCCGCCGATCAGCACCATGTTGAGGTGAGGCATCTCGGCGCGCAGCCTGGCCAGGAAGCGATAGAGCTGCTGCCAGGCGCTGGCTGGCGGATTGGCGGTATCAAACAGATCCCCTGCTACCAGCAGGGCGTCGATCTGCCGCGTCTTGATGGTGTCGGTCAGCCAGTCGAGAAAGGCATCGTGTTCGAAGCGGCGCTCATGGCCATGGAGTTGATGGCCAAGGTGCCAGTCGGCTGTGTGCAGGATCTTCATGAAAAACGGCTCGAAAGATAAGAGGGGAGGTGCCAGTGGTACCCGATGAGGACAAGATGAGGATACGCCCCTCTTTTTTCAAGCAAAACAGGCCGCTGACGTCAGATTCAGACGGGCTGGCAATGCATCTCATACTGGGGATGGCCGGTCAGGGGATCCGAGACTTCATTCCCCACCCTGAATCCGTGGCGGCGATAGAAGCGCACCGCCGGCTCGTTTTCCACGAAGACCCGGGTATGGAGCGCCCCCCCCTGCTGCTTGGCCTCCTGCAGCAGGGCATGGCCGACCCCGCGCCCCTGGCGGTCGGGTCGCACGAAGAGGGCCGCCAGGTAGTCATCCACCAGCGCCATGAAACCGAGCAGCTCGCCGCGCTCCTCGAACACCCAGATGCGGGCGTGATCGAGGTAGCGGGTACGCAGTTCCTCCTGAGCCTGCCACCAGCAGGAAGCGTCAACGAAATCATGGGCCTGCAAGGATGCCAGCAGCCAGATCTCGACGATCTCTTCCATGTCTTCCGGCCGGCTCGCTCTCAACATATTCGCATCCTTGTTAACAATCTGAACACTCGCAGTCTAGGGGAGTTCGATGACGAGACGGGCGGTCAAGATGAGGCCATGTGAAGTCGATCGCCCTTTATTTAGCGAGAATGATTGGCTGATCACAAAGCGCCTCTCTAGTACAATGCCCGCCGGACAATCTATGAGACCGAGGACGCCATGTGGTTTAAAAACCTGCAGATTTATCGCTTTACCCGCCCCTTTGACCTGACCGTGGATCAGCTGGAAACCCAGCTCGAGGCCTGTGCCTTCACCCCGTGCGGCAGTCAGGACATCTCCCGGTTCGGGTGGGTCAAGCCCCTCGGTAAATTCGGCTCCACTCTGACCCATTCAGCCTCTGGCCACATCCTGCTCTGCGCCCGCAAGGAAGAGAAGATGCTGCCGGGCACCGTGGTCAAGGAGATGCTGGCGGAGAAGGTGGAAGCGATCGAATTCGAGCAGGGCCGCGCCCTCAAGAAGAAGGAGAAGGAGGCGCTGAAGGAGGAGATCATGCATACCCTGCTGCCCCGCGCCTTCAGCCGCACCAGCCAGACCTTCGCCTGGATAAGTCCCGCCGACAACCTGATGGTGGTGGACGCAGGCTCCGCCAAGAAGGCGGACGATCTGCTGGCGTTGCTGCGCAAGAGCATCGGCACCCTTCCGGTGGTGCCGGTGGCCCTCAAGAACCCGCCAGAGATCACCATGACCGAGTGGTTGAACGAGGGTAATCTGCCCGCCAGCTTCACCCTGGAAGACGAGGCCGAGCTGCGCAGTGCCATGGAGCACGGCGGCATCATCCGCTGCAAGCAGCAGGATCTGATGAGCGACGAGATCAAGAATCACCTGGCCAACGACAAGCTGGTGACCAAGCTGGCCCTGAACTGGGGCGAGACCCTGAGCTTCGTGCTGGGGGACGATCTCTCCATCAAGCGCCTCAAGTTCAGCGAGGAGCTGCGCGAGCAGAACGACGACGTGACCAGCGAGGATCCCGCCGCCCGTCTGGATGCGGACTTCGCCCTGGTGACCGCCGAGCTGGCCCAGTTCATCCCGGCGCTGTTTGCCGCCCTGGGTGGCGAAGAGCAGTCCCTCTGAGTTGTCCCTTGCCTGTAAAAAAACCGCCTGATGGCGGTTTTTTTGATCCCGGGCGGCGGCGCCGACACGATGAGAGCCAGTGCCTCAGAGCGCGCCGCAGGCCTGCAGCAGCCGGTGCAGCCGCTCGGCCAGGGCGCCATATCCCTGCGCGTTCAAGTGCACGGCGTCGGACTTGAGCCCGGGAGTGCGCAGCAACTCGCCAAGGCTGTCGTTGTCCAGCACCAGTCCGTACTGCTCTGCCAGCTCCCCGTAAAGGGGCGCACCATCGGCAAACAGGGACTTGCGGGGCACGGCCACCAGCAGCACCTGGGCACCGCTGCCCTGTACCGCCTCTATCATGGCGGCGAGATTGGCCTTGAGCGCCCCCTCCCCGCTGCCGTGCAGTATGTCATTCCCCCCCTCCAGCAAGATGACCAGGGCGGGCCTGTGCTCGGCCAGCAACCCGGGCAGGCGGGCCCGCCCGGCCCGGCTCAACTCCCCCGAGACCCCGCCATTGATGACGGGGTGACCGCTCAGGCTCGCCAGTACGCTGGGGTAGCTCTGGGCCGGATTGACCCCGCGCCCCTCGGTCAGGCTGTCTCCAAATGCCAATATGGTCTCCCCCGCCGCCAGGGGTCTGAACCCTGGCTCCCCGCAGGCGGCCAGCAGCAGGCATAGCAGCCCCGTCACGCAACGCCTCACCAGACTCTCCTTGTGCATCCTGGGCCCCTCCTTGATATTTTTGTAACCACATGAGTATAAAGACAATCTTTCAATCAGGCTCCAACTGTGCCACATTTCGACGGGTGAACAAGAAACCGACAAGGAGCCTGTCATGTCCCTCAAACCCCTCGCCCTGCTGGTCGCCTTCGGCCTGCTCACCGGCTGCGCCCCCCAGAGTGCCTTTCATTATGTCCCCCCTCCCCAGACCCTGATCGCCCCGGAGGCGGCCAGCGGCTGGACCGACAAGCCGGGCTGGCAGGGGCGCGACTTCATGGTGGCCGCGGCCAACCCGCTGGCGGTGGATGCGGGCTACCAGATCGTCAAGGCGGGAGGCAGCGCCGTCGATGCGGCCATCGCCGTCCAGCTGGTACTGACTCTGGTGGAGCCGCAATCCTCCGGGATCGGTGGCGGCTCCCTCATGCTGGTGTGGGATGGCAAGCAGGTGGCGGCCGTGGATGGCCGTGAGACGGCACCAGCAGCGGCCACGGATCAACTGTTCATGAAGGATGGCAAACCGATGGCGTTCTACGACGGCGTTGTGGGTGGCCGCTCGGTCGGCGCCCCCGGCACGGTGCGCGCACTGGCCCTGGCTCACGAGCGCTATGGCAAGCTGCCCTGGGCCAGCCTGTTCGAGCCCGCCATCACCCTGGCAGAGCAGGGCTTTGTGATAAGCCCTCGCCTCGCCACCCTGCTCGCCAAGGATCCTTATCTGGCCAAAGACCCCGAGGCCAGGGCCTATTTCTATCAGGCGGACGGCAGCCCCAGGGCGGCGGGCACCCGCCTCACCAACCCGGCACTGGCCGAGGTACTCAGGACGCTGGCACGGGACGGTGCCGATGCCTTCTATCGAGGGCCCATCGCCGAAGCCATGGTGGCCAAGGTGCACGCCCATCCCACCAATCCCGGGGTGCTGAGCGCCGCGGATCTCGCCAGCTACAGCGCCAGGCTGCGGGACGGCCTCTGCTTTGACTATCGCCAGAGCGAAGTGTGCGGCTTCCCGACCCCCTCCTCCGGCACCCTGGCCCTCGGCCAGATCTTCGGCATGCTGGAGAGCCGCGACATGGCGGCCCTCAGGCCGGTACAGGGGGCGGACGGCCAGCTGGCGGCGTCGAGCGATGCCATCCACCTTTACAGCGAGGCGGCGCGGCTCGCCTTCGCCGACCGCAACCAGTACGTGGCCGACGGCGACTTCGTCTCGGTGCCGGTGCGCGGCATGCTGGACAAGGGCTATCTCGCAGAGCGGGGTCGCCTCATCGGGGAGACATCCATGGGCGTCGCCCAACCGGGCACCCCGCCACGAGCACTGGCCCGTGGCCAGGATGCCACCCCCGAGCTGCCCTCCACCAGCCACGTCTCCATCGTGGATGGAGACGGCATGGCGGTCTCCATGACCAGCTCCATCGAGGACGGCTTCGGCTCCAGGCTGATGGTCAACGGCTACCTGCTCAACAACCAGCTCACCGATTTCTCCTTCACCTCGATGGACGCAGCCGGCCTGCCGGTGGCCAACCGGGTGGAGCCCGGCAAGCGCCCGCGCTCCTCCATGTCGCCCCTGCTGGTGTTTGACAAGCAGAGCAAGCAGCTGGAGATGAGCCTGGGCTCCCCGGGTGGCTCGGCCATCATCAACTACGTGGGCAAGGTGCTGCTCGGCACCCAGGACTGGGGGCTGAACCTGCAGCAGGCCATCAACCTGCCCAACTTTGGCAGCCGCAACGGCCCCACCGAGCTGGAGCAAGGGCGCACGCCCGAGGCCGTTATCCAGGGGCTAAGGGCCAGGGGTCACGAGATCGTGCTCAGCGAGCAGACCTCGGGGTTGCAAGGGGTACAGCGCAATGCCAGCGGCTGGTTTGGCGCCGCAGATCCGCGCCGGGAAGGGGTTGCCAGAGGTGACTGAGTAAGGACAAACGCCTCAGCCCGCAGGCAGGCGCCATGCCTGCCCAATCAATCAGGCCGCCCGTGGGCGGCCTGATTGATTGGGACTGGCAGTAACTCTCAGGGATGAGATTGCACTGCCGGGCGAGCCAACCGCCAATGTTGGCGTTCAATCTGTTCCAGCCGTGCGGCCTGCACTTCCATCTTGCTGGCAGGCGTCACTGACCAGTCGGGCGGCGTCCACCAAGGCAGCGTCAGCAACAGAACAAACAGGCTGGCCAGATAGCAGCGCATGGGAGACTCCAAGAGAGTATGGATCCTGACTGGGAAGAGGACCCCCTCTATCCCCAGCATGCTCCCATGCTCACTCATCTTGATGACCGCCAGGTGACAGCAGCCCCCTGCTTGTCCCGTTATTGATAACGGAGTGACTTTATACCCCCAGCCGATCTCGCAAGGTGTACCAGGCGGCGCCGGCGGCGGTGAAGGGGATACGCAGCAGGCGGCCACCCGGGAAGGGGTAGTGCGGCAGCTTGGCAAACGCATCGAAGCGCTCCGCCTGACCGCTCAGCACCTCGGAGAGCAGCTTGCCCGCCAGATGGGTACAGGTAACGCCGTGACCGCTGTAACCCTGCATGTAGTAGATGTTGGGGCCGATGCGACCAAACTGCGGCAGGCGCGACAGGGTGAGCAGGAAGTTGCCGGTCCAGGTGTATTCCACCTTGACCCCCGCGAGCTGCGGGAAGGTCTTCAGCATCTTGGGGATGATCAGCCGCTCTATGTCCGCCGGATCCCGCGCGCCGTAGACCACGCCGCCGCCGTAGATGAGCCGGTGATCACCGGAAGTACGGTAGTAGTCGAGCAGGTAGTTGGAATCTTCCAGACAGTAGTTTTGCGGCAGCAACGAACGGGCCCGCTCCTCCCCCAGCACCTCGGTGGCGATGACTTGCGTGCCGCACGGCATGCTCTTGCCGGCAAGCTCGGGCACCAGGTTGCCGAGGTAGGCATTGCCCGCCACCACCACGAAGCGGGCCTTGACCGCCCCTTTGGCGGTTTTGACCAGAGCCGGTTGACCGGGTGTGATGCTGGTGACGGCGGACTGTTCGAAGATCTGCCCACCCTGCATACGAATGGCTTCCGCCTCCCCCAGTGCCAGATTGAGGGGATGGATATGGCCGCCACTCTTGTCGAGCAGGGCGCCGACGTAGCGATCGCTTGCCACCACCTCGCGCACCCCGTCGGCATCGAGCAGCTCCAGCTTGTCGTTGCCCCACTTCTGCCAGCGCTCATATTGCGCCTTGAGTTCGTGAAGCTGCTTCTCGGTCTCGGCGGCAAAGACCCCGCCCTCCTGCAGATCGCACTGGATGTTGTAGCGTTTGATCCGCTCGCGGATGATCTGGCCCCCTTCAAACAGCATGGAACCGAGCAGCCTGGCCTGATCCGGCGGGCAATTCGCTTCTATGGTGTCGATGTCGCGGCTGTAGGAGTTGACGATCTGGCCGCCATTGCGACCGCTGGCCCCGAAGCCGACCCGGGCCGCCTCCAGCACCACCACCTTGTAGCCCTTCTCCACCAGATGCAACGCACTGGAGAGGCCGGTATAGCCCGCCCCGATGACACAGACGTCGCACTCCAGTTGCTCGGTCAGTGTCGGGTAGGGCGCGTGCTGATTGGCGCTGGCTGCGTAGTAACTCTTTACATGTTCGGTCATGATCCCTGTTTCCTTACCGGTTCGTTTCCAATATTCGCGCTGTTCAATCTCAAAAGCTGGCGGGGGTGTGGGCGCTGACGATGCGACAGACCTGCCCCGACGGGTTGCTGAAGCTGTGGGGCTCGCCGGTATCGATCACATAGCTGTCTCCGGCGCTGAGCTGATAGGTCTGCCCGGCCAGACTCAGCACGACCGAGCCCTCCAGCACGGTGCCCACCTCCTCCCCCAGATGCTTGACCTGTCCCCCGGTGTCCGTGCCAGGGGCATAGGTCTCCAGCATGAAGCCGAGCTGACGACGATTGTTGCCGTTGTGCACCAGCTTCATGGAGACCCCCTGGCTGCCCAGCTCGATGAGTTGATCGGCCTTGATCACCACGCTCGGCGCCCGCGCCTCCTCTTCGGCGAAGAAGCGGGAGAGCGGCAGCTCGTAGACGCAGAGCAATTTTTGCAACGAGGCGACCGAGGGGCTCACCTTGTTCTGCTCTATCATGCAGATGGCGCCATGGGTCAGCCCGCTCAGCTCGGCGGCCCGGCGCTGGGAGAGCCCGAGACTACGGCGAAGGAGGGCGAGCCGCTCTCCCATGGTTTTATCCATCCCTTTGTCAGACAAGGGGTTATCCGTCATGGTCTGCCACTGGACCTCGCCTTGTGGTTGCTGCATCCCCACCTCCTTGTATGGCCATTCGAATACCTTGTGACGACTGGTTAAAATAATACGTCAACCTCGGCCCTCTGTTCGTTATCCTGCACAGCTGAGAGCGTTCATTATTTTGCACACCCCACACGATGAGGAACGCAAGAATCGTCCTGACAGCCCCATTTCTAGCATGCAGCGTACCTTTCACTCAAATATATTTAACACTTGAAAAACATTTCGGCTCACTTTATGGTCGTTACGTGCTTATTATTCTATACGGTGGCACCACGGGATGAGTTGGCCACCCAGACCCACAATCGAGGCTTCCTATCTATGTCAGCATCACAACCCGCACTCTCCCTGATCAAATCCCTTGCCTATATGGATGGCCGCTGGTGCGAGGCCCGGAGCGGACGCCGGTTCGAGGTTCTGAACCCGGCGACCGGCCAGCTCATCACCCAGGTACCCGACATGGACGAGGCGGATACCCGGCTCGCCATCGCGGCGGCTCACCGGGCCCAGCCCGCCTGGGCGGCCCTCACCGCCAAGGAGCGCAGCAACAAGCTTTACGCCTGGTTCGAGCTCATCATGGCCAACCAGGATGAACTGGCCCGCATCATGACCTGCGAGCAGGGCAAACCCCTGGCCGAGGCCAGGGGGGAAGTGGCGTACGGCGCCAGCTTCATCCAGTGGTTCGCGGAAGAGGGCAAGCGCGCCTATGGCCGCACCATCCCGGGCTTCAGCGGTGACAGGCGTCTGGCCACCATCAAGCAGCCGGTTGGGGTCGTGGCCGCCATCACCCCCTGGAACTTCCCCATCGCCATGATCACCCGCAAGGCGGGGCCGGCGCTGGCCGCCGGTTGCACCATCGTCATCAAGCCCGCCGCCGAGACGCCCCTGTGCGCGCTGGCGCTGGCGGCTCTGGCCGAGCAGGCGGGCATCCCCGCCGGGGTCATCAACATCGTCACCTCCCATCAGGCGGCCGCCGTGGGCAACGAGCTGTGCAGCAACAAGACGGTGCGCAAGCTCTCCTTCACCGGCTCCACCCGCATCGGCAAGCTCTTGATGCGCCAGTGCGCCGACACCATGAAGCGGCTCTCTCTGGAGCTCGGCGGCAACGCCCCCTTCATCGTGTTTGACGATGCCGACCTCGACGCCGCCGTGGCCGGTGCGCTCGCCTCCAAATACCGCAACGCCGGCCAGACCTGCGTCTGTGCCAACCGCATCCTGGTGCAGGCCAGTGTCCATGACGCCTTCGCCGAGAAGCTGGCCGCCGCGGTACGCAGCTTCAAGGTGGGGGATGGCATGGGTGAGGGTACCCAGATTGGCCCCCTCATCAATGCCGCCGCCGCCGACAAGGTTGCCTCCCTGGTCAACCAGGCAGAGGCCGCCGGTGCCAGGGTCCTGGTGGGGGGGCAAGCCCATCCCGCCGGTCCGATCTTCTACCACCCCACCATCCTGACCGGCGTGGCCCCGGACAACCCCATACTGCAGGAGGAGATCTTCGGCCCCGTGGCCCCTCTGGTGCGCTTCGAGACCGAGGCCGAGGCCATCGCCATCGCCAACGACACCCCCTACGGCCTCGCCGCCTACTTCTATGGCCGCGACATCGCCCGCGTCTGGCGGGTGGCCGAGCAGCTGGAATACGGCATGGTCGGCATCAACGAGGGGATCATCTCGACCGAATTGGCGCCCTTTGGCGGCATCAAGGAGTCGGGGCTCGGTCGGGAAGGGGCCAGCGAGGGCCTGGAAGAGTATCTGGAGACCAAGTATCTCTGCTTCGGCTCCATTGCTTAAATATTCATTTATTGTAAATATAAAATCTTCAATGACTGGGGTGTCTCGCGTCGTCCATCCCATGGCACCACCACAAGGAGAGGGTCAGCAGCCAGGCTGCCGGCCCATCACAGTGAATTGAGGGGCTTGCCCCAGAGGGAGAATAGAGATGAGTAACCAATCCTGGCAGGCCCGCCGTGAAGCGGCCGTGGTACAGGGCGTCGGTACCCTGCTGCCGGTCTTCATCGACCGGGCCCAGAACGCCGAGCTGTGGGACGTGGAGGGCAACCGCTACATCGACTTTGCCTCCGGCATCGCCGTGCTCAACACCGGCCACAATCACCCCAAGGTGGTCGCCGCCGTGCGCGAGCAGCTCGAGAAGTTCAGCCACACCTGCTTCCAGGTCACCCCTTATCCGGGCTATATCGAGTTGGCCGAGAAGCTCAACGCCCTGATGCCGGGCCCCACCCCCAAACGTACCCTGTTCCTCTCCACCGGCGCCGAGGCGGTGGAGAACGCCATCAAGATCGCCCGCGCCCACACCGGTCGCAGCGGCACCATCGCCTTCAAGGGGGGCTTTCACGGCCGCACCATGATGGGGATGGCGCTCACCGGCAAGGTGGTGCCCTACAAAACCGGCTTCGGCCCCTTCCCGGGAGAGGTCTATCACCTGCCCTTCCCGGCCGACTATCTGGGTGTGAGCGAGGCGGATGCCCTGGCGGCGCTGGATCTCTGCTTCAGCTCGGACATCGAACCGGCCCGGGTGGCCGCCATCATCATCGAGCCGGTGCAGGGGGAAGGGGGCTTCTATGTCGCCTCCCCGAGCTTCCTGCAAGCCTTGCGCAAGATCTGCGACCAGCACGGCATCCTGCTCATCTGTGACGAGATCCAGAGCGGTTTCTGTCGCACCGGCAAGACCTTCGCCATCGAATACAGCGGCGTCGAGCCGGACATCATGACGCTGGCGAAGAGCCTGGCGGGTGGTTTCCCCCTCTCCGCCGTGGTGGGCAAGGCGGCCATCATGAACGCCGCCAAGCCAGGCGGTCTCGGCGGCACCTATGCGGGCTCCCCCATCGCTTGCGCCGCCGCCCTGGCGGTGCTGACGGTGATCGAGGAGGAGCGGCTCAATCAGCAGGCCCTGGCCCAGGGCGAGCAGATCAAGGCGCGCCTGCACCAGTTGGCGGAGCGGTTTGACTGCATCGGCGACATCCGCGGCCCCGGGGCCATGGTGGCCATGGAGCTGGTCAAGGGGCTCGATGCCAGTCAGCCAGCCCCGGACCTCACCAAGCGGCTGGTGGCCGAGGCGGGCAAGCGCGGCCTGGTGCTGCTGGCCTGCGGCGTACGCGGGAACGTGATCCGTTTCCTCGCCCCCCTGACCGCCCCGGCGGCCATCATCGATGAAGGGCTGCTCTTGCTCGAGCAATCCCTGGTGGCCTCATTGACCTGATCCGGAAGAAAGCGTTCGCCTATCAAGTGCAAAAAAATGCGTTTTTGTCCCCTTGATATGCTTGTCAAGGGGACAGCACGAATGCACAATGCGCCGCCGTATTCAAGGACCGTCCGCTCATCGCAGCCCGGTTCTTTTTTTGCGTCAAATAAATCCATAACGAGGCCGGAACAGACCGGAAATGATAACGAGATGGACAGCCATCTCACGACACCCGCTTCTTAGTGAGGAACACCATGGGGTATATCACCGCTTTCCTGCCGGCCCGCGCCGGTCTACGCCAGCCGTCCGTGCTACACATTGGCGCCCCCAATACCCAGGCTGACATCACCGTCACCCTGATACCCTCGGCCCGGATGGAGAAGACAGCATGATGCATGCTCATCCCGCCGGTCTGAAAAAGAGCCTCAAGCTGTGGCACGTGGTCATCATGGGGCTGGCTTACCTGACCCCCATGGCCGTGTTTGACACCTTCGGCATCGTCACCGAGATCACCGAAGGCCATGTGCCGACCGCCTACCTGTTCGCCCTCATCGGCATGCTGTTTACCGCCATGAGCTACGGCCACCTGGTGCGCAAGTTCCCCTCGGCAGGATCTGCCTACACCTATGCCCAGAAGGTGTTCCACCCCTATGTGGGCTTCATGGTGGGCTGGGTCTCCCTGCTCGACTACATGTTCATGCCGATGATCAACATGCTGCTGGCCAAGATCTATCTGGAGGTGTTGCTGCCCGGGGTTGATCCCTGGATCTACATCCTGGGGCTGGCCGCCATCATGACCTTCCTGAACCTGCGCGGCATCAAGCTGGTGGCGAACTTCAACAGCCTGATCGTCATCATGCAGTTCAGCATCATCGCCGTCTTCATCGGTCTTATCGCCTGGGGCGTCCATCAGGGGGAAGGGCTCGGCACCGTCACCAGCAGCCGCCCCTTCTTCTCCGATCAGATGGCCCTGACGCCGCTGCTGACCGGCGCCTCCATCCTCTGCCTGTCGTTCCTGGGATTTGACGCCATCAGCACCCTGTGCGAGGAGACCCCCAACGCGGATCGGGTGATCCCCCGCGCCATCCTGCTCACCGCCCTCATCGGTGGCGTGCTCTTCATCAGCGTCTCCTACTTCCTGCAGCTGTTCTTCCCGGACATCTCCCGCTTCCAGCAGCCGGATGCGGTGTTGCCGGAGATCGCCCTCTACGTGGGGGGCAAGCTGTTTCAGGCCGTCGTGCTGGTCTGCACCACGGTGGCGGTGCTGGCCTCCGGGCTCGCCTCCCACGCCGGCGTGTCGCGCCTGCTCTACGTGATGGGGCGGGATCGCGCCCTGCCGAGCCGCTTCTTCGGCTACATCCACCCGACCTGGCAGACCCCGGCCCTGAACGTGCTGCTGGTGGGGGCCCTGGCCCTCTCCGCCGTGTCATTCGATCTGGAGATGGCGCTGGCGCTCATCAACTTTGGTGCCCTGGTGGCCTTTACCTTCGTCAACCTGGCGGTGATTGCCCACTTCTATGTCAGGCTCGGTCACAACAAGACCCTGCGGGAGCACCTGGTGTTCCTGGTACTCCCCCTGTGCGGAGCCGCCTGCATCGGCGTGCTCTGGCTCAATCTGGAGCCGGCCTCCTTCGAGCTGGGACTGATCTGGGCCGCCCTCGGCGCCCTCTACCTGCTGCTACGCCTGACCGTCTTCCGGGTCCAGCTGCGCCGCCCCGAGGGTGACGCCTCCTGACACCTCTACCCCGAGCCCGCCCCGTGCGGGCTCTATCTTGATGTCGCCCCCCTTTTCCAGCCCTGCGGGCCCCGATGACAAGCGTGTCATCGAGGCCCGCAGGGCGCGGCCGACATGACCCCTTACCCGGGCAACAAAATCCCCGTTGGGGGCCTTTTTAGCTTGTCTCCCTCCCCCCCTGAGGGCACAATATCGCGCCCCTTGAGAGCCGATGTTTTTACAGCATCGGTTCTTTGCTTTTGTGGGGCAAACCACCATTCACCAAGAGGCCGGACCTTGTGCCGGAATTGATACCGAGATTGCCAAACAATCTCCCGACGTTGTGAGGAAAAACATGGGGCATTTCACTGCTTTTCTGCCGGTCCCCGCCGGCGTACGCCATCCCTCTGTGCAACAGAGTGGCGTCCCCTGTGTCCAGCGACGCGCTGCCGCGTCCCTGAGCCCGTCCCATTTCGCCCATGGGGCCCGTGCAGAGGAGAAAGCGTGATGGCCGGTGCCAAGCTGCTCAAGACGCTCACCCTGTTCCAGGTGGTGGTGATGGGTCTGGCCTACCTCACCCCCATGGCGGTATTCGATACCTTCGCCATCGTCGGCGACATCACCGACGGCCGCGTCGCCACCGCCTACCTGCTGGCCCTTGGCGGCATCCTGCTGACCGCCTTCAGCTACGGCCACCTGGTGCGCCGCTTCCCCTCAGCGGGGTCGGCCTACACCTATGCCCAGAAGGTGTTCCACCCCTATGTGGGTTTCATGGTGGGCTGGTCCTCCCTGCTCGACTACATGTTCATGCCGATGATCAACATCCTCCTGGCCAAGATCTACCTGACCGCCATGTTCCCCGGCGTCGATCCCTGGATCTTCATCTTCGGCCTGGTGACCGTGATGACCTTCCTGAACCTGCGTGGCATCAAGCTGGTGGCGAACCTCAACGGCTTCATCGTGTTCATCCAGATCGCCATCATCCTCACCTTCCTCGGCCTCATCGCCTGGGGCCTGAGTCACGGTGAAGGGGCCGGCACCCTGATGAGCAGCCGGCCATTCCACGTGGAGTCCGCCAGCATGCTGCCGCTGTTCACCGGCGCCACCATCCTCTGCTTCTCCTTCCTCGGCTTCGACGGCCTGAGTTCGCTCTCCGAGGAGACCCCGAACGCCGGCAAGGTGATCCCCCGCGCCATCGTGCTGACGGCCCTGATCGGCGGCATCATCTTCGTCACCGTCTCCTACAGCCTGCAGCTGTTCTTCCCGGATCTGGCCCGCTTCAAGGAGCCGGACGCCGTGCTGCCGGAGATTGCCCTCTACGTCGGCGGCACCCTGTTCCAGAGCGTGGTACTGGTGTGCACCACCGCGGCCGTGCTCGCCTCCGGCATGGCGGCCCACGCCGGCGTGTCGCGCATCCTCTATGTGATGGGGCGCGATCGCATGATCCCGGAGCGGGTGTTCGGCTACATCCATCCCACCTGGCGCACCCCGGCCATCAACGTGCTGCTGGTGGGGGCCCTGGCCCTCTCCGCCGTGTCGTTCGATCTGGACATGGCGCTGGCGCTGGTGAACTTCGGCGCCCTGGTGGCCTTCACCTTCGTCAACCTGTCGGTCATCGGCCAGTTCTGGGTACGTGAGAAGCGCAACAAGAGCCTCAAGGAGCACCTGCTGTTCCTGGTGCTGCCGCTGCTGGGCGCCGCCACCATAGGGGCACTCTGGATCAACCTGGAGCAGAGTTCCCTGGAGCTCGGTCTCATCTGGGCGGGGATCGGGGTCACCTACCTCTTCCTGCGCCTGGCGGTGTTCCGCATTCCCTTCCGTCAGTACGAGGAAGCGGCCGACGGCCAGTAAGCACGGCCGGACGACAACCAAACAGAAGGGGAGCCATGGGCTCCCCTTCTTGCATGCAGACCTGTGGCGGGCTATCCCTCAGCCCTGGTTGATCACCGCGGTGGCGGCCGCCTTGACCGGATCCCTGGCCACGGCGTTGACATCCTTGCGGGTCTGATTGACCTTGTCTTTCGCCTGTTTCAGCTCGGCACTCTGCTTGCCCAGGGTCGCATTGGTGTTCTGCTTTGCCTCTTTCAGACCCACCGTCTTCTTGTCCAGCACGTCCGTGGTGTTCTTCTTCACCTCGGCCCTGGCCTTCTCCTTTTGCTGGTGCACCAGCTTGTCGGCATCGCAGTTGCCCTTGACCCCCAGGGTCGCATTCATCGCCTCGTTTCTGGCCGCCTTGTCGAGGTTGCACTCGGACTTGAACACGCTGGCCTGCGCACCGGCAGACAACAACCCCAGGGAGAGACACAAAACCCATGCACGCATCATCGCTTCCTCATTTTGAAGACAGGAAAGCGAGGCAGCATATAACCCTGAGATCCCAGTGCAAGACGGGAAGCCGGTTATGAGCCGGATGACACCATATCGGCGTTTGCTCCGACACTTTTTGTCTGCGGCGCCCCCTGCTGCCCTGTCACCAAAACATCATAAAAGTGTCACGTTGTCATATTTCTGTCATGGAGCGCTGCTGTAATGCGCCCGTCCATTTCAACGCAGAACGACCCCAAGAGGCCATATGCACAGCACCGTATCTTCCGCACCCCAGCAGACCCGCCGTCCCGGCCCCCTGTTCAACTGGCTCGCGGTGATCACGCTGATCTACCTGATCCTGGTCGCCGTTGGTGCCGTCTCCCACGGCTTCAAGGGCTTCTCCGGCGGCGCCGAGGGCGCGGCCCAGATCTTCGCCTTCGCAAACAACCCCTTCGTCGCCCTGCTGCTCGGCATCCTGGCCACCGCCCTGGTGCAGTCCTCCAGCACGGTCACCTCGGTCATCGTCGGCCTGGTGGCGGGGGGGCTGCCCATGGAGATGGCCATCCCCATGGTGATGGGAGCCAACCTCGGCACCACCATCACCAACACCATCGTCTCCCTCGGTCACATCCGGGACAGAGAGGAGTTTCGTCGCGCCTTCGCCGCCGCCACCGTGCACGACTTCTTCAACCTGCTGGCGGTCTTCATCTTCCTGCCGCTGGAGTTGATGTTCGGCCTGCTGCAGCAGAGCGCTGAGTGGGTCTCCGGCCTGCTGATGGGCTCCGCCGACATGTCGATGAAAGGCATGGACTTCATGAAGCCCATCATCTCGCCAGCACTGGATCTCATCGATGGAGCCGTCGCCTTCCTGCCAGGCAAGGGCGCCGCCATCGTCACCATCTGCATCGGCATCCTGCTGATCCTGGGTTGCGTCACCACCCTCGGCAAGGTACTGCAGCGGGTCATGGTGGGCCGCGCCAAGGAACTGCTGCACAAGGCTCTGGGCCGTGGTCCGCTGACAGGTATCGCCTCCGGCACCCTGGTGACCGTCATGGTGCAGTCCTCCTCCACCACCACCAGCCTGATGATCCCCCTGGCCGGCGGCGGTGTGTTCAACACCCGTCAGCTCTACCCCTTCACCCTGGGGGCCAACATCGGCACCACCATTACCGCCCTGCTGGCCGCCACCGCCATCAGCGGTGCCGGTGCCCAGCTGGCACTGACCATCGCCCTGGTCCACGTGCTGTTCAACCTGTTTGCAGTGGTGCTCATCTACGGGGTCCCCTTCCTGCGCGAGCTGCCCATCAAGGCCGCCGAGACCCTGGCCCGGGTCGGCAGCGAGAACAAGCTGCTGGCGCTGGGTTACGTGGGCGGGCTCTTCTTCGCCCTACCCGCCCTGATGATGGTGGCGGTGAAGTAATCCGCCCTCATGAGACGAGGGGGCAGATCCTGGCCCCTCGTCGTCTGTCTGCCCCGTCACATCCTCCTGCGTCCCGACTCGCCCTCCCTCCCCGACTGGGATAAGATGCCGCCTTCATTGCATTTAAGGAAAACCCGATGAAGTTCATTCTGATCGCCCTGCTGATCGCCGGCGCCGCCTACTACTTCTACTCCAGCAGCAATAACAAAAAACTGGCCGAAGAGAACGTGCGCAAGGGCGCCGAGTTCCTCGCCAGCAACAAGGAGAAACCCCTGGTCACCACCACGGCCTCCGGCCTGCAGTACGAGGTGCTGACCCAGGGCAGCGGCACGGTTCACCCCACCGCCACCAGCAAGGTGAAGGTACACTACGAGGGCAAGCTGCTGGACGGCACCGTGTTCGACAGCTCCGTCGCCCGCGGCGAGCCCATCGAGTTTGGCCTCAATCAGGTGATCAAGGGCTGGACCGAAGGGGTGCAACTGATGGTGGAAGGGGAGAAGACCCGCTTCTACATTCCCGCCAATCTCGCCTACGGCGACCGCGCCGCCGGTAAAATCCCACCTGGCTCGGTGCTGATCTTCGACGTGGAGCTGCTGGGTATCCAGTAAGGTTTCTGGCTCGAGCACCAGCAGACGAGCTCCCGCCGGGCATCCTGCAATACCCGGCACATGAAGAAAACAGGGCCAGCATGGCGATGCTGGCCCTGCTGTTTTAGTGTCATCTCCCGCCTTCATCTATCAACTCATAGTGAACAGTGCTTATACATATAGCCACATTGTTAACTTCCTAGCCGAGGCAGATAATGACCCCATCGTCAGTGGCCCCTTGCCCTGACCCGGCCATGCGCTGCGTGCCGGCATCATTGATAGGAGTCTCGCTATGGCTATCGCCCCCGTCTGGTTCATCTCCCACGGCGCCCCGGATCTGGTGCTGCGGGATCAGCCTGCTACCCAATTTCTGGCGACATTGCGCCTTGGCGGCATCAAGGGACTGGTGGTGATCTCGGCTCACTGGTTCAGCCGAAGCGAGCTGCAGATCAACGTCGAGCCGAGCCCGGCATTGATGTACGACTTCTATGGCTTCCCCGAGCCCCTCTATCAGATCCGCTGGCCAGCGAGGAGCCCCCAGTGGCTGCAGGAGGCGGTGGGCGATCAGCTGCTGCTGGCCGGCCTGCCCGCCACCCCGGTGCATCGCGAGCTGGATCACGGAGTCTGGTCACCCCTCTCCCTGATGGATCCCCAAAGCGAGATCCCCCTGGTGCAGCTCTCCATCCCGGCCAACTTCACCCCGGCCCAGCTGTGGCAACTGGGGGAGGCGTTGCAGGGCCTGCGCGCACAGGGCATAGGCATCCTCGCCTCCGGCGCCATCACCCACAACCTGCGGGCACTCGGGCCGGACGACAGCCCGGTGCCTCGCTGGGCGAGCACCTTCGTCAGCTGGCTGGAGCAGACCATGGATGAGGGTGACAGGGCGGCGCTGGAAGATTATCGGGCCCGGGCTCCGGGAGCGGTGGAATCCCATCCCCACGACGATCACCTGCGTCCGCTGTTCGTGGCGCTCGGGGCGGCGGGAAGCGACAGGCCAACCCGACTGCACCAGAGCTGGGACTATGGCAGCCTCTACATGGGGGCCTACCGGTTCGGCTGATCCCGGCACCGCCCAGGGCGGCAGATCCTGGGCACAGATAGCGGATCAGGCCGCCATTTTTGTGCCTTTCATGCTTGCCGTGTCCAAACAGGGGACTCGTTATAGCCATTTTCCGGTAGAATGACCGCCTTTGGGTGAAATGCGGCAAGGATGGCTGCCCCGTTCCTGGTGGCATGATGAATCTCTATCGATCACTGATCCTGCTCTGTCTGCTGATCATCCAGCCTGCGCTGGCGTTGACGCTGCACAGCCGTCACGACTCCGAGATAGCCCCTCCCCGCTGGTCCAAGGCCGAGCAAGACTGGCTGCGGCAAGCCAAGTTGCTGCGAGTCGGCCTCCTCGAGCAGAACTATCGCCCGTTCAGCATGATCGTCTCCCAGAGTCGATTCGAGGGGATCTCCGCCGATTACCTCGGCATCCTCGCCAAGATGCTGCACAAGCCACTGGCGCTGCGCCCCTTCGCCGACAAGGAGAGCGCCCTCCTCGCCCTGCGCCGGGGAGAGATCGATCTGGTCAACCTCGGCAACCTGACCCTGGCGGACACGGAGGCCTCCGGGATCCGGCTCAGCAGGCCCTACTTCAGCAGCCCCCTCGTCTTCTCGGCCCCCAAGCCGCACCAAGGCTCCCTGCTGACACCGGGCCAGCGCGTCGCCACCGTAAAGGGCCAGGTAGACGCGCAGCGATTCAGGCTCTACTACCCCACTCTCACCCTGGTAACCCATCCCTCCAATGCGGAGGCTTTCGACGCCGTCTTCTTTGGCCGCCAGGAGATACTGCTCAGCGATGCCCACGCCATGCACTACCTCAACAGCGAGCGCTTCGACCACCTCAGGCAACGTGGCGAGGCACCGCCCAGCCTGGCACCAGCCGACTTTCGCTTCGCGCTCTCCACCCGCTCCCCGGCGCTGCTCGGCCTCATCAACCACGGTTTGGACGCCATCGACGAGGGAACCCGCAATGCCATCTTCAGCCAGTGGAACAGGCCCATTCGTGACATGAATGACAGCGCTAGCGAGCGCTATGACGCCGTAGAGCTTGCCTGGATGCGCCAGTCGCCCCCCATCAGGGTGTGGCTGATGGACAACCTCTACCCCTATGGCGCCCTGGATCACGACGGCCAGCTCACCGGCATGACGGTCGACATGCTGGCCAAGGTGAGCAAGCGCACCGGCCTCTCCTTCGAGTTCATCCGCTTCGACTCCGACCGGCAGCGGGACGAGGCCATCCGCTCGGGGCGCCTCGATCTCATCGGTGCCATCTCCCGGCCCGTGGCCGAGCGCTATGGCCTGCGCCCCTCGGTCCCCTATGCCACGGACGACATCTACGTGATCCTCACCCATCAGGGCGAGGAGAGCATTGCCTCCCTGCAGGATCTGGCGGGCAGGCGCGTGGGGATGACCCGCTACAACCCGCTCGCCGATGAGCTCGAGGGCAGCAGGCTCATCACCATGGGGAGCGCCGAGGAGGCAATGCAGGCCGTCGAGGGAGGCAGACTGGACGCCGCCATAGTGCCGCTCTATTTTGCTCGCCACGCCCTGGACAACGATCCGCAAACCCGGCTGCGCATCGCGGGGCCCGCCGATGAGGAATCCATCCGGATGGGCTTTGCCAGCCTGCCCGGCAACGAGATGCTGATGGGGATCCTCGACAAGACCCTGCTCGCCATCCCGCCCAACGAGCTGGCCATGGTGAGCTACGAGTGGCGCAACCGCAAACTGCCGAAGCCCGGCTTCATGGAGCGCCACGCCCACGCCTTCTACCTGTTGTTTGCGGTGCTCTTCGCCCTGGCGCTGGTGCTGTTCTATCGCAACCTCATGCTCAAGCGGCTGGCCCGCGCCGAGCAGGCCTCCCGCCAGCAGTTGGAGGCCCAGGTGAGATTCATCCGGGCGCTGGGGGAGAGCCAGCCCCACCCCATAGTGGTGCGGGACAAGGGCGGCAAGGTATTGCTGTGCAACAGCAAATACCTGGCCCAGCTCGGTGCCCGTCCGGAAGACGTCATGGGGCACCCCTTCGTCCAGGGACTGGAAGGGCGGATCGACCCCCAGAGCATCGCCGCCCTGAAGCGGGACTTCGCCAAGGTGTTGCAGCAAGGCCAGCCCATCTTCACCGATCGGATTTTCCAGCGCGAAGGGAGGCAGATCGACATCTATCACTGGATGGTGCCCTACTTCGATGCCGAGGGCGCCATCAGCGGGGTGATCGACGGTTGGATCGACATCACGGACCGCAAGCAGCTGGAAGAGGCCCTGCGCCAGGCGAAGCTGCAGGCCGACAGCGCCAGCCGGGCCAAGAGCGACTTCCTCGCCACCATGAGCCACGAGATCCGTACCCCCATGAACGCCATCCTCGGCATGCTGGAGCTGGCCACCGAGGATCCCGCCCTCAGTCGTCACAGCGCCGAGCTGCTGCGCATCGCCGCGGACTCGGCCCACGGTCTGCTGGATCTGCTGGGGGATACCCTGGATATCGCCAGCATAGAGGCGGGCCAGATGACCCTGACCTCGACGCCCTGCGAACTTACGCCGCTGCTGGAATCGGTCACCCGGGTATTCCGGGGCATGGCCGGGCAGAAAGGAGTGCGCTATCGCGTCGAGTTGCCCGACGCCCCCCTGCCGACCGTGATGATCGATGCCCTTCGGCTGCGCCAGATCCTTTTCAACCTGATCGGCAACGCCATCAAGTTCACGGAGCAGGGCGAGGTGAGCATCAGCGCCACCCTGGCGGGAGACACCCTGCCCGCCCCCGTGCTGCACCTCGTCATTGCAGATACCGGGGTCGGCATTGCGGCGGACAAGCTGCCCCGGTTGTTCACCCCCTTCTACCGGGCGCACTCCCCCGAGCAGTACCCGGGCAGCGGCCTTGGTCTGAACATCGCCCGGATCCTGTGCCAGATGATGGGGGGAGAGATCGGGGTCAACAGCGAGCCGGGACGGGGGACCCGCCTCGAGATAAGGCTGCCACTGACGCTGGCGGCGCCGGGTCTCCCGCTGGTGATGGCGACCCCCGTCGACCCTCCCCGGGAGCCGGGGCCCCGGCTGCGGATACTGGTGGTGGATGACAATCATGCCAACCAGATCCTGCTGCGCCAGCAGCTCAAGCACCTGGGACACGACGTCAGCGTGCGCAGCAACGGGTTGGAGGCCCTGCGCGCCGTCGGCAGCCACCCCTTCGATCTCGTCATCACCGACTGCCAGATGCCGGTGATGGATGGTTTCGACCTGACGCGCAACCTGCGTGCCCGTGGCCATGAGCTGCCAGTCTGGGGCTTTACCGCCCACGCCTTGCCCCGGGAGCGGGAGCTCTGCCTGACCGCCGGCATGAACGACTGCCTGTTCAAACCCATCGGTCTCGCCCGCCTGCGCGCGGCGCTGGCCGATCTGAACCGGGAAGCATGACGGGGCGGAACCAAAGAGAGTCGCGGGTTTGAACGGATGGGAATGGCGGGAAAGGGGATCTCTTGAACGAGGAGGTCAACCCTGTGACAAGATCGCGAGGGCTGGCTCCTCAGCCATGCAGGCAAGACGCTCATGCCGGGTTGCCGGCCATAAAAAAAGACAGCCTTGGCTGTCTT
Source organism: Aeromonas media (assembly GCF_020423125.1). NCBI lineage: Bacteria > Pseudomonadati > Pseudomonadota > Gammaproteobacteria > Aeromonadales > Aeromonadaceae > Aeromonas > Aeromonas media. Next base: position 3,169,509 of record NZ_CP075564.1, read on the forward strand.
TTTTCAGTGTGGGCAAGGGATCAGTAGAAGATCCGCTCACCCCGTTCGCTCATCTTGAGCCACACCGGCTTGGTGCTGGTCTTGCTCCAGATCCGGTGCAGGTAGCTGTAGAAGCGGGCGCGATCGTGGCGAAACAGCATCACCGGGAAGGCGAGCAGACCCACCATCAATACGAAGATGCGGCGAAGGATTATCTGAGTCAGAGAGAAGGGATGAAACATGATTTAACGCCTAACTGGTAAGACCACTGAGCAAAGATTACTCCACAATCTGTAGGATTACTACACCAATAAGCCCGTTTTTTTATAAAAAAACCGCCTAAAAACCAGAAAGTGAAACCGGGTTACATTATTTAACCAAAGAGCAACAAGACTGGCAAAAACCACTCCCTGGACAAGAGTTAGAACATGGGCAGGTAAATGGAGGGAGAAGGGAATGAAACTGGCAGAAATCGCGATTCTGAGCGTGCTCGGTCTGCTCGCCTGGACACAGTGGCAGGAGTGGCAGCTCAATCGGAATGACGCCATCACGCTGGCGTACCAGGGAGTGCCTGTCGTCAGTCTGTGGCAATGCGGTCAACTGAAGCAGAAGATGGCCGATCTGACCGACCACGCCGCCGAATTGCAACTTCAGTACCGGGGACAATCTCTCGACGACATAAGTCACTATCTGCAAAGAGAGTGGCGCCATCAGGGCTGCGAGCTGTTATTGGCCCAGCAAGGATATTGAACGCAAGGGGGTATGCCGAAAGAGGTTCTTGGAATGAAACCTGGCATGGAACAAGGATGAAACCGAGGAAGAAGATGGAGGCACGTTCCGGAGTCGAACCGGACTAAACGGATTTGCAATCCGCTGCATAACCGCTTTGCTAACGCGCCATGCTGACAAGACTGATTGTCTTGAAAGTAATATCCATGATTGGTGCCATGGAAAGTTGGAGCGGGAAACGAGACTCGAACTCGCGACCCCGACCTTGGCAAGGTCGTGCTCTACCAACTGAGCTATTCCCGCCTGACTGCATGATGTCAGTTACCCGACAACGAGGCGCATTATACGTACCCCGAGCTCGGGCACAACCCTTTTTTATGACTTTACGCGCTTTTTAGGCGCGTTTGCTCAGGCTTTAAACGCCTTGGTCAAAATTCCTGCCACTCCCTGTGACCCGACGAGCGAATTCAAGATAAAGCCATTGAAATAGTTAGTCTTTAATCAGAAACTCATGCCGCTTAGTAACTGGATTCTCAATTGAAATTCACACCATGAAATGGATCTTCAGGCCTCGTGGGCTCAGACCGCAGCTGATGCTGGCTTTCTTCATGTTGGGCCTGGTGCCCTTCCTGGTCGTCACCCTGTTTTTCCTCTATAGCCACGGCAAGGATCTCACCACCCAGACCTCCAACCATCTGGTGTCGGTGCGCAACATCAAGAAGAGCCAGCTGGAAGACTACTTCGGCAACCTCAAAGAGCAGATCATCAACTTCTCCCAGCAGGACTTTGCCGGCAACAGTATCGGTCGCTTCTACGGCTTCACCGGTGCCTTCGAGAAACTCGGCACCACACCGCAGGAGGCCCGCGCCCGCGCCCAGGCCCGCTATGTGCCCGGCTCCTGGGACAAGCTGCAACAACCCGACAGCCAGGTGGAGATAGAGCCCTCCATCAGCGCCCTGATCCTCGCCGACGAGATGTATGGCCGGGTGCACCAGCGTTTTCACCGTGGCTATGCCGACATGGTGCGCAAGTCCAACTACAGCGACATCTTCCTGGTCGACCTCAACGGCGACGTTGTCTACTCGGTCACCAAGCACGCCAACTTCGCCACCAACCTGCTCTCCGGCCCCTACCAATCGAGCGGTCTTGGCAACACCTTCGCCAAGATCAAGCGGCGCCTCGATGGCGGCCAGAAGCCCCAGCAGATCTTCGAGTTCACCGACTTTGGCCGCAACGAACTGACCGGCCAGGTGGTCGCCTATCTGGCCGCCCCGGTGATGCAGTACGACTATGTGCGCGGTGTGGTGATCTTCGAGCTGCAGCCGGACAAACTCAACCAGATCATGGCGGAGCGGGAGGGGCTCGGCGAGACCGGCGAGACCATCCTCATCGGCCCGGACAAGCGGATGCGCGCCAACGCCTCCCTCGCCCCCGAATTCAGCGTCGAGAACAGCTTCAGCCCCGACTTCCGGCCACTGCAGACGCCGCTGGTCATCAAGGTGCTCTCCGGCGAGCAGGGGGTCGGTCCCTTCCTCTCCTATCACGATGACGAGGTGCTGGCTGCCTACACCCAGGTCAAGGTGTTCGACACCGAGTGGGCCTTCATCGCCGAGATCTCCACCCGCGAGGCCTATGCCCCGATCCGTCAGCTGGAAACCCTGGTGATCCTGCTGGGGGCCGGCTCCCTGCTGCTGCTGATCCTGTTCTCCCGCTGGCTCTCCCACTCCATCACGGCGCCGCTGCGCTCCCTCACCGCCGCCGCCGAGCAGGTGGCCGACGGCGCCCTGGAACACCCCATCACCATACCGCGCACCGATGACGACATCGACCGGCTGGCCCAGGCGTTTCGCCACATGCAGCGCTCGGTGAAAGACAAGATAGAACTCATCGAGCGCCAGACCCAGGAGCTGCAACAGCAGGTCAAGCTGACCCACAAGCAGAACCTCAGCCTGCAGCAGGCTGACAAGCTCAAAGACGAACTGCTGGCCAACACCTCCCATGAGCTGCGCACCCCCATCCACGGCATCAAGGGGATGGCCGAGTCCATGCTCGCCAGCCAGCAGGACTTGACCGAGGGACAGCAGAAACAAATCGGCCTCATCATCAAGAGCGCCGACGGCCTGGCGCGGCTGGTGGACGATCTGCTCGATTACCACCAGATGCGCTACGGTCAGCTAGAGATCCACCCCCAACCCGTCTCTTCCAAGGGGGTGATCCGGCTGGTGCTGGATCTCTGCCAGCATCTGGTGCAGGCCAAGCCCCTCACCCTGGTGGACATCAGCCCGGCGGAGCTGCCGCCGGTGCTGGCGGACGAGCAGCGACTCGAACAGGTGCTCTACAACCTGGTGGGCAACGCCATCAAGTACACGCCTCAGGGCAAGGTGGTGCTGAGCGCCCTGGTGGAGGGCAACTTCCTGCGCATCAAGGTGACCGACACCGGCATCGGCATTGGCAAGGACCATCTGGAGCATATCTTCGAGCCACTGGTACAAATAAGCCCGGAGGTGAGCAAGCAGGGGGCCGGCCTCGGCCTCTCGATCACCCGCCAGCTGGTGCACCTGATGGGGGGGGAGCTGTTTGTGGAGAGTGAGCCAAGCGTCGGCTCCACCTTCGCCTTCACCCTGCCGCTGGCCAGCGGCAAGGCGGGCAGCCTGACCCTCGACAGCCGCCAGATCGAGCACCAGCTGGTGCGCCAGCAGCCGCTCATCCTGCCGGACTGGGAGAGCGATGACCTCCCCCCGCCCCCACTTGGCGCCCCCCTCATCCTGGTGGTGGATGACGAGCCCATCAACCTGCACATCTTGCGCCACCTGCTGCAGCCCTGCGGCTACCGCATCCTGCCAAGCAGCGACGGCCACGACGCCCTGGCCAAGCTGGCCCTGGAGCCGGTGGACCTCATCCTGCTGGATGTGATGATGCCGACGCTCTCCGGCTTCGACGTCTGTCACCGCCTGCGGGAACAACATCCCAAGGACAAGCTGCCGGTGCTGCTGCTCACCGCCCTCAATCAGCCCAAGGACATCGAAGAGGGCTTCAACGCCGGGGCCAACGACTACCTGGTGAAACCCTTCTGCAAGGAGGAGCTGTTTGCCCGGGTCAGGGCCCTGCTGGAGGCCTGCGCCGGCCGCGCCTCCCTGGTGGAAAATCACCTGCTCAAGCAGGAGATAGAGCACCGCCTGCGCCTGCAGGCCCAGCTGCATCAGGATCAGGAGCGGCTGCTGACGCTGCTCGGGGAAGGGGCCGATCCCATGGTCTTCATCGACGAACAGGGGGTGGTGCTGTTTGCCTCCCGCGCCCTGGCCCGCCTGCTGGGCCAGGAGCCGGAAGCCATGGAAGGACAACCGCTGGACGAGTGGCTGGCGACCCCGCTGGCGAGCCAGTGGCCCGACATGGTGGCGCGACCGGAGCAGGATCTGAGCTTCCTGGTGGCGGGCCAGAAGGACGGGCTCAATGCCCGGGCCCTGCCCATCAGCCTGGGGGGCCAGGCCGCCTTCGCCCTCACCCTCAGCACGGAGCAGCGCCATGACGACAACCGGGTGATGGCGCTGGAGAACGCCCTCAAGAGCCTGTCTCGCCAGGCCATCATCGAGGATGGCCAGTTGCTGGGTGAACTGAGCAGGCTGGGCGGGGAGTTCAGATCACTCGCGGACAACCTCATTCGCCAGCAGGATGACGAGCCCCTACGCCGTGCTCTGGTGGACACCATGCGGCTCACCCTGGAAACCTGGCAGCAGAGCACCGGCAAGGGCAAGATAGTGCTGGCGGAGAAGAGCAAGCTGTGGCGGGTCTACATGGACAGATCCAGCCCCCAGACCCGCACCCTCGACAAATACCTGAGCCTGGACACCCTGCCCAAGGCGCCGCGCTGGAAGACGGTGGTGGCCAGCGCCGAATACGTGCTCAAGCAGTGCCCCTTGAGCGAAGTGCAGCAGCAGAGCCTGCACCAGAGCACCCAGCTGCTGCGCCAGCTCGCCAGCCGCAAAGGCTGAGGTTCCGCTGCGATCTCTCTCGGGTGGCCTCTCTTCCGTTGACGAAATGAGCCTGAGACATCGAGCAGATGACATGCCAAAAACACCACACCCGCGAATGACGCGGGTGTGGTGTTTTAGAGGTTGTGCCATTGGGGCGAAGGGGCTGCTCCGGCGGTGCGACTCAGCAAGCGGCCCAGCACATCCCGAACGAGGGCATATAGCCTACCCCATGTCAGCCAACGCTCACCTCCCCCCAAGGGCGCCGGCAACCCAACGCCCATGGGATCAGGCCTGTTCACTCAGGCCTATCCCCTGTCACCCGGCTTATGGCTTCAATTCTCTATTCACCTGGGCGAAGGATTTAGGCCAGGGATCCGCCTTCTGCAGGGCTGGCGACAACTGACGAATGGCTGCCTGCGCCTGGCTCAGGCCGACATAATCCCCTTTCAGCACCACATACCAGGGACTGCCATGGTAGTTGGTGCGATAGATCCATACCTGGTCCGCGAGCCGATTGACGCGCACAAACTGCGCTACGGCATCCAGACTGCTCGCTCCCATCAGCTGGATGCTGAGGTAGTTGATGTTCTTCTGGTGCAGGACGCTGGCGGGCGTCAGGTTGACCTTGCCGGACGCCTTGCCTTGCGGCTCGGGCACGGTGGCTGGTTTAGACAGCGATTTTGCTGCCGGCTTGCGCACAGGCTCCGGGGCAGGCGTGGACACGGGCTCGGGGATTGCGGCAGGCTCGATCGCAACCAAAGGCGCCGAGGGGGCAGGTATTGGCGGCTCAGGCTGCACGACGTCTTCGGCCACGATAGGCAGGGCGCCGCTGGCCGGCACATCCAGCATGGAGGTCAGCTTGCCGGCCACACCGTCGACCTGCCGTTCGATCGACTCGGGAGAAGAAGGCAGGAACCCGGTCTCAGCCGGCGGGATCAACGTCGCTGCGGCGCCACTAACCTGATCCGGAGCGGCCTCCCCCACCTCGGGCTCGTCCTGCCGAGCCGTGGGGCTCACATAGCTCAATATCAGCAAGCAGAGGGCGCCAGCGGCCAGACCAATGGCTATCTGGCGAATGAGAGAAGAGGGATTGCACTTGCTCAGATGGCATTCGGTCATCATGTCCTCCAGGACGGCATGAGAATGGGGGCGCCGATGCGGCAGAAAGAGATCATGGACCGGCATCGGGGCCGGCAGCTCATACGGCAGGAAATTGATATCGTCCGTGAGAGCGAGCCCTGACCAGGGTGTCACCCCATGTCGCTGTCCCTCTGCGTCTCGGCGGGATGGAAGATGGACAGGCATGACCGGCCGGCAGCCACCTCTGGTTGCCATTCGCAGCTCCGCATCAACACCGGAGCACCATACCGGGGCAGCGCTGAACTTGGCCTGAATCCTTGGACTATCCAGGGGCATTGGCCGCGTCCAGACGCTTGTTTCCTCTGGTATTTACCCCGTTTCGCCCTCGATGGTCGCTTTCCTGCGCCCCATTCCCCCGGGGGCGGGTCATCATGGTGCTTCCCGCTGTCGGCGCCATATGCAAAGGCATCTCGCTTCAGCTTCACAGTCTCAACGTGTCGATGAGGGCTCTCAGGGCGGGCGATACGTTGCGATGGGGGTAGTAGAGATACAGGCCCTCCAGGCGGTGGCTGAACCGCTGTAACACCCGGATCAGGGTTCCACGCGCCAGTTCATCGGTGACCAGCTCCTCCGGGACATAGGCCAACCCCAACCCCATTCTTGCTGCCGCCGCCTCCATGTAGCTGTCAGAGAAGACCCACTGCCCCTGGGGCCTGTGCTTGACGAGTTTGCCCTCCTGCCACAGCTCCCACTGATAGAGGCTGCCATCGGCAAACTGGTAGGCAACGCAGGGGTGGATCGCCAGCTCGGCTGGCGTCTGCGGAAAGCCGTATTGCAGAAAATGATCCGGCGTCGCCACCATCACCATCTCCATATCCGGGGTGATGCGCACGGCCACCATCCCCTCGTCCACCTCGCCCCCCAGGCGCACGCCAGCATCGAAACGCTCATCAATGATGTTCACGAAGCGGCTCTCACTGATAAGTTCCAGCCGGATATCAGGATAGTGCTGCCTGAAGATGGCCAGCTTGGGCAGCAACACCTTGTCGATGGCGTGCTGGCTGGCATTGATCCTCACCGTGCCGGAAGGGGTGTCGCGAAAGTGGGCGAGGGTCGCCAGCCCCGCATCCAGGGACTGAAAGCTGCTCAGTGCCGTGCGGTACAGCTGTTCGCCAGCCTGGGTCAGTGACAGGCTGCGGGTGGTGCGCACCAGCAGTTGCACCCCGAGCCGGGCTTCGAGATCCCGGATGGTGCGGCTGATCCCGGACTGGGCCAGCCCCAGCCTGGCAGCCGCCCGGGTAAAGCTGCCTTCCCGGGCGACCAGCATGAAGACGTGGAGATCGTTGTAATTCTCGCGGCTTGTCATCTTGTTCCACCCAGATTTTTTTCAGCCAGCCATGGTTTGTTCAACGCCCTTTGGACGCCCATATTAAGAACCCATACACATTAATGTTATCAAAAAAACCGATCTAATCATCACCAATGGTTCTAACTAGAATGCAGCTCATGGTTCACAACACCATCCCCCCAGAACCACGGATCAAAATCCGATTTCAAGGAGCGTTGCCATGAATGTTCTCCCCAAGAAGCTGACCGCTATCGCGTCTGCCCTGCTGCTGGGCGCAGCATTAACCGGAGTCTCCACGATGAGCCATGCCCAGAACACCCATCCCACTGAACCCGTCTCCATGGTGACCCAATGGGACAAGACCTTTGCCCAGAGCGACAAGGTCGAGCATCGCAAAGTGAGCTTCAAGAACCGATACGGCCTGACCCTGGTCGCCGACCTCTACCTGCCGAAGAACCGGGGAAACGCCAGGCTGGCAGCCATTGCCGTGAGCGGCCCCTTTGGCGCGGTGAAGGAACAGTCGAGCGGTCTCTATGCCCAGACCCTGGCCGAGCGCGGGTTCGTCACCCTGGCATTTGACCCCTCCTACACCGGCGAAAGTGGCGGCCAACCGCGCGACGTGGCCTCCCCCGACATCAACACCGAAGACTTCAGTGCCGCCGTCGATTTTCTCGGCCTGCAACAAGAGGTCGACCGCAATCGTATCGGCCTGTTGGGCATCTGTGGCTGGGGTGGCATGGCCCTCAATGCCGCTGCTGCCGATACTCGCGTCAAAGCCGTGGCGACCAGCGTGATGTATGACATGAGTCGAGCCATGGGGCATGGCGTGGGCGATGGCAAGGATCGTTACACCACTGCCGATCGCCGCGCCATATTGAAACACCTGAACGAACAACGCTGGCAAGACGCAGAAAGTGGCTCTTTTGCCCATAGCAATCACGATCTCTATGTCGACCAGAAGGGTAACGTCACGGCAGCCAACCGGACCCTGCCAGAGGCACTGCCGGACAATCCACATCCAGTACTCAAGGAGTTCTTCGACTACTACCGTGTCCCGCGCGGTTTCCATGCGCGTTCGGTGAACTCCAATGGTGCCTGGACCACCACCATGCCGCTGTCATTTATGAATATGCCGCTGCTTAGCTATGCCAGCGAGATCAACATTCCTGCGCTGATCGTCACCGGCGAGAATGCCCACTCGCGCTACTTTGCCGAAGATGCCTTCAAGGCGGTAGGCAGCCAGCAAAAAGAACTGGTCGTGGTACCGGGCGCCAACCATGTGGATCTCTACGATAACGAGGCAGGCAAGATCCCGTTCGACCAGTTCGAGCAGTTCTTCAAGACCAACTTGAAGTAAAAACCAGTAACGCGGCGGGCCATCCCGCCGCGTCTTTCTCATCGGTGGCCACGCGAGATAGCAAGTCTGTGCAATGGCACCATGTCGGGGAAAAAATGATGACCAGAGGCATATTGACCCGCGCTATGGTCCTGTTGCTGGTGGCAACCAGCGCGGTCGCAGCCACAGACGAGGTCAGTCATAGCAGGAGAGAGACCATGAAAATCAGGATGACAATGGCCGGCCAGATCATCACGGCCAGCCTGGAAGAGAGTGACAGCGCCCGGGACTTTTTCGCCATGCTCCCCCTGACATTGCCGCTCGAAGACTATGCCGAGACCGAGAAGATTGCCTATCTGCCGCGTAAATTGACCACCCAGACGGCGCCAGAGGGGATAGACCCGCAAGTCGGAGACATCGCCTACTACGCCCCCTGGGGCAACCTGGCTATCTACTACAGGGACTTCGGTTACTCGAGCGGCCTCATCCGCCTGGGGCGCATTACATCGGGTCTGGATGCCTTGACCGCCCAACCCTCGAGCACCCTCACCATTGAAGCCGTCAAATGACTCAGCCCCCTTTCAATATCAGGTCGTGAAATGAAGACTCATCATGCCGCTGTCAAACCCCTCCCCGTGGTACAAGAACATTGGGGGGCCGTGGGAGCCATGTCCCTCTGCGTGGCCCTGCTTATCGCCGCCGAGTTTATGCCGGTCAGCCTGCTGACCCCGATCGCCCGCGATCTCGGTGCCAGCGATGGTCAGGCGGGCCTTGCCATCTCCATCTCGGGTCTCTTTGCCGTCATCGCCAGCCTGCTGGTCACCCGGGTCTGTGCCCACCATGAGCGGCGCCATGTGCTGATGGGATTGGCACTGATGATGTTGCTCTCCCTCGTCCTGATCGCACTGAGCCCCAACTTTGCGCTGCTGATGCTGGCCCGGGCCCTGCTGGGGGTGGTGGTCGGCGGATTCTGGGCTCTGGCCACCGCCACCCTCATGAGGCTGGTGGCCCCCGACTCGGTGCCCAGAGCCCTCGACCTGATGTACACCGGCAATGCCGTCGCGACCGCCTTTGCCGCTCCGCTCGGCAGTTATCTGGGTGGCATCATCGGCTGGCGGGGCGTGTTCTGGCTGCTGACCCCGCTGGTGGTGCTGAACCTGGTGTGGATGGCCGTCAGCCTGCCCTCGATGCGAAGCGAACGCCGCGTGACACAAGCGTTGGGACTGCTGAAGCGGCCCAATGTGGCGATGGCCATGCTCGGCGTCATGTTCACCTTTGCAGGCGCCTTCTGTGCGTTTACCTACTTCCGGCCGTTTCTGGAGACCCGTACCCAAACCAGCCTGCCGGAGCTCTCCTCCCTGCTGCTGGCGCTGGGAATGGCCGGATTCGTGGGCACCACTGTGGCCAGCGCCACCCTGCATCGCCACCTCTATCGGCTGCTCCGATGGTTGCCCCTGATGCTTGCGCTCATCACCCTTGGCCTGCTAGCCATGCAGCACCACTTCTGGGGCGTCGCGCTGATGCTGACCCTGTGGCGCGCCATCAATGCCGCCATTCCGGTTGTCTGGTCCGCCTGGATAGCCCGGGGGATCCACGATGCCCCCGAGAGTGGCGGCGGCCTCATCGTGGCCGCCATCCAGCTCGCCATCATGCTGGGAGCCGGCATCGGAGGCTGGCTGCTCGATCACTACACCATAGGCGCCACCCTGGCTGGCAGTGCCGCGCTGTTGATGGTGGCCACCCTGGTGGTGGGCAACGGCAAGCGGCTGCAACCCGCCCGGGTGAACGTATGATGATCCGATCTCGTGACTCAACCGCCCAAGACACTGCGCCGCCCATGTGTTGCACCGAGATTCCCCGGCAACTGAGGCCAGCTCATCGGAGAGAACATCATGATTAAATCAGTCAACGCTCATGCTGCCACCCCGGCAACGGCACCGCTGGCACGCCATCCCATCACTCGCCGACGGCCACGCCCCGATGATGTGGAGATCGACACTCTCTGCTGCGGTGTATGCCATTCGGATCTGTACGCCGCCCACAATCACGGAGGCTGAACCCGCTATCCCATAGTGCCGGGCCATGAAATCATCGGTTGGGTGGTTGCCGTCAGCTGTCAGGTCAACAGGTTCAAGGCAGGCGACCGGGGCGGGGTCGGCTGCATGGTGGACGCCTGCGGTCATGGCGAGGCGTACAAAGAGGGCACTACGGCGCAACCGTGACTCACACCTATGGCGCTCCGACCGTATCGACGGCGGCCTGATCCAAGGCGGTTACACCGAGCAGGACCGCCAATACGGCAGCCCGCTGTCCCATGGCCCAGAGCATGGGCCGGCGTGGCAACGGCTGGGAACGCCTCGATGGCATGGCACGGTTGTTCAGGAGCCTCAAGTCAGAGTGGCTCCCGACAACGGGATACATAAACCTGTGGGAGGTGAAGCGGGATAGCTGTTATTACCTGATGGATGACTACCACTGGCAGCGTCCACATCAACACCATGACGGGATACCGCCGAGAGTCGGCCTAACCGGGTGTCTGGATGTCGTTGACCACGGCACATCGGCCCTGAAGCAGGCGTCGTGACTCACCAGGTTGAAGCCAAACCGGAGGTGCGGATGGCGGAGAACATCACCATCAAGGTGCGAGGCAAGCACCAGCAAACCGGTGAGTACGGCGCCAATGAGTTCAAAGGCCAACACATCGATATCGACGAACTGGCAATGCCCTTTCTCATTCACGGGAGGGGCATGGATACCTCGCTCACCCACATCCCAAGTGGCTACCGCATCACGCCGTTCGGCGGCTGGCAGAATACGGTTCGCTGCCGGTGCGGCTCAATGCCATGCCCGTTATCAATCAGATAACCGACTCTGCTCGTTGCAGCGCAACTCCCTACACCTGGAACGCTCATTTACAAGCAGCATAAGGGGCCAGCGCGCTCAGCGCCGGCCCTTGGCACCAAAGGAGGAGCCGTCTTATCACCAGGCTCGAGGTACATCGCTATGCTCCTGAACTCAACAGGCTGCATCTGTGCAAACGGCACGTGTTGCCTGCGCACCGCATCGCGCCCATCAAGTAGGGTCAGGCCGGCTGTTTGGCCACTGGCCGACAGCGTCTCGAGTGATGCATCACCGTGAGCCCCCCGACTGCATCAAGCACGCCCGGCGCTATCGGGGTCGGCAAGCGAACCCGACCGGACTCCCGGAACAACTGGCCAAGCTACACCGCCACCACAACGTGCCCGATACCACCATCAGCATTCAACTGAGGTATCGCTAATCACGCCAGCATTCACACCGAGCTTCAGTGCAAGCGACTTGTTATTTTTTATGGCTGAGCACCCATTCGGCCAAGGTCTTGGCCTCCTCTTCCGTGACGGCGTTGGCAGGCATGGGCACTGCCCCCCAGGTGCCCTGGGTACCGTTCTTGATGCGGCCTGCCAACAGGGTGACCGCGTCTGCCTGCCCGTCATACTTGGCCGCGACCTCCTTGAATGAGGGGCCGACCAGCTTGGCATCCACCATGTGGCAACCCACGCAAGGCTTGCTCTTGAATAACGTCTCGCCGTCAGTTGCCATGGCCGGTTGCAGACAAACAGCAGCCCCCAGGACAAGCAGTGAAAACACGTTTCTTTTCATATTGGTATTTCCTTATGTTGATGGAGGCAGCAATCCCCCGCTTGGTATCCGGCCACTCGCATCCCGCACTCCGTCATGCTGACGGCCCGACGCGACCAAGGGCTGCAGAGATTGGGGGTAACCGGATGGTGTTTTCTTACTGGCTCTCTTTTTCGCCCAGCATGTTACGAAATCCCCGCACGGCCTTGCCCAGATCCGAACCGATGCCACTCAGGCGTCCAGTACCAAACAACACGATGACAATGGCGAGAATAATCAATAGCTTCCAAACGCTGATCCCCATCATGGGAGCATCCTCCTGCGATGTAATGAGTGATAAAGGATGAAAAAGCCTATCAATGGGCCGCCGGGCTGCCGTGCGGTTCAGCTGGATGGGACTGGGGATCAGGTTGCAGCAAGGCAAGATCTATCTGCTCGAACCGCACCAGCCTGCCGCCCTGGCTGGTTGCAAACCTTTCGGCATCCTCCTCGCGGGCGAATGAGGCCAGTGCAGCCCCCATGGCCCCCTTCAGGTTGGCGCCGACGACATAAAAGGCCTGTCGGGCATCGATGAGGGCATCATCATCCGGTTTTTCCCAGGTCGAGCGTGCCATGTCATGCACATACAGGGTGACATCTTGTTCCCGGTTCTCCGGTTGCAGCCACCAGCCAAACATCTCGGCCGTAGAGCAGAATTTCATCGCACCCTGTTTAGCCACCGCCTCGCCCTTGGGGCCGGGAAAGCCGGTGATCGCCATGCCGCAGATGTGGCACTCGTCGCCGGAGTGAAAGGCAACGGGATCATAAACGTGCGGGTTCGAGTCGACATCATTGCAACCGGCCAGCGCCAGCAGCAGGGCCAGCAGCAGGGCCATCAGGCTGCCTTTAAGATAAAAATTATTTGAATTCAGCATATTACTATCCTTGTTATACCCGGCTCAGACCGAGCGACGACGAAACACGGCATAAGCCAGCCACAGCGACACGCCGACCCACAACAACAGGCAGAACCCAAGCATGTCGGTAGAAAAGGGCAATTCACTCCCGAGGGAAAGCACCCCCAACCCGCCACTCTCCCCTTCGAAGCCGGAGAGGTTGATCAGCCGATAGATATCGGCCGGATTGAGCAATAGCAGCCAGGGCAAGAGGGTGGCGCTGAAATGGCCCTCGCTCAGCACCAGCAGTGCCAGCAACAGCAGATCAAACACCAGTACGAACAGGAACCAGACGCCCAGCGCCAACCCGGCGGCACGGGACTTCTCGCTGACCTTGCTGCTCAGTACATAGGCCATGGCGAGGAAGACCCAGCCCAGCAGGGTGGATGACACCATGAAACGGCCGAACGCCCAGACCAGGGTGGAGAGGGAGATATCCTCCACCAGCACGGCAATGGCCAGGGCGGCGCAGCCAAAACCGAGCAGGGTCGCCAGTGCCAGGATCAGGCCGTGACCGACAAACTTGCCCATCAGGATCTGGCCGTGGCCGAGGGGATAGGTCAGCAGCAGCATCAGAGTGCCGCTCTCCTCCTCGCCAACAATGGCGTCATAGGCCAGCAGCAAGGCGATGAGGGGCATCAGGAAGGTCGCAAGGCTCGCCAGACTGGCGATGGTGGCGGGAATGGAGGTAAATCCCAGCTGGCCGGAGGCGGCAGCGCCGAGCCAGGCAATGCCGACCGCCAGCACCGCAAACAGCAGGCTGATGGCCAGTAGCCAGCGGTTGCGCAGACCATCGCTGAACTCCTTGCGGGCAATGTTCCAGACCTGATTCATGGCCGTACCTCCTTCCGGTTCGCCTGATCGGCTCGCGCCATGTAGTGGCAATAGAGATCTTCCAGCGAAGGTTGATGCACCTCTATGTCACCGGGCTCGCATTCCCCCAATAACTCGCGCAGCAATGCCAGCTTGTGGCCGTTGTGCACCACCACTTCCACGCTCTGTGCATCGAGCAAGCGAGCCTGATGGCCCGCCTCCCGCCAGCGCCCAATCCAATGGTTGCCATCCTCCAATCCGTGGATGCGCATCCGCACCGGCAAGCCAGTGTCGGCGCGCAACTGGGCGAGATCACCCACGGCTTGCAAGCGGCCACCGGCCAGTATGGCGACACGATTGAGGTGGGCCTCCACCCCGGCAAGCGCGTGGGAGCAGAGGATGATGCTGGTGCCCCCCTGGCGCAGGCGATCGATCAGCTGATAGAGCTCTTGGGTGGCGATGGGATCCAGCCCCACCGTGGGTTCATCGAGCAACAGCAGACGCGGCTCGCCAAGCAGTGCCTGGGCCAGACCGAGCCGCTGACGCATCCCCTTGGAATAAGTCTTCACCCGACGCGCCGCCGCATGGCTGAGCCCGACCTGGTCCAGCAACTCCACTACCTGCTGGGGGGCTGCACCCCGCAGACGGGCAAAATGGGCGAGGGTCTCCCGCCCCGTGAGCTGTGGATAAAAGGTTACGTTTTCCGGCAGATAACCGAGCTGACGGCGCACATTGAGATCCTGTGGCTGACCGCCGAGAACCTGCACCCGCCCTTCACTCGGGCTCAACAGGCCGAGGATCAGCTTCATGCTGGTAGTCTTGCCCGCACCGTTATGGCCGAACAGCCCCAGCACCTCACCTTCCTGCAGGCTCAGGTTCACGTCCTGCAATATGGTCATGCCACCGATGCGCTGGTGTACGCCCTGAATGTCGACCGCGTTCATGAGGGGTTCTCCTGTGGATGAGGGGCGATGGCCGGAGGCTGCATCAGCGGGTAGCTATCCTGCACACCGGGAGACTTGATGATGGGGAAGGCGCGCTGGGCCCAGCGCAACACCTCGATACCGGGGCTGTTCATTAGCAGTCGGACCTGCGGATAGCGCCAGAGCAGCCTGTCCACGTTGTCGTTCGGTTCGTAGGCCACCTCTCCCAGCCCGTCGTTGTTACGGTCCCAGCCCAGATAATCGCTCCAGTAGTTGCCGCGGCCCGCCACCGACCACTCCTGCCGCCGGGAGGCGACATATTTGACCTGTTGCCGATTGTTAATAAAGGCGTTGTCGCTGATGAGGTTGTCTTCCGATCCCGCAGTGAGATGGATTCCCAGCGCGCTGCGCTCGAAACGGTTGTGCTCGATGCGGTTGAAGAGCGAGTTGTAGATAAACAACGCCTTGCCCTCGGAACCGGAGATCATGCCTTCGCCCGCGCCCCCGTCACGAACCTCCGTGACCAGATTGTCCCTGAGGGTGGAATAGGTGATGTAGTTCATCAGGATCCCGTAGTTCTGATCCTGCTCGGAACGATTGCCGATCACCGTCAACTTGCGACTCTGCATGAGTGCATAACCGGTGCGGGTGCGGCGAGTCAGGTTGCCGATCACCCGGTTGTCGTTGGAAAACATGTAATGAATGCCGTAGCGCAGATCTTCCAGCTGATTGCCTTCGAGGCTGTTGCCGTTGGAGGTATCGATATAGATACCATCACGGGCGTGGCGTACCCGATTACCGATGACCCGCGCCCCGTGCACGGCATAGAGATGAATGCCATTGCCACGATCCTGCGAACGCAGTCGCAGCTCTCCCTCGATCACGTTATCCAGCAGGCTGACGTTGCTCGTGCCATCCACCCAGATCCCGCTGGCCGGTCCTTGCATCAGATTGGCCTGCACCTTGGCGTGACTGGCTTCCCGCTGGATGAAGACAGCGGCATTGAGCTTGGTGAGGTTGCTACCCCAGTTGGTCAGAGTACAGCCCTGCACCGTCACGTTCGGCGCCGCGATGGTGAGGGCATTGCCCTCCCCTTCAGCATTGATCACCGCCCCCGCCTCGCAACGGAGCATCAGGGATTCTTCAATACGAAACTGCCCCCGGTACTCTCCGGCAGGCAGACGCCAACGCGCCTCTCCATCGGGTTGCAAGGGCAGGGAACGAATGGATTGAGGTGCCGCAAAGGCCGCACCAATGCAGCAGCATCCCAGCACCAACAGCGCAACAGTGCTCCGGGCCTGCCTTGGCAAGGTCGGTAATGCCGATAGAGGGTTCATGTCCTGGATCCTGGATATTCGGGTGGTGTCGATGCCATCGGCACCACCCGACACTATGGTTAGGCTGGTTCGACCAGCATGCGACCAACCATTTCCATGTGGAGTGCATGACAGAACCAACTGCAATAGTACCAATGCAGGCCCGGCTTATCGGCGGTGAAGGTAATGGAGGACGTCTGCTGCGGGCTGATCTCCATGCTGGCGCCATGGTTGACCATGACGAAGCCGTGGCTGACATCCTCGATCTGATCGATGTTGGTAATCACCACCGTGACTTCATCCCCCTGCTTGACCTTGAACTCGGTGATCCCATAGGCCGGGGCCATCGAGGTCATGTAGACCCGTACCTTGTTGCCATCACGGATCACCTTGTTATCGGTCTCCAGCTTGACGCCGTCTTTTGCCGCCATCTCTACGGTGGGTGCGAAGAAAGGATCCTTGCGATCCCACAGCTTGCGGGTCTTGATCTGATCCCGGCGAGCCAGGATGCAGTCGTGGGGCTCGGCGAACGTGGGACCATCATGCACCAGCTTCATCTCCTCACCGGAGATGTCGATCAGCTGATCGTTTTCCGGGTGGAGCGGGCCGGTAGGCAGGAAACGGTCCTTGGAGAACTTGCACAGCGCCACCAACCATTTGCCATCGGCTTCGCTGGTTTCCGTCAGGGACGCATGCAAGTGGCCGGGTTGATACTGCACATCGAGTTTCTGTCTGATGTAGTCGACCTTCTCGCCCTGATAGGCACGCACCGCGTCGGCCATGTTCCACTTCACCACCTGGCTGTCGATGAACAGCGTGGTATAGGCATTGCCGCGGCCATCGAAGGTGGTGTGCAACGGACCCAGACCCAGCTCAGGCTCGGCCGCGATCACCTCGCGCGGATCCTTGAGCTTGCCCGCGAACAGATCGTCGAGCTTGGCGATCTCGATCATGCTCACGGTCGGTGACAACTTGCCGTTGGCGATGAAGTACTTGCCGTCGGACGAGGTGTTGCAACCGTGGGGATTTTTTGGCACCGGGATATAGCGAGTCAGTTCGGAGCCTTCCCGCCCGTCAACCACCGGCACCTTGGAGTCACCCAGCGTCACGAACTTGCCGGCCTTGATGGCTGCCTCGATACGCGGGATGTTGAATACCACCACCCAGTCACGCTCGTTGCGCATCATGCCGCCCAGATCGTAGGCCTTCTCCGAGTTGTAGCAGGTAGACGCCGCATAGGTGCCGGTGTAGTCCGCATCGGTGTTATCCAGGTTGCCATCGACAATCACCTGGAAGGCCATCTCCATCTTCTCCGCGTCGATGACGTTGAACAGGGTGTAGCTGTTTTTATCCTGCAGATCGAAGGTGGTGCCGTCGTTGGGATGGGGAATGACGAACTCGGCGTTGGCAAACACGTACTTGGTGTGCGGCACCTTCTGCAGGCGCAGGCCGTGAATGGCCTGGACGTTGGGCACCGTCAGCATCTTGTCGCACTTCATGATGTCCAGCCGGATGCGGGCCACCCGGCTATTGGCCTTGTCGTTGATGAACAGGTACTTGCCGTCGTATTTGCCGTCGGTCATGGAGATGTGGGGGTGGTGACAATCACCGTTCAGGAACTTGACGCTTTCGCCCATGATGTGGCGGCTTTCATTGGTCAGCCCCCAGCCGGTGGCGGAATCGACGTTGAACACAGGAATACGCATCAATTCACGCATGGAGGGGATGCCCAGGACCCGCACCTCGCCCTGATGACCACCACTCCAGAAGCCGTAGTAGTCATCGAGATCCCCTGGTGCGACATGAATGTTCTGCTTGGCCTCGGAAACGGCCGCGGCCCAGCTCTCCCGGCTCATCACCGCGCCACCAAAGGCCGTGGTGGCCAGCGCGGCCCCCGTCAGGGCACCTGCCCCCTTGAAGAAGCTGCGACGGCTGAGGCCGCCTTGACTCAACTCCTGCTCGGCATTCTCAGGATACTTATCACTCATAAACCGACTCCTTTATCGTTTTTGACGGGGCGAACGGACTCGCCTCACGAGGGTTATTGATTGTTCAGGTTTCAATTGAGGTGACAGGTATCCGTTCAATACCAACCTGTCCTTGGCCGCCACGTTTGGCCTGTTTGTTTTTCATCACTAACGGCAAGCACTTGCGCTCATTGTGATAGGTCATCTGACAATCGAGGCAATAGTGGCATTCGTTGGCGTTGATCCGCCCATCCGGGTGGATGGCCTGGATCTCGCATTCCTTGGCACAGAGCTGGCAGGGGCTGCCGCACTCCTTGCGCCGCTTGAGCCAGTCAAACTGGCGCAGCTTGGTGGGGATCGCCAGCGCAGCCCCCAGCGGGCAGATGTAACGACAGTAGACCTTGCGGGTGAAGAGGTTGATCACCAGCAGGAGCGCGGCGTACAACACGAACCACCATTGACGATCGAACCCGAGGATGATGGTCGTCTTGAAGGGTTCCACTTCGGCCGCCTGTTCGGCCATCTGCATCGACTCCAGCGAGATGCCGAAAAGTACCAGCAGGATGATGTACTTGATGGCCCAAAGCCGTTCGTGTACCGCAAAGGGAAGCTCGAACTGGCGGACCTTCAGTTTTCGCGCCGCCTCATTGATCAGCTCCTGCAACGCGCCAAACGGGCAGAGCCAGCCACAGAACACGCCACGGCCCCAGAGCAGAATGGTGGCGGCGGTGAAGGTCCAGAGGATGAAGAGGACGGGATCGGTGAGGAACAGCTCCCAGCGAAAATCTTGGAACAGCGCATGGACAAAGGTCAGCACATTGACCACCGAGAGCTGTCCCAGCGCATACCAGCCGATGTAGGTCACGGTGAACAACAGGTATCCACGGCGCAGCCAGTGCAGAAAATGGGGTCGCCGGGTGAACCTGTCCTGGAAGAACAGGATGGTGGTGAGCAGCAGCAGCGCAAGCCCGATGATGCCGATCTGCACGCTCTTCTGGTACCAGATCTTCACCCACAGCGGTCGCGCAGCCTCTTCGGCCGCGGCCAGCTCCTCGGCACTCGGCAGGGGGCGTGTCAGATAGGATTCGGGCAACTGGTAAGCAAGCTCAAAACTGCTGAAGACCCCCTTGACCGGCCCGGTCTGGCGGCGCACCAGCAATTCCAGGCTCCAGGGCGAGCCGGGATCAAATGCCGCATGGGCACGGATGGTAAAGATCGCCATCTCGTCAAACTCAGGCATTCCCTCTGCATAGACATCGTCGAGACGCTGGAAATCCGAGTCACGGAAACTGATGGTGTCGCCAAACTGGCGCAGTTGCACCCGGTCGAAGATGCCGCCGCGCACATAACCCGACCCCTTGAAGGAGTATTCCCCCCTGCCCAGCACGGCGACGGCCTGCTCGCCGGGTTGGAGCGTCTGCATTAGCACCTGGAACTGTTTGTCCCCCAGCAGATTGCGGCCGATGGAGGGGGGATTCAGGTGCGCAACGTAGAGATCGATGAAGGTATCGTCAACCTGCTCGGCCGTGGCAGTGCCGACGTCTTGCGCCTCGGTCCCTTTGAACGCCGCATCGACCTGGCCACGGGTCAGATGCAACCGGCGGATGGCGCCGTTGCCGGTGAGCGTCGCCCAGTTTCCGGGCTCATAGCGATCGGTGCGCACCATGGCAGGCTTGGGTTTCGCACCGCTCTTCTCTTCGACCAGACTCAGTGACAGCGCCACCTTGTGCGCAGCGTGCATGACGATTTCGTTGACCACCATGGCGGTGACTGTCGCCCCGGTGATGGCATCAATCGTGACCGCATCCGGATCGCTAGAGTGGCCGACCACCACTCGTTGATTCACTCCAACGCCTGCATATCTGGCATTAAAACCATGCAGCTTCGCTTCCGGAATACCAATCAGCAGGATGGGCTCATGGTGCTCGAGCACATAGGCATCGACAATCACCCCCTTGGGGTCGAGCAATATCTGCATGTTGATGGGCTTGCCCGAGTAGGCGGGAATATTCACAACATCGATGGTCTGGAACGCATAGCCTATCGGCTTGCCCTCTTTGCTCAGGGTGCGAACCTGATAGGGACCGGTGGCCTTGGAAATAACGACGCCCGGAAAAAACTGCTCGATGCGAGTCTGCTCAACGGGATAGGTTTTCGCTAGCAGGCCCATGCTGAAGAAGCTCAGCAGCAAGACCATCGACAGCAATCCCCAGAATCGGTGTGACAAGAGCAATGGATAAGGTTCTGACCGCATCATCGACTTCATATGCCTGCTTCCCGCAATAATATGAGTGGAACACCACCTGGCATGGCATCCCTAATCGCTCCGCTGAGTGCAGGTTGACAGCCAATGGTGACCATTTAAATCTCATGGTCAGTGCAGGTCAACCTAAATAGTTAAATGAATTACCCATTTTAAATCGCCATCACACTTATGTCCGATCCGCCCCCATATCGACGATGACGGGATACCGCCAGCAAAAGCCGAAAACCAGCCTAACCCGGTGCCCGGATTTAGTTGACCACGACAGATTGAGGAGAGTGTGGCGGCGCTGCGTGATACTGGCCCCCTGATAAGCAAGGACGCTCTCGTGCAAAGTGCCGAGCTGTTGGAGAAAGCCCACCAGATCTATGGTGTTGCCGCGAGTGCCATTATCGGGGAGTACCTAGCCTATCGCTTACTGCGTATGGGAATATCAGCCCAACAGTTCAGCGATATGCATCGAGCTGTGATGAATGCCACCTGTCTGAAACTGGGGGTAATAGCTGTTTCCAGCTCTGGCTCGACCAAAGATCTGCTGCATGCGGTGCAACTGGGCAAAGAACACGGAGCAAGCATCATAGTGCTCAGCAATACCCGTCGCAGCCCGCTCGCCACCCTCGCAGATCAGTTGCTGGTAGCGGCAAAACCGGCAGGACCGCTGACAGCGGGTTCATTTCACTCAAAGATAAGCGCCATGCTGGTGATCGAGCTGTTGAGCCAACAACTATTGGAAACTAGGCCGGAGCTGGCGGGAGCCATCTCGGACAGCGCCAAGGCTACGTTGCCTTGGTTGATATGATTGCTAGAGAGAAGTATCAACAATCCGTGGATGCCTGGCAGGGTCGGTGTCCAAGGTAATCCATCAGGATTGCATACCAAAAAAATAGATAAAATAAAAAACCCAACCTAATCAACAGGTTGGGTTTGATATGTGGCGGAGAGACAGGGATTCGAACCCTGGGTGGCATTGCTGCCACAATTGATTTCGAGTCAATCCCGTTCGGCCACTCCGGCATCTCTCCGCGGGCCCTCATATTGACCCAACCGTAGGCGGGAAATCAACGTAAATCTCGTTGCAGATCAGACAACTGGCTATTAAACCGTCAGCCTGTGGCGAATCGCCCCCCTTCCCTTGCTACGCCCAGGCTGGCTGAGACAGCAAGCGGCGCCCTCAGTGTCAGGAGTGGTCTCTTGGCCTATTCCCCCGGCGCCGCCGCGGGATTATCCGCCTTTCCCTGAAAAACAGGGGGCTGAGGGCCGAAAGTGCCTCTCAACATGCCTCCATCCGGCCCGTGAGAGACGCGGTCTGACGCTGGTAATCCCCTGTCGATTGGTTGACAATCTCTGCTCATTTTTTGGGAGGGAAGCGCTTCCCTCGAGAACTGCCGATAGGAATAACCATGCGCAATCTCCGTATCGTCTCACTGCTGCTGGCCGCTGCCAGCCTCTGGACCACACCGGCCTGGTCGAAAACCTATCCTCTGCCGCCGGCGGACAGCCGTCTCATCGGTGAGCTGGAAGACTACATAGTCCAACCTGGCGATCACCTGGAACTGGTCGGCAAACATACCCAGATTGGCTTTTTGGCACTGCTCGAGGCAAATCCCGGGGTAGATCCCTATTTACCATCCCCCGGCACCCGGCTGACCCTGCCGACCCAGATGCTGCTGCCCGATGTGCCGCGGGAGGGCATCGTCATCAACCTGCCGGAGCTGCGACTCTATTACTTCCCCAAGGGCAAGGCGGAGGTGATGGTGCTGCCCATCGGCATCGGCGACATCGGCCGCGAGACGCCGGAGATGACCACCACCGTCATCGCGAAGAACCCGAACCCGACCTGGGTGCCCGGCCCCATGGTGCGCAAGTCCTGGCTGGAGCAAAAGGGCATAGACCTGCCGGCCGTGGTGCCCCCGGGCCCGGACAATCCCCTCGGCAAGTTCGCCATGCGCCTGGGCTATGGCAACAAGGACTACCTCATTCACGGCACCAACAAGGAGTTCGGGGTCGGTCTGCGGGTCAGCGCGGGCTGCATCCGGCTGCGCCCCGACGACATAGAGATGTTGTTCGGCCTGGTGCCTGTCGGTACCCGGGTGCAGGTGATCAACCAGCCGGTCAAGATGGCGGTCGAACCCGATGGCCGTCGCTGGCTGGAAGTGCATTCCCCCCTTTCCCGTACCGAGGAGGAGATGTCCGAGGGTGCCCCGCTGGTGCTCTCCCCCGAGGTCGAGCAGTTTATCGCGGCCCCGGAGATAGACGGGGCCCGGGTAACCGCCCTGCTCGACGACAAGAACGGGCTGCCCCGCCCCGTCAGTGGCTAAGTGCCCTCCCGGGAGATGACCATGACGAAATGCGGCCTTCCGCTGCTGACACTCCTGCTGACCCTGCTGCCCGGCTCCGCCGCGATGGCAGACATCCTGTGGATGCAGAACGGCGATCGCCTGACCGGTACCATAGAAGAGATCACGGATGATCAGATCCGCATCAAGCCATCCTACAGCGAAGTCCTGACCGTCCAGCGCCATGCCATCAAACGCTGGCGGCTGGACAAACAGGAGCAGCCGAAACCGCTGACCAAGACGGGGATCCCGCTGCTGGACTCCCCTGACGAAGTCAATGCCTGGCTCCTGACCGGCACCGGCGATCTCAACATCAAGCTCAAGGAAAGCACCAAGAAGACCAACAACGTCAACCTCAAGGTCTCCACCGAGCTGGCCAATCTGGACTGGCGCTACAGTCTGGATGGCGAATATATCTACGAGACGGCGAACAACGTCACCGACAGCCACGAATACAAGCTCAAGCCCAAGCTCGACTTCTTCTTCGACGATCACTGGTTCCTGCGTTCCTCCGTCGACATCGACTACAACCTGATAGAGGCAGGCTATCTGGAAATAGACTACGCCTCGGGCCCCGGCTACCGCTTCTGGAATGACAAGCGGCGCCGCCTGGAGTTGATCAGTCAGCTCGGTCTGGAGCGTGCCTACTTCACCCCGGAGGTGTGGAGCAACTCGGATCTGTTCGACGAGCGGATCATCAACTACCCCTTCCTCGGCCTGGGATGGGACTACCGCCAGCCCCTCGAGCTGTGGCAGGAGAAGTTTGAACTCTTCAGCAAGGGGAGCTACGAAAAGTTCATCGACCAGCCCTCAGCCTATCTCACCCGAAAACAGTCCATCAGCGGCAGCCTGGGGCTTCGCTACTATTTCAACGACCACCTGCGCCTCTCCTGGTCGAGCGAGCTGGATTGGGACGATGCCTGGCTCGACTATCAGGACGCACGGACCAGCCTGAGCGAGAAGGAGTGGCGTCATATCATCACCCTGGGTGCCAGCTTCTAGGAACCCTGAAACGACACAGGCCCACCGAAGTGGGCCTGTGTATCGCCGGGAGAGACGGGCGTCAGAAATAGATCCGGGTCACCGACTCGATGACGCAGCCAGGGCGGCGGATCCCTTCGATCTCTATCTTGATCTCCTTGAGCAGCTCGAGCCCGCCCTTGATGGGAGTGACTCTCGACAGCCTGGTGCGGGCACGGATGTTGCTGTCCACCTTGATGGGATACGGGAAGCGGACCTGCTCCAGACCGAAGTTCACCACCATGCGGGCGCTCGGGAACTCCGGCGTCGCCTCGTCCACCGAGCCGGTGAGCTGGGGCAGCAGGGCCAGGGTCAGGAAACCGTGGGCAATGGTGGTCTTGAACGGCGACTCGGCCGCCGCACGCTCGGGATCGGTGTGGATCCACTGATGATCCCCGGTCACCGCCGCGAACTGATCGATCAACCCCTGGTTTATCTGCAACCACTCACCCACATGGGTCTCTTCCCCGATCCGGGCCTGCAGCTCGCCATAGAGGGTGGCGGCTTCGCCACTCAGCTCCACCGCATTCTCTTCGATCAGGGTCGGCTGGCTGTTGACCGCCTGAGCCTGGGATGCGCGCTGCTGCCGCACCTGCGACTGCTCCGCCTGGAGATCCAGCACCCGTCCCAGCAAAGGGTGAAGGTGTGCCTTTTGCTGAAACTCACGCCAGTAGTCACGGATCGCCGGAGAGAGCCAATCCTTGAGCTCAAAGGGGTGCTGCGCCAGGATTTCGCGCTTGTGCTTCAGAAAATCGACAACTTTCATGTACCGATCCCTATTCGATTCAAAGCCTGTAAAGAGGTCTAACCAGTCCCATTTTATGAAAGTTTCACAGGTAAGTACAAAAAAATCTCGGCGTACAACTGTACCAGGGATGAAAGTGGTCACTAACACGCGGAGAAAAACGGGCAGGCACAAAGCAGAAAAACGATTGCAGTGACGGCTCCTGGACGGAAACCGTCAAGGCAGGAAAAGGAGGCAGTCTGGGGGGGGGGGGTTGGTCTCCCCCCTTCCCTCAGCGGCCGGGGGCAGACCACCAGGCGGTTCGGCTCGCCTCGTCCAGGAAGCTCCAGGCCAGGATCCGGCTCACCTTGTTGCCCTGCGCCATGTCGATCACCCTGACATCCTGCGCCCCCGCCCGAGCCAGCGCCTTTCGTGCGGCTGGCAGATTCTCCTTTTTTGACACCAGCGAGCTGAACCAGAGGCACTGGCCTGAAAACTCCTTGCTCTGCTCTATCATGGCCGCCAGAAACGCCGCCTCGCCCCCCTCGCACCAGAGCTCCGCCTTCTGGCCGCCGAAGTTGAGCACGGGAGCCCCCGTCAGCGCCTTGCCGAGGTTGCGCAGCTTGCGCTCCGTCCCCTTGCTCGCCTCCGCCAGAGAGGCGTGAAACGGCGGGTTGCACAGGGTCAGGGCGAAGCGCTCCTTCGGCTCCAGGATGCCGCGAAAGATCTGCTTGGGGTTGTCCTGATGGCGGCACGCTATCTGGCTGCCCAGGCCATTGCTCGCCGCCAGCAGGGTCGCCGCCTTGATCGACACGGGGTCGATGTCCGATCCCACGAAGCGCCAGCCATACTCACGGGCCCCCAGCAGGGGATAGATGCAGTTTGCCCCGACACCTATGTCCAGCACCCGCACCCCCTTACCCTTTGGCACCTCCCCCGCACTCTCGGCCAGCAGATCCGCCACCCGATGCAGGTAATCGACCCGGCCCGGGATGGGGGGACACAGGTAGCCCGGCGGCAGATCCCAGTGCTGGATGCCGTAGTGCAACGCCAGCAGGGCCCGGTTGAGTGCCTTGACGGCGGCCGGATCGGCGAAATCCAGGGTCCGGGTGCCATGCTCGTTGACGAACACGAAGGGCAACAGCGCGGGAGTACGCTGACAGAGGGCATCAAAATCGTAAGGGGTCTGGTGGCGATTGCGCGGGTGCAATCCGGATTTGTGCTGGGTCTTCATGCTGGGCCTGCCGAGGATCGAAGGGGCCACACTATAGAGAGTCGGCCAAGGAAAGTCTAAACGAGGGCCATAAAAAACCGGGCTTCGTGGAGCCCGGTTCAAGTGAGGTTGGAAAAACAGTCCGTACTGCGAGCCGTTTGTCCAGCCTGACTCAGATCTCGATCCGGCGTGCCTGCCAGAACTTGCTGCGCCAATAGGAGTTGTCTAGCTTGGAGCGGGTCACCCCGGCGCGGGTAGAGGCGTGGATGAACTCACCGTTGCCGACATAGATGCCTACATGATTGAGGCGACGGTTGATCTTGAAGAAGACCAGATCCCCTTCCACCAGATCCTGCTTGGAAACGCGGGTGCCTTCATGAACCTGGGAGCGGGTATCGCGGGGCAATTCGATGCCGACGGCATTGCGGAACACTTCACGGGCGAAGGCGGAGCAATCTATGCCTCGCTGGCTGCTGCCCCCCATGCGGTAAGGGACACCACGCCACTCTTTGTATACGGTCAGGATTTCGTTGACATCTGGTGTGGGTGAAACTTCAGGTTCAATCACGGGTTCCATCATGGAAACCTCGATCTTGCTCGCGACCTCGGTCTGGGGTGCAGAAGCACAACCCACCATTCCGAGCGCGACCAGCAGTAGCATCAGGTGGCGCAATCCTTTATCCCCGCAAATAGAGTGAAACTTGTTAAAATGCAGCCCGACAGAGCAATTTATAAGGCAACAGCACCCGACTATATCCAAGAATTCTATCGAGGCAAGCGAAAATCCCTATCGACCTCACATTTTTGCAAGGAAATGCACTGTTTTGCATGATTAATGTGATCATGGCCAAACAATATACAATCGCAAAAGTACCGGTTTTGCCCTGTCAAAACGGATCGTTATCGCTGTTTCGACCTCATTTTAAAGTGAAATATTATGCTCTATGCGGATCTCTATTTGTTAAAACCGGCGCTCATCGACGCCGAGCAGTTGATCAGGCTGCAATCAGCGCTCTCGCCGGACGAATATCGCCATTGGCATGAGATCCGCCAGCTTGGCCGCCAGCGAGAGTATCTGCTCGGCCGGATACTGCTGCGCCGCCTGCTGGCCGAGCGGCTTGGCTGCCCGCCCGATACGCTGGTGTTTCGCACCAGCGAGCACGGCAAACCCACTCTGGTCAGCCATGACTGGCAGTTCAATCTCAGCCACAGCGGGGAGTGGCTGGTGCTCGCCCTCTGCCAGCAAGGCCCCCTCGGCATCGATGTCGAGATGGGCTTGCGCCAGCGCCCCGTCCTGCCATTGGCCCAGCGTTTCTATGCCCCTGACGAATATCAGTGGCTATGCACCCTGCCATCCCGGGAGCAGGCCTCGGCCTTCTATCGGCTCTGGTCACGCAAGGAGGCGGTGCTGAAAGCCCAGGGGGCCGGCATTGCCGCCGGGCTCGACAAGGTACGTTTTGTGCCAGAAGAAGGGTGGCGGCTGGACAACAGGCTCGATACCCGGACATATCAGGTGCTGGACTGGCGTTTTGGCAGCGGTTGGCTGAGCCTCGCCGCCCCGACCCGCCAGATCAATGGCTACCTGCTGGACGAGCGCTTGAAATCCACGCCCCTGGACCCCATGTTGATCCACACCATTTTCCGAGAGTCAGCCTCATGATCGTCGACATCAATCCCCAGAACTTCCACGCCGAACTGATCGATGCGTCCATGAAAAAGCCGGTCGTCATCTATTTCCACGCCCCGCAGATGCCAGAATGCCAGGGCATGACCCCGCTGGTGGAGACCCTGGTCGGCCCGGCCAATCCCGCAGTCACCCTGGCCAAGGTCGACATGAACGATCCCCAGCTGCAACCCCTGGCCAGCCAGCTGGGTCTGCGCGCGCTGCCCGCACTGGTGCTGTTCCATCAGGGGCGCCCGGACGAGCAGGCCATCCTGGAAGGCCCGCAAGATGAGGCCACCCTGCGTCAGTATTTCGCCGCCTTCGCCCCCAAGGAAGAGGAGTTGCTGCTCGAGAAAGGGCAGCAGGCTCTGACTGAGGGTCAGGCAGATGTGGCCCATGCCCATCTCACCCAGGCCCACCGACTGGCACCCGAGCGTCACGACATCAGCCTCTGGCTGGCGCAGGCGGCGCTGGATCTGACTCTGCTGGACGAGGCGCAGGCGCTGCTCGCAGCCATCCCCATGGTGGCGCAGGATGATCACTACCAGACCCTGAGTTCCCGTCTGGCGCTGGCGCTGCAAGCTGGCGACAGCCCCGAGCTGCGCGCCCTGGAGCAGCGTCATGCCGAGACACCAGACGACGGCGCCCTCACTCAGGAGCTGGCGGTGCTATACAGTCAGGTTGGCCGTCAGGAAGAGGCCCTGGCATTGCTGTTCAACATTCTCAAGCGCGACATGGCGTTTGGCGACGCCAAGAAGATCTATCTCGATATTCTGACCACCATGGGTGCACACCCGGTTGCGCAGAGTTATCGTCGCAAGCTTTATAGCCTGCTTTATTAATCAATGAAGAAATCAGGGGATGCCGAGCAATCGGCATTGCCTTGTTCAGGCAGGAAGAGCAGTAATTAAGGGAAATGACGAATTTCAGGCAAAAAAAATGGCGCATCGAAATGCGCCATTTTTTCGCATGGATTACTTCTTGTAGGAAGTAGCCATGTTGTCGATGCGCTGGTTAGCACGAGCTGCTTCTTGGTTAGCAGTTGCGATATCAGCAGCCATCTTGGATTGATCAGCACGAACTGCGCTAACATCTTGAGCCAGTTGGTCAACTTTGTTAGACAGATTCTGAACGGAAGTTTCCAGTTCGCTGGTGTTTGCACAACCGCCCAGCAGGGCAGACAGACCAACAACACCTACCAACAACATTTTCTTCATTTTTAAAGCTCCCTTTAACTCGCCAGACGTTTAGCAAGCGGCGTGATTATGGCACAAATAAATACGAGTTTGGATAGGCCCCATCACAGATAAATGCATTAAAACCCTCATTTTTTTTTAAACGCACACTTTTTGTGCAAATTTAAGTCAAAAACGAGTGCTCTGGATGAGGTTCGCACCAAGCGTAACCAAAAAATGCCCTTAATACAATTTCGTATGAAGCTTAAGCTGAACGTTCAGACAGCATTTGACGATATTGCACCAGATCTTCGATGGTCAGCACCGGCATCCGGTGCAGGCGGCCAAAAGCCACCAGATCGGGCAACCTGGCCATGGAGCCATCGGCCTTGGTCAGCTCGCACAACACCCCGTAAGGCTTGAGACCGGCCAGCTGCATCAGGTCCACCGTGGCTTCGGTATGACCGCGTCGGGTCAGCACGCCGCCGGTGCGGGCACGCAGCGGGAAGACATGTCCTGGGCGATGCAGATCCGATGGCCGTGCGCCGTCGGCGATGGCGGCCTGGATGGTGGTGATGCGGTCGGCTGCGGAGACGCCGGTGGTTACGCCCTGGGCTGCTTCTATGGTCACGGTGAAGGCGGTCTGATAATGGCTGGAGTTGGCCTCCACCATCATAGGCAGCTCGAGCTGGCGTACCCGCTCGTCGGTCAGGCAGAGGCAGACGATGCCGGAGCATTCGCGGATCATCATGGCCATCTGTTCGTTGGTCATGGACTCGGCGGCGAAGATGAGGTCACCCTCGTTCTCCCGATCTTCATCATCGGCCACCAGCACGCCTTGACCGGCACGCAATGCGGCCAGCGCGGCTTCGACGCGGGCAATGGGATCACCAAATTCACTGAGTAGAGACTGATTCATGGTAAGACTCCTAAATAAGACAAGGACCAGAATCAGGGCATGGAAAGGCAGACAGAGATAGGTATGCAGCAGCCGGCCCGTAGGGAGCCATGACTGCAATATCTGTCTTATCCTCTTTCATCCGGACTGTGACCGTCGGCTCCGGCATCTCACCGGATCTGCTGACCCCGACCTAGGTCGGGCGCTCGCGGGCTCCCCGAGTCAGATCGGGATACCGCCGGTGGGGAATTTCACCCCGCCCTGAGAATAAGCGCAGACAGCCTAAAGAAAAAAAACGCAGGATACCAGCCCAAAACCCATCAAAGATGAATAGGACGCAGTGCACCGCCCCCCACTGGCGACTTGCCACTCAGCTGCACGGCGCGCTGTCCTTTCTGATTTTGTTTATGGCATAGTGCCAGCAAAAACGTGCAGCCCGCGCAGACTCGGGCGCCAACACCACAAACGGAATCATGACAGAGATGGAAAAGAAAATACTGCTGACCGATTGCCCCGACGCCAAGGGGCTCATCGCCAAGATCACCAACATCTGCTACAAGCACCAGCTCAACATCAACAAGAACGACGAGTTCGTGGATCACGAGAACGGCCGCTTCTTCATGCGTACCGAACTGGAGGGTCGCTTCAACGACGAGACCCTGCTGGCGGATCTCGACGACGCCCTGCCTGCAGGTGCCCAGCGCAGACTGGTCAAGGCTGGCAAGAAGCGCATCGTCATCCTGGTCACCAAGGAGACCCACTGCCTCGGCGACATCCTGATGAAGAACTACGCCGGTGCGCTGGACATGGACATAGTGGCGGTGATCGGCAACTACGACACGCTCGCAGAATTGACGGGCAAGTTCGACATCCCCTTCCATGCCGTGAGCCATGAGGATCTCAGCCGCACCGAGCATGAAGAGCAGGTACGCACCCTCATCGACGGCTACCAGCCGGATTACGTGATCCTGGCCAAGTACATGCGGGTGCTGACCCCGAGCTTCGTGGAAGCCTATCCGCGCAAGCTCATCAACATCCATCACTCCTTCCTGCCCGCCTTCATCGGTGCCCGCCCCTACCGTCAGGCCTTCGATCGCGGGGTCAAGCTGATCGGTGCCACCGCCCACTTCGTCACCGACGATCTGGATGAAGGCCCCATCATAGAGCAGGACGTGATCCACGTGGGCCATGCCTTCAGCGCCGACGACATGGCCAAGGCGGGACGGGATGTGGAGAAATCCGTGCTGAGCCGGGCCCTGGAGCTGGTGCTGAACGAACGGGTCTTCGTCTACGGCAACAAGACGGTGGTGTTCAAATAACCCTGTCCGTCGTTCGACACCCAGCAAAAAGGCTCCCGAGGGAGCCTTTTTCGTCTGTCTGCGCTTATTGAGGCAGGGGCAGACCGTTGACGGTGACCAGCCCCTTGTCGAGCTTGAGCTCGGCATTGAGGTGCGCCTGCTCCGCTTTGAGATAACCCAGGGCCGTGAATTGGGCCAGCATGGGTGCCAGCTGCGGCACCGCCTTGCCCAGTTGATCGCCGAGGCTGGCATGAAGCAGCCCGGACAGGGCCTGCATCCCCTCCTCGCTCCCCATCAGTTGCTCCAGAGTGGTGGGGGCAAGCTTGGCCTCCCCTTTCAAGCTGACGGGCTCGCCGTTGAGCTGGGCACTGAGATCGGTCAGCTCAAGGGTGGCGCCCCGTTGCAGCATCTTGTCCAGCGCCTGCTGGATAGCCGCCTCGTCCACCCGCTGGCTGCTGGCCTCCTGCAGGGTCTGATAGCCCTCCAGATCCAGCCCCTTGAGCGCCAGATCCAGACTTCCCTGAGTCAGCGCCAGGCTGTCGCTCTCGTTCTCCAGATTGAGGGTCGCCACCTTCATCTGATAACGGCTGGAGAGGGTCTGGGCATCGTCACCCGCCAGTTGGGTGTTGGTGCTGACCCCCTGCAACGAGAGCTTGACGCTCTCCGGCAGTTGCAGGGAGAGGGCGGACAACGTCATCTCGCTGTGGGGAGAGAGCCAGATGCCGCTTATCTCTGCCATGTCGGCGCTGCCCTTGAGATCCGCCAGGGCCAGATCCATCTTGCTCTGCGCATCGTGGACCGTCATGCCCAGCCACTGGAAGACCACGTGGCCATTGCCATCGAGATCCCCGCGATAATCCCCGCTCAGGGGCAGGAAGCTGAACTCGTTGAGCCCCTCCCTGACCTTGAAGTCGCTGGCCCAGAAACGGGAGCTGTTGCTCATGGTCCAGAGGCTGCTGGCCGACTCCAGGCCAAGCTGCCACTGCTGCATGCCGAGGGCGGTGAAGACGGGGGCCAGGGTCCCGGTCGCGGTATCGAGCAGCATGTTGCTCTTGATATAGAGCGGCAGCAGGCGGCTGTTGACGAGCAGCTGCAGCTCGATGGGGTCGCTTCCCGCCATCTGGGGATCGAAACTCGCCAGCGTCTGGGGCGGCACCACTACCTTGAGCACGCCATCACGGGTGAACAGGTTCTCGCTGGTGGGCAACCAGGTGATCTCGACGCCGCTCTCCTGCTTGGCCCTCACGATCTGCTCCCCCAGGATGCGGTCGAAGGCATTGCCCGTGTACCAGCAGGCGCCCAGCCCACCCACCACCAATGCCGCTCCGGCAGCCATGGCCACTGTCTTTTTCATCTGCTCTCTTACTCCTGATTTTTCTATGGCGGGTGCCTAGGCGCACTCTACGGGGAGGATGGGAACACAAGCAAGCCAGATCCCGGCTCATGACCCATTCTCGACTGTCACAGCAGGGGGCTGAACAGGTAGAAGACGTTCTCCAGCAATTTTTTGTACCAGGGGCGGGCACGCCACCTGGTCAGCGACATGGGGGTCGCCTCCAGCATGTAGCCCTGCACCAGTTGATTCATCTCGGCGACAAACAACGGGTTGTCGATGAGCAGGGTGATCTCGAAATTGAGCCAGAGGCTGCGCCTGTCGAGATTGACCGTGCCCACCAGGGCGAAGTCGTCGTCCACCAGCACGCTCTTGGTGTGCAGCAGACCGGCATCATAGCGGTAAATTTCGACCCCGGCCGCCAGCAGATCCTCCATGAAAGAGTTGCTCGCATGATTGGCCATCAGGGAGTCGTTGCGCGCCGGCAGCACCAGCTGCACCAGCACTCCCCGCGCCGCCGCCGAGGAGAGCGCCGCCGCCAGCGGGTCGTCCGGTACGAAATAGGGGGTGGTCAGCACCAGATGGTGGCGCGCCTGGTAGATGGCCAGCAGCAGGCTCTGCTGGATGCAGTCACCGCCGACGAAGGGGCCGGAGGGAATGAGCTGGGCCCGATAGTTGGTTTGCGGCCAGGCCTCGGGTTCGTGCTGCAGGCTGTCGAGCAGCCGCTCGCCGGTTTCCATCTCCCAGTCCCAGACGAAGGTGGACCACATCAGCGGCACCACGGGCCCCTGCACTCGGATCATGATGTCGACCCACTGACCAACCCCGGCATCCTGCTTGAAGAAACGGGGATCCACCATGTTCATGGAGCCGGTGTAACCGACCCTGTCGTCGATCACCACCAACTTGCGGTGCATGCGCAAGTCCTGGCGCTGGAACGGGATACGCCAGGCACCGACCGGCAGCACCTCCACCACCTTGACCCCGGCCGCGCGCAGCGATTTAGGCCAACCGGAGCGGAAAAAGGCCTTGCTGCCGATGGAGTCGAGCAACACACGACAATCCACGCCGCGCGCCGCCACCTCGACAAGGGCCTCGCACACCGCATCCACATCCCCACCGGGATGCCAGATGTAGAACTCCAGGTAGCAGGATTGGGAGGAGCCGCGGATGTCGCGCACTATCTCCTGCAAGATGGTCTCGGGCCTGTGCAGCAGCGTCATCCGGTTGCCCGAGAGCATGGGCATGGCCAGCCGCCCCTGGATCAGATCATGGAGCGGACGCGCCTTGCTGCCCACCTCGCAGCAGTGCTGGGGAAAGAGGCGGGCGAGCTGGCGGATCCAGATGGCGTAAGGGCGGTACATAGCCTGGGCGCGTTCTGCCCGTTTGCGACCGAGCCGTATCTCCCCAAACAACACATAGAAACCGACCCCGGCGAAGGGGATGGCATAAATGAGTGCCAGCCAGGCGAGGGATACCCCGATGGGGCGCCGCTTCATCACCACTCGCAGGGAGATCCCCGCCACGATCACGGTGTGAAACAACAGCAACAGCCAGCCGAGAAAGCGGGAGAACAGCAACTGAATGTCGTATTCCAGACCGTCGAGCAAGACGACTCCTTGGTGTAATGAACAAAGGGCATGGGCAGATCCCACAGGGCCAGAATGGTATGCTGTGGGGCAAACCCATTCTATTAGGCCGTTAGCATGATCCTGCAATCTATGCTGCTGAGTCTGGCCATGCTAGGTCAAGGCTCATATGACATCAATGAGCAGCAGATAAACCAGTACCTTCAATCCCAGGTACAAGTCGACAAACAGCTGGAGTTGCCCGGCATCATCAAGGCCCATGTGCAGCTCGAGCAGAGCGATGTCCAGATCGGCCGCCAGAGTCCGGATACCGCAAGAGTCTTTGGCAAGGGGCGACTCAAAATCGCCCTGCCGGATCAGACCCAGTACGATGCGCTGCTGAACATGACCTATGAGGCAAGACCCCGCTACGACAAGGCCAAGAGCGCGCTCTTCCTCGACAACATGAAGCTGATTGACTACAAGCTGGAGCCGGCGGCGGCGGAGCAGAAGTTCGGTTTCATGCTGAGGATGCTGCTGCAGAGCATGGAGAAACGGCTGGAGACCCAGCCCGTCTACAAGCTCGACGACAAGGATCCCAACCAGGCCTGGCTCAAGGAGAATCTGCTGGGGCTGGAGCTGTCACCGGGCAAGATCCGCCTGCTGACCAAGCCCCAGTGAGGGATCAGTTGTAGGCAGTGACCATCGCCTGACGCACCAGCAGCTCGATCTGGTAACCCTGTTCGCGCTGCTGGTGATAGAGGGTATGCAGCGGTCCGTCGAGTTCATGCAGGGGAAGGTGGGCAAAGCCCGCCTTGAGGTAGAAGGGTTTCTCGAAGGGCAAGGCGTGGCAGATCACGGGCTTGTCCAGCAGATCGTTGCAGGCGTACTGCAGCAGCCGGGAACCCAGCCCCAGTGACTGGTAGTGGGGCAGCAGTCGAAATCCACACAAGTGGTAATAGTCCTGCTCGTCGCGCAGGCGCACGGCGCCCACCAGCCAATGGGCATCCCGTACCACGAAGATCCGTTCGGCCAGATCCGGCACATAGTGGGAAAACGTCGTCTCGTAATAGTCCCTGATCAGGGAAAGATCCGCGTCACAGTATTCTTCGAATCTGAGCTCCATCGCCCGCCTGCTTTTCATACCCATTTCGCTCTGGCCACCCGGCCCTCTCTTGACCCACCATCCAGCCCCACGAAGAGATCAGACCAGAGTGGAGCAACTGCAAGATAACACGCCTTTAACTTACAAAAAAGCCAATAGCCAGCTGACAGGCAGTGGTGCCCTCCACGGCCCTCTGCGAGGCTGCAGCATCCGGCTCAGGCTGCTCGTGAGCCTTTTCTTCCCGGGCTTTTCTTGCGACTCGTCACCGGGGCCCTTGTTCTGTCTCGCCACGGATGCTTTACTCAACGTGGCTAACGAGGCTTAAGGAGCAAGCCGTTGAAAGCATGGATGTTGCTGGGAGCCATTTCACTGTTCCCCCTCACTGCCTGGAGTCAGTTGCCGCCACCGGCCGAGGTGGTGGTCCTGACATCCGAGTCAATCCCGTCACCCGAGTCGATCCCGTCACCCGAGGTGGCTGAGCCCGCATCGGTCCCCGCCACTCGCCAGATCCAGGTCTACAAATCGGTGCAAAAGAACGGGGTAGTACGCTATTCCGACATGATGCCGGAACAAGGTCATTACGAACTGCTGCTGTTCAACGATTGCTACGCCTGCGATCCCGCCTCCAGGGTCAACTGGCGCACGACCGGCCTCTTCCTCTATGACTACGCCAGCACCATCAAGGCGGCGGCCAAAACCTACAGCGTCGACCCTGCCCTCATTCGAGCACTGATCCACGCCGAATCCGCCTTCAATCCGCTGGCGGTCTCCCGCAAGGGGGCCATGGGGCTGACCCAGCTGATGCCCGCCACCGCCCGCGAGCTCGGGGTCGGCAATGCCCTGCTGGCGGAGCAGAACATCTTCGGCGGGGTGAAGTATCTGGCGGGCCTGCTCAAGCAGTATGACGGCAACGTCGCCCTGGCCACGGCCGCCTACAACGCGGGCGCAGGCGCGGTGCAAAAACACGGTGGTATCCCGCCCTACGCAGAGACTCGCGCCTATGTCGCACGAGTGCAACTCTTGCACCAGCGCTATAAAGAGATGCTGAGCGCCCGCGGTCTCTAGCCCCTTCCCTCTCTCAGCAGGCTGAACAATACTGCGGGCCCTGGCGGCCCGCTTTGTGCCCATCAGAAACAAAAAAACACGCCCGAGGGCGTGCCGATACCACACGTTACTTAGCAACACATCACTCTTTCGTGGCGATCACACGATAGGCCAATGCACCCAGAATGGCACCGACGATGGGGGCGACCCAGAACAACCAGAGCTGGCCGACGGCCCAGTCACCGACAAACAGCGCCACCCCTGTGCTGCGCGCCGGGTTGACCGAGGTGTTGGTCACCGGAATGCTGATGAGGTGGATCAGGGTCAGGCACAGACCGATGGCGATCGGAGCAAAGCCCGCCGGTGCACGGCTGTCGGTGGCTCCCATGATGACGAACAGGAAGAAGCCGGTCATCACCACTTCACACACCAGCGCCGCCAGCAGACTGTAACCGCCCGGTGAGTGCTCACCATAACCGTTGGAGGCAAAGCCGGCGCTCACGTCAAACCCGGCCTGGCCGCTGGCGATCACATAGAGCACACCACCCGCCGCGATCCCGCCAAGGACTTGAGCCACTATGTAAGGCACGACGCCCGATGCCGGGAAGCGACCACCGGCCCAGAGCCCGACGGTCACGGCAGGGTTCAGGTGACAGCCAGAGATGTGGCCGATGGCATAGGCCATGGTCAGCACGGTCAGACCGAACGCCAGGGCCACGCCCAGCAGACCGATCCCCACATTCGGGAACGCGGCTGCCAACACGGCGCTGCCGCAGCCTCCCAGCACCAGCCAGAAGGTGCCCATAAATTCAGCTGCAAATGGTTTCACTCTCATATCTCCCGATGATGACTAGAACAGGAGCCTAAAAAAGGCTCATACGGACACTGTTATTCAACAGGCGCCATATTATGGGAGTGTGATGGAGCAAGACGAAGCCGGCTTATTTTACGAGAAATGTGTGATGAACATCACAAGTTATTGATTGAACGGGAGGTTCCCCGCCATTGCCGCACCGATTTCTCATGAGAGTCCGCCTGGGAAGTGCGACAGGTTGTGACTCAATCAGCGCTTTTGACAACACCGCACCGGGCCACGGGCTGTGCATGGTGCAATGCGCTCCGTCTCGGCCCCCACGAGAGATCAGCGATAGCGACCGCGTACCGAACTGGTGGCTCGTCCCGCCATCCTGATAAGACTCTGGCGGGTGTGGAAGTGGCAGAGCGCCACCCCGAGGGCATCCGCCGCATCCGCCTGGGGGGTGGCCGACAGCTTGAGCAGGTGGGTCACCATATGCTGCACCTGCTCCTTGGCGGCGCCGCCCGTGCCCACCACCGCCTGCTTGATCTGGGTCGCCGAGTATTCGCTCACCGGCAGCAAGGCGTTGACCGCCGCGACGATGGCGCTGCCCCTGGCCTGGCCGAGTTTCAGGGCCGAATCCGCATTGCGCGCCATGAAGACCCGCTCGATGGCGAACTCGTCCGGCTTGAACTGGGTGATGATCTCGCTCACCCCGTCATACACCTGCTTGAGGCGGGACGGCAGCTCGCCCAGGTCGGTGCGGATGCAGCCCGAGCCCAGGTATTCCGCCTTGCCCGCGACGATACGGATGACGCCATAGCCGGTGATCCGGGAGCCGGGATCTATGCCCAGAATAATGCTCATGAACGGGCCACCTTGGCCGCCGCGATCGGGCGCTCATCGACACGTGGCAGGCCCGGCGCCATTTGCGAAACGTTGCTCATCACACTTTGTTGCTCTGCAGATCTTTCATGGGCGCCAAGATAGCAAACAAGCCAGCGCTTGGCTCGCGCGGCGGCGCCCTCGCCGGCTGACTGCGCAGGGATACGCCATCTTGTACAGTGGTCTGCTCATTCGTTCGCCCGTTTCGGTTCTTGCGTTCAGCATGGGAACCACGAATAACGGACGCTACTGCCTGCCCTCGGCCAGAGTGTCCAGCCGCTCAGCCAGTCGATGGCTCTGCAAATAGCTCTCGACAAGCATCCCATCGGCTCTGCCCGCCTCAATCTGTTGGTACCAGTGATCCAGCATCGCAACGAAGCCCCGTTGGGCCAATACCGGCTGCCAGTCGTCCAGTGCCAGGGTCTGCACGGTTTTGTCTCGGGCAATCGTGCCCCGGGTGCAGTTCTCGATATGCAAGGAGAGGTTGTCACCATAGGCATCGATGCGTTCCTCGGTGAGGCCGGCGCTGCGGTTCATGCTGCCGCTCACGGCCACCTGGCCGCTCTGCCAGGCGACGCTCACCCCGGCCAGCAGCTCGGGCTGCTGGGAACTTCGCCGCAGCACCGCATGCAGATCCCCGGTGGGCGCGCCGCCATAGCAGCAGAGGCTGTCGAGCACATGGATACAGTCGTCAAACAGGAACTGGCGTGGCAACCCCGGCAGGGCGTGTCTGTGTTTCTGCCAGTTAAGCTCGGTAAGCGGCTGCGTCCGTGCGGCGGCCATGGCGGGCAGATAGCGGCGGTTGAAGCCCACAAACAGCGGGCAATCCTGCGCCAGGGCGAGATTGGTGAGCGCCTCCACCTCGGAGTAATCAAAGCAGAGCGGCTTGTCCACAAAGGTGGGGATGCCCGCCTGCAGGCATTGGCGGGCCAGCGCGAAGTGCACCGAGGTGGCGGCGTGGATCATCACCGCATCCGGGCGGCTCCCGAGCAGCGCATCCACCTCGGTGAAGCACTCGGCGATCCGGTACTGGCGGGCAAGCTTGTCCAATACCGCTGGACTCCGGGTACAGAGCAGCGGGGTGACTCGCTCGTCGCTCGCGAGCAGCGGCAGATAGGCCTTCTGGGCGATATCACCGAGGCCAATCAGGGCAATGCGCATGGGAACTCCTTGTCATGAGTGCGATGGCACAGGGTAACATCTCACTCGCACCGGGCACATCCAATGCCCTGCACACTGGCCGGTCACCGGCCCCGTCAGGTGGGGAGTTTTCTTGCTGCCATCGGCTGGCTAAGATGCCCTCTTCCCGCGCTGACCCCATCAAGGAAGACCATGAGCCATTCGCCCCTTCACTCTCTGTTTCGCTACAAGGCCTGGGCCGATGGCGAACTGCTGGATGCCCTCGCCACCCTGGACCCGCAGCTTCACCCCGAGGCGCACCACAATGCCCTTCGCATCTTCAACCATATCCATGTGGTCGATGCCATCTTCAAGGGCAATCTGCTGGGGGAACGGCACGGCTTCAGTGCCACCAATACTCCGGAGACGCCGACCCTGGCAGCGCTGCGCACTGCCATCGGCACACTGGATGCCTGGTATCTGGATTACGTCGCCGGCCTGAGCCACGCGGATGGCGAGGCCGTGCTCTCGTTCAACTTCGTGGATGGCGACAAGGGGCAGATGAGCCGCGAGGAAATGCTGCTGCATCTGGTGACCCACGGCGGCTATCACAGGGGGGCTATCGGGCGCATTCTGGTGCAGTGCGGCATCACACCGCCGCGCGATACCCTGACCACCTTCTTGCATCGCAGTGAACCGGAACGTCGCGGCGGCTAAACGACAAACGAGGGCGGCCCATGTTGCCCTCTATTTTGTGGATTTGGCCTGCTCTCTGGTATCGAGCCACTTGCCGATTCGGGCCCCCAGCTCGGAGCAGATCATGGCGCTGACCATGGCCCCTATCATCCGGTTCATATCAGAGATCTCTTTTGATTCCAGAAGCAGGGGCACAATCAGGTTAAAGGCAATGAGCCCCATCACCAGTCCAAGCCCGCTACCAATCTTCTCTCTTCTGGATCGGACTTTGACCGCCATCTCGAACTCCTATCGGGAATACCCGCTGCAATATATTCAGGAGAGAGGCCGTTATACCTCCCTATCCCTTAGCCAGCCGCCAAGATAGCAAAGCTACTACCACCTGGCCGCTTTTGATTACATGTGGTGATGTACTTTGATGACGCAGTTCAAAAAACACTAAATTTCTGATGGTTATGTCAGCTCCAATGCTCGCACAGGCGGCTTCGTTTGGCTTAGCATGGTCATTCAGAACCTGTTGAGCTGCGATGGGTTGCTGCCAGCGCGGGTCAAGGGAGCCTATTGGAAGCTGTAATCCACGGGCGGTAGCGTGGGATTTGGTGGTGATACGCCTCACACAGAAAAGTGAGTGTCCCAGATTTCCCCTTTACGCCTCACCCCAAAAGGTGGGTGTCCTAGGGAAGGTGCGAACAAGTCCCTGATATGAGATCATGTTTGTCATCTGGAGCCATGAAAAAGGGTTCATCATGAGTCATCAGCTCACCTTCGCCGACAGTGAATTCAGCAGTAAGCGCCGTCAGACTAGAAAAGAGATTTTCTTGTCCCGCATGGAGCAGATTCTGCCATGGCAAAACATGGTGGAAGTCATCGAGCCGTTTTATCCCAAGGCTGGTAATGGCCGGCGACCTTATCCGCTGGAAACCATGCTACGCATTCACTGCATGCAGCATTGGTACAACCTGAGCGATGGCGCGATGGAAGATGCTCTGTACGAAATCGCCTCCATCCGTCTGTTTGCCCGGTTATCCCTGGATAGCGCCTTGCCGGACCGCACCACCATCATGAATTTCCGCCACCTGCTGGAGCAGCATCAACTGGCCCGCCAATTGTTCAAGACCATCAATCGCTGGCTGGCCGAAGCAGGCGTCATGATGACTCAAGGCACCTTGGTCGATGCCACCATCATTGAGGCACCCAGCTCGACCAAGAACAAAGAGCAGCAACGCGATCCGCAGATGCATCAGACCAAGAAAGGCAATCAGTGGCACTTTGGCATGAAGGCCCACATTGGTGTCGATGCCAAGAGTGGCCTGACCCACAGCCTAGTCACCACCGCGGCCAACGAGCATGACCTCAATCAGCTGGGTAATCTGCTGCATGGAGAGGAGCAATTTGTCTCAGCCGATGCCGGCTACCAAGGGGCGCCACAGCGCGAGGAGCTGGCCGAGGTGGATGTGGACTGGCTGATCGCCGAGCGCCCCGGCAAGGTAAGAACCTTGAAACAGCATCCACGCAAGAACAAAACGGCCATCAACATCGAATACATGAAAGCCAGCATCCGGGCCAAGGTGGAGCACCCATTTCGCATCATCAAGCGACAGTTCGGCTTCGTGAAAGCCAGATACAAGGGGTTGCTGAAAAACGATAACCAACTGGCGATGTTATTCACGCTGGCCAACCTGTTTCGGGCGGACCAAATGATACGTCAGTGGGAGAGATCTCACTAAAAACTGGGAATAATGCCTTAAATGGCGAAGAAACGGTCTAAATAGGCTGATTCAAGGCATTTACGGGAGAAAAGATCGGCTCAAACTGAAAAAATGAAATGACTGAGTCAGCCGAGAAGAATTTCCCCGCTTATTCGCACCTTCCCTCGCATTAACGCCTTGCTACCGGATTGCCCTGCTTGTCCCCATTGTCATGCACAGCCAGACCAGCTTGCTCCCTGGGGCTGGACTCGGGGGTTACGGCGTTACCGTTGTAAACAATGCTTGCGGACCTGCTCTACCTTGACCAAGACGCCATTGGCACGCCTGAGAAAATCCCAATGCTGGCAAGCCTATGCCCAGGCGCTCATCGACGGTCTAACCGTCAGAGCAGCGGCTCGGCGCTGTGGGGTCAGCAAGAACACCGCCTTCCTGTGGCGCCATCGCTTTTTGCGTGCCATGGCGGAGCATCGGGCCGACCATGAAGGCGGGATTGTGGAAGTGGATGAGACCTTCTTTCTTGAGTCCTTCAAAGGCCAGCATGTCTGGTCACGACCAGCCCGACAGCGAGGTGGCAAAGGGCGAACCCGAGGAACGGGACCGGATTACATCCCGGTGGTCGTGGTGCAAGACAGGGAAGGCCATCTGGCCGATTTCCAACTGGAGCAACTGGATGCCAGGCATGTGAAGGCGGTCCTGGCGCCGCTAGTCGACAAGGATGCGGTGCTGTGCAGTGATGGGGCAGGCGTGTATGCGAGCTTTGCCCGTAGCCAGGGATTGAGCCATCAGGTGCTGCATAACCGGGCGGGACAGCGAGTGATAAGCGGTGCTTACCATATCCAGCATGTGAACGGGTATCACCGCAGGCTAAAGGAATGGATGGAGCGATTTCACGGTGTCGCGACGTCTTACTTGAAGCATTATCTGGGTTGGCGGCGGATGCTGGAGCGTTATCAACGAGGGATAGACGTCAGGTGTTGCTTGCATGAGGCGCTAGGGCGCCCCATGCAACACGTAATTGGGACATAGCCTTTACTAAAGCTTGAAGAATTAATGCTTTCCTATGAGGTAGAAAAATTGACAACAGACATAAAGGAAAGCGAACGGGAAGAAACTAGGCTAAGAAATGAAGCTGAGCGTGAGGAAGCAAAGATCAAGTCTGCGGCAGAAAAAGCGATAAAGAACAGGGAGTTGATGGAAAGACTAATTCAAAAAGAATTGAGTAAGCTTGATTCGGCTACTGAGGAACAGCGTGAATTGCTGGCAATGCACCAGCAGGAGCTAGAAATCCTAAAACAACGCGAGAAAAGAGCCGTATCTATGGCACAACTTACCCGATCTGGATATGTCTATGTTATTTCTAATGAAATGTCTTTTGGCTCTGATGTAGTCAAAATAGGCATGACTAGGCGGGTAGACCCATACGACCGAGTCCGTGAGTTGGGTGATGCTTCCGTACCTGATACTTTCGATGTTCACGCGATGTTTTACTGTGACGATGCACCCGCTTTGGAAGCGTCACTTCATCAGAAATTTGCGCATGCTAGGATAAATTTGGTCAATAACAGGAAAGAATTTTTTAGAGTTTCACCAGACGATGTAATTACCGCAGTTGAACAGAATGGTATTGAAGTGCTCCGAGCAGCGTAAAACTATGTATGTAATCCCAATTTCAATCAATAAAAAGGCGACCATCCGGTCGCCTTTTTATTTTTTATCGCTTTCCTAATCAGGAAATATCACCGCGCCGGTCGCTTGGCACCATTCCCTTTGGCCGCAGGCTTGCCGCCCTGAGTGGCAGGTTTGGCACCCGGCTTGGCAGAACCCGCGCGGGTCGGGGCCTTGCCCTTATGGGCAGGTTTGCCAGCCGGTTTACCTTGACCTGTGCCTTGCGCGGCAGGTTTGCCGTTGCCAGCCCCTTTGCTGAGCTGGGAGCCTACTGGCTTGCCATTGCCCGCTTTGCCACCAGCGGCCTTGCTGTCCGCCCCATTGCTGCGCTGATGGGTGATGGCACTGTGGCGAGTCAACGCAGGCTTGAGGCCCTTGTTGCGGCTGCGCTCGGCCTTGGCTTCGCCGCGACCTTCCGGCGGCACCAGGCAGTTGGGGCCGTTACCGATAAGGTGACCCTTGCCCATCTCCAGCAAGGCTTCGCGGATCATGGGCCAGCCGGCCGGATCGTGGTAGCGCAGCAGCGCCTTGTGCAGGCGACGACGGCGTTCCCCCTTCACCACGAACACGTCCCCGCCCTGGCGGCTCACCTTGTTGAGCGGGTTTTTCTCGGTGTAATACATGGTGGTGGCGTTGGCGAGCGGCGACGGGTAGAAGTTCTGCACCTGATCCAGCT
This sequence comes from Aeromonas media, assembly GCF_020423125.1. Classification (NCBI taxonomy): domain Bacteria; kingdom Pseudomonadati; phylum Pseudomonadota; class Gammaproteobacteria; order Aeromonadales; family Aeromonadaceae; genus Aeromonas; species Aeromonas media. The sequence continues at coordinate 3,212,710 of NZ_CP075564.1, forward strand.
TGAAGCTGTTGGTCTTGACCCAGAGCGCCATGTTCACCATGTCTTCATCCGTGGTGCCCGGGTGGGCCGAGATGAAGTAGGGGATCAGGTACTGCTGCTTGCCCGCCTCTTTGGAATACTTATCGAACAGCTCCTTGAAGCTGTAGTAGCTGCCCATGCCCGGCTTCATCATCTTGGAGAGCGGGCCCTCCTCGGTGTGCTCCGGTGCGATCTTCAGGTAGCCGCCGACGTGGTACTTGGCCAGCTCCTTGATGTAGCGCGGATCTTCCACCGCGATGTCGTAACGCACCCCGGAGGCGATCAGGATTTTCTTGATCCCCTTCACATCCCGCGCCTTGCGGTAGAGGTTGATGGTCGGGGTATGGTCGGTGTCCATGTGCGGGCAGATGGTGGGCCAGACGCAGGAGGCGCGACGGCAGGTCTGCTCGGCCTTGGGGCTCTTGCAGCGTAAGCGGTACATGTTGGCGGTGGGGCCGCCGAGATCTGAGATGACGCCGGTAAAGCCCGGCACCTTGTCGCGGATCTCTTCGATTTCCTTGATGATCGACTCTTCCGAGCGGCTCTGGATGATGCGCCCCTCGTGCTCCGTGATGGAGCAGAAGGAGCAGCCGCCGAAGCAGCCACGCATGATGTTGACCGAGGTCTTGATCATCTCGTAGGCCGGGATCTTCTCGTTGCCATAGGCCGGGTGTGGCACCCGCTGGTAGGGCAGGCCGAACACGCCATCCATTTCGTCGGTCTCCAGCGGGAAGGCGGGCGGGTTGACCCAGATGATGCGATCGCCGTGGGCCTGCGCCAGGGCGCGGGCGCAGCCGGGGTTGGTCTCGTGGTGCAGGATGCGCGACGCATGGGCGTAGAGCACCTTGTCTTCCTTCACCCGCTCGAACGCCGGCAGCTTGACGTAGGTCTTCTCCCAGGGTTTCTGCTTGGGCGGCTGCACCAGCACGGGCTTGGCCTCCTGCTCCACCGGCGCGGTGCCTTCGTCGTCTGAGCAAGGCGCCCCTTCCATATAGGGGTTCATGATGGGATCGATGCGGCCAATCTGGTCGAGCTTGCTCGAATCCACCCCGCGCCAGCCCGGCAGCGGCTCACGGCGGATCACCGCGGTGCCGCGAATGTCCTGCATGGTGTCGATGGTCTCGCCACCCGCGATGCGGTGCGCCACCTCGATGAGCGGCCGCTCGGCGTTGCCATAGATGAGGATGTCGGCCTTGGCGTCCAGCAGGATGGAGCGACGGATGGTCTCGGACCAGTAGTCGTAGTGGGCGATGCGGCGCAAGGATGCCTCGATACCGCCGATGACCACAGGCACCTCTTTATAGGCCTCTTTGCAGCGCTGGGTGTAGACCAGAGTGGCTCTGTCCGGCCGCTTGCCGCCCACGTCGCCCGGGGTGTAGGCGTCGTCGTGGCGCAGCTTCTTGTCGGAGGTGTAGCGGTTGATCATGGAGTCCATGTTGCCCGCGGTCACCCCATAGAAGAGGTTCGGCTTGCCCAGGCGCATGAAGTCATCCTTCGATGACCAGTCCGGCTGGGCGATGATGCCGACCCGAAAGCCCTGGGATTCCAGCATGCGGCCTATGACCGCCATGCCGAAGCTCGGGTGATCCACGTAGGCGTCACCGGTCACCAGGACGATGTCACAGCTGTCCCAGCCGAGCTTGTCCATCTCCGCTCTGGACATGGGCAGGAAGGGCGCAGTGCCGTAGCACTCGGCCCAGTAGCGGGGATAGGAGAAAAGGTGGGTAACCGGCTGCATTTTGAACACCTGGAACAATTCGGGTCGCGCATTATACCGGCAGAGACAGGCGGGGGCGATGGCTTTTTGGCCCCACAATTCGCAGGGTAAGCACGGGGGAAAGGCGAGCCAGCCTGCGTAGGTGGCTCGCCTTTACGGGGGAAGGATCAGGCGGCCGGTTTGTCCCTCGTATTAGACGCGGCCTCCGGCGCCGGGGGGGCGCTGTCGACATCAACCGCCAGCGCCTCGTCCACCAGCAGATCCCGCGCCCCCGTCATCCCCGCCCGTCTGGCCAGCAGGTGATAGATGGCGGGCACGATCAGCAGGGTGACCAGGGTCGCGAGCGACAACCCGAAGAAGACCACTGTGCCCACGGCCATCCGGCTCTCATACCCCGCCCCCATGGAGACCATCAGCGGCACCGCGCCTATGATGGCGGTCAGCGAGGTCATCAGGATGGGCCGCAGCCGACGCACCGAGCCTGCGATGATGGCCTCCTCGAAGGATTCCCCCCGCTGGCGCAGCTGGTTGATGAACTCCACGATGAGGATGCCGTTCTTGGTCACCATGCCGATCAGCATGATCATCCCTATCTGGCTGTAGATGCTGAGCTCCTGTCCCGTCAGCCAGAGGCCAAGCAGGCCGCCGAAGATGCCGAGCGGCACCGTCACCATCACCACGGCCGGGGTCAGCAGGCTCTCGAACTGGGCCACCAGCACCAGATAGACCACCAGCAGGGCGAGGCCGAACACCATCACCATCTCCCCCTGGTTGTCGCGATAATCCTTGGACTCACCGGCGTAATCCACCGTCATGCCGGTGGGCAGGTGATCTGCGGCCCAGCCATCGAGGAAGTCGAGCGCCTCCCCCAGGGTGTGGCCGGGGGCCACGTCCGCGGTCAGGGCAATGGCCTTCTGACGCTGGTAGTGGTTGAGCCGCTGTGGGCTCGCTACCTGGGTGACGGTCGCCAGGGTGGATAGGCTCACCATCTCGCCGCTGGCGGCCCTGAGATAGATGCGGCTCACATCCGAGATGCCATTGAACTGGGCCTGGTTGGCTCTCAGGTAGACGTCATACTCCTCGCCCCTGTCCACATAGGTGGTCTGGCTGACGCCGCCGAGCAGGGCCTGCAGGGAGCTCGCCACGGTGGAGACCGGAATGCCGAGCTGGCTGGCCCGCTCCCGCTCTATGGTCACCTGCAGCTCCGGGGTCTTCTCGGCGTAGTCGAGATCCGGGGTCAGCATCAGCCCGCTCTGGCCGGCGGCCTGTTGCAGTGCCAGCCCCTGCTGATAGAGCTCCCCATAGTCGGAGCCCTGCAGCACGAACTGCACGGCGGCGGTGGAGCCCCCCCTGAATCCGGGCTGGAAGGTGCGGATCATCACGTCTGGAATGCCGGCCAGCCGCCCGCTCAAGCTGCGGCCAAAGTCGGTGGCGGTCTCGTCCCGCACCGCCCAGTCGGTGAGCTGGATGATGACCATCCCGGTCTGATCGCCGCCACGCCCGAAGGCCGGGGTGCTGAAACTCATGGCCTGCACCACCCCCTTGCCGAGCAGCGGCATGATGGCGGCCTCCACCTGCTGCATGTTGCGCTTCATCCGCTCGATACTGGTGCCCTCGGCCCCTTTCACGAACACATAGATGACACCGCGGTCTTCGGTCGGGGTCAGACTCGCGGGCAGCTTGCCAAACAGGGCGCCGATGCCGCCGAGGCAGAGCAGCAGCACCAGCGGCATCCAGACGGAGCGGCGCAGCACGCCGCCCAGCAGGCGGCGGTACTGTGCCTCCACCCGGCCAAGGCCCCGATCCAGTAGCGCGGTCAGGGCATTGGGCTTGTCGACGGCGCGCATCAGCCAGGAGCCCATGGCCGGGGTCAGGGTGAGCGCCACCAGGGAGGAGAAGAGCACCGCGAGCGATAGCAAAATGGCAAATTCGGTAAAGAGCCGTCCGACCATGCCATCCATGAAGGCGATGGGCACGAACACCATCACCAGCACCGCCGTAGTGGCCACCACGGCAAAGCCCACCTCACGGGTACCGTGCCAGGCCGCCATCAGGGGGGATTCGCCCCGTTGCAGGTGGTGGTGGATGTTTTCCACCACCACGATGGCGTCGTCCACCACCAGACCGATGGCGAGGATGAGCGCCAGCAGGGTGATGAGGTTGATGGAGAACCCCAGATACCAGGCGCCGATGAAGGCGGAGATAAGCGACACCGGTACCGTGATGGCCGGGATCAGCGTGGTGCGCCCCTGGCCGAGGAAGAGGTAGAGCACGGCCACCACCAGCACGGCGCAGATGGCGAGCGTCTCGTACACCTCGTCGATGGCCTGCTTGATGAAGACGGTGGAGTCGTAGTCCACCTCGAGCTGGGCCCCTTCCGGCAGGAAGCGCTGCATCTCGGTCATCTTGCGCTCTATGCCCTGGGCCACCGCCAGCGGGTTGGCGGTGGATTGCGCGACTATGCCTATCCCCAGGCTCTCGCGGCCGTTGCGCTGATAGGCGCTGTCTTCGTTCTTGGCCCCCACCTCCACGTCGGCGATGTCCGCCAGATAGATGCTCTGGCCATTGGTGGCGGTCTTCACCGGCAGGGCACGAAAATCCTCGGCACTGTGGTAGAGGCGGGCGATCTGCACCGCCATGGTCATACTGTTGTTGCGGATCTCCCCCCCGGGCAGCTCGATGTTCTCCCGCTCGAGGGCATCCTGCACGTCGGCGACCGTGATGGCGCGGGCCGCCATGTCGGCGGGGCGCAGCCTGACATACATCACCTGGGTCAGATCGCCGGAGAGGGACACCTCGCTCACCCCGTCCACCAGGCTTAAGGAGTCGACCAGCATGCGGTTGGCATAGTCGGTCATGGCGGTGCGGTCCATCTGGGTGCTGCTGAAGTTGAGCCAGATCGCCACGTCGCCGTTGCCGTTGTCCTTGGTGACCATGGGCTCGTCCGCCTCGTCCGGGAGCCTCGGCCGGGCGCGGGAGATGGCGTCGCGCACATCCGAGGTGCCCTCCAGCATGTTCCAGCCGAGCTTGAACTCCACCGTGATGGAGGAGCGCCCCTTGCGGGTCACCGAGTTGATGTTCTTGATGCCGCTGATGCCGGAGAGCTGATCCTCGATGGGCTTGGTGACCTGGCTCTCCATCACCTCGGGGGCGGCCCCCTCATAAGTGGTGGTGATGGAGACAGACGGCGTCTGCACGTCCGGCATCTCCCGCACCGTCAGCTTGGCGAAGGCCACCAGGCCGAACACGGTGAGCAGGGCACTGATGACGACCGCCACCAGGGGGCGGCGCACTGACATATCGGAGAGCCACATCAGTCTTTCACCTCGGTCAGATCACGAACCAGGGCGCCGTCACGCAGGTTGACCAGCCCCTCCACCGCGATGCGATCGCCGACGTTCAGCCCCTTGATGACCCAGACGGCCTCGCCGTGGGTATCGCCTAGTTCCACCGGGATGCGCTTCACCCGGCCATCCGCTTCCAGGCGGTAGACGAAGCGAAGCTCCCCCGCATACTCCACCGACTGGGCGGGGATCAGGGTCATCTTCTGGGCAGGTAGGGAAAGATCCACGTTCATCAGCATGCCGGGCCGCAGCTGACCGCTGGGATTGGGGATGATGACCCGCGCCTTGATGTTCTGGGTTTCGTTGGAGATGCGACTGTCGAGTGTCTCCAGCACGCCAGAGAAGGCTTGATCCGGCCAGGCCGAGCTGGTGGCCGTCACCGTCATGCCGGGTTTGAGGAGGGAGAGGTAGCGCTCGGGTACCGCCAGATCGAGCCGCAATCTGGCCAGTTCGTCCAGATGAAGCAGTACGTCGCCGCTGTTGACCAGGGCCCCTTCGCTGAGATCGATCAGGCTGACGGTACCGTCGAAAGGGGCCGCCAGGGTGCGCAGCGACAGCTCATAGCGCGCCGCATCGACCCGGGCCTGGGCCTGGGCCACGGTCGCCTCCTGCCCTTCCAGCTCGGAGGTGGTGATGGCACCGCGCGCCACCAGCCGGCGCATGTCCCGCAGCTTGCGGCTCTCGTCGCGCACGCTGGCGCTCTGCTCGGCGAGTTCGGCCTGCTGCTTGCCCGCATCCAGGGCGATCAGGGTCTGTCCCTGCTTGACCTGCTGACCGGAGCGCACCGCAATCCTGACGATGCGGCCGGTCACCTCGGGACTGACCACCACGGAGCGATTGGCCGCCAGCTTGCTGACCAGCTTGATGGAGGGCTCTGCCAGGCTCTGCCTGACCGTTTCCGCCCGGATGTTGACCTGCCTTGGTGCAGGTTTGCTGGCCGGTTCGGCCGGCCGAAGCGTCCAGGCGCCGGCCCCCAGCAGCAGGAGAAGGGGGACAAGCCACAGCCATATGCGCATTTTCATCAGACAATCCATGCAAGGTAAGAGAGAAGGAGAAGAGGAAACTTCATCAATGATGGCACCATGTTACCCCCTGACTATGCCGTGACTATGTATAAATGTGACAAAACGTAACAGCCCGGCGGGAAGATCATCAAAATCACATCCAGCTGAGACTGTGGATATTTTCTGCCTTACACTGATGTGCCGATCCCGTCATTTCCCGGTACGCCCATGCCCACACTGCCCCCTGCCTTTGCCAAATATCGCTTGCAGTGGCTGCTGCTGGGTTTCAGCCTGCTGTTGCTGCTGCTCGCCCTGCAACACGCCTTTCGCCAGATCACCGAGCTGAACCGGCGCGACGTCATCAACACTGCGGCCCAGCTGAGCAACCAGCATCAGCGGATGGAGGCCTTCCTCGAGGCCATGCGCGGCCAGGCCGAGGAACGTCTGCGCAGCAACCCCCAGTCAGTGCTCTCGCGCCAGCTCTATCAGGCGCTTCAAGTCGATGGGGAACACGGCATCAACCTGGATCGCATCCCCGTCGATCTGCCGCCCGCCCTCATCGGCAACCTGACCGGGCTAAACCCGCTGCCCCATGGCGGCAGCCAGCGGGAGGCGAGAATGCATCTCGCCCTCAGCCTCTCCCCCCTGCTCGCCACCGCGAGCAAGCTGCTGGACAAGGACGTGGCCTGGATCTACTTCACCGGCACGGACGACTTCATCTATCTCTACCCCTGGGTGCCCTCCAGCCAGTTCCGTTTTGACCCCGCCATCTACCACAAGTCTTACTGGCAGGAGGTGCTGGGCCGGCATCCGCCCTCCGAGCACGCCACGTTGTCACGCCCATATCAGGATTTTGCCGGCCGGGGACAGATGATCACCCTGTCCCAGCCCATCACCCAGAGTGACCAGATCATCGGCCTGCTCAGCATCGACATTCAGACCCGTACCCTGGAGCAGACCCTGCGCCGTCTCGCCCCCCAGATTGGCACCCTGTTTCTGGTCAATCAGCACCGGCAGATCCTGGCCAGCAGTCAGTCCGGCACGGCACCACCTCTGGCCAGGGAAGCCTCGCGGGAAGGGTATCACTGGCAGCAGAGTGCGTTGCAGCTGGTCTACCCCATTCCCGCTACGCCGCTCACCCTGATCCACCGCATCTCGCTGCTGCCCCTGCTGCAGATGCTGCTGTGGCAATCGGCAACGGCGCTCCTCACTCTGCTCTGCCTGGTGGTGGCAACGCTCTCGAGCCTGCGATCCCGCCGCCTCAACCGCCGGTTGAATTACCTGTCCAGCCACGATGCACTGACCGGCGCCTTCAACCGCCACCACTTCGACGCCGTCGAACGCCGCTACGCCCAGGCTGGCAGCCATCACATCGGGGCCATCATGTTCGATTGCGATCACTTCAAGCAGGTCAACGATCGTTTCGGGCACGGGATCGGCGATCAGGTGCTGATCCGGCTGGTTCAGCTCTGCCAGCCCCTGCTGACCCGGGAGTGCACCCTGATCCGCTGGGGTGGCGAGGAGTTTCTGCTGCTGGTCGCAGACAAGAATCTGTCCCTGGCCCCGCTGGCCGAACAGCTGCGGCTGCGTATTGCGGAACACGACTGGACCGAGATAGCCCCCGAGCTGAGGGTGACCATCAGTCTCGGCCATTGCCGTCAACGCCCGGAGATCAAGCTGCACGAGGCTATTCGCCGTGCCGATCTCGCCCTCTATCAGGCCAAGGCCAATGGTCGCAATCGCAGTGAAGGCTGGCAGGATGACGCACGGGGGAAGCAGGAGTAAGCTGAACCCCCAACTCACAGCAGGAGACGCACTGTGGCACGAAAACCCCGCCTGGGCCTGGCCCTTGGCAGCGGCGCCGCCCGAGGATGGGCGCACATCGGCATCATACGGGCGCTGGAGCGCCTCGGTGTCAAACCGGATCTGGTGGCCGGTTGCTCCATCGGCAGTTTCGTCGGTGCCGCCTATGCCGCCGGCGAGCTGGACAAACTGGAGTCCTGGGTACGCGGTTTCAGCCGCCTGCAGGTGATGGGGCTGCTCGATCCCGCCCTCTCCGGCGGTCTGTTCCGCGGCGACAAGGTGTTTGGCATCGCCGCCAACCATCTTGGAGATCCCGCCATAGAGAGCCTGCCGCTGCCCTTTGCCTGCGTCGCCACCGAACTCGATACCGGCCGCGAAATCTGGCTGCAAGAGGGGCCGCTGCGACAGTGTGTGCGCGCCTCCTGCGGCATGCCCGGCATTCTGACCCCGACCCGGATCGACGATCGCTGGCTGGTGGATGGCGCCGTGGTCAACCCGGTCCCCATCTCCCTGGCCCGCGCCATGGGGGCCGAGGTGGTGATCGCCGTCAACCTCAACACCGACCTGCATCAGCCTTGGACCGACGAGCCGGACGCGCCCGCACCGGGAGGCCTCTTCAGTCAGTGGCTGGGCCGGGGAGAACCCAGCACGCCCGGCATGTGGGGGGTGATGACCGGCTCCATCAACATCATGCAGGAGCGGATCACCCGCGCCCGCATGGCCGGGGATCCCCCCGAGATCCAGCTCTGTCCTCGCCTTGGCAGCCTCTCCATCATGGACTTCCACCGCGCGAGCGACGCCATCAACGAGGGGGAGGCTTGCGTCGAGCGCAACCTGGACCAGCTCAAGGAGGAACTCTCCCGACTCGGTCTGATATGAGGGCGCCACCGGGACACGCCAATGAAAAAGAGCGCCATCAGGCGCTCTTTTGCTGTCCGGACCGCAGGCTCAGAACAGCCCCAGCCCCTTGAGCATCACGATCAGGATGAGCGGCGGCGACACGTAACGGATGATGAAGAACAGCGGCTTGAGGATGGGCAGCTCCAGCTCGCCCCCATTGGTCAGCGCCGTCTTCATCCGCTCAAAGCCCCAGACCCAGCCCACGAACAGACAGAGGAAGATACCGCCCAGGGGCATCAGCACGTTGGAGGAGACGAAGTCGAACAGATCGAAGAAGGTCTTGCCAGCTATCTGCACGTCCGCCAGTGTGCTGTTGGAGAGCGCACAGGTCGACCCGACCGCCCCCAGCACCAGCAGGTTGATCAGCGTCGCCCTCCTTCGGCTCATGTGAAAACGCTCGGAGAGCACGGAGACCGGCACCTCCAGAATGGAGAGCATGGCCCCCGTTGCCGCGATGGCGGAGAGCACGAAGAACAGCACCATGAACAGATGACCGAACGGGATGCTGGCAAACACTGCCGGAATGGTGATGAACAGCAGGGAGGGACCGGCGGTCGGCTCGAAACCGAAGGCAAACACCGCCGGGAAGATGGCGATCCCCGCCAGCATGGAGACGAACAGATCGGCGCACATCACCCTGACCGTGGTGAGCGGAATGTGCTGATCGTCCCGAAAGTAGCTGCCATAGGTCATCATGCAGCCCATGCCGATGGAGAGCTTGAAGAAGGCCAGCCCCATGGCGGTCAGCACCACGCCGGCGGTGACCTTGGAAAAATCAGGGGAGAACAGGAAATGCAGCCCCTCGCTCGCCCCGGGCAGGGTCAGACTGCGAATGCCAATCACCAGCAGCAGGATGAACAGCACCGGCATCAGCCGCTTGGTGACGGCCTCTATCCCCTTCGACACCCCCATCAGCAATATGCCCCCCATCAGCGCCAGCACCAGCCACTGCCAGAGCAGACTCTGCAAGGGATCCGTGATGAGCGAATTGAAGGCCGCGCCGGTGACGGCGGGATCGGTCGAGAGGATCTCGCCGCTGGCCGCCTTGAAGATGTAGGCGAATACCCAGGCCGCCACTTCGGAGTAAAACGACATGATGAGGAAGGCCGCCGTCACCCCCATGGCCGCGATCAGCCACCAGGGCTGCCCCTTGGGTGCCAGCTTGATGAGCCCGCTCACCGCATCGGATTTCGCCTGACGCCCCAGCATGATCTCCGAGATCATCACCGGCAGTCCCACCAGCAGGGTGGCGATGACATAGACCAGCAGAAAGCCGGCGCCGCCATTCTCCCCGGTCAGATAGGGAAACTTCCAGATGTTGCCAAGGCCGACCGCCGAGCCCAGGGTCGCGGCAAGCACGCCGAAGGTGCTGGTAAAGCCATCTCTGGCTTTGGGAAGGGTATTGCTCATGCTTGTCTCGCTCTGTGGATCAGGGACCTGAATTTAAAGGGTCGGAATTTTCCGGGGATTAATCCAGCTTGCCAAGATGATTTGGTTGAAATCGCCACATGAAGCACACAACGCATTACTTATTTAAATAACTGTCTGTTTTGACAAATAAAAAATGCCGCCTCGCGGGCGGCATTTTTATCAAGGCTCAGGCAATCAAGCCTTGGCAATATCGTCCGGACCGATCTGGCCGATTTCGGCGACTTTCTTGTCGGCCAGCAGCCAGAGGGTGAACTTGTGCAGTTCCGGGTGATGAGCCAGGGCGACCAGGAAGGCGCCCCCAACTTCACGGTAACCCAGTTCATAGTTCTTCAGGGTAGTCGGGGGGACGCCTAGCAGATCGGCAAACTTGGGACGGCTCAGGCCAACCGCTTCGCGGATCTGACGGATCTTCTTGCCAACAGTTACGATATTTGAATTCATGTGTTCCATACTCCGTTCGGCGGATTCACTCCACCTTTATTTTTCGCGACGACTCGTAGTCAAGTGTATCAGTTTTGAACGGACTCGTTATGGTCGAGCCTCTATCTTTAATCAGCGTCTTTCGACGACAACCCTAACAAACCTCGGGGATGGTAATCGCAGAGTCGCCTCAGGTAAACAGTCTCGAAGAGAAACCTTTATTGTTGCCACGGCCATAACTCGTATAATTCGCCAGTTATCCCTTAAAGAGTATTCAGCATGGCATTCCCCGGCATCATCTCGCGTCTTCACCCGGATTCAGACCCGGATTCCCTCCCCCGCCAGCTCCATCAAGGTCAGCAAACCCGGGCCGAGGCATTCTTGCTACCCGCCGTCATGCAGAGCGAGGCCGCTCCCGTGCTGGCTTCCCTCTCGGACAAGTGCAGCCTCTATCTCGAGCACCCCACCACGCTGTCCCTGCGCAGCCACGATGGGGTCTTTCTGGAAGATGGCTCCCTGCTGCTTGGCAATGGTAACCGCATGACACTGTCGACGGAGAAGGGGGATGGTGGACTAGTGCCCGAACAGGGCCTGCGCGAGATGGCCCAGTGGCTGGACGCCGGTCATCAACATTTCATCTGTTCAGCCGCGATTCAGCCGGTCGCCAGGGCCATCCTCAATATCTGGCCCCTGGATCCCTATCTCGCCCGCCATTATTTACTCAGCTTCACACCCTTGCTGTGCGAAGCAACTGAGGCCGACTATCTCGCGGTTTTCGCGACCAGGGCCGCCATCGCCACCCCGCAGCACGCTTGGGCTGAGGCCTATATGAAGCTTGAGAGAAAGCTGCATCGCGCCTACTTGGATCACTAATAAATCCAGATAAACAGCCAGTTATCCATACGACACAATCTGCCCCACAGATTATCTGTGAGCTTGATCATGTTTTGAAATGAGCATAAAGTGCGCCACGTCATCGGAATGACATCGGCTGTTCGTGGCGAAGTATGCGCTCTCGATAGCGCAACTCGCACACTTGTGCACCCAGATAACGTGCCTCCTGGATGGATCTAGGATCCCTGCTCGGCGCAACCCTTGTTGCCCGGCAGAGCCAGCAGCTTACATAAATTACAAAGTGCGAAGCACGTGAACAACGTGCCATCTCAACGAGGATTAATTTTATGATGAAAATGGCTCCTTCCCTGATCGCCATCGCCATGGCTGCCATGGGTGCAACTGCTGCACACGCCGCTGATGATATCTACTTCGGTGCCGGTGTCGGTGCGACTCACTTCAACGGTCTGAACAAGATCGAAGGCGTGAACACTGGTGAAGAAGACGCGGCTGCTGCCAATGCCTTCGTCGGTTACAACTTCAACGAATACTTCGGTTCCGAGCTGGGCTACCAGTACACCGGCCGTGGCAACACCGATGGCAACCGTTACGAGAGCCAGGGTGCCACCCTGTCCGGTATCGCTCGTCTGCCGCTGGGCAACGATTTCTCCCTGTTCGGTGAAGCTGGCGCCTACTGGGGCCACACCGATGGTATGGGCACCAGCGATACCAAGGTATCCCCGCTGGCCGGTGCCGGTGTGACCTACAAGGTGAACGACGCGCTGGATCTGCAAGCTCGTTACCGCTACATGTGGGACGTGGCTGACCTGCACGCCGACAACGTACGCTACAAGTCCAACCAGAGCGTTGCGACCCTGGAAGCCGTTTACCACCCGTTCCGTACTTCCTACGTAGCACCGGCTCCGGCTCCTGTTGTTGAAGAAGCTCCGGCTCCTGCTCCGCAGATCGTTGAGAAGAACTTCGCCCTGAACTCCGACGTGCTGTTTGCCTTTGGCAAAGACAGCCTGAAGGCCGAAGGCGTGGAAGCCCTGAACGCTCTGTACCAGCAGATCGTCGAGTTCCAGCCGAAAGACGGTAACGCCGTTGTCGTTGGTTACACCGACCGCATCGGTTCCGACGCTTACAACCAGAAGCTGTCCGAAGCCCGTGCCCGCACCGTTGCCAACTTCCTGGTCAGCAAGGGTATGGCTGCCAGCAAGGTTGCCATCGAAGGTCGTGGCGAAGCCAACCCGGTTACCGGCACCAAGTGCAACGGCGTAACCGCCAAGGCTCAGCTGATCTCCTGCCTGGCCCCGGATCGTCGCGTAGAAGTACGCGTATCCGGCGTACAGGAAGTTCAGCAGTAATCTGACTCCGTTCAGATAACGCGAAAAGGGGATGCCACGGCATCCCCTTTTGCATGTCTGTCACCGCAAACGTCACCTCCTGTCTCACCACCTTGTCTCCCCCTCCCTCTCTGGCCAGTCCGCATCCTCGTCGCACCAACCCCATCGCTGCATATCTGTGCAGAAACTTGATCAAGCTGGTTCAAAAGAATACAGTAGCAACGCTTGTAAGACATTGGATGAACTATTAAAAGTGCTTATTGCCCGGTTAGTTGTCCATGGAGAAACAGCTTCATGAGAATCCAGGTTACCATCCATTTTTTATTCAAGCCGTCCGTGACCAGGTCACGGAATCGCATCATGAAATGTCATCTGCGATTGGTATAACAAAGAGTGCGCAGTACGCCCGTAGCACGGCAACTCAACGAGGATAAAATGATGAAAATGAAAATGGCTCCAACCCTGATTGCTCTGGCTATTGCAGCCATGGGAACGTCCACCGCCCAGGCGGCCGATGATTGGTACACAGGTATGGGTGCAGGTTGGGCTTATGGCCATGACCTGGACTCCTTCGGTCTGGATGCCGACAAGGACGCCACCGCGATCTCCCTGTTCGGCGGCTACAACTTCACCGAAAACTTTGCCGCCGAGCTGGGCTATCTCTATGCCGGCAAGGGTGGCGTCGACGGCGTCGACTTCAAGACCCAAGGGGGGACCCTGTCCGGTATCGCCCGCCTGCCCATGAACGACATCTTCTCCGTGTTCGCAGAAGGCGGTGCCTACTTCAACCACGTCAACGGCAACGGTGACAGCGACAACGGCACCTCGCCGCTGGCCGGTCTGGGCCTGAGCGCCAAGCTCACCGATCTGCTCGACCTGCAGGCTCGCTATCGCTACATCTGGGATCTGGGTGACGATCAGAAGACCTGGAAGACCGACATGAGCGTCACCACCCTGGAACTGGTGATGCACCCGAACCGCAAAGCCTATGTGGCACCTGTAGCCGCACCGGCTCCCGAGCCGGCCCCCGAGCCCGTCATGGTCGACAAGAGCTTCTCCCTGAGCTCTGACGTGTTGTTTGCCTTCGGCAAGTCCACCCTGAAGCCGGAAGGCACTGCCGCCCTCAACACCCTGTATCAGCAGATCGTCGACGTCCAGCCAAAAGATGGCAGCGCCGTGGTGGTGGGTTACACCGACCGTATCGGTTCTGACGCCTACAACCAGAAGCTGTCCGAAGCTCGTGCTCGCACCGTGGCCGACTTCCTGGTTGGCAAGGGTCTGCCGGCAGGCAAGGTCGCCATCGAGGGCCGTGGTGAAGCCAATCCGGTCACCGGCACCCAGTGTGACGGCGTCAAGGGCAAGAACCAGCTGATCGCCTGCCTGGCACCGGATCGCCGCGTCGAAGTGCGCGTCACCGGCGTACAGGAAGTGCAACAGTAAGCGGTCAACCCGCAGCCAAACAAGGGGCCAGTCGGCCCCTTTTTTTATTCGTTGCACCACCCTCCACACCCTCTCACGGGGACCAAATAGTTGTCATCCTCCTCACAGATTTTCCATACAGGGTCGCCACTTAAGTGGTTAAACGTCTCATATGGCCTATACATAATGTTGGTTATACATAACAAAGGGCTGGGAGCCCTATAACACCCAACATCGACGAGGAAACGCGATGAACATAAGACTGAAACCGGTATGGATTGCATTGGCATTGGCGACGGGAGCGGCACAGGCGGCACCTGTCCATGACTGGTATATAGGGGCGGGGGCGGGCTGGGCATGGGCCCATGATCTCGATGACTTCAGCAAGGATGCCAGCAACGACGACACCGCGTACAACGCCTTCGCCGGCTACAACTTCACCGAAAACCTGGGGGCAGAACTGGGCTATCTGTCGGGCGGTGACTGGGACGTCAATGGTCACGAGTTCAGCAATCAGGGGGCAACCCTGTCGATCCTGGGTCGCCTGCCATTGAACGACATCTTCTCGGTGTTTGCCGAGGGGGGCGGTTACCTCTACAGCGTCAAGTCCATCAACGGCAGCGAGGACAACCTGGCGCCACTGGCCGGGCTAGGCATGACCGCCAGGTTGCACGACTGGATCGACATCCAGGCCCGTTATCGCTACATGGTGCGGGTGGGGGATGACTCGGACAACGACAAGGTGGGCAGCGGCACCCAACGTTGGGTCAGCGACATCAGCACCGCCACCATAGAGCTGGTACTGCACCCCAACCGCACCGTAGCCGCCTTGCCGGTGGCGGCCCCCATGGTGGTGGCCCCGCCGCCGGCCCCCGAGCCGGTGGATCAGACCTTCAACCTGAGCTCGGACGTGCTGTTTGCCTTTGGCAAAGCCGAGCTCAAGCCGGAAGGCATGGCCGCGCTGGACGACCTCTACCAGCAGATCGTCGACGTCAAGCCCAAGGACGGCAACGCCATGGTGATGGGCTATACCGACCGCATCGGCTCGGACGCCAACAACCAGGCGCTGTCCGAAGCCCGTGCACGCACCGTGGCCGACTTCCTCATCGGCAAGGGGCTGCCCGCCGACAAGGTGAGCATCCAGGGCAATGGCGAGAGCAACCCGGTGACCGGCACCCAGTGTGATGCCGTCAAGGCCCGGGCTGCCCTCATCGACTGCCTGGCCCCGGATCGCCGGGTCGAGATCCGGGTGACCGGCGTGCAGGAAGCCGCACCAGCGGCCACCGAGCCCACTGCCGAACCCGCTGCCGAACCCGCTGCCGAACAACCGGCACAATAATTCCCCATCCGTCTCTGCCGTGCACAAAAAAGGGATGCTTGCGCATCCCTTCTGCTTTTTGCAGCACCTTCGATCAGAACGAAGTGCGACGATAACGGCGGTATTCCGGGCGCCAGAAGTTCGCTTCGATGGCCTGGTCTATCACATCATCCGGGGTCTGCACCGCCTTGCCCTGCAGCATGGCGGTCTTGGCCACCATCTTGGCAATGTAGCGGGACACCCGATGGATATCCGCCAGATCCGGCAACAAGGAGCCCTCCTCTCCCTTCACCAGCGGCGAGCACTCCGCCAGCGCCCGGCTGGCGGACATCAGCATGGCATCGGTCACCCGGGTGGCGCCGGAGGCGATGACGCCAAGGCCTATCCCCGGGAAGATGAAGGAGTTGTTGCACTGGGCGATGACGTAGCGCTTGCCCTTGTACTCCACCGGCGCGAACGGGCTGCCGGTGGCCACCAGCACCTGGCCGTCGGTCCAGCGAATGAGGTCGGCCGGCGTGGCCTCCACCCGGGAGGTGGGATTGGAGAGCGGGAAGATGATGGGACGAGCACAGTGCTTGTGCATGGTCTTGACCACCTCTTCGGTGAACAGGCCCGGCTGGCCGGAGACCCCGATCAGGATGTCAGGACGACCGTGCTCCATCACCTCCAGCAGAGAGATGTTGTCCCCCACCGGCCACTCCTTGATCCGCTCGAGCGGCTGGGACAGCTTGCGCTGGAAGTCGAGCTGGTTGGGGATCTTGTCGGTGATGAGGCCGAAACGGTCCACCATGAACACCCGGCCACGGGCCTCCGCATCATTCAGCCCTTCGGCCTTCATCTGCGCCACTATCTGCTCGGCGATGCCGCAGCCGGCGCTGCCCGCGCCGAGGAAGGCGACCCGTTTCTCGGAGAGCTTGGCCCCCGAGGCCTTGCAGGCGGCGATCAGGCTGCCGAGCGTCACGGCGGCCGTGCCCTGGATGTCGTCGTTGAAGCAGCACAGCTCGTCCTTGTAGCGGTTGAGCAGCGGGGTGGCATTGCCCTGGGCGAAGTCTTCGAACTGCAGCAGGATCTCGGGCCAGCGGCGCTTGACCGCCTGAATGAAGGCATCGACGAACTCGTCGTACTCCTCCCCGGAGATGCGCGGATGACGCCAGCCCATATAGAAGGGGTCATTGAGCAGTTGCTGGTTGTTGGTGCCCACGTCCAGCACCACCGGCAGGCAGTAAGCGGGGGAGATGCCGCCGCAGGCGGTGTAGAGCGACAGCTTGCCGATGGGGATGCCCATGCCGCCGATGCCCTGGTCACCGAGGCCCAGGATCCGCTCGCCGTCGGTGACCACGATCACCTTGACGTTCTGCTTGGTGGCGTTTTGCAGCATGTCATCGATCCTGTCCTTGTCCGGATAGGAGATGAAGAGGCCGCGGGCACGGCGGTAGATGTTGGAGAACTCCTCGCACGCCTTGCCCACGGTCGGGGTGTAGATGACCGGCAGCATCTCGGTCAGATGGTTGGTCAGCAGGCGATAGAACAGGGTCTCGTTGGTGTCCTGGATGTTGCGCAGATAGATGTGCTTGTCCATGTCGTTACCAAACGCCATGAACTGGCGATAGGCGCGTTCGGCCTGCTCTTCAATGGTCTCGATGTTCTGGGGCAGCAGGCCTTCCAGATTGAAGCTGCTGCGCTCCTTGCTGGTGAAGGCGCTGCCCTTGTTGAGCAGCGGGGTCTCCAGCAGGGCCGGACCGGCGTAGGGAATATAGAGGGGGCGTTTCTGATTATTATCTTCAAACATGGATCTGTACCTTGACTGTGTGGCCCGTCGATCCTATGAGCTTGGACCAACAATTTCAAAGGGTTTGCACATCCGTGGCAACAGGTTTGCGACCCAGGCGACGAAAGGCGCCGGGGGTCTGACCAGTGAGGCGGCGAAAGCGGTTCGCAAAGTTCGCGCCGTCGCTGTAACCGACCCGGCTGGCCAGCTCACCGAGGGGCCAATTGGTATAGAGCAGCAACTGACGCGCCTTGTTCATTCTGAGCTCGGTCACCTTCGCCATGGGTCCCATGCCAAACAGCTGCTGACAGAGTCGATGCAGATGGGGCACAGAGCAGGCCATCTGGCTGGCGAGCAGGACCACGCTCCAGGGCTCATCGAGGCGCGCCTCCACCCGGCGAAACAGCGCCTGCAAGCGCAGCTCCGGAGTGCCGCGCACCTCCCCTTGCAGGGTCCTGTCCAGCAAGGCCAGCAGCAGGCTCAGCAACTGCGGCTGCAGCGGGGATCTCACCCCCTCCCCCTGCATCAGGCTGAGCAGATGATAGAGCTGATCCCCCTCCTCCCCCTGCCAGATGCGATGGCCAAGCCGGTGCAGGTGCTGCCAACGCGGTACGTCGTCCAGCAAAATCCAGCTGATCTGCCAGTGCTCGCCGGTGAGCCGCAAGCCACCGGGCACAGCCGCCGGCAGGAAGATGAGCGAGCCCGCGGGGATGGGCTGCTCCCCCTGATCCGTCAGCAGGGCCCCTCCCTCGTCGTGGCTCACCATCAGGATGTGGAACTCGGGCCGATTGCGGCGAATGAGGTAGTGATCCCGCAAGCGGGAGAGGCCGGTCAGGAAGATGCCCGCCTCCCCCAACAGCGGCAAGCCTTCGCGCCCCAGCATCCGCTCCTCGCAGCCGGGGGCTATCTCAAGACACTCGCTGACAAATGCCATAACACCTCAACAGGATAGTTTTGAACAAGAAAGCGGAGAGGTACTCACAGTGAAGTCACCCGCGCCAGACCCTATCATACCCATGACAAACCTTGATTTTCACATACCCGGTCAACATAAATGAGTTATTGGCAAGCGATTTTAAAACAAACCACCGACCGTGAGTTCATGACCCGACTGTGGCGACTGGCCCTGCCGGTGTCGCTGCAGTCCATGATGTTCTCCCTGCTCGGTCTCATCGACATCATGATGGTGAGCCAGCTTGGCACCACGGCGGTGGCGGCGGTCGGCTTGGGTAACCGGGTCTTCTTCTTCAACCTGCTGGTGATAGCGGGGCTCTCGGGCGGGGTCTCGGTGTTGGCAGCACAGTATTACGGTCGCGGCGAGCTGGCCGGGGTACGCCGATCCCTGGCGCTGGCGCTGGTGGGCGCCCTACTGGTGAGCCTGCCGTTTGCCCTGGTCTATGTGCTCTCGCCGGGCAGCGTGCTCGGCTTTGCCAGCCAGGATCCCGCGCTACGCGCCCTCGCAGACGAGTTTTTGATGATCACCGGCGCTACTATCCTCTGCACCGCCATCGTCGTGCCACTGGAGGCGGCGCTGCGCTCGGTCGGTAATGCCGCCGCTCCCACCCGGATCGGCATCATCGCCATCATCGCCAACGTCATCCTCAACTACGCCCTCATCTTCGGTCACTTCGGCTTCGAGGCGATGGGCGTAGCCGGTTCGGCCTGGGGCACCACTCTCTCACGCTTGCTGCAGACCACGCTGCTGCTGATCTATGTGTGGCGCCAGGAGCCCCGCCTGGTGCCACGCAAACAGGACTGGTGGGACGCCTTTCGGCGCAAGGAGGTGGTGCGCTTTACCCTGATCGCCCTGCCGCTGCTGCTGCACGACGGACTCTGGGCTTTCGGGATGCTGCTCTACGGCTTCCTCTACGCTCACCTCGGCACAGATTCCCTGGCCATCATGACCACGCTGGGGACGCTCGAGAGCATCCTTATCTCCCTCTTCTTCGGGCTGGCGGTGGCCTGCTCCACCCTGCTCGGACATCGGCTCGGGGCTGAGGAGTATGAGGAGGCCTGGCAACACTCCCAGCTGTTCCTGCTACTCGCCCCCATTGGCGCCCTGCTGGTGGGGATAGCCGTCTGGCTGCTGCAGAGCAACCTGCTGCAGTGGGTCGGCAACCTGCCGGGCGAGCTGATGGGGGAAGCGGGTCAGGTGCTTGCCATCATGTGCCTCGGCATGTTGCTCAAGGTGTTCAACATGGTGGGCATCGTCGGGGTGCTGCGCTCGGGCGGGGATGTGAACTACAGCATCTTCATCGACATCGTCGGCATGTGGTGCATCGGCCTGCCGCTCGCCTGGGCGGCGGTCAGCCTGCTCGGCTGGCCCCTCTCCTGGGTCGTGGCCGTGGTACTGCTGGAGGAGCTCTCCAAGGTACTGCTGGTGCAACGCAGGATCCGCCAGCGTCACTGGCTCAAGAATCTGGTGATGGGGTGACGTTGCTGGCAGGGCAAAAAGCGGGGTCATATCAATGACAGAAAATCCCGGTTTGCAGTATGCTGGCCGCCTCTTCAATCAGCGGCGGGTACACCACGCCCTGCCAGTAGTCGTTTAAGGAGACGCACATGCAACCAGAAAAAGAGCTGATCACCGAGACTGCCCTGCTGGAGATGGCCAACAAGATCATCAAGGAACACGAAGACTTCATCCACGGCATGCGTGCCGACTCGGTGGAGCAGAAGGGGGAGATCCTGGTGTTCAAAGGGGAATTCTTCCTGGCCGAGGACGGCACCCCGACCGGCAAGACCATGGCGGTGTTCAACATGTTCAAACTGCTGGCCCAGCAGTTGTCAGGCAAGTACCGACTGAGCTGAGATCGCAATCCCTCCGACAAGATGCCGCCTTCAGGCGGCATCCGTCTTGGTGGGCTTGCCCGGCGTCTTCGCCAGTTCGCCCACCACGCAGTTGCGACCCGCCATCTTGGCCATATAGAGGCACTCGTCCGCCCGGTTGAGCAGCTCCTCGACCCCCTCCCCGCGCAGAGCCAGGGTCAAACCTATGCTCACCGTCACCTCCAGCAGTTCATCCGAGGTCGGGCTCTTCACCAGCCGCGCCTCCACCGCCACCCGCAGTCGCTCGGCGACCCGCTTCGCTTGGGCCAGCTCGGCGCAGTTGGGCAGCAGGATGGCAAACTCCTCCCCACCGTAGCGACCGAGCACCATACCGGGTTCCAGCTGTTCCGCCAGGGTCGCCGCCACCTCTTTCAGCACGGCGTCCCCCGCCAGATGGCCGAAGCTGTCATTGATGCGCTTGAATCTGTCCAGGTCCAGCAGCAGCACGGCAAAGGGAGCCTGCTTGCGGATCATGCTGACCCTGGCCTTCTCGAGCTGCTTCATCAGCAGGCGACGGTTCATCATGCCGGTCAGTTCGTCCGTGGTGGACTCCCGGTAGAGTTGCAACAGCATGTTGAGCTGGCCGCACTGCACCCAGGCACTCGCCACGGTGAACAGCCCCAGCAGCCAGACCTGATTGAGGGTCTGCACGCTCAGGAGCGACTGACCCACCAGCAGCCAGTTGCCGGCCAGCATGGTGATCAGGATGCCGCCTGCCAGTTGCAGACTGAGAGAGAGCGGGATGGGGAAGATGGCAAACAGGCTGATGAGCAGATAGGGGAACGCCATGTAACCCGCCTGCAACTCCTGATCCGTCCCGAAACTGTGCAGACAGATGAGGGAGAAGAGCATCATCACCGCCATCAGATAGCCCAGCGCCAGCTTCATGCGCTCGCGCTTGAAGTGGATGAGATAGGAGAGGGGGATCAGGGGAGAGAGGGCCAGCAGGCAGAAGATCCGAACCTGAAACAGCTCGTCAAACTGAGTGGCGGGCAGGGTCAGCCAGTCCACCAGCGCCCAGGCGGGCAATCCCACCATCAGCAGACAGGTGAGCAGCCGAAGACGCACCGTCATAAAGCCCATGCGGGTCAGGGTGAAATCTTCGGAGTGGGCACGGGCACTCCAGAACTCCGACAGCTTCAGCATCCAGAGCCTCCATTTTACAACTGAGGGCTCATTCTACACCGACCCTGCCGGTATGCATCAGCCTGCCCCCTATTTATAACGAGAACTGCCTCACACAAACCGGCGGATCATAATCGCCGCACGCAAACGTTTCAACCCATCAAAAAATAAACCTTTATCACTCCAATTAGCGCTGGTCAGCCCCCGTTCAACCACTAAAATAGCGCCCAATTTTCTCCCCCTCCCCACACACTTCGAGGTATTTATGGAACAGGCTGCCGCCGTGCGCGCGACTCCCGAGACCCATCCCCCCAGGCGAGCCCACAGTGAACTGATCTACGGCATCGACGAGGTTCCGCCCCTGCCCCAGACCCTGTTCGCCGCCCTACAGCACATGCTCGCCATGTTTGTCGCCATCATTACCCCGCCCCTCATCATCGCCAATGCCCTCGGCCTCCCGGCCGCCGACACCCGCTACATCGTCTCCATGTCCCTGGTGATGTCCGGCACCGCCTCCTTCATCCAGACCCGCCGCTTCGGTCCCCTCGGCTCGGGTCTGCTCTCGGTGCAGGGCACCAGCTTCAACTTCCTCGGCCCCATCATCGCCTCCGGCCTCGCTCTCAAGCAGGCCGCCATACCCACCGACGATCTGCTGGGCACCCTGTTCGGCACCATGCTGGTGGCCGCCCTCACCATCGTCGTGATGAGCCGCTTCCTGCACCTGGTCAAGCGCATCATCACCCCCCTGGTGACCGGCATAGTGGTGCTGCTCATCGGCCTGACCCTGATCAAGGTGGGCCTCATCAGCATGGGGGGCGGCTACGCCGCGCTCTCGGATGGCAGCTTCGCCAGCCACACCAACCTCTTTCTCTCCCTGCTGGTACTCGGCCTCATCGTGTTGCTGCAACGCAGCCGCAATCCCTGGCTGCGCCTCTCCGCCATCATGATCGCCATGCTGGCGGGCTACGCCGTCGCCCTGCTGCTGGGCAAGTTCAGCCCCCCTACCTTCGAGGGTCCCCTGATCATGGTGCCACTCCCGCTCCACTACGGCATCGGCTTTGACTGGCAGCTGTTCGTGCCGCTGGCCATCATCTTCGTGGTGACGGCGCTGGAAGCCATAGGCGACATGACGGCCACCTCGGACATCTCCGGCGAGCCGCTGGACGGGCCCGTCTACATGGCGCGGATCAAGGGGGGCGTGCTGGCCGATGGCGCCAACTCCATGCTGGCGGCGGTCTTCTCCACCTTCCCCATGTCCACCTTCGCCCAGAACAACGGCGTCATCCAGCTGACCGGCGTCGCCAGCCGCCATGTCGGCCTCTTCATCGCCGCCATGCTGGCCCTGCTCGGCCTGTTCCCGGCGGTGGCCAGCCTGGTGCAGCAGATCCCCGAACCCGTGCTGGGTGGCGCCACTATCGTGATGTTCGGCACTATCGCCGCCGCCGGGGTGCGCATCATCTCCCGCGAGGAGCTCGACCGCCGCGCCCTGATGATACTGGCGGTGTCGCTGGCCATGGGCCTCGGGGTGGCTCAGGTGCCTGAAGTGCTGCAACACCTGCCGGAGCTGGCCAGGAGCGTGCTCTCCTACGGCGTCGCCACCGGCGGCCTCACCGCTATCCTGATGAACCTGCTGCTGCCCAAGCGCCGCGCCGCACAGGCCTGACGCTCTCCAGAGCGAACAGGTAAAGCCCCGCCGTGCGGGGCTTTACCTCCTCCTCCGTCACGGGTACTGTGCTGGGCAGCCTCTGCTCAGGATGCCCTTCATGACCTATACCCTGCTTTCCTCCCTGCCCACCAACTACACCCCGGATCAGATACTGGCCGAGGAGCAGCGTTGGCTACGAGAATGCGCCCATGATGGCCAGCCCCGCGCTCACCTCTGGCAGGCGCCCCAGTGCCTCATCGTCACCCGCAAAGACACCCGACTCCCCCGTTACGCAGCCGCCTGTGAACAACTCGCCACCGAAGGCTGGCCCGTATTTGTGCGTGACAGCGGCGGCACCGCCGTGCCCCACGGGGCTGGCATCCTCAACCTCTCCCTGCTGCTGCCCCGCACCACCACGGATCTTGGCCACTATTACCATCAGCTGGGGGCGCCGCTGCTGGCCCTGCTGGGCGAATACGGCCTGACGGGAAACAACGACTTCGTGCCCGGATCGTTTTGCGACGGCCAGTACAATCTGGTGATCGGGGGTCGCAAGGTAACCGGCACCGCCCAGCGCTGGCTGGCGCCAGGGCAGGATCACCAAGGCGCCGTGCTGGCCCAGGCCATGTTGCTGGTGGCGGGGGATGTGGACGAAGGTACCCGGATGGCGAGCCGCTTCTACGAGCTGGCGGGCGGCGAACTGCGCTTTATGACGGGAACCTCCACCACACTGGCAAGCTGCATCGATTGGCGCGGTAGCGATCAGGCACTGGTAGAGAAAGTGCGAGCACGTCTGGATAGCCTGCTGAGCGAGGGGCAGTCCCCCTCACCCTGACCATATCCCGAAGGGAGAAAATACCCATCCATAAACACAGCGCACAAAAAAGCCACGACCCGAGTCGTGGCTTGTTCTTTTCAAGGCGCACGTGGAACGAACGGAGGCGTTCAGGCCGTCTGCGGCTCGGGTTCCGACTCGGTATCGCAGTCGCGGCCAAAGTAGGCCCGGGTCTCGGCGATCACCACATGACGCAGGCCGATGAGGCCGATGAGGTTGGGTACCGCCATCAGGCCGTTGACGATATCCGCAAGCAGCCAAATCATATCCAGATGAAGGAAGGCACCGCTCGCCACCAATACCAGATAGACGATGCGATAGGGCTTGATCGCCTTCACCCCGAACAGGTACTCGGTGCAGCGCTCGCCATAGTAGTTCCAGCCGAGGATGGTGGTAAAGGCGAAGAACAGGAGGCCAATGCTCACCAGATACTGGCCGATGTAGGCATCCAACCCCTGGGCAAAGGCCTGGCTGGTCATGGCGGCACCGCTCAAGTCCCCGCTCCACACCCCGGTCACCACCAGTGTCAGGCCCGTCATGGTGCAGATGATGATGGTGTCGATGAAGGTGCCGGTCATGGAGACCAGCCCCTGCTCCACGCAGGAGTCCGTCTTGGCCGCCGCCGCGGCTATGGGCGCAGAGCCCAGACCCGATTCGTTGGAGAAGACCCCGCGCGCCACCCCGGACTGGATCGCCAGCATGATGCCGGCACCGACGAAGCCGCCGGTGGCCGCATGGCCGGTAAAGGCGCTCTCGATCACCAGCATGACAGCATTGGGCAAGGCGCCAACGTTGTTCACCAGGACCCCGGCACAGGCGAGGATGTAGAAGATGGCCATGAAGGGCACCACCTTGCTCGACACGCTGGAGATGGACTGGATACCGCCCAGGGTCACCAGCGCCACGATCAGAGTCAGCACCACGGCGGTCACTTCACGGGGCACTGAGAAGGAGAGGCTCATGGCGTCGGAGATGGCGTTGACCTGGGGGAAGGTGCCGATGCCAAAGAAGGCGACGCCTATGCCGAACAGGGCAAACAGCTTGGCGAGCGGTTTGGAGCCGAGCCCCTTCTCCAGATAGTACATGGGGCCACCAGCCATCTGGCCGTTGGCATCCTGCTCGCGGTATTTGACCGCCAGCAGGCACTCGGCGTACTTGGTGGCCATGCCGAACAGCGCCGCCATCCACATCCAGAACAGGGCGCCGGGGCCACCCAGCTTGATGGCGGTGGCTACCCCGACGATGTTGCCGGTGCCTATGGTGGCAGAGAGCGCAGTACAGAGGGCGGCGAAGCTGGAGACGTCCCCCTGCTTGCCCTGACCCTGATCGCGGCCAAAGACCAGACGCAGGGCGAGCGGCAAGCGCACGACCTGAAGCAGCCCCAATCGCAGAGTAAGATAGATACCGGTCCCGACCAGCAGGATCAGCAGGGGTGGACCCCAGACAAAGCTATCGATGGCAGCGAGCGTCGATTGAATTGATGACATGCATCCTCCTTAAAAAACAATGATTAAGGAGGAGAAGGATGATCTTCCCATAGGTGTCGCGATCCCCAAAGGCGATCGGATGCAGGCCAAGAACGTGTTCACACTCTTATTGCGAGGCCGTGATCAAGGCTCATGCGCTGCTCGGAAGCCTCATGTATTCACATACACTCCGGTTCCTGCGCTGCTCTTTACCTTGCTGACGACCTCTCGTGACAGATCGTGAACAGTTCCAAGCTCAGGTACAACCATCCCATCCCCTCTGTCCTTTTGCCTGAGAGTTTCCGGCACCAGCCTGCCCCTGCGGGTCGTCATGGTGCCTTGCTCCTTCGGCGCCCGATCTAACGGGTCTCTCCAGAGTATCGTCCAGTAGCAGTCCACACCGGTTGCCCGGTACCTGAAAGATTCACTTCTTCGGTGGATGGTCCCCCATCGCTCTCCTGCTACCTTCATCCGAACTAGTTTGGATTAGGAAGCGGGCATGTTAATCCAAAAAATGTGAGCTGTCTCCCACTCGGCCGGACTCCACGCCATTTTTTTCTGTCCCGACCAGCAGCGAAACGCATGTTAAATGTTCGTTAACTATCAATAAGTTATGAAGTTTTGTCTGATGATGACGCACACCAAAAGACGCAGACTGCCCCATATCAAGATGATGTTTCGTCTCGACCAGAAATACTTGCCAACATATCCAATCAAAATGCTTGCACGCAAACTCAATAAGTCGATAATCCCGCGCATAACTAAGCACTTTGCAAGGGACTTATGCATTGTGCCTGGTCGGTCCCTCCGGACCACTCGCCTGAGCCGGCCGTCGCCGGTTCAATCGCATATGGCTTGGGCATATCACG
The DNA here is from genome assembly GCF_020423125.1 of Aeromonas media. Taxonomy (NCBI): domain Bacteria; kingdom Pseudomonadati; phylum Pseudomonadota; class Gammaproteobacteria; order Aeromonadales; family Aeromonadaceae; genus Aeromonas; species Aeromonas media. Next base: position 3,238,801 of record NZ_CP075564.1, read on the forward strand.
CCCCCTAAGGATGATCAAAAGAGAATGAACGAGACCCTGGTCGCACAAGATTACCGTCAGCTGGTTGAACAATTTGGCTCCCCCCTGCTGCTGCTCGACAAGGCAGCCGTCCGCAAACAGTATCGGGCCCTGGCCGCCGCCCTGCCCGATGTGCGCTTGCATTATGCACTCAAGCCCCTGCCCCATGAGGCTGTGGTCTCTGTCTTGAAGGAAGAGGGGGCCTGTTTCGATCTGGCCACCAATGGCGAAGTGGATCTGGTGCGCAGCCAAGGGGTTCGCCCGGGACGCTGCATTCACACCCATCCCATCAAACGCGACAGTGACATCCGTTATGCGCTGGAATTCGGCTGCACCGTGTTTGTCTATGACAACCCGCTGGAGCTGGAGAAATTCCTGCCCTACAAGGACGAGGTCAAACTGCTGCTGCGCGTCAGCTTCCCGAATCCCGAGACCAAGGTCGATCTCTCCAAGAAGTTCGGCTGCACCCCGGAGCAGGCACTGCCGCTGCTGCAACTGGCCCAGGCCAAGGGGATCAAGGTGATGGGGCTGTCGTTCCACGTCGGGTCCCAGGTGCCCCACGCCCGTCGCCATGTGCAGGCCATCGATGCCTGCCGCGAGATCATGGAGCAGGCCTGGGAGCTGGGGCTCAAGCCCTGGGTGCTGGACATCGGCGGCGGTTTCCCGGTGGATTATGAGGGCGGCGAGTTCGACATCGACGGCTTCTGCGCCCCGATCCGCGAGGCACTCGCCAAGCTGCCCGCCACCGTGCAGAAAATTGCCGAGCCGGGCCGTTTCATCAGCGCACCGGCCATGACCTCGGTGTCCAGCGTGATGGGCAAGGCCCACCGCGGTGACAAGATCTGGTACTACCTGGATGACGGCCTCTACGGCAGCTACAACGGTCAGCTCTATGACCACGTCACCTACCCGGTGAGCACCCCCTATGCCCAGGGCCCGCTGCACAATGCCGTGCTCTCCGGCCCCACCTGCGACAGTGTGGACGTCATTCGCGACGGCATCATGCTGCCGGATCTGGCCATCGGCGAGCTGGTGGTGGGCCGGGTGATGGGGGCCTACACCTGGGCGTCGGCCTCCACCTTCAACTTCTTCCCCAAGGCGAGCATCCTCATTCTGGACAGCGCCCAGAAGCAGAAACTGGTGGCGGTGGCCTGAACAGTTTGACCACGAATGTGCATAGAGAAGGGGAGCCATTGGCTCCCCTTCTTTTTGTCTTGTCATGCCATTATCAGAACTGGCTGGTCAACAGCCAACCGGTATAGGCGACGAAGATGCAGAGCAAGAGACCTCCTTCCACCCTGTTGATGCGGCCCTGTCCCTTGCGGCCCAGGCACATCACCAGCAGCAGCAGGGTCAGTCCCATCATCAGGCTCCAGTCGCGGGAGAGCACCGCCGGGTCCACGTCAAGGGGCGCTATGCCGGCGGCGATGCCGACCACGGCCAGGGTGTTGAACAGGTTGGAGCCGAGCACGTTGCCAAGCGCCAGGTCATGTTCCTTCTTCTTGATGGCCATCAGGGAGGAGGCCAGCTCCGGCAGCGAGGTACCCACCGCCACTATGGTCAGGCCGATGACCAGATCGCTGATGCCAAATGCCTGGGCTATGGTCACCGCACCCCACACCAGCAGGCGGGAAGCGCCTACCAGGAGTACCAGGCCGACGATCAACCAGAAGATGGCCTTCTTGAGCGGCATGGCTTCGCTGTCGATCTCCACATTCACGTCTTCGTCCAGGGCGTCGCCCTTCCCCTTGATCCCGGTCCAGATGGACCAGCCCAGCAGCACGATGAAGACGCCACCCAAAATGAGGGCGTCGCTACGCCCCAGGTGACCATCGATGAGCAAGGCACCGGTCAGCAGGGTGATGCCGAGCAGTATGGGGATCTCCTTGCGCACCACCTGAGAGGAGACGGCAATAGGGCTGATGAGGGCTGTCAGTCCCAGAATGAGGGCGATGTTGGTGATGTTGGAGCCATAGGCATTGCCCAGGGCCAGGCCCGGGTTACCCTGCATGGATGCCAGGGCCGAGACCACCATCTCGGGGGCCGAGGTACCAAAACCGATGATCACCATACCGATCAGCAGCGGCGGCATGCCGGCATAACGAGCGGTGGCGGCTGCACCGTCCACAAATTTATCCGCACTCCAGACCAGCAACGCCAGTCCGGCAATCAGGGCAACAAAAGCCAGGGTCATATTCTTCCATCTCATCGACTGCAAACACGAGAGCCAGGCGGCTAGCCTGGCTCCATCCAAACGCGGCCTCAGTGTATCGAGCCGCCTTGCTATTTCAAGATGAAATCAAACAATGATTAACATCTCACAGCGCGGCCAGCAGACTCTGCGCATCAGACACCTCGAACTTGCCTGGAGCCTCCACGAACAGTTGCTCGACCACGCCGTCATTAGCGATCAAGGCAAAGCGCTGGGCACGCAGGCCGCCGAAGGCGCCTGTCTCCTTGGCAAGGCCGAGCGCCTGGGTCCAGCTGCCGTTCCCATCCGCCAGCATGGTGATGGCGTCGGCATTCTGGGCCGCCTGCCACGCCTTCATCACGAAGGCATCGTTGACCGAGAGACAATAGAGGGCATCGACCCCCTTGGCCTTGAACTTGTCCGCCAGCACCACATAGCCGGGCAGATGGGCGTTGGAGCAGGTGGGGGTGAAGGCCCCTGGCACCGCGAACAGCACCACCTTCTTGCCCGCAAACAGGGCCTGGGTATCCTTCAGCTGCTTGCCCTCGGCGGTGATAAAGGTAAATTCCCCTGCGGGCAGGGATTGTCCGACCGTGATCATGATGTCTCGTCCTTAAGTGATTGAAAGAGGCCCAGTCTACTCCAACCAGAAAAGAGACGACACCGGTTCGCCCGTGTCGTCGCACCTGCCTGATGGCAATGTCAGCAGAAAGTTCAACGTGAATTCGGCAGCCAGAACCTCTGCCTTATGCCGGGCGCCGCGCCTGCCAGGTGGCGATGGCGAGCAATGAATCCGGGGTGAATTCATCGGCCCGCTCGGCTATCTCGGCCAGACTCATCCAGTACACCTCGCTCACCTCCTCCGCCTGGAGTTGCAGCGGCCCCTGATAATGACAACTGAACAGACCGCCCCAGACCCGATAACCTCCCCCGCTCGCCTCCCCCTCGGCGTAGAAGGTGCCGAAGTCTTGCAGGGGCACATCACGGATCCCCAACTCCTCGGCCAGCTCGCGCCGGGCGGAGGGCTCCATCGCTTCCCCCGTGGTCACCACGCCACCGGCGCAGGCATCCAGCATGCCGGGACAGAAATCCTTGCTCAGGGTACGCCGCTGCACCAGCACGCGCCCGGCCTCATCGAGCACCAGAATATAGCTGGCGCGATGGCGCAAATTCTCCTGACGCACCCGGGTGCGCTCGGCCACCCCGATCACCCTGTCCTGCTCGTCTACTACGTCCACCCACTCCACGTGCGGCACCTTGTCCATCCTGCGATGGCCGCAGTATATCGGTGCCGGGGCCGGGGGCTGCACTACTTTTTCAACGCCGGGAGCAGGACGCCAGCCCGTCATAACAAGGATTCATACAAACCTTCATCAAGTGTCACATCAGTGTCACTGTGAGGCGGCATAGTGTGCCCTGTCCAAACAACAGGGTCTCTTGCCATGAAGGTGTTCAAGCAGTTGTCTCCTCGTCGAATTGCCCGCTATATCAAAAGCTTCCATCACGGCAGCTTCATGGTAGAGGCTCTGGGGCGGTTTGAATTTCAGGGGGGAATCATCGATGTGAGAACGCTGAGCTGCCGCCAGGCGCTGAGCCTGGCCCGGCAGATCAACCTGGCCGTGCGCGATCTGCGCACCACCGCCCTGTTGCCGGGCTGACATACTCCTTTCCGTTTGTAGTCTGCTTCCATGCACGTCTTTGCCCGCCGCTCACCGAGCGTGCGGGCTATTTTCAATGGGGTTGGCCCCGTCTGACCCGCATCAGTGCTGCAGGATCTGGGAGAGGAACAGCTTGGTTCGCTCCGACTGGGGGTGGTCGAAGAACTGGTCAGGCACGTTCTCCTCGATGATCTGGCCGCGGTCCATGAAGATCACCCGGTCCGCCACCTGCTTGGCAAAGCCCATCTCGTGGGTGACGCAGAGCATTGTCATGCCCTCATGGGCCAGCTCCACCATGACATCCAGCACTTCGCGCACCATCTCGGGGTCCAGCGCAGAGGTCGGCTCGTCAAACAGCATGACCTGGGGGTTCATGCAGAGACTGCGGGCGATGGCGACCCGTTGCTGCTGACCGCCGGAGAGCTGGCCCGGGTACTTGAGGGCCTGCTCCGGGATCCTGACCCGGCGCAGGAAGGTCATGGCGATCTCCTCCGCCTCCTTGCGTGGCAACTGCTTGACCCAGATGGGCGCCAGGCAGCAATTCTCCAGCACCGTCAGATGGGGGAAGAGGTTGAAGTGCTGGAACACCATGCCCACCTCGCGGCGTACCGTCTCTATGTTCTTGAGATCCGACGTCAGGGCCGTCCCCTTGACCAGGATGTCACCGCTCTGATGCTCCTCCAGCCGGTTGATGCAGCGGATCATGGTGGACTTGCCCGAGCCAGACGGCCCGCAGATGACGATCTTCTCCCCCCTGCCCACCTGCAGATTGATGTTGCGCAGCACATGAAACTCACCGTACCACTTGTTGACATCCTTGAGTTCTACCACAGCGTCCGTTTTCATCTCGAAACTACTCCTAATGCTTGTGACCGGTGTTGAGTTTGCGCTCCAGATAGATGGAGTAGCGGGACATGCCAAAACAGAACATCCAGAAGATCATGGCGATGAACACATAGGCCTCGGTGGAGAATCCCAACCAGGCCGGATCCGCCAGCGCCACCTTGGAGATGGCCAGCAGATCGAACAGCCCTATGATCAACACCAGGCTGGTGTCCTTGAACAGGGAGATAAAGGTGTTCACCAGGGAGGGAATGGTGATCTTGAGGGCCTGAGGCATGATGACCAGCCCCATCACCTTCCAGTAGGAGAGCCCCAAGGCTTCACCCGCCTCGTACTGCCCCTTGGGGATCGCCTGCAGCCCCCCCCTCACCACCTCGGCCACATAGGCCGCCTGGAACAGAATGATGCCGATAAGCGCCCTCAGCAGCTTGTCGAGCTCCACCTCGCTGGTCATGAACAGCGGCAGCATGACTGAGGCCATGAACAGCACAGTGATGAGCGGCACCGCTCGCCAGAACTCGATATAGACGGTGGAGAGGCTGGAGATGACCGGCATGTGGGAGCGGCGTCCCAATGCCAGCAGGATCCCGAATGGCAGAGCGACCACTATGCCCACCACCGCCAGCACCAGGGTCAGCATCAGGCCACCCCAGCGATTTGTTTCCACCACCTCGAGACCGGCCCCGCCATGGATCAGCACGAAGGCGATGACAGGGGATACCAGCAGGGTAAAGAGCACCAGCCAGCCCTTGCGCGGGGTGCGCGGCCAGATCAGCAGCGCCAGCAGCACGGCCAGACCGGCGAAGGCCAGATTGATGCGCCAATACTGATCGACCGGATAAAAGCCGTAGAGGTATTGCCCCAGACGACTCTCGATAAAGACCCAGCAAGCCCCGCCCTGGGCGCAGTCGGCACGGCTGCTCCCCTGCCAGTTGGCGGAGAAGATAGCCCAGTCCAGCGCCGACCAGAGCAGTGGCAGCAGCAGGTAGGCCAGCACCAGGGTCAGCAGGCCGTTCCACCAGTTGGGGAAGAGGTTCTGCCTGATCCAGGCGACCGGCCCCCGGCGATGATCGGGAGGCGGCAGCGCCTCCTGCAACTCGTTCACAAACATGACAGCTCCCTAACGCTCGACCAGCGTCATCCTGCGGTTGTAGATGTTCATCAGGACTGAGGTGGTGATACTGACGATGAGATAGACCCCCATGGTCATGGCGATCACCTCAATGGCCTGCCCGGTCTGGTTGAGGGTGGTGCCCATGAACACCGAGACCAGATCCGGATAACCGATGGCGGTGGCCAGCGAGGAGTTCTTGGTGAGGTTCAGATACTGGCTGGTCAGCGGGGGAATGATGACCCGCATCGCCTGAGGAATGACTACCAGCCGCAGCGTCTTGGTGGGCGAGAGCCCGAGGGCGGAAGCGGCCTCGGTCTGCCCCTTGCTGATGGCCAGGATGCCGGATCGCACTATCTCGGCGATGAAGGCCGCCGTATAGATGGTCAACGCCAGCAGCAGGGCCGCGAGCTCGGGCAGCACCGTCAAGCCCCCACGGAAGTTGAAGCCCTGCAAGGCTGGCACACTCCAGGAGAGCGGGCTGCCTGCCAGCAGGAAGACGATGGCAGGGAGCAGGATCACCAGAGCGGCCACACAGCGCCAGAACGGGAAGATCCTGCCGGTCAGCGCCTGACGGCGCCGCGCCCAGCGACTCAGCCCCCAGCTCAGGACGACAGCGATCAGCAGGGCCCAAAGCACATAGCCAAATCCCTCTTCAAACAAGGGTTTGGGTAGATAGAAGCCCCGCACGTTCAAAAAGGCGAGCCCTCCCAGCTCCACACTCTCACGGGGAGACGGCAGGGTGCGCAGCACCGAGAAGTACCAGAAAAAGATCTGCAGCAGCAGCGGAATGTTGCGAAACGTCTCTATGTAGACGGTGGCTATCTTGGCTACCAACCAGTTGCGGGAGAGACGCGCTATCCCGAGCACGAAGCCGAGCAGAGTGGCAAACAGGATGCCGAGCACCGAGACCAGCAGGGTATTGAGCAGGCCGACCACGAAGGTACGACCAAAAGTGTAGGTCTCGTCGTACGGGATCAGGCTCTGCAAGATGCCGAACCCGGCGGTGTTGCCCAGAAAATCGAAACCTGTGGTGATGCCACGGGTCGCCAGATTGGTCAGGGCATTGTTGATGATGTAGAACAGAAACGCGAGAACGGCCGCAATGGCCAGGCACTGGAATATCTGCGCCCGCACCTTAGCGTCATACCACCAGCGGCCCTGTTCTTTCCTATGGTTTGATGCTTGTATCGCCATGAGGATGACTCCGACAAAGCCAAGGCAAGGGGGAAATGGGGGGCCAGGCCCCCCGACAGCTGTCTATTTAGCGGATAGGCGGGGCATACATCAGGCCACCCTTGTTCCAGAGTGCGTTGATGCCGCGGTCGATCTTGAGGGGAGAGCCGGCGCCGACGTTGCGATCGAACGACTCGCCGTAGTTGCCGACCTGTTTGACTATGTTGTAGGCCCACTTGTCATCCAGCCCCAGCACGCTGCCCTTGGGCTCTTCCAGCCCCAGCAGGCGACGAATGTCCGGGTTGGTGGATTTGAGCATCTCGTCCACGTTGGCACTGGTCACACCGGCCTCTTCGGCGTTGAGCATGGCGTAGAGACTCCAGCGCACCACCTTGAACCACTGCTCGTCACCCTGACGCACGGCGGGGCCCAGCGGCTCCTTGGAGATGACCTCGGGCAGTACCAAGGCATCCCCCGGCTTGGTCAGCTTGATCTTGAGGGAGTAGAGCTGGGATTGATCCGAGGTCAGCACGTCGCAACGTCCCGCTTCGAATCCCTTGACGGTCTGATCCGAGGTGTCGAACACCACAGGGGTATATTTCATGCCGCCATTGGCACGGAAGTAATCCGCCAGGTTGAGCTCTGTGGTGGTGCCGGACTGGATGCAGACAGCGGCTCCGTCCAGCTCCTTGGCGCTCTTGACCCCGAGGGACTTGTTGACCAGGAAACCCTGGCCATCGTAGTAGTTCACCCCGGCGAAGGTCAGGCCGAGCGACCCGTCCCGGGTCAGGGTCCAGGTGGTGTTGCGCGACAACAGATCCACTTCACCGGATTGCAGGGCGGTGAAACGCTCCTTGGCGGTGAGGGACACATACTTGACCTTGCCGGCATCCCCGAGCACGGCCGCGGCGACCGCGCGACACACGTCCACGTCCAGCCCGGTCCAGGTGCCCTTGGCGTCCGGATTGGAGAAACCGGGCAGGCCATCACCGACCCCGCACTGCACGAACCCCTTCTTCTTCACGGCATCCAGGGTGCCCTCTGCCCAGACATTGGCTGCCGCCAGCGACAGCACTATCACCATACCTGCCTTGTGTATCTGCTTCATGTCACTCTTCCCTGTGGTTTGATTCGCATTGGCACCAGAACCTAGCAAGATGCCATCGTTTCCCTGCTTTTTCGCAGCTTATCCAGCGGTTCAAAAACTTGTCAATCGGTGCAACCCGGCCCAACCGTGGTGCAACAGCACAAAATGTTCGAACGAAGTGATATGCACTCTTAGAATCAAAAGTAGACCCTTATTCGCCAAATAGCCTGCTGTTAAAGGCCATTCCCGCTGTGAGGATTATTTTCGCAAAAAAATGGGATGCACCGGGATGGGGCAGCAAGATCTGCTTCCAACTGACTCATCAGGCTCGCTTTTCCACCAGCAGACCCAACCCTGGGAGCGGCAAACAAAGGGAAGGCTTTGCCGATATTTCGCGATGTAGGGTGGCAAACTGATATCAACAGGGGATCTTCTGGTGGGGATGGGGCCTAAGCTCTAGATCAGGGTGCCGGCCCGGGAGCAATACGCGACTCAACCACCACGGGGACCGTCTTCAATCTCGGTGATGATGCCGTTTTCGACGGTGACGAACTGCATGAATTCGCTCCTGCCGAAGTTGTAGGTCCAGCGTTCGGCATACTTGACCGTCATCCGCGCCCCGAAGCCGTTCTCCTCGTAGCGTGTCAGATCTTCCTTGAGCAGCGGCTGGCCGCAGCGGATCAGCAGTTCGGCCGTGGTGTCCCCCTCGGTCAACAGGGCGCTCTTGCAGCGCAGGGTGCCGGCATGCACCGGTAAGGCCGCTACCAGCAGCAACCACAGAATTGACTTCATTTTGCGCTCCATTTGAACAGCACCGCCCCCAGCGTGATGCACACCAGGGCAAACACCATGACTTGACCCAGGGTCCCCGCCACAGCCTGCCAGCCCGCCCCTTCCAGCATGACGGCACGGGCGGCCTCGATGATCTGGCTGAGCGGCAAGCGGGCCCCCACGGCCTGCAGCCAGGGGGGAGAGCCTTCCAGCGAAAACCAGACGCCGGATAAGAACATCATGGGCAAGCTGATGAGATTGAGCAAACCGCTCGCCAGCTCCTCGTTCTGAATACGGGCGGCGATGAGCAGCCCGAGGGAGGCCATGGCGGTCCCGCCGACCAGGGCGATGAAGAGCAGCAGCCAGCCAGATCCGAGCAGGGGCACACCTAGCAGCCAGTAAGCCACCAGAAAGACCAGCAGGCTCACCACCAGGGTGATCAGCACACGTGACAACAGCTGGGCACAGAGAAACTCGGCGGCCGAGAGTGGCGTGGCCCGCAAGCGCTTGAGTACCCCGTTCTTGCGATAGCGCACGATGACGAAACCGACCCCGAACAGACCGGAGAACATCAGGTTCATGCCGATCACCCCGGGCAACAACCAGTCGCCGTAGCGGATGGCCCGACCGCTCAGGGCCTCTCGTTGCAGGGGCGCGCGCACCGCCTGGCGCAGCAGGTATTCGGCCATTGCCCCCTGGGGGGCGTCCGGGTTGACCCAGTAGTGGCCGCGCGCCGGTGACAGCAGCAAGTCCAGCTGGTGATGGCGCACCTTGAGGACCCCCCTCGCCTCGTCGTCATAGGAAATGAGCTTGAGCAGCGGGATATGGGTCAGGGGCTGATAGGCCGTCGTCAACTCCCCCACCACCCCTATCTGTACCAGCGGCTTGGGGGGACCGGAGAAGATGAGGGAGAAACCAATCACCAGCAGGAGCGGAAAAAGCAGGTTCCAGACCAAGGCCGCCCTGTCGCGCACGAACTCCAGGTTGCGTGCGTAGAAGAGCGCACCTATGCGCTTGAGAGATCCCGTCATCTTCCGCTCCTTGAGCAGGCTGGCATCGGTAACATGCTGGCAGGCGCCACAGCGGGGCGGCGCCATGGGGCGGCGTTCATGCGCCGCTCCGGAGGCTATGGCCGGTCAGGTGCAGGAAGAGATCCTCCAGATTGGGGGAGCGTACCTGCATGCCGGTCAGCGGTACCCCCAAGCTCAACAAGGTTGGCAGCAAGGCCGCCACGTCGGGGCAGTTCAGCTCCACCTGATCGCCGTGGGGCCGCAGCGGATAACCCAGGCTGGCGAGGGCCGGGTGATCCGCGAGACGCACCAGCACACCGTCGAAGTGCTGTGCCAGCAGGGCCGCCGGCGTGTCCAGGCTGAGCAGATGACCGTGATCCACGATGGCGATGCGATCGCACAGTTGCTGGGCCTCGTCCATGTAGTGGGTGGTGAGCACCACCGTCTTGCCCTGGGCCTTGATCGCCTCGATCCGCTGCCAGAAGTGATGGCGGGCCTGGGGATCCAGCCCTGTGGTGGGTTCGTCCAGAAACAGCAGTTCGGGATCCCCGAGCAGAGCTAGGGCCAGCAGCAGGCGCTGACGCTGGCCGCCCGAGAGCTTGCGGCTGTCCCTGTCGATGAACTCCCCAAGGGCGCACAGATCGATGAGCAGTTCCCGTGGCAGGGGGTTGGGATAGAGGCTGGCGAACAGGCGCAGGGTGTCGCGCACCGTCAGAAAATCCTGCAGCGCCGTGTGCTGGAACTGGATGCCGATGCGGGAGCGATAGTCGGGGCCGCGGGGAGCGCCATGAAACAGGATCTGGCCGCTGTCCGGGGTGAGGATCCCCTCGAGCAGCTCTATGGTGGTGGTCTTGCCCGCCCCGTTCGGGCCGAGCAGGCCGAAACAGCTCCCGGCGGGAATGGCAAAGCTGAGTCCGTCCACCGCCTTGACTCCGGGGAAGTGCTTGATGAGATCGACGACTTCGATGATGGCAGCCATGGCCTGTCTCCCTGGGTGGCCGAGAGTGCGACGTCCTGACTATATCCAAATCTCCCGAGAAGGCCATGGCTCATCCACCAGGGCGTGGCGGCGCGCAAAAACAAACGGCGACCCAGGGGTCGCCGTTTGCATCACGCCAGCCGGATCACAGGATGTCCAGCAGCTCCACTTCGAAGACCAGAGCGGAGTACGGCGGGATGGAGCCGGCGCCACGGGCACCGTAGGCCAGATCCTGCGGAATGTAGAGCTTCCACTTGGAGCCAACCGGCATCATCTGCAGTGCTTCTACCCAGCCGGCAATGACGCCGGTGACCGGGAATTCGGCAGGCTGGCCGCGAGCGACCGAGCTGTCGAACACGCCACCGTGGGTGAAGGTACCGTGGTAGTGCACACGCACGGACTGACCGGCTACCGGCACGGCGCCATTGCCTTCTACCATGACTTCGTATTGCAGACCGGAGTCGGTCACTTTCACGTCGGCGCGCTTGGCGTTGTCGGCCAAGAAGGCTTCGCCATCGGCGGCGGCGGCCTTGGCAACGGCTTCCTGCTCTTCCTGCATGCGGGCGGTGATGACCTGGAAGGCATCATTGATATCGTCACGGCTGACCGCGAACTCCAGGCCGTTCAGGGCATCTGCCAGACCTTGTTGCAGAGCAGGGATATCCAGACCGGCAAAGGCTTGCTGCGCCAGCTGATCACCCATGTTGCGGCCGATGCCATAGCTGGCCTTCTGTTCGATAGAGTCGTATTGGGACATTGAGATGTTGCTCCGGGTCCTGAGGGTAAAAGAGACGGGATAATATCAGACTTTTTGGCGAGGTGCTGCCGACTGCCTTCCTGATTTCCCCGCCCGTGGGAGAGACTTCACAGAAGAAGGGGATGAACGCCGCCCATCGGCGGCGATCTGCTCAGGCGCGATCCAGCAGGGCCCGTACCGCAGTAACCTTGGCGCCGTCGCTATTATTGACCCGGCCGTCGTCCGAGGTGCCCATATTGAATCCCACGGAGAGACACCATGCCGCCGCGCGGCACCTATCAGGCCTTGTCCAGCAAAGCCCGCACCGCGGCCACCTTGGCGCCGTCAGTGATATTGACCCGGCCGTCGTCCGAGGTGCCCATGTTCACTCCGTGGGGCACCATGCCACCACGCCAGCCCATGCCGGACATGTGCACCTCGCTCACCCCGGTGAACTCGAGTATGGTGCGCACGTTGTCGGCATTGACCCCGGCGCCGGGCATCAGGCTGGCGCGGCCCGCCAGGGTCTGCTGCATCGCCTGCAGGGTCTCCAGACCCGCCAGGGCAGTCGGGGCATGGCCGGAGCTCAGGATCCGCTCACAGCCGGCCGCCACTATGGTCTCCAGATCGGCGCGCCAGTTGGAGCTGAGATCGATGGCGCGATGGAAGGTGACCCCAAGGGGACCTGCCGCCTCGACCAGCTGTTGCAACTGGGCGGCTGGCACTCTGCCCCCCTCGTCCAGCAAACCCACCACCACCCCTTGCAGGCCCGCAGAGCGCGCCGCAGCGATATCCAGCAACATGAGTTCGAACTCGGCGGCACTGAAGCAGAAATCCCCGGCACGGGGGCGGATCATGGCGTAAACCGGCACGCTGGCATGGCGGGCAGCAAGCTGCATGAAACCATAGGAGGGGGTGAGACCACCCAGCCCCAGCGCAGAGCAGAGCTCGATGCGATCCGCGCCGGACCGCTCTGCGGTGAACAGGGATTCCAGGTTGTCGATGCAGATTTCAAGACGGGTCATGATGACTCCTTATCCAGGGAGATCAGACCCAGTGCCTGACCTCATAAATTGAGCAGGGCGGCGCCACGCACGCCACCGGCGCCGCCGAAGCGGGCCTGACGGATAGCCGGCAGGGCGACACCTGGCAGCAGGTGGCCGGGCAGACGCTTGGGCAGCTCTTCATACAGGGCGGGCAGCCCGCTGAGGCCGCCCCCCAGCACCACCACCTCTGGGTCTATCACCGAGATGGCGGTGGCGAGCCCGGCGGCCAGGATCTCCAGCCAGCAGTCGATGGCCGAGAGCGCCGCGGGTTCCCGGGCCTCGGCGCGGGCAACTATCAGATGGCCACTGGCGCGCTCGCCGCGGAAGTGGTGATAGAGCCGCTCCAGGCCGGTGCCCGAGGCGTAGGTTTCGAAACAGACCAGGCGGCCGCAGCCGCAACGGGGACGGGGCAGGTCGGGATATTTCATCAATATGGTGGCAGGCAGCGGGTAATGGCCTATCTCCCCCGCCAGCCAGTTGCGACCCTGGATGAGCTTGCCCGCCAGGTAGACGGCGCCACCGATACCGGTGCCAATGGTCACCCCCAGCGCACTCTCGGCCTCGGCGGCGGCCCCCTGGTGCACTTCGGACCAGAGGAAGCAGTTGGCGTCGTTGTCGACGCTGACGGTGCGTGCCAGTCGTGCGGCCAGATCCGCCCCTAGATGACGACCGTGAATGGCGGGCAGGTTCGCCGCCACTATGCTCCCATCAAGGCGATTGATGATGCCGGGAAACCCGATGCCGACGGCGCCTTTCGCACCGAAGCGGGCGTCCGCCGTCTCGACCCGCGTCAGGATCAGCTGCAACAGCCCCTCGTAATCATTGCCTGGGGTGCTCATGCGCTCTTCGTGACAGAGGTTCAGGCCACCGTCATACATCGCGAAGGCAATCTTGGTACCACCAATATCAAATCCGTAATACATGCCACACTCCCTTGCCGGTGAACCGGGTCACCTCAGTCTGTCCAGATGGGGCACATTGTATTAATTCGCAAAAAAAATAAAGTATGCATGGGCAAAAAACGGGAGCCAGCTCAAAGCAAACGGAACATTTGTCGCTGAAGGCAGGGTTGTCCCAGGCTCGTCAGGGTGCGCTCCTGGCCGTCAAACACGAAGCCGCGGCGCAGGTAGAACCCCTCGCCGATGTGATTGCCATCGAGCAGCCAGAGCCTGACGCGCTCGCAACCGGCCCGGCGCATCTGCACCGCCACCGCCTGCCACAGCCGCTTGCCATGGCCTCGACGCCAGTGATCCGGGTGCAGATAGAGCGCCCGGATGCGCGCCGTCATCAACCCCTCTTCATGGGCTAGGTGCCAATAGAGCAGGCCGATGACGACCTCGTCCTGACACAGCAGCATGGGGATGGGGGCGGGTTCGGCGAGCCGGCGGCGCCAGATCTGCAGATGGTCGGTGACCGCCAGCTGGGCTAGCAGATCCTCCCCGAGCACACTGCCATAAGCCGCCAGCCAGCTGGCCCGCTGCATCACCGTCATGGCGGCGGCATCGGCGGGACGGGCCAGCCGCAGGCTTATGCCTTGCACTTGGGCTCCAGCCCTGCGGCTCGCGCCTGCTGATACAGGGGCTGCACCTCGGCCTGCTGGGCTTGCAGTTCGGCGATGCGATTCTCGTCGCTCGGGTGGGTAGAAAGCAGTTGCGGCGGTGCCTTGCCACCGGAGGCGGCACTCATGTTCTGCCACAGGGGGATGGCCTGGGCCGGATTGAAGCCGGCGCGGGCCATCAGCTCCAAACCGAGTCTGTCGGCCTCGCTCTCCTGGGTTCTGCCATAGGGCAGGGCAATCCCCACCTGAACCCCTAGCCCGAGCGCCGCCATGGTGGCACCGCCCCCCTGGCTGCTGCCGATGGCGGCATCTGCCACCGCCAGCCCGATGCCGGTCAGCTGATCCCGGGAGAGGCGTTCGTTGGAGTGCTGTGCCAGCACATGGGTCAGCTCATGGCCGATGACGGTGGCGAGCTGATCCTGATTCTTGGCGACCTTGAGCAGACCGCTGTAGACGCCGATCTTGCCGCCAGGCAGGGCGAAGGCGTTGACCTCCTTGGAGTCAAACACCACCACCTCCCAGCTGGTGATGCCATAGCTGGCTGGCACCTGGGCGGTGACCGCCCTGGCCACGCAAGAGACATAGGCATTCACCCTGGCATCCTTGCTCACCTTCTCCTGCTTCTTCATCTGCTCGAAGGAGTCGGCCCCCAGCTGGTTCATCTGCTGGGGGGAGAAGAGCAGCATCTGGCTGCGGCCGGTCGGCGACTGGGCACAGCCGGCAAGCAGGGCACTGCACAAGGCTGCCAGGCCGAATTTGGACAGGGAAGATGCACGCATGAGAGGGTCCTTTACCGTGAAGTTGCCCTATTCTCGGGAATGCCGCCCTCCGGTGCAAGCCAGGCGCCACCCCATGCGACCAAAAAGATCCCAGGACGCCAAAATAAAAACGAGCCCGTTCGGGCTCGTTTGTTTGCGCTGCAAAAGCGGGATTACATGATGCCCAGCTTCTTCAGGTCGGCCTCAACAATCTTGGCCGGTACCGGCACATAGCCGTCCTTCGCCACTATGTTCTGACCGGCCTTGGAGAGCATCATCTTCACAAACTCCTGCTCCATCGGGGAGAGCGGCTTGTTCGGAGCCTTGTTTACGTAGACGTACAGGAAGCGGGAGAGCGGGTACTTGCCGGTCAGGGCATTGTCTGCCGTCGCTTCAACGAAGGTCTTGCCATCTTTGGAGAGCGGTACGGCGCGCACGCCGGAGGTGACGTAGCCGATGCCGGAGTAACCGATGCCGTTCAGGGACGCGGAGACGGATTGCACCACGGAGGCGGAGCCCGGCTGTTCGTTTACGCCGCTCTTGAAGTCACCGTTGCACAGGGCGTGCTCCTTGAAGTAACCGTAGGTACCTGAAACGGAGTTGCGACCGAACAGTTGCAGATCCTTGGAAGACCAGTTGCCATCCAGACCCAGATCAGACCATTTGGTGGCCGCCTTGGCTTCGCCGCACTTGAGGGTGCTGGAGAAGACAGCATCAACCTGCTCCATGGTCAGCCCCTTGATGGGGTTGTCCTTGTTAACGAATACCGCCAGGGCATCAACCGCGACGCGAATGGCAGTCGGCTTGTAGCCGTAACGCTTCTCGAATGCTTCCTCTTCACCGGCCTTCATGGCACGGCTCATGGGGCCAAACTGGGCAACGCCCTCGGTCAGCGCGGTCGGCGCGGTGGAAGAACCGGCGGCCTGGATCTGTACGTTGACGTTGGGGTAGACACGCTTAAATTCTTCGGCCCACAGGGTCATCATGTTGGCCAGGGTGTCCGAGCCAACGGAGGACAGGTTGCCCGAGATGCCACTGGTCGGGGTGTAATCCGGCAGATTTTTATCCACACCGGCAGCCAGCGCGCTGACAGAAAACAGGGTTGCTGCGGTGAATCCGATTACACCAGCCAGTTTGTTGAGTTTCATCCAATCTCTCCAAAGTTACAGAAGGCAATTGCCAATACATGGCGCCGATTAACACTGTCTTGCGGTGATCAAGCTGGCTGCATCAGTCAGCTTGTTGAGTTTTATCCGTCCCCTCTTTCCCAAGGTGACGCTGGGTCTGTTCTTAAGACGGCGCCAGTATCTGACCTGGCAGTGACAAATTTATGGAATTTATATGACACTTTGATGACATGGGCCCGGCGCGGCACAAATGCCAAGGGGGCCGCTCTCGCAGCCCCCTTTCTTATTGCTAACCCTTTGTCAAAAAAGACTATTTAACCACCACCATGCGGCCGGGAATGAGGAAGCTGAAACGGCTGCCCTGGCCAATCCGGCTCTCTATCTCGAGCTGGGCGTCGTGATGGCTCAGGGCGTGCTTGACGATGGCGAGGCCAAGGCCGGAGCCGCCGGTGTGGCGGGATCTGGCCTTGTCGACCCGATAGAAGCGCTCGGTGAGCCGCGTCAGGTGCTCCGGGGCTATCCCCTCCCCCTCGTCTTGCACCACAAAGAGTGCCATGGCCCCCTGCTTGCGCCACTCCACCGTGATCTTGCGACCTGCCGGGGTGTAGTGAATGGCGTTGTAGACCAGGTTGGAGACGGCGCTGCGCAGCTGGTCCCTGTCTCCCTTCACAAACAGATTGGACTGCACCTGGAACTCTATCTGATGGGCACTCTCCCCCGACAGGGCACGGGCCTCCTGCTCCAGCAGCCCCAGCATGGCGGGCATGTCCACCAGATGGGAGAGATCCACGGTCGGGGCCGCCTCGATGCGCGACAGGGTGAGCAGCTGATTGACCAGGTTATCCATGCGGATGGTCTGCTCCATCATCACCCGATGCGCCTTGGCCCACATGGCGGGGGGGGGGGGCTCCTCGGTCATCTCCAGATAGCCCTTGAGCACGGTGAGCGGGGTGCGCAACTCATGGGAGACGTTGGAGACGAAGTGCTTGCGGGTCTTCTCCAGGCTGCGCAGCCGGGTCACGTCCCGCACCACCAGCATGGCCTGATCCTCGGCATAGGGCATGATGCGAAACTCGAGAAACTTCTCCTCGTTGATGGGGGAGCTCATCTCGAACGGCTCGTCATACTGCCCCTTGCCGAGGTAGGCGACGAAACCGGGGTGACGGATGAGGTTGCCGATATGCTGGCCGGCATCCTCGGGCCAGCGAAAACCGAGCAGTTGCTCCGCCAGCCGGTTGCACCAGAGAATGCTGCCATCGGTGCGAAACACCACGGCGGCATCAGGCAGGGCCTCGGCCCCCTCCCGGAACCGGCGGATGAGACCCGCCAGCTCGCGACGCCTTGCACGGTGGCGCTGCTGCAACTTGTAGATGCCATTGAAGATGTATTCCCAACTGCCGCTGCCATGGGGTGGCACCAGGCTGCGATCGTGCCACAGCCAGTCCGACAACCGCTTCTGGAAGCGGTAGTGCCAGCCCAGATGCAGCACGGTCGCCACCAACAGGCAGAGGGAGAGGTGTTCTATCAACCAACCTACCAAGACGAAGGGGGCGTAGAAGAACGCCATTCGCCACAACTGTCGCCGCCAGGCGTAAGGTTGCAACATGTTATCCCCTAGAGACGGGTTGAGAAGCGGTATCCGGCTCCACGCACCGTCTGGATCAATCTGTCGTGCCCGGTCTCTTCGATGGCCTTGCGCAGGCGACGGATGTGCACGTCAACCGTCCTGTCCTCCACATAGACATTGGTGCCCCAGACGTTGTTCAGCAGTTGCTCGCGGCTGTAGACCCGCTCGGGATGGGTCATGAAGAAGTGCAGCAGCTTGAACTCGGTCGGCCCCATGTCCAGCGCCTTCTCCTCGGCGCTGACCCTGTGGGAGACAGGATCCAGCTTGAGCCCCTGCACCTCGATCACCTCGTCCACCGAGGTGGGGGAGACCCGGCGCATCACGGCATGCAGGCGGGCGGTCAGCTCCTTGGGAGAGAACGGCTTGGTGATGTAGTCGTCGGCGCCCGCCTCGAGGCCGCGCACCTTGTCCTCTTCCTCACCGCGGGCGGTCAGCATCACCACCGGGATCTGGCGGGTCACCTCGTCCTGCTTGAGCTGCTTGATGAACTGGATGCCACTGCCACCAGGCATCATCCAGTCCAATACGATGAGCTCGGGGTAAGGTTCACGCACCTTTGCCAGTCCATCGGCATAATCTTCTGCCTCAACCGTCTCATATCCTTTTTGCTCGAGCACGAAGCAGAGCATCTCGCGGATTGGTGCCTCGTCCTCGACCACCAGAATTCGCTTAGCCATATCCCTTCTCTCTCCTCTGTGAAGATGGGTGCGCCAATTATTAGAACTTTCTGTGACACTTTTATGACTTTATGACAGGCGGGATGATAAACGTTTTCAGATTCAGCTGGCAGCAGCGAGTTGCAGCAGGTCCCAGCGGTTGCCACTGATGTCCTCGAACACCACCACTGTGCCGTAGGGTTCGTGGCGGGGCTGTTCACAAAAATGGACACCGTACTCCTGCATGCGCTGGTAATCGCCCCAGAAGTCGTCGGTCTCGAGGAACAGGAAGACCCGGCCTCCTCCCTGCCGTCCGATAGCGGCATGCTGTTCGGGGGTGGCCGCACGGGCCAGCAGCAGGGCAGAACCGGGAGCGCCTTGCGGAGCGACCCGCACCCAGCGTTTGCCCGGCTCATCGAGGGGAGTGTCTTCCAGCAGCTCGAACCCCAGCCCCTGGGTGAAGAAGGCGATAGCCTCGTCATAATCGGCCACCAGCAGGGCCAAGGCGCCCAGATGTTGTGACATGGAGATACTCCTCGATAGATGAATGAAGGGGCCAAGCCCCGGCTGGGGCGCATCATAACGGCTGGGAGGCCTGTGCTCCAGCCGCAATCACCTTAGCGAAGGCAAAGCACTTCGCCGGTTGGCAGGGCTGCGCTCTAGCCCACCTCGACCCGGTTGCGACCCCGTTCCTTGGCCTGATAGAGCGCCTCGTCCGCCCGTTTGAGGGTCAGCTCAAGGGAATCCCCGCGCCGCGCCGCCACCCCGAAGGAGGCGGTGATCCTAAGCCCGAGGGGCCAGCCCCGGTGCACCTCGAGCGCTCCCCTAAGCCGCTCGGCCAGGGCGGTGGCCTGTCCCTCGTCGTAATGGAGGCAGACCAGCACGAACTCCTCTCCCCCCCAGCGCACCAGGCGGCACAGGCTGTCACAATGGCGCAGCAGCTCGCTCACCATGTGCTTGAGCACCTCGTCCCCCATGGGATGGCCGTGGGTGTCGTTGACCCCCTTGAAGTGATCGATGTCGATATAGATGAAGGAGAGCGGCATCTCCCCCAGTTCGCTCAAGAGCTTCTCGCCCCCGAGCCGGTTGAGGGCTCCGGTCAGGGGATCGTAACGGGCCTCTTCCTCGGTACGGCGGTTCTGCTCGCACAGGCTCTGGCTGAGTGCCTCCGCCGCCAGCCGCGCCTCACGGGCCTTGCGCAGTCGGTCCCCCATCCACAGGTACTGGATCAGAAACAGCAATATCCCGTATATCAGCCAGCCCAGCAGCAGCTGGCGGTAGAAGTCCCCCGGCTTGCCCCAGCGGCCATAGAACTCCAGCTTATCCAGGGTCAAGCGGTAGTCCCCGGGTTGCATCTTGTCGTCGGTGGCAAGCTCGATGGCATAGACATGGTGCAGGTCCGGTACCTGCTGCGCCAGCGGGATCCGGTACTGTTGTACCCACCAGGAGCTGGGTGCGAACACCTTGAGGGGGACGTCCTGGATGCGGCCGTAATCATCAGGGCGAAAGAGCACCTCGTTGAACTTGTGGGAGGTCTCGTCCCCGACTGTCGAGTAGGCGGGATCATAATTGCGCAGATAGAGGCGCCAGCTCTGCGGCGCCTCCCCTTCCACCCGCAACTTGACCCGCACGCCATCGAAATGGGAGAGATCCATGCCCCGTTCGGGGGCAGACAGGGTCAGGATCAGCTCACAGAAGGGGGAGGCGTAGCCCGCACGCAGCCTGCAGTCGATGGCCGGTTTGTCGCCGGCGGCGAGCAGCGTCGTAACCGAATGGCCCCCATGTGAGCGATCATCCTGGGCCCTGGCGGCTATGCCGGCCTGGCTCAGGATATCCAGCCGCCGTTCAGGTCCGAACTCGAACGCCAGGATGGCCAGCAGGCTGCCGAGCAGCAGGCTCCAGAACAACAGATTGGTCATGCGGGAATAGGATGGGGTCATAATGATCACACCTGGAAAAGAGCCTTTACTCTACACCTTGTGATTCCGCACCGTGCTGATCCAGATCCAAGGTTATTACACGCGCCCCCTCGGGCGCCGGGCATTGGTCGGCTCAGTCAGCGCACAGGGCGTCGCTTGCCATCTGCCGGGCTGAATCCTGTCGGCATTGCACCTCAAGAGGCGGACGCCAGCCCGGAGGGAAACGGGTTCCCGATGTCATCATTCCTTTCACCACTGAGCACTCCATGCCATGGAAAAATAAAGAAAAATCATCGCAGAGCCCCAGTCTACACAAGCAAGCGATACCGCAACACCCCCTATTCCTCTTCCCGCAGCGCCCGGTAGAGGGTGGTGCGGCTGATGCCAAGCCGGCGCGCCGCCTCGCTCACGTTGCCCTCGCACTCTGTCAGGGTCTGCTGCACCTGTTGCCGGTTCTGCTGGCGCAAGGTGCTGCCCGCAACTGCCGTGGTGGCGACCGGCGCCACGGCCACATTCGGCAGATGCAGGTGGGTGAGGTCAATCCAGCCCTGCCCTTCCGCCAGCACGCAGGCCACCTCCAGCGCCTGCTTGAGCTGGCGCACGTTGCCGGGCAGCGGGTGGGTCAGCAGTTGCCGCTCCGCCTCCGCCGTCAGTTGCAGGGCAGGATCCATCTCAGCGAGCAACCGCTGGATCAACTCCTGGCGCTCGCGGGTCGGCCAGGCCCGTAGCGGCGCCAGCGGCTGGCGCCAGCCGCAGATACGGTAATAGAGGTCTTCGCGAAACCCGCCACCTTGCACCATGGCTGCCAGATCCCGGTGGCTGGCGCTCACCAGCCAGAAGTCCACCGGTTCGGGCTTGTGGCTGCCCACCGGGGTGACGGCACGCTCCTGCAATACCCGCAGCAGCCGGGTCTGGGCCGAGAGCGGCAGCTCGCCGATCTCATCCAGCATCAGGATGCCGCCGTGGGCGGCGCGCAGATAACCCTGACTGCCCTGGCTGCGGGCACCGCTGAAGGCGCCACCCACATAGCCAAACAGCTCGGCTTCCACCAGATCGGCGGGCAGGGCGCCGCAGTTGACACACACCAGGGGCTTGTCCCGCCGGCTCGATTGGCGGTGCAGGGCGCGCACCAGATGCTCCTTGCCACAGCCGGTCTCCCCCTCGATGAGCAGGGAGATGCCGCGCTCCAGCATCTTGAGGGGCACCCCGGCGGTGGCAGGCGGCGTTGCCGGCAGAGACTGGGTTTGAATCACCACAGGCTCGGGCACCAACCGCAGGCCACGGCGCTCGCGTAGCAGTTGCTTGCCATCGAAGGGGTGCTGGCCGAGCCAGAGCCGGCCAGCCCGGTTGGCCCCGAGCAGTTCGCCCCCCTCCCCCAGCAGCAGGCGGGCAGACCACAGACTCTGAGGATCGAGATCCACCAGCCAGCCCGGCTGACGCGCCAGCAGGGCGTTCTCCAGCGTCATGGCCAAGAGCCGCACCGTGCCCAGCATATCGCCGCCGTGGTGGGCCGCATCGGTGGAGATGTCGAGCACGCCGAGCAGTTGCCCGTCCGGCCCGAGCAATGGGCAGGCGCTGCAACTGAGAAAGCTGTGCTGGGCGAAGAAGTGCTGCGCCCCCAGCACCTGCACCTCGCTCTGCTCGGCCAGCGCGGTACCGATGGCGTTGGTGCCCTTGCTCGCCTCCCCCCAGCGGGCGCCGCTGCGCAGGAAGATCCGCTCGGCGTGGCGGGCGAAGCCGTCGTCACCGCTCACCGCCAGGATGGCCCCCTCGGCGTCGCACAGCAGCAACCGGCAGGGCCTGCCCGCCAGCAGCTGGGCAAACAGCGGCAGCACGAAGCGCTGGAAGCAGGTGATAAGGGTTCTGTGCTGCTCCTGGCGGGCCGACAGCTCCCCCTGGGGCAGCAAGTCCAGCTCGGCGCTCTGCTGGCGGAGCAGGCCCTGATGCAGGCAGCGCTGCCAGGAACGCAAGATGGGACTGGGACTGGATTGAGGTAACTCGCTCATCACGCCTCCTGTTCACAAAGGGCACAGTGTCACGGCCACTGTCCAGAAACGGCACAGTTTTATCGCCACCGCCGCGGTCACTGGTTAATCAAGATACGCCGCCGCACCCCGTTTGATAACGTTTTTGTAACTTTTGCCTGCTGGTCAGACCCTCTGGCACGGCCCTTGCGATACCGAGAAGCAACCGGACTGCCCGCCAGGCCGGTCAGGACCACACACACATAAGGATGATGAGATGATTTATACCGCTCCCGGTCAGGCAGGTGCCCTGGTCAGCTTCAAGTCCCGTTACGACAACTTCATCGGTGGCGACTGGGTGGCGCCGCGCGCCGGCCGCTACTTCGAAAACATCTCGCCGGTGGATGGCCGGGTGTTCTGCGAGGTGGCCAGATCCGATGCCGCCGACATCGAGCTGGCGCTGGATGCCGCCCACAAGGCCTTCCCGGCCTGGAGCAAGACCAGCGTCACCGAGCGCAGCAACCTGCTGCTGCGCATTGCCGATCGCATCGAGCAGAACATCGAAGTGCTCGCCATCGCCGAGACCTGGGAGAACGGTAAGGCAGTGCGCGAGACCCTGGCCGCCGACCTGCCGCTGGTGGTGGATCACTTCCGCTACTTCGCCGGTTGCATCCGCGCCCAGGAAGGGTCTGCCGCCGAGCTGGATCAGCACACCGTTAGCTACCACTTCAAGGAGCCCATCGGCGTGGTCGGCCAGATCATCCCCTGGAACTTCCCGCTGCTGATGGCGGCCTGGAAGCTGGCCCCGGTGCTGGCGGCCGGCTGCTGCAGCGTGCTCAAGCCCGCCGAGCAGACCCCGGTCACCATCATGCTGATGATGGATCTCATCAAGGACATCCTCCCCCCCGGCGTGGTCAACGTGGTCAACGGCTTCGGCGCCGAGGCGGGCCAGGCGCTGGCCACCAGCGACAGGATCCAGAAGCTCGCCTTCACCGGCTCGACTGAAGTCGGCGCCCATATCCTGCGCTGCGCCGCCGACAAGCTGATCCCCTCCACCGTGGAGCTCGGCGGCAAGTCCCCCAACATTTACTTCGCCGACGTGATGCAGCACGAGAGCAGCTACATCGACAAGGCGGTGGAAGGGATGTTGATGACCTTCTTCAACCAGGGCGAGGTGTGCACCTGCCCCTCCCGCGCCCTGGTGCAGGAGAGCATCTACGACGACTTCATGGACCGTGTGCTGGCCCGCGCCCGCACCATAGTGCAGGGCAACCCCCTCGACACCACGACCCAGGTGGGGGCCCAGGCGTCGCGCGAGCAGTTCGACAAGATCCTGAGCTACATGGAGATCGGCCGCGGCGAAGGGGCCAAGATGCTGCTGGGCGGCGGCCCGGCCAAGGTGAGCGGGCTGGAGGGGGGCTTCTACATCCAGCCCACCATCTTCTCGGGCCAGAACAAGATGCGGGTGTTCCAGGAGGAGATCTTCGGGCCGGCGCTCGGGGTCACCACCTTCAAGGACGAGGCGGATGCCCTGGCCATTGCCAACGACACCCAGTACGGGCTGGGGGCCGGCCTGTGGACCCGGGACAGCAATCTGGCCTGGCGCATGGGGCGCGGCATCCAGGCCGGCCGGGTCTGGGTCAACTGCTACCACGCCTACCCGGCCCACGCGGCCTTTGGCGGCTACAAGAAGTCGGGGATCGGTCGCGAGACCCACAAGATGATGCTGGACCACTACCAGAACACCAAGAACCTGCTGGTGAGCCACGACATCAACCCCCTCGGCTTCTTCTAAGCCCATCCCATGATCCACAAGGGCGCCTGCGGACGCCCTTTTTCATGCGGTTCAGGCCACGGGTTGGCCCAGCTGCTGGCGATAGCGCTGGGGGGCGCAGCCCTGTTCGCGCTGGAACATGGCGATGAAAGCCGAGGTGGAGGCGTAACCGAGGCGCCAGGCGATCTCCTGCACCGGCATCTCGCCCCGCAGCCAGTCCAGCGCCTTCACCAGCCGCAGCCGGGTGCGCCACTGGCCGAGGCTCATGCCAAGCTCCTTCTGGCAACGCCGCGCCAGGGTGCGCTCCGTGGTGTGCAGCGCCCTGGCCCACTCCACCAGCGTGCGGTTGTCCTCCGGCGCCGCCTGCAATGCCGCCAGCAAGGGTGCCAGCAGGCGATCCCGGCTCTGGGGCAGGTAGCTCGGCTGGCAACGGGTGCGGGCCAGCTTCTCGATGAAGAGCTCACCCTGACGGGCATCCCACTCATCCTCCATGTGCCCGACCCGGCGCTGGGTGAAGTCCTCCAGCAGGGCCCGCAGCAAGGGGGTGAGGGCCAGCAGCTGGGGTTCCCGTGGCAGGCGCGGGGCCAGGGCGTGGCTCACGTAGATGGAGGTGTAATCCAGGGTCTGCTCGTTGAAGGCGGTGTGGGGAAGGTCCGCCGGCACCCAGATGAGGTAGTCCGGAGGCGCCACCAGCCGCTCTCCCCCCACCTCCACCACCATGACCCCCAGGCTGATGAGGCTGAGCTGGCCCCAGGGGTGGGCGTGCTCGGCGCAAGCGTTGCCCCCCTGGATCTGGCTGTAGCGAAAGTAGAGGGGGTTGGGGTCGGCCAGCAGGCGATCCTGCTCGGCCAGGGTGAGGGTGCCCATGCAGATTGTCCCAAAGCGGTTATGACATGTCTTATTTACGCTACTTACCTCGTTCAAGACAAGGCTAGACTCTCCCCATCGTACCAAGGAGTGCCTATGCCTTTTCTCTTTCCCCTGCTCGCCATCCTGATCTGGGCCGCCAATACCGTGGTCTCCAAGGCCGCCGCCGGCGTGCTGGATCCCGCCGCCATCTCCTTCTATCGCTGGGTGATCGCCGCCCTGGCGCTCTCCCCCTTCTGCCTGCCGCCGCTGTGGTGCCGCCGGCGCGATCTCCGCCCCTGGCTCGGCAAGCTGCTAATCCTCTCCCTGCTCGGCATGGTGCTCTACCAGTGCCTCGCCTACTACGCCGCCCACAGCACCTCGGCCACCAACATGGGGGTCATCGGCTCCCTGCTGCCGCTGCTGACCCTGCTGATCGGGGCCTGCTGCTTTGGCCAGAGACCGGGCAAACAGGCGCTGCTCGGCATGAGCCTCTCCCTGTTCGGGGTGCTCTGGCTGCTGGGTCAGGGCAACCCCCTGGCGCTGCTGCACAGCGGCATCAACCCCGGTGATGGCATGATGCTGCTGGGGGCGGCCAGCTACTCGCTCTATGGCCTGCTGATCCGCCGCTGGCAGCTGCCGTTCGGCCCCTGGCTCAACCTCTATCTGCAGATCCTGCTGGCGGTGCTGCTGCTCATTCCGGTGGCCCTCTCTGCCGACTCCCTGGCCATTCCCGTCCAGGGCTGGAGCATGGTGCTGTTCGCCGGACTCGCCTCCTCCATCTTCGCCGCCTACTGCTGGATGCGCGGCCTCGCCTGCCTGGGGGCGGAGCGCACCTCGGTGTTCATGAACCTGATGCCGCTGTGCACTGCGCTGTTGGCCGTCATCACCCTGGGGGAGCCCATCCACGGCTATCACCTGCTGGGGGGCGGCCTCGTCCTGACCGGCGTCATGATCTCCCAGTTCAGGCCGAGGGTGCGTCCCGCCCTGGTGGAAGGGGCATAAGCCGGCACCATCAACCGTGGCCGGCAAAAAGGGAGCCGAGGCTCCCTTTTTGTTTGCAATGCTGTGGTCACGCCGCCTCAGCTGCTCCGGCGCCAGTGGTAACGGCGCTCGGGGCGACCGCGCTGGCCGTAGTTGAGATCCACGTCCAGCTTGTCTTCGGACTCCAGAAACTCCAGGTAGCGGCGCGCCGTGGTGCGGCTAAGTGACAAACGCAGCGCCACCGTATCGGTGGAGAAGGCGGTGTCCGGCTCCCCCGCCAGCAGCTCCAGTACCTGGCGCAGGGTGATGGCGTCTATGCCCTTGGGGGTGTCGCGCACCTCCCGCGGCTGAATGCGCCCCTTGCCCATCAGGCGGTCGAGATCGCTCTGCTCCAGCAGGCCGCGTTCGCACAGGCGGCGATGCAGGGTCAGGATCTCGTCCAGGCTCTGCTGGATGCGAAACAGCCGCAGCGGCTTGATGATGTAATCCTGCACCCCGAGATTCAGGGCCTGCTGTATGGTCTCCACGTCGCAGGAGGCGGTCACCATGACCACGAAAACCTCCCGATTGTGGCTGCGCAGCTGGTTCACCCACTCGAGGCCCGAGCCGTCGGGCAGGGAGATGTCCACCACCAGCAACTGGGGGTCGGTGGCGCGCATCATGAGATCGGCCTGGGCCAGGCTCTCGGCCCGCCCCAGCAGGGAGTAGCCCGGGGTCGAGGAAACCAGCTCGGCCAGGATGGCGCCGATCCGCTCGTCGTCCTCGATAACAAGAGTGAAAATTGGCTTCATGACTCACACCAATTGGTTTTTATTCAAATAGATACCGAACAGCGTCGTCTGCTCGGCGGTGCGGCGCCATTCTATCACACCCCCACGGCGGGCCACCGTCTTCTTGACCAGGAAGAGGCCTACCCCGTGATCCCCGGTCTGGCGGCTGACACCATAGTCAAACAGGTGATCCGCCAGCGCCTCGTCCACCCCCTCGCCACTGTCCTCCACCTCGATCACCAGCCGACGCCCGAAGTCATCCACCGAGATGAGCACCCGGGGAGCGCATCGCTGGCGGTTTGCCCAGGCGGCCCGGATGCCGTTGTCCAGCAGGTTGCCGATGCAGGTGATGAGATCCGCCGACACCTCGGCCGGGTACTCCCCGAGTGCCGAGCCGGGATCCAGCACCAGCTCGACACCGAGCTCCCGCGCCCGGCTGAACTTGCCGAGGATGAGGCCAGCAACCGGCTTGTTCTCGATGGAGCGCAGCAAGTCCTGCAGCATGGTCTGGCAGGCCTCGTTCTCCTGCTGGATGAGCTCCACCGCCTGATCCACGTGACCGAGCTGCAGCAGGCCGGAGAGGCTGCTCAGCTTGTTGGCGAACTCATGGGTCTGAATGCGCAGCATCTCGGCATACTGGCGCAAGTGAGTCACCTGCATGCCGAGGCTGCCAGTGCCGTCCGGCCGGCTGAAGATCAGCATGCGACCGGGCTCACGACCGCTCAGCTCCTGCCAGTGGCCGACAAAGTCATCCCCCTGCACGGTGAAATTGACCCCCCCCTCCTGCTCCAGGATGGGGAGCAGGCTGGGGGCAAGCTCGGCCAGGGAGTGGCCCAGCAAGGCATGACGCCCGGTGCCCGGCAGCCGCAACTGATAGAAGGCCGCGCTGTTGAGCATCTTGATGCGATGGTTGGCGTCGAGGGCCACTATCCCCTCCGAGATCCCCTCCAGCACCAGATCCTGCTGGGCGAAGCGGTTGACTATGGTCTCCGGCTCCAGATCCAGCAGGGTGCGCCTCAGCCGGTGCTGCAACCAGAACGCCAGCAGCAGGCCACAACCCAGCACGGCGCCGATGGCGCTGATGAGCAGGGCGATCCGCTCCAGATAGGTACCCTCCACCGTCCGCATCAGGTAGCCCACCGCCACCGCGCCTATGGTGCGCCCGTCCGCCCCTATCACAGGCGAGAAGCAGCGGATGGCCGGGCCCAGGGTGCCCTCATCCCTGGAGCAGTAACTGCGCCGCTCGTGGATCGCCGGCCAGATGTCCTCGCCACGGAAGGTTGCACCGACCAGCTCGGGGGAAGGGTGACTCAGGCGGCGGGCATGCTCGTCGGTCACCACCATGTAGGCGGCATCGGTGCGGCTGCAGATCCCCTGCACATAGTCCCGCAGGCCGGGATCACTGCCCTGCTGCAGGGCCTGCACCACCCGGGTATCTGCCGCCAGCACCCGGGCCAGATCGCTCCCCTTCTCCTCCAGGTTGCTCTCCAGCAGGTGGCGGATGAAGAGGGCGAGCAGGCCCCCCAGGATCAGGATCAGCAGCAGTGACAGCCCGAGGGAGAGGGTGACCAGTTGGTGGCGCAGTTTCATCGATTAACCTTGAAGCGTCAGGAGGCGGACCAATAGTGCGGGCGCCACCAGGTCTGGTCAATGAGCGGTGCGGGATCACCGGCAAAATCCGCCAACCCCTCCTCGCGGGCGGCCAGGGCCACGGCTCTGGCGACGGCACGGGCCACCTCCCCCACCTGATCGATGGGAGGCAGCAAGCGGCCGGTCTCCAGGGGATAGGCCCCGACCGCCCGCACCGCCGCCTGCAACATGCCATCGCTGATGCGCCGCGCCTTGACCGCGCAGGCCCCGAGGCCAATGCCCGGGAAGACATAGACGTTGTTGCACTGGGAGACCACCCGCGCCTCTTCCGCCACCATGACGGGAGCGAACGGGCTGCCGGTGGCGAGCAGGGCACGCCCCTCGGTCGCCCGCCACACCTGCTCCGGGGTCGCCTCCGCACTGCGGGTCGGGTTGGAGAGCGGCAGGATCACCGGGCGCTCGCACACCTCCCCCATGGCGCCAAGCACCTGCTCGGTGAAGAGGCCTCCCTGGCCACTCACCCCGATCAGCACTCCGGGGCGCAACCGGGCGATGAGCTCGGGCAGGGAGGTGCAGGCCTCCTGTGACGGGCGGGCGAAGGGCTGCTGGGAGGGGGTCAGGTTGACCCTGTCCAGGCAGACCAGACCATCCTGATCGAACAGTTGCACCTGCTGTGGACTGCCCGCCAGCCGGGCCAGCATGGCGGCGATCCCGCAGCCCGCCGAGCCGGCGCCGACGATGAGCACCGGGGTGTCGGCCAAGGTGCTGCCCGCCTGCTGCAAGCCCGCCAGCACGCAGGCGGAGGCGACCGCCGCCGTGCCCTGGATGTCGTCATTGAACATGCAGAGCTCATCCCGGTAGCGGGCCAGGAGGTTGGCGGCATGCTTGCCGGCAAAATCTTCAAACTGCAGCACCACCTCGGGCCAGCGCCGCCGGATGGCCGCCACCACCTTGTCCATGAAGTGGTAGTAGGTCTCGCCGTCGATGCGCGGGGCCTGCCAGCCGAGGTAGGAGTCATCCTCCAGCAGCGCCGGGTTGTTGGTGCCCACGTCCACGCACAGGGGCAGGGTGCGCGCCGGGTTGATGCCGCCGGCGGCGCTGTAGAGCGCCAGCTTGCCGATGCAGATCCCCATGCCGCCGATGCCGAGATCGCCAAGCCCCAGCACCCGCTCCCCGTCGGAGATGACGATGACGTCCACCTCCTGCTCCACACTGGCGAAGATGTCGTCCAGCTCGTCCCTGTCGTGCCAGGAGAGGTAGAGGCCGTGGCTGCGCAGATAGAGATCGCTGTGACGCTGGCAGGCCTCCCCCACCACAGGGGTGTAGATGATGGGCAAGAGCTCCGGCAGGTGGTGGCGCACCAGATCGTAGAACAGCACCGGGTTGTCCTCCTGCAACTGGCGCAGCAGCAGGTGTTGGTCGAAGGGACTCTGCATGGCCGAGACCAGGCGGTAGATGCGGCGCCGCTGCTGGGAGAGGGATTCCTCCTTGTGGGGCATGCGCCCCATCAGCCCCTGACGCTTGCGTTCGGCATAGGGCAGGCTGGTGCCCATCATGGTGTCGTTCATATCGGTTTCCTGTATCCAGTCGTCACGCGAACAGAGAGATGAGGGCGGTGGCCAGGATCAGCATCACGGCCCCGCCAAGGCGAGAGGAGATCTGGGCGAACGGCATCAGCTTCATGCGCTGGGCCGCCGACAGCACGGCCACGTCGCCGGTGCCCCCCATGTTGGCCATGCACAGGCCGCCGGTGATGGCCGCCTCGATGGGATAAAAACCTATCATGCGCCCCACCAGGGCCGCCCCCAGAGCGCCGCCCACCACTGTGGTCAACACCATGATGAAGTAGTTGACGGAGAAGGCGCCGATGAGCTCGGGGATACTGGTGTAGGCCACCCCTATGCCCACCAGCAGGGAGGGGGTGAGGTTGCTCACCACGAACTGGTACCAGTCGGCCGCCGCCTGCTCGTAGCGGCGCGGCAATACACCACTCACCTTGATGAAGGCCACCGCCAGTATCATCAGGGCGAAGGGGTGCATGGGGATGAAGTTGCCGAGCAGGGAGCCCAGCACGAACATGCTGGAGCTGATGAAAAGGCCCATACCCAGGCTCTGCAGGGTCGGCGCCTCGGCCTGCTCGTCGGCGACGCTCTGGCCACTCTCTTTCACCATCAGCCTGCCGTTGCCGGTCAGGGAGGGGTAGCGGCGACCAAGGCGCGCCAGCAGGGAGCCCACCAGTATGGCCAGGGTGTTGGCGATCACCACGGCGGGTACCATGCGTGACAGCAGGTCGGCGCTGGACATCTGCAAGGGACCGGAGAGGATCTCCACCAGCGGCACGGCGCCGGCGCCCATGCCGCCCCCCATGATGGGCAGGCCGATGAGCAGCACCGCATTCTTGAAGCCATACCCCATCAAGGAGCCGACCAGGCCGACGCTCAGCAGCGCCAGCGCCACGCCTCCCAGGATCACCGGCAGGTAGCGCATGGCGGCGTTTTTCAGCAGGGCGCTGCTCATGCCGAACACGGAGCCGGTCACCAGGCTGGCGATGAAGAAGTTCAGAAAGCCCCCCTCCTTCATGAAGCGGGTGATCACCTCACCCGCCTCGGCCGGCAGGATTCGGTACTCGAACAGGGCGGCGCCGCCGAAGATGGCGAGTATGGTGCCACCCCCCAGATATTCCCGGATGGGGGGGATGCGCTCGCCCAGCTCGCTCAGCAGGGTGCCGAGCACGAACATCAGCGCCAGGGCGCCGACCATGCCGAGTGGCAGGGAGCCGTTCCAGCCGGCGTAGAGGACGCAGGTGGCGAGCCCGAGGAAGATCATCATGGGCATGCCGGCGATCTGCTGGTCGCCCCAGGCGCTCTTCATCTGTACTTCAGGGGTAGAGAGGTTTTTCATTGTTATGCTCCAGCTTGTGGTGTGGCGCCACTCTACGTATCCCCTCCTCTGCTGTCGGTTAGCAGACCTGCAAAGCCATATAAAAACATTGAAACCTTAAGCACCATTCAGCCCCTCCGTGCCCCCCTCCCCCGCCGAAAACTGAACGTGACCTACATCACACTATTTACTTAGCCTGCGAAATAAATATAATGCTTAGCAAGCTAAGTAAATAAGGAGCCCGTCATGGGAAAGGATCTGGAAATGCTGCGCGAGCTCTCCCTCGCCGAACAGCTGGGACGGCTGCACCGGTTGTGGCGCACCGTGGCCGACCTCGAGCTGGCCCCCCTGGGACTCACCCACCCCCGTTGGACCGCGCTGTGGAAGCTGAGCCGCCTCGGTGGCCACCTCAGCCAGAAGACACTGGCCGAGGCGCTGGAGATAGAACTGCCCTCGCTGATGCGCACCCTGGGCCAGCTGGAAGAGCAAGGCCTTATCGAACGCCACTGCTGCAGTCAGGACAAACGCGCCCGCATCGTCACCCTGACCCCGGCCGGCAAGGCGCTGCTCGACAAAATCGAGGATCGCATCATCGCCGTGCGCCGGGAGCTGCTCGCCGGCATCAGCCAGCAGGAGCTGACGCAGTTTGAAGAGATAGTGCACCGCATATCCGCCAACGCCCTCGGCAAGATCGGTGCCCAGCATGAAGAGAGAGAATAAGATGACCCCGGATCAACAATTCAAGCGCTGGATCAAATGGGCCATCGCCTGCTTCACTCTGGTGTTTGGCTACTTCCTGCTGGCCGACATCAAGATGCCCCTCACCCCCCAGGCCATGGCCACCCGGGTCGTCACCAGGATGGCGCCCCAGGTCAGCGGCAAGGTGACCGAGGTCGCGGTAGCGAACAACCAGCATGTCAAGCTGGGGGATCTGCTGTTCGTGCTGGATCCGGCCCCCTTCGCGCTTGCGGTCGAGCAGGCCAGACTCGCCCTTGATCAGGCCGAGCAACAGAATCGCCAGCTCGATGCGACCCTCAATGCCTATGAGGCTGAGTACAGCTCCCTGCAGACCCAGGCGGCCCAGAAGCAGCGGGAAGCCGAGCGCATCGACGCCCTCTATCGCCGCCACATGGTGTCGGAGCAGCAGAAAGACG
Organism: Aeromonas media; assembly: GCF_020423125.1. Taxonomy (NCBI): domain Bacteria; kingdom Pseudomonadati; phylum Pseudomonadota; class Gammaproteobacteria; order Aeromonadales; family Aeromonadaceae; genus Aeromonas; species Aeromonas media. The sequence continues at coordinate 3,271,034 of NZ_CP075564.1, forward strand.
ACGCCGACAGCGCCGCCCGCACCGCCCGTGCCAATCTGCTGGCCAGCCAGGCCCGGGTGGAGCAGGCTCGCGTCAACCGGGGCCTGCCCGGTGACGACAACCTGCTGCTGCGCCAGGCGCGCAACCGCCTGGCCCAGGCCGAGCTCAACCTCACCTATAGCCAGATCCATGCAAGCCAGGATGGCATCATCACCAACCTGCAGCTCAAACCGGGCAGCGTGGCCACGGCAGGCGCTCCCCTGCTGGCCCTGGTCTCCGAGCAGGTGGACGTGATCGCCGATTTTCGCGAGAAGAGCCTGCGCCACATCACCCCGGAAAGCAGGGCGCTGGTCGCCTTCGACGGCGAGCCAGGCCGCCTCTACCCGGCCCGGGTCGCCAGCCTGGATGCCGGGGTCAGTGCCGGCCAGTTCGATGCCAACGGTCTCCTGGCCAATCCCGTCGAATCCGATCGCTGGGTGCGCGATGCCCAACGGCTGCGCCTGCACCTGACCCTGGAGCAACTGCCCGCCCATCTGCCGGCCGGGGCTCGCGCCACCGTCCAGCTGCTGCCGGACAACGCCCTGACCGGGCTGCTGGCCCGCGGCCAGATCCGCCTGCTCAGCCTGCTGCACTACATCTATTGAGATGACGACCATGAACCTGTGGCACAGACCCCTCACCGCCAACGAGCTGCGCCAGTGCCTGCGCATCGCCTTTGGCTGCACCCTGGGATTTGTGCTGTGCAAGATCTTCGGCTGGAGCAACGGAGTCTTCTTCACCGTCACCCCGGTGCTGCTGCTGGGGATGATCCCCGTGATGAACGGCCACGCCGCCCGCCAGCTCATCGCCTCCGCCGCCATGTGCGGGCTGGAAGTCGGGCTGCTTGGCGGCCTGTTCGGCAGTCATCCCGGCCTGATGCTGCCCATCGTCTTCCTGCTGTTTCTCTACCGCTTTGCCGCCATGTCCCGGGGCAGCCTCTTCCTGTTCGGCGCCAATGGCGTGCTCAGCCTCAGCATCATGCTGCACTTTGCCAGCTACCCCGAGACCGATCTGAACGATCTCATCTTCAGCAACCTCTGGGCCAGCGTCCTGTCGGTGCTCATCGCCTACCTGATGACGGCGCTGATCCCGGATGTGGAGGCGCGGCCCGCCCCCACCCCTTCCCCCAAAGCACCGCACCGGATGCGCCACGAGGCGCTGCTCGGCGCCAGCATCGCCACCCTGTCGTTCCTGGTGTTCCAGCTGTTCGATCTGCGGGACTCCATGTCCGCCCAGGCGACCACGCTACTGGTGCTCTTCCCCATGCACTGGGACGGGGCCCTGAGCTACGCCCGCAAGCGCGCCATGGGCACCCTGCTGGGGGTGAGTTTCGGCATCCTGGGGCAGCTAGTGCTCTATGACTGGTCCGGCTTGCTCTTGCTGGTGACCCCGCTGCTCTGGTTGGGAGCCATGCTGTTCAGCCATGCCCATGTGAAGGAGGCGAGCGGCTCCGGCGTTGGCTTCGGCGCCCTCACCACCCTCGGCATCCTGTTTGGCCAGTACCTGACGCCCGGCAACGATCTGGTGTTCAGCGCCCTGTACCGGGTCAGCAGCATACTGTTTGCCATCGTCGCCACCCTGCTGGCCTGCTACCTCATTCACCGCCTGCTCAACCGCTTCGAGGCGACCCGCTTCGGCCATTGATAGCTCTTTTCTGTAGCCCAAGGACGGCACCCTTTCGCCCCGCTCGCCTGGCGGGGCGTTTTTTTGCCCGCTGACTGTGCAGAGTGACGGACGCATCCCGACGCAAGAGGGGGACACCGAGGTTGCAGTTGCCTCTCAGCCTGTTAGGCTCAAGGCCATATGACACCGATCAAAGGATGCGACATGAAACAGGCCAAGCTCTTTCTACTGGGGATAGGCACCCTGACCCTGCTCGGCGGCTGCGATCTGGGGGCCGGCAAGCTGGGGGTGACAGGGGGCGATCCCGTCACCTATCTGTGCGAGCAGAACCAGAAGGTGCAGGTGCGCTACTTCTCCCTCTCGGACGAGAGCCTGAACTTCGTCAAGCTCGCCCTGCCCGATGGCAAGGATTACACCCTGCCCCAGGCGGTCTCCGCCTCCGGTGCCCGCTACACCGACGATCACGAGGTGGTCTGGTGGAACAAGGGGAAGGAAGGCTTCGTGGAGATGCGCGATGACGCCGGGGAGTGGCAGAGCCGCTACAACGACTGCAAGGAGCTATAAGCTCCGCAGGCAACAGCGCCCGCGCACAGTGACAAAGACCCCGGCCAAGGCCGGGGTCTTTGTCATCTCACTTCGACGTCATATCGGACCACCACCCGCACCGGGATGGCTTGTGGATTCTGCTCGGACACCCGATAACGCACCTGCGCCAGCCCTGAGATGGCGATGAGATCCAGCACGCCGGGCGGCTCGGATGACAGGACCTCGGGGCTGAACAGATCGCCATTGGAATCGATGAGATAGCGAAGCGTCACACAGCCCTTCACTGGCCTCTCTTTGGGCAGTCCACCGACCGGATTGAAGTCGCCTATCTGCTCCACCTGAACCCAGTATCTGGGCAGGTCTTCCCAAACGATATCCACCGGAGGCTGATTCAGCTTCGCGGTGGGGCTGGCACATCCTCCCAACAGGGCCAGGGTGGCACACAGCAACAACAGTTTCAAACGCACTGACACTCCCTCTTCGTCAAACCGCTCGGCTCCTTGAACGGCCAGCCAGTGTCAGACAATGAGGCTCATTCGGGAAGCCCCCATCTGGCGAGACACTCTCGCGGGCAATAAAAAGGCCAACCCTGGGGTTGGCCTTGTTCGCACGGGGATGGCTCAGGCGCGCTTGTCGCTGACCACCAGCCAGAGCGCGTGGACCATGCCGGGCAGACCGCCGAGCAGGGTCAGCACTATGTTGATGAAAAAGTGCAGGCTTAAGCCTACCTGGATAAAGGCACAGACCGGCGGCAGGAAGATGGCCAGCAGGATCTTGAGCAGATTGTTCATCTCATGGTTCCTCATGAAAGATGTCTCGTGATTCGGATGGGCTAACCATAAACATCCCTGGCCTCAACTGCAAACCACAGCGGACAGCTTTCGCGCCTTTCTCGCCCGGGATTGAGCCAGGGTTCAGCTGACGGAGGCCCGCGTCCCCACGTCATCCTGGGATCTACGGGTTGTGGCGATGATCATGCCAGCCGTTGGCAAGGGATCAGTCCCTTGTGCTCCCGCTCCCGCCAGGCGTTGAGATCGTGAATGATCTGGTTGCTGCTGCCGCGCCAGAGCAGGCCGGGATCTGCCAGCTCTTTTTCAAACCTGCCATCCACCAGCACATCCAGCAGGGCGATCAGCTCGCGCTGGGCCGGGCTGAGCTCGCCGAGCAGATAGCCGGTCCAGCACCAGATGTCCTTGCCCGGGCACTCGGCACGCACCCGCCGTACCAGCGCCAGCACCTGAGGTACGTTGGCGGGGTGGAGCGGATCGCCGCCCGAGAGCGACAGCCCCCGGCGCTTGATGCGGCTGTCGTTGAGATCCTGGATGATGCGATCGCTCATCGCCGCATCGAACGGCTTGCCGCCGTCGAGCCGCCAGGTGCTCTGGTTGTAGCAACCCGGGCACTGGTGCTCGCAACCCGACACGAACAGGGTGGCGCGGGTACCGGGGCCGTTTATGACATCGACCGGATAGTATTGGTGGTAATGCATCGCTTGTTTCCTGCCTCCTTCATAGGGGGGCAAACGGTCGCCATCCCATGAAAATGGCCCCTTGCAACAGGGGCCAGCGCTTCATCGTTACCGCACTTACATATGCTTGACGCGGCGCTTCACTTCTTCCTGCTTGCCCGCATTGAAGGGGCGCGCATCCGGGCTGCCGAGGTAGCCGCACACCCGGCGGGTCACTGACACCTTGGCGGGATCGTGGTTGCCGCAGCGCGGGCAGGTGAAGCCCTTGGAGGTACATTCGAACTCGCCGGTGAAGCCGCAGTCGTAGCACTCGTCGATGGGGGTGTTGGTGCCGTAGTAGGGCACCTTGTCATAGCTGTAGTCCCAGACGTTTTCGAGCGCTTCCAGGTTGTGCTGGATGTTGGGGTACTCGCCATAGCAGATGAAGCCGCCGCTGGCGATGGGCGGATAGGGCGCCTCGAAGTCCAGCTTGTCATAGGGGTTCACCTGCTTCTCCACGTCCAGGTGGAAGCTGTTGGTGTAGTACCCCTTGTCGGTCACCCCGGCCACCACGCCAAACTCCTTGGCATCGATGCGGCAGAAACGGGTGCAGAGGTTCTCGCTCGGAGTGGAGTAGAGGCTGAAGCCGTAACCTGTCTCCTCCTTCCACTCGTCGGTGGCCGCCTTGAGCCGCGCGATGATGGCGATGGCCTTCTGGCGCAGCACCTCGCTGTCAAACAGATGGGCATCGGTGCCGAACAGGGCGTTGATGGTCTCGTGCACCCCGATGTAACCCAGGGAAATGGAGGCGCGGCCATGTTTAAAGATCTCGCTGACGTTGTCATCGGCCTTGAGGCGCACGCCGCAGGCCCCTTCCATGTAGAGGATGGGGGCGACCCGCGCCTTGACGCCGTCCAGTCGCTCGATGCGGTACATCAGCGCCGTCTTGGCCACCCGCAGGGCGGCATCCAGCTTGTCCCAGAAGTCCGCTTCGTCGCGGGATCTCAGGGCGATGCGCGGCAGGTTGAGGCTCACGACACCCAGGTTGTTGCGCCCTTCATGGATCAGTTCACCATTCTCTTCATAAGCGCCGAGGAAGGAACGACAGCCCATGGGAGTCTTGAAGGAGCCGGTCACCTTCACGACCTGGTCATGGTTGAGGATGTCCGGGTACATCCGCTTGGAGGCGCACTCCAGGGCCAGCTGCTTGATGTCGTAGTTGGGATCCCCCGGCTTGTGATTGAGGCCATCCTTGATGGCGAACACCAGTTTCGGGAACACGGCGGTCTTCTTGTTCTTGCCAAGGCCGGCGATGCGGTTGCCGAGGATGGCACGCTGGATCATCCGCGACTCCCAGCTGTCCCCCAGGCCAAAGCCGAAGGTGACGAAGGGGGTCTGGCCGTTGGCGGTGTGCAGGGTGTTCACCTCGTACTCCAGGGACTGGAAGGCGTCGTGACACTCCTTCTCGGTGCGAGCCATGGCGTAGGCATCCACGTCGCCGATGCCCCACTCCTCGGCCACTTCCCGGTGCTTGTGCCAGCTGATGGTCACATAGGGAGCCAGCACCTCGTCGATGCGGTTGATGGTGGTGCCGCCATAGATGTGGCTCGCCACCTGGGCAATGATCTGGGCGGTGACCGCAGTGGCGGTGCTGATGGATTTTGGGGTGTCGATCTCCGCATTGCCCATCTTGAAGCCATGGGTCAGCATCCCCTGCAGATCGATCAGCATGCAGTTGAACATGGGGAAGAAAGGGGAGTAGTCGAGATCGTGGAAGTGCAGATCGCCGCTCTCGTGGGCCTGCACCACCTCGCGGGGCAGCATGTGGCTGATGGCGTAGTGCTTGGCGACGATACCCGCCAGCAGGTCGCGCTGGGTCGGGATCACCTTGGAATCCTTGTTGGCGTTCTCGTTGAGCAGGGCCGCATTGGTCTGCTCCACCAGGCCCCGGATCTCCTGGGCCAGTCGGCCACGGGCCTCGCGGGCCTGATCCCGGTCGTGACGGTACTCGATGTAGGCGCGGGCGATGGCCTTGTCGTCGGAAGCCATCAGGTGGTTCTCGACCCGGTTCTGGATCTCGTGGATGTCCACCTCGCCTCGCCCCTCCAGCTCCTGGCTGACGGCACCGGCGATGCGCTCGGCCAGCATAGGGTTGGCCTGATTGACCGCTTCCGCCGCCCGGCTTACCGCCTCGGCAATCAGCTGGCCATTGAATGGTGCACGACATCCATCGCGTTTGATCACTACCGGTTTCATCGATTTTCCCCGCGTTAAAGGCCTGGCTCTCGCCCTCGGCTCACCCTTGTTGAGTCCCCTTCTCCGCACCTGTCCCCGGCGCAAATAAATTCAGCCGAGGCGTGAGAAACCCGGGCTGACACTGAGAGGGTGACGACTTATGCACAGCTTGATAACACTATATATGGGTGTTTTTTTTATGATAACCCCTATATGTGGGGTCTATTAGGCACCAAAGCGGTACCTCGTTTCTTGATCCAGAACAGGTTTTGGGAGGGGTGGTGCAGTTCACAACCAGCGCCAAAAGAGGCTTATTCAACACATCCCAGACGGGGAGCGGGCTGGCGCACCATACGACCGGCTGGAAAAAGATTTCCCCTCCGACAGTAATTGACCGGGACAGGCCTGCACCAAGATGGACATAATGAGTGACGACTCTTTTCTTGTCCGATGGGAAGCGACATGAACAAGCCTGTATTGCGGTGGCTGCTACTGCTGCTGTGTACCCTGCCGCTGCGGCTGTGGGGGGCCGAGATCCTGGTGATCAGCAGCTATCACCCCGAGTACCTGTGGGATCGGAGCTACAACGCCAGCCTGGAGGCCCATTTGGGCAGCAACCACCGCATCAGCCACTTCTACATGGATACCAAGCGTCGCTCTCCCGATGACTTCGACCAGATTGCCGAGCAGGCGCTCGCTTTCTACCGGCAGACCAAGCCGGATCTGGTGGTGCTCGGCGACGACAATGCCATCAATTACCTGGCCAGAGAGATCGCCACCCTCGGCACCCCGGTGGTGTTTCTCGGCATGAACGAGAATCCGCGTCACAAGGGGCTGGTCGGCCATCCCAAGATCACTGGCGTGCTGGAACGCCCCCTGCTCAAACGCAACATCAACGAGATGAGCCAGCTGATGGGGGGGCTCGACAAGGCGCTGGTACTGTTTGATTCCAGCAACGTATCGCTCACCGCCATCGAGGACGAGTTCAAGACCCAGACCGAGTTCCGCGTCGGCCAGACCCTGGTCAACAGCCAGTTGATCGGCGACTACGGCCTGTGGCAGGAGGCCGTGCTCAACGCCAAACAGAATGGCTATCAGGCCATCTTCATCGGCCTCTACCACACCCTCATCGACGAGCAGGGCAGGCATGTGGACGAACAGCAGGTACTGGCGTGGGCTAGTGGCCACAGCCCGGTGCCGCTGTTCTGCTTCTGGGAGTTTTCGGTGGGCAAGGGCCGCGCCATCGGTGGTCTGGTGCTCGATGGCCGCGATCAGGGGGCCAAGGCGGCCGAACTGGTCAATGCCATACTGGCGGGGGCCCAACCCAAGACCCTGGCTCCGCGTGCCGCCCTGCGCGGAGAGTATGTCTTCAGCGAAAGCGAGTTGGCCCGCTGGCGGCTCACCCTGCCCGACAAGTGGCGCTACAGGACCCTTTGGCGCGACTGACCCAGTCAGGCCCTCATAACAAAGAACCCGGCCATGCCGGGTTCTTTGTTTCTCGTTCTGTGTTGGCGACTCAGCCCTGCAACGCCTGTTGCAGCTCTTCTTCACTCCAGACTGTGATACCGAGCTCCTGGGCCTTGGCCAGCTTGGAGCCTGCCGCCTCCCCCGCTACCAGCACATCGGTCTTGGCCGACACCGAGCCCGCCACCTTGGCCCCCAGGGCCTGCAGCGCCGCCTTGGCATCGTTGCGGGACAAGGTGGTGAGGGTACCGGTCAGCACGAAAGTCTTGCCGGCGAAGGGCTGATCGCTTGCCTCCTTCTTCTCGATGGCCGGCCAGTGGATGCCGGCGGCCAGCAGGGCGTCCAGCACCTCGATGTTGTGGGGCTGGCGCAGGAAGTAGTAGACGTGCTTGGCCACTATGTCCCCCACGTCGGCTACTTCTAGCAACTGCTCCACCGAGGCGGCACGCAGGGCATCCAGGGTGAGGAAATGGTTGGCCAGGTTCAGCGCCGTCGCCTCCCCCACCTCACGGATCCCCAAGGCAAACAGGAAGCGCGGCAGGGTGGTGCTGCGGGCCTTGTCGATGGCGGCCACCAGATTGAGGGCGGATTTTTGCCCCATCCGCTCGAGACCGGCCAGCTGGATGGCGTTGAGGCTGAACAAGTCCGCCGGGGTCTTCACCAGCCCCTTGTCCACCAGCTGCTCCACTATCTTGTCACCCAGACCGTCCACATCCATGGCGCGGCGGGCCGCGAAGTGCTTGATCGCCTCCTTGCGCTGCGCCTCGCAGAACAGGCCGCCGGAGCAGCGGGTCACCGCCTCCCCTTCCAGTCGCTCCACCGCAGAGCCGCACACCGGACACTGGGTGGGGAAGAGGATCTCGCGGGCATCCACGGGGCGCTGCGCCTCCACCACGGCCACTATCTGCGGGATCACGTCTAAGTGTCACCTCACACTTTTCATTTCATTTAGAAAAAATCAGCATTTTCGGGCTTGCAGAGCCAAAAAAGGACTACGCTTTCTATGTGAAACTTTCAACTAGGGCAGTATTCATCGTGTCGAGCAAGCGAATCGAGGCTATCTACACACACTTGGGGACGCATCTTAGCGATGAAATTATTTTATGGCTTAAAACGTTCAACAGCACAGCATCAAATGAGTACGCCAATAGGCTACTACGAGTCATGTTGGTATCCGTTACGGGTTATGGAGATGCGTTGAACTCAAAAAACACCATTCACATTAATGAGTTCATAGAACTATATTGCGTTATTGCAAGCCACAAGTATAATTTTAGGGTTGCTAATAACTATATTCTTGCATTGAAAAAATTCATTCTTTTCATGAAGAAAAATGAAGCATTTTCAGGGCAGCCTCTTAATGAACTAGAGTCAACGCTAGAAAGAACAATCACAGAGGATATATTTCAAAATTACAGAGCGCAGAGTCTCCCCTCCCATCAATTAGAACGCTTCAACTTTGACATTAAACTACCATCTAGCACGGATGGAAAAATTTATCCTGGGCTACCTACTCATCTAGAAACAATTCGCCCTCACCTCAATCATGATATATATGATCTAATTTCCTTATTCTTATACTCATGCAATTTACCACATCAACAAGTGCTATCAATAAACCTAGCCAGATATATAATCCCTTTAAAGAGCATATTCAACGAAAGGAATTTATCAGAACTAACGGAAACTCTTAGTTATATTATTGCGCACACTACGACTTACACAAAATCCTTACAGGTCTTTAATTTACCTGATTACCCATGACCCTCAGCCAGCTTCAAGAGCCGATATGGCATCGGAGGGCTTGCCACGACTGCATGCCCCAATTCAACCAACATGCTCTTGAGGTCAAAACGATGATTAAACCGGAAGCAGTATTCCGCAAGATGCCTTGGTAAATGCTTCGCTCCGAGCGTATGGCAACTGCCCCGCAGCGAGTTTTTCACATTTCCTATCATCGTGTTTACCCAGTTGAATGCCGGATGATCCAGCCAGTCCAGGTTGCCCCCGGTGACAACACCCAGGTGCTCACAATTGGCCTCCTTGACCGCTTTGAAACAGGCCAATCCATCGGATATCACCGCGCTACCACTGGCAATATGCCGTTTTGCCCAATCAGCAACGGACTTGGTTTTGAAACCATCGACCACCGTCATCCGCATCTTGATTGGATGTCCTTCCTTGTTCAGGGCCACTGCTGCCACAAACGGCGTCTTGCCTGCCGCGCCCCGACCCCGTTTGCCACCACGGCGCTCGCCACCCCAGTAGACATCATCGAGCTGAATGATGCCGCTGATGGGCTGCTTGTCATCGGACTCTTTCATGGCTTGCAGCAGCTTGTGCTTGAGCATCCAGGCGGTGTCATATTTGACGCCCAACTGGCGCTTTAGCTCCATCGCTGACAAGCCTGTTTTGGTTTGTGACAACAGGTGCATTGCCAGAAACCACTTGGTCAGTGGGAGCTTGGTGTTTGCGAAAATCGTGTTTCCAGTCAATGACATCTGGTGACGGCAGTGATTGCATTGCCACACACGTGGCCGCCTTCTCAGGCGACAACAGGTCTTGTTGGCACATTCAGGGCAGACAAAGCCGTTAGGAAAACGCCAAGTGAACAGCGCGTTTTCGCACTGAGCCTCAGTGCCATAGTCCTTGAGAAACTCAAACAGGCTGTAGCCTTTCTGGAATTGGATTTTGCTTTTGGCCATGATCTCGCACCTCGATAACTGTACGTAAGATCAGTATAGTTCGTGGTAACTGACTGCTAATCATGGGTAATCAGGTTAATTTATTGCTTTTCACATATTCAAATTTATTTAAATATTTAGTTGACAGTAACTATTTTCAAGGGAATATTCTTTCCGCTATAACGCCAATTCTCAAAAAGAAGGATGAAGCTCAGTATGCCTTATGCAAAAGTAAAGTGTTACCGTCATCATTCTTAAGCCAAGCGACAAAAAAACAAGGCTCCGATGATGAGTTCAATGACATATTGTCTTCTACCTGCCCTCCTGACATTGCACAACGAGTCAAAGAACACGTAAATTCATTCAAGATTGTAAAACATCATAGAGAGCCTATTGGAGCATTTCTTAAACACATATCATCAATAAGTAGTAAGTGGTATCAACAACCCAACTTAATACAGGGTGAACTGTCTACCTTTAGGGGAGATTTGCTTAACCGCCTTCAAAGAAACACTGCGTATATGAAATTTCAACATGTTAAAAACTGTATCTCCGTCTTAATTAAACATGGTTTATTACCAAATAGCATTGATCTTCCAAACAACTTACGCAGGGATACTAATACAGAAAAAATAAGAGATGACAATCCAATAATTTCAAAAACCAACATATATGAAGAAGACTTATTGGAACATGTCATTGATTCAAAATCTTTTCTAGAACAGATAGAGAAAGAAATTAAAAACAATATTCAAGCGCTCTTATCATACGCAAAAAACATTGTTTATGAGTCATACAAAAAATTTTGTGACGCTCCAAGTTTAATCGCTATAAGCAACTATGGGAAAGAAACTCAAAGTAATACTCAATCTACACGAGCTAAAAATAACTCATTCAGTCAACACAACGCTCTAAGGTTAGAAAACACTGTTGCATATTTCACTCAAAACTATCATAAGTTAATCCAAGGCACAAAAGGAAATGAAACAAACGAGGTTATTCTTCAAGAAGATGCGTTGCAATACCTAGGTCTAACTATCATTACAGCATCAGCTATGCAGATTATCATTACAGAAGAGCTGGGTATTAATCCTTACTCTCTCTACACCATGAAAGCATTTGCTACTAGTTATGGAGTAGAGTTTATGCAGGTAGATGATGACGGTAGTGTTAGAGTCAGGACAATAAAACCACGGGCTAGATATGCACGAACTAGAAAAGCAATTGGTGATTTAACTCCTATAGCTAAAGTTAAAGCTCAAGATATTGACGCATCCATTTGTCTTAAAATGGCTATGGAAATGACTGAAAATGCGCGTAATGTTGCGCTTGATCACAACCTGTGGCTATGCATGACAATTAGAGGAATATCAAAGTGTAGAGCTGATGATTTTCAACGTGGCTTCAAGCAGATTCGAAACCATGTTACAAGTGAAAGCAATATAGATGTAATTAATGATGCAACCTTAAAAAAAGTAAGAGTATCTAAAGGAATACTAATCTACCTACAGTCACATGGTGATGCACTGCGCACCGCGACATATTTTGGCAATACTGTTAAAACAACTTTAAATAGATACATACCAAAGTATCTAACAGAGTTAATTTACAGGGTGAAGATCCGTTCATTCCAAAGAATATTATTGTTTATGGCTATAGCTAATAATTCCCCCCCCTTCGAATCAGTCCACCTCAGCGAGAGTAAATTCAAGGCTCAGCTTGCAAGTGCATTTTCTAACCCTGAAATGGGCGGGGAATTGTTCAATAGCCTGACAGTAAAACCTAGTAATGATGAACGTGAACAATCAGTATATTTCTGTGTTTCAGAAAAAAATCTAAAGTTAGCGATTGTTTATGCTAAAGAAGGAGAGGATGAGCACCTAAAGAAATTATGCTCAGATGTTATAAATATGGTGTCCACCTCTAATACACCTTTAAAAATCATGTTGCGAAATGCTCATAAGTCAATAGAGCAAGAGAGTTCATAAATGAACAGAAAAATATCACCAATAAAAGAATTGGTAGACCCAGAAAAAATTCAAGCTATGGCTGCTGACTCAACATATCCTAGACCAAGATGGATGCTGAATGAATCAGCAAACGATCGCCAATGGTTGTTAGCCTCAAATGGTATTGAGCGTAGGTTTTATGATAACAATAACATTAGAAGTCATAGTTTAAATTTTGAAACCATGGAGACGGCACCAAATGAGCGCCTGGGAGATAAGGTAAATCAATCATTACTGACCGATATTCAACATAGTATTTTATACTTAGATATAAATGGTAAAATAACAAGTTCCAACACTGTTAAAACCATTGTTAAGACTGCTATACATCTCATATACCATACGAACGAACGGAGAATTATTGATGGTGAGCCTTTTATTCGCACCTTAGGTGAAATTAAATACGATGACCTAAAGGGTTTCTTATTAGCATATGGGGTTAATGCACAAGTTTTTGAAAAAACTATAGAAATAATTACTGAAAAATACAACAGTATCAAGGACATTGATTGGAACCACATAAAAGCATGTATTTTTCTCACTAAGCGAGAATTTCTCAGCCTTAAAGACAAAGTAAACAAATACTTAAATGAAGATGATAAATTTAGTGCAGAAAAAGAACCAGAGAATAGCTACAAGCGGAAATACAAGAATGCATGTGAAAAGCCATTAGAGTTAGGGAAGGTGCGAATAAGCGGGGAAATTCTTCTCGGCTGACTCAGTCATTTCATTTTTTCAGTTTGAGCCGATCTTTTCTCCCGTAAATGCCTTGAATCAGCCTATTTAGACCGTTTCTTCGCCATTTAAGGCGTTATTCCCAGTTTTTAGTGAGATCTCTCCCACTGACGTATCATTTGGTCCGCCCGAAACAGGTTGGCCAGCGTGAATAACATCGCCAGTTGGTTATCGTTTTTCAGCAACCCCTTGTATCTGGCTTTCACGAAGCCGAACTGTCGCTTGATGATGCGAAACGGGTGCTCCACCTTGGCCCGGATGCTGGCTTTCATGTATTCGATGTTGATGGCCGTTTTGTTCTTGCGTGGATGCTGTTTCAAGGTTCTTACCTTGCCGGGGCGCTCGGCGATCAGCCAGTCCACATCCACCTCGGCCAGCTCCTCGCGCTGTGGCGCCCCTTGGTAGCCGGCATCGGCTGAGACAAATTGCTCCTCTCCATGCAGCAGATTACCCAGCTGATTGAGGTCATGCTCGTTGGCCGCGGTGGTGACTAGGCTGTGGGTCAGGCCACTCTTGGCATCGACACCAATGTGGGCCTTCATGCCAAAGTGCCACTGATTGCCTTTCTTGGTCTGATGCATCTGCGGATCGCGTTGCTGCTCTTTGTTCTTGGTCGAGCTGGGTGCCTCAATGATGGTGGCATCGACCAAGGTGCCTTGAGTCATCATGACGCCTGCTTCGGCCAGCCAGCGATTGATGGTCTTGAACAATTGGCGGGCCAGTTGATGCTGCTCCAGCAGGTGGCGGAAATTCATGATGGTGGTGCGGTCCGGCAAGGCGCTATCCAGGGATAACCGGGCAAACAGACGCATGGAGGCGATTTCGTACAGAGCATCTTCCATCGCGCCATCGCTCAGGTTGTACCAATGCTGCATGCAGTGAATGCGTAGCATGGTTTCCAGCGGATAAGGTCGCCGGCCATTACCAGCCTTGGGATAAAACGGCTCGATGACTTCCACCATGTTTTGCCATGGCAGAATCTGCTCCATGCGGGACAAGAAAATCTCTTTTCTAGTCTGACGGCGCTTACTGCTGAATTCACTGTCGGCGAAGGTGAGCTGATGACTCATGATGAACCCTTTTTCATGGCTCCAGATGACAAACATGATCTCATATCAGGGACTTGTTCGCACCTTCCCTAATTGCCACATCAGTACCTGTTCCCATAGCGACACCAACATCAGATCTTGCTAATGCAGGGGCATCGTTAATACCATCTCCCGCCATCGCCACAATATGCCCCATCTGTTGAAACTTGGTGACTAGAGCCAATTTCTCTGAAGGTTTAACATCGCCATATATTTCGCTAATACCGAGCTTACCCCCCACAGCCCTAGGGAAGGTGCGAATAAGCGGGGAAATTCTTCTCGGCTGACTCAGTCATTTCATTTTTTCAGTTTGAGCCGATCTTTTCTCCCGTAAATGCCTTGAATCAGCCTATTTAGACCGTTTCTTCGCCATTTAAGGCGTTATTCCCAGTTTTTAGTGAGATCTCTCCCACTGACGTATCATTTGGTCCGCCCGAAACAGGTTGGCCAGCGTGAATAACATCGCCAGTTGGTTATCGTTTTTCAGCAACCCCTTGTATCTGGCTTTCACGAAGCCGAACTGTCGCTTGATGATGCGAAATGGGTGCTCCACCTTGGCCCGGATGCTGGCTTTCATGTATTCGATGTTGATGGCCGTTTTGTTCTTGCGTGGATGCTGTTTCAAGGTTCTTACCTTGCCGGGGCGCTCGGCGATCAGCCAGTCCACATCCACCTCAGCCAGCTCCTCGCGCTGTGGCGCCCCTTGGTAGCCGGCATCGGCTGAGACAAATTGCTCCTCTCCATGCAGCAGATTACCCAGCTGATTGAGGTCATGCTCGTTGGCCGCGGTGGTGACTAGGCTGTGGGTCAGGCCACTCTTGGCATCGACACCAATGTGGGCCTTCATGCCAAAGTGCCACTGATTGCCTTTCTTGGTCTGATGCATCTGCGGATCGCGTTGCTGCTCTTTGTTCTTGGTCGAGCTGGGTGCCTCAATGATGGTGGCATCGACCAAGGTGCCTTGAGTCATCATGACGCCTGCTTCGGCCAGCCAGCGATTGATGGTCTTGAACAATTGGCGGGCCAGTTGATGCTGCTCCAGCAGGTGGCGGAAATTCATGATGGTGGTGCGGTCCGGCAAGGCGCTATCCAGGGATAACCGGGCAAACAGACGGATGGAGGCGATTTCGTACAGAGCATCTTCCATCGCGCCATCGCTCAGGTTGTACCAATGCTGCATGCAGTGAATGCGCAGCATGGTTTCCAGCGGATAGGGCCGACGACCATTACCGGCTTTGGGATAAAACGGCTCGATGACTTCCACCATGTTTTGCCATGGCAGAATCTGCTCCATGCGGGACAAGAAAATCTCTTTTCTGGTCTGACGGCGCTTACTGCTGAATTCACTGTCGGCGAAGGTAAGTTGATGACTCATGATGAACCCTGTTCCATGGCTCCAGATGACAAACATGATCTCATATCAGGGACTTGTTCGCACCTTCCCTAGAACGCCAGAAACCTGGTTCATCAGATTGGTTATGCTCGTGATGTGAATTCATTGACATCCCTCCAATTAATATTAGATGCTGTAGACAACTCATTTTCTCTCAGCACCACGTCCTGTACTCACTCACCCAATAAGTCACACTATCTGAGTGATGCGGTATTTTTTACTTAATATTAAGTATAGTTATACTGCCGAGCATTAATTGGTATTTAGATCTTTTTGTGTCAGCAGATCATCAAACTGTGATATTGGCAAAACTTTTTAACTAAAAACACAAAAAAATCAAATAAAAAAAGAGGGGAGCCCCCTCTTTTTTTGTTTGAAAAGTGGATTATTTCACTACCACTTCACCAAGCATTCCAGCCTCCATATGCCCAGGTACAAGACAAGCAAATGATACTGTACCTGCTTTATCAAATTTCCATAGCACTGCACTCTTCTGACTGGGTGCAAGAGAGATCATGTTTGGCATGCTATGTTTCATCTGCATACCTTGCATTTGTTGCATCATTCCCGCATGCTCTTTGAGCTCTGAGGTTGTTCCGAGAACGAACTCATGTGGTAGTTTTCCATTATTCTTTATAAAGAATCGGATTGTTTCACCTTGTTTGACCGATATCGTTTTCGGTGTAAACCGCATGGTGTCATCCATAGATACGTCAATGGTTCTAGACACATCTTTGGCAACACCAGGGGAACCAGCCATACTCCCCATGTCATGCCCCATAGGAGCTGGATTCCCCTTCATTGAACTCATGTCATGGTTCATGCCATTCTTCATTGAGTTCATGTCATGACCTTGCTCAGAAGCCATCACACCCGTAGAAATTACTATCACAGCAGCAGTAATCATTTTGAATTTCATACATTACCTTCCTTATGTAATCAGAACCAGAATCTGGCACCTGCAATAAATCTCGTATCAGATGTACTCTCCCCATGATCTTTTGCTAGATCGTATGTATTGCCAGCGAGAGTTTTCCATTCAACGCCTATGTAAGGAGCAAACTGCCTACTTATTTCATAACGTAACCGCAAGCCAGTGCTGATGTCTGAGATACCTCGCCCAACAGACATATCATCATTATCTTTACTGTAAATATTCATTGCAGCTTGGGGCTGTAGTATCAATTTCTGAGTAAGTAAGAGGTCATATTCCGCCTCTAGGCTTAAAAGCATTAGACCATGCTGATCTACAAATAAAGAGGAGTCAACCTCAAACCAATATGGCGCTAATCCTTGTAGGCCAAGGGCAAGCCATCCTTTATCGCTTCTAGATTGATATGTATCATATCTTGCTCCAAAAAGGATGTCCCAGTATGCAGATGTAGCATACCCATAAAGAACTTGGTTTTCTGTATCCTGTAATGAATTTTTATATTCACCTTCAGATTTAAACCATATTTTTTGATAGTCTTTCCCTACCCAAGCAAGGGCTTTGTAGGAAGCATAATTTTCCTCTCGTCCATTTGAATATTCAAGCCTGTCAATTAACAGAGAAGAAAAGGTATGTTCATCTGCTAAGGAAAGCTGCTCTCTGCCTTCAAAAAGGCTTGGGCCTGAACTAAGTGTGAGTCCATCAGAATATTCATCAGGGCTTCTTTGTTCGCTATCCTCAGATGCGGTTAAATCAGGGTGATAGCCGCTAACAGCATCTTTTGACTCCTCAGAAAAAGAAAGAGAAGCAAATAACCCAAGGCTGATCAACCATATTCCATTTTTTACTATACTTTGAATTAGCATTATTTATTTCCTCAAGAAACCACTACTTCACGGAACATTCCAGCATCCATATGGAACATAATATGACAGTGCCAAGCCCAACGGCCAATGGCATCAGCGGTCACAAGAAAACTAATTCGTTGTGCTGGCTGCACAGGTATTGTGTGCTTTCTTGCCAAAAAGGAGCCATCTTCATTCTCAAGTTCACTCCACATACCATGTAAATGCATGGGATGGGTCATCATGGTGTCATTGTGGAGAGTAATTCTAACTCTTTCTCCATAATTAAAATGAATTGGTGTTGATTTACCGAACTCAACGCCATCAAACGACCATGTATAGCGTTCCATATTTCCAGTCAAATGAAGTTCAATTTCGCGTTCTGCTGGTCTTGGATCTATGGGCCCACCTTTAGTTTTCAGGTCTGCTAACGTAAGCACTCTTCTCCCATTATTACGTAGCCCTACACCAGGGTCATTCAGATTGCGTCTTGGTGTATCTACCCTCGCATCAACACTGGGCCCAAACTCTGTACTGGCATGCCTAACCTTGCTTGGCGGTGTAGCATTACTCATACCAGCCATAGAACCATGATCCATACCAGCCATGGAGCTATGATCCATCGTTGGCATTGCCCCCGATGCCATGCCAGGCATTGAGCCATGATCCATACCTGCCATAGAGCTATGATCCATCGCTGGCATTGCCCCCGATGCCATGCCAGGCATTGAGCCATGATCCATACCTGCCATAGAGCTATGATCCATCGCTGGCATTGCACCTGATGCCATACCAGGCATTGAGCCATGATCCATACCTGCCATGGAGCCGTGATCCATTCCGTCCATGGAGCCCATCATATCTTCCATTGAAAGAGGCTCAGGTTTGTCTACAGTAGGAATCGGAGCTGAAAGGCCAATCGCCGTCGACAACGTACCTCGGGCAAAACCAGTACGATCCATCGACTGTGCGAAAATCGTATGGGCGTTATCGATGGGTTGAACAATGACATCGTAAGTTTCACCAGGGCCGAAACGAAACTCATCTACGTCTATAGGTTCAATATCAACACCATCGGTTTGTACAACCGTCATTTTTATGCCTGGAATTCTGACATCGTAAAAAGACCCTCCAGCACCATTTATAAATCTAAGTCTGATTTTCTCACCTTTATTGAAGACACCAGTCCAATTTCCATTAGGGGTTGTTCCGTTCATTAAATAGGTTAAAGTTGCAGAGGATAAGTCAGCCAAATCTGTAGAATTCATTCTCATTTCATTCCACATCTGGCGTTTGGTGAAGGCAACCTTTAATCCACTGTTGCTGACATCGTTAATGAAGTCGATAGCTGTAGGCTGATTAAAATTATAGTAATCACTTTGCGATTTCAATTTTGATAAAATTCGCATCGGGTGCTCATCTGTCCAGTCTGACAAGAGAACAACATAATCTCTATCGGCTGATATAATCTCGCCTTCTTTTGGCTCTATAATTAAAGCGCCATACATTCCCGTCTGTTCTTGAGAACCAGAGTGAGAGTGATACCAATATGTACCGGACTGTTCCAACGTGAATTTATATGTGAATGTCTCTCCTGGTTTAATACCATTGAAACTAATACCAGGTACGCCATCCATTTCAAATGGGAGTATTATACCATGCCAATGAATAGAGGTAGGCTCACTGAGCTTATTGGTAACACGAAGAGTAACCTCATCGCCTTCCTTTAAGCGTAATGTCGGTGCGGGTATGGAGCGATTGACAACCGTGGCAATTCTTGTACTTCCAGTAAAGTTGACAACAACTTCTTCAACTACCAGATCGATTACTGTTCCACTTAAAACTGAGCTGTAAACCTTTTGCGGCAGTTCTTCTTTAGCGTTAATTGACATAGGAATCGATGCCACAACTCCGCCAGCAGCAATCCCTTTAACAAACTTTCTTCTTGAGATAGAAGGATTAAATCCATTTTTACTATGAACATCATTCATAAGCGCCTCCATTTCATCACAGCTGTGATGTGTGATGATGCTCATTATAGAAATCAATGTACAATTACAATACTGTCATTTTTCTCAATGCGTAGAAAAAAATGCGCCAAACTTACGTTAAGCGCATGATTTTATTTGCTTTATCTGTTTCGCCCACTACCCATTCCATGCTGAAGTGCAATCACATGGACATCACCGTTGTAGCTGACTTTGACTGTGTTGATACTTTTGCCCATGGGGAGTTGCAGTTGCTTTGTCTTCCCAGGAGTAGCCATTACAGTACCCAGTTTAGTGTCATCCAGGGTAGATACACTCACAGTGTCGGTACTAAGTGCGTTGGCACTCCAATCCATATATATAATGTTGTGCCCAGCACGAACGTTATAAGGCACCGGAGCCTGAGCAAAAGCGGAGAAGCTTCCGACGACCAGCGTACATGCCATTAATGCACCAATTTTAATATTCATAAACCACCTCATTTAATTATGACTCAAGTTACGTGACTAACTATAAACTCTGAGTCATTACATGAAGCTGTCACAAAAATTACAAATTAGTAATAAACCTATTGAAGAGCGCTTGGGGAAAGCTGGATGACTGGATCAGGACATACCCTATTTTTGGCCTGCTCAGATAGAGATTCGGTTCATGCAGCATGAATCGCCCGGCTTCTCTAGCTAATTACGTGAGTTAAGGTAGGGGGACATATGGATACGTATTCCGAAATCATAAATGAATTTAATAGTACGTTTTCTACTAATGCTAGCCTGTGTGAAGATTTAAAGGTTGGGTGGGATCTGGGAGATTGTAGATCTTTTGCTTTATACCAGTTAGTAGAAGACCAACGCAGCGCCCCCTTTGGTACGGTTCTATACCACCATATCGGCAGCTACAACATTGGTGAGGTATATGAGGCAGAGGGGACATCAGGCTTCAGGCTCAGCTCACGACTCGTTAGTATTGAAAAATTTTTCCCTTTGTCTTCAAACGAGGCTACTCGTAGATTAGATATTGGGTATCGGTCACCCTGGCTTGGCGGTAGTTGTGCATTTTCCTCTATTCCATTTAAGCGGTGGTGGGTTGATTCATTTAAAACATTGTGTACAGATGTGCCTGCCCAGGCTGAGCTTGTTAGCTCATTCTTGACGAGAGAGATAGAGGTTCTTGCAGAGGCTGCCAGGAATAAAGGCCATAGAAGTGGCTGGGTTTACAATAGGTTCATTGATAAAATTGAGTATCTCTCGATGCGAGTGAATCATGAATTTCTTGATTTAACAAACTACATTCTTCATCCTGAACTGTTTTTTAATATAGTTTCAAATAATTTGGTTAGTTTGAACGAGCAGGAGAAGACAGAAATGAGAAGTGAAATTGCAAGAGCCATCTGCTTTGATGAACCCTTTAGAAAAAGGTTTTGATGATAGCCGCCATATCTCACATTAATTGGAATTTTTCATATCAAAAAGTTTTATAATCTGGTGCAGGATTTATTACTTCTGCACCAGATTATAAGTAGTTTTAACACCCCAAAACTTAACTAATTAAATCTAGATACTCATCTTCTGTGATAACTTTAACGCCTTTCTCTTTTGCACTATTTATCTTTGTTTCACCGACCTTTGTTCCCGTAACAAGGTACGTAGTCTGACCTGTTACTGATTTTGCAACTTTAGCACCTAAAGCCTTTGCCTGTTTTTCCATGTCGGAGCGAGTGCCTTTAATCATAGTGCCAGTGAAAACGATAGTGGCCCCAGCAATAGGAGTGGAAATCTGGCTATCATCGGATGCTTTGGGAGTAATACTCAAGTTGAAACCGAGTGAGTAGACCTTAAAGAACTCATCTTTAATGCTAGCCAACCCTTCCAAAATCGCTTCTGAACTCTGTTGTGCAAAACCATCAAGCTTACCGATATCCTCGGCAGACAGATCAAATATTTCTGTCAGAGAATAATGACGAAGAAGTTTCTCACAATTACCACCACCCAGGCGACTTACACCAAAAGCCGATAGAAAGCGCCAATCCTCAATTTCTACATTACGACTGAGCTGGAGCTGTTCAAATAAATTTTTTGCTGTTTTTTCTGCAAAGCCATAGCCAGAAAAATGATGTGCTTTAAGCTCATATATTTCATGTATGTGCTTAATTCCTTTATTGGTAAACTTCTCTATAACCTTCGGCCCAAACCCATCATTGTTACCTAATGTTTTAAAGAAATGAATCAATGTATTCTCAGTCTGAGCAGGACAGTCACTTTTGTTTTGACAAATTAAGTGATCTGCTTCCCAAACTAGATGAGACTGGCAACTTGGACAGTTTGTTGGGATTTGTGGTTCAACCCGCTTAATTACTTTTTCAATTTTAGGGATAACCAAGCCACTCCGAACGACCTGAACAATAGCTCCTTTGCCAATACCATTCGTTTTGACCATATTGTAATGATGAACTGTCACTCTACTAATCGTGGCACCACTAATCTTAGTTGGCACCAACTCTGCAACTGGTGAAACTCTTCCAGTTCTTGACGTTTGAGGCGTAACCTCAAGAACCTCCACATCTGCGGACTCAGCATTTACTTTGAATGCAATCTGCCACCGATGAAATTTCCGCGTAGCGCCCATGTTTTCTTTAATTCTGGGATCTACTGCTTCCAGGATCACTCCGTCTACATCATAATCAACCGTATTCCAAATGCTATCAATAATGTCCTCGAAGTCAGTCATCAACTGCTCATAATGCCCAGTCCAATTTTTAAGTAGGACAAATGGGTAAAAAACACATGCCCCATCATTGATTGCCTGCTGAACCAATGGATCTACATTCTTTTCAGCAATTATTGCGGCTTGAATATTGCGTGAGTTTTCGAAGTGCTGGCTTAGATTCTCTTCAAAATATTTTTTATCGATAACGATTTCTCCAGCACCAAGCCCTCGTGCACCGCTCTGTGCAACTTGAAGCCCTCGCTCAAATGCTCTTGAGATATCCTGACCTTTAACGCCATCACCACGAGTATACAAACGCTCACCATCATCGTAGGCTGCATAGCCATCTAACTTTGGTGTAACGCGTACACTTATACTTTTTGCATCTATATTTAATTCATTTGCAGAATTAATAATTCTCTCAAGCCATTTTTGAATCTCTTCTTTGGAATATGCTTTATCTGTTGATAACATTTTCTGAGGTAATGGTACAGTTTTCCCCAGATGAAGCACTTCTGGCTCTACAGAATTAACAAATGAACTAGCTGGTTCCTTTTCAGAAAACTGGTTATAGAATACATCATATTCTGAGTCATCAATAACAGGGAAGCCTGCTCGGTAGCAAGCATTAGCAACCTCTAGAAATATCTCTTGCTCATCATTATCAAGTTCATTGAAAGAGTTATTAATAATTGCCTGTTCAATTTTTTTTGTGTTTATTTGTTTGTCTAATTTATTAATTGCAGAAAGCTGTATTTCGTTAAATTTGAATTCATTCATATTTTGATACCAAAAATTTATTATGTGCCTCTAAATGCAACTCTTGCTCTCAAGAGTGGAGACTATGAAGACTAGACCAGTGTAGCGTGGTGCTGTCTATGTGAAACATCAGCTACTAAGGTGACACCCACATCCCCCGCCCGGCGCACTATCACGGTGTCGCCGATCATGACGCCAAGGCGCGCTATCTCGTCGGCATTGTGCAGAGTGGCGTTGGAGACGGTGACGCCGCCGACGAACACCGGCTTGAGCTTGGCCACCGGGGTCACGGCGCCGGTACGGCCGACCTGGAACTCGACATTCTCCAGCAGGGTCATCTCCTCCTCGGCCGGGAACTTGTGGGCCGTGGCCCAGCGCGGGGCCCGGGCCACGAAACCGAGCTCCTGTTGCAGCGCTATGTCGTCCACCTTGTAGACCACGCCGTCGATCTCGTAGGGAAGCTCGCTGCGGCGGGCCAGGATGTCGTCGTGGAAGGCCTGACAACCGGCAGCGCCCTCCTTGAGCTTCACCTCGGGGCTGAGCGGCAGCCCCCAGGCCTTGAGCTGGTTGAGGCGAGCGAAGTGGGAGTTCCCCAGCTCGTCGCCGCCTATGCCAACCCCGTAGGCGTAGAAGCTCAGGGGACGACTGGCGGTGATGCGGGAATCGAGCTGGCGCAGACTGCCGGCGGCGGCATTGCGCGGGTTGACGAACACCTTCTCCCCTGCCGCCTGCGCCTTGGCATTCATCGCCTCGAAACCGGCCTTGGGCATGAAGACTTCGCCACGCACCTCCAGTCGCGCAGGCCAACCCGAGCCCCGCAGGACGAGCGGAATGGCCTTGATGGTGCGCACGTTCTCGGTGATCTCCTCCCCCGTGGCGCCATCACCCCGGGTGGCCGCCTGCACCAGCTGGCCGTCCACATAGAGCAGGCTGACCGCCAGACCATCCAGCTTGGGCTCGCAGCAGAAGGTGAAGTTCAGCTCGCGCTTGAGGCGATCGCGCATGCGCTGCTCGAAGGCCTGCAGCTCTTCGTCACTGAAGACGTTGTCCAGGCTCAGCATGGGGATCTCGTGGCGCACCTGGCTGAAGGCCGAGAGTGGCTGGCCGCCGACCCGCACGCTCGGGGAGGCCGAGGTTTTCAGCTCGGGGTGGTCGACCTCGAGCGCAATCAACTCGCGCATCAGGCGATCGTATTCGGCGTCCGGCACCGTGGGGTTATCCAGCACATAGTACTGATGGCCGTATTCAACCAGCAGCTCACACAATTGACGGTGGCGGGAGAGGATGTCGCTCATGAAGAAGTCTCGAAGTGTGATGGAACAATCAGTCTGGGGCAGAAATGAAAATGCGGCACCGGGGTACCGCACTTTTCATGGCTGAGGCCAAATGGCGCATCAGTCGCGGCTGGCCTCGTAGGCGGCCAGCTCATGGCGATAACGGGCAATGTCGTCGTCGCTGAGCGGGCTGCGCGAGGCATCGGTCAGCATGGCATCGAGATCGCTCGCCAGCTGATCCGCCGCCTGCAGCATGTGCTCGAATGCAAAGGCCGCATTGCTGCGCAGGGGCAGCTGCATGAAGAGGGACACACCCGGGGTGCTGAACTGCTCCATGCGGTAGGGATTGAAGGTACCCGGCTTGACCATGTTGATCATGGAGAAGAGCACTTCACCCTTGCCGTTGAGATCCTCGTGACGGTGAAAAATATCCATCTCGCCAAACTTGAAGCCCAGCGCCAGCAGGGAGGAGAGCAGGGTCGCCCCTTGCAGATCGTGACCAGGACGGGCCATCAGGTTGATGACATAGACATCCTGCCAGATCTTCTCGACCGGCGGCTGCTCCTGAACGGGCTCGGCCATCTGGACCGGCTCTTCGTAGGCGGGCTCGTCATCATAATCGGGCTCTTCATACGCAGGCGCGGGCTGGGCATAGCGGGCTTGCTGTTGCGGCGCGGGCTCGCGGGCACCGAAGGTCGGCGCCTGGGCGTAGGCCGGCTCCACCAGCGGCTCGTCGTCCAGTGGCTGCATCATGGGTTCGCGCTGGGGGCGGGAGCGGTGCACCGGGGTGCGGCGGATCACCTGGGCAGGCTTGCGTACCGGCGCGGCAGGCACCTCTTCGACAGGCTCGGCGCTCGGCTCCTCATACTCGTCTTCTTCTTCATAGACGGGGGGCGGCGTCACCGGACGGGGGGCTGGCTTGCGCACCACGGGCGGCGGCAGATCGTCATCCTCGTCCTCATCGAAGGCGGGCACGGTGGCGGCACGGCGGGGTTCCGGCTGATGGGCCTCGTCGTTGCGCAGCTTGGGCTCGGCACGACGGCCACCGCTGACCACGCGCACCTGACCGATGCCATCGCTGTCAAACGCATCGCTGTCACGATCCCGTGACTTGGATTCCATCCGACCCAGGGGTTTTTCCTTGATCGGTGCCTGACGGTTCTTTCTGTTGCTCCACAACCCGTGAATGAGCAATGCCGCGATGGCAATACCGCCCAGGGCAACCAAGATGTAACGCAATTCCTGCATTAGCTGCTTCTCTTTCTAGTTTTGCTCAGCCAAAGCGACGGCTTCACCGATGTCAACCGACACGATGCGAGAAACCCCGGGCTCTTGCATCGTGACGCCTATCAGCTGCTCGGCCATCTCCATGGAGACCTTATTATGACTGATGTAAACGAACTGTACTGTGCTCGACATCTCTTTGACAAGAGAACAGAAGCGACCCACGTTCACTTCATCGAGCGGTGCATCCACCTCATCCAGCAGACAGAAGGGAGCTGGATTGAGTCTGAAGATGGCAAAAACCAGCGCAAGGGCGGTTAGCGCCTTCTCCCCCCCGGAAAGCAGGGCAATGGTAGCATTCTTCTTGCCCGGAGGTCTTGCCATGATGCTCACCCCGGCTTCCAAAAGATCGTCCGAGGTCAGCTCAAGCCAGGCACTGCCCCCCCCGAACACTTTCGGGAACAGGGATTTTAAATCTTCATTGACCTTATCGAAAGTGTCGCGGAAGCGTATTTGTGTTTCTTTATCAATTCTTTTAATGGCTTGGCTCAAGGTTTCCAACGCCGGCTCCAGATCCTGGCACTGATTTTCCAGGTAGCTTGCCCGGGTTTTCGCCTCTTCATACTCCTCCAGCGCCGCCAGGTTGATGGCGCCAAGTGCCTCCACCTGTGTCTCCAGTGTCTGGATCTCCTGGCGCAGCTTGCCGCGATCGGCGGCGATCAGCACGGCCTGATCGAGATCCACCAGACGCACGCCCAGCTCTTCGAACTGCTCGTGCAGCCCCTGTCGCCGGGTGAGGTTGCGCTCCCGCTCCAGTCTGAGCTGGGCGAGCTTCTCCTGCAGGGCCACCAACTGTTTGTGGTCGGCGCTTCTGGCCTGCTCCAGCTCGGTCAGCTGACGCTCCAGCTCGGCGAGCCGCTGATGGCAGGCCAGCTGCTGCGCCTCCAGGTTGCGTTGCTCCGCCAGCAGGGGCGAGATGTCCTGCACCGCCTGGGCGTCCGGCCCCTTGAGCTCGGCCAGTTCCAGCCCGAGCCGGGCCAGCTCCTGCTCGCGCAGGGCGATGAGCTGCGCCAGATTTTGCTGCGCCAGTTGCCAGCGCTGGTAGCTTGCCTGCTGCTGCTCCCGGCGCGCACGCGCCTCCTCCAGCGCCCGCTCGGCACTGGCGACCCCCTCCTGGGCCAGCAAGAGTGCCTCCGCCAGCGGCTCCCCCTGCTCCTGCAGCTCGGCAAGCTGCGCCTCTTCCAGCTCGAGCTGCTGCTGGGCCGCGGCAAGCCGCTGCGCCTCCTCGGCCTGCTCCTTGTCCAGCCGGGCAAGCTCTTCTCCAAGCTGGCCGAGGCGCAGCAGCCGCTCCTGACGCTGGCCCTGCTGCAGGCTCCAGGCTTCCCGCAGTTGCTGCCATCGCAGCTCCTGCTCGCGCAGGGTGCGCTGGTTCGCCTCAAGGGCGCTGTGCAAATGGGCGCGGTCGGCATCTGCGGCCTTCAACTGGGCATCCAGCTGAACCAGGGCCTGCTCCCCAGCGGCCAGTTCGGTGTGTAACCGCTCACGTTCACCGAGCAGCGCCAGGGTGCCGAGGGCGCCGCCCTGGCCGAGATCGGCCCAGTTCGGGCCAAACCAGTCCCCCGCCGGGGTTAGCACAGACTCACCGGCCAGGAGGGATGACTGGCGGGCCAGGGCCGCCTCCCTGTCATCGGCCAGCCAGATGACGTTGAGGAAGGCGGGGATGTGATCCCCCTCGATCCGGGCCGCCAGGGTACCGGGCACCGCAGGGTGAGCCGGGCCAATCCAGAGTCCGCCCTGCTCGAGGTTGCACTGGTCCCCCGGCTCGGCGGTGAGCCAGCGCCCGAGTACCTTGTCCAGCCCCTGGGCCCACTCGGGGGCGACCTGCAGCCGATCCGCCAGGGTGGCGCCCAGCATCTGCTCCCCCAAAATCTGGTTAAGAGTGGTGAGGCGGGCGCCGAGCTCGCGCAGCAGGCCACCCTGCCTATCCCGCCGTTCTTTGAGGGCCTCGTGGCTGGCCACGCCGGCCTGCCACGCCTGTTCCAACACTTCGTGGCGGGCACGAGAGAGTGCCAGCTCATCCGACAGGGCATCCAGCGCGGGCTGCAGGCTCTCACCTTCCCCGCCGAGGGGACCGGCCTGTTCATCCTCCAGCTTGAGTCGCGCCAGCCGTGTCTTGGCTTGCAACTCCTGCAGGCCGCTTCGCTGGGCGCGGGTCTGGTTGAGCCTGCCCTGTGCCTGGCCGAGCTGCTGCTGCCACTGCTGCTGGCGTTGGCGGGCCAGCTCCAGCCGCTCACCGGCCGCGAGGCGAACGGCCTGCTGATCGGCAAGTAACTGCTCACACTGCTCGAGGCGCGCCGACTCCACCTCTCCCTTGAGGATGCCCTCGGTCAGCTGCTCCTGCTGGTTCCCCAGCTCCCCCCTGATGGTCTCGATGCGCTCGCCGAGGGCCTGACGCCGTGCCTGCCAGTCGCGACCGAGCTCGGTCTGATGAAGCTGCTGTTGTTCGAGGCGGGCGATGGCCTGGCCGCCAAGGAAGATCTGCTGCTGACGGCTCGCCTGCTCGGCTTGCGCCTCCTGACGGGCTACCGATAGAGTGACGTGGCGCCCTTCGTCCGCGGTGCGCTTGGCATCGAGCGCCGCCAGCGCCTGCTCTGCCTGGGCCAGCTCGCTCTTGGCCTCGCCGAGGCGGGTTTCCAGCGCCCACAACTCGGAGCCGATGAGCTCGGCCCTTGCGGCGCGACTGCGGCCCTTGAGCTGCTTGTAGCGCTCGGCGGTTTCGGCCTGGGATTTGAGATGCTCGAGACGGGAACCCAGCTCGCCACGTATGTCGCCGAGGCGCTCCAGGTTCTCCTGGGTGTGGCGGATGCGCTGCTCTGTCTCCCGGCGCCGCTCCTTGTAGCGGGAGACCCCGGCGGCCTCTTCCATGAAGAGCTTGAGGTCCGCCGGGCGCGACTCCACCAACCGGCTGACGGTGCCCTGCTCTATGATGGCGTAGCTGCGCGGGCCCAGGCCGGTGCCGAGGAAGAGGTCGGTCACGTCCTTGCGGCGGCACTTCTGGCCGTTGATCTGGTAGTGGTTGGAGCCGTCACGCAGCACCTCGCGGCGCACCGAGATCTCGGTATAACGGCCAAATTCACCGGGCACCCGGTTGTGGGGATTGTCGAACACCAGCTCCACCGAGGCGCGGCCATGGGGGCTGCGGTTGATGGAGCCGTTGAAGATGACGTCCGTCATGTTCTCGCCGCGCAGGTGGCGGGCCGAGCTCTCCCCCAGCACCCAGCGCACCGCATCGATGACGTTGGATTTGCCACAGCCGTTGGGGCCCACCACGGCGGTCATGTCGGCCGACAGTTCGATGCGGGTCGGCTCGACGAACGACTTGAAGCCGGCGAGTTTGATCAGTTTCAGACGCATGGCGGCCTATGTGGGTAGCGAAATAAAGAGGAGGCGGGCAGGCGACTTTACCAAATTGGAGGCTTGTTTGTAATATGCTGGCACCCTACCCCTTCATTGATGGATCTCAGATGAGCCAATCCCCTCACATGGTCAAAGATTCGGTCAGCGGCGCAGACTACTTCCTGCGCGGCTTCTCCCTCATCCGCCAGCCGGGCATCCGCACCTTCGTGCTTATCCCCTTGCTGGTCAACTTCGTGCTGTTCGCCGGCGCCTTCTATGCTCTGCTGCTGCAACTCGACGGCCTGTTCGCCTGGCTGCATCAGCAGATCCCGGCCTGGCTCTCCTGGCTCGACTACCTGCTGTGGCCCATCGCCCTCATCACCATACTGGTGGTGTTCTCCTTCATCTTCAGCTCGGTGATCAACTGGATAGCGGCCCCCTTCAACGGCCTGCTGGCGGAGAAGGTGGAGCAGATCCTCACCGGCGAGGCGGTGAGCGACACCGGCATGCTGGACGTGGTCAAGGATGTGCCGCGCACCTTCAGCCGGGAGTGGACCAAGCTGAAGTACTACCTGCCCAAGGCCATCGGCTGCCTGATCCTGTTCCTCATTCCCGTGGTGGGCCAGACCCTGGCCCCTGTGCTCTGGTTCCTGT
This sequence comes from Aeromonas media, assembly GCF_020423125.1. Classification (NCBI taxonomy): domain Bacteria; kingdom Pseudomonadati; phylum Pseudomonadota; class Gammaproteobacteria; order Aeromonadales; family Aeromonadaceae; genus Aeromonas; species Aeromonas media. The sequence goes on from NZ_CP075564.1 coordinate 3,300,050, forward strand.
TCAGCGCCTGGATGATGGCGATCCAGTACATCGACTATCCATTTGACAACCACAAGATCAGCTTCATCACCATGCGCGATGCCTTGAAGCAGCGCCGCGGCAAGTGCCTGAGCTTTGGCGCCCTGGTCACCCTCTTCTCCGCCATCCCGGTGGTGAATCTGTTCGTGATGCCGGTCGCCATCTGTGGCGCCACCGCCATGTGGGTGGATCAGTATCGCAGCAAGCAGCTCCGCCGCTGAGCCACGCAGTCATAACCAAAAACGGGGGCATAGGCCCCCTTTTTCATTACTTAATCTAATGCAAAGGTGAGAGTGCTTGTCGTGCCAGACCAGGCTTGTTAGGATGCGGGCCTTTCTCGCACCCTGGGATAACTCATGTTACATGCACTCTTCTTGCTCGGCCTGGTGGCCGAAGGGATGACTGGCGCGCTGGCGGCGGGCCGGCGGCGGATGGATCTGTTTGGTGTCGTCATCATCGCCTCGGCGACGGCCATAGGGGGAGGTACCATCCGGGATGTGCTGCTGGGGCACTACCCCCTGCTCTGGGTGGAGCACCCCGAATATGTGCTGCTGGTGGCGGGGGCAGCCATGGCAGGCGTCATCTCGGCCCCGCTGATGCATTATCTCGGCAAGCTGTTCCTGGCCCTCGATGCCCTGGGGCTGGTGGTCTTCTCCATCTTTGGCGCCGCCCGAGCGCTCGAGATGGGCCACGGGGCCGGCATCGCCTGCATCATGGCGGTGGTGACCGGGGTGTTTGGCGGCGTGCTGCGGGACTTGCTGTGCCAGCGCATCCCGCTGGTGTTCAAGCGCGAGCTCTACGCCGCCGTCTCACTGGTGACGGCAGCTCTCTACTGCTTCGCACTGGATCAGGGCCTGCCCAATGACTGGGCCGCCTTCGGGGCCATCGGCATCGGCTTCGTGCTGCGGCTGCTGGCGGTGCGCTTCAAGTGGGGACTCCCCACCTTCAATTACCAGTACGCCACCCACTGAGCGCGCCAGTTTCTGGCCAGATTGGCTGGATTGCACACAACAAAAAAGCGCCGGATGGCGCTTTTTTGTTGCTGATGGCAGTGAAAAAACTGACTCAGTTGATCCCTTCCGAACTGAAGAAGGTGGCCTTGTCGGCGATGAAACGGATCTTGATATTCTTGCCGTCCCCGCCCCAGACGCAGCTGGTGGTACCGAGCGCATCGTCGCAGCGCTCCGCCTTGCCAAGGATGGCGCTCGCCTCGGCATAGGTGATCCCCATCTTCAGCTTGTCGTAGTTTTCCCGGTTCAGCTTGCTGCACCCGGTCAGCAGCAGGGCGATCAGGCCCCCGATCAGAATCTGCTTCATCTGTCTCTCCTCTGGATAGTGCCCAGAGCCTAGCAGCTCAAGGCTGCCCTGTGCCAACCCGTTACCAGCTGCGCACCGGGCCGGTATCGAGGTGGACGAAATTGTCGGAGGGGTAGTAACCCACGCCGCCGACCTTGAGGTTCAGGGCAGCCTTGCGCAGGTGCGCCAGCTGCACACCGGGGATGCGTACATCCACCGCCTGTCCCAGGGTGTGGTAGCTGTGCTTGGCGACGCCACGGCTGCGCTGGCGCTTCTGGCGATTGGTGGCCGGGGAGCGATACCCCGAGATGAGCTGGATCTCCCCCTTGCGGCCCAGCTTGTGCTGCAGCAGAAACAGCTGATCGAACAGCTTCCTGTCGATGTTGAACACCTCGTTGCGGCGATAGTCGCGGAAGATATGGTTGAGCTCCGCCAGACCATCGTTCAGATAACGACCATTCTCCCAATAGCTGGCGTTGACCCGCTCGCCGGTATTGAGGTTGAAGAAGCTGAGTTCACGCCCTGTGGTACTGCGGCTCGCCACGGCCGGGAACGACAGCAGGCTGGCCCCCATCAGGCAACCGGCCCCCAGCAGCAGACGGCGTCGGCTTATCTCTTGTTCCAGCATCCGTTGTCCGTCCATTCCAGAGTGAAGTAACAGTGGTGAATGAATTTGATACAGAGGCCGAAACTACCCGCCCGTAAAAGTCATGTCAAACCGCAAAGGCCCATGAAAAAGCCCGGCACTGGCCGGGCTCTTCACTCTGTGGCGGGGATCACAGCAAGCGGCTCTGAAAGCTCACTCGATCGAATCCGTAAATATCATTGCGCAGTTGCTGGCGCCCCTCTTCATCGATCCAGCTGCTCCAGTAGACGGTGAACACCGGGATAGGGGTAGTCAACGGCAACCACTTGGTCTGGGTCTCTTTCAGGATGCTGGCGACCTTGTCCGGCTGATAGCGGGAGTCCGCGAGCAGCAGCTCGGCCAGATCGTCCGCATGCTCGACCCGGATGCAACCGGAGCTGAAGGCACGTGCCCCCTGCTCGAACAGAGCCCTGCGCGGCGTCGAATGCAGGTAGATGGCATCGTTGTTCGGCAGGTAGAACTTGTAGCGCCCCAGGGCATTGTGATCCCCCGGCTTTTGCCGCAACCGATAGGGGAAGCCCGATGCCAGCGCATGGTGCCAGCCATCTTCGCTGAACTGCACCGGATTGCCCTCGCCGTCGATCACCTCGAACTGTTCGCGGTCCAGATAGGCGGGATCCCGTCCCAGCTTGGGCAGAATGTCCTTGCTCAGAATGGAACGCGGCACATGCCAGGCGGGATTGAGCACGATGGAGCGGATCTCGCTGGCAAGGATGGGGGTGGCCCGCTGCTCCTTGCCGACGATGACCCGACTGGTAAAGACCTCGCTGCCGGACTCCACCACACTCAGACGGTAATCCGGGATGTTGACCAGCACGTAGCGGCCGGCGAGGTGATCCACCAGATCCCGACGCCACAGGTTGCGCAGCAGCAGGCTGGCGCGCACTTGCGGCCCGGTATTGAGCCAGGAGCGGGTCTGACGGCCGATGATGCCGTCGGCTGTCAGGCCATGGCGGCGCTGGAACTGCTTGATGGCCTGCTCGGTCTCGGCGTCATAGGTGGCATCCTGGTGGTTCGGGGCACCGTCCCCCAGCTCGTTGAGGATGGAGCGGATCTGGCCGAGCTCGGTAGCGCTCTCCCCGGCTCGCAGGGTCGGCATGTCCAGGGTCGGCCAATGCTTGGCCATGGGCATGGCCAGCAGCTTGCGCACTTCATCGCGTACGGCCTCATATTCGGCGACCTGGGGCCTGAGCTGTTTGACCTGATCCAGCAGGTTGTCACCCAGGGGCTCATGGGCCAGGGGCTTGGTCAGGTCCAGCTTGAGGGTCTGCATCTGCTCGCGGGCGACCAGGTCCATGGCGCGCCAGGCTTGCTGGAAACGCGCCAGCTTGCCGAAGGCTTCGTCGTAGAGGGCGCCGCGCCGATCGGCCGGGGTCTTCTGCAACTGCTGCCAGAGCCGATAGAAATCCGGATGCAACTGGGCAAGCACCGCCTCCTGCAGTTGCAGCTCCAGCTCATGGCGAGCCTGTTCTGCGGTGCTGTTCTGATACCAGTCATGCTGGATGCTGGGACTGGCCACCACCATCTGTTCTGTGCTGGCATGGACCATGCCAGCCGGCCAGCAGCCCAGCCAGATAAGGTTTGCCAATGCCAACCAATACTTCTTACCCATGCTTCTTACCACGCTTGCCTCAAATCGGTTCACTTCGGCCTGTCAGGCGCAACGGTCAGGTGCCCATGATGCGGGAATGGCGGCGACTTTGCTAGCGGGCGGAGGTGTAGCGTCGCCAGATGAGCGCATGCTCCCCGCTCTTGCCAACGGCCATGATCGCCTGATTGAATCGCTGTACAAATTCGTTCGATATCGTCTTTTTGCTCAACATGAAAGAGGTCGGCGTCTCGTAGATCCCCATCACATGGGGGACCACCTCCTCCGACAGCCCCTCTTTCTTCAGACCCCAGGGAGTGGCCAAACTATCCCCGAGAAATCCGTCTATCCGACCCAGCACCAGTTTGCGGTAATTCTGCACGTCATTGACTGCGCTCACCTGATCAGGGTATCGGCGCAGCAGTTCGGAGATCTCGGCACCATAGTAGTAGTCCCGGGTGATCCCCAGCCGGTGGCCCTGAGCCAGCCAGCTCCCCAGATCCGTTTCATCGTCGGTACCGGCCTTGCGCACCCAGAGCGCCGTCCTCCCCGGATTGTAGGCGGTGGAGAACCAGGCATAGCGCGCCCTGTCCTCAGTGAAGTAGGCCTCCATGGCGATGTCCTGCCGCCCCAGTTCCAGCTCGTGCAGCCCCCGCTTCCAGGGACGCTCTACATAGATGAGACGGCATCCCAGCCGGGCCGAGACGGCGTTGAGATAGTCGACCGCGAAGCCGCGTAGCCGCCGTTTGTCGCCATCCTGCTGGTAATAGTGGTAAGGGGGCCAGTCATCGAAACCGACACGCAGCGGGGAAGGACAGAGCGGTTGAGCCAACAGCGAGTGAAGGGGCAAACAGCAGAGCACACACAGGAAGAGCAGTCTCATGGGTCATCCTTGACGGCGGGACGGGTCATCTTAATTCTGTCAAACGAAAATGGCGACAGATCCTGCCACAGCGATGCACTATATCAGCCATTTGCCTGATAAGGCCATGGGCAGGACAGGGCCCAGGTCACACTGGATGCCCGCCACAAAAGCAGGATGCGCACGACACCAAAGCCCCTTGGTACGCAGGGGGATTGGGGGTTAATATGTGAGCAAATTTATTTTTGTGATCCACTATGCTTTTTTTGCAATTGGATTAGCATATGCGCGAATCCAGCCTACCTATCCGTCGGGCATCGAGTGAGTAATATGACCTACAAAAAGTTCGGTTTTCTGGCTGCCATCCTGGCATTGAGCGGTTTTTACCTTTACACCCTCTACCTGGCCGCTCACCCCAATGTGAGCCTGGCTTACAAACTCTATTACCTGGAAGGCAAGACCCGCTTCTGGGAACACAACTCCAGCATGACTTACCAGCCGGGCAACGAACTCAACCTGACCAAACCGAGCCGCTTCCTCTCGAGCGAAGGCTGGGCCAAGAAGCCGAGCGAGCAAGGCACCGAGCTGAGCGGTCAGGGTGGACTCTATTTCGTGCTGCCCAAGCAGCAGGCTCAACCTGAGCAGCTCACCATCCAGGCCAGGATCAACAGTCCGCAAGCCGGCACCCTGCTCAAGGTGGCGCTCGGCCATGATTTCACCACCACGGTCAAGCTGGCCAAAGCGGGCATCAACGAAATCAGGCTCAACCTGCCGGGCGACTCCCTGACGGCCGATCCCAAGCATCCCAACTTCCTTGCGCTCTCCGCTCCGACACCGCTCAACGTCCAGTCGGTACGCCTGACCGTCGCGCAGTGAAGCTGAAGATCCCAGCATCAGTAGTCTTATAAAATAATTCTTTCAATAAGGAAGTTCCCATGTCGCATGCCGATTTTCGACTCTCTCTGGTCGTGCCCGTTTACAACGAGGAAGAGAGCATAGACGCCTTCATCAGCGCGATAGATGCCGAACTGGCTCCCCTCAAAGACCGGCTTGAAATCGTGTTCGTCAATGACGGCAGCCGCGACCGCACCCGTGAAGTGGTCGAACAGGCCATTGCCCGCGATCCCCGCGTGACCCTGGTCAACCTGGCCCGCAACTTCGGCAAGGAAGCGGCCATGACCGCAGGCCTGCATCAGGCCAAGGGCGATGCCATGGTCCCCATGGACGTGGATCTGCAAGATCCCCCCGCCCTCATCCTGGAATTCGTCAAGCTGTGGCAGACCGGCGACTATGACACCGTCTACGGCATCCGGGTGGATCGCAGCGCCGACACCCCGATGAAACGCCTCACCGCAGGCGGCTTCTACCGCTTCTTCAACGCCCTATCCACCAGCACCAAGCTGCCGGAGAACGCCGGTGACTTCCGACTCATCGATCGCAAGGTGGTCGAGGCTCTCAAGCAACTGCCCGAGCGCAACCGCTTCATGAAGGGGCTGTTCGCCTGGGCTGGTTTCCGTGCCGTCGGCGTGCCCTACGAGCGCCCCGCCCGCCACGCCGGCGAGACCAAGTTCAACTACTGGAAGCTGTGGAACTTCGCCCTCGACGGCCTGATGAGCTTCTCCAGCTGGCCGCTGCGGGTGTGGAGCTACGTCGGGGTCGGCGTCTCCTTCATCGCCTTCCTCTATATCCTCAAGATCATCACCCAGGTGCTGTTCTTCGGCATCGACGTACCGGGTTACGCCTCCCTGATGTCGGTGATGCTGTTCCTCGGCGGCATTCAGCTGCTATCGCTCGGCATCATAGGCGAGTACATAGGCCGCATGTTCGTGGAAGTGAAGCAGCGCCCCGTCTACCTTATCGAGGGAGTCTACGGCCAGTATGCCCGGCAGGATGCGGGCAAGCAGCCGGATGCGGCGGCAACCCAGAGTGAAAAGGCGCAGGATGCGGACAAGCAGGAGCCGGCGTCCCAATGATCTCCCGCGAGGAATTCTGGCGGCTGGTTCGCTTCGGTTTTGTCGGCGGGGGGGCGACCCTCGTCGATCTGGGCACCTCCATCGCCCTGTTCCATACCTGGCCCGCCATCTCTGAGCACCTGGTCACGACCCTGGCCTTTGCCATCGCGTTCTGGTTCTCGTTTTTCGGCCATCGCTACATCACCTTCCAGAAGCAGGGTGCCGCCAGCAAGTTTCTGCTGGTGGCCCTCTTCTCCCTGGCGGTGCGTAACCTGATCCTGAGCGGCCTGCTGTTTGCGGGCCTCTCCGGACTGCTGCCGGTGGTGATTGCCACCCTGACCGTTACCGTACTCACCTACATACTCTCTCGCGTCTGGGTTTTTGCCTGATGAATGACATGACCAATACCCCTCCCCTCGCCGGGGATGCCCTCCCCTATCGCCCGTCACTGCGCATCAGCAGCCGCGACTGGCTGATGATCATCGCCGCCTTCGTGCTGAGCCGGGTGGCCCTGTACGGCATGGGCTATTTCGGCGTCCAGCTCTACGGCGCCCCCGACATAGGCCCGCTGCAAGCCTATTGCCAGTTCGACTGCGTCTGGTTCCAGCGCATTATCGAGAACGGCTACGACCTCTACCCACGCTGGCTTAGCAAGGGCAACGCGGCAAACTGGGCCTTCATGCCGCTCTACCCCATGCTTGCTGGCGGGCTCTCCAGCCTGCTCAACATCGAGAGCCTGATCGGCCTGATGCTGGTGGCCAACATCGCCTTCTTCATCAGCCTGCCGCTGATGCTGCTGGTGCTGCGCCAGCTCAAGCTGGGGGATGAGACCGCCCGTTTCGGGGTCTGGCTGCTGGCCTTCTCCCCCTTCTCCGCCTACTTCGTCTCCGGTTATACCGAGTCCATGTTCATGGCGCTGATGCTGGGGATGTTCCTGTTCGCCTACCGCGAGCAGTGGCTGATGGTGGCCTTCCTCGGGATATTCATCTCCGGGACCCGCAACCTGGGGGTCATGATGGTGTTCCCCGTGCTGATCCTGGCGCTGCAGGCCTATGGCTGGCGCGAATTCTTCCGCTTCACCGAGCGGGCTTTCAAGGTGGTGTTCACCCTCTGGCTCATCCCCCTCGGCCTCTTCTCATACATGGTCTACCTCTATCACCTGACCGGGGATGCGCTCGCCTTCAAGCACATCCAGGTCGCCTGGGGTCGCTACATGGACAGCCCCCTGGACTGGTGGCTGAGCGGCTTCGAGCTGGGCGGTCGCAAGGCCTACCTCTCCATCATGGTGATCTTCGGCTGGTGCCTGAACGGCTACCTGTTCAGCCAGAAGCGCTGGGCCGAGGCGACCCTGATGTTCATCTGCTGCACCATACCGCTGATGACCGGGCTCAACGCCATGCCGCGCTACATGTTCGGCCTCTACCCGACCCTGCTGGCCATCATCTTGCTGGCCCATCGCTGGCCGTCCATCCGCCCTGCGGTGCTCTGCATCAGCGGCATGGTCGCCTCCTTCATCGCGGTGGCCTTCGTCAACTTCAAGTTCTTTACCGTCTGACGAACGATCCCCCGCAGGCGAACAGCCCCACCTGAACATGCCGGTCCATCGACCGGCATTTTTTATGGCGCCGCGCTGCGGGCAGCAGGGCGGCCATCACACTTTGCCGGGCTTGAAAACGTAACCATTTGAACTGACCTCACAAATCGGCATTTTGCCGGTCCAAGCCTACCCGCAGGGCCCCTAGAATGAGTGCCTCAACGGAACCCGATATCCTCACTCAGCTCAAGGAATGGCCTATGCGTCCCTCGCCTCGTTTCGATCTCCGCCCATCCTCCCTGTGGCTCGCCCTGCTGGCCACGCCACTGTTCGTCGGTCAGGCGCTGGCAGCCCCCGAGGTACATCTCCACGTGGATGGCAAACCGGTGGCCGAGGCGCTGACGCTGGACAAGGGCACCGTCACCCTGACCCACAGGCTGGACAAGGGGAGCCACCAGATCCGCATCGCCGATGCGGGCAACAGCTGTGGCACCAGCTTCGGGCCGACCGAGGCCAGGCCGCTCCCCTTCGGCACAGCCCAGCCCATGGACAAGTGCAGCAAGGGGGCGAGCTTCACCCTGAGGGTGATGCTGGCCGGTGACTACGAGTTCACCTTCAACCCGGATACCCCCAGCCTCAAGGTGCTGCGGGCGACCAAGAAGAGCGAGTTCAAGCGCCAACCCCCCACAGAGCCCTGTATCACCTGGGACGGCGGCCCGGTCACGGCATCACTCAAGGGAGTCTGGCCCGACGGCACCCGGTTGCGGGATGCCTACTCGGGACAGGAAGCCGTGGTCAAGGGCGGCAAGCTGACCCTGACACCGAGCAAGGAGAGCGGCGGCCTGCTGCTGCTAGAGCCGGTCAAGGCGGCCAAACCCGCGCCCTTCAGCTGGGAGCAGGCGAGCGTCTATTTCCTGCTGACCGACCGCTTCCACAACGGCGATCCCGCCAATGACCACAGCTTCGGCCGCCAGAAAGATGGTCAGGACGAGGTCGCCACCTGGCATGGCGGCGACTTCAAGGGGTTGACCGAGAAGCTCGACTACATCAAGTCCCTCGGCATGAACGCCATCTGGATCACCCCCATGGTGGAGCAGGTGCACGGCTTCATCGGCGGTGGCGAACAGGGCAACTTCCCCTTCTACGCCTACCACGGCTACTGGGCGCTCGACTTCACCAAGATTGACCCCAACTACGGCGACGAGGAGAGCCTGAAGACCCTGGTGGACGAGGCCCACAAGCGCGGCATGCGGATCATCCTGGACGTGGTGATGAACCACGCCGGCTACGCCACCCTGGCGGATCTGCAGGATCTGGGGCTCACCGATCTCACCCAGAACACCGGCAAATTGCCGACCCGCTGGAACGAGTGGCGCCCGAGCGGTGGCCTCAACTGGCATGGCTACAACCAGTTTATCGACTATCAATCGAGCGATTGGAGCAGCAAATGGTGGGGCCCTGACTGGGTGCGCGCCGGCCTGCCCGGCTACCTGCAGCCCGGCACCGACGATGTCACCGGCTCGGTGGCGGGGCTGCCGGACTTCCTGACCGAGTCCACCAAGCCGGTGGGCCTGCCGCCGCTGCTGGCGGCGAAAAAAGACACCCGGGCCAAGACCCTGCCCAACGCCACCGTGAGCGACTACCTCATCGCCTGGCACACCGACTGGGTGCGTCGCTTTGGCATAGACGGCTTCCGGGCCGACACCGTCAAGCATCTGGAGCCCGCGGTCTGGGCCAAGCTCAAGCAGGCGGGCACCACCGCGCTCAAGGAGTGGAAGGCCGCCAACCCAGACAAGGCCCTCGACGATCTGCCCTTCTACATGGTGGGCGAGGTATGGGATCACGGGGTCGCCAAGGATTTCTGGTATCAGAACGGCTTCGATTCCCTGATCAACTTCGACTATCAGCGGGAGTTCGCCCTGCCCCAGGCCCAGTGCATGGCGGGCGCCGAGCCCACCTATGCCAGCTACGCCAGCCGCATCAACCAGGATCCCGAGTTCAACGTGCTGAGCTACATCAGCTCCCACGACACCAAGCTGTTCTTCGGCGACTATCAGGACGTGCCGCTACAACGACGGGTCGCGAGCAGCTTCATGATGCTGCCGGGGGGCATCCAGCTCTACTACGGGGACGAGTCCGGCCGCGGGCTCGCCAAGGATGGCGGCGTGTTCGATCAGAGCGTGCGATCCGACATGAACTGGCAGGAGCTGGGGAGCGGCGAGAAGGCCGATCTGGTCAAGCACTGGCAGCAACTCGGCCAGTTCCGCGCTGCCCACCCGGCGGTGGCGGCAGGCAGCCACAAGAAGCTGTCCGATGCCCCCTACGCCTTCGTGCGGGAGAAGGGGGAGGACAAGGTGGTGGTGGTGTTCGCCGGCCGGCAGCCATAACCGGGCACGAATCGGACAAACGAAGAGGGGAGCCAGTGGCTCCCCTCTCTCATTGCACAGGCACACTTCATGCCGACTGCCGGGCGATGGCCGGCCACTGCAGCCGTGCCTTGACCAGGGTCTCCTGCCACAGGGGCCAGGCCAGCAAGGCTTGCTGATAGGCGCCCGCCTGACCGGGCAGCGAAATGCCGTAGCTCGCCAACCGATAGGCCATCACCGCATAGAAGGCATCCAGGATCCCTGCCTCCCCAAAGTAGAAGCGCCCTCTCGCCTGGGACCAGATGGTCTGCAAGCGAGCCAGCTCGCCGATGGTCTCTACCGGCGGCTCGCTCTGGGTCGGCGCTCCCAAAAAGAAGGGCAGACGACTGCGGATCTGGCCAAAGCCCGCGTGCAGTTCGGCGCACAGACTGCGGGCCAATGCCCGCTCGGCCCGGTCCGTCGGATAGAGGTGGCGCGCCGGGCACAGCTCGTGGAGATACTCGGCGATGGCGAGGGAGTCGTGGATGCGCAGCATCCCGTCATCCAGCCAGGGCACCAGCCCGGCCGGCGCCGTGCGCTTGAGCCGTTGCAACGCCTTGGCATCCTCCAGATCGAACACCTGCTCCTGCCACTCCAGCCCGCTCATGGCGAGCACCAGTGACGCCCGCATTGCCCAGGTGGAACCTGTGCCTACCGTCAATACCAAGGATCCCATCAATTGCCTCCTGCGTTGGGTTGTTCATGACCACCCCGTCGGCCCCGTTGGCACGACATCTCATGGTCGCCTCACATTTGCACACCAGCGAGTTTGACCCCCTTGGGGAGCAGTGCTAGTTTGATTTTTCAAAACAATCAGTTAGCAAAAATGTGAGCAATGGACAGCCAATTTACCATCGTCATCGCAGATGACCACCCCCTGTTTCGGGGCGCCCTCTATCAAGCGGTGCACATGGCCATCGACGAGGCCAGGCTGCTGGAGGCCGACTCCATCGACAGCCTGACCCACCTGCTCGCGGAGCACCCCGAAGTCGATCTGCTGCTGCTCGATCTCAAGATGCCGGGGGCCAATGGCTTCGAGGGGCTGGCCTATCTGCGCGGCCAGTACCCGGACTTGCCCATCGTCGTGGTCTCTGCCTCGGAAGATGCCGCCATCATCCAGCAGGTGCTGCGACTCGGGGCCCTGGGCTTCATTCCCAAGTCGGTGCCCATGAAGGAGCTGGTCAGCGCCCTCAATACGGTGATCGGGGGGGACAACTGGGTGCCGGAAGGGATCTCCCTCCACCCTGAGTCCGAGGATGGCCCCGACTTTGCCAGCAAGCTGGCCAGCCTCACCCCCCAGCAATACAAGGTGCTGATCATGTTGCGGGACGGCAGCCTCAACAAGCAGATCGCCTGGGAGCTCAACGTCTCCGAGGCCACCATCAAGGCCCACATCACCGCCATATTCAGAAAGCTCGGGGTCAAGAACCGCACCCAGGCGGTCATCGCCCTGCAGCAGATGGACATCAAGGACAGCTGAGTCAGCAGCTTGTCTCCACCACTATGGCGGTTTGTTGCTCGACAATTAGCACGATCGTACTTTATGCTGCAGAACCCAGAGAGGAGAGTGCGATGAGCAAGGGCCGTCTGACCCGCGACAACATTTTGCAGACCGCCTTCGAGCAGGCGAGCCAGCAAGGGCTCGAGAGCCTGACCATAGGCTCGCTGGCCAGTGCATGCGAAATGTCCAAGAGCGGCCTGTTTGCCCATTTCCAGTCTCGCGACAACCTGCAGATCGCCGTGCTCGCCTACTCTGCCGAGGTGTTCCGGGAGCGGGTGATCCAGCCGGTGCGCCAGCAACGGCACGGCTCCCAGCAGGAGAAACTGCTGGCCCTGCTGCAGGCCTGGCTGGCGTGGAACCAGAGCTTTGCCGGACGCTGCATGTTCCTCGACGCCTGGACTTCAGCCCAGGAGGGGGAGGTGCAGCAGGCGGCCCGCCAGCTGGTGCGTTTCTGGCTCGACTATCTGGCTCGCCAGGTGGTGCAGGGCCAGGAGAAGGGAGAATGGCGCAGGGATCTGGATCCCTGGCGCGCCGTCTACCGGCTATATGGCCTCTATCTGGGAGATCAGGTGTTCAATGCGCTGGACTTGTGTCAGGATCCGGCCCGCCACTTCTGGCCCGAGGTGGAAGATCTGCTGACCAGCTGGCGCTGAGGTTCTGGTTCTTCTTTTTAAAAACAGACAAAAAAGCACGACCGTTCGCACATAAAAACCACAGGATGACCATGAGCAGCAAGATCTATTTCAACACCCGCCGCGTCAGCCCGAGCAAGTTGCTGCTGGGGCTTGGCACCCGGTTGCACCACGCACTGGCACCGGCCCACGCCAAGCGCACCGCCAGCAAGTTGCTGCTGACCCCGCAGCGCCCAACCCGGGAGATCGCCGCCCCCGCCGGGCTGGTGCAGCAGGCCATCCACACCGGTGAGGGTACCCTGATGAGCTACCGGCTTGGCCAGGGCCCGGTGTGGCTGCTGATGCACGGCTGGTCCGGCAGTGCCAGCCAGTTCTACCCGCTGATGAACCATATCGCCGCCCAGGGCTTCACCGCGCTGGCCTATGATCACCCCGCCCACGGCCAGAGCGAGGGCAGCACGGGGCACCTGCCCCGCTTCGTGTGCGCCTTCGACGAAATCCTAGCGCGCGTCGGCCCAGTTCAGGGGGTCATCACCCACAGCATGGGGGGCGCCGTCACCCTCAGCAGCCGCCACCCCGCCCTCGACACGCTGCCGCTGCTGCTCATCTCGCCCGTGCTCGATTATGTGCCCCAGCTCTATGGCATGGTGGCCCGCTCCGGCTACTCCATCCGGCTGTTCGATGCGGTGGTCAAGGAGATCGAGCACGAATACCAGCATCCCTTGAGCACTGTCGACCCCCTGGGTCGTCTCGCCCGCCGCCAGGGGACGGCCCTCATCGTTCACGACGAGGAGGACAGGTTCGCCCCCCATAAAGACTCGTTGCGGGCGGTAGAGGATGGCCGCACCCGACTGGTCAGCACCCGTGGGCTAGGCCATGGTCGCATCCTGACAAGCCCCCCCGTGTTCGCCGCCTTCGATCAGCTGACCCAGCCCAGAGGCACGGCCTGATCCCGCCGTACCGGTCGCCTCAAAAAATGATGAGGCGGCCCATTTTTATCCGGGATACAACGTCTTATAGTTAAATTGCGCGGTGGCACCCCGCCCTTGCAATCACAATAAGGCGCAGCATCATGGCCGACCTCCTTTTATCAGCCGTGGCGCTATCACAATAAGGGACAGCAGCATGGCCAGACCCAATACAGCTCTCCTGTTGACCGGTGGTGGTGCTCGCGCCGCCTATCAGGTCGGCGTCCTCAAGGCAGTGGCCGAGCTCTATCCCCGCAACCTCGGCATCCCCTTCCCCATACTGTGCGGCACCTCGGCGGGAGCCCTCAACATCACGGCGCTGGCGTGCTACGCCTCCTGTTTTCACCTGGGGGTTCGCAAGTTGGAGTGGGTATGGCGCCGTTTCGAGACCCATCACATCTTCGACTTTCATCCCTGCCAGCTGCTGTGGCGCACCCTGTATCAGGGCTCGGCCGGTCTCATCAGCCCCCAGAGCAACCTCGCCTTCCACCTGTTCGACAATGCCCCCCTGCGCCGCCTGCTCGATCAGCTTATCGACTATCACCGTATCGATGACAACATCCTCTACGGCAGCCTGGAGGCCATCGCCATCACGGCTTCCGACTATGACGACGGCCTCTCCACCACCTTCTTCCAGGGGCGGGCCGAGCATCAGCCCTGGGAGCGGGCCAGGCGGCGCGGCCTGCGCACCCTGCTCACTTCGGATCACCTGCTGGCCTCGGCGGCCCTGCCCTTCGTCTTTCCCGCCACACCCATAGGCGATCGTTTCTATGGTGACGGCTCCATCCACCAGCTGAGCCCCCTGAGCCCCGCCATTCACCTGGGCGCAGAGCGGATCCTGCTGGTGACGCTGGATTCACCCCATCAGGGGGGCGCGTCCCCGCACCAGAGCCGCCTGACCAGCTCCAACATCGCCAGCCACCTGCTCAACACCGTCTTCTCCGACACCCTGAATTCGGATCTGGAGCGACTGGGGCGCATCAACCAGACCCTGTCGCTCATCCCGCCGCGGGAGCGCAACCGACTGAAGCTGCGCCAGATGGAGACCTGCGTCATCAGGCCAAGCCAGGATCTCGACCTCATCGCCCTCGATTACCTGCCCAAGCTGCCGACCCAGTTGCGCCGCCTGCTGCGGGTACTGGGGGTGAACGGCCAGGAGAGCAGCAGTCTGGCCAGCTTCCTGATGTTTCACCCGGGTTACTGTCAGCAGTTGATAAGGTTGGGGTATCAGGATGCAATGGCGCAACGTCAGCACATCGAGTCTTTCCTGGACATCGAAGAGCGGATCCGCGAGGAGGCCTGAACAGGCTGCGTCACCAGGGGAGTCGTCGCCAGGATAAGGGCCTAATGCCCCTCCAGCAGGCGCTGCTCCGCCTGCTCCATGGCCACGGCTGTACCAAACAGCACCAGCCGATCTCCCGCGAGCAGCCTCAGATCGGCCCTCGGCTCCAGGCTCCGCTCTCCGCGATGGACCGCCTTGATGCGCACCTCCCCCAGGGGCAATTCCCGCACCCGACGCCCAACCGCCCAGGCCTGATCGTGCAGCAACACGGGGTGCAGCCGCTCCAGCAACTGATCCGTCTCCAGGTTGCCCGCACTCTGATCTCCCCAGTAGAAGCCATGTAGGAAGCGGTACTGGCTGCTGCGCTCGTGCTCCATGCGCCGGATCACCCGGCCTAGGGGGACGTCGCAGTTGACCAGCAGGTGGGACACCAGCATCAGGGCACCCTCCTGGGACTCCGGGATCACCTCGAAGGCCCCGGCCTGCTTGTAGTGCTCGAGGAAGCTGTCGTCCCGGGTTCGCACCAGCACCTTGAGATCCCCCGCCAACGCCCGGATCTGCGTCAGCATGGCATCGACCCGCTTGCGATCGTCGAAGGTGATGATCACCAGGCGAGCCCGCATCAGACCGGCCGCCAGCAGGATGTCGCGCCGGCTGGCATCGCCAAACGCCACCTGCTCCCCCGCCAGCTTGGCCTCGCTCACCCGCTCGGGATCGAGATCCAGCGCGAGAAAGGGAATCTCCTCGAGTTTGAGAAAGCGGGCACAGGTCTGCCCGGTACGCCCGAAGCCGGCGATGATGACATGCTGATGCTTGCTGAGCCCCGACTGGGCGACCCCGGCGCGCGAGAGCAGGGCCCCGTCGGTGAGGGAGTGGGCGAGCCCCAGCGCCCGCTGCACCAACCAGGGGGTGAGAGAAAGGGTGATGACCCCGACGCCGATGAGCAGGGAGACCATCTCGTGACCGAGCAGGCCATGGTGGCTCGCCAGCGCCAGCAGCACGAAGCCGAACTCGCCGACCTGGCTCAGCATGATGCCGGCCGCCATGGCATCGCGCTTGCGCTCCCCCATCAACCGGCCCGCCAGCAGCACCAGCAGCGACTTGCACAGGATGAGCCCGAGCACGCAGAGCAGCACCTGCCACCAGGCGTTCGCCACCAGCGTCCACTCCATGGTCATGCCGATGGTGATGAAGAAGAGCCCCAGCAAGACGTCCCGAAACGGCTTGATATCCACCTCAAGCTGATGACGGTAGTGGGACTCCCCCAGCATCATGCCCGCCAGGAATGCCCCGAGCGCCATGGAGAGCCCCATCCACTGGGTCAGAGAGGCCGCCAGCAAGGCCACCAGCAGGGTACTGAGCACGAACAGCTCATCGGATCGCGCCCGCGCCACCTCGTGAAACACCATGGGCAGCAGCCATTTTCCCACCGCGAGCAAGACTGACAGGGCAAACAGCCCCTTGAGGGAGGCCCAGGCGACTTCCGCCAACAAGGCGCTGCCCTGCACCTCGGGCCTGGCCAGTATGGGGATCATCACCAGCAGCGGCACCACCGCCAGATCCTGAAACAGCAAGACGCTCACCCCGAGCTGGGCCCGCCGGGTATGGAGTTGCTGCAACTCCCCGAGCTGCTTGATCACCACGGCGGTGGAGGAGAGGGCCAGGGTGCCCGACACCACCAGCGCCTGAGGCAGGCTCAGACCCCACCACCAGCCGAGCCAGAAGAACAGCAATGAGGTGAGCAGAACCTGCAGGCCGCCGACCCCCAGCACCAGCTTGCGCATGGCGAGCAGGCGCGGCAGCGAGAATTCGAGCCCGAGGGAGAACATCAGGAAGACGATGCCGAGTTCCCCTATGGTCTGCATCATGGCCTGCCCGGTGACGATGGCCGCGCCATGGGGGCCGAGCAACATGCCGACGAACAGGTAGGCGAGGATCACCGGCTGACCCAGGCGTCGGAAGATGGCCACCAGCAGGACGGCGGAGAGCAGCAGGATCAACACATCGGCGTACACACATCCCTCTCTTTTATCTGTCCCCATGGCATGATGAGACTGTGCATCGGGCTCCTCGCACCGTCCGGTCATCTTCAGGGCTACGGGACAGGATCCCGCCTCTTCCGGGCGCTCGCGACAAGCGGCACACTGGGGTTATTTACCCTCCCATTTCATCTCGTTAAGCCTAGCCAGCGCCTTTGTTTTCCATCGAACATATTTTGGGCACGAGGATTGCAGTAACCCGCCTAATGAGTGGAGAAGTGCAAGGCTGCAACGTGGAAAACACATCGTCATTGAACGGCTTCGGACACGGCATAGAGCAGTGGGTACAGCAGATGGAGCGGCTCACGCCGTTGACCGGACAGGATCCTTATCAGCAACTTCAGGAGCTGCTGAGGCAACGGGATCTTGACGCCCTGCTGGCAATCTTTGCCGAGCGGGTGGCAAAGATTGTCCGGATCCACACGCTCCACCTCGACTGCGGCCAGCCTCACAGCCTCATCGCTCACCCACCCCAGGCCAGACAGGTGCTGCATGGCTATCGCTTCGAGCTGCGCGGCCAGCATGAACAGTTGCTCGGCCAGTTGCAGTACGAGCTGGATCAGCCCATGAGCGACGGCCAGCGACGGCTGCTGGAGCAATATCACCAACTGTTCTGCCTGCCTCTGCCGCTCTATCTTCGGTTGAGCCGGCTGGAACAGCAGGTGCGGCTCGATCATCTGACCGGGCTTGGCAACCGCGCCTATTTCGATGAGGCCATCGGCCGGGCGGTGGAGCAACACTGCCGGGAACCCCACGGTCTGGTGCTGGTACTGCTGGATCTCGATCGTTTCAAACAGGTCAACGATACCTGGGGTCATCCGGTGGGGGATCTGGTGCTGAGCCGCTTCGCCCAACTGCTGCAAGGCTGCATTCGCGGCACGGATCAGGCGTTTCGCCTCGGCGGGGATGAGTTTGCCCTCTTGCAGCAACCCGCGGACCCCGAGGCCTGGCGCCCGGTCTGGCTGCGGCTGCAACATGTACTGCACAGCCACAAGGAGCTCAGCGCCTTCTCGGTGGGGTGCAGCCTGGGAGCCGCCAGCTGGCACTCTGGCATGGACGTGGAGCGGCTCTATGCCACGGCGGATGCCCACCTCTACGCCCGCAAGAAGGCCGGCGAAGCGGGCATCCTCGAATAGGGCGCCGTTTATCCCGTGCCGTCAGCCAGCGCCCAGGGTGACGGCACGCCGCCACTCCCAGGCCATGCCACCCTCGGGCGCCAGAAATCCGTCGCAGACGAAGAGCCCGGCCACCAGCGCCACCTGCTCCCCGTAGTAGAGGATGGGGATGCGTCCCCGTTGCCAGGAAGGCACCCCGTATTCTTGCAACAACTTCTTCAGGCGTCGGCTGCCAACCCGCCCAACCGGCTTGAGCATGACGCCTGGCGCCACCTGAAAACGTACCGACAGGGGCTCGTCCTCCCGTGGCGGGCGCAGCCCTTCCCCCCCATCCGA
Source organism: Aeromonas media (assembly GCF_020423125.1). Classification (NCBI taxonomy): domain Bacteria; kingdom Pseudomonadati; phylum Pseudomonadota; class Gammaproteobacteria; order Aeromonadales; family Aeromonadaceae; genus Aeromonas; species Aeromonas media. The sequence goes on from NZ_CP075564.1 coordinate 3,318,224, forward strand.
TGACAGCAGCCTGAAGGTCCCCAGTCCGTCCGGCAGGCGGAGCGTCTCCCCCGCCCGGGTGGGCAACACCTCCTCACGGGGGGCAAGGCCGGGCGGCACCAGATGGAGTCGCCCCTGAAAGCGGCGGCACTCCAGCCCCTGCAGACTCAGCCTGGGGTTCGCGTCTTCGCGCGCCAGCGCCACCTCCTGCCACAGCAGCCCCAGCAGCTCCCGGGAGGGCATCTCCCCCCCCAGGCGGCGGATCCAGTGGCGCAGCAGGTTGTTGCGCCGCACCGGGGAGAGCGGCTGCAGCGCCTCGATGCACAGCACATCGCCCTCACCTGCCACCTGCCAGTCCGCCTCCGCCAGCTCGCTGATCAGCGCCTCCTGCTCGGCGCACAGCGCCATGCTGCGCGCCGCCGTCTGGGCCATGGCAGGCCAGCGGGCCTTGAGCTGGGGGATGAGCTGCTGGCGCAGGAAGTTGCGGTCATAGCTCACATCCTCGTTGCTCTCATCCTCCACCCAGCCATAAGGAAGTGACTGCGCGGCTTCCGCCAGCTCGGTCCGACTCACCTCGAGCAAGGGGCGCAGCAGCAGCCCACCCGCAAAGGGTTGGCTCGGCACCATGCCCGCCAGCCCACGCAGGCCGGCGCCACGCTTGAGCGCCAGCAGCAGGGTCTCCAGCTGATCGTCCTGATGGTGGGCGGTAAGCAGCCACTCCCCCTCCTCCAGCTGAGCGGCAAGGGCCTGATAGCGAGCCTCCCGCGCCTGGGCCTCCAGGCTGTCGCCATTGCCTCGGGAGAGCCGCACCCGCTCCACCATGAGCGGCACCGCCAGTTGCTGACACACCGCTTCGCAGTGGGCCACCCAGTCGTCGGCGTGAAGGCTCAGGCCGTGATGGACGTGCAGGGCGCGCAGGGTGAGGCCGTGGGCGTGAGCAAAGCGGGCCGCCAGCACCAGCAGCACGGTGGAATCGAGCCCGCCACTGAAGGCCACCAACAGGCCCCGGGAACCTTCCGGTGCGGGCAGAGCCTGACAAAAACGAGAATAAATACGAGAAATCATAGGCTTCCCCAATACGACCAGGCCGATCTTAGCAGAGTCGGGCTTATCAAGCGCTAACCCGACTGCTAGAGTGAGTTTCCTCCCGACCTGGGCAGGGACGCTGAGTAACCCGAATTGGAATCAGAAAAATGAACAATAAGAAAAGCATACTGGCTGGCCTCATCGGGCTGGCCCTGCTGGCCGGCTGCAGTCAGGGACCGGACCAGACAGACAAGCACTCCGGCCTCGCGCTGGCCAACATGGACACCCGGGTCAAACCCGGTGACGACTTCTTCCGCTACGTGAACGGCCACTGGCTCGGTACCGCCAAGATCCCGGACGACAGGCCCGCCGACGGCGCCTTCTACATGCTGCGGGACAAGTCCCTGGCGGACGTGCGGGTGCTGGTGGAAGGGCTGGACGGCAAGGCTGCCACTGGCACCCAGGCCCAGCAGATCCGGAGTCTTTACCAGAGCTATCTGGATCAGAAGACCCGCAACGCCAAGGGCACTGCGCCGCTGTTGCCCATGCTGAGCGAGATAGAGCAGATCCGAACCCCTCAGGACCTCGCCCGCGCCTTCGCCCAGAGCGGCCGCATCGGTGGCAACGCCCCGTTCGGCTTCTGGATAGACGCGGACGCCAAGGCACCGGACAGCTATGCGGTCTACCTCTATCAATCCGGACTCAGCCTGCCGGACAGGGATTACTATCTCAAGACGGATGCCGCCAGCCAGGCGCTGCTGCAAAAATACGAGCAGCACATCGCCGCCATGCTGAGCCGCTTCGGCGAGGCGGATGCGGGGGCCAAGGCCAAGCGTATCCTGGCTCTCGAGACCCGGCTCGCCCAGATCCAGTGGGACAACGTGGCCCTGCGGGACAGGGAGAAGAACTACAACAAGGGGCCGGTGAGCGAGCTCAAGCGCCTCGCCCCCACCATCGACTGGGACGCCTATCTCGGCCAGGCAGGCCTTGCGGGGCAGCAGAGCCTGGTCATCGGCCAGCCGAGCTACCTTGCGGCCCTCAACGAGGTGATGCAGCAGACCCCGGTCAATGACTGGCAGGCCTACCTCAAGTGGCAGCTCATCACGGACTTCGCCCCCTACCTCGACAGCCAGACCGATGCCCAGAACTTCGCCTTCTTCGGCACCACGTTAAGCGGCACGCCCAAGCAGCGCGCCCCCTGGGAGCGAGCGCTCGGGGTGCTGGACAACAACCTTGGCGAGGCAGTGGGCAAGCTCTACGTGGAGCGCTACTTCCCGCCAGAGGCCAAGGCCCGCATGGAGCAGCTGGTGGAGAACCTGCGCACCGCCTACGGCCAGAGCATCGAGGAGCTGGACTGGATGTCGCCAGCCACCAAGACCCAGGCCCTGGCCAAGCTCGCCAAGTTCAGACCCAAGATCGGCTACCCGGACAAGTGGAAGGATTACAGCGCCATCGCGATCCGTGCCGATGATCTGGTGGGCAACCTGCAGCGGGCTCGCGCCTTCGAATACGCCGACAACCTGGCGCGCCTCGGCAAGCCGGTAGACAGAGACGAGTGGCACATGTCGCCGCAGACGGTGAACGCCTACTACAACCCGAGCAACAACGAGATCGTCTTCCCGGCCGCCATCCTGCAGCCCCCCTTCTTCGACATGCAGGCGGATGACGCGGTCAACTACGGCGCCATCGGCGGGGTGATCGGCCACGAGATGGGTCACGGTTTTGATGATCAGGGCGCCAAATCCGACGGTGACGGCGTGATGCGCGACTGGTGGACGCCCCAGGATCTCAAGGAGTTTCGCTTCCGCACCAGCCGGCTGGTGGCTCAGTACAACCGCTTCGAGCCCATCAAGGGGCAGTACGTCAACGGCCAGTTCACCCAGGGGGAGAACATCGGCGATCTCGGCGGCCTTACCATCGCCCACAAAGCCTACCTGCTGTCGCTGGATGGCAAGGAGGCCCCGGTGCTGGACGGCTTCACCGGCGAGCAGCGCTTCTTCCTCGGCTGGGCCCAGGTATGGAAGGGCATGTATCGCCCCGAGCTGATGCAGATGCTGCTCGCCTCGGATCCCCACTCGCCGCCGGAGTACCGGGTCAACGGCGTGGTGCCGAACATCCCCGCCTTCTACGAGGCGTTCAACATCCAGCCGGGTGACAAGCTCTATCTTGATCCGGCCAAACGGGTCAAGATCTGGTAAACACAGGGTCGACAGGGGCTGGCCGACAACCGGCCCCGGGTCGACCACAGACAGGGCGGGGCCAGGCCCCTGCCCACTGACACCGCAAGACAAGCAGCAACAAGGGTCACATCCATGAAAGCCTTATTCCTTACTCTCGGCCTGCTCACCCTGCCCCTCGCCAGCCAGGCGGCGGACGGGCTCTTCAAACAGCTGACGCTCCCTTCAGGCCAGGTAGTGACCGTCAGCGAAGGGCGCGGCGAACCTGCCTCCACCGGCAGCTACGACGTGCGCCTCTACTCCGGCGCCAACCCCCAGTTCCCGCTGGATCAGTTCATCGACGGCAAGGTGCTGCCGCGCGATGGCAGCATCAAGGAGCTCAAGCTGCTGGATCTCAATGGCGACAAGCAGCCCGAGCTCATCGTCGTGGTCGAAAGCGCCGGCAGCGGCAGCTACCTGAGCGCCGACGCCTTCACCATCAATCCACAGGAGGGGCTGGACAGCTTCAACCATGTGGAGGGACTGGCCCCCAATGAAGATGTGATCCAGGCGCTCAAGACCCCCCGCGACTGACACACCCATCACCACGCCCCGCCCAGCGGGGCGTTTTTTTGCCCCGCATCTGACGATGTTCCTTCCCACCTCCCCCGCAGGGCGTCGCCGTGAATAGACGGTTATTTTTTCTGCGCTTATAATCGCCGCACCGTGCCATAACGAAACACAAGGAGGTAAAACATGGTTATCCAAGCGTGCCCGATCATTTCGGCCCGCCTGTTCGGCACATTTGCCTGCTCTTGCCTGCATACCATCGCGCTGCGATAGCGGGTTCGAGCAAAGCCGACTCCTTCCACACCGAGACCTTTCTCGACCGTTGTCGCCAGCGCTCCTGATGACAGGGATTTCTGATCCCGCGATTTAAGAGAGCAAGAGCATGACGACCCTGATGAGTACCCACTCCCTGCAGATGACTGCGGGACACCTCCCCTTGTTTGACCACATCAATCTCGGCATCCAGAGCGGCGATCGCCTGGGCCTGATTGGCGCCAATGGCTGCGGCAAGAGCACCCTGCTCGCCCTGCTGGCCGGTGAGTTGCAACCCCATGACGGACGGGTGCAGCAGGCCGCCCCCTGCCGCTGCGAGTTCGTGGCCCAGCACCTGCCCCCAAGGCTGCAAGGGCTCGGCACCCGCGTAGTGCTACAGGATGCCCTGGGGGGTGACCCCGCCGCCGACTGGCAGGTGGACAAGATGCTGACCGAGCTGCAACTCGAAGAGCAGGCCGAATTACCCGCCAGCGCCCTGAGCGGCGGCCAGCACACCCGGTTACAGATAGGCCGCGCCCTGTTGCGCCAGCCCAACCTGCTGCTGCTCGATGAACCCAGCAACCATCTGGACTTGCCCGCCCTGCTCTGGCTGGAGCAGTTCCTCCTTGGCTGGCGGGGCGCCCTGGTGCTGGTCTCCCACGATGCCCGCCTGCTCGATCGGGTGACCCGCGAGACCCTGATCCTGCGAGATGGCCAACTGCACCGCTTCGCCCTGCCCTGCAATCAGGCCAGGGTGGCGCTGGCCGAAGAGGACGAGCAGGCCCGCCTGCGCCGGGCCGACGAACAAAAGGAGATAGACCGCCTGAGTGCCAGCAGCAAGCGCCTCGCCATCTGGGGGCGCGAGTATGACAACGAGAAGCTGGTGCGCCAGGCCAAGTCCATGGAAAAACGCATCATCCGTCTGCAGGAGGAGCAGAGCACTGTCGCGGCGCCGGCCCCCTGGCGCCTCGAGCTGCACGGGCAGGCACTGCCCGCCGATGCACTGATGCGACTGGAAGCCCTCGAGGTGCGCCCCGCCCCCGGCTTGCCGCCCCTGCTGCGGGCTGAGGATCTCTGGTTGCGGGCTGGCGACAGGGTCGCCCTGCTCGGCGCCAATGGCACCGGCAAGTCCTCTCTGCTGCGCCAATGCTGGCGTGAGCTGGCTTCGCAGGTGGCGGGGGAAGGCTGGTACTGCCACCCCGGCGCCAGCATCGCCTATTACGATCAGTCCCTGCAGCAGCTGGACGACAACGCCACCCTGAGCGACGCCCTCTATCCCCTGGCGCCCTTGCCGGAGGTGACACGGCGCCAGGCGCTGATCCGCGCAGGCTTCCCCTACTCCCGCCATGGCCAACGGGTGCACGCCTTGAGCGGGGGCGAGCGGGCCAGGCTGCTGTTTCTTGCCCTATCGCTCGGCAGCCACCATCTGCTCTGGCTCGATGAACCCACCAACCACCTGGATCTGGCGGGCAAGGAGGAGTTGGCCGAGGCCTTGAACGCCTTCCCCGGGGGCGTCTTGCTGGTCTCCCACGACCGGGATCTGATCGAGCGCAGTTGCAACCGCTTCTGGCTGATCAGAGACGGACGCATCCAGGAGGCCCACAGTGCCGAGCGGGCCTATGCCGAGCTGATCGACCAGCAGCAGAGGCCACTAGCTGGCGGGCCATCCGGGCACGACGCCCGCCAGGCCACTGCCAGTGCGGAGGATGACGAAGAGGCCCTGCTGGCCCGCTGGTATGAGCTCGATGCCCTGCTGGCCGCCGATCTCGCCCGCAAGCCCAGGCACCAGACCCCGCAGCTGCAGCAAGAGTGGCGCCATGAGCTGGCAAGGCTGGCCGGCCTGCTCGGGCTTGTCGAATCATGAGCACAGCCATAAACCACCTTGGCCATCCCCCTCTGTTTGACTCAACACAAGCGGCCAGCCACGGCTGGCCGCAAGGAGCCACCATGACTTCAACTACACCGCCAGAAATAAGGCTGGATCCCGTCAGCGAGGCCGACCTGCCCCACATCTATCGCGGCCTCTCCGATCCGCGAGTCATCGCCTACTACGGCGTCAGCTACGACAGCCTGACGGCATGCCAGGCCCAGATGGATTGGTACGTCGAGCTGACCCGCACGGGTCGCGGCGCCTGGCACCTCGTTCGTGACCGGCACACGGGCGAACCGCTGGGGGCCATCGGCTACAACGACGCCGACCCTGAGCACCGGCGAGCCGAGCTGGGCTACTGGCTCTATCCCGAACACTGGGGCAAGGGGGTGATGAGCGCGGCGCTGCGACTGTGGCTCCCGCTGACTTACCGCACCACAGCGCTGCATCGGCTGCTGGCGGTGGTGGAAGAGCCCAACCTCCCCTCCGCCCGCCTGCTGGAGCGGGCCGGCTTTCATTACGAAGGTACGGCGCGGGAGTGCGAGTGGAAGGGGGATCGGCCTGTCTCCCTGCGCCACTACGCCCTGCTGCGCAGTGACCTGCCAGACCTTTAAGCACCACCACATCTGATCGCCAGCAAAAAGCCCCGCACTGCGGGGCTTTTCTCATCCAGAGGAAGGCTCACTTGATGGCGCAGATGTCACCTGGCGCCGCGCGACGGCGCCTGCGCCGCCACAGGGAGAAGCAGCCGTAACCCGCACTCAACAACAGGGCGTAGAGTACCTGGGAGGCGAGCGCCACCAGCACGGCCGCGCAGAGCAAGACACTCACCCCCGCCAGCCCCTTGCCCGTGCCGCCAAGCAGGCGCCAGCCCGCCGCCATGCAGAGCAGATAGACCAGCACGAAGTTGCCGTTGGCGTAGCGGATGAGTTCATCGAGCGGCAGCCTGAGCCAGAGGATCAATGTGATGGAGACGAGGCAGATGGCGAGTACCCAGCACAGGGCGTTGAGTGGCGCGCCCCGGGCGGACAGCCGGGCCAGGGAGGCGGGCAACTTGCCTTCGCGCGCCATGCTCCAGATAAGCCGGGCAAACCCTTGCAGGTAGATGTTGATGCTGGCAAAGCAGGAGAGATAGCCGAGCACCGCCACCAGCCACTTGGCGGTGGGGCCGAACAGCAGGGAGAGCAGGGCCGGGATGGCGGTAGCGTTAGTCGCCTCGTCCCCATAGAGGCCGTATTTGAGCACCACCAGGGAATGGACCCAGTAGATGAGCCCCGCCAGCAAGACGCCGCCGAGCAGGGCGATGGGGTAATCCCGCTCCGGTCGCTTGAACTCCTCCCCCATGTGGGCGAAGGCTTCCAGCCCCACGAAGCACCAGAACATCACCGCCAGCGCCGTGCCCATCGCGGGCCACTCGGCGGCCGTCGGCAGCGGCCGGGCGGCGTCGCGCCAGCTCAGATCCCCCTTGACCCAGATGAGCAGGGTCAGCCCCAATATGGCCAGAGCGATCAGCAACTGCAGGTTGCCAGAGGAGCGCGCCCCCCTCAAGCCGAGCAGGAAGACCCCGAGCAGGGTCAGCAGCTGGATGGCCCACAGGGTCAACTCCCCCATGTCGAACAAGGCATGCCAGAAACCGGCGGCTATGGTGAGGGCGGCAGGCAGCCCCACCGGCAGCACCGCCAGAAACAGGAAGGCGGAGAAGCGCTCGGCACCGTTGCCAAAGGCGAGCCCGATGAGGTGCGGCGCCCCGCCCGCATGGGGATAGCGGCGCCCGAGGCGGGCGAAGGTAAAGGCGATGGGCAGCACCAGTACGATGAGCAGCACCCAGGCCCAGAGCGACGCCCCTCCCGCCAGCGACGCCGCTGTCGCCGGTACCACGAAGATCCCGGTGCCGAGCAATGAGGTGGCGAGCAACCCCATCCCCTGCCAGAGCCCGAGATCCTTTTTCAACCCAGACATATCCTTTTGTCCCGTCTAGAAAAACATCCTGCCATGTTAGGCCGCCACCACGGCTTTGTTAAGCACTCTGCGCCGCAAACAAGAAAGCCGCCTCTTGGGAGGCGGCTTCTTTATTCAACAGCGTAACCGGAATTATCAGGCAATCAGCTTGTAGATGATGCCGGACATGGCGATCAGGCCAATCAGGGTCACGAAGCCGTTGCTGAGGTTGCCGGCGTATTTGCGCATGGCCGGGATCTTGGCGACGGCGTACATCGGCATCAGGAACAGCAGCATGGCGATGATGGGGCCACCCAGGTCTTCGATCATGCCGAGGATGCTCGGGTTGATGGTGGCGATGGCCCAGGTGGTCAGGATCATGAAGACAGCGGTCACCTTGTTCAGCTGCTTGATCTCGACCTTCTTGCCCTTCTCGCGCAGCGCCTTGGCCATCAGGCCGTTCATGCCTTCTTGCGCACCCAGGTAGTGACCCAGGAAGGATTTGCTGATGGCAACCAAGGCGATCAGCGGTGCCACTGTGGCGATCACCGGGTTGTCGAAGTGGTTGGCCAGGTAGGAAAGGATGGAGATGTTCTGTTCCTTGGCAGCCGCCAGGTCAGCCGGGGAGAGGCTCAGTACGCAGCTGAATACGAAGAACATCACTGTCATCACCATCATGACGTGGGCACCCAGCAGGATGTTGCTGCACTTCTTCTCCGCCTTCTCACCATAGCGGCCTTTGTTGTCCACCGCGAAGGAGGAGATGATCGGGGAGTGGTTGAAGGAGAACACCATGACAGGGATGGCCAGCCACAGGGTCTTGATGAAGTCACCGTTGAAGGCCTCGGACAGCGCAGGCGCTTCGGTCACAATGGCACCGTTCCAGTGTGGGATCAGGTAGAGCGCCAGGCCCATCAGGGTGATCACGAAGGGGAACACCAGCACGCTCATCGCCTTGACGATCACCTGGCCGCCGAGGCGAACGATCGCCATCAGACCCAGGATCAGCACCAGCGACAGGATGGCACGGGGAGGCGCCGTCATGCCCAGCTGGTGAACCATCAGGCTCTCTACGGTGTTGGTGATGGCCACCGAGTACATCAGCAGGATGGGGTAGATGGCAAAGAAGTAGAGCAGGGTGATGAACTTGCCTGCGGTCTTGCCGAAATGCTCTTCCACTACTTCGGTGATGTCACCATCACGGGTGGAGCCGGACAGTACGAAGCGGGTCAGGCCACGGTGGGCGAAGAAGGTCAGCGGCAGGGCCAGCACCAGCATGGCCACCAGTGGCCAGAGGCCACCGACGCCGGCATTGATCGGCAGGAAGAGGACACCGGCACCGATGGCGGTACCGTACAGACCCAGCATCCAGACCAGATCGGCCTTGTTGATGCCACGGGAGGAGGCGTTGCTCAAGCTGCCTTCAACTGCAATATTCATGTCAGACATAGGGATGTTCCTGTCATCAAGGAAAGTGGATTCTTACTAGTCGGTGGGCATGGGCCCGGTTCCCTCTCCCTGGAACACCTGCTGTTCGTCCTTTTTTTATTCTCAGGCCCCGGCCATTTGGCCATCACTCCATGTGGCAACCAAATCGCAACAAACGAAGGCATGAGATCGTGATGCTGAGGGTGTCGCTCGCGCCATTTAACAAATCGGCAACGGCCACCTCATCCGATGAGCTGACTCTAGTTAAAAGGCCCTATTAATCACAGCGTTTTTTTGAATTAATCAACCAAAGTTTGATTCCAGTCGCCTTTCAAACGAGCAAGATCACATTACATACGCCATGTTGCGAAATTTTTTTAACAAATCAAAAATAGGTGATGGTTTAAAACACCCCTGAAAAGAGCAACAAAGCAGTTACAACCCCCGCGACAGCGTGCCGATTGTCTCCCGCCCTCCCTTGGCGTACCCTTGGTTTTCCCTCTCTGCCGCTTGCTGAACATGACCATCACCCGCACCGATCTTGCCGAACTGGCGGTATTTGCCGCCGTCGCCCGCCACCGCAGTTTCAGCAGGGCCGCCCTCGAACTCGGGGTCTCGGCCTCGGCCCTGAGCCATTCCCTCAAGGGCTTGGAGAGTCGTCTGGGGGTCAGGTTGCTCAATCGCAGCACCCGGGCCGTGGTGCCGACCGATGCGGGGGAACGCTTGCTGACGCAGTTGCTGCCGACCCTGGGTCAGCTGGAGGAGGCGCTGGAGGAGCTGACTCGCCATGGCGATGAACCGGTCGGCAGGTTGAAGATCTGTGCGCCCAGGGCCGCCATTCAGGAGGTGCTGGCCCCTGTGCTTATCGACTATCTGGTGCGCTATCCGCGCATGCAGGTGGAGGTGGTGGAGCTGGAGCTGATACCGCGCCTCATCGAGGATGGCTATGATGCCGCCCTCTTCTATGGGGACATACTGCCCAAGGAGATGATAGCCGTGCCCCTGGGTCCGTTGCAGCGCTACCTGGTGGTGGGCTCCCCCGACTACCTGGCAAGGCGCGGCATCCCTCGCCACCCCTCGGATCTTCGTCAGCACGACTGCATCGGTTATCGCCTCACCCCCCATCACCACTATCGCTGGGCCTTTGCCGCCGATGGCGAGCTGCTGGAGATCGAGGTGAGCGGGCCGCTGACCACCAGCACCCCCGCCCTCTACCTGGGGGCGGCCGAGGCCGGCCTGGGGCTGGCCTACTGCTATGAGGAGGAGGTGAGCGATGCCCTGGCAGCGGGGCGACTGGTGACGGTGTTGTCCGACTGGAGCCCCACCTTTGCCGGCTTCCATCTCTACTATCCCAGCCGCCACCAGCTGGGCCAAGGCCTGCGGGCCCTGATAGACATGTTGAAGGCCCATCATAGCCCGCAAGACTGATGAGTAACATTCATCAATCCATCAAATAAAGACCGGATTATCAATAGAAATATAAGAATCTACACTGTGCCTTCGATCCCCCAACCCGCAGAAGCACAGCTATGTCAGCCTATTTCATTCGCCGCCAGCGGGCCATGACCCGTCGTTTCTGGGGCTATGCCCTCCCCTCCATCATGGCCATGCTGGTCTCCGGTGCCTATTACCTGGTGGATGGCATCTTCGTTGGCCACTATGTGGGCGCCGCCGGTCTCGCCGGTATCAACCTGGTCTATCCGGTCATCATGGTGCTGATCGGCCTCGCCGCCATGATCGCCATGGGGGCGGCGACCGCCATCTCCCTCCAGCAGGGCGCCAGAAACCTCGCCCTGGCTCGCCAGGCACTGGTCAATGCATTCTGGCTGCTGGTGCTGCTGGGGACCCTGGCACCGCTGCTGCTGCACCACTGGCATCATGACATCCTGCTGGCCCTGGGCATTGTTCCGGGCACCGAGACCTGGCAGCAGGCCAGCGACTACCTCACCTGGATTGGGGGTGGCACCCTGCTGCTGGCCAGCAACCTGGCGGTGCCCTATCTGCTGCGCAACGACGGCCGACCTCGCCTCGCCATGGTGCTGGTGAGCGGCGGTGCCCTGCTCAACATACTGCTCAACTACATCATGGTCGGCCGCCTGGGGCTGGGACTGGTGGGCACGGCCCAGGCCACTCTCATCTCGGAAGGGGTGGTCAGCCTGCTTGGCCTCGGCTATTTCTTTACCTCCCGCGCCAGGTTGCGGCTGGAATGGCGCCAAATGGTGCCCAGCTTCCCGGCCATGCCCAACCTGCTGTTCACCGGGCTGCCGAGCCTGATCGCCCAGTTCAACCTGGGGCTGTTGCTGCTGCTGCACAACAGCCAGCTGATGGTGCACGGCTCGGTCAAGGATCTGGCGGGCTTCACCGTGGCCGGTTACACCGAGGCGGTGTTCATCGTGATCCTGCAGGGGCTGGCCTTCGGCATTCAGCCGCTGATCAGCCAGGCCACCGGGGCCAAGCGCCAGCGGGATCTCAGATTCCTGATGGCCATGGGGCTCAAGATCACTCTCATCTACGGTCTGGCGGTCTGGCTGCTGATCCAGCTGCTGCCCCGTCAGGTCGCCATGCTCTATACCGGGGAACAGGATGCCGAGCTGCTGGCCGCCGCCGTCAGCAGCCTGACCCTCAACCTCGCCGCCATTCCACTGGAGGGGATCATCATGTTCGGCATAGTGCTGCTGCAATCCATGGCTCGCACCCGCCAGGCCCTGGTCATCTCGGCCGCCAAGACGGCACTGCTGCTGCCGCTCATCTTCCTGCTGCCGCTCTGGTGGGGCCGCGACGGTGTGCTGCTGGCCCAGCCCGCAACCGTACTGCTGCTGACTCCGCCGCTGTGCTGGCTGCTGTGGCGGGAGTGGCGTCGCCTCACGCAGGCCAAGGCCCCCCGCCACCAGCGCCGCCCCCTGGTACAGGTGAGGGAAGAGGTGATGACGAGATGAGACCTCAGGTTTTCTGTCGCCCATAAAAAAGTCCCCGCAATGCGGGGACTTTTCACAACAGATGCACAGGGGCGTTAGCAGTAGCCGTAACCCAGCAGGCGCTGGTAGCGCTGCTCCAACAACTGGTCGCTGTCCAGCGGGCGCAAGGCAGCGAGATCTTGCTTGATGCGATCCTTCAGGCGCTGGGCCATCAGCTCCACGTTGCGATGGGCGCCGCCGAGGGGCTCTTCGACGATGCTGTCGATGAGCTTCAGCTCCTTCAGGCGCTGGGCGGTGATGCCCATGGCATCGGCGGCCACCGGCGCCTTGTCGGCGCTCTTCCACAGGATGGAGGCGCACCCTTCCGGCGAGATGACCGAGTAGGTGGAGTACTGCAGCATGTTGACGCGATCGCCAACCCCGATGGCGAGCGCGCCGCCGGAGCCGCCTTCACCGATCACGGTGCAGACCACCGGCACGGTCAGGCCGGCCATGACTTTCAGGTTGCGGGCGATGGCCTCGGACTGGCCACGCTCCTCGGCACCCACGCCGGGATAGGCGCCCGGGGTGTCGATGAAGGTGATGATCGGCATCTTGAAGCGCTCGGCCATCTCCATCAGGCGCAGGGCCTTGCGGTACCCTTCCGGGCGCGGCATGCCGAAGTTGCGACGGATCTTCTCCTTGGTCTCGCGACCCTTCTGCTGACCAATCACCATGACGGGCTCGCCGTCCAGACGGGCGATGCCGCCGACGATGGCCTTGTCATCGGCATAGGCGCGATCGCCAGCCAGCTCGTCGAAGTCGGTAAAGATCTGCTCGATGTAGTCGAGGGTGTAGGGGCGCTGGGGATGACGCGCCATCTGGGACACCTGCCAGGCACCCAGATCGCCGAAGATCTTCTTGGTCAGCTCTTCGTTTTTCTTCTCCAGCCGACGGATATCTTCGCTGAGATCCACGGCACTGTTGTGCTCGCTCACATGGCGAAGTTCATCGATCTGAGCCTGCAATTCGGCGATCGGCTGTTCAAAATCCAGAAAAAGACTCATAGGGACAATAGATCCTCTAATCAAAAACCAATTCAACCCGCTCTCGTCCAAGCAGGACTCGCAAGTCATCTATCAGTTGATCGGTGGGCGTCACCCGCCACTCGGTACCGAGCGTCAATCGCGCCCGGGAGCCGGGCCGACGATAGTTTACCTGAACCGGACAGACTCCGGCACGGGCGGGCTCCAAAATCTCGCACAAACGCGGGAAAAAGCGTTCGTCAATGCGTTGTTCATCGAGGGAAATGCGGATCGCCCTGGCGAAACGCTCCCTCGCATCGTTGATATCCAGCAATTCGCGGGCCGACATTTTAAGGCCACCGGAGAAGTCATCAAAGCTGACCTGTCCAGAAACCACTAAAATACGGTCTTTTTGCATCAATTCTTCGTATTTTTCCAGCGCTTCACTGAAGAGGGTCACATCCAGACGGCCGGATCTGTCGTCCAGGGTGAAGATCCCCATCTTGTTGCCGCGCTTGGTCACCATGCTGCGGGCCGCGATCACCAGCCCCGCCGCCGTGGTCACTGTGTCCCGGGAGGTGGGATGCAGATCGCACAGACGGCCCGAGGTATAGCGACGCAGCTCGCTGCTGTACTGGTTGATGGGGTGGCCGGTCAGGTAGAGCCCGAGGGTCTCGCGCTCCCCTTCCAGCCACACCTTGTCGGGCCAGTGCGGCACGTTGGCGAACGCCTTCTTGACGTCGTCTATCTCCTCGGTGAGCACCCCGAACATGTCGACCTGACCCACCGCCTGGGCCTTGGCGTGCTGTTCGGCGGCGCGCATGGCCTCCTCCAGCGTCGCCATCAGGGCGGCGCGGTGCGGGCCGAGCCGGTCCATGGCGCCGGAGAGGATGAGTTTTTCCATCACCCGCTTGTTGAGCTTCTTGATGTCGACCCGGTTGCAGAAGTCGAACAGGTCGCGGAAGGGCCCGTCCTGATCCCGCGCGCTGAGAATCGCATCGATGGGGCCCTCGCCGACCCCCTTCACCGCGCCTATTCCGTAGACGATATGGCCATCTTCGTTGACCGAGAAGCGATAGCGGCCGGTATTCACGTCAGGGGGTATGACGGTGAGCCCCATGCGCTGACACTCGTCCACCAGGGTCACTATCTTGTCGGTGTTGTCCATGTCGGCGGTCATGACCGCCGCCATGAACTCGGCCGGGAAGTGGGTCTTGAGCCAGAGCGTCTGGTAGGAGACCAGCGCGTAGGCGGCGGAGTGCGACTTGTTGAAGCCGTAACCCGCAAACTTCTCCACCAGATCGAAGATCTTGATCGCCAGTTCGCCGTCGACGCCGTTCTTGACCGCCCCTTCCTCGAAGCCGGAACGCTGCTTGGCCATCTCGGCGGGGTTCTTCTTGCCCATGGCCCGGCGCAGCATGTCCGCACCGCCCAGGGTATAACCCGCCAGCACCTGGGCTATCTGCATCACCTGCTCCTGGTAGAGGATGATGCCGTAGGTGGGCTCCAGTATGGGTTTGAGGCTCTCGTGCTGCCACTTCTCGTCCGGGTAGGAGATAGCCTCCTTGCCGTGCTTGCGCTCGATGAAGTTGTCCACCATGCCGGATTGCAGCGGGCCGGGTCGGAACAGCGCCACCAGGGCGATCATGTCTTCGAAGCAGTCGGGCTGCAGCCGCTTGATCAGATCCTTCATGCCGCGAGATTCAAGCTGGAATACCGCCGTGGTCTCGAAGCGCTGCAAGAGGGCGAACGACTTCTTGTCATCGATGGGGATGGCGGCGATGTCGACCGGCGGCTTGCCCTCCTTGGCGAGGCGCGGGTTGATCATGCCGAGCGCCCAGTCGATGATGGTGAGGGTCCGCAGCCCCAGGAAGTCGAACTTCACCAGGCCGGCGTATTCCACGTCGTTCTTGTCGAACTGGGTCACCGGGTGGTGGCCGGAATCGTCGCAGTAGAGCGGCGCAAAGTCGGTGATCTTGGTGGGGGCTATCACCACGCCACCGGCGTGTTTGCCGGCATTGCGCACCACACCTTCCAGCCGGCGCGCCATGTCGATGAGGTCCTTGACCTCCTCGTCCTGCTCGTAGAGCTCCGGCAGCTTGGGCTCGGCCTCGAACGCCTTGGCCAGCGTCATGCCCGGATCCGGCGGGATCAGCTTGGAGATGCGATCCACGAACCCATAGGGGTGGCCCAGCACACGGCCCACATCCCGCACCACAGCCTTTGCCGCCATGCTGCCGAAGGTGATGATCTGGGACACCGCCTCCCGGCCATACATCTCGGAGACGTGCTCGATCACCTCGTCCCGTCTGTCCATGCAGAAGTCGACGTCGAAGTCGGGCATGGAAACCCGCTCGGGGTTCAAGAAACGTTCGAACAGCAGATCAAACTCGAGGGGATCCAGATCGGTGATCTTGAGGGCATAGGCCACGAGCGACCCCGCCCCCGATCCCCGACCCGGGCCAACGGGGATGCCGTTGTCCTTGGACCACTGGATAAACTCCATCACGATGAGGAAGTAACCCGGGAAGCCCATCTGGTTGATCACCTTGAGCTCGATGTCGAGGCGCTCGTCGTATTCGCCACGCTTGGCGGCGCGTACCTCGGGATCCGGGAACAGGAAGGCCAGGCGGTCTTCCAACCCTTCCTTGGACTTCATCACCAGGAAGTCTTCGGTGGTCATGTCGCCGGTCGGGAAGTTCGGCAGGAAATACTCCCCCAGACGCACCGTCACGTTGCAGCGCTTGGCGATCTCCACCGTGTTTTCCAGCGCCTCCGGGATGTCGGCAAACAACTCGCACATTTCTTCCTGACTGCGCAGGTACTGCTGCGGGCTGTAGCGGCGCGGACGGCGCTTGTCCATCAGGGTGTAGCCGTCGTGGATGGCGACCCGGATCTCGTGGGCATCGAAGTCGTCGGCCCCGAGGAATACCACCTCGTTGGTGGCCACCACGGGCAGATCGAACTCGGCGGCGATGGCCACCGCCATGTGCAGGTAGACCTCTTCGTCGGGTCGGCCGGTGCGCAGCAGCTCCAGGTAGTAGGCATCCGGGAAGTGGGTCTGGTAGAAGGCGAGACTCTGCTCCACCATCTGGCGGTTGCCCTTGAGCAGGAACTTGCCGAGATCCCCCTCGCGCCCGCCACAGAGCACGATCACCCCCTTGGCGTGTTCGACCAGCCAGCCCTTGTCGATGACGGGTCGCCCCTGCACGTGGCCGCGCTGGTAGCCGCGGGAGATGAGCAAGGTGATGTTCTGGTAGCCGTCGTTGTCCATGGCAAGCAGGGTGAGGCGGAACTGCTCGTCGCCGAGCTCATCGCTCTGCACCCAGAAATCCGCACCGACGATGGGCTTGATCCCCTTGCCATGGGCGGAGCCATAGAAGCGCACCAGACCGCACATGTTCATCTGATCGGTCAGGGCCAGCGCCGGCATGTTGTTGGCCGCGGCCGCCGAGACGATGGGGCCAATCTTTTGCAGGCCATCGACCATAGAGAAGTCGGAGTGGACCCGCAGGTGGACGAAGCGAGGATCGGCCATGGTTATTCGATCCCCAGCGCCCGGCGCACCGGTTTGAAGCTCTGCCGATATTCGGGCAGGGGGCCGCGCTCGGCCAATATGGCGAGGTGTTCGGCAGTGGGATAACCCTTGTGGCGGGCGAAGCCGTACTCGGGATGGCGGCTATCCAGCTCGGTCATCTCGGCATCCCGGGTCACCTTGGCAAGGATGGAGGCGGCGCTGATGGCGGCCACCAAGCTGTCGCCCTTGACCACGGCGCGCGCCTCCATCGGCAGAGCCGGGCAGCGGTTGCCGTCGATAAAGACCAGTTCAGGTGTCATAGAGAGGCCCGCCACGGCGCGCTGCATGGCCAGCATGGTAGCGTGCAGGATATTGAGCTCGTCGATCTCCTGCGGGGTGGCGCGGCCTATGGACCAGGCCAGGGCCTTTGCCTTGATCTCGCCGTACAGGGCGAGGCGCTTCTTCTCGGAGAGCTTCTTGGAATCGGCGAGGCCTTCAACGGGATTGGCGGGGTCCAGGATCACCGCGGCGGTGACCACGTCACCCACCAGAGGGCCGCGACCCACCTCGTCAACCCCGGCAACCAGCTTGTCTTGTGGAATATCGATCGTCATATCACAGGCCTTGAATCAAAACCGGCCCCGCAGGGCCAGTATCAGCACAACATAACGCCAAAAGCGCGCCGCCAGCCATCCTATCTGTCGAGTAGCTCGGCCACCGCCTCGGCGGCCTGCACATCGGCGTTGCAGCGGATCTTCTGGTGCAACTTGGTGAAGGTGGCGATGAGCTCGCTGTTGTCGTGCTCCAGCAACTTGCTGACCTCTTCCACCAGGTTGGCCGGGGTGCACTCATGCTGGATGAGCTCGGGCACCAGCATCCTGTCTGCCAGCAGATTCGGCAGGGAGACATACTCCGTCTTCACCAGCCACTGGGCCAGCCAGTAACTGAGCGGCTTGAGCTTGTAACCCACCACCATGGGCCGCTTCACCAGCATGGCTTCCAGCGCGGCGGTGCCGGACGCCAGCATCACCACGTCGGCGGCGATCATGGCCTCACGGCCCTGACCATCCAGCAGCACCATGTCGAGATCCGGCGCCACCTCGGCCTTGATGGCGAGGAACTGCTCGCGCCGCGTTTCGTTCACCAGCGGCACGATGAAGCCGAGATCCGGGCAGTGCACCGTCAGATGCTTGCACGCCTCGAGGAAGACCGGCGCCATGAAGGCTACCTCCGCATGCCGGCTGCCCGGCAACACCGCCAGCCAGCGACGGGCGGGATCGATGCCGAGCTCCTTGCGCACGGCGGCCTGATCCGGTACCAGGGGGATGTCGTCCGCCATGGTGTGCCCCACGAATCGGCAGGGAGCATCGAAACGGTCGTAGAAGGCTTTCTCGAACGGCAGGAAGGCGAGCACCATGTCGGTGGCAGCCTTGATCTTGTGAATGCGGCCCTGACGCCAGGCCCAGACCGAGGGGCTGACATAGTGGACCGTCTTGATACCGGCGCGGCGCAGTTTCAGCTCCACCCCGATATTGAAATCCGGTGCATCCACCCCGACGAAGATGTCAGGGGGGTTTGCAATGAAGTGGCGCAGCAGCTCGCGGCGCACCTGGAGGATCCGGGGCAGACGTCCCAGCACCTCGCTGATGCCCATGACGGAGAGCTCGTCCATCTCGAACAGGGCCTTGACGCCCAGAGCCTGCATGCGCGGCCCGGCTATCCCCTCGAACTGCGCATCCGGATAGCGGCGCTGCAGCTCGCGCACCAGCCCTGCGGCCAGGATGTCGCCGGAGGTCTCTCCGGCGACGATGCCGATGCGGATGGGCTTAGGCACGGATGATCCCGCGCTCGTTGTCCTTGAGGAAATCCACATAGAGCTGGACGGCCGGCTCGGTGGCCGCCATCTCGCTCAGCACCGGCAGCACCTCTTCGATGGTCTTGCCGGAGCGGAAGATCTCCTTGTAGGCACGCTTGACGGCCGAGATGGCCTCAGGCGTGAAGCCGCGACGACGCAGCCCCTCGGAGTTGACCCCGAACGGCTTGGCGTAGTTGCCGGCAGCCATCACGTAGGGCGGCACGTCCTTGTTCAGGGCGGCGCAGCCACCGACGAAGGCGTGGGAGCCGACGCGGCCGAACTGGTGAATGGCAGACAGACCGCCGAAAATCACGAAGTCACCGATGTGAACGTGGCCAGCCAGGGTCGCGTTGTTGGCGAAGATGCAGTTGTCACCGATCATGCAGTCATGGGCCACGTGCACGTTGACCATGAACAAGTTACCGCTGCCGACCCGAGTCAGGCTCTGATCCTGGGTGGTGCCGCGGTGCACTGTGCAGTTCTCGCGAAACACGTTGTTGTCGCCGATCTCAAGGAAGGTGCGCTCACCGGCGTACTTCTTATCCTGGCAATCCTCACCGATGGAGGTGTGCTGGAAGATCTTGTTGCCACGACCTATCTTGGTCGGGCCCTTGATCACCACGTGGGAACCCACCCAGGTGTCGTCACCGATCTCCACCTCGGCACCGATGACGGTAAAGGGGCCGATTTCCACCCCTTTGCCGATCACGGCAGACTCATGGACGATGGCGGTATCGTGGATGATGGCAGTCTGGTCAATCACGGTTACACCTCGCGTTTGGCGCACATCAGTTCGGCGGTACAGACAATTTCACCATCGACGGTGGCAACGCCGGTAAACTTGGCGATGCCGCGACGCTCCTTCAGGAACTCCACGTCCAGCACCAGCTGATCGCCGGGACCGACCGGACGCTTGAAGCGGGCGTTGTCGATGGAGGCGAAGTAATAGAGCTCGTTGGGGGACGGTTTGCCCACCATGGTAAAGGCCAGGATACCGGTCGCCTGGGCCATGGCCTCCAGGATCAGCACGCCGGGGAACACCGGCTTCGCCGGGAAGTGCCCCTGGAAGATCGGCTCGTTGAACGAGACGTTCTTGATGGCACGCAGGGTCTTGCGCTCATCGCTGATCTCGTAATTTTCCACCTTGTCCACCATCAGGAACGGATAACGGTGGGGCAGCAGGTCCATGATTTCCTGGATCCCCAGGCTTTTCTTTTCAGTAGTCAAAACAGTACCCTATACCAATCGTGATTATTCTTGATCCAGCTTTTTCTCAAGTCGGCTCAACCGCTTGTGCATCTCTTCGATACGCATCACCCGGGCGGCGGTCTTGCGCCACTCTTTATTGGTTTGCAGGGGGATGCCGGAAGAGTAGATACCGGGCTCGGTAATGGGTCGCATCACCATGGCCATACCGGTGACGGTGGCCTGGTCGCAGATCTCCATGTGCCCGTTAAAGACGGAAGCGCCGCCAATGATACAGTATTTGCCGACCTTGAGACTACCGGCCATCACGGTCGAGCCCGCCACGGCGGTACCGTAGCCAATCTCGACGTTGTGGGCGATCTGGCACTGGTTGTCGATGATGACGTTGTCCGCGATGCGGGTGTCTTCCAGGGCACCGCGGTCTATGGTGGTGCAGGCACCGATTTCCACCCGGTTGCCGATGGTCACGCCGCCAAGCTGGGGGATCTTGATCCACTCGCCACGCTCGTTGGCATAACCGAAACCGTCGGCCCCGATCACGGTGCCGGCTTGCACCAGACAATCCGTGCCCAGGGTCACGTTGTGATACAGGGTGACGTTGGCCCACAACCGGGAGCGCGCTCCCAGTCGGGTGTTTTGGCCAACGAAACAGCCCGGGCCGATGCGCACATCATCACCCAGCACGACGCCGGATTCGATCACCGCATTGGCGCCGATGGCCACTCTCTCGCCCAGTTGCACATCCGCCGCGATGACGGCGCTCGGATGGATATCCGTGGCCGGCTGCGGGGTGGTGTCCAGCAGTTGCGCTACCCGGGCAAAGCCCACATAGGGGTCTTTGAGCACCAGGGCATTGGTGGGGCAAAACGGCAGGTCCGCCTCAGTGATGAGCACGGCAGTCGCCTTGCTCTGCTCCAGGAAATGCCGGTACTTCTTGTTGGACAGGAAGGCAATCTCCCCCTCCCCGGCTTTTTCCAGTGTCGCTACCTTGCGGATTTCCCGGGTCCCATCCCCATGGACCTCGGCCCCCAGTTGCTGGGCCAGCTGTGCGAGAGTGAATGCCATCAATTAGTTGCTCTTGCTTACCTGAGAGATAACCTGGCTGGAGATGTCCAGCTTGCTGGCGGCATAGGGAGCAGCATTGCGCTCCAGCACCAGATCATAACCATTGCTCTTGGCGATGGAATCGATGGCAGCTTGCACCTTGGTCAGGATCTTGTTGCGCTCTTCGGACTGACGACGGCCGTTGTCCTGCTCGAACACCTGACGCTTCTGGTTGAACTCCATCTGCAGTTTGGCCAGTTTTTCCTGATTCTGCTTCTTCTGTTCGTTGCTCATGAAGGCTTCGTCCTTCTTGAACTTCTCGACCAGAGCCTGACCGTCGGATTCCAGTTTCTGCAGCTCGCGCATACGCGGCTCGAACTCACCCTTCAGCTTCTTGGCCACGGCTTCACGCTGGGGCAGCTTTTGGAAGACTTCGCCCATGTCGACCACGGCGATCTTGGTCTCAGCCCAGGCGGAGCCCATACCGGCAGCCATCAGTGCAAAACTCAAACCAGCTACTTTCAACGCTTTATTCACACTTACTCCTTGGTCCCTCGGTCGAGGGCTACCTGATTTACCTGATTGTGCAAGCGATCTCTGGGACCGGCTTGTTACCTGGTGAGGCACGCACGCTGCGCGTCCCATCATTGAATACCCCCTGGTGGGGGCGGGCCCGCCTTTAGAAGGTACGGCCGATGTTGAAGGAGAAGACTTCGGTATCGTCCCCTTCGTATTTCTTGAGCGGCTGCGCCAGCACGAACACCAGGGGCCCCATGGGAGAGAGCCACTGCAGTGACAGACCGGCCGACATCCGGATATTGGTGGGGTCAGAGTAGTCCATCAGATAGTTGCAACCACTGAAGCAACGGTTCTGGTACTGGCCATATTCGAAGGTGGTGTCCCACACGGTACCGGCATCGATGAAGAAGCTGGTTCGCAGCTGGGGCTGGTAGCTTTCAGACGCGAACGGCGTCGGCACTATCATCTCAAGGGACGCCACCGCCAGGGCATTGCCCCCCACCGAGCTGTCGGTACCCTGGATCACGTCGTTACCACCCAGGTTGTAGTAGTAGAGCGCCTTCGGACCGACTGTGTTGCTCTTGAAGCCACGCAGGGTATCGAAGCCACCGGCGTAGTAGTTCTCGAAGAAGGGCAGCACGTGGTCGTAGTCACCGTTGCTGCCGTAGCCATTGCCGTAAGAGGCGCGGGCCTTGGCCAGCATGACCCACTGGTGGTCGGCATCGAACGGGAAATAATGAGAGTCTTCGGCGTTGAGCTTGAAGTACTGCAGATCCATGCCCGGCACGGTCACCTTGGCGTTCACCCGCTGACGGTCACCGGCGGTCGGGAACTGACCCTTGTTGAGGGTGGAGCGAGTCCAGCCAGCGGTGACGTCCACGGTGTTGAACACCATGCGGTTGTCGCCGTCCAGGTTGGCCTGGTAGACCTTCCAGAACTCATCCACCTGCACATAGGGGTTGGGCTGGGACAGCTTGTTGTTCTCGTAGCCGAGGCTGAAGTCGAGACGATTGTTCTCATTGACCGGGAAACCGCTGGAGAGGCGGAAGCCTATGGTGGTGTTCTCGTAGTCAACGATGTTGGCATCGGCCGCACTGAACTTGTTGTAGTAGAGGCGGCCACCCAGGCTGACGCCATCGACAGTGAAGTAGGGATCGTTGTAGCTGAGATCGATGTTCTTCGAGTAGTCGTTGGTGCTGGCGTTGATGCCGATCTTCTTGCCGGTCCCCATGAAGTTGTCTTGCTGCAGGCCCGCCTGCAGGCTCAGACCAGACTCGGTACCGTAGCCGATACCGGCGTTGATGGACCCCGCCGGCTGCTCCTTGACCTTGAAGTCCAGATCGACCTGATCGTCGCTGCCCGCCACCCGCTTGGTGTCCACCTCCGCGGTCTCGAAGAAGCCGAGACGGTTGAGACGGGTCTTGGACTGCTCGACGTTGTCGGAGGAGAGCCAGGTGCCTTCCATCTGACGCATCTCGCGACGCAGCACTTCGTCCTTGGTGGTGATGTTGCCGCTGAAGTTGATGTTGCGCACATAGACCCGGGGACCCGGCTCTATGTTGACGATCAGCTCCACTTCCTTGGTCTTGTCATTGACCTGGGGGAAGGTGACCACTTTGGGGTAGGCGTAGCCATAACGGCCGAGAAACTTGGAGAGTACCTCTTCGGTGTGGGTCACCTGGCTGGCGGAGTAGACGCTGCCTGCCTCGATGGGGATGAGCCCCTTCATATCGCCGCCACGGTCGATGAGATCGCCCTTGAGCTGCACGCCGGAGACCTTGTACTGATCCCCTTCCTTGATGTTCAGGGTGACGTAGACGCCCTTCTTGTCAGGGGTCATGGAGACCTGGGTGGACTCCTGAGCGAAACGGATGTAGCCGCGGTCCATGTAGTAGGAGCGCAGCACTTCGATGTCACCGGCCAGCTTCTGCTTCTGATAGCGCTGATCGCCGGTGAAGTTCCACCAGGGCACATCGTCCTTCAAGGAGAGCTGGGCCAGCAGTTTCTCTTCCGGGAACACCTGGTTGCCGACGATGTTGATCTGCTGGATCTTGGCCGCTTCCCCTTCCACGAAGGTGAACTTGAGGTCGACCCGGTTGCGGGGCAGCGGGGTGACGATGGCCTTGACCTTGGCGGAGTACTTGCCCACGCCGTAGTAGAAATCTTCCAGTCCCTTCTCGAGGGAGCTCAGCACGGTGCGATCCAGGGGATCACCGACGCGGATGCCGGAGGACTCCAGGCTCTGGGTCAGCTGCTCCTCCTTGATGTCCTTGTTACCGGAAAACTCGATGCTGGAGATGGTCGGGCGTTCCTTCACCACGACTTGCAGCACCTGGCCGTCACGATAGACCTTGACGTCCTCGAAGTTGCCGGAGGCATAGAGCTTCTTGATGGCGTTGGCCAGGGCCACCGAGTCCACTGAGTCACCGACCCGGACCGGCAGATTCAACAGGGCGGCGCCCAGGGTCACCCGCTGCAGACCCTCGACCTGAATGTCTTGCACCACAAAAGAGGCAGGGGCCGCCTGAGCCAGGAAGCTGGCTCCCAGCAGGCAACTCAACACCAATGCTTTTTTAACAGCCATTTTGTTCTTATGTGTCCTTGTTGATGCTCTAGCCTCAGAGGCGAGCGAAATCATTAAACAGCGCAATGCCCATCAGTAACATCAGAATGGCGGCGCCTATCCTGAACCCAATTTCCTGAATTTTTTCTGGTACCGGCTTGCCGGTGACTGCCTCGATGAGGAAGTAGACCAAATGGCCTCCATCCAGCACCGGCAGGGGAAACAGATTGATGATCCCCAGGTTGACACTGATGAGCGCCAGAAAACCGAGGAAATAGACCAACCCGTAATCTGCGCTGCTGCCGGCACCCTTGGCGATGGAGATGGGGCCGCTCAGGTTGTCCAGGGAGACGATGCCACCGATCAGCTTGCCGATCATGTCAAAGGTCAGCGTGATCAGGCTCCAGGTCTTCTGGACCCCATGCCACAAGGCTTGCAAAGGCCCATACTGTAACAGAACTCGATACTCATCCGGTAATGGAACCAGTTGCGGCGACAAGCCGACGAAACCGACCAGCTGGCCCCGTACTTTTTTCACATCCGGGGTCAGGGTCAGGGTCAGATCGCTGCCACCGCGTTCCACTGTCACCTGCAGTGGCTGCTCCGGTGATTGCTGCACCCGCAGGACAAACTCGGCCCATTCGGTGATCGCCTGATCCCCCACGCCCTTGATGCGATCGCCCACCTGCAAGCCCGCCTTCTCGCTGGCGCTCGAGGGCACTATGGCCTGCACCACCGGCAGCACCTTGCCGCCGAGGGGTACTATCCCCAGGCTGCCGATGGGAGATTCCTTGTCCGGATCGAAGCTCCAATCCCCCAGCATGAGCGTCTTGTCCACCGCGTAGCTGGCGCCTTGCGCCTTCAGCCTGAGCTGGACCGAATCATCACCCAGATGGCTGATGAGGGCATAGGTCACACTCTCCCAGTCCCCGGTCTGCTCGTCGCCGACGCCGACGATCTCCATGCCGGGCTCGATGCCGGCCTGGGCCACGATGGAGGCCGGGCGCACCTCGCCGACCACTGGCTTGACGCTGGGCACGCCTATCATGAACATCAGCCAGAAGGCGAACAGGGCGAACACGAAGTTCGCCATGGGGCCGGCCGCGACGATGGCCATTCGCGCCCAGACGCTCTTGTAGTTGAAGGCCTGTGCCTCCTCCCCCGGCTTGAGCTCGTCGACCCGGCCGTCCAGCATCTTGACGTAACCACCCAGCGGGATCAGGGCCAGCACATACTCGGTGCCGTCCTTGCCGACGCGGCGCCAGATCGCCTTGCCAAAGCCGATGGAGAAACGCTCAACCTTGACGCCGCAGCGGCGGGCTACCCAGAAGTGACCAAATTCATGTACCGCCACCAGCAGCCCGAGGGCAACGATGAAGGCGCCTATGTTCCACAACACGCCGCCCATCAGAGCTTCACCTCGACATCATTCCCGAAGGCGTAGAGAGAGGCCGCTGGCCACCACAGTCCGTTCATCGAGCAAGTTCCTCTATCAGTTGCTGGGCACGGGCGCGGGCCCTGCCATCCAGCGCAATCAGATCCTCCAGCGAACCTGCGGCACTGGTGCCCAGTGTCGTCATGATGGATTCGTTGACTCTGGCAATATCCATAAATCCAATGCGCTCTGCAAGAAAAGCCGCGACGGCCTCCTCGTTGGCGGCATTGAGAGAGGTGGTCGCCGCCTGCCCTTGCTGGCAGGCCGCCATGGCAAGTGCCAGGTTGGGATAACGGGCGTAGTCGGGACGGATAAAGCTGAACTCTCCGACACTGAAGAAATCCAAAGGTTCCACACCAGACTCAATCCTGGCCGGGTAGGCCAGGGCGTGGGCGATGGGGGTACACATGTCCGGGTTGCCGAGCTGGGCCAGCACGGAACCGTCCTTGTACTGCACCATCGAGTGGATCACCGACTGGGGGTGGATCACCACCTGGATCTGCTCCGGGAGGGCGTTGAACAGCCAGCGCGCCTCTATGTATTCCAGCCCCTTGTTGATCATGGTGGCAGAGTCCACCGATATCTTGGCCCCCATGGACCAGTTGGGGTGCGCCACCGCCTGGGCCGGCGTGACCCTGGCCAGCTCGTCGATGTCGGTATAGCGGAAGGGGCCGCCTGAGCCGGTCAGCAGTATCTTGCTGATGCCAGCCCCTGCCAGATCGCAGAAACCAGGCTCGCGCTGGATCGCCTCGGGCAGGCACTGGAAGATCGCATTGTGTTCGCTGTCGATGGGCAGCAGCTCGGCGCCATGGTGGCGCACCGCCTCCATGAAGAAGGCGCCGGACATCACCAGGGCCTCCTTGTTGGCCAGCAGGATCCGCTTGCCTGCACGCACGGCGGCCATGGTGGGTGCCAGACCCGCCGCACCGACGATGGCCGCCATGACGCTGTGGGCATCAGGGTGAGCGGCCACTTCGCACAGGGCAGCCTGACCACAGAGCACCTGAGTAGAGCAGCAGTGGGTCTTGAGTCGACCGGCCAGATCGCTGGCGGCCTTCTCATCCACCATGACGGCGAAACGGGGGGAGAATTCAAGACAATCCCGCACCATGGCGTCCACGCTGCGAGCCGCGGTCAGCGCCAGCACCTGCCAGCGTCCCGGATTCTGCCGCAGCACCTTGAGGGTGCTCTGACCGATGGAGCCTGAGGCCCCCAGAATGACCAGATTGCGCATCAGAACTCCTGACCGAGTAGCAGATAGCTGAGCAGAAAGACGGGCAGGGCCGCCGTCAGGCTGTCGATGCGATCGAGGATGCCGCCGTGGCCCGGCAGCAGGGTACCGGAATCCTTGATGCCGGCCTCCCGCTTGAACATGCTTTCGGTCAAATCACCGAGTACGGACGCCAGCACCGCCAGCAGGGAGCAGAGCAGCACGACCCCCATCTTGGCCGGCACGAAGCCCATGAACCAGGTCACGCCTATGGCCAGCACGCTGGCGGTAAAGAGGCCGCCCAGCATGCCCTCTATGGTTTTACCCGGGCTGACGGCCGGGGCCAACTTGTGCTTGCCGAACGCCTTGCCGAAAAAATACGCGCCAGAATCTGCCGCCCAGACCAGGCCCATCACGAACAGCAGGATCCAGGCCCCCATCATGGGGTCGTGATAGAAGTTGTACCCACGGATGGCCACCAGTGACCAGAAGAAGGGCACCAGGGTCACCAGACCGAACAGGGACTTGAGCCAGACGGACTCTTTCCACAACCTGGCGCTTCTGGGGTAACGCAGCACCAGCAGCAGTCCGAGCAGCCACCAGCTGATGGCGGTCCAGAGCACGCCCATCACCAGCGGATGCAGCTGAGGGATCCAGAGTTGCTCTACGGGCACCCAGAACAGGCTGGCACCGAGCAACAGGCAGAACACCAGCGGCAACCATTGTTGCGGCTGGGCAGAGACGAAGGCGCTCCACTCACGGCTGGCCAGCAGAAAGACCAGGGCAGCGAGCAGGGCAAAGAATTTCAATGGCAGGAAAAACAGTGCCCCCAACACCAGGGGTACTAACAGTAATGCGGTAATAATTCGTTGTTTTAGCAAAAGAAACCTCTCTCTTGGGAGCGGGGTTTAGCCGGTCTGTTGCGCGGCAATCAATTCCCGTATCTGTTCACCCGTACACCCGAAGCGACGCTCGCGAGCAACGAAGGAGGCAACTGCCCCGCTGAACTCGGCCTCGTCAAAGTCGGGCCACAAGACCGGGGTAAAATAGAGCTCGGCATAAGCAAGCTGCCATAACACAAAATTGCTGATGCGATGATCCCCGCCGGTGCGGATCAGCAGATCCACCGGAGGCAGGTCAGCCATGCAGACCTGACGTGCCAGAGCCTCTTCATCGACCGCCTCTGCATCCAGCTCGCCCGCGGCCACGGCGCGAGCCAGCTTGCGGGCCGCCTGGGCTATGTCCCACTGACCGCCATAGTTGGCGGCGATGTTGAGGGTCAGTCCCTGGTTGCCAGCAGTCAGGGCCTCGGCCTTGGCGATCTTGGCCTGCAGCCGTTCACTGAAACGGGCGGTATCGCCTATCACCTTGAGCCGGATGCCATTGCTGTGCAACTTGTTCACCTCGCGGCCAAGCACCGTCATGAACAGCTCCATCAGGGCATTGACCTCCCCTTCCGGGCGGCGCCAGTTCTCGCTGGAGAACGCGAACAGGGTCAGCGCCTCCATCTTGGCACGGGCGGCAAAGGCCACGGCCTCACGCACGGATTTCACGCCCGCCTTGTGGCCAGAGACCCGCATCTTGCCACGGTTCTGAGCCCAGCGACCATTGCCATCCATGATGATGGCGACGTGACGAGGCAAGGACGAGCTGGCGCTATCGCCTAGCGCTGCCAAAAGCGACATTCATTTCTCCCACAAAGACAAAAACGCCGTGCAGGGGCACTACACGGCGCTCGTAATATACCTGTCGGAGGCTTAGATTTCCATTAGCTCCTTTTCCTTCGCGGCCAGGGCTTCATCCACCAGCTTGACGAAGGCGTCGGTCAGTTTCTGGATCTCTTCCTGGGCACGACGGTCGTCGTCCTCGGAGATCTCCTTGTCCTTCAGCAGTGCCTTCAGGTCTGCGTTGGCATCGCGACGGATGTTGCGCACGGCAACCCGGGCACCTTCGGCCTCGGCACGGACGATCTTGGTCAGATCACGGCGACGCTCTTCGGTCAGCGGGGGCAGCGGCACACGCAGGGTCTGGCCATTGCTGGACGGGTTCAGGCCCAGATCGGAGGTCAGGATGGCTTTTTCCACCGCCTGGATCATGGAGCGATCGAAGATGGAGATGGACAGGGTGCGGGCATCTTCTGCCACTACGTTAGCCAACTGTTTCAGAGGAGTGGCGGCACCGTAATACTCCACCTGGATACCGTCGAGCAGGCTCGGGTGAGCACGACCGGTACGGATCTTGGACATCTGGGTCTTGAGCGAGTCTACGCTCTTGGCCATGCGGTCCTTGGCGTCGTTTTTAATCTCGTTGATCACAGTGTTTTCCTTTTGGCGAACGAGCCGACATGCGGCCCGTATCTATCTTGTTTACTGGCGTAATGGACAAGCGCGCCAGGCGGCTCAGGCTTGTCTCACTTGCTGACGTGGTGGATCAGGGTACCTTCCGGCTCACCCATGATGACCCGACGCAAGGCGCCTGGTTTGTTCATGTTGAACACCCGGATCGGCAGATCGTGGTCGCGGGCCAGGGTAAAAGCAGCAAGATCCATCACTTTGAGTTCTTTTTCAAGGACTTCATCATAACTCAGTTCTTGATAGAGCACTGCATCCGGGTTCTTGACCGGATCATCGGTGAACACACCATCGACCTTGGTCGCCTTGAGCACCACGTCGGCTTCGATCTCGATGCCGCGCAGGCAGGCTGCGGAGTCGGTGGTGAAGAAGGGGTTGCCGGTACCGGCGGAGAAGATCACCACCTTGCCGGCACGCAGCTGGCTGATGGCCTCGGCCCAGCTGTAAGAATCGCAGACACCCTGCAGAGAGATGGCAGACATCAGACGGGCATTCACATAAGCACGATGCAGGGCATCACGCATGGCCAAGCCGTTCATGACGGTCGCCAGCATGCCCATGTGGTCACCCACCACGCGGTTCATGCCCGCCTTGGCAAGACCGGCACCACGGAACAGGTTGCCGCCGCCGATGACCAGACCGACCTGAACACCCAGCTCAACCAGCTCTTTGATCTCTTGGGCCATCCGCTCCAGCACCGCCGGATCAATGCCAAAACCCTCGGATCCTTGCAGGGCTTCACCACTCAACTTCAGAAGAACACGTCTGTATGCAGGCTTGGGATTGGTACTCATGTCACTGATTCCTGGTCATATAAAGACCGCGACATAAGTCGCGGTCTGGGGAAACGGAAAAACCGGTTCGATTAGGCCTTCTGAGCGGCCGCGATCTGGGCTGCAACTTCAGCCGCGAAATCGGTCTCTTGCTTCTCGATGCCTTCGCCCACTTCGAAACGGGTGAAGGAGACAACGTCAGCGCCTTCTTTCTTCAGCAGCTCGGCAACGGTCATGGAAGGATCTTTCACGAAGGGTTGACCAGTCAGGGAAACCTCACCGGTGAACTTCTTCATGCGGCCTTCAACCATCTTCTCGGCGATGTCTTTCGGCTTGCCGGAGTTGATGGCGATGTCGATCTGGATTTCGCGCTCTTTGGCAACGACTTCGGCAGACACGTCTTCAGGCTTGACGAACTGCGGGCTGTTGGCAGCAACGTGCATGGCCAGATCTTTGGCCAGGTCGGCAGTACCGCCGGTCAGCTTGGTGATAACACCGATACGGGAACCGTGTACGTAGGTACCCAGGTTGTCACCTTCAACCAGCATCACGCGACGCAGGTTCATGTTCTCACCGATCTTGGCGATCAGGTTGGTGATGGTCAGCTCAACGGACTCACCGTTACCGAAATCGGCGGCCTTCAGGGCGTCGATGTCAGCAATTTTCTGGGTCGCGGCGATGTCGGCGATCTTCTGGCCCATGGCCATGAAGCTGGCATCTTTGGCGACGAAGTCGGTTTCGCTGTTCAGCTCGATCATGGCGGCAATGTTGCCTTCGGTACGGGCGAAGATCACGCCTTCAGCGGCGATACGGCCCGCTTTCTTGGCGGCCTTGGCCTGACCGGATTTGCGCATGTTCTCGATTGCCAGCTCGATGTCACCAGCGGCTTCTTCCAGTGCTTTTTTGCAATCCATCATGCCAGCGGCGGTGCGCTCGCGCAGTTCTTTTACCAGGGCGGCAGTAACGTTAGCCATGTCCAGTATCCTCGGTCTTGAATTGACAAGAAACAGGGGCCACAAGGGCCCCTGCTAACCAATTACATCAGCTTGGTTAATAAGGGCTTTACAGTCCTTATCAATTACTCAGCTTCAACGAAGCCATCTTGTTCGGCTTGAACAACGATGTCCTGAGCGCGAGCTTCCAGTACGGTGTCAGCAGCAGCATTCAGGTACAGCTGTACGGCACGGATAGCATCGTCGTTACCCGGGATGACATAGTCAACGCCGTCCGGGTTGGAGTTGGTATCAACGATGGAAACTACCGGGATACCCAGGTTATTGGCTTCTTTGATAGCGATGTGCTCGTGGTCGGCATCGACAACGAACAGAACGTCAGGCAGGCCGCCCATGTTCTTGATACCACCTAGGCTCTTCTCCAGCTTGTCCATTTCACGAGTACGCATCAGCGCCTCTTTCTTGGTCAGCTTGTCGAAGGTACCGTCTTGGCTCTGGGTTTCCAGATCTTTCAGGCGCTTGATGGACTGACGAACGGTTTTCCAGTTGGTCAGCATGCCGCCCAGCCAGCGGTGGTTAACATAGAACTGGTCGCAACGCTCAGCGGCTTCTTTTACGGCTTCAGACGCGGCACGCTTGGTACCAACAAACAGGACCTTGCCCTTCTTGGCAGCTACGGAGCTGATGAAGTTCATGGCATCGTCAAACATCGGAACGGTTTTTTCCAAGTTGATGATGTGAACCTTGCTGCGGGCGCCGAAGATGTAGGACTTCATTTTCGGGTTCCAGTAACGAGTCTGGTGACCGAAGTGAACGCCGGCTTGCAGCATGTCGCGCATAGAAACTTTAGCCATTTTATACCTCTGTATTGGGGTTAGGCCTCCACACATCCCATGTAACCGACCCCAAAGGGGCACCCCGGTACAGGTGTCGATGTGTGTGTGTTATTGAGTAAGGGTGATGGAAAGGGACACAAGTTCCCCATTCCGGCGCGCTTTATACCATAACTTTGGTCAGGACACCACCAGCTGGGTCGCTAAAAATGGATCCCGGTAGGTGCTGCGACCGCTGGATGACGTTGCGATGACGATCACACTGGAAGTAAACGGGGGTTGGGGATAAAATTTTGCCCTGATTGCAAACGCATCTATTTTTCATTACCTGATTGTTGGGCATCGGCAGGATGCGCAGTCGGGCCCCAAGAGAGATCCCATGTCCATTAAAATCAAGACACCGGAAGAGATTGAAAAAATGCGCATCGCCGGCCAGCTGGCCGCCGATGTGCTGGTCATGATCGCCCCGCACGTCAAGGCAGGCGTCACCACAGACGAGCTTAATACCCTGTGCCACAACCATATCGTCGAGGTGCAGCAGGCCATTCCCGCCCCGCTCAACTATCACGGCTTCCCCAAGTCCATCTGCACCTCGGTCAATGATGTGATCTGCCACGGTATCCCCAATCACAAGAAGCTGCGGGAAGGGGACATCATCAACCTGGACATCACCGTCATCAAGGATGGCTACCACGGCGACACCTCCGCTATGTTCATCGTGGGCCAGACCACCCCGCTGCGTCGCCAGCTGTGCAAGGTGGCCCAGGAGAGCCTGTACGCCGCCATCAAGCAGGTGCGTCCCGGCATGTGCATCACCGAAATTGGTGCCGTGATCCAGCCCATCGTCGAGCAGGCCGGTTTCTCCGTGGTACGTGACTACTGCGGACACGGCATCGGGGCCGAGTTCCACGAAGAGCCGCAGATCCTCCACTACCGCAACGGCGGCAAGCTGGAGCTGAAACCGGGCATGTGCTTCACCATAGAGCCCATGGTCAACAGCAAAAAGTATCACTGCAAGGTCAATCCCAAGGATGGCTGGACTGTCACCACCAAGGACGGCGGCGACTCCGCCCAGTGGGAACACACCCTGCTGGTCACCGAGGATGGCTGCGAGGTACTCACCCTGCGCCCCGATGACACTATCGACCGCGTCATCAAACACAGCTAACATCGAACCCCGGCCCTGACCTCAAAAGCGCCGGGGTTTTTACTGCCCGTTCCAGCCGTTTGCCTGCTACTTGTGTGTGAGATGCCATGGATGCCAGTCTGCTTTCCCCCCACCTGTTACCCGATGACCAGCTCACCCGTGACAACTGCAAGGAGTATCTGAGCCGCTTCCTTGTCTGGCTGCACGAGCGCTTCGATGCCGGTGACAACATCATCGAACTGGTGGCCACCCGCTCAGAGTACATGGACGCGCTGCTGACGAGGCTCTGGCACAAGTTCGGCTTCGACAAGACCAGCCTGACCCTGATCGCGGTGGGCGGCTATGGCCGCGGCGAACTGCACCCCCACTCCGACATCGACCTGCTGATCCTCTACGAAGGGGACGAGCTGGACGAGGTGCTGGGGCTGCGCATCGGCGAGTTCATCACCTTGCTGTGGGATCTCAAGCTGGAGGTCGGGCAATCGGTGCGCAACGTGAGCGAGTGCATAGAGCAAGGGCGCGGCGATATCACGGTTGCCACCAACCTTATCGAGGCGCGCTACATCACCGGGCGCATGGCGGGGTTCGAGCAGTTGCAGGCCGCCACCCAGCCCCAGCACTTCTGGCCGAGCGAGGCCTTCTTTCGCGCCAAGCGCGAGGAGCAGAGCTTGCGCCACCAGCAGTTTCTCTGCACCGCCTACAAGTTGGAGCCGGATCTCAAGAACAATCCCGGCGGACTTCGCGACATCCAGACCCTGGCCTGGGTCGCCCGCCGTCACTTCGGGGCCACCACCCTGTTCGAGATGACCAGCCACGGTTTTCTCAACCGGGCCGAGTATCGCGAACTGCTCGACTGCCAGAACTTCCTGTGGAAGGTGCGCTTCGCCCTGCACATGGCCATCAACAAGGGGGACAACCGCCTCTTGTTCGATCGCCAGCGCACCGTGGCCCAGATGCTGGGCTTTGAGGGGGAAGGCAACGGCCCGGTCGAGCAGATGATGAAACGCTTCTATCAGACGGTACGGCGGGTGACCGAGCTCAACGAGATGCTGCTGCAGTTGTTTGACGAGGCGATCCTTGGCAACACCGCCATGGATGTGCGCCGCATCAGCGACGAGTTCCAGCTCCGTGGTCGCCTCATCGATGCGGTGGACTCCGAGCTGTTTGGCCGCGACCCCGCCGCCATACTGCGGCTCTTCTACCAGATAGCCCAGCACCCGGACATCGCCGGCATCCACTCCGCCACCCTGCGCCAGCTGCGGGAGGCCAGACGCACCCTGAGTTGCTGGCTACAGGACCTGCCGGAGTGCCGTCGCCTGTTCATGGCGCTGCTGCGCCACCCCAACGGCATCGGCCAGCCCCTCACCCTGATGCACAAGTACGGGATCCTCGCGGCCTATCTACCCCAGTGGAACCTCATCGTCGGCCAGATGCAGTTCGACATGTTTCACGCCTACACGGTGGACGAGCACACCCATCGCCTGCTCCAGAACATCCATCGTTTCCCCAATACAGCCAGCCGCCAGACCCACCCGCTCTGCCACGAGGTGTTCACCCAACTGCGCAAGCCCGAGCTGCTCAGCATCGCTGCCCTGTTCCACGACATCGCCAAGGGACGGCGGGGGGATCACTCGGAGCTCGGCGCCGTGGATGCGCTGGAGTTCTGCCAGTTGCACGGGCTGGATCGCTACGAGAGCCGCCTGGTGGCCTGGCTGGTACGCCACCATCTGCTGATGTCGGTCACCGCCCAGCGCCGCGACATCTACGATCCCGAGGTTGTCACCGACTTCGCCCACAAGGTGCGCGACGAGTTGCACCTCGATCTACTCTATTGCCTGACCGTGGCCGATATCTGCGCCACCAACGACACCCTGTGGAACGACTGGAAGGGCACCCTGCTGCGGGAGCTCTACTTCGCCACCCAGAAGGCGCTGCGCCAGGGGCTGGAAAACCCGCCGGACATGCGCCTCAAGATCCGCGAGAACCAGCGTCAGGCCAGGCAGATCCTGGCCCAGCGAGAGGTGCCAGAGGAGGCCGTCAACGCCCTCTGGAACGACTTCAAGGCCGACTATTTCCTGCGCCACAGCCCGGAGCAGATCGCCTGGCATTGCCGCAAGATCATCGCGCACGGCGACAATCCGGCCCCCCTGGTGCTGATCGGCAAGCACCCCATCCGGGGTGGCAGCGAGGTGTTCATCTATTGCCGCGACACCCCGAATCTGTTCGCCACCGTGGCCTCGGCGCTGGATCAAAAGAACCTCAACATCCACGACGCCCAGATCATGAATTCGCGCAGCGACTATGTGCTGGATACCTTCATCGTGCTCGAACCCAATGGCGAACCCATCAGCCCCAACCGCACCGCCACCATCAAGAAGGCGCTGGAGAAGGCGCTGCAGGAGCCGGGCAAGCTGGTGCTGCGCAACAAGCCCCTGTCACGGCGCCACCGCCAGTTCAGCGTGCCGACCCGGGTGGTCTTCTTGCCCCGCTCCTCACCCACGAAGGGAGAGAGCCGCCACACCCTGCTGGAGCTGACCGCCCTGGATACCCCGGGCTTACTGGCCCGCATTGGTGCCGTCTTCCAGCAGTGCGGCATCGAATTGCATGCCGCCAAGATCACCACCATAGGCGAGCGGGTGGAAGACTTCTTCAGCCTCACCACCCTGGCGGGCGAGCCGCTGAATCAGGCCGAGCAGCAGGCGCTGGAGGAGCGGCTGGTCAATCAGCTCAACCCGCAGGAGCAGGGGGACGAGGAGGGGCGATAAGGCCCGGACAAGGCTTCACAAGACGCCATTTATTGTTCTGATTTATCAATCAGAACAAGTGGTTGGGCCACTTGAGTATAATAAATCGCCTTTCTTTTGAAGAAATCGGCCAGAGCCCTTAAAAACGATTGGAAAAGTGTGATACAACAAACAGAATTTTTTAAAGGAAACCTGTCATGACCCAGTTGCAACAGACCATCGAAGCGGCCTTCGAGCGCCGTGATTCCATCACCCCCGGCTCCGTCGATACCGCCACCAAGGCCGCCATCCTGGAGGCCATCGACTTGCTGGACTCCGGCAAGGCCCGGGTCGCCGAGAAGATTGCCGGTGAGTGGGTCGTCCACCAGTGGCTGAAGAAGGCCGTGCTGCTCTACTTCCGCATCAATGACAACGGCATCATCAAGGGCGACGACGCCCAGTACTACGACAAGGTTCCCCTCAAGTTCTCCGACTACACCGCAGAGCAGTTCAAGGCGGCAGGCGTACGCGTGGTGCCGCCGGCTACCGCTCGCAAGGGCTCCTTCATCGCCCCCAATACCGTGCTGATGCCCTCCTATGTCAACATCGGTGCCTTCGTCGATGAAGGCACCATGGTCGATACCTGGGCCACCGTGGGCTCCTGCGCCCAGATCGGCAAGAACGTGCACCTCTCCGGCGGCGTCGGCATAGGTGGCGTACTGGAGCCGCTGCAGGCCAACCCGACCATCATCGAGGACAACTGCTTTATCGGTGCCCGTTCAGAAGTGGTTGAAGGGGTGATCGTCGAGGAAGGTTCCGTCATCTCCATGGGCGTTTTCATCGGCCAGTCCACTCGCATCTATGACCGCGAAACCGGCGAAATCCACTATGGTCGCGTGCCGGCCGGTTCAGTGGTGGTCTCCGGCTCCCTGCCCTCCAAGTGCGGCAAGTACAGTCTGTATGCCGCCGTCATCGTCAAGAAGGTGGATGCCAAGACCCGTGCCAAGGTCGGCATCAACGCCCTGCTGCGTTCCATCGACGAGTGATCGACCAGTCATCATGGTAAAGGGGGCCTTTTGGGCCCCTTTTGATTTTGGCGCACCTGTCACAGGCAAGCCATGGTGACTCGGTTAAGATAGATGGGTCAGGATCGTTTCAAACCGAGGAAGCCCGATGTACGAGAATCTGAAGAGCCTGGGGATCCAGGAACCCACCTCAGTGGACAGCTATACCCTGCGCCAGGAAGCCAACCACGACATCCTCAAGATCTATTTCAAGAAGCAGAAGGGGGAGTTTTTCGCCAAGAGCGTCAAGTTCAAGTATCCCCGCCAGCGCAAGACCATGCTGATAGATTCGGGCACCCATGAGTACAAGGATGTCACCGAGATCAACGCCAACCTCAAGTACGTGGTGGATGAGCTGGATAACCTGACCCAGGGCGTGCACGTCGAGATCGATCAGGACATCAAGCAGAAGATCCTGCGTGACCTGCGCCACCTGGAAAAGGTGGTGCAGAACAAGATCAGCGAAATAGAGCGGGACCTGGAAAAACTCTAGACAGCCCCCCACCCTGCACAAGGCGCCATCAGGCGCCTTTTTTAATGCCGGTGCACAGGGCGGCTGCCAGCGCCCTCACCCCGGATCTGCTCGGCCCCTCGCCCAGCTGGCTGACAAGCACCCAGCAAAGAGGGAGGCTTGCGCCTCCCTCTTCAAGAACTCTGATATTCAGGCAACAGGATTAGTTGCTCTTCATCCAGATGTCCATGTCGGTTTTCAGGTTGTCGGACTTGGTACCGAAGATGGCTTGTACACCGGAGCCAGCCACCACCACACCGGCGGCGCCCAGCTTCTTCAGACCAGCCTGGTCAACCTTGGCCACGTCCTTCACGCCGACACGCAGACGGGTGATGCAGGCATCCAGGGAGGCGATGTTCTCTTTACCACCGAAGGCAGACACCAGGGCAGCAGACATCTCGTCTTTGCTTTGACCAACGGTCTCTTCGGCAGCTTCGTCTTCGCGACCCGGGGTTTTCAGATTCATGGCACGGATCACCACGGTGAAGACCACGTAGTAGATAACGGCGTAGACCAGACCCAGACCGACCAGCAGCAGCATGTTGTCGGCACGGGGTGATTGCACCACGAAGTCGATGAAGCCGTTGGAGAAGGTGTGACCGTGCACGACACCCAGCATGTTGGTCAGGACGTAAGCCAGACCAGCCAGCAGCGCGTGAATCGCATACAGCACAGGCGCCACGAACAGGAAGGAGAATTCGATAGGTTCGGTGATACCGGTCAGGAAGGAGGTCAGGGCAGCGGAGGCCATGATACCAACAATCTTGGCGCGGTTTTCCGGCTTGGCAGCGTGAGCGATGGCAAACGCAGCAGCAGGCAGACCGAACATCTTGAACAGGTAACCACCGGCCAGTTGACCGAAGCCGTTACCGGCAGCACGGGAAGCGTCATCAGCAGTCAGGAAGCAGGTCATGATGCCGTGTACGGTTTCGCCAGCGGCGTTGACACAGGTACCCGCCTGATAGAAGAAGGGGACGTTCCAGATGTGGTGCAGACCGAACGGGATCAGGGAGCGCTCAACCACGCCGTAGATACCGAAGGCCAGTACCGGGTTCTGGTTGGCAGCCCAGTCGGAGAAGGCTCCGATGGCACCACCGATCGGCGGCCAGATGAAGGAGAGCACAACACCCAGGCCGATGGAGACGAAGCCGGTGATGATGGGCACGGCACGCTTACCGGCGAAGAAGCCAAGGTACTCGGGCAGCTGGATCTTGTAGAAGCGGTTGAACGCCCAGGCAGCAACACCACCGGCGAGGATACCCCCCAGCACACCGGTATCGATGCTCTCGACCCCCATCACAGGTGCCATGACCTTCAGGGTCGCGACCATGATGCCGTAGCCGACGATGGCAGACAGACCGGATACACCGTCGTTATTGGTGAAGCCGAGTGCCACGCCGACGGCGAACAGCAGCGCCATCTGGCCAAACACTGAACCACCGGCCTGCTCCATCAGCTGGGAGACAATTTCCGGCAACCAGCTGAAGTGAGCGGCGCCCACCCCCAGCAGAATACCTGCAACGGGCAAGACCGATACGGGCAGCATCAGCGCCTTACCGACCTTTTGCAGATTAGAGAAAGCATTTTTTAACATGTGTGCGCTCCTGAATGGATTTTTTTCCGACAACGACTCAATGCAGTTTATTGATGACGGTGTACTTCATCCATGGCTGCATCGAATGCGTTTTCCGGGGTGTTTATTTTGACCTACAGAATATAACCCAGCAGGGTCGGAAATACCTCCATCGAGGCCAAGGGAATAATAAATTTGGAGGAGAGATCACAAGATAATAAATAAGCAGGAAGGGGGCTATCTTGAATATTATTTCGTATTGTTATAGCTTTGCCGCAAAAAGAAAAAAAACACTTCACGATAATTCAAAAGGAAACCAATAAATACCCAAGGAAACCAATTGTAACGATATGTAACTCATTGCAGCTTTATATTATCCAGTCTACCGATTAAAAAGGCCTCCAACAAGGGAGGCCTGCAATAAATATTACGTTGAATAAATCCGCTTATTCAGTTCTTTTGTGAACGTTTAATCGCATCAATAAAGACGGATTTCGCCTTGGTTGAACCTGCACGCTCGGCTTCATTCACCAGCTGCATCGCCTTGTCGATATCCCCGGCCTTGACCGCCTTCTCGATCTGGCTGCTGTAGAAGGTCTCTGTTTCGCTCAACATCGCGGGGGCCGGTGTAGGCTTGGCAGCAATAGCGGCCCCTGATGCTGTTGCAGCGGTAGCTGCAGGTACAACCAGTTTGTTCGGAGCCGGGTCCACGATCGGAGTATTCGCATCGATCGCTTCCTGGTAAACCGGTTTGTAGAAATTGTCGCCCAGTTTGCTCGCACTCATGTCTTCCACATCAATCTTGAGCACACCCCATGCTGAGTGAGGAATCAACGGGTCCTTCGCTCCATAATCCTGCACGCTCAGGGATTTGGCCATCATCTTGGAAGGGCTCATGGCTTGCGTGGTCTGACTCAAGGTTGCCTGAGTTGTATAGATAACCATGTAGGTTTCGTTGTTCGGATTACCTACATAGGAACGATCGATGGTAAAGACGCCCTCTACACGGTCCCCATCCAGCATACGCGCAGGCTTGTAGGTGATGATGTCGGAACTTATGGTGCGCGTCGGCTTGAACTGGGAGTCCAGCAGTAACACCGTAGGATTGAACAAGGTTTTATCGATCAGACCCGCCACGGTGATTTTGAGATCGCCGGAATTACTCGGCAACTTGAACGCGGCAAAGTAGCTCTTCCCTTCTGGGAAGGAGAAAACGGAAGAGTTGCCGTCAATGGCAACAACACTCTCTTGGTCAGCAGCCAGCGCCTGATACTTCAAACCACTGAGGCTGCTACAGCATGCTGTTGCGGCGCCGAGCTGCTGCAATGCACTAGCACGACTGTCGAGGATACTCTTGTACTCCTGAGTCGGAGCGACAGTTTCCTCAAGAGACGCACATGCAGTCATCAAAGTGGAACACAAAACCGTCAACGCTACCTTGGTATATTTCATCTGCACGCCCTACAAACCATCTTGAAAAAAAGAGCCCCCGACAAGCGGGGGCGACTCGGTATCAGGTGATGGTGAGATTACCACCAAGCTTCCGCTTGTACACCGAAGTTCCAAGCATCATCTTGCTTGACTCCGTTGCTATCCACACGGAAAGCTTCATCTTGCTGAACATAAGAGGCAAATACTCGAATTTCAGGACGAGCCCAGAAGCCAGATCCCGCAGACCAAGCTTGTGCCAAAGTGAACTTACTACCATCAGTAGAGGTTTCACTTGCGCCTTTCTTGGTTTCATGATCCTTGAAGTAGCCCACTTCAGCGATAGTCTTCATGACATCAGTCCATTTGTACATCGGACGAACGACTACAGAGAAAGTATCCTTGTCGTCATACTGAGTACCCCATTCAGTGAAGTCACTCGCCTGTGCGTAAATCAGTTGATGACCAAATTCAACCTTCTCACCAACAGGCAAGACACCCCAGTTGATTAGGCGGAAGCCATCACCACTACTGGAGTTAGACTGCAAGCCGCTACCAGAACCGGAACCATAGCTGACGCCTTGAGCCGCGAGACCATCCATGAAGTACTGAACGACAGTCTTGTTGAAACCGCCCAGCATAGATTGGGTGAGTTCAGCGGTTAGCATATGGCCATCGTTGATATTCGGATTTAGCTGATCTTGCTCGTCGGTCGGGTTAGCGATTGCAAAGTCATAACCGACTTCCAATGTCGCATCTGTCCACAGCGGAATGCCAGCATAACGAATGTCAAAAACGTTGGTGTCAATGGTGTCACTGCTACCGGTCACTGCTTCCCACGGATCGTTACGAGTAACAGCAACGGAAAGCTTGCCTGGGCCTACAGCAATGTTCTCTACGCCAGCACCAGCACCGGACACGTCCCAGTAGTAAGTATCGGAGATATGGATGTCATGGCGCTGATAGAAACGCTTACCGGCCCAGAGGGTCTCACCACCACCGAACAGGTTCTTGGCCTGTACGTTGAACTGGCGC
Source organism: Aeromonas media (assembly GCF_020423125.1). Lineage (NCBI taxonomy): Bacteria > Pseudomonadati > Pseudomonadota > Gammaproteobacteria > Aeromonadales > Aeromonadaceae > Aeromonas > Aeromonas media. Next base: position 3,359,102 of record NZ_CP075564.1, read on the forward strand.
AACGCAAAATTAGATGAATCGCTAGCAGTATCTTCCCAGTCACGGCTCTGGAAATCAGTCTTCATGGTAAACATGGAGTCTACATAGAAGGTCTTATTGTCCTTATTGTAAACTTCTTGGCCCAGCTGGATCTCACCATAGGTATCATCTTCGTTACCCAGACGACCAACTTTATTCTTTGCATTGATCTGCAAATCACCATTATCGGAAACACCGACACCGGAACGCATGTAGCCGTGGAAATCAACGGCGAAGGCGGCTTGAGAAGCCAGGGCAGCGGTTACTGCTGCTGCAATCGGGAGCCACTTTGCTTTCATTTTCATTTTCCTTATTCCCGCTGGGAGTGTGATCCTGATATTCAAGTTCTTATCACTGAAAAACGTTTCAGCGATAACCGAGGTCGATTATATGTAGCCAATTTCGTGACAAACATGAGCTGATTCACAAAACGGTGACAAATCGCGCGCCCCTACCCTGGAGGACGTACATCAGGATAAAAACAGGAAAAATGAGCAATGAAACACCCCAAACCACCACCAAAAAGCAAACTAACGCCAAAGAAATCGCTTTCAGATATTAATTTGCGATGAAGAATAAGTGCTTATGCGGTCATTCAGTGACGAAAACATGATTGAAATCGCTTTCAGTGCGGAACTTTTAATTTTCTGATGTGTCGCCATCTTGATGAATATGGGACTGAGGAATCCGTTCCGACGAGGGAAAAATAACCTGACGAAGTGCGGGATATATTTCAAAGAGGGTTAAGTGAGTCTCAAAATAACACTCCCCCGTCAGCACGCTCACGGGGGAGAAAATTAGAATACGCAGGCAATCCGGTTACAGCCTATTTTCCCAGGTTTTCAACCAGGCCAGCGTCGCGACTTCCGGTTCATCCTCCACCGTTGCGTCTATCTCCAGGCGCGGCACCAGTGCGTCGGCAGCCAACTCCTGCAACAATTCATCGAGCCTGCGCCCAGCCCCGCAGAAATGTGCATAACTGCTATCCCCCATGGCAATGAGGGCATAACGCCATCCCTTCATATAAGGAGCGCGATCGGCCAGCGCCGTGGCGAAGGGTTGCAGATTGGGAGGAATATCCCCCTGCCCCGTGGTGGCGCTGACGATCAGCAAGAAGCGGGACGCATCTATGTCAGTCAGCTCGGCTTCGTCGAAGAGCTGGCAGACATGCCCCTGAGCCTGCAGGTGATCCCGCAGTGTCTCGGCCACCAGCATGGCCGAGCCATAGACGGTACCGACCAGGATATCGATGTCGGCCATCAGCGACTCCTCGAACGAAGGATAAGGCCCGGCTCTGGCACCCTGTCCGGAGTCTTGGCCCCGGACAGGGTCTGGGTACGCGGGGTTGCTAGCGGGGTATCTCGTTGAGCCATAAGTGGTTCCTCTGACGAACGTGGCCTACAGCATGCCACAGCCCGGTCAGAGGCCACAAATGATGACGGGTATCAGGCGCCGTAGTCGCTCTCGCTGGCGGGCCACCCCAGCCTGGCGAACAGGCCCAGTACCTCTGGACCAAGTGGCGCCTGGATCCGCATCGGCACCTTGAGCACAGGATGCTCGAAGCTCAAGCGGTGGGCGACCAGCAGCAGCCGCTCGCAACCATAGTGCTCGCGAAAGAAGCGATTATGCCGGCCATCACCGTGGGTGGTGTCACCGACGATGGGGTGGAACAGGTGATCCAGATGACGACGCAGCTGATGCTTGCGACCCGTCTTGGGGAAGAGCCGGACCAGGCTGTAGCGACTGGTGGGATGCTTCTTGGAGACGGCGTGGGGCAGCTCGACCTGATGCAGGCGACGAAACTCTGTCACCGCCTCCTGGGCGGGGCGATCCGGGTTGCTCATGGCATCGGCTATCTTGTCCAGCTGCTCCTTGAGGGGATAGTCGATCAGCCCCTGCTCGGGGGCCCAGCCCCGCACCAGCGCCAGGTACTCCTTGTGCACCCGACGGGCGGCAAAGGCCTCGGTCAGGGTGCGGGCCACGGCGGGATCGAGGGCAAACAGCAACACCCCTGAGGTGGGCCTGTCGAGCCGGTGCACGGGGTAGACGTGACGCCCCCCGATGAGATCCCGGGTCATCTGCATGGCGAAGCGGGTCTCGGCCTTGTCGAGCCAGCTGCGATGTACCAGCAGGCCCGACGGCTTGTTGACCGCCACCAGCCAGTCATCCTGATAGAGCAGGGTCAGCTTCATGCCACCACCCGGGTATCGTCAATGCAGCGCGCCGCGGCCAGGGGCCGTGGCTGGGCAGGCAGGGTAGTGATCATTGCTCCACCACTTTTCCGGTCAGCAGCAGATCAAAACGACCGATGAGGCGCAGCAACCCGGCCACTTCGGCCAGTTCGTCCTTGTAGGCTTCGCTCGCCATGGGATAGAGGGATACGCTGGTGGGCAGCGGCGCCTGCAGCAGCACTAGCTGCTCCATGCGCGGTATCAGCACGAACTGCAACCATTGATCGAAGCTCAGGGTATCGACGCAAAACGGCAGCTCGCTCGCCAGCGCCTCGGCCCCAGGATGCTCGGCTTGCCAGCGTTCGAGGCGTTGCAACTCGGCGGTGAGTTCACCCAGCAGACCGGCGACCAGCAAATATTGATTCATCTCGTCCTCTTCCTCGTCTCGACGTCCATCCCGCTGCCAGAGGCAGGGAGGCCGCCTTCTTCAAACACGCGTGCCAAAAAGGGGCGTTACTATACACCGCCCCCGGGGTGGCTGCCATGCCGCCATCACTTTCATGGCCCGCACCTGAGCCTCTGGCTATCTGATGCAGCCTCCTTATAATCGCCCGCATCACATTTAGCCGGATGCCCTCATGTCTGCCATCAATACCCTGACCGAATTTCTGACCCAGGCCGAGACCCAGTTCCAGCTGTTCGACATGGGCCGCCAGGTGCGCCCGCTGGCGAGCGATCTCTTCGCTCGCATCGAACAGCAGCAGGAACCCTACCCCTGGCCACTGCAACAGCATGCCTGGCTCGGTGTGCACTTCTTCCAGCCAGCCGAATCCAGGCACTACCTCTGGTTCCTCAAGTTTGCCCTCGACGAGCATGGCCTGCTCATCGCCAGCGGCCCCAAGCACTTCATGGATCAGGTGGTCGAAACCCTGGGCTACAAGCTCACCGGCGATCTGGACGAGGAGAAGGCACAGCGACTGGCCGACAACCCCTACACCTTCCGGCCGGCCGAGGCCAAAATGGCCAGTCTGCATGCCAAGCTGGCCCGTCAGCTGGAGCAGGCGCCTTCCGCCTACTACGACGCCCTCTGCCACTACCTGGCGGTGCCAGGAGAAGAGGGGTGGCAGGCCCTGGGGTTGCAAGGCTTCGCCGATCTGGCGGAGCGACTGCAGGATGAACGCAATCTGGCCTTGGTGTGCAAGGCGCTGCCCAAGTTGCCTCTGGAGCCGCTCTACGCCTTGTGCCAGAGCCTGGAAAACGCCCCCCTGCCCCCGGCGCTGCAAGGTGCCCTGCTCGAGCGCATCGGCAAGGAGCAGGAGTGCGCCGAACCCAATGCCGAGACCCTGGCCTACCTGTGCCGGGCGCTGGCCTCCTGCTCCGGTAATGCCTTGCGCAGCAACAAGCTGCTGACCCTGTTGCACACCCGGCCGAGCCCGGCTCTGCTGCTCGCCATCGCAGGCCGTCTCTGGCCCGATCTGAAAAATCCCGAGCTGCTCGGATTGTTTCTGGAGCAGCTCGCCCTGCAGCCCACCCAGTTCTTCAATCAGGTTTTTGCCGAGCTGGTGACACTGCCCGCCCTGCGCAATGATATGCTGGCAAGACTGCGTGACCCCGAGCGCAGCGAGGCCCTCGGCCAGGCCATAGGCCGACTGTTCGCCTCGGTATAACCACTCTCGGTGCGGCCGTGCTTTCCCCGGGAAGCACGGCCCAAGCCATACATCACAGAAGGAACCCGCTGATGGGAGAAATGCTTGGAATCTTGCTGCTTGGCGTCGTCGGCTGGGCCTTCTGGCAACAGCGCCGCCAGGCGGAGCTGGCCTGGCAATATATGCGGCGCTACTGCCAGCATCACGATCTGCAACTGCTGTCGCTGGCCCGCACCCATCGCGCCCTGGGGCACAATCCCCTGCGCCTGCTGACCTATTACCAGTTCGAGTTCTCCAGCGACGGGGAGAGCCATTACCAGGGCCAGCTCTGCATGCAGGGCCTGCATGTCGCCGGGGTCGAGCTGCCGCCCCATCGCCTCCCCTCCTAGCCCATGGGGGCAAGGCCGTGGCGGCTGGCTATAATTCTCGACAATCGCCCTTCAAGGAGACACGAGATGGAATTGCTGACCCATGACATGCCTGCCCTCTTCGCCCAGCTGGGCCTGGCCAATGACGAGATAAGCCTGCACCGCTTCATCCGCGAGCACCCTCTGGACAACCAGACCCTGCTGCCGGAGGCCAGCTTCTGGAGCCCCTCCCAGGCCGTGTTCCTGCGTGACGCGCTCTGGAACGACTCCGACTGGTCCGAAGCCATTGATCAACTGGACGTGATGCTGCGCCAGGCAAACTGAGCCGACCCGCGTCCCCGCTTTCCCGAGGGCCGGGGTGTGAGCTCTGTGCCCCCATCACGTCTCACCCCCCCCCCTGGCTTCCCCCACCTCAACAAACTAAGCCTCCCCCTTTAGCACCGCTTTCCTGATGGGCAGGCTTTGATTAAGCTCTGTGCCACCATCCGCAAGCAGCAAGAGAGCCGCGCAGGAGCCAAGATGTCAGCCCAAGAGATCATCCAGATAGCCAACGAACTGAGTGCCAGGGGGATCACCCCCTCCACCGCCATGGTCAAGGCCCGCCTCAGTCACCCCGTGCCCATGGCCGAGCTGCTCAAGGTGTTGAGCCAGTGGAAGCAACAACCCCAGTCAACAGACCCGGCCCCGGCCAGCGCCCCCGCCGTTGCCGCCCCGGCCCAGGCCCAGGCCATCGATTTGCAACAGCTGGGCGAGCAGCTCAACCGCCTCGAGCAGAAGGTCGATCGCCTGACCGCCCTGCTGCTCAAACAGCAGCAGGATTGATGCCTCCCCATGTATATCCTCGAACTCAACTTTGAATGCTACCGTGACACCTCCCTCGGCGAGGCCGAGCCGGCCATAGTCAACTACCTCGACATGCTGCGCTACCAGGGGCAGATCCTGGGGCGGGAGTTTCCCACCAGCATGCAGGATGGCGGCTTTGTCACTCGGGTGGTCTGCCCGGAGCAGGACAGCCTGCACCCGGACAACCAGAGCGAGCAGGTCGCGCTGGCCGAACAGGGCCTGCACCAGGCGGGGCTGCTGGCTCCCAAGCCCCAGCTGCTCGGCATGGATCTGCTCTCCGACAGTACGGATCCTTGCGGCCAGGAGGGCGAGCGGCCGAGCTGGATGCTGCTCTACACCAGCTTTGTGCACACGTGCTCTCCCTTGCGCTGCGGCGATCATTTCGCCCCCATTCCGCTCTACCGCCTGCCCGCCATCGCCAACGGTGACCACAAGCAGATCATCAAGTGGCAGGAGGATTGGGAGGCCTGCGATCAGTTGCAGATGAACGGCTCCATCGCCGAGCACGCGGTACTGCACGAGATCGGCGAGGTGGGCAGCCGCCTGCAGCGCCGGGGCAGCGATCTGGCCAGACGGCTGGAGGGGCTCTGCGGGATCCCGACTTACTACTATCTCTATCGGGTGGGCGGCCTGAGCGCGGCCGGGGAGAAAGCCCGCCCTTGTCCGAGCTGCGGCGGTGAGTGGGCACTGGCAGCGCCATTGCACGAGATATTCGACTTCAAGTGCGATCCCTGCCGGCTGGTCTCCAACCTCTCCTGGGACTTCAAGGACTAGCTCCGCCTGCGCCGTTTCCCCCCATGAAAGAAGGGCCTTGCCATCTGGCAAGGCCCTTCTCTTTAATACTGGGCGAGCGAAAACGGATCCGCTTACTGCGGCAAGGTCTCCAGCCGTGCGAGGAAGGCCGGCAGGGAGGGGGCCAGCACCAGACGGCGGCCGGAGTCCAGCCACTCCAGCCACACCTGGCCGCTCTCGTTATCTAGCGACACCAGCGTCATCTCGTTGCGGGTGGTGGCGATGAAGAGCGACGGCGTGCGTTTGAGTTTGCGCAACATCAGCAGGTGGCCGATGAGATTCTCCTTGAGCAGATCCAGATCGGCCTCGTTCCACGGCAGTATGAGCTCGATGCGCAGCCCCTTGTAGGAGCAGGGAAGCGGGCGGCTGAACCAGTGGCCAAACAGGGCCATGGCGCTCGGGTGCAGGGTCAGTTCGAGGGCATCGGCCATGGCCGCAAAGTCGGCAGGTACAGGGCGACGGTACGGGCGCCAGGCCACCCGTCCCTCTCTGGGCTCATCCAGCTCGCAAGGTGAGCGCCAGTCGGCCTCCCACTCGCACAGAGGCAGCCCTCGCCTCGCCTCGCCATCGCGCTGCCAGCGTAAAAAGAACTGCTCCAGGGCAGACAGGACTTGATCCGACATCGATATTCCCCACAATAGCGGCCTCTGATCGCCGCAAGAACCTGACCGAAAAATCCGGGCATTGCACCATCAAACCCTTTATCAGACAAGCGTGAGCAAACAAGCATGAGCAAACAAGAGAGATACGCAGGCGCCAGCGCGTTGCAGGGCCTGAGCCTGGGGCAGCAGTCTGACTACATCAGCCAGTACACCCCGTCCCTGCTGCAACCCGTGCCACGCAGTCTGAACCGCGACGATCTCGGCCTTGGCGAGACGCTGCCCTTTCAGGGTTGCGACGTCTGGACCCTGTACGAACTCTCCTGGCTCAATGCCAAGGGCAAGCCCGTGGTTGCGCTCGGTGAAGTGGCCGTGCCCGCCACCAGCCCTAACCTCATCGAATCCAAGTCGTTCAAGCTCTACCTCAACTCCTTCAACCAGACCCGTTGCGACTCCCTGGAAGCGGTGCAGGCACTGCTGGCCAAAGACCTGAGCGCCTGCGCCGGAGCTGAGGTGAGCGTCACTCTGTTCCCCCTCGATCAGGCCCCTCACCAGATAGCGCTGCTGCCGGGCGAGTGCATCGACGAGCAGGACATCGAGATCGACAGCTACGAGTTTGACCAGACCCTGCTGCAAGGGGCCGCAGAGGCGGACATAGTGGAGGAGACACTGCACAGCCATCTGCTCAAGTCCAACTGCCTGGTCACCAGCCAGCCGGATTGGGGATCCCTGGTGATCCACTACCGCGGCCCGCGCCTCAATCGGGAGAAGCTGCTGCGCTATCTCATCTCCTTCCGTCAGCACAACGAGTTCCACGAGCAGTGCATAGAGCGCATCTTCATCGACCTCAAGCACTTCTGCGCCCCGCAGCAGCTGACCGTCTATGCCCGCTATACTCGCCGCGGGGGGCTGGACATCAACCCATTCCGCAGTGACTGGGAACCCGTGCCCGCCAACCTGCGCCTCATCCGCCAGTAAACCCGGCGCCACAAGCCGGGGGATCAGGCCCATCACCCATGTCAGCAATGAACTCTGGACGGGCGGGGGTGGGCTTGGATAACATGCCTGCACCTCCGTGCCGTTCTTAATCCAATGAATCAACTGTTTTTTCTGGCAATGATGATGTCCTCCCTGTCGGCTCCGGATCTGGATCTGGCCAAGGAGCAGTTGTCTATCGATCTGCAGCAGGCACAGACCCTGGTGCTGAGCGATCCCGCCAGATGTGTCCAGATTGCCACCTCCTTCCTCGAACGCACGGCCAATAACCCCAAGCAGATCATCAGCAACCGTCAGGAGTACGGCTATCGGGAGCCGATCCTGAGCTATGGCACTGCGACCCAGACCACGGGGGCCTACCTGCTTCAGGGTGAGTGCCTGCAGCAGCTGGGACAGCGCCAGCCGGCCCAGGACGCCTTCGACAAGGGCATCGCCATGGCCGAGAAGGAGCAGCAGTTCGAGCTGCAGGCCCATGGTCTCTACCTCAAGATCCGCAGCCGGGAGATGCAGGAGCATGCCCCTGGCGCCAGTACGATGGCGCTCGAACAGCTTGACAAACTGCTGACCAACCCCGGCCTCAAAGAGAGCCAGCTGCAGGTCTACAGCCGCCTGTTGCACGTCAACGCCAGCATGGAGGAACGGCAGTTCGATCTGGCCAAACGCCAACTGACCGAGGCGCGTCAATGGGCTGAGCAGGCCAAGAATCCCCTGGCCAGGGCCTGGGTCAGCGCCGTAGGAGGGGACCTCTATCAGGCACTCGGGCAGCCCCAACTCGCCCTCGGAGAGTATATCGATGCCCAGCAGCAGGCCAAGAATCTGCAGGATCCCCTGTTCCTCGGTCTGCTGTCGAACCAGATGATCAGCCTCTATCAGGCGGAGCAGGAGCCGCAAAAGGCGCTGCAGTATGCCAACGAGGCGGCCAACTACTTCCATGCCCTCGGCAACCCCTCCCTGCTCAGCGACGCCCTGATCGTGCTCGCCCGCCTCAACCGGGATCAGAGGGAGATGAACATGGCGCTGGTCTACTTCTTCAATGCCCTGGATCTGCTGGACGAGGGCAACAACCGCACCCGCATCGCCCACCTCAAGTTCGAGATAGGCAAAACCTATCTGCAGACCGGCAACCTGACCCTGGCCCGCAACTACCTCAACGCGGCGCGCCAGTCCCACGAGCTCGGGGACGACAAGGAGTCGCTGATCGATACCCTGTTGCTGCTCGGCGAGCTGCACCTCAAGCAGCAGGAGGCGGGCATCGCCATCCTGCAGCTGGAGAATGCCCTGACCCTGGCCAACCGGCTTGGCGACATCCGCCGCCAGTTTGAAATCTTCCGGCTGCTCGCCATCGCCTACGAGCAGAAGGGCTACCTCCAGCAGGCCCTCGAGAGCTACAAGAATTATCACCAGCGCAGCGAGCTGGTCCGCCAGCAGCAGCTCGATCTGGAGCAGGAGGCGGTCCGCGACAACTACGCCCAGGTGGAACGCGCCCAGCAGGTCAAGGAGCTGGAGCAGCGCCTCGACCAGAGCCGGCATCAGCAGGAGCGCTATCTCTGGACCAGCGTCAGCACTGGCCTGCTGCTGGTTCTGTTCATCTACCTGTTCTTCACCCTCTGGCTCAAGCTGCGGGTCGCCCGCCTCAATGCCAGACAGCTGGGCGAGGCCCTGCTCATCGAGCCGCGCAGCGGCCTGGCCAACTGGCAGCGGCTGATGAGCCGCTGGCCTCGCGAGATGGCCAAGCGTCAGCAAAAATCCGATCGCTGGTACCTGAGCGAGCGGCCCACCAGCGAGTTTGACGATAAGCTCCACTACCTGCTGTTCCGGGTCCCCTTCCTGGTCAACAACTTGGAGCAGCATGGATATCAGGTCAGCCGCGAGATTGAGCAGGCCTTCGGCCACTATATCAATCAGCTGACCCCCCAGGATGGCCGCATCTACGATCTGCGCGAGGGACACCTGCTCTATGTGGTGCCCCAGCGCCACGTAGCCCAGCTGCACCAGCTGGCGCAAGAGCTGCTGGACACCCTGGCCGCCTTCCCCTGCGAATACCCGCTGGACAGGCACATCAGCCTCGGCATCGTCAGCCATCCCTTCCTGCCCAAGGCGGCGATGGCCCTCGACCATCACGGCCTGTTCGACCTCTGTTATCTGGCGCTTTCGGGGGCCATGCAACTCAGTGAAAAATACCAGCAGAGCGTCTGGTTGGAGCTGGCAGCCATCGATTGCCAACAGGCCGCATTTTTTAATGGCGATGTGTGGCAATGCTGCTTGATGGCAATTGACAAGGGACTGGTAAAAGTAAATTCTTCTCATGAAAAGCAATGGGTTAATTGGCTTCTGCTTTCACGGACGAAAGCGCCGGATAAGCCATGACAACAAGGTACTCAACGGGGTCTTTCATTGGCTTACTGTTGCTGGACGACACAAAAACGATAATGACAACAGGGCGACCTGAACAATGAATGATATCGCTGCTGTAACAGGACAACTGGCAAGACTCAGGGAATCCCTTCAGCAAAAACAGCAGGAGCTCGATGGCATGGCCACGTTCTCCGATGCCGAACGCACCCGCAGCATCCAGTTTATCGGCAAGCTGATGCAGGCCTGCCGTGGTCACGATCGTGAATTGGACAACCGACTCGCCAAGCTCAAGCAGAAGCTCGATGGCAATCCCCCGCTGTCATCGCTCGACGCCGACCTCGCGGTCATCGAGAAGCTGTTGCAACAACATGGTCACGCCATGGAGGAGTCCATCAGTCTGACCCGGGCCGCCATCGAACTGGGCAGCAAGCAGCTCAAGTCCTTGAAGGGCTTTCCGGAAGAGACCCGTCGCTCCCTCAAGGAGTTTCTCGCCAGCCCCGAGGGCTATGGCATCGGCGATCACCAGAAGAAGGTGATCCGCTTGCTGGAGTTCTACCAGCAGGCCATCAAGATCCAGCTGCTGCCACGCCAGCCGCTGCTCGCCCCCGAGATGGTCACCGAGCTCTCCAACCCGGCGCCCACCGACTCTTTCGATATCAAGGCCCACGCCCAGATCTCCGATGAGCTGCAGCGGCTCATCACCGAGCTCGACTTTGCCGGATCCGTGGGCGAAAGCCTGGCGGACATCCGCCGCCAGCTGCTGGGAGGGATCACGCCGCCCCTGCTGGCGGAGATCTGCCTGCAAATCATCGAGCTCATCATTGAAGGGACCCGGGAGGAGCGTAAATCCTCCCAGGCCTTCCTCAGCTCCCTCAACGAGAGCCTCTCCGCAGTACATTTCAACTTTACCGAGTCCCTGGACGAGGGGCGGGCGCTGCAAAATGCCGCCCACCTCAGCGGCCAGGCACTGGAGCGGGAACTCGCCGCCATCGATCGCACCATGGCGACCCATGACTCCCCGTTGTCCCTCAAGGGAGCCATCTCCAGCCACCTGGATACCATCCGTCGCCTGCAGCAGGAGCGGGAGGCCATGGCCAGCCGCGAGCGTCACCTGCTCACCCACCTCTCCAACATGGAAGCCAAGCTGCGACTGATGAAGGAGGAGACGGCCGAGTACAAGAAGCGGCTCACCATCCAGAAGCACAAGTTGTTCCTCGACAGCCTGACCCAGGTGCACAACCGGGCGGCCCTCGACGAGCGGCTCGAACTCGAATACAAGCGCTGGCTGCGTTACGGCACCCCGCTGTGTCTGGCCATCATCGACATCGATCACTTCAAGAACATCAATGACAACTACGGTCACATGGCCGGAGACAAGGCATTGAAAGTGGTCGCCAAGGCTTTGCAGAACGCCTTGCGCGACACCGACTTCATCGCCCGTTTCGGGGGGGAGGAGTTCGTGGTGTTGCTGCCGAACATCAATCCGGACAAGTTCCAGAAACCCCTGGAGAACCTGCGCCAGACGGTCAAGAGCATTCCGTTCCGCTTCCGGGATGCCAGGGTCGAGATCACCATCTCCATCGGCGCCACCCTGTTTAGGGAAGGAGACCATACCACGGACGCATTCGAGCGCGCCGACAAGGCGCTCTACAGCTCCAAAAACTTGGGCCGGGATCAGGTCAATCTGGCCTGAATCCGGATTGACCGACGGCTAAAAAACAGGCAAACGCACTTTTCCCCTATTCCCCTGCCCCACCCCTTGCCTCTACTATCGAAATCGAGGGATGCCATGGCATCCCGTTTTCTCCCCAGGGAAAGCACAACGATAACAAGCGAGTGAAAGGGGAAATTATGATTACACACATCAATCCCGTGGGCAGCATGGACCTGCTGTCCCAACTTGAGGTGGATCGCCTCAAGCAGACCGCCTCCAGCGATATCTATCAACTGTTTCGCAACTGCTCGCTGGCGGTGCTCAACTCCGGCAGCCACACCGACAGCTCCAAAGAGATACTGGAGCGCTTCAAGTCCTTCGACATTCATGTGATCCGGCGCGAGCGCGGGGTCAAACTCGAGTTGTTCAACGCCCCCGAGCACGCCTTCGTCGACGGCGAGATCATTCGCGGCATCCAGGAGCACCTGTTCTCCGTGCTGCGCGACATCCTCTATGTCTCGACCCAGCTGGAGTCCAATCGCCTGGTCAACCTGACCAACTCCACCCACATCTCCAACGTTGTGTTCGCCATCCTGCGCAACGCCAAGGCGATCCTGCCGGGGGCAGACCCCAACCTGGTGGTCTGCTGGGGCGGTCACTCCATCAACGAGGTGGAGTACCAGTACACTCGCGCCGTGGGCAGCGAGCTGGGCCTGCGAGAGCTCAACATCTGCACCGGCTGCGGGCCTGGAGCCATGGAAGGGCCCATGAAGGGGGCCGCCGTCGGCCACGCCAAGCAGCGGGTGCGCAATGGCCGCTACATCGGCCTCACCGAACCCTCCATCATCGCCGCCGAACCGCCGAACCCCATCGTCAACGAGCTGGTGATACTGCCGGACATCGAGAAGCGACTGGAGGCCTTCGTGCGTCTGGGACACGGCATCATCATCTTCCCGGGCGGGGTCGGCACTGCCGAGGAGCTGCTCTATCTGCTCGGCATCATGATGCACCCGGCCAACGAGCGGCAGCCCATGCCCATCATACTGACCGGTCCGAAGGAGAGCGCCGACTACTTCCGCGCCATCGACGACTTCGTCAAGGCCACCCTGGGTGAACCGGCCACCAGCCTCTACCGCATCATCGTCGGGGATGCCCCGGAAGTGGCGCGCGTGATGAAGGAAGCGATGCCGAAGATCCGCGAATACCGAAAATCAGTGGGGGATGCCTACTCCTTCAACTGGTCCTTGCGCATAGAGCCGGAGTTCCAGCTGCCGTTCGAGCCGGATCACGCCAGCATGGCAAGCCTGGATCTGCACCGCAACCAGCCGCCCCAACTGCTGGCGGCAAACCTGAGGCGCGCCTTCTCCGGCATCGTCGCCGGCAACGTCAAGGAGGGAGGCATTCGCGCCATCGAGAAGAAGGGCCCCTTCAAGCTGCACGGCGACAAGGAGCTGATGCACCTGATGGACAGGCTGCTGGAGAGCTTCGTCAGGCAGCAGCGCATGAAGCTGCCTGGCAGCCAGTACATCCCCTGCTACGAAATCGTGAAATAAGGGCGCAGCGCCCGTGATGACAGGAGGGGCCCAGTGCCCCTCCTTCACTACTTCCCGGCCCTGGCGTCCGGGGTTAGCATGACGCCCATCCCTTGTTACAATGGGCCGTCCCGACCGCCAAGAGTGCTCCCTGCCATGCAACACCTCAGGCCACATCTGCTCATCATCGATGCCCTCAACCTCATCCGCCGTCTGCACGCAGTGCAGGCCCAGCAGGCACTGACCCCCGCCCAGGCCCTGATCGCCACCCGCGCCAACCTCATCAATACCTGCAAGAAACTGCTGACCGGCAGCGAGCCGACCCATGTCATCGCCGTGTTTGATGGCGAGGTGCACAGCTGGCGCAAGGAGATCTATCCGGCCTACAAGGAGGGGCGCACTCCCATGCCACAGGAGCTGAGGGAGGGGCTGGCCGACTTGCAGGACGCCTTCTGGGAGTGCGGTGTGGATGCCCTGCTCTCCCAGACCGACGAGGCGGACGATCTCATCGCCACCCTGGCCAGTGGAATTGCCCAGCACGGTGCCAGGGCCACCATCATCTCCACCGACAAGGGCTTCTGCCAGCTCATCTGCCCGCAGATCCGGGTGCGAGATTACTTCAACAAGCGCTGGCTGGATGAGGCCTTCGTCCAGCAGCAATATGGCGTCGCCCCTGCGCAGCTGGTGGACTTCTGGGCTCTGACCGGCATCGGCGGTTCCAATATCAAGGGCGTGCCGGGCATAGGGCCAAAGACGGCGACCCAGCTGTTGCAGCAATATGGCGGTCTGGCCGCCATGCTGGACGCCTGCCAACAAGAAGACGCGAGCAAGCCTCTGCTCAAGCTGCGCCAGCACAGGGAGGATGCCCTGCTGGCCCAGCGGCTGGTGCGGCTGCAGCAGGACATCCCCCTCGGTTTCAATCTGCGGGAGATCCGCTATCCACCCGAGCCCGATTCGGAGGCGTGATCCCCGGCACACAATTCCCCGAAACAGGCCGTACCTGTTGACATAAATGGGAAAAATGTAAAGAAACATGGAGGAAGTGGTGCAAAAATGGTATAAAACCGCCGAATCCTCCCCCTCTGTTCCCTAGAAGTGGATACGTCTCATGTCAAAAAGAAAAATTACCGTCATTCCGGGCGACGGCATAGGCCCCAGCATCATCGAATCCGCCATCCAGATCCTGACCCACGCCGGCTGTGATTTTGACTATGACTATGCCGATGCCGGTCTGGTCGCGCTGGAGAAGCACGGCGAGCTGCTGCCCCAGGCCACGCTCGATTTGATTGAGAAGAACAAGGTCAGCCTCAAGGGCCCCCTCACCACGCCGGTCGGCGGCGGCTTCACCTCCATCAACGTCTCCCTGCGCAAGAAGTTCAACCTCTACGCCAACGTGCGTCCGGTGATCTCCTTCAAGGGCACCAGGAGCCGTTACGACAACATCGACATCATCACGGTGCGTGAAAACACCGAGGGTATGTATTCGGGTGCCGGCCAGAAGCGCAGCGATGACAACCAGAGCGCCGAGGCGATGAGCATCATCACCCGCGACGGGGCCGAACGCATCGTCACCTTCGCCTTCGAGCTGGCGCGCCAGGAAGGGCGCAAGAAGGTCACCATCATCCACAAGGCCAACATCCTCAAGTCCACCTCCGGTCTGTTCCTGGAAGTGGCGCGCGAGGTGGCTGCCCGCTATCCGGATATCCAGAACGAAGAGATGATCGTCGACGCCGCCTGCATGAACCTGGTCATGTACCCGGAGCGGTTCGATGTTATGGTCACCACCAACCTGTTCGGCGACATCCTCTCGGATCTCTGCGCCGGTCTGGTGGGGGGCTTAGGCATGGCACCCGGTGCCAACATAGGTGAAGGCGCCGCCATCTTCGAAGCGGTACACGGCTCGGCGCCGGACATCGCCGGCAAGAACATCGCCAACCCGACCTCGGTGATCCTCGCCTCCATCCAGATGCTGGAATACCTCGGCATGCAGGACAAGGCCGAACGCATCCGCGAGGCAGTGCGGGCGACCATCGAATCCGGTGATCGGGTGACCCGGGATCTGGGGGGCACGGCCTCCACCAGCGAATTCACCCAGGCCATCATAGACCGTCTATAAATCATATCTAACTGATTGATTTAAAAAGGGAGCTTCGGCTCCCTTCGTTTTATGCAGGATCCCCCTACCTCCCTCGTCAGATGAATACTATGTTCATATGAGGGATAAGGAGATCCACTATGCGTGCTACCTTCATCTTGCTGATCTTCAGCAGCAGTACCATGGCATTAGACAGGCCCATCGACAACGCCTGGTTGACACCGCCCCCTCAGTTCGAGCAACCGGCCAAGCAGACCTGGCGGTCCACTATAGATACCAACGACCTGCTCAAGAGCCCCAAGCCGCTCTCCCTCGGCGTGGACATCATGACCGACAGCAACGGCACCCAGCGGATCACGGCCTACCAGAAACTCAATCTGACGGCCGAGAAGAGCGTGAGCCTCTCCTTCGAAAAGCACAAACCCAGGATCAAGTTCAATGCCGGCGGTATCAACACGGCGGTCAAACTCCGGGGTGACGGCGTCAAGATGCAGTTCAACCCCACCGACAAGACCATTCCACTTCAGGTCGAGCTCAAGATCACCAATGACGAGTCCATGATGCGTTTCGACTACCGCTTCTGAGGGCGCCAGAAAGCAAAAACCGGACGGAGCTACCCCCGTCCGGTTTTTTTGGCGTCACCCCAGGTGACGCGGGTGCCCGAATCAGGACTTGGGTTCGAGCTTGGAGACCCAGAACTTGTTGTAGACGTGCACCGTGATCTCTTCGCGATCGTGGTAGAGCTGCTTGGCCTGGATCACGAACGCATTGTCGATCTCCTTGAGCATCTCCCGCAGCACCTCGATATTGTGCACCGCCTCGGCATAGCGCTTCTTCATCGGCAGCTTGAGGTTGAACATGGCTTCCTGGCAGTCGTTCTCGCGGAACCAGTCGGCAATCATGTGAACCACCCGCGCCGGCTTGTCCACCATGTCACACACCAGCCAGTAGGTGTTCTTCTTGCCTGGCCGCCAGACGAAGCCGTCGTCGCGAATGTGCTTGACCTGACCGGTATCCATCAGGGACTGGGCCATGGAGCCGTTGTCCACCGCGGTCACCATCATGCCACGGCGCACCAGCTGATAGGTCCAGCCGCCCGGGCAGGCGCCCAGATCGACGGCCTTCATGCCGGAGGTGAGACGCAGCTCCCACTCTTCCCGCGGCACAAACACATAGAAGGCCTCTTCCAGCTTGAGGCTGGAGCGGCTCGGGGCGTCAGGCGGGCAGCGCAGACGCGGAATGCCCATGTGGAATTCGGAGTTGTTGAAGGAGTAGGAGTACCCCAGCAACAGGTGATCATTGGCCATGAAGAAGGCGTGGAACACAGGACGGTGCGGCGTCTCCTTCTTGGTCAGGATCTCGTTGCCGCGCAGCGCCTGGCGCAGCGGCACGGTGAACTTGCGGCAGAAGGCAGAGAGCTCCTTCGCCTCGTTGGTGTCGGCCGTTTCCACCCGCAGATCGCCACAGATGGCATAGTCACGGGTCGCCTCTATGATGGGAGAAACCCGATCGGAGAGGTCCAGATCCTTCAGCTCATGGGTCACCACCAGCATCTGGCGGATGAAGATGAGTTCACGAAACGGCAGCTTGCGGGCCAGCAGATCCGCCTGCTCCTCGTCATACAGCTCGAAAATCACGTAACCGCTGTCGTCCTTGACCCGGGCGAAGCCGTAGCACTGCATGTTGCTGGCTCGTTCGGTGATCTCTGCCGCCGCCTCTTTCTCAAAACCCGGGCGGCAATAAAGCAGCAGATTATTCATTTTTTCCTCCAAGACGACAGCCGGCCCATATCAGAGCCGCCCATCCCAACATAAAACAGAGGCCACCGGCCGGGGTGATGAGCCCCAGCCCCTTGCTGCCAAGCAGCACCATGGCGTAAATACTGCCGGAGAATCCCAGGATCCCCAGCACAAAGGTCGTGCCTGCAAAGGTAATCACCTTGCTGCGCACACCGCACCACCCCAGCACCAGCAGGGCCAGGGCGTGAAAAAACTGATACTGCACCGCGGTGTTGAACGCAGCCAGCAGTGAAGGGGCTATGCCGGTCGCCGCCAGCCCGTGAGCCCCATAGGCTCCCAGCATGGTGGCTGTCAGGCCGAAACAACCCGCCAGCACCAGCCAATGTCGATGGACTTGCATCCTCTCTCCTCGTTCTCTGCGCGCGGCAATCCCTTCAGACGCACCGGGACGGGGTCGCCGCGATAAACTCCTTGATCCGCTCCGCAGCCTCGCGCAGGTTCTCCTGCTCGCTCACGCCACTGGCCTTCCTCGGCTTGAAGCCATGATCCCCATCGGTCAGCCAGTGGACCGATACGGCGGGGGAGAAGGGGAAATCGGCCAGCTCGGCGCGAGAGCCAAAGGTGTCGCGCTCCCCCTGCAGCAGCAGGGTCGGCGTCGTGATCTGTTTGAGCACCTCACCCCGCCAGCGGTCGGGGCTGGCCGGGGGGTGGAAAGGATACCCGAGAATGAGCAATCCTGCAGCATTCATCTCGTCGCCCCCTTCATGATAGAGCTCGGCCGCCATCCGCCCCCCCATGGACTTGCCCGCCAGGAACAAGCGGGGATGGGCAAATGCGCGCACCATCTCGCGCCAGTGGGCGAGCAGCACGGGCTGCCGGTCCGGCGGCCTGCGCTTGCCATCCAGGGCCCGCTTGCTCATGTAGGGGAAGTTGAAGCGCACCACCTCGATGTCCGGCCCCGCCAGCAGGCGCGACAGCTCGGCGAGGAAGGCGTGGTCCATGCCGGCACCGGCGCCGTGGGCCAGCAGAATGCGAACGGGGGCATCGCTCGCCCCCTCTCTTGTCACATCCATCCCCTCAAGCATCGGCGAGACGGGCCCGGCGACGGGCTTCCTCTTGCTCCACCAGCTCCAGCATCCAGTCGCGGAAGGCCACTATCTTGCCCTGATCGGACTGCTGTTCCTGGCACACCAGGTAGAAGGCATTCTTGCTCACCAGCACCTGCTCGAACGGGCAGATGAGGCGACCCGCTTCGATCTCGGGCTGGGCCAGCACGCTGTGACCGAGCGCCACCCCCTGACCGTGGATCGCCGCCTGGATTACCATGGTGGAGTGGCTGAAGATGGGCCCCTGGTTGACGTTAGGGGCGTCGATGTCGAGCTGACGGAACCAGGCCTTCCAGTCGCGTCGGGAGGTGTCGTGCAGCAGGGTGTGCCTGGTCAGATCCTCAGGGGTGCGCAGGGGCTTGGGGCCGGTCAGCAGCAGCGGTGAACAGACCGGGATCAGGTACTCGGTGTGCAACTTGTCCGAGCGCAGTCCGGGCCAGTTGCCACGGCCGTAGTAGATGGCCACGTCCACGTCGTCGGTCAGGGATCCCTCGTCCATGTCCACCGCCTTGATCCGCACATCGATGTCGGGGTGGCGCTCGCTGAACTTCACCAGCCTGGGCACCAGCCACTGGATGGCGAAACTCGGCTGCAGGGAGACGGTGAGCGCCCCCTTGGCGCTGCGGGCCAGCAGCTTGTCGGTGGCCTCGGAGATGGAGGCGAAGATGTCCTTGATGTCGAGGAAGTAGCTCTGTCCCTCCTCGGTCAACAGCAGGGAGCGGTTCTTGCGACGGAACAGCTTGATGCCGAGGTACTCCTCCAGCGCCTTGATCTGGTGACTGATGGCGGCCTGAGTCACAAACAACTCTTCTGCTGCGCGGGTAAAGCTTAAGTGGCGAGCCGCTGCTTCGAATGCCTTCAAGGCATTGAGCGGGGGTAAACGACGAGACATGACACCAGCCGACGATGAGTTTTTCTAATGGGGCGCATTATAAATTGTCGGTTGCGGGTCGACCAGTGAATAAACATAATTCGCCACGCAATACGTTGCCATATGGCTCACACCTTCTCTTCCATGTTGGTTTACATGTGGTTTTTGTGAGTGGGCCGACAACGGTTGTGGTGTTGTGTTTCTTCCTCTGCGGGAAGAAGGGCTAAATCGATGCGATTTAACCCAGTCTGTCATCTGAATGTGTTTGGCGCCTCCGGTTGGATGGCGCCTTTTTTCTTATCTCTATACCCTGAACTGCCCCACCAGTTGCTGCTGTTTATCCGCCAGTTGCGACAACTCGCGTCCGTTGTCGGCAGAGCTCGCCGCCTCGGCCCGGATGGTGTGGCTCACATCGCGGATGTTGCTGACGTTGCGATTGATCTCGTCCGCCACCCCGCTCTGCTCCTGGGCCGCCCTGGCTATCTGCTCGTTCATCTGATGGATGGTGCCAACCGCCTGGATGATCTGCTCCAGCACGCTGACCGACAGCTCCACCTTGCCAAGCGTCACATCCGCCTGGCTGTGGCCCGTCATGATCGCCTTGACCACCGCCTCGGTGCCCGACTGCAGCTCGGTGATCAGCGTCTGGATCTCGATGATGGCGTTCTGGGTGCGACCGGCCAGGTTGCGCACCTCGTCGGCCACCACCGCAAAGCCGCGACCCTGTTCACCGGCCCGCGCCGCCTCGATGGCGGCATTGAGCGCCAGCAGGTTGGTCTGCTCGGCTATTCCCTGGATAACGACGAGGATATCGTTGATGTTGTCGCTGTTGGCGGCCAACCGCTCCACCACGGGCTTGGCATCGCTGATCACCGCCATCAGCCTGGACATGGCCTGCTGGGTATCGGCGACCACGGATTTGCCCTCCTGGGCCGCCATGTCCGCCTGGTTGGCCGCGCTCACCGCCGAGCTGGCATTGCCCGCGACCTGCAGGGCGGTAGCGCTCAGCTCCTCGAACGCCGTCGCCACCAGATCCACCTCCTGATACTGGGACTGCATGCCGGCACTGGTGCGAGCTGCCCCTTGCGCCGCCAGCGCCGCGCTGGCCCGGGTACCGGCCACGGTATCGATCACCTGGCTGATGGTGGACTGCAGCTTGTCCAGGAAGTTGTTGAACCACTTCGCCAGCTCGCCGATCTCGTCATCGCGACGCAGGTCGATGCGCTGGGTCAGATCCCCCTCGCCGCTGGCGATGTCCTTGAGACGGGCCACCACGGTGCGAATAGGGGCGACGATGCGCCGGGCCATCAGCCAGATGCAGAGCAGGGCAAGGGCTGAGATGGCCCCACCGATCAGCAGCTGGGTGGCGACGCTGCGCTGGGACTGGGTCTCCAGCTCATCCTGCAGTTGCAGGGCGGAGGTGAGCACCACGGTCCGGGGCAGTTCGATATAGATGCCCCACTGACGATCCGTCCCGCGCATGCTGACCGGCACGAAGGTCTGCAGCAGGGCGCCATCCGGGCTCCAGCGCGTGACTACCTCCCCCTTGGCGAGCCAGCCGTTGAGATCCGCCGCCAACCCCTGCTGCGCCAGGGTATCCCCAAGGGCGACCTTGAACCCTTCGACCCCGGCTACCCGCCCCTCGTGACTGAGCAGCAGCACCTTGCCCTGCCCCTCATAGAGCGTCTTGTCCATCTCCTCCACCAGGCTTTGCAAGGTGGCCAGCGAGATGTCGACCCCGACCATGCCGAGCAGATTGCCCTGCTCCAGCAAGGGGGCCGTCACCGAGGTCATCAGCACCTGCCGGGAGCCCACCTCGTCCACATAGGGATCGAGCAAACAGAGAGCCTTGCTGCGAATGCTGCAGCTGTACCAGTCATTCTCCAGGCCGCCGTGCCCGGACGGCTTGTCGTTGGCCAGCAGCGCCTCGTCCATCACCTCCAGGGTCACCTTGCCATCGACTCTGGCCCAGTAGCTGGAGAAGCGTCCCTTGTCGTTGGCCCCGAGCGCCGTCGAGCCCTGATAGTTGTCATCTTCCCCATCGAGCTGGTTGGGTTCGAATACCGCATAGACCCCGAGCAGATTGGCCGACGACTCCGCCGCGTCCTGCAACTGCTGGTTCACGGCACTGCGCAGCGCCTCGGAGTGAACGAAGTTGTCCGCCGCGTTCTTGCGCTGGAACAGGATGCCCTCCGCCAGCAGGGTGGCCCTGAAATAGGCCTCGTCGAGGTAGCTGGTCACTCTGGCCGCCTGGGTGGCCCCCATGGCCTTCATCCAGTTTTCTGCCGTGTGCTGCCCCTCCAGGGTGGTGGAGGTGAGCACTTGTTCCTGCATGCGCGCCGCGTTGAAGAGGGAAGAGGCGACCAGTGCGGCGGCACTGGCCAACAGGCAACAACCGGCGATCAGGGTGATCCGCCCCTTAACAGAAAGAGAACTCATGCCACATTTCCTGACGTCTAAAGATGTAAGTACTGTATCGGTTTTGGAAACAAAAACTTAACCAAATCAACTGAGATCCAGGCTGAGTTGATTGATTTCCCCGGCCCCGGGCAGTCCCACCACCAGCCCGAGCAGGCGAATGGGTTTTCCTTGAGACCGTTGCAACCCCTCGTGCAGCAGATCGTGGAAACGGGTCGCCTGGTAGCTCCCCTTGCGATAGACGGTAGTCTGGTGGAAATCGGCAAACTTCAGCTTGATCCCCTGCCCCATCAACGCCTCCGCAGGGCAAGCCCTGGCAAAGCGCAGCTCCAGCTCAGGAATGAGCCGGCCGAGCACGGCCCGGCAGGCGGCTTCATCCAGCACGTCGCTGGCGAGCGTCGTCTCCACCCCTATGCTCTTGCGTATCCGCCGGGCCTGCACCGGCTGATCGTCATGCCCCCAGATGCGACCGGCGAGCATCTCCCCGAGCTTGCCGAAACGGCTCACCAGCTCCTCGTTGCCGAGCTGGCGGGCATCCTCGCAAGAGTAGAGCCCGAGGGACTCCAGCCGTTCCGCTGTCTTGCGGCCGATGCCGGGCAGTTTGCCAAGGGGCAGCTGGCGCACGAACTCGTCCACCTCCTCTGGCCTTATCACGAACAGGCCATCCGGCTTGCGCTGCTCGGAGGCGAGCTTGGCCAGGAACTTGTTCGGCGCCACCCCGGCCGAGGCGGTCAGCCCCAGTTCGAGGGCGATGGCGGCGCGGATCTCGGCCGCCATCAGGGTGGCGCTGCCGCCGCAGTGGGGGCTGTCAGTGACATCGAGGTAGGCTTCATCGAGGGAGAGCGGCTCCACCTGCTCTGTGTAGCGCAGGAAGATAGCTTGCAACTGGCGGGAGGTCTCCTTGTAGACGGTCATCCGCCCGGGGATCAGCACCAGCGGCGGACAGAGCTTCCTGGCCAGGGCGCTCGGCATGGCGGAGCGCACCCCGAAGCGGCGCGCCACATAGTTGCAGGTGGAGATGACGCCGCGCCTGTCGGCCGAGCCGCCGATGGCGAGCGGTACTTCCCGCAGGGCCGGATTGTCCCGCATCTCCACCGCGGCGAAGAAGCAGTCCATGTCGATGTGAATGATCTTGCGCATGCCAGAGTCTGTTGAGCTGTCGGCGCCTGCCGCACGGTTGCGACACATGGTGCCAGGTTGAGGCAGGGCTCATCTCGGTGAGCCGAAGGTCACGTCTCGCAGGGTCACCACCAAGAGCCTGGTTGCGTGCCACCCGTCACAGCCATGATGAGACGTCAAACACCACTGTATGAATAACCAGTTGGCATCCCATGCTACCCCAGCCCTGTCATTTCTGCCAGCGCACGGGAGGAGGCGGGCGGATAGACTCTCAAGGCATCATCCACATGGAACTCAAGGAGGAGAGAGATGAGAGCAATCTGGCCGGGACTCTGCCTGCTGCTGCCACTGACGGGCATGACCAAGGACCATCCGACCGCCGAGTGCAGTTGGCTGTTTGAACGTATCGAGATACTGGAGAAGGCCATCAAGCAGGGGGACGAGCTGGGCACGAGGGAGGAGTTGGCAAAGCGGAAGGTGGAGTTTCGCAACAAGGCCTGCAGCCAATACGATTACTGAACGCCATGAAAACGCGAGCCGACCCGGGGTCGGCTCGCGTGCACTCGATGCCCCCATAAGCGGGCGCTCGCCCTCAGAGGATGCGGTTATCCACCAGCATCTTGCGACGGGCCTCTTCCTTGGCCATCTTCTTCTTGCGATTGTCGCAGGGTTCAGGGCAGTCGCACTCCTTCTCGATCCCTATGGTGCCGAGGCCGCCACAGGAGCCGGAGATGGTCTTCTTCTGGAAGATGTAGCCGATGGCCATGGCCACCACCACCACCAGAAACACCCCGAAGGTGATCAGAAAGATCTGCATGGTATTACCCCTTTACTGTTTAACCAGATACGGCTCAACGGCATCCGGCTACAAGATTCTTCGATACCGCCATCCCGGTGAGTGATGGCGGCCTCTTGACGATTAACCGGGCTGCTTGGCCAGGTAGGGCTTGAAGGCATCCGAGTAAGCCTCCTCGAAGCCATCGTCCGTCTTGGTGATCACGAAGATGGCCAGACCCCGCTCCTTGGCATAGGCCAGGCTCTTCTGCGTCCCCATGACGGTCAGCGCCGTGGCCAGCCCGTCTGCGGTCATGCAGGAGGGGTGGATCACGGTGACCGACACCATCCGATGGGTGATGGGCTTGCCCGTCAGCGGATCTATGGTGTGGGAGAAGCGCTTGCCATCCAGCTCGTAGTAGTTGCGATAATCCCCCGAGGTGGCGACGCCGTTGTCCCCGGGCACTATCACCTCCTGCACCGAGCCGGCATTGGCGGTCGGCTTCTCGATGGCGACGCGCCAGGGGTGACCCTTGCCGTTGACGCCATTGATCCGCAGCTCGCCGCCGATCTCCACCAGGTAGTTGCGCGCCCCCAGGGATTCCAGGTACTCGGCCACCTTGTCCACCCCAAAGCCCTTGGCGATGGCGGAGAGATCTACGTAGAGGTCCGGGATATCCTTTTGCAGGGTGTCGGCGTCGACCGAGGTTACCACATGCAGATTGCCGAGGCCCGTCTTCTGCCGGGTCTGGGTAATAAGCTCGTCGGATGGCACCTTGGTCGGTTTGGCATCCGGCCCAAAGCCCCACAGATTGACCAGGGGGCCCACGGTGACGTCCAACGCCCCGCGGCTCTCGCGGCCAATGTGAATGGCCTCGGTCACCACCCGGGCGGTGTCACGGGAGACCACCAGCGGGGTACTACCCTTGTGCTGGTTGAAGCGCGACAACTCGGAATCCGGGCGATAGGTGGACATCTGATCGTTGACCCGCTCCAGCAGGACATCGACCTCGGCTTGCAGCTTGGCGGTATCCGTGACGGCGGCATCCGCCACCTTGATGGAGTAGTAGGTGCCCATGGTGCTGCCGGTGATGTGGATCTCCGGCTTGGATTGGACCGATTCCTGACCGCACCCCGTCAAGAAAAAGGCTAGCCCGAAGGCTAGCCAGGTCTTTACAACACTGTGCATGGATTAACCACCAAAGTCATCCAGGAGGATGTTCTCGTCTTCAACGCCGAGGTTTTTCAGCATGTTGATGACGGCAGCGTTCATCACGGGAGGTCCACACATGTAGAACTCGCAATCTTCCGGCGCCTCGTGGTTCTTGAGGTAGTTCTCGAACAAGACGTTGTGGATGAAGCCGGTGTAGCCATCCCAGTTGTCTTCCGGTTGCGGATCCGACAGGGCGACGTGCCACTGGAAGTTGTCGTTCTCGGCGGCCAGCATGTCGAAGTCTTCGACATAGAACATTTCGCGCTTGGAACGGGCACCGTACCAGAAGCTCATCTTGCGCTTGGTCTTGAGCCGGCGCAGCTGATCGAAGATGTGGGAACGCATCGGCGCCATACCCGCACCACCACCGATGAACACCATCTCGGCGTCGGTGTCCTTGGCAAAGAACTCGCCGAACGGGCCGGAGATGGTCACCTTGTCCCCAGCTTTCAGGCTGAAGATGTAGGAGGACATCTGGCCGGGAGGCGCAGTCCAGTTGCTGGGCGGTGGGGTCGCGATCCGCACGTTCAGCATGATGATGCCGAACTCTTCCGGATAGTTCGCCATGGAGTAGGCACGAATGATCGGCTCGTTGACCTTGGACTCCAGCTCGAAGATCTTGAAGCGATCCCAGTCCCCGCGATACTCCTCGGGGATGTCGAAGTTCTTGTACTGCACGTGGTGGGCAGGGGCTTCGATCTGGATATAACCACCGGCGCGGAACGGTACGCTCTCGCCATCGGGGATCTGCAGCTTGAGTTCCTTGATGAAGGTGGCCTTGTTGTCATTGGAGATGACGGTACAGTCCCACTTCTTCACGCCGAAGATCTCTTCCGGCAGCTCGATGTCCATGTCGGAACGGACGGTGACCTGACAGGCCAGACGCTCGCCATGACGGGCTTCGCCCTTGCTGATGTGATCCAGCTCGGTCGGCAGAATGTCGCCGCCGCCGGCCTTGACCCGCACCTTGCACTGACCACAGGAGCCGCCGCCGCCACAGGCGGAGGAGACAAAGATACCGCTGCCGGCGAGCACGCCGAGCAGCTTGCCACCCGCCGGGCTGGTGACAGCCTTGGCCGGGTCGCCGTTGATGCTGATTGTCACGTCACCCGCGGTCACCAGCTTGGACTTGGCGAACAGAATGACTGCCACCAAGGCCAGCAGGATCACGGTGAACATGACCACACCCAGAATAATTTCCATCTATATTTCCTTTCCGATTACAGGGAAATACCAGAGAAGGACATGAAGCCCAGCGCCATCAGACCCGCGGTGATGAAGGTGATGCCAAGGCCGCGCAGGCCTTCCGGAACATCGGAGTACTTCATCTTCTCGCGGATCCCCGCCATCGCCACGATGGCCAGCATCCAGCCTGCACCCGACCCCACGCCATAGACTACGGACTCCACGAAGTTGTAGTCACGCTGCACCATGAAGGAGACACCACCGAAGATGGCGCAGTTCACCGTGATGAGCGGCAGGAAGATGCCGAGGGCGTTGTAGAGCGCCGGGAAGTACTTGTCCAGCGCCATCTCCAGGATCTGCACCAGAGCCGCAATCACCCCGATGAAGGTGATGAAGCTCAGGAAGCTGAGATCCAGGCCGGAGACCAGGGCACCGTCTTTGAGCACGTAGTTGTAGATCAGGTTGTTGGCCGGAACGGCAACGGTCTGCACCACGATAACGGCAATGCCGAGACCCATTGCGGTCTTGACCTTCTTGGACACCGCCAGGAAGGTACACATCCCCAGGAAGAAGGAGAGCGCCAGGTTTTCGATGAAAATCGAACGAATCAACAGACTCAGATAGTGTTCCATACCTTAATCCTTTGCCTCCACCTGCTTGGGATCCTTGGTGCGCACGCCCCAGATGATCAGACCAATGATGAAGAATGCACTCGGCGGCAGCAGCAGCAGGCCGTTAGGCACATACCAGCCACCATTGTTCACCAGCGGCAGCAGCTCGATACCGAACCAGGTGCCGGAGCCCAGGATTTCACGCACCGTGGCCACGACCAGCAGCACGGCACCGTAACCCAGGCCGTTGCCGATGCCGTCCAGGAAGGAGGGCAGCGGGGCGCTCTTCATGGCATAGGCTTCGGCACGACCCATCACGATACAGTTGGTGATGATGAGGCCGACGAACACCGACAGTTGCTTGGAGATGTCATAGGCATAGGCTTTGAGCACCTGGTCAACCACGATAACCAGCGAGGCAATCACCGCCATCTGGGCGATGATCCGCACGCTGTTCGGGATCTGGTTGCGGATCAGGGAGATGAACAGGTTGGAGAAGGCGGTGACCGCGGTAACGGCCAGCGTCATCACGAACGCCGTCTTCATCTGGCTGGTAACGGCCAGCGCGGAACAGACACCCAGCACCTGCAGTGCGATGGGGTTGTTGCCGAGCACAGGCGTCAACAGCAATTTTTTCATTTCGCTCTTGTCAGCCATTGTTGATTTCTCCTGCACGTACCTTGGCCAGGAAGGGACCGAAGCCCTTGGGGCCCATCCAGAAGTCGAAGGTGTGCTGTACGCCATTACCGGTCAGGGTTGCGCCAGACAGGCCGTCGATTTCATGCTCGGAACCAGCCGGAGCATGGCCCTTGATCACCCGCAGCGCAGGCTGACCGTCCTGATCGAACAGCTTCTTGCCGACGAACAGCTCGCGCCAGGCCGGGTTCTCGATCTCGCCACCCAGACCCGGGGTTTCACCGTGGTCATAGTAGGTGATGCCCTTGATGGTCTGGCCATCGGCCGCGACCGCCACGAAGGCATACATGGTGGACCACAGACCCTGGCCGTAGATCGGCAGGATGATGTTGTCGACCTTGCCCTCGGCATCTTTCGCGAAGAACACCGGGATCAGCTTGGAGATCTGACGCAGACCGGCCTTGTCGTCGGCAGGCGCCAGGCGAACACTCTTGGCCGGATCTTTGGCCGCCAGCTTGGTGTCGAAGTTGTCGGCATCGCCGTCAACGAATTCACCGGTGGCCAGATCCACCAGACGCGCTTCAATCTTGTCGCCATACAGCTGGGCCAGGTCACGCTTGGCTACCGAGCTGACATCGACACCGGCAACGGACAAGATGTTGCTTTGCTTGTCCAGCGCCTTGTTTTCCAGCTGGGCCGGACGCAGACCCACGGCGGCCACGGAGACCACGATGGAGCAGACCAGACACAGACCGGTCACTACGGCGAGAGTGCCGGTAGTAGAGTCTTTATTAAACGCCACGTGCGATCCTCCGCTTGATGTTCGCCTGCGCCACGAAATGGTCAAACAAGGGGGCAAACAGGTTGGCAAACAGAATGGCCAGCATCATGCCTTCCGGGAACGCGGGATTCACGACACGGATCAGCACGACCATGACGCCGATGAGGGCGCCGTACCACCACTTGCCCTTGTTGGTAAAGGCGGCGGAAACAGGATCGGTTGCCATGAAGGCCATGCCGAAGGCAAAGCCGCCCAGCACCAGATGCCAATGCCACGGCATGCTGAACATGGGGTTGGTATCGGAACCGATGACGTTGAACAGCAGGGAGGTCGCTACCATGCCGATCATGACGCCGGCGATGATGCGCCAGGAGGCGATCCGCATGTAGACGATCATGGCCGCACCGATGAGGATCATCAGGGTGGAGACTTCACCGATGGAACCTGGCAGGTTGCCGAGGAAGGCATCCATCCAGCTGATGGCTTCGCCGGTGGCACCGTTGATCAGCGCCATCTGGCCGCCCTGGGCCCACTGGCTCAGCGCAGTCGCGCCCGAATAGCCGTCAACGGCCACCCAGACGGCATCGCCGGAGATTTGACCCGGGTAGGCGAAGAACAGGAACGCACGACCCGCCAGGGCCGGGTTCAGGAAGTTCTTGCCGGTACCGCCGAACACTTCCTTGGCCAGCACCACGCCGAAGGTAATGCCGAGCGCGGCTTGCCACAGGGGCAGCTCGGGCGGCACTATCAGGGCGAACAGGATGGAGGTCACGAAGAAGCCTTCGTTGATCTCGTGCTTGCGCACCATGGCGAACAGCACTTCCCAGAAGCCACCGACCAGGAACACGGTCAGGTAGATGGGCAGGAAGTGCGCCGCACCGATCAGCATCTTGCTGCCGATGCCGGCCACGGCCGGATCCAGCGAGGCACCCAGCAGGGTCGCTATGGTGTATTGCCAGGTATCAGCACCGGCCGCGCTGCCCAGATGGGCGATGGCGGCGATGGACTGGTTGCCGACGTTGTACATGCCCCAGAACATGGCCGGGAACACGGCCAGCCACACCATGATCATCATGCGCTTCAGATCGATCGCATCACGGACGTGGGCGGCATTGCGGGTCACGGACCCGGGGGTATAAAACAGGGTATACGCCGCCTCGAACAGGGCATAGTACTTGGCGTACTTGCCACCCGGCTCGAAGTGATGTTCCATATTTTCAAGAAGTTGCTTGAAACTCATCGCTTAACCTTCCAGTTCTATCTTGGTCAGGCACTCACGCAAGACCGGGCCGTACTCTGTCTTGCCGGGGCAGACGAAGGTACAGAGTGCCAGATCTTCCTCATCCAGCTCCAGGCAACCGAGCGCTTGTGCGCTGTCGGTGTCGCCGGAGACCAGATCCCGCAGCAGCAGGGTCGGCAGGATGTCGAGCGGCATCACGCGCTCATAGTTGCCGATAGGCACCATGGAGCGATCACTACCGTTGGTGGTGGTAGTGAAGTTGATGAGTTTGCCCTTCATCAGATGAGAGAGGGTGGTACGGGTGATCGAGAACTTGTCGGCACTGGGTTTGACCCAGCCCAGGAACTCTTTCTCACGACCTTCACCCAGTACGCTCACCTGATTGTGGTAACGACCCAGGTAGTCATGAACCCCTTCGGCCTTGGCACCGCTGAGCAGGGAACCGGAGATGATGCGATTCTCGTCCGCACGCAGCTCGTTGTTGGTCAGCTGGCTGATGCAGGCGCCCAGACGGGTACGCAGCAGACGCGGCTTGATCACGTTCGGGCCGGCCAGGGCGATCACCTTGTCGGTGAAGATCTGACCAGTGGTGAACAGCTTGCCGTAGGCGATCACATCCTGATAGTTGATGTGCCACTGCACTTTCTTGGCACCGACCGGATCCAGGAAGTGGATGTGGGTACCAGGCAGACCGGCAGGGTGCGGACCGACGAACACGGCTTCCTTGACCTGGGCCAGGGAGGCGTGCGGCAGGCTCGCCTCGCCCTTGCAGACGTGGACGGTGCCATCGGTCAGGCGGCTCAACACGGTCAGACCGTCGAGGAAGGCCTGGGCCTGTTCCTTGATGATGATCTCGGCGTTGGCGGCCAGCGGGTTGGTGTCCATGGCGGTGACGAAGATGGCACGCGGGGCAGAGCCCACGGCCGGCACCTTGCTGAATGGACGGGTACGCAATGCGGTCCATTGGCCTGATGCGACCAGGATCTCCTGCACCTTGCTGCGCTCGAGCTGTGCCAGCTCGGCAGACGCAAAGTGTTCAAAGGTCACCTGCTCGTCAGAACCATCGATGTCGATGACAACGGATTGCAGAACACGCTTGGCACCACGGTTGATCTCAGTAACCACACCGGTGGCAGGGGCCGTGAATTTAACGCCGGGATTCTTCTTATCTTCGAAGAGCTCCTGACCTTTAATGACGCGATCACCTACTTTGACGAACATAGTAGGACGCATCCCCACGAACTCTTCGCCGAGTGTAGCAACACGGGTGATGGCCGGGCCATCGTAGATTACTTGCTCCGGAGCACCCAGCACGGGGATGTCCAGTCCTCTTTTAATTGTAATCATACTCACTTGCACTACCGTTAAGGGAAGACAGGTTGGTTAGCGCCGAGAAATACATCACGACGAGTTGTTGAATGAGCCCGTCAACATCACGGAAAACTGTCGAAGAAACAAACAAATCAGCAACATACAGGATCATTCAAAAGCGCCTGAGTTTACCACCTTAAACAAGTCAGTCGCCACGCCAAATGGGGAAAATCCCCGTCCTATCACAAAATTAACCTCTACTGAATATTTCCCTTCCATCCCTGCAAGCCGTGGTTTTAAAGGATTTTTTGTTTTACTACCCATATGGAGGTGATTTTATCCGTCCCTGGAGTTGATTAGAAAAAGTAATCATTACCCTGATCCAATGCTCTCAGGTGCCGGCGGCTGGTGCCCCGGCCCCATCATGACAATTTTGTTGATTAATCGACAATTGGGTAATGAAAAGGTCAAAGGCTCAGGCAAAGGGGGACTTGCTGACACAGCCCGGGGTCTTGGGGGCCTGCTCCCGGGCCTGCCACTCCGCCTCGGTATAGGTATGCAGCGCCAACGCATGGATGGCCCCTGCCAGCTCCTCTGCCAGCACGCCGTTGACCTGACGATGGCGCCCCAGCAGGCGCTGCCCCTCAAAAGCCTGGCTCACCACTATGACCTTGAAGTGGCTCTCGGATCCCGGCTCCACCCTGTGCATGTAGCTCTCGTTGATCACTTCCAGATGACTGGGGGACAAGGCGGCGGCCAGTTTGGCCTCTATCTGTTGTTGCATGCTCACGGGCAAGACTCCCTCGTTGGATATCCGGCCATTGTAGCCAGGGTTGCATGCCGGATGCATCAGGCCCGCTTTAAATAGAAGGAGGCCGGGCGCCTACTCTCTGCGGGCTGGTGAAATTCTCCGTCGCCGCTAGAATAGCGCCACTTTCCCTGCCTGCCGGGCAACACGGTGCGGGCGGGCGTCATCTATCAGCAACACGTTGGACTCTTTCTTATGCAAACCCTGCTCGACACTGCCCATTGTCGTCTGACCCTGTATCGCTACCCACGGCAGAGCCAGGATCCCCTGCAGGCCTGGGATGCGGCGGACGAGTACCTGATCAACACATTGGCGGAGTCCCCTCTTGAACATGCTGGCCCCGTCATCATCATGAACGACGGCTTCGGCGTCCTGGCCGCCTTTCTGCACGGCCATGGCCCGGTCTGCGTGAGCGACTCCCATATCAGCGAACGGGCCACCCTGGCCAATCTGGCGGAGAACGGGCTGGATCCCGCACAGATAACCCTGCAGGACGCCCTGGCCCCGCTGCCCGCTGCCCCTGCACTGGTGGTGATCAAGGTCTCCAAGTATCAGGCGCTGCTGGAGCAGCAACTGCTGGCCCTGCGCGAGGTGGTCACCCCGGCCACTCGCATCCTGGCCGCCGGCAAAGCCAAGGACATCCACAGCTCCACCCTCAAGCTGTTCGAGAAGTATCTGGGGGAGACCCGCACCTCGCTCGCCTGGAAGAAGGCGCGCCTCATTCACTGCGAGCCGCAGGCCGAGCGCCCTGCCCTGTCCAGTCCGTTCCCGACCGTCTGGCCGCTGGAGGGCACCAACATGCTCATTCACAACCATGCCAACGTGTTTTCGCGCACCAGCCTGGATATAGGCGCCCGCTTCATGCTGGACAATTTGCCGATCCACAGCGCGCGCAAGGTGATAGACCTGGGCTGCGGCAACGGGGTGCTGGGTCTCTCGCTGCTGGCAAAAGACAGCGAGGTGGAGGTGACCTTCATCGACGAATCCCACATGGCGGTCGCCTCGGCGCGCCTCAACGTCGAGCACAACCTGCCGGCTGCCCTGCCGCGGGCCCACTTCCTGGTCAACAACTGTCTCGACGATGTAGCGGTCGGAGCGGCGGACAGGATCCTCTGCAATCCCCCCTTCCATCAGTTGCAGGCGATCACCGATCACATCGCCTGGCAGATGTTCACCGACGCACACCGGGTGTTGCCTCAGGGGGGTGAACTCTGGATAGTAGGCAACCGTCATCTGGACTATCACAACAAACTCAAGCGCTTGTTTGCCAACGCACAAGTCGTTGCGTCGAACAGCAAATTCGTTATTTTGAAAGCCATCAAACGCTAAAGGAAACCCATGATGAAAAAGTCACTCTTGCTGCTGGCCGCCCTGGTGCTGGGCGGTTGTGCCACCCACTGGCCGGAGACGGCGCTGCTCAATCCGCAAGTCATCCCCTCCAACCAGCAGTACTACTCTGGCAACCGCATCACCATGGAAGGGGTGGACAAGCGCGAGGCCGCCTATGTCTTCTCCATCAAGAAGAAAGAGAAGGCCCCCGTGCTGGTCAACAGCAGTCAGCCCCTCAACAACCTGCTGGCGGAAAAGCTGGCGGAAGGGCTGCGCAGCCAGGGTCTCGAAGTGGGCAACAGCGGCACCACCAACCTGACCCTGGCCATTTCCACCGCCGCCGTCACCGTGGAAGAGAAGACCTTCACCTATGTCACCAAGTCCAAGGTCAGCCTGCAGGTGATCGCCGACTTCCAGGGCAACAGACTGACCAAGCAGTTCAACATGTCTTCCAGCAAGGAAGAGCCGGGTGAGCCGACCATGGCCGACCTGGAGTCCATCCTGAACCAGCAACTGGGCAGCGTGCTGCAACAGATCATGGCTGACGAGGCGCTGCGCGGTTATCTCAAAGGCCAGCCGAGCTGAGCAAGGAGCATATAAATGAAGACTCTCTGGTTACTGGCCACCCTGATCGCCCCCCTGGCGTTCGCCGGACAAAAAGTCCAGATGGAGACCAACCACGGCAACATAGTGGTGGAGCTGGCCCCCAAGCAGGCGCCACAGACGGTGAAGAACTTCCTGCGCTACGTGGCGGATGGCAGCTATGACGGCAGCCTGTTCCACCGGGTGATCCAGAACTTCGTGGTGCAGGGCGGGGGCTACAACCAGCAGTTCCAGCCCCTGCCGACCTTCGACCCCGTGGTCAACGAGTCCAGGGGCGGCCTGCCCAACAAGCGTGGCAGCATCGCCATGGCCCGCACCCAGGCGGTCGACAGCGCCACCCGCCAGTTCTACTTCAACCTGGTGGACAACGACAACCTCAACGCCAATGCCGGCGCCGGTTACACGGTGTTCGGCCAGGTGGTGCAGGGCATGGAGGTGCTGGACAAGCTGGCTCAGGTGCAGACCGGCTACAGCTCCATCCTGCGTGCCAATGACGTGCCGACCAGCCCCATCATCCTGAAAAAAGTGGTGCTGCTGGCGGACAAATAACGCGGGGCGGATCACATTCTGCCACGACCTGACCCGGGTCACCGGCGCCCCTTTTCTATACTCTGGCCTTGTCCTGTGTGTGCGGGACATGGCCAGGTAGAGAGAGGAGGTTCCGGTGACTTGTCACGATTACATTGCCCAACATGCCATTGTGCTGGCCCAGGCGGTTCGTCACTTTTTGGCACGGGAAATTCCTTATCGACAGCTCGAGGATCTGAGCTGGCAACTCCTCTCCCACTGGCAGGCACTGCCCGCCATCCCGATTGACAAAGAGCCCGCCACCGAGCAGGAGGGGGTGTTCTGGCACCTGCTCCACAGCCTGCACCTGTGGGACGAGCATCAGCTCGTCACCGACACCTGGCTGCGTCAGCAACTGATGGCCTGCGCCACCTTCCTCGTGACCGAGGGGCCCTGTCCTCGTCACTGCATCGGCTCACGCCCCTGAATCCCGGGCCGCCCCGTTCGGCTTGCCTTGGCTATCCCCCTCGAACCTGACAAAATGACCCCCTTTTCTCTGAGGAGTCAGGCAGTTGAACAATCTCCGCCCGCCCAGCCATACCCCGGACCGCGCCACAAGCTGGCGAGACGCCCTCGCCGTCTATCTGGAAGCACGGGTACTCACTCTGTTTGCCATGGGCTTCTCCTCCGGCCTGCCCTTGCTGCTGGTGTTCGGCACCCTCTCCTTCTGGCTGCGCGAAGCCGATGTCAGCCTGACCGACATCGGCTACATGAGCTGGGTGGCGCTGGCCTATGGCTTCAAGTGGCTGTGGTCTCCCCTGGTGGATCGACTGCCGTTGCCGCTGCTCTCCCGGTTGCTGGGACGGCGACGCAGCTGGATGCTGCTCTCCCAGGTGCTGATCGCCCTCTCCCTGGTGGGCATGGCCTATTGCGATCCCAAGACCCAGCTCGCCCAGCTCGCCCTGTTCGCCCTGCTGGTGGCGTTTTGCTCTGCGACACAGGATATCGTCATCGATGCCTACCGCATCGAGTCGGCCCCCGAGCGCCTGCAGGCGGCCATGGCGGCCTCCTACATGACGGGTTACCGGCTCGCGATGATAATGGCGGGGGCGGGGGCGCTGGCGCTGGCGGCCTGGCTTGGCAGCAACGACAGCTACGACTACCGCGGCTGGCAGCTCACCTACCTGCTGATGGCGGGACTCATGTCCCTCGGCGTCATCACCACACTGCTCAGCCACGAGCCGGATATCGACCTCCATCGCCAGAACGAGCAACAGATGGAGCGCAAGGCGCTG
Source organism: Aeromonas media (assembly GCF_020423125.1). Lineage (NCBI taxonomy): Bacteria > Pseudomonadati > Pseudomonadota > Gammaproteobacteria > Aeromonadales > Aeromonadaceae > Aeromonas > Aeromonas media. The sequence goes on from NZ_CP075564.1 coordinate 3,393,717, forward strand.
CTGCTCGAGCGGGGTTGGCCCAGGACCCTGGCCGGGCTGGGCGCCTGGACCTATGAAGCCATCTGGTGCCCCTTTGCCGATTTCTTCCGTCGCTACGGCGGCTCGGCCCTGCTGATCCTGGGGCTCATCGCCTGTTATCGCATCTCGGATGTGGTGATGGGGGTGATGTCCAACAGCTTCTATGTGGATCTGCAGTTCAGCAAGACGGAGGTGGCCACCATCACCAAGGTGTATGGCGTCATCATGACGCTGGTGGGGGCGGCCCTGGGGGGCGTGTTGGTGATGCGCTTCGGTACCCTGCGCATCCTGTTTCTCGGCGCCGTGCTCACCGCCAGCACCAATCTGCTGTTCGCCCTGCTCAACGAGGTAGGTCACGATCTGGAGCTGCTGACCCTGATCATCTCCCTGGACAACCTCAGCGCCGGCATTGCGACGGCGGCCTTCGTGACCTATCTGTCGAGCCTGACCAACGTCGCCTTCTCGGCGACCCAGTACGCCCTGTTCAGCTCCATCATGTTGCTGATGCCCAAGCTGCTGGCGGGTTTTTCCGGTCAGGTGGTCGAGCTGATCGGCTACAGCAGCTTCTTCGTCGGCACCAGTCTGCTCGGCATTCCGGTCATGATACTGATCATCATGGTTGCCAAACGAGGCGATGCTTTGTTACCACAAGCGGACAAATAGCAAGCGTTTGCGCCATTTTGGGGGTGATTAGATTCACAAAACCGGACAAAGTTCCCTGGCTCTTGTTTATCCGATGAATTTATTTGGCTAGAATCCCTTCCGCTCCTTGTGGGCAGGCTACGGAAAACCTCAACTAACGCACAAGAGACCAATAAAATGGCCAAATTTACCAAGACTCTGATCGCTGCCGGTCTGCTGGCTGCATCCGCCACTCCGGCCTTTGCTGCCGATTACAGCGGCGACATCCACAAGAACGACTACAAGTGGTTCCAGTTCAACGTGATGCACACCATCGATCAGCTGCCCTACAGCGAATCTGAAGGTGGTTACAACGATACCTACTTCGAAATGGAGTTTGGTGGCCGCTCTGGTATCTTCGATCTGTACGGTTACGTTGACGTGTTCGACATCTTCCAGAACCGTCACGACGACAAACACAACCAAGACAACCTGTTCATCAAGTTCGCACCGCGTATCTCCATCGATGCCATGACCGGCAAAGATCTCTCCTTCGGCCCGGTGCAGGAAGTCTACATCGCCAACCTGATCAACGTAGGTGGTCCGGATGGTCTGTTTGAAGCCATGACCGGTCTGGGTGCAGACGTACAAGTGCCCTGGTTCGGCAAGGTTGGCATGAACCTGTATGCCCGTCACGTCAACGAAGGCGGCGGCGAGCAGGGCTGGAACGGCTATCAGTTCTCCATGAACTGGTTCAAGCCTTTCTACACCTTCTCCAACGGCAGCTTCGTAGCCTATCAGGGCTACCTGGATCACCTGTTTGATGCCAAGGACACTTCCACCGACGGTACCGCCATGTTCAACGGCCTGTACTGGCACTCCGACCGCTACGCCGTCGGTTACGGTCTGAAGTACTTCAACGACATCTATGGCATCCAGAACGGTTCCTACGGTCTGAAGACCACTGGTTTCGGCCACTACTTCTCCGTGACCTACAAGTTCTAATCGAACTCGTTACACGGACACAAAAAACCGGAGCAGCTGCTCCGGTTTTTTTATGGCGCTTCGTCGATGAGGGGGAATGGCCAAGGCCCTCCCCCCTTCATCATCAATCGCGGAAGTTCTGGAACTGCATCGGCTGACCCAGCTCGGCGCCACGCACCAGTGCCATGGCTTCCTGCAGATCGTCACGCTTCTTGCCGGTGACACGCACTTCGTCGCCCTGAATGGCGGCCTGCACCTTGATCTTGGAATCCTTGATAAGCTTCACCACCTTCTTGGCGGTCTCTTTCTCGATCCCCTGCTTGAACTTCACCGTCAGGTGGAAACGCTTGCCGGAGTGAACGCTGTCACCCACGTCCATCGAGCTGTTCTCGATGTTGCGCTTGAGCAGGGCTGCGCGCAGGATCTCGACCATCTGCTTGAGCTGGAAATCCGCATCGGCTTCCAGCTTGACCTCTTCCTTGTTCAATTCGAAGCTGGCTTCTACACCACGAAAATCGAAACGGGTCGCCAGTTCACGATTGGCGTTATCGACGGCGTTCAACACCTCGTTCATTTTGACTTCAGAGACAATATCGAATGACGGCATAGCCGGGCTCCTCATGCTGTACTTCAGGTTGTGCTGACAAAGGGGCAAATCTACCAGAAAATGGGCAAATTTGCTGATTTCGATGGGATTGCTCTGCTAGAATCCCAAGCGCACAGGAATGGCGAGACCCGTTAGTGTCCGCCTAGCGACATCTTCACTTATCCCCGGTAGCGGGTTGTTCGGAATGCAGCCACTACCCTGATTGAGCCTCTCCATGCCAAGCGGATTACGCGACAACAACCTGAAAAACAGCCGACACCCCTCCTCCCCCCGATGGTCCTTGCTGGGCTGTGGTGCCCTGGGCGGCGTCTTCGCCTCCTTGCTGACCCAAAGTGGCCAGCCGACCCGTGTCCTGCTGAGCGAGCGGCACCGCGCCACCCTGCACCCCGGCATCGATTTCACCTCCCTCGAGGGCCACACTCAGCTGCTCGCCATCGAGCGGGGCTTCATCGACAAGCCCGGCGCCATCCAGCGACTGTTGGTAATGACCAAGGCGGGTCAGGTGGTGTCGGCCCTGACGCCCCTGGCAGGCAAGCTGGCGGCAGGGGTTCCCATCGTGCTGCTGCACAATGGCATGGGGATAGCCGAACAGGTGGTGCAGCTGTTTCCGCATAACCCCGTCATTGCCGGTGTCACCAGCCACGGCGCCATGCGCTGCGGTCACTTCGTGTTCCGCCACACCGGCAAGGGCGAAACCTGGCTCGGCCCGGTCAACGATGCGGCCATAGCCTATTCTCATCTGGCCGACGAACTTGCCCTTGCTCTCGGCCAGGCCGGCTGGGATGAGCAGATCCTGACTCGCCAGTGGCAGAAACTCGCCATCAACTGCGCTATCAATCCGCTCACGGCGCTTTACAAGCTCAAAAATGGTGAGCTGGCCGGCCCACGCTTCGCCGATGCCCTGCAACAGATCTGCGTGGAAGTGGCAGACGTGATGCAGGCTGAAGGCCAACCGGCCAACCGCGACGAGCTGTTGCGCCGGGTGATGATGGTGGTGGAGCTCACCGCCGACAATTACTCTTCCATGTATCAGGACATGGAGCAGGGGCGCGAGACCGAGATCGAGTCCATCACCGGTTTCCTGCTTGGCAAGGCCGCCGCCCACGGCATCGCGGTGCCGGTCAATCAGGGTCTCTATCAGGCCGTCAAAGAGAAGCGCTGAGCCCGGGATCGCGGGCGGCAGACTAAGGAGTGCAGGATGACCGCATTGGTTTTGGTAGCCCCGGGGTCGGAGGAGATCGAGACGGTCGCCATCGTCGACACCCTGGTGCGCGGCGGCATAGAGGTGGTGCTGGCCTCTTGCTGCCCCACTGGAGCGCGTCAGATCTGCGCCTCCCGCGGCGTACAGATCGTGGCCGATTGCCACCTCGACGAGCTGACGACCCGCGACTTCGAACTCATCGTCGTGCCAGGTGGCCTGCCCGGCAGCGAGGTGATCCGCGATACGCCGCTCGCCATCGACCTGCTGAGGGAGCAGGCGGCGCTGGGCCGCTGGCGCGCGGCCATCTGCGCCGCCCCCGCAGTGGTGCTGTACCATCACGGCTTGCTGGGGGATGCCAGCGCCACCTGCCATCCCGGCTTTCAGGCCCGCCTGCCCGCCGCGCAACTGAGCACGGCCCGGGTGGTGCGGGATGATGCCCATCGTCTCATCACCAGCCAGGGCCCGGGCACCGCCATCGAGTTTGCCCTCGAGCTGGTGCGGGTGTTGCGCGGTGACGAAGCCGCCCGTGCGGTAGCCGAGCCCATGGTGTTGCCATAACAGCGAAGATTGTGGATACAACTGGTTAGCTAGTTGACTGGTTTTATATCTGTTTTGGGCTGCTTGGCACGGTAGGAGTCCATGATGGGAGCCCAATCCATGCCGAGTGGCACCGGGTATTGCTTGAATAACTCGCCATATTCTTTGTCAAAGTTACGAATGGTGACTACGTATTGGCTTGTTCCTATAGGGTACTTTTTATCACGCCAATCGTCCGTCACCTCTTCGGCAATACCACGAGTAAGCAACAAATCAGGGCTCAGTCGCAGTCCCCCTCCGGTGAGTACGACTTCAAAATAACCACCGGGAGCCAAACCGAAATAGAGGCGGTTTCGGCGATCATACCGCCCTTCAACTGCATAGACTTGACGCATCTGTTGCTCCAAATCGGCAGGTAAATTCACTTTGATACGGTAACGTTTGCGGTCATAGAGTGAAACCATTTCGATCACGGCTTTGTCGGGTATGGGGACGCCGTCCGTAGGCAAACCGCCGCCACCAGCCCAGTAATAACGGTGTCCTTTGATACGATCAGCAAGCAAACCGCCTGCCCCCCCTCCCGCCAAGCGGTCGGCATAAACCAACTCACCACCACGATAAAACTCAGTCTTGGTATTTGTCGTTTTGTCGATATTGCTACCAGTACCATAGCGCCAAGAAAAGGGTTTAATCGGTGTCTCAGTCGCACAGGCAAGCAAGGGGCAGAGCATGCCCAAGATCCACATCCATCGCTTGAACATCATTACCCCTTATTACCTATCAGCTCACGTCTCTCTTTGCTGATAGTAGATTCGTATTTATTGATATTGGCCGGGTTAGCTATACCCTGACTACTGGCACTGTGATGCAGATAGTCACGACGCAGAGCCTTATAGGAATCCGGTGACAGCTGATAGGCCAGATTTTTGGACACTCCCTGATTAATTGCTGCATGGGACAAGATTTGATCCAATTTCTCCAGATCTTCGGTAGGTAGTTTTATAGCTGAAGAATCCAATCGTAAATCATTCGCTGTGGGATCCCATTCCTTAAACGGTACTCCTACGGCTCGACCTGCTTCTACCATCATATGCAGCGGGATACGGGAATACTCACCCTCCACTACCCGATTCATCAAGACCTCGACATAAACTGATTTCTTGCCTGGACCAGTGCTATTTTTTCCCTCAGGACGGCGGAAGGAATAAGGTTTCAAGCTAATGACCCCAAGTGGTGGCACTGCACCACGGGGCAAGTTGGGATTAATGCGATCTACCCATCCCATGGCTCGTTTTTCTTCCGCGTAAGCCTTGGCCTGAAAATAAGCACGACTCGCAGCATCTGGTATATTGACGCTTTCGATACTCATAAAACGCTCTAGGGAAGGTGCGAATAAGCGGGGAAATTCTTCTCGGCTGACTCAGTCATTTCATTTTTTCAGTTTGAGCCGATCTTTTCTCCCGTAAATGCCTTGAATCAGCCTATTTAGACCGTTTCTTCGCCATTTAAGGCGTTATTCCCAGTTTTTAGTGAGATCTCTCCCACTGACGTATCATTTGGTCCGCCCGAAACAGGTTGGCCAGCGTGAATAACATCGCCAGTTGGTTATCGTTTTTCAGCAACCCCTTGTATCTGGCTTTCACGAAGCCGAACTGTCGCTTGATGATGCGAAATGGGTGCTCCACCTTGGCCCGGATGCTGGCTTTCATGTATTCGATGTTGATGGCCGTTTTGTTCTTGCGTGGATGCTGTTTCAAGGTTCTTACCTTGCCGGGGCGCTCGGCGATCAGCCAGTCCACATCCACCTCGGCCAGCTCCTCGCGCTGTGGCGCCCCTTGGTAGCCGGCATCGGCTGAGACAAATTGCTCCTCTCCATGCAGCAGATTACCCAGCTGATTGAGGTCATGCTCGTTGGCCGCGGTGGTGACTAGGCTGTGGGTCAGGCCACTCTTGGCATCGACACCAATGTGGGCCTTCATGCCAAAGTGCCACTGATTGCCTTTCTTGGTCTGATGCATCTGCGGATCGCGTTGCTGCTCTTTGTTCTTGGTCGAGCTGGGTGCCTCAATGATGGTGGCATCGACCAAGGTGCCTTGAGTCATCATGACGCCTGCTTCGGCCAGCCAGCGATTGATGGTCTTGAACAATTGGCGGGCCAGTTGATGCTGCTCCAGCAGGTGGCGGAAATTCATGATGGTGGTGCGGTCCGGCAAGGCGCTATCCAGGGATAACCGGGCAAACAGACGGATGGAGGCGATTTCGTACAGAGCATCTTCCATCGCGCCATCGCTCAGGTTGTACCAATGCTGCATGCAGTGAATGCGTAGCATGGTTTCCAGCGGATAAGGTCGCCGGCCATTACCAGCCTTGGGATAAAACGGCTCGATGACTTCCACCATGTTTTGCCATGGCAGAATCTGCTCCATGCGGGACAAGAAAATCTCTTTTCTAGTCTGACGGCGCTTACTGCTGAATTCACTGTCGGCGAAGGTGAGCTGATGACTCATGATGAACCCTTTTTCATGGCTCCAGATGACAAACATGATCTCATATCAGGGACTTGTTCGCACCTTCCCTAGTTCAATGCACTCAGTCAGTGCGGGATCGCTATTAGGATTACCCAAGCTCCAACGGCTATAATAGCCCCCCCCTATATCCGAGTGTGCTCCAGGTAGGGCTAGCTCAGTAAAGTGTGCCGGGATACTGGTACCCGCCGAATCCGATGTAATGCGCGATAGCGGGAAGTGTTTACGTACTTCATCCAGTGCAGTGATGTGTACCACTCGTTTGGCACAGTCAGCTTTGAGCTGAACATTGACGTTGGTGTTAAAAGAGGAAACGACAGCATCGAACAGGCCGACGAAGGTAAAGCGAACATCGTCCCGACTAGCCCAATCAAACCCAGCCTTGAGTCGGATATCTGAGTTACTAGCAATAGCTTGCGCCAAGAGATGATCGGCCTTCTGATCGATCACATTGACAAAGTGGCGGGCTGCGGCGGCACCTCGGCTAAAACCGAATACATCGAACTCAATGCGATGGATGCAGTCGATACTTGGTAAAACATCACGAAGATCATCGTGGATACCCATCAGAATTGTATCTGTACAAGCTAGCGTCACTTTGCCAATGATGGATGTGTTCTCCCCACCAAAGTCGAGATCCAATCCTTGGGTTAGGGTATCGTCAGAGCGATATTCAGGACCATTGTCTCCCGCAATTGGATCACGAGTCCCAATACCACAGATATAGCTGTGAGCCACCAACGGGCCTGCTGCGATGTCATATTGCTCGAATAGCTTGCCCACATTGGTCACATCATTGGCCGAGCTTCCTTCAACCGGGCTCTGTCCCATCTGACAACCACGCAACTCCTTCTCCCGCTGCGCGGGGTCTGAACAGGTCTCCAGCAACCACTTCTCAACCTTTTGTAATCCGGCCTGGGCATTGCGGGTATTGTTCCCAGTACCATCGAAGAACACCCCGATCCGCAGAGTGTTGATTTGATAACCTTTCACCTCAATGACATAGGAATGCTTGGTAAAAAAGCGGGCATTGCCAGCCTTGCCCTTCTGGTGAGCCTCAGGCAGCGGGGTTGGCGGTTCACTCTGGCTGAGGTCCCCCGTGGTCACCTTGATATGCTCTCGTTTGACGTCGCAGTGCCCGAGTAACTTGTCTGTATAGGCGGGTACCTGTGTGGTCTCACCCTCCTTGAGGGCCTCACGGGACTGCGCCGCCTTGAGCCAGGCTGGAGTCTCGATTTTTACTGTCACCGGGCCAACTGCAAACCCTCGCACCAAGGTGGGCCCATCTTTCAGGGTGACCATCTCTGACTTGCCGGTTTCGTCTGTCACAGTGACCTTGAGCCCCTTGAACGAGCAATTGTGCTCATCGCGAATGTCTACCTCTATCCAGTTATCATAACGTTCGCAAGGGATACAGTGGGGATCTGCCGCCATCAGGATACTCCTGTCAATTCGTGATGTTTGTTCAGCCAGTTGGCTACCTGAACCAGCTCATCGTCAGTCAGCATCAATGGTCCCCGTATCTCTTCAAGAGCCAGATTGGCCTGCAAGGCCAAGGCGCCAGCCACCACACCATCGCGCACATCCTCTTGCAGCCCATCCTGATTGGCCTGTTTGAGTGCGGTTAAAATGGTCCCGGCCGGGTCAGGATGGCGCTCCATCATAGCCGTCATGGTCTGCCATAACCGCCGCCGCAAGATGTAGGCATGACGGTTCTCGTCGTAGAGTCCAACCAGATGATTAGACCGGATATGAAACCAGGGGGTTTGCAATGCGGGTTGGAACCGGGCATGAGGCGTGCGAGAGAAGGCCTTGCCATGGATCCAGAGCCCGGAACAGGGCCCCAGCACACTATCGCGTTCATCAGGGGTCATGGCGCTGAGCATGGGCAAGAAAATGCGTGGGTCAGAGAAACGAAACCAGACCGCCTCTCCATCGCGTATCGCTTCTATCAGGCTCTGCCAATGGCGGCGGATCAGCTCCACTGATTGGTCGCTGATCAGGTAGAAGCCGCTCAGGGCAGGATTGGCAGTCATGAACTCAGTGGAAGGTGCAGGTAGCAACCAGGGCCCCAACGCAGACTGCTCATCGAAAGCGGTACCGGCAAAAAGTGGATTGGCATTCTCTCCATCATAGGTATAGAAATCTGCCACGGCTGACGCCGCTAGCGCTCCATCGATGACGGCATATATTTCACCCGCTTGCTCGCCAGCGAGCCAATCAGATAACGTCATAATACGGATACCTCGATCAGTCGCTTGATCCTGCTGCGGTTATCCGATGCATTGTCAGAGGTTGGAATTGTATTGAGCAAGGTATCGAAATCACCGCTCATGGAAGAAACCACTCGATCGACCCTTAGCCTGGTCTGCGTCGGAAACAGCATTTCCGCTTCCCCCTTGAAGTGCGCTGCGTCTCCCAGCAGACGACCACCATGACCGGCAGGCAGGCGGATCTTCAACAAGGTATCGTTGACCCAGGCCTTGTCCGGTGAGGTACTCATGAATCCTGACTCAACAACGATATTGCCCACCCCTGTGAACTGATCTTTCAGGGCTGCAAGCTCCGGCTTGTCCAGCGCCAGTCCCCGGTAGACGAAAGACAAATCAGGTGAAGCCGGCAATTTCGCCAGACCAGCCTCCACATCGGCAACATAGGCCTTCATTGCCTGGTCAAACTCACTCGCAGATATCGGCTCATCATTCAAATAGCTGCGACTAAGCAGGGTATCTATGGCCTCTCGCTGCTTATAGGGGCGATCCCGCAAATAGTTATTGAGCAGCGTGTACCCCTGCGCCGAATAGTATCTGAGCGCTTCATCCGCTTTGGATATCTCTACCGTCGCCCACTTCCTTGCCGGCTTTTTGCCCTCCCCTTTGGCCGCAACAGGTGGTGGTGGCGGTGGCATCGATGGCCCTCCGGCAAGCTGGGGTGGCGCGGGTGGTGGCACTGGTGGCCCCCCGGCAAACTGGGATGGGGCGGGTGGTGGTGGCGCGAGCGGACAAAACTTGGCCAGCGGTGCCATGGACTCCATACTCTTGTGAATGGTCGGGACTGGCAAAGTTGCCGGTGGTGGTGCTGGCACCTCGACATTGCCTGGCAGAATGGGGGCCTTGCCCCCCCAACCAGAGCCTGACCCCGGGCTGCCACCTGAGTTCATCTTGATGGAGCCGCCGGAAAGCGTGACTCCGCCGGCATCCAGCTTCACAAAGCTGCCGCCCACTTTGAGCGTCAGCTCGGCCCCCGCCTCCATCACGATTTTCATACCCGCCTTGTGGTGTACCTCGCTACCTGCATCAACCAGCAGGGACTGGCCGAGCTTCTGGTGCAGGCTGGCATCCACCGTCAGCGAGTAGTCGGCTTTTATCTGGTCGCGCTTCTCACCCTCCACCGTCAGATGGTCGTTGGCCTTGATGCGGGTCACCCGCTCATTGTCGATATCGGTGTGCAGGTCGTGCTTGATGTGCCAGGCGGCATCGTTCTCGATAAGCACGTTCAGGTTTTTCTGACCGTGGATATAAATCTCTTCCTTGCCAGCCTGGTCTTCAAAGCGCAGCTCGTTGAAGCCCTCGCCCTGGTGGGTCTCGGTACGCAGCACGGTGCGGGTCTTGTTAGCCGGCAACTCGTACGGTGGCCGGTTGGTGGCGTGGTAGGTGCGGCCGGTCACAATGGGCTGGTCGGGGTCCCCTTCCAGAAAGCTCACGATGACCTCGTGACCGATGCGTGGGATGGCCATCATGCCGTATTGGCCGCCCGCCCACCCCTGGCTCACCCGCACCCAGCAGGAACTCTGGTCGTTGCTCGAGCCGTAGCGGTCCCACGGGAATTGCAGCTTCACCCGGCCGTGCTCATCGCAGTAAATCTCCTCCCCGTCGGGGCCGACCACCATGGCGATTTGCGGGCCATCAACCATCGGTTTGTGAGGGGCCTCGGAGCTGCCGATGCGCGCACGCCAGGTGGTGCTCGCTTTCACCACCCCGAATTCGTTGTGATAGACGGTGGGGCCGCTGCCCCCCTCCTCTTCCAGCGCCTGCGGCTGTTCGCCGGTGTGGCTGATGCGCACCACTTGCCAATCAGTATTCAGGCTGCCGTTAGGGTGCTCGGTGAGAGCGAAAGTCTGGCCCGGCAGCAGGGCCGCGCAGTTGGACTTGCCACTGCCGGTGACGACGTCGTTGCGCAGGGCATCGAGTCGATGCTGGGCAAACGCCTTGCCGCTCGGGTCTTGCTTGTAGCGGCCCGGGAAATCGAAGTGCTGATAGGTGCTCCGCTGGTGTTCCAGCTCAGCTCCCACCTTTTTGTGCGAGAGGCCGTAGGCCGGGGTCTTGAAGCTGTAGTCTTTGAGCTCCACGTCGCTGGGACGCACCGCCTCCCGGTAGTGAAACTGGCGCACATAGGGGCCTTGTTCCAGCGAGCGGTTGCCGAGGTTGAAGAAGAGCGCGGGGCCGGAGGTCAGGGCCGCCGCGTCATCAGCAAACACGATACGATGCTTGCCTTGCTCGAATTCGTGGAAGTAGAACAAGCCTTCTTCTGCGGCCAATCGGTTGACAAAATCGAGGTCGGTCTCCCGGTACTGGACGCAGTATTCCCGCTGGGCGTGCTCGTTTTTCAGGGCAAAGGCATAATCGGTGATGCCGTGCTCTTGCAAGAGAATTGAGAGGATTTCATCGGGCTTTTGCGCCTGGAAGATACGGGAGTTCTGGCGAAGGGATAGCCGCCACAGCGCCGGTTTCACCTCCAGGGTGTAGCGGGTGCGGCGAAAGCCGCTGTCACCTTGGGCAAACTCACTCACCACACCGCACACCCGGCGCTGCAGCTCGCCGTTGTACCACACCAGCAGCTCGCACGGCTGGTCCAGCACGGCGCCAAAGTCGATGTCGGGCTGGCTGCTCGCCAGCTCCAGGCGCAGGTTGAATGGTTGGTTCAACCCCTCGTCCAGGGCAAACTCGACCACCACCAAGGTGCTCTCGGGCAGCGTCCCCACCTTGACGGTAAATTGTAATCCTGTGCTGTCTGCCATCAGTGACTCCTTATCCTGCCTGTCCGCTGCTTGCAACTATCACCACACCGCCGATGACGGCTCCCCGACTGGCAACCCGGTATCAAAAAACCCAGGACCAATACCTCCTCCCGAGAGGCTGCACGGACGGGGGATTGTCGTGGAGGCCAGTGAATCCCCCGGCCAGGCCACTGGCTTGCCATCCAGGAATAGATCCGGACTGGCGGCAACTATCAGGGAGGGATGAAAATCCTCGTACTCGGTGCCGATGCCACCGAGCAACCCAATAGTGGGACACATCACGGCTGGCCTCTGTTGTGTTTTGCCATAAAGCCGCCTTGTGGCCATATGGCAAAACACAAAAGATCCGACCACATCCGGTTGAACGGGTCGGAGAAAGCTTGCACGGGTATGGCGACCGCTGACACTGACGACGCCAGAACCCTGGGGCACTACAAAGGAATAACGTTGATAAAAAATCGGGGCTTATGCCTCGATGGGGGCACGCCAGTCATCGGCGCCAGAGGTGCCGGCCACTGTGTGTTCCCAGTCAATCTTGCGATAGGCCATGGAGACCTGGATCAGCTGGGTGAAGTCAGACTTCGCCGGATCCTGGCAGTGTGGCATCTGGCAGTCGATGTCGACGATGGTGGCATCGGTCAGCACGGTAGAGAAGAAGTGTTCCTGCTTGCCCTCCACCGAGGTGCGGTACCACTTCAGGGTCACTTTCGGCAGCATCTCGCCGGAAGCCAGGGAGTTGTACATCAGCGGGACGGCCTTGTTCAGGGCCACGGTGAACTTGAACGGCTTGTGGACACGCTGACCGGCGGGCTGGCCGGATTGCGGATCGGTCGGCACGGTAACGACGTGCTGGAACTCTTGGACCAGCATCTCGTCTTCGTGACCCTGCACGAAGATGTTGCCGACGGAATCGGAGGTGAAGGCACCAGCGGTGATGTTGCCCTGAGTTTTACCTTCGATGCTGATATAACATGGAGTTGGCATGAGTTTGCTCCTGATGGGTTGAACGGTAATGACACTCGACCGAAACCATTAGCAGTGACCATGCCATTCTTTTTAATTGAGCAATTTCAATAAGTTAACATCTCATCACGACAATGCCGCAGCATGTACGACGCAACAACTTGTGATTTTCAACGTTTTCATCCACCAATCATTGCCTTACCAGTTCAATATTCCGTTTTTTGAGCAACACATTGCGCCATGCGGACGAGATCACTGCTGTTCATCCACATTGGCAACGGATGCCAGCTCCACATTCAAGCGGACGACTCCCTGCTTGAGTGCCCAAGAGATGGCCTGGCACTTGCTGCTCGCCCCCAGCTTGCTCACCACATTGTTCAGATGAAATGTCACCGTACGGGGGGTGATCCCCAGGATCTGGGCAATATCACTCACCTGCTTGCCCTCCGCAGCCCAACGGCATACTTCCAGTTCACGCAGGCTCAGGGCATCGTGAGGTGATGACCCCACCAAACAGATCCGTACCACAGCCTCGAAGATATGCATGGAGAGCCAGCTCAGCGAGGGAACAACCGCCAACCACTCCTGCTCGGTGTGGGGTTCACGAGTGATCAGGGAGAGCAGACCCACATGCCCGTTGGCGCCATGCCAGGGGAAGGTGATGCCGTCACGCAACCCTGCCTCCTGTGCCAGCGTCATGACTGTCAGACTCTGCTCATCACATGCCCCCTGCGCCATGATCTCCGCCCACAGGATAGGAGTGCTCTGCACCATGGCACGCTGTACGACGGGATCAATGGCAAAGAAATTTGCCTGGGTATAGGCATCGACCCAGTCTTGGGGGCAACCGTTGAAAATGATGACATCCGGGCGCTGTATGGAACTTGGAAACAGCAGAGCCAGCCGGAAATAGTCAAAGCCTGCCTGTACCGACAGCTGGCGCAACAACGCCACTATGGTGCGTTCATCGCTGGCCTGCTCAAACCGGGAGAGGAGGTCTAATGCGTAGGTTGTATTCATGTAATCAGGTTGCTTATAAACAGTGACGATATTGTTCAACATCAACCCCAATAGGGGCTGAATAACATGCCAACAAGTGGAAACAACACAAAGGCCTGATGCTTGAGCCATCCGGATGAGGCGGCTGAATGGCAGGCCCCTTTAGAACAGGGATCGCCAATAGAGAAACATGCTACCAATGAAACATTGGTAGCATTTAACTAGTTAAATACAATGTATTACATAGTGAACATATGACGATTGCACTTAAAACAAGCATTTCTCGCTTAAAAAAGAGAGCGTGATCACCAGCGTGCCTGAACCTTCCGGGCAATCTTTCTGCAATAAAGCCCCGGGCTTTCATGCCGCCACCCAGGCTGTTAACATGCGCTCCCTATGCCTGTTTTACGCTCTGGCGTGACCGTCACGCCGCCCTGACTCACCCTCTGCGCCGCCTGATTCCGGTTACCCCAACCGGAGCGTTTTTGTTCACCCCTCACATACCAATACAACAATGCGATCCTGCCAGAATGCCACCTGACCCCAGATCTATGGCAACGAGTGGTCATGGATCCTCAACGAGCGAGAAAATCCCCATGCTGGAACGTGCAAGACAAGAGTGGTTCTCCAACATACGGGGCGATCTGCTGTCGGGTATCGTCGTCGCCCTGGCGCTGATCCCGGAGGCCATCGCCTTCTCCATCATCGCCGGAGTCGACCCCAAGGTCGGCCTCTATGCCTCCTTCTGTATTGCCGTGGTCATCGCCTTCGTAGGGGGTCGCCCCGGCATGATCTCCGCCGCGACCGGCGCCATGGCGCTCCTGATGGTGACCCTGGTCAAGGAGCATGGCCTGCAATATTTGCTGGCGGCGACCCTGCTCACCGGCCTCTTCCAGATAGCGGCGGGTTACCTCAGGCTCGGCAGCCTGATGCGGTTCGTCTCCCGCTCCGTGGTCACCGGCTTCGTCAACGCACTGGCCATCCTGATCTTCATGGCCCAGTTGCCGGAACTCACCAACGTCACCTGACAGGTCTATGCCATGACCGCAGCAGGCCTTGGCATCATCTATCTGTTCCCACTAATCCCCGTGGTGGGCAAGCTGGTGCCCTCCCCGCTGCTGTGCATCGTCATCCTGACGGCGGTGGCCATCACCATGGACATCGATATTCGTACCGTGGGCGACATGGGGGAGCTGCCTGATACCCTGCCCATCTTCCTGTGGCCCGAGGTGCTTCTCAATCTGGAAACCCTGGCCATCATTTTCCCCTACTCTGCGGGTCTGGCTGTCGTTGGCCTGCTCGAATCCATGATGACGGCGGCCATCGTCGATGATCTGACCGATACCCCAAGTGATCGCAACCGCGAGTGCAAGGGCCAGGGGTTCGCCAACATAGGCGCGGGCCTGATGGGCGGCATGGCGGGGTGCGCCATGATTGGTCAGTCCATCATCAACATCAAATCCGGCGGTCGTGGTCGCCTCTCCACCTTTGTGGCGGGCACACTGCTCATTCTGATGGTGGTATTCATGGATGAATGGATCCGCCAGATCCCCATGGCGGCACTGGTGGCCGTGATGATCATGGTCTCTATCGGAACGTTCTCCTGGGAGTCAGTGCGCAACCTGAAGACCCACCCTATTTCCACCAGCATCGTGATGGTGGCCACCGTCGCCGTGGTGGTCGCTACCCATAACCTGGCGCTCGGGGTCTTTGTCGGGGTACTGCTCGCCTCCCTGTTCTTCGCCAACAAGGTCGCCCGCTTCATGCTGGTCAAGAGCGACAGCGAGCGCAGCGGCGCGGTACGCACCTATCAGGTTCGGGGCCAGGTATTCTTCGCCAGTGCCGAGCAATTCTTTGCCGGCTTCGACTTCAAGGAGGTGGTGGAGAAGGTGGTGATCGATCTCACCCATGCCCATTTCTGGGACATCACCGCCGTCACTGCGCTGGACAAGGTGGTCACCAAGTTCCGCCGCGAGGGGACTGAGGTGGAGATCCTCGGCCTGAACGAGGCCAGTGCCACCATAGTCGATCGCTTCGGGGTGCACGACAAACCGGAGAAAGTGGAAAAACTGCTGGCTGGCCACTGATCACGAAAACGAATCCATCCTGACAAACATTGCTGCCTGTATCGATGGCTCCCCGTCATAACGGCGGTGTGCGATGCCGTCGCATGAGCCTCTGCCAACACGGAGTTGCCCATCCCCCTGCTGCACATAGTGGAGAAAAATGCGTTGAGGGATCAGCCGCTCTCTCCCCCAGCACAGGTCTTGGCAACCGCGAGCACCTGTTCAAGAGCGCCCAAGGCGAGCAGTCCGCGGCTCAAGGGGTTGCTGCGAGATCTGGCGATGGACGGTACGCAGAGTGATGAGCATGAACGCCAGCTAGCGCAGGTCAGCCAGGTGCTGAAGAGTGCAGCGTTCGAGGTCGATACCCGGTTGCGCCAGGAGACGTCGCCGCCGTGCTCAGCCGGCATGCCATCGAGGTAGGGAACAATCTTATCGTGATGGGCTTATGACCATTCAGGTAGCAGACAATTTATCGTGGGCAGCACCACCACGGGGATACTGAAAACCACCAGTACCGCGGTGCTCTTGCTGAGATAGGCAACCGGGGGCGGGTCAACCCGCCCCTGTATTCATCCGAACCAGCTTAGCACCGCCTCTCTGGATGGGATCCCTCCGGCGTGGACCACCTTGTCATCGATGACGACTGCCGGCGTCGACATTACCTTGTACTTCATGATCTCGGGCAATGACTCCACCTTCTCAAGCTGGATAGAGATCCCTAGCTCATCCACGACCTGCTGAATGAGTTGCACCGTGTTCTTGCAGTTGGCACAACCCATGCCCAGCACTTTGACCTGTTTCATCTCACACTCCTCATCAAGACATTAACGGCGACACGACATTCAGAACCCACCCAACCAGCGTGAAGGAAACCAGCAGCACCAGCAGCAGGGTGCCCAGCAGCTGCCACTTCATCACTTGTTTAAGCAAAATAAACTCGGGAAAACTGGCAGCCACCGTGCTCATGCAAAACGCCAGTGTCGTGCCGATGGGCAAGCCACTCACGATCAGACTCTCCATCACTGGGATCACCCCGGTGGCATTGGAGTAGAGGGGGATGCCGATTAAAACCGCCGCAGGCACTGACCACCATTGGCCTGCACCAAGGTGTGAGGCAATCCAGCCCTCAGGAACAAAGCCATGGAGTGCTGCGCCGAGCCCCACCCCGACAATGACCCAGAGCCAGACACGCTTGAAGATGGTGAGGGTTTCTGACTTGGCGAAGGCATGACGCTCCAACAGCGATAGGGGCGGCGCCATCGTATCTGGCTGGATCACCTTATTGTGGTCATGCCGCCCCTGCTTGAGAGCCTCTGCGGCAAAATCGGCCAGCCAGCGCTCGGCCTTGATCTTGTCCAGAAAGGCACCTCCCAACATGCCAACCGCCATGCCGACCACCACGTAAATCAGGGTGAACTTCCAGCCAAGCAGGCTGACCAGCAACAGGACGGCCACTTCGTTGATAAGCGGTGAGGTGATGAGGAAAGCCATGGTGATCCCGAGCGGGATACCTGCCGAGGTAAAGCCCAGGAACACCGGGATACTCGAACAGGAGCAGAAGGGGGTAATGGCACCAAAGCCGGAGCCCAGTAAATAACCCAACCCCCTGTGCTTGCCCGCCAGATAGTCCCTCACCCGTTCGACCTTCAGGGAGGCCCGCAGCATGGCCACGATGTAGATCATGACCAGCAGCAGCGCAAAGATCTTGCTCACGTCCTCCACGAAGAAATGCAGTGCATCCCCCAGTCTGGTTTGCGGGCTCAAGCCAAGCTGCTGGTAGACCAGCCAACTGGCGAGGTCGGTGAAAATCTGGAACATAGTGGCTCCATCAACATCGGTGATATCCAGAAGACGTTGCATGTCACCAAAGGATGCTCATATTTTTCGTTTTTCTTGCTAGCGCCGCGATCTCATGGTTTGCGCCCCCCTCCCTCAATCACTGAATACCAGCGAGTCAAGGACACCTTGCCCGCTATGAACGCCCCCTTCTGTCGATTCGGCCGATTTGCTACGGATCAGATATCCCGCAAAGCTCTGCTCCGCACTGGCTGGATTACCATCGTTCTGAACGGTGAACATCCCCAGTTCGCTGATCAAATCCGTCACCCGATGCAGCTCCCCTTTGCGCACTACCCAAGCTGGCATCGCTCTGGGGACAGGATGCAAACGGCGCATCAACGACCAGGCCTGATATTGGAGTGGGTCAAGCGTTGCCAGTTTTACCTGAATGTCCGCCCCAAACAGACAATGCCCACCCCCTTCTCCCTGGTTTTTAAGTACCCAGCTATCGGAGGGCGCCGCTTTTACAACCTGGATGCTATCGGGGGTCACAGGGTGCATCTCACCCAGCCGATGTCTCACGGTGTCGGCCTCTTGCGGGGTCAAGCCAAATGCGACCAATCCATCTTCTTCCAGGCAGGACAGCAGCATTTGTACTCGCTTGCTGGTCGCCAACTGCTGGGCGACAGTGGCATTGACGGCGACTCTGTGTCGTTCAATCAACACACGGGTCGCCATCAACGCCTGGCAACATCTTTGCTCGTTGAGGTCGGCAGCCTCATAATCAGAATACTGGTATCCGGCACGCAGGTAGACGGTATCGAGTGGACCGATCCCATTGAGGATCAGCCTGTCGTTGGCGCCCGTGCTCAGTTGATTATGCAGTTCGCGAAAGGTTCTGCGCTGTGTCTCTATCCCTCTCTGCTGGAGAGCAAGCTCAAGCAGATGTTGATCAAACACATTGTTTTCATGTTCCTGCACAATCATCAGAAACCTGGCCGGGCCGGGGTCGCCAAACTCGCGCTTAATCTTGAACGTGGCCTCGGCAATGCCTGCTGACAACCCTTCAATGGCGTGATTGCAGACAAGCTCAGCCACTGTCTGATGCGACTCCTGGATAGAGATGGCAGGCCATTGCCGTCGTAGATAGCGGTGCAGCTCATGGATCCGCTGGCCAAATGGTCCCATGCCAGCGGCAATGCCATTGAACTCGACCAGCTGGTGGCCATTGCGCCTATCGTCCATAAAATCGCTGCGCATGATGAGCAAGGGCAGCCTGGGCGCGCTGCCGGGTGATGAATGTATGTGTTGATGCATGCTGAGCAGGGCTGAGAAGAAGGGATCTCCCGCCGCGATGGGATGAATGGCGTCGTATAAAAAACCATGATCCTCAGAGACGGCATAGATCAGCTTGCTCAAGGTCTGCGCCACGCCTTTCAAATGCTGGTAGTCTCCCCGGCTGATCGGTGTCGGCGTCAGGGTAAACGGGGTATGCACGGCAGAATACAGCGACTCCTTGAAGGCCACGCCGTGAGTCAATGCCCACTCTATCGCATCATCTCTGACTTTCTGGATATCAAGAGAACTCATCATATGTTCCTGATTGTTGACTCACTACCCTCAAAACCGGGTTGCAGCACGCATATCCCATGGCGATCGGTCTATCTCCATCAGCAACAGCGTGTCTGGAGGTTCTGGGGGATTCACTTCACCACCGGGGTGAAGCAACAGACTCGACCGGTCTCATCCAGCCTGACCTGACAGTCCAGAGAAAGCTGCTGACGCAAGCGTTCCCTGGCCCGCAGCAAACGGGACTTGGTGGCAGCCTGGGTCAAACCATGCCTGACAGCAAAGTCCGCCTGCTTCATCCCCTCCAGATCACAGTGTCTCAGGATCTCCCTGTCACTCTGCGCCATTCTCTCCAGCACCCTCGGCAGACAGGAAGCAAGCGAATCCACCGCATCGAGCTCACCTTGCGCCATCGCCAAATCGTCGTGCAATGGCAACCAGGTCCGCTGCCTGCGGCTGTTATCGATCACCAGATGTCTGGCGACTTCAAACAGCCAGGCCCTGGCATTCTCGATGGCGCAGAACTTGCTCTGCTGGCGGATTGCCCGCAAGAAGGTCTCTTGCAGCAGATCATCTGCATCCATCGGGCTGCCAGATTGCTTGAGCAGCCACCCATAGAGCTCATGTTCATGCTGTTGCCATGCCGTCATCAGGCAAGGTGGCGCACCGGTTGGCTGACTCACTTGATGCGTTTTCCTTGTGCATCCACCACCGGCTCCCCATCCTCCTTGGTGAAGGCCCCTTGCTGCGGGCTCGGCAGGATGTCCAGCACCACTTCTGATGGACGGCACAACCTGGTGCCCAGCGGCGTCACCACGATGGGCCGGTTGATCAGGATGGGATGCGCCAGCATGGCGTCGATCAAGTCATCATCGCTGAACCTCTCCTCGGCCAGCCCTAACTCTTCAAAAGGCGGCACATTCTTGCGCAGCAGGTCCCGCACCGGTATATCCATGGCCGCAATCAAGGCCACCAGGGTCTCACGGTTCGGCGGTGTCTCCAGATAGTGGATAATGGCCGGCTCAACGCCTGAGTTGCGGATCAGCGCCAGCGTGTTGCGCGACGTGCCGCAGGCCGGGTTGTGGTAGATGGTAATAGCATTGTCACTCATGCCTGCACCTCCGCTTTGCTATAGTGGCGCTTCATGCGCAGGGCCACGTTGACCAGACCGATCAGCACGGGCACCTCTACCAAGGGGCCGATGACGCCGGCGAAGGCCTGATCCGAACTCAAGCCAAACACGGCGATGGAGACCGCGATGGCCAGCTCGAAGTTGTTGCCGGTCGCAGTAAAGGCGATGGAGGCGTTCTTGTCATAGGGAATACCCAGCTTCTTGCCCACCAGGAAGCTGGTGAAGAACATGAGCACGAAATAGACCACCAGGGGCACGGCGACCCGCAGCACATCCATGGGCAGCTCGACGATCATCTCCCCCTTGAGACTGAACATCAGCACTATGGTGGCCAGCAGGGCGATCAGCGTGATGGGGGAGATGGCCGGAATGAAGCGCTCGGTGTACCACTTCTCCCCTTTTGCCTTGACCAGATAGTGACGGCTCAAGAAGCCTGCCAGGAAGGGAATGCCGAGATAAATCAACACGCTCTGCGCGATATCCAGCATGGTGATGTCCACTGCGAAGCCCTGCAGGCCGAACAGCGGCGGCAGCACGGTAATGAACAGCCAGGCCAGGAAGCTGTAGGTGAGGATCTGAAACGCGCTGTTGAGGGCCACCAGGCCCGCACCGTACTCCTTGCTGCCACCGCCGAGATCGTTCCACACCAGCACCATGGCGATGCAGCGCGCCAGGCCGATCAGGATGAGACCCACCATGTAACCCGGTTGATCATGCAAAAACACCAGGGCAATCACGAACATCAATATGGGGCCAACCAACCAGTTCATCACCAGGGAGAGGGTGATGGCTCGGCGGTCGCGAGTCATGGTGCCCATGGTGGCGTAATTCACCTTGGCGAGCGGCGGATACATCATCAGGATGAGGCCGATGGCGAGCGGCACGTTGGTGGTGCCAACCGACATCGCCTCGTTCCACTGGGCCACCTGGGGGAACAGATAGCCAATGCCCACCCCGATGCCCATGGCGACGAAGATCCAGAGGGTGAGGTTGCGATCGAGAAAACTCATTTTTTTGCTGACGGGCAGGTCAGAACAGGCGGTTGTACTCATCAAGAGACTCCATGAGAGTGGGATGAAACGGGCGGCTGATGGCGGGGCAAACCGAGGGAGATCAGCGCCGCCAACAGAATGAAGAGGGTGGAGAGCCAGAGGCAGGCCTCGAGACCATGGAGCTGGAACACCAGCCCGGAGAGCAGGGTGCCGAGCAGGCGGCCCAGGGCATTGGCCATGTAATAGAAGCCCACATCGAGCGACACCCCGTCAGCTCCGGCATAGCTGACGATGAGGTAGCTGTGCAGGGAGGAGTTGATGGCAAACAGGGCACCGAACACCATCAAACCGCCCACCAGGCTGATGGCCGGATGCAGATCGAAATGGAGCGCCAGGGCAATCAGGGCCGGGGTCAAGGCCAATACCAGCGCCCAGCCCATGGCCACCTTGCCATCGGGCACCCGCCCCTCGCGTTTGCCGGTAAAGCGGGGGGCCTGGGTCTGCACCACGCCGTAGGCGATGATCCAAAGCGCAAGGAAGCTCCCCACATAGCCGTTATCCCAGCCAAGGCTGGAGGCGAGGTAGACAGGCAGCGCCACCACAAACCAGACATCGCGGGCACCGAACAGGAACAGACGGGCGGCGGAGAGGTAATTGATGGCCCGGCTCTTGGAGAAGATCTCCCTGAACTTGGGCTTGTTCTTGGCCTTGCCCAGATCCCGTTTCAGGGTCAGCATGCTGATGCACCAGACCAGTGCCAACGCCAGTGCCATGACCAGCACGGCCCCCTGAAACCCGATCAGGGTCAGCAGGGCGCCACCGAGGAAGAAGCCCATCCCTTTCAGGGCATTCTTCGAACCGGTCAGCAGTGCTACCCACTGGTAGAGCTGACCCTGCGCCTCCCCCGGCACCAGCAACTTGATGGAGCTCTTGGCGCTCATCTTGTTGAGATCCTTGGCAATCCCGGAGAGCGCCTGGGCACCCATCACCCAGGGCACCGTCAGCCAGAGCGACGGTGCCAGCAACATGCCAAGCGCCAGCACCTGGAGAGCTAGGCCGATGTTCATGGTGCGGTTGAGCCCGAGACGAGCCCCGAGCCAGCCCCCCACCAGATTGGTCACCACCCCGAAGATCTCGTAGAAGAGGAACAGGGAGGCGATGGCCAAGGGGCTGTAACCCAGCCCGTGGAAGTAGAGCACCACCAGCATGCGCAGGGCGCCGTCGGTCAGGGTAAAGGCCCAGTAGTTGCCGGTCACCAGCAGATACTGGCGGATCTCTGGGGAGAGTCGGGTCAGTGCCATGGCCGGGTTATCCTTGCGCCTTGTCCATTTGACCGACCATGCGCATCAGCTCGGCGGTGCGGTTGGCATAGCCCCACTCGTTGTCATACCAGGCGTAGATCTTCACCTGAGTGCCGCCCACCACCATGGTGGAGAGTGCATCTATGGTGCAGGAGCGCGGATCCGTCTTGTAATCCACCGACACCAGGGGACGCTCCTCATAGCCCATGATCCCCTTGAGTTCATTCATGGCGGCAGCCTTGAGCAGGCCATTGACCTCGGCTTCGGTGGTGGGGCGGTTCACCTCGAACACGCAGTCGGTGAGGGAGGCGTTGGCGAGCGGCACCCGCACCGCATGACCATTCAGCTTGCCCTTGAGCTCGGGGAAGATGTGGGTGATGGCGGTGGCAGACCCCGTTGTGGTGGGGATCAGGCTCAGGCCGCAGGCGCGGGCACGGCGCAGATCAGCATGGGGCGCATCCAGAATGGTCTGGGTGTTGGTGATGTCGTGAATGGTGGTCATGGAGCCGTGCTTGATGCCGAGCTGCTCGTGGATCACCTTCACCACGGGCGCCAGGCAGTTGGTGGTGCAGGAGGCCGCCGTCACTATGGGGTGCTGCGCCTTGTCATAAAGATGGTGGTTGATCCCCATCACCACATTGAGCACCCCCTCCTCCTTGACCGGTGCCGTGACCACGACCCGCTTCACCCCTTGCGCCAGATAAGCATCGAGCAGCGCCTTGGTTTTCATCTTGCCGGAGGCCTCGATCACCACATCACAACCAGACCAGTCAGTCTGACCGATCTCCTTGTTGCGAGTGCAGGGGATGCGATGATTGCCGATCACCATCTGGTCCCCATCGCTACCGGCTTCATGATGCCAGCGGCCATGGACGGAATCGAAGGTGATGAGGTGTGCCAGGGAGGCGGCATCCCCAGCCGGGTCATTGATGCGCACAAACTCCACATCCGCCCAGTCGAAGGCGGCGCGAAACGAGAGGCGGCCCATGCGGCCAAAGCCGTTGATGCCCACTTTGATGGTCATGTTGTTTTCCTTAACTGGCGAATGAGTGGTGGCTGTTGAGATAGTCGACGTGCGCTGCCAATGTCAGCGCCTTGGGGCGCAGCCCTTGCACCATCGACTTGACCTGAGTGGGGGCATAGCCTGCCTCCAGCAGCAGGATGGCCGCCATCAGCCCGGTACGTCCCGAGCCGCCACGGCAATGAATGGCCAGGGTCTGACCTGCCGCCAGACGCGCCAGCAGCTCCGCCTTGTGGTTGGCAAAGGCTTCGGTGAACAGCGCTTCGGGGGCACAATCGTCCTCCACCGGCAGCTGGAACCAGGCCAGACCCAACGCCTCACACTCGGCGGGCAAGGCATCGGCATTGAAGTGCGCCAGCTCGGCCCCCGGCATCAGGGTGATCACGGCATCCGCTCTGGCGGCTTGCAGGGTCTTGAGGGAGTCCAGCAAGGAAGCCTCCTTGGTGCCAGGACAGGGGGTGAAGATAAGGCGGGCGCCATTATCCAGGTTCAGGATGTCAAAGGGATGCATGATAAACAGCAGCTCCATGTCTCGTCAGGATGAGGGTGAAAGCGGGACTCGCCTCTCGGCGATACCGGGCAGGTGTCAGTAGGTCTCGTCGCAGCAGGACGAGCGAGGCTGACCACTGACGGTCTGGGGACGACCATCCACCAGACCGCAAGCCTCCGGATGACCTGCACAGCACTCCTCGGTGAGGTAGCCGATAAGGCTCAGCATCAGGGGAATGTTGGCACGATAGCGCAAAAAGCGTCCCTCCTGCTCCACCGAGAGCAGGCCCGCATGCAGCATGGCCTTGAGGTGAAACGAGAGAGTGTTCGGGGCAATGTCGAGCTCGCTGGCCAGCTGGCCGGCCACCTGCCCTTCCAGTCCGGCCTTGACCAGCAGACGCCATACATCGAGACGAATGCCGGATGCGAGGGACTCGAATACCTTGGTAGCGATCTCTTTGTTCATGGAACTTCCCCTTAATACATTTCATAACTTCAACTATACAAGAAACATTGAAATGATCAACATGGCTACGGCTCACAGCCAGTCCCTTCAATCCCTCTTGTCATTCACGCAGCACTCTTCGCGGAAAAACGCGATGCTCTCATCCAGCCCCTCGTATTGAGAGAGGCACAGGAGTACGCGGCTTTTAAGGCTCTGTTTGAAACTCTTCGATATGGTAGCTAGGGGTCAATACGGAATGGCGTGGGCGATGGGATGGAATGGAATGGAATGGAATGGAATGGAATGGAATGGAATGGAATGAATTAAAATCCACAGATACAAAAAAGCCCACCTCAATCAATGAGATGGGCCGTATAGATGGCGGAGGAGGTGGGATTTGAACCCACGGATGGTCGCCCATCGCCGGTTTTCAAGACCGGTGCATTCAGCCGCTCTGCCACCCCTCCGCAGCAGTGCGACGCATATTACCCATGACGATCCCCCTTGTAAATCCCCACCCTGTTCGTTTGCCGATTTATTGGGCTAAATGGCCAACAAACCCCGCAAACGCCACCCCAACCGTGCTTTTTCCACCGGATGGCTTGACTTGAAAACAGACTCACCCACTATAGTGACCACTAAGGTATTCCCAGCAAGATGGACTTATGAAAATCACACATGCCCTGTTCGCCGCCCTGACCGGCGCGATCCTGCTTGCGGCGCCTGTGCAGGCGAGCGAGCTGACCAAGAGCGATGTCGAGCAGATCGTGCGCGACTATCTGGTCAAGAATCCGGAAATATTGGTCGAGATGTCCAATGCCCTACGTGCCAAACAGGAGAGCCAGCAGGCCGAGAATGACAAGACGCTGATCGAGGCCCATGCCAAGCAGCTCTTCGCCAACAAGGATCCCGAGAGTGGCAACCCCAAGGGCAGCCTGACCGTGGTCGAGTTCTTCGACTACAACTGCGGCTACTGCAAGCGTGCTCATCCCCTCGTCCAACAGTTGCTCAATGAAGACAAGGACATCCGCTACATCTACAAGCAGTTCCCCATCCTGAGCGAGACTTCCTACTACGCCGCCCGCGCGGCGTTGGCGGTGCAGCTCGGCCAGCCCGACAAGTTCCAGGCCTTCCACGACAAGCTGTACGCCCATCAAGGGTCGCTGGCCGACGAGGCCCAGGTGCAAGCCATCGCCAAGTCCGCCGGGGTGGACTGGAGCAAAGTCGAGGCCAAGATCAAGGATGGCAGCATCGATCAGAACCTTGGTACCAACCGTGCCCTGGCCGAGGCCATGAGCATCTCGGGGACCCCGGGGTTCATCATCGGCGACCAGATCCTGCGCGGTGCGCCACGGGATCTGGCGAGCCTGAAGGCCATCGTCAAGGATGTGCGGGCTGGCAAGAGCATTCAGTAACCCGCTCTTCGCCCACAAAAAACGCCCCGGCATGCGATGCCGGGGCGTTTTGCTATTCAGGCTTCACACCCTCAGGCCTGATAGCCGTTCGGGTTGTTGCTTTGCCAGCGCCAGGTGTCGACCATCATCTGCTCCAGACCCCGCTCGGCCTGCCAGCCCAGCTCGTCCCGGGCCAGGGTAGGCTCGGCCCAGCACTCGGCGATGTCGCCTGGGCGACGGGGCTTGATCTGGTAGGGAATGGGGCGACCGCTGGCGGTTTCGAATGCCTTGACCATCTCCAGTACCGAGTAGCCCTGACCGGTGCCCAGGTTGTAGGTGAAGACCCCGGTGTCGCCCTCGATGCGTGCCAGCGCCTTGAGGTGACCGATGGCGAGATCCACCACGTGGATGTAGTCGCGCACGCCGGTGCCGTCCGGCGTCGGGTAGTCGTTGCCAAATACCCCCAGCTCCTTGAGCTTGCCGACACCGACCTGGCTGATGTAGGGCAGCAGGTTGTTGGGAATGCCGTTGGGATCTTCGCCGATGAGGCCACTCTCATGGGCACCGACCGGGTTGAAGTAGCGCAGCAACACGATGGCCCAGCGGGGATCGGACTTGGCAAGATCCCGCAGAATCTCTTCCACCATCAGCTTGGAGCGACCATAGGGGTTGGTGGCGCCGGTGGGGAAATCTTCCCGCAAGGGCACCGAAGCGGGATCACCATAGACGGTCGCCGAGGAGCTGAACACCAGGCGGAACACGCCGGCTTTTGCCATCTCCTCGCACAGCACCAGGGTACCAGTCACGTTGTTCTGGTAGTAGGTGAGCGGGATCTGGGCGGACTCCCCGACCGCCTTGAGGCCGGCGAAGTGGATCACGGATTCGATCCTGTACTCGGCAAACAGCCGCTGCAGGCATGCCCTGTCCAGAATGTCCCCCTTGACGAAGGTGACCGCCTTGCCGGTGATCCGTTCGACCCGCTTGAGAGATTCGGGGGAAGAGTTGGAGAGGTTGTCCAGTACTACCACCTGCTGCCCGGTACCCAGCAGCTCAACCAAGGTGTGGGAGCCGATATAGCCGGCACCGCCCGTGACCAGAATTGTCATTTTTTATCCCGTGCTTTGCTGAAACTGGGTCAGAGTCTACCCGCACGACCCGCTCGGGAAAAGCTCGGGATACCAATGACGCCCCTCAGTAATCGACGCTGACATCCCCTCTGATGGTGCAAGAGCAGGCCAGCGCGACGCCGCGCTCCAGATCCTGCGCACTCAGCGTCATCACGCTCTGACGCTCGATCTCCCCTTCCGTGGTGCAGCGACAGGCCCCGCACACACCGGCGCGGCAGGCGGCCATCATGGTCTCCCCCGCTCCCTCCAGCGCAGCCAGCAGGGTTTGGCCCGGCAGTATCTTCACCTTCTTGCCGCTCTTTTTGAGGGTCAGCCAGAAGTGGTCGCTGCCGGCTGCAACTGGCGCCGTGCTCGATGTTCCAGCAGGCAGGCCGAACGACTCCTGATGCAATTGCTCCGCCGGTAGCCCCAGCTCCGCCAGCATGGTGCAGACCGCCGCCATGTAAGGGGCCGGGCCGCACAGATAGACGTGGCGCGCGAGCAGGTCTGGCGCCAACTCACTCAGCATGGCGGGCGTGAGGCGTCCCACCCAGAGATGAGCCGCCGGCGCCTGTTCCAATACCAGCGTATGGCGCACGCCCGCATGGGCCTCGGCCAGTGCGGCCAGGTCGTCGGCGAAGATCACATCATCCGGCGAGCGGGCGCTGTGGATGAAGCGGATATCTGCGTCCGGCCGTTTGGCCAGCTCGTCCCGCAGCATGGCCCACATGGGGGTGATGCCGGAGCCGGCGCTGAGCAGCAGCGGCCGCTCGCAGGGGAGCACCGCCAGATTGAAGTCGCCGAAGGGGCCGTCAACCCGGATCTCGTCCCCCAGTTGCAAGGTTTGGTGCAGATGATTGGAGACCAGCCCCACGTCCTTGATGGTGACTTGCCAGAAAGGATCCTGCGGGCTGGAAGAGAGGGTATAGGCGCGGCACTGGGGCTTGCCGTCAATCTCGGTGTGCAGGGTCACACACTGGCCGGCCAGCACGGCCGGCAGAGTGCCCTCGGTGGCGACAAACTGCCAACTTGTCACGTCGTGAGTGTCCGCACGACGGCCAATGCAGCGCAAGGTAAGAGAGGTGGAGATCATCGCAAGGCTCCTCTTTTTGAAAGATATCTTTGTGAAAAAAAGGCGAGCCGGGGGCTCGCCAAAGGCTTACAACATCTTGGGCTGAACCCGGATCAAGCCGCCAGGATCTCGGCGAGATCCGCCTCTGCGGTCGTGGTTCCCTTGAGACCGAACTGCTCCTCCAGCACCTTGAGCAGGGCCGGGGTGAGGAAGGCCGGAGCGGTCGGGCCGGTGCGAATGTCCTTCACGCCGAGTGCCAGCAGGGTGAGCAGGATGACGATGGCTTTTTGCTCGAACCAGGAGAGCACCAGGGTCAGCGGCAGATCGTTGACACCGCACTCGAACGCCTCGGAAAGCGCCAATGCCAGTTGAATGGCAGAGTAGGCGTCGTTGCACTGGCCCACGTCCAGCAGACGCGGGATGCCGCCGATATCGCCAAAGTCGAGCTTGTTGAACTTGTATTTGCCGCAGCCCAGGGTGAGCAGCAGGCTATCCTGCGGGATCGCCTTGGCGAACTCGGTGTAGTAGGCGCGCTCGGCACGGTCGCCGTCACAGCCCCCCACCAGGAAGAAGTGGCTGATCTCGCCAGCCTTGACCTTGTCGATCACCGCAGGGGCGGCCTGCATCAGGGCGTTGCGAGCAAAGCCGATGGTGATGAAATGCTCGAGCTCAACGTGCTTGAAGCCTTCCAGCGCCTGGGCCTTGGCGATAACGGCAGAGAAGTCCTCTCCTTCCAGATGGGTCACCCCCGGCCAGCCGACGATGGAGCGGGTGAAGATGCGATCCGAGTAGTTGCCCACGTTCGGGTCGATGATGCAGTTGGAGGTCATCACCACGGCGCCCGGGAAGTTCGCAAACTCCTTCTGCTGGTTCTGCCACGCGGAACCGTAGTTGCCCACCAGGTGCGGATACTGCTTGAAGAAGGGATAGGCCAGGGCCGGCAGCATCTCACCGTGGGTGTAGACGTTGATGCCGGTGCCTGCGGTCTGTTCCAGGATCAGCTTGAGATCCACCATGTCGTGGCCGGAGACCAGGATGCACTTACCCGGCACCGGGGTGACGCGCACCTGAGTCGGTTCCGGGTGGCCGAAGGCCGTGGTTTCACCGAGATCCAGCATCTCCATGATCTTGAAGTTGAGCAGGCCGATGTCCATGGCGCACTTGAACAGGGGATCCAGATCGCTCGGATCCGTGCCGAGCCAGCTCATGATGCGGTGGAATTCGGCGGCCACGGCGCTGTCTTGCTGGTCCAGTACCCGGGCGTGCTCCATGTAGGCGGCAGCCCCCTTGAGCCCGTAGAGGCAGAGCAGGCGCAGCCCCATGATGTCTTCATTGACTTCACTCTTGCCGCGGTTGACCGCGGTCTGGGGCGCATGGGCCAGCTGTTCCAGCAGCTCGACACCCGGCTCGAAGCGTGCGGCGGCAGGCAGCTCGGCAAGCTGCACCGCCAGCGCGGCCAGACGGTCGGCCAGTTGCTGCCGATAGGCCAGCGCCTGGTTGACGTAGTCGACGATGCGCGCGGAGTCAAAGTTGACGTTGGTGAGGGTGGCGAAGAAGGCCTTGGGTACGAAGGCATCGATCTCGTCATCGACGATGTCGTGCTCACGGGCCGCCAGCGCCCAGGCACTGAGGCCTTGCAGCGTATAAATCAGCACATCCTGCAGATCCGAGGTCTCGGCCGTCTTGCCGCACATACCTTGTGTATACGCGCAGCCATTGCCTGCGGGGGTACGAATTGTCTGTTCACATTGCACACAAAACATCATGCCTCTCCTAATTGGACATTTCAGTTACTTGTTTTGTGGCGATTCTATTCCCCCGACTCAAAACTTAATAGGCATTCAATTTACCAATTAAGGTTTCATTGATGCAGATCAAAAACAAAAAAGCCGCCCAAACAGGGCGACAAGCGGGTGGATAACATCAAAGACAACTCAGGTTTGCAACAACAAGGGACAACGCAACGGTCGGACCGGCGCCTGGTCAGGGGCATCCGGCCCTGCGCTCTATCAGGCCAGGTAGGCGCGCAGCATCCAGACCAGTTTTTCCTGCTGCTGCACATAGTCGGAGAGGATGGAAGCGGTACCCTCGTCACCAGCGTCGGCGGCCTGGCCCAGGATACGGCGCTGAGCCACCAGCAGCTCGCGGAAACTCTCCAGCAGGGACTCGACACAGGCGCGACCGTCGTGCAGCCCCTTCTGCTCGGGGATGGCGGAGACCTTGAGGTAGTCGCTGAAGCTGTGCAGGGGCACCCCATCCAGGGTGAGGATGCGCTCGGCAAGGGCATCGACTTTCAACAGCAGATCGTTGTAGATCTCCTCGAATTTCAGGTGCAGCTCGAAGAACTGGTTGCCGCGGATGTTCCAGTGGAAGCCACGGACGTTCATGTAGAGGATCTGGTAGCTGGCCAGCAACTTGTTCAACTCGGCGGCCAGGGCTTGTGATTGAACTGTATCAAGACCAATGGGGCTCTTCATCATTCACCTCCAGGTGGTAAACATTATCGGGAACGGAGTCAGCATATCCCCGCATAGACTCAAAGGACAATTGCTTCTGCCTTGTCCATTGATAGCGAATGGCTATCGTCAGCAGGAAAAACACCCGCTCTCATCGCTCAAGCCGCTCGATATAGAGGATCACCTCGCCGAGGTGAATGCCGAACTTGCTGATCGCGGCGCGATTGATCAGGCGATCTTCATCCAGCAGATACATCCAGTCATCGAAGCTCACCCGTACCACCTCCCCATCCGGCAGGGCCAGATCGAGTTGATAGCGCCAGTTCAGGGCAAAGCCTGCCGTCTTGCCTACCGCCTCCCCCACCACATCCGAGGCGGTGCCGCGCCAGTGGCCATCCGCCCCCTTGCTCAAAAACCAGGTGCGGGTCTGCTGGCGGCCGTCATCGAAATAGAACTGCTCGAACAGCTCCCCCTTGCCCTCTCGCCAGCGCCCCTGCATCTCGACCCGAAAGCGACTGGTCACTTCGCCGCTACGGTCCGTCACCAGGCCATGGGCCACCAGCTTGCCGTCGAAGAAACGGGCGAGATCCCAGTTCGGGCCCTGCTCCCGATAGTCATCTAGGCTGGCGCCACAACCAGTCAGCAACAGCAGTGACCACAGCAGCAGAATGCGCCATGTGCGATGGAAGGTCATGAGGAACTCCAGTATCAGGGTTGGCCGCGCAGGCGGCGGGTAAGGGCGGGATCGCGACTGTTGTCGGCGAGCCAGATAGCCAGAAAGGCGGCGGAAAACTGCGGATCGGCGAGGGAGCCGAGGGGCTTGTCCTGCCACCAGAAGTGGCCGACTCCCGCACTGTCCACATAGAAGGTGAGTCTGTCCCCAGCCCCGACATCGGGCCAGAGAGCGGCGAGCCGGCCGAGCCAGCGCTGGCGATCTCCCTCGCTGCCAAGGCCAAGGCGCTGCCACTCGGCGGCGGTGGCACTGAGCAAATCCTCTCTCTCTATGGCTCTGGCATAGGTCAGGGTCAGGGCCTGCGGATAGCGACCAGGCTCGTAGCGACCGCTCGCGCTGTAGAGGGTGGCGTCATAGAGCTTGAACCAGAGCCAGCTCATCTCCCCCTGCCCGACCGGGCGCAGTTGTTGCCAGGGGGCAGAAGAGGCCTGTACAGCAATGGCAAACAGCAGCGTCAGCGCCACAAGCAAGGTGCTAATTCCACCCCATGTGCCAATGGGCGGGGTCTTCCAGTTCATGCCAGTCCATCTCCTGTTCCTGCAGGGTATTGATATCCTGCATCACCACGCTCGCCAGTTGACCCTGGGCATCGCGTTGGCATGCAACCACCAGGTAGAAACGCTCTGCCAGCTCGCACTGGCCATCCCTGGTCCACTTGGAAAACAACAAGGCGTCGGTCGAAAAGGTGTTCATCTCGATTCACCCTCCAGCGTCACCGTTACCCACAGCAGTACGGGTAACCACCCCATCCAGATCACCGCCAGCAGCGCCGTGCTGATCCAGATGCCCCAGGGTAAGTGTACGGCCCCCATGGCAGCACCCGCCACATAGGAGCTCGCCCCCCCCACCATGCCAAACAGCGCCAGCTGCCAGCGGGGCAAGGGCCGAAGCCAGCGCAGACCGTGGGAGAGGGTCAGGGCAAAACCGCACCAGAGCAGCAACAGCCAGAGCGGGAAACCGGCCGGAAACTGGAACAGGCCGAGCCGCCAGAGCAGACCGTCGAGCAGACAGCCCGCGAGCGCAACGGCAAGCAGCCGAAGGTCCGATCTGGGCGTCGGGGAGAAGAGGAAATGAAGCAACAGCATCAGCAGCAGCGGGCCCGGTTGCTGCCATTTCACCGCCAGCAACCAATAGAGGTTGAACCCCAGCAGGTGGGCCCACTGCCACACGGTCAGTGACCGCTCACTGGCAGATCACCGGACCAGCCGAGCGGGCCCGGCTTGGCCGCCTCCAGCTGCACCAGGCTGATGGCCCGCTCCCAGAAGCCCCCCTCGCAATAGGCAAAATAGAAGTGCCACAGCCGGATGAAGTCCTGGCTGTAGCCGAGCCTTGGCAGCTCGGGGGCCAGCGCCAGGAAGCGTTCGCACCAGTGGGCCAGGGTGCGGGCATAGTGGTGGCCGTGATCGTGCAGCCGCACCAGTTGCATGTCGGTCTCCCGGGCGAGCAGTCCCGCCATCTGGGAGACGCTCGGCAGACAGCCGCCGGGGAAGATGTAGCGCTGGATGAAATCGACCCCGCGCACATACTGGGCATGGCGCTGATCGGCGATGGTGATGGCCTGAATGAGCAGACGACCGCCGGGTCTGAGCAGCCGTGACAGCTGGCGGAAGTAGTCCGGCAGGAAGGCGTGCCCCACCGCCTCTATCATCTCGATGGAGACCAGCTTGTCGAAGCTCCCTTCCAGCTTGCGGTAATCCTCCAGCAGCAGGGTGATACGATCCTCCAGCCCCTCCCGCGCAATCCACTCTTTTGCGTAGTCATGCTGGGCCTGGGAGATGGTGGTGGTGGTCACCCGGCAGCCGTAGTGACGGGCGGCATAGACGGCCAGGCCGCCCCAGCCGGTGCCTATCTCCAACAGGTGATCCTCCGGTCCCAGCTCGAGCCGCTCGCAGATGGTGCGCAGCTTGGCCTGCTGCCCCTGCTCTAGGCTGGCCTCGGCGCTCGGGTAGATGGCGCTCGAGTACTGCATGTGGCTGTCGAGAAAGCCCTGATAGAGGGTATTGCCGAGATCATAGTGGGCGGCGATATTGGATCTCGACCCGGTCAGGGTATTTCGATTGAGCCAATGACGCACCTTGTTGAAGGGGAAGCTGAGCCAGCCGAGCCGTCGCTCCAGGGTGTCGAGCAGCGTCAGGTTGCGCGCCAGCAGCCGCACCAGGGCCACCGGATCCGGGCTGGTCCAGAGTCCCTCCACCCAGGTCTCACCGGCGGCTATGCTGCCCCCCAGCAGCAGACGACGATAGAAGGCAGGATCCTGCACTATCACCTCGGCATGGAGATCGGTGCCCGCCACCCCGAAGCTGTGACGCTCGCTGCCGTCCCGCAGCAGCAGTTGACCCTGTTCGAGACGTCCCAGCAGAGTGAGCAGCAGTTGCCTGGCCCCCTTGTCGATGAAAGAGGCAGAGAGGGTTGATTGAGCAAGTTCCATTAGCGGCTCTCCGGATGGATGAAGATAAAAGAGGTTCGTTTGATACAAACCCGCATCATGGGTTGCGGACAACGACTGGAAGCTGAAATACGCGAGAATGTCGGCTTCATCAGCGGCTCTCCGGGTGGCTGAAGATGGGGGTGCGTTTGATAAAAAGACGCAAGGCCTGCCAGTAGATACCGAGCAGCACCTTGAGGGTCATCCAGGGCCAGCGGGCAAGCAGGGCCACCAGCCCCTGGCGCGACAGCGGTTCGCGACGCAGCGCCAGGGTGGCATCGAACAGCTTGGCCTCGCCTGACCTGGGATGACTCTCGATATGGATCAGCGTCTCCTCTTCGGGCGGGCGAATGCGCCAGTGGTAACGCATCGCCAGCCCCATAAAGGGGGAGACGTGAAAATCCTTGTCATGGGGGGCCAGGGCCGCCAGATCCAGCAGGTAGTAGTGACGCTCGTTCCAGGGAGTGTTCGACACCTCCGCCAGCAGGTAACGCGCCTCCTCCTCCCGGTAGCAGAAGTAGAAGTTGACCGGGCTGAAGTAGAACCCCAGGCAGCGCACATTGCCGAGCAGCAGCACCCGACCGTCCGGCTCGGCGTCACCGCCAAGGGCGGTCACCTTGTCCCACACCGCCTGCTTGAGGCTCCCCTCGCTGCCTTTGAGATAGTCATTGCGATGAAAGGAGAGCAACCCGGCCCGCTCTACGCCGAACCAGCGCCCCTGGCTGAGGCTCGGCAGCTCGTCCAGATCCAGCCCCAGCATGAAGAGGCCGTACGAGAAGGCGTGGTTGCGCGGCGCAAAGCGACGGTGGCGCACAGAGCCGTGCCAGATGGCGCTGATGGTGTCCCCGGCGGCCTTCATAGGTTGGCTCCGAAGCGACTGGCCACATTCAGGGCGCTGCGCACCCCGTCCTCGTGAAAGCCGTTGTACCAGTAAGCGCCGCAGAAATGGGTGTGCTGCCGGCCGCAGATCTCGGCTCGCCGCTGCTGGGCGGCGATGGAGGCCTGATTGAAGACAGGATGGTGGTAGACGAAGCGGCGCAGCACCTTGCTTTCGTCCACCCGGCCCTGGGGGTTGAGGCTGACGCAGAAGGGTTGCGGCGAGCTAATCCCCTGCAGGATGTTCATGTTGTAGCTCACCAGGGGGCGCGCCTCGTCGTCATCCCCGAGCTGATAGTTCCAGCTGGCCCAGGCTTTTGGCCGGGCCGGCAGGCAGTTCACATCGGTGTGCAACCAGACATCGTTGGCCTGATAGGCCATGGCGCCGAGAATGGCCTGCTCCCGCTCGCTTGCATCGGCCAACAGGGCCAGCGCCTGATCGCTGTGACAGGCGAGGATCACCTCGTCAAAGCGCTCCTCCCCATAGCCGCTCTGGACAAGCACCCCCTCGGCCGAGCGCCGGATCGCCTGCACCGGACAGGCCAGCCGGATCCGCGACATCCAGCCCGACGTGAGGGGACCCAGGTATTCCCGCGAGCCGCCCGGAATGACGTACCACTGAGGGCGGTTGGCCACATCCAGCAGGCCGTGGTTGGCAAAGAAACGCAGGAAGAAACCCAGCGGAAAGGCGCGCATGTCAGCCAGGGTGGAAGACCAGATGGCCGCCCCCATGGGCAGGATGTAGTGGCGGGCGAAGTAGTCGCTGAACTCCCCCAGCAGCAGAAAATCCCCCAGGGTCGGTTCGCTGCCATCCCCACGGCGCCCGCGGTCCGCCAGCCAGGCGCGGGCCTCCCGGTTGAAACGCAGGATCTCGGCCACGAAACGGTAAAAACGCGGACTCAGCAGGTTGCTGCGTTGGGCAAACAGGGTGTCCAGGTTGTGGCCGTTGTACTCCAACCCCTGGGGGCTCTTGACCGAGAAGCTCATCTCGGTGGGCTGGCGCGCCACCCCGATCCGCTCCAGCAATTTCAGGAAATTCGGGTAGGTACGGTCGTTGAACACAATAAAACCGGTATCGATGGCATAGCTACGACCGGCCAGGCTGACATCCACGGTGGCGGTATGTCCGCCGAGCACGGGGGCCGCCTCGAACAGGGTGATGTCGTGCAGCTTGTGGAGCAGAAAACCGGCGCTGAGTCCCGAGATCCCGGAACCTATGATGGCGATCTTTTTCTTCATGAAGGGGATCCTTTCGAGATGAGGGTGCGACCGAGGCGCAGCCAGAGCCCCGTCGGCAGTGCGCCAAGCAGACGCAGCAACCAGATGAAGCGACGGGGGAAGTGGATCTGATGGCGACCGGCGGCCAGCCCGCTCATGATGGCGCGGGACGCCTCCTCCACCGTCACCAGACAAGGCATGGGAAAATCATTTTTCGCGGTGAGCGGTGTCTGCACGAAACCCGGACGGATCAGGGTCACCCCTATGCCTCGGGTCGCGAGATCGAGGCGCAGGGTGGCGGCCAGATAGTCGAGGGCCGCCTTGGAGGCGCCATAGGCCTCGGCCCTTGGCAGCGGTAACCAGCTCACCGAGGAGCCGACGATGGCGAGCCGCGACCCGGACACCAGCCGCGGCAGGAAGGCGGCCAGGGCGTGGCCGGTGGCGATGAGGTTGGTCTCGATGACCCGGGCAAAGAGGGCACCGTCAAATCCCTCGGCCAGATCCATGTATTCGCAGTTGCCGGCGTTGAGGATCAGCAGATCCAGCGCGGGCAGATCGGCGGCAATCGCGGCCATGGCGGCGCTGTCCCGTCCATCGAACTGCAGGGGAATGATCCCCTCATGAGCCAAGGCCTGCAGCCGTTCACTATCGCGGCCACAACCCCACACCTGCCAGCCAGAGCGCCGGTAATCAAGGGCCAGCTGGCGACCTATGCCGGAGGTGGCCCCGGTGATCAGTACCCGCCCGCTCATGTGCCCAGCCTCCCCTTGATGGCGCGCACCACGGGGCCCAGCAGCGGCAATTGTTCGTACAGCATGGCGCCGAGATCGAAGTAATCCCGGTGCAGGCAGACCTTGCCCCAGGCATCGAATTGCAACCGGGTGGCCCCCTCCACCCGCACCGGTCGCCCACCGGCAATCCGGGGATGGACGAAGGTCATGACCCAGCCGAGCCAGGCCTCATTGCCCTGCAACTGCTGGCTGGTGATCTCGAACCTGCACTCCTTGAGCCGCTCATAGAGAGAGGAAAAATAGCGGGTGAGCGCGGCCAGCCCCTCGATGCGGTGGGCCGGATCGATAAACACCACCTGATCGGCATAGATCTCAGGCAGACGGTGCAACTGATGCTTGTCCAGTTGCAGATAAAGCACGATGAAATGGGCCAGCGCGTCATTCATGTCATGTCTTCTCCAGGTCACGGAACATCTCGATGGCCCTCACCCGTGCAACGGCATGATCCACCATGGGCGCCGGGTAATCCTGCCGTCCCTTGAGCCGCAGCCAGTCGTGGGGCTGGTGCACATAGGCGGCAGGCACATCGGCAAGCTCAGTTACCCAGGTACGGATAAAGTCCCCTTGTGGATCAAATCGTTGCCCCTGGGTAGTGGGGTTGAACACCCGAAAGTAGGGGGCCGCATCGGCACCCGTTCCCGCGGCCCATTGCCAGCCACCGTTGTTGGCCGCCAGATCCCCGTCGATGAGCTGGCTCATGAAGTAATCCTCCCCGAGCCGCCAGTGGATGTGCAGATCCTTGGTCAGGAAGCTCGCCACTATCATCCGCAGCCGGTTGTGCATCCAGCCGGTGGCGTTGAGGCAGCGCATGGCGGCGTCGACGATGGGGTAGCCGGTGCGCCCCGCGCACCAGGCGGCAAAGGCATCCGGGTCCCAGCTCCAGGGCAGGGCCGCCGTCTCTGGCTTGAAAGGGCGATTCATCGAGAGGGTCGGGATCAGTACCAGCAGGTGGCGATAGAACTCGCGCCAGATGAGTTCATTGAGCCAGACAAAACCGGGCTGCGCCTTGGACTGGGGCCGGGCACCGAGCCGCTGCTGCAAGGCCGCCACGCACTGACGGGGGCTGACGATGCCCGCCGCCAGATAGGGGGAGAGCACGGAGGTGCCGCCCTGCGCCGGAAAATCCCGGGTCTCGCCATAGTCCAGCACCCCCTGCTCCAGGAAGGCGTGCAACCGCCGCAGGGCCTCGGCCTCCCCTACCGGCCAGCGGGGATCCGGGGTCAGCTCCCCGAGCCCCTCATCGACAAAAGCCCGCTCGGCCAGCGGCTGCCAGGGCAGGGGCTCACCACGCAGCGCCGGGGCCCGGTGAATGACGAAGCCATCCTCATCGAGCGCCTTGAACCAGGCGCGGCTGAAGGGGGTGAAGACCTTGAACATCTCCCGACCGCCGGTCAGCACCCGCCCAGGGGGCAGCACGCAACAACCGTTGAGCCAGTGGCAGCTCACCTCCTGCTCTGCCAGCGCGGCGGTGACGCCATGGTCCCGGCGCTGTTCGTCAAGTTCGATGGCCTGGTTGGCGTAGAGGTGCGTGACGCCGAGATCGCGAGCCAGCGCGGCAAGTGCCGCCGGTGTCTCGGCAAAGGTCTCGACCCGCAGCAGATGAAGCGGGATGCCGAGGGCCGCCAGCTCGCGGCCCAGCACATCGACCTGGGCCAGGATGAAGCGCTGACGGATGGGGGCCATCTTGTGCTGCCGCCACTGGGTGGGGGAGATGATGAACAGCGCAGCGACCGGCTCCTCATCAGCGCAGCCATGACGCAAGGCCGGGTTGTCGGCCAGGCGCAAGTCATTGCGAAACCAGACCAGCCTCATGATCTCTTGCTCCCGCGCCCGCTCAAGCCGCGCGCGGCAGGCTTGTCCGCCATCACCTCGGCCAGGGTCGCCCGCCAGCCGTGAGCGGCCAGCCAGTCAGCGTCATAGAGTCGCCCCAGCTCGCCAAAGAGCCGGGTACCGGCAGGCCAGTCGGCGGCCAGCGCCGGCTTGCCAAGGCCGGCCCCCAGCAGCACCAGCCAGGGGGTGGCGGCCCGCCCCTCCAGCAGGGCTGCATGGCGCGGCTCCACCGCCCCCAGCAGCTGTACCTCATAACCCTGACCGATGAGCTCATACGCGGCCCAGACCAGATCGAGAGGGCCCACCTGACCCCAGCTCGCCAGGGTGACCGGCAGCCCCTTCTCTTGCTCGATGAGGTGGCGGGCGAAACGGGTGTGGAGCCAGCCCAGCCACACTTGTTGCAGCAGCTCGCCATCCGGCCGCTCGCGCCACAGGCCGAGCAGCTGATCCACCAACGGTTGCAGCACCCGACTGCGCACCAGCTCGAACGGGTAGCTCGCCAGCAGATCATTGAGCTCGGCCTCCGCCTTGCGCTGGTTGAAGGCGAGCAGGGCCTGACTGAACTGCTCCAGGGTCTGCTGCCAGTGATCGCTCACCGGCTGGGACTGAGGTTCGCTCAACAGCCCCTTCACCTGCCCTATGCTCACCCCCCGTTCCAGCCAGCTCAGGATCTCGCCTATCTGGCGGATATCCTGCTCGCTGTAGAGGCGATGCCCCTTCTCGGTACGGGCGGGCTGCACCAGCCCGTAGCGGCGCTGCCAGGCGCGCAGGGTGACGGCGTTGACCCCGGTGAGTCGGGAGACCTCGCGGATGGGGTAGATCCCCTCGTCCGGCTTGGCGGCATCATCTTGTGGTACATCTGACATGGTGACTTCCATTCAACAGGGTATGGGCGCCCCGAGCCCAGAGGCTGCGTCGGGGCACAAACGAATTCAGAGCCCGTAGCGCAGCTTGAGCGTATCGGGGTGGGGCTTTGGATCGAGCTGATCTCGCCATTCTCAAAGCCCGTAACGCAACTTGAGCATATCGGGGTGCGGCTCTGGATAAAGCTGATCTCGCTATTCTCAAAGCCCGTAACGCAACTTGAGCGTATCGGGATGAGGATTGAGATAGACCTGCTCGGACAAATAGGCATTGGGGTATTCCCGCAGGTAGTGGCGGATCAGGGTGAGTGGTACCAGCAGCGGGAAGACGCCGGTGCGGTACTTGTCGATGGTATCGCAGAGCTCCTGCTTCTGGGCCGGGGTCAGCACCCGCTTGAAATAACCCTGCAGGTGCATCAGCACATTGGTGTGGCTGCGACGATTGGCACGCAGGGTCAGGGCAGCCATCAGGCCCTTGATGTAGCTGTCCGCCACCTCCTGCAGGTTGGCCTTGCCGAGGTTGCCGAGCAGCTTGCCGAGGGTGCGGTAGTGGGTAGTGGCGTGGGAGAGCACCAGATACTTGTAACGCGAATGGAACCGGATGAGAGCGGCGGCGGTGATCCCGCGAGCACAGAGCTGCTGCCAGTCGTGATAGGCGAAGACCCGCAGCACGAAGTTCTCCCGCAGTATGGGATCGCACAGGCGGCCGTCTTCCTCCACCGGCAGCAGGGGGTTGGCCTCCATCAAGGCTTTGGCAAAGAGACCAATCCCCTCCTTGGCACTCCCTTCGTTGTTGGCACCATAGATGCGTACCCGCTCCATGCCGCAACTGGGAGACTTGGCGCAGAGGATGTAGCCGGAGAGGAAGTCGAGCTGACTCGCCTTCTGCTCGCTGAAGGCGATAAGCTTGTCGGTGACGTCGAAGCTGCCGTTGCTCGCCTCGGCGCGCACCTCTCCGTGGCGCTTGACCAGCCGGATGGCGGCACGGGGGGCACCGAGGCCGATGGCCATCTCGGGGCAGACCGGGTGATACTCGAAGTGAGCGCCAAGATCCCGCTCGCAGAAGCTGGAACGCTTGTGGCCCCCGTCGAACCGCACTTCCTGGCCCAGCAGACAGGCACTGATACCGACCTTGATCTTGTACATGATTGCACCCCTTGTATAAGCATTGACTCAGTTATAGCAGTTATACAAAAAAATGAAAGTTGTATAACTATTACCGACCGATACGACACAAGAGCAAAAACAGGATCACCGGAAAATGAAAAAGCCCATGACCGGGGTCATGGGCAAAATGGACGTTGCGACAGACAGGGAAATCAGAAGCTGTATTTCACACCCAGGCTGCTGATGGATCCTTTCTGCAGATCCCAGTTGCGATAGGTGTAGTCGGCGGTGAGGGCCAGGTTCTGGCTCACCTTGTAGGCGGCACCCGCCTTGAAGTCGTGCATGTCGTCGGTCATGTTGGCGTAACGGTAGCCGGTGGAGAGCTCGACGGCGCCGATGTCGTAGCGCAGGCCCACTTCACCGTACAGGCTGCCGCTCTGCTTGCGGGTGATGTTGTCCCAGCCGCTGTCGTTCACGTTGGAGGCGAGTTCACGCTCCATGCTGTAGCCCATCAGACCCGCTTCACCGTACAGGTTCAGGCCGGTGCTGAGGGGAGTGAACACCCCCATCCCCAGATTGGAGATGGCCATGCTGTCGTTGCCACTGTTGCGGGAGGTGTATTCGCTGCCGAGTCGGCCGTAGACGTTGGAGCCGAAGCTCTTGGAGAGATCCAGGCTCAGACCACCGAAATCGCGGTTGTTGCTGTCCTTGCCACCGACGTAGTCGGACTTGGTGTGTGCCCAGGTGGCGGATCCCTTGGCATAGCTGAACGCATCTTGCGCCAGCACGGAAGTGGAAGAGAGACCGGCCAGAACCAGAACAGACAGTGCGAGCTTTTGCATTTTGTTGACTCCGATTGTTGCGTTAGGCGGAACCTAACGGGAATGGAGCCATTGTGACGGGCAAAGGGGGAGTCGCCGAGCGGCAAGCTGTTGCCAAACCATGGCAGATGTAAGCAGATGTTGCAGACGGTTACCGGAGCAACACTCCACGGGGGACGGGCCTGCCCGTCCCCGCCCCGATCCTAGCGGAATTCCACTTCGTCGATCTGCACCCGCACCAGCGGCTTGCCGGTCAGATTGGCCGGACGGGCCAGTTCGATGGCGCGCGAGGGGCGCTGCTCGCCCTTGCGCAGATAGGATTCCGGCAGGCGATTCTCTCCGACCCAGAAACGCACCGGCTGGGTCGAGAGCTGCACACCCTCGGCACTGAACAGGGTCAGGCTGCCGTTGACCCGCACCACATTGCGGCTGCCGGTGTTGCTCACCACGAACTGCAGACGCAGCGGATCCTCGCCCTCCACCTGGTTCAGGGTCACCGTGATCCCGTCCCGGGTCGCCTGGGCAAGCAGGTCGGGATTGGCCAGGGCCTGCTCGGTCAGCACCGGCGCCGCCACGCTCGCCGTCACCGTCTTGCCGGCTACCGTCTCGGCGGGCTTGACCAGCAGGTATTCCCAGGTGAAGTCGTCGTTGAGCTGCACCTGACGGCCATCTGCCAGGGTGACCTGGGTCAGGGGCGCGGCCTGGGCCAGCAGGGGGGAGAGGCAGAGGGCAAGCAGCAGTCTGGACAAGGGTTTCATGGGCACATGACTCGATAGGGATGCAGAGGGAGCAGTATAAAGAGTCGGGCAGCCCTTGCCTATGACCCGACTCACGTTACGGGCCGGGCCCGGGATCAGATGACCAGCTGTTGAGGATCTTCGCCCGAGACCAGGTCCAGGGTCACCAGATCGAACTGGGCGCTCTGGAGCGCCTTCTGAATGTTCGGCTGCATGTCGAAGACCAGGGCCCGCATGCGCTGGGGCACCCTGATCCTGGCCAGGGTAGTGACCCTGTCCGCCAGGGTATGGAAGAAGACCTGGGCTCCATCCAGCCCCATGTCGAACAACATCTGCTCGGCCATGTCGACCATGCGCAAGTGGCGCCGGTCCAGTGACTCAATATCGGAGAAGCGCTGACTCAGGCAAGCCTCTCCCCCCGCCCCCCACAGGGCCAGCTGGCGCTTGTGGAAGCCATAGCGAAAGTCACGGTTGGTCATGCCCTGCTCGGCAAAGAGCCACAGCGTATTGGCCGGCACGCTGTCGAAACGCCGCAGATACTCCTGCATCTCCTCCACCGAGGCCGACATCAGAAGCGGGGGGCCATCGCCGTGCTCGAGCTGCTGGCAGAGGTAGCGTACCGGATCCATCACCTCGGCGAGGTGACCGAGGTGCACGCTGAAGATCATCTCGTCGGTCTTGATCACCTGATGCGCTATGCCGTAGTGCTGGCAGTAGCGCTTAGCCCGGGCCACCGCCTTGCGGCTGAGGGTCGGGTTGTCCAGGGTGATGGCCCGAAAGCGGACCCCGCTGGCCCGGCACAGGTCCATGCTGTAGCAGGACTCCAACCGACCGGAGAAGGAGACAAGCAGTTCGCCATATCCTGCCAGGGTGCTGATGAGCCTCTGTTCCCTGGCCTGAAAGTTCTGATCGTATCCCCGATTCAGCGCGACTACATTGGCATCCATAACAACGCTCCGGATGGTGAATAGGATGTTATTTTGCGGCGTGAAAGCTGAATAGACACTTAAACGGCAGGGACAAAGCAGTACTTTATTCGCTCTGAATGCACATCAGATCCCTTTTCTTCGGGCACAACGCAGGGCCCGTCCCCTTTCAGGCGGGCAACCATCCTTGCTCGACCAGCTGCCGGCGGCACGCAGCAGCATCGGTGAACACCATGCCCTGCAGGCCGAGCGCCTGGGCCGCCGCCACGTTGGCCGGGCTGTCGTCGATAAAGAGGCACTCCCCAGCCTTGAGGTCGAACGACACCAGCAGATAACGGTAGATGTCGGGCTCGGGCTTGATCATCCGCACCCGGGCCGACACCACCTTGCCGCTGAAGAAGCGCCAGAACTCCTGATGCTGTTCCAGCCAGTCGATGCTGGCATGGCCCATGTTGGAGAGGGCGTAGAGCCGGTGACCGGCTCGGTACAGCGTCTCAATCAAGCTCACCATGGCGGGGTCCGGCAGCAAGGAGGCGGGCACCGCCTGCAGGATGGCGAGGTTCTCGGCCATGGACAAGCCAGTGCGCGCCTCGGCCTGACTCGCCATGGCATGCAGGGAGAGGGTGCCCCTGTCCACCTCCAGCCAGTCGGGGTGGTTGAACAGCCGCTCCGCTAGGGCCTCGGCGCCATCCGGTCCTCGCACCGAGCGCACTATGCCGACCGGATCCCAGCTCACCACCACCCGTCCCAGATCGAAGATAATCGCCATCCTCTCGTCTCCCTCTCATTGACCAGAAAAAATGGGACCGGTGTGGCACTCATTTGGCCATGGATCCCGACCACCTACCCTGCCCCGTTCAATGCACAGGGGCAAGTTTTACTTGCATCGGCGTGCCAAATCCCTTAATGGTTATGACGTTACATTCAGGACAACATCATGCACACACCATTCTTCTTTGCGTTCTCGTTTATCCGGCCCTCATGAGGGAAGGCCCTGTCGTCGCATGAACAGAACGCAAAGACGAATCGAGCCTCCCCCAGCGGAGGCTTTTTTTTGCAGCAACCACCACAGAAGATTTGGATAGGGAACCACCATGGCTACGCTCGACGAGATCAGACAAGACATCACCCAGTTGGATCAGGAGCTGCTCGCCCTGCTGGCCAAACGCAAGACCCTCAGCATCGAGGTTGCCCGCGCCAAGCAGGCCAATCCCCGTCCCATCCGCGACACCCAGCGGGAGCAGGATCTGCTGGTTGCCCTGATCCAGAAAGGGCGCGCGCTCGGGTTGGACGCCCAGTACATCACCCGCATCTACCACACCATCATCGAAGACTCCGTGCTCTCCCAGCAGGCCTATCTGCAGAGCCTGCTCAACCCCCAGCAGCAGGAGCCCATGACCAGCGTCGCCTACCTGGGCCCGCGCGGCTCTTACTCCAGCCTGGCCGCCCGCAAGTACCTGGCGCGCTACAAGGATCAGGTGATAGAGGTGAACTGCCAGAACTTCCGCGAGGTGCTGGACACGGTAGAATCGGGTCGCGCCGCCTTCGGGGTGCTGCCCATAGAGAACACCAGCTCGGGCTCCATCAACGAGGTGTACGATGTGATGCAGCACACCACCCTCTCCATCGTGGGTGAGCTGACCTACCCCATAGAGCACTGCATCCTCACTGCCGTGCCCACCGAGCTGTCCCGCATCAAGACCTTCTACGCCCATCCCCAAGTATTCCAGCAGTGCTCCCATT
The DNA here is from genome assembly GCF_020423125.1 of Aeromonas media. Lineage (NCBI taxonomy): Bacteria > Pseudomonadati > Pseudomonadota > Gammaproteobacteria > Aeromonadales > Aeromonadaceae > Aeromonas > Aeromonas media. The sequence goes on from NZ_CP075564.1 coordinate 3,438,081, forward strand.
ACCTCAGCAAGCTGGAAGGAGCGCGCCACGAAATCTGCGACTCCTCTTCCAGCGCCATGATGAAGGTCAAGGAGCTGGCTAGCCCGGATGCGGCGGCCATCGGCAGCGCCGCCGGCGGCGAGCTGTATGGGCTGGACGTGCTGGCCGAGCAGCTCGCGAACCAGAAGGAGAACTACAGCCGCTTCATCGTGGTGGCGCGCAAGCCCATCGACGTGGCGCCGCAGATCCCGGCCAAGACCACCCTCATCATGTCCACCTCCCAGAAGCCGGGTTCCCTAGTGGAGGCGCTGCTGGTGCTGCGCAGCCACGAGATCAACATGACCAAGCTGGAATCCCGTCCGGTGCAGGGCAACCCCTGGGAAGAGATGTTCTATCTGGATGTCTCCGCCAACCTGCAGACCCCTGAGATGCAGGCCGCCCTGCTGGAGCTCACCAAGATCACCCGCTACGTCAAGGTACTCGGCTGCTACCCGAGCGAAGACGTCAAGCCGACCGCGGTACCGCCGGTGCTGATGGGCAGCTAAGCCCCCCGAACGGCAAGAGGCGAGCATCAGGCTCGCCTCTCTCTTTTCTGCCCCCTGCCCCGCCCCCGGACAACAAAAAGGCGAGCTCATTGCTCGCCTAGTTGGTACCCCGCCGACAGGCTCGGGTGACAGAGGATGGAGTCTCGCTCCTGGTGCTAGAACTGACCCGCCATCAGCTGGTTCAGGTGGTAGAGGTTGCGGGTATCGAGCTCCAGCTCGGTGGCATAGGTGTTGCCACGGGGATAGGTCGCCACCACACGGGCACCGCGCACCATGCCGGCCACCGACACATCCAGCGAGTTGGAGGTCTGGGTCAGGTCCTTGTAGCTGCTCTGGCCACGCACCTGCTGGCCGTTGAGCTGCTCCGCCAGCTCCCGGTAGGCATCCATCTTGGACGCCCGGATCGCCTGCAGCATCTTCTCCGACTGGGAGGGGCCGGGCTGGATGTCGATCACCGCGTAGCCCACCGCCTTGAGCACGGGGAAGTCATCTGGCTTCTCCCCCTGGTCGTAGTTTACGACCCGGTTCCCGCTGCACGCCGTCAGCAAGAGGGCCATCATCAGGCCAAGCACGATTCTCATGGCTGTCTACTCCTCAGAAATCAGGGGGTCAGGTTGACCAGATGGCCGGACGCGCTCTGGCCGCCCCGCATCAGGTAACCCCGGTTGACCGATGCCCGGCCAAACGAGTTGCTGGCGCCGGACAGATATTGTTGCGGGATCAGGCTCTGGGCCGTGGTCTCCACCATCTTGGTACGCAGATCGATGATCCGGGCATTGACCAGGATCCCCTGCGAATTGCGGCTGAAGGTACCGGTCAGGATCCGGGAGATGGGCAGCCGGGCGGAGAGATCCTTGTAGTTGCGGCTCATCACGAAGTCGCCACTGGGGGTCACTTGAATGCTGCCCGTGGTCTTGAAGTCCACCACTACTTCACCGCGCCGGTTCAGCTCGTAGATGAAGCTCTCCTCGATCTGCAACCCCATCCAGTTGGTGTCCTTCAGGGTGTCGAGATCGACGAAGGAGGCGACGGCGATGGGCTCGCTCAGGGTGGTGAGAGACTTTCGCTCCATCAGCTGATCCGTCATGCGGGCCACCAGCCAGTTGAGCTCCATCCCCTTGGCCGCCTGCCTGGGATCCCCTTGCTCCCGGTTGATGGGGTCGGCCGAGCCGCAGCCGGCCAGCGCCAGCGCAACCGCCAGCGCCGTGATAATTCTGTTCATGGATACCTGTTCCTGTATCTACACCTGACTTGTTATCGGTCGCAGCGGCCAACACTTGAGACGGGAATGCGCCAAGGATCATCCGATGATCCGCCAGAGGGCCTTGGGCGGCGCCAATACAGAGGCCGGGGCCGGGAAATCCGGCGGGCCGCGCACTCTTTCACCGGAACAAGGCATGGATCTTGCTTTTATTTGCGCACCCGGTGCAAACCAGGCCAGTGTCCATGAAGCCGCTCATCCGCCCCTTGGGCGCAAGAGGGGTTCATCTATTCAAGGTGTACGTTATGAAAGTTGTGCTGCTGTCAACCCTGTTGCTGGCCAGTCTGTCGGCCCGCGCCGAGCTCATAGAGGCGCAAGGCAGTGCCGCCATCCTGGGGGGCGACGAGGTCTATGCCCGCGAGCAGGCGACCCGGGATGCGCTGCGTCAGGCCCTGCTGGCCAGCGGCGCCTCCGTCTCCAGCATCCAGCGCCTGGAGAACGGCAGCCTGCGTTCGGAGCAGATCCAGATCCGCTCCGGCGGCGACATCCGCCAGTACCGCCTCAAGCGCGAGGAGGTGCGCAACGGCCGCATGTACATCACCCTGGTGGCCGACATCCAGGCCGAGCGGCAGATCTGCCAGACCCAACACTACGCCAAGGATTTGACGCTGGTGCGCCTGCGCATGCGCTACCCGGATCAGGCGAGCACCGGCGCCCTCGACGACATGCCGGCGGATCTCTCCCGCCGCCTGTTCGAGACCCTGGCGGCGGCGCCTCAAGGGGTGGTCGCCCGCCAGTGGCTGGACGAGAACCTGCGCATCGATCCCCTCCATTTGCAGCAGGGGGATCGCAGCGCCCTCGAGGAGATCAAGGCCCTGAGCCTGCGAACCGACAGCCAGTATCTGGTGCTCGGCAGCATCGACGATCTCTCCCTCGAACCCCAGGGCAACCAGCTGACCAGCTGGTATGAAGACCCGATCCGCAACTTCCGCATGCAGCTCTACCTGTTCGACGGCATCAACGGCAGCCTGCTCGGGCGCAAGGAGTATCAGGGCCGGGCCAACTGGACCTTCTCCAAGCGGGAGCAGGTGGGCAGCCACAATGGCCGGTTCTGGCAGTCCAGCTACGGCCAGGAGTTGAGCTACCAGTTGAAGGAGGCGGCCCAGGACATCGTCGCCGAGCTCGCCTGCGCCCCCGTCACCGCCCGCATCGTGGCCCAGCACGAACGCGGCCCCCACATCAACCTGGGCCGTCGCAACGGCGTCAAGCTTGGGGATCAGTTCCGCGTCCAGCACAGCGCCGACTTCATCGATCCCTACGGCAAGTCCCGGGTGATGCGCAACCCCGCCGACGGCCTGTTCGAGGTAGTGCAGGTGTTCGAGGACGGTGCCATCATCAGCAGCCAGAACAAATATTCGCCGTTTAATGTCCAAATTGGCGATCTAGCCGTATTGGAATAGGAATCAAGGGTTTAAAAGCACAATGCTTCTTGTATAATGCCCGCCACAAGGTTCCCGTAGCTCAGCAGGATAGAGCGGTCCCCTCCTAAGGGATGTTTATTGCTTAAAAATCTATCTAAATAGGCTGTTATAAGATTTTTTAAATATTAGGAATTATAAATATCTCCTTTAAAAACATAGCCTTATAGATCAAAAAGCATTCATAAACAACCAGGCTGCTTGTTTTGTGAGCGGCGCAATCGATGCCCGTTTTGCGCTATTTAAGAGCTATTCACGCCATTCAACTCTACTTTTGCGCTATTTTGCCGCTATAATGTCTCAATAGAACATTTTTCGGTGGTACCCAATGGCTCCCAAAAATCCGGCTACATCCATACGCAAAGAAGAGTTCGATCTTAAGACGCTGCTCCAGGGTCACCCTGCGGCCATAATTAAAGGGAAATTCTCATTTACCTTTAAAGACCAGTACATAGATAGTCTTCCATTTATTAATGATAAAAATAAATGTGTTGAATTAACGCACTATAGTTCTGACGATGAAAAATATAATGAAAAGAACAAACCAAGATTAAAACTAAGAATCGGAAACAGTGTTAAGACATTCTATATTGTTTACGATAAAAATCGGAGGCAGAAAATTGGCAATTGGACGCCTCGCACTAAAAGTGGACATTACCAAAAAGGTTTTTTTAGCGTTACACAGGCTAAGGAAGAGTTTAAGAGATTAGTTAGTGATGCTGAAAAGATTAATCCAGAAAAGTGGAAATATCAGTCTTTTACATTGAGAACATATCTTTTAGAGCATTATAAAAACGACCGTGAAAATAAATCAAACAAGAGAAATTCATTAAGCCCTGTTACCGACAAAACAATAAGGGAAATCTCATCTGCCTTTGAACCATGGTTAGACCTAAAGCTATCTGAATTTAATGAAGATCATCCAGTAATATTCAAAAAGTATTGGCAGAACAAAGAAACGCCAATAACATCAGAAACAATGAGGAAATACTATTCCTTATTAAATAGCTTGTTTAATATGTGTGTTACGTGCACCTATTTACCGAAGAATAAAATTGATAGGCATATTTTTCTGTTCCCCAGAAACCCTAAGAGGCCTGTCACAACATATACTGACCCCACAAATGAAGTCGTGGAATTTATTTTTAATGAAGACACTCCAGGTGGTGGGGATTCCAAGATCATAGTTGCAACCATGTTCCTATGCGGGGCAAGAAACTCTGAAATATATAGAAACACAAGCAACAACTTTAATATTAATGATAGAACCATACGTATTCCTGAGCACATTAGTAAAAACAAGGCTGCACGCATTGCGCGAATTCAACTTCGAAGTGCAATTCCCGATTAAAAATCAGGCTGCTTTCAGAAGTTCGTCAAAAACCACCTGTGGCTGTTTAAATCCCAAGCATTTGCGCGGCCTGAAGTTCAGCCGCTTTTCGACGGCTGACAGTGCCTCTGCTGTCACCACACTCAAATCACTGCCTTTGGGCACATATTGCCGCAGCAGACCATTGCTATTCTCATTCTGTCCCCGTTCCCATGCACTGTATGGATGCGCAAAGTACACCTGCGCTTCCAGCTCTGCTGCAACACGTTCATGTTCGACAAACTCGCTACCATTGTCAGCTGTGATGGTATGGACATGTGCCTGGTAGGGTTTCAGCATGCTGATAATGGTGTCCGCCACCGCGCTGGCTGTTTTGCTGGGAACGTATTGAACCAGGTAGAGCCGGCTCTTACGCTCCAACAGACTCACTATTGCACCGCTGCCTTGCTTACCCAACACGGTATCGACTTCCCAATCTCCCACACGGCTCCGCTCATTGACTATCGCAGGGCGTTCATCAATCGATACCGGATTGGGAATGACACTGCGTTTGCTGTTCTTACCCTTGCGATAGCGTTTGTGACCCTGACGCAGATGCCGGTATAGCGTGCCACCGTTGGCCTTGTCGCGTGCCACATAGCGGTATATCCACTCGTGGCTAACCGGGCAGTTAATCATGTCTCCAACGCCACTGATTTGCTCGGGACTCCAGTCCGCGACCAGCGCCATGCAAACAAAGTCGATGGTATCAGACGGGACAGTACGCTTCTGACTCGTCAGCCGTCGTGCCGTGGCAAGTTGGTGAGCCTGCTGCGGCTGATAGGCCTGCCCAGCACAATTACGACGAAGCTCACGACTGATAGTCGATGGATGAACCCCGAGCTGTTTGGCAATGCGGGCCTGTGACAGGCCATGGTCACGGAGGCAGGCAATCTGGTATCGTAGCCCCTCGGTCAACTGCTGGTATTTCATGGTGTATCGCTTTGTTTCTTTGGCGAGAAGAAGCGTACCCTAACTGGTAGTTGACCGCCTCTCTCCTATGCACCATGGGCATTGCACTTATTATCTGAATTCACGTTGTTGCTATTGAGTCAGACTCATACTGGAATTATGTAGCGAAATACAAAACTCTAAAAAGCTTGAGTGATAGAGAGGGTGAGTTAATGTTTCCTTGTTGTCGCGAAGCAAAGGCCCCCCATGTAACTTCGAGCCTTTATCAGAAAACTTGGCAGGCAGTTAAAAAAGAGTTTAATTTTCCTAAGATAGGCCGATTATATGATGCCAGACATACTTTTGCCAAAAAAGCACTAGAAAGCGGAGTGCCTATTCAAGATTTATCCAAGATCACTGGACACAGCCTCCAAACGCTGATGGATTACTATATTGACAACAACATCAGCAAAGCCACAAGAGAAAAGTTAAGGGATGCAACAAATTCTAATGCAGCTATAAAGGTGCAACAGGAAACAAATTTCCCTCCATCTGTTAATAGCCTATATGAAAGCTATATTAGGAGATGTATAAAGAAGAATATAAAAGATGAACTCTCTACGTTCGTACAAGAAATGAAAGATTTGGGTGACCAAAACCAACTAAATGCAGAGCAAATTTTTTGGCTTAAAGAAATGCTGTAGCGTGAATATAAAGCTATTATTTTCTTGAAATGGATTTGCTGAATGAGGCCATATTTCAGGTATAGGCCATGAACATGATTCAGTTCGCTCATTCGCTAATGGAGGGGGCGAGTGCCCTCCATATCAGCAACATCAACAATTATAACCAGTGAGGTAACTGTCAGAAAATCTGAACATCGAGTACGATGATGAGAACAAATCATTGTCAATATGGGAACAGTAAAATATGTCACTTTCAGTTTATCAACCCAGTACGCTGGCTAGTTCGCGCCACCCTTATGACGACTCTCAACATCCCTCAAGATCCACTGAGTGCACATCTCTGGTTCATAGCTGGCGTAGCTCCTGGCATCATTCATCGACTAGCTGAATTGATGAACACAGACTCAGGTTTGATATGCCGCTTAGCAGGCATTAGCCTGAGCACTGTTGCTCGCAAGCTGAGGATTGGGGCACCCCTATCAATCTCTCAGGGTGCCAGGGTATACGGCGTTGTACAGGCACTCGATGCGGCACTATCCCTCAACAAGAACGATACTGCCAAGGCGTTGTCATGGCTAAACAGACCAGCCTGGGGCCTCGGTGGCGTAGCTCCAGCCGAGCTATTGAAGACACCGATGGGGGTTCAGGCCGTTGTCGATCTGGTGGGACGGATTAGGCATGGGGTTTGCGTATAAGCAATAAGTCGGGGGGCGGTGAGAATAAAACCATCCAGATTGGCTAAATTTCCACCAAACAGAATTATTTTCAAACTTTTTCACATCCCCCCACTTGAAAAATTCGGAAAACTGTCCATTTACTAATTATGAGAGCTATAAATTAATTTTTTCCATTTCAACATTCCGCTGCTGCGCAGCGAAGAGAAACCAGTTTTACTACCCCCCCATAAGCTATTTTTTTAAATAAATGAAATTTAAAGAGCACTGATAAATTAAAGTTCCTTAACTTAGGGAAGGTGCGAATAAGCGGGGAAATTCTTCTCGGCTGACTCAGTCATTTCATTTTTTCAGTTTGAGCCGATCTTTTCTCCCGTAAATGCCTTGAATCAGCCTATTTAGACCGTTTCTTCGCCATTTAAGGCGTTATTCCCAGTTTTTAGTGAGATCTCTCCCACTGACGTATCATTTGGTCCGCCCGAAACAGGTTGGCCAGCGTGAATAACATCGCCAGTTGGTTATCGTTTTTCAGCAACCCCTTGTATCTGGCTTTCACGAAGCCGAACTGTCGCTTGATGATGCGAAATGGGTGCTCCACCTTGGCCCGGATGCTGGCTTTCATGTATTCGATGTTGATGGCCGTTTTGTTCTTGCGTGGATGCTGTTTCAAGGTTCTTACCTTGCCGGGGCGCTCGGCGATCAGCCAGTCCACATCCACCTCGGCCAGCTCCTCGCGCTGTGGCGCCCCTTGGTAGCCGGCATCGGCTGAGACAAATTGCTCCTCTCCATGCAGCAGATTACCCAGCTGATTGAGGTCATGCTCGTTGGCCGCGGTGGTGACTAGGCTGTGGGTCAGGCCACTCTTGGCATCGACACCAATGTGGGCCTTCATGCCAAAGTGCCACTGATTGCCTTTCTTGGTCTGATGCATCTGCGGATCGCGTTGCTGCTCTTTGTTCTTGGTCGAGCTGGGTGCCTCAATGATGGTGGCATCGACCAAGGTGCCTTGAGTCATCATGACGCCTGCTTCGGCCAGCCAGCGATTGATGGTCTTGAACAATTGGCGGGCCAGTTGATGCTGCTCCAGCAGGTGGCGGAAATTCATGATGGTGGTGCGGTCCGGCAAGGCGCTATCCAGGGATAACCGGGCAAACAGACGGATGGAGGCGATTTCGTACAGAGCATCTTCCATCGCGCCATCGCTCAGGTTGTACCAATGCTGCATGCAGTGAATGCGTAGCATGGTTTCCAGCGGATAAGGTCGCCGGCCATTACCAGCCTTGGGGTAAAACGGCTCGATGACTTCCACCATGTTTTGCCATGGCAGGATCTGCTCCATTCGGGACAAGAAAATCTCTTTTCTGGTCTGACTGCATATTCCGGCCGATCATGAACACCGATTCCGGTTCAACGTGAACACCATTTCCGGACCAATGTGAACGCTCATTCCGGCTCAACCTGAACACTTTGCCCCTCCTTTCCGGAAACAGTGTTCAACATCCCTGAATCACTGTTCACATTCACCAGAATCATCCTTAACGCATTGATTTAACAACCTTTGATACGCTCTCCCTTTTGCCAGGGAAGAGCCTATGTCTGCCAAGAGGATTGCAATGCGTAAAATTCGTTAAGTGCTGCGACTGCGGCTGGAAGCTGACCTCTCTGTTCGCCAAATCAGTATCTGTACCAAGGTCAGTGTCGGCTCCATCCAGAAACTCCTCAAAAGTGCCCAGGCGCTCGGCCTTAGCTGGCCCCTGCCCACCGAGCTTGATGATGGCCGACTGGCTGCCCTGTTTTATCCGCAGGCCGATACCACCATATCGGCCTGCCATGTCGTGCCGGATTGGCCCTCTGTCCATCAGGAGCTCAAGCGCAAGGGGGTCTCCAAACAGCTGCTCTGGGAGGAGTACACCCAGCGCTATCCCAATAGCTTTTACAGCTACTCCCAGTTCTGCGACCGTTACAAGTCCTGGTGTCAGTTGCAAAAGCGCTCCATGCGCCAGATCCATAAGGCGGGGGAAAAGCTCTTTATCGACTACTGCGGGCCCACGGTGCCCATCGTGTCGCCGACCACGGGTGAGGTCCGTCAGGCACAAGTCTTTGTCGCCGTGCTCGGTGCGTCCAACTACACCTTTGCCGAGGCCACCTGGTCACAGTCACTGCCGGACTGGCTGCAAAGCCATGTCCGTGCCTTTGAGTTTTTCGGCGGGACACCGGCACTGCTGATCCCCGACAACCTCAAGAGCGGTGTCAGCAAGGCTTGCCGATACGATCCCGAGCTCAACCCCAGCTACCAGCAGTTAGCCGAGCACTATCAGGTGGCGGTGATGCCAGCTCGTCCTTACAAGCCCAAGGACAAGGCCAAGGCGGAGGTGGGTGTGCAGATCGTCGAGCGCTGGATCCTGGCCCGTCTACGCCATCAGACCTTCTTCTCGCTTGCCGAACTCAACCAGTGCATCCGTGCCTTGCTGAACGAACTCAACGAGCGTCCGTTCACGCAACTGCCCGGTAACCGACGTGACGCATTTGAGCAGTTGGACCGCCCGGCACTGGGACCACTGCCGGTGCATCCCTATCGCTATGTCGCCATCAAAACGGTCAAGGTCAACATCGACTATCACGTCAGCTATGAGCGGCACCATTACTCGGTGCCACACCAGTATGTGGGTCAGCAACTGGAGCTCCATGCAGGCGACACACTGCTTCAGGTCTATCACCAGCAACAGCTGGTCGCGAGCCATCCACGTAAAACCATCCCGGGGATGAGCACGCTCCCTGAGCACATGCCGGAACGTCACAGCAAGCAGCAACGCTGGACCCCAGGGCGTCTTAAACAGTGGGCTGCTGACATCGGACCGAGCACCTTTTGCTGGGTTAGCGAACGGTTGGAAGAGAAAGCCCATGCCGAGCAGGCATACCGACTCTGCCTGGGGCTGCTGAGTCTTAGCCGGGAGTATCCGCCATCACGGGTTGAAGCCTGTTGCCAGTTGGCCAACCGGGAAGGTCTGGTGCGACTCAAACAGCTCAAGTCGGTGCTGACCAGTGGCCGCGACCAACTGCCCGCAAGCCCGCTGAGCTACCCAGAGTTACCGCAAGAGCACGAGAACATCCGTGGCCCCCAGAGCTTCCACTAAAGAGGATACGCTCCATGACCCAACAAACCCTGACCCGCCTGAGAAACCTGAAACTGACCGGCATGGCGGATGCCGTGCAACAACAACTGGAACATGCGAGTACCTACGAAGGGCTGCCCTTCATCGAGCGGCTAAGCCTGCTGGTCGAACACGAACAACTGAGCCGGGAGCAGCGTAAGCAAACTCGGCTGGTCAAGCAGGCAAGGCTCAAACTCCAGGCCACGGTGCAGGAGCTGGACTACCAGTCAGCACGCAACCTGGAGCGGTCACAGGTAGCAAACCTGGCCCAAGGAGAGTGGCTGCGCCGGGGCCAGAACCTGCTCATTACCGGCCCCTGTGGCTGTGGAAAAACCTACCTGGCTTGTGCGCTGGGCTACCAAGCCTGTCAGCAAGGGCATAGCACTCGTTACTACCGGCTGCCACGTCTGCTGCTTGAGCTGAGCCAGGCCAAGGTAGATGGCAGTTACGCCAGACTGTTGGGTCAACTGGCAAGGATAGAGCTGCTGATCCTGGATGACTGGGGACTGGAGGCGGTGAATGCCGAACAGCGCAACGCACTGCTGGAGATCATGGATGATCGGTATGGGAAATACTCGACGATAGTGGTCAGTCACCTGCCAACTGAAGAGTGGTACGCGAGCTTGGGTGACAACACCCTGGCAGATGCGATCCTGGACCGGCTGATGCACAACGCTCACCGGCTGCCACTGAAGGGAGAATCGATGAGGAAGAGGAGAAGTGAGTTGACCCAATCTGAACAGTCGAGTTAGAAACGAGATGACGTGAGCGCGTTAAGGATCAGGGTGTTCACGTTGGCCGGAATGGCTGTTCAACTTCGCCGGAATACGCACTGACGGCGCTTACTGCTGAATTCACTGTCGGCGAAGGTGAGCTGATGACTCATGATGAACCCTTTTTCATGGCTCCAGATGACAAACATGATCTCATATCAGGGACTTGTTCGCACCTTCCCTAACGTTAGTTGGTTTCGACCATTACGTTTTGACTTATACAAGGCTTCATCGCAACGGCTGATCAGCTGCTCTAAACTTTCTTTCTGAAATAATGATGCAACTCCCAGTGACACGGTGACCTTGCCTACATTCTGAAACTGCTCTGAAGCAATTCGCAATCGCAAACGTTCAGCTAATTCTGCCGCGACCATATCAGTGCAATTCTCAAGCAGGATCAAAAACTCCTCGCCGCCCCAACGAATTATCCGATCATTACCCCGAACCGACTTTCGAAGCAGACCCGATACTTGAGCTAAAATCTGATCACCAACAGGATGCCCAAAGCTATCATTAATCTGCTTAAAGTGGTCAATATCGCAAAGAATGAGACTCATGGACTCTTCCCGGCTAAGAGTAAAGCTATAAGCCTCACTTAACAACGCCTTACCATGATTGCGGTTAAACAAACCAGTTAGTTGATCCACTGTTGCCGATTCACGAAGCGCCTGCTCTTCAAGAAGTCGCTCAGTGACATCTTTTCCAACACTAACATAGTTAGTAATGTTACCAGCTTGGTCTTTGATAGCGGAGATACTCTGCTCAGAATGATACAAGGTACCGTCTTTACGTTTATTAATGAAAATTGCCTGGAACGTCTTTGCTGTCATTAAAGACGCTTTTAAGTTCTTATAAAAGTCATCGTCGTGTAAGCCTGACTTGAAAAGTGTTGGTGTATTGCCGATTAATTCTGATTCTTCGTAACCGCTAACCTGGATAAACGATTGATTAGCAAAGATTATCTTTGCATGCGCATCGGTAACGAGTATCGGCTCTGCTGCGGCATCCAGTGCCTGACCAAGAATTTTACTGGTATCTTCTACCTTGGCATAAGCAGTCATATCTTGCTGCACTAAAACAAAGTGCGTGATGTCACCCACCTCATCTCGTACCGGTGAGATATTCCAGCGCACCAAATATGGCGAACCGTCTTTGCGGTAATTAGTAGTCATACCCTCGAAGTATTCACCACTGGTAAGACAACTTCTAAGCCGGTTAATCACCTCCTGATCTGTAGCAGGGCCTTGTAACATCTTCAATGACTGACCATACAACTCATCAATTGCGTAACCTGTCATCTGACAAAAAGCAGGGTTCGCAATTTTTACAGGATATCCTGCTGCCCTGTCAGCACTGGTAATCACAACCGCGTTCCAAGACTGCATAATCGCCATTTTCAGCAAGCTAAGTTCAGAACTTCCCATCGAATTTTTCTCTTCCGCTGAAAACAAAAGACTGACATGAACAGCTTATATAATCAAGGCCTTACCTGATTACCCATGACCCTCAGCCAGCTTCAAGAGCCGATATGGCATCGGAGGGCTTGCCACGACTGCATGCCCCAATTCAACCAACATGCTCTTGAGGTCAAAACGATGATTAAACCGGAAGCAGTATTCCGCAAGATGCCTTGGTAAATGCTTCGCTCCGAGCGTATGGCAACTGCCCCGCAGCGAGTTTTTCACATTTCCTATCATCGTGTTTACCCAGTTGAATGCCGGATGATCCAGCCAGTCCAGGTTGCCCCCGGTGACAACACCCAGGTGCTCACAATTGGCCTCCTTGACCGCTTTGAAACAGGCCAATCCATCGGATATCACCGCGCTACCACTAGCAAGATGCCGTTTTGCCCAATCAGCAATGACGTTTTGAAACCATCGACCACCGTCATCCGCATCTTGATTGGATGCCCTCCCTTGTTCAGGGCCACTGCTGCCACAAACGGCGTCTTGCCTGCCACGCCCCGACCCCGTTTGCCACCACGGCGCTCGCCACCTCAGTAGACATCATCGAGCTGAATGATGCCGCTGATGGGCTGCTTGTCATCGGACTCTTTCATGGCTTGCAGCAGCTTGTGCTTGAGCATCCAGGCGGTGTCATATTACTCGTTGCTGGAGACCGCCAAAGCCAATCAACTGGAGCCGTCAGCGTATATCAATTATGTGCTGCGCGGATCGGCGAAGCGGACAGCCTGGAAAAGCTGGAAGCGCTGCTACCGTGGAATGTGGCGCTGGAGCCGATTTCAAAAAAAGTGGTGCAATACAACGAAGGCAAGTAGGTCGATTTAACGGCGCTTACGGTGTATGCTACGCCGCCCCCGGTGACGACACCATTACGGTGTCAGGCTCCATGGGTCGCTATATAGGTACAGATTCAGGTCATGAAGGGGCAAGTATGTCCATACAAGGTTCGTTGAGAGCACAGTTACTGGCGTTGTTGGGCGGAAGTATTCTTCTCCTCGTCATCATCTCGTTGTTCTGTTTCCGTCTGCTGGAGCAAGGGGTCGAAGATTATCAATCCCTGGTTAACAGCACGCTGCAAGAGTCGACGCTGGTTGATCGGGCCAATCTGGAGTTCAAGAGCCAGGTTCAGGAGTGGAAAAATGTCCTGCTGCGCGGCAAGGATCCGGAGGCTCTGACCAAGTATTGGACCCGGTTTGAAGAGCAGGAGCGTGCGGTCAACCAGACGCTGGCGCAACTGAGCCAGTTGGCCGGGCAGTGGCAGGGTCAGGAGTTGGTTGCCCAGGTGCGGAGCCTGAGTGATGAACATCAGAAACTCGGGCTGGCCTATCGTCAGGGCAAAGAGAAGTTTGTTGCCGCTCAGGGCGACCCGACTGTGGGGGATCAGGCGGTGAAGGGTATCGATCGGGCAACCAGCGAGCAGATGGAGGCTCTGGTCAAGCATCTGCATGAAGAAGGCAATCGTCAGGCCCAAGCCATTAGTGAGGAGACCCACAGCCAAGCCATTCTCGGCGTGGTATTCCTGATTGTGGCGTCATTACTGGTGGGGGTGCTCAGTCTCTGGTTGGTGAATCGCCAACTGCTGGTGCCGATCAAGGCGCTCACCGACTTCATTATCCAGTTGAGCCATGGCAAGTTTGATCGACCCTTTGCGCTGCAACGGCAGGATGAACTAGGTGCCCTGGCCAAGGCCGCCAATACCCTGCGCGATTTCTTGGGGACGACCTTTTCCCAGCTCAAGTTGAGTGGCGAGCAGCTGGATAGTGCCAGCCATGAACTCAAGGAAATCTCCGGGTTGATGGCCAAGGGCACCCAGGATCAATTCTCCCGCACCGATATGGTGGCTACCGCGATGCACGAGATGTCGGCTACGGCGCAGAATGTCGCGGAGAATGCCGCATCGGCCGCCCAGGCGACGGATCAGGCGGACCATACGGCTCACGAAGGCGAGCAAGTGATGCAGGACACCATAGGCGGCATTGCCCAGATGGGTAAAGAAATTGACAACACGGCTGGCGTTATAAAACAACTGGATGAAGATAGCCGCCGCATCAGTACCGTGCTGGAGGTGATCCGTTCCATTGCCGAGCAGACCAACCTGCTGGCCTTGAATGCGGCGATTGAAGCGGCGCGGGCCGGTGAGCAGGGTCGCGGCTTCGCCGTGGTCGCGGACGAGGTTCGTACCCTGGCCAAGCGCACGGCGGACTCTACGGCGGAGATCAACCAGATCATCGCCAAGGTACAGCGTGGCACCCAGGAAGCGGTACAGGCGATTGGTAGTAGCCAGCAACTCAGCCAGCAGAGTATCGAACAGGTGACGGTCGCGGGTCGCAAGTTGCAGAGCATCACGAGCTCCATCAGCCAGATCCACGGCATGAACCAGCAGATCGCCACCGCCGCCGAGGAGCAGACGCTGGTGGTGGAAGATATCGCCCGCAACCTGGTGGATATCAAAACCATCGCCACCGAGAACGAAGAGAACGCCCACCGCACCCAGGGTGCCAGCGACCAGTTGCATCAAACCGCGGTCGACCTCAACCGCGCCATGCAAAAGCTGATGGCCTAAATCAAAACCGGGCCCCGCGGATAGCGGGGCCCGGTTTTTCCTAAACAGATGCAAACGGCTTCCCCTAGCGCATCCCAGGGCGGGATCGCACTTTGTTAATGAAATTTCTGATTACCCATGACCCTCAGCCAGCTTCAAGAGCCGATATGGCATCGGCGGGCTTGCCACGACTGCATGCCTCAATTCAACAAACATAAAAATCAAACAGGCTGTAGCCTTTCTGGAATTGGACTTTGCTTTTGGCCATGATCTCGTACCTCAGTAACTGTACGTAAGATCAGTATAGCTCGTGGTAACTGCTAATCATGGGTAATCAGGTTTGTGAATGATGTAGTTATCGAGGATCAACGTGATGGTTTTGGCTCGTCGGTAGTGGTGGCGCAGCTTTTCCAGCATGGCAATAAACAGCGATGAGTTTTTCTTGATCCCGCTGACGTAAAGTACCCTTCCGTTGCCTGCGTGGAGAACGCCTGCCAGATAATGCTTGGCATTCTGCCCCGGTGTGACAACCCGCTTTTGCTGCGCTCTGAACATCCAGTCGGCTCCTAATTTGGGATTGAGGTCTATATCGACTTCATCCTCATAAAACACCGGATTATCGGCATCACAGCGGGCCAGCGCGGCGTCGATATTCGCCATTTTTTCCTGATAGGATGGGTCTTTTATCCGCAAGGTCGGCACGGGCCTGCGCCAGACAATGCCCATACGAGGTAACCATCGGCGGAGCGTGGAGGCTGCCACATTGAGCCCTGTTAACCGATTGATTTTTATAGCCAATAGTTCAGTACACCAACGGCTGCGCTGATAACCAAAATCTTGCGGAGAAAACTGCATGAGCAGCACCAGTAAGGTGACAATCTTGGCGATAGGTAAGACTGGGGCACGGCCAGCCGGTAAGGCTTCTAGCGCATCTATGCCTTCATCTCGATACCACCGAAGCCAACGACCGATGGTCGAGCGCGCAGCGCCGGTAAGGTGATGAACATCGGTGATCGTGCGTCCTTCATGTAACAGCAAGATGGCCATCAAGCGACGAGCATGTCCTTTATCACGGGTGGCATGGATGATTTTGTGAATGCGGCGCCGTTGTGGTCGTGGCAGAGGTGGTAGGATAGGCATCAACTCAGTCCTTTGGGTGTGGCTTGTTTTGTTTAGCGACTAATCAGATCGCACAAACTGGACTGAGTTCCCTTCCTCCGGTGATCTACTATTCGGAACAGCTATTTAGAAAAAATGGCTACTGAGCTATCCTGCCTGGGGGGGACGAGTACCGACAGATCTATGAACAATCCTCGCTACGCGAGAATGATAGCCATAGCAATTCAACTTTTCAGGTGAGAGGGATACGCTTTATCTATATATATAAAAACAATCCCTCTCAGCTACGCAACTCAGTTACCCTGCTGGACCTCAGAGTTTCTCTCGCTCCTGGGCGGTTGGCTGCTCACGTTCGGCCATGAAGTCGGCGCTCATACAAGGCTCATCAAACCACCTATCCCAGGACTCACCTACAGGTGTGATTATGCGAGTACGACCAACCACGACGATCTCAACATGCGTGACCTCATCTGGCAGGGCCACGGCCTCGGGCAGGTATACCCCCTGGCCACGACCACACCTAAAAACTGTTGATTCCATCACGCGTCCTATGAACACAGTACCATGTGAACCGAACATAGCTAATGGGCCCGGTATGTCAACTGACACCGGATGCACACGTTATGAGGTGTCCTGACAAGATCGGACAGTCCCGGATCAAGCAGCCTGAGCAGTTTGTTTATCACACTCACATACGCCATCACTTCCCCCACTTGGTCGTTGTAGTTTCGTTGACTGATTCTTCCCACCATCAGCTGTTTGAACCGGGACATCGCCGTCTCTACCAACGAGCGACGGAGATCTCGCCTGGATGCTCAAGCACAAGCTGCTGCAAGCGATGAAGGAGTCTGACGACAAGCATCCCATCAGCGGTATCATTCAACTCGATGATGTCTACTGGGGCAGTGAACGCCGTGGTGGCAAGCGGGGTTGTGGTACCGTTTGCAAGACACCTTTGTGGCGGCAGTGTCCCTGAAGAAGGAAAGAAATCCAATCAAAATGTGGATGACGGTGGTTGATGGGTTCAAAACTAAGACCATTGGCAAGTGGGCTAAACGACATCTTGCTAACGGGAGTGCCGTGATATCTGATGAGTTATCCCGTTTCAGGGCAGTCAAGGAAGCCAACTGTGAGTACCTGAGTGTCATCACTGGAGGCAACCTGGATTTACTGGAGCATCTTGCGTTCAACTGGGTAAGCACGATAATAGGGAATGTGCAGAACTCGCTGCGGAGCAGTTGCCATACGCTTGGAACCAAGCCTCTACCAAATCATCTGACGGAATGATGCTTCCGATTTAAGCATCGTTTTGGCATCAAGAGCATGCTGGTTGAATTGAACCACACGATAGAGGAAATCCATCTGATGCCATATCGGGAAGATCATGGGTAATCGGATAGGTGGTACCCCATATCTATAGCCACGTATGAATAATACATACCGATAAATTTGAGGATCAACCTCTTATAGAAGAGTTAATAACTGTGCAATTTCAAAAACAAGCCTATCCGCTTCATCAGAATCAAAATCTGTTTTCTGAAGTTTTTTGACTCCATGCTCATTCAATAAGACATGATTTGTAGGAGTGAGATTGTGAATAGCCAAACAACTTTTGACACATTGTAAAGGACATCCATCGATAGCAATGATCGATCTACCAGACTTTGCTATACGGACTAAATGCTTTACGTTTCCACCAACACCTGCAATGCAGGACATTTCTGCATCACCTCGTTTATCTAGCTGAATAGCCATATAGTTTGCCATCTGCGCTGCACTTGAACAACCAGAGCATGAATAAACCAATGGTAAAGAACGTAAACATTCACTCATAAAACATCCTTTAAAAATCATAGTCCCATGAAGATGCCCTTAATAAATAGGGCATCTGCGAAATCAATTATCAAATTTAAAGTTTCTACCAATAGCGCTGGTAATTCCGTGGTAACTCCTGAAATTATAAATCAGAGGGCTCCACAAATCCGCGTCAATAACGTCATCTTTTTTAAGTAAAGATGCATCTGCATGCACATGAGTGGCTCGCAATTCAACGATAGCAAAATTATTGCGCTTTGTTATATGTTCAACTAAACACTCGACCTGAATTAAACATTCTTGGATACGAGATGGTTTAACGGTACAGGACGCCAGCTCTGTAAATCCACCAAGAGCAAATTTATTACCACAATAACTGAAACCTATCTTTTCAGATGGGACAGGATCCTTTCCGGTCAATTTGGCAATAGATTCAATTCTATCCGAAAGGTTGTCTGATGCAACATTCAATACGACTTCTGGACAATTCTCAATGTTTTCGATAGCCTTTGAATTTAGACTGAGGCCGATGACAATATTATTCGAAAGAGACCAACTCGATGATATTGGTGTAATGTTAGTTGTATCAGTATCATCGATGGTACTCAGTAGAATTACGGTGTTTCCCCAATAAAGTGATTTTGGGTGAACTTGCTTATGCATTGCCATCTCCTTTGTAACAGAAACACTACAAATTATATCACAGTGTGATATAATTGAACTTATTGTATTTCACCTAAGAAGTCAACAACCGAGTAAGCTATGCTAACAAAAGCTCAATTTGAGGCACTTTCTGAGTTTCGCTATCAGTTAAAGCGTTTTCTTCACTTTAGTGAAACTGCGGCCAAGGAGCTCGGGCTCACACCATTACAATATTTATCCCTCCTGCACATTCAAGGATACCCAGGGCGCAACTGGGCAAGCGTGGGTGAACTAGCGGAAAGGCTACAAATGAGTCATCATGCTACCGTAGCTTTACTTACGCGATGTGAGGAGTTGGACCTTGTTGAACGGCGGAAAAATGAAAATGACAAGCGCAAAGTAGATGTGTATTTAACAGACAAAGGGAGAGAATATTTACAGCAATTGGCACAGCAGCATAAAACAGAATTACAATCGCTTCAAAATACTTTCCAAGTAGCACGTATTACAGCACTGAATGAAAACTATGATGCTGACCAGTAAAAAACATTATGTACTAAGAGTATGAGCAAGTGAATTGCTCATACTTAATTACCAGAATACTCTAGGGAAGGTGCTAACAAGTCACTTGGCACAAAAACACACCATTCTAAATTATTGATATTAAATGGCTAAACTTTTTAGTTTTGGCTCATAGGGTACTTATTCGCACCTTCCCTAATCATGGGTAATCAGGAATTCATTAATTTATTACTTTCATAAAATTAGCTCATTAAACAGCAATAGAGATCAATCATGATAGTAAAAACATCATTATAGTCTTGTCCGAAACTTAAGAGTGAACCCTATGATAAAAAGGCCAATATGCATTATCTCATAGTAACACAATGGCCTTATCACTATTAATAGCAGAACTATTTTCTGGTTATTTTATCGAGATAACCCATGGCGAATGCAGACAAAACAAAAGTGATATGAATCAAAAGATACCATTTTATTTTATCATTAGGAATATTCTCTGTATTCATAAACACTTTTAATAGGTGAATAGATGATATTGCCACAATAGATGCAGCTACTTTATTCTTGAGAGAACCTGCATCTAGCTTACCTAACCAGCCTAACTTATCGTCGTTATCCCCTACGTCTAACCTTGATACGAAGTTCTCATAGCCAGAAAACATCACCATAACTATTAGCCCACCAACAAGAGCAATATCTATAAGTGATAGCGTGACTAGCACTAACTCAACCTCTTTTATCTTCCATATGTTTGGGATTATATGGAATATTTCTTGGAAAAACTTCACTCCAAGTGCTACTAGTACCAGGCTGAGACCTAGATATATAGGAGCCATAATCCAGCGAGATGAATACATTAATTTCTCGAATGCTTTTTCCATACAGTTCGCCAAGCCTATTTTCTTTTTAACAAGTTAGATAACTATAAGCATTAATTCTACAGCCACCCCAAGTATTTTTATAAAGCCATTATTACATCTATGAAAACTTAATTCACATCAAAAGCCCCATCACAATATAAAACAATCTCGTTTCTATGTAGGATATACCATGAATAATCCTAGATAGATTATTGCCATAAAGATACTAACTTAGTATGAACCGCGAATTCAACTTCGAAGTGCGACACTCGCCTATGCCGCCTGACGGTACTCTTCGAATACCTTGACAGGCTGCCTGAATCCGAAACATTTCCGAGGTCGTAGGTTGAGCCACTGCTCCGCTCTCCTGACATCCTCGTCCGTGACCTCTCTCAGGTCTGTTCCCTTTGGGATAAACTGCCTCAACAGCCCATTGCTGTTCTCGTTCAGACCGCGCTCCCACGAAGAGTAAGGGTGCGCAAATTAAGTCTCGGCACCCAGCGCTTCCTCTATCGCCTTGTGTTCAGCAAACTCGCCGCCGTTGTCAAAGGTGATGGTATGCACCTGCTCGATGTAGGGCGTTAACATCTCGATTATCGCATCCCGCACCACCCCAGCCTGTTTGCTCGCGACCCGCTTGACCAGATAGAGCCGGCTCTTGCGCTCCACCAGGGTGACCAGTGCACCTGTGCCTCGCTTGCCCAGCACCGTGTCCGCCTCCCAATCACCGAGCCGCTCCCGGCTATCGACGATAGCCGGCCGTTCATCAATAGAGCGGGCTTCCTTGATGGGAGAACGCAGGCTGCTCGCCCCCTTGCGGTAGCGCTTGTGGCCCTGGCGCAGATGGCGGTACAACTGGCCACCCCGGGCTTTGTCGGCGGCCACATGGCGGTATATCCACTCGTGACTCACCATGAGGCCTATCTGCTTGCCCACCGCGCTTATCTGCTCCGGGCTCCACCACCAGGCGAGTGTCAGCTCGACAAACTGGATGACATCGGCAGATAGCCGAGATTTGGCCGCACTGGCCCGTCGGTGGGTGGCGTGCTGATGCGCATTGTCTGGCTGGTAGCCCTGCGGCCCGGCGTTACGACGCAACTCCCGGTAGAGGGTGGAGCGATGAACGCCAATGGCGCGTGCGGTGGCAAGGATGGACATCCCCTGTGCGCGAAGCACCGATAACTGGTATCGTTGCCCCTCGGTCAACTGCTGATAGCTCATGGTGATACTGCTTTTACTTTGGCGAGCAGAAGGGTACCACCAATCAGCAGTTGGCCACCTCTCGCCATTCATCCATGAGTGTCGCACTTATTATCTGAATTCCCGAAATAACTGTTAGGGAAGGTGCGAATAAGCGGGGAAATTCTTCTCGGCTGACTCAGTCATTTCATTTTTTCAGTTTGAGCCGATCTTTTCTCCCGTAAATGCCTTGAATCAGCCTATTTAGACCGTTTCTTCGCCATTTAAGGCGTTATTCCCAGTTTTTAGTGAGATCTCTCCCACTGACGTATCATTTGGTCCGCCCGAAACAGGTTGGCCAGCGTGAATAACATCGCCAGTTGGTTATCGTTTTTCAGCAACCCCTTGTATCTGGCTTTCACGAAGCCGAACTGTCGCTTGATGATGCGAAATGGGTGCTCCACCTTGGCCCGGATGCTGGCTTTCATGTATTCGATGTTGATGGCCGTTTTGTTCTTGCGTGGATGCTGTTTCAAGGTTCTTACCTTGCCGGGGCGCTCGGCGATCAGCCAGTCCACATCCACCTCGGCCAGCTCCTCGCGCTGTGGCGCCCCTTGGTAGCCGGCATCGGCTGAGACAAATTGCTCCTCTCCATGCAGC
This sequence comes from Aeromonas media, assembly GCF_020423125.1. Taxonomy (NCBI): domain Bacteria; kingdom Pseudomonadati; phylum Pseudomonadota; class Gammaproteobacteria; order Aeromonadales; family Aeromonadaceae; genus Aeromonas; species Aeromonas media. The sequence continues at coordinate 3,459,631 of NZ_CP075564.1, forward strand.
AGATTACCCAGCTGATTGAGGTCATGCTCGTTGGCAGCGGTGGTGACTAGGCTGTGGGTCAGGCCACTCTTGGCATCGACACCAATGTGGGCCTTCATGCCAAAGTGCCACTGATTGCCTTTCTTGGTCTGATGCATCTGCGGATCGCGTTGCTGCTCTTTGTTCTTGGTCGAGCTGGGTGCCTCAATGATGGTGGCATCGACCAAGGTGCCTTGAGTCATCATGACGCCTGCTTCGGCCAGCCAGCGATTGATGGTCTTGAACAATTGGCGGGCCAGTTGATGCTGCTCCAGCAGGTGGCGGAAATTCATGATGGTGGTGCGGTCCGGCAAGGCGCTATCCAGGGATAACCGGGCAAACAGACGCATGGAGGCGATTTCGTACAGAGCATCTTCCATCGCGCCATCGCTCAGGTTGTACCAATGCTGCATGCAGTGAATGCGTAGCATGGTTTCCAGCGGATAAGGTCGCCGGCCATTACCAGCCTTGGGATAAAACGGCTCGATGACTTCCACCATGTTTTGCCATGGCAGAATCTGCTCCATGCGGGACAAGAAAATCTCTTTTCTGGTCTGACGGCGCTTACTGCTGAATTCACTGTCGGCGAAGGTAAGTTGATGACTCATGATGAACCCTGTTCCATGGCTCCAGATGACAAACATGATCTCATATCAGGGACTTGTTCGCACCTTCCCTAGCATTCACACCTAAAATTTGGTGTAGGTATGCTCCTTAGAGATTTTTTAATCTCTTGGAAGAATTAATAAATATAAATTATGTATCTACATACACTGACTGGTATGTATGAAATGAACGATATTCTTATTCCAAAGCGTTTGCAACAGGGTAAAGAAAAATATATTGATTTTTTTCTTGAATTATTAGTTAAACATTATAATTGAGCCCTAAAATGGCAAAAATATCTATAAACTCTAATAATTTTGAGGGGATGAGTGTTCTATCTCAACAGTCAACTCGATTCAGAATCAGTCGTTCAATACAAAGTGGACAAGAACGATGTATGAGGGAAGGTGCGAACAAGTCCCTGATATGAGATCATGTTTGTCATCTGGAGCCATGAAAAAGGGTTCATCATGAGTCATCAGCTCACCTTCGCCGACAGTGAATTCAGCAGTAAGCGCCGTCAGACCAGAAAAGAGATTTTCTTGTCCCGCATGGAGCAGATTCTGCCATGGCAAAACATGGTGGAAGTCATCGAGCCGTTTTATCCCAAGGCTGGTAATGGCCGGCGACCTTATCCGCTGGAAACCATGCTACGCATTCACTGCATGCAGCATTGGTACAACCTGAGCGATGGCGCGATGGAAGATGCTCTGTACGAAATCGCCTCCATCCGTCTGTTTGCCCGGTTATCCCTGGATAGCGCCTTGCCGGACCGCACCACCATCATGAATTTCCGCCACCTGCTGGAGCAGCATCAACTGGCCCGCCAATTGTTCAAGACCATCAATCGCTGGCTGGCCGAAGCAGGCGTCATGATGACTCAAGGCACCTTGGTCGATGCCACCATCATTGAGGCACCCAGCTCGACCAAGAACAAAGAGCAGCAACGCGATCCGCAGATGCATCAGACCAAGAAAGGCAATCAGTGGCACTTTGGCATGAAGGCCCACATTGGTGTCGATGCCAAGAGTGGCCTGACCCACAGCCTAGTCACCACCGCGGCCAACGAGCATGACCTCAATCAGCTGGGTAATCTGCTGCATGGAGAGGAGCAATTTGTCTCAGCCGATGCCGGCTACCAAGGGGCGCCACAGCGCGAGGAGCTGGCCGAGGTGGATGTGGACTGGCTGATCGCCGAGCGCCCCGGCAAGGTAAGAACCTTGAAACAGCATCCACGCAAGAACAAAACGGCCATCAACATCGAATACATGAAAGCCAGCATCCGGGCCAAGGTGGAGCACCCGTTTCGCATCATCAAGCGACAGTTCGGCTTCGTGAAAGCCAGATACAAGGGGTTGCTGAAAAACGATAACCAACTGGCGATGTTATTCACGCTGGCCAACCTGTTTCGGGCGGACCAAATGATACGTCAGTGGGAGAGATCTCACTAAAAACTGGGAATAACGCCTTAAATGGCGAAGAAACGGTCTAAATAGGCTGATTCAAGGCATTTACGGGAGAAAAGATCGGCTCAAACTGAAAAAATGAAATGACTGAGTCAGCCGAGAAGAATTTCCCCGCTTATTCGCACCTTCCCTAATAAAACCTGTGGTCTCCTCAGAAGATATGTGCCCCTCTATCTAAATTGCCATTCCGAATAGTCGATGCCTATTCTCTCCTCTGTCGCCACCACAGCAACACTACATTCACAAGATCATCCATGCTACTCGTAGTAAAGCGCATGCTCGCCGCTTGATGGCAAGTTTACAGGTCTCATAGGTTAAGGAGCCTGGTTGCTAGCGATAACAAACGTTAGCGGCAAGGGGCTTGACTGTGGCGATGCACCCAATTGAAACAGCCAAGAAGAGGATGAGCAGTGATCGGCGACATAAATGAGTTAAGTGTCAAAAAACTCTTATCATACAGCTTGAACTGATCGGAGGCATCACCCAGCTCAAAAGGTACTGTCAATACGCAACGTTTTTAGTTACCTTGAACCTTGATAATTATGGTTCATTTTTGTGTGTGATTGTTGTCGGCTACTTAACCAAGCGTTATAAGTTAGAGGGAAATATGGAAGATATTATCAAACAAGCAATAGATTTTCGAAAAGCTGCTAAATACCAAGAGTCGAGAGCACTGTTAGAAACACTATTAAATGATGAGAATTATGCAGCTAAAGCTCATCTACAAATCGCATGGTCATACGATAATGAAGGTAAAGAGCAAGAAGCAATTGGTCATTATCTGTCATCTCTATCTGGTACTCTTTCGTCAGCAGAGCGGTTTGATGCATTATTTGGTTTAGCAAGCACCTACCGCAGTCTTGGTAACTATCCAGAGTCTTTGGTTTATTTCGAAAAAACGATAAGCGAATATCCAGAGTCTATCGAGGTTCAGCCTTTCTATGCTATGTGCTTATACAATTTAGAGCGCCACAAAGAAGCTACGTCTCTTTTACTTAGACTTTTAGTTTCAACGACGAATAGTGCTGAAATTAAAGAGTATCAGCGAGCAATTTTATTGTATGCTAAAGATCTAGATAAAAAATGGCAATCCTAACAAACACCTCAAATATATTCAAAAAAGGTTCATTCATTAGCGTTAGACGATAACTTGAGGAATTATATGAAATTTTACAGTGCAGATAGATATCAAAAAATTTGTGAGGAAAATTACATTCACTATAATAACTTAATAAAGAACTTACTACCTAACGCTAGAGTTGAACACATCGGAGCATCATCAATTCCACTTGCTATATCCAAAGGCGACTTAGATATATTTGTAGGTGTCGATAGCAGCGACTTTGAAAAAGCTATTCAATCACTAATGACCTTGGATTTTAGAGAGAAAAAAGATACATTAAGAACCACTGAACTATGTATGTTAGAGTCTAATAAAAATGACAATGTTGCACTTCAAGTCGTAGTTAATGGTTCTGAATTTGAATTTTTTTTGTCATTTCGTGATAAGTTACTGACTAATAGCTCGTTAGCCAATATGTACAATGAGTTAAAACTATCTTGCGAAGGTTTATCTGAGGAAGAATATCGCATAAAAAAATCTACTTTTATCGAATTCGTTTTGAATCAAACGTAAATAATTAGTCCACTGAACAGATACTTCACCACAGACTCCAGATTGGAGAGATCTAGGGAAAGTGCGAACAAGTATCCCACGAACAAAAAATGAAAATTTTAGTCATTTAATATCAATGGGTTACCAGTAAATGCTCTCGTGCCATATGACTTATTCGCACCTTCCCTAAATTATTCGGTGATATTTAATACTCACTCTAATTATAGTATTGCAAACACTAAATATAATATCAACAATTTTTTGAGCTAAATTATTAATTTAACGACTAATGTTATCAATGGTATTGGCGAAAGTTAATATTTAAAATATGAAATTAATTAGACTTACATGGTGAATTTAATTTTATTCCGTGAAATTAAAACTATGACATAGGATGATTAAAGTTATATAAAAAGGCATGCCCTCATCCTATGACAGACATACCTTTTCTAGAACTGGTCGTACCAATGGTGTCATATAAGCTCAGGGCTATGAGATAAAAGCCTCCCAAATGATTGATCATCAACATAACCCGCATGATCATTTATACGAATATTTTTTATCTGACTCAGCACAGTAAAAAAGCACTCCTCACATAGATGCACCTCATATGCCGTACCATCATGTTTCGAACCATAACCCCATTTTGCAGTCAGTACTCCAAACTGTGGATCATACAAATTTGGGTTCATATGTGGGGTTGTGCTTTTATGACATATGTCGCATTGAATATCAGCTATAACCTCCACCTCTTTTGTGGTCATTATTTTCATTGTAATACTCGCTATACATGTAGAGTAATTGACGGGTAGCATGAACAAAATGGCTCATGCCACCCTAAGCAAAATTTATTATAGTAGAATGAATAAAAAAAGCAGCCTTACGGCTGCCTTCAAGACTACGATAATTGTGGATTAGATCAAATAATCCTCTAAGGGTTTTCCGCTAGCAACCCCCTCAGCGATGGCTTTCGGCATACGGCCCTGACCTGTCCAGGTTTTTTCTTGGCCATCTTCATGATACTTGTACTTTGCGGGGCGCGGTGCTCGCTTGGACTTTTCCATTCCGTCAGCTTTCGACGGAGCAGCACTGCCAACCAGTTCGCTGGGGTCAATCCCTGCGTTTTTCAACATCTCGCTGAACTCTGCCAGCTTACGCAGACGTTCGGCGTTTTCTTCCTGATATCGAAGCTCAGCAGCTTCACGCTCTGCAAACACCTCATCAATTTTTGCCTTAATCTCGATCAGTTGTTCGAATGGTAGTTCACGCAGAGCAGCCCGGAGACTACGAATATTCAACAGTGTTTTGATAAAATCGTTCATGGATATCACGCCTAAAAAGTTATTTGTTTATCGCCTAGCATTATCTCCTAGCTGTAGTTTGGTGCCAATATTTTTCGATAAATTATTTGAGTTGCACAGGGAGGCTGCTTTTGATCGTTCAACGTGTACTGTATGCAATCCTCTCACCGGAGATCGACCTTCAACGGGTTCCATTAGTTACTGCTAGACTAGTTTATTCATGCTGGCAGGGATCTGGTGATGACGACAATCATTCTGCTAAGGAAGGTGCGAATAAGTACCCTATGTGCCAAAACTAAAAAGTTTAGCCATTTAATATCAATAATTTAGAATGGTGTGTTTTTGTGCCAAGTGACTTGTTAGCACCTTCCCTAGGACAAGGTGGAGTTTCCACTGTCTATGTCGTTAACAAAGAAAAGAGCTATACGATAACCTAATGTCAGTCAGCTCAGCTTGGCTGACATTGTTTTACTGACTGTTTTCACCGCCCCACTTCTGTGATCCAACAGTAACAATTCATCGATAGCTTCAAGATTCAACAGCAATACCTGATTCCGCGACCATATACCTATCACCACATCAATCTCACACCATTATCGGTAGTGAGAAATGGAACAACGCAGCTCTCCTACAACTGGTATAGCTGCTGGCGGCATAGCCGCAGCAAACACGAAAAAACTCCATTGGAGCCCGTTCGTAGACACCTCAACCCACACCGGTGATACTGCTCATATCTTGCACAGAACTTAGCCACTTACGTTCAGCGCAAAATGACTTTTTCAGGACCCACTCCAGCGAGGGTTCTTTTGAGGTAGCCATGGCACGCAAGCTTGATGATATATTGACCACAGAAATGCCCGACGTTGTCACTCAGGCCAGGGAAAAAGCAGAGCAAATGCGACTGGAGATTCATCTCACCCAACTGCGTGAAATGCTGACCCAGGCTGGCACCGAACCAATGATTTGCGATCAAACACCATCAGTACAGGACGTTACACTGATGGATCTTAAACGCTGGGTCGAGGCTGCTGGGGGAAAACTACAGCTCAATGTTGAAATGCCAAACGGATCTCAGATCTCGTTTGCTGTTTAACTAGAAATCCATTTCTGCACACCGTAGCAATTGTCGGCTGACAACGGGCTGAACTGCACCAGAGTAGCCGCTGGCCCGAACTGCTACAGGTATCGTGAAATGGAATTCCGCCCCTGGCAAACATCGATTGTCGGCTGACAACGAGGTAATCTGCACCTGAGTACCCGCTGGCCTGAACAACTACAGGTATCGTGAAATGGAATGCTGGCCCAGGCAAACATCGATTGTCGGCTGACAACGGGGTGATCTGAGCCGGAGTGCCCGCTGGACGGAACTGCTACAGGTATCGTGAAATGGAACCCTCGCTGCTGACTGGCTGCGATTGTCAGCTGACAACGGGGGATCTGCACCTCAGTGGCCGCTGACAACCACATTATCGGTATCGTGAAATGGAACCCTCGCTGCTGACTGGCTGCGATTGTCAGCTGACAACGGAGTGATCTGCACCTCAGCCCCGCTGACAACCGCATTATCGGTATCGTGAAATAGAATTCTGACCCTGGCAGGCAGTGATTGTCGGCTGACAACGGGCTGATCTGCACCAGAGTGCCCGCTGGCCGGAACTGCTACAGGTATCGTGAAATGGAAACCTGGCCCTGGCAGACAGTGATTGTCGGCTGACAACGAGGTGATCTGCACCGGTGTGCCCGAGTGCGGAACCGCTATAGGTATCGTGAAATGGAACCCTCGCTGCTGACTGGCAGCGATTGTCAGCTGACAACGGAGTGTTCTGCACCTCAGCCCCGCTGACAACCGCATTATCGGTATCGTGAAATGGAATTCTGACCCTGGCAGGCAGTGATTGTCGGCTGACAACGGGCTGATCTGCACCAGAGTGCCCGCTGGCCGGAACTGCTACAGGTATCGTGGAATGGAATTCTGACCCTGGCAGGCAGTAATTGTCGGCTGACAACGGGCCGATCTGCACCTGAGTGCCCGCTGGCCGGAACTACTATAGGTATCGTGAAATGGAACCCTCGCTGCTGACTGGCAGCGATTGTCGGCTGACAACGCTTAACTGTGCTGCTCGACATTGGGGCTTATCAGCTACAGGTATCTTGAAATGAAAATTTGACCCCAGCGAGCTCGATTGTCGGCTGACAACACGCTGTTTTGTGCTGCTCGACATCGGGGCTTATCAGCTATAGGTATCGTGAAATGGAATTTGGCTCATTGCAGGCAGCGAGTGTCGGCTGACAACACGCTGATCTGTGCATGAGTACCCGCTGGCCGGAACTGCTACAGGTATCGTGAAATGGAAATCTGACCCCAGCAAGCTCGATTGTCGGCTGACAACGGGCTGATCTGCACCAGAATACCCACTGGCCCGAAGTGCTACAGGTATCGTGAAATGGAACCCTCGCTGCTGACTGGCTGCGATTGTCAGCTGACAACGGGCTGATCTGCGCCGGAGTACCCGCTGGCCCGATGTGCTACAGGTATCGTGAAATGGAACCCTCGCTGCTGACTGGCAGCGATTGTCAGCTGACAACGGAGTGTTCTGCACCTCAGCCCCGCTGACAACCGCATTATCGGTATCGTGAAATGGAATTCTGACCCTGGCAGGCAGTGATTGTCGGCTGACAACGGGCTGATCTGCACCAGAGTGCCCGCTGGCCGGAACTGCTACAGGTATCGTGGAATGGAATTCTGACCCTGGCAGGCAGTAATTGTCGGCTGACAACGGGCCGATCTGCACCTGAGTGCCCGCTGGCCGGAACTACTATAGGTATCGTGAAATGGAACCCTCGCTGCTGACTGGCAGCGATTGTCGGCTGACAACGCTTAACTGTGCTGCTCGACATTGGGGCTTATCAGCTACAGGTATCTTGAAATGAAAATTTGACCCCAGCGAGCTCGATTGTCGGCTGACAACACGCTGTTTTGTGCTGCTCGACATCGGGGCTTATCAGCTATAGGTATCGTGAAATGGAATTTGGCTCATTGCAGGCAGCGAGTGTCGGCTGACAACACGCTGATCTGTGCATGAGTACCCGCTGGCCGGAACTGCTACAGGTATCGTGAAATGGAACCCTCGCTGCTGACTGGCTGCGATTGTCAGCTGACAACGGGCTGATCTGCGCCGGAGTACCCGCTGGCCCGATGTGCTACAGGTATCGTGAAATGGAATTCTGACCCTGGCAGGCAGTAATTGTCGGCTGACAACGGGCTGATCTGCACCAGAGTGCCCGCTGGCCTGAACTGCTACAGGTATCGTGGAATAGAATTCTGACCCTGGCAGACAATGATTGTCGGCTGACAACGAGGTGATCTGCACCGGTGTGCCCGAGTGCGGAACCGCTATAGGTATCGTGAAATGAAACCCTCGCTGCTGACTGGCTGCGATTGTCAGCTGACAACGGAGTGATCTGCACCTCAGCCCCGCTGACAACCGCATTATCGGTATCGTGAAATGGAACCCTCTCTGCTGACTGGCTGCGATTGTCAGCTGACAACGGGCTGATCTGCACCAGAGTGGCCCGCTGGCCTGAACTGCTACAGGTATCGTGGAATGGAATTTTGACCCTGGCAAACATCGATTGTCGGCTGACAACGGGCTGATCTGCGCCGGAGTACCCGCTGGCCCGATGTGCTACAGGTATCGTGAAATGGAAATATGGCCCTGGCAAACAGTGATTGTCGGCTGACAACAGGCTTATCTGTGCCTGAGTACCCGCTGGCCGGAACTACTATAGGTATCGTGAAATGGAAATCTGACCCTGACAGGCAGCGATTGTCGGCTGACAACGAGGTGATCTGCGCCAAAACCCAAATAGGCCGGAACTGCTACAGGTATCGTGAAATGGAACTCAGACCCTGGCAAACAGTGATTGTCGGCTGACAACGGGCCAATCTGCGCCTCGGTGGCCGCAGGCGATCCAATTATCGATATCATGAATGGCAAAAAGGGCACTACATAAGCCTTAATGAGGTCAGATTGGAGTTAGCAATCGAGGACTAAAAATCATTTTTTGCCGTGTGGTGGCTCCCTACCAAAAAATCTGAACAACAAGCACCCAATCAGGCTAAAAAAGAAGCTTTCCGACAGAAAATCTACGCAGCTGTTTATTTTTATTAGTATTTTTATATAATGCACGCACGTCCCAGTGGCACAGCTGGATAGCGCGCGCCCCTCCTAAGGGCAAGGTCGCAGGTTCGAATCCTGCCTGGGACGCCATCTCGTAACCTCATTTCACCCCCAATAATGCATTTGCGCATGCGTTGCAAGCATTATTTCGCGCTATTTCAGCGCTATTCAAATCCAAAAATACACTTAAATCATTGTTTTTTAACGATATTTTTTATTTAAAAGCTCTTATAACCATCCCCTCCTAAGGGACAGGCCACTGGTTCGACTCCAGTCGGGAACGCCATATAAAACAAGGGGCTGGCATCATCAGATGCCAGCCCCTTGTTTTTGATTGCCTTTTATCTTGCCTGGCCACTGTCGATATGCCCCAGGCAAGCGCCATATCTAGCCTTCAGGTGAGGCTACGTCATTACCACCAGACGTTGGCCTGCACTCCAACCACCCAGGTGTCATCACTGTCATCGCCTTCAAAAGCGTGGCTGCTGTCACTCCAGTTGTCGTTGTCGCTGTCGAAATAGCTCGCGTAGAGACGCAGTTCCGGCTGGTTGCGACCCAGAGACCAGGCCTGGGCGACGGTGTACTTGGAACCACTGCGATCATAATCCGCACCATTCTCGGTCTTCTCATCGGCGAAATAACCCACCTCTGCGTAGGTGCGAGTGATTTCAGACCAGTGATACGCCAATTTGGCTGAGGCACCAAACATGGTGGCATCGAGCTGATCGTTGTCCCAGGTCTCAATGCTGTCGGCCGCTGCATAGTTGATGGCATGGCTCAGATCCCAACGGTCACCCAACGGAATGCTGCCGTAGTTGCGGATCGCGTAACCGCTACCACTCTTGACGTTGCCATTGAGGGTATCTGCCGCCCCCATGAGCACCCCTTGTGCCGCTGAACCATCCACATAATATTGCAGCACCGTCTTGTTAAACCCTGTGCCAGCCACGGCCTGGTTCAATTCCACCATGAAGGCATGACCATCGCTGTAATCATGCTCACCGCTACCTGGCTCATCCACCTGATCAGCCGACGGATCGGCATTCAAAAACTTGTATCCGAGTGCCAGGCTACCGCCTTCCCACAGAGGCAGGGAGTCATAGGTCAATTCCAGATTATTGGCATTGATCTGATGCTTGCTATGCTGGGTATCCGTGCCGATCTCATTTTCAAAATCACGATGTAATACCGCTACTGAGAATTTACCTGCACCGAGGTTCATGCGCTCTATACCGGCACCCACATTGGTCTGGTTCCAGTAAAAGTAATCGTTCATATCAATATAATAGCCTTTATTATATTGACGAATACCCGCCCAGGAGGTCTCCCCCATCCCCATGAAGTTCCGCAATTGCAGGTTCATGTTTTCCCAGCCGAATGGGGAGTCATTACTGACACTATCGGCATCACCATCCCACATATTGAACATGGTCTGGATATAAACAGATTTGTCGCCGTCGTTATTCAGCTCCTTCCCCAAGCCAATCTCGGCATAATTATCAAACTCGTTCCCGAGACGGCCAATCTTGTTCTTCTGGAAATCTGAACCACCGATGCTATTTGAAGCTGAGCCATCGGCCCCGGTCCCCACACCGGCACGGAAATAACCCCAAAAATCAAATCCCTCAGTAGCAATGGCATTGGTGGCTGCGATAGACAAAGACGCGGCGACAATGTAGCGAATTGAGTTTTTCAAAATACATCCTCGATAGTTATTATATTAAATTGACGTGCATGCTCGACCTGCATAAAAAGAGGTGGTTTTTTATGGCATGGTCATATGTATGTTTTAATCATCCACCATGGGTGGCAGGAATATGGTAATGCTAAGGAAGGTGCGAACAAGTCCCTGATATGAGATCATGTTTGTCATCTGGAGCCATGGAACAGGGTTCATCATGAGTCATCAACTTACCTTCGCCGACAGTGAATTCAGCAGTAAGCGCCGTCAGACCAGAAAAGAGATTTTCTTGTCCCGCATGGAGCAGATTCTGCCATGGCAAAACATGGTGGAAGTCATCGAGCCGTTTTATCCCAAAGCCGGTAATGGTCGTCGGCCCTATCCGCTGGAAACCATGCTGCGCATTCACTGCATGCAGCATTGGTACAACCTGAGCGATGGCGCGATGGAAGATGCTCTGTACGAAATCGCCTCCATGCGTCTGTTTGCGCGGTTATCCCTGGATAGCGCCTTGCCGGACCGCACCACCATCATGAATTTCCGCCACCTGCTGGAGCAGCATCAACTGGCCCGCCAATTGTTCAAGACCATCAATCGCTGGCTGGCCGAAGCAGGCGTCATGATGACTCAAGGCACCTTGGTCGATGCCACCATCATTGAGGCACCCAGCTCGACCAAGAACAAAGAGCAGCAACGCGATCCGCAGATGCATCAGACCAAGAAAGGCAATCAGTGGCACTTTGGCATGAAGGCCCACATTGGTGTCGATGCCAAGAGTGGCCTGACCCACAGCCTAGTCACCACCGCGGCCAACGAGCATGACCTCAATCAGCTGGGTAATCTGCTGCATGGAGAGGAGCAATTTGTCTCAGCCGATGCCGGCTACCAAGGGGCGCCACAGCGCGAGGAGCTGGCTGAGGTGGATGTGGACTGGCTGATCGCCGAGCGCCCCGGCAAGGTAAGAACCTTGAAACAGCATCCACGCAAGAACAAAACGGCCATCAACATCGAATACATGAAAGCCAGCATCCGGGCCAAGGTGGAGCACCCATTTCGCATCATCAAGCGACAGTTCGGCTTCGTGAAAGCCAGATACAAGGGGTTGCTGAAAAACGATAACCAACTGGCGATGTTATTCACGCTGGCCAACCTGTTTCGGGCGGACCAAATGATACGTCAGTGGGAGAGATCTCACTAAAAACTGGGAATAACGCCTTAAATGGCGAAGAAACGGTCTAAATAGGCTGATTCAAGGCATTTACGGGAGAAAAGATCGGCTCAAACTGAAAAAATGAAATGACTGAGTCAGCCGAGAAGAATTTCCCCGCTTATTCGCACCTTCCCTAAAAAAATAATAATCTGGTGATAGCGATCACATTAATGTAATCGTTTACAGTTCTTGTTTTAAACAAAATTTTGCAAGCACCAATGTCTGTTTTCTATTTACGTATTTAGGCCTGGTTCAGCTTTCTATTAAATTCAGCTCTCATTAAGAATTAAATAATTAAAAGTGGAGTCTGATGACTCCGCAGAAAGCAATATTGACAATACGACGCCTTTATTTCTAGTCAGAGGGCTGCATGTTTATATTCAGTCACCTCAACACCTCGGTCGTAGCCCTCAGCGCGGTGCCATCTGTTGTCGGCTGGTACCGACAGGGAGTCCGAAAGAGGGCAGCCCACGCGTATCCCAGTCAAAGGGTTGCAGATGAATTTCCCTGTTCCAGCCCGCCCCTTTGAATTTGGCGGCATGATGGATCAGCCAGGGTCGGCCTCCATCGTCCATAAAGAAGCCGTTATGCCCAGGGCCATAGACTCCCAGCGCCTCGTCCTTGCTAAAGACGGGCTGAGGCCGCTTGCGCCAGTGTGCCGGATTCATAGGATCCTCCCCCTCCAGCGCCAGCAGACCGAGACAGTAATCGTCCGTCCAGCTGCCGCTGGCGGAATAGGTGAGGAAGAGTCGCCCCCCTGGGCTTAACAGCACCTGGGGAGCCTCGTTGACCTGGGGTGTGCCGATACGCTCCCACGCCAGTTCAGGTCTGGAGATCTCAACGCGCGGCCCAGCCAGCTGCCAGGGCGAGGCCATTCTGGCGATATAGAGGCGCTGCTGATCATTAACCTCTCCCTCCCAGCCTGACCAGATGAAATAACGTTCCCCCCGGTAATCGAGGACGGTGCCGTCGATGGCCCATTTGTCACTGGCATCAGCCATCTTGCCCTCCTGGGTACCCGCAGGGAAGGCGTACTCGCCAAAAGGATCCACCCCTTTTGACTGCAACACATACATGCGCTGCCGAGCCATGTCGCCATCCGATGCGGCGAAATAGATGTACCAGCGACCGTCCAGCAGGTGCAGTTCGGGGGCCCAGAGATGGGTGCCGTTGACGGCGCCCTGAGCCGGCATCCACACCACCTTGCGCTCGGCATTCTCAAGGTCGGTGATGTCTTTGGTACGCCATAGCGTGATGTCGCTGCCGGTGGTCTGGGTGTAGTAGTAAAAGCCGTCATCATGACGCACAACCCAGGGATCGGCGCCATCACCCAAGATCGGATTGGTAAAAGTCGAACTGGCCTGCGCTGGCATGATGGTTCCCAATAGAATGAACAGAGAAAGAAGGATTCGGTACATGACTGGTGCTCCACGAGGGACAGGATCCGCCGCCCCTCAGCTCAACGGCGCAGGCTCTGTCCCTGCTCACCGAAGAGATGGATATATTCGAGAGCGACGGTGAGGGAGACCGCCTCGTCGCATGAAGGCACCCGTCGATCCGTATTGACCTTGGCCAGCAGCAGCCGCTCTATGCCCTCGCACTTGATGTGCAAGATCGCCGCATCACCGAGGTTTTCGACCAGAGAGACCCGGCCATGCAGATGGGCCTCCGGGGCGCCTTCAACCCCCACCAACAGATGCTCGGGGCGGATCCCTATCTTGATGTTGCTCTGGCCTGTGCAGTCAAACCATGACTCAGACGCCGTCACCTCGATCCCTTTACCCGGCGTTAGCTGCCAGAGATCGCCATCTTTTCCCTTCAGCTTGCAGGTCAACATGTTCATCTTCGGCATGCCGAGGAAGGTAGCCACAAACTCGGTGGCGGGGCGCTGATAAAGATCCAGGGGAGAGCCCACCTGCTCGATGTGGCCCTTGTTGAAGACCACTATCCGGTCCCCCAGCGTCATCGCTTCCACCTGATCGTGCGTCACATAGATCATGGTGGTCCCCAGCTTCTGATGCAGGCGCGCCAGCTCGGTACGCATCTGCCCACGCAGGGCGGCATCCAGGTTGGAGAGCGGCTCATCAAACAGAAACACCTCGGGTTCACGCACGATGGCTCGTCCGATGGCAACCCGCTGGCGCTGGCCTCCGGAGAGCTCGGCCGGTTTGCGCTCCAGCAGGTGGGCCAGTTGCAGGGTCTCCGCCACCCGGTTTACCTTGGTCTCTATCTCGGCCTTCGGTGTGTTGTTGAACAGCAGGGAGAAGCCCATGTTCTCGGCCACCGTCAGGTGGGGGTAGAGTGCATAGGACTGGAATACCATGGCCACCCCCCGTTTGGCGGCGTCGAGCTCATTGGCCCGCAGGTTGCCGATGTGGAGATCGCCTGCGGAAATATCCTCCAGCCCGGCAACCATGCGCAGCAGCGTCGACTTGCCGCAGCCGGAGGGGCCGACGAAGACGACGAACTCCCCCTGTTCGATTTCCAGATCCACGCCGTGAATGACGGCATTGCCATTGGGGTAGGTCTTCTTGATGTGCTTAAGCGATACGCTGGACATATGGTGCTCTCTCACGACGGCCTCATCGCGGCCGTAAAAACAGGGGGCCCGCCTTGGCAGGCCCGTGAATCGTTAACCCTTGAGGCCGGTGGCGGCGAGGAAGCCCGACGCGACACGCTTCTGGAACATGACATAGAGGATGGCGACCGGCAGGCCACCGATCAGGGCAGAGGCCATGTTCTGGGCATACCTCACCCCATAGGTGTCGTTAAGCTGAGTCAGACCGATGGGAATGGTCATGTTCTCGGTGGAGCTGACCACCAGGAATGGCCAGAGGAAATTGTTCCACGCCCCCATGAAGGTGATGATCGCCATGGCATAAATGATGTTCCGGGAGAGAGGCAGATAGACGCGGAGCAATACCTGCCACTCCCGGGCGCCATCGAGGATGGCCGCCTCGCGAAAATCCTTGGGGATCTGATCGAAGAAGCGCTTGAGAACGAAGAGCACCATGGGTGACACCACCTGAGGCAATATGATCCCCCCCAGAGAGTCGGCCAGCCCCATGTGGTAGACCTGGCGAAAGAGCGGGATCACCAAGGCTTCGAAGGGGAAGATGATGCCAAACATGCAGCACCAGAACAGCAGGTTCGCCCCCTTGAAACGCAGTTGAGAGAAGCTGTAGGCCGCCAGCACAGTGATCAGCAGCGTCACCAGGGTAACCGCCAGCGAGGTGACCACGCTGTTCATGAAGAAGACGGGCAGATCCCCCATGGTCAGCACCTTGATGAAGGCATCGAAGATGACGGGATCGGGCAGCCACTGCAGACCGGCGACAGTCTGAGCCTCCGGGCGCAGCGCCGTGCTGATCGCCCACAGCAGAGGGGCGCCCCACAGCAGGCAGAGCAGCACAGTCAACGTGATGGCGAGCAAGGCGGTAAATGTCAGTTTGCTATTCATCTTAGCCTCGACGATTGATGAAGCGATTAGCCAGGGATTGCAGCACCAGAATGAGCAGCACTATCAGCACGAAGACCACGGCGATGGCCGAGGCATAGCCGGCGTTCTGGTTGACGAACCCGGTCTCGTACATGTAGTGCAGAACCACTTTGGTGCTGT
Source organism: Aeromonas media (assembly GCF_020423125.1). NCBI lineage: Bacteria > Pseudomonadati > Pseudomonadota > Gammaproteobacteria > Aeromonadales > Aeromonadaceae > Aeromonas > Aeromonas media. The sequence continues at coordinate 3,475,328 of NZ_CP075564.1, forward strand.
CGAAGGGGCCCCCTCCGGTCAACAGATAGGTCTGACCGAAGATTTTGAGGGATGCGACCAGTTGCAGGCCGAAGACCATCACGGTGACAGGGCGCAGTTGGCGCCATGTGATGTAGCGAAAGATCCCCCACTCCGAGGCGCCATCGAGCCTGGCCGCTTCGTAGAGGTCCTGCGGTATGTTCTTGAGGGCCGCCATGAACAGCAGCACGTTGAAGCCAACGGTCCACCAGATGGTGGCGATGGCAACCATGGGCATGGCAAAGTCCGGATCGTTGAACCAGGCGATCTCGGTGCCGGCGACCAGGTTCACCACGCCGAAGGTCGGGTGCAGCATCCAGCCACCGATCATGGCCATGACTGCGATGGGCAAGATGTTGGGGATGAAAAAGATAGCCTGGACCAGACCGGCGAAGCGGGTGAGACGGCAGATCAGCATCGCCATGACCAATCCCAGAGCAGTCAGCGGGATCACGGTCAACAGGGCAAAGTAGGCGGTCTGCAGCAAGGAATCCCAGAAGCTGGGGTCCTGCAGCAGCTCCACATAGTTGGCAAAACCAACATAGCCGTGAGTCTCGGTCAGCCCGCTGTCGGTGAAACTCAACTGCAACGTTTGCAATGCAGGAATGACAAAGAAGAGCAAAAAGGCGAGCAAGAAGGGCGCCAACATGAGCCAAGGCGTCATCAGGGCACCAAAACGACCGACGGTGGTTCTGGCAGTGTCTTTATTATCCATATCTGAACTCGGGCCTGGAATGAAGGAAACCGGGAGGCAGAGGATTGGCCTTCTGCCCCAGGGTCATTAACGTGCCGGACGACTCATGAACTTGCCCGCATCGCGCTCGAACATCTGCAGCGCCTTCTCGATGGGCAACTGACCGGTCAGCGCCGCCGGGAAGTACTTGGAGGCGGTGGCCTGCAGGGGGCCAGCCGCCCCGCTGTACCAGCCATCCGGGTCATAGACGATGTTGCTGGCCGTCTCGCTGACATAATCCGCGAGCAGTGGCATCTCCTTGAACGCCTGGGTGGCGACCGTCGGCTCGTAGGCCGGAATGTGGCCCCCTTCGGCCCAGGTGAGGGCGTTCTGGTTGATATAGTTGGCAAATTTGGCAATCCCCAGCACTTTTTCGTCGGAGATGGGTTTGTCTTTATTGCGCGGAATGGCCAATGCGTGGGAGTCGGCCCAGGCGGCCCTGCTACCGTTGAAGAAGGAGGGGAGAGATGCGATGCCCACTTCGAATCCAAGCTTGCCGCTCTTCATGCCGTCGGTAACGGAGGGGAGCTCCCAGACGCCATTGAGCATCAAGGCCGAGCGGCCGGTCATGAACTCCGTGGTGGAGGAAGCGTAATCCAGCCCCTTGGTGGCGTAGCCGTCGGCGTACCACCTGGCCATCGCCGCCATCGCCTGCCTACCCGCCTCGCCATAGACAAACTCGTTGTTCTCTATGGTCTTGCCGCCCTGCTGGCTGATCATGGAGAGCCAGAGACGGTAAGGCATGTAGGACATGGGCGAAGTCTCCATGCTCAGACCCATCGCCCCTTGCTCTTTCACGCTTTTGAGCGCCGCATCAAACTGCGCCAGCGAGGCAATGGGCTTGAGTCTACCCTGCTCATCCAGCAAGCCGGCCTTGGCCGCGATGCGCTTGTTGTAATAGAGCACCATGGCATGGGTATCGATGGGCAGAGCATAGGTCTTGTCATCGACGTTCGATTGCTTCCAGAGCAGCGGGAAAAGCTGGTTGCTATCGTAGCCAGCCTGCTTCAGAACCTCGGGATTGATGGGCTCAAGGCCCTGGGTCTGGGTCAGGCCGGAGATCTTGGAGAGATGGATGGTCGCCATGTCCGGACCGCTGCCCATGACAGAGGCGGTCTTGAGTTTGGTATAGAAGGGTTCACCCCAGTTCAGGGTGGTAGTCTCTATTTTGTAGTCACCCTGGCTGGCATTGAAACCGTCGACCAGTTGCTTCATGCGCGCGCCATCGCCGCCGTTGAGCAGGGTCCAGTATTGCAGTGTGGTTTGTGCCAGGGTAATGGGAGAAAGCGTTGCCCCCGCGACCAGCAATGCCAGCAGCTTTATCTTCTTCATGATATGACCTCTATGTGTAGGGTGAGGCGATGCCGATGGGTTGGCATCGCCTCGGAGGAGTCTTTCTTATTCGGTGGTCAGGGACTGGATCAGGGCGACCTCACGCTCGTCATAGGGGGAGCCATCCGCCTCGAGCAGGTCGTGGAACCAGGTGTCCGCGTACTCCGGAACGGCTCGCTGGATATTGGGCCAGGGCAGATGCGTCTGGGTTCTCCCCTTGACCAGTCCCCATTGGTAACAGGCGATCTTGCGCTCCTTGAAGATAGGCAGTTGCTCATGCATGAACGACTTGGCATGGCGAGCGAGCCACTCGGTGCAGAGCAGGGGGCGATCGTAGGTCGCGACGATTTCCAGACTTTTTTCCAGCAGTTCGAGTGACTGATAGGCATGGAAGCTGATCACATCCGACAGCGCCATTGCCCGGAGGTCGGTGGGATGAGTGAAGATGGGATCGTCCGGGCTAAAGTGGTTGGCAGCATGCCAGGCACAGACCGTCAGCGGCTGGCAGGGATTGGCCTCGCGCGCCCAGCTGAAGGCCAGCTCCATCAGATGATGGCTGTAGGGCTCCATGGCAGGATCGAACTCTTCATGCTGATTGGGGCCACGGAAAATGCCGCGATTGGTCGGCTCGTTGTAGAGATCCCACACCAGAATACGTTCATCCTGGGCGAACATGCCGACGACATCCTTGATGTAACGCTCCAGTTCACACCATTGGGTGACATCCATGACGACGTTGCGTCCAGGGCTCGCCGCTGCCTGACTGTTGTGCAGGTTTTTGACAGGCTCTTTTTGCGGGCCCAGATAGGGGTGATCGCCGGAGAAGCCGCAATCATCCATGGGGGTCAGCATGACGCTGATCCCCTCTGCGGCCGCCACCGCCAGGAAGTCGTCGATGCGGGCGATCAGGCCATCTCTGTCCACCTGCCAGACGATGAAGGGCAGGTTGGTGCGCAGGGTGTTGTAGCCCACCTCTCTGGCCCACGCTAACTCCTGCCTGATGGTCGGGAGATCGAAGGTCTCCCGTTGCCACATCTCCGTCCAGTTGACGGCGGTTCTGGGCAAGTAGTTGAACCCTCTCAGCCAGGGCTGCTTGCTCCACCACTGCCAGGCCTGTTCTGTTGACCACTGTTGTACCGCCATCGCCCCCCCCTTTTGCTAATGTTTAATATTTATGAGCTAATTTTTATTTGCTAATCATATTAATAGCAAAGGGTGTTAGATGGAATTTGGTGGTCAGTCACAAAATGAGCCAGACCAAGGCTCATTGCAACGTCTGGTTAACATACCGTTTTTAAGCGCGTTGACAGCCTGGATTGGGTGTTTATCGATCGTATTGATCCGCGCTGATGACGATAACATGGCTGGTTCCCCCAATCTGGTGGGGTATGATTGACGAGAAAAAAAACTAATAATATTAGCTTGATGACAGGGGCTGGTCATATCGATGAACAAGCAACGCATCACCATGAGTGCCATCGCCGCCGCAGCCGGCGTCTCCCAATCTACTGTATCTCTGGTGCTCAACGGTTCGAGCGCGGTGAAGCTCTCATTCAGGGGAAACCCTGGAGGGAGGCCAACAACCTACGGCTGGAGGGATATCGCCAAGCCCTGATCAAATGACCGGATCCCGGCTCCACAATGGGTACGCGTCGCTAACTGGCCGCTGCGCGAGGCCTATGAGCAGACCCGGCAGCTGCTGGCACTCCCCAACACACCAGACGCGGTCTTCTGCTGCAGTGACTACATGACCCAGGGCTGCTATCAGGCCATTGCGGAGGCAGGGTTACGCATTCCGGAAGATATCTTGGTTGCGGGACACGATAACCAAATGCTGGCCAACGAGATGGTGCCCCTCTGTTTGTTGGACGCCCCGAACGAGATCCATAAGGCCACCCACGACTTTCACTTGATCCCTGTCCCACCGCGGCACTTCGCATCTGTACCCAGCCCTGCGCTCGATTACACTCAGGATGTGGGCCGTCGATGACGACGACCATTCTTCATTGGCTCGCATCAAGAGAAGGGAATCATGGCCAGCAAAAAAAAATCTACGACTGAACAGCCTGCTCCGGCAGCAGAGTCCAAGCCGCTTGGCAACAAGGCATACGAGAAGGAACTGCGTCGCCTGCATGTGGAGCTGGTGAAACTGCAGCAGTGGGTGGTGCACAAGGGACTCAAGGTCTGCATAGTGTTCGAAGGGCGCGACGGCGCTGGCAAGGGGGGGACCATCAAGGCGATCACCGAGCGGGTCAGTCCCCGGGTGTTCAGGGTCATCGCGCTGCCGGCCCCCACCGAACGGGAGAAGAGCCAGCTCTATTTCCAGCGCTACATCCCGCACCTGCCGGCGGCGGGCGAGATCGTCATTTTCGATCGCAGCTGGTACAACAGGGCCGGGGTGGAGCGTGTCATGGGCTTTTGCAGCCAGGAGGCGAGCGACAAATTCCTGGCGGGGGTTCCCATGGTGGAACAGGCCATGGTCGACTCGGGCATCATATTGCTGAAGTATTGGCTGGAGGTGACCCCACAGGAGCAGGAGCGGCGGCTGCGGGATCGCATCGACGATGGTCGCAAGATCTGGAAGCTCTCCCCCATGGACATCAAGTCCTTCGATCGCTGGGATGACTACACCCGGGCGCGGGATGCCATGTTCACCGCCACCGACACCGCCTGGGCTCCCTGGTTCGTGGCCCGCTCCGAGGACAAGAAGCGGGTGCGGCTCAACATCATCTCCCATCTGCTGGCCCACGTTCCCTACGAGGAACTGCCGGCCGAACCGGTCAAGCTGCCCAAACGCAAGATTGGCAAGGTCAAGGCCTCGGAGCACCCGTTCCGGGTGATCCCGGAACTGTTCTGATCACCGTCAAGGGGGAGCCTCTGGCTCACCCCTTGCTCCCTCACGCCCTGCCCTGTTGATACTGGCGGATGGCCGCCCTGGCATTGAACAGCATGCGGCTCTCCCCGAGCTGACTGGCCAACCCGCTGCGACGCACGTTCTCGAGCACCCCGGGATTGAGCCCGGCCAGCCAGAGGGTGACGCCCCGGGCGCGCGCCTGCTGCTCCCCCTCCATCAGCATCATCAGGGCCGAGTACTCCACGTCCTGCACCCGGCTCATGTCCAGCACCACCACCTCGGGCTGGTGAGTCTCGATAAGCTCGCGGATCCGGGCGGCCACATGCTGCACATTGATGAAGAAGAGGCGCCCCTCCGGGCGCAGGATCAACAGGCCGGGGACCGTCTCGTCATCGGGATGACGCGCGGCCAGCGGCCGCAGCACATCCTCCCCGGGTTTTCGGCCAATCACATAGACGGGTGGCTGCGCCGTCTGGCTGGCCAGCCCCAGCAAGGAGGCCAGGATGGCGACCACTATCCCCTCCAGGGTGCCGAACAGCAGCACTCCCAGGCAGGCGATGGCGGCCCAGCGAAACTCCATCATGCGAATCTGCCCTATCTTGCGAAACTCCCCCGGCTGGATGAGCCCCACCGAATAGACGATGACCACCACCGCCAGGGTGGCGCTCGGCAGCCAGGAGAGCAGCGGGGCGAGGAAGATCATGGTGGCCAGCGCCATGGCGGCGGTGACCGCAGAGGCCCACTGGCTGACGCCCCCGACGGAGCGCACCACGGCGGTCTGGGAGGTCCCCCCCCCTGCCGGCATGCTGCCGCAGAAGGCTCCCCCCAGGTTGGCCAGCCCGGTGGCCACCAGCTCGCGGTTCGGATTGATCTCCGGCTCTTCCTTGCCCACGAAGGCCCGGCCTGCGGCTATGGTCTCGGTGAAGCTCATCAGCGCGATGCCCGCCGCCCCCGGCAGCAGTTGCAACACCAGGGTCAGATCCGGCATCGTCAGGGCGGGCAAGCCGGTGGGAATGCTCCCGACGATGGCGACCCCTGCCTCGTTCAGGCCAAAGCCCCACACCAGCGCGATGCCGATGCCCACCCCCAGCAAGGGGGCGGGAGAATGGGGAAAGCGCCACTCCATGAACACCAGCACCACCAGGGTGACGAGAGCGACTCCCAGGGTCAGCCAGGAGGTCTGGGGCAGCGCCAGCCCCAGGTGATAGAGATCCAGAAAGAAGTTCTCCTTCTGGATGTGCACACCGAATAGCTTGGGCAGCTGATCGAGGATGATCACCAGCCCGATGCCGCTCTTGAACCCCACCAGCACCGGCAGGGAGATGAAGTTCGCCACGAAGCCGAGGCGCAGCACCGCCGCCAGCATCAGCATGGCCCCCACCAGCAGGGTCAGAGTGGCCGTCACCGTGATCAGCCGACCGGGATCCCCATCCGGCACCACCAGTCCGAGCTGGGTCGCAGTCAGGATCGCCAGGGTACTGGTGGAGCTGACACTGAGCACTCGGGAGGAGCCCAACAGGGCGTAAAGCACCATGGGCACAAACGCGGTATAGAGACCGATAGCCACCGGCAGACCGGCCACGCTGGCGTAGGCCATGGCCTTGGGCAACACGACCGCCGCCGCGGTGACGCCGGCCAGCAGATCGGACAGGGAGCGCCTTGGCGCCAACGCGGGTGATGACATCTTGTCCTCCATGATCACGGGTCTGGCCGGGCGCCGGTGGGCATGACTCTAAAACGAGTTCATGATCGGCAGTTCGGTGCGACATCCTCCGCCCCTTGCACCCTCAGGATGCAGGCACGGTTACAGAGAGAAGTGTATGCGCCAGCCCGATGCAGAGGCTTGTTGTTTCTCACGTTTTGCCATCTCGCTCCCCTATACTTCAGCGACGTTGCGCCGCCGGCCAGCCCCCTTTCCAAGAGGAGACCCTCCTTGTTGCGACTGCTTGCACTGCTGCTTGTCTGCCTGGTGTTCCCGGTGCGGGCGCTGACACTGACTCCCCTGGTGGAGGGTCTAAATCATCCCTGGGGGCTGGTCTTGCTGCCGGATGGCGGCTATCTGATTGGCGAGCGCCCGGGCCGCCTGCTGCACATCGACGCCGCGGGCAAACGTCACCTCATCTCGGGCCTGCCGCCCCTCGCCGCCACGGGCCAGGGAGGCCTGCTCGATCTCGCCCTGGACGGCGAGGGCTGGCTCTATCTCAGCTACAGCGAGCCGGGGGACGGCGGGGCCGGCACCGCAGTGGCCCGGGCCCGGCTGCAAAAGGAGGCCCTCATCGACTGGCAACTGCTGTTTCGCCAAGAACCCAAGGTGGCCGGCGGCGCCCATTTTGGATCCCGTCTGGCGTTGACGGAGGACGGCTATCTCTTCATCACCCTCGGCGATCGTTACAGCGAACGGGAGCGGGCCCAGACGCTCGACAACCACCTCGGCAAGACGGTACGCCTGCACAAGGATGGCCGGGTCCCCGCCGACAATCCCTTCGTCAAGACGGCGGGTGCCCTGCCGGAGATCTGGAGCCTGGGCCATCGCAACATGCAGGGAGCCGCACTGCGTCCCGGCAGCCAGCAGTTCTGGGCCCACGAGCACGGCCCCCAGGGCGGGGACGAGGTCAACCTCATCCTGCCCGGCCACAACTACGGTTGGCCCAAAGTGACCTTCGGCGAGGAGTACGGTGGCGGCAAGATTGGCCTGGGCCAGAGCGCGCCCGGCATGACGCCGCCGCGCTGGATCTGGGTGCCCTCCATCGCCCCCTCGGGCATGACCTTCTATCAGGGGGAACTGTTCAAGGAGTGGCGGGGGGATCTGCTGGTCGGCGCCCTGCGCGGCCAGGCCCTGTTGCGCCTGCACCTCGACGGAGACAAGATAATGTCGGCAGAGCGGCTGCTGACCGACCTCGGGGAGCGGATCCGCACCGTCAAGGAGGGCCCCGACGGTGCCCTCTACCTGTTGACGGATTCAGGCCAGGGGTGCCTGCTCAAACTGACCCCATAAGATGCAAGGAGGAAGCATGAACAAGAATCGTACCCTGCTGGTGCTCTGTGCCAGCCTCTGGTTGCTGGGCTGCAACACCATACACGGGGTGGGGCGGGACATCGAGAAGGCGGGCGAGGTGATCCAGGGCTCTGCCAACCTGACGAGCGAGCCTCAGGCCGGCAAAGAGTGACAACCTAAGGCTCACACAGTCACTCGACGCCGGAGGCCAGGCTGGCGAGCGGGGCCATGGTCACCCTGACCCCGTGCTGTGCCAATGCCTCGCGGGCGCTCTGGGGCAGTTGCTCGTCGGTGATCACCTGATCGATTGCATCCCAGCCCACCACGTTGAAGGTGCCGACCTTGCCATATTTGGACGAATCACAGATGAGGATGCGGGTTGCCGCCGACTCCACCACGGCCCGCTTCACCGGCACCTTCTGCTCGCTCGGGGTGGAGATCCCCTGTCCATCCCAGGAGGAGGCAGACAGGAAGGCAACGTCCAGGTGGAGGTTGCGCAGGAAGTGGGCGGTGGCCTCCCCGGCGCAGGACTGGTTCTCGCGAATGACCTGGCCCCCGGTGTGATAGAGGCGGCAGCGGCCGTGCTCGATGAGGTAGGCGCAGACCATGAAGTCGTTGGTCACTATCATCAGATCTTCCCGCAGCGCCAGCTCCCGGGCCAGCTCCAGAGAGGTGGTGCCGGCGTCCAGATAGACGGTGCACCCCTCGCTCACCTGGGCGGCGGCGAGCCGGGCGATGGCCAGCTTGGCCCCCTGCATCAGGCTGCGCTTGGTAGCGTGGGAGGGCTCGCTCTTGATCCGCTGGGAGAGACTGACTCCGCCGGATACCGAGAGCACCCGCCCCTGATCCTCCAGTTTCTGGATGTCGCGTCTGATGGTCATGTGGGAGACCTGCAACCAGTCGGTCAGCTCCACTATGCTGACCACGCCGCGCTCTGCCAGCAGTTGCAGGATACGTTGCTGTCGCTCTACGGGAATCATCTTGACTCACCCCTCAGGGAAAAGAGGCGCCATTCTACCCCAGCAACATGGTAAAAAATGATAAATAAGCTCGAAGGGGCTCACAAATCACATTTATTCACATAGAAAACGCCAAAAATTGACTCAAAAGAATCTCAATCCGCATAAATAACAAAAATTAACACTAAATAAGTTATTTTTTGTGACACCTGCCTGATATTTCACCGTCACAAGCCTCTACTATCTGCTCATCAGTCGTTATCGAGGAATCACGAGATGAGCACTTCCTATCATGTTGCTGTCATCGGCCTGGGGGCCATGGGCATGGGCGCCGCCCGCTCCTGCCTGCGGGCCGGGCTCACCACCTACGGCATTGATCTCAGCGAGCAGGCCCGCAGCCAGTTGCAGCAGGCCGGTGCCGCCGCCGTCATGGCCGATGCCAGACCTCTGGCCGAGACGCTCGATGCTGTGTTGTTGCTGGTGGTCAACGCCACCCAGGTGCGCCGCATCCTGCTCGGCGAAGAGGGGCTGGCTCGCCACCTCAAACCGGGCACCGCCATCATGGTCTCCTCCACCATTGCGGCCGAAGAGGCGAGCGCCCTGGCCGCCGAGCTGGCACAACTGGGGCTGCCGATGCTGGACGCCCCTGTCTCCGGTGGCGCCATCAAGGCCGACGCGGGCGAGATGACTGTGATGGCCGCAGGATCAGACACCGCCTTCGACAAGCTGGCCCCTGTGCTGGATGCAGTCTCAGGCAAGCTCTACCGGGTCGGCAGCGAACCGGGCCAGGGCAGCACCGTCAAGATCATCCATCAGCTGCTGGCCGGGGTGCACATCGCCGTTGCCGCCGAAGCCATGGCCCTGGCCAGTCGGGCCGGCGTGTCGCTGGATCTCATGTATGACGTGGTGACCCATGCCGCCGGCAACTCCTGGATGTTTGAAAACCGCATGCCCCGGGTGCTGACCGGCGACTACCAGGCCCGCTCCGCAGTGGACATCTTCGTCAAGGATCTCACCCTGGTGGCGGACACCGCCAAGGCGCTGCGCTTCCCGTTGCCGCTCGCGAGCACCGCCCTCAACATGTTCCTCGGCGCCAGCAACGCAGGGCACGGCCAGGAAGATGACAGCGCCGTCATCAAGATCTTCTCCGGCATCCAGCTGCCGGGTCAGGAGGATCAAGCATGAAACTCGGTGTCATCGCAGACGACTTCACCGGCGCCACCGACATCGCCGGCTTCCTGGTGGAGAACGGCCTCTCCACCCTGCAACTCGCCGGCGTGCCGGAGCATGACGGGGATCTGCCCCAGGTCGATGCCGTGGTGATCAGCCTCAAGAGCCGCTCCTGCCCGGCGGGCGAAGCGGTGCGCGACTCCCTGGCTGCCCTGGCCTGGCTCAAGGCCCGCGGCTGCCCGCGCATCTACCAGAAATACTGCTCCACCTTCGACAGCACGGCGGCGGGCAACATAGGCCCGGTCACCGACGCTCTGCTGGCGGCGCTTGGCCACGACTTCACCCTGATCTGCCCGGCCCTGCCGGTCAACGGTCGCACCGTCTATCAGGGCAACCTCTTCGTCGGTGCCCAGCCACTGGCCGAATCCGGCATGCGCCACCACCCCATCACCCCCATGACCGACAGCAATCTGCTGCGGCTGATGGAGGGGCAGGCCCAGGGCCGCGCCGGTCTGGTGCCGTTCACCACCATAGCTCAAGGCCCCGATGCCATTGCCGACGCCTTTGAGCAGCTAACACAAGCTGGTGTGCGCTACGCCGTGGTCGACACCCTGACCGAGCAACACCTGCTGGATATCGCCACCGCCGCCCTCGACATGCCCCTGGTGACAGGTGGCTCCGGCCTCGCCATCGGCCTGGCCCGCCAGCTTGGCAGCGGCGATCTGCAAGGTGCCCGCGAGGCTGGCTGGCCCAGAGGCACCCGCGCCGTGGTGCTGTCGGGCTCCTGCTCCGAGATGACCAACCGCCAGGTGGCCCGCTATCGCCAGCACGCCCCCGCGCTGGCGCTGGATGTAGTGCGCTGCCTCGAGGATGCCGACTACCCGGCCGAGCTGGCTCACTGGGTACTGGCCCAGCCCCTCACCCCGGCGCCGCTGGTCTACGCCACCACCAGCCCGGTGGAGCTGGCCCGCATTCAGGAGACCCACGGCCAGCAGGCAGCCAGCGACGCGGTGGAGCACTGCTTTGCCCGCCTCGCCCAACTGCTGCAAGACGCAGGCGTGGACCGTTTCATCATCGCCGGTGGCGAGACCTCGAGCCGGGTCACCCAGGCCCTCGGCGTCAAGGCGTTCCACATAGGCCCGCAAATCGCCCCCGGTGTGCCCTGGGTACGGGCCATCGACGCCCCGCTGTCGCTGGCCCTCAAGTCCGGCAATTTCGGGAGCGACGACTTCTTCGACAAGGCTCAGGAGTACTTCCATGACTGAACAGGCACTGCGCGACACCATGGTGATGCTGGGGGCCTCCCTCTTCCAGCGCGGCTATGCCACCGGGGGCGCTGGCAACCTCTCCGCCCTGCTGCCGGACGGCACCCTGATCGCCACCCCGACCGGCTCCTGCCTGGGACGTCTGAGCGCCGACAGGCTCTCTCACGTCAACCTGCAGGGGGAACACCTGGGGGGTGACCGCCCCTCCAAGGAGGTGGCCTTCCACCTCGCCATCTATCACAACAATCCGGACTGCCGGGCCGTGGTGCACCTGCACTGCACTTACCTGACCGCCCTCTCCTGCCTGGAGGGGCTGGATCCGGCCAACGTCATCCGCCCCTTCACCCCCTACTACGTGATGCGGGTCGGCCAGTTGCCGCTCATCCCCTACTACAAGCCGGGGGATGCCCGCATCGCCGAGGAGCTGGGGCGCCGCGCCCCCGAGGGCAACGCCTTCCTGCTCGCCAACCACGGCCCCGTGGTGACGGGCAAGGATCTGGTGGATGCGGTCAACAACATGGAGGAGCTGGAGGAGACGGCGCGCCTGGCACTGATGCTCCATGGCCAGTCCATCCGCTACCTGAGCGAACCCGAGATCACCGAATTGAGGAGCCTGAAGCCATGAGCCAATCCTGGTCCGCCTCTCTGACCCGATACGAACACAACGCATTGAGGAGCATCACGCCATGAGCAAGTTTGCCGCCAATCTCACCATGCTGTTTACCGAGCTGCCGTTCCTGGAGCGCTTCGCCGCCGCCCGCGAGGCAGGCTTCGAGGCGGTGGAGTTCCTGTTCCCCTACGAGTGGCCGGCCGCCGAGCTGGGCCGCCTGCTGCGCGAGAACGGCCTCTCCCAGGCCCTGTTCAACATGCCGCCGGGCAACTGGGGGGCGGGGGAGCGCGGCATGGCTGCCATCCCGGGGCGGGAGGCAGAGTTTCGCGCTCACCTGCCAAGCGTGCGTGACTACGCCCTGGCGCTCGGCTGCACCAAGGTGCACGCCATGAGCGGCATAGTCGACCCGACACACAGCCTGGCGACCCACAGCCAGACCCTGATCGAGAACATCCGCTTCGCCGCCGACTTCCTGGCCGCAGACGGCATCAAGGTGCTGCTTGAGCCTCTCAATGATCGGGACGTGCCCGGCTACTTCCTGGCTCACCAGCTCGACGCCCTGGCCCTGGTGCAGGAGATAGACAGACCCAACGTGGGGGTGCAGCTCGACCTCTACCACGCCCAGATCATGGACGGGGATCTCACCCGTCTCATCGGCAAGCTGGGACCGGCCATCGGCCACGTCCAGATAGCTTCGGTACCGGATCGCCACGAGCCGGACGAGGGGGAGATCGCCTACCCCCACCTGTTCAAGGTGCTGGCGCAGGCGGGCTACCACGACTGGATTGGCTGCGAATACAACCCCAGAGCCGGCACCCGGGAAGGGCTGGGCTGGCTGACACAACAATAAGAAACACAACCTACACATGAACGAGTCTGAGGATAACGAGATGCAAATCATCATCACCGGCGGCGGTGGCTTCCTGGGCCAGAAACTGGCCCGGGCCCTGCTGCAAGGCCCCCACCCCTTCACCGAGCTGCTGCTGGTGGACATCCAGCAGCCGCAATCCCCCCTGCCGGATCCCAGGGTGCGCTGCCTGAAGGCCGACCTCACCGAAACCGGTGTCGCCGAGTCCCTGATCAGCGAGCGGACAACCGTGGTCTACCACCTGGCAGCCATCGTCAGCAGCCACGCAGAGCAGGACTTCGATCTCGGTTGGAAGGTCAATCTGGACACCACCCGCACCCTGCTGGAGGCCTGCCGCCACACCCGCCCCGGCATCCGCTTCGTCTTCACCAGTTCGCTCGCCGTCTATGGCGGCCCGCTGCCTGAGCTGGTGAACGATGGCACCGCGCTCACCCCGACCTCCTCCTATGGCGCCCAGAAGGCCATGGGGGAGCTCTTGGTCAACGACTACAGCCGCAAGGGCTATGTGGATGGCCTGGTGCTGCGCCTGCCCACCATCTGCGTACGGCCGGGCAAGCCGAACCGCGCCGCCTCGTCGTTCGTCAGCAGCATCATCCGCGAGCCGCTGCAGGGTGAGAACGCCCTCTGCCCGGTGAGCCCGGAACTGCGCCTCTGGCTCTCGAGCCCCGCCACCGTAGTCGCGAACTTCCTGCTGGCGGCCAGGCTTCCCGCCACAGGTGACGCCCGCAGCATCAACCTGCCCGGCATCAGCGTCACCGTCGGCGAGATGCTGGAGGCCCTCGCCCGGGCCGGTGGCCAGGCGGCCCGGGATCGGGTGCAGTTTGCCGCCGATCCGGCCATCGAGCGCATAGTCGCGAGCTGGCCGGGACGCATCGACAACCAGCGGGCCAGCGCCCTCGGCTTCGCGGCAGACAGGACGTTTGCCGACATCATCGACAGTTTCATCACCCATGACATGCAGGAGGCATCATGAGCGACATCCCTACCCCCATCATCGGCCTGGTCATCGCCGTCTTCGTACTGGTATTCCTGGTGGTCCGCACCCGGGTGCACGCCCTGATCGCCATGCTGGCGGCGGCCTGCATCGCCGGGATCACCGGTGGCATGAGCATCGACAAGACCCTCACCGTCATCACGCAAGGCTTTGGCTCCACCCTCGGCAGCATCGGCATCGTCATCGGCCTCGGGGTCATGATGGGGCGTCTGCTTGAGGTCTCCGGCGCCGCCGAACAGATCGCCTACAGCTTCATCAAGTGGCTCGGCAAGCGCCGCGAAGAGTGGGCACTAGCCATCACGGGCTACATCGTCAGCATCCCCATCTTCGTGGATTCCGCCTTCGTCATCCTCTATCCGGTGGCCAAGGCGCTGGCGAAAAGCGGCAAGCGCTCCCTGCTGACCCTGGGGGTCGCCCTGGCGGGGGGCCTGGTGGTCACCCACCATACGGTGCCGCCGACCCCGGGGCCGCTCGGTGTTGCCGGTCTGTTTGGCGTGGACATAGGCGCCATGCTGCTGATGGGCATGGCCCTGGCCATCCCCTGCGTGCTCGGCATCGTCTTCTACGCCCAGTGGCTCGACAAGAAGTACCCCGAGTTCGGCGCGAACGCAGCCCAGACCCCGGACGAGCTGCAAGCTACCTATGAGCAGTACCTCAAGGAGAAGGAAGGCAAGACCCTGCCGAGCCTGACCCTGTCGCTGCTGCCGATCCTGGTGCCCATAGTACTTATCTTCGTCAAGGCCATCTTCACCACCCTCGCCACCCTGGAGGGGATGGACGGCCTGATGGCGAATCCCCTGGTGCAGGGCATCAACTTCATCGGCACCCCCATCATAGCGCTCGCCATCAGCGTGCTGCTGGCGGTCTATACGCTGGTGCCGCACATGGACAGACACGCCACCGCCGCTCGCCTCGAAGAGGGGTTGCAATCGGCCGGCATCATACTGCTGGTGACCGGTGCCGGCGGCGCCCTGGGTGCCGTGCTGCGCGACAGCGGTGCGGGCCAGCAGCTCGCCGAGCAGATCGCCCAGTTGCCCATCTCCCCCATACTGATCCCCTTCATCGTCGCGACCCTGGTGCGCCTCATCCAGGGCTCAGGCACTGTGGCCATGGTGACGGCGGCCTCCATCTCCGCCCCCATACTGGCGCAGATCCCCGGGGTCAACATGCTGCTGGCGGCTCAGGCTGCCACCATGGGGTCGCTCTTCTTCGGCTACTTCAACGACAGCCTGTTCTGGGTGGTCAACCGCATGATGGGGATCTCGGACGTCAAGCAGCAGATGATCGTCTGGTCCATCCCGACCACCATCGCCTGGGCCATCGGCGGCACCGGCGTCGCCCTGCTGAACCTGGTATTCGGCTCCGGCGGCACCTGGTTCGACCCCGTGCTGCCGCTGCTGGTGCTGGCGCTCATCGTCTGGTACGTCAGGGGCCAGTCCCTGGCGCCGGCGGCCAGTGCAGTGCCGAGCCGGGAGTCATAACCCGCAGCGTCATGGCAACGCTGTGTGACGAGGGCCAGTCTGCTAGACTGGCCCTCTTTTTTATTCATCTTGCAAAGGAGTGTTGGATGTCTGCTTCTTCCTGGTGGGACAAGTCCACCGGTTTTGCGCTGCTCACCATCTTGCTGTGGGCCTCGCTCGCTGCCCTCACCTCCCGAATCACCAGCGTCTCACCGCTGGTGCTGGTGGGACTGGTGCTCTTCTTCTGTGGCGCAGGCGCCCTGCCGTTCTGGCGCCAGTGGCGCGCCAGCTCCCTCACCTGGCTGGTGACCATCACGGCGCTGTTGCTCTATCACCTGCTGCTGTTCATGAGCTTTCGCCACGCCCCCGTGCTGGAGGCGAACCTCATCAACTACCTCTGGCCCCTGTGCATCATCCTGTTCACCCCATTGCTGCTGCCGGGTCATCCCCTGAGCCTGCATCATCTGCTGGCCGGGGCCCTCGGCCTCGTCGGCTCGGTGCTGGTGATGGTGGACGGCAGCCTGCAACTGCAGCAGGCCCACCTACCCGGCTACCTGCTGGCGCTCGGCGCCGCCATCGTCTGGGGCGCCTATTCCGTGCTCTCCCGCCGCCTGCCCCCCGCCCCCGCCGTGGTCACGGCGGCCGCCTGCCTGCCCGCCGGGCTGCTGGCGCTGCTGCTTGCCTGGGGGCTGGAGGGGCCGCTGCCCTTCGACCAGATCCCCCAGGCAGACTGGCTGCTCATCGCCGGGCTGGCCCTCGGCCCCATGGGGGCGGCCTTCGTCACCTGGTATCTGGCGCTGCGGGACGGGGATCCGCGCCGCATCGGGGCGCTCGCCTACCTCACCCCCTTGCTGAGCACCCTGCTGCTGGTCTGGCTCAACGGTGAGCAGCTCACCCCGCGCCACCTGCTGGCGGGGGCTCTCATCATGGGCGGAGCCCTGCTCGGTTTGCTGGTGAAAACACCCAAGACTCGGCCAGTGGCAGAGCCACTGTCATAAAAACGCCATCAGGCCTGCTTAAGCTCACGCCCATTGCGTGGTTCAAGCAGGACTCTGATGTGAAAATTGCTCATTATGCCTCCCTCTCCTCCCTCGTACTGCTGCTGGTGGCCGGCGTTCAGGCCACCGCCCTGTTTCACGGCTGGCAGCAGTTCAATCGGGCCGAACAGGCCCAGCGCCAGCAGGAACGCCTGCAACAACAACTGAGCGGCCCCCTGCAGGGGGCGCTTCGCGACTACCTCGGCAGCGGCGATCCCCTGCGCCTGGCCGAAGCCCAGGGAGTGCGCCAGCAGGCGCTCTCGCTGCTGGCGCAGCAAGACGGGTCGCAAACCAGTCCGCTGCGTGCCCTGCTCGAACAGATGGGGGCACGCATCGAGGGGGACTACCTGGCGGCGGGCAAGCTCTCCGGCAACAGCCAGTGGCTGCTGCAAAACGCCGAGAACGAGCTGAGCACCCAGGCCCGGGCGCTGCTGCGTTACGGCCAGCAGGGTGCTGACCTGGATCCGGCCAGCGCCGAGGCCTACCGCCAGGGGGCCGCCGACATACTGGCGACCCTGCCCGCCCTCGCCCACCAGCGCCAGAACTACATGGAGCAGGCGAGCGCCAAGCGCCTCGAAGGATTGCAGTTCGAACTCGCCGCTCTGCAAAAGCAGGCGGACGCGCTGACGGCCCTGCCGAGTCTGAACCTCTTCGAGGAGACCGCTGCCGATGAGTTCACCCTGGGGGAGCCGGTGCGCAAGGAGCTCGGGGAGCTGCCCAAAGCCGAGCTGACCTCCCTGCTAAAACGCTATCCCCAGGAGCTGGAGAACAGCCGCAAGGCGCTGCAACAGCAGCAGGCCGCGCGCCAGATGGTGCAGCAGGACATCGCGCAGCTGCTGCAGGCCGGCGAGCAACTGGGGGAGCAGCTCGCCGCCGCTCGTCAGACGATGAACCGGGAGCTCGCCACCGTGCTCGGCTCCCTGGCGCTCTGCCTGGTGGTGGTCGCCCTGCTGTTTGCCCTGGTGCAGCGCCGCTGGCTGGTCAGGCCATTGTTGCGACTGCGGGCGGCCTTCCTGCAGCTCGATGCCACCGGGCAGGCGCAGTTGCTGGCAACGGGGCGCGAGCGCAACGAACTGGCCGACATAGTCGCGAGCTACAACCGCCTGATCGAGCGCCTGCAACAGGATCAACAGCAGAAGGCGGGGCAGCTCTCGAGCGTCTCCTCCAGCCTGCAGGAGATGGTGGAGCAGGTGCAGGAGATCCACCACAGCACCCGCACCACCGAGCAGGCGGTGGATGAGAGCGACACCATGATGCAGGAGCTCAATCAACTTGCCGGCGAGGTGCACCAGGTCGCCGCCGAGATAGCGGAGCACGCCCAGCACAATGAGCACTCCATGAGCCAGAGCGAGCTGCTGGTGGGGGGCATGCTGGCGGCCACCGCCCAGACCGGGCTCGCCATCGACGAGAGCAGCGGCGCCCTGGCCCAGCTGACCCGCTCGGTGGAAGATGTGACCGCCATCGTCGACGTCATCGGCCACATCTCCCAGCAGACCAACCTGCTGGCGCTCAACGCCGCCATAGAAGCGGCCCGTGCCGGTGAGCAGGGACGCGGCTTCGCGGTGGTCGCCGACGAAGTGCGCCACCTCTCCGCCGACACCCAGCGCTCCCTCGGCCAGATCACGGAGATCCTGGCGAGCCTCACCCAGGCAGGAGATCAGCTCGCCACCGTGCTGGCCCGCATCACCGCAGAGGCAGCCGCGCAGCGCCAGCAGGCCGAACAGTTGCGCCAGACCACCCAGACGGTGCGGGAGATGGCGCGCAGCACCGCCGTTATCGCCCTGCAGGGTGCCGACAACGCCAGGAGCCAGGAGCACAGGCTCGCCAGCTTCGCCGCCCTCATCGGCCGCATCAGCCAGCACGCCCGCCAGGGCAGCCGCCTCTCGGTGCAGGTATCGGAGCACATCCACCACCAGGCTCAGCAGATCCCCCGGATCCTGAGTCAGGCCTGAGTCGCCCTCCCCCTATCGGGCCGGGCCCCCCTTGAGGCGCCCGGCCTGTTCCCTGATATGCCCGCACCCGGTTAACCCCCTCCGTCCCTCGCGCCCATGACCCCTCGGGGGAGCCTGCTCCACGCGCCGAGCAGGAGACACAACCCCGACAAGGATGAATATCTTTTTTTGTGACACAAAATTATATGTTGCCGCCAGGTTAACAAAGAAAGTTCTGCATCCGCGCCCAGCTCCCTTCCGGTTAACGGAAAAAACCACCTGAAAACGCTCTCATTACCGACACGAGTGGGCTGGGAGTGCCCACACCAAGAATCATGATTATTTGCACTCGGTCATATTTTTGAAACTTGGCGGGAACTTCATGTTGATATTTCGCACCGCGAACGTACTCTTGGTGGTGTCAGATCGCCAAGGATCGAGACCTAAAAAATAATGACTGTAAAGATGCAGATTGCCCTTCGTTGATGCGCCAAGGCATCCGGGCATATGGGCACAACACAGAACAATTTCTTTTGCCCTACGGGGTGTTGATTGCAATGCCAATACCGAGCGGCGGGCGCCTGCCCGACTGCCGGAAAAAAAGCTAAGTCCATAAAATCAGGAGCAATAACAAATGGAAAAAGTGATCTTCAAGCGCGCCTCTTTGAGTGCCGCCGTGGTTGCGGCGCTGCTCGCCCCCGGCATGGCATCCGCGGCTCAAGACATGATGAGCCCGGACTACGGCAAGTCCTATGAAGCCTTCATCGACGAAGGCAAGCTGACAGGCGGCCTGTTCTACTTCCAGCGCGAGCGTGATCGCGTCCAGGCCGGTCCGGGTCAGGACGGCAAATACCACTCCAACCTGAGCCATGCTACCACCCAGGCAGCCCTGAACTACAACTCCGGTTATGCCTGGGGCATGGTCGGACTGGATGTCGGCGGCTTTGGCGCCTATGACCTGGCCGTTGACGAGAGCAACGGGGTCAACGAAGAGAACGAGTTCTCCTTCTGGGGCGACCAGTGGGGTTCAGGTGGTGACGGTGTTCCCGAGAATGGCTTCAGCCTCTCCACCGCCGCCCTGAAGTTCAAGTTCGGTGACGCTGTCACCGCCAAGGGGGGTTACACCCAGCTCTATGTACCCGGCATCCTGGGCGTCAACTGGTCCTATCAACCCGGTACCTACCGCGGTGGCCAGATCGAAGGCAACTTCGGCGGCCTCTACCTGACCTACGCCATCGCCGATGAGTACAAGGCGCCCTGGTTCAAGAACACCGCCGGCTTCTCCAAGAGCAGCCCCTATGCCAGCGATCCCTTCACCGATGCGAACAAGATCGACTACATCCACGGTCTGGCAGCCCGTTACACCTTCGAGAACGGCACTGCCATCACAGGTGGCTTCGGTCAGTCCGAAGGCTACATGGACAGCTACCACTTCAAGCTGGCTCACAAGTTTGACGTGCTGGGTGGCCTGAACACCAGCTACCAGTTCTACGGTTCCGACACCGAGAACGAAGACTATGACGGTCTGGCATGGCAACAGGCCCTGACCGCCAGCTGGGCAGCCGGCCCCTATGCCTTCCGCCTGGAAGGTCTCTACACCAAGGCCGAAGGGGATCTGGGCAACTACCTGCCCCGTCTGACCCGTGGCTACGGCAACTCCCAGGGTGCGAACGAGATCTGGTGGGATTCCCGCTCAGACTGGAACCACAACGAAGAGAAGGCCGTGTTCTTCGGTACCACACGTACCCTGGATGATCTGGTCGGTGCTCCGGGTTGGGCCGCCGGTGTCTCCGGTGCCTACGGTTGGGATGCCAACAACGGCGACGGCACCCTGGAGCCGGGCAAAGAGTGGGCCGTCAACTTCGACGTCATGTACACGGTGCAGGACGGCAAGCTGAAGGGCACCCTGTTCAAGCTGCACTACACCGATTACAACAACGAGCAGGACGACAAGGGCAGCTGGTACTACCCGAACATGTTCAGCTCCGAGCATGACGTCAAGTTCCACATCATCATGCCGTTCACCATCATGTAATCAGGCATCTGTTCTGATCGAAAACCGGGCCACGTGGCCCGGTTTTGTTTTTGGTGGCACTCGGGCTACCATGCCCACTTCGGCCCTGTGCTGGCCGCCAATCAGGATGATCTTCATGCCCCACCCCTTCGTGCTTATCACAGGCTGCTCCAGCGGCATCGGCCTCGCCGCCGCCAATGCGCTCGGCGCCCACGGCTTCACCGTGATCGCTTCCGCCCGCAAGGCCGAGGATGTCGCCCAGTTGCAGCAGCAGGGTCTGCTGGCGGTGCAGCTGGATCTGGCGGACACCGCCAGCATAGAGCGGGGGGCGGCAGAGGCGCTGGCCCTGACCGGGGGGCGCCTGTTCGGGCTGTTCAACAACGGTGCCTACGGCCAGCCCGGCGCGCTGGAAGACTTGCCCACGGAGGCGCTCAAGGCGCAGTTCAACACCAACCTGTTTGGCTGGCACCATCTCATTCGTCAGGTGCTGCCGGCCATGCTGGCCGCAGGTGAGGGGCGGATAGTGCAGAACAGCTCGGTGCTTGGCCTGGTGGCCATGAAGTATCGCGGCGCCTATAACGCCAGCAAGTTCGCGCTGGAAGGCTACACCGACACCTTGCGCCTCGAACTCGAGGGCAGTGGCGTGCACATCAGCCTGATCGAGCCCGGCCCCATCGACACCCGGTTTCGCGCCAATGCCCGCGACGCCTTCGTACGCCACATCGATCCGGCCCAGAGCCGCCATCAGGGCGCCTATCGCCAGACCCTGACCCGGCTGGAGAAAGAGGGCTCTACCAGCGGCTTCACGCTGCCGAGCGAGGCCTGCATACCGCCGCTGCTGCACGCGCTCCAGAGCAAACGCCCCAGGCATCGATACCCGGTCACCCTGCCCACCAGGTTGTTCAGCATATTGCGTCGCCTGTTGCCGAGCCGCTGGCTTGACCGGATCCTCGGCAAGTCGGCCTGATCCCCGGCGGGGATTGATCCCCGCCCGAACACGTGCATCTACTCAGTAGTGCTGGCCATTGCTGTAGTAGGCGCTCTTGACGATGGGCAGCACCTGCACCACCACATAGATCTGCTCACCCAACACCGCCTTGAGGTGACGGGTGATGAGGGCGGCTGCGGCATCTTGCACCTCCTGCGGGCGCTCGAACCAGACCAGCTCCACGAAGGGAAAACCGGCGTCGATCGCACCGTCCCTCACCTGGGTGCTGGCAACGCACTCCAGGGTGACGAACTCCGGCTTGCCGCCAGTCAGGGCGCAGAGATCCGCCAGCAGGGGCGTGCTTATCTGCTGCAGGGTGTCGACAGAAACTGCC
Source organism: Aeromonas media (assembly GCF_020423125.1). Classification (NCBI taxonomy): domain Bacteria; kingdom Pseudomonadati; phylum Pseudomonadota; class Gammaproteobacteria; order Aeromonadales; family Aeromonadaceae; genus Aeromonas; species Aeromonas media. The sequence goes on from NZ_CP075564.1 coordinate 3,496,890, forward strand.
CGAAAACGAAGGTGGGGCATGGGAAACCTCTTGGCTGTGACAAATGAGGACTTATCATAGAGCACTCATCCCGCTCACATAAGGTGCCTCATGAGATTCCATCGCACGCTGCTTCCCTTCCTGCTGTGCCTGCTGCTACCGCTGCACGCCTTTGCCGACCCGGCCTTCTACCGCATCAGCAAGGGCAACGATCAGCACTGGTTGCTGGGTTCCATCCATGCGGGCAAACCCTCCCTCTATCCCCTGCCGGATCCCGTCGAGCGCGCCTGGCAGCAGAGCCACGCCCTGGTGATGGAAGTCGACATGACCCACATCAGCCAGGCGCAGTGGCAGGAGATGGGGGCCATCACCCGGCTGGTGGATGGCAAGACGCTCAAGGATCACCTGCCCATCGATCTCTACCGGCGCACCCTGATCGCCGCCGGCCAGAACGGCCTCAACGAGAGCATGCTGGCGCCGCTGCGTCCCTGGTTCGCGGCCATCACCCTGACCCAGGCCGCGCTGGAGCGCACCGGTTACCGCGGTGAATTCGGGGTGGATCAGCACTTCGCCAAGCGGGCAAACGACGGCGGCAAACCCATCATCGGATTGGAGACCCTGCTGGAACAGCTCGGCTATCTCGCGAGCGTCGGTGACAACCAGACCCTGATGCTGGAGAGCACCCTGGATGAGTTGCCGGACCTCGAGAAGGGGTTCGCCGAGGTCATGAAGGCGTGGCAGGACGGGGATCAGGCCACCCTGATCAACCTGCTCAAGGAGGAGATGGCACCGCCCAAGCTGCAAGCCTGGCTGGAGCAGACCCTGCTGGCGGAGCGCAACCGCAACTGGGTCAAGCGGTGGCCCGGCCTGCCAAACGAGAGCTTTATCGTGGTAGGGGCGCTGCACCTTTACGGCGAGCAGGGCCTGCTCGCGCTGCTGGAGCAGCAAGGCTGGCGCATCACGCCGCTCACCGAACCCGCAGCGGCAAACTAAGTCCGCCAGACAGGCGTCCTGTCACCGGGCAGGGTGCCGGGTGCGAGGCCGCTCACAGAATTCGCTGCCGATTAAATAACCACAAAGGGAGTTGATCGAGATCATCTCCTCACTCCCAAAGAGGTATTTATCATGCCTGTCATCGCGCAATGACAGGAGTGGACGAGATGGAATTCTGGATGAACCTGATGTTCGGCAACAGCGTGGGGCTGATGTCCATGCTGGTGATTATTGGCACCTTCCTGCTGATCAGCGCCTACGCGGTCTATTTCATCTACAAGGTGATGCACGCAGAGCCGCCGAAGGAGGGTCAATAACCGGGTGTGGCACCAGGTGCGGGCCTCTTAGCCCGCCGCGCCCCGCCATTCTAAGCACAGGCCAGGCCCGCTATAATGCCTCCCTCATTCTCATGCGGGGAGCCTGCCGTGTCTCATAACGACGAACTCTCACTGTTCCTGCAGGAAGTGGCCGACGTGCGGCCGCTGCGCAGCGACCACATAGCCCCCAGCGCGGGCAACAGCCTGCCGACCGAGGCGCAACTCGCGCGCCGGGAGGCCGCCACCGCCGAACAGCTCACCCTGGATCACCTCAGCATGGAGGCTGTCCCCATGCTGGATCCCCACGACATCGTCGGCTTCAAGCGCGACGGCGTGCAGGAGGGGGTCTACAAGAAGCTGCGGCTCGGCAAGTACGAGCTGCAAGGCTCCCTCGACCTGCACCACAAGACCATCAAGGAGGCGCGAATCGCCCTGGTGCAGTTCATTGCGGAGTGCGAGGTGCGGGATATCCGCTGCCTGCTGATCCTGCACGGCAAGGGGGAGCGCAGCACCCCGCGCGCCCTGCTCAAGAGCCATGTCAGCGCCTGGTTGCCGCAACTGCCTGCGGTGATGGCCATCCACAGTGCCGAGCGTCGCCATGGCGGCAGCGGCGCCCTCTATGTGCTGCTGCGAAAGAGCGAGCGCAAGAAGGCCGAGAACCGCGAGCGTCACCAGAAGCGCCTCGGCTGACCGCCTGAGGGTGGCCCCCGCCCGCGGCACAGTGCTAGCATCGGGCTGCCCCGATCATGCCAGGTACGGGGTGCATACCATCAGGGACGATAACAAGGACAATCCCATGTCATACCAGAAACTCGAACAACATCAGCAACAACTGCACCGCCTCTCCCACCTGTCCGCCATCTGCGGCTGGGATCAGGCCGCCATGATGCCGGAGGGCGGCAACGAGGCCCGCGCCGAGGCGATGGCGGAGCTCGGCGTGCTGATCCACGGCAAGCGCACCGCCCCCGAACTCGGCGACTGGATTGCCAAGGCCGAGAGCGAACCGCTGGACGCGATCCAGCGCGCCAACCTCGCGGAGATCAAGCGCCACTGGCAGGATGCGAGCCTGCTGCCAAGCGAGCTGGTGGAGGCGCTCTCCTTGGCCGGCAGCAAGTGCGAGCACGCCTGGCGCCGCCAGCGCAAGGAGAACGACTGGGCAGGCTTTGCCCCTAACCTCGAGGAGGTGGTGCGCCTGTCGCGGGAAGTGGCACGGCTTCGCGCCGAGGCGCTCGGGGTGCGCCCCTATGACGCCATGCTGGCGCTGTACGAGCCCGGCATGACGAGCGAGAGACTGGACCAGATCTTCGGCGATCTCACGAGCTGGCTGCCCGGCCTCATCCAGACCGTGAGCGAGCGGCAGAAGAGCGACGCCATCCTCACCCCACAAGGCCCCTTCCCCATCGCGACGCAGCAGGCGCTCGGTCAGGAGGTGATGGGGCTGCTCGGCTTTGATTTTACCCACGGCCGGCTCGACGTGAGCAGCCACCCGTTCTGCGGCGGTGTGCCGACGGACGTGCGCATCACCACGCGCTACAACGAGGACGAATTCGTCTCCAGCCTGATGGGCATAGTCCACGAGACGGGCCACGCACGCTACGAGCAGGGGCTGCCGCGCCATCTGCTTGGTCAGCCGGTCGCCGAGGCGCGATCCATGGGCATTCACGAGAGCCAGAGCCTGTTCTGCGAGATGCAGCTCGGCCATGCGCCCGCGTTCCTTTCGCTGCTAGCGCCGCGCATCCGCGCGCACTTCGGCGAGCAGGCCGCACTCGCACCGGCGAACCTCGAGCGGCTGTACAACAGGGTCGAGCCCGGTTTCATCCGCGTCGATGCGGACGAGGTGACCTACCCGGCGCACGTCATACTGCGCTACGAGCTGGAGCGCGATCTCATCGAGGGGCGCATCGAGGTCGCGGACATACCGGCGCTGTGGGACGGCAAGATGCAGCAGTGGCTCGGGCTGTCCACGAAGGGCAACTACCAGAATGGCTGCATGCAGGACATTCACTGGACGGACGGCTCGTTTGGTTACTTCCCGAGCTACACGCTCGGCGCCATGTACGCAGCGCAGCTGCGCTTCGCGCTGGAACGTGAACTCGGCGACATGGGGCAGCTCATCGCGGCGGGCCGCCTGCCGGAGATCTTTGGCTGGCTCGGCCGCCACATCTGGTCCCAGGGCAGCCTGCACGGCACGGACGAGCTCATCCGTCGCGCGACCGGCGAGGCGCTGAATCCGCAGTGGCTGCGCAAGCACCTCGAGCAGCGCTATTTGAAGTAAGCGCCTTCCCAGGGCGCAGCCTCGCGCTGCGCCCTGTTATCCTCTCCCCGAGCGCCCGACTTTTTTTGCTATCCCTGTCCGTTTTTGGCTAGTCACCCCTCTCGCCCCCGCTTAGTCTCTGGGACATGCCCACAGAAATCCGAGTCATGCCATGACCACAGTGCCCTCACATGAATCCCCCAGGGACGAGGTTATTCCCGGCCTCACGCGCGAGCAGTGCCATGCCGCCCGGCTAGCGCGAGACGCGCGTTTCGACGGCCGCTTCTTCACCGGCGTGCTGTCCACCGGCATCTATTGCCGCCCCATCTGCCCTGCGCGGGCGCCGCACGAGCACAACGTGCGCTATTTTCGCTTCGCGGCGGCGGCGGAGCAGCACGGGCTGCGCCCCTGCCTGCGCTGTCGCCCGGAGCTCGCACCGTCCCAGAGCGGGGATCTGCCGCCGCTGGTCGCCCAAGTGCTGGCGCGCATCGAGCGCGGTGAGCTCGCGGAGCACAGCCTGGGCGCGCTCGCGGCGCAGGCCGGGATCACTGAGCGCACGCTGCGGCGTCAGTTCGAGCAACACCTCGGCGCCTCGCCAAAACAGGTGGAGCAGACGCGCCGCCTGTTGCTCGCGAAGCGGCTGCTGACGGAGACGCGGCTGCCCATCACGGACGTCGCGTTCGCGTCGGGCTTTGCGAGCATTCGCCGCTTCAACGATGCCTGGCACCAGGCGTACGGACTGACGCCCGGTGCCCTGCGCAAACAGGAAGGCGGTGCGCCAGCGCAGACACCGCAGGCAAGCCTGCAGTTGCAACTGATGTATCGCCCGCCGTTCGATGCGCAGGCCATGCTCGCGTTCTACCGGCTGCGCGCCATTCCGGGGCTGGAACGGGTGGATGAGCACGGTTATGAGCGACGCCACCGGGTTGGTGAGCAGGAGGGGCTCGTCCGCATCGAGCCCCTTGAGGGGAACAGGCTCAGGCTGACGGTGCAGGATCTGCCGCCGAGTGCACTACCGGACATCCTGTATCGCGTGCGCCGCATGTGGGATCTCGATGCGGACATGGTGCGCATCGGCAAGCAACTCGGGCAGGATCCGCTGCTGGCGCGGATACAGGGGCGCTGGCCCGGGGTGCGACTGCCGGGGGGCTGGGACGAGTACGAGGTGATGCTGCGCGCCATCGTCGGCCAGCAGGTGTCGGTCAAGGGCGCCATCACCATCATGGGGCGCCTGGTGGCGCGCACCCTGGCGCAGTTCGGCACGGCGCAGCTACCCACGCCGGCGCAGTTGTGCGAGCTCAATCTCGACGGCATCGGCATGCCGGGCAGCCGCATCCGCACGCTGCAGGGATTGGCCTCGGCGCTCGCGAGCGGCGCGCTCACCCTTGGCAGCGCGAGCGACGAGCAACTGCTCGCGCTGCCGGGCATTGGGCCCTGGACGGTCGCGTACTGGCGGCTGCGCTGCGGGCTGGACACGGACGCCTTCCCCGCCTCGGATCTCGTGCTGCAAAAGGCGCTGGGGGGCGGCACCAAGCTGCCGGTAAAGGAGGTGGAAGCGCGCAGCACCCCCTGGCAACCGTGGCGCGCCTATGCCGCGAGCTGGCTGTGGCACGCCATGAGCGAGCAGCCCGCGCTGCTGACAGACCCGACCCGGGCAAACCCGGACAACGAACCCAAGGAGACAACCCCATGATCCGTTACGATATGTTGCCCACCCGCTGCGGCGATCTGCTGGTCGCCATCGATGAGCGCGGTCTGGTGCACGTGGACTTCGTGGCCGGGCTGCGGCCGCTGCCAGACATGAGCGACTGGCGGCAGGACGGCGAGGCGCTCGCCCCCTTCCTCGCGGAGTTTCGAGACTACTTCGCGGGCCGGTTGCAGCGCTTCACGCTGCCGCTCGCGGCGCGGGGCACGGCGTTTCAGCAGGCGGTGTGGCAGGCACTGTGCGACATCCCCTATGGCGAGACGCGCAGCTACGGCGACATCGCCCGCGCCATCGGCAAGCCGAGCGCGAGCCGTGCGGTGGGCGCCGCGAACGGCCGCAACCCGCTCTCCATCATAGTGCCCTGCCATCGCGTGATTGGCCAAAGTGGCAGCCTGACCGGCTATGCGGGCGGCCTGCCCATCAAGCAGGCGCTACTGCACCTCGAGGGGATTTCGCGCTGACCCACGGCTCTGTGTTTCCACAACCAGGGGCCGTCCGGCCCCTGGCCATTCATCCCATCCAGCCTGCACGGCCAGACAACACCTCGTCTGGCACCAACCAGACAAGAGATTGAAAAAAAACGGTTATACCGATGACTCCGAGAGAAGGTGAAAGCGGGACGCCGCCCCCGGGTTGAATACTTGCCGGTCACTGGCCTCAAAGCACGGCGCCGACGGGAGTTTGGGCGAATACTTCGAATACCGGGATGACGCTGCGCGTTGGCAGCTTGCTGACTATCGAGATCACGGCGTGTTTCCTGGCGATCCGATCGCGGCTATCGCCGCGATCCGTTTGAAACGAGGAGGAAACATGTCCACTCCAGTCACCGTCACTGAATTCCAGGTGAAGTCCCACGGCGCCCCAGACGAGGTGCGCACCCCCGACAAGACCCGGGTCGAGGTCGTCAAACTCGATGGCTACACCATAGGGCGGTTCAACTTCGCCCCCGGCTGGCGCTGGTCTGACTGCATCAAACCGGTCGTCAAAACGGAGCAATGCCAGCTCTCGCACCTGGGTTACGCCGTCTCGGGGTCGCTCACGGTCCGTCTCGCAGATGGCACCCTCAAGACCATCAACGCCGGGGAGTCCTACACCATTCCACCGGGGCACGATGCCTGGGTCGAGGGCGATCAGCCGTTCGTTGGCATCGAGGTGCTCAGCGCCGATCAGTTCGCCAAACCATAGTGTGTCGTCGGCAACCTGCCAGGGTTGCGACCGAACCCACCGGTGGGCGCTCGCCCACCGGTACAGACCTCCCAGCAGCCTCGTCTTGTCCACCCGTCATGGTTCCACAGCCATACCGTTTCCCCCTGACGACTGGAGGCGTAGGCAAGAATTCAAATGGTGGCTTGCCCGCATGTGTGCCCGGCAGCCCTAGCGTCCCTTGCTCAGGGCCGCTTTCAGTGCCGGGTTGAAGACGCGCTTGAGGGAGGCGGGGTTGTTCACCAGCTTGGCCGCCGGGCGGCGCGGGCGCCTGACCAGCTCGCCGCCACAGTTGGGGCAGGTCAGGTGCAGATACTGATCGTTGCACTCGGCGCAGAAAGTGCACTCGAAGGAGCAGATATAGGCCGTCGCCGTGTCGGCGGGCAGATCCCGGTCACAGCATTCACAGTTCGGTCTGAGTTCAAGCATGGCAAGTTCCTGACACATAAAGGGAAGCGGGAAAGAGGGTGGCTCAGTCGACGATAAAGAGCCGGGCGCCCTGCTCGGTGTAAGAGCGATGGGGCTCGGCGTTGTCCGCCACCTGATAGCTCATGCCCGGCGTCAGGCTCTGTGGGTCAATCTCATACAGCTTGCGCTGGGCGGGCACAACGGGGCCATCAACAATGGGGCGAACATTGGCAATACGCCAAGCCCAGTAGCCGGGCACCCAGCCACTCGAGCAGGCGGCGGCGACTTCATCGGGTTGCCATTCATGAACCTCTTCAATGTCGACGATCGCAACGACTTTGCCATCAGGATCGACAGACATATCGAGAGATAAAAATACTGAATTTTCAACGACCAATAGATCACGAACAGGCAAAGATGGGGGGCACCAAGAACGGACTTCCAATGTCTTTTTACCTGAGGCGATATTTGTACCGTGTGGACTGACTATCGAGAGTGCGAGCATAGATCCGTCTAAACCTCATTCCTTGGGGTGATAACACAGACATAGAGGCTCGAATAAGGCATCGAGCCTCTCACGAAGAAAGATGACAGCTCCTCTTCGCAGTTCCCCCTGATAAGAGCACACTCCTTCCCCCAAGTCATGGCCCACTCTGGTGATGGATGCCTGACACCGGGCATCCCCCAGAAAGGGGGCCAGGACTAGGCCATCACCCCTTTAGGCTGCCCATCACCTGCATCTCGCAGCGATGGCAGTCAAAGCGCAGGCGGAAGCTGTCCTTGCCCATCTTGAGCTCCAGCGGCTCGGCCTTGAGGCCGGGCACCTCCTTCGGGCAGAGGTGCTGGCTGTAGCGGATGCAGTGCTTCGTTGTCATCAGCACCACCTCCCCCAGCTCCTGGTTCGCCTCATAGGCGGGGGCGATGCGCCCCACCCCGTGCTCGCGAAAGAAGTCCTCGGCCGCGCTGTTCAGCACGTTGCCGAGGTAGGAGAGCCGGTGCTGGGGATAGATGGCGCCTCGCAACGGGATGCGCCGCTCGGGTCGCCGGTAGGCGGCCAGACGCGCCGCCTCCAGGGCGGCAATGCCGTCCCGGCGCAGGCCGTTGAGCATGGATGCGGCAATAAACAGCGGCCTCGTCAGCACCAACTCAATCTGGCGCGCCACAAACAGGGTGTTGCCGAGTTTGCCGAGCTGGTCGCGCGCCTGTTGCAGCGCCCGCGCCGGGTTGTCGGCCGGCTGCTTGTCGCAGGGAAGCGTGACGCCGGCGCCGACGCCCTGCTCGTCCACAAGTTCGAGTCGCAATCCCTCATCGCACTCACAGAGCCGCATATCGACCCGGATGCGGCGAGCGGCGCTGGCCTTTTCCAGAAGCTTGCTGAAGGCCTGATCGTGGTTGCGGTAGATTTCGGCGCCGACCTTGAGCCCGGGTATGGGCCCCGACAGCAGCAACTGCTTGCCATCCACCTTGTTCAGGCGCATCCCCACCAGCTCGCCCCCCGGCTTGAAGAAGCCGAGGCCGTCGCCATTGTTGAGGGTCACGGGTTTGCCGTCGATCTCGATGCCATCTCGGGTCACCCTGCTGACGCGCCCGAGCGGCTCACCCAGATATTTCGGGCTGCGCGGCGAGTCGATGTCCGGCTTTCGGCCATGGAGGAAGTAGTCGGTGCTGCCCCGGTTGAAGCTCTTCTTCGGATCCGGCGTGAAGCCGTAGCTGCAACGACCGGCGGAGGCGGCCACCAGATCGGGGCGGCGCTCCAGGATGGAGTCCAGCTTCTGGCGATACCAGGCGGTGACGTTTTTGACGTAGTCCAGCCTCTTGAGGCGCCCCTCAATCTTGAAGGAACGGATGCCCGCGGCGATCAGCGCCTCCAGGTTCACGCTCTGATCCATGTCCTTCAAGGAGAGCAGGTGACTGTTCTCCACCAGCACCTCCCCCCCTGGCGTTTGCAGGGAGCAGGGCAGCCGGCAGAGCTGGGCACACTCACCACGGTTCGCGCTGCGCCCGGTGCGGGCGTGGCTGATGTTGCACTGACCGCTGTAGGAGACGCACAGGGCGCCGTGGATAAAGAATTCCAGCTGCACCTGGGTCTGGGCGCTGATGGCACGGATCTGCTCTAGGGACAATTCCCGGGCCAGCACCACCTGGGAGAAACCCACGTCCTGCAGAAACTTCACCTTTTCCGGCGTGCGGTTGTCGGTCTGAGTGCTGGCGTGCAGCGCGATGGGGGGCAGATCCAGGGCCAGCAGCCCCATGTCCTGCACGATAAGCGCATCGGCCCCGGCTTCGTAGATCTGGTGGGTCAGGCGCCGGGCCTGCTCCAGCTCGTGGTCATGCAGCAGGGTGTTGAAGGCGACGAACACCTGGGCGCCGAAGCGGTGGGCGTGGCGGGCCAGCGCTTCGATATCTTCGAGGGAGTTGCCCGCCGCGCTGCGGGCGCCGAAGGCGGGGCCGCCCATATAGACGGCATCGGCGCCATGGTTGATGGCTTCGATGCCATAGGCGAGGTTCCTGGCCGGGGCCAGCAGCTCGAGGCGGTTAGTCTGGGTGTGATCCTGCATGGGTCTGGTCTGAAGGCGGACGAGAAATGCCCGTCACTCTAGCGAGACCGGGCGCCCTTCACCTTGATCCCGCTTAAGATCACCGCAGAATGCAGGATTGACCTGGTACACGGAAAAGCACATATGGCTGCCCCCTCATCCCCAACCCTTCTCCCGCCAGGGAAGAAGGGAGCAGAGAGAGGGTGCCGACTACGCTGGCACCCAACGCGGGTCTAGATCACCACCTTGAGCGCCAATCCCAGCAACACCAGGCCGCTGACCTTGTCGATCACGAAAGACTTGGCCTTGAGCCAGGCCAGCACAGGACCACGGGAGAGCACCAGGGCCACCAGCACGTACCAGAGCGCGTCTATGCCGCCGGCGGTCAGCATCATGATGCTCCCCTCGCGCCAGCCGGTATCAGCGTGCACGAACTGGCTGAACAGGGCGATGAAGAAGATGGCAAGCTGGGGGTTCAAGAAGGCCACCATAAAGCCTTCGAATGCCCCCTGACGACCACGGGCACCGTGCACCGTCTCGTCGGCAGCGTCGCCACTGGCGGGCTTGGCCAGCAGCGCCTTGACTCCGAGCCAGGCGAGGAAGGCGGCGCCGCCGTAGCGGATCAGATCAAACAGCAGCGGGGTCTGGGTGATCAGCAGCGAGAGACCCAACGCCGTGATGAGGGCGTAGATCCCCACCCCCAGGCCGTGGCCGAGCGCCGTGGCCACCCCGTGGCCCTGCCCCCCCTGTACCGTGTTGCGGATGATCAGCGCCAGGCTGGGCCCCGGACTGATGGCCCCCATCGCGCAAATGGCGGCGAGCGCCAGCCAACTCGTCATTTCCATACCCTTTCCTTCTCTCTAGTCGAATGTCTCTAACTGGGATCAGGGTAGGAGGCGGCCAGCTATGCCAGAAGTGAAAGTTATGAATAGAGTCCATAGCCAACGGCTATAGGCTGGCATAACCGACTGCCCTAGCGGAGCGGGTCTGCCTTCAGCCCCAGCTGTTTGCGGCTCTCCCCCAGGGTGCGCTGCAGATGATCCCGCAGGAAGGGGTAGGCCAGCTCGCGAAACCAGCGGTGGGCCGGATCCAGGTGGTGGCGCTGGTGCCATAGCAGATGATACTGCTGCACCCGGGTGGCGAAGGGCAGATCACAAAAACTCAGGGCGTGCTCCCGGGAGAGCTGCCAGGCGATGTGGGCCGGGGTGGTCATCAGGCAGTCGGTACGCAGCAGCACCTCCACCGCGGCCTGGAAGAAGGGCACCCGGGCAAACCAGCGGCGGGAGAGCCCCCGGGGCGCCAGCACCTGCTCCACCGGGCTGTCCTTGTCGCCGCCGCCGCTCACCTGCAGATGGGGCCAGGCGAGGTAGTCATCCAGGCTGGGCGCCGTGCCCGAGAGCGGATGGTGGCGCCCCATCAGCATCACCAGCCTGTCCTCCCCCTGGTGCAGCCCCCGGATCTGATCCGGCACCAGCTCGGTGATGGTGGAGACCAGATCCAGCTCGGACTGCCACAGCTGCGGCAGCTGGCGCTTGTCCCACAGGCTGTACTCCAGCGCCGCCCGGGGCGCCGCCCTGGCCAGCGCCGCGCAGATGTCGGGCAGGATATGCTGGGCCACGTAGTCGGAGGAGGCGAGCCGGAACACCCGCTCGCAGCGCTCGGGGGCAAACTCCGGCGCCGCATAGAGCCGATCCAGTGCACCGAGCGAGTCGGCCAGCGCCGCCGCCAGACTCTCTGCCCGCGGCGTCAGCAGCCAGCGCTGCCCCTCCCGCACCAGCAGCTCGTCACCAAACTCGCTGCGCAGCTGGCCGAGCTGCTTGCTGATGGAGGGCTGACTCAGGTGCAGCAGCTCAGCCGCCCGGCTGATGTTGCGGGTCTCCAGCAACACCTTGAGGGTGGGCAACAGGTTGAGATTCGCTTTGTGCACTGACAACACCTCGGGAAGGGAGAACCTGGGTCGGGCTCTCATCTTAAGACAAGGAGGCGCGGGAATTTAAGCAAAATCACGACCTTGTTCCCCCTGCGCCCCCTTGCGCTCCCCTCCCCGCGGGATGACACTGGAAACCCTGTACGACATAATTGCGCAATGTCTTCCGCCCGCGGGCGATCCACAACAAGAAGCGATAACAAGATGAAATACGCCAATATCACCGGCTGGGGCAAATGTCTGCCTCCCGCAGTGCTGACCAACGATGCCCTCAGCACCATCATGGATACCTCGGATGAGTGGATCTATCCGCGTACCGGCATCAAGGCCCGTCGGGTCTCCCATGTCAGCACCCAGGCACTCGCCACCCTGGCCGCCCGCCGCGCCCTGGCCTGCGCCGGTCTGGACGCCGGTGAACTCGATGGCATCATACTCGCCACCGCCACCCCGGGCACGCTGGTGCCCAACTGTGCCTCTGCCGTGCAGCAGGCCCTGGGCGCCCACAAGGCGGCGGTGTTCGACCTCAATGCCGCCTGTACCGGCTTTGTCTACGCACTCTCGGTCGCCACCTCCCTGGTGCAGACCGGCATGATGCAGAAGGTACTGGTGATAGGCGCAGAGCGCCTCACCCAGTTGCTGGACTGGGCCAAGCGCGACACTGCCGTGCTGTTTGGCGACGGTGCCGGCGCCGTGGTGATAGAGGCGAGCGAGCAGAAGAGCGGCCTGATTGCCAGCAAGCTCGGCTGTGACAGCGAGGCGCGAGAGATACTGCACGTGCCGAACTTCGGCACCGATCGGGTGCGTTTCGCCGACATCGACGGCCTGTTCACCTTCAACTTCGAGGGGCAGGAGATCTTCAAGCGCGCCGTGCGCGGCATGGGCGAGGCCACCGGCGTCGTGCTGACCCAGGCCGGCATAACCCCCGAGCAAGTCGACCTCATAGTGCCGCACCAGGCCAACGTGCGCATCATAGAGACCCTGGCCAAGCGCATGAACGCCCCCATGGAGAAGGTGATGGTCAACATAGAGCAGTACGGCAACACCTCCGCCGCCACCGTGCCCATCGCCCTGTGCGAGGCGCTGGAGCAGGGCCGGGTCAAGCCAGGCAGCTATCTGCTCACCGCCGCCTTCGGGGCCGGCCTGACCTGGGGTGCCGCCCTCATCAAATGGGGCGAGCGCGTCACCCCGCTCGGCCAATGTGACGAGGAGCTGCCCCCCTGCGAGCAGAGCGCCCTCGAACTCATCGCCCACGCGGTGCAGGGTTGCCAGCAGGCGCGCCCCTCCGACGCCTGAGCCTCGCCACTGCCATCCTTTGCCGCATAAAAAAGAGGAGCCCATCGTGGCTCCTCTGTGTATCTCCTCCCTGCCGACCTCCGCTGTGGACATCGACATAAAAGTCATTGAAAAGCGTGAATTTTGAGCGAGAGATATCAAAAAATAACCAGTCGACACTTTTTTGTCGTCATAATGCGGCCTGGGGGTTCACAAGCTTGCCGGATCTGGTAGTATGCGGCCTCGCACTTGGGGAGGGGTTCCCGAGCGGCCAAAGGGATCAGACTGTAAATCTGACGGCTCTGCCTTCGAAGGTTCGAATCCTTCTCCCTCCACCATTCAAGTGCGAACAATCAGGAAAATACCGCGTGGAGGGGTTCCCGAGCGGCCAAAGGGATCAGACTGTAAATCTGACGGCTCTGCCTTCGAAGGTTCGAATCCTTCTCCCTCCACCATCTTCCTGTATTGCATGCAAGGCCTGTAAAAAGTAGTACCCCTGTGGAGGGGTTCCCGAGCGGCCAAAGGGATCAGACTGTAAATCTGACGGCTCTGCCTTCGAAGGTTCGAATCCTTCTCCCTCCACCATCCTTCAGAAAACCCGGCCTTGCGCCGGGTTTTCGCTTTTCTGGAAAGATTCCATTCGGCACTGTCAGATCTGACAATTGCCCTGCTCCGCGTTTTTCGAAACAGTGGACTCCTCACCGTCAGGAGCCACCTCGCATGTTTGCAATCTGGGATGAAACCGGCCAGGAGCAGGGCTTGAGCCTGCCCCAGCTGCAGCAACGGCTGCGCCATTATCAAGGGGACGTCATGGTGCGTTATCTCAATCGCCTCGGCCTGTCGACAACCCTGTTTCTAACCATCCATCAGGGCCAGGCCTACCAGCGCTTCAAGGCCGGCACACCGCCACTGGACTGGGAGTGGCTGGCCCAGGCCATGCATGGTACGCCCATCCTTGATGCCGGAGGCCACCAGCCGGAACACGCACTTCGCTGACACCTCACCCGACCTCCCTGGGACCCATTTCATCACGCGCCCCTGCTTCCTGACGGATCTCCCTCGCGACTCTCCAGCCAGCCCCTGCCCACGCAAGCAGCAGGTTGATTATCAGACAATTCCTACAGCGGCTGGATGACTGCGCCTTGTATGATGCGCAGCCATATTCGTCCATCAGGTGAGTGCCATGTTTGCGTTCAAAGAAGAGTATCCGATGAGTGCCATGGCAATGATGGCCATGGCAGATGTTGCCGTTCCCTTTTACCAGCCGATCATCGGTCGGGACCGTCAGGTCAAGGGGTACGAGGCGCTGGCCAGGCGCTGGGATCCGGTGGCGCAATGTTATCAGGGCATCGATTTTGCCTCGCTCAGCCAGGACGAGTCCCTGCATCTGGATATCGTCATGCTCAGGGCCATACTGCGCGACCTGCCCGTACTCGCGCAAAAAGGCCCCTATACGCTCTCCATCAACCTCAACCCGGCGCCTTCCAGTCCGACCTATCAGAATCTGTTGCTGCTGGTGTTGATACAGGCCCGCAAGGTGGGGATCGACATCTGGTTCGAGGTGCTGGAGCACACCCGGCTGGAGAGCCAGTACAGGGCGCTGATAGAGGTGCTGCGCGCCCATGGCGCCCACATCGCCTGCGACGACTTCGGCTCCCTGGAGTGCAACTTTCAGCGGCTGATGGCACTGCCCTACGAGGTAGTCAAGCTGGATCGCTCCCTGCTGCTGCAGGCGGCGTGCACCTCACACGCCTTGAAGATGCTGGTGGGGCTGGTGAAATACCTGCAGCGACTCGGCATGGCCGTGGTGTGTGAAGGGGTGGAGACCCAGACCCATATCGAGATAGCGAACCGCCTCGGCTGCGACTACCAACAGGGCTACGCCTACGCCATGCCCTCCCCCCTCTCCCGCTGGTTCTGAACACCCGGAGCCAGAGGCCAACGCCTCCTGTCCCTTCCTTCTTTCTCGCTGGTCCTGAACACCCGGAGCCAGAACGCCAACGCCTCCTGTCCCTTCCTTCTTTCGCTGGTCCTGAACACCCGGAGCCAGAGCGCCAACGCCTCCTGTCCCTTCCTTCTTTCTCGCTGGTCCTGAACACCCGGAGCCAGAGCGCCAACGCCTCCTGTCCCTTCCTTCTTTCTCGCTGGTCCTGAACACCCGGAGCCGGAGCGCCAACGCCTCCTGTCCCTTCCTTCTTTCTCGCTGGTCCTGAACACCCGGGGCCCTGGCTGCCGACTCATCCCGCCCCCTTCCTCTGCTCGCGCTGTGAATGGTCTCACAGTTTGGCTCATTCAGAACCCGTTTCGGCCCCGCATCTCTATAATGGGCCCGCCTGGGCTTCTTTGACTCTCAGGCATAACCTGTTGATGCTACGGAATATTACAATGAAAAATATCAGCAAATCCCTACTGGCCGCTGCCATTTCCCTCGGATTGATGGCAGGCTGTAACAGCCAAAATGACTCCGAGACCCCGACCCCCATGGTTCGCTTCGCTACCTTCAACCTCTCCTTCGATCGCACCGCCGCCGGCATGCTCGCCGGTGAACTGGCCCTCAGCCGCACCGAGCAGGATGCCCTGCTGGCCCGCCTCGCCGATGGCACCTTGAGCGGCGCCGAGAAGACCAAGGCCCTCGACGTGCAGCAGATCCGCAACATTGCCGAGATTATCCAGCGCGCCCGGCCGGACGTGTTCCTGCTCAACGAATTCGACAATGACGGCAAGGGCAGCGACACCACGGACCTCAAAGCCTTCAACGACAACTACCTGGCCCATGCCCAGCACGACGAGGTGAAGGCCATCAGCTACCCGGTGCTGCAGAACTTCGCCACCAACACCGGTCTGATGAGCGGCCATGACCTCAAACTGGACGGCAAGATCAACAACGGGCCGGACGACGCCTGGGGCTTTGGCAACTACCACGGCCAGTACGCCTTCGCCGTGATGTCCCAGTACCCCATCGATACCAAGCAGATCCGCACCTTCCAGAAATTCAAGTGGAAGGACATGCCGGGCGAAGTGAACCCGGTCATCGACGACTGCAACAATGCCAAGGCGCCGATCCCGGCCGGCCGCCAGTGTGGCGATGCCTGGTATGACGATGCCGCCTGGCAGGCCTTCCCGCTCTCGTCCAAGAACCACGCCGACGTGCCGGTGCGCATCAAGCGCGGCAACAAGGAGGAGGTGATCCACTTCCTCATCTCCCACCCGACCCCGCCCATCTTCGGCAACGCGGCGCGCCACAACGTCAAGCACAACCGGGCCGAAGTCGCCTTCTGGCAGGACTATGTAGAGACCGCCAGCTACATGGTGGATGACGCCGGCAAGGCGGGTGGCTTGGCCGAGGGTGCCAAGTTCGTCATCGCCGGCGATCTCAATGCCGATCCCCAGATTGGCGATGGGGATCTCACCGCCATTCAGGATCTGCACAACCATGTGCTGGTCAATCAGGCCGTCACCAACGGCGCCCTGATCCCGGTCAGCCAGGGCGGCCCCGAGTGCCTCGCCAGCCAGCCGGATCAGTGCAAGCGCAACAACAACCGCCCCACCCCGGAGCGCATCACCAGCAGCAGCGGCCTGCAGCTTGACCACGTGCTGCCCTCCGCCAACCTGAACGCGGTCGCCTCCGGCGTGTTCTGGCCGGCCAGCTTCGAGCCTGGCTACCACCTGGTGTATGACGCCAAGCTGGGCATCGCCAAGGGCGTCAGCTCGGATCACCGCCTGGTGTGGGTCGACTTCAAACTGTGACAGTGACGCAGAGCAGATAAGCAACGGGGCCCGCAGGCCCCGTTTTCATTAGATCGTCATACCAGCTTCTCCACCCGGGCCGGCAGCCCCTGGCGGGCCGACGAACCGATGGCCCAGTCCACCAGGGGATAGCGGCCATGGCGGCTGGGATCCAGCACCGCCAGATCGTTGAGGTTGACTCCGGCTCCGCGCAGCGGATTGGCGACCACTTTCTGACCATCTATCCAGTGTTCCCGCGCCCCCAGCTCCTTGTGGCCGAAGCCGTGTTCGATGGCGATGGCATCGGCCTGCACCCCAGCCACGCACTCGGCCACCCCGATCACGCTGCCATCCGGGGTGCTGACCCGCACCCTGTCCCCGCTCTCGATCCCCAGCTGCGCCGCCGTCTGCGCATTGAGCCGCACCCGGTTGCTGGGGTTCACCTGGCGCAGGCGATCCGAGCCGATGCTCATGGAGCTCATGGTGTGGGATTTGTAACTGGTGAGCAGCAGCGGCCACTGGGCCGGCTTGAACGCCTCATTGAGCGGCGTGCCGTCCGCCAGCTGGGGGCGGAAAAAGCGCGGGGTGCCGCTCAAGAACTGCCCGCTCTGGCTGTGACGGCGGCTGCCCACCTCGGGGTTCCACACCATCAGCGGCTTGGGCCAGCGCTTGCTTGGCTGACCTGCTTCATCGCGCCCCCTGGCCGCCGGTTCGAAGCGCCCGCCGCGAGCGAAGAGATAGGCGGCGCGGCCCGCCTCCTCCGCACTCAGGGTGGCATTCAGCACCGGCAGGATGCGCGCCACCCCGGACCAGGCGAGATCCTCAGACCCGATGGGAGGCACCGGCTCGCCGAGATAGGCCACGTTGGCCGCCCCGTAGAGGGAGAAGTCCGCCGCCTTGTGCAGGGCGTGCAGCTTGCCATCCGCCCCTTTGAGCGCCCCCTCGCCAAAGCCCGGCAGCACAAGCCGTTTGGCCACCGCGATAAAGAAGGACTCCATGCAGACCGGATCCCCCTCGGCTGTCTTGGCGACACGGGGCTCCACGATGGGCCAGCGACCGGTGGAGACCTTGGTCATCACCCCGTGCCAGGCAGTGGCCCAACCCCAGGACTCGTAGGTGAGGGTATCCGGCACTATGTAGTCCGACAGCGCCGACGACTCGTTGATGAAGCTGTCGATGCTGACAATGAGCGGCAGCACGGCAGGGTCTTTGAGCTGCTCACCTATGGCCTTGGCGAGCCCGGCCTGGCCGTAGAGGGGGTTGCCCATGTGGTTGATCCAGGCCTTGAGCCGGTAGGGGTAGCCGTTCACCGCCGCAGTCAGGTGTTCGCCGAGCAGTGGGCCCGAGATCGGGAACCAGGGCTCTTGCGCCGGATAGGGATTCTGGCCCGCCTCGCGCTTGCGCCGATATTCGGAGGTCTTCTCGTAGGGGAACTTGGAGCGCGACAGGAAGACGCCGGCGGGCTTGACCATGCCGGGGAAGCTCGCCAGATCGTAGCGCGGCCCCGCCCCGAAGGGATCGAACTTGCCGCCACTCGCCACGGCGCCGCCCCGGGCATTGAGGTTCCCAATCATGACGTTGAGCATCATGATGGCCCAGGCCGAGTAGAAGCCGTTGGCGCTCATGGTGCCGCCGTGGGAGACCACAGCCGCCCGGGTGCCGTGGCTGGTGAATTCCCGCGCCAGCGCCTCGATATCGCTCACTGGCACGGCGCACTCGGCGCTGTATTGCGCGAGAGAGTGCTCCCGGCACGCCTCGACCAGCAGCTGGAAGCTGCTCTTGACCGTGAACTCCCCCTTGGGGCCCTGAAGGGGGCGAGCCACCCAGAGGTTGGCCCGCTCACACTGGCCGGCGGGTCTCGGCTCGCCGCTGCCCGCCTCCTCTACCAGTATGGCGTCCCCCTCTCCATAGGCTTCCCCCTCAAAGGGCAAGCCAAGATCGCTGGCCCGCAGCATCTGGCCGAAGCGCGGATGCCCCTCGTCGCAGACAACCAGATGGCTGGCGTTGCAAAAACCGCGATAGCCGGCCCGCTCGGCAGCGGCGGCATTGGGTGCCGTCAGGAAGGGCTCGGCGTAGCGTTGGTTGTCGATGATCCAGCGCAGCATGGCCATGGCCAGCGCCGAGTCGGTGGCAGGGCGGATGGGCAGCCAGCGGTTGGCGGGGGCGGAGGGCATGTTCACCGTGTTGGGCAGGCTGGGGCCACCACCACGTAGGAGAACGGCTTGCCCGGTCGCGCCCGGTTCGCCGCCAGCTGGCGGGACTGGCGCTTGAAGGGGTTGCCCGATTGCTGGGGCGAGGTGCCCATGAACAGCAGGAAGTCGCTCTCGTCCCAGTCCGGCTTGAGGTGGGCGTTCTTCTCCAGATCGTCCAGCAGGGCGCCGGCCCCGACCCGGAACGACAGGCCGCAGTAAGCGCCGTGGTTGGCGAAGTTGCGGGTGCCGAAGCTGTTGAAGGTGAAGCGCTTGATGAAGTGATCCCGCCCCTCGTCCGAGGCGTTGCTCACCAGCAGCTGGTTGGCCCTGGGGCCGTACTCCGGGTTGGCTGGGTCGAGCGGCTCGGCGAGGTTGCGAATGGCCCGCAGCCCATCAACCTGGCCCTCGCCAAACAGATCGCCCCCCTCCACCACCTCGGCCACCAGCTGCTCGAAGGGGATGCTCTGCCAGCGGCCGCTGCCACGGGGCCCCACCCGCTTGAGACAACGGGTGACTCGCTGCGGGCTGTCGAGCTGCTCCAGCATGGCGTTGCCCCGGGCGCAGGCGGTGGAGCGCCCGTCCAGCCCCCCTTCCTGATAGCCGCTGGTGGCGAGCAGCGCCTGTTTGACCGGGGTCTTGAAGTCGATGTGATGGCGGGCGGAGAGGGGGTGATAGGGGTTGCCCAGGATCCGCACTATCTGGTCGCGCTCGTTGTCGATGCGAGCCCGCACTCCGCACAGGGTCCAGCAGCCGAGGCACATGGTGTTGGCAACTCGCTGGGCCGGGTTGGGGTGCAACTCTCCCTGCTCGTCAACCCGGTACTCCACGGCCAGCGAGTTGCCATGGATGGGATCCCGGGTCGGCTGGCCCGAGCTGCCGGTGGCGAGGCCACTCGCCACCTGCTTGAGGGTATCGCTGTAACCGGCGACGAACAATCCGGTGCCACCGGCGATGGCGGCGCCCTTGAGAAACTTGCGTTTGCTGTGATCCATCAGAGTGCCTCGCGTGCAAAAGTTGTGGATGCCTTGATGGCGGGGGAAGCAGAGGGGCGCACCAGCTCCGAGAGGGCCATCAGCAGGGCCAGCAGCAGACCGAAGGTGCCGAGGATACCGAGCACACCGGCCGGCCCCCAGGCAATTTCATAGAGATAGACGCCGGCCCCGTACTTGGGCGCGAGCTGCCCCTGAATCAGCAGCAGCCAGCGCAGGCCCCACACCAGGTGCAGCCCCAGCAGCGCCAGCCCCCAGAGTGCCAGGCGGGCAGAGATCCTTCGGTGCACCAGCATCAGCAGGCTGGCCAGCCCCAGGGTCAGCAACAGCCAGTGGGCCGCCAGCCGCCAGCTCGGATCGAGCCGATAGAGGGCCGCGGCCTCTGCCGCCGAGGCGCCGCCCAACAGGGCCCAGCCCAGCAGGGAGAGTGCCAGCAGGCCTAACGTCCAGCCGCTCTGGCGCAGCAGGGTCGACTCGGTCTGGGCACGCCAACCCGCCAGCAAGCGGTTGAGCAGCAGCAGGGCGCTCTGGGCCCCCAGCACGGCGCTCAGGGTCAGCAGCCAGGGCAACCAGGGAGTATGCCAGAGCGGGCGCGCCGCCACCGCCATGGTCTCGAGCCCGGTGTAGAGGGCGATGCTGAGCCCACTCACGGCGGCCAGCAGGGAGAGGGGCCGCAGCCAGACGTGCCCCGACCAGCTTCCCAGGCAGAGCAGCCGGGCAAGGGGGGCTATCTTGTCCCCTTCTGCGCCGCGCCGGGCCAGGGCTGGCCTTAGCAGCAGCCAGCCGAGCAGCATGGAGAGCAGGCTGAACAGCGGCAGCAGATAGGCGCCATACCACATGACGGAGCCATAGCGCGTCTGGGCGTAGAAGTGCCAGGCCCGGGCCGGCTGGTGCAGATCCGCGGTCAGGGCGATGGGGGCCACCAGGCCGGCCGCCACCATCAGCACCGCCGCCAGGGTCTGCAACCGCGGATCCTGCTCTTTGCGCCACAGATCAAACGCGCCGAGCCAGAGGGCCCCGTAGGCGAGGCCGATGAGGAAGAAATATTGCACTGCCCAGGGCAACCAGGTGATGGGCTGAGCCGGGGCCAGCAGTTCGTTAATGACCATGGGCTATCTCCTTGCCATCGTCGGTGAGCAGGGTGCGCAGGGCCGGGTTGCCATCGACCTTGCTGACGAAAGCCTCGTCCATGCCGAGATAAAAGACCCGCGGCTGGGTATGGGCCTCGGGTTTGAGCACCTTGAGCGCCGGCTCGTGTTCGCGCAGCAGCCGGCTGATCCGGCTCTTGGGGTCGTTCAAATCGCCTATGATGCGCGCCTCGCCGACACAGCTCTCGACGCAGGCGGGCAAGAGCCCCCCGCCTCCAGTCGATGGGCGCAGAAGGTGCACTTGTCTGCGGTGTTGGTCTCGTGGTTGATGAAGCGGGCATCGTAGGGGCAGGCCTGCACGCAGTAACCGCAGCCGACGCACCAGTCGTTGTTGACCACGACGATGCCGTCATCGCGCGGGAAGGTAGCACCGGTAGGGCAAACATCGAGGCAGGCGGGCTCGGCGCAGTGGTTGCACAGCCTCGGCAGCATCAAGAGGGAGGCAGGAGCCTCGAGGGCGGCCACGTCGCTCACCTCGTACTGGCTTACCGTGGTGCGAAACTGGCCGAGAGGGGGCTGGTTTTCGATGGTGCAGGCCACGGTGCAGGCCTGACAGCCGACGCAGCGGCGCAGGTCGATCAGCATGCCGTAACGCTTGCGCCCGTCCCCCCGGCTGATGGCCGCCCGCCCGTTGCGGGGAGCGGGAACGGGCTGCGCCTGAACCTGGGTGACGGGGATCAGGGCCGCCCCTGCGGTGAGGGCGGCGATCCCGGATAACAATCGGCGCTTGCTGGGCTCCATGGCGTCTTTCCTTCTGCTGAGCTGGCTTGAAAGGGGTTGGGCCGATTGTCCTCAACGCAGGAAGTCGCCTCTATTGTGGTTTTCCACATACCGGGAGCCGGGTTGATCCAGCGCAATAAAACCGGCCCCATAACCACCAAACTGTGACCAAAGCCCCATTCGCTGCCCCATCACGGAGTCAAGGCGACCCAGCACATCGTCCCGGTGATAGACTGCCCCCTTTGCACCAAGAGGAGAGCCCCCTGCACGTCCCAGTTCCCTTGTCACTGCTCAGCCTGCTGCTCTGGCTCGCACTGTCAGCCCTGCCGCTGCGGGTGCAGGCCGCCCCGACCCCTTCTTCGCCAGCGCCGGCCCAACAGGAATCCGCGTCATCCCTGGCCACGCCGGTGCGGGCCTTGGCCGAGCCGATACGCATCGGCGTGCTGGCAACCCGCGGCCCGGCCCTGGCCAGAGCCCAGTGGCAACCGCTGCTGCGCTGGCTGGCACAGCGCGTCCCCGCCCATCGCTTCGTGCTGCATCCGCTGGGGCTCGATGAACTGGCCGAGGCCGTCGCCCTCGAGCACCTCGATTTCGTCATCACCAACCCGGGCCAGTCGGTGAGCCTGGCACGCCAGTATCCGCTGGCCTGGCTCGCCACCCTCAAGAGCCCGGCCGGGGGAGACAACCTCGCCATCGGCGCCGCGCTGGTGGTGCCTGCCCAGGCCCCCTACCGACACTGGCGTGACCTCGAGGGGCAAGCGGTCGCCGCCGTTTCGGAGAACGCCTTCGGCGGCTACCTCGCCTATCGCTTCGAGGCGGGCGAACAGGGAGCTCGGCTGGAACATTTCTTCTCCACCGTGCAGTTCACCGGCTTTCCGCTGGACCGGCTCATCGAGCGGCTGGCGGCAGGTGAGGTGGCTGCCGCCATCGTGCCGGTATGCCAGCTGGAGCGCATGGAGCGGGAGGGCAAGGTCGCCAGGGGGGCGTTTCGGGTGCTGGACGATCAGGCGCCCCCCGGCTTTGGTTGCCAGAGCTCGACCCGGCTCTATCCCAACTGGTCCTTCGCCAAGACAGAGCGGGCCTCCCCCGCGCTGGCGCTGGCGGTGACCCGTGCACTGTTCGACCTGCCCGCTGATAGCGAGGCGGCCATCGCTGCCGATTCGGCGGGCTGGACCGTGCCCACCAGCGAGCTCGCCATCGACCGCCTGCTCAAGGCGCTGGATCGCCACCCGCTGCAGGGCCCCTGGTGGCAAGCAGCCTGGCACTGGCTGCGCCAGCATCAACAGTGGGGCTGGGGCGCCCTGGCGCTGGTACTGCTGCTGGGGGGTCACCACCTGCTGCTGCAACGTCTGTTCAACCGCAGCCAGCGCCGGCTGCTCAAAGCCCGCCACCAGCTCGAGCAGAAGGGACGCCAGCTGGCACAGGCCAGACGGCTCGCCGAACTCGGTGAACTCGGCGCCAACGTGGCCCACGAGATCAATCAGCCCCTCAGCGCCATCGCCAACTACAGCCAGGGGGCCTTGTTGCGACTGGACAGATTGGCACAGGACCCGACCCAAGCTGCCGCCCAGGCCTCCCTGCGTCAGGCTCTGGAGCAGATAGGGCGCCAGGTCCAGCGCATCACCCATACCGTCAACCGGCTCAGAGCCCGGCTGCAAAAGCGCCCTCCCCGCTTCGAGCTTTGCGACCTGCCCACCCTGGTGGCGGAGCTGCGCCCCCTGCTGGAGCAGATGCTGGCGCCGCTCGACGTCGCCTTCACCCTGCACTGGCGGGGCCAGCCGCGCCGGCTCCCTCTGGACGGCACCGGGATGGAGCAGT
The DNA here is from genome assembly GCF_020423125.1 of Aeromonas media. NCBI lineage: Bacteria > Pseudomonadati > Pseudomonadota > Gammaproteobacteria > Aeromonadales > Aeromonadaceae > Aeromonas > Aeromonas media. The sequence continues at coordinate 3,520,078 of NZ_CP075564.1, forward strand.
TGCTGGTCAACCTCATCAAGAATGGCGCCGAGAGTGCGGCGAAGAGGGTGCGCGCCGCTGTTCACTCCCCTGCTCACCCTCCTATGCAAGCAGCGGCACAGGGGCCTGCCCGGGTCGAGCTGTTGATCGCCTTCGAGGCGCAGAGATTGCTGCTGGAGATCCGCGACAACGGTGCCGGGCTGAGGGTCCCCGCGACCGAACTGCAGCAGGCGTTTTACAGCGACAAGCCTGATGGCATGGGGCTGGGGCTCGCCATCTGCCGGGAGGTGGTCGAGAGCCATCGCGGCCAGTTCAGTCTGGAGAACCTGAGCCCCCACGGCTGCCTGGCCCGGGTCATCCTGCCCGTGCCGCCACCCGAGGATCCCGCCTCAGCCACCCCCACCCACCCGCCGACACCGAGGAACTGAGATGACGCCCCTCTCCCGCCCCCCGCTCTATCTGGTCGACGATGACGAGGCCGTGCTCGACTCCCTGCGCTTCATGCTGGAGAGCTGCGACGAGCGGCAGGTATTCAGCTTTGCCGATGGCGAGCGCTTTCTGGCCGAGGTCGACCTGCACCAGCCCGCCTGCCTCATCCTCGACTGCCGCATGCCGGGGCTGTCGGGCCCCGAGGTGCAGCAGCGGCTGAAGGCGGCCCAGAGCCCCATCGCCATACTGTTCCTCACCGGCCACGGCGAGGTGCCGCTGGCGGTGGAGTCCCTCAAGCAGGGGGCGGTGGATTTCTTGCAAAAGCCGGTGCAGCTGGCCCCCCTGCTCGCCGCCATCGCACGGGCCGAGCAGGCGACCCTGAGCGCGGCCACCCGTTTCGCCCAGCTGGCCGCCTTTGAGCGGCTCACCCCGCGCGAGCACCAGCTGTTGCAACTCATCGCCCGGGGCCACAAGAACCAGCAGATAGCGCAGGATCTCTGCATCTCGGTGCGCACCGTCGAGGTGTGTCGCGCCAGCCTGATGAAACGTCTCGAGGCAGGCTCCCTGGCCGAACTGATGCTGTGCTATGCGGCGGTCAACGGGCAACCCTGACGCGGTCAATCCATGAGCCCTCCTAACCCGGGGGCACAAAACGCGCAGAGATCACATATTTGGCGCCGCCTTGAGGGTAGAGTGCCCCTTCCCTTCATCAGGACAGACCAAGGTCCTGCGCCTTGTTTCGAGGAAACATCATGGAACTGCTTCTGCTCAGCAACGGTAAAACCACCGAACACCCCGGCCTGCTTGGCTGGGCCCGCGACCGGGTACAGACCCTGCTCGCCCGCAAACAGGTCAAGCGCATCCTGCTCATCCCCTACGCGGTGATCCGCAGCGACTGGGACGCCCGCGCCCAGGATCTCGCCGAGAGCCTGGGGGTGGAGACCATCAGCATCCACCAGTTCGACGATCCGGTGGATGCCATCCAGCAGGCGGAGGCCATCTTCATCAGCGGCGGCAACACCTGGCGCCTGAACCAGCTGCTGCACGAATACGGTCTGGTCGTCCCCATCCAGCGCGCCGTGCGCGAGCGAGGCGTACCCTATGTGGGCTGGAGCGCCGGTTGCAACGTGGCGACCCCGAGCATTCGCACCACCAACGACATGCCGGTGTGCAGCGCCGCCGTGTTGCCGGCGCTGGGCCTGTTCCCGCTGCAAATCAACCCCCACTATCTGGACGCCAGCATCAGCGGCCACATGGGGGAGACCCGGGACGAGCGCCTCGCCGAGTTCTGTGCCATCAATCCGAGCGAATCCGTGGTGGCCTTGCGCGAAGCCAGCCTGCTGCAGATTAGCGGCGAGAGCAGCGGCGAAACCATCGAATACTGGAGCGCCCGGGGCGAGGGCTTCAAGATCTTCAAGCACGGCGAGACGACCCGGGAGTATGAGGATGCCCGGCCACTGGCAGCACTGACGCCGTTTCAGCCCGGCGACTGACGCCATGGCAGACGAGCCGATGTGAGCAAGCGATCGGGGGATTTGCCATGCTGTGAGGGTAAGGAAGATTCCTTGCTCCTTGTTTCTCGATGAGAGGCGACCATGACGGTACGGATCGAACACGACAGCTTCGGTGATATCGAAGTCCCGGCGGCGCGGCTGTGGGGGGCCCAGACCCAGCGCTCCCTGCAGCACTTCAATATCTCGGGGGAACGCCAGCCCATGGAGATCATCCATGCCCTCGCCCGCATCAAGTCCGCCTGCGCCAGGGTGAACCACGCCCTGGGGCTGCTGCCCGCGCGCAAGGCCCAGGCCATCATGGCCGCCGCCGACGAGGTGTTGTGCGGCCTGCACGACGCCGAGTTTCCCCTGATGGTCTGGCAGACCGGCTCCGGCACCCAGACCAACATGAACCTCAACGAGGTACTGGCAAACCGCGCCAGCGAGCTGCTGGGCGGCACACGGGGAGAGGCGCGGCTGGTGCACCCCAACGACGAGGTGAACAAGAGCCAGTCGAGCAATGATGTCTTCCCCAGCGCCATGAACCTGGCGGCGGTCACTACCATCACGGGCCAATTGCTGCCTGCCCTGACCACGCTCAAAAACACGCTGGCCAGCAAGGCTGCCACCTTCGACGACCTTGTCAAAATTGGCCGCACCCACCTGCAGGACGCCACCCCGCTCACCCTGGGTCAGGAGATCTCCGGCTGGGTCGCCCAACTCGCGCAAGGGGAGCGTCACCTCGCTGCCGCCCTGCCCCATCTGTGTGAGCTGGCGCTGGGGGGCACCGCGGTCGGTACCGGTCTGAACTGCCCCCCCGGCTTCGCCGAGGCGGTGGCCCAGACCCTGGCACAGCAGACCGGCTTGCCCCTGGTGAGCGCCCCCAACAAGTTCGAGGCCCTGGCGGCGAGCGATGCCCAGGTCCATGCCCATGGCGCCCTCAAGACGCTGGCGGCCAGCCTGATGAAGATCGCCAACGACGTGCGCTGGCTGGCGAGCGGCCCCCGCAGCGGGCTCGGGGAGCTCAGCATCCCCGAGAACGAACCCGGCTCCTCCATCATGCCGGGCAAGGTCAACCCGACCCAGAGCGAGGCGCTCACCATGCTGTGCGCCCAGGTGATGGGCAACGACGTGGCCATCAACATCGGCGGCGCCAGCGGCAACTTCGAGCTCAACGTGTTCAGGCCGATGATCGCCCACAACTTCCTGCAGAGCGTGCGGCTGCTGGCGGACGGTATGAGAAGCTTCCACGACCACTGCGCCGTCGGCATCGCAGCGAACCGGGCGCGCATCGACGAGCTGCTGGCCCGCTCCCTGATGCTGGTGACGGCGCTCAACCCCCACATCGGCTATGACAAGGCCGCCGAAATCGCCAAACTGGCACACCATCAGGGACTGACTCTGCGGGAGGCAGCCATCGCCTCCGGCCACCTCAGCGCGGAGCAATTCGATGCCTGGGTGGTGCCCGCCGACATGGTGGGACGGCAGCCATAAGCCAAGTTGCCTTGGGCCATCTCAGCCCCCGGGAGTCCGATGTCTGGATCGTTCCCGGCAAGATGGCGGGACGGCAGCCATAAGCCAAGTTGCCTTGGGCCAGCTCAGCCCCCGGGAGTCCGATGTCTGGATCGTTCCCGGCGAGATGGCGGGACGGCAACCATGACCCAAGTTGCCTTGGGCCAGCTCTGTCCCCGGAAGCCCGATGCCTGGGTCATTCCCGGCGAGATGGTGGGGAGGGGCAAATAAGGCTCTGAGTTGGGGGCGCGGATAAACAGAAGGGGCGCCGCGGCGCCCCTTCTCATTCACAGCCAAGGGTTCAGCTCTTGCTCTCGCAGTTGAACATCCAGTGAGTGCCAAACTTGTCTACCAGCGAGCCGAAATAGGCGCCCCAGAACATCTCCTGCAGCGCCATCTCCACCTGGCCGCCCTCCCCCAGGGCCGCAAACAGCCGGTCGGTCTCGGCCCGGCTGTCCGGCTCCAGGTTGAGGTAGCTGTTGTTGCCCTGCACCAGGGTGAATCCCATGCTGGCAGGAGCGTCCGTGCCCATCAGCACGTGGCCGCCGAGGATGGGCAACGCCACGTGCATCACCAGGTCGCCATCCTCCTCGGACAGGGGCGGCTGACCCGGGCAGCCGGGAGACTCCTTGAACCTGTGGATGGGACCGTTGAACTCACCGCCGAACACCTCCCGGTAGAACAGGAAGGCCGCCTCCGTCTCCCGGGCAAAATTGAGATAGGTACTGACACGCGCCATGATGATCTCCTTGGTCATTGATAGCGGATTTCGCGAACAGCTATCAGCATAGAAGAGTCAGCGCCAGGGTCACCCCGACAATCAGTACACCTGTGAGTCCACAGCGGCGGTTGAACCCGTTTCCCCATGAGTACCTGGCTGATATTTCATGAAAAAAGAGCGACCCAACACAGCCACGGGTTGCACCTCATGAATCACTCAGAAAACATATATGCAACCTATTAATATTTCACTGAAAACCTATATTCAGCCCTGTTTTAAGGCTCGATCCTCCGAACCATTTGGCATAGGAAAATTCAACAATGTAGCCAAAACATTAAAATTTCTTGCTTGAAGGTTGCACCTGGTTGCGCCATCCTCGGCAAAATTTAACCGTCCGGTAATATTGTTACCTTCTAGACACAGGAAGTCCCATGGCCACCACCACCCTCGGCGTTAAACTCGACGAAGCGACCCGCGACCGGCTCAAGCAGGCGGCGCAGACCCTGGATCGCACCCCCCACTGGCTGATCAAGCAGGCGATCTTCACCTATCTGGAGCAGCTGGAGCGCGGCCTGACCCCGCCCGAGCAGTCCGGCCTGGCCGCTGCCGCCGGGGAAGAGGCCATCGAGACCCTGAGCGAGCAGGGGATCCAGGTCTTCCTCGAGTTTGCCGAGAGCATCCTGCCGCAGTCCGTGCTGCGCGCCGCCATCACCTCCGCCTATCGCCGCCCCGAGACCGAGGCCGTGCCCATGCTGCTGGAGCAGGCCCGCCTGCCCAAGGAGAAGGCCGAGGCCACCCAGAAGCTCGCCATGAGCATCGCCGAGAAGCTGCGCAACCAGAAGAGCGCCAGCGGCCGTCAGGGCCTGGTACAGGGGCTGCTGCAGGAGTTCTCCCTCTCCTCCCAGGAAGGGGTGGCCCTGATGTGCCTGGCGGAGGCGCTGCTGCGCATCCCCGACAAGGCAACCCGCGATGCCCTGATCCGTGACAAGATAAGCGGTGGCAACTGGAGCCAGCATCTGGGCCAGAGCGCCTCCCTGTTCGTCAATGCCGCCTCCTGGGGCCTGCTCATCACCGGCAAGCTGGTGGCCACCCACAACGAGGCAGGCCTCAACAGCTCACTCAAGGGGCTGATCGGCAAGGGCGGCGAGCCGCTGATCCGCAAGGGTGTGGACATGGCGATGCGCCTGATGGGGGAGCAGTTCGTCACCGGCGAGACCATAGCCGAGGCGCTGGCGAACGCGGGCTCCATGGAAAACAGGGGTTTCCGCTACTCCTACGACATGCTGGGGGAAGCGGCACTGACGGAAGAAGACGCCAAGCGTTATCTCGCCTCCTACGAGCAGGCCATCCACGCCATCGGCAAGGCCTCCCATGGCCGCGGTATCTATGAGGGCCCGGGCATCTCCATCAAGCTCTCCGCCCTGCACCCGCGCTACAGCCGCGCCCAGTACGATCGCGTCATGGAGGAGCTCTACCCCACCCTGCTGGGGCTGACTCAGCTCGCCAGGCAGTACGACATCGGCATCAACATCGACGCCGAGGAGGCCGATCGGCTGGAGATCTCCCTCGACCTGCTGGAGAAGCTCTGCTTCGACCCATCTCTCGCGGACTGGAACGGCATCGGCTTCGTCATCCAGGCCTATCAGAAGCGCTGCCCCTATGTGATCGACTACGTCATCGATCTCGCCAAGCGCAGCCGTCACCGCCTGATGATCCGGCTGGTGAAGGGCGCCTACTGGGACAGCGAGATCAAGCGCGCCCAGCAGGACGGCCTGGAGGGTTACCCCGTCTATACCCGCAAGCCCTACACCGATGTCTCCTATCTCGCCTGCGCCCGCAAGCTGCTGGCGGTGCCGGAAGCCATCTATCCCCAGTTCGCCACCCACAACGCCCACTCTCTGTCGGCCATCTACCAGCTGGCGGGGCAGAACTATTACCCGGGCCAGTACGAGTTCCAGTGCCTGCACGGCATGGGTGAACCGCTCTACGAACAGGTGGTCGGCAAGGTCGCCGACGGCAAGCTGGGTCGCCCCTGCCGCATCTATGCGCCGGTCGGCAGCCACGAGACCCTGCTCGCCTACCTGGTGCGCCGCCTGCTGGAGAACGGGGCCAACACCTCCTTCGTCAACCGCATCGCGGACAACAGCATCTCCCTGCAGGATCTGGTGCAGGATCCGGTACAGCAGATCGAGCAGATGGCCGCCCGTGAAGGCAGCCTGGGTCTGCCCCACCCGCGCATTCCCCTGCCCCGTGAGCTGTACGGCGAGGCTCGCCCGAACTCCGCCGGCCTGGATCTCGCGAACGAGCACCGTCTGGGATCGCTGTCCGCCGCCCTGCTCGCCAGCACCAACACCGCCTATCAGGCCCTGCCCATGCTGGGTAATGAACAGCCGGGTTGCGACATCGACGCGCCGACCCAGTTCCAGCACGTGGTCAACCCGGCGGATCACCGCGACGTCGTCGGTCAGGTGAGCGAAGCCACGGTCGAGCTGGTGGACCAGGCCCTCGCCTGCGCCCTGGCCAGCGGCCAGATCTGGCAATCCACTCCGCCGGCCGAGCGTGCCGCCGTGCTGGATCGCGCCGCCGATCTGATGGAATCCGAGCTGCAACCCCTGATGGGCCTGCTGGTGCGCGAATCCGGCAAGACTTTCGCCAACGCCATCGCCGAGGTGCGCGAGGCGGTGGACTTCCTGCGCTACTACGCCGCCCAGGCGCGCAACCACTTCGCCAACGAGAGCCACAGACCGCTCGGTCCCGTTGTCTGCATCAGCCCCTGGAACTTCCCGCTGGCCATCTTCAGCGGCCAGGTCTGCGCGGCGCTCGCGGCCGGCAATACGGTGCTCGCCAAGCCTGCCGAGCAGACCCCTCTCATCGCGGCGCAGGCGGTACGCATCCTGCGTGAGGCCGGCGTCCCCGCCGGTGCGGTGCAACTGCTGCCGGGCCAGGGTGAGACCGTGGGGGCGGCGCTCATCGCGGACGAGCGAGTGCGCGGCGTCATGTTCACCGGCTCCACCGAGGTGGCGGGTATCATCTCCCGCAACCTGGCCGGTCGCCTCGACTCCCAGGGCCGCACCATTCCGCTCATCGCCGAGACCGGCGGCCAGAACGCCATGATCGTCGACTCCTCCGCTCTCACCGAACAGGTGGTGATGGACGTCATCTCCTCGGCGTTCGACAGCGCCGGTCAGCGCTGCTCCGCCCTGCGGGTGCTGTGCGTGCAGGACGACGTCGCCGAGCGGGTGATCCGTATGCTCAAGGGCGCCATGGCCGAGTACAAGGTCGGCAGCCCCGAGCACCTCTCCACCGACATCGGCCCTGTCATCGACGCCGAGGCCAAGGCCAACATAGAGCGCCACATCAAGGCCATGGGAGACAAGGGTCGCCGGGTGCACCAGATTGCCCGCACCCAAGACGGCGCCTGCAATCGCGGCACCTTCGTGCTCCCGACGCTGATCGAGCTCGACAGCCTCGATGAGCTGGGCCCAGAGGTATTCGGCCCGGTGCTACACCTGGTGCGCTACCCCCGCGCCAAGCTAGGCGAGCTGCTCGCGCAGATCAACGACAGCGGCTACGGCCTGACTCTGGGAGTCCATACCCGCATCGACGAGACCATCGCCCAGGTGGTCAACACCGCCAAGGTCGGCAACCTCTACGTCAACCGCAACATAGTGGGCGCCGTGGTCGGGGTGCAGCCGTTCGGCGGCGAAGGGCTCTCCGGCACAGGGCCCAAAGCGGGTGGCCCGCTCTACATGTACCGTCTGCTCGGGGCACGCCCGCAGGAGGCGGTGACCAGCCAGCTTCGCCAAGAGCCGGGTGCAACCCCGCAAACCGAGGCCGCCAAACCGGCGCTGCTGGCCTTGCGTGGCTGGGCTGGCAAGCAGGCTCCGGCACTGGTGGCCCTGTGCGATCGCTACGGCGAGCTGGCGCTGAGCGGCCTGACCCAACTGCTGGTCGGCCCCACCGGCGAGCGCAACAGCTACAGCCTGCTGCCCCGGGAGCGGGTGCTTTCCCTGGCCGAGGACAAGACGGATCTGCTGGCCCAGCTGGCGGCCTGTCTGGCCGTCGGAACAGAGGTGCTGTGGCAGGACAATGCCCAGAACCGCACCCTGCTGACCAGCCTGCCCAGCGAGGTACAAGCGCGTATCCAGCTGGTTGCGGACTGGGCCAGCAGCGACATCGGATTCGATGCCCTGCTGCACCACGGTGACTCGGATCAGCTGCGGGAAGTGGCCAAGCTTGCCGCCGCCCGTGCGGGTGCCATCGTCGGCGTGCACGGCCTGCACCGTGGCGAGACCGACATTCCCCTGGAGCGACTGCTGATCGAGCACGCCCTCTCGGTCAACACCGCCGCCGCCGGTGGCAACGCCAGCCTGATGACCATAGGCTAAGCGCAACGCAGTAACTGAAAACCCAGGCCCCGCTTATGCGGGGCTTGTTCTTTCGTCTACAGAACACGTGCATGAAAAAGACCGCCCTTGTCGGGGCGGCCTTCTTGTTCTCCCTTCTCCCCTCGCGGGAGAAGGATTGGGGATGAGGGGGTTAAACGTACTCCATAAACACCCGGGAAGTGAGCTTGGTGATGAGCTCGTAGGGAGAAGGTTGTGCCTATCTCCTCGGCCGCCATCCCAAGTCCAAGGGTTAGACGTACTCCATAAATACCCGGGAGGTCAGCTTGGTGATCAGCTCGTAGGGAATGGTGCCTATCTCCTCGGCCACCCGCTCCACCGGCAAACCTTCGCCCCAGAGCACGGCCTCGTCGCCGGCCTTGTCGGTGGCGCCAGGGCCGAGATCCACTGTGGTCATATCCATGGAGACCCGGCCCACCAGGGGGACGATGCGGCCATTTACCAGCACCGAGGTACCGTTGGGTGCCATGCGGGGATAGCCATCGCCGTAACCGATGGCGATGACGCCGAGCCGGGTATCCCGGGTCGACACCCAGTTGGCGCCATAGCCCACAGGCTCCCCCACCTTGTGATCCCGCACCGCGATGAGCTGGGTCTTGAGGGTCATCACCGGCTTGAGGTCATAATCCGCCGCCACCGTGTTCGGGAAGGGGGAGACGCCGTAGAGGATGACGCCGGGGCGCACCCAGTCGCAGTGGGAATCCGGCCAGGCCAGGATGCCCGCCGAGTTCGCCATGGCACGCTCGCCCTTGAGGGAGGCGGTCAACTTGCTGAACAGGTCGATCTGCTCGCGGGTGGTGGATTGCTCGAGCTCATCGGAGCGGCTGAAGTGGGTCATGACGTTGAACGGCTGCACCACGTTCTTGCAGCGGGCCAGCCGCTCGATGAAGGCGGGCATCTCCTCGGCCCGCACCCCGAGCCGGTGCATGCCGGTGTCAAGCTTGAGCCAAGCCACCACGGGGGCCGGCAACTCCGCCTGCTCCAGGGCCTCGAGCTGCTCCCAGGTATGCACCGCGGTCTGCAGGTTGTTGGCCGCCAGCACCGGCAGATCCGCGCTCGAGAAGAAGCCCTCCAGCAGCACTATGGGTTTAACCACGGCGCAGGAGCGCAGCATCAGCGCCTCCTCGATGCGGGCCACCGCATAGGCGTCCGCATCCACCAGGGTACGGGCCACCGGCAGCAGACCATGGCCATAGGCGTTGGCCTTGACCACCGCGATGATCTTGCAGGAAGGCGCGTGGCGCTTGACCACGGCGAGGTTGTGGCGCAGGGCCGAGGTATCGATTTGGGCAATAGCCGCTTTCATCTGTTTTCCCTTACGAGGGCATGATGGCGCACCTGCGCCAGGCACCGAGTGGTGTCATCCCTTGATAGTCATCGTCTAAGGCCGGACCGGCAGAATTGTCGAACCGGGAAAACTGTGTCTTGTCATCTGGGAGCGGTTCGCTCCCGCTTAGTAATCGTCGTCAAACGCCGGACCGGCGTAGTTGTCGAACCGGGAGAACTGGCCCTGGAAGCTGAGGCGCACCCGTCCGTATTGGTACCGTTACGCTGCTTGCCTATGGTCATCCCAGCAATTCCCTTGTCAGGACAATCAGGTACTCAATAATCATCGTCAAACGCCGGACCGGCGTAGTTGTCGAACCGGGAGAACTGACCCTGGAAGGTGAGGCGCACCCGACCTATGGGGCCGTTACGCTGCTTGCCGATGATGATCTCGGCAATCCCCTTGTCGGGACTGTCGTCGTGATACACCTCGTCGCGGTAGATGAACATGATCAAATCCGCATCCTGCTCGATGGAGCCGGATTCCCGCAGATCCGAGTTGACCGGGCGCTTGTCGGCCCGCTGCTCCAGGCTTCGGTTCAGCTGGGAGAGCGCCACCACAGGGCATTGCAGCTCTTTCGCCAATGCCTTGAGGGAGCGGGAGATTTCACCGATCTCCAGGGTTCTGTTGTCAGACAGCGCAGGTACCCGCATCAGCTGCAGGTAGTCGATCATGATCATCGAGAGGCCGCCGTGCTCGCGGGCGATGCGTCGGGCACGGGAGCGCACGTCGGTCGGGGTCAGGCCGGAGGCGTCGTCGATGTACATCTTGCCCTTCTCCAGCAGCAGCCCCATGGTGGAGGAGAGTCGCGCCCAGTCTTCGTCGTCGAGCTGGCCGGTCCGCACCTTGGTCTGGTCGATGCGCCCCACCGAGGCGAGCATACGCATGATGATCTGCTCGGAGGGCATCTCCAGGGAGAAGATGAGCACCGGCTTGTCGGCGGTGAGCGCCGCGTGCTCGCACAGGTTCATGGCAAAGGTGGTCTTGCCCATGGAGGGACGGGCCGCGACTATGATGAGGTCCGAACGCTGCAGGCCGGCGGTCATCTTGTCCAGATCCCCATAACCGCTGGAGACCCCGGTCACCCCGTTGTGAGGGGTCTTGAACAGCTCCTCAATCTTGTCGACCGTCTGCTCCAGAATGAGCTTCAGGGGCTGAGGGCCCTCGTTGGCGCTGGAGCGCTGCTCGGCAATCTGGAACACCTTGCTCTCGGCAAGGTCCAGCAGATCGCCGGAGGTGCGGCCCTGGGGCTCGTAACCCGCTTCGACTATCTCGTTGGCGACCGAGATCATCTCCCGCACCACGGCCCGCTCACGCACGATTTCGGCGTAGGCATTGATGTTGGCGGCGCTCGGGGTGTTCTTGGCGATCTCCACCAGATAGGCGAAACCACCGGACTCCTCCAGCTGTTCGGAGCGCTCCAGCTCCTCCTGCAGGGTGATGAGATCGATGGGGTTGCCCGCATTGGAGAGGCGGGTCATGGCCTGGAAGATCAGGCGGTGGGGACGGCTGTAGAAATCCTTGTCGATCACCCGCTCGGCCACCCGATCCCAGGCCTCGTTATCCAGCATCAGGCCGCCCAGTACGGACTGCTCGGCCTCAAAAGAGTGGGGGGGAACTTTCAGCTGTTGTGTCTTGGCGTCTTTTTTCGCCGTCACTTGCTCTGCCATACACATAAAAACCGCAGCGGGAAGGGGACGGGAATTTTACAAAAGAAACCCCGCCATCGCGAGCGCTAATGCGCGCTATTCACCTCATCCGGTGGCCTGCCTGCTTTCGGGTGGCCGGCTCATCGGCTCTGGGGGACCTCCTTGCCCCTCACAGCACGAGGAAGGGCCAGACCAGGGTCTGATCCTTCGCCTTGGATTTGAGCTTGTTGCGCAGCCTGCGCACCGAACGACTCGGTCGTCTGTTTTTCATGGGGATCCTCCTTGGCGCCCCCGGGAGGGGCAATCTGTTCATGAATAATTCATGCCAGACATGGTAATCATACCCGCAAGCTGCAACACAAAAAGGGACCGGCAGCCTGCCATGCGCCTCGCTGAGCTTGCACAAGCAGAGCATGCCCCCACCTACATGAGAGTGAAAGAGTCAAAATGAAAAAGATGCTGACCCTGTTTGCCGTGATCCTGGCCATTGGCCTTGGGGCACCCATCGCCGAGGCCAAGAAATTTGGTGGCGGCAAATCCTTTGGCAAGAGCTACAAGACGGCACCGGCTCAACCGGCTCCGACTGCAGCCCCCGTGAATGGCAAGAACCCGACTCTGGCCGCGGCGCCCAAGAAGAGCGGCATGATGGGTGGCCTGCTGGGCGGCCTGCTGGCCGGAGGCCTGTTCGCCTACCTGCTGGGCAGCGGCGCCTTCGAAGGCCTGCAGGGCATGGACTTCCTGCTGATCGCCTTGCTGGCACTGGGTGGCGTATTCCTGTTCCGAGCCCTGCGCAAGAACAAGGCGGCGGCGACCCCACCCCAGGCGGCCTACGCGGGCTATCAGCCACCGTCGGCAGCGCCGCAGCAGTTCGAACAGAGCCACGGCGCCCCGCAGGCGACCGGCTTTGCCGACAGCGACGTCCCCTTCCGCCTGCCGCCAGGCTTTGACATGAACGGTTTCCTGTCCGGTGCCCGCGATCACTACCGCACCCTGCAAGAGGCCTGGAACAAGAACGATCTGGAGAAGGTACGCGAGTACGTGAGCCCGGAACTGTTCCAGCACCTCCAGGCCGAGCGCGCCGAACTGACCGGCGAGCAGCATACCGAAGTGATGTATGTGGATACCCAGCTGGTGCGCGCCGACTACGGCAGCGACTGGGCCCAGGTCAGCGTACGCTTCAGCGGGCGCTACATGGACCGTCAGGAGCAGGTCGAGGAGGACATCAAGGAGGTGTGGCACCTCGAACGCAACCTGGCCAAGGACAATGCCCCCTGGCACATCGTCGGTATCGAGCAGCTGTAAGCACATTCGTCCGGCAAGCATGATAAAGGCGACCTCAGGGTCGCTTTTTTATTGCCGTCGTACTCATCACTGTGACTCATGGAATATTCCCCCGCCTTGCGAGGGGCCGGGAATAATCGTCATCAGCCCCTGTTGATGACCTCGAAAATAAAAAAGAGAGGCAGCCATGGCTGCCTCTCTTTTGTTATTGGCCCAGGGCCGCTGGATTATTTGCAGCCATCCATAGAGGCGGAATTAACATAGCTGACTTCACCAGACGGCTGATAATCGGCCACCAGTATGGTCTTCTTCGCCGCGATGTAATCCTTCAGCACACCGGCATCCACCAGACCGGCATTGATGGTGTCGATCTTCGGATAACCGTCACCACCGGCCGCACTGAAGCTCGGGATGGAGAAGCTGTAGCTGGCCGCCGGATCGAAGGCCTTGCCGCCCACGCTGGCGATGGTCACACTCTTCGCCTGGCAGTCCACCGCCATGTTGATGCCACCAAACTGGGCATAGCCGCCGGTATTGACGGTCTTGGTCGCCACCTGACCGAGATAGGCCGCCAGCTCGCTGCCACTCATGGTCGCCTTGTTGACCGTGTTGCCAAATGGATGCACGGTCAGCACGTCGCGGTAGCTGATGTCGCCAGCCGCGATGGAGGCACGCACTCCGCCTGAGTTGACGATGCCAAAATCGGTACCCAGCTTCTCGGCGGTGGCGGTGGTGATGAGGCGACCCAGATTGGTCTGCTTGTTGCGCACGTTGGCACGCTCGCCGTCCAGCACACCGTCGGTGGAGCCTATCACCACGCCCAGCTCCTGCTGACCCTTCTCCTGGTAGGTAAGCAGGGTATTGTAGAGCTCGGGATCCTTGGTGATCTCTTCCTGAATGAAGGCGCCGTCAGCGTCTTTCAGATTGACAGGGATGAGGTCGTACTGGGTCAGGGTCAGCTTGCCATTCTGGTAGTCAAACTGGGCGCGGCCCACATACTTGCCCCACTCGTGGGCCTGCATGATCCAGGTGCCGTTCTGCTGATCCGGCAGGCAGTCGTCACCCGGCTTGAAGTCGGCGTACTTGTCCGGCGTGCCCGGCTCCATGCAGACCGGGTTCTGGGAGTGACCGCCGATGATGGCGTCCAGAGTGCCGGCCGGCAGTGCACGCGCCATCTCCACATCCCCGGGCGCATTGCTGCCATGCTGGCCATTTTCGTAGTGACCCATGTGGGTGATGGCCAGGACCAGGTTCGCCTCTTTGCTGTCGCGGATCTGCTGACCGAGCCTGGCCGCTTCCGTGGTAGGGTCCCGGAACTCCAGGGTCTGGACGTTGTTGGGATCCACCAGTTGGGCGGTGTCTTCGGTGGTCAGGCCCAGCACGGCAACCTTGAGACCGCTCTCCAGCTTGAACACCTTGTAGGGATCGAAATAGCGCTTGCCACTGGCCTTGTCGTAGATGTTGGCGGAGATCATGGGGAACTGGGCCCACTCACGCTGTTTCTCCAGGATGGTCAGAGGGTTGTCGAACTCGTGGTTGCCCACCGCCATGGCATCGTAGCGGATGCTGTTCATGGCCATGAAGTCCGGCTCGGCATCCTGCAGATCCGACTCGGGCACCCCGGTGTTCACGTCGCCACCGGAGAGTACCAGCACCTCGCTGCCAGCCGCCTTGGCCTCGCCACGCAGGCGCTCGACCAGGGTCTTCTGGGCAGCCATGCCATATTCACCCTTGTCGTTGTGCCAGAAACGACCGTGGGTATCATTGGTGTGCAGAATGGTCAGCTTGCAGACATTTTCGGTGCAGGGGGCGACGCTGTCATTGCTTGAGATATTGCAGCCACTCAGCGCGGCGAGCACGGCCAGCGCGACACTTCCTTTGACAAATTTATAATTCATTTCCATATCACCTTGTTATTTTGTTATTGGGCAACCCGGTCTCGAGTCGGTCCGTAATATAACAAACAACATGTGACGCTTTTTCATCAGTGACTCACAAATTCCGCCAAATGTGATCACCAGCGCAACCTGTTTCCTCATATTCCCATCCCCTCCTGCCCTGTCGCGCCATTTCGCCCGCAGGGATGGCAGCCGGTCGGAGACAGTTGTGGCATACTTCCCGCCAATCGATGCCAAGGAGACTCGTGAATGGCAAAGTACGACAAGATTTCCCCCGAGACCCAGCAGGAGGCGATGAAGGTAGCCCGCGCCAACCAGAAGCCGGGGCAGACCAAGGAACAGACCCAGTTGATCGCCCAGGGAATCCAGAAGGGCATAGATGAATACAAGAAGCAGATGAAGGCGCGAGCCCGGGAGGCGAGCCGCCAGAAGAAGTTGCAGGCCAGGGCGAAGCAGCCACAACAGGGCGAGCATGAAGAAGAGAGCGAGATCGACGTGATCGAGGTCTCTCGCCAGCACCCGTTGCCATGGGTATTGCTGGTACTGAGCTGGCTGGTGTTTGGCTGTGCCTGGATCTGGCTGCGCTGATCCCTTGCCTGGCAAACCTTTGCCCTGGGATCGACCTCACAGCCCGGGGCCGGCGCGCTGGTCATCCCTCGCCCCTGCTGCTTACACTCTTCCCCCCGTTGTCTGGAGACCCCCATCATGAATCCGGCCCCCCTCTATCTGCTGGCCCCTCTCGTACTATTTATCGTGACCCTGGTGCTCTATCGCATCTCCCCGCTGCGAGCAGTCGCCGCCGGCAACGCCCGCTGGTTTATCCTGCCAGCCTTCACCCTCTTCATCCTGCTCATCGTCATCAATGGCGCGGCAGACCCGAGCCTGCGCAGCCCCGGCTTTCACTGGCTGATGCCGGGGCTTGGCTTCGCGCTCTGCCTGTTTCCGGCGCTGCCCAAGGCGCTGGTGCCGCGCCTGGCCATCAAGGAGGGAGCCTTCGCCGCCCTCGGCCTGATGCTGATGAGCCTAGCCATGGTCTACTGATGTCGTTTACACGATCTTTTTCATGATCTGAGGGGCGCCCTGTGACGGGCGCCCCTTGTACAACCAATGGACGATAGGCATCTTGGTGACAGAGTAACCAGCCAGGAGGCCAGATGGACAATCCGCCCGATTTCATGGCGCAGTGGGATTATCAGGATCCCGCCGCCAGCGCCCTGCGCTTTCATGCTCTGCTGCCCGAGGCGCGCGCCGCCGATCTGCAATACGAGCTGGAGCTGCTCACCCAAATCGCCCGCACCCACTCCCTGCAGCGCCAGTTTGCAAAGGCGCACCAGCTGCTCGACGAGATAGAACCCCGTCTCACCGACGCCACCCCGCGAGCCCGCCTGCGCGCCCTGCTGGAGCGCGGCCGCACCTTCAACTCCGCCGGCGACAAGGCCGGCGCCAGGACGCTGTTCGAACAGGCCTGGCAGCTCGGGCTCAAGCACAAGGAGATCTATCTCGCCATCGATGCGGCCCACATGGTGGCCATCGCCGCCCCGCTGGAGGAGCAGAGCCGCTGGCACCAGCTGGCGATGGAGCTGGCCGAGCGCAGCAAGGACGAGCGGGTGCAAGGCTGGCTCCCCAGCCTCTACAACAACCAGGGCTGGACCCTGTTCGAGCTGGGGCGCCTCGACGACGCCATCACCTGTCAGCAAAAATGCCTGGCCTGGCACGAGCAGCACAACAACCAGGCCAAGGCCTTTATCGCCCGCTGGAGCCTGGCGCGACTGAGCCGGGCGCAGGGATTGCACGAACAGGCGATGGCCGAGCTGATCCAGCTCAAGGCCGACATGGCTGCGGCCAGCGCGCCGGAGGATGGCTATCTGTTCGAGGAGCTGGGGGAGAACGGCCTGATGCTGGACGATCCGGCCGCCCCCGAATACTTCGCCCGCGCCTGGTTCCTGCTCTCGCGGGATGACTGGCTGCAGGCCAACGAGGCGGAGCGGTTGGCCAGACTCAAGCGCCTCGCCAAGCTCTGATGGCGGGCCGCAAAAAGAGCGGGCGGCTCACGCCGCCCGTCACTCAGGCCAAGCCCCCCTCTTCCCGGCTCTGCCTCTTGCGACAGATAAGGGAAGGCCCGAGCCCAGCTGCACTTAAGCCTCAAGCCAGGCTGGCCTCTTCCGAGCCCTGCTTCTTGCGATAAATGAGGGAGTGAAGGGTTGATCTTCAACCTTGCGGCCTTAAGCCAGACTCGCCTCTTCCCAACCCTGCTTCTTGCGATAAATAGTCGAGGGGCTGATCTCCAGCAGCGCCGCCGCCTTGGGGATGTTGCCGTCACAGCTGGCGATGGCCTGCTCGATGGCCTCCTTCTCCACCAGCCAGAGCGGGCGCACCGGCAGAGCGGTCTGTACGGGCTCGGCCAGGATCTCGTGGGTCGCCTCAACAGCAGCAGGCACCGCGAGCGCACGGCCGCCGTTGAGCGGCGGTGGCAGTATATCCTTGCTCACCAGTTCGCGATCGTTGAGCACCACTATGTTGCGCACCACGTTCTGCAGCTCGCGTACATTGCCGGGCCAGGGGTAGTCGAGCAATATCCGCACAGTGTCGGCATCGAAATCCTTGAAGCGCTTGTGCTCTTCCTTGGCATACCGCAGCAGGAGGTCGCGCGCCAGCAGCAGTATGTCTTCGCCGCGCTCCCGCAGTGGCGGCAGGGAGAGCGGAATCACGTGCAGACGGTAGTAAAGATCCTCGCGAAAACGCCCCGTCTTGACCTCCACCAGGGGATCCCGGTTGGTGGCGCAGACGAAGCGCACGTCCACCGACTCCACCTTGCCGCTGCCGACCCGCTGCAGGGTACCGGTCTGGATGAAGCGCAGCAGCTTGCTCTGCAGGTCGAGATCCATCTCGCAGATCTCGTCGAGGAACAGGGTGCCACCGTCCGCCAGGCTGGCCGCCCCCTTGCGATCCCCCTGGGCGCCGGTGAACGATCCCTTCACATGACCGAAGATCTCGCTCTCCATCAGATCGTGGGGAATGGCGGCGCAGTTGAGCGCGATGAAGGGCTGATCCCGGCGCGGACTGCACTGGTGGATGGCCTCGGCACACACCTCCTTGCCGGTGCCGCTCTCCCCCGTGATGAACACGGTCGCCTTGCTCGGCGCCGCGCTCTCTATGATGCGATAGACAGCCTGCATCGCCATGGAGGCGCCGATGAAGCCCGCAAAGGAGCTGCGCTCGAAGTTCTCCCGATACTGGGCCACCAGCGAGCTGAGCTGCTGGTGCTTGAGGGCGTTGCGCGCCGTGGCACACAGCCGCTTGCCGTCGAACGGTTTGGTCAGGAAATCGAAGGCACCGCAGCGCATCGCCTCCACCGCCACGTCCACCGAGCCGTGGGCGGTGATCACCACCACCGAGCAGGGCAGTTGCTGCTCGGTGATCTGCTGCAGTATGGCCATGCCGGACATGTCCGGCAGTTCGAGGTCGAGCAGCACCACGGGGGGCGGGCTGGCCAGCAACTGCGCCAGTGCCTGCTGACCGCAATCGGCCAGCACTACGTCATAGCCATCCTGAACCAGGTACTGTTCATAGACGACGGCCAGACTGCGGGTATCTTCCACCAGCAGGACACGGGGTTTGCTTTCCGCCACGAGATCCATCCTTGCGATTGATTTTGTTGTCTATTCTGGGGGTTAGACGCCATACACTCAAGACGGGCTCTCAGCTTTCTCCCGTCACCCGCGACGCCACACAAGCAAAAACGGCTCCCTGGGGAGCCGTTTTCATCGCGTTTACCGCTTATTTCTTCGCGTCGTCGCCTTCGGCGGTCGGCTTTTCGATGGCCAGCAGCTCGACGTCAAATACCAGCACGGCGTTGGCCGGGATGGAGCCTGCACCGTGCTCGCCATAGGCCAGCTTGGACGGCAGGAAGAACTTGAACTTGGAACCGACCGGCATCAGCTGCACGCCTTCGGTCCAACCCGGGATCACCTGGTTCAGCGGGAAGGTGGCCGGCTCGCCGCGATCGACGGAGCTGTCGAACTTGGTGCCATCGGTCAGGGTACCGGTGTAGTGCACCTTGACGATGTCGGTGGCCTTCGGCTTGGCGCCGTCACCCAGCTTCTCGACCTGATACTGCAGACCGGATTCGGTGCTCTTCACGCCCTCTTTCTTGGCGTTGGCGGCCAGGTACTCTTCACCCTTCTTCAGGTTTTCCACCGCATCCTTGTCTGCCTTGGCTTTGGTCAGCTCGTTGATCTTGGCGTCGTATTCCTGCAGGACCTTCTGGATCTCCTCGTCAGTCATGCCAGCTTCCTTGCCCAGACCGTCGGTCACCCCCTTGAGGATGACGCTGTTGTCCAGCTTGATGCCGAGCTCCTGCTGACGCTCCAGAGTATTGGCGATATAACGACCCATGGAGAGGCCGATCGCATAGCCGGATTGCTCTTCAAAGCTCTTGGCTGCTGCCTTGGGAGCCTCTGCCGGCTTGCTGGCTTCTGCCTTGACCTCTGCGGTATTGGCAGCAGGCTTCTCATCTTTTTGGCAAGCAGTCAGACCCACGGCAACGGCCGCAGCCAACAGGGACACCTTCAGAAAATTGTTCATCAGTTTCTCCAAAACTCTAAATACCGCTCTCGGTTCCTTCGTGAAATGAGAGGTTTATCGTGATAAGCGCCTTATACTAACGCCGTGATCGCAGGTAACGAAAGCATGAGACAGGAAAAATGATCAAAAGTGCCATTTATCTCATCGGTATTTGCCTGATGCTGACGGGGTGCGAACAGAGCTCACTTCCCGGCCAGCAGATCCGCCTCGCCAACCAGGGCTTGCTGAGTGCGGATCTCGCCAGTTCCGGCAAGCAGGCCATCGTCTCCAGCCTGGGCCAGGGCACAGTGGTGTGGGATCTGGAACAGGGCAAGGAGCGCTGGCGCTGGCGTCAGAGCGATGATCAGGAGGAGTTCGTCACCCTCACCCGCTTCTCCCCGGACGACAGTCACGCCATCACCGCCACCCAGCGCACCTTTGCCATCTGGCGCCTGCAAGATGGTCGATCTCAAGGCTACTATTCCCTTCCTGAATCCAGCCTGAGGGATGCGGCGCTCTCGGCCGATGGTCGTCTGGTGCTGATCGGCCGCGAAGATGGCAAGGCGGAGCTGGTGGATACCCGTACCGGGCGCAGGCTGCAGTTCCTCGGCCACACCGAGCAGGTCAACACGGTGGATCTCTCCGCCAATGGCCGCTACGCCCTCACCGGCGGCAATGACTACAGCGCCTATCTGTGGGATACCCGCTCCGGCCAGGTGGTGTGGCGTTTCAACCACAGCGGCCGGGTGGTGATGGCTAGGCTGGATCCAGCGGGGCGCTTCGCCTTCACCGCCGACAGCCGCCAGGCCAGCATCTGGGATCTCAAGACTGGCAAGGAGGTGAGCCGGCTGCAGTTCGCGCACCGCTTCGAGGTCTACACCAGCGCGCGCTTTGCCAACGACGGCAACTGGCTCATCACCGGCGCCCCCTCACGTCAACTCTCCCTGTGGCGGGTGAGCGATGGCAGCCTGCTACAAAGCTGGCGCGTCTCTCCTCATCCCAAGGTGAAACCACCGAGCGCTGTGGTCTATGGCGTGGCTTTGCGCGACAATGGCCACCTCGTCAGCGCCAGCTCCAGTGGCCTGGCCGAAATCTGGACTATCAAGTAAGGACCAAAAGGCCCATGAGTCAGCAAGTTAACGATCGTCTCGAGACCCTGGAAAGCCGTCTCGCCTATGCCGAATACACGGTGGAGCAGCTCAACGAAGAGGTCACCACCCAGGGCCGTGAACTCGACCGGCTCAAGCATCAGATCCAGCTACTGGTAGACAAGCTGCAGAGCGTGCAGCCGAGCCAGATAGCCAGCATGGCCGAAGAGACGCCGCCCCCGCACTACTGAGTGCACCGCCATAAAAAAACCCGCACGCAGCGGGTTTTTTCATCTTGCCAGTCGGCAGATCAGTGGTGATGGCCCTTGCCACCGCAACCACCGCCGCCACAGCAACCGCCATGACCCTGCTCGTCGCCGTGGTCATGACCGTGATCGTGGCCGTGACCGCCGCAGCAACCGCCGTGGTCATGGTCGTGATCGTGACCGTGGTCATGGCCATGATCGTGACCGCAGCCACCGGCACCGTGCACGTGGCCGTGAGCCAGCTCTTCGGCGGTCGCGGCACGCACGTCCTTGATCTCGACCTTGAAGCCCAGGGTCACACCGGCCAGCGGATGGTTGCCATCCACCTTGATGAACTCTTCGGAGACTTCGATGACGGTCACCGGACGGTGGCCATCGTCGGTCTCGGCCACAAAAGTATCCCCTTCAGACACTTCCATGCCATCGAACAGCTCGCCGGGCACTTCTTGCACCAGGTTCTCGTCATACTCGCCATAGGCCTGGTTCGGCGTCAGGGTGACGTCGAACGCCTCGCCCACACTGCGGCCTTCCAGCTCGGCTTCGAGGCCGGAGACCAGATAACGGGTACCGTGCAGATACACCAGAGGCTCTTTACCGACAGTGGTGTCGATGACTTCACCGTGTTCGTCGGTGACCGTGTATTCCAGCGTAACCACGCTCAGGGGAGCTACTTTCATGTCAGGGATCCTGCGGATAGAAAAAAACGGGCCCAGAATACCTTAAAAAGGTGGCCAAGCATATGATCTGCCCCGCTCCGCCATGCTGAAAAAGTCAGCAGTCCAGAACGAGCCTTGTCCCACCCCGGGTATTATCAAGAGGCCCCTCACTGGAGGCGAAACACCTTAACAGCGATTCAGCCTCCCGGATGGCCTGGTCCACCCCGGCCATCCGGCGGTACGTCATTCGGGACGAAAGACGCCTATGACCTGTTCGGCCTCGCGGGTCGCCTTGTCCACCTCGGCCTGGGTCTGCACCTGGGTATCCCCGCAGTCGACACAGGTCACCTTCTCGACTCCATGCTCCATATACAGCATCATGGTGTCCATCTTGCCGCACGCCGGGCAAACCGCACCGGCAATGAAGCGCTTTTTACGTCTGGTTTCCATTTTTGTTACCTCCAGGCAGCATCATATCAGGGTTTTTACATGCATCACGCCATCGAATATCAGCATTTTTCTACTCCTTGCCTGCAGGTCGGCCCCCGCAAACGCTCCCCTCTGGGTCAGTTGCTGCGCGTCACCCGAGGTGCGGCGCTGCTGAGACTCGGCTCCCATGAGCTGTTGCTGACGGCGGGCAGCCACTTCTGGCTGTGCGCCGATGCCCTCGCCGCCTTCTCTCCCCTGGCGGGTTGTCAGCATGATTTGCTGACCTGCTCGGTGCGGGTGGCGCAACCGGCCCAGGCTGGCTGGTTGCAACCCACCCCGCTGATGGACGCCCTGCTGGACAACCTGGCCAGCTGGTCCAGGCCCCATGACTGGCAGGAGGCTTATGGCCACCGCCTGCGGGTCATCGGAGACGAGTTGCAAGCGTGTACCATCCTGGCGCAGGCAGATCAGCCGCTGCAGGCCGCCTGGCGCGCCCTGGCCGGCCAATCGGAAGGCAGCACCGCAGCCTGGCAGGCTTGCCTCGTCCAGCGCGGCATCGAGGATCCCGCCCTGGCGGCCGATGCGCTCGGTGCCCAGTGGCAGTTGCTGCAAGGGGTACGCCTGCTCAGAAGTGGCAGCAAGCCTGCCCAGGTCGTGGCAAAGCTCAGCTACCGGGATGAACAGGCTTTGGCGCAGGCGTGCCAGCACTGGCTCGGGCTGACGCTGGAGGCGGTGGCCTCCGCCCAGTGAACCGGACGAGAAAATAAATGAGGGTGGCAGGGTCCAGTTTTGCGGCTCGCGGTCGCTAATAACCGTTAATAACAACGGCATCATCCTGGTCACCACCCTCTATGCTGAACACCAGATTGACCGTCACCGATTAGATCAACAGGACATCCGCCATGACGAGCAAGGCCAACCAATCCCAGGGCATGTTGCTGTTTCACCTCTCAGCCAGGCAATCCTTCGCCATCGGCACCCTCAAGGTGAAGGAGATAGTCCCCTACACCCAGCTCACCGCCCTGCCCCATTCGCACCCGACCGTGCTCGGGGCGGCCAGCATGCGGGGCACCACCATCCCCGTGATCGACATGGCGATGGCGGTGGGCTATCGCCCGATCAGCCGGGAGGAGATGCCCAGCTGCTTCATCATCATCACGGATTGCCGCCGCACCCTGGTGGGCTTCCTGGTGCGGGGCATCGACAAGATCACCGAGTGCAACTGGCGCGACATAGAGCCACCTCCTCCTTCCCTCGGTCAGAACGTCTTCGTCACCGGGGTGACCAAGGTGGGGGATCAGCTGATCCAGCTGCTGGACGTGGAGCTGATCCTGTCCCGGGTCTATCCGGACGATCCCAGCCACCTCTACCCCGTGCTGACCGATGTACAGCGTGAACGGCTCAAGCCGATGCGGATCCTGCTGGTGGACGACTCCTCCGTCGCCCGCCGCCAGCTGATGGCAGCCCTCGATTACATCAACATTCCCTACGAGGTGTGCACCAACGGGCGCGACGCGCTCAGCCTGATGCAGTCCAAGGTCGCTCAGGGCAGCCGGATCGACATCCTGGTGAGCGACATCGAGATGCCGGGGCTGGACGGCTACGAGCTCGCCTTCGAGGTGCAGAGCGATCCCAGGCTCGCGGAGGCTTACATCATCCTGCACACCTCCCTCTCCAGCGAGATCAGCGTGGAGCGTGCCCATCAGGTCGGCGCCCACGAGGCACTGACCAAGTTTGAAGCCAACGAGCTGATCCAGGCGATGCTGCGCGGCGCCGAACACCACGATCGCCTGCCCGCCTGACACCGCGGCGGGCCATGGGCCCGCCGTCTGTTTCCTCTTCTCCCCGAGTCGTTGCATGCTGACAGAAAGCCACTTTCACGCCCCCTGGTGGGCCCGCAATCCCCACCTGCAAACCATCTTGCCGAAGTGGCTGCGCCGCTCGCCGGCACGCTTCACCCCGGAACGGTTCGAACTCGCGGATGGAGACTTCGTCGATCTCGCCTGGAGCGGGCCCATCAGCCCGGATGAGCGACCACTGCTGGTGCTGTTTCACGGCCTGGAGGGCAGCATTCACTCCCACTATGCCAAGGGACTGTTTGCCCATCTGCAGCGGCAAGGGAACGACGCCGTGTTGATGCATTTTCGGGGGTGCAGCGGCGAGCCGAACCGGCTGCTGCGAGCCTACCACTCCGGCGCCATCGAGGATGCAGAGGCGGTGATCGCCGAGCTGGGTCGCCGTTTTCCCGGCAAGCCACTGATCGCCATCGGTTATTCTCTGGGGGGCAACATGCTGGTCAATCTGCTGGCGCGGGCTTGTCCGGATGAACTCACCGCCGCCGTGGTGATCTCGGCCCCCCTACAACTGGCGAGCTGCGCCGACAGGGTCAATCAGGGATTCTCACGGGTGTATCAAAGCTACCTGCTGCGCACCATGCGAGCCAATCTGCAGAGCAAGATCCGCCATCAAGCCGCAGCCCAGTCCCGCTGGCAACCGCAGCAGGTCGACCGTATCGCCACCCTGCGCGACTTTGACGAGCAGGTCACGGCCCCGCTCCATGGCTTCGACAGCGCCGATCACTACTATCAGACCTGCTCCGGGCTTGGCCTGCTGGCGCGTATCCCCATCCCGACCCTGGTGATCCATGCCGCCGACGACCCCTTCATGACGCAGGCCGTGATCCCCACACCGGAACAGCTTTCCCCCCTGGTGCGCTACGAGCTGAGCCGGTGCGGTGGCCACGTGGGTTTCCTGCACGGTACGCCCTGGCGCCCCCGCTTCTGGCTGGAGGAGCGGATCAGCCAATGGCTGCGGGAGCAGACTCAGGATGCGAGCCGGTAGCCGTTGCGCCCCTCTTCCTTGGCCTGGTAGAGAGCACCATCGACCCGCTCGAGCAGCATGACCAGGCTCTCTCCCTGACGCCATTGGGCAATCCCCTGGCTCAGGGTGAGATGGGGAGCCACATCTGAGCCTTCGTGGGGCAACGCCCTGGCGGCCAGGGTAGAACGAATACGCTGCGCAACCCGTTCACCGGCGGCCAGCTCTGTCTCCTGCAGCAACACCACGAACTCTTCCCCACCATAGCGGGCCACCAGATCGCCGGGTTCGCGCACGCTCTCCTCCAGACATTCGGCCACCAGGATCAGGCACTCATCCCCCGCCTGATGACCATAGCGGTCGTTGTATCGCTTGAAAAAATCCACATCCAGCAGGATCACCGTGAGCGGCACCTCCAGCGTTGTGCCCTGTGCGATGGCGTGCTTGCAGACCCGATCGAAATGACGGCGGTTGGCAAGCCCGGTCAGGGGATCCCGATGGGCCATGGCATCCATCTTGCGCGCCAGCATCAGGTTGTCATACTCGCGCGACACCGCCAGCTCGAACCAGCGGTTGAGCATCCGCCGCCCCGTCTCCAGGATGATCAGCAAGCCCCCGACCGCCAGCCAGTGCACGGTGACGGACGGCACCATCACCCAGTGCTCCTCGAACAGCAGAAAGATCAGAGGCGGGGCACTCAGGCTATAGAAGACACGCCACTCGCAGTAGAAGGCGATCAGGGCCGTCAGCAGCAACAGGCTGACGATGTTGAATGCCAGGCTGAATCCCACGCTGAACTCGATGGTGGCAAGGGAATAGGCCATCAGAGCCCAGGCCAGTCCCCACAACATGGCACAACCCCAAAGCCAGGGCTGCCATCTCGATGCTCCCTGGCGAGAGCACCAGCGCCAGACCAGGGGAGTCAGCACGCTGGCCAGGATCACCAGGCCTATCTGCCACTCATACCCCCAGGTACCCCCTGGGCAGTCCAGCGATCGCCACCTGCCGGACATCCTGATACATATAGAAGCGAGCCAGCAGATAGAGGATCGCCAGCTGGCTGATGGCCCAGAACCAGCGCAACCCCGCGCTCAGGGCGTGCCGACGCGCATCCTGAAGATGCTGGTCGACGTGACTGGTTGGGTGACGCTGTTCAACTGATGCCATGGAAACCCTCGCTCAGGTCCAGATAAACTCCTTGCGCTTGCCGGTCAGACACCGACAATATCCGCATCGCTATGACTGAAGATGAAATCATGATTATCCCTTGGCAAGAACTGGATCCAGATACCCTCAACAACCTGCTCGAGCATTTCGTGCTGCAAGAAGGCACCGAATACGGCGAGCAGGATGTCAGCCTGGCCGACAAGGTCGAGGAGGTCAGACAGCAATTACTACAAGGTAGTGCCGTGCTGGTCTACAGCGAGTTGCATGAAAGTGTCAACGTCGTGCCAAAGACGCATTTGAGCAATGCGCCCGCCGACGATCTCCGGCAGGATTGATCCACGATCTGAACGGCGTCAGGCTCAGCCACCCCGGGGTACAGGCGGGAGAATGCCACGCCGGAGAATGCGGTCACCTCATCCGCAGTCTGACGCGCTTCACACGCAGTTATGTTATGCCCCCATTCGGCAATGTCAGCCCCGCCAGGGCGCCTGCACATGGAGGGCGACGGGGATCATGGTACAGCCGGGTCATGAAGGCGCACTTGACCGCACTTTGAACCTGCCCTTATAACGGAACTCCCAAGGAAGAGAGAATTCTATGTCGGCCAAGCATCCCATCATTGCGGTTACCGGTTCGTCCGGTGCCGGCACCTCCACCTCCACCAACGCCTTCCGCTCCATGTTCCACCAGCTCGGATACAAGGCAGCCGTGGTCGAGGGGGACAGTTTTCACCGCTATACCCGGCCCGAGATGGACGTGGCGATCCGCAAGGCGCGCGAGCAGGGGCGCCACATCAGCTACTTCGGCCCGGAGGCCAACGACTTCGGTCTGCTGGAATCCTTTTTCCAGGAGTACGGCCAGAGCGGCAGCGGCCAGTACAGACGCTACCTGCACAGCTTCGACGAGGCGGTCCCCTTCAACCAGATGCCGGGCACCTTCACCCCTTGGCAGGCGTTGCCGGGGGAAACGGACCTGCTGTTCTACGAAGGGCTGCACGGCGGCGTGGTGACCGGTGAACACAACGTGGCGCGGCACGTGGACTTTCTCATCGGCGTGGTGCCCATCGTCAACCTGGAGTGGATCCAGAAGCTCATTCGCGATACCTCTGAGCGCGGCCACTCCCGGGAGGCGGTGACCGACTCCATCGTCCGCTCAATGGATGACTACATCAACTTCATCACCCCGCAGTTCTCCCGCACCCACATCAACTTCCAGCGCGTGCCGACGGTGGACACCTCCAACCCCTTCAGCGCCAAGGTGATACCCAGCCTGGACGAGAGTATGCTGGTGATCCGGTTTCGGGGCATCAAGCAGGTGGACTTCCCCTACCTGCTGTCGATGATCGACGGGGCCTTCATGTCCAGAATGAACACCATAGTGGTGCCGGGGGGCAAGATGGGTTTCGCGATGGAGCTGATCCTGCGCCCCCTGATCCAGCAACTGTTAGAAACCGGCAAGATTACCTGAGCCAAGGAGCTTATGATGCGCGGTGCACTTCTCTCATTCACACTGGCAGCCCTGCTGGGCGGTTGCAGCGCGGGCCCTGCCGCCCCCACTGTCGAGACGGGGACCATGGTGGTACGCCCGGCAGACAACTGGCCCTACGGGGCGACGCCACGCTATGCGCTGGCGGAGCAGTTCCAGTACGCGGGCAACAGCGCAGCACCCTGGCTGGAGCCGGTGCAACGAGCCGTCACCCAGACGCTCGATGGCAAGGGTTGGCGCAGTGTGCCCCTGGATGAAGCCGACGTCTGGGTCGCCATCGGAGTGGCAGGCAGCCAGGACATGAGTGATGGGGAGATATTTTCCCGCCTCGGCATGACTCCAGGCCTGAATGCCGCCGCCGATGCGCGCAAGGGCACCCTGGCCATACTGCTGATCGACAGACGCACCCAGCAAAGTGTCTGGAGCAGCGCCATCCAGCTCGCCAGCGACGTGCCCATCGCCGAGGATGCCCGCAGCCAGCTGAGCCAGCAGCTTACCGCCCAGTTGCTGGGTTCCCTGCCCGCCCAGTGACCCTTACCCATAACAAAACAGCCTGCTTCAAGCAGGCCGTTTTGCATACACGCCGTTGCCACGGCATGGCGATTACTTCAGCTCGCAGGTCAGCTGGGTCACGCCACTCTTGATCAGGGTGGCCTGCTTGCCCTGTTGGGAGAAGGTGGTCACCCCATCGGAATAGCTGGCGGTCTCTTTGGGCGACTCGATGCGACCCAGCTTGTAATACACCCCGGCATAAGGGAACTGCACCATGTCGGCCTGGGCATCATAGGTGATGGCCAACAACTCTTCCCCGCACTGATACTGACTGTATTGATACTGGGTGGGCTGCGGCATGCTGCAGGCGGCCAGTCCGAACAGGGGAAGCAACATCATCATTTTTTTCATCGCACTTTCCTTATGTCATGGCGTTATCTACGGGACAAACTACAACTATCAAGCTTCAAGAATTTGATAACTATGGGTAATTTCTACCGCTTTTTCCAACATCAGGGACACTGAACAGTACTTTTCCATCGACAAGTCGACCGCGCGGGCCACCTGTTTCTCGGCCAAGCCCTTGCCGGTCACGACGAACTTGAGGTGGATCTTCTCGAACACCCGAGGCACCGAGTCGGCACGCTCCCCTTCCAGCTCCACATGGCAGGCGGTCACGCTCTGGCGCGCCTTCTCCAGAATGGAGACCACGTCGATGGAGCTGCACCCACCGACAGCCAGCAGGATCATCTCCATCGGGCTGGCACCTTCGCCCGGGTTGGCGCCGTCCAGCGTCACCTGATGACCGGACTCGCTCTCGCCCACAAACTTCATGCCTTCCACCCAGCTGACCTTGGCTTTCATCTCACTTTTCCTCTCAATGACGACGGTTCTGACGCCCATAGCATACCTCAAGCAGGGGTCGAGTGGCACATGCCCATCACCTTGCGCCCCCCCTGCTTCATGACCGTCTCACCCGGCACCGCGACTTGTTCCGAAACCACGGCAGACCCTGAAGGAAATAGATCGAAATCAACATCTCTCCCCCCCTTCTTGCCTAGAATGGCCCGAATGGCGCAGCAGATCGATGCACAGAGATGGACAGCAAAGTCCCAAAGCCTTGTCAGCACAGACAAAGGCTCTTATTCTACTGCGACCAAAGACTAAGGAATGGCAAGCTTGGCAACTTGCCTGGACGCACAGTCCATAAAAATGACACTACAGAGGAAGTCTCATGATCATTGGCAAACCGCAAAGCGATCCCACCCTCGAGTGGTTCTTGTCGCATTGCCACATTCATAAGTATCCCGCCAAGAGCACCCTTATTCATGCCGGTGAAAAAGCGGAAACCCTCTACTACATCGTCAAGGGTACCGTCGCCGTCCTGATCAAGGATGACGAGGGCAAGGAGATGATCCTCTCCTACCTGAATCAGGGGGATTTCCTGGGCGAGATGGGGATGTTCGAAGAGAACGAGAATCCGGAGCGTTCCGCCTGGGTACGTGCCAAAGGTGCCTGTGAAGTCGCCGAGATCTCCTACAAGAAGTTCCGCCAGCTGATCCAGGTCAACCCGGACATCCTGTTGCGCCTCTCCGGCCAGATGGCCAAGCGCCTGCAGCACACCAGCCAGAAGGTCGGCAACCTCGCCTTCCTGGACGTGACCGGCCGGATTGCCCAGACCCTGCTGAACCTGGCCAAGCAGCCGGACGCCATGACCCACCCGGATGGCATGCAGATCAAGATCACCCGTCAGGAGATCGGCCAGATCGTCGGCTGCTCTCGCGAAACCGTCGGCCGCATCCTCAAGATGCTGGAAGAGCAAGAGCTCATCTCCGCCCACGGCAAGACCATAGTGGTGTTTGGCACCCGCTGACCGGGTTCCCTGACGGCTCAGCACAGGGCCGTTGGATAAAAAAGGCTGCCACGGCAGCCTTTTCTGATCGTCTCCCCTATAATCCCGCACGCCCTTCCCCGGCCTCAACCAAGCGAGTGTGTATGCATCTTCAATGTCCCCTGTGCCGCAGCCCCCTGCATCTTCATGAAGCCTCCCGCGGGGTCTATTGCGACAACAAGCACCATTTCGATCCAGCCCCGGAAGGTTATCTGGATCTCATTCCGGGCAAGAAGGATCCCAAGGACAGCGACAGCCGGGCCCTGCTGCGTGCCAAGCGCCGCTTCCTGGAGCAGGGACACCAGCTGCCCCTGGTGGAGGCCATGGCAACCCTGCTGGCGCCGCTCGGCGAGCGCGAGCTGATCCATCTCGGCTGTGGTGAGGGGTACTACTGCCGCGCCCTGGCAGAACGCCTGCCGGGCTGGCAGTTTGGCGGCATCGATCTGGCCAAGAACGCCATCTTCGCCGCCAACAAGGCGCAACCCGACGGCCATTTCGTCATCGCCGATCCAGCCAAGGCACCGCTGCTGGCCGGCTCCGCCCAGGTGCTGCTGGTCAACGATCTCAAGATCAAGACAGAGCTGCTGGTCAGCCTGCTGACGCCGGGTGGCTACCTGCTCCACCTGCAACCCGGTCCGCGCCACCAGTGGCAACTGAGAGTCAGCCTCAACCCGGTGAGCATGGAGCACCCCCTCAGCTGGCCAGCCCTGGCCGGGCTAGTCCCCGTTGAGCGGCAACGCTGCCAGTTCTCCATGACCATGGATCAGGCTCTGCGCGCCCACGTGCTGGAGACCAGTCGCCTCGGCTGGCGCGCCGGCGGTGAGCAGCGTCACGCCTTCACCCACCAGGGGCCGGACGAGCTGGAGCAGGATCTGCTGTTGAGCCTGTGGCAAAAACCCCTCTGAACCCCATGAAAAAAGGCCCGTACGGGCCTTTTTTTATTGGCGTCTCTTACTCGAGAGGACGTCCGTTGACGGTGAAGGAGAGATCCGCCTCCGGTGCCGAGATGGGCCTCTGAACCAGGGTCTGGGCGGCGCAGATCACGGCGGCGCCCAATGGCTCGCTGGCCGTGGGCACGTTGACATGGAACTTGTTCATCACGTTGGCGTTCAGGCGATGATTGGCCAGCCGGAAGTGCAGCAGGCCTTCGCGGGTCTCCACCTGCAGTTGGCAATCCCCTGTCCCGGGCCGCTCGCCGTCAGCACCATAGCTGAAGCCGTAGGCACCGTGCAGGGCCGGATAGAGGTAGCTCGGCAACAGCCCGCGAGGATCGTAATACCCCACCAGGGTGGTCACCGGCACGCCGAATGCCTGCGGCTTGCGCGGAGTCCGTGGATCCACCACAGGCCCTTCGTTCCAGCGGCTGCCGTCCGAGGTGTAGCTCTTCTTGAAGCCACGGGAGACAGTGATCTGCTGGCCATTGACGAAGAGGATGCTGTTGTAGCTGGCAGCGTGATCCACGGTCAGGATGCGCCCCGCATTCCCGGCTGCGGCTGGCGGCGCCTGGATGTTGCGCGTCCAGTTGCCATCCCACATGGCTACCTTGACCAGATCATATTCCGTCAACAGGGCCGCCAGCTTTGCCTCGCTCAGATCGTTGATGGGCGCGCTGATCTGCTCCAGCTGCTCCACCCTGTGCTGGTAGGGCAGCATGGTGGCGGTGGCGGCATCCCACTTGCTAAACCCGGTCGGGGAAGCGGCATCGAACACCGCCTTGCTCTCGAGGAAGTGCTGGATGATGGCGGCCGAGTTCGGGGTATAGAAGGTGAAGCGGTTGAAGCCGGAGAAGGGCGCGCCGCCCGCCATGGCATCAAAACCGAACGGGTGGCCCTCGAAAGGCGCCTGGCACTGGCCGTCGAGGCAGGTGCTCTGGCCATTGCGGCCGGGGCCGAAGTTGGGAATGAAGCGATTGCGATCCCCATCCCAGCCCCAGCTCGAATTGACCGCCTCCGCGCTGCGGTGTACGGATCCCAGAAAGCCGCCGACGTAATGACCGAGACCATAGTTGTGGCCCACCTCGTGGCTGAATTCGTTGCCAAGGGAGCTGTCGAGGGTGACGATGCCACCGCCACCGGAGCCGCCGTGCACCTGGACGCCGTTGGCGTACTTGCCGCGGCTGTTGTGGGCCGCCAGCTGGGCCACCACATAGGGATGGCTGCCCTCCCCCTCGCCGGCGGTGCTGTTGATGCCAT
Organism: Aeromonas media; assembly: GCF_020423125.1. NCBI lineage: Bacteria > Pseudomonadati > Pseudomonadota > Gammaproteobacteria > Aeromonadales > Aeromonadaceae > Aeromonas > Aeromonas media. Next base: position 3,551,819 of record NZ_CP075564.1, read on the forward strand.
AGTTCGCGTTGTCGATACCGTGGGAGATCAGCTCCTTGCCGATACGTTGGCGCATGGTGCCGGTGTGCCAGCCCCCCTCGCTCGGGTCAAAGTCGGTGAGCAGGGTGCCGTTTGGCAGCATCACCTCCGGCAGCGACAGGGGGGCATACTGGCTGACGATCAGCCGGCTGGTGGGCACCGTCTGGAAATATTCCCGGTGGGCCTCGGGATCCCTGGCGAAGGCAAACTGATTGCGGGGCGTGGTCAGCATGCCGATGTCGATGGTGTGGATGAGCAGCTCGCTCGGGGCACCAACTTGCAGATCCACCAGTTCACCGCTCTGCGTCCCCTGACTCAATTGCAGGCTCAGGCCAGGCTGGATCCAGTCGGCTGGCAGCACGGCGCTCCAGGCGTCGGTCGCATAGCGGATGCCGTTGTTCTCGAGCTCCCCGTCCCTGATCCACTGGCCATTGACGAACTTGAACTGCAACGTCTGACCACGGGAGAGCGTCACCTGACGGCCACTGTAGCGCACCGTCGAGTTGTAGCCCGCATTGGAGCTTGCACGTACCATCTTGCCCTCCAGGGCGGCCCCCTCTGGCAGATAGATATGGCGCTGTCCCAATTACGTGTTGGAAGACTAACCTTGGAGTAGGTCATCACCTTGAGGGCCTCCATCATGGATACCCAAGCCTTCCAACATCTCCTTACCCTGTTCCCGCAACTCTCTGTCCGACAACGACATATCGCTCAACGTGAGTTGCAGCAACCCAGCTTGCCTTCTCGCATTAACGCCTTGCTACCGGATTGCCCTGCTTGTCCCCATTGTCATGCACAGCCAGACCAGCTTGCTCCCTGGGGCTGGACTCGGGGGTTACGGCGTTACCGTTGTAAACAATGCTTGCGGACCTGCTCTACCTTGACCAAGACGCCATTGGCACGCCTGAGAAAATCCCAATGCTGGCAAGCCTATGCCCAGGCGCTCATCGACGGTCTAACCGTCAGAGCAGCGGCTCGGCGCTGTGGGGTCAGCAAGAACACCGCCTTCCTGTGGCGCCATCGCTTTTTGCGTGCCATGGCGGAGCATCGGGCCGACCATGAAGGCGGGATTGTGGAAGTGGATGAGACCTTCTTTCTTGAGTCCTTCAAAGGCCAGCATGTCTGGTCACGACCAGCCCGACAGCGAGGTGGCAAAGGGCGAACCCGAGGAACGGGACCGGATTACATCCCGGTGGTCGTGGTGCAAGACAGGGAAGGCCATCTGGCCGATTTCCAACTGGAGCAACTGGATGCCAGGCATGTGAAGGCGGTCCTGGCGCCGCTAGTCGACAAGGATGCGGTGCTGTGCAGTGATGGGGCAGGCGTGTATGCGAGCTTTGCCCGTAGCCAGGGATTGAGCCATCAGGTGCTGCATAACCGGGCGGGACAGCGAGTGATAAGCGGTGCTTACCATATCCAGCATGTGAACGGGTATCACCGCAGGCTAAAGGAATGGATGGAGCGATTTCACGGTGTCGCGACGTCTTACTTGAAGCATTATCTGGGTTGGCGGCGGATGCTGGAGCGTTATCAACGAGGGATAGACGTCAGGTGTTGCTTGCATGAGGCGCTAGGGCGCCCCATGCAACACGTAATTGGGACATAGCCATAGATATCCCTGACCCAGCGGCCATCAGCGGTCTGCACCTCCACCAGTGCATGCTGCTCCAGGCGATCGCTCAGCAGGGCTGCCGTGGTGTCATTCAGCAGGGCCAGCTCGGCGCTGCTGCTGATGATAGTGGTGGTCCCCGCTCCCGGGGTGAAGTCGATCCCCTCCTCCGGCGAGCCATCGAGATAATAGGCCGTCTTCGGCAACTGCTCAGGCGGGTTGAGGGTGAGCGTCCCGAGCATCTGCCCGGCGCCGTCTCGCGCCGTCACCGTCATCGGCACGCCGGTCTCGGCTTGCAGCGGCCTGACCAGCAGCAGGCTTTTGCGCAAGGCAGTCAACCTGGGCTGGCTGTCCCCCTCGGCGACATGGGCCGGCAGGATCTGGCTCTGGGCAAACTGGACCTGCGCCGCCAGCGTGCCTTGCAGATCGTTGGTCGGGGCCTGGGTATTGAAGGGCAAGGAGGGGGGAACCTGGACGGCGGCCAACAGGGGGCCACTCGCCAGGGCAGCCATGATCAGGCTGGCTAACGGTGTTTTTTTCATTGTTATGGTTCTCGTTGTGATGGGCATGTCCACATGCCCTGCTGTTGGAAGCCTGAAAGACGGTCGGCACATCCGTCCACTGCACGTGACAGGGGCGGCCCGGCTAGTGCCGGGACCGCCCCAGAGACGCTTACCGACTCGGCGTCGTCCCCTCGCGCACCCCGGGATCCCCCGCAGCGATGCGGGCATTCAGGGTCTGGTGGATAGTCCGCCACTGGGATGCGAAGAAGATCCCCTCCTGACGACCGGCGGTCATGAGGTTGCTGCTGCGATAGGGATCCGTGTTACCCGTGTGCCATAGCCCCAGGTTATGACCCAGCTCGTGGGCCAGGGTCAGGGACTGACCCAGCTCGGTGGCGTTGCCTGGGCAGGCCGCGCGATAACCCGCCCGGGGGGGCGCGTCGTCCGGCCCTATCCCCATGGACGAACCGGCCCCGGAGCCGCTGCAGGCTCGCGCCGGATCCTTGTAACTGCGGATCACATAGAGGTTGGAGAAGACCTGTCCCCGGTTCGGGATCCAGCCCTCATCGAAGGGCGCCTCCCGCTCGGAGCGATCCGCCTCGTAGGATTCGCCGTCACCGTCCCGGTCCCACTCGTGCACCAGAACGCCGTTGTCGATCCAGCTGAGCTGGAGGTTGTAAGGGGCGTAGCGGCGAGTGATATCGCGCTGGATCAACACGCCATCGTCCCACAGATGGGTCTGGGTCTCCCCCGGATAGGAGATGTAGCTGTAAGAGAGGGTCACCGCCTTGGGGGCAGTGATGACGAGGCGCACGAGATCGACCCGCTCGCCGTTGGCCAGGATCGCCAGGTTGGTCTCCCCGGCCTGCAGCCCGCTCAGCACCAGCCGGTCTTCACCATCCCCCGGCTGGACCTGGAGCGTCGCCAGAGCCGGATCTGTGATGACATAGCTCAACGCCTGAGCTTCGGCCCCCGGCAACCTGCGGACATGGAGCACCTCCCCGCCGCCGGCGCTGCTCAGCAGCTTTTCTTTGAGAGGGCGGCTCAGGCCGGGGTCGAACGCCAGCCGGTTGGCAGGATCCGGCAGTACCTGGGCATGAGGATAGAGCGCCTGCTCCTGCACCCCTTCGGCGCCAAGCCAGAACTGGCCCGCCTCATTACGCTTGAAACCCTGCCTGTCGCTACCGGCCAAGTAGCGCAGGGTGAACTGGTAGTCCCGATCCGCCAGCACAGGGATGGGGGCACTGGGGGTGAAGGTGGTGCCACCGCTGAACGTCAGGGGACCGTCATAGAGCACCTCGCCACTGTCAGGATCCCTCAACAGGAGTGCGAACTGACGGTTGTTGCCACCCCAGTGTCCCTCCTTCACCTGGAATGTGCGAATGGACAGCCTCTCTCCCAGCAGCGGCAGGCTGTCTCCATTGATACGGAAGGGGCGGCTCAGCGCGTCGCCAACCACCATGAAGAGAGTGTCGTTGATGACGGGACCCTCATCCCAGAGCGTCCCCAGCACAAGCATCCTGGCGGGCAACTCACGCGCTGGATCATAAATGGTCACCGGCAACGAGAAGGTGGTGGTGATGCTCCCCCACCCCTTGAAACCATCCTCCGCGGGCAGACCATCGTCCTTGACCTGATACTGGGCCACATAGCTGCCCGGCACCTGGGTATTGACCGTGCTTTTCTGGCTGATGCGAGCCGTGAGATCGCCATCCTCGGCATCCCAGGCCGTCAGCAGGGGGGAAAAGGTCGCCCCCAGTGGCAGCATCTGGGCAAAATTGTTGACCAGCCCCTCCTGGCTGTAGATCTGGGGCGCGCTGTTGTCCTTGCGAAATGCCCCCGTGGTACTGCTCTGCTGGGCCATCGCCAGCGGCGCAAGCAGCACCCAGCCGAGCAGGGGAACACTCGCCCGCAACAGGGTGTGATGATTCTTCATGGGGTCTGTCCTTCATAGGGAATAAATGCTGAGGCATTCTTGTTGCGATGGCAGGGCCGTTGGCCCTGTCAGTGAAAAAGGGTGAGAAGGGATGGGGCCAGGCCCCATCCCGGATGGCTTGTCAGTTACAGCTGGCCACCCCCTGATCCACCCAGACCGCGGCCTTGCCGGGTTCATCGCCCTTGGTCCAGTACTGGGCCTTCCACTTGCGCCCGTTGTGGTTGGTGAAGTCACCGGCGTTGTAGGCCACACCCGCGTTCCAGCCGAGCTGCACCGGGCTTATCAGCTTCCACTGATCCGCCGTCTGGCTTGGCTCGTTGCCCTGGGTCCAGTACTTGGCCTGCCACACCAGCTGGTTGTGGCTCACCTTGGTTTCGGCGTTGTAGACGGTGCTGGCGTTCCAGGCCGGCCAGTTGGCCGCCTCCGGATCGCTTGCCTCACAACCGCCACCGGTGCTGACCGGCTTGACGGTGAGGCGGGTAGCGGCACTGGCGTCAAGGGAACCGTCTGTGACCACCAGGGTCAGGTCATAAGCGGTGTCGCTGGTGACGCTCGGACCCGTGACCACTAGGGTGGCACTGTCCTGGCCGGTGGCGGTAAGACCCGCTGGCAGGCTCCACTGATAGCTCAGGGTGTCACCGTTCGGATCGGATGCCGTGGCCTGGATGGTCACCTGCTTGCCGGACTCGACGCTGGCACTGGCCGGGACGCTGACCACGGGCGGCAGGTTGGGCTGCGGCGCCTTGTTGGTCACCACCACCTGATCCTTGGCGGTGAGGCCCTGATCGTCGGTGACGGTCAGCTCGAACACCAGGTTGACGTCAGCACTGACGGCGTCCAGCACCACGCGGGCCTTGGCCTGGGTGGCATCGAGCAGGCTGGCCTGGGGGCCAGAGACCTGCTTCCAGCTGTGGGTCAGCACCCCGTTTTCAGGATCATGGGAGGCGGAGCCGTTGAGAGTCACCTCGGTCGGGCCGGTGACACTCAGATCGCTGCCGGCATTGGCCAGTGGCGGCTTGTTCGCCGGTGGCAGGGTGCCCTCGCCATGGCCCAATCCCTCGTGCATGGCGTTGAGGATGTCGCCGTTGTCCGCATCGATCTCCCAGGCAAACAGGCCGCCGAGCTGGTTCGCCAGCACGTACTGCCCCTTGGCCTTGACCGAGCGATCGTTGTCGAAGCTGATGAGATCGCCGCTGCTGGCCTTGAAGACATAGGGGGCCTCGGCCACCTCGTCATAGCCCTGCTCCCAGCCAGCGCCCATGCGGTTGTTGACGATGTCGCGGTAATCCACCACGCCGTTCTCCCAGGTGCCGGTTACCGGCCCGGTAGCGGTGCCGGTGAAGGGGTTGCCAGCCTGATAGCCGTTCACCCCGGTCCAGCCACGACCATACATGGCGGCGCCCACCACTATCTTGCCCGGCGTCACCCCCTGATCCAGCAGTGCCCTGACGCCCTTGTCGGTGGTGTACTTGGTGGCCGGATCCCAGCTGGAAGCAAAGAGGTTGGTCTGGTGGGCCAGGTTGTTCAGGTCGAAGGCGCCACTGAAGTCGTAGCTCATCAGGAAGATGTGGTCCATGTACTGCTGGGCCGCCTGATAATCCACCTTGGCAATCTTGTCACCGCCGGCGCTGATGGCCGAAGTGAGCTCATACTGACGTCCGGTCTCGGCCTCCAGTTCGTCGAGCATGGCGCGCAGTTCCTGCATCAGCACCACATAGGTGGCGCCATCGCTCGGACCGCCCAGGCTGGGGTTGGCGCCCTGGCCGCCCGGGAACTCCCAGTCGATGTCCACGCCGTCGAAGAACTTCCAGGTCTGCAGGAACTCCTTGACCGAGGCGACGAAGGTGTCGCGCTTGGTCTTGTCCCCCAAGAAGTAAAAGGGATCCGAGAGGGTCCACCCCCCCCCCCGACCGAGGGCAGGATCTTGAGGTCAGGACGGGCCTGCTTGAGCGCCATCAGGTTGCCGAAGTTGCCCTTGTAGGGCTCATCCCAGGCACTGAGGTTGCCCTGGGACATCTGGATCGCCGCCCAAGGATCGTGGATGGAGACCTTGAAGTCCTCGCGACCGGCACAGGAGCGCTGCAGCGCCTCGAAGCTGCCGGAGATCTCTTTGAGGCTGTCGTTGATGCCGTTGCCGCCGCAGATGGGGGTGAAGCCATAGAGGATGTGAGTCAGGTTCTGGGCCGGGATCTTGTCGACGGTGAACTTGCGACCATAGACCCCCCATTCCACGTAGTAGGCACCCACCACCTTGCCGGACTTGTTGGCGTAGGGCTTGTTGTTCTCTTGCAGCGGTGCATTGAGCGGCGCCAGATGGCTGCCGTCGGTATCGGCGACCACCAGTTCCTTCTTGTCGGAGAGCGTGCAGCCGTCGGCGTTGCACAGGGCCACCTGCATCTGGTAGCGCCCTCCCTTGGTCACCTTGAAGTTGGCGGTACCCGCGGCTGAAGCCGGGCCTGACCACACCTCATTGCCATCGAGCAGCACCTTGGCGGTCTGGCCCACGTCACCGGACCAGAGGTTCCAAGTCACGCTGACCGGGGCGCCATCCTTGTGGACGGTCACCAGCTGGTTGTAAGCCGAGGCGGATTGATTGACTTCGACGATGGCGAACTTGGTGGGGCCCGAGCCTATGGTGGGTTTGCCAGGGGCAGCGGCGAAGGCGGAGGTAGCGCAGAGCCCCCCGACAAGGAGTGCCAGCAGGGAAAGTTTTGGACTTAACATATTTGAACTTCCTTATTTCGTTATTGGAATTAACAACGAAAAAGGCAACGCAACCTGACAGGTAACGCAGACATCATCGCAACCATGGCTTGGCCCATGGACGATACAACCTGTGGTGGCCCCGCTATCCTAGGCACTTTGACCCTTAGACCGGAGGCTTTGCGTCCCGGACTTTCATCCGGTTTGCCTTTTTGCACAACTTGATTTGCGACAAAAATAATCGCCGAATGACTATAGGTGGGAGCAGGAAGGGATGCTACCTAGTAAAAATGACAGCAAACAGGACTCACTTTTCGCAATTGTTCGCGAACATGCCGGCAAGCTGGCGCCAACATCGGTGATGCTGGCGCCTGATGATCATTCATGAACGAACCTATCAATGATTGATTGTGTGAAGCCTGTCACTGTATTGGCAACAGCAGGCTGTTCATCAATGCCCGCAGCTTGAGCGGCTTGACCGGTTTGCTGACGTAGCCAAAGCCGTGCTCGCGGATCTGCGTCTGCAGCTCGCTCTTGCGATCCGCGCTGATGATGATGCCGCCGATGCCATTGCCGTGGGCCAGCCGGATCATGTGCAGCGCCTGCAGTCCCGTCTTGCCATCGTCCAGGTGATAATCCGACAGCACCAGTTGCGGCAGGAAGCCGTCGCCGATGAGGGATAGCGCCTGCTCCAGGTTCTGGGCGCAACGCACCTCGCAACCCCAGCGCCCCAGCAGGGAGGCCATGGCGATGAGGATCTCCTCCTCGTTGTCGATGCAGAGCACCCGGATCCCCTCCAGCTGGCTGTCCCGCACCACGGGGGCCGCCACCTGGCTCGGCATCACGGGCCGGGTCGCGAGGTTGAGGGTGATGGCAAACACCGATCCCGCCCCCGGCCAGCTGCGCAGGGAGAGCTGGTGGCCCAGCACCTGGGAGATGCCGCGGGCGATGGCGAGCCCGAGGCCGAGCCCCTGCTCCCTCGCGGTGCGGGAGTGATCGAGGCGGGAGAATTCGTCAAAGATAGCCTCCTGCTTGTCCAGCGGGATGCCGGGGCCGTTGTCCCACACCTCGATGCGTACCTTGTCCCCCAGTCGACGGCAACCGAGCAGCACCCGGCCACCGGGGTTGTAGCGAAACGCATTGGTGAGGAAGTTCTGCAGCACCCTCCGCAGCAGGCGCACGTCGCTGTAGACGGCGAGGCGACTCTCCACCACGGAGAACTGGATCCCTCCCGCCTGGGCCAGCACCCCAAACTCGGCCTTGAGGTTGTCGAACATGTCGCGCAGGGCGAAATCGAGCTTCTTCGCCTTGAACTTGCCCGCCTCCAACCGTGAGATATCCAGCAGATCCGTGATGAGATCTTCGGTCGCCCCCAGGGCATCGTCGATGTGGCGGGCAATGCGGGCCGGCTCGTCTTCCGGCGGCAGCATCTCCAGCAGGGAGGAGGTAAACAGCTTAGCCGCGTTCAGCGGCTGGGTCAGATCGTGGCTCACCGCAGCCAGGAAACGGCTCTTGGAGTGGTTCGCCCGCTCCACCTGCTGGTTCACCAGCAGCAGTTGGCGGTTGAGCTCGGAGAGTTCATGGGTACGCTCGGCCACCCTGGCTTCCAGGTGCTCGTTCGCTTCGCGCAGCACCCGCTCCGCCGCCCGGAAGGGGGTGATGTCGGTGAAGGTCATCACGAAGCCCCCCGCCGGCATGGGATTGCCCTGCATCTCGATCACCCGGCCATCCGGTCGCTCCCGCGCCGAGACATGGGGGCTACCCCGTTTCATGAAGGCGACCCGCCGCGCCACCTGGGCCTCGATGTCTCCCGGGCCGCACAGTCCCTGCTGCGCGTTGTAGCGGATGATCTCCTCGATGGCGCGCCCCACCTGGATGAGCCCGTGCGGATAGTGGAACAGCTCGATGTAGCGCCGGTTCCAGGCCACCAGCCTGAGTTCCCGGTCCACCACCGAGATCCCCTGCCCCATGTGCTCTATGGCCCCCTGCAGCAGGCCACGGTTGAAGCGAAACACGTCGGAGGCCTCGTCCACTATGGTGGCGATCTCCTCGAGCTGCATGTTGCGCCCCTGCAGGGCAGAGGCCAGCACCAGCCGGGCGGACGAGGTGCCAAACACCCCCGCCAGCAGCCGCTCGGTGTGGGCAATCAGGTCGGCAGAGGCCTGCATCTGGGGCGCCAGGGTACCGCCGCGTTCGCCGGCGAAGCGGCCGAAGGCGCGCTTGACCCGGCTCGAGCCGACGAAGCGGGCCGCCAGCATCTCCAGCTCCTTGACCGAGACCCGCGCCTGGTAGAGTGCCGTGGTATCCCGGCTCGGCTTGCCGACGAAGTTGGCGGCCTGCAGCCGCTCGCTCACCGCCGCCCGCGACAGCAGGGAGCCCGCCACGTAGCCGAGCAGGTTGAGCAACAGGCTCAGGAAGATGCACCAGGCCCCCAGGCTCAGCTCGCGAAAGGCGGGCCAGTCGGGGGGGGCCAGCAGCGCCTCCAGGGGCGAGCCCGCCAGCAGGCCGCTCTCGGCCAGCAGGGTCACGAACCAGAGGCTGACTCCGAGGGCGAGCCCGAGATAGACCCCCTTGCGGTTGCCGTGCCGCCAGTAGAGGCCGAGCAGCAGGGCAGGGGCGAACTGGGCCACGGCGCCGAACGACAGATAGCCGATGCGCGACAGGCTGGTGAGATCCCCGAGCCAGAGATAGAGCACCCAGGCCGCCAGCAGGATCAGCAGTATGGCGCCCCGGCGCACCTGCAGCAGCAGCCGCATCAGCCGCTCATCCCGCCCCTGCTGCCAGAAGCGGCGCAGCAGCACCGGCAGCACCAGATCGTTGCTGACCATGATGGCCAGGGCTATGGTGCAGACGATCACCATGCCGGTGGCCGCCGAGGTGCCGCCGAGAAACGCCAGCATCGCCATGCCGTCGAAGCCGAGCGACATGGGCAGGCTGATGACATAGGTGTCCGAGGCCATGTCGGCCCCCACCCACTGCTTGCCCGCCAGCGCCAGCGGCCAGATGAAGAGCCCCATCAGGAACAGGTAGAGCGGGAACAGCCAGCGCGCCCAGTGCAGATCCTGGCCCTGGTTGTTCTCCACCACAGTCACGTGGAACTGGCGCGGCAGGCAGATGACGGCGCACATGGCCACCAGGGTATAGATGGCGAGCTCCAGCAGGCTGCCCGGCGACACCGCCACCACCGCATCGAGAAAGTCCCCGGCCACCAGGGTGCGGGCCTCGCTCGGCCTGGCGATGATGAGCCAGAGCGCGAAGCCCCCCACCGCCATGAAGGCGAGCAGCTTGACCACGGACTCGAAGGCGATGGCCACCACCATGCCGCGATGGTGCTCGGTGGCGTCCAGGTTGCGGGTGCCGAACAGTATGCTGAACAGGGCCAGCAACAGAGCGACGCCGAGGGCCAGCTCGGCCGTGTTGCCCGTGGGCCCCGCCGGCACCGAGTTGGCCATCAGCAGATCCAGCCCGGTGACGATGGCCTTGAGCTGCAGCACCAGGTAGGGAAGTATCCCCATGACGGCGATCAGGCTGATCACCATGGCCAGGCGCTGGGACTTGCCATAGCGGGCGGCGATGAAGTCGGCGATGGAGGTGATGTGCTCGCGCTTGGCCACCAGGATGAGGCGGGCCAGCAGGCGCCAGCCAAACAGGAACACCAGCATGGGGCCAAGATAGATGGGCACAGGCGACCAGGGGGATTCGCTCGCCTGCCCGACGGTGCCGAAGAAGGTCCAGGAGGTGCAATAGACGGCGAGCGACAGGCTGTAGAGCAGGGGCTGGCCCTTGAGCCGACGGCGCTTGCTCTTGTCCGCCACATAGGCGATGAGGAACAGCAAGCCCAGATAGGCGAGCGACAACCCGATCAGCAGCCATCCTTGGTGCATCTACATTCTTCCCTTGTTCAGATGTGTTGAGCGCCGCGCCGGCTCAGCGTGCCGACGGGCAACCGTCATTGAGTGTGCCCGCTCAGGCGGCGGCCTCATGCTCCCCGCGCAGCCGCAGCACGAAGACCGGCAGCACCACCAGCACCATGATGAAGAAGATGCCCCCACCGAGCGGCTCGAACAGCACACCGCAGATCGCCATCAGGGCCGCCACCGTCATGCCGAGGCCGAGCGCCGCATAGAGCGCCTGGGTGGGGATCTGCTGCTCGGCGGGCAGCTGGCGGGTCATGAAGCGCACGGCGCCGAGGTGGCTGATGCAGAAGGTGACCCCGTGCAGCAGCTGACCCAGCACCAGCACCGCCAGCTCGGTAGAGGCGCCGAGCAACACCCAGCGCACCACGCAGCCGACGGCCCCCACCAGAAACAGGGTCTGGGCCCCGAAGCGGTGAAAGAAGCGCTTGTCCGCGGCAAACATGGCGATCTCCGCCACCACCCCCAGGGCCCACAGGTAGCCGATCAGGGTGCCGCTGTAGCCCGCCCCCTTCCAGTACATGGCGCTGAAGCCGTAGTAGGCGGCATGGCTGCCCTGCAGCAGGGCGGTGATGAGCAGGAAGCGGCGCACCGGGGCTGACTTGAGGGTGACGAGCAGGGAGGCCCGGGCCCGCTCCCCCTTGAGCTCCTGGGGCTGCGGCCGCAGCGGCAACGCGCTCAGCGCCAGCATGGCCAGCAGTCCCGCCACCATGGTGTGCAGCACCCAGTCGCTGCCGAAGTTGCTCACCAGGGCCCCCACCAGGGTGGAGGCGGCGATAAAGGCGAAGGAGCCGCACAGCCTCACCTTGCCATAGTCGAGGTGCGTCTGCACCACCATGCGGGTGGCGAGCGCCTCCCCCATGGGCATCAGGGTCGGGTAGATGAAGTTCGCCACCAGGGTCAGCAGCACCAGCCACCAGAGGCTGTAGCTGAGGTAGAAGCCCAGAAACGCCAGCAGGCTCAGCAGGCAGAGCAGCCGGGTGACGGGCAGCAACTGACCGGCCCCCTTGACCCGTCCCATCACCATCAGGTTGCCGGCAAAACGGATGGCCATGCCGACCCCCAGCAGCAAGCCTATCTGCTCGGCGCTCACCCCTATGCCCTCGAGCCACAGGGACCAGAACGGCAGATAGGCGCCGTAGACGAAGTAGAAGGCGCCAAAGAACAGGGCTAACCAGGAGAAGGCGGGCATAGGGGCTCGGCAGCGGGACAAGGGGCACAAATGATAACCGATTTTGGCGCGGGGATCCCCAGGGGCAAGGGGAGATAAAAACGATAAATATCAATAAAGTTGAACCTTTGTCACATCCCCCTGTCTATCTGGATAACACCGCTTCCTGATGAGTGTTGCAATCCTTACACCCGCCCCTGGCGGGTTTCTTTTTGGGGCCGGTTTGGGCCGCCAGACGCAGAGAAGGGGCCCAAGGGCCCCTTCATCATCATCGTCATTGGCAAGTATCAGAACACGTACTTGACCCTTGCGCTCAGGTTGCGACCCGGCTCGGTCTGGTTGCTGGTGTCCGAGCTGGCGGCAAGGCCCGTGATGCTCTCGTAGCTCACGTACTCCTTGTCAAACAGGTTGAAGACGCCGACGTTGAGCTGCAGATCCTGCATCGGCTTGAACTGGGCGTAGATATCCACCACGCCCCAGCCGGCGCTCTTGATGTTGTCGTTACCTCTGGCGTCCTTGCCCACCTTGTCCATGTCGTCGGCGAAGCGCAGGGCGGTGTTGATGTTCCAGTTCGGCTGCTCCAGACGCACCCCAAGGCTGCCGTTGAACGGGCTCAGGCTGTTGATGTAGTTGCCGTCGCCGTCCTTGCCCTCGATGTAGGCCAGGTTGCCCCAGACGTTCACCAGCTCGTTCAGCCAGTAGTCCGCCTTGACCTCGGCCCCCTTGGTGGTCGCCTTGTCCAGGTTCTGGTACTGATAGATGGCGGTGCGCCCTTCGGTCCCCACGGCGGTCAGCTCGATGAAGTCGTCAAACTGGTTGTAGAAGGTCGCCACCTCGTAGCTGAAGCCGCCGCTGCTGCCGCGCACCCCGAGATCGATGCCGTCGCTGCTCTCGGGCTTGAGGTTAGGGTTCGGCTCGATGCGATAGCCGTAGGCCTGGTGGTTCAGGGTGGAGAAGGCGTTGTCATACATGGGCGCCTTGAAACCGTGGCTGTACTGGGCGAACAGGTTGGCCGCCTCGTGTGCCTTGAACACCAGCCCCAGCTTGGGAGAGAACTCCCCTTCGGAGATCTTCTGCATGTTCTCGCCGGTGTAGGCGGGATCCTCGTCCGGGGTCATCTTGTAGTAGTCGTAACGGGCACCCGGGGTCAGCACCCAGCGCTCGCCAAACTTGATCTCGTCGAAGGCCCAGAGCGCGCTGCGCTCGCTGGTGGTGGACGGGAAGCTCAGCTCGCTGTAACCGACGAAGTCGCCCGGTACGGTCGGCGCCTTGAAACGGGTACGCTCGTTGTCGGTGTGCTCATACTCCACACCCCAGGCAAGGCGCTGGCTCTCCAGCGCCTTGCTGAACTTCACCTGGGCCCCCAGACTCTCCTGCTCGAAGCCGTTGTGATCCAGGGAGTTCTTGGTCACATAGGGGTTGCGCGGGTTGACCGGATACTTGGAGGAGGCGTACTGATCCAGGGTCTGCTTGGTGCGGGTGTAGTAAATCTTGCTGTCCACCCGATCCGCCCAGGGGGCGTTCAGGGCCAGGCCGTGATCCAGCACCAGGGAGAGGTTGTCGGTGTCTTTATCGGTGATCGGCTGATTGAAGACGGAGCCCGCCTTGGTCAGATCGATGGCATCCGGATCCTGCCCCTCGGTGAAGTAGTCGACCGTCAGCTTCAGGAACTGATCATCGGAGAGGTTCCACTTGCTCTTGAGCAGCACCGCCTGGCTGACGATGTCGAACTCGTCCTTGTCGCTGTCGTAGTTCTGGGTCACCCCGCCGTCGCGCCAGGTGTAGCGCAACAGGTTCTCGAACTCGCCGCTGCGCAGCGCCCCCGTGATGCCGGCCATCTTCTGGTGGCTGCTGGAGGCATAGCCGGTGGTCGCGTCCAGGTAGCTGTCCTTCCCCTTGAGGAAGTCGCCGGCATCCTTGGTGGTGATGGCGATGACGCCCCCCAGGGCGTCGGAGCCGTAGGCCGCGGACGCCGGCCCCTTGGCCACTTCCACCTGCTTGATCATGTCGGTGTCGAAGTAGGTCTGGCCCACACCGCCATTCTTGTAGGCGTCGTTCTGGCGCACCCCGTCCTGCACCACCTTGACCCGGTTCTCGCTCATGCCGCGAATGGCGAAGGTCTGGGCATCCCCCGCCCCACCCTGCACGCTCACGCCCGGCTCATAACGGAACAGATCGGCGACATTGCTGACGACCTGCTCTTCGATCTGCTCCGAGGTGATGACGGCGATGGGGCCGGAGACGTCTTCCAGCTTCTGCTCCATGCGGGAGCCGCTGACGACCATGACTTCATCCGTTTTCTTGTCTGCGGCGAAAGCAGGGGATACCAGCCCGGCCGCCACGGCGAGGGCAATCAGAGAGGGGGTGTTGTTGTGCGCCACTGCAAAGTCCTTATTGAGAATCATTATCAACCGAACAGCATCTTACCCAGCTCGCGACAAAGATCAATAATAAAGTGAATCATTCTCATTTTCTTTTGCTTCTGAACGGTTTTACACTAGCGCCTCTTTTTTCCTGCTCGCCATGCTGCCATCGTATGGTGCTGTACCTTTGCCAATCTCTGCCTTTGTGAGTGAGATGCCATGACTCGACGACTCCCCCTGCTCGCCCTGCCCCTGCTGCTGGCCGCCTGTGCCACCCCGCCGCAGAGCCAGCCTCCCCAGACCCTCTATCACTACCAGCTTGGCGAGGGGACGGACGACAGGCCCCTCAGCCTCGCCCAGGCGGTGGACAAGGTCAGGGATGCCGACATAGTGCTGGTGGGCGAGCTCCACAGCCACCCGGCCGTGCACCTGTTGCAGGCAAACCTGCTGACGGAGCTTGCCGGCATGTCGCGCGTCGATGGCCGGGCCCTCGTGCTCTCCATGGAGCAGTTCACCCGCGCCGATCAACCCGTGCTGGATGCCTACCTGGCCGGGCGCATCGGCGAATCCACGCTGATCCGGGACGGCCATGCCTGGCCCAACTACCCGAGCGACTACCGCCCCCTGGTGGAATTTGCCAAGGCGCAGCAGCTGACTGTGATCGCCGCCAATGCCCCCAAGCCGCTGGTAAGCTGTGTCGGTCAGGAAGGCCCGGAGTGGCTCGACAAGCTGCCTGCCAGCCGCCGCAGCCAGCTCGCCCGCGAGCTCACCCTGGGGGATGACGGCTACCGCCAGAAGTTCATGGCCTCCATGCATCATGGGGATGCGGACGGCAATGCCCGCCGCTTCGCCGCCCAGACCAGCTGGGACGACACCATGGCCGAGAGCATGGTCGATTATCTCGAGCAGCATCCCGGCCGGCGCATCATGCACATCGCCGGCAACTTCCACGTGGAGGGGGGACTGGGTATCGCGAGCCGCATCGCCAGCCGCAATCCGGCGCTGAGAGTCGCCCTGGTGGTGCCTGAGACTGGATCCCAGGATGGCAAGGCCACCCCCGGACGGAGTGCCGACGTGCGGGTGCACATAGCCCCCCTGCCGGAACGCTGGCTAAATGCAGCAGAAATGAAGCAAGATATGGGCGCGCTGCATCAATCCCGCAGCCGTGACTGCAGCCAGTGGCTGCAACCCTAATCTTCCAGGATACGGCGGGTAAAATATGGACGTGTTACTGATCATCGATGTGCAGCAAGGGGTCATGAAAGCGACCCATCACCAACAGCCACAGGTACTGGCCAACATCAACCGGGCCGCGGCCCACGTCAGACAGCAACATGGCCGGGTCATCTACATCCAGCATGACGACTTGCCAGGGGGCGAGCTGGAGCCCGGTACCCCGGGCTGGCAACTGCACCCGGCCCTGCAACCCGCCAAGGGGGATAGCCGGGTACGCAAGACGGCGTGCGACAGCTTCCTCGAGACCGAGCTGGCCTTCCTGTTGGCCGAGCAGTCCGTCGACAGGCTGATCCTCTGTGGCAGCAACACCGATTTTTGCGTCGATACCACGGTACGCAGCGCCGCGGCCCATGGCTTTGAAGTACTGGTGTTGCAGGATGGTCACACCACAGCGGATCGTCCCCACCTGAGCGCCGAGCAGATCATCGAGCACCACAACTGGATGTGGCGGCATCTGGACCTGCCCGAGGGCAGACGCATAACCCTGCTCACCACGGATCAGCTGCTCGAGGCGGCTCAACCCGCGCTGGCGTGCTAATCTGCCCGCCTTGAAGTGATCACCTGATTGGAGTCTTGCGTGCGTCTATTCTCTGCCGTTGCCCTTGTGCTGTTGTTACCGGCGATCACGGCCTGCTCCGGAATGCCGGGCACCACGCCCGACGGCCCGGCCCCCCTGTTTCATACCAACATCAACGAAGAGGGGAGCAAGCGCTTCACCTTTGAAGCCGCGCCCCTCGACGTCCTGCCGAGTCGGTTGCAGGAGGATGACAGCCGGCTGAGCCGCAACAGCAAGAGCCTGCTGGAGCGCCGCGAGGCCCTGCAGGATGAGCAACTGACCGAGACGCTGGCGGCGCGCAACTATTGCCGCACCGGCTACATAGTCCTCAGCCAGACCTCCTGGAAGATCCGGGGGGAGTGCAACGAGACCGCCACCCAGGCCGATCGCGACGCCTTCCCCAACAAGGCCTCCTGGCAGGAGTGATCCCGATTGGGGGACAGGTAACAAAACGGGCAGCCCAGGCTGCCCGTTTTTCATCTCATGACCCCGCACCTCAGACAGGTGCGTCCGTCTCGCTGGTCAACTCGGCGCCGTTGTCGACGCGCTTGTGCCCTTCCACCAGATGGACGAAATCCACCAACTCGTCACCGGAGACCCGGAACGCCTGGCCGAAGCCTTTGACGAACAGACCCTGCTCGGGCTTGAGGCGAAACAGCACGAAGTCCTTGAGGTTGGAGAGCCCTTTGACGATGTCGCCGAAACGCCCCTCCAGCGCCGCTATCGCCTTGCCCCAGCGCTCGTCATCCCGCGCCACTACCTCGGCTACGGCATCAAAGGTGAGTCGCTTGCGGGCGAACAGTTCGCGGGCGCCGGTCTCGTCCTCGATCAGCATCAGGGAGACCTTGGGCACCTGTTGCAGGTTGCGGGCATGGCGGGCTATCTCGGAGATCAGCACATAGTAGCCATCTTCCTGCAGCACGAAGGGGGCGTAGCTGGCATTGGGGTTGCCTTCGCCATCCACGGTCGCGAGCTGCAGGGTGCGGCAACCGTCACGAAATTCGCGGATCTCCGGTTGCAGACGGTTCTGCAGACGCTCCTGACGTTCACTCATGCTTTCACTTCCTCTTGATACTGGTGGCGCAGGGCCTTGAAACGCTCCACCTGATCAGGCAGCAGCTGACGCTGCTCGTCACGGCCCAGGTAGATCTTGAAAATGCAGCGACCGCTGTGGCCGAAGAACTGGAAGGAGTGCCCCTCCTTGCCCATGAACAGCTTGCTGACCAGGGCAATGCCGACCACGTTGTCGAGCTTGAGGTGGCCATGCATCTCGCCGTCCCGACCCATCAGGTTGTAGTAGCCACGGGCCGTCTTGCCCTTGGGGAAGGGGGCCTTCACCTCGAAGATGGAGCCGTCGGACTCCACAATGGTGGTCACCTGACCCCAACTGGCCAGATCCACCAGCAGGGCTTCGGCCTGATCGCTCGGCACCAGCGTCATCAGCTCGGCGGGCAGGTGGCGCACCACCTCCCACTCGCTGACGGCCAGCTCGGTGGCGATGCTGGAAGGATGGGCGCTGGGATCTTGTTCCAGCAGCGCATGAATGCGTTGTGCAATGCTCATCGGTTCTCCCTGGATGATCTGGCGATAGTACTCGGTCTCGCGGCGGATACTGTAATAAAGCGGCCCCCTTAACGCAATTGATAATCGCTTTCATTATCAGTGCATTTTTTTCACGAGCTTGATATTCTCGGCGGCAATCCCACTCTCATACACCCTTCGGAGGTTCGCATGGGCCGTCGTTTTGCCCTCGCACTCAGCCTGCTCGGCTGTTCAGCCCTTTCCCTGCCTGCTGCCGCGCAGGAACGTATCGTCAGCATAGGCCCGGCCACCACAGAACTCATTATGGCCCTGGGGGGCGAGCAGAGCCTGATTGCCACCGACGTCAGCAGCCCTGAACCCAAGGGGCTGCCGAGAGTCGGCTACCACCGCGCCCTGGCTGCCGAAGGGATACTGAGTCTGGCCCCGACCCGACTGGTCGGCAGCGACGAGATGGGGCCACCACCGGCTCTGGAACAGCTGCGCCGGGCCGGCGTCGAGGTTACTGTACTGCCGACGGCCCCCACTCTGGCCAACCTCAACGAGCGGATCGACGTCCTGGCCGGCTTGCTGGGCAATCAGGCCGCCGGCACCAGGCTGAAGGCCGAGATCGCCGTCCAGAGCGACCAACTGGCGGCCCAGGCGAAACAGAACAAGTCCCTCAGGGTCGCCTTCCTGCTGCTGCACAAGGGCCAGCCCACCAGCATAGCCGGCGGCAATACCACCGCCAGCGCCCTGGTGACCCTGGCCGGCGGCATCAACCCGGTCGCCCGCTTGCACGACTACAAGCCCGTCTCCACCGAATCCCTGATCGAACTGCAACCGGATCTGGTGCTGGTGAGCGGTCGTGACTGGCAGCAATACCAGAGCGTCGACAGCGTGCTGGCCCAGGTGCCGGCCCTGGCCGCCACGCCGGCAGGCAAGAACAGGGCCATCCACACCATCGACGGTCACGCCCTGCAAGGGGGGCTCAGCCTGAGATCCTTGCAGCAGGCCAACCAGATAGCCCAGTGGATCAAGCAGGGTTCATGATGCGTCTGCCGCTGCCCTGGCTGCTCGCGCTCACCGGCTGCACGCTCGCCCTGCTGCTGGTCGGCTCCCTCGCCACCGGCCCCATGTCGCTCTCCTTCGCCGAGAGTCTGCAGGCCCTGTTTGCTGGCAAAGAGAGCGGGATAGAAGCACACAAGCTGCTGATAGTGCAGGAGATCCGCCTACCACGCACCCTGCTGTGCATCGCCGTGGGGGGCATTCTCGGCATCTGTGGCGCCGTGATGCAGGGGCTGTTTCGCAATCCCCTGGCCGACCCCGGCATCATAGGGGTCTCCGGCGGTGCGGCGCTGGGCGCCGCCCTGGCCATCGTGCTGCTGGCCCCCCTCGGCCAGCAGTTGCAGAGCCTGCTCGGCCTCGGTCTGCTGCCCCTGCTCGCCTTCCTCGGCGGGGCACTCACCACCACCCTTGTCTACTTGCTGGGCACCCGTGAGGGGGGCACCTCGGTCACCGTCATGCTGCTGGCGGGCGTTGCCATCACGGCGCTGTCAGGGGCCGTGATCGGGCTCCTCACCTACCTTGCTGACGATCAGATGCTGCGCAACCTGAGCCTGTGGCAGATGGGCTCCCTGGCCGCCGGCAAGCCGGTGGACGTGGGGCTGGCGCTGCTGACCCTAGTCTCCCTGCTGTGGCTCTTCATGCGCGATGCCAACCCCCTCAACGCCCTGCTGCTGGGCGAAGGTGAGGCCCGTCATCTGGGGGTCAATGTGCAATGCCTCAAGCGGCGTCTCATCCTGCTCACTGCCGCCGGGGTCGGCGTGGCGGTGGCGGTGGCCGGCATGATCGGCTTCGTCGGCCTAGTGGTGCCCCACCTGGTGAGGCTGCTGGCCGGACCTAATCATGTCAGGCTGCTGCCGCTCAGTGCCCTGCTCGGCGCAGCCCTGCTGCTCGGGGCCGACATGCTGGCCCGCACCCTGCTGGCACCGGCCGAGATGCCGGTGGGCATCATCACCGCCCTGCTGGGTGCCCCCTTCTTCA
Organism: Aeromonas media; assembly: GCF_020423125.1. Classification (NCBI taxonomy): domain Bacteria; kingdom Pseudomonadati; phylum Pseudomonadota; class Gammaproteobacteria; order Aeromonadales; family Aeromonadaceae; genus Aeromonas; species Aeromonas media. Next base: position 3,571,392 of record NZ_CP075564.1, read on the forward strand.
TCTGGCTCTTGATCAAGAGTCGCCGGACGCTGTAACAGGAGAACGCCACCTTGCCAGGATCCCCCTCCCCCCTGCTCGCTTGCCGCGGGCTCAACCTCACCCGGGGCAATCGCCTCATCCTGGACAACCTGGATCTCGACCTGCATGGGGGCAGCCTGACCGCTCTGCTCGGCCCGAACGGAGCGGGCAAGAGCTCGCTGCTCAAGTGCCTGACCGGCGAGCTGGCCTATGACGGCAGCATCTCCCTGTTCGGTCGCAAGCGGCAAGAGTGGGCCGGCGATGCCCTGGCCCACAGAGTCGGGGTATTGCCCCAGAGCTCGTCCCTGAGTTTCCCTTTCCTGTGCGAAGAGGTGGTGGCCATGGGCCGGCTGCCCCACAGCGAACCCGTCAGCCGCCGCGACCAGATAGTGCGGGCCGCCATGACCCATGCCGGGGTCGAGCACCTGGCTGGCCGCCTCTACCCCGGCCTCTCCGGCGGAGAACGCCAGCGGGTGCAGTTCGCCCGGGTACTGGCCCAGATCTGGCAGGAGCCGTCACCGGAACGGCTGCCCGATCCCGAGCAGCCGCGACTGCTGCTGCTCGACGAGCCCACCTCGGCCCTCGATCTCAAGTACCAGCATCAGTTGCTCACCATGGCCCGCGCCCTGGCCGCCCGCAATACCGCCGTGCTGGTGGTGCTGCACGACCTCAACCTGGCCGCGCGCTACGCCGACCGGCTGGTGATGCTGGAGCAGGGCAGGCTGATGGCGGACGGCTCCCCGGCAGAGGTGCTGACCCCCGAACTGATTGCCCGCCTCTACGACTACCCCGCCCAGGTGATCCATCACCCCGAGACGGGGCAGCCTATGGTCGTGTGATAACGAGCGCACCTCCCTCCCTTTCCACACGATTACCCCGTCCAAGTCATCCACCAACCCGAGACGGGGCAGCCTATGGTCGTGTGATAACGAGCGCATCGCCCTCCCTTTCCACGACTACCCCGTCCAAGCCATCCACTACCCCGAGACGGGGCAGCCTATGGTGGTGTGATGCCGGGCGCATCGCCCTCCCTTTCCACGACTACCCCGTCCAAGCCATCCACCACCCCGAGACGGGGCAACCCATGGTCGTGTGATAACGAGCGCATCGCCCTCCCTTTCCACGACTACCCCGTCCAAGCCATCCACCACCCCGAGACGGGACAACCCATGGCGGAGTGAATCAAGTCAGGATCTCGAATAGCAAAAGAGCGCCATCAGGCGCTCTTTTGTATGCAACGTGAAGGGTGACTCAGGCGATCTGGTAGCGGCCCGGTTTGTGATTGAGTGTCAACACCAGGTTACAGATGATGGCCGCGACCACTGAGAGCGCCAGCAGCCAGGGGGAGACCACGAAGAAGGAGGCGATGACGATGGCGCAATCAAGCCCCATTTGCAGCTTGCCGGCACGGACGCCGAACTTGTCCTGAATAAACAGCGCCAGAATATTGAAGCCGCCCAGGCTCGCCTTGTGGCGGAACATGATGAGCAGCCCCATGCCGATCAGGGTGCCACCGATCAAAGCCGCATAGACGGGCTCTATCTTGCCTATCTGCAGCACGGCGTTGAGGTGATCCGTCATGAAGGAGACGGTGGCCACGGCGGCGAAGGTGTTGAGGGTGAAGCGCGACCCCATCCTGAGCCAGGCCAGGGCGTAGAACGGCAGGTTCATGGTGAAGAACAGCAGGCCGAAGCTCAGGCCTGTGACCTGCTGCAACAGCAGCGCCAATCCGGCGGTGCCGCCGGTGAGCAGACCGACCTGATGAAACAGGAAGATGCCGAGGGAAACGAAGCCTGCCGCGGTCAGCAGGGCGAGCACATCCTCATAGAGCGGATGGGCCGAACGGGGAGTGTTGTCCATAACCTTATGTCCAGTAGCGAAGTGAAAAGAGTGTCTGAGGCCCGATGACGGGCGCGAGCCCCGTGAGTCGGGACTTCGTTATGGTCACAGTGTCCATTTTGAGTGACCCGGATCACAAGTACGGGATCGCATGCGCCGAAATGGTGCGCGTCAGCGCTGCGTTACAACCCTTGCACCAAAATATGTCATGCCCTCTCCCCTCCCAGCCTGAAGATAACCTGAAAAACCCAGGGTATCTCGCTGTCAGCGAGTCAGAATCGTTCTAAAATGACTCCCTTGCCACTGGCTGCGGAGCGACAGCAGATGAGAGTCAGCGTATTTGGAATAGGTTATGTGGGACTGGTTCAGGCCGCCGTACTGGCCGAGATGGGCCACAGGGTGACCTGTGTGGATGTGGACGCAGCCAAAGTCGAGCGGCTGAGAGAGGGTATCATCCCCATCTTCGAGCCCGGCCTCGCCCCCCTGGTACAGACCAACCACCAGGCAGGCCGTCTGCTGTTCACCACGGATGTGGCCGAGGGGGTGGGTTTTGCCGAACTCATCTTCATCGCGGTCGGCACCCCGCCGGATGAAGATGGCTCGGCCGATCTCAAGCACGTGCTGGCGGTGGCCGGCACCATAGGCCGGCTGATGCAGGGCGGCAAGGTGGTGGTCAACAAGAGCACAGTGCCGGTCGGCACCGCCAACCGGGTGCACCAGCATATCGCCTCCATCCTTGCAGAGCGCGGGGTCGACCTCCCCCTCGAGGTGGTCTCCAACCCGGAGTTTCTCAAGGAGGGGGCCGCAGTGGCCGACTGCCTGCGGCCGGATCGCATCATCATCGGTACCGGTTCGGCCCACGCCATGTCTCTGCTTGAGGAGCTCTATGCCCCCTTCAACCGTAATCGGGATCGCATCATCCAGATGGACGCCCGCAGCGCCGAGCTGACCAAGTATGCCGCCAACGCCATGCTGGCCACCAAGATCTCCTTCATGAACGAGATGGCCACCCTGGCGGAGAAGCTCGGCGCCGACATCGAAGAAGTACGCAAGGGCATAGGCGCCGACCCGCGCATCGGCCACCACTTCATCTATCCCGGCTGCGGCTATGGCGGCTCCTGCTTCCCCAAGGACGTCAAGGCGCTGATCCACACTGCCAGCGAGGCAGGCTGCGATGCCCCCCTGCTGCATGCGGTGGAACGGGTCAACGACGGCCAGAAGCACAAGCTCATGGCCCGCCTGCAGCAGCACTTCGGCAGCGATCTGACGGGACGGACCTTCGCCCTCTGGGGCCTGGCCTTCAAGCCCAACACCGACGACATGCGCGAGGCACCGAGCCGGGTGCTGATGGAGGCGATCTGGGCCGCTGGCGGCAAGGTGCAGGCGTTCGATCCCGAGGCAATGACCGAGGCCCAGCGTCTCTATGGCCTGCGGGACGATCTGACTCTGTGCGGTACTCAGGAAGCGGCCCTCAAGGGAGCCGACGCCCTGCTCATCTGCACCGAATGGCAGCAGTTCCGCGCCCCGGACTTCGAGCTGATACAGCGTACCTTGAAACAGGCCGTCATCATCGACGGTCGCAACCTCTATGATCCGGCCCGCCTGCACCAGCGCGGCTTTACCTACTACGCCATCGGCCGGGGCGACAGCCTGGCCACCGGACTGCACAAGGAGCAACGGCAATGAAATATCTGGTCACCGGTGCCACCGGATTCATCGGCTTCCATGTGGTGCAGAGGCTCTGCCACGACGGTCATCAGGTGGTCGGCATCGACAATCTCAACGACTACTACGAGGTCAGCCTGAAGGAGGCGCGCCTCGCACGGCTCAGCCCCCTGCCCGGCTTTCGCTTCGAGCGGATGGACCTCGCCGACCGGGTCGCCATGGCGGCGCTGTTTGCCCGGGAGCAGTTCGAGCGGGTGATCCATCTGGGAGCCCAGGCCGGGGTACGCTATTCACTGGACAACCCCTTTGCCTATGCCGACAGCAATCTCACTGGCACCCTGACCGTGCTGGAGGGGTGTCGCCATCACGGGGTCAAGCACCTAGTCTACGCCTCCTCCAGCTCGGTGTACGGCCTGAACGAGCAGATGCCGTTCAAGACCTCGGACGGGGTGGATCACCCTGTCTCCCTCTACGCGGCGAGCAAGAAGGCCAACGAGCTGATGGCCCACTCCTACTCCCACCTCTACGGCCTGCCCACCACGGGCCTGCGCTTCTTCACCGTCTATGGCCCCTGGGGTCGCCCCGACATGGCGCTGTTCAAGTTCGTGCGCGCCATCCTCGCGGGGGAGCCCATCGATATCTACAACCAGGGCCAGCTCAGCCGGGACTTCACCCATGTCGACGACATCGTGGAGGGGATAGTGCGGGTCGCGGATCGGCCGCCGGTCGGCGACCCGAACTGGCGGGGGCAGACCGACGCCAGCCCGGCGCCTTATCGCCTCTACAACATCGGCAACGGCAGCCCGGTGCGGCTGCTGGACTTCGTGGAGGCCATCGAGACGGCGCTCGGCAAGCCGGCGATCCGCAACCTGCTGCCCATGCAGCCCGGCGACGTGCTCGCCACCTGGGCCGACACCGAGGCGCTGTTCGAGGCGACCGGTTATAAACCCAAGATGGCGCTGCAAGAAGGCGTCGAAAGCTTCGTCGACTGGTACAAGACCTACTATCGGGTCTGACCCCGTTTCCTGAGATGAAAAGGGGCTGCCAGTGGCAGCCCCTTTTGCTGTGTCCGGCCTCAGGGGCCCGGGGTATAACGGAAAGGTTCGAGCCGGGGAGTCAACCCCTGGCATGCCGGCTTGAGGGCATCCACGCCAGCCAGCAGCCAGTCGGTGCGATGGCGGTTGCCGAGGTTTTCCATCTTCTCTGGCTCGAAACACAGCACCATCAGATCCGCGCTGCCCAGCACATGGCGCCTGGGCGCGGCCGCCACCCAGGCCGCCGCCTCGCGGGCCTGTTCCCCGTCCCCCAGCAGGTAAGGATAATGGCGCACGGGTTGTAGAGCGAACAGCAGATGCTGCTCCTTGAAGCCGGCCAGCAACAGCTCGTCGCCCGCAGGCACCTGCTGCGCCGCCAGCGCCATCACCCCCTCCGGGGTGCGCATGTCGTTGAGCTTCACGCAGATCCAGCTGGAGTAGATCAGCCAGCCCACCGCAAGCGAGCAGAAGATGGCGGTGAGCGGTGCCCGGCGCAGCAAGGCGTTGAGCAGCAGCAACGCCGCCCCCATCGCCAGCAGGGGCAGCCAGGGCGCCGGGCCCAGATCCCCCAGCTTGCTCGCCAGCTTGGCGCTGAATGCCAGTGCCCCCGCCCCGCCCAAACAGATGATCCCCAGCAACCAGCCGAGCCCGCCCAGCAGGCGCGCGGGCCAGACCCGCGCCAGCAGCTCGGCGACGAAGGGAGCCGTCAGCAGGGCCAGCGCCGGCGTGCCCGGCGTGACATAGACGCCGCGCTTGCCCGGCGACAGGGAGAAGAAGAGGATCACCAGCACCAGGTAGCCGAGTAGCAGGATGATGCGCTTGTCCTGCCCCTGGATGGCCTTGCGCCACGCCACCACCAGCCAGGGCAGCAGCAGGGAGACCGGCAGCCAGAACGGCGGGATCACCGAGGTGAGGTAGTACCAGAACGGTTTGACGTGGTGCCAGGCGTTGGCATAGCGGGTCACCGTCTGGCGCAGCAGTATGTTGTCCCGGTAGGCCTGCAGCACGGGATCGCCGCTCTGGGCCACAGCGAGCAACATGGGCACCAGCCACAGGCCGATGGCCAGCAGCATGAACAGCGGCCCCGTCAGCCCCTTGAGCCAGTCGCTCCTGGAGGCGGCACGGATCTTCTCGCGGTGGGTCCAGATCGCAGGGATCAAGATTAGCAAGGCCAGCAGCCCCACCCCCTTGGTGATGATGCCAAGCCCGGCGGCGAACCAGCCGAGCCAGTACCAGCGCCAGCCGCCACCGCAGAGCAGGAAGCGGACGAAGCCGTAGACGCCGAGGGTGATGAAGAAGGTGACCAGCGCATCGATCTGCGCCGTCTTGGCCTGCAGGGTGAACTGGACGGTAAACAGCAGCAACAGCCCTGCCAGGAAGCCCACCGAGGGGTTCCACAGGCGGCGGCCCATGTCCCACACCAGCGTGATGGTCAGCAGACCCGCCAGCAGGGAGGGCAGCAGAAACGCCACCTTGATGGAACCGGTCAGCAGATACCCCAGTGCTATCCCCCACATAAATAGGGGGGGTTTGTCCGGGTAGATCTCGCCGCCGCGCATGGGGAAGAGCCATTGCCCGCTCTCCACCATCTCCTTGGCGATCAGGGCGAAGCGCGGCTCGTCGGCGGGCCAGGGATCCCGCAGCCCGAGGCCTGCACCCAGCACCACCAACGCGATCAGCAGCAGCCAGCCGAGAGATCTTTGATTGAGCAGGAAACGGTCATTTACCATGACGAGCCTCATAGTCGTTGACGACCTTGTCCCGCTTCCAGCCTCTGTGCTGGATATCCAGATAGAGGCTGTAGAGCGCGGTAAAGGTGGGGAAGAGGTTCTGCAACACGCCGACCGAGTCCTGTTTGGGCGAGAAGACGAAGTAGCTCAGGGTCATCAGGCTGCCGAGCACGCTCATGTACCAGAACAGGCGCGGGATCACCGGCTTGCCGGCGCGCTTGGAGGCGACGAACTGCACCAGCCAGCGGCCGCCGAACATCAGCGCCCCTGTGTAGCCGATGATCTTCCAGCCGGTCACATGCAGGCCGGTCCAGTCGAACCAGGTCAGCTCCATGGAGAGCAGGGCATCGATCATCGCCATCCTCCCAGGCGCAACCCGCCGACATGCAGGGCAAGCTCATCCCGGTCCAGCCAGATCGACGGCAACGAAAGCAGGATCTCCATCACTCCAATGTCTCCCTGATCTCGACCACCTTGGAGCGGCGCTGCAACCACCAGACGCCGACCACGTCCACCAACCCGACCCAGAGCCGGTTCCAGACGCCATATTTGGAGACACCCGCCTGCCTGGGTCTGTGGTTGACCGGCCAGGGGGACATGTGGCCACCCTGGGCCTGGATCAGGGCCGGGATGTAGCGGTGCATATGGTTGAAGCCGGGCAGACGCTGATACCAGTCACGGCGCACCACCTTGAGGCCGCAGCCGGTATCGGGGATGCCGTCCCGCAGCAGCAGATCGCGAAAACCGTTCGCGAGTTTGGACGAGAGGCGCTTCACCCAGTCATCGCGCCGATTGACGCGATGGCCGATGAGCCCTACCTGGCTCTTGTCCGCCGCGAAACGGTGCTTGGCCTCCTCCAGCATGGCGGGAATATCGGCCGGATCGTTCTGACCATCGCCATCCAGCACCACCAGCCAGTCACCGCGGCCGTGGCGCACACCACTCAGTACCGCCATGCTCTGGCCGACGGCCCTCGCATGACGCACCACCCGCAGCGCGGGGAATTGCGCCTTCAGACCGCAGAGCAGGGCGTAGCTGTCGTCCTCGCTGCCATCGTCCACATAGATCAGCTCGTAGCTGTATTTCCCCGCCAACGCGGCATCGATCTCGCCGATGAGGGGGGCCAGATTGTCCCGCTCATCCTTGGCGGGCACCACGACAGAGACCTCGATTGAATCAACCATATGCGCTTCCCAATCATGACGAAGGATGCAATCGGTTCGACTGCATCCCCCATTTCTATTTTATCGACAAGGTGACTAACATCATGCAAATACAAGGCGTTAGGCAGCAAGATCGGCAGTCTATTGCCACAAAAATAATAAATCTATCAATTTGAATTGTGCCATGGAGAAGAGGATCGCGAAGTGCAGCCACCTGGCGTTCGTCGCCAGAGTCTTTTCCTTCTCTGCCAAAAGTTCCATACCGTTTTCATCTCTGATGGCCGAACACATAACCAGATGTTCCATCTCCTGGCTGGCAACCCCCCCATATCGCACCTATATCTTGCGGATACGAAAGACGAGGTATCCATCATGCAGAGACTCTGCACCTGGAGCTGGGGACTCCTGCTACTGCTTGTCACACCATCCTCCCATGCCGATGCCTTTCGCCAGGCCCCGAAGGCGATGAGCGCCCTGCGTCAGGGCGCCGCCATGGAACAAGGCAACCCGAGGCAGGCCATCGCCCACTACTGCACCGCAGCCAACCTTGGCAACCCGGAGGCCTATTATCGCATCGGTCGCCTGCTGGCTCGCGGGCCTCAGGGGATCCGCAGCGCCCGCCACGCCAACGCCTACCTCGCCATGGCCATGCGCCTCGGCAATCAGCAAGCGGCTCGCTACTACAACGAGCGGGTAGGCAATGCCCCCCTTGGCACTTGCGGTATCGGCGGGGGTGGAGGAGGCACCCCCTGGGTGCGCCCCAGCACGCCCTTCGATCAGGATAGCTATCTGGCCCGGCAATCCCTCACCAAACAGAAGCTGGCCGTCATGATCCGCCAGGCTGCCCATCGTCACAAGGTCGACCCCCAGCTGGCGCTCGCCATCGCCATCGCCGAGTCGAATCTCAACAGCACCGCCGTCTCCCCCAAGCAGGCGCAAGGGGTCATGCAGCTGATTCCCGAAACCCAGGTACGCTTCGGCGTGACCCGTCCCTTCGATGCACAGCAGAACATCCGCGGTGCCATGATCTACTTGAAGTGGCTGGAGAAACAGTTTGGCACTGACTGGGTCAGGATCAGTGCCGCCTACAACGCCGGTGAGCAGGCCGTGATCCGTTATGGCGGCGTACCGCCCTACCAGGAGACCCAGGAGTATGTACAACGGGTGCTCTACTACTCGGGGCAGGACCCGACCAAGGCGATCAAACGGCCACGCTGACGGCTGGCATAAGCAGAACCCATCGCGCCTCACGGTAACGTGATGAATCCTATCGAGCCAGGCTTAAGGAAGTCTTAAGCCCACACACCGCGGAATCTGGCCAACCGTTTGTCCTGTGGCGCTCCCTCTTATCTCCCCTCTTCTTTCCCCTCTGCCGAAAGGGCTCTCTGCACAACATGCCCCCGGTTGTCTACTTTGCCGCCCCCTTCCCATTGGTTTACAATCGACGGGTTTTTTGGAACCCGGTTGACCCCTGTCGACCGGGCCCCACCACGACGTCAGTTTGTTAATGTAAAAACATTAAACTACTGAAAAGGAAGAGAATTAGCCAATGGCTCAATTTATTTACACCATGAACAGGGTCGGCAAGGTCGTGCCGCCCAAGCGTCATATTCTCAAGAACATCTCCCTCTCCTTCTTCCCGGGCGCCAAGATTGGCGTATTAGGCCTGAATGGAGCCGGTAAATCCACCCTGCTGCGCATCATGGCGGGGATCGACACCGAGATAGAGGGGGAAGCCCGTCCGCAGCCCGGCATCAAGATCGGCTACCTGCCCCAGGAGCCGAAGCTGGATCCGGAGCAGACAGTCCGCGAGGCGGTGGAAGAGGCGGTCGGCGAGGTGAAACGCGCCATGGCTCGCCTGGATGAGGTCTATGCGGCCTACGCCGACCCGGATGCGGATTTTGACAAGCTGGCCCGCGAACAGGGCGAACTGGAAGCCATCATCGCCGCCCAGGGTGGTCACAACATGGAGAACCAGCTGGAGCGCGCGGCCGACGCCCTGCGCCTGCCGGCCTGGGACGCCCAGATCAAGCACCTCTCCGGGGGTGAGCGCCGCCGGGTAGCCCTGTGCCGTCTGCTGCTGGAAAAGCCGGACATGCTGCTGCTGGACGAACCGACCAACCACCTGGATGCGGAATCCGTGGCCTGGCTGGAGCGCTTCCTGCACGACTACGAGGGCACCGTCGTCGCCATTACCCACGACCGTTACTTCCTCGACAACGTGGCGGGCTGGATCCTGGAGCTGGACCGCGGCGAGGGTATCCCCTGGGAAGGCAACTACTCCTCCTGGCTGGAGCAGAAGGACGCCCGTCTGGCTCAGGAAGCCAGTTCCGAAGCGGCCCGTCGCAAGTCCATCGAGAAGGAACTGGAGTGGGTTCGCCAGAACCCGAAAGGCCGTCAGGCCAAGTCCAAGGCCCGTATGGCTCGCTTCGAGGAGCTCAACACCAACGACTACCAGAAGCGCAACGAGACCAACGAGCTGTTCATTCCGCCCGGACCGCGCCTCGGCGACAAGGTGGTGGAAGTGGCGAACCTCTGCAAGTCCTACGGTGACCGCCAGCTGATCGACGATCTCTCCTTCTCCATTCCGAAGGGGGCCATCGTCGGCATCATTGGTCCGAACGGCGCTGGTAAATCTACCCTGTTCCGCATGATGTCGGGCCAGGAACAGCCGGACTCCGGCACCATCACCCTGGGCGATACCGTCGTGCTGGCCTCCGTGGATCAGTTCCGCGACAGCATGAACGACAAGAAGACGGTGTTCGAAGAGGTCGCCGACGGTCAGGACATCCTGCGCATCGGCAACTACGAGTTCCCGAGCCGTGCCTACATCGGTCGCTTCAACTTCAAGGGCGCTGATCAGCAGAAGCGGGTCGGCGAGCTCTCCGGTGGTGAGCGCGGCCGTCTGCACCTGGCCAAGCTGCTGCAAACTGGCGGCAACGTCTTGCTGCTGGATGAACCGACCAACGATCTGGACATCGAAACCCTGCGTGCCCTCGAGAACGCCCTGCTGGAGTTCCCGGGTTGTGCCATGGTCATCTCCCACGACCGCTGGTTCCTCGACCGGATCGCCACCCACATCCTGGACTACCAGGACGAGGGCAAGATTGCCTTCTTCGAGGGCAACTTCACCGAATACGAAGAGTGGAAGAAGAAGACCTACGGTGCCGACGCCGTCCAGCCGCACCGCGCCAAGTACAAGCGTATCGCCAAGTAAGCGACCACGCTGCCATGAACTGGAGCGAGGCGGCCCAGCCGCACCGCTCCAGATAAACAAGCGCATCGCCAAGTAAGCGGTCACGCCGCCATGAACTGGAGCGAGGCGGCCCAGCCGCACCGCTCCAGATACACCAGCGGACCGCCATGCAAGCGAAATGATGCATCACCCCATCGGGGTGATTGCAGCGTGACAAGGGGAGCCCAGGCTCCCCTTTCTGTTGCCTTTTAGCTTACACTCTCCCCGCGTTCCCCTACCGGCCCTACCAATGACCCAGACCAACGCCCCCCCGAAGAGACTCACCATCCAGATCCGGATCGAACCCGGCTGCCTGGGCCCGGATGGCAAGGCCCACATCGATACCTTCTGCGCCGCGGCCAGCCGGATCTTTGCCGCTATCGAACCCGAGCGGGTCAGCTGGGTGCTGCTCCCCCGTCACGACAAGCTGTTGCCCGAACAGGCCTACTTCATCGACGGGCGCACCCTGAGCGAGGCCCAGGCCAACCTGCTGCTGCAGCGCATGGGGCTGACGCTGACCACCTTGCAGGAGCACAGCGACGCCGTGCTGGCCCAGCTGGTGGAGCGCTATCTGAAGAGCCGCTGAGGGCCGCCCTCACAGAACAGGTCTCCATCGAGCCTGTTTTCAGAGGGCAGATGGCAAACGTTTGAATTTTTGCTCTATTCATTGATCCCCCTCGCAGATCCGGGGTTTGTAAACGTCGCCGCCTGTGTAAAAATGTGCGCGCTGTCACGGTATCAGGACGAGTCTGGTCGCTCAGTCGCCAGAAACAGGGCAACCCAGCCCCCATGGATGGAGTTGACTGTTCGCCTGCTGCTTATTTCACGTCACCCATTGGAATCCAACATGAATCAACCACACAACGCCACAGAGCAGGCAGCCAATCCGGCCGCCGGGCAAGGATTGCTCGAGCGCCTGTTTGCCCTGAAAGGCCATGGCACCACGGCCCGTACCGAGGTCATCGCCGGCATCACCACCTTCCTGACCATGGTCTACATAGTGTTCGTCAATCCGCAGATCCTCTCTGCGGCGGGCATGGACACCCAGGCAGTGTTCGTCACTACCTGCCTCATCGCCGGCATCGGCAGCATCCTGATGGGTCTGCTCGCCAACCTGCCCATCGCCCTGGCTCCAGCCATGGGGCTGAATGCCTTCTTCGCCTTCGTGGTAGTGGCCGGCATGGGTTATTCCTGGCAGGTCGGCATGGGCACCATCTTCTGGGGCGCCCTGGGTCTGCTGATCCTCACCCTGCTGCGGGTACGCTACTGGCTGATTGCCAACATCCCCCTCACCCTGCGGGTCGGCATCACGGCCGGCATAGGCCTGCTCATCGCCCTGCTCGGCCTGCACAACGCCGGCATCGTAGTGGCGAGCCCCGCCACCATGGTGACCGTGGGCAACCTCACCTCCCTGCCCTGCCTGCTGGGGCTGCTCGGCTTCTTCCTTATCTGCATCTTCTCCGCCCGCGGCGTGCACTCCGCCGTACTGATCGCCATTGTGGTCACCACCACCCTGGGCTGGCTGTTTGGCGATGTGACCTTCAAGGGCTTCGTCTCTGTGCCGCCGAGCATCACCCCCGTCTTCGGTCAGCTGGACCTGATGGGGTCTCTGGACATAAGCCTGGCCGGGATCATCTTCTCCTTCATGCTGGTCAACCTGTTCGACTCTTCCGGCACCCTGATCGGCGTCACCAACCGCGCCAAGCTGGCCGATGATCGCGGTCACTTCCCGCGTATGAAGCAGGCGCTGGTAGTGGACAGCGTGAGCTCGGTCGGCGGCGCCTTCATGGGCACCTCCTCCGTGACGGCGTACATCGAGAGCAGCTCAGGGGTGGCCGTCGGCGGTCGTACCGGCCTCACCGCCATCGTGGTCGGCGTGTTGTTCCTGCTGGCGATCTTCTTCTCCCCGGTCGCCGCCATGGTGCCCGCGTACGCTGCTGCGGGCGCCCTTATCTACGTGGGCGTGCTGATGTGCTCCGAGCTGACCCGGGTCAAGTGGGAAGACCTGACCGAAGCGGTACCGGCCTTCATGACCGCAGTGATGATGCCGTTCAGCTTCTCCATCACCGAGGGGATAGCCGTGGGCTTCATCTCCTACTGCGTGATGAAGGCGGGCACCGGCCGCTGGCGCGAGATCAACCCCTGCGTGCTGGTGGTAGCCCTGCTGTTCGTGCTCAAGTTCGTCTGGGTCGACAGCCACTAACCCCGGCTTTCGCATACAAAAATGCCCGTCATCGACGGGCATTTTTTTATGGCTGACAAAGGGCAAGGTTCAACGGATGCCGCGGGCCTCGCGGATCCACTCCCAGGCCTGCTGGATCTCCTGAGTCTTCTCCTTGGCCATCTCCATCATCTCGGGCGGCAACCCCTTGGCGGCCAGCTTGTCCGGGTGATGCTTGCTCATCTCCTTGCGATAGGCGCGCTTGATATCCTGATCGCTGTCGCTCTCGCTCACCCCCAGCAGCTGGTAGGCATCCTTGAGGCGATCCTGGGAGGGGGCCTCCTGCCGGTATTGCTGCCCTTGTCCACCCTGCTGCTGGCGGTGGAAGAAGTTCATCTGCGCCTCCGCCATCGCCAGGATCCGCGCCAGCTCGATGCGGCTGAAGCCGAGCTCGTCCGCTATGGTCTGCAGGATGGCGCGCTCGTTGGCCTCCACCTTGCCATCGGCAAAGGCTGCCTGCAGCTGCACCTCAAGGAAGAAGCGCAGGATGTCGCGCTGCCCCAGGCTCGCCTGGCGAAACTCCGCCAGGGTTTCGCGCAGCGGGAAGTCGTTCTCCTTGCCCTGGCGGAACGACTCCTGAGCCCGCACCCGCTGCTCGCCGGAGAGTCGCATCCTGTCCATCAGGCTGGAGGCGACCCGGATCTCGTGCTCGGTGACCTGACCGCTCGCCTTGGCGATGTGGCCCATGACGGCGAAGGTGGCGTGGAAGAAGACCGCCTGCTGCTGCTGGCTGGGAGCTCGCTGGAATGCCCCCCGAATGCCCATGCCCCGATCGAAGCGGTGGCCGATCCAGAGGCCAAGCAGGGCGCCGAAGATGTTGCCGAGCAGAAAACCGAAGAAGGCGCCAAGCACCTTACCCCAAATACGCATGGTTCAAGACCTCGTGATGTTAATGAGTGCCGGCAAGCAGCTGGTCATCCAGCTCCCGCAGCCGATCGACTGTGCCAATATCCCGCCACTCGCCGGCCAGCACGCTGCCACCGACCCGGCCTTGTGCCATCCAGTCGCGCAGCAGGGGTGCCAGCTTGCGGGCACCGCAAGGCAAGGAGACAAAGGCCGCCGGGTGATAGAGGCCGACGCCGCTGAAGGTCAGAGCCGGGCTGTCCTGCACCCTACCCTCCGCCAGGGAGAAATCCCCCTGAGGGTGCTGAGGTGGATTGGGCACCAGCCAGAGGTGGGCCAGGTCATCCGCCAACGGCTGATTCACCAGAGCGCCATAATCGGTATCAATCCAGGTATCGCCGTTGATCACCAAGAAGGGCTCATCCCCCAGCAGTGGCAATGCCTGCACGATGCCGCCCGCAGTCTCGAGCGCACTCTCCTCCGCCGACCACAGGATCTCGACTCCGAACTGGTGGCCATCGCCGAGCGCCTCCACCAGCTTGTGGCCAAGCCAGGCGTGGTTGATGACAAGCTGGGTCACCCCGGCCGCCTTGAGCTTCTCGATGTGGTGGATGATGAGGGGTTTGCCCCCCACCGCCAGCAGCGGCTTGGGCAGCAAGTCGGTGAGCGGGCGCATCCGCTCCCCACGGCCCGCGGCCAGGATCATCGCCTTCATGACGGCTCCCCGGCACGCCGAGCCTCTGCCGTTCGGGTCAGGCCCGGCAGCACAATCCGCTGCAACCAGTCGCCGAAGCGGGCCAGCACAGGATGCTCGGCCCCATGTTGGTGGCACACATCCACCACGTAGCCCAGGGTACGGGGGATGTCCTTGAGGTAGCCGGACTTGCCGTCGCGATGGTAGAGACGGGTGAAGAGGCCGGCCGCCTTGAGGTGGCGCTGCATGCCGGTCAGATCGGCATACCGGCGGAAAGCGGCATAATCGAGATCGCCCAGCAGACCGGCCTGGCTCAGGGTATCGAAGCCATGGCCCATGCCCTGCTCTATCACGGCATCGGGCCAACGCACGTAGCAGTCTTTCAGCAGGGAGACCAGGTCGTAGCTAAGAGGGCCGATGACCATGTCCTGGAAGTCGATGACGGCCAATTGGCTGTCGTCCGGCGTATCGCCACCACACACCATCAGGTTGCGACTGTGGAAGTCTCTGTGCATCACTCCCTGAGGCTGAGCCAGGTTGCTCTCGGTGAGGCAGGCGAATGTCTCCGCCAGCAAGCCTTGCTCCTCGGCGCTCAGGGTCAGTTGCAGATGATGACCCAGCAGCCACTCGGGGAAGATGGCGTTCTCGCGCGCCATGAAGACCTCGTCGAAGGGCTCGAGCTCGAGCGCCACCGATCCGAGCCGAGGCAGCAGGGCGATGGCCTTGCCATACCAGGCCAGCACGTTGTCATCGTTCAGGCAGCCGATGAGCTGGGTATCCCCCAGATCCGTCACCGCCAGCAGGCCCTGCTCATAGTCCACCCCCCTGACCTCGGGAGCCAGCAGCCCCACGGCGTGCAGGGCGGCCGCATTGCGAACGAATTCATGATTTTTTTCGGTTTTCGGATTAGCATCCACCCACACCAGACCACCACCACGGAAGTAGCGGCGGAAACTGGCGTCACCGGAGATCAGGGTCAACTGGAGATTGGCATCACCGGAAATCCGGCGTGCCCATTGCAATAGCAGGGAAGCGCGATCGTGCATGAGTCGGGAACCAAATTGGAAAGCAGCACTTGGCTGTTAGCCCTGGCCGCAATAATGCTTTATCATTGCCGGCTAACATAAAGCAATGACATGCAATGTCAACTCGATGGATCCTGACATAAAATGCATGCCCTGAATCAACCGTTTTTACTACGGATTGCGCGAGCCCTTCACATGACAAAATGGACACTGGGGTGTTCTTATCCCATCGCCCTGACCATCAGCCTTGTTCCTGCCCTGAGCCCGCTCACGGTACAGGCGGCGCCCCTCAACGCGCCACCGGCCACCGGGATCCTCAACAGCCTCTGCTATGACTATGTCCCCAAGATCGAGAAACCCAGCGCGGATCAGGACGCCAATGCCCAGCCCGTCGAAGTGGATGCCGATCGCCTGGAGGCCAAGCAGGGCGGTACTGCCGTCTATGAAGGTGACGTCAAGGTGCGTCAGGGCGTGCGCAAATTTGACTCCGACTATGCCCAGCTTGATCAGAAGAGCCGGGATGTCATTGCCATCGGCAACATCTATTACAACGATGGCCAGATCACGGTCACCAGCGACAAGACCCTCAAATCCAACCTGGACACCAAGAACTCCGAGCTGGAAGAGGGCAAGTATCAGGTTCATGGCTCACCGGTGCGCGGCTTCGCCGAAAAAGTCACCATGACCAACAACAACCAGAACATCACCCTGGAGGGGGCCCAGTACACCACCTGCCCCCCGGGTCAGGAGGCCTGGACCCTGAAGGCCGGCAGCATCGACATCGATCAGTCCGAAGTGTTCGGGGAAGCCTGGAACGCCAGCCTCTGGCTCTATGATTATCCGGTCTTCTATTTCCCTTATATCAACTTCCCCATCAAGGATGAGCGCAAGACCGGTCTGCTCTACCCGGGCTATACCCAAAGCTCCAAGAACGGCATGGACATCACCCAGCCGTTCTACTGGAACATAGCCCCCAACTACGATGCTACCATCACCTCCCGCTTCATGGACAGACGGGGCCTGATGGAGCAGGTCGAGTTCCGCTACATGCCGGATCCGGCCCACGTGGGCACCCTCTATTTCGAAAACCTGGCGGATGACAAGCAGTACGACGAGACGGACAGCCTCAACGATCACCTGTCCGATGGTCACCGCTATCTGCTCAGTGCCCGCCACACCTCCATGTTCATGGACAATGCCATGCGGGTGTCGGTGGACTATACCAAGGTGCGGGATCAGGACTACAACTACTTCAACGACTTCTCCCCCAAGGTGGGGACCCAGGTCGACAACCAGTTGCAGCAATCTCTGAAAGCCGGCTACTACCAGCAGAGCTGGAACCTCAATGCCGAGGTGCGGACCTACCAGATCCTGCTGGCCAGCGCCCAGCAACCCCACGAGCTGATGCCGCGCATCAACCACAACTACTACCAGCAGGGCAGCTGGTACGATCTGGCCTGGAACACCGAGCTGACCAACTTCGGCTACAACAACGACCAGGCCATCGAGGAGAACAAGGGTAGCGCCTACACCGGCACCCGGGTCTACACGGCCCCCACCCTGACCATACCGCTCATCGACGAGGCGGGTTACTTCCTCGACAGCCAGTACAAGCTGATGTACACCCGTTACGATCAGACGGTGCCGGATGACATGAGCAGTACCTTCACCAACCGATTCACGCCTCAGGGCGGGGGTGACGTCACCCTGGAGGAGGGCATCATCACCCGGGTGCTGCCCTCGTTCCGCCTCAAGGGCGGCATGACCTTCGAGCGCGACCAGCAGTGGTTCGGGGAAGGGGCCAGCCAGACCCTGGAGCCCGAGTTCCAGTACCTCTATGTGCCCTACAAGGATCAGGACAACATCGGCGTCTACGACTCCACCACCATGCGCCAGGACTATTACAGCCTGTTCAGCGACCGCCGCTTCGCCGGCCTGGACCGCATCAGCGACTCCAACCGGCTCTCTGTTGGCGTCACTACCCGCATCTATGATCCGGCTGGCGATGAACGAATCCGGCTGGCCGTTGCCCAAGCCTTCGACTTCGTGGCGCCCAGGGTCAAGCTCTACGCCAGCGACAATCTGAGCACCAATACCCGCTCGCCGCTGTCGTTCGAGGGCGATGCCAAGATCAACGAGCAGTGGTATGCCCATGCCGGAGCACAATATGATGTGGAGCAGCGCCAGATAAGCTCTGCCAACAGCGCCCTGGAGTACCGCCATGAGAAGCTGATCAGTCAGTTGAACCACCGCTTCGTGCGGGATGCCAACTATGACCTCGACCGCAAGGGCGAGGTGACGGATCTCAACCAGATCGGCTTGCTGTTGACCACCCCGCTCAACGATCAGTGGCACCTCTATGGCGGCTACTATCAGGAGCTCGACCAGAACGTCAAAGTCGACCGCAAGGTGGGTCTGAAATATGACTCCTGCTGCTGGAGCATCAACTTCAACCTGGAGTGGGTCAATACGCCGGACAACGTGAACCTGGCCCCGACGTCCGAGCGCAGCCTCGGCATTCAATTTGAAATGAAAGGATTGGGTAGCGTGGGTACCGGCTCCAAGGGTACCTCCCTGGATACCGAAGCACTGCCTTACATTCGTCCGTTTAACCTGCGAGACCAATAACGGGTCTGGCAAACGCCTTGAGAGATGGATATGAAGAAGACGTTGATTTCCCTGCTGACCGCAGGCCTGTTTGGAGTCATGAGCCAGGGCGCCTTCGCCGCGCCCGAGCTGATGGACAAGGTGCTTGCCGTGGTCAACAAGGACGTGGTACTGGCCAGTCAGCAGGAAGCCCTGGTGCAGAAGGTGAAGGCCTCAGCCCAGGAGAGCGGCCAATCCCTGCCCGATGACGTCACCCTGCGCAAGCAGGCGCTGGATCGCCTGATCCAGGAGAGCCTGCAACTGCAACTGGCGGATCGCCAGGGGCTCAAGATCAGTGACACCCAGTTGGAGCAGGCCATCCAGAGCATCGCCGCCGACAACAAGATGACCCTGGATCAACTGCGTGCCCAGCTCGAACGGGAAGGGCTGACCTATGCCCAGTACCGGGAGGAGGTGCGCCGCGAGATCCTGATGAACGAGGTGCGCCGCAGCCAGGTCCGCCGCCGCATCAACATCTCCGAGCAGGAGGTGAAGCAGGTGGTCGAGGCCCTGAGCAAACAGGGTCAGCAACAGACCGAGTACCACGTCGGTCACATCCAGGTTGCCCTGCCTGACAACCCGAATGCCGAGCAGCTCAACGCCGCCAAGGCCAAGATTGAACGCATCCTGGCCGCGCTGAAAGAGGGGGCGGACTTCCGCAAGCTGGCCATCGCCGAGAGCAACGGTCCCAAGGCCCTGGAAGGGGGAGACTGGGGCTGGATGAGCCCGCAGGAGATGCCGACCCTGATGGCCGAAGCGGTACAGGGTGCCAGCAAGGGTGACATCGTCGGCCCGCTGCGCTCGGGCGCCGGTCTGCACATCGTCAAGATCTTCGACACCAAGGGTCAGCAGCAAGTGATGCAGACCGAGGTGAAGGCGCGCCACATCCTGATCAAGCCCTCCATCATCCTGAGCGAGGAGAAGGCCAAGGGCACCCTGGACGGCATTCTGCACGACATCAAGAGCGGCAAGGCGAGCTTCGCCAGCATGGCGGAGAAGTACTCCGAAGATCCGGGCTCTGCGGTGCAGGGTGGCGAGCTGGGCTGGTCCGATCCCAACGTCTATGTGCCGGAGTTCCGCGACATGGTCAACCGCCTGCAACCGGGTCAGCTCAGCGAGCCCTTCCGCACCACCCACGGCTGGCACATAGTGCAGCTGGAAGATCGCCGCAGCCAGGATGCCACCGGCAAGGCCCAGGAGCAGCGTGCCTATCAGCTGATCTTCAACCGCCGCTTCACCGAAGAGTCCCAGGCCTGGTTGGATGAGCTGCGCGACGAAGCCTACATCCAGATCGAACCCAATTAATGGCCGATGAGCAGATGAACAGCCATCGTCTTGCCATCACCCCGGGTGAGCCCGCCGGCATAGGCCCGGACCTGGTGCTGCAGATAGCCCAGCGGGACTGGCCACACCAGCTGGTGGTGATCGCCGATCCCGCCCTGCTGCGCGAACGCGCCGCCCTGCTGGGGCTGCCCATCGAACTGGAACCCTATGATGCCGCTGCCCCCGTGAGGGGGCAGCGGGCGGGGACCCTGACGGTCTGTCCCGTTCCCCTCGGCGCCCCCGTGGTGCCGGGTGAACTCGACGAGGGCAATGGCGCCTATGTGCTGGCCACCCTGCAGCGTGCCTGTGACGGCAACCTGAGCGGCGAGTTCGCCGCCGTGGTGACCGGCCCGGTGCACAAAGGGATCATCAACCAGGCGGGCGTCTCTTTCAGCGGTCACACCGAATTCTTCGCCCAGCAGTCAGACACCGCCGACGTGGTGATGCTGCTGGCCACCGAAGGGCTGCGGGTGGCGCTGGCGACCACCCACATTCCCCTCGCCTATGTGGCCATGGCCATCACGCAGGAGCGCCTTGGCAAGGTGATCCGCATCCTGGATGCGGATCTCAAGGGAAAATTCGGCATCGAACACCCCAGAATTTACGTCTGCGGCCTCAACCCCCACGCCGGGGAAGGGGGCCATCTCGGCCGTGAAGAGATCGACGTGATCGAACCTGCCCTGGCCGACTTGCGCCAGGAAGGGATCGATCTGGTCGGCCCCTTGCCGGCCGATACCCTGTTCCAGGACAAATACCTCAAGGATGCGGATGCGGTACTCGCCATGTACCACGACCAGGGGCTGCCGGTGCTCAAATACAAGGGCTTTGGCAACTCGGTCAACATCACCCTCGGACTTCCTTTCATCCGTACTTCGGTGGATCACGGCACCGCACTGGATCTGGCAGGCAAGGGCCTGGCGGACTCCGGGAGCCTGATCACCGCGATTAACCACGCCATCCAGATGGTAGAGAAAAAAAGATATGAGCAGTAAGGTGCAGAGCAACAAGGTGCACATGGGCCACACGGCCCGTAAGCGTTTCGGTCAGAACTTCTTGCACGACCGCTATGTGATCGACCAGATCGTCGCCGCCATCAATCCACAGCCGGGTCAGAACCTGGTGGAAATCGGCCCGGGTCTGGCGGCACTGACCGAACCGGTCGCCTCCCAGATGGACAAGATGACGGTGGTCGAGCTTGACCGGGATCTGGCGGCTCGCCTGCGCGAGCACCCGACCCTCAAGGACAAGCTGACGGTGATCGAGGCCGATGCCATGCGCTTCGACTTCGGCACCCTGATGGGGGAAGGCAAACCGCCCCTGCGCATCTTCGGCAACCTGCCCTACAACATCTCCACCCCGCTCATCTTCCACCTGTGCGAGTTCGCCGATCGGGTGGAGGACATGCACTTCATGCTGCAAAAGGAAGTGGTATTGCGGATGTGCGCAGGCCCGGGCAGCAAGGCCTATGGCCGCCTGAGCGTCATGGTCCAGTACTACTGCCAGGTGATCCCGGTGCTGGAAGTGGGCCCAGTTGCCTTCAAGCCAGCCCCCAAGGTCGACTCGGCCGTGGTGCGACTGGTGCCACACAAGAATCCGACAATCGTCGCGAAAGACCTCCGCTGCCTGAGCCGGGTCTGCACAGAGGGCTTCGGCCAGCGTCGCAAGACCATCCGCAACAGCTTCTCCAATTTCATCACCGACGCTCAGCTGACCGAGCTTGGCATCGATGGCAACCTGCGCCCGGAGAACCTCTCCCTCGAGCAGTTCGTCATGATCGCCAACTGGCTGGCCGATCAGCAGCAGGCCTGATCCCATGGCATCCACCCGGATAGTGGTGCGCCCGCACCCCAGCTATGTGGCGGGCACCGAGGATCCCTACCATTTTCTCTATCTCATCGAGATAGAGAATCTGGGGCCGGGCAAGGTACAGCTGCTGCATCGGCGCTGGCTCATCACGGATGCCAATGGCAAGATGCTGGAAGTGGAAGGGCCGGGGGTCGTGGGCGAGCAGCCCTTCATCGCCCCCGGCGAGACCTTCAGCTATCAGAGTGGCGTACCGCTCGCCACCCCCTTCGGCGTGATGGAAGGCAGTTATACCCTGCAAGACGAATCGGGGCAGCAATTCGAGGCCCCCATCGCCCCTTTCACACTGGCCGTTCCCAACATTATCAACTGAGGTTTCATGGCGAATTGTTTCGTCGGTGATATCCAGGGCTGTTACGACGATCTGCGCCGTCTGCTGGATCTTGCCGAATTCGACTCCGACAAGGACACGCTCTGGCTGTGTGGCGACCTGGTCGCCCGCGGGCCGGATTCCCTCAACACCCTGCGCTTCGTCAAGTCACTGGGGAGCCGCGCCGTGACCGTGCTCGGCAACCACGACCTGCACTTGCTGGCGGTGGCTCATGGGGTCGCCCCTCTCAAGAAGAAAGACAAGCTTCAGGCCCTGATGGAGGCCCCGGATCGGGACGAGCTGCTGGAGTGGCTGCGCCACCGCCCCCTGCTGGCGGAGCACCCGGATCTGCCCATCATGATGATCCATGCCGGACTCTCTCCGGCCTGGGATGCCCACACGGCACGCAGTTGTGCCCGTGAAGTGGAGACGCTGCTGCGCGGCGATCAGTACAGCTGGCTGCTGCACCACATGTATGGCGACCAGCCCGATAGCTGGGACGAAAACCTGCAGGGGATAGAGCGCTACCGCTACATCATCAACACCTTCACCCGGATGCGCTTCTGCTACTTCGATGGCCGGCTCGACTTCAAGTGCAAGAAGGGACCCACAGAGTCCACCCCGGGCCTGCGCCCCTGGTTCGAGCAGCGCGAGCACCACGACGACGACCCCATCCTGGTATTCGGCCACTGGGCGGCACTGATGGGTGCCACCGGCAAGGCGGACATCAAGGGGCTGGACACCGGCTGCGTGTGGGGCAACAGCCTCACCCTCTGGCGCTATGAAGACGATGCCCTGATAGCGACCCCCTGCCCCGCCTATGCCAAGTGAAACAAAGACGCTGGCGATATAAAGAGGCCCGGCATTGCCGGGCCTCTTCGTTGGTCAGCACGCAGGCTAGAGCCTGCGCCCCAGCCGCTTCTCGACCTGGCGCCGCTCCCATTCAGGCCCGAACAGCCTGAACGGCTGGAACAGGTTGATGGCATGGGACATCAGGCCAAGCCCCCAGCCCAGCATGGGCCACCAGGCCCAGATATAGTCCGGGTTGCTCAGGTAGTTGATGACAAACAGCCCCCATATCACCAGCACATAGCTGATGAGGTGGCCGTAGAAGCCTTTGAGCCCCTCGACGAACTTCATCGCCTCCCGCTCATCCTTGGCCACCTGCACCGTCCCCTGACTGTCGGTCTCGTTCCCTTTCATCTCGCTCTCCTGCAGTTGCGTCACATCGAGCTCAAAGACGGAGGCCAGGGCCTTGAGGGATTCCAGTCCGGGCTGCTGGCCCTGCTCGATCCGCTGTATGGTGCGGACACTCAGGCCAGTCAGGGTCGCCAACTGATCCTGGGACCACCCCCGTTGCAATCTCAACTTCCTGACGATCATCTCGAACTCCTTGTGGTGATTGACAGGGCCAGCATAGGGCCAGCGCGGCGAGAGGTGACACGACAGAGGGCCGACATATACCTGACTATCCTTTAAAATCAATAAGTTGAAATAAAAAATTGGATTTTTGTCAGCCCCCGTGCGCGCAGATCGGTGCGCCCGACCAGATTGTCACAGGCTCTGCATCAGCTTGGCGGCGATCTCGAAGGAACGCAGCCTGGCCTGATGATCGACGATGGGCCCGTTGAACATCAGCTCGTCGGCCCCGGTTTCGGCCAGCAAGGCCTTGAGACCGTGACGTACCTGATCCGGATCCCCCACCAGGGAGCGGGCCAGGGTCTGCTCCATCGCCATCAGCTCCCGGGGTGACCACTGCTCCCCCAGATTCTCCACCGGCAGCGGCAGCTTGCCGGCATCCCCCCGATAGAGGCGCAGGAACTGCTGCTGAAGCGTGGTGAACAGGAAACGGGCCTCCCGGGTCGTGTCGGCAGCGATCACGTTGATGCAGACCACCGCATAAGGCTTGGGCCAGCGCGCGGAAGGGCGGAACTGAGTACGGTAAATCTCCAGTGCCTGCAACAGCAGACCGGGTGCAAAGTGAGAGGCAAAACCGAACGGCAACCCCATGGCGGCCGCCAGCTGGGCGCTGTAGAGGCTGGAGCCCAGCAACCAGATCGGCACATGCAGCCCTTGGCCAGGTACCGCCTGCACGGCGCCCACCTCGTCACCGAAGTAACCCATCAGCTCACGCACGTCCGCAGGAAAATCATCCACCTCGCCGCCGCGCTGACGACGCAGCGCCTGCATGGTGCGTTGATCGGTGCCGGGCGCACGACCGAGACCGAGATCGATCCGATCCGGGTAGAGAGAGGCCAGCGTGCCGAACTGCTCGGCGATCACCAGGGGCGAGTGGTTCGGCAGCATGATGCCGCCGGCCCCCAGCCGCAGGGTGCTGGTGGCGCCGGCCAGATGGCCGATGAGCACGGCGGTGGCGGCACTGGCGATCCCCGGCATGTTGTGATGTTCCGCCAGCCAGTAGCGGTGATAGCCCCAGCGCTCGGCATGCCGGGCCAGATCCTGCGAATGACGAAACGACTCGGCCGGCAGGCTACCTTCGGGGACGGGCACCAGATCCAGGACGGAATAGGGAACGACAGGCATGGGACACTCCATTGATTCAAAGGCGATTCATCAGTGGAGCAATGTAGCATGAGATATCTGAATGAATCACGCAACCCGGTTGTCGGTGAGGCGCCCCGTCCGTGCCGGCGAGGGTGCGCCCCTGAAGATAGAGGGCCGCTTCCCCCCTCACCTCCTATGCTTTTTGTCATCTTGCGAGCACACTGTTTAGCAGATCATCGCGGGGTGCGCCCGCAGGACAAGGACAGGTCCATGACAAAAACAAGCCTCGGCAGCAAACCCTTTTACGTGCACATTGCCACCCTCTTCATTCTGCTGTTCTCCGTGCTGGGGGGCGCCCTCATCATGTTGCAGTTTCAGCAGGGCATGCAGCAGGGGTTGGCGCACGAGCGACAGAGCTTCCAGCAGTACAGGGAACAGCTCGCGCTTGCCATCAAGTTGAACCAGCGCCCGGCTCGCATGTCGCTCAGCCTGCTGCGCAGTGGCCAGCTGGCCGCCATGACCAGCCTGGAATCCCGCCTCGGCTACCTGCCCCAACTGGCCGAGGTGCTGGCCAACAGCGCCAGCTATGGTGCCATCTATGCCGGTTACGAGAACGGCGACTTCTTCCTGGTGCGCAAGTTGACCGAGCGGGCCAGGGGATTGCTGGACAGCCCCCCTCCCGGGAGCCACCTGCTGGTACAGAGCCTGAGTCAGGGCCGGGGAGAGTTCCTCTATTTCGACCAGCGGCTGCGACTGCTGGAGCGGCGGCCCATGCCGGACTATCGCTTCGATCCGCGCGACCGTGGCTGGTACAAGGAGGCGCGCTGGGGCACGGGCATCATAGTGACCCACCCCTATCTCTTCTTCACCACCAGAGAGCCTGGCATGACGCTGGCGGTGGAGAGCGACGATCGCCGGGCGGTGATCGGGCTGGATGCCGGTGTGGAGGGGCTTTCCTCCCTCATCGGCGAGCTGCCTCTGCCCAGCTATTGCCAGCTGGTGATGTTCGACGAAGTCGGAACCCTGCTGACAACGGATCCCAAACGGCTGCCCAGCTTCGATCAACTGAGCCGGCTGCCCATGTTGTCGGCGCTCAAGCAACCCATACTGACCAAGTTGCAACAGGAGATGGCATCCAGACCCACCCTGCTGCACGAGCCAACCGAGCTGACGCTGACTGCCGAGGATGGCCGCGACTGGCTGGTCAACCTCTCCGCCCTCGACGAGGGGTCTCCCTTCTACCTGGCCCTGCTGGTACCGACGGACGAACTCACCGCACCGGCCCGCCACGACGCCCTGCGCAATCTGGCCTGGGCATGTGCCGGTCTGCTGCTGCTGCTGCCCATCATCTGGCTGGTGGCGAGACGCACCGCCGCCCCCTTGCTGGCGCTGACGCAAGAGGCCGAACGGATCCAGCACTTCGACTTCGGCGAGAGCAAGCGGCCAGACTCGGCGATCCGCGAGATAGACGATCTCGCCCGCGCCATGTCCAGCATGCGACTGACCCTCGGCAATTTCATGAACATGGGTCTGGCGCTGGCGGCCGAACACCGCTTCGACTCCCTGCTCAGCCGCATCCTGCACGAGACGGTGGCGGCGGCCCAGGCTGAGGGGGGCAGCCTCTATCTAGCCCAGGAGAAGCAGATGAAGGCGGTTCAGGCCATCTGGCAACGGCAGCCCCTGGACTGTGAACAGTTGCACTGGCAGGAGTCCCTGCTCGGCGGCCTCTATCATACAGAGCGACTCAGCCTGCCCCTTAATGCCGAGCAGTGGTCGCACTGCCTGGCCGACTGGGGCCCCTTCCCCGGCCCCCGCCAACTACTGGCCGAGCCCCTCTACAACCACCGCCAGGAGCTTATCGGCTGCCTGCTGCTGATCTTGCCGGACTGCGCACCGCGGGAGCTGGCGTCACGCATCAGCCTCATCGAGGCGCTGGCGGGCATGTCCGCCTCCGCCATCGAGAATCAGCGCCTGCTGGAGGAGCAAAAGCAGTTGCTGGAGGCCTTCATCGAGCTTATCGCCGGTGCCATCGACGCCAAGAGTCCCTATACCGGAGGCCACTGCCAGCGAGTGCCCGAACTGACCCGCATGTTGACGGAGGCGGCCTGCGCCCAGCAGCAGGGCCCCTTTGGCGACTTCACCCTCAGCGACGAGGAGTGGGAGGCCATCCATATCGCGAGCTGGCTGCACGACTGCGGCAAGGTCACCACACCAGAGTTCGTGGTGGACAAGGCCACCAAGCTGGAGACCATCTACGACAGGATCCACGAGATCCGCACCCGTTTCGAGGTGCTCAAGCGCGACGCCCATATAGAAGCGCTGGCGGCCCGGCTGCCCGCCTCCGATCGGCAGGCAGCCCTCGAGGCAGTGACCCCGACCTGGCAGATGCTGGATCAGGAGTTCGCCTTCGTCGCCGAGTGCAACCTGGGGGGCGAGTGGATGGCACCGGAAAAACTGGCGCGGCTCGATGCCATCGCCAGCCGCACCTGGCTGCGCACCCTGGATGATCGCCTAGGCGTCAGCCCGGAGGAGCTAAAGCGCCATCCCGGGGAGGCGGCTCCCCTGCCCTGCCGCGAGTCGCTGCTGGCCGACAAGCCGGTGCACCTCATTCCCCGCCCCCCCCACGACAACCTGACCAGGCACAATCCCTGGGGCTTCAAGGTCAGGGTCCCCGCCCATCTCTACAACCGGGGGGAACATTACAACCTCGCCATCGGCCGTGGCACCCTCACCGAGGAGGAGCGCTACAAGATCAACGATCACATCATCCAGACCATCCGCATGCTGGAGAAGCTCCCCTTTCCCCGTCACCTGCGCAAGGTGCCGGAGATCGCAGGGGGCCACCACGAGCGGATGGACGGCACCGGCTACCCGCGCCAGTTACAGGGTGAGCAGATGAGCATTCCCGCCCGCATCATGGCCATCGCCGACATCTTCGAGGCCCTGACCGCGAGCGATCGTCCCTACAAATCGGGCAAGACGGTCTCCCAGTCCCTGACCATCATGCAGAAGATGGTGCAGGAGCAGCACATAGACCCGGCACTGTTCACCCTGTTCATCGACAGCGGGGTCTGGCGGGACTATGCCCTGCGCTTCCTCGCCCCCGAGCAGCTGGACGAGGCGGCCTGCCAGGCCCTGCTGGCGGAACCGCATTAGCCGCTATCCGCCAAGCGCCCATAAAAAAACGGTCAACCGAAGTTGACCGTTTTTTTATCTCCAGGCTGCCCCTTAGAACAGCAGGTGCGCCACACCGGCGATCACCGGCAGTGTCACCAGGGTACGCAGCAGGAAGATGACGAACAGTTCCCACAGCTTGACCGGGATCTTGCTGCCCAGCAGCAGGGCGCCCACTTCCGACATATAGATGAGCTGGGTCACCGACATGGCGGCGATCACGAAGCGGGTGATGTCGCTCTCTATGGTTGAAGCCAGCACAGCCGGGATGAACATGTCGGCGAAGCCCACCATGATGGTCTTGGACGCCGCCTCGGCCTCCGGCAGTTGCAGCAGCTCCAGCAAGGGGACGAAGGGCGCGCCCAGCCAGTTGAAGATGGGGGTGTGCTCCGCCAGCATCAGGGCACAGGTCCCGATCGCCATCACCACCGGCAACACGCCGAACACCATATCCAGGGCATTCTTCACCCCTTCCCGCGCCACGGCGCCGAGGTCCGTCATGCTGTCGGCCTTGGTCAGGGCACGCTGATAGCCATAACTCAGCACGCTGTGCTGGTGGGGGATAGCCTCCTGCTTGCGGCACAGGGGAGTACCGTCGCTGTAGACATCCTTCTTCCAGGAGAGCGGCGGCAAGCGCGGCACCACTATGGCGGCGACCACGCCGGCCAGGCAGACGGTCAGGTAGAAGGGAACGAACATGTGTTCCAGCTTCACCTGGGAGATCACCACCAGACAGAAGGTGATGGAGACCGCAGAGAAGGTGGTACCGATGACGGCCGCTTCACGCTGGGTGTAGAACTTGCCCTCGTACTGCTTGCTGGTAAGCAGGATGCCGACACTGCCATCCCCGAGCCAGGAGGCGAAGCAATCCACTGCGGAGCGACCAGGCAAGCGGAACACCGGGCGCATGATGCGGGTCATCATGGTGCCGACAAACTCCAGCAGACCGAAGTCCAGCAGTAGCGGCAGCAGCAAGCCGGCGAAGATGAAGACGGAGAACAGTACCGGCAGCAGATCGTGCAGCACCAGACCGCCGGTCGCCCCGGAACGCAGCACTTCGGGACCGGCCTCGAAGAAGGTCAACAGCACGAAGAGGCCCCCCAGTACCCGCACGCAGGCCCAGAAGGGGGAGACGTTGAACAGGCTGTTGAGGAAGGGGCGTCTCACCAGGATCGCCGGCTTGAACAACCAGGCGATCAAGGTCATCAGCATGGTAGTAGTAATGATGGCGCTGACCATGGCCACCAGATAGTCGGCGAACACCGTCTGTACCAGCTTCGCCAGCACGGCGACGGGGATGGTGACATTGCCGTCATAGATGACGGGGGTCATGAACAGCAGGATCCCGATGAGCGACGGGATCAAAAACATCAGCACATTGCGGCGAGTATGGATCGCCGGTGCCTGCAGGGTCTTTTCCAACATGATAGACAGCCTTAAATGTGACTTTTCCTTCAGCCAGGCCGCCTGCATATTCATGCCCTCGCCCGGCAAACGGGCGCAAGAATAACCCAAAAAACTGCACAAACAAGCTTTTAATGGATTATTTCAAGCATAAATATTTTATCAGGCAAACCATCCATAAGAACAAACCAAAACAATCATGCATATCAATTCAATTCAACAGGTTAGCATAATGTTTCATACAGGTTACGTTCAGGGGCGCAGTATAATCCGTTGCGGTTGGCAGGCAATAAGTGGCATGAGAAATATATCTATAAGGTGATCCCGTCGATCCTCCCATAAAAAAACCGGAGCCTGTCGGGGCTCCGGTCTTGTCACGAAAGAGAGTCTCAGTCGCGGACGTAGATCACTTCGACACCGTCGTCATCTTCGTCATCCCAGTCGTCGTCATCGTCCAGAGCGTCATCGAAGGCCTTGGAGGCCGCCAGGGCTTCCGCCTCCGCCTGGGCCAGCTGGTTCTTGTGGTAATCGTCCCACTTGAACTCGACCTTCTCGATGGCGGCCTTGGCATCGGCTTCCAGCTGACGGGGCATGGTGTCCAGCAGATCCAGGATGTCGTAGCAGACCTTCTTGGTGCCTTCCTTGCTGATGGCGGTGATCTGGTAGACAGGGCCTTCGTAGGCCAGCGCGGCCTTGACGCGATCCATCACTTCCTGAGCTTCTTCTTCCAGGATCAGATCCATCTTGTTGAACACCAGCCAGCGCGGCTTGCCTGCCAGCTCGGGGCTGTATTTCTCCAGCTCCCGGACTATGGTCACGGCATTTTCGGCCGGATCGGAACCATCGACCGGGCAGATGTCCACCAGATGGATCAGCACACGGCAACGCTCGAGGTGCTTGAGGAAGCGGATACCGAGGCCGGCACCTTCGGCAGCGCCTTCGATCAGACCCGGGATATCGGCGATGACGAAGGAACGGGAATTCTCCCCACGTACCACGCCCAGGTTCGGCACCAGAGTAGTGAAGGGATAGTCAGCCACCTTCGGGCGAGCAGCAGAGACGGCGCGAATGAAGGTGGACTTGCCTGCGTTGGGCAGGCCCAGCATGCCGACGTCAGCCAGCAGCAGCAGTTCCAGCTTCAGGGTACGCACTTCACCCGGGGTGCCGTTGCTCTTCTGATAGGGGGCACGGTTGACCGAGCTCTTGAAACGGGTGTTGCCAAGGCCGTGGAAGCCGCCCTTGGCGACCAGCAGCTTCTGGCCGTGGGTAGTCAGATCCCCCAGCAGTTCACCGGTATCTTCATCGCTGGCGCGGGTACCGACCGGGACGCGCAGGGTGCGATCCTTGCCGCGTCGGCCGGTACAGTTGGCGCTCTGACCGTTCTCGCCACGCTCGGCGGCATGGAAACGCTCGAAACGGTAGTCGATCAGGGTGTTCAGGTTCTCATCGGCAATCAGATAGACATCGCCACCGTCACCGCCGTCACCGCCGTCCGGGCCGCCGTTCGGGATGTACTTCTCACGGCGAAAGCTCACACAACCGTTACCACCGTCACCGGCATCGACTCGAATCTGGACTTCATCAACAAACTTCATAGGTAACCGTCACCTTAATTCGAAAAACCGATACGCAATTATAGTGGTACAGGCCCCTTCGGGCGAGACGCATCTGGCCGATGAGGCCCGTCTGCGCCGGCTCATCCGCGTGCCGTTTTTTCGTCAAACTCATCAGAAAAACAAAAGCCCCGCCAGGTTGGCGGGGCTTCGGATCCTTGCGGTCCGTAATTACTCAGCAACGATGCTGACGTACTTACGATTCTGCGGACCTTTAACTTCGAACAACACTTTACCGGTCGCAGTAGCGAACAGAGTGTGGTCGGTACCCAGGCCAACGTTGGTGCCAGGGTGGAACTTGGTGCCACGCTGACGAACGATGATGCTGCCTGCCAGAACTGTTTCGCCGCCGAAACGCTTAACGCCAAGGCGTTTAGCTTCAGAATCGCGACCGTTGCGGGATGAACCGCCAGCTTTTTTATGTGCCATTTATCGGACTCCTCTAATTAAGCGCTGATGCCAGTGATTTTGACTTCAGTGAACCACTGACGGTGGCCCGCTTGCTTACGATGGTGCTTACGACGACGGAACTTGACGATAGTCACTTTCTCGCCACGGCCGTGAGCCACAACTTCAGCTACAACCTTGCCACCTTCAACGAAAGGAGCACCTACTTTAAAAGTGTCGCCTGCAGCAACCATCAGAACTTCGTTGAAGTCGATGGTAGCGCCAGTCTCAACGTTCAGCTTTTCCAGACGAACGATTTGACCTTCGGCCACACGGTGTTGTTTTCCGCCGCTTTGGAATACCGCGTACATTTGATTAACTCCGTAAAGGCGTGTCTTTTGCTCAAGGCCAGACACGCGCAAAAACCTATAACAATGGGCCGGCATTCTACGCAGAACGATTTGCCTAGGCAAGGCCAATTTAGCAAAAAGTTTATTTTGTGCGCATATCTGCCGCCGTGAATAAACGCTTAACTGTAACCCATTGTGAAATCGTGTAGAATCCCCGCCATTGCTAAAAACGCAGTAATTGCTGCCGTCACGTTACGAGACTTATGGACCAACAGACTATCCGTGCGCTCTGTGCCGCCGACATGACGGCGGTCAATGAACTGATCCTGGCGAGACTTCAGTCCGATGTCAGCCTGATCAACCAGCTGGGTTTCTATATTGTCAGTGCAGGCGGGAAACGGATGCGCCCCATGCTGACAGTGATGGCCGCCCGCGCATTGGGATACGAAGGTCAGGATCATCTCAAGCTCGCCGCCATCATAGAATTCATTCATACCTCTACCCTGCTGCACGACGACGTGGTCGACGAATCCGACCTGCGCCGCGGCCGGGAGACCGCCAATGCGCTGTTCGGTAACGCCGCCAGCGTCCTCGTCGGTGACTACCTCTACAGTCGCTCCTTCCAGATGATGAGCGAACTCTCCAACCTGCGGGTGATGGAGATCCTGTCGGATGCCACCAACACCATCGCCGAGGGGGAGGTGCTGCAGTTGATGAACTGCAACGATCCGGACACCACGGAAGAGAGCTACATGACGGTCATCTACTGCAAGACCGCCAAGCTGTTTGAAGCCGCCACCCGCCTCGCCGCCGTGCTGACCCATCAGACCGAGCCCGTCGAGCAGGCCATGACCGACTACGGCAAGTACCTGGGTACCGCATTCCAGATCATCGACGACGTCATGGACTACTGCTCCCAGAGCGACGAGATGGGCAAGAACGTCGGCGACGATCTGGCCGAAGGCAAGCCTACCCTGCCGCTGCTGCGCGCCATGGCCGTGGGCACCCCGGAGGAGCGTCAACTCATCCGTGACGCCATCGAGCACCGTAACGGCATGGAGCATCTCGAGCGCATCCTGGCCATTCTGGACCGCACCGGTGCCCTCGAGTATGCCCGTCAACGCGCACGGGAAGAGGCCGACAAGGCCATCGCCGCCCTCGCCATCCTGCCGGACTCCCAGCACAGGCAGGCGCTGGAGACCCTGGCCCAGATGGCGGTACAGCGCAGCGCCTGAGCCAGCGTGTCAGCATCCAAGAAAAAAGAGGCCTGTGGCCTCTTTTTTATGGTCTGCGCTTTGCTCTGAGGCATCAGTGCTGTCTTGACCGCTCAATGGGATAGTGCCCAGAGGATCACAGCCCCCGCCACCACCAGGCAGCCGCCGATGCGCCGCAGCTGCTCCGGCGGCTGATCGCTCATCAGTCTCAGCATCCGCTGCCAGACCCTCGGCGCCAGCAAGGGGCCCAGCCCCTCGAACAGCAGCAACAGCCCCACTCCTATCAAGATGGCTGTCAGCATGACTCCTCCTGCCCTCTGGGCCCTTGTCTCATCAAGCAAAAGGGCCTGAATCATCAGGCCCTTTGGGTTATGGCGCTATGCCTGCTTACTGCTTGTCACCATGAGGTGACTTGAGGTAGCGGAAGAACTCGCTGTCAGGCTTCAAGACCATGAGGTCGTTGCCACCGGCGAAGCTCTTGCGATAGGCCTCCATGCTGCGCACGAAGCTGAAGAACTCGGGATCCTTCTTGTAGCTGTCGGCATAGATCTTGGCGGCTTCGGCATCCCCTTCCCCACGCAGCTGACGCGCATTACTCTCGGCGTCGGCGATCATGACGGTGACCTTGCGGTCGATGTCGGCACGCAGGATCTCGGCCTGCTCGCGGCCCTGGGAGCGGTGTTCACGGGCGACGGCAGTCCGCTCGGCACGCATCCGCTGATAGATGGAGCTGGAGACTTCCACCGGCAGGTTGATCTGCTTGATCCGCACATCCACCACCTTGATGCCGAGCTCGGAGGAGCGCGCCATCTTCATCAGGGCATCTTCCATCACGGTACTACGCTCACCGGAGACGATGTCCTTGATGGTGCGGTTACCGATCTCGGAACGCAGACCGTTGTTGATCTTGCGCTTGAGCAGGTCTTCGGCCTGGATCTTGTTGCCACCACCGGTCGCCAGGTAGTACTTGGAGAAGTCCTCGATCTTCCACTTCACGTAGGAGTCGATGATGAGGTCTTTCTTCTCGGAGGTGACGAAGCGATCCGCCTGACCTTCCAGGGTCTGGATGCGGGCATCCATCTTGCGAACCTGATCGATGAGCGGCACCTTGAAGTGCAGGCCCGGCTCATAGAGCCGCGGCTCGCCGGAGTCAACCCGCTTCACCTTGCCAAACTGCACCACGATTCCCTTCTGCCCTTCATCGATGATGAAGACGGAAGAGAAGCAGACCATGGCGGCCACAGCGATGACACCAATAGCTAGCTTTTTCATCTATCAGTTTCTCCCTGTGCTGAAACGGTCACCGCCACGCAGCGGGGTCGGTGTGGAATTCGCCCCTTCGTTGGACGGCTGGGCCGGCTCCACCGCAGGTGTGCCCGCCGGACGCGCCGGTTGCGCGGCATTGGCCTTGCCGGACAGCTTGTCGAGCGGCAGATAGATCATGCTGTTGTTGCCAGCAGGCATGTCCACCAGCACCTTGTTGGCTTGCTGATAGAGCTCTTCCATGGTTTCCAGGTAGATACGCTCGCGAGTCAACTCGGGGGCGGACTGATACTGGGGCAACAGCTCGTTGAAGCGGGCGACTTCACCCTTGGCCTTCAGCACGATCTGGGACTTGTAGCCTTCGGCTTCCTGTTCCAGACGCTTGACCTGACCACGGGCCTTGGGCTCGACTTCACGGGCATAGGCTTCCGCTTCACGGATGAAGCGTTGCTCATCTTCCTGGGCGGAGATGGCGTCATCGAAAGCGTCTTTTACCTCTTCCGGCGGACGCGCCGGCAGGAAGTTGACGTCGACGATCTGCAAGCCCATCTGATAGGGCTCGATGATGCCATCGATCACCTGCCAGGTCTCCTGACGGACTTTTTCCCGACCCGTGGTCAGGACATCATCCATCTTGGTGTGACCCACCACGTAGCGCAGGGCGCTGTCGGTGGCCTGGCTCAGACTCTCGTCGGCGTTGGTGACGCTGAACAGATACTGCTCGGGATCGACCACGCGGTACTGCACGTCCATCTCGACCCGCACCACGTTCTCGTCCTGGGTCAGCATGAAACCGGAGGCAGGCAGGGAGCGCACCGATTCCACATCCACCGGGATCACCCGATCGATGAAGGTCGGCTTCCAGCGCAGGCCCGGATCCACGTTGTGGGAGTACTCCCCAAAACGCAGTACCACGCCCCGCTCGGCTTCACGGATGGTGTAGAAGCCGCTGACGACCCACACCACCACGGCCACCACCAAAGCGATGGAGAGGCCAAACTTGCCTACGTCACCGCCCGATTTGCCACCACCGAACAGGCCACCGAAACGACGGCTCACCTTGCGCAGCATCTCATCCAGATCAGGGGGTCCCTGATTCTTGCCGTTGTTCCCCCAAGGGTCACGGTCTTTGCCGTTGTTACCAGGCTCATTCCAAGCCATCAGCGTCTCCATTAATACATGCGGATGGATATCATCTCTACCGAGCCATCAACCGTTGACGAAGCTTGTCTTCATCGCCGGATCAATGCCTGATAAAGCGTTGTAAACTCTCACCTTCTTGTTTCATGAGGCGGTTCCAGTCGGCAAGCTGCAAGCGTACCTCCAGGACAAAATCCCCCTCCTCGCTGAAACCTTCCTGCTCGATGCCTTTCAGCCGATAGAGCGCACTGCGCAGTCTTGCTGCCGAGGGCGGCAACTGCAGGGTGTGATGGACCATGGACCCGGCCAGCAGTTCGGTCAGGGCCAGGAACAGGTATTCACTGCCTTCACCCGTCTGGGCCGACAGCCAGACCCGTTGCGGGCGCCCTTCGTCATCCCGCTCCAGACCGGCCGGACGATCGGTCAGCTTGTCGATCTTGTTGCAGATCATCAGCTGGGGACGGTCGTCCGCTTCGATCTCGGCCAGCACTGTCTGCACCGAATCGACATTCTCCTGCATCTGCTCATCGGCACAGTCCACGACGTGCAGCAGCAAGTCCGCTTCGCGGGTCTCCTGCAGCGTCGCCTTGAAGGCCGCGACCAGATCATGGGGCAAGTGCCGAATAAATCCAACTGTATCCGCCAGGATCACATCACCCACATCCTGGATCACCAATTTACGCAGGGTGGGATCCAGGGTTGCGAACAGTTGGTCGGCAGCATACACGCTGGCATCTGTAAGTTGGTTGAACAAAGTGGACTTTCCGGCGTTGGTGTAGCCCACCAGCGATACGGTCGGCACCTCGTTGCGGTTGCGGGCGCGACGCCCCTGCTCCCGCTGCTTCGCCACCTTGTCGAGCCTGCGTAAAATCGCCTTGATGCGCTCTCGCAGCAGGCGTCGGTCGGTTTCAAGCTGGGTTTCACCCGGGCCGCGCAGACCGATCCCGCCCTTCTGACGCTCAAGGTGGGTCCAGCCTCGCACTAGGCGAGTGGAAAGATGGCGTAACTGGGCCAGTTCGACCTGCAATTTGCCTTCGTGGGTACGGGCGCGCTGAGCGAAGATATCGAGGATGAGGCCTGTCCTGTCCACCACACGGCATTGGAACAGACGCTCCAGGTTGCGTTCCTGGGCAGGGGTCAGGGCATGGTTGAAGATGACCACGTCCGCACCCAGCATCTGGACCTGGGACGCGATCTCTTCCGCCTTGCCGCTACCGACAAAAAATTTGGCACTGGGCGCGCTGCGGCTGGTGGTGATCACCCCCAGCGCATTGACCCCGGCCGAGCTCACCAACATCTTGAGCTCGTCCAGATCCTCGCGCTCACCCTCATCGCTGAAGTTGACATGTACCAGAACGGCCTGTTCACCAGCTTCGTAACGGTCAAACAAGCGCTTGCTCCTTGACAGGTATCATGATGATTCTGAGTTGGCGAGTGGGCTCGCCGCGGGATATCACGCCTCGGCTTCACCCTGCTCTTCACCGGCGGCGCCAGGGGCGTGCTGGTGATGGTTGACGGCACGGGCCGGCACCACGGTGGAAATGGCGTGCTTGTAGACCATCTGGCTCACGGTGTTCTTCAGCAAAATGACAAACTGGTCAAACGATTCGATCTGACCCTGCAGTTTGATGCCGTTCACCAAATAGATAGAAACAGGAATCCGCTCACGGCGCAGCGCATTCAAAAACGGGTCTTGGAGAGATTGCCCCTTAGCCATCTTTCTTTTCCTTATAGTTTGTTGTTTTTAAACACCGGATATCAATATAACAACCTGATTATACAGGGAGTGTCAAGCCACACCAGCTCGGGCGACCACCCTGGCCACATTGCCAGACTCACCAGATTCCAACCAGGTCAGGTCGGTCCAGCCACGCAACCAGGTCATCTGGCGCTTGGCCAGCTGACGGGTGGCCACGATGCCACGATAACGCATCTCATCATATCCCACTTCCCCTGCCAGGTAGTCCCACATTTGGCGGTAGCCAACGCAGCGGATAGCTGGCAGATCCGGGTGAAGATCACCCCGTTCGTAGAGCGCTCTGACCTCCTGTTCGAACTCCCCTTGCAGCATCTTGTCGAAACGCAGCTCGATGCGTTGATGCAGCACGGCGCGATCGCTCGGCGCGATGGCAAACTGGTGCACCCGGTAGGGCAAGCCTTCCCCCTGCACCTGGGTCAGTTCGGTCAGTGTCTTGCCGCTGATGCGATAGACCTCGAGCGCCCGGCTGAGCCGCTGCGGGTCGTTGGGGTGGATCCGCGCGCCAGCCACAGGATCGATGCGCACCAGCTCGTCGTGCAGCGCCTGCCAGCCGAGGCGGGCGGCCTCTGCCTCAATCTCGGCGCGAATGGCCGGATCGGCGGAGGGCAACGGAGAGAGCCCCTCCAGAAGCGCCTTGAAGTAGAGCATGGTGCCCCCCACCAGCAGCGGGATGCGGCCGCGGTCGGCGATCTCTTTCATCTCCCGCAGGGCATCGCGGCAGAAATCCGCCGCCGAATAGCTCATGGCCGGATCCAGGATGTCGATCAGGCGATGAGGCGCCTGGGTCAGCTCGGCGGCAGTCGGCTTGGCGGTGCCTATGTCCATGCCGCGATAGATGAGCGCGGAGTCCACGCTGATGATGTCGCAGGGCAGGGCCTGGCACAGTTCAATGGCGAGATCCGTCTTGCCGGAGGCCGTCGGCCCCATCAGAAAAATTGCAGTCGGCAAGTCAGCCACTTTCATGTTCCTCTGGCACGGTCGCCTCGTCGGGAGGCGTACCATGCAAATAGCTATCAATGAATGGAAGAGGTCAGCCCCGGCGACTCAATCGCCTTGTGCAAACCCTTCCAGCACGGCCGCCAACGACAGAGGGCGCGCCATGCGAATGTCTGCCAGTTGGTCACTGAAATCGGTCACAAGTTCCGTCAGCAGCCGGCTGGCAGTTGAAAAATCATATATTTTCTCGGTGCTTATCCCCTGCTCCACCAGCCACTGGCATAGTACTTCAGCCTGCTGGCCAGCATCACTGTCAGATCCGCTCTCGATCAATTGCAGCAATTCGGGTAAGAGACGCACCAGATCGGTCTGGCGCAACAAGGCAGGCACCCGAGTCAGGATCATGGTGTCGCGTCCCCCGCTTTTCAACTCCAGCCCCATGCGTTTGAGCAAACGTTCCTGCTCGGTCACCAGCGCAATCAGGTTCTTTGGCAGCTTGAAGGAGACCGGCAGCAGCAGGGGTTGCGCCGCCAGCCCCTGGCCCCAGGTCTCCAGCAACCAGTGGCGCAGCAACACCCGCTCGGCCCGCACCAGGGAGAGCAACGCCAGTTGCCCCTCTCGCTCGATCAGCAGATAGGCCTGTTCCACCAGGGTCAGGGCGCGAGTCCCTTGCGGCGGCGAACCGGCCGGGGTGACGGGGGCAGCCTGAGATACCTCCCCCGCTACCGGCAGGGTAGTGAGCAGGGCGCCCATGCCGCGCATCGCCTCCCGGCTGGGAGGCTCGGGGGGCTGATAGTTGCCCGTGCGGCCTGCACCTTCGCGCACGGCGCCACCATCCCGCGTCTGGACAGGGGCTCTGTAGCTGTGCTCGGCACCATACCACTCGGGGCGCGGCGCCTGGCCTGGATACTCTATCTGCGGGCTGGTCGGCAGCTCGACCAGGGTCTCGGCCAGGGGCTCGTCCTGCTCGCTGGCTCCCGCCCCTTCCCGGCGCAGGGCGGTAAAGAGCGCCTGGAAGATGAAGTCGTGGATGAGCCGCGCCTGATGGAAACGCACCTCGTGCTTGGCGGGATGGACGTTCACATCCACCTGACGGGGATCCAGCTCGATGTAGAGCACATAGGCGGCGAAGCTGCCGGCGGGCAGCAGCTCGTCATAAGCCTGACGGATGGCGTGGTTGATGAGCTTGTCGCGCATCATGCGGCCGTTTACATAGGTATATTGCAGATCGTTCTGCGGCCTGGCACCCGCAGGCAGCGCCAGCCAGCCCCACAGACGCACGTCGCTGTGCTCGCTCTCCACCGCCAGCGCGTGGTGCATGAAGGGAGTGCCGCAAACGGCGGCGAGGCGGCGCTCCTGTTCAGGCACCGTATTGGCAGCCTTGTACTGGCGCACCACCTTGCCGTTGTGGCGCAGGATCAAGGTGATGTCGAAGCGGGAGAGCGCGATGCGGCGTACCAGCTCGTCGATGTGGGCAAATTCGGTCTTCTCGCTGCGCATGAACTTGCGCCGCGCCGGGGTGTTGAAGAAGAGGTCAACCACCTCTACCGTGGTCCCCACCGGGTGGGCCGCCGGCTTGACGGTGACGCTCATCTCGCGCCCTTCGGCCTGCGCCTGCCAGGCTTCGGACTGCTCCGCGGTGCGGGAGGTGAAGGTGAGACGGGAGACGGAGCTGATGGAGGCGAGCGCCTCGCCGCGAAAACCGAGGCTGTTGATCCCTTCCAGGTCATCCAGGGTCGCCACCTTGGAGGTCGCGTGTCGTGACAGCGCCAGCACCAGCTCCTCCTTGGCGACGCCGCTGCCGTTGTCACGAATACGGATAAGCTTGGCGCCCCCCTTGTCGATGTCGATCTCGACCCGGTCGGCCCCCGCATCCAGGCTGTTTTCCACCAGCTCCTTCACCACAGAGGAGGGCCGCTCCACCACCTCGCCGGCAGCAATCTGGTTGGCCAGGATAGGGGGCAATATACGGATCGGCATGGCTTACTCCTGATGGTTTCGCTTGCGGGGTCAAGACACTTTCAACACGTGGACGGGCCGCGCCACCGCACCTTCGCCAGCAGCCATCCGGTTGGCCGACGTGGCGAACAATGCAGGGCACGGCCTGGCTTGAGCGCCAATCCGGGCGCCCCTCGGCCCTGCCTCGCCAGCTCCCGCGCGTTAGTTTTGGGGAATGTAGAGCACCTGCCCTATCTGGATATCCCGTGACTTGAGCTTGTTGATCTCCACCAGCCGCGCCTGGCTCACCCCGTGCTTCTCGGCGAGGCGGGAGAGGCTCTGGCCGCGGGTGACCACGTGGCGGATCATCTGGGACTTGTCGTCGCGCTGGCTGCTTGCGACCGGCACGCTCGGCTCCTTGGCCGCCACCTTGTAGGGTTTTATCACCCCGGCACCGGAGGCGCTGCCGACCGGGGCTCCGCCATCACTGCTGCGGCTCGGTACTGTCGCCGGCATGCGGTTGGTCACCTGCTGCCGGGGCGCGGGGGCAACCGCCGCCTTTTTCGCCGCAGGCTGACTGACGCTGGCCACTTGCTGCCCCTTGCCGGTCATCATGGGGCCCTTGGTCGGGTGGCTGCGGTAATAGTTGCGGATCCCCTCGAAGATGGCCCGGGCCAGCTGATCCTGATAGCTGGCGGTGGCCAGCAGCTTCTCTTCCGCATGGTTCGAGATAAAGCCCGTCTCCACCAGTACCGAGGGGATGTCCGGCGCCTTGAGCACCGCCAGACTGGCGTGTTCCGGCGCCTTCTTGTGCAGCCGGGCCACCCGTCCCATGGAGCGCAGGATCTGGCGACTGACGTCGTATCCCTCAGCGCGAGACTTGTCCATGGAGAGATCGAGGAAGGTCTGCGCCAGATAGGGGTTGGGATCGGACTCGGCCAATACCTTGCCCACCCCGCCCAGCAGTTCCCCCTGCTTCTCCTGCTTCTCCAGCCAGCTGCCCATCTCGCGGTTGGCGCGATTGGTCGACAGCACCCAGACCGAGGCGCCGCGCGGGGTCGAGTTGTGGAAGCTGTCCGCATGCACGGACACCAGCAGATCAGCCTTGGCCTTGCGGGCGATTTCCGAGCGCTTGTTGAGGTCGACGAAATAGTCACCACGACGGGTCATCACGGCACGCATGCCCGGCTCGCGGTCGATCAGTGCCGCCAACTTCTGGGACACCGCCAGGGTCACCCGTTTCTCGTAGGTGCGGCGCGGGCCGATGGAGCCGGGATCTTCCCCGCCATGGCCCGGATCGATGGCGATGACGATGGCCTTGCCCTGGCCGCCGACGGGAGCGGGCTGCGCCGTGGCGCCGCCCTTCTCTTCATAGGGCAGATCGATCACCAAACGATGACCGTAGGGGCCCGCCGGTGCCAGCGGGAACACCACCGGCTTGATGCTGGAGCTGAGATCCAGCACCAGACGCATGCTGCCTTTTTCAAGGGGCGTGCTCTCGCGGATCTTGCGCACCAGCTCGCTCTTGTTCTCGATGCGAGCCAGGTTGGCGGCGTTGCTCGCCCCCTTGAGATCGATCACCAGACGACTCGGGCCGCTCAGGGTGAAGTAGTTGAAATTGGGGGCGCTGCTCATGTCGAGCACCACCCGGGTGTTATCCGGCGACGGCCAGACCCGCACACTCTTGAGCTGATTTGCCCAGGAGGGTAAGGCCATCAGGGAGAGGGCAATAACAAGGATCAAGCGCACTGAGATGACAACCGTTCCAGAATGGCTTCGCCAATAGCAGTGCGGGCCGCAATCAGGGCCTCGCGCTGCTCGTTTACATACGTCAGGGTAATCTCGAGATCGGGGGACGGCAGCCAGCCTTCCCCTTTTTCAGGCCACTCTACAAGGCAGAGGGTATCGGCGCCGAAATAGTCCCGAATCCCCATGAATTCCAGCTCTTCCGGATCCGCCAGTCGATAGAGATCGAAGTGATAGACCTGCCAGTCGGCCAATTCATAGGGCTCCACCAGGGTATAGGTCGGACTCTTAACCTTGCCTTGATGGCCAAGCCCTTGCACCCAGCCGCGGGTCAGGGTGGTCTTGCCGGCCCCGAGGGCGCCGTGCAGAAATACGGTAGTGGCCTGTTGGCATGCCTGCGCCAGGCGGCCGCCCAGAGCCACAGTTGCTGCCTCGTCCGGCAGTGTCATCATCAACGTTTTTGCCATGTTCTTCTTGTTACTTGTTACGGTGTCGGATTGACCAGACGGCGGATCCAGGGCAGCAGATCCGATGCCAGCATGCCCCTCTCCCCCTCGGCCGCGGCCAGGTCGGCGGCCTCTGCGTGAATCACGGCCCCCAGTCGCGCGGCCATGCCGGCAGACCAGCCCTGAGCCAGGAGGGCGGCGATTATACCAGATAACAGATCCCCCATGCCGCCACTGGCCATGCCGGGATTGCCTTCATCGCAGAGGCTGATGCGCTGGCCATCGCAGATGAGCGAGCCCGCCCCCTTGAGCAGCACCACGCCGCCGTATCGCTGCTGCAGCCGCGATACGGCGGCGAAGCGATCCGCCTCGACCTCGGCGACACCGCAATCCAGCAGGCGGGCCGCCTCTCCGGGGTGGGGCGTGAGCACCCAATTATCCTGATGACGGGGTGCCTGCGCCAGCCAATTCAATCCATCGGCGTCCAATACCAGTGGCCCGCTGGCATTGAGGTGGTGTTCGAACTGGGCCCTTCCCCACTCATCCTGCCCGAGCCCCGGTCCCAGCACGCGCACCGAGGCCCACCCCTCGTCCATCCCAACCGGACATCCCATCAGCTCAGGTTGCACCAGGCTGGCGGGGGGAGAGTCAGGGTGCTGGCACAGTCGCACCAGACCCGCCCCCGCCCGCAGGCAGGCCTGCCCCGCCAGCAGGATGGCTCCCTGCATCCCCAGGTTGCCCCCCACCAGCAGCACCTTGCCGTGCTTGCCCTTGTGGGCCGAGCGGGGACGGGGAGAGAGCAGATTCTTTAGGCGGGGATAATCCAGGCGCTCGGCGGCGGGCACCAGGCCGGCCTCGGGCACCACCCCGAGGGGATCCCAGTCGAGCTGGCCGACGCCGTCCACCCCGTCGGCGGTGAGCATGCCCTGCTTGATGCCGATGAAGCTGAGGGTGCGGGTGGCGTGCACCAGGGCCCCCATGGCGCGGCCGGTGTCGGCATTGAGCCCGGAGGGGAGGTCCACCGCCAGGACGGGGGCATTCAAGCCATTGATTGTTGCGACGATCTTTGTCATTGGCGAGGAGAGAGGGAGCTGGACACCGGTGCCGAGCAATGCATCTATCACCAGATCCGGCGAAGGGAGCGACGCCCCCTCGAGCGCATCGGCCATCATTACCTCTCCCCCCACCGCCAGCCACTCGTCGGCGGCCCGCCTGGCGTCTCCTCTGAGCAGGCCCGGGGCCCTAGCGGCGATCACCAGAGGCTCGAGGCCGAGTCGACGGGCGAGGCGGGCCAGCACATAGCCATCCCCCCCGTTGTTGCCCGGGCCGACGAAGATCCACCAGTGGTGACTCTGGGGCCAGTGATGGCGAGCATAACTGCACAGGGCGGCACCGGCCCGCTCCATCAAGGCGTAGAGAGCTTGCCCCTCACGCTCGGCCCAGCGCTGCTCCAGCTTGCGGATCTGTTCGGCCCGCCACAGCGGCTGTGCTAGACTGATGCCTTGTTTTTTGCCGATAGCGTCCTCGATACCCTCTACCATGACGGCTCCCCACCTTCATCATCCACTGACCTGGCTTCTGGCCTGGCATATGGCGTGCCATGACGGCGCACGGCCCTCGTCACCCTCTGTGCTGCGGGCGCCATGCCGCAGCCAGCTGGCAGGTGAGGCATCATGACGGCCACCGAACTTGCACAACTGGCCCACGATATCAAGCTCTGGGCACGGGAGCTAGGATTTGACCAGGTCGGCATCACGGACACGGATCTCGCCCTCGAGGAACCCAGATTGCAGGCCTGGCTGGATGCGGGTCATCACGGCACCATGGACTACATGGCGCGCCACGGCATGATGCGGGCTCGGCCCCACGAGCTGCTGCCGGGCACCCTGCGGGTGCTGTCGGTGCGGATGAACTATCTCCCCTTCGAGGCGGGCTTTGCCGCCACCCTGCGCGATCCTACCCTGGGCTACATCAGCCGCTATGCCCTCGGGCGCGACTA
Source organism: Aeromonas media (assembly GCF_020423125.1). Taxonomy (NCBI): domain Bacteria; kingdom Pseudomonadati; phylum Pseudomonadota; class Gammaproteobacteria; order Aeromonadales; family Aeromonadaceae; genus Aeromonas; species Aeromonas media. Next base: position 3,614,875 of record NZ_CP075564.1, read on the forward strand.
CCACAAGGTGCTGCGCAACCGGCTCAAACAGCTGGGAGAGCGCATCGAGCAGCGCTGCCAGACACTGTTGCCATCCACGCAGGCAACCCCGGGGGAGTGGCGCCCCTTCGTCGATTCGGCCCCCATACTGGAGCGCCCGTTGGCGGCCAAGGCGGGGCTCGGCTGGGTGGGCAAGCACTCGCTGCTGCTCAACGAGACTGCCGGCTCCTTCTTCTTTCTCGGGGAGCTGCTGGTCGGCCTGCCGCTGCCCGTCGATGCCCCGGTGGAGAAAGAGCAGTGCGGCAAGTGCGTGGCCTGCATCAACATCTGTCCGACCGGCGCCATCGTCGCGCCCTACGTGGTGGACGGGCGGCGCTGCATCTCCTACCTCACCATAGAGAACGACGGCCCCATCCCGGAAGAGTTCAGGCCGCTGATGGGCAACCGCATTTACGGCTGTGACGACTGCCAGCTCATCTGCCCCTGGAACCGCTATGCGGATGCGAGCCCAGAGCCCGACTTCAGCCCGCGCCCCAATCTGCATCGCCCGCCGCTGTTGACCTTGTGGGGCTGGAGCGAGAGCGACTTTCTCAAGCACACCGAAGGCAGCCCCATTCGCCGTATCGGCTATCGGCGCTGGCGCCGTAACCTGGCGGTAGCGCTCGGCAACGGCCCGGCCAGCAGCGATGCCATGGCCGCGCTGCAACAGGCGCTCGCCAGTGCCGAGCCCATGGTGGCCGAACACATCGAGTGGGCGCTGGCGACCCTGGCCGTGCGCCAGGAGAAAGAGAACAAGAAGACCCGTTTGCTGATCCGCTGCATCGAAAAAGGCCTGCCGGATCACGCATAAGTGATCTGGTCCTTGCCGGATGACAGCACTTTTTTCATGCTCTGCCGACCATTGGCCATCGGCACAATAAAAGGAAGATTCGGATGCAGATGTTGGGAGTAGATATTGGCGGCTCCGGGATCAAGGGCTGCCTGGTGGACACCGAGACTGGCGAACTGATTGGCGAGCGTCACCGCATCGCCACGCCGCAACCGGCCACCCCGGCCGCCGTGGCGCACACCCTCAAGGCGCTGGTCGAGCATTTCCAGTGGAAGGGCCCGGTGGGGTGCGGCTTCCCCGCCACCATCCACAACGGCATAGCCAAGAATGCCTCCAACATCGACAAGAGCTGGATCGAGACCGACGCAGCCCACCTGTTCGCCGACGTGACCGGCCTGCCCTGCCACGTGCTCAACGACGCCGATGCCGCCGGGTTGGCCGAGATGCGCTTCGGTACCGGCCGGGATCGCAAGGGGGTGATCATCCTCATCACGGTGGGGACCGGCATCGGTACCGCCGTGTTCGTCAACGGCCAGCTGCTGCCGAACACCGAGCTGGGTCATCTCATCCTGGAAGGGATGGTGGCGGAGCACTACTGCTCGGACGCGGTGCGCAAACGCGAGGATCTCTCCTGGAACCGCTGGGGCAAGCGCTTCAACAAATACCTGGCCCGTCTCGAGTTCCTCTTCTCCCCCGACCTCTTCATCCTGGGAGGCGGCAGCGCTGCCAAGCTCGACAAATTTATCGACCGGATAGAAACCCGGGCCCCCCTGATGACGGCGGCCAACCTCAACCAGGCCGGCATCATAGGGGCCGCCCTCTACGGCGCGGCCCGGCAAGAGGACTGACCCTCCCCGACAACGCCGCAAGAGGCCCGGACCGGGCCTCTGCCATGGCGCGCTAGATGTCGTCGAGCCGATGGGCTCCGTGCACCAGCCGGGTCAGCCGGGATTGCGCCATGGATGCCAGCGACGTCAGCAACGCGGCCGTGTCCGGCGTGGGGCACTCGCGAGCCAGGCGCCCCAGCTCGCCAACGAGTTTTTCCTCCTGCCGCGACACCATGGCCACTATCTCCTCGGGTTGAGTACCGGCCGCCAATGCCAGACGCTGGCAATCGGCCAGCAGATCCTCACCGAAGCCCTGATCCAGCCAGGTCTCCTTGACCGCACTCCCCATCTGCTCCCGATAGTCGTGCAGGTGGGCCGCCGCCGCGTCCTCCCGTCCTTGCAAATAGGCCAGCAGCATCCGGCTGCGCTCCCCATCCACCTGGGGGATCAGGCGCCCGTAACTGCGCCCCTGCTGCTGATGCAGTTGTTCGAGGTAAAGCATCAGGTCCTTGATCTGTTGAAATCGCATCTCTGCTTCCTCCTGCCGTCCACCTCCTGCCAGTATAAAAAAACGCCGCTCCCTCCCCGGATAAAAGCGGTCGTTTTTTGTTCTACATCAAAGGGATGGGAAAGAAAAAGGAGAAAACGAAGAGCAACAGGCAAAGATATTCCTCCCTGTCATGCTGGCAACTGACTGCCAGCGCCCAGGGGTAGACCGTGACAAAACGGGGGAATCATCGATTCAAGAGTGATTATCCAGGTTATATTCGGAAGGATGATTTCAAATCAGAATCTAATATTGAAGCTGTCGGTTTACCCCTCTTCCCTTAGTCAGCGAGCGGGAATCCTTATCCATTTTTTAGACGTCTAGACGTAGAAACATGCGTTGACACAGCCATCCGGACATCTTAGCATCATCCTCCATGATGGCAGAGCAACCCAGTGAAACCTCTGCCCAATTCACCCGCCTGTAGCGCCCTGTGCTTTAAGGCTGTTAGCACGGAAGAATCCATGATTAAGTTGATCGGTCTCAACAAAGTCTACGGTAAAGGCAGTGACGCCGTGCACGCCCTGCGTGACGTGAGCCTGCATGTGCCACAAGGCAAGATTTTCGGGGTGATCGGCGCCTCCGGTGCCGGCAAGAGCACCCTTATTCGTTGCGTCAACCTGCTGGAGCGTCCCACTCAGGGCCAGGTCATCGTCGATGGTCAGGATCTCGTGGCCCTGAGCGAGCGGGACCTGACCCAGGCTCGTCGCCAGATCGGCATGATCTTCCAGCATTTCAACCTGCTGGCCTCCCGCACCGTGTTTGCCAACATCGCCTTCCCGCTGGAGCTGGCGGGCTGGAGCAAGTCGCAGATCCAGACCCGGGTCGACGAACTACTGGCCCTGGTCGGGCTGGAAGCCCGTGCCCACGCCTATCCGTCCGAGCTCTCCGGCGGCCAGAAGCAGCGCGTCGCCATCGCCCGCGCCCTGGCGCCGGCCCCCAAGGTACTGCTGTGCGACGAGGCCACCTCGGCCCTCGACCCCCAGACCACCCGATCCATCCTGAGCCTGCTCAAGGAGATCAACGTCAAGCTGGGGCTCACCATCTTGCTCATCACCCACGAGATGGATGTGGTGAAGGGGATCTGTGACGAAGTGGCCATCATCAGCGACGGTCGCCTGATCGAGCAGGGCGAGGTGGCCTGGTTCTTCAGCAACGCCAAGACCCAGCTGGCCCGTGACTTCATCCACTCCACCATCCATCTGGAGGTGCCCCAGGAGTACCAGGACAGGATGAGCAGCGAGCGGGTGGCCAACAGCTATCCCCTGGTGAAGCTCGGCTTCACCGGCGCCACCGTCGATTCGCCGCTCATCTCCGAGGTGAGCCGCCGTTTCAACATCGACATCAGCATACTGAGCGCAGACATCGAATACGCCGGTGGCGTCAAGTTCGGCTTCCTGCTGGCGGAGCTGTTCGGGGATGAGGCCCAGTGCGAGGCCACCCAGCAGTTCTTCATCGACAACCACATTCAGCTGGAGGTAATGGGCTATGTACGAAGCAATGACTAATCTGCTGCGCCCAATCCTCGGCGACTCAGCCATCCTATCCAGCTGGAGGTAATGACTCATGTCCGAAGCCATGATTAATCTGCTCATCACAGCCCTCGGCGACACCCTGATCATGGTGTTTGCCTCCGCCCTGTTCGGCTGCCTGCTCGGCCTGCCGCTCGGCGTGGCACTGCACGTGACCAAGGCGGGCCAGATCCTGACCAACCCGCTGCTGAACAAGATCCTCGGCATCGTCGTCAACGTCGGCCGCTCCGTGCCCTTCATCATCTTGCTGGTGGCCATCATTCCGCTGACCCGGCTGATCGTCGGCACCAGCATCGGCACCATAGCCGCCATCGTGCCGCTGACCGTGGGCTGCATCCCCTTCATCGCTCGTCTGGTGGAAGGTGCCCTGATGGAAGTGCCGGACGGCCTGCTCGAAGCCGCCAAGGCCATGGGTGCCAAACCCTTGCAAATCATTGCCAAGGTGCTGCTACCTGAGGCCCTGCCCGGGATCCTCAACAGCGTCATCATCACCCTCGTCACGCTCGTTAACTACTCCGCCATGGCCGGTGCCATCGGGGGTGGCGGCCTGGGCGATGTGGGTATTCGCTACGGCTACCAGCGCTTCGACCCTACCGTCATGCTGGTCACCGTGGTCATTCTGGTGGTACTGGTTCAACTCATCCAGAGCGCGGGTGAGCGCCTGGTCAAACAATGTGATCATCGTTAATCGTCGATTTCTGACAGGAGGTTTTTATGAAATTGGGCATTAAATCCGCTGCGGCTGCGCTGCTGGCAACTCTGGTACTGGTCGGCTGCGGCCAGAAGGAAGAGAGCAAGACCCTGAAAGTCGGCGCCATCGCCGGCCCCGAGACCGAACTGGTCGAGACCGCGGCCAAGGTGGCCAAGGAGAAATACGGCCTGACCGTGGAGATCGTCACCTTCTCCGACTACGTCACCCCCAACGTGGCCCTGAACGACGGCAGCGTCGACGTCAACGCCTTCCAGCACAAGCCCTACCTGGATGCCCAGATCCGTGATCGCGGCTTCAAGCTGGTGCCGGTTGGCAACACCTTCGTCTATCCAATCGCCGGTTACTCCAAGAAGATCAAAGCCCTGTCCGAGCTGAAAGACGGCGCCCAGATCGCGGTGCCGAACGATCCGACCAACCTGGGTCGCTCCCTGATCCTGCTGGAGAAGCAGGGCCTGCTGAAGCTGAAGGAAGGCGCCGGTCTGGAAGCGACCGTGCTGGATATCGCCAGCAACCCGCGCAACTTCAAGATCGTCGAGCTGGAAGCCGCTCAGCTGCCCCGCTCCCTTGAAGATGTTGATCTCTCCATCATCAACAACACCTTCGCCGGTCAGATTGGCCTGACCCCGACCGAGAACGGCCTGTTTGTCGAAGACAAGGAGTCCCCCTACGTCAACCTGATCGTTGCCCGCGAGAACAACAAGGACGACGAGAAGGTCAAGGAGTTCGTTCAGGCCTTCCAGACCGACGAGGTCTACAAGAAGGGGACCGAGCTGTTCAAGGGTGGTCTGGTGAAAGGTTGGTAATCACTCACTCTGTAAAAAAGGCCACGTCAAGCGTGGCCTTTTTTTTTGCCCCCGTTATCATAGCCAGAAGCACGGCAACACGAAAAAACAGAACAACAATGAAGAAATGGTATCTGGCCTACTGCAAGCCCAAGGAAGAGGCTCGCGCTCGCGCCCATCTGGCAGCCCAAGGCGTCGAATCCTATTACCCCATGGTGGAAGTCGAGAAGCTGAGACGGGGCAGACGGGTTCCGCTACGTGAACCCATGTTCCCCAACTACCTGTTCATCTACGTGGATCTGGAAGAGGTCACTCCGGTCACCCTGAAGTCCACCCGCGGCATCAGCCGCATCATTCACTTCGGCAAGGAGTGGACCCCCGTCAGCAGCCAGCTGATCTACCGGCTGATGAGCCGGGACGACAGCGACGAGGCGCGCGCCAGCTATGCCTGCCTGCCGACGCAAGGGGACAAGGTATTGATCGAATCTGGTCCCCTGGCCGGGTTCGAGGCCATCTACCTGGAGCCGGATGGGGAGAAGCGGGCGATCCTGCTGGTCAGCCTGCTCAACCAGGAGACCAGCAGCAGCTTCGACAACCAGGCCTTCCGGCGCCTGGACTGACCCGGATTCCGGCATCTAGACGGCGTCGGCAGCGAGAAGCGCTCCATCCCTGCTGGTCAGCCTGCTCAATCAGGAGACCAGCAGCAGCTTCGACAACCAGGCCTTCCGGCGACTGGACTGACCCGGATTCCGGCATCTAGACGGCGTCGGCAGCGAGAAGCGCACCATCCCTGCTGGTCAGCCTGCTCAATCAGGAGACCAGCAGCAGCTTCGACAACCAGGCCTTCCGGCGCCTGGACTGACCCTTAATAGACATCGCTGGCGAGAAGCGCCCCACCCCTGCTGGTGAGCCTGCCAGGAGACCAGCTGCAGCGTCGACCACCAGGCACTGGAAACAAAACGGGGCAGGCCCATCGGCCTGCCCCGTTTTTATGCCGCTGCACCGCTCTCCTCCTCAGGCATCCAGCGCAAAGCGGCTGATGGCCGTGGTCAGTCGGTTCGTCTCCCGGGTCAGTCTGGCGGCGATCAGCTCGCCCTGTTGACTGTGCTCGCTGGACTGGTGGCTGAGCCCGGCGATCTCCTCCACGGTGCCAGCCACCTCCTGCGCCACTCTCGACTGCTGCTCGGTCGCGGTGGCGATGGCGGCAAGCTGGTCACTGAGATCCTGCACCAGCGTCGACATAGCCGCCAGTGTCTCGCTCGCCGAGACCACGGCGCCCCGGCCTTGCTCCACCAGCAGGGTACCGCTGCCCACGGTATCGGCCGTCTGCCGGGTCTGTTGCTGGATGCTGGCGATGGTCTGGTTGATCTCCGCCGTCGACTCGCTGGTGCGGCTGGCCAGCAGGCGCACCTCGTCCGCCACCACGGCAAACCCCCTGCCCTGCTCTCCCGCGCGCGCCGCCTCGATGGCGGCATTGAGCGCCAGCAGATTGGTCTGCTCGGCGATGGTGGCGATCACCTCGGTGACGCGACCCACCTGCTCGCTCTGGCTGCTGAGCAGCGTCATCGCCTGATTCGCCTGGGTGATCATGGCGGCAATCTGCGCCATGGTGGTACTCATGCGGGCAAGAGCCTGTTCCCCCTGTTTGGCCTGTCGCTCGGTCTGACGCGCAGCGCCAGCCGCATCGGCGATGTTCCCCGCCACGTCCCGGGTGCTGGCCGACATCTGCTCTATGGCGGCCGCAACCGTATCCAGCCGCTGATTCTGGCTCGCCAGATCGTCCACTATGGCGTTGGTGGTCAGTCCCACCTCGCGACCGGCCCCCTCCACCTGCGCCACGGCCCCCTGGATCTCCCCCACCAGCTGGCGCAACTGGGTCGACATCCGGTTGATGGAGCCCGTCAACCCGCCCAGCTCATCCTGGCGCAGCACCGGCAACGGCTCCCTCGGCAGACGGCCATCGGCGACCAGCCCGGCACGGCTCACCAGGCTGGCGATGTCACGGGTCAGGCGACGACTGAACAGCAGGGCCACCAGGGTGCCGAGCAGGATGACGCTGGTGGTTGCCAGCAGCAGGGTGCGGTGGATGGTCTGACTGGCGCCGGCCATCTTGCCCGCTATCTTCTCCACTTCCCCCCGGGTCTGGGTCACCTGGCTTGCCAGCTGGTCGGCGAGTCGGGTCAACGCAGGTTCTATGTCGGTGGCCATCAGGTGGTTGGCCTGATCCCAGTCCGGCGCCTGTCGTCTGGCGATCACCTGCCCGACCAGCTCGGCAAAGGGAGCCGACATCTCCTCAAAGAGCGTCCACAGACCCTTCTGCGCCTCGGTGAAGTTGGCCTGTTGCTGTTTCAGCTCGGCCACTCGCTGCAGGTGGAACTGGTAGTAGTCCTGGTACTTGTCCAGGTACTCCTTGTCCCCGGAGATGAGGAAGTCCCGCAGGGCGGAAAGCGCATTGGCCAGCCCGTTGTAGGCATCCCCCACCTGCTTGAGCTGCAGGCGGCGATCGCCGGGCAGCGTCATCTGGGGGGTCGCCACCTCTTCGTTGGCAATGGATTGCAGTTGATCGAGGGCCGCCTCCGCCAGGGGGCCTGCCTCCAGCAGCATCAGGGTGTGGGCCGGCAGGTTGTCTTCGGTATGGGCCAGGGCCCACACCTTCTCCTGCGCCTCCTTGAAACTCTTGAGGGACCGGGTCAGGGCGGGTGTGAACCCCTGCTGCTCGATGGCCTGCCAGGCCGCCTCCCACTCCTGCTTGATGCGCGCACCTTGCGCGGGATCCTTGCCGAGGATGAGGTAGGCCCGCAGGGAGGAGACGGTGGCGATCAGGGCTTTCTGGCTCGCCTCGTCCCGTTGCAGGGCGGGCAGGGCCTGGGCCAGCAGGGTCTCCTGGGACGCTTCAATCCGGCCGAGCTGATGGTAGACAAGGGCGGAGGAGAGGATGATGAGCAGATTGATAAAACAGAAGCTCAACAACAGCTTGCTTGATATTTTCATGACCATCCTTGTGTCGCAGCGGGCATCCTGCCCTTGATTAGCGCCCGATCAATGCGGGCAATCGTTCGCACCAGGTGTCATGCCAGACGAGCAACTCCTCGCGTGGCATGGGGCGGGCGGAGAAGAATCCCTGGCACTGATCGCACCCCAGCCTGGCCAGCAGCCGCCAGGTGGCCTCATCCTCGACCCCCTCTGCCACCGATTTTAACCCCAACTTGCGCGCCAGTTCGATACTGGATTCGATGATGGCGAGGCGGGAGGGATCCTCATAGCAGCGATCGACGAAGGATCTGTCCAGCTTCAGCTCGGTGAACGGCAGCAGGGCGAGCTGCTGCATGGAGGAGTAGCCGGTGCCGAAGTCGTCGATGGAGAGGCCGAAGCCGTGCATCCGCAAGCGGGTCAGCACCTCCAGCGACTTGCCGAGATCCTTGACGAAGGCACTTTCTGTCACTTCCAGTGTGATGAGCTCGGGGTTGATGCTCCAGCGCTGGCAGTGATTGAGCAGGGTATTGCACAGATCCCCCTCGATCAGCGAGGTGGTGGAGAGGTTCATCGACAGGTTGAGGGAGAGTCCTGTCTTCTCCCACAGATGACCGTCGCGCAGGGACTTGCCGATGATCACCTCGGTCAGCGGATCCATGAGCCCGTTGTGCTCCGCCAGCGGGATGAAGCGGGCCGGCGAGATGAGCCCATATTCGGGATGCTGCCAGCGGGCAAGCGCCTCCATGCCGACCCACTGACCATTTTCAAAGCTCACCTTGGGCTGATACCAGGGCAGCAACTGATCATGCTCCAGGGCCCGACACAGTTCATCCAGGCTCAGGTTGTGACCGTCCTCCTCCTGGCTGCGCACCTGCTGGGGCTGCCAGGCGCCGATCAACTGCGCGATCTGCTGATGGCTCGCGGGTTTGTCGATACGCCCCAGCACCTGCAGGCCGTAGGCACGGCTCATGCGCAGTACGGCGTCGACCACATCGTCCTCCAGTGCGCTGCACAGCACTATGCCGCCGCGAAAACCGCCCAAAGAGAGGCGACGCAGCAGGGCCATGCCATCCATGCCGGGCATCCGCAAATCGCAAAACAGGATGTCGACCTGGTGGTGCTGGCACTGGGCCAGTGCCTCCTCCCCGTCCTGAGCCTCCAGCAGGTTAGCGTAGCCAAGTCCGCGGATCTGATGCATCAGGGCCTTGCGCTGGAAGTTGTGATCCTCCACCACCATGATCACCCACTCATGCCGTGCACTATTCATCGAGCCATAACCCCGTTTCACCTCTGATAGAGTCCATCAATGCCTGTACCGTCTGACTCAGCTCGCCGAGCCTGTCCAGCTGCTTCAACCTGGCCGCCGCCTCCAGTCGGGCAGCCTCCTCCGCCAATGCCTGCTGTCCCACCATGCGAGCGGCCCCCTTGATGCGATGCGCCGTCTCCACCAGCGCCTGGGTATCCTGTCGGGCCAAAGCCAGCATCATGTCCTCACCATCTTGCCGATTGGCCTCCAGATATTCGCTGGCCATGCTGCGAGCCACCGCCTCCTCCCCAAACAGGGTCAACCAGCTGATGCCCGACGCCTGGGCCCTGGCTTGTAGGGGGGCCACTGACTCATGCTGCAGCGCCAGAGCCGGCAACCAGCGAGCCAGAGTCTGACGCAAGGTCTCCAGGCTGTAGGGCTTGAACAACATGTCGTTCATGCCCGCCTCCCGCATCTGCTGACCGGCCTCCTCCGAGGTGTCGGCGGTGACGCCTATGATGGGCGCCTCGTCACCGGCCGCCCGCAGGGTGCGTGTCAGGGTATAATCATCCATCACCGGCATGTGGCAGTCGGTCAGCAACAGGGTAAATCCCTGCCCCTGCCAGGCGCGAAGCGCCTGTTCCCCATCATCCACCACCTCGGACTCGAGCCCCAGGATGGCGAGCTGACGGGTCAGCAGCGCACGGTTGACGGGATGATCGTCCGCCACCAGCACTCTGCCCTTGAGCTTATCCCCCTGTATCTGTATCGGCCGACGGGATCGCTCGCTCGACAGTTGGCGACAGGTCTCCAGCAGCAGGTCGGGATAGATGGGCGACTGGCCGAGCCGCCACCAGGCGTCGCTGCCCATACGGCCGCGCAGTGCTTCGTGGGGGGAGAGTACTATGCCCTTGAGCGAAGACTGCTGCAAATACTGCAACCAGCCACCACCGAAAACCTGCTCCATATGACCCTCTTGCGCCAGCAGGTAGCCATCCAGAGGCTGGTGCCACTGGTCGGCGGTCAGTCGGTGGAGTCTGGCGCCGAGTTGTTCCATCACCGACTGCACCACCTCGTCCTCACCGCACCACCACCACACCTGGCCGGCCAGCGGCGGCGCATCCCACTGACACTCGGACAGGGGCATCGCGAAAGTCACCGTGGTGCCCACCCCCGCCTCGCTCGCCAGCGTCAGGCTACCACCCATCTTCTGGGTCAGCTGATGGCAGATGGCGAGCCCAAGCCCGGTGCCGCCAAAGCGCCGGTTGATGTCGGACTCCACCTGCTTGAACGGGATGAACAGGTTGTCCTGCTTCTCCCGGGCGATGCCTATTCCCGTATCCCGTACCTGCAAGCTCAATCGATGGTCGTGGTAGCTCACCCGGATGGCAATTTCCCCCGCCTCGGTAAACTTCACCGCATTGCTCAGCAGATTGGAGACAACCTGGCCCACCCGCACCGCATCCATGCTCGCCTGATCCGGCACCTCCCGCCCCCACGTCAGCGCCACATTGAGTCCCTTGCCATAGGCCAGGGCGGCATGCCCCCGGATGACGTCACAGATGACCGAGGTCAGTCGGCAAGGATGGGGGTGCAATTGCAACTGCCCCGCCTCCATCTTGGAAAAGTCCAGGATGTCGTTCACCAGATAGAGCAGGTGATTGGTGGAGGTCGAGATGTTGCGCAGCATGTAGCGCTGATCGTCATCGAGATGGCTCATCTGCAACAGCTCCAGCATGCCGTGCATGCCGGAGATGGGGGTGCGCAACTCGTGGCTCATGGTGGCGAGGAACCGGCTGCGCACCCGGGTCGCCTCCTCCGCCACCCGCCTCGCCTGGCGCAGCTCCAGCTCCTGGCGTTTCAGGTTCGTGATGTCCTGCACCACCCCGTTCAGGATGACGCCCTCGATCCCCTCCTGTCGCACGAAGTGACCCCGGATCTGCAGGTAACCCGATTGCCCCTGGCGCTGGATCTCCACCTCGAGATCCAGCGGTTTCATGGCCCTGGCATGCTCCTCGACAGTGTCAACGAAGTCCTGATGGGCCTGCCCCGCCAACCCGAGAATCGTGGCTCCGGTGCTTGCCGTCTGCACCGGTTCATCTTCATAGCCCACTATCTCTCTGAGGCCCTGGGAGGTGTAGAGGAAGTGCCCATTGCCCGGCCCCAGCCAATGGTACTGGTAAACCAGGCCCGGCATGCTGTCGGTGATCTGGGTGAGTCGGGTCTGGGCCTCCTGGGCCGCGAACCGCGCCTGTTCCAGCTCGGTCACATCGGTCAGCACGGTCAGGATCCCGAGTCGCTTGCCGCCGGGGCCGACGAACAGGCGCTTGGTGTAGATCATCTGATGTTCGACACCGTTGGCAAGCTGGATCTCGCCGCGGCCATGGAGCTCCTCGCCACTCTCCCAGACCCTGGCATCCTCCTCGATCACCCTGGCCCGGATGGCCTCCGGCAGCCTGTCCTGGAGCAATCGCTCATACGAGCCGTTCAGGTTCTCGCCCCCCAGGAACATCTGCCGATACGCCAGATTGGTCATCGCAATTTCATAGCGCTCATTGGTCAGCACCACCTGATTAGGCAGGGCATCGAGCATCATCTGGACAAACATCAATTGCTCTTCGAGCCGCCGCTCCGCCTCCCGCCGCTGGCTGATCTGGCGGCGCAGGGTCCGGTTCCAGCCCACGAACAGCAGCAGAAAGAGCACGAAGATGCCCCCGCCTAGGGTGGACCAGAGCAGCACCTTGTCGGGATCCAGCCCCGTCTGTATGGTCAGGGAGAGCCACTTCTTCTCCAGGGCGGTCAGCTCCGCCGGCGAAATGGAGAGCAACACCTTGGTCAGGATCTGCTGCAACATGGGATCCTGCAGATGGGTTGCCATGGCGATGGGAACCCGCAGTTCGTTGCCGGAGAAGACCACCTGATAACGGTCGCTGAATCCCTTCTTCAACGACTCTTCCAGGGTGGTCATGCTCATCAGCACGTAGTCGACCTGCTGCCGATCCAGCTGGGGCAGCAACTCGGGATCGCTCGCGACCGCAACGGGCTCGGCCCCCACCTCGGTCAGCAGCGTTTTTTCCACCGAGCCCCCCACCATGCCCACCCGGTGTCCCTTCAGCGCCCTGGGGTTGGTCAGCTCGGCCATGCCTCGCCTCGCCACTATCACCCGGTTGAGAGAGGCATAGTTCGGCGTGAAACGGGCAAACCGCTGTCGTTCGGCGGTCGGTGTCATGGCCGGGATGACATCCAGCTTGCGAGCCTGAAACAGATCCAGGGTCTGGGCCCAGCTTCGGGTCTGTACCAGGGTGAACTGTAGACCCGCGCGCTGGTTCATCATCGCCAGCAGATCGGCAATGAGCCCCTTGAGCCTGCCCCGATCGTCAATCTCGCTCATGCCGGGCCAGTCAGGGGCGACCCCGTACCTGATCACCGGATGCGCTTGCAGCCACGCCTGCTCCTGCGCGTTGAAGACAATCTCCCTGTTCCCTTTCACCAGGGCATAGTCGACGATGCCGCCAGCTTCCAGGATGCCGCGACGCTCCAGCGGGGAGATGTCCTCAAGGGCCCGGTCCAGCAGCCCCTGCAGTACCTCGCCCCCAGGGGCGACCGCCATGGCGAGCGAGGTATCCCTCATCCAGTCCACCGTGGTCAACGTCATGCCCGCCATGGCTTGCAGGCGGCTCAGCATGGGCAACTCGGCCAGATAGGCGTCCGCCTGCCCCTCCTTGAGCATGAAGATCGCTTCATCCCGGCTGTCCACCGTCACCAGGTTCGAGATGCCGAGTCGCAGCAACTCATCGCAAGCGCTGACACCGAAGACGCAGACCCAACGCACCCCATAGGCCTCCTCCAGGGAGAGACTGTCCCGTCCTCCGGTCAACAGGACGGCGCGCGGCAGCGCCATCAACGCGGAGGTAAACAGCATCTGCAGCTTGCGTGTCGGGCTCGGTGCCACGCCGATCACCATGTCGACCTTGCCATCCAGCAATGCCTGCTGGACCCCTGCATTGTTGGCATAGGCCTGGTAGCGCAGCTTGAGCCCCAGCCTGCTTGCTATCTGGGAGGCAAATTCATCCAGAGGGCCGGTGAAGTTGCCCCGGCCATCGGTATAGACATAGGGAGGCCAGGCCGTCGCCGGCATGCCGACCACCAGCTCGTCATGGACGGCGATCCACTGCTGTTCGGCTGGCGTGAAGGTGCTTCTGTCCAGTTGCGTCGAGGCCGCCATCACCACCAGGCTACAGCAGGTCAACCAGCACAACAGGATGAGACGGTAAAACATTGTTAGTTCCTAATAAAGCGAGGGCGATAGCAGGTCAGAATCTCAGGGCTGGGTGAGAACACTGCGAGTAAAAATAAAGCCAGGCTCTTACCTTACTTGAAAATGTCGCGTTTTCGCGCAGGTCAGGGGTCCTTCCCTGAGCATTGTTACAATACCACCAGGCAGCAGTGCCGCATGAGTGGTTTCTTGATATCAAAAATCCAGGAGATTGCCATATTCAGTGACAGGGATAGGCACAGCAATACGTTCCCTGACCCAACATAAATCCATTGCTGACAGCGAAGGCGAAATGCTCTTTATGTTCAAGACCATGCACTATGGTTTGCTCACCGCCCCATGCATTGAGTATGCGTCTTAGCTCAGTAGCATCCCCCCTGCTAAATGCAGCTTCAAAAAAATTGCTGTCTATCTTTACCCCATCAATATATGGGTGAAAGGATTTTGACATCTGCAATGAAGGCCATTCATCATCAGCAATCATCCAGAATCGCACGCCTAATGACTTGAGTTTTATAATATTATCCAGCGCAATGCCGGACGACTCGTTCATGATCGTCTGCATCTTCACGCCAACATTGACTCTGAATTGAAAAACAAATGGAATAAAGTCTTTCCATGCCGATCTGGTATCCAGCAAACTAGCTGCAGCATCAATAAACAACGCTCGATAGGACAATGCATCCTGCCGATTCAATTTTTGAAAGAACTCCAGTTGTCGCATAAAAGACATTCTTTCATCGCTGTGATTGTTGAGCACACTCCCATTGTTTTTCCTGATTACCCATGATTAGCAGTCAGTTACCACGAACTATACTGATCTTACGTACAGTTATCGAGGTGCGAGATCATGGCCAAAAGCAAAATCCAATTCCAGAAAGGCTACAGCCTGTTTGAGTTTCTCAAGGACTATGGCACTGAGGCTCAGTGCGAAAACGCGCTGTTCACTTGGCGTTTTCCTAACGGCTTTGTCTGCCCTGAATGTGCCAACAAGACCTGTTGTCGCCTGAGAAGGCGGCCACGTGTGTGGCAATGCAATCACTGCCGTCACCAGATGTCATTGACTGGAAACACGATTTTCGCAAACACCAAGCTCCCACTGACCAAGTGGTTTCTGGCAATGCACCTGTTGTCACAAACCAAAACAGGCTTGTCAGCGATGGAGCTAAAGCGCCAGTTGGGCGTCAAATATGACACCGCCTGGATGCTCAAGCACAAGCTGCTGCAAGCCATGAAAGAGTCCGATGACAAGCAGCCCATCAGCGGCATCATTCAGCTCGATGATGTCTACTGGGGTGGCGAGCGCCGTGGTGGCAAACGGGGTCGGGGCGCGGCAGGCAAGACGCCGTTTGTGGCAGCAGTGGCCCTGAACAAGGAAGGACATCCAATCAAGATGCGGATGACGGTGGTCGATGGTTTCAAAACCAAGTCCGTTGCTGATTGGGCAAAACGGCATATTGCCAGTGGTAGCGCGGTGATATCCGATGGATTGGCCTGTTTCAAAGCGGTCAAGGAGGCCAATTGTGAGCACCTGGGTGTTGTCACCGGGGGCAACCTGGACTGGCTGGATCATCCGGCATTCAACTGGGTAAACACGATGATAGGAAATGTGAAAAACTCGCTGCGGGGCAGTTGCCATACGCTCGGAGCGAAGCATTTACCAAGGCATCTTGCGGAATACTGCTTCCGGTTTAATCATCGTTTTGACCTCAAGAGCATGTTGGTTGAATTGGGGCATGCAGTCGTGGCAAGCCCTCCGATGCCATATCGGCTCTTGAAGCTGGCTGAGGGTCATGGGTAATCAGGTTGTTTTTTAGGATGCGTTGCTTGATTTCAAAAGAAAAGACATCGCCGCTATTGAAATTAACTATCGGTGTTAATGTATGCCTAACAGAGCCAGGGCATTGGCTGATTGCCATAGTCATCAAATTCCTCCATCTCAAACCTTGCAAGACGTGGATAAAACATGCCTCAACTTGACCAAGGTAACTATGTGCCGGCAATCAAGGTCCGTTTTTATCACTATGCTCCTGATCCCAGAAAGGGGCACCTGCACCGTATCTTCACATGCGGTTAGTTCACGCCTGAGATGGATTGGCAATGTGTCTCTGAAAATCAGGTAGCCACGGTTTCTTGTCAAAGATATGAGCTAAGGAAGGTGCGAATAAGCGGGGAAATTCTTCTCGGCTGACTCAGTCATTTCATCTCTTCATGTTTGAGCCGATTTTTTCTCCCGTAAATGCCTTGAATCAGCCTATTTAGACCGTTTCTTCGCCATTTAAGGCGCTATTCCCAGTTTTTAGTGAGATCTCTCCCGCCGCCACTGACGTATCATTTGGTCCGCCCGAAACAGGTTGGCCAGCGTGAATAACATCGCCAGTTGGTTATCGTTTTTCAGCAACCCCTTGTATCTGGCTTTCACGAAGCCGAACTGTCGCTTGATGATGCGAAATGGGTGCTCCACCTTGGCCCGGATGCTGGCTTTCATGTATTCGATGTTGATGGCCGTTTTGTTCTTGCGTGGATGCTGTTTCAAGGTTCTTACCTTGCCGGGGCGCTCGGCGATCAGCCAGTCCACATCCACCTCGGCCAGCTCCTCGCGCTGTGGCGCCCCTTGGTAGCCGGCATCGGCTGAGACAAATTGCTCCTCTCCATGCAGCAGATTACCCAGCTGATTGAGGTCATGCTCGTTGGCCGCGGTGGTGACTAGGCTGTGGGTCAGGCCACTCTTGGCATCGACACCAATGTGGGCCTTCATGCCAAAGTGCCACTGATTGCCTTTCTTGGTCTGATGCATCTGCGGATCGCGTTGCTGCTCTTTGTTCTTGGTCGAGCTGGGTGCCTCAATGATGGTGGCATCGACCAAGGTGCCTTGAGTCATCATGACGCCTGCTTCGGCCAGCCAGCGATTGATGGTCTTGAACAATTGGCGGGCCAGTTGATGCTGCTCCAGCAGGTGGCGGAAATTCATGATGGTGGTGCGGTCCGGCAAGGCGCTATCCAGGGATAACCGCGCAAACAGACGCATGGAGGCGATTTCGTACAGAGCATCTTCCATCGCGCCATCGCTCAGGTTGTACCAATGCTGCATGCAGTGAATGCGTAGCATCGTTTCCAGCGGATAAGGTCGCCGGCCATTACCAGCCTTGGGGTAAAACGGCTCGATGACTTCCACCATGTTTTGCCATGGCAGAATCTGCTCCATGCGGGACAAGAAAATCTCTTTTCTGGTCTGACGGCGCTTACTGCTGAATTCACTGTCGGCGAAGGTGAGCTGATGACTCATGATGAACCCTTTTTCATGGCTCCAGATGACAAACATGATCTCATATCAGGGACTTGTTCGCACCTTCCCTAATTCATTTCTCTGTTTCCATATTTATGATGCGGTGGTACAACCCGCCGGCACATTCACTGGATAACATCACGTGACTTCTCAAGTCGATGACAATGTTTTTCTGTATTCTTCAAGTACAACGCTTTTCTCCGACCTTGAGTGCCCTCGAACCATGCAAAGGGATGCTCATCATTCGAGCAAACCACTGTACGGAAACTGAACGAATGACCAGATGGCGACCCTGAATAGAAAAGATGCATTATGATCCACATAATTCACACCAATTTAAATGACAAATAAATCAAAACAACAAAAAAATTTAAATATCGATGAAAAACAAATACATAAAGGAAAATCAAACAGAAGAAAGCCCCGAACGAGACGAGTTTATAATCTGAAAACCAAGTATTGAAAGTATAAAAAACCTTTTGTTAAAGAGTTACCCGCATTAAGAAACATAAATACAACAGTGAGCGCACTCGATGCTTGTCGGTGTCACATGGTTTGAAGAGGTCATTCTGGAAACCGTCATCTGCGATCGGAATGAATTTCATAGCGAGGTATATCTCACCGAAAGATTTATCTTCCTCTGAGATTGCTTTATACCGATGTGGGCCGTGCTGCGAATGATGACGGCTTCTATCAGAAAAGAAAAATGGCAGGCCCGGGCCTGCCATCCACAAGTCGGGGGCCGAAGCCCCTCGCCTCAGGTTATTCGATTCCCGAGTCGGAAACCGGTTTGAAACTCCCGCTCACGGACATGAGCGACCTGCACATTGTGCCCTTCCAGCCCGATGTCTTTGAGCAGGGCGGGAGAGAGATGCAGATAGCTGACGCGACGTTCCAGCCGGGTGATCCGTTTTTGAACCAGGGTTTCGACGTGGCGCAGCAGGGTGAGTTCGATAGACATAATATTCTCCAGTTGAACGAGCGGTTCTCCCGGAGAGAGGACATCACCCTGCGGGACAACCGCGGGTGATGAAAAGGCAGGTGTTACCTGTTCCCTCCACGCGGTAAATAAAGAGCACGAGTCTTCGCGCTGCCATTGCAGCGAGCGAACGCAACGTTGAGCATGGAATGTTGCATGATCGTCTCCTTACCGTGTGAAAGTTGAACAAGTTGCCACAGTTTAAAAAAACACCGAATTTTACGCAATATCACCCCCACCCATATGGGTGGAATGCGGCCACAGCCGGCCCCGGTCAAATCCCGGACAACAGCCTGAACTCCTCAAGCGCATAGGTATCCGTCATGCCGCTGACGTAGTCGAGCAAGAGCCGCACCCTGTAGTACCACTCCTGCTCGCAACCCTTGTCGAAGCGCGGATCCCGGCTGGCCACCGCCAGCCGGTATGCCTTGAGATGGCGGGCCGACAAGCGGTGGAACAGCCGCCGGGCAAAGAACAGCTCACTCCCGCCGTTGCCGGCCAGCAACCGCTCGAACTGCGCGGCCGGCAGTGCCAGCAGGCAGGAATAGGTGGAAAGCACCCCACGCAGGGCGGCATGGCCTTCCAGCTCCAGCGCCTCCACCTCGGGGCGCATGAAGACCTGCTCGCGGGCCACACGTTTGAGGGTATCCAGCACTCTGGCAGCCGGTGCCTGACCGTGCAAGAGCGCCCTGGGGTAGGCGCCGCTCAGGATAGCCTCGTGGTCGCTCACATAGGTGTGGGCCGCGAGCGCCACCAGATCCCGGGTCAGATGCTGGCGGAAATGGGGGAAGAAGCCCCTGCCGGAGGCCAGCGCCTCCTCGAGCAGGCTGGCCATGTAGTCCCCCTCATCGGCACCGCGCAGCGCCACCAGCAGCTCGCCCTGGGTGAGGATGCGTCTGTCGACCGCATCCTCCAGATCGGCGATGCAGTAGGAGATGTCGTCCGCCGCCTCCATGATGTAGACCAGCGGATGCCGGCATCCCGGCGCCAGCCCCAGACTCTGGCCGAGGGCGCGATAGAGGGGTTGCTCGCTGAAGAAGATGCCGCGCTTGCTGGTCCAACCATGGTGCTGGCCATAGCCCTGGGGATTGTGCAACAGGGGCTGCTGCGGGTATTTGCACAGGGCCGCCAACTGGCCCAGGGTCAGGTTCATCTCGTGCAGACTGTGCACCAGTCGCAGGCTCTGGGCATTGCCGTCAAACACCAGCAGGTCCTGGCGAAGCTCGGCCCACTGCGGGCTCGGCAGCTGATCATGGGCGCTGGCAAACAGCTCATCCAGCGACTGTGCCAGCCACTGGCTCATCACCTGCTCGCCGAAGTGGCCGAACGGCGGGTTGCCGACGTCGTGCAGCAGGCAGGCCATCTCCACCAGGTTGATAAAGGCCCCTTCGCAGACGGTGCCCGCCGGCAGGGCCGCCAGGATGCGCCTGCTGATCTGGCGACCCGTCTCCTGCACCTCCAGGGAGTGGGTGAGACGGCTGCGCACCGAGGCCTTCACATCGAGCGGAAAGACCTGAGTCTTCTGCTGCAGGCGGCGCACCGGCGCGGCCTGCACGATGCGAGCGCGATCCTGCTCGGTCGCCTCCAGCAGCTCTTCGCTGCCCCAGGGGTGAATGCGCGCCGGGGTAATCAAACGGCTATACATGGTGCGGCTCCTTGCCAGCGACGTCCGTCAGGTTCACGACAACAACCAGCGCCGCAAGCGGGCGATATCGCCGGGGTATTCACGGCGCAGCGTCTCAATCCAGTCCTCCACGTTTTCCCACCAGGCGGGGTGATCCGGGCTCTGGATAAGCTGGGCTGTCTGCTGCAGGCGGCGCAAGCCGATGGAGCCCGCAGCCCCTTTTATCTTGTGCGCCTCCTCCACCACGCCGGCCTGATCCCTGGCAATCATGTTGGAATCGAGCACCGCCATGTAGTCCGGCATCATCTTCTCGAACAGATCCACGCTGGAGAGCAGCACCGGCTTGCCGACCGTACTGGCGTAATCGGTGAGGAAGGGCAGATCCAGCAGCGCATCCTGATTGCCCGCGTCCGCCTGATCAAAGGCCTCGTCGTCGGCGAGATCCGCAAACAGATGACCTATCACCTCCCGCACGGCCTTGGAGCCGAGCGGCTTGTTGATCACATCCTGCATGCCGTGATCCCGGTAGTACTGGCGATCGCCGGTGGCGTTGGCGGTGAGCGCCACCATGGGGGGCAGGCTGTCGCCATAACGCGCCAGCAACTGGGCCGCCACGTCGAAGCCAGTCATGTCCGGCAGCTGGATGTCCAGCAGGATGAGGTCGAAGTCATCCGGGTTGGCCATGGCCAGCGCCTGAGTACCGTCCCGCGCCACCTGCACCTGATGACCCAGCTTGTTGAGCAGGGCGCAGGCGACGGTGACGTTCAGCTCCACATCCTCCACCAGCAGGATATCCAGGGAGGGCATCTCGGGCTCGACTTCCGCGACCTGAGGTGCCACACAATCCACCTCCAGCTCGGCGGTGAAGCAGGAACCCTCACCCGGGTCACTGTCCACGTAGAGCTGGCCACCCATCGCCTGCACCAACTGACGGGAGACCGCCAACCCAATGCCGGTGCCGGTAGCGTGCTTCTTGCCCTGCACCTGATAGTACATGGCGAAGATCTTCTCCTGCTGGGCGCGCGGGATGCCGACCCCGGTGTCTTCCACCTCGAAGTGCAGCGCCAGCTTGCCCGGTTCATCGGCGGCGTGGGCGAGGCAACGCACCGTCACGCCACCCTCGTCGGTGAATTTGACCGCATTGCCCACCAGGTTCCACAACACCTGGCGCAGCCGGGTGCCGTCCGCCATCACGAACTGCGGCATGTCGCCATCCCGATCGAAGTGCAGGTAGAGCCCCTTCTGCTCCGCCTGGATGCGCGACAGCATCTCCAGCTCGTCGAGGAAGGCGGGCAGGTCCATGGGGGCAGGTGCTATCTCGAGGCGGCGGCGATCCAGTTTGTCGAGATCGATGATGTCATTGAAGATGTTGCCGAGCGTCACCGCGCTCAGGTGGATGGTCTTGAGCTGCTGCTGCCGCTTGGCATCCAGCGGCGTGTCCATCAGCATGCGGCTCAGTCCCACTATGCCGTTGAGGGGGGTGCGCAGCTCATGGCTGATGGTGGAGATGAAGGTGGTCTTGTCCCGGCTCGCCTTCTCCAGTTTGTCCTGATACTGCTTGCGCTCTGTGATGTCGCGGCCAAAGCCGAGCAGACCGAGCCGCTTGCCGAAGCGGTCGAAGAAGGGCACCTTGCGCAGCTCGAAGTAGGCCTTGCGGCCATCGGGGTACTCCAGCCACTGCTCGTAAGTGAGCGGCTCGTTGCTGGCGAAGACCTGCTTGTCGGTCTCCACCACCTTGCTGGCGATGTCGTGCTTGTAGACGTCGAACGGCGTCAGCCCGATGAGCTCGGCCTCCACCTTGCCGGTCAGCTCCTCCATGGCGCGGTTGCAGCCGGAGAACTGCTCGTCCTCGTTGCGGTAGTAGACCAGGTCCGGAGAGCAGTCGATGAAGGAGCGCAACAGGGCGGTACGCTCCCCCAGGTGCAACTGGGCCTTCTCCCGCTGGAACACCTCGTTCTCCAGATCCTCGATGGCTTGCTGGCGCAGGGTCTCGGCCCGGTTGGTCTCGGCTATCTGGGCATTGAGGCGGCTGATGTTCTCCTGCAGCTGGCTGTTGAGCTCGAGATCGCGCTCGCGCATGTCCTGCAGCTTGCGCACCATGCGGGTCAGCCGCTGGCGGGAGTCCTCCAGCTGATCCACCACGATGGAGAGGAAATAGACGGCCCAGGGGGTCACCAGCAGGCCGAAGAAGACAGAGCGCACCAGGTCGACGATGTCCACGGTACCGCGCAGAAACAGGGTCACCCCCATCTGGATGGAGACCGCCAGCACTATGATGGCGGTCGCCAGGAACATGCTGAAGCGCACCAGTCCCAGCTTGGTCATCAGGTCGACATAGTATTGCGCCCAGGATTTGATTTGCTTCATCTCGTTGTTTTCTCCCCGTTATTGCGCAAACAGAATACCAGTACGGCGCCCTGAACTCTTGCCCGTTGCACCTTAAATTATTGATTAACGTCACACTCCGACTGGGGTAGCATGCCTGCCATGAGTCAGTCAGCTCCGGTTCAGCCAAGGATCCCGAGCCGCACTGCCACCCTTGTCATCCCTTGTGTCAGGAGCACACCCCATGCGCAATCATGTCCTGTTGAGTCTTGGTCTGCTAGCCGCCAATGCCGCCCACGCCGATCTTGGCGAGATCCCCAGAGAGTCCGGCTGGTCCGGTTTCCTGCTCGGCGGGGTCAATGTGGTCAGCTACGAGTCCAACTTCTACGCCGGCGATGACAACCACAGTCGTATCAACGACCTCGGCTCTCCCGACAGCGAGAGCGGCCTGACGCCGCTCATCAACGCCGACATCCGCTATACCTTTGCCGACACCCGCACCCAGGTGTTCCTCGGCAACCTGATCCAGGATGCGGTGCGCTTCGACTTCACCCAGCAGCTGGGCCTGCGCCAGGAGATGGGCGACAAGGGCATAGTGGCCACCTCCCTGGTGTTCAACGCCATGCCGGTGGAGCTGTGGAGCGATCCCTTCGCCACCAAGGTAGATCGCAGCTCGACCGACGTGAAGTCGAAGGGCGTGCGCTTTGCCTGGGACAAGATCTGGGGCAGCCACTTCTACGGCACCCTTACCACCCGGGAAGTGGAT
Source organism: Aeromonas media (assembly GCF_020423125.1). Taxonomy (NCBI): domain Bacteria; kingdom Pseudomonadati; phylum Pseudomonadota; class Gammaproteobacteria; order Aeromonadales; family Aeromonadaceae; genus Aeromonas; species Aeromonas media. Next base: position 3,637,558 of record NZ_CP075564.1, read on the forward strand.
CTGGACGAGGAGCGCAGCGGTCAGCAGTATGACCAGACCCACGGCACCCAGTATGCCGCCATGCTGAATCGCAACGGCAAGGTGCACGACATGGCGCTCTCCTACCAGTTCCACTTCGGCGGCAACCAGTTGCTGGAGCCGGCGATCCTCTACAAGCAGGCCAGGCTCGACGGCAGTGCCGAGAGCTTCGACAACACAGGGTTGCAGCTGACTTACGCCAAGCGGGGCCCGCAATGGTCCATTGTCAGCAACCTCTATGCCGGCAAGCGCAAGTATGACGAGGCAAATCCCCTGTTCGGCCAGCGTGCCGATGCAGACGAGTTCGCCATCAACGGCACCTTCTTCTGGCACAACCTGTTCGGGGTCAAGGCCCTGGCCGCGACCTTCACCGCCGCTTACTCAGGCGCCGACTCCGACATCGACTTCTACGATACCCAGGCCACCCGCTTGAGCACCGGCCTGCTCTACAACTTCTAAGCCAAACCCTGTCGAAAACAGCGAGGCCACCCCAGGGGTGGCCTCGTTTTTTTCGCTTCCTGACTGCCTTAGATGCCGAGGGAGTCCAGCAGATCGTCGTGCTCGTTGCTCGCCGGGGCGACCGCCTGCGCCGGCTTGGCCGCCGCCAGCTTGGCCTGGGCGATCAGCTCGTCCGGGTCGACCTCCTCCTGCACGCCACCATCGTGGATCCGGATAAACTCGGTCCTGTCCATGGCCAGCTCCAGATAGAAGATATTGTTGCTGGCGGTGAAGAAGGTGACCCTGCGGGTCTCGGGGTTGTCGAGGTTGGTGTCGACGCTCAGCATCACCTGCTTGTTGAGGGCCAGCATCTTGGGCTGGTTCTGGGTGATGTGGGTCTGCAACTCGCGCCCCACCTTGGTGGTGAAGCTGCCGACGATCTGGTTCATCAGCTCGCCCATGACGTTGCTCACCTCGTCCGAGGTGTGGGAGATGGCGAGATCCTCCTTGGAGAGCCCCATGCTCAGCATGTAGCGCTCGTAGAGCTCCATGGCCGCGGCGGCGGAGAAGTTGATCACCACCAGCCCGGAGAAGCCGCCGTCGAACAGCACGAAGCAGCCGATGTCCGGCTTGAGGCAGGTCTTGCTGATCCGTTGCACCATGCCGGAGAAGCGCACCTGGGTCTGGGTCGCCGCACTCAATACGCTCGTCACCGAATTGCACAGGCTCAGCAGCACGTCCTCTGTGGTCAATACGGCATCATCCTCGGATCTTGTCACTATCATGGAACCTTCCTGCTGATCGAAAAAATAGGCTTGTCTGTGTCAGCGCCCATGTCATCACGCACGGGCGCGAGACGCTAACAGATTGCGTGATCCCGGTGTTGAAACCGCGAGCGGCCTCTCACTTGACCGTATTGTCAGTGACAAACGGCTGAAATTCCCCCAGGGCGGCCAACCGGGCTCGCCAGTTATCGGCCTGCAGTCGCAAATCTTGCGCCTGATAGGGGATCGCGGGGTGTGCTCCCCAGATGGGGCCTGGCCATGCGGCGTCGGTACTGAAGCGGGCCACGTGATGCAGATGCAGCTGGGGCACCAGGTTGCCGAGCGCCGCCACGTTGATCTTGTCCGGATTGAGCGCGTGCTCCATCAGGGTGGCGACGGCGCAGGACTCCCGCATCAGCTGTTGCTGCTGCTCGGGAGGTAGATGGTGGATCTCCCGCAGCCCGGCGACCCTGGGCACCAGGATGAGCCAGGGGTACTGGCTGTCTTTGGCCAGCAGCACGCGGCAAAGGGGGAGATCCCCGAGTATCTGGGTATCCGCCTGCAGGCGGGGATGCAGTTCAAACATGGGGCCTCGCTGGTCAACATGGGCACGGAGATGAGTGTGCCCACGTTACTGCAACGGGGGGCAAACTTAAAGCCGGGGCACGGCCCAACCGATGAAGCGCTTGCGAAGTTCGGGATCCGCCTGCAGGAAGAGCCGCTGCAGTTGCCCCTCCAGCTCGCTGGCAGGGACTGAAGGGGCCTGGGCCGCCGTGGTCGCCACGGCGCCGGCCGCCAGCACCGCCTTGCCCGTGCCGCGGTTGTACTCCATCAACCTGGCGTGCCAGTCCATGCCGATCTGCATGCCGTTGACCACCAGGGCCTCCTGCTGCACCTTCAGGGGCTTGTCCCCCACCAGCAGACTCACGACCGGCGCCTTGGCGTAGCGCTCCATGCCTTTCTCGTCGGTGGGCACCGCGGCCTGCAGGCGCACCGACTGGCCTCTGGCCTCATAGCGGATCACCTGAGGCTCGGAGCGGATCTGGCGATCGTTGTCGCTGCTGTTGCGACTCGGGATCACCCCCTCATAGCGCACCAGCAACTGCTGCGCCCCGTCGGCCAACACCCCATGCCGCTCGTCCTGCACCTTGCCGTCGCTCACCGCCAGGATCTGGAAATCCCCGGGGACCTCGACCCTGACCTCGGCCTGCACCGCGCCAGCACACAACAACATGACCCCAACCCAACCCTGATGACCCTTCATTCCAGTCTCTCTCTGCTCGCTATGATGGGCGCAGGCTAGCAGCCAAAGATGACAGAAAAATAACGCGAGCCAGCCTCTCAGAGCAGGTAGTGGGGCCGCTCGGCAAACCACTGGGCCAGCACCTGCTTGAACAGCCGTATCTTGCGCGGCACCCGGCGCTGCTGGGCATGGAGCACATGCAGCGGGTGCAGGCCGGTCTGCCAGTCAGTCAGCACGGCCACCAGCTCGCCCCTGGCCAGACTCGTCTCCACCAGCATCAGCGGGCACTTGGCAAACCCCATGCCCGCCCGTGCCAGCTGCAGCAGGGTGCTGTAGTGGTTGGCCCGCACCTTGCCCTGCACCAGGATGTGGGCCTCCTCCCCTGCCTTGCGAAAATGCCACTGCTCCCAGGCCGGGTTGTGCCCCTGGCGCAGGCAGGAGCGCCCTCCCAGCTCATAGGGGGTGGCGGGGAACCCCTCCCGGGCCAGCAGGGTTGGACTCGCCACCACCACGTCTTTCAACTGCCCGAGGGGCAGCGCCACCAGGTTGTCCGGCACCTGATCCATGGCGCGCAGGGCGATGTCATTCTCCCCCTGACTCATGTCGATCATGGCGTTGGTGAAGTTGAGCTCCACCTCGACCCCGGGGCAGAACACGGCGAAGCGCGCCAGCAGCTCGCTCACCATGGCATCCCCCGTGCTGACCGGGCAGGTGAATCTCAGGCGACCACTGTCCTCCTCGGTCAGGGCCTGGATGTCCTGCTCCACCTGACGGGCAAGGGCAAAGATCTGCCCCGCCTGCACATGGAGGGTTCTGCCCGCCTCGGTCAGGCTGAGGCGACGGGTGGTGCGCTGCAGCAACTGGGCATTGAGGGCGGACTCCAGGGCGCTGACGTGGCGGCTCAGCATCCCCTTGCTCACCCCCAATGCATCGGCGGCGGCGGAGAAACTGCCCCGCTGCACCACCTCGTAGAAACTGCTCAGATGGGCGATCTCCATCCATTAGCTCCAATATGGAAACAATGGGTTTATCTTAAGCGCTTTTTCTCCCTTTTCATCCCGCTATCATCAACACATCCCAACCAGGAGCGATAGAGATGAAGATTGTGATTGTGGGTGCCTCCGGCACCATAGGTTCCGCCGTCAGCGAGTTGCTTGCCAGAGACCACCAAGTGATCCGGGTAGGCCACAGCCGGGGGGATGCTACCGTCGACATGACGGATGGCGCCTCCATCGCCGCTCTGTTTGCGGGCATCGGCCGGTTCGATGCCCTGGTGGTCGCCAGCGGCAGCGTGGCCTTCAACGCCCTGACCGAGATGACGGACGAGCAGTGGCAACTGGGGCTCCAGAGCAAACTGATGGGCCAGATCAACCTGACCCGGGCCGCCATTCCCTATCTGAATGATAACGGCTCCATCACCCTCATCAGCGGCATACTGAGCGAGGAGCCCATCAACTGGGGGGTCAGTGCAACCACCATCAACGGTGCCATAGAGCACTTCGTGAAGGGGGCCGCCTGCGAACTGCCGAGGGGCCTGCGCATCAACGTGGTGAGCCCGACCGTGCTGGAGGAGTCCATGAGCAAGTACGCCGACTTCTTCCCGGGCTTCGTGCCGGTGCCTGCCGCCCGGGTGGCGCAGGCCTACAGGAAGTCGGTGCTGGGAGTACAGACCGGCCAGATCTTCCGGGTCAATGGCTGAGGCCTCCCTCTCTCACTGCCAGATGCCAATAAAAACGGGCCCCATCATGGGGCCCGTCTGTTTGCCGGCTTGCTGCCTTCACCGCTGGCAAACGTTTGTGCGCCGGTGGCAAAAAAAGGCGGTCAGCCTCAGTCGATCAGACCGTACTGCTCGCGCAGTACCTCGATGATCTCCTGCTTGGGATTGGCACTGCGCACCAGCTTGTGACCAATGACCTTCTCGGCGATCCCCACGTAGGTGTGGGAGATGTCCATCATCACCTCGGTGGGCAGCTTGTTGTCCCGGGCCAGGGCGAAGCGTTCCGGCATGCGGTTCTTGTTGAGCAGAATGTCTGGATCCGGGAAGTGATTCAGCAGCCACTGGCGGAAGCCCTCTTTGGACTTCTCGACGATCTCGCCCTGGCGCAGGGCGGCGCCGTCCCAGATGCGGGAGCTGTCGGGGGTACCCACTTCATCCATGTAGATGAGCTTCTCGCGACCGGCGGCGTCCTGGACATAGCCAAACTCAAACTTGGTGTCGACGAAGATCTGATCGAGCGCGGCCAGGGCCTCGCTGATGACGTTGAAACCATCCTTGAGCAGCGTCTCGTAGCGGTCGATGTCCGCCGGGGAGCGGAAACCGAAGGCCTGATGGTGGCGCTCTATGTCGGCACGGGAGACGTTGACGTCGTCCGCTTCCGGCACGCCATCCAGCCCCCTGAGGATCCCCTTGGTAGACGGGGTGATGAGGATCTCGGGCAGCTTCTGATCCTTCTTCAGCCCTTCCGGCAACGTGATGCCGCAGAACTCCCGCTCGCCGTCCTTGTAGGCACGCCACATGGAGCCGGTGATGTACTGGCGGGCGATGGCTTCGATCATCACCGGGCGGGCCTTTTGCACTATCCAGACGAAGGGGTGTGGTATGTCCAGGATGTGGCTGTCCGCCAATCCCTTCTCCTTGAACAGCTTGAACCAGTGGCTGGAGATGGCATTGAGTGCCGCGCCCTTGCCCGGCACGCCGTTCAAGCCATTCACACCCTGCCAGATGCAATCGAAGGCCGAGATGCGGTCGCTGATCACCATGAGGGCGAGGGGCGTATCGGCTGGCACATCATAGCCTTTCTCTCTTATGAGCCGGGCACTGTCTGCGGGGGTCAACCAGTAGACGCTGCGCACTTTGCCGGAATGGACAGGTTTATCGGTACGGATCGGCAAATCGTCATTCACCGCCAATACTTGATCTGCAAGACTCATGGCTAATAACACTTCCTGTTGTGGGACTGACAAGACAGGCGCATCAGGCTCCTGTCTACGAGGGATTCATTCAAGCGAAGCAGCGCCAGGCCTCTCTGCCGGGGCAGGCTCCCAAGAGGGCCTCTGCGCGAACTCCACATAACAAAACAGGGGCACCAGGCCCCTGTTTCTATTCTGCTTTCGCAGCCTGATCGGCCACGCCTTTGGCAAACGCCTCGGACAGGCTGATATACATCTGGGAGATGACGCCGGATGCGACCGGCTTCTTGTCCTTGTCGAACAGGGTGATGGAGGTCTTGCCTCCGGCCATCTCGCCGAGCTGGAAGCGGTACTTGTCTTCCTCCAGCTTGAACGGCTCGGCCCCCTTAGCCTGCCAGAACTCCGCATCGGGCTCGTCATACTCGACGTCGATCCAGCCCAGGGACTGCTGGGTATCCTTGATGGTGAAACCGTAGGCCGGCAACACCTGGTTGAGGCGGCGCCAGACCTGCTCGAAGGAGCCGTCGGCTAGCCAGGCACTCAGCTCGTTGTTGTCCAGACCCAGCTCCAGACCCATGCCATCGTTGGACTTGTGTTGTTCGCGGGCCTTGAGCTGCTTGTCGTAGTAGAGGGAGAACTGGTTCAGTGCCCGGGTCGCATAGCGCTGGGCATCCGCCGGGGTCAGCACTGTGCTGGTCTCGCCGTCTATGGTCTCTTCATGATCCAGCACCCGTACCGACATGTTGACAGCGTGACGCTGCACATCGTTGCGCAGGGTGAACTGGTAGCGTTGGCGGATACGGAAGTCGTCGTCCTCCTCTGCCCAGCCATCGAGGGCGGCGGAGTTGTCAAACCAGCCGGTCTGCAACACGCCGGCCTGCTGATCCAGCTTCTCTGTGGTGACCTTGTGCTGGGCCAGGAAGTTCATCAGGAAGGCCCAGGTATCGCGCTCCACGCTCTGGCTGGTGCTCAGGGCATAGAAGGCCAGGGTCGGTTCGCTGGCCTTGGCCACCACCTGACTGCCAGGGACCACCGTCAGCAGCTGGGCTGGCGGACGCACGTCCACCTTGGCACCGATGGCACCTTCGCGGCTGCTCTCCGGCAGGGCCGGGATGTCGAAATTACTGTTAAAGGCGGGGGTACTCAACCCGGCGGGCACGAGGAAGGCGCGACCTTCGAGGCGGCTCTCTTCATACTCGAAGCCACGGTTGGCCATCTTGCGATCCTGGGGTGAGCTACAGGCTGCCAACACGGCAACAGTCGCGACACTCAGCACCAGGCGCACTGCATTTCCCTTTCCATTTGCTTTAAACACTCGCCATCAACTCCGCAGTCGTCAGTGCTCGCGCCATCGCCTGTTCCCCCTCGGGGGTGAGGTCGGTCAGCGGCAGGCGCAAGGTCGCCGTCGCCATCAATCCCAGTCGGGCACAGGCCCACTTCACCGGGATGGGACTCGGTTCGCAGAACAGAGTCTGATGCAACGGCATCAATCGATTGTTGATGTCATGAGCCTGCCCGGCATCACCGGCCAGCGCAGCACGACACATGTCGGCCATCTGGGGCGCCGCAATATTGGTGGTGACCGAAATGACGCCATCGCCCCCTTGCAGCATAAAATCACATCCGCTGGCATCATCGCCACTATAAAGCGCGAAATCCGGCCCGCACAACTCGCGCAGCAGCGGGGTGCGGCTCAAATCACCCGTCGCCTCCTTCAAACCGATGATGCCGGGAACCTTGGCCAGACGAGCCACGGTCTCCGGTTTGAGATCGCAGCAGGTGCGACCGGGCACATTATAGAGAATTTGAGGCAGACCACTAGCCTCGGCGATCGCACAATAGTGACGATAGAGACCTTCCTGGGTGGGTTTGTTGTAATAAGGGGTCACCGAGAGACCCGCCACCACGCCGGCTTGGGCGAAACGCCTGGAGAGGGCGATGGCATGGGCGGTGTTGTTGGAGCCGCAGCCCGCGATGACCGGAATGCGGCCAGCGGCGAATTCGACGGTTTTTTCCACGACGGCGATATGTTCCTGCTCGCTCAGGGTGACCGACTCTCCTGTGGTGCCCACCGCGACTATGGCACTGGTACCGGCGCCGACATGATACTCCACCAGGGCCGCTAGACTGGTCCAATCGATGTCACCCGAGGCCAGCATGGGGGTAACGAGCGCAACAATACTACCGCGTAACATGGATATTTCTCCCGATTTTCAGGGGCGTAATGGTAAAGCTGCCCCTTTTGAAAAACAAGGGAGGCAAGGGATAAGCCGTGTTACCATCCGCCACAAAACGTATGGATGCACGAGGGCAGGAGAGAGCCCGGAGCAGGGCGTCATGCCCGCCAAGCGCTCGCTTTCACCGCATTCGCAATAAATGGACGAGAGACGATTTATGACTCACTACCTGGTCGTAACGGCCATCGGCACGGACAGGCCTGGCATCGTCAATGAGGTTACCCGTCACGTCAGTGGCTGCGGTTGCAACATTGTCGACAGCCGTCTTGGCATCTTCGGTAACGAATTCACTTTCATCATGCTGTTGTCTGGTGACTGGAACAGCTTGATGCAGCTTGAGATAAGCCTCCCCCTGCGCAGCCAGGAGTGGGATCTCATCACCATGATGAAGCGCACCGAGCGCCACCACTCTCTGCAATATGACATCAGCGCCAGCGCCGAGGTGCTGATCCGGGATCAGCCGGGCATCGTAAGCCAGTGCACCCAGTTCTTCAGCGATCACGGCTGGGATATCCAGGCCATGCAGACCGTCACGCTCGAGCAGCAACCCTTCAACCTGCTCAAGGCCAATTTCCAGCTCAATCAGGCCAAGCAGGGCGAGGCGGCCGACTCGAAGACGGCCTTCGCCGATTTCTGTTGTGAACTGGGTGCCGAGTCATTCGAGTTCATCGTCAATCACAAATACGCCTGACGGCGTTTATCCGAGGAGACCCCATGCAACCACTACAAGTTGGTACTCAGGCCCCCGATTTTTCCCTCCCCGATCAGGATGGTCAGCAGGTCAGTCTGTCCTCCCTGCGGGGCAAGAAGGTGCTCATCTATTTCTATCCCAAGGCGATGACCCCGGGCTGCACCACCCAGGCCTGCGGCCTGCGCGACGTCAATGCAGAGCTGGCCGCCCTCAACGTGGTGGTGCTCGGTATCAGCCCGGATCCGGCCAAGCGCCTGAAAAAATTCGAGGAACGCGACAGCCTGAACTTCCGGCTGCTGGCCGATGAGGATCACGCCGTGGCCGATGCCTTTGGCGTCTGGGGCCCGAAGAAGTTCATGGGCAAGGAGTATGACGGCATCCATCGGCTGAGCTTCCTCATCGATGAGGAGGGCAAAGTGGCCCATCGCTTCGACAAGTTCAAGACCAGCGATCACCATCAGGTAGTGCTCGACCTCGTCAAGGGCTGAGCCCCGCCAGTTCAGACACGACAACAGGGCCTGCAGATGCAGGCCCTGTTCGTTTGCACCCAACTCTGCCATGCAAGAGCCGGGGATGTCCTGCCAAATGCAGCTCCCCTATTGGACCCTCCTTCCCGTTTTTCTCGCCAACCTCCCCTATCAGATCAAAAAATTCATCCTGGATATGGGTTAACGTGACCCCAGATTCATTTTCCAGCGAGACAGCCCATGAACATGAGCCATACCGAACGCCTGATCCTGAGCAACCAGTACGAGATCCTGGCCAAACTCAATCCGGAGAAGGCGGCGTTTTACCAGCGGGCCAGCACCATAGTCGAGCGTGGCTACTGCCTGCAGATCCTCGAGCTGGAGAAGAGCTTCGGCCACCTGGATCTCGCCACCTGCCAGGAGGTGCTGGACACCCTGGAGCTGCATCATGCGCTGGCCATCTCCTGGGGCAACCTCGACGCCGGTACCCGGGCCGAGGTGAACGAGAGTCGCCTGGCCTTCAACGGCTACAGCCGCAGCCAGGAGCGGGAACTGGCGGATTATGTCTGCTTCCTGCTGGAGGTGGACAAGCGCTTCCCCGAACTGCCCTGCCCCTGCGACGAGCTCTCCAGCGACATCGCCATGCGCGACAAGTACCAGCGCATGCTGGCGGCCTGGCGTCAGTGCCCCCGTCAGTACAAGCTCTCCATTCAGGAGATCAGCAAGGTGCTGGCCGCCTGAATGTGAAAAAGGCGCCTGATGGCGCCTTTTGCTCCCCTGCCGGGGTTATTCGTAGAGGAAGGATTTGTCCAGCTGCTTGAAGGCGGCGTTGAGGGTATCGGCCAGCTCCTCGTAACGGGGGCGGGCCACCAGCTGACGATGACCGCCCTGCTCGTTCATCTTGCCGTTGATCTCCCTGTACCAATTGGCAAGGGAGGGGGGAAGACGGGTATCGGCACGCTGGCCGAGCCAGTAATAGCCTTGCAGCGGCAGGCTGAGCAGGAAGAGCACGGAGGCCATCACGGAGGGCCAGTAGTGCAGTTCGCCGAACTGGAACTGCAGCATGACGCTGAGCACGGCGAGTGCCGGGATGACCCTGAGAGCGAACTCGGTGGCCTTGATCACCCGATTCTCCGGGAACATGGAATTAAGCTCGGGACGGCGCGGCCAAAGAGTCATATAATGACGGCCTTGCTGTAATTTAGTTCCAAAAATGTTCATGCTCATACTACCTCCGAGCTCTTTTTGAACGTATTAACGGCAAAACCTCGACAATATTTGAGAGGCGATAACAAAGGTTGAGGATGACTTTGTTATTTTTCAACAATCAGGTTATCCTTTGTACGCCCAATTTTTACGCCAGTGGTTTGCTGCTGGCCTGTCAGGGACGTCAGAATTCCGGGTCTTGTATCACTATACAAGGGGCAAGCAACAGATTGCCAACCCTCATAAGGATAAGTTGATAGTTTTTGGACGCACCGCGTCCGGCGCATCCTCCAACCCAACCCAATCTGCGATAGGATTTATTCATGAGTAAGCTGGTTCTTGTTCTTAACTGTGGCAGCTCGTCCCTGAAGTTTGCTGTCATTGACGCAACCACCGGTGATGATCTGCTGTCCGGCCTGGCCGAGTGCTTCAACCTCGACGACGCCCGCATCAAGTGGAAGCTCAACGGCGAAAAGGGTAGCGCCGATCTGGGTGCCGGTGCCGCTCACCAGGAAGCGCTGGACTTCATCGTCCACAAGATCCTGCCGCTCAACCCGGAACTGTCCAAGAACCTGATCGCCATCGGCCACCGCGTGGTACACGGCGGCGAGCAATTCACTTCTTCCGTGCGGATCTGCAATGACGTGATCGCCGGTATCGAAGCCGCCATTCCTTATGCTCCGCTGCACAACCCCGCTCACCTGATCGGTATCCGTGCCGCGCTGAAGGTCTTCCCTGAGCTGGCCGAGAAGAACGTCGCCGTGTTCGACACCGCGTTCCACCAGACCATGCCGGAAGAAGCCTTCCTGTACGCCCTGCCGTACAAACTCTACAAAGAGAACGGCATCCGTCGCTACGGCGCCCACGGCACCAGCCACTACTACATCAGCCTGGAAGCCGCCAAGCAGCTGAACAAGCCGGTGGAAGAGCTCAACATCATCAACTGCCACCTGGGCAACGGCGGCTCCGTCTGCGCCATCAAGAACGGCAAATCCGTCGATACCTCCATGGGCCTGACCCCGCTGGAAGGCCTGGTGATGGGTACCCGTTCCGGTGATCTGGATCCGGCCATCATCTTCTTCCTGCACGACAAGCTGGGCATGAGCGTCGCCGAGATCAACACCATGCTGACCAAGGAATCCGGCCTGCTGGGTCTGACCGAAGTCACCTCCGACTGCCGTTTCGTTGAAGACAACTACGACAGCAAGGAAGAAGCCAAGCGCGCCATGGACGTGTACTGCTACCGTCTGGCCAAGTACATCGGCGCCTACGCCGCCGCCATGGACGGTCGTCTGGACGCCGTGGTCTTCACCGGCGGCATCGGCGAGAACTCCGCCCCGATCCGCGAGATCACCCTGGGCAAGCTGGGCCTGCTGGGCTTCGACGTCGACCACGACGCCAACCTGAAGGCACGTTTCGGCAAGGGTGGCGAGATCACCAAGGCTGGCTCCACCAAGGCCCTGGTTATCCCGACCAACGAAGAGTGGGTCATCGCCCACGACGCGCTGGAACTGGTCGGCGCATAAATTAGCTGTAGAGCAAGGCCGCCCCAGGGCGGCCTTTTCCTGATCCCAAAAATGAACAAGGGGTAATAAGTGGCACGCACTATTATGCTCATCCCGGTCGGCACTGGTGTCGGCGTAACTTCCGTGAGTCTTGGCGTCGTTCGCGCCATGGAACGTCACGGTGTCAATGTCAGCTTCTTCAAACCGGTTGCTCAGCCGCGCCCGGGTGAAACCGGTACCGAGCGCTCCACCGCCGTGATCCGCGCCGCCGCCAACATCAACCCACCCGAGCCGTTCGCCCTCTCCTACGCCGAGAACATGATCACCTCCAGCAACACCGATATCCTGCTGGAAGAGATCGTGGCCCGCTTCGAAGAGCACGTGAAGACCAGCGGTGCCGAAGTGGTGGTGATCGAAGGCCTGGTGCCGACCGACAAGCAACCCTTTGCCAACAAGCTGAACTACGACGTCGCCAAGGCGCTGGATGCCGACATGGTGTTCGTGACCCATCCGGGCAACGACTCCAGCCAGAAGCTCAAAGAGCGCATCGAACTGGCCTGCTCCAACTTCGGTGGCGTCAGCAACCCGCGCATCGTGGGCTGCGTCATCAACAAGGTGGGTGCACCGGTTGACGAGCACGGTGTGACCCGCCCCGATCTGACCGAGATGTTCGAGGCCCATCACCACACCTCCGACACCGCCCACAACCTGGAAGTGCTGCAGGTGTTCGGCAAGAGCCCGCTGCGCATCCTCGGCTGCATCCCCTGGAACACCCAGCTGATCGCCCCGCGCGCCAAGGATCTCGCCAAGCACCTGGCCGCCAAGATCCTGCACAAGGGTGAGCTGGACAGCCGTCGCCTGCAGACCGTGACCTTCTGTGCCCGCTCCATCCACAACATGATCGAGCACTTCCGTCCGGGCAGCCTGCTGGTCACCTCAGGCGACCGCTCCGACGTCATCGTCTCCGCCTGTCTGTCCGCCATGAACGGCGTCAAGCTGGGTGCCCTGCTGCTGACCGGCAACTACCACCCTGAGCCGCAAGTCATCGCCCTGTGCCAACAGGCCATGGCTACCGGCCTGCCGATCATGATCACCGGCACCAACACCTGGCAGACCGCCGTCAGCCTGCAGAACTTCAACGTCGACATCCCGGAAGATGACCGCGAGCGTATCGAGCTGGTGCAGGACTATGTGGCTGGCCACATCGACAAGCACTGGATCGAGTCTCTCTCTGCCAAGTCCACCCGCTCCCGTCGCCTGAGCCCGCCTGCGTTCCGCTATCAGCTGACCGAGCTGGCCCGTCAGGCCAACAAGCGCGTCGTGCTGCCGGAAGGGGAAGAGCCGCGCACCATCAAGGCTGCCGCCATCTGTGCCGAACGTGGCATCGCCCGTCCGGTGCTGCTTGGCAACCCGGAAGAGATCCGTCGCGTCGCCGAACAGCAGGGTGTGGTACTGACCGATCGCGTCGAGATCATCGACCCGCTGGAAGTACGCGAGCGCTATGTGCCGCGTCTGGTCGAGCTGCGCAAGAACAAGGGCATGACCGAAGTGGTCGCCCGCGAACAGCTGGAAGACAACGTGGTGCTGGGCACCATGATGCTGGAGCGTGGCGAAGTGGACGGTCTGGTTTCCGGCGCCGTGCACACCACCGCCAACACCATTCGTCCGCCGATGCAGATCATCAAGACTGCCCCGGGTTCGTCCCTCATCTCCTCCATCTTCTTCATGCTGCTGCCTGATCAGGTACTGGTGTACGGTGACTGCGCCATCAACCCGGATCCGAGCGCCGAACAGCTGGCCGAGATCGCCATCCAGTCCGCCGACTCCGCTGCCGCCTTCGGCATCGAGCCGCGCGTCGCCATGATCTCCTACTCCACCGGTACCTCTGGCGCCGGTGCGGACGTCGAGAAGGTGCGTGAAGCGACCGAGCTGGCCAAGGCCAAGCGCCCCGACCTCATCATCGACGGCCCGCTGCAGTACGACGCGGCCATCATGGAGAACGTAGCCAAGTCCAAGGCACCGAACTCACCGGTCGCGGGTAAAGCCACCGTGTTCGTGTTCCCGGATCTCAACACCGGCAACACCACCTACAAGGCGGTACAGCGCTCCGCCGAGCTGGTCTCCATCGGCCCCATGCTGCAAGGCATGCGCAAGCCGGTCAACGACCTCTCCCGTGGCGCCCTGGTAGACGACATCGTCTACACCATCGCCCTGACCGGTATCCAGGCAGCCCAGGCCGAGTAATATCGCCCGCGCTGGCCCTGTGAAAAACCCGCCTTCCGGCGGGTTTTTTTATGGCGGCGAGATGTTGATCCACAAGATCAAATCAGGATCCTGGGCAGATCCCCCGATCTGACGCTGGGGCTCATCTGGCAAGGCGCGGGCGATAAGCAAACACTCACACCCGCGCAGGGGGATTGCACAATTGCGATCCAGTCAGGATCAAATCAGAATATCCCTTTAAGATCAGCAAACTAACGTCAGACACACCGCTAATCTACAGAGTTTTCCACAGCTTTTGTGGATAGTTTACCGATCATTTGAAAGAAAATGACAGTTCCGGTCAGCACTTCCCCTCCCTAGAGCGACCATGAGAAAGGGGCTCCGAAGAGCCCCTTTTGGATAGATTACCAGCCCCTGATATCAGGGACGCAGGGACTTGTCCGCACGGGAGATACCGCAGACACCAGAGCGCACCACCTCGATGATCTCGTTGGTCTGGGCGGCAGTCTTGATGAAGGCGTCCAGCTTCTCGCTGGTGCCCACCAGCTGCACTGTGTACTGCTCGGGGGTGACGTCCACAATCTGGCCACGGAAGATATCCGCCAGCCGTTTCAGCTCGTCGCGGGCACCACCGGCGGCGCGTGCCTTGACCAGGGCGATCTCCCGCTCGATGTGCTCCCCTTCGCTCAAATCGCACACCTTGAGCACGTCCACCAGCTTGTGCAACTGCTTCTGGATCTGCTCCAGCACCCGCTCGTCACCCATGGTGACGATGGTCATGCGCGACAGGGTGGGATCCTCGGTGGGGGCCACCGTCAGGGTCTCGATGTTGTAGCCGCGCTGGGAGAAGAGGCCCACCACACGGCTCAGGGCGCCGGATTCGTTCTCCAGCAGAACGGAAATTATATGTCTCATCAGGTCCTCTCCGTCTTGCTCAGCCACATCTCGTCCATGGCACCGAACTTTATCTGCATCGGATAAACGTGTTCATCCGGGTCGACCGAGATGTCCATGAACACCAGCCGATCCTTCATGGCGAACGCCTTCTCCATGGCGCTCTCCAGCTCGGCCGGATCGCTCACCGCGATGCCGACGTGGCCATAGGCTTCCGCCAGCTTGACGAAGTCCGGCAGGGATTCCATGTAGGAGTGGCTGTGACGGCCGCCGTAGAACATCTTCTGCCACTGCTTGACCATGCCCAGCGCGCGGTTGTTGATGGAGATGATCTTGATGGGCACCCCGTACTGCATGCAGGTGGAGAGCTCCTGGATGTTCATCTGCACAGAGCCGTCGCCGGTGACGCAGCAGACCACGGCATCCGGGTTGGCAAACTGGGCCCCCATGGCGGCGGGAATGCCGAAGCCCATGGTGCCGAGACCGCCGGAGTTGATCCACTGGCGCGGCTTGGCGAACGGGTAGTAGAGGGCGGCAAACATCTGGTGCTGGCCCACGTCGGAGGCGACGAAGGCCTCCCCCTTGGTCACCTTATAGAGCGCCTCTATGACCTGCTGCGGCTTGATCAGGGTGGGGTGGGTCTCGTAGGCCAGGCAGTTGCGGGAGCGCCACTGATCGATCTGGCTCCACCAGTCCGCCAGCGCCTGCTTGTCGTTGTCGAAGCCGCACTCGCGGATCACTTCCAGCATCTGCTCCAGCACGGTTTCCACCGAGCCGACGATGGGCACATGGGCCTGCACCGTCTTGGAGATGGAGGTGGGGTCTATGTCGATGTGGACTATGGTCGCATTGGGGCAGAACTTGCTCACGTTGTTGGTGACGCGGTCATCGAAGCGGGCACCCACGGCGAAGATGAGATCCGCGTTGTGCATGCTCTTGTTCGCTTCGAAGGTGCCGTGCATGCCGAGCATACCGATGAACTGCGGATGGGTACCGCTGAAGGCCCCCAGCCCCATGAGGGTGGTGGTCACCGGCAGGTTCAGCAGCTCCGCCAGCTTGGTCACCAGATGATCCGCATTGGCGTTGATGGCGCCACCGCCCACGTACATGACCGGGCGGCTCGCCTCGGTCAGCAGCTTGGCAGCACGCTTGATCTGGCCCTTGTGTCCGGCCTTGGTCGGATTGTAGGAGCGCAGGGAAACGGACTCGGGATACTGGTAGGGGAATTTCTCTTTCGGGTTCTGCACGTCCTTGGGCAAGTCCACCACCACGGGCCCCGGGCGGCCACTGGCGGCAATGTAGTAGGCCTTCTTGATGGCCTCTGGAATCTCGCTGGCCTTCTTGCACAGGAAGCTGTGCTTCACTACAGGGCGGGAGATGCCGATCATGTCGGTCTCCTGGAACGCGTCCTCCCCTATCATGCTGGTCGGCACCTGACCGGACAGGATCACCAGAGGGATCGAGTCCATGTAGGCGGTGGCGATACCGGTGATGCAGTTGGTGGCACCGGGACCCGAGGTCACCAGCACAGTGCCCACCTTGCCGGTGGAGCGGGCGTAACCGTCCGCCATGTGCACCGCGGCCTGCTCGTGCCGCACCAGGACATGCTCCATCTTGCCGTTTTCGAAGAGAGCGTCATAGATGTCGAGCACTGAGCCACCAGGGTAGCCGAAAACGTGTTCCACTCCCTGATCTTCCAGCGCTCTAACCACCATCTGGGCGCCTGATAACATCTCCATGATAAAGCCCTCCAGGCTTTGCTCCGTTAAGCGAAAGCTACCGACAGTCCGCTGCTTCCCGGCAGCGCCGATCCGTCTCTTGTTGTTGTCTGCATCCAGACCAGGCGAGTTCGGAGCCGTCGATAGTAGAAAAATAGGTTTTTTCCATCATTCACCCGAAAAGCGGGTGAAAAACCAACTTAACCCGCTTGTGAACGCTTGTCCACGGCTTTGTCTGACCAGAACAGTCATAAATTTCAAACAGCTATTAACATTCAGTGACTTGGTCACCAGACCGGAAACAAAGCGGGGAGTATGGGGGGGAAACTAGCGGATCATGCTGCCAATCAGGGCAGAGATGGAAATAAATGGCCCGCCCCCAGGGGGCGGGCCGTCAAAACCATAACGTTTTAGTGCTCGTCTTCCGGCTCCGCCAGCCAGATCTGCTGATCCGGATCCGTCTCTTCACAGACCGAGATGCTGACCCCCATGTCGAGCAGCTCATGCAGGGTGAGATTGTCTGCCAGGGTCATGGTGTCGCCGTTTTCATTGGTAAAGCGCATGGTGTCCGTCCTCTCCTTGGTGGGATCAATTCAGTCTAGTCAAAGGCGCTGAGTTGCGATAACCAGGGACGGGACAATGCCGGGTTGCCCGCCAACTCGCTAAGGCGATCGCACACCTCCTCCGGAAAGAGGGTTCTGGCCCACAGGCGGCGGGAGAGAGACTCAATATCTTCCTCGGTACCGGCCAGCAGCCAGTCGGCCAGCGCACCCGCCACATCGGGGTAATGCACTCTGCCGGGTGCCGGCGCCTCCAGCCAGGCTCTCACCGCATTGACATCCAGCGTCTCCATCAACTGGGCCAGCCCCATCAGCTCCAGGGTCCTGCCGTTGGTCAGCTGCTCGAACTGACCGCCCAGAGGCTTGACCAAGAGCTTCTTGCCCAGCGACAGCGCCTCCGAGGCCAGTTCAAACCCCGCATTGCTGATGACACCCCGGCAACCGGCCAGCGCCAGCTTGAAGCCCTCACGGGCCGCCGGCTCGAAGCGGATGTTGCGCCATTGACTGGCCTTGCGAAGACCGGGGTGAAAGCAGACGAATCGCTGCTGGCTGAAGCGCGACAACAGCGCAGCTATCTGCTCTGTCTGCTCGAATGGCAGATAGACCAGGATCTGCTGGTTGTCCGGGACCGGGGTCATGGGATCTATGATGGGGGGCAGCAGCGGCTGACCGAAATGGAACCAGTGCAACCCCAGAGAGCGGCTCACCGGGGCGAAGTGGCGCATCAGCTGGCGGTTGAAACCACTCTCCCCCCAGCGCGGAATGGGCCAGTCGAAGCTGGCCTGATGGCTGATGGTCAGACTGGTTTTTTGCCAGCGCCGGGCTGCATGGGCACTGAGTGGCTCAAAATCGCTGATCACCAGATCGTAATCCCGGCAATCCAGCGCTCGCATGTCCTGCCAGAAACGCAGGGGAGAGAGCCCCTTGAGGGTACGCCAGCCCGAGATGCAGCCCTGATGGCTGACGAAACTGATGCCGGGAAAGGTGCGGTAGTCCCCGAACTCCCCCATCTCGAAGTAGCCGTCGACGGCGCGCCCGCTGAACAGGTAGTCGACCTCTATCCCCCTGGCCTTCAGGGCGCGCGCCAGAGTCCTGCTGCGGCTGATATGACCGTTGCCGGTCCCCTGTACCCCGAACAGTATCCTCATCCCTGGCTCCAGTTAAGGGCCCAGAGGGCGCAGCCGCCCCCGAGCAGGGCGCCGGCCACCAGATCGCTCAGATAGTGCACCCCGAGCAGCAGGCGCGACGCCCCGACCAGGATGGCCCAGAGAAACAGCAGCGGCGCCCAGAGCGGAAAACTTGCCGCCAGCACGGTGGCCATCAGGAAGGCGGCGGCGGTATGGCCGGAGGGCAGGCTGTAGCGATCGGAGGGGGTGATGAAGACCGGCAAGCCCACGGGGCGCTGACGTCTCAGGGCATTCTTGAGCAGCAGATAGAGCGGCAGCTCGGCGGCAAAGGCCAGCAGGGCGACTTGCACCACTTCCCGCTGCGCCTCCCCCTGCCACCAGAGCAGGGCGGCCAACACGGCGTAGAGGGGACCGTCACCGGTGCGGGAGACGAGCCGGCTGATCCTGGCCTGCGACCGGTTGTAGGGATGAAGCAGACAGACGCGGCACACCCGCAGGTCCCATTGCTGGATCTTGTTCATCACGCCTCCTGCTCTTGAGTCTTGCCTGCAGACTAGGGCGGCGGAGTGACACTTGGTTGAAGGAGAGATAACAGATTTGTGAAATGAGCCATGCAAAAGGGCCATGCGGCCCTTTTTTCAGTTTTTACCCGGGAAGACTCAGTTCAGGGAACCGCGCAGGCCGTTCTCCATCAACTGGCAGTTGTGGGCCGCCAGCCGGCTCATGAAGCTCTCGTCCACCGTCAGGCCGAACACCTGCTCGTAGAGATCCTTCATCACGAAGGGCTGCCACATCATGCTGAGGAAGGAGATCTTCAGCATCTCGGGATCCAGGTTGTCGCCCAGCTGGCCATTGGAGCGCATGGATTCGAGCAGGGCATCGAACTGGGGCAGTTGACGCTCCAGCAGACGATTCAACACAAAATCCCGCCCCGGACTCTTCTCGGTTGATAATGCGCTGGAGATGGCGGAAGTCAGTTCGCTGTTAGGCGCCATCACCTGATAGTAGGTATTGAGCAGATCGGTCAGGCTGCGGTTGCTGCTCTCGTCATGCCAGGCCTGATCCAGCGGCTCGGCCACATCCCCCAGCACCGCCTTGTAGAGGCCCTCTTTGCTGCCGAAGTAGTAGTGGATCATCGCCAGATTGGAGCCGGCCAGCTCGGCGATCTCGCGGGTCGTCACCTTGCTGTAGGGGGTGTTGAGAAAACGTTCGCGTGCGGCGGCGAGCAGCTTGTCACGAATGTCGGAACGTCCGACCGGACGGCCAGGTCTGCGTTTTTCCATGGAATACCTCAGATAATTCAGCAAGGGCTGATAAGTCGATCTGATTGTGCGGGTGATCGAGTACAGCAGGAACGACCAGATAATCAGGCATGAACCGAATATGGGACAAGGAAATTTGCACTCCTTTACAATCCGATTAAATAACACAGTGAATTGAACCTGTCCTTTCGAGTTGACACAGCATAAAAATCTCGATATTGGTAGTAGCGTTATCGACTGGAAGGATTGAGTCATCATGCATATTGCCGCTCCGCTACTACTGCTCCCCCTAATCGCGACTTCTCGCGCGGGATCCTTGTAGCCGGGCTAAGGCATAGCCGGAATTTACAAAAACCCGTGCACCCCGCACGGGTTTTTTTATGCCAATGCAGGATGCACGCACCGAACTTAGGAAGAGGGAAGTCACATGTCAGATCGAGTCATCATATTCGATACCACCTTGCGTGATGGCGAGCAGGCGCTGTCGGCCAGCTTGACGGTCAAGGAGAAGCTGCAGATTGCCCAGGCGCTGGAACGACTCGGTGTCGACATCATGGAAGTGGGCTTCCCTGTCTCCTCCCCTGGTGATTTTCAATCGGTGCAGACCATAGCCCGCCACATCAAGAACAGCCGTGTCTGCGCCCTCGCCCGCGCCCTGCCCAAAGACATCGATGCCGCCGGCGAAGCCTTGCGGGTCGCCGACGCCTTCCGCATCCACACCTTTATCTCCACCTCCTCCATCCACGTCGAAAGCAAGCTGAAAAAGAGCTTCGAAGACGTGCTGGAGATGGGGGTCGGTGCCATCAAGCACGCCCTGCGCTACACAGACGACGTGGAGTTCTCCTGCGAGGATGCGGGCCGCACACCGATTGATAATCTCTGCCGCATGGTGGAGGCCGCCATCAAGGCGGGGGCTCGCACCATCAACATCCCGGATACCGTGGGCTACACGGTGCCGACCGAATTCTCCGGCATCATCCAGACCCTGTTCAACCGGGTGCCGAACATAGACCAGGCCATCATCTCGGTGCACTGCCACGACGATCTGGGCCTCTCGGTGGCCAACTCCATCGGTGCCGTACAGATGGGGGCGCGTCAGATAGAGTGCACCATCAACGGCATCGGCGAGCGGGCGGGCAACTGCTCCCTGGAAGAGGTGGCGATGATCCTGAAAACCCGCGCCGACCTGCTCGGGGTGCACACCAACATCCGCCACAACGAGATCCACCGCACCAGCACGCTCGTCAGTCAGCTGTGCAACATGCCGGTGCAGCCGAACAAGGCCATCGTTGGGGCCAACGCCTTCTCCCACAGCTCAGGCATCCATCAGGACGGCGTGCTCAAGGCCAAGAACACCTACGAAATCATCACCCCCGAGAGCATCGGCCTCACCCAGAACAACCTCAACATGACCTCCCGCTCCGGCCGCCACGTGATCAAGCACCGCATGGAGAGCATGGGCTACGCCGAGAGCAGCTACGATCTCGACCACCTCTACGGCAAGTTCCTGGTCCTGGCCGACAAGAAGGGGCAGGTGTTCGATTACGATCTCGAGGCGCTGGCCTTCTTCAGCCAAATCCACGAGGAGCCCGAACACTTCAAGCTGGAGTACCTCGGGGTGCAGAGCGGCAGCTCTGTGCTGGCCACCGCCTCGGTCAAGCTCAAGGTGGGTCAGGATCTGATCTGCGAAGCGGCCACCGGCAACGGTCCTGTGGATGCGGTCTACCAGTGCATCAACCGCATCACCGGCTACGAGATCCGCATCGACAAGTACGAGCTCAAGGGCAAGGGGGAAGGCAAGAATGCCCTCGGCCAGGTCGACATCGTCGCCGAATACAAGGGCCGCAAATTCCATGGCATGGGGCTGGCCACCGACATCATAGAATCCTCGGCCCAGGCCCTGGTCCATGTCATCAACAGCATCTGGCGTGCCGATCAGGTCGCCGAGCAGATGGAACGCAATAACAACATCAAATCGGAAACCGTCTGAGCAGTTAGTGATAGGTTCACTGAGCAGATGGGACATAAAAACAACACCAAATCGGAAACCGTCTGAACAGTGAGTGATCGGCTCACTGAGCAGATGGGACATAAAAACAACACCAAATCGGAAACCGTCTGAGCAGCGATCGGCTCGCTGAAAGGACGGAATTCAATCACAACATCAGGACGGAGACAGTCTGAACAGGTATAGGCTCGCAGTATCGGGTCACTGGGCAGATGGAACTCAAGACAACATCAGGACGGAGAGAGTATGAGCAGTTATCGGATCGCAGTATTGCCGGGGGACGGCATTGGCCCGGAAGTGATGGCCGAGGCCATCAAGGTACTGGAAAAGGTACAGGCCAAATTCGGCTTCTCCCTCGACTATGATCGCCACGACGTCGGTGGCATCGCCATCGACAACCACGGCACCCCGCTGCCCCAAAGCACCATAGCGGGCTGCGAAGCGGCCGATGCCGTGCTGTTCGGCTCGGTCGGCGGCCCCAAGTGGGAGCACCTGCCACCGAACGATCAGCCGGAGCGCGGCGCCCTGCTGCCCCTGCGTGCCCACTTCAAGCTGTTCTGCAACCTGCGCCCGGCCCGTATCTACACCGGCCTGGAGCAGTTCTCCCCCCTGCGTGCCGACATCTCGGATCGCGGTTTTGACATCGCCTGCGTGCGGGAGCTGACCGGTGGCATCTACTTCGGCCAGCCCAAGGGGCGCGAAGGGGAAGGCGCCATGGAGAAGGCATTCGATACCGAGGTGTATCACCGCTTCGAGATCGAGCGCATCGCCAGGATAGCGTTCGAATCGGCCCGAGTGCGCAAGTCCAGGGTCACCTCCATCGACAAGGCCAACGTACTCGCCTCCTCCATCCTGTGGCGCGAGGTGGTCAGCGAGGTCGCCAAGTCCTATCCGGACGTGGCCCTGAACCATATGTACATCGACAACGCCACCATGCAGCTCATCAAGGATCCGTCCCAGTTCGACGTGCTGCTCTGCTCCAACCTGTTCGGTGACATCCTCTCCGACGAGTGCGCCATGATCACCGGATCCATGGGGCTGCTCCCCTCCGCCAGCCTGAACGAATCCGGCTTCGGCCTGTTCGAGCCGGCCGGTGGCTCGGCCCCCGACATCGCCGGCAAGGGCATTGCGAACCCCATAGCCCAGATTCTCTCCGCCGCCCTGATGCTGCGTTACAGCCTCAAGCAGGAAGAGGCGGCCCAGGCCATAGAGCAGGCCGTGGCCCAGGCTCTGGCCGAGGGTTACTTCACCGCCGACCTGCATCAGGGTAACGCACAGCACCCGGTACAGAGCACCGCCGAGATGGGCAGCCAGATAGCCGCACGGATCTGAGCCACGCAGCACATAACAAGGAATACAGAGCAATGTCCAAGACCCTCTATCAGAAAGTGTTCGACGCCCATGTGGTCCGGGAAGTGGAAGGGGAAACCCCCCTTATCTACATCGACCGCCATCTGGTGCATGAAGTGACCAGCCCGCAGGCGTTCGACGGCCTGCGCGCCATGAAGCGCCCGCTGCGCCGCCCGGATCTGACCTGGGCCACCATGGATCACAACGTCTCCACCACCACCAAGGACATCGCCGCCTCTGGCGAGATGGCCCGCATCCAGATGGAAACCCTGGCCGCCAACTGCAAGGAGTTCGGGGTCCGTCTCTACGATCTCAACCACAAATACCAGGGCATAGTCCACGTGATGGGTCCCGAGCTCGGCATCACTCTGCCCGGCACCACCATAGTCTGCGGCGACTCCCACACCGCCACTCATGGCGCCTTCGGATCGCTCGCGTTTGGCATCGGTACTTCCGAAGTGGAACATGTGATGGCGACCCAGACCCTGAAGCAGGGCCGGGCCAAGACCATGCGTATCTCTGTCAACGGCAAGCTGGCCGAAGGCATCAGCGCGAAAGACGTGGTGCTGGCCATCATAGGCAAGGTCGGCGCGGCCGGCGGTACCGGTTATGTGGTGGAGTTCGCAGGCGATGCCATCACGGGTCTCTCCATGGAAGGGCGCATGACGGTGTGCAACATGGCCATCGAGCTCGGCGCCAAGGCAGGCATGATCGCACCGGATCAGACCACCATCGACTACATCCGCGGCAAGGTATTCGCCCCCACCGGCGAGGCGCTGGCGCAGGCCATCGCCTACTGGCAAACCCTCAAGAGCGATGCCGATGCCAGATTCGATGCCGAAGTGGTGCTGGACGCCGCCGCCATCGCCCCTCAGGTGACCTGGGGCACCAACCCGGGCCAGGTGATTGCCGTCAATGAACCCATTCCTGCGCCGGAGTCGTTTACCGACCTGATGGAGCAGCAGTCCGCCCGCAAGGCGCTTGCCTACATGGACTTGCAACCGGGCCAGAAGCTCTGTGATGTCACCATCGACAAGGTGTTCATCGGCTCTTGCACCAACAGCCGCATCGAGGATCTGCGCGCCGCCGCCGCCATCGCTCGTGGCCGCAAGGTGGCCGCCGGGGTACAGGCCCTGGTGGTGCCGGGCTCCGAGCAGGTGAAGGCCCAGGCCGAAGCCGAGGGGCTGGACAAGATCTTCCTCGAGGCGGGTTTTGAGTGGCGCCTGCCCGGCTGCTCCATGTGTCTGGCCATGAACAACGACCGGCTGCAACCGGGGGAGCGCTGCGCCTCCACCAGCAACCGCAACTTCGAAGGGCGTCAGGGCCGTGCCGGCCGCACCCACCTGGTGAGCCCGGCCATGGCCGCCGCCGCCGCCGTCACCGGCCGCTTCGCCGACATTCGCGCACTCTAAGAGGAAACAGCGATGACAGGATTCAAACAGCATAAAGGGATCGTCGTCCCCCTCGACAGCGCCAACGTCGACACCGACGCCATCATTCCGAAGCAGTTTTTGCAGAAGGTGAACCGCATCGGTTTTGGCAAGCACCTGTTCCATGACTGGCGCTTCCTGGACGATGCAGGCCAGCAGCCCAACCCCGAGTTTGTGCTGAACCAGCCGCAATTCGCCGGTGCCAGCATACTGCTGGCCCGCGAGAACTTCGGTTGCGGCTCGAGCCGCGAGCACGCCCCCTGGGCGCTGGCAGACTACGGCTTCAAGACCATCATTGCCCCGAGCTTTGCCGACATCTTCTACGGCAACGCCATCAACAACGGCATGGTGCCGGTGCGCCTGCCGGAGGAGGAGGTCGAGGCCCTGTTCCAGCTGGTTGCCGCCCAGCCGGGTATCGAGATCGACGTGGATCTGGAGGCGAACCAGGTGCGCGCCGGCGCGCTCACGTTCGGTTTCGAGATCGACGAGTTTCGCCGCTACTGCCTGCTCAACGGGCTGGATGCCATCGGCCTGACCCTGCAACACGAGGCCGCCATCAGCGCCTTCGAGGCGAAGCAGCCGAGCTGGATTTGACGAGCCTGCGACAAGAAAACGAGTAGAATCAACAGGGAGCCGAGGCTCCCTGTTTTATTGTCGGGTCGCTGTACAAGGCCCGCCACCTCTGCATGTCCGACAGGAGACACCTATGTCCGCAAGGGGCGCCCTTTCACTGCTCAGCCTGCTGCTCAGCCTCCCGGCCCTGGGCGGACAGACCTACTTCAACAGCAACGGCGGCCAGCTCAACGTCGGCTGGCAAGACAAGGAAGGCAAGGCCCAGCAACTCAGCTACCGGCTGGAGGCGGGCAAGCTGCCACCGCTCATCGCCTATCGCCCGGCCAGGATGCAGGAGGAGGTGCTGCAGAGCTTGCTGCAGCAGGCTGCACTTGAGTTCCCCGAGGTGCAGTTCTCCCTCTCTCGCCCCAGCCTCGCCCTCAGCCTCAAGAGCCGCAACGCCGACAAGGCCAGGGAAGCCTCGCTATGGGTCAAGCCGGAGCAGGCCATGCTGGAGGCCGAGTGGCTCAAGCAGCACTACTTCCAGCCCTTCACCCCGCCCGACGGCGCCCCCGCCATCAAGCAGGATCATGTACGCATCGCCCTGGAGAGCCGCGCCGAACTGGCGCCCCTGGCCGAACAGCTCAAGCAGGAGGGGGCCACAGAGACAGAGGCGCGCCAGAAGACGGTGGAGCACATGCTCGACTTCATCCAGGCCATCCCTTATCAGCTGCTCGACAGCCAGTCGGGGCGATCGGGCAAGGGCTTTCTGAGCCCGCGCCAGGTGCTGGAGCAGAACCGGGGGGACTGCGACAGCAAGGTGACCCTGATGGCGGCCCTGCTGGCCCAGCGCTTTCCCGAGCTGAAACAGGCCATGGTGTTCGTGCCGGGTCATGCCCTGCTGGGAGTCGCGTTGCCGGCTGGCCCGGGTCAGGCGACCCTGAGCTGGCAAGGGGAGACCTATCTGCTGCTGGAACCGACCGGCCCCGCCCAGCTCCCCATGGGCCAGATCGCCGTCACCAGCAAGACGCTGGTCGACAGCAAGCAATTGAGCGTCCAACCCGTGCTGGCCAGCCACTGAGTCGCCTCCGGAGCGGCGATCCGGGCGGGAAGGCAAGGTTGGCCCGGGCCGAAAATGCATCGACCAGCCGGTGGCTGGTCGATGGAACAGGGTGGCGTGCGGACTCAGGTCAGCGGCAGGAACTCCAGGGCCAGCAAGAGCCCACCCTCCTCCTCCAGCACCCGCACTATGCGGGCCTGGGCCTCGAAGGGGGGCAGCAGGTTGCTGCTGGTGGCCAGGCTCACCCGGATGGGTTGGGCCAGATCAAACCCGTGTTCGTTCACCTCGACCCCCATGCCATTGGCGCTGAGATCCCGGCAGACTCCTTCAAGCACCTTCTGGTGCTGGAACAGGGTGACAGGGGCGTTGATGACCATGCGCTGGAAGGCACGTCTTTCCTTGGTGCTGGTGATCACTGGGGGCATCCTCCTTGGTGGTGGCTCGCACGGCGCGGCCCCTGAAACATAGTGCTGGCCTCCCCCAAAGAAGGTCAATACAATGCGGTTCGTTGCTCAAACGGGGTGCGGTTTACCGCTGAGATTATACCCGTGAACCTGATCCAGATAATGCTGGCGGAGGAATTTGAGGCATGGCGCGCGTTTTTTGCGCCCTCATCCGCTGGCCCTCACCACAAGAGAGGTGCCATTGATGCGCAGACCGCGGCCCATGGCACCTCATTACTCACAGGAGTGCCATTGATGAAGACCCTGCTGCTGCTCGCGACCGGCCTGCTCTCTGCCCAGGCATTTGCCGCCGACACCCTCACCGTCTACACCTACAGCTCCTTCGCCGCCGAATGGGGCCCGGGTCCCAAGATCAAGCAGGCCTTCGAGAAGGAGTGCGGCTGCACCCTCAATCTGGTGGCCCTGGAAGACGGTGTCGCCATCCTCAACCGGCTGCGGCTGGAAGGTCAGCACAGCAAGGCAGACCTGGTGCTGGGGCTGGACGATGCTCTGGTCAGCGAGGCCAAGCAGAGCGGCCTGTTCGCCCCCCATCACACCAGGCTCGACGCCCTCAAGGTGCCGGGCGGCTGGCAGGATGACACCTTCGTCCCCTATGACTACGGCTACTTCGCCTTCGTCTACGACAAGGACAAACTCAAGCAGCCCCCCAAGAGCCTGAAAGAGCTGGTGGAACGCCAGGATCTCAAGGTGATCTATCAGGATCCCCGCACCTCCACCCCGGGCCAGGGGCTGATGCTCTGGATGAAGTCTGTCTATGGCGATCAGGCCCCCGCCGCCTGGGAACAGCTGGCCAAAAAGACGGTCACCGTCACCAAGGGCTGGTCGGAGGCCTATGGCATGTTCCTCGACGGCGAGGCGGACATGGTGCTCTCCTATACCACCTCCCCCGCCTATCACCTGATCGCCGAGAACAAACCCCAGTATCAGGCGGCCGCCTTCGCAGAGGGGCATTACCGTCAGGTGGAAGTGGCCGCCAAGCTGAAAAGCGCTACCCAGGACAAGCTGGCTGACCAGTTCCTGCAGTTCATGGTGAGCCCGGTCTTCCAGCAGGAGATCCCCGCCGGCAACTGGATGTACCCGGTGATCGACCAGCCGCTGCCCAAGGGCTTCGAGCAGATGATCACGGTCGCCAAGCCGCTGAGCTTCACCTCTGATGAAGTGGCCGCCAATCGCAAGAACTGGATCCGCGAATGGCTGCAAGCCGTCACCCAGTGAACGCAGACACTCGTCCCCTCTGGTGGCTGCCAGGCAGTGCGGCCACCTTTCTGATCCTGCTGTTGTCCCTCGGGCCGCTCGCGGCCCTGCTGTGGCAGGCGGGCACCTTGTCTCCCCGCACTCTGTTGGCCGATCCCTACCTGCGCCATGTGCTGGGCTTCAGCCTGGGGCAGGCGCTGCTTTCCACCCTGCTGAGCCTGGGGCTTGCCATTCCGGTCGCCCGGGCCTTGGCGCGGCGCCGCTTCCCCGGCCGTCGCCTGCTGCTCAAGCTGTTCGGCCTCTCCCTGGTGCTACCGGTCATCATCGCCATCTTCGGCATGGTCGCGGTGCACGGTCGCCAGGGCTGGCTGCCACAGCTGCTGCGCGGCCTGGAGCTGGATCCCGGCAACTACCTGTACGGCCTGTTCGGCATCCTGCTGGCCCATGTCTTCTTCAACATGCCGCTGGCAGCCAGACTCATCCTGCAGAGCATAGAGAGCATCCCCGAATCCTCCTGGCGCCTCGCCAGCCAGCTCGGCATGCGCTCCTCCCATATCTTCCAGCTGCTGGAGTGGCCGCTCATCCGCGGCATACTGCCGGGGCTCGCCAGCCTCATCTTCATGCTCTGCTTCACCAGCTTCACCACAGTGCTGGCGCTGGGCGGCGGCCCCAAGTCCACCACCCTGGAAGTGGCCGTCTATCAGGCACTGCGTTTCGATTTCGATCTCGCCACCGCGGGCGGACTGGCGCTGGTACAGCTGCTGCTGACCGTCGCCCTGCTCCTGCTGCAACACAGGCTGCAGACCACCCCGGCCAGCCGTCTCACCAGCCGCCGCCCCTGCCTGAGGCCGGATCGCCATCAGCCGGGGACAGGCCTGGTGGATGGGCTGGCCCTTGCCACCGGGCTTGCCATCTTCCTGCCCCCCCTGCTAGCCATAGTCGTGGCCGGTTTCAACCCCGGCCTGCTGACGGCGCTGGCATCCCTCCAACTGTGGCAGGCGGGCGGCCAGTCCCTGGCCATCGCCCTGGCGGCCGGGTCGCTCGCGACCCTGCTCGGCGCCAGTCTGCTGCTCACCAGCCGCCACCTGAGGGTGCGTGGGCGCAAGCGGCGGGCCGCCGCCCTGTGGGAGGCCAGCGGCTCCATGATCCTGATGATCCCGGCAGTGGTGCTGAGCACAGGGCTGTTCATCATGTTCATGCCCTTCACCGATGTCTTTGCTCTGGGCCCCTGGCTGGTGGTGCTGGTCAACGCCCTGATGGCGCTGCCCTATGTGCTGCGCACCCTCAGCGCCCCCATGCAGTTGGTGGTGCGTCAGTATGACCGGCTGGCGGACAGCCTGGGGGTGCGCGGTCTGCATCGCCTGCGACTGGTGGAGTGGCCTCTGCTGCGCCGCCCGCTGGCGCTCGCCATGGCGCTCTCCATGATATTGTCCCTCGGGGATCTCGGCGCCATCGCCATGTTCGGCAGCCAGGCTCTCACCACCTTGCCCTGGCTGCTCTATCAGCAGCTCGGCAGCTACCGGCTGACCGAGGCGGCCGCCACCGCCCTGCTGCTGCTCACGCTCTGTTTCTCCCTGTTCTGGCTGGTTGAGCGGGGTCTTGGAGGAAAAAATGCTGAACATTGAGGCACAGAGCGTACGACTCCACCCTCACCGTTTATTCGGCCAGACAGCTGGTCAAGCGGCCTCTTGGAGAAGACAACATGCTGAACATTGATCAGCTGGTCACCAGCTACCCGGATTGGCGCGTCAGCTTCAGCGCCACCCTGCCCAGAGGGGAGATCACGGCCCTGATAGGGCCGAGCGGCGCCGGCAAGTCCACCCTGCTCGGCATGATCGCAGGTTTCGTGCCGGTGGAGTCCGGCCGCCTCAGTTTCGATGACGTCGATCTGCTGCCGCTCGGCCCGGCCGAGCGCCCTGTCACCACCCTGTTTCAGGATCACAACCTCTTCCTGCACCTGTCTGTGTTCGACAACATTGCCATCGGCCTGCACCCGGGCCTGCGCCTAAGTCCGGCACAGCGCGAGCAGGTGAAGCAGGGCGCAGAGCGGGTCGGTCTTGGCGACATGCTGAGCCGCCTGCCGGAGCAGCTCTCCGGCGGACAGCAACAGCGGGTCGGGCTGGCCCGCGCCCTGGTGCGGGGAAAACCGCTGTTGCTGCTGGATGAGCCCTTCTCGGCCCTGGATCCCGCCCTGCGCCGGGAGATGCTGGCCGAAGTGGCCCGTCTCGCCTGCGAGCAGGGCATCACTGTGATCATGGTGTCCCACAACCCGGAGGATGCCCAGCTTATCGCCGATCAGGTCTTGTTCGTGGATGAAGGCCGCATCGCCCTGCAGGACAAACCCGACATACTGCAAAACAGCGAACACCCCGGACTGCTACGTTACCTTGGTCGTGCTCTATCTCCATAGTGGATGGCCAACAAGCTGATGGTCTCCCCCTGGCATAACCCCGGAGGATGCCCAGCTGATCGCCGATCAGGTGTTGTTCGTGGACGAAGGGCGCATCGCCCTGCAGGGCAAACCCGACATACTGCAGAACAGCGAGCACCCCGGACTGCTACGTTACCTTGGTCGTGCACAAGGGTAATGACGGCAACGGGATCAAAAAAGGGAAGCCGCTGGCTTCCCTTTTTCCGTATGAAGATAGTCAGTTAAATCAGAGATTTTCCTCGGCGAACGAGGCCAGCCGGCTGCGCACCACCCCGTTCAGGAAGATATTGGCACTGCCGTCGAAGTCCTTGAACCGTTCGACTATGTAGGTCAGCCCCGAGGTCACCGGGCTCAGGTAGTTGGAGTCTATTTGCGCCAGGTTGCCGGAGCAGACTATCTTGGTCCCCTCGCCGCAGCGGGTGATGATGGTCTTGATCTGGGAAGCAGTCAGGTTCTGACACTCGTCCAGCAGCACGAAGGTGTTCTGGATGCTGCGCCCGCGCATGAAGTTGACCGATTTGAACTGGATGTTGGCCTTCTCCATGATGTAGCTCAGCGAGCCGCTCATGTTCTCGTCCTGCTTGTGCAGTACTTCCAGGGTGTCGGTCACCGCCGCCAGCCAGGGCATCATCTTCTCTTCTTCGGTACCGGGCAGGAAGCCGATGCTCTCGGCGATCTCCGGGGTGTTACGGGTGACGATCACCTTCTCGTAGATCCCCTTTTCGATCACCAGCTCCAGGGCCGCAGCCATGGCGAGCAATGTCTTGCCGCAGCCCGCCGGGCCGGTCAGGATCACCAGGTCGATGTGCGGATCCAGCAGAGCATCCAGCGCCATCCCCTGATAGACGTTCTTGGGGTGCACCCCCCAGGCCTTGCGTGACATCAGCCGCTCGCGGCCCAGATCCTTGAGACGGATCTTGTTGCCATCGTGGCTGAGTACCCTGGCTGCAAAGAAGTTCTCCTCGTCCAGCAGGTACTGGTTGACGTGTACCCCCTCCAACAAGTTGGCATCAATAACGTGCACCGTATCGCGGCCATGGGTTTCGCTGTCGCACTCGCCCACCCGCTCCCAGAAGCTGCCGGGCACCACCTGAAAGCCCTTGGCGAGCAGACGGATGTCGTCGATGAGCTGGTCGCTGCGATAATCCTCCACATGGGCAAGGCCCGCCCCCTTGGCCTTGAGGCGCATGTTGATGTCTTTGGTGACCAGCACCACCTGGCGTTTCATCTCATGCTTTTGCAGGTAGAGGGCCGCGTTGATGATGCGGTTGTCCGCCTCCTTGTCGGTGAACACCTCGGCATCCTGGGGCAGATGGTGATCGCTGAAGATGGAGATATGACCGCTCGCCTCGCCGGCCAGGGCCACCCCCTGCACTATCTGTTCGGGGTTGGCGTCGCGAAACACGTCTTCCAGCGCCCGGATGGCGACCCTGGCATCACGACTGACGTCTTTCTGGCGATCCTTGATGTTGTCGAGCTCTTCGAGCACCGTCATGGGAATGAGCACGTCGTGCTCTTTGAAGGAGTAAATGGCGAGGGGTTCGTGAAGCAGAACGTTGGTATCCAGGATAAACAGCTTTCGGTCCGTGTTGTCCATAAGCATCCTCCTTGGCACTGAAGGTGCCACGTGTGTGAATCTCAGATGTCATTGAAACCACACGGCCGTGACAGTTTTATTACCCCCAACGCTACGCCCGATTTTACCAGCGTGCAACAAATCCCTTTGGCTCCCGCGACTGACTGAACAGAAAATACCCAATAGAAAAGACCGGCCCACAGGCCGGTCTTTTCATACTGCTTTTCGGACTAACCGCACCTGCTAGCCACACTTGGAATCGCCACAGTTGAGGCAGGTCATGCAGCCATCCTTTTGCACCAGCGCCTTGGTGTGGCACTTGTAGCAGAGCGCCGCACTGGCCGGGAAGCCGCTGCCTGCCTGCTGGACGTCAGCCTCCTGTTCGGCCTGGATCTGTGCCTGCTTCTCGGCCAGAAACGCCTGCTGGTGCTCATCCAGCCCGGTGGCCTTGAGCATGCCTATCTCGGTGAGATGAGTCTCGATCACGTTGCCAATTTCGGCGATGAGCGATGGCACATACTTGCCCTTGTTCCAATAACCCCCTTTGGGATCGAACACGGATCTCAGTTCCTCCACCAGGAAGGTGACATCCCCGCCCTTGCGAAACACCGCAGAGATGATGCGGGTCAGCGCCACTATCCACTGGTAGTGCTCCAGGCTCTTGGAGTTGATGAAGATCTCGAACGGACGGCGCGTCTCGTGGACCGTGCCCTCGTTGAGAATGATGTCGTTGATGGTGATGAACAGCGAGTGCTCGGAGACATGCTCCGGCGTCTTCAGCTTGTAGGTGGTGCCCATCAGCCGCTCCGGACGCAGTACCGTCTCGTGCATGTGCACCACGTCATCCTGAGGAGCCGGCGCTTCTTGCGGCTCATCCCGGGTTTTCACCTTGTAGGCGACGATTTTCCTGTCGATCTTCTTGACCATAATCTGTTCTCAGAATTTACCGTAATAGCCTTCTTTCAAGGCGTCGTAGAGGTTGGCGGCGGTGTGCAGCTCACCATCGTATTCGATCTCTTCGTTCCCCTTCACCGTGATGACGGAGCCATCCTCCAGGGTGAACTCGTACTGAGTGTTTTCCAGATCCTTCTCCTTCACCAGCACGCCCTGGAAGGCCTCGGGGTTGAAGCGGAAGGTGGTGCAGCCCTTGAGGCCTGAGTCCGAGGCATACATGTAGATGTCCTTGAACTGCTCGAACGGGAAGTCGGTCGGTACGTTGGCCGTCTTGGAGATGGACGAATCTATCCAGCGCTGGGCCGCGGCCTGGATGTCCACGTGCTGGGCCGGGCTGATGTCGTCGGCGGTGATGAAGTAATCCGGCAGACGGCAGGCTTCATCCTCGGTGTAAGGCATGGCGCCAGCATTGATGAGCTCCCGGTAGGCCAGCAGCTCGAAGGAGTAGACATCCACGCTCTCCTTGCTCTTCTTGCCCGCCTTGATGACGTTGCGGCTGTAGTGATGGGCGAAGCTCGGCTCTATACCGTTGCTGGCATTGTTGGCAAGCGACAGGGAGATGGTACCGGTCGGCGCTATGCTGCTGTGGTGGGTGAAACGCCCACCCACCTCGGCCAGTGCGGCCACCAGGGCGGGATCCACCTCGGCCACCTGTTGCATGTAGCGGCTGTAGCACGCATGCAGCACCTTGCCCTTCACCTTGTCGCCGAGCTTGATGCCATCGGCCGCCATCTCGGGGCGCAGCCGCAACATCTTGCCGGTCACCTCGAACTCCTGCTCCATGATGGGGGCAGGGCCCTTCTCTTTCGCCAGCGCCAGGGACTCCTGCCAGCCGGTCATGGCCAGCTCCTGGGAGACCTGCTCGGTGAAGGCGACAGAAGCGGCAGAGCCGTACTTTATCTGCAGCATGGTGAGGGTCGACCCCAGGCCGAGGAAGCCCATGCCGTGGCGGCGCTTGGCGGTGATCTCCTCGCGCTGCTTAGGGAGCGGCAATTGATTGATCTCCACCACGTTGTCCAGCATGCGGGTGAAGATGGCCACTACCTTGCGAAACGCCTGCCAGTCGAAGGCGGCCCGCTCGGTGAAGGGCTCGCGGACAAACTTGGTCAGATTGACCGACCCCAGCAGGCAGGCGCCATAGGGGGGCAAGGGCTGCTCACCACAGGGGTTGGTGGCGCGGATCTCCTCGCAGAACCAGTTGTTGTTCATCTGGTTGACCTTGTCGATCAGGATGAAACCGGGCTCCGCATAGTCATAGGTGGAGGTCATGATGACGTTCCACAGCTTGCGCGCTGGCAGGGTCTTGTAGACCTTGCAGGCCACCTGCCCCAGCGCGTTGATCACCACTCCTTCCTTGTTCGGCCAGTCGGCCCAGAGCACCTGAGCGGGATCATCCAGGGCGATGCCGTCCTGCTCCACCTCTTTGGCGGTGTAGGGGAAGATAAGCCGCCAGGGAGCATCCTCCTTCACCGCCTTGACGAACTCTTCTGTGATCAGCAGGGATAGGTTGAACTGGCGCAGGCGGCCATCTTCCCGTTTGGCCTGAATGAACTCGATCACGTCGGGATGCCGGATATCCATGGTACCCATCTGGGCGCCGCGACGACCACCGGCTGACGAGACGGTGAAACACATCTTGTCGTAGATATCCATGAAGGAGAGCGGGCCCGAGGTATAGGCCCCGGCGCCGGAGACGAAGGCACCACGCGGGCGTAGGGTCGAGAAGTCATAACCGATGCCGCAGCCCGCTTTCAGGGTCAGGCCGGCCTCGTGCACCTTGCCGAGAATGTCGTCCATCGAATCTTCGATGGTGCCGGAGACGGTGCAGTTGATGGTCGAGGTGGCCGGCTTGTGCTCGAAGGCCCCGGCATTGGAAGTGATGCGACCCGCCGGGATGGCGCCATTGCGCAGCGCCCACAGGAAGGGCTCATACCAGGCATCGGGCTCGCTCTCCTGGGCCGCCAGCGCACGGGCAACCCGCTGATAAGTCTCGTCTATGGTGCCATCGATGGGCTCCCCATCCTTGCTCTTGAGGCGATACTTGCTGTCCCAGATCTCGAGGGAAGTTTCCTGCATGGGGATGAGGGCAGAACCGGGTCCACTCTCCAGAACAGGGTTGGATTTAGCCATTTTCAAGCCACCTTATGTGAATGCAACAACGTCATGACAGAGTTAAAAACACAACTAATAGGTTTCATATAAACCAGATAACACTATATATAGTATCTCTCTCACGGGGCGCCGATTCTATCCTAAAAAAATGCCCCGGCCAGCAGATATTTGGGCCAGGGCATTTAACCAGTTCATTTCCCGATGAATTTAACGGGAGGGGAAATCTCAGGGCTTCTTGACGTACACGCTCGGCGTCTCACCCGCCATATTCAGATAGAACTCGTAGACACCGTCAGCATCCGGCGAGAACTTCATGTCCTCATACTTGGAGCAGGGGTTGACCGGCACAGGCTCTCCGCCCAGCACGGCGACGCCGTCACTCGGACTCTTGTAGCCGAAGTTGGTACCACAGCTCCAGCCGGAATCGGCGAACTTGAACTTGTAGGGCGCCCACTCTTTCTTGAGCGTTCCCTTGGCCATGTAGAGCTTGTCTGCTACCTTGACAACCTTGCTCTCATCGGTCGCCATCCAGTCGTTCATCTCCCCGCGCAGGTAGATGGACTTGCCGTCGAAGTCGCTGTTGTCTGCCGCCTGCTCTGCACCACCATTGGATGCGCAACCGCCTAATACCAGGGTTCCCGCCGCCAGCATCATCGTTACTGTTCTTTTGAACATGTGTCCATTCCTCAGATTATTGTGATTCCTTGGCCCATCGAACGTGGGCAGACGAATTAAAGCAGAGCAGGCATCACAAGAAAGGTAGAGTCATCACATTCTGTGCTTTTTATATCCAGCACGTGGCGATAATGGATAAATATCGAACAGAAGATGGTCGAGGTTTTTGGACCGAGGGAACATGTCGTCAAAGTTAGAGGTCAATTATCAGTCAATGCGCTAATTTTCAGACAATAAAAAACCCCGCTCGAGTGAGCGGGGTTTCTTGTATTGGGTGCCTGGCAGTGTCCTACTCTCGCATGGCGAATGCCACACTACCATCGGCGCTACCGCGTTTCACTTCTGAGTTCGGCATGGGATCAGGTGGTTCCACGGCGCTATGGCCGCCAGGCAAAAAACTTCATCTGGAAAGCTGACGTGAATAACAACTCGGCTAGTTTGCCTTGTCATTATCACTGAATTAGTTAGTAGTTCTTGGGGTCTGTTACAAGTCTCAGAACACTTCTTGGGTGTTGTATGGTTAAGCCTCACGGGTAATTAGTATGGGTTAGCTCAACACGTCGCCGCGCTTACACACCCCACCTATCAACGTTGTGGTCTCCAACGGCCCTTTAGGACCCTCAAGGGGTCAGGGATGACTCATCTCAGGGCTCGCTTCCCGCTTAGATGCTTTCAGCGGTTATCGATTCCGAACTTAGCTACCGGGCAGTGCCACTGGCGTGACAACCCGAACACCAGAGGTTCGTTCACTCCGGTCCTCTCGTACTAGGAGCAACTCCCTTCAATCATCCAACGCCCACGGCAGATAGGGACCGAACTGTCTCACGACGTTCTGAACCCAGCTCGCGTACCACTTTAAATGGCGAACAGCCATACCCTTGGGACCGACTTCAGCCCCAGGATGTGATGAGCCGACATCGAGGTGCCAAACACCGCCGTCGATATGAACTCTTGGGCGGTATCAGCCTGTTATCCCCGGAGTACCTTTTATCCGTTGAGCGATGGCCCTTCCATTCAGAACCACCGGATCACTATGACCTACTTTCGTACCTGCTCGACCTGTCCGTCTCGCAGTTAAGCTGGCTTATGCCATTGCACTAACCTCCTGATGTCCGACCAGGATTAGCCAACCTTCGTGCTCCTCCGTTACTCTTTGGGAGGAGACCGCCCCAGTCAAACTACCCACCAGGCACTGTCCGCGAGCCCGATTCAGGGCCCTGCGTTAGAACATCAAACATACAAGGGTGGTATTTCAAGGACGGCTCCAGCGCAACTGGCGTCACGCCTTCAAAGCCTCCCACCTATCCTACACATGTAGGTTCAATGTTCAGTGCCAAGCTGTAGTAAAGGTTCACGGGGTCTTTCCGTCTAGCCGCGGGTACACCGCATCTTCACGGCGAATTCGATTTCACTGAGTCTCGGGTGGAGACAGCATGGCCATGGTTACACCATTCGTGCAGGTCGGAACTTACCCGACAAGGAATTTCGCTACCTTAGGACCGTTATAGTTACGGCCGCCGTTTACCGGGGCTTCGATCAAGAGCTTCGCTTGCGCTAACCCCATCAATTAACCTTCCGGCACCGGGCAGGTGTCACACCCTATACGTCCACTTTCGTGTTTGCAGAGTGCTGTGTTTTTGATAAACAGTCCCAGCCATCTGGTCACTGCGACTCCCAACTGCTCCATCCGCAAGGGACTTCACTGTCAAGAGCGAACCTTCTCCCGAAGTTACGGTTCTATTTTGCCTAGTTCCTTCACCCGAGTTCTCTCAAGCGCCTTGGTATTCTCTACCCGACCACCTGTGTCGGTTTGGGGTACGATGACTTGTAATCTGAAGCTTAGAGGCTTTTCCTGGAAGCAGGGCATCAATGGCTTCACCACCGTAGTGGCTTCGTCTCGTGTCTCAGTGTTGTGTCTCCGGATTTGCCTAGAAACACCACCTACGCACTTTCACCAGGACAACCGTCGCCTGGCCCACCTAGCCTTCTCCGTCCCCCCATCGCAATTACAAGTCGTGCAGGAATATTAACCTGCTTCCCATCGATTACGCCTTTCGGCCTCACCTTAGGGGTCGACTCACCCTGCCCCGATTAACGTTGGACAGGAACCCTTGGTCTTCCGGCGAGGAGGCTTTTCACCCCCTTTATCGTTACTTACGTCAGCATTCGCACTTCTGATATCTCCAGCATACCTCTCGATACACCTTCGCAGACTTACAGAACGCTCCCCTACCACTCACACATAAGTGTGAATCCGCGGCTTCGGTGCCTGGTTTGAGCCCCGTTACATCTTCCGCGCAGGCCGACTCGACTAGTGAGCTATTACGCTTTCTTTAAATGATGGCTGCTTCTAAGCCAACATCCTAGCTGTCTG